>NZ_CP108012.1:4800000-7325679 GCF_036136635.1 Micromonospora sp. NBC_00330
GATCAAGGATGGCAACGATCGAAGTGGACGACAGCACCAAACGATTCGTGGCGTTCGCGGCACGAATGGCGCACGTCACGGAGGGCGAGATCGTGCGACGGTTGGTCGCCGACAGTCCGCTCGGCAGTGAGGAGCCGACCCGGGCTACCGACGGCGTACCGATCTACGCTGATTACGAGGGGCACCGAACGCGCGGCCTCTACTTCGCCCCGGCCCGGGTAGAAATCACCGATGGGCCACTCAAGGGCGAGTCCTTCAAGACTCCCACAGGCGCGGCGCGCGCGGTCGTCCGCCACCTCAACCCAAGTGTGAACGACAACCGCAACGGTTGGAGTTTCTGGCAGCTCGACAACGGCGGTCCTCGCGTTTGGCTCCAATCTATCCGCCCAACGAACACCGCGGACTGACGATCAAAGATCATCGCCACCGTCGATAGTGGGGCCTGCAGACAAGAATTAACCCACCGTTGAGCCTGCCAGATTAGCTTCACCAGGGATTAGAGGGGCACCCACCGGCAAGTCCGGTCGCTGCCCCTCTTCCTATTCTTGAACGCTACCCATGCCTTGGTTCGAGCAACTCAACGACAGACAGTGCAGTCTCCCCATCAACCAACTTCAAAGCAAGCTCTGCACGGGCAGCCAAGTCGAGCGGGCGAATTCCCTCGGTGAGCGCAGCGTGGGCCAACCTGTCCAGACCGGCACCGACCAGGGGGGCGCCGATGCGTAACGTGGCTTGCAAGGCCACGCCTTTGGTTGAACCCCCATGTAGAACGATGTTCCGGGTCCGGTACAACCTCCGTAACGCGACCCTAAACGTTTTGACCGCCTCGTTCAGCTCCCGACGTGGGTCGACAACGAGGCGAGCCATCCGGTCGATTGCTGCCATGTCACTGTGCCGTTGCAGCTTGCGTCCGGACGGGCAGGGGCGCAGGGATCCGGACTTGAGCCCTACCGCCACTGTCCGCGCGCGCTCAATGTTCGTAGCACAACCGTCCAAAGCTGCACTGAGCTCATCGGGCTCGGACGGGTTATGACGATGTGCCAACGCTGTCAGTTCGGCCCTCGGCCAGGAGCAGGCAATGATCGCAGCGAGACGATCGGCGGCGACGGCCTTGCCGGAGCGCTCTTCTTCCTGGGGATCGTCAGGGTGGGTCAACAACGATTCCACGGCCGCCCAGCCGCCAGCGACCGCAGGACCGAGAGCGCCCTGGTTAAGCGGCGCGGCCAACTCCAACGCGTCATCAATCAACCTGCGCTCTCCATCGACTCGATAGAGGTGCCCCTCGTGAACCAATGCGAGGATGTTGGCTCCCCGGGCTGGGGGGAGCAGTGGAATCGGCTGAGGATGACCGCCGACCCATATATTTGGCGCAGCGACGATGCCGCCGCGGTTGCTCCGCTGGAATGACGAGCGCGCTATCATCCGCTCGACCATCTCACGGGCCTGGTTGGCCGCACCATACGCATCCAAGGCTCTGACTTGGTAGCGGAAGCCGCCGCCTACCCGGAGGCCCTGAACACTGAAACGATGCTCTTTCAGCCATTCGATGACTTTGCCTTTGGCGGTCCAGTTCGGCTGCTGCTCGGCAAGGGGTCGTTCCGGCACAGCAAGTAGAACCACAAGCACATCGAACGATTGTTCAGACGCTTTGGCCAATGAAGCAGCGGATTGCACGACCTCGAGCGCGGTTGCCTGACGCGCGTTGAGCTCGTTGGCCCAGGCCGCAAGGTGGTTGGCGTCGTAACCAAGATCCAAGAGGTGCGAGGCGATCGTCCGGGCAAGCCTCTCGGGCTTAGGCCGTTCAGCGGGGGTTGTATCGACAGCCTCCGCCCATCGGTCCACATAGCCCGAACGAGCATGTTCGATGAGCTCCTTGAGCCGCCGTCGGGCTGGGCTTGGATCGGGCAGTGGCGCGGCGAGCAAAGTCGTCAACTCTCTGCGCAGCTCCCTCTGCCCAAGTCCGACATCAGGGCCAACGATCGTACGCAGCTCGTTACGCTGCCAGTCACAAGCGGCAGTCGTGAGTACTTTCTGCGCTGCCCACGAACCAGCCTCCCACAGCTCCTCCAGCCCCAATAGCGAGCCAACATCCCACAGCCTTCGAGGCCAGGGGGTGCCATCAATGGTGAAGAAGTCGATCATGCGGGCGATGGCATTGCGGTCGTAGGTCACGGAGGATGCCGGCGCAGTGGGGGTGGCCACGTGCGTAGGCTAGTTGACAAGGCGCTCCTGACGACGTTCCGCCATGCACCAGCAGAGATGCTGTATGATTACCGGCAGACACAGGGGGGCACCCGCCGCAAGGCTACTGCCCCTCTTTTTCTTTGCTCTGCTTCCTGTCAAGCTAGCGACTGATCGCTGGCGGGCACTGGCTTGAAGCAGCAGACACCTCGAACTATTGCCTGCATCTCGCAACGAATGTCCGGATCATGCGTGTGGTGAGCCTCACCTGGAGTCAAGCCACGTCCATGTTCGGCGAGAAACTTACGTCTAGCCTCCTGTCTAGGGCGCGAGCTAGTCGCCCCAACACTGGCAGGGTCGGCACCGTTCCGCCTGCCTCGAAGCGAGCCACCGCGGACTGAGTCATCCCCGCAGCGCGCGCCAACTGGCTCTGAGTCCAGCCATGCCCTTCGCGCAGGTGGCGCACCTCTTGACCAAGCTCGAAGGCGATCCGAGTGGCCTCGTAGGTCTCGGCTGCCCCTGGCTCCGCCATCCGGCGCTCACGCAGGTCGTTCCAGCCCAGGCGATCACTCATCGCTCCACCTCATAGCGTCGATGCTATGGGACGAGGAGTGCGAACGCGCTCCTAGCGTTAGGTTGAAGACCATGGAGCAGCGGATCAGCCTGATCACCCTGGGAGTCGCGGACGTGGCCCGCGCGAAGGCGTTCTACGAGCAGCTCGGCTGGCAGGGCCAGGAGGTTGAGGAGACGGTCTTCTTCCAGGCCGGCGGCCTGGCCCTCGTCCTTTGGGGCCGCGACAAGCTAGCCGACGACGCGGGCATCAAAGGGCCGGGCACCGGCGCGATGACCCTCGCCCAGAACGTCCGCTCCCGAGCCGACGTCGACGAGGTGATCGCCACGGCGACCAAGGCCGGTGCCACGGTGACCAAGCCGGCCCGGGAGACCTTCTATGGCGGCTACGCCGGCTACTTCGCCGATCCGGACGGTCACCTCTGGGAGATCGCCTGGAACCCGGGCTTCACCCTCGCGGAGGACGGCACCCTCACCGTCCCCGATTTCAGCGCCACGAACTGAGCCGCGCAGGGAAGAAGGCGCAGTTTAGGGCGCCGGCGACGGGCAGAGCAGCGGGTCCAGCAACGGCAGTTGAAGAGGGTCCAGGCAGATCGCCAGCAGTCCCGGATCCGGCGAAGGCGTCGCCGTAACAGTCGGGGTCGGCGAGGCCGACGCGACGGGCGGCGTCGGGATGGGTGACGCGGACGGGTCCGGAGTGGGGACCGGACCGGGCGTCGGCACCGAACTGGCCGACGGGATCGGGACGACGGCTGGCGGCGAAGCCGGCGGCAGGGCCACCGCGACAGCCGCTTCCGCCACTGTGGAGGCTGCCGACGGTCGCGTAGTCGGAACACTCGGCGGGCTCCATACGGCACTGTCGGCCGAACCGACCCGCGACCTGGGCGCGACCGGCCCGACGGGACCGATCGGAACGAGGGCCGCCCCGGCCGGGGGCACGTCCAAGGCGACGACCTCCGCCGAGGGCACCGGCCCGCGAGGGCCCCACGCGCCAGGCCCCAGAGCACCCGGGCCGAGCGTCACGAACACCACTGCCGCGACGGCAGCAGCGCCGAGCGCCCGCCGGTCGGGGCGTACCGCCGTCAGCGGTGCGTCGTCGGGGTCCACCAACAGAAGGGGCGTGGGCCGGGCGGCTCGGTGCGCGGCCAGCAGCTCGTCAACCTGTGCGACGACCGCAGCGCGATCGTCGGCAGCCGCGAGGGTGAGATAGAAGCGGAAGTTCACCGAGGCATTCGCCGGGACCAGCAGCCCCTGGAGTCGACAGCGGTCGGGCAGCAGGGTGACCGGCACGTCGGGGTGGTGGGCGGGTCCGACCAGGTCCGCGTACCGCCACTCGCGGCGGTGCTCCCGGCCACCAAAGGCGACCCGTCGGCTGGTCACCACGGCCATGCCGGTGTCGACGACACGCAGGCCCGCCGGCAGCGCCTCGGAAGAAGTCTCAGCGAAGGAACAGGAGCCGCCCGGGGTAGGCAGCCCGGGAATGTGCCGCGCCTCGGCCTCGACGAGCTGGGCGACGGGGAGGACGCGGAAGACGAGTTCGTCGTCGTCGAGCTCCACCGGCAGGCCGGTGCGGGGCTGCGTACACCCGAGGAAGCTGGCGGCTTCGATGCGGAGCCGGGCCAGGTGGTCGTCGCGGTGCCGCCAGGCGTCGGTGGCGTCGCGGTACGCGCGCTGCCGGCGCTCGTTCTCGCGCTCGGCCCAGGCGATCCGCCAGGGGGCGCAGGCCACAGAGGTCACGGTCACACGCGGTACAACCGCTCACGTACGTGACAGGCAACGCAACCGGGATCGATGTATCCCGTTGCGCCCGAAAGGAGAGTATTGACGGACACCAGAGTCGATGCGGCGACGCTAGCCTGCCCAGGACCCCGGCGGCCGAGGAGCTTCCTGATGCTTGATGACATGCGCGTGCTGCGCGACGCGGTACGCGACTATCGTCTCGCGGCGACGGCCGCCGGCCTCGACTGGCCCGACCAGGACGAGTCGCCGACCGGGCAGGCGCCGGACGTGGTCCGCCGGATCTTCGGCGTGGATCACATCGCGGAGCAGCTGACCTGGTTGCAGTCGCAGCGCTGGCCCGAGCGGCGGTTGCTGCCCAACGGCGGATGGCTGATGTCCTGGCCGGAAGGCCCGGACGCGCTGGACAATCTGGGGCTGTCGATCGGCACGCCGTTTCCCTGGCGGCACCAACTGCCGCTCTTCCATTTCGAGTACGCCATCTTCACGTTCGTCCTGGCGGGTGAGCACGAGGGTGAGATCTGGCGCTACGAGATCTCGCCCGACGCGTGGGACTCGGTGCGTGCCACCACCAGCCTGGCCACGCTCCTCGACCAGTGGACCCAGGGCATCGCCGCCGGTGTGATCGTCTACGAGGGCGAGTACAACAAGTGGCTCCAGATCGAGGACGCGGACAGCGTAAATCGCGTACCCGGCCTGGATCCGCTGGCCTTCCCGATCGCCCCGGTGGAGGAGACCCTGCTGCGGGCACGGCAGCGCGAATGCGGGGTGGACATGGCCGTCGTCGAGGACGGCTTCGAACACAACGAGGAGTTGCTCGACGCCATCGACGCCGCCAAGGCGTCGCTCGGCAGCGCGTAGCCCGGTGCTGGTTGGCGCCGCCGTCCGGGCGGCCCGGACGGCGGCGCGCAGAGGGTCGGGTCAGGCCGTTTGGCCGGGCTCAGGCGCCTCGTAGACCCGACGGATGTCGACCTCCACCTCACCGATCGTCTCGGCGAAGACGTCGGCGAACCGTCGGCCCCACTCCAGGGCCTCCTCGTGGGAGCGGACGTCCACCAGCGCGAACCCGGCGATCAGCTCCTTGGTCTCGGTGAACGGCCCGTCGGTGACTGTGGTCTTACCGCCGCTCACGGTGATCCGGGTGGCTTCGGTGGCGGTCGGGCAGAGCCCTTCGGCCGCGACCAGGATCCCGGACTGCGCGACCTCCTTCATGAAGGCCTCCATCCGGGCGACGAACTCCGGGCCCGGGTTGAAAGCCTCCGGCAGTGTCTCGTCGAGCTTGTGCATCATCATGTAGCGCATCGGTCGGTCCTTCCGTTGTCGACTAGCAGTGGTCAGTTGGCGAGTTGCCGGCCGCAGAGCGCGGTCAGCCAGGCGAAGACGACGACGCAGGCGAGTGCCATCCGCACGCTGAGGGTGTCCTGGTCGGGCCAGGCCAGGATCGCGACGACAGCCAGCGCGCTGCCGACGGAGAATGCCGCCCAACCGCGCTGCCCGGCCCGCCACCCGGCGCGGGCGAAGACCAGGCAGGCGATGGGCAGCGAGCCGAAAGCGAGTGCAGCGCCTATGCCGTGGCCGACGGCGTGCCAGCTCACTGTGTCGGGCGTGCCCTCTGGCGCACCGGCTGGCCAGCCCATGCTGGGGTCGGAGACCAGCACCCCACCGATGATCAGGCCGAGGCCGTGCACGGCGATCAACGCCGGACCCCACGTCCCGCCCGGCTCGCCGCGCAGCGCCCGGCGCAGCCCGACCGCGCCGGCCAGGGCGAGCAGCCCGGTCAGCACGAAGTTGGCGATCTGGATCCAGCCCAGATCACCCAGGGCCAGCAGACTGAGCGGCTGCCGGCTCAGGTCGAACCCGTCGCGGGTGAGCACCTGAGCGGCGGCCGCCAGCACGAAGAGCGGGCCGGCGATGACTCCGCCGGCCAGCAGCACCCTGGTCGTCGTACGCCGGGAGTCGGCGCTCGCCACTGGGGACCCTGCCCTCATCGCGTTCGTTGTCGTCATGTCGATCTCCTCGTCTCTGCCGGCCGTTCCCCGGTCCCCGCGTGCCGGTGCGAGCCGGCCTGCACTGACGCGTCGAGCGGCCGTCGCGGGATACGACATGACGGCGGGAGATTTTTCAGCGGGTTGGTGCGATACCCCGGGCGCAGTCGGCGGCGCGGGCGAGCAACAACGCGCGCTCGCGTTCGTTGCCGGTCAGCTCGGCGGCCCGCTCGAACTCGGCGCGCGCCTCGTCGTGGCGGCCCAGCTTGGCCAGCAGGTCACCGAGCACGCTCGGCAGCAGGTGGTAGCCGGCCAGCGCGGGTTCCTTGGCCAGCGCCCGGGCCAGTTCCAGACCGGCGGCCGGTCCGTGCGCAAACGAGACCGCGACGGCTCGGTTCAGCTTCACGACCGGCGACGGCACGACCCGGGCCAGCTCCGCGTAGCCGGCCGCGATCCGTGCCCAGTCCGTCTCCTGCGGGGTACGCGCCCGAGCGTGACATGCCGCGATCTCCGCCTGGAGGGTGTACGGGCCGGGTGGGCCGTTCGCCGCCCGGGCCCGGTCCAGGGCGGCGAGGCCACGGCGGATCAGCAGCAGGTCCCAGCGCCCCCGGTCCTGCTCCAGAAGAAGGACCGGTTCGCCGTCGGCGTCGACGCGGGCAGCGGTACGCGATGCCTGAATCTCCAGCAGCGCGGCCAGCCCGTGCACCTCAGGTTCCTCGGGCATCAACTCCTGCACGAGGCGGGCCAGCCGCAGTGCTTCCGCGCAGAGCGCCGGACGCATCCAGTCGTCGCCGGCAGTCGCGGAGTAGCCCTCGTTGAAGATCAGGTAAATGACCTCCAGCACTGATGCGAGGCGTTCGCCGCGCTCGACCACACCGGGCACGCTGAACGGCACCTTCGCGTCGGCGAGGGCCTTCTTGGCCCTGGTGATCCGCTGCGCCACGGTGGTCTCCGCCACCAGGAACGCCCGTGCGATCTCCTCGGTCTTCAGTCCGCCCAGCACGCGCAGGGTCAGCGCCGCGCGCGCCTGCGGTGAGAGCACCGGGTGGCAGGCGGTGAAGACCAACCGCAGCAGGTCGTCGTCGATTCTCTCCTCGAAGGCCGCGTCGAAGTCCGGGGTGAACCGGTCGTCGTCGAGATCCTGACCGAGTTCCTCGACAGTGCGCTCCAGCAGCCTGCGCCGGCGCAGCGCGTCGACCGCCCGCCGCTTGCCGACCGTGGTCAACCACGCGCCGGGATTGACCGGTACGCCGTCCCGCGGCCATTGCTCGAGGGCGGCGACCAGGGCGTCCTGGGCCAACTCCTCGGCCCAGCCGACATCGCGTACCAGCCCGGCCAGGGCGGCGACGACACGTCCGGACTCGATGCGCCACACCGCCTCCACCGTGCGGTGTACCTGCTCGACCCCCATGACCGCACATCAGAGCAGGGCCGGCGCGGGCTCCACAAGGACCGCACCGGCTGGACTGGTCAGCCGGCCTGCCGCCGGTACGGCTGCGGGCCGTGGGTCGGAAACCGCGACTGGGTACGCGGCGGGTACGCCTCGCAGTGCTCGGCCCAGTGCTCGGCGGCGGTGGCGAGGGCGTCCGCGGAGACGGTGAGGATCAGCGGGTAGATCGCTGTCGACGGGCGGCGCATCCACGGTGGCAGCGACTCGGCGGAGAACTCCACGATCAGCTCCAGCCGGCGGCGGCGCAGCACCCGGCTGCGCAGGGCCAGGTTGGGTTCGGTGAAGCTGACCATCGCCGGTGGCGCGCTCAGCCCGAGGGCGGCGGTGGCCTGCCCGTGCAGCCAGCCGCCGAGCGCGCGGGCCTCCTCGACCATGAGGCTCGGGTAGTGGTGCGACCAGGTCTGGCCGTCGGCGGTGCGGGCGTCCACCTCGATGAGCAGCCAGTCGTGCCAGCCGGGCGTCGCACCGGCGGGGTCGTCGGGCGGGTCGATGCCGGGCTGGTAGCCGACGGGGCGTACCCGCACCCGAGCGCCATCGTCAGACCGGATCTCCACTCGATCATTCTGGCCGAGCGAAGCGGACTTCAGGCACCGAATCGGTCACTTCGTGATGGTCCGCCGCACACCCTCGTGATTGGCGCAGGCCTTGGACCCGCCGCCGGCCAGGCTGACCGAACCGTCGCGGCACTGCACGAGGTAACCGCGCCCGGCCCAGAACTGCGGTACGCAGTCGAACCAGTCGCACACCTCGGCGGCCGGCTTGCGGATCCGCGTGCCGCCACAGAAGCCGTACCCCAGCGGGTTCTCCGGTGCCCCGCAGAGCGGGCCCTGGGTCGCGCTGGGCGACGGGCGTGGTGACGTCGTCTGCTTCGGCGGCGGGGTCTTCAGCGCGAGCGCCGGGCCGGCCGGGCGGATCAGCGCCGGCGCCGCGCTGGTGGTGAGGGCCGGGGTCGCGGCAGCGGCGACCTCCGCGCCACCGGTCGGGTCGGACGGGTCCGACTCGATCAGCGCCGCCGGCACCAGCAGCGCGATGGCCGCCGCCACCGCGAGGGTCCTGCGGCCACCCGGTACCCGCGCGGAGAACCGGGCCTGCGCCGGGGTGTTCACTGCCGGCCGGAACGGCTTGAGCTGGGCGTGCTCGGCGATCAGCTCGTCGAGTTGGGCGATCACCGCGGCGCGCTGTTCGATCGCGTCGGCGAAGGCCAGCGTGAGCTTGAACCGGAAGTCCGGCGCGGCGTCGGTGGGCAGCAACAACCCGGAGGTACGCCGCCGATCCAGCACCTGGATCACTGTGACCGGGGCCGCCGGGTCGTGGGCCAGGCCGGTTATCCGGCCGTACGCCCAGTCGCGCCGGCCCCGCCCGCCGAGCAGCACGAGTCGGCGGCTGGTGATCACGGCCATGCCGGCGTCGGTGACGCGTACGCCGTCCGGGCGGCGCGGGCGCAGCGCCCCGGTTCGCGGGGCGACGGTGAGGTCGGGCGCGGGCAGCACCGTGGTGTGCCGTACCTCGACCAGTTGCGCGGCGGGTAGCGCCCAGAGGACCACCTCGTCGGCGGCCAACTCCAACGGCAGCCCGGCGCCGGCGGCTGCCGAGCCCTGGAAGTCGGCGGCCAGGGCGCGCAGCCGCCGTAACTCGTCGTCGCGTCGCCGCCACGCCGCCTCGGCGCCGCGGTACGTGCTGACCCGCCGCACGTTCTGCCGGTGCGCCCACCGGTACCGCCATGTGGAACCCGTCGATTCAGTCTTCGCCACGCCGACTCCTTCGCCGCGCTGGCCACCAATCTGGGGGTGTCACGAGGTTTAACAGGTCCGGCGCGGCGCCCGGACACGCCGAAACGGGCGAACTAGCCGATCGGCGGAGCAACCCACACGATAGGGCGATACTCTTGCGTCGATTCACGTTTCCTGAGGGGGTGGCGGTCGTGCCGGCAGTCACGCTGCCCGGGGTCGTGATCGGGGTCGACATCGGCACCACCAGCACGAAGGCCGTCGCGTACGACACCGGCGGGCGGCAGCTCGGCAGTCACCTCGTCGGCTACCCGCTGAACAACCCGCAACCCGGCTACGCCGAGCAGGACCCACAGCTCATCCTCGAAGCGGTGCTCAAGTCGATCAGCATGGTCGTGGCCGAGCTGGTCCAGCCGGTGGCCGGGCTGTCGTTCGGCTCCGCGATGCACAGCCTGATCGGGTTGGATCGGGACGGCAATCCGCTCACCCCGTCGGTGACCTGGGCCGACTCGCGGTCCACCCGGCAGGCCGAGCGGTTGCGGGCGGTGCCGTCGGGGCTGGCCCTGCACCGGCGCACCGGCACGCCGATGCATCCGATGTCGCCGCTACCCAAGTTGCTCTGGTTCGCCGAGCAGGAGCCGAAGCTCTTCGAGCGGGTGGCGCACTGGGTGGGCATCAAGGACTGGGTGCTGCTGCGGCTCTGCGGCGTGCTGGTCACCGACCACTCGATCGCCTCGGCCACCGGCCTGCTCGACATCCACGAGCTGAAGTGGGACCGCGAGGCGCTGACCATCGCCGGCATCACCGAGGAACAGCTCCCGCAGCTCGTCGCCACCACCGCGGTGCTGCCCAACCTGACCCCGCAGGCCGCCGCCCAGACCGGCCTGCCGGAGCGCACCCCGGTGGTGGTCGGCGCGGGCGACGGACCGCTGGCGAACCTGGGCCTGGGCGCTGTGCACCCCGGCATGGTGGCCTGCTCGATCGGTACCAGCGGCGCGATGCGGGTGATGGTCGAACGGCCCGGCGTGGACCCGCTCGGCGGGGTGTTCTGCTACGCGCTGACCGAGCATCGCTGGGCGGTCGGTGGCGCGATCAACAACGGCGGCATCGTGCTCAAGTGGGCCGGCGCGGCGCTCGCCCCGGACCTGGGCGAGCACTCCGAGGAGGACCTGGTCGCCCTGGCGGCCCGCGCGCCTGTCGGTTCGGGCGGGCTCATCATGCTGCCGTACCTGCACAGCGAACGGGCACCACACTGGAGCGCCCTGCCGCGCGGCGCGTACGTGGGGTTGACCCACGCACACCGCCGCGAGCATCTGGTGCGGGCCGCGTTGGAGGGCGTCTGTCAGCAGCTCGCGCTGGTGCTCAGCTCGGTGCGTGCGGCCGGCAACGAGGTCCGGGAGGTCCGGGCCGGTGGCGGCTTCGCCCGCAGCGGCCTGTGGCGGCAGATGCTTGCCGATGCCCTCGGCCTGCCGGTGAGTTTCCCGTCCGCGCACGAGGGGTCGAGCTTCGGGGCGGCGCTGCTCGGCATGGAGGCGCTCGGGCTGATCCCCAGCATCGACGTCGCCGCCGACCTGGTGCGGATCGAGGAGACGATCCGCCCCGACCCGGCCGCCGCCGCCACCTACGCGGCGCTGCTGCCGCTCTTCGCCGAGCTGTACGAGGCCCTCACGCCCACCTTCGCCTCGATCCGCCGGATGGCACCCGGCCTGCCCACCGGCCCCCAACCACCGGCATGACCGCTGCCGGCTCGCGTCGGGTCCGTGAGCGCTGCCGGCTCGCGGCGGGTCAGGGCGCTTCTACGCCGGCGATCAGGTAGCGCTGCACGTCGGCGTCGAGGATGGCCGCTCCCTGCACGTCGTCGGGTCCGGAGCCACGGAACGCGGCCAGTTGCTCGGCGGATTCCCAGCGTTCATAGACGTGGATCCGGTCGGGCTCCATCGGGTCGGCCGCCAGCAGGAAGTCGAGGCAGCCGGCGGTGGCGCGCGCCTGCGCGATGATCGGGCGGCAGTCGGACAGGTAGGCGTCGCGGGTGGCCGGTTCGACACGCAAGCTGCCTGAGATGATCAACATCGTGGACCTCCGGGAGTCGGGGTTACTGATGAGCATGATGCCTGTGAGTCATCGTGATGTCTCTGGGTCATCACGCTCGTCAGGACACCCCCGCCCAGACGGGTGACACCGGTAACGCCGGCCTCACCGGCCCCCAGCGCTTCATATGGTGCAAACGTGAGAAAAAGCGACAAGAGGCGCTCATCTTCCCTGCTGGGGAACTCTGCCCGCGTACCCCTGAAGGTGCTGACGGCGGCGGTCGCGCTCGCGGTGCTCGCGACGACCGGGCCGGCCACCGCGGACGGCCCGGGCCGCCCGCCCGTCGCGGAGAGCCACGAGCCCGGGGTGGACCCGACGCCGGAGCGCCCGCCGACCAGCGAGGTGTCCTGGCTGTCGTTTCCCGGTGGGGTGTTCGCTGTGGACTCGCTCGGGCGCACGGTGCGCTACCGCGCCTGCGACGGCGACACCGGTCGGGTCGCCGACCCGACCATGCGGGTCGCCGCCGGGGTGGCCAGCGGCGCGGTAGTGGTCGGAGGGACTGCCTACCGCTACCGGGTGCCGCTGGTCGGGCGCAGCGAGGGCACGCTGGAGGTGATCCAGCGGCACCGCCCGCCGACGACGCTGACCGGCGTGGTGGTCACCAGCCCGCAGCCGCCCACCGACCCGGTCGCCGGGGCCCGGCTGTTCCCGCTCAGCGGGCAGCTCGCCCGGGTGGTCGCCGACGCGAGCCTCAACCCGGCCGGGGTCACCGTCCGCGACCTGTCCAGCCGCTACGGCGACCAGCAGATCGCCGTCAACGGATCGCTGCGCCCCAAGGCGGCCAGCGTCATCAAGCTGTGGATCCTCGTCGAGTTGCTGCGTCGGGTCGACTGTGGACAGGTCTTCCTCGACGACGGGGTGCTGGTCACCCCCCAGGACGTGGTTGGCGGCACCGGCCAGCTCCAGTTCGAGACGTTCCCGCAGGTGGTCACGCTGCGCCGGCTCGCCCAGTACCTGATCAAGTACAGCGACAACGTGGCCGCGAACGTGCTGATCACCTACCTGGGTGGATTCGCCCCGGTCAACGCCCTGATCGACTCGATGAACCAACGCTCCACCATCCTGGCCCGCCGGATGCTCGACAGCGCGGCGGCGCAACGCGGCGAGGAGAACTACACCAGCCCGGACGACGTGGTGTCACTGCTCGGCGCGGTCTGGGACGGCGAGATCCTCACCCCCGCCTCCCGCGACCTGATGATCGGGTTCATGCGGGAACAGACGCTGAACACGAAGATCCCGGCGGCGTTGCCGCCCGGCGTGCCGGTGGCCCACAAGACCGGTGACCTGCCGGACGCCTCGCACGACGTCGGCTACTACCTGATCCCCGGCACCGAGACCGCCGTCGCCTTCCTCACCGCCGGGCCCATGGCCACCGGCGACGAGACGGTCCGGCGGATGGCCCGCACCGTCTACGACTTCCTGGTCACCCCGGTCGACGGGGCGGTCGAGGAGTGACCCGACCTCAGGCGCCGGGAATGTTCGCCGGCGGGTCCTCCCCCACCAGGTCGGCCGCCGGCGGGTCCGCCGACACCGGCAGCCCGAAATCCGAGTACGTCAGGTCGAGCTGGGCGGTCTGCGACTGCTCGCTGGCCAACTCGATGCGGTAGCGGACCAGCCGGCCCTGCTCGTCCACGGCAGCGGTGAACGGCACCGCCGCCGCCCGGTCGCCGAGCACGTTGCCGACGCCGCTGCCCAGCACCGCGGCGCTCTGGCGCAGGTCCAGCGTGCCTGCGTACTCCCGCTCGGCGGTCAACCGGACCCCCGCCGGCGCGCCCAGCGTGCTGGCCAGCCGGGTGTTGTCCAGGCCCTGCTTGGCCGCCGGGTCACCCGGGGCGCCGACGTGCCACCAGGTCTTGCCGTCCCAGACCGGGACGCGGCGGTCGGGTGCGGTGACCCGCACGTACACGTCCGGCCCGGTGGTCAGCCGCTCGATCTTCACCACACCGGAGGGCACCTTCAGCGAGGTGGTCTCCAGACCACGCTTCGCCTTCGGGTCCCAGAGCAGCACAGTGGCGTCGCCGTCCGCGCCGCCGGTGCCGACCGTCAGCTTGTACGGCTGCTCGTCGGCCTTCGCGGCGGCGGCCTTCAGCACCCCGACCGGGTCGGCCGGGCCCGCCGACGCCGCCGGGCGACCCGCGTCCGGGTCGTCGTCGCCGGCGGCGACCAGCGCCCACGCCCCGGCGCCGACCACCACCACGAGCACGGCGACAGCGGCGATCAGCTTCGGTTTCTGCACTGTCATCTCCCCCGGGCGGTGCGGTCCGGCCAGACTAGCCGGACCGCACCCCGTCACGCCCGGCTGATGGCGTTGGCGTGGATCGCCTCGTGCAGATACGTCGCCAGCCCCGGGGCGATGTTCTCGTAGTACGCCGTGAACCGCTCGTCGGCCAGGTACATGTCGGCCAACCCGGTCTGCATCTCGTACGAGCACTCGTAGAACCAGCGGCCGATGAGCTGCCGGTGCTCCTCGGCCAGGTCCATCGCCTCCGGGCCGTCCGCCGGGGCGCCCGAGGCCATCAGCGCGACGATCCGCCGACCCCAGTCCTCGTTCTCCGCCTTGATCCGCAGCCAGTCTCCCTTGTCGTAGCGGGAGGCCCGGCGGTTCGACTCCCGGTACGCGTCGGTGTCACCCCAGCGCCGCTCCGCCTCGGCCTCGTGCTGCTCCGGGTCGGCGTCGCCGAAGACCTCGAACCGTTCCTCCGGCGTGAGTTGGATGTTCATCTTGCTCGCCTCCATCGCGAACTCGATCGCCGTGACCATCTCCTGCAACCGCTTGAGCCGTACCGTCAGCAGTTCGTGCTGCCGGCGCAGGTGCGCGGCCGGATCGGCCGCCGGGTCGTCGATGATCGCGGTGATCTCCTCAAGCGGGAAACCAAGCTCCCGGTAGTACAGGACGAGTTGCAGCCGTTGCAGGTCCGCGTCGTCGTAGCGGCGGTAACCGGCCGAGGTGCGCCCGCTGGGCGAGAGCAACCCGATCTCGTCGTAGTGGTGCAGCGTCCGCACCGTCACGCCGGCCACCTTCGCGACCTGACCCACCGTGTACGCCATGGTTCCCCTCCCTTCCGGGAACCAGGCTCCTGCCTGCCGTTACGTGAGAGTCAACCCCGATTCTGGCCCACCATCGCGGGGGCGTCCGGCCGCCCGTACAGATAGCCCTGGCCGCGTGGGCAACCAATCTTGGTGACCGCCTCGTGCTGACGCTCGGTCTCCACCCCCTCGGCGACCACCGCCAGGTCGAACGCGCCGGCCAGGCGAGTGACCATCTCCACGGTGGCGTACGCCCGGTCGTCGGTGCCCAGCCGGGCCACGAACGACCTGTCGATCTTCAGCTCGGTGGCCGGGATGCGGTGCAGGTAGCTCAGCGACGAGTAGCCGGTGCCGAAGTCGTCGATGGCGATCCGGATGCCCAACTCCCGGAGTTGGTGCAGCCGCTCCAGCACCGCCTCGGTGCCCTCGATCAGCGCCGACTCGGTCAACTCCAGTGTCAACGCCCGTGGTGCCAACCCGGCGGCGCTGGTCGCCGCTGTGACAGTGGCGATCAGGTCCGGCCGACGCAGGTGCGCGGCGGCGATGTTCACAGCGACTGTCGCCTCCGGCGCCCGGCCCCGCCAGGTCGCGGCGGCCCGGCACGCCTCGTGGATCACCCAGCGGTCGATCGGCAGGATCAGCCCGGTCTCCTCGGCCAGCGGCAGGAACTTCGCCGGCGGCAACATCCCCAGCCGGGGGTGCCGCCAGCGCACCAGCGCCTCCGCGCTGCGCACCGCGCCGGTGGTCAGGTCGACGATGGGTTGGAACTCCAGGTGCAGCTGGTCCTCGTCGACAGCGCGGCGCAGATCGGCGATCAACTCGGCGCGGGAGACGGCCGACTCGCGCAACGCCGCCGTGCACGTGCGGTACGCGGACTTCCCGGCCGCCTTGGCCGCGTACATGGCGATGTCGGCGTCACGCAGCAGGTCGCTGTGGGAGGTGTGCTGCGGGCCGTACTCGGCGATACCGATGCTCGCCGACGGGTGCACCCCGACGTCCTCCTCGCCGTCGGAGGGCCGCAACGCGTCCAGCAGCCGCTCGGCGAGCCGTTCGGGTGACACCGGCCGGTCGCCGTCGACCAGCACGGCGAACTCGTCACCGCCGAGCCGGGCGATGGTGCCTTCGCCGTTCACGGCAGTGTGCATCCGGGCCGCGAGCCCGGTCAGCAGGGTGTCACCGGTGGCATGCCCGAACCGGTCGTTCACCTGCTTGAACCCGTCCAGGTCGAGCAGCAGCACCGCCACCGGCCGCCCGTCACGCAGGGCCAGGCGCAGCCGCCGGTTGAACAACAGCCGGTTGGGCAGCCCGGTGAGCTGGTCGCCGTACGCGAGCCGGCGCAGCCGGGCCACCAACCGGAGGTTCTCGTTGGCCGCCAGCCCCTGCCGAACGGCGAGGGCGGCCAGCAACACCATCATGGTCACGAACACCAGCTGCGGGGTCTGCCCGGTGGGCCGACGGGCCAGCACCACCGCGATGATCGCCCCACCCACCGGCAGGTACGGCAACGCCACCCGCCACCAGGGCGGCAGCGGCGACTCGGCGGTGTCGTCGGTGCCGTCACAGTCCGGTGGCGGCGGGTTCCGGGTGGCCAGGCCGATCAGCAGGTAGCTCAACGGCCAGCACAGGTCGATCGGATGGCCGGCGGTGTAGTCGGCGCGGGCGACCAGCGACACGTAGACGACATCGGCGACGACCCGCAGGGTGAGGCTCGCCGCCAGGACGGTCATCGGCCGCCACAACGGCCGGGCCGGCCCGGAGACCGCGACCAGGATGGTGAGCTGCATCAGGTCGAACATCGGGAAGAGCAGGCCCAGCGTGCGCGCCGGGTCGGCCAGCTCGGCGGCGGCGACCCCCCGGAAGACCAGCACCCAACCGATCGGCACCAGGGCCAGGGCGACGATCACCCCGTCCAGCAACGTACGGGCCCGCCCGACAGCGGTCCTCGGTGCCGACGGCGAGCTGAGCAGCGCGGCAGTGCCGGTGAGGATGCCGGCGGTGAAGACCACCCCGACCACCGGCGTGTGCGGCAGGTCGCCGCCGACGAGCCGCTGCACCGTCCAGATCGCCCGGCCGATCGCGGCGAGGGCCATGGTGAGGGCGAGCAGCGTCCAGAACCGGCGCAGCGGCGCCGGATGTCGACGGGCCACCCCGACACACGCGAGCGTCGCCCAACCGGCGACCAGCATCGCGCCGATGTCGCTGACCAGCGCGGCGCCGGGCAACGCGGCGATCAGCCAGCCCGCCTCCAGCAGGATGACCGCAGCCGCGACGATCGCGCCGGCGGGGCTGAGCGTCCCCGCAGCCTGCTTTCCGTCCTGTCGGGACACGGTCGCTCCGGCTCTTTCGTCGTGCGTGCACCCTCGGCGGCGCCGGTCCACGGCAAACCCCGAAAGCCTAACCAGCGCTCAGAAACGCCGCCAGAGCCGAACGTGCACCCCGCTGCGGCTCCGGCCTCTGGTCAGCGGCCCGCAGATCGGTTCCAGGGTGAACGGGGCAGCGCGGTGCCGGCCAACGGACGGCGTGCGCGGCGGCGTCTGCGCCGGCCAGGGGTGCAGGGCGGGCGGGCAACGGTGTGCACGGGCACGTCGGCCGAGGACGTCGGTCGGCCGATCAGCCAGCAGAGGAAGCGTTCCATCGTCGGATCAGCCGACCGGGAGGCGCTCGGCCTCGGACTTGGAGATCTCGTACTCCGCCCCGCAGAACGTGCACTGCTGCGCGTACCGGGTGCGGATCGGAATGAGGGGAATGAAGAAGAGAGTGAATTTCGTCGAGCGGCGAGTGATCACCTGCGCGGCCTGATTGCCGCAGTGCCGGCAGACCTGCTGCACGACACCGGACCGGTCGACCTTGGTACGCAGACCAAAGATGAAGAACATCGCCCGCCAGTACCCACTCGACAGCGAAAAGTCACCAGATCCCGCCAGCGGATTCCCCGGACCCGCACACGCAAGATCGTGCTCGATCCAGGATGTAGTGGCCTTCTGGGCGAACGAGGCCACTACATCCCTGATCGAGCACGATCAAGGCGAGCACGATCGAGGCGAAACACTCAGTTGGCCGGCGCGGGCTCCAGGCCGGGGATCTCCTCGGAGATCCAGATCGGCTGCCAGTTCGGCACCTCGTGGAAGCGGCGCAGCTCGAACAGCCCGGCAACCGACCCGCTCCAGGCCCCGTACGGCGGGTTGGCCTCGTCGAAGCCGCTCTGCACGAAGGTCAGCGTGGTGCGGCCACCGGACTCGGCCAGCTCCCAGCTCGTCACGCCGGTCGGCCCCCAGTCGACGGACATCCGGCGGCCGGGCTCCAGGTCGACGACCTTGGCCGCGTAACCGGTCTCGAAGCCGCCCATGGCGTACCGGCCGCCGACCCAGGGCTCGATGCCGATCGGGTAGCCGAACCAGGCGCTGGCCTGCTCGGAGTCGGTCAGCGACTCCCACACCTTGTCGGCGGGGGCGGCGATGACCAGCTCGCCCCGCAGGTCGGCGGAGGTGAAGTCGGTGCGGGGCAGCAGTGGCTTGCCCTCCACGTGGGCGGCCAGGTTGGCGATGGATAGCGCCCAGAACGTCTGGAGCACGCCCCGGATGGTGGAGCCGCTCATCGCCTCGGCGAAGTCGAAGTGGCTCTGGATCAGCGTCAGCACGGTGCTGTCGGTGCCCTCGGCGGTCAACTGGAGTTCGGTGGTGGTCTCCACGCCGTCGAGCAGCCAGCCGAAGCGCAGCGTGTCGTCGTCGGCGTGCAGCAGCCGCTGGTGCGGGGCGTCGCCTTCGGGCGTGTAGCGACCCCAGAACTCGTACCGCTGCGGCAGCTCGACCTCGGCGTGCTCGGCCAGCCAGAGACGCAGCTCGGCCGGGTCGGTCAGGGCCTGGCGGACGCGCCCGACGGGCGCGGAGAGACGGGCCTGGACCTTCATCGGCTCACTCATTGTCGTTCCCTTTCGGATAGCAGGCGACGGCCAGCTTGAAGGCATCTCCTTCGCTGCCGCCGTAGCGGGTGAACAGGTCTTGAAGCGCGGTTTGCAGGTCGTGCAGGAACTGCTGGCGTTGCTCGGCCGGCACCCGGATCTCGCCGGAGACGCCGATCGAGGGCAGCTCGGGCGCCGCCCGGTCCAGGCCGGCGATGTCGGCCTGGACCTCCTCCATCAGGTCGAGCAGGTAACCCAGGCTCAGCTCGTCGCGGGCCCGGCGCAGGCCGATCCGGCCGACGAGCCGCGGGGAGAGCCAGTAGGAGCGGGCGGCGGCCTGGTAGATGCCTTCGGTGATGCCGCGGACCTTGCGTTCGTTCACCAGCTCGACGAGGCCAGCCGCGACGAGCTGCTTGACGTGGTAGTAGACGCGCTGTGGCGTCTGGTCGAGTCGGGCCGCGACCTCGGTGCAGGTGCGCGGCTCGGCCAGTTGCCGCAGAACCTCGACGCGCTGCGGCTTGAGCAGGACTTCGGCCTGCTCGATCTGCTCCAGGTACAGGACATCTCTCATGGCAAAATCAGTTTGTACGTACAAAACTTCTTTGTCAATCGCTTCGCGAGAAGCCGCGCCGACTTTTTCCGGCGCGGCTTCAGGCGGCGCTCAGCAGGTGATCAGGGCAACCAGTCCGGCCGAAGCGGATACCCGCTCACGCCGTTCGGGCCGTTGTGGGTGGCCAACACCTGGTGCAGCTGGATGCCGTTGCGTTCGAACGCCATCCGCGACCCGGCCATGTAGAGCCCCCACACCCGGGCGGTGCCCGCGCCCACCTCCGAGACACAGAAATCCCAGTGCTCGACCAGGTTGCGGCACCAGGCGGCCAGCGTCAGCGCGTAGTGCTGGCGCAGGTTCTCCTCGTGGTGCACCTCGAACCCGGCGTCGTGCACCTCGCTGATCAACCGGCCCGGACCGGCCAGCTCACCGTCCGGGAAGACGTACCGGTCGATGAACGCGCCCGAGCGGTGCGGCGCCCGGTTGTCCGCGCGGGTGATGCAGTGGTTGAGCAGCCGCCCGCCCTGCCGCAGCCGGCTGCGCAGCGACCCGAAGTAGGCCGGGTAGTTGCGCACCCCGATGTGCTCGGTCAACCCGATCGAGGAGATGGCGTCGAACTGCTCGGCCGGCGCGTCCCGGTAGTCGAGGTATCGCACCTCCGCCAACTCGGCCAACCCCTCCCGCTCGATGGCGGCCTGCGCCCACTGCGCCTGCGCCTTCGACAGGGTCACCCCGAGTGCCTTGACGCCGTACTCGCGGGCGGCGTGGCGCACCATGCCACCCCAGCCGCACCCGACATCCAGCAGCCGCATCCCCTTCTTCAGGGCCAGCTTGCCGGCGACCAGGTCGTACTTCGCCGCCTGGGCCTGCTCCAGCGTGTCGTCCGGAGACCGGAAAACCGCGCAGGTGTACGTCATCGACGGGCCGAGCACCTTCTCGTAGAAGGCGTTGGAGACGTCGTAGTGGTGCGAGATGGCAGTGCTGTCACGCACCCGCGAGTGCCGCAGCCCGTTCATCACCCGCTTCCAGCGGGGCTGCGCCTCCTGCGGCGGTGCCGGCGGCGGCATCAGCCGCTCCCAGCCCAGCCCACGGACCAGCGCCAGCCCCTCGGCCAGCGACGGTGGGCGTAACCGCAGCTCGTCCTTGAGTACCCGCAACGCCTCGTACGGGTCACCCGGGTGCACGCCCTGCAACGCCAGGTCACCACTGACGTACGCCCGGGCCATGCCCAGGTCACCGGGCGCGGTGAGCAGGTACGACAGCCCACGCTCGGAATGGATCGCCAGGGTGATGCCGGCGTCGGACGGGCCGACGGCGCTGCCGTCGTACCCGGTGATCCGCACCGGCAACGGCCCCATGGTGACCGCGCGGATGACATCCGCGACGGTCGGACCCGTGTGCCGGCCCCCCGCCGGCGGGGTGGCGGGGACGCTCGCCGCCCCCTGATCTCTGTCGGTCAGGCTCATGCTCGTGCTACCGCCTTTTCGTACAGTCCCGTCAGCCGGTGGTCCGGGTCGTAGCGGTCTTTCACCGCGCGCCACGTGTCGCCGCCGTAGAGGCGATCGAAGGCGTCCCGGTCGTAGTACGCGTCGGAATAGAGCGACTTGTGCCCGCCCGACTCCGACACCCTGCGTTCGATCGTGCGGTTGACGTCGCCGTCGGCGGCGCCGGGCGCGATCGGCACGCTCCCCCAGAACCCGATGTTGACGTAGTCCTGCCCGGGCCGCAGCGGATATAACGGCCAGGACCGCGCCGAGCCGGGCCCCGCCGGCTCACGCAGTCGCAACGGACACAGCCACACCGGGTTCATCCCCACCGCGCCGGCGAACCAGCGCAGGAAGTCGGCGGTACGGTCCAGCGGGATCTCCACGTCCTGCACGACCCGCTCCCGGGCCGGTTGCCCGCGCAGCCGGTCGATCCGGGCCGCCACCTGGTGACGGTGCTCCAGCCGGACCAGTCGGTGGTAGAAGTCGCTGCGCCGGTAACGCGCCGGCCAGAGCCTGCGCACGACCGGGTGCTGCGCGCCGAACGCCGACGAGCACCAGAACCAGTCGGTGTCCCAGCGCCACAGATAGTCGTACGCGGTGAGCACGTCGCGGGTGCGCTGGCGCAGCGACCGGTAGTAGATCGCCTGACCGGTGTAGTCGCTGGGCGGGTCGGCCCCGTCGGTGAACGTGGCGAAGATCAGGTACGCCTCGCCGGGGCTGAACATCACCCCGTCCATCGCGTCCACCGGAACACCCGCCCAGGACCGGGTGGCGGTCACCTCCGCTATCGCGTCGGTCAGCGCCTCCAGTTGGGTGAACCTGACGTTGCGCAACGCCACATACCGGCCGACCGGTTGCAGCTCGATGCGCAGCCGGGTGGCGTACCCGAGGCTGCCCAGCGAGTTGGGGAACGCGGTGAACAGGTCGGCGTGCTCGCCGTCCGGTCGGGCGGTGATGATCTCGCCTGAGCCGGTGAGCACGTCCAACTCCTGGACGGACTCGTGCGGCAGGCCGTTGCGGAACGAGGTCGACTCGATCCCGAGGCCGGTCACCGCGCCGCCCAGCGTGATGGTGCGCAACTGTGGCACCACAAGCGGCATCAGGCCGTGCGGCAGCGTCGCGTCGACCAGGTCCTCGTAGGTGCACATGCCCTGCACGTCGGCGGTACGGCCGGCCGGGTCGACCGACAGCACACCGTTCAGGCCACTCACGTCGAGCCCCGGAGTCCGGGGAGCGGACCGGGGACGGAACAGGTTGGAGGTGCGTTTGGCCAGCCGGACAGGCTCGCCCGTGGGCACCGCGGCGTACGACCGCCGCAGCGTGTCCACCGCTTGATCATGGTCAATCGGTTGATCCACACGCTCAGCGCGCATGTGATCACCTTACGCGCGCCGTTTGGAAACCGTGGGATGTCGGCGGTGGCAGTTTCCCGTCCGGTGGCAGGCCCGGCGGCTACCGTGGCGGGCATGCCATCGCCAGCGATCACCGCCCTGGACGCCGCCCAACTGCCGTATCGGCTGGTCAGCCACGGTGCGGTGGGCAGTCTCGCGGAGGCCGCCGCCGCCCGGGGCGTGGCCGTCCCCGACGTGGTCAAGACGATAGTGGTCCGGCGTGGTGAAGACGATCACCTGTTCGTGCTCACCCCCGGCGACCGGGTCATCTCCTGGCCCAAGCTGCGCGCCCTGCTCGGGGTGCACCGGCTCTCCATGCCGGACGCGGCGGGCGCCCTGGCCGCCACCGGTTACGAACGCGGCACCATCACCCCGTTCGGCGCGAGCACTGCCTGGCCGGTGGTCGCCGACGAGCGACTGCGCGGCCGGGAGATCACCCTGGGCGCCGGCGAGCGCGGTCTCGCCATCGCGATCGACGCCGACGCCGCGATCGCCGCCCTCGGGGCCACAGTGGCCGACGTCACCGACCCGCAGCCCACCCGCTGAGCGTCGCCGCCCCCGCACCACCGGGCTGGCTCCGGCGCGACGTCGTGGGTGAGGATGGCGCGTATGTCCGCGCCCGAGGAACGTCCCGACCCCGCCGGCACCGTCTACGGCGGTCACCGGGCACCGCGCTCCGGGCCGCTGGCCGACCCGTTGCTGCGGGTCGCGGCGGCGGTCGGGGCTGTCGGCGTACTCCTGGGGGTCGTCTTCGCCACCGGGCTGCTCGACGGTGACGACGAGCCGTCCGTGCCGGCGTCGGTCGGTACGCCGTCCACCGCGGCGCAGCCCAGTGAACCGGCCGGCGAGCCGAGCCCTACCGCACCGGCCGAGCCGTCACCGACCCCGTCGGCCAGCACGCCGGCCGCCCCGCCCACCGGGCCTCGGGTGCTGCGCGCCGCCTCGGGCCTCTGCCTGGGGCTCGACGGTGACGGCAAGGAGGCCCAGGCCGAGTTGGCAGTGTGCACCGGCACCCCGGAGCAACAGTGGGTGGTCAGCCCGGCCGGCGCGGGCGTGCTGACGTTGACCAACGCCGCGTACGGGCAGTGCCTCGACGTCGAGGGTGGCAGTGGGGACGACGGCGCGCGGTTGCTCCAGTTCCCCTGCCACGGTGGGGCCAACCAGCAGTGGCGGTTCGGTGGGACCGGCACCAGCGCCGTGCTGCTCGTCGCCGTGCACAGCGACAAGTGCGCCCAGGCCGACGACGACGCCGTCGAGGCCGGCGACGACATCCGGCAGCGACAGTGCGACGGGCGGCCGGCCCAACAGTGGACACTGGGCTGAGCGGCCGACGCGTCGCGGTTCAGCCCCGGAAGCTCCACGCCCTGGGCGCGGTAGCGGCGACCAGCACGGCATCCGGCACCGCTCGGCCCGGTCGGCGGCGCAGCAGCAACGACAGCCCGGCGGCGCCGATCGACAACGCGCCCGCCACGTACCAGGCCATCGCGTAGTCGCCCAGCCGGTCCCGGACCAGGCCCGCGCCGGTCGCGGCGATCGCCGCGCCGAGCTGGTGCGCGGCGAACACCCAGCCGAACACCACAGCTCCGGCGCCACCGAAGTACTCCCGGCACAGCGCCACCGTCGGCGGCACGGTGGCCACCCAGTCCAGGCCGTAGAAGACGATGAACACCAGCATGCTCGGCTCGGCGGTGCCGGAGAAGAGGCTCGGCAGCACCAGCAGGGACAACCCGCGCAGCGCGTAGTACATGCCGAGCAGCAACCGGCTGTCCACCCGGTCGGTGAGCCAGCCGGAGGCGATGGTGCCGACGATGTCGAAGAGCCCCACCAGGGCGAGCAACCCGGCCGCCGTGGTCTGGGCCATGCCGTGGTCGTGCGCGGCCGGCACGAAATGCGTACCGACCAGGCCGTTGGTGGTCGCCCCGCAGATCGCGAAGCCCCCGGCCAGCAGCCAGAACGGTCGGGTCCGGGCCGCGGTGGCCAGCGCGCCGAGCGCCCGGGTCGCCGCGCCGCCGGTCGGCTGCGGCGCCGCGACGACCTCGGTCGCCCCGTAGGCGGGCAGGCCGAGATCCGCCGGGTGCTCGCGCAGCAGCCACACCACCAGGGGTACGACCGCCAGCGCCGCCACGGCCACCACGAGTGCGGCGCTACGCCAGCCGTGGTCGCGTACCAGGATGGCGATCAGTGGCAGGAACACCAGTTGCCCGGCCGCCCCGCCGGCGGTCAGCACTCCGGTGACCAGGCCCCGTCGGTGCACGAACCAACGGCCGGTGACGGTGGCCACGAACGCCAGCGCCATCGAGCCGGTGCCCAGCCCCACCAGCACACCCCAGCAGAGCAGGAGCTGCCAGCTGGCGGTCATGAAGACCGTCAACCCGCTGCCCGCGGCGACCAACAGCAGTGCCACCGAGACCACCCGGCGGATGCCGAACCGGTCCATCAGGGCTGCCGCGAACGGCGCGGTGAGCCCGTAGAGCAGCAGGTTGACCGATACGGCCGCGGAGATCGTGGCCAGGGGCCAACCGAACTCCTCGTGCAGCGGGTGCAGCAGCACCGACGGGGTGGCGCGGAAGCCGGCCGCGCCGACCAGCGCCACGAAGGCGACGGCGGCGACCAGCCAGGCGGGATGCAGACGGCGGTTCTTGGTCACCTGACAAGTCTGAGCCGGGCCACTCACCTCGACGAGTGGCCGGAAAGCCATCATGCGCAATAATCGGGCCATGAGCGCTGGCCCGCACCGGATCGCCGTACTCGCCCTGCACCAGGTGGTTGGCCTGGACCTCGGCACCCCGTCCCAGGTCTTCAGCACGGCCCGGGCCGCCGACGGGACACCGTTCTACGACGTGCGGGTGTGCACGCCCGGCGGGCGGCCGGTGCGCAGCACCGCCGGCTTCCAGGTGGTCCCCGACCACGGTCTGGAGCTGCTCGACACAGCGGAAACGGTGATCGTCCCGGGCATCCACGACGGCACCGCGTTGACAGCGGGCGTCATCGAGCCGGAGGTGACCGAGGCGCTGCGCGCGGCGTACGAGCGGGGTGCCCGGATCATGTCGATCTGCACCGGAGCGTTCGTGCTCGCCGCCGCCGGGCTCCTCGACGGGCGGCGGGCGACCACCCACTGGGCGTACGCCGAGCGGTTCCGCCGCCTGCACGCCCGGGTGGACCTCGATCCGGACGTGCTCTTCATCGCCGACGACCGGGTGCTCACCTCGGCCGGAGTCGCCGCCGGCATCGACCTCTGCCTGCACGTCATCCGCCTCGACCACGGCAGCGAGGTGGCCAACCGGGCGGCCCGCCGCTGCGTGATGCCACCATGGCGCGACGGCGGTCAGGCACAGTACATCGAGCAGCCGGTGCCGAAGGCGGCCGACACCAGCACGGCGGGAGCCCGGGAGTGGGCGCGGCAGCGGCTGCACGAGCCGATCGCGCTGCGCGACCTGGCCGAGCAGGCGCGGATGAGCGTGCGCACCTTCACCCGACGCTTCCGGTCGGAGACCGGCCTGAGTCCGGCGCAGTGGCTGCTGCAACAGCGCACCGACCACGCGAGACTGCTGCTGGAGACGACCGACCTCACCGTCGATCAGATCGCCCACCGCTGCGGTTTCGGCACCACCGCCGCCCTCCGCCAGCAACTCCACCAACGCATCGGCGTGACCCCCTCGACCTACCGCCGCACCTTCCACCCCCGCCCAGCCCTAGCCAAAACCTGACCCGCCCCGCCCCGGCGCCTCCCGGCCCCGCGATCTTGCATTTACTGTTGTTGATTTGCCCTCTTATGCGACTTTTGTCGGGACAGAAAGTGCAAGATCGGCGGAGGGCTTGGGGCGGGGTGGGCAGCACTGGTGCGAGCGTGATGTCTGTGGGTCATCGTGATGACCCACAGACATCACGCTCAATTGGGCAAGACCTGCGACGCCGACCGGCCGATCGGCGTCGCTCAGGACCGAAGGACGTGCAGTTGAGCCTGGTGCTTGGGCAGGTGCACCCGGGTGTGCAGGTCCAGGGTGCGCGACCAGGGCAGCGGCTCGTCGACGACGAGGTCGAAGCCCTCGCGTAGGTGCGTCTCGACCGGGGTGTCCGCTGCCAGGCCGAGCTGGTCGACCAGCCCGCACAGCCGGTCGCTGGTGCCGTGCAGCAACGCGGTGAGGCCACGCAGACCACCCTGCTCGGCGGCGAGCGCGTCGAGCTGCGGGCGGTGCATGTCCTCCGCCAACTCGTAGTAGGCGAACGGCGACCCGGCCAGCAACGCCTCGGTGGCCTGGATCATCAGCTCGTCGTTGGCGACCAGATGCGCGACGATCTGCTCGGCACTGAGCTGCCCCTCCGGAGCCGGACCGAACCCGCCTGCGTCGACCTCCGCGAACAGGGCGCCGTAGGCCCGCCGCATTCCCCCGCTCTCCATCCCCCCAGTCAACCTGTCCCAACGGGAGTTAGCGGCGGGATTGGCGGGAGCGGAGGTAGTCGCTGACCACGTACTCGCCCAGGTCGTCGGTGTCCGGGGTGAACATGCGGCCCCGGCTGCGGCGGGCCACCGCGTCGACGAAGCGCCGCAGGCCCGGGTCGTCGCCGAGCATGAACAGGTTGAGCGTGGCACCGTAGCGGCTCAGCCGATCGACCTCGCGGACCGTCGCCTCGATCGTCTCCGGCAGCGGCGGCCAGTGGAACAGCGCCTCCCCGTCGTCCGGGTCCAGGTGAGCGGTCGGCTCGCCGTCGGTGACCACCAGGACGATCGGCTCGGCGTCCGGGTGCCGCCGCAGGTGCCGGCCCGCCAACCGCAGCGCGTGCTGGAGGTTGGTGCCCTGCTCCATGTCCGGCTCCACGGCCGCCAACTCCTGCTGGGTGAGCGTCATCGCCTCCCGGCCGAAGCCCACGATCTGCAGGGCGTCCTGCGGGAAGCGCGTCTCCATCAGGTGTGCCAGCGCCAGCGCCGTCTGCTTCATCGGCCCCCAACGACCCTGAGAGATCATCGAGTACGACAGGTCGACGCAGAGCACCACAGCGGCCGAGGCCCGCCTCTCGGTTTCCACCACCTCGAAGTCGTCCACCGAGAGCTGCACCGGGACCGTCGGCCCGGCCCGACTGACCGCCCGCGTCAACGTGCGGACCACGTCCAACGGTTGCTCATCGCCGTACTGCCAGGGCCTGGACGCGCCGCTGACCTCGCCCGCCGCACCGGCCGAGCGGAGGTCGTGTTGGCCGCGCGGCCCGGCGGTCAGCTCCGCGAAGACCTGCCGAAGCGCAGTCCCGCCGAGCCGGCGCAGCGCCTTCGGGCTCAGTGTGAGCCCCTCCGCGTCCCGACTGAGCCAACCCTGGCGGCGCAGCTCCCGCTCCAGGTCGCGCAGCCGGCGAACGTCGTCGGCCGCGTCCCGGCCCAGCGTGCGCGCCACCGCGTCGACGTCCACGTCGTCGAGGGTCGCCCCCGGGTGTTCCTGGTCGAGCTGGTCCAGCAGGTCGTCCAGGTCGCCGATCTCACCCAGCGCGCCGGCCGCGTCGGCGTAGTCCAACGGCTGGTCGCCGCGGACCCGCTCACCCCGCCCCCAGCGCAGGTCGGGTCGCAGCGCGCGCAGATTCGCGTCGAGCGCCGACAACTCCCCCGCGAGGCGGTCGCCGAGCGACTGCTGCATGAGGCCAGCCAGCTCGGCGCGCTGCCGCTCGGAGAGCGAGTTCATCAGCCGCTCCCCGGCCGCCGCCCGGCGGGCCAGTACGTCGATCAACTCGTCGACGTTCTCCGGCTTCTCCGGAAAGAAGTCGCCATGTCGGCGCATGAACTCGGCGAACGCGTCGGTGGTGTCCTCCGCGCGACCGTGCCGGGCGAGCAGGTCGTTCAGGTCGCCCATCATCTCGCCGAGCCGCTGCTGGGCGCCCGGGTCGGCGGAGGCGCGCACCGCGTCGCGCAGCCCCGCGAAGCGCTGGCCGAGCACGTCGTCGCGGAGTTGGTCGAGGATCTGCTGGTACGAGCGGCGAGCGTCGTCGCTGGCCCACTGGTAGCCGGACAACTCCTCCACCGCCCGCGCCGTCGAGCGCGGCAGATTGTCCAGCACCGCCTCGGCGAACCGCGCGGCGTCGTCGTCGCGACCCCGCAGCTCGTCCCGCTCGGCGGCGAGGGCCTGGTCGAGCAGGGCCTGGGCCCGAGTCACCGCCCCGTCCAGGTCGCCCCTGCGCAGCGCCTCCCGGCGCAGCCGCCGAGCCCGGGCGGCCAGGTCGTCCAGGCCACCCCGTCCCTGCGGGCCACGGCGCAGCAGGTCACGCAGCGCCTCCCGCAGGCTGCCGCCGGCCAGCACCTCGGCACCGACCGCGTCCACCGCCTCGCGCACGTCGTACGGGGGTGCGAGCGGGTCGGGCCCGCCGTTCCACTGCCCGTAACGGAACCGGTTGCCGGCCACAGTCAGCCCCGGCCGCCGTAGACGGTGCGCCCCGAGTCGGTGACGTCCTTGCCGAGCCGGCGGGTCAGGTGCAGCCCTTCCAACACGAACTCGACGGCGGCAGCAGCCTCCTCCGAGGTGGGCGCGTCGCCCAGGTCGAGCCGGTCCAGGACCTTCGCCAACCCGGGTACGGTGCCGACCTGGCGCAGCAGCTCGGCGGCGCTGACCAACTCGCCCGTCTCGATCGCGGCGCCGTCCTCGACCAGTGCGGTGAACCCGGACAGGTCCAGCCCGGCCAGGTGGGCCCGGAACGTCTCGGCCGTCGCGGTCCGCAGCAGGTGCGCGAGGATCTCGGTCTCCCGGCCCTCCTCGCCGCTCTCGAACTCGACCTTGCCACGCAGCGTGCTGGTCACCGACACCGCGTCACCGACGCGGGCAACGGCGGCCTCGGGGCGTCCGTCCGGGGTGTCGGAGGCGGCGAGCAGGCCGGCGCGCCGCAGCGCGGCACCGGCGACCGTCTCGGCGGCGGCGATGGCGAATCGGGCGGAGACACCGGAGCGCGGGTCCACCGACGGCGACTCCCGGACGGCGCGGGCGAAACGGGCCAGCACCTCCAGCACGTGCTCCGGCACCTCGGCGACCAGGTCGGCCTCCTGGCGGATCAGCGCCAGCTCCAGCTCCAGGTCGACCGGGTAGTGGGTGCGGATCTCCGCGCCGAACCGGTCCTTGAGGGGAGTGATGATCCGGCCCCGGTTGGTGTAGTCCTCCGGGTTGGCGCTGGCCACCAGGAGCAGGTCCAGTGGCAGGCGCAGCTGGTAGCCGCGAACCTGGATGTCCCGCTCCTCCAGCACGTTGAGCAGCGCCACCTGGATGCGCTCGGCCAGGTCGGGCAGCTCGTTGACGGCGAAGATGCCCCGGTTGGTGCGCGGCACCAACCCGAAGTGAATGGTCTCCGGGTCGCCGAGGGTACGACCCTGGGCGATGCGGATCGGGTCGACGTCGCCGATCAGGTCCCCGACACTGGTGTCCGGGGTGGCCAACTTCTCGCCGTACCGCATCGAGCGGTGCAGCCAACCGATCGGCAGGTCGTCGCCCGCCTCGGCGACCTGGGCGCGGGACGCCGGGGTGAGCGGGTGCATCGGGTGCTCGTTGAGCACCGAGCCGGGCAGAACGGGGGTCCACTCGTCGAGCAACGCGCCCAGTGAGCGGATCAGCCGGGTCTTGCCCTGGCCACGCTCGCCGAGCAGCACCATGTCGTGCCCGGCGAGCACTGCCCGCTCGACCTCGGGCAGCACCGTGTCGTCGTAGCCGACGATGCCGGGGAATCGGGTCTCGCCGGAACGCATCCGGGCGAGGAGGTTGTCGCGGAGTTCCTGCTTGACGGTGCGGTACTGGTGACCGGCCGCCCGTAGCGCGCCGAGCGTGCCGGGCAGGTCGGCCGGTGGAACCGGGATTACCGGGGTAGGCGCAGTCACCCGACCCACGCTAGCTCACATTCGCGAGGGTGCCCCGGGCATCGGGGGGCACCCCGGCTACCACAGTCAGCCCCGGTCGCAACGCCGGCAAATGCCGCGGCGGCGCAGGTGGTACGCGTAGGTGGCCGCGCCGAGCGCCACGCCCCACACCGGCCAGAGCAGCATCGGCGCCCCGGTGATGCTGAGCCCGCCGGTGAGTTCCCAGAACTTCGGGTTGCTGAGCAGCCCCAGCGAGGCCGCGGTAACCGAGATGGCGACCAGGGTGGCCGGCACCACTGCCAACGTCACCGGCACCCGCCGACCGGCGAGGCCGCCCATCCAGCGCGGGAACCGCTCGCCCCAGCGTTGCACCAGGCCGAGGGTGAGGATCGCGCCGACGGTGGCGAACGCGGCCAATCCGAACCCGGCCCAGACCAGCCCGGTGTCCTGCATCTCGGTCAGGAACTCGCGGGAGATGCCGAGCGGGATGCCGGCCGCCCAGGCGAACCGGGTCAGCGCGTACGTGAAGGGGATGGCCGCGGCGATGCCCACGGCCCACCGGCCCCAGCGGGTGGCGGCGGCCGGGGTGATCCACCCTCGGTCGGTGTGGTTGCGGCCGCAGCCCGCGCACGCGGCGGCGGTGCGGCGCTGCCAGGCGAGCACCGCACCGGCCAGCAACAGCCCGCCGGCCAGCGCGGCGAACCGGCCGAACAGCGCCCAGTTGAAGATGTCGGCGTAGTCGACCGGCGGCCACCCGAACGGCGCCCCGACGATCAGTATCGGCAGGTAGCCGAGGACGATCAGCACCCGGACGTCCGGCACGACCAGCACGAGCACGAACGCGACCGCCCAGCCGTAGCCGGCGAGCAGCGCCCGCAGCGGGCCGGGTGGGCGCGCCGCCGGGCGGCTCATGGCCAGGGCGGCCACCGCTGCGGTGAGCAGTACGCCGGCGAAGAGCGGGGTGGCCACCTCCACCGGCACCAGGCGCAGCAGGCTGACGTCGCCGCCGTTGGCGTCGTTCGGGCCGAACGGGTAGCCGGCGCCGGTGAGCGTGCCGATCAGGGCGAGCACGCCCCACAGGCCAAGCCAACCGGCGGCCAGTGGGGCCAGCCGGTCCGGCCAGCGGGAGTCGGTACGGGACGGGGAGGCAGTGATCGTTGTCATGCTCTCAGCCTCGACGGACAGCCACCGGATTCCCTCCCGGCGAGCGGTGAACCCGCTCCCCCGGTGGAGGGACCGATCAGCCCGACGGGGTGACGAAGCCGGACTCGTAGGCGGCGATGACCGCCTGCGTACGGTCGCGGACGCCCAGCTTGGCCAGCACGTTGCCGACGTGCGTCTTGACCGTCTCCACCCCCACCACCAGGTGCGCGGCGATCTCCGGGTTGGACCGGCCGGTGGTCATCAACCGCAGCACCTCGGCCTCCCGTTCGGTGAGCCGGGCGCCGCTCAACCGGTCGCCGCCCGCTGGCCCGTACGCGCCGACCAGTTGGCGGATCGCGGCCGGGAAGAGCAGTGACTCGCCGGCCGCGACCACCCTCACCGCCTCCACCACCTCGGCGGGCCGGGCCCGTTTGAGCAGGAACCCCGAGGCGCCGGCGCGCAGCGCCTCGTAGACGTACTCGTCGTTGGCGAACGTGGTGACCACCAGCACCCGGGGCGGGTCGGCGGAGGTGGCCAGCAGGTGTCGGGTGGCCTGGATGCCGTCGATGCCGGGCATCCGCACGTCCATCAGCACCACGTCGGGCCGGTGCCGGGCGACCAGCGGCGGCACCTCGGCGCCGTCCGCGGCCTCGGCGAGCACGTGCAGGTCCGGTTGGGCGTCGATGATGGCTCGCAGCCCCACCCGGATCAGCTCGTCGTCGTCGACGATCAGCACTCCGGTGGTCATGTCGTCTCCTCGTACGGCAGGCGGGCCCGGATCAGCCACCGGTCACCGTCGGGGCCCACTGTGAGCCGGCCGCCGAGCAGCAGCACCCGCTCCCGCATGCCGTCCAGGCCTCGACCGCCCCGCCCGCGCGGGCCTCGGCCGGGGTGGCGCACCGCGTTGACCAGCTCCAGCTCCAGTGCGTCGCCGTGCAGGTCCAGGCGTACCGTCACCGGCCCGTGGCCGTGCCGGGCCGCATTGGTCAGTCCTTCCTGGACGATGCGGTAGCCCTCCCGGGAGACCACAGCGGGCACCCGGGCCGGGTCGCCGGCGCGTTGCGCGTGCACGGCCAGGCCGGCCGCGCGGGCGTCGGTGACCAACCGGTCCAGGTCGGCGAGGGTACGCTGCGGCGCCACCACGGGCCTGTCGCGTCCGTTCTCCCGGAGCAGCCCGAGCACGTGGTCGAGGTCGTCCATCGCGGTCCGTCCGACGTCCTCGATGGCGGTGAGCGCTCGCCGGACGAACTCGGGGTCGGTGTCGAGGACCTCGCGGGCCGCCCCGGCCTGGAGGGTGGCCACTGTCAGCGCGTGACCGACCGAGTCGTGCAGCTCCCGGGCCAGCCGGTTGCGTTCGGCGAGCCGGGCGGCCCGTGCTTCGAGGGCGGCGATCCGCTCCGCCTGAGCCGGGCCGAGCAGCACCGGTGCCATGGATCCGGCGAGCGCGCCGAGCCCGGCTACGGCGTAGCCGAGGCCGACCAGCAGGAGCACCCCGGCCACTGTCAGCCAGCCGCTGTCCTGCCCGTCCAGTGGCCCGAACTGTTCCCTGCTGGTCAGCTCGGTGCCGATGCCGAACTGTTGGGCGATGAACGCCAGCGCCATCGGCAGGGCGCTGAACAGCGCGATCATCACCACGGCGCCGACGATGAGGTGGGTGGCTATCCAGAGCGCGCTGCGCAGCCGGGTCTCCCGGTCGCCGTGGTGCCCGGGCGCGGGTTCGGGCAGGTCGACACCGAGCAGCGCCCGGACTGCGGCGATCTCCAAGGCTCGGCTGCCGTCCAGCAGCAGCGGGACGACAGCGATCAGCACGGCGATGAGCAGCAGGACGTAGACCAGCGGGCGGGGGATCTCCGAGTCACCGAGCAGTTGGGCGAAGGTCACCGCGAGCAGCCCGTACGGCAGCGCCAACACTCCGCCGAGCAGCAGGAACACGCCGCGTCGCCACGTGCTGCCGGCGACAAGCGGGGCCAGCGCCGCTCGGAGGGTCATCCCGTCATTCTGCGACCGGAATCGGTTGCGGCGAATCCCCCGCACCGGGGAGATCTCAGCGGTGGTCGGCGACGTACTGCTGCGGGTCCTTGTCGCGGAACGGGAGGTTGCGGCCGTTCTTGTGCTCGCCGTAGAAGGTGAGCCAGCGTTGGCCCAGCTCGGCGCGGAGTTCGGTGCTGGCATGCCGGCGGAAGTCGGGCAGCGCCTCGTCCTCCTCTTCGGCGAGGTGTTCGCTGTTCTCCCGGCGGGCGTTGCCGACCGCCTCCCACCACTGATCCGAGCCGACCGGGTGCAGTTTCGCCTCGGCGATGGCGTCGCGGATCTTGTTGTGGTCGCCGATCGCGTCGGCGGTCTCGTCCTCGCCGTCGTCGCCGTGCTTGACCAGGTGCGGGTAGAGGATCGCCTCCTCCGCCTCGGCGTGGATGTCCAGGTGCAGGGCGAGGGCGTCCCAGATGGCGAGCATTTCCTGCTCGTCTCGGGCGTCGTCGAGGCGGGCGAAGCCACGCCGGAAGGCGGCGTGGTCGTCCAGGATCAGCGCGGTGATGTCGTCCACTGTGCTCACTTTCCGGTTGGTGTGCCGAACCTGGCACGCAGCATCGCCGGCATCGCGGCGAGTCCGGTGATCGGGCGGAAGCGTTTCGCTGCCTCGGCCAGCGCCGTGTACTCGTCGTCGGCGAGGTCGATGTCGGCGGCGGCGGCGTTGCGTTCCATCTGCTCGACCCCGGACGCCCCGGGGATGGCGAGCACGTTCGGGTGGCGCAGCAGGTAGGCCAGCGCGATCTGGCTGGGGGTGGCGTCGTGGGCGTCGGCGACCTGGCGCACCGTGTCGATCAGGGCGGCGCCGCGCTCCAGGTTCTCCGGCAGGAAGTACGGGTTGGCGCGCCGGACCGCGCCGGTCGGCGGGTTCTTGGCGTCGTAGCGGCCGGAGAGGAACCCCTGCGCCAGCGGGCTGTACGCGATGACCACCCGGCCGGCCTGCCGCGCGTACGGCAGCAGGTCCTGCTCGGGTGCGCGGTCCAGCATGCTGTAGCGGACCTGGTTGCTGAGCACCCGCCGGCCGAGTGCCGCTTCGGCGACCTGCCAGCGGCGCAGCCCGTAGTTGCTCACGCCCACCTCGCCGACCAACCCGACGTCCTGGAGGGTCCGCATGCCGCGCATCGTGGTGTGGTCGGATACCAACGGGTTGGGCTGGTGCACCTGGTAGAGGTCGATGCTGGTGACGCCGAGCCGGGCCGCCGAGGCGACCGCTCGTTGCTGCACCACGGCGGCCACCGGCAGCACCGGCAGGATCTTGCTGGCGACCACCACCTTCGGCCGGTCGTCGCCGAGGGCCGCGCCGAGGATGCGTTCGCTGCGCCCGAAGCCGTAGATCTCCGCGCTGTCGAAGACCGTCACGCCCAGCTCGACGGCCCGCCGGACGATCTGCGCCGCCTGCCGCTCGAAGTCCGGGCCGTACCCCCATTCCCGGGAGCCGAACTGCCAGGTGCCCAACCCGATCTTGGACAGCGGTTTCGGAGTGTCGAGCGCAATGAAACGCATGGCGTCGAAACTACCCCGATGTCCCGGTTTCCACGCCCGATCCGCGCCACGGTGGGCCGGAGCTAGGCTCATGATCGTGACTTACCTCGCTGCGGATGACCGCTACGACACCATGACCTACCGGCGCAGCGGACGCAGTGGCCTGCGGCTGCCTGCCGTCTCGCTCGGGCTGTGGCACAACTTCGGTCCGGACCGCCCGTTCGAACGGCAGCGCGACATCGTGCGCCGCGCCTTCGACCTGGGTGTCACCCACTTCGACCTGGCCAACAACTACGGCCCGCCGCCCGGTTCGGCGGAGGAGAACTTCGGCCGGATGCTCGCCACCGACCTGAAGCCGTACCGGGACGAGTTGGTCATCTCCAGCAAGGCCGGGTACCTGATGTGGCCCGGCCCGTACGGCGAGTGGGGCTCGCGCAAGAACCTGATCTCGTCGCTGGACCAGTCGCTGGGCCGGATGGGGCTGGACTACGTCGACATCTTCTACTCGCACCGGTTCGACCCGGACACCCCACTGGAGGAGACGATGGGGGCGCTCGACGCCATCGTCCGCTCCGGCAAGGCGCTCTACGTCGGCATCTCGAACTACAACTCGGAGCAGACCACGCGGGCAGCCGCGATCCTGCGCGAGCTGGGCACGCCGCTGCTGATCAACCAGCCGTCGTACTCGATGCTCAACCGCTGGACCGAGTCCGACGGCCTGCTCGACACGCTGGAGCAGGTCGGTGCGGGCTGCATCGCGTACAGCCCGCTGGCCCAGGGCCTGCTGACCGACCGTTACCTGGGCGGCATCCCGGCCGACTCGCGGGTTCGCACCAGCGTCTTCCTCAACGAGAGCGACCTCAGCGAGGAGAAGATGGCCACCATCCGTGGGCTCGGCGCGGTCGCCGAGCAGCGCGGGCAGTCCCTCGCCCAGCTCGCGTTGGCCTGGGCGCTGCGTGACCCGCGGATGACCAGCCTGATCATCGGGGCGAGCAGCGTCGAGCAGTTGGAGACGAACATCGCCGCGCTGGACAACCTCGAGTTCACTGCCGACGAGTTGGCCGAGATCGAGCGCCACCTGGGCTGAACGCCGTCGGGTCCCGGGCGGGTCGGATCACCAGATCCGGCGCCGCCCGGCCCGGTGGTTGCGCACCTCGCACTGCCGACCCACCGGTGCGGCGGCGCTGCGACGTCGCCGTCCGGCACCGATCAGCAGCAGCGCCAGGACCAGCACGGCGGCGGCACCGGCCAGCACCGGCCACCGGCCGCCGAGGTTGGTCACCGACGCCACCGGCACGCCCGGGTCGGCCGCCGCCGCCACCGCCGTCTCGGTGGCGGCCGGCCCACTCGCTGCGGTACGCGGAGCAGCCGCCGCGCTCTTCGTCGCGGCGGCCTTCGTCGGGGTGGCGGTGGCAGTGGCACCGGTGGCCGTGGCGCCACGGAACACCACGTCCGAGCAGGAGTAGTAGGTGTCCGGCGTGTTGGAGTTCTGCCAGATCGTGTAGATCAAATGTCGGCCGCTGCGGCCCGCCGGCAGCCGGCCCGCCAACTGGTACGCCCCGGCCCGCACCGGCGGGTCGGTCAGCGTCAGAAACGGGCGCGACTCCAGATCCGCCCAGGTCAGCTTCTTGCGGGGGTCGTAGTCGGGCGTGGTGACGTAGAGCCGGAAGGTGCCCCGGTGCTCGATGGTGGTCCGGTAGCGGAAGGTGAACCTCGCGCCGGTGGTGACAGTGGTGCTGGGCCAGTCGGTGCGGGCCAGGTCCAGTCCCCGGTACGCGGACAGTCCGCCGCTGCACAGCTCACCGTCCGGGATCCGTTCCCGATCTCGCCCGTTGACAGTGGAAACGCGCACGTTGTCCCATTCGCGGACCGCCGCGCCGGCCTTGACCGCCGCCCGGCAGGCACTGGTGGCCGCGTACCGGCCCTCGGGGCCACAGGCCGCCGCGCGACTGATCGGGTCGGTCGGGGCACCGTGGGCGGCGGCGGGCGTGGCGGCCAGGGGCACTGTCGCGGCAGCGACCAGCACCGTGGCGAGGAGCCGGCGTACGGGCATGAGGATGACCTCCGCCCACTGGTACGGCCGGGAGACGGCAAAGGTTCGACGCTGACCGGCCGGGAATCCTGCGGGTGGGTGTGGCGTTTCGATACTCGGAACCGCTTGCACCGAGGAGGCAGACATGAAGGTACGTAGCTCGTTGCGTGCACTGAAGCAGAAGCCGGGTTCGGTGGTGGTCCGCCGTCGCGGCCGGGTGGTCGTGGTGAATCGCGCCAACCCGCAGTGGAAGAGCCGCCAGGGCTGATTCAGCCCTTACCGGACATCTAGTCGCCAACGCCCTGACCGGGTCCTCCGGTCGGGGCGTTTTGCGTGCTGAGGCGGTTCGCCGGATCGACTACTGTGATTCGGAAGATCGCCCCGACGAGGAGGAGCCGGTGTTCATCTTGGAGCTGTCCTTCGGCGACGCACCCGACCGGCTCGCCGCCCGACCGGCGCACCGGGAGCGTCTCCAGGCCCTGCACCAGGAGGGCCGGCTGGTCATGGCCGGGCCGTTCGCCGACGACTCCGGAGCACTGCTGATCTTCGACGTCCCGGACGCCGCAGCGTTCGCCGCTGTCGTCGCCGAGGACCCCTACTACCGGACCCCCGGGGTCACGATCGTCAGCCAGCGGGAGTGGTCACCGATCGTTCGGTAGCCGCGGCTTCGACGATGCCCTGGCTGCCACTGTCCGGGTGGCCGGCCGACTCACGACTCGTCGTCCACCGCGAGCGCGGCACGGTTGCCGACATGGCCAAGGTAGAGCAGGTAGGGCACGACCAGCACGGCGAGCACCAGGACCGCCGCGATCACCGGCGGATCACCGAAGGCGGCGCCGAGGATGACCGGCAGCGGGGACACGACCGCCAACAGCATCCCGGTCCGATGGAAGGGGCGCTCGACCCGGCGGTGTGCCGCGTACCAGTGCTCGGTCGATCTCATGGTCGCGGTGGTCCGCACCCCGGGGCTGCGGTACCTGTCGACCGACGGCCGCACTGACGCTCTGGCGGTGAATGCGACGAGCCATCCGAGGAATGCGTAGACCACCGAGATGAACGCTCCGGCCAGCAAAGGCCACCTCCTGACGCAGCAAAACGCCCTGGTCGGATTATCCCGACCAGGGCGTTTCTCAAGGGTGGAGCCGAGGGGACTCGAACCCCTGACCCCCACACTGCCAGTGTGGTGCGCTACCAGCTGCGCCACGGCCCCTTGCTGTCGTCCCGGTCGCCCGGGCACTGGGAAACTATACACAGACCGGCTCGCATGGTCATCTCGCGGGGTCCCCCGCCGGACCGGGTCAGTTGAGCGCCACGTCCGGCGGGAAGTGCGCGACGGCGGCCATCATCCCGCCCTGCCGGCGCAGCACCATCGGCCACAGGTCGTCGGGCCGGTCGACGAAGGCGTCCCCGGGAAGCCCGTCCAGCACGAACCAGGACCCGTCGGCGATCTCCTGCTCCAACTGGCCGCTGCCCCAGCCGGAGTAGCCGGCGAAGACCCGGATGCCGCCGATGCTCTCCCGCAGGCGCTCCGGGTCGACCGAGAGGTCGATAGTGCCGACCGCCCCGGAAACCTGGTGGAAGCCCTTCACCCGGCGCATCGGGTGCCGCATCCGGGCGAGGCAGATGGCCGAGTCGGGCTGCACCGGGCCACCCTCGAAGAGCACCGCCGGGTGGCGGGCCAGGTCGCTCCAGTCACCGAGCACCTCGGCCACCGGCACCTCGGTGGCCCGGTTCAGCACCACGCCGAGCGCGCCGCCCGGCTCGTGGGCGACCAGCAGCACGACAGTACGGTCGAAGTTCGGGTCCTTGAGCGCCGGAGTCGCGACCAGCAGCCGTCCGGTCATCGACTCCATCGCTCGTCCGCCGATCGCCTGGCCCTCTCCCTGCATGCCACACACCCGTCAACCGTGAGCCCGCGCCGGGGGCCGGTCATCGACCGGATCCGCCCGCCGCATCGGGTTCAGCCGCCCTGTCAACGCCATGCCTGGCACCATAGCCTGCGTGCTGGGTGCTGGCTAAGGTCTGACCGGCGGGTGATCGGACAGTTAAGACGAAGGGCCGAGGCACCCGACGGCGGACCTCCCGGTGATCGACCGATCGGGACCACCGACGGCCGAGAAACGCCCGAAAGGTCCGTCACATCCCGATAGATTCGGCTGATCGGGAGGGCGACCGCGGTTGCCCCTGCCCGCGACACGGAGGCGGGTGCGATGGCAACTGTCCGGGACGCGACGTACGACGTGCTCCGCACCCTCGGTATGACCACCGTCTTCGGCAACCCCGGCTCCACCGAGGAGCCGTTCCTCCAGGACTTCCCCGCCGACTTCCACTACGTCCACGCGCTGCACGAGGCGACGGCCGTCGCGATGGCCGACGGCTACGCCCAGGCCAGCGGAGTGCCCGCCCACGTCAACCTGCACACCGCACCGGGCACCGGCAACGGCATGGGCAACCTGGTCACCGCCTGGCACAACAAGACCCCGCTGATCGTCACCGCCGGCCAGCAGACCCGGGAGATGCTGCTCCTGGAACCCCGACTGGCCAGCCGCCGACCCACCGAGCTTCCGCAGCCCTACGTGAAGTGGGCCTACGAGCCGGCCCGGGCGCAGGACATCCCCGCGGCGATGCTGCGGGCGTACGCGACGGCGGTGCAGCCACCGGCCGGGCCGGTCTTCCTCTCCCTGCCGATGGACGACTGGGCCCAGCCAGCCGACCCGCCGCCCGCGCCGCGAACGGTGGCCACCCGGTTCGCGCCGGACCCCCAGCGGATGGAGGAGTTCGTCCGGGTGCTGGCCGGCAGCCGCAACCCGGTGCTCGTGTACGGGCCGGGGGTGGACCGCTCCGCGAGCTGGGCGACCGCTGTCGCGCTGGCGGAGCGGCTCGCCGCGCCGGTCTGGTCGGCCCCCGCCACCGAGCGGGCGGTGTTCCCCGAGGACCACCCGCACTTCCGCGGCGTGCTGCCGTACGCGATCGGTCCGCTCGCCGAGGCGCTGCGTGGGCACGACACGGTGCTGGTCGTCGGCGCTCCGGTGTTCCGCTACTACCCGTACGTGCCGGGCGGGCACCTGCCCGACGGCGCCCGACTGCTGCACATCACCGACGACCCCGACGAGGCCGCGCGAGCCCCGGTCGGCGACAGCCTGCTCAGCGACCCGGGGCTGGCCCTGGCCGCGCTGGTCGAAGGGGTGCCGCCGAGCGACCGGCCGGCACCCACACGACGGGAAGCACCACCACCGCCGGAGGTCGGCACCCCGCTGAGCGCCGACGCCCTGTTCGCCGCGCTGGCCGCACACTGGCCGGCCGACGGCGTGCTGGTCCAGGAGTCACCATCCAATCTGTCCGCGCTACGTCGTCAGCTGAAGATCACCCGCCCGGCGTCGTACTTCACGATGGCCAGCGGCGGCCTCGGCTACGGCCTGCCGGCGGCGATCGGCATCGCACTGGCCGAGCGGGACACCGGGCGCGGTCGCCCGGTGGTGGCGGTGATCGGCGACGGCTCCTTCCACTATTCGGTGCAGGCACTCTGGACGGCCGCGCGCCTGGCACTGCCGGTGGTGGTCGTCGTCCCGGTCAACCAGCAGTACGCGATCCTCAAGGCGTTCGCCGAGCTGAAGCACACGCCCGGGGTGCCCGGCCTGGACCTGCCGGGGTTGGACGTCATCGCGATCGCGGCCGGCTACGGCTGTGCCACGCAGGTGGTGGAGACCCCCGACCAGCTCGGCGCGGCGCTCTCCGCCGGGCTGCGCGCCGACCGGCCCACTGTGTTGCCGGTGCCGATCAGCACCGACGTGCCCAGCATTCTCTGAGCCCAGTCAGCGCGGTGCGATCGCCAGCGGGGCGCCGGTGAAGACGTCCAGCACCGGCCGGCTGCCCAGCGGCGCCGCGAGGGTCACGGTGACCGGCTCCAGTTTCAGCAGATCGATACATTCGCCGGTGGCCCGGGTGACGCCGCCACCGACCACCACGACGTCCGGCCGTTCCCACACCAACGGCGTGATCCCGGTGTCGCACGCGCCGACGCCAAGGCGCACGGTCAGCCGTGCGTCGTCGACGGCGGCCAGGTTCTGGGCCGCCACCAACCCGTCCGGCAGTGGCCGGGCCGGCGTGGTCGGTTCGGAGACGGGGGTGACTGCCGTCGGCGCGACGGCGAGCCGGACCACCGGGGTGGCCAGCTCCTTGACGGTGAACAGCCAGGCCGGGACCTGTGCCACGCCTCGGCTCGTGCGCACCGGCACGGCGCCGAACGTGACAGCGGTGACGGTGAGCGGGAGACAGGCGGTCTGCGTGCTGCTCGTGGTCCACCCGTCGGGCCCCGGTTCGACAGTGGGGCCGCCGGGGGTGGGCCGACCGGGCCGCTTCGGCCGCCCCGGGCAGGGCAGTGGGTCACCCTGGTCGAGCTGCCGGTACGCCTCGGCGGCGCTGACCAACGGCAGCCTCAACCGTCCGTCCGGGAACTGGATCTCGCCACCGACCCGGGTGGGCGGTATTCCGACCTGCGCGCGATACCACCCGGCCCGGAAGGCCGCCTCGGTCTCGGGGGTGAAGCCCGGGTCACCGGTGAGCACTGTCGGCCCCTCCAACGGCACGTAGCCCGTGCGCCAGTCGGGGCCGGGCCGCCACGCCTCGGCGACCTGAGCGGCCCGCTGGTCGAACGCCTTCGCCCCGTGCGTCGGGCTGGGCGGGCCGCCGGCCGGACCGGCGTCGGTAGCGGCACAGCCCGTCAAGAGCAGCAACGGGAGTACGAGCAACAGGGCAGGCCGATTCATCTACGGTTCGACGCCTCCGCCGACCGGCCGGTTCCCGACCCCAGGTCAGGTCTCGCCGCCCAGATCCGTCTGGTACGCCTCCCAGAGCAGGTCGGCGCCGCGCCGCCGATGCCGGGCCAGCCTCCGCAGCAGGTGCCCGGCCCGGTGTCGCAGCTCATCGGGGCGCGTCCCGGGCCGCTCGGCGATCTGCTGGACCGCCAGGATCGCGGCGACGATCGCCACGTGCTCCCGGGTCAGCAGCCGCACCCCGTGGTCCAGCCGCGGCGACTGGGTGAGCAACTCCCGGTAGAGGCCGGTGGGGCCTTCGGTGACCCGGACGTGCTCGGCGAAGCCCTGCCGCACCGGCCACAGCCGAAGGAGAACCTCTTCGCGCCAGCGCGGCTCGGTGCTGGCGACGGCGACGGCCCGGCCGAGGGCGTGCACGTCACCGGCGAGGCCGGCCGGGCGCGGCGCGCCGGGTAGACCGCTGGAATGTGGATCGGCGGGGAGCCCCGCCGGATGCGCGACGCGCGGTCGGGCGACGACTGACGGCTGCTGGACCGGACCGGTGACCATTTGGCACCTCCCGCGGCGGCGCTGCTACCCCATACCGCGATGGTGAGGCTGCCCGGCCTGCCCTGTCCAGGGCCCTGAGCCGTCTCATCTGCCCCGTTGAACACAATGACCCCACCAGCCACGCTGGTGTGGCCCCCGGCGCTGCACGGGCCTCCTGGGACGTACGACCGCCTCAGTCGGTCGACGGGCGCTCCGCCAGCCGGCGCAGGTGGTCGGCCACGGCGCGCGCGTCGCCGGCCCGCTCGTCGCCCGGTCGACCCGTCGTGATCGCCTCGGCCAGCGCGCGCAGCTCGGACGGCGGCAGGACGGGCAGCCCCATGCCGCGCAATGGGATGGTGACCCCCCGGGCACTCCCCGGGTCGGTCACGAGGATGGCCCGCACCTGCGGTCCGCCGGCCGCACCGTCGTCGTCCGCCTCGCGGTACGACACCGCGCCGGACTCGATCCGGGCGGTGGCGAGGTCGACGGTGCGGGTGCGCAGCGCGCCGCGTACCCGCGCCCGGCTGCCGTCCAGCCAGGCGGCCGTGCGGAGCACCCGCAGCACCAGGTAGAGGCCGAGCAGGACGAAGGACAGGCCACACAGGCCGATGAACGGGCTGGGACCGGGCTGGTGCGGGTCGGCGGAGTCGCGTAGCCCGGGCGGCAGCAGCCCCGGTGGCAGGTCGCGAGCCTCCTCATAGGAGGCGAACGCGTCACCCGGGCCGGTCAGCCGGCGCAGCAGCCCGTCGGCGACGAGGGGCAGCGCCACGAACGCCGCGCCGACTGTCGTGAGCAGGACGCCGAACACCACCGCCACGACGCGCTGGCCGGGCGACGCGCCGACCGACAGGCGCAGCTCCTGGTTGGTCACAGGAGGCAGCGTAAGACCCCGCGAACAACGAAGCGCCCCGGCTGGTGGGCCGGGGCGCTTCGTTCGAGGTGGTGGAGGTGCCGGGAATCGAACCCGGGTCCTTCGCCGGTTTGTCAGGGCTTCTCCGAGCGCAGCTCGCTGTGCCTCTACTCGGCCCCACCGCTCACGCGAGCAAGTTGGTGTGACGGGCCCAGTCGCTGATTAATCTCGCCGCACGGACCCCGCGACCGGGTCCGATTGGCCAGCCTCCTAGCTGATGCCGGCTACTGGGACGAAGGCGTTCCCAGGCCGACAGACTTAGCTACTCGCCTCAGGCGGCGAGAGCGAAGTCAGCGCGATTTTGCTTGGCGCTTATAAGTTTCCGACGACCGATTCTCGAGACGACGTCGGCTTCCTCGGCTCGCTTCCCCTGTCGCTGCGTACGAAGTCGAAACCAGTCACCCCCTCGACAGGCCACCGATGTGGCGGCACTGACAAGACTAACGCCTGCCGCAACAGCTTTCATCCCGAGCCCCGGGCCAGCACGCCGACCCGGACAAACAGGATGAACTAGTCGTCCATGCCCTTGCCTCGTCGACCGGACACCCGGGCGATCTCCCGGTCCGCGTCCCGCTTGGCGAGGTCCTGACGCTTGTCGTACGACTTCTTGCCCTTGGCCAGGGCGATCTCGACCTTGGCCCAGCCGTCCGAGAAGTAGACCTGCAACGGGACGATGGTGAAACCGCCCTCGCGGGTCCTGCCGAGGAGCTTGTCGATCTCGCCCCGGTTGAGCAGCAGCTTGCGGGTACGCCGGGGCTCATGGTTGGTCCAGGTGCCCTGGGTGTACTCCGGGATGTGCATCGCGTGCAGGAACAACTCGCCGTCACGTTCCTGCGCGAACGCGTCGACAAGTGACGCTCGCCCGGCCCGCAGCGACTTGACCTCGGTGCCGGTCAGCGCCATGCCCGCCTCGTACGTGTCGAAGATGGCGTAGTCGTGACGCGCCTTCTTGTTGGAGGCGACCACCTTGCGCCCCTTTTCCCGTGGCATCGGTGCCACCCCCTCTCCTGGCGTCTGCGGCCGGGCTCACCCCGGCCGGACAACCGATCATGCTACCCGAATCACAAGGACCCTCCCGCGCCGTTTATTTCCGGCTGCGGGAGGGTCCTCGGGAGACGACGGGACGACCCGTACGGTGCCTAGACCCGCAGGTAGAAGCGCAGGGTGATCCAGGCGGTGCCCGCGCTGACCAGACCACCGACGCCGGCCATCAACGGGAAGATGAACAGGATGTCGCCCCAGGTGATCGGCGAGAGCAGACCCTGCAACGCGCTCAACGACCCGTCGAAGAGCAGATACTTCGCCGCGACCAGGGCCACCAGACCGAGCAGTGAACCGATCAGGCCGGCCACCACGGCCTCCAGCACGAACGGCGCCTGGATGAACCAGTTGGACGCGCCGACCAGCTTCATGACCGCAACTTCACGCCGCTTGCTGTACGCGGCCACCTGAATGGTGTTCGCGACCAGCAGCAGGGCGGCGACAGCCATCACGATGGCGGCGGCCAGCGCGATGTTCTGGATCGCGGTGAGGATGTTGAAGATCTTGTCGAGCAGTCGACTCTGGTCGACGATCTCCTCGACACCCTCGGTGTCCTTGTACTGGTCGTAGACGTTCTTGTACTGCTCCGGGTTGTTCAGTGTGAGCCGGAACGACTCGGGCAGCTGGTCCGGCTTGACGGCGTTGACCAGGTCCGGCGCGTCCTGGTACATCGACTTGAAGCGCTCGTACGCCTGGGCCTTGTCGACGTAGATGACCTCCTTGACCAGGGGGTCGCCGTCGAGCTTGGTCTGCAGGTCGGTGCGCTGCTGCTCGCTCACCTCCTGCTCCATGAAGATCGAGACCTGGATGTTCTTGTAGTAGAGGTCCTTCATGTCGTCGACCTGGCGGTACATGAGACCGCTGGCGCCGAGCATGGTCAGCGAGACCGCCATCGTGATGATCATCGCGATGGACATGGTCACGTTGCGCCACAGTCCGACCAGTACCTCGGACAGGACGTATTTCACGCGCATCGGGATTTCCTCCGGGTCTCCGGCATGAGGTGTTCGTCGTCAGGCTGCGCAGGGGTGGAGCGCCGGCTCACCCGTAGACGCCGCGGGCCTGGTCACGCACGATGCGACCGCTCTCAATCTCAACGACGCGGCGGCGCATCTGGTTCACGATGTTGGAGTCGTGGGTGACCATCACGACGGTCGTGCCGGTGCGGTTGATCCGGTCCAGCAGGCGCATGATCTCAATCGAGGTGTCCGGGTCCAGGTTTCCGGTGGGCTCGTCCGCCAGCAGGATCAGCGGACGGTTCACGAACGCCCGGGCGACGGCGACCCGCTGCTGCTCACCACCGGAGAGCTCGTGCGGGTAGCGGTGCTCCTTGCCACCGAGCCCGACCAGCTCCAGCACCTCCGGCACGACCCGGCGGGCAACCGCCTTCGTCTTGCCGATCACCTCGAGGGCGAACGCCACGTTCTCGTACGCGGTGCGGTTGGGCAGCAGCCGGAAGTCCTGGAAGACGCAGCCGATCGAGCGCCGGAAGTGGGGTCGCTTCCAGGAACGCATCGACGTGACGTCCTTGCCGTTGACGACGACGCGCCCCTTGTTGGGGGCCACCTCGTGCAGCAGCATTTTGATGATCGTGGACTTGCCGGAGCCGGATGGACCGATGAAGAAGACGAACTCGCCCTTCTCGATCGAGACGGACACGTTGTCGAGCGAAGGCCGGGACGCCTTCGGGTACGTCTTCGTCACTTGCTCAAGCTGAATCACGGGTGGTGAGTCTACGCGGTGTAACAACTGAGCCAAGCCCCACGCCCCGCCGATCCGGCACGAGTCGTCGAATCAGGCTTCTACCTGGAGATCGACGACGCGCTCCGCCCGCGCGCCGTCACGCACCGTCGCCGGCGATCTGCCGCTGCTTACGCCAGCGGATGCCCGCCTCGATGAAACCGTCCAACTCGCCGTCGAAGACCGCGCTCGGATTGCCGGTCTCCTGCTCGGTTCGGAGATCCTTCACCATCTGATACGGGTGCAGGACGTAGGAGCGCATCTGGTCGCCCCACGAGCTCGTGCCGCCGCTCTTGAGGCCGGCCATCTTCTCTTCCTCCTCCTGGCGCTTGCGCTCCAGCAGTCGGGCCTGGAGCACCCGCAGCGCGGAGGCCTTGTTCTGCAACTGGGACTTCTCGTTCTGGCAGGTCACCACGATGCCGGTCGGGATGTGCGTCAGGCGCACCGCCGAGTCGGTGGTGTTGACGCTCTGCCCACCCGGCCCGGAGGAGCGGTAGACGTCGACCCGAACCTCGTTCTCCGGGATGTCGATGTGGTCGGTCTGCTCGGTGACCGGCAGAACCTCGACGCCCGCGAAGCTGGTCTGCCGACGACCCTGGTTGTCGAACGGGCTGATCCGGACCAGGCGGTGCGTGCCCGACTCGACGCTGAGCGTGCCGTACGCGTACGGCACCTTGACCGCGAAGGTGGCCGACTTCAGGCCCGCCTCCTCGGCGTACGAGGTCTCGTAGACCTCGGTCGGGTAGCCGTGCCGCTCGGCCCACCGCAGGTACATCCGCAGCAGCATCTCGGCGAAGTCCGCGGCGTCCACGCCACCCGCGCCGGCCCGGATGGCGACCAGCGCCTCCCGGGAGTCGTACTCGCCGGAGAGCAGGGTGCGGACCTCCATCTCCTGGATGGCCTTGGTCAGCCCGGTGATCTCCGACTCGACCTCGGTCAGCACACCCGGGTCGGCCTCGGCCTCGGCCAGCTCCAGCAGCACCTGGGCGTCGTCGAGCCCGGACCGCAGGCTGCCCAACTTGCTGATCTCGCCGTTGACGTACGACAGCTGCGAGGTCACCTGCTGAGCCTTGGCCTGGTCGTCCCACAGGTCGGGGGCGGAGGCCTCCTGCTCCAGGCGGGCCTTGTCCTCGTGGAGCCGGTCGAGGTTGAGGACGGCCTCGATGTTTCGCAGGGTCGCGTCGAGTTCCTTGAGCTGTTCGGCGTAATCGGCAGCGGTCACGACAGACAAGCGTACTGTGCCGGGAGCGGAGCAGCTCGTTCCCTATGCGCGAACCTGCTGACCGTCACCCGACGGGGGCGGACTTCAACCACGACAGGGCCGCCCGGTGGTAGGCCACGGCGAACTCCAGCGCGCTGGCGTCGTACGTCTCGCCGTCCCGTTTGGCGTTCTTCACCTGCTCCCGGACCTGGGCGAGGGCCTCGGTGTGGTATTCGTTTGCCGAGGCGTACAGGCCCTTGAGCTGGCTGGCGGAGTGCAGGTTGCCGAAGGCCATCCGGAGCGCTATCGGGTTGCGGATGGTGTCCCGACCCGGGTTCTCCGCGAGCCAGCGGGAAAACGTCCGTTTTCCGCTGGCGGTGAGTGCATAGGGCTGGCTCATCCGCGGGCCCGGCTTGCCGAGCCGCACGAAACCCCGCTCAGCCAGCACCGGCAACTCGCGGTACACCTGACTGCGGGTCATCGACCAGTACGGCGCCAGACGGCGCTCAGCGGCGGCCATCAACTGACCGCCTGTCATCGGGCCCTCGTGGAGGAGGCCGAGCAGGGCCGCCGCCGTAGGGTTGACTCCGGAATCCGCCATGGCCACTACGCTGCCACTTTGCGCACCCGGCGTCCAGGATTTGCCGGTTTGCCACCCGACAGGACTTCCTAAGTGCACTGTCGGCGGCAGACTGTCCGTTGAGGACTATCGATGGATTGTCACATTCCGGGCGTCCGCCGGCGGCGCCCACGCGCGCCGCCGGCGGGTCGTCGCCGGTCAGCCCATGTGCGGGTACGTGTGGTCGGTCGGCGGCACGAAGGTCTCCTTGATCGTCCGCGGGGAGACCCAGCGGACCAGGTTCAGCCAGGAGCCGGCCTTGTCGTTGGTGCCGCTGGCGCGGGCGCCACCGAAGGGCTGCTGCCCGACCACGGCGCCGGTCGGCTTGTCGTTGATGTAGAAGTTGCCGGCCGCGTACCGCATGCGCTCGCCGACCGACTCGACGACCCGACGGTCGGTGGCGAACACCGAGCCGGTCAGCGCGTACGGGGCGATCGACTCCGCCTGCGCGACGACCTCGTCGAAGCGGGCGTCGTCGAACACGTGCACGCCCAGGATCGGCCCGAAGTACTCGGTGGTGAAGGTCTCGTGGGCGGCGTCGCCGCACTCGAAGAGCGTCGGTCGCACGAAGTAGCCGACCGAGTCGTCGGCGGTGCCACCGGCCAGCACCCGGCAACTGTCGTCACCGGCGATCAGCTCCAGCGCGGCGGTGTGCCGGGCGAACGCCTTGTCGTCGATCACCGCGCCGCCGAAGTTGCCGAAGTCGGCCACGTCACCGTAGGACAGCGAGTCTGCGGTGGCAGCCAGCCGGTCCCGCAGCCCACCCTCCCAGATCGAGCGCGGCACGTACGCCCGCGAGGCCGCCGAGCACTTCTGGCCCTGGTACTCGTACGCGCCACGGATCAGCGCGGTGTGCAGCGCGTCCACGTCGGCGCTGGTGTGCGCGACGACGAAGTCCTTGCCGCCGGTCTCGCCGACCAGGCGCGGGTAGCCCCGGTAACGGGAGATGTTGTCGCCCACGGTCCGCCACAACTGCTGGAAGACCTTCGTCGAACCGGTGAAGTGGATGCCGGCCAGATCCGGGTCGGCGAGCACGACGTCCGAGACCTCCTCGCCCCGGCCGGTGACCATGTTGATCACGCCGGGCGGCAGGCCGGCCGCCTCGAACAGCCGCATGGTGAAGTGCGCGGCGAACTGCTGGGTCGGGCCCGGCTTCCAGACCACTGTGTTGCCCAGCAGGGCCGGCGCCGACGGCAGGTTGCCGGCGATGGCGGTGAAGTTGAACGGGGTGACCGCGTAGACGAAGCCCTCCAGCGGGCGGTGGTCGAAGCGGTTCCAGACGCCGGGCGAGGACGCCGGCTGCTCCTCGAGCAGGCGACGCGCGAAGTGCACGTTGAACCGCAGGAAGTCGATGAACTCGCACGCTGCGTCGATCTCCGCCTGGATCGCGGTCTTCGACTGGCCGAGCATGGTGGCGGCGTTGAGCGTGTCCCGCCAGGGACCGGCGAGCAGCTCGGCGGCGCGCAGGAAGATCGCGGCGCGCTCCTCGAAGGGCAGCGCCCGCCACATCGGCGCGGCGTCCTTGGCCGCCTTGGTCGCGGCGCGCGCGTCGTCGTGGGTGGCGTGCGCGGTCACCCCCAGCACGTGGGCGTGCTTGTGCGGCTGCACCACGTTGATCGGGTCACCGCCGGCCATCCGCTGCTCACCGCCGATGGCCATCGGCAGGTCGATGCGCTCGGCGGCGAGCTCGGTCAGCCGCCGCTGGAGCCGGTCCCGGTCGGGGCTGCCCGGCTCGTAGTTGCGAACCGGCTCGTTGCGCGGCTCGGGAACGGAGAACACGGCATCCATCAAGGCTCCTGGCGATCTCGACAGCAGTGGCGAAACCGGACCCGCGGGCACCGACCGGATGGCCGGACACCGGACGCCGCACGGGAGGCCGAGCAGCGGCGGGACCTCCCCTGATTCTCCCATGACGGGCCGCACGACCCACCTCCGCCACCGCCCTGCGCCAAGGACCGCCCCACCCCTCCTGTCCTTACCGACCGGTCTCGATCCGTCCCGCTGTCCCGGGGCGACAGGCAGCCCAGCGGGCCCGCGTACCCTGAATGGTCGGTGACCTGCCGCCTCGAAGGGGAGACGATGACCAAGCAGCCCGGCCGCGTCCCGGCCGCCGAGTCGGACGAGCCGGTGGTCGACGCGGCCAGCGCCGGCAGTCGGCCGCTGCCCGCCCCCGGCGCCGCAGTGCTCGCGCTGCTGGCGCTCGGTTGGTTGGCCGCCATGCTCTGGTCCACCCGGGAGGCCATCACCTCTGCGGCGGCCGGGGTCACCGCGATCAGCCTCTCCGCGTTCGCCCTGCCCGGCGTGATCTCGGCCGCGCTGGTGGCCGGCGCTGCCGTTGCGCTGGCCGGTGGCAACCTGCTGGCCCGCAGGTACGGCGACTGGGCCACCCTGCGCTTCGCCGGGGCGATCGGCGGCGGAATGCTTGTCGGGCTCGCTGCCGCGGTGGCCATCAACCTCACCTACTTCGACACGTCCACCACCAACGTGATCGCCGGCACCACGGCTGCCGCGGCGATCATCGGGGGCGCGCTGGCCGGCGCGCGGACCGCCCCGGCGATCGGCGCTGTGGTCACCGCCGCGCTGGGCACGCTGATCTTCGTGGTCGCGTTCAGCCGCGCCCGGGACCCGCTGTTCGACCTCTTCGGCTCCGGCGACAGCCAGGAATCTTTGATCAACGCAGCCAAGTGGGTGTCCCGTACCGAATCGCTCGTCGCCGGGCTGCTCGCCGGGCTACTGGCCTTCGGCTACCTGACCTGGGCACGGCGTCGAGCCGTCCGCCGCGACCCGGAGGCCCCGGCGCTGCGCTGGCCGGCGTACCTGCTCGCCGGCGCCGGGCCGGGGCTCCTCCTGCTGCTCGCCGAAGTGATCATCAGGGTTGGCGGCCGGTCGCTGCTCGACCTTGCCAGCGCGCTCAGCGAGGCGGACGCGGTAGCGCAGACCTCGCTGGGCACCTCGCGGGTGGACAACGGCATCTGGGTCCTCTTCGTGGGGGCCCTGACCGCGCTCATCGCGTTCGGCCGCACGCTCAGCCCGGCCCACATCGACGACGACGAACCCGCCCACGTCCCGAACCCCGTCGCGGACCAGGTCGACCCGGCGGACGACAAGCCGGGCTACGCCAAGGCGTTCGACACCGACCCGGCCGAGACGGTCGACGGCGACACAACCGAAGCGGCCGACGCGGACCCGGCGAAGGCCGATCCGGCTCGCTGACGCCTCACCGGGGCGCCAGCGTTCGGCTCAGGCGGCCGGGCCCGGTGTTCGGCGCTTGGAGCCGGTGTTCGGCGTTTGGGCCCGGTGTTCGGCGCTTGGGGCCGGTGTTCGCCTCCGGCTGCTGCCGGGGGTGGCGTCCGGCTCAGTCGGTCGCGCCTAGCAGCTGATCCAGCTCCGTCACGTCGTACCACTCCAGCTCGTGGTCCTCGGCGCCGTCGACTGTGAACTGGGCGTCCGGGTCACCAGCCGCCGCCTCGGTCACCACGTCGGCCGCCGCGCCGACCTCCTCGGCCGCGTCCGTGCCGTCCACGTGGATGGCCGCGACGGCGCCCACCGGCACGGCGTCGGCCAACGACACAGTGCTGGAGCCCAACTCACCGTCGCCACGCCCGATCGCTGCCGACGGCAGGTCGACCGAGACGACGACGCGACGGCGGGGAGCGGTCGGGTCGGCCCGGAGCAGGTGCAGGGCGTCCTGGGCAGCCCGGGTGAAGGCGACGTACTCCAACTCCTCCTCGTCACCCTCGGCGTACCACTCGCGCAGCGCCGGGGTCACGGCGTGCGCCTGGTCGGCGGCCAGCCCCTCCGCACGCAGCCGGGCCAGCATCGGTACGGTCGCCGGCACGTACACCCGGACAAGCTCGTCGGTCACCTGTCGTCTCCCCGCGTCGTCCTCCACCGGCGGCCGCCGGCACGGGCGCAGATCATGCCGCACGCCGTGACCGTCATACACCCCGCCTCCGCCCGGAGGAAGCTCCCAGCCGGTGTGTCCCGCGTGGTCGACCCCGCCCCGACCCGGTCCGGTGCTGGGCGGCGAGGGCTGTCGGTGGCAAACTGAGCCAAACGACATCAACCCCGGGAGTTTCTGTGGAGCCGAGGTTCCTGCTGCTCTCCGACGTGGCCGCCGAGCTCAACGTGTCGGACTCGCAGGTCTACCACATGGTGCGCAGCGGCGAACTGCCGGCGATCAAGATCGGCGGACGCGGCCAGTGGCGCGTCGAGCGCGCCCGGCTGGAGGAGTACATAGCGCGCAAATATGACGAGACGGCAGACTGGGTGCAGAGCAACCCGCTCGTCGACCGCGACCCCGAGTAGCAAAGCCCGGCCCGGCCCGGCCGGCCTGCCCTGCCCTGCCCGGGCTGCCCCGCCCGCCCGGCCTGCCCTGCCCCGCCCGGCGCGCCCCGGCCCGCCCGACCTGGCCTGCCCCGCCCGGCCTGCCCCGGCCCGCCTGACTGCCTGGGCCGCCTGACTGCCTGGACCGCCTGACCTGGCGCGTCCGCCCGTCCGTCCGTCCGTCCCGGGGCATGATCCACTCGGCTTTGCGGAAGTCGGGGTGTTGGGGCCGCAGAGACCCCCCGATATCAAGGAACCCGAGTGGATCATGCCGCGCGACGGACGGAAGCTGCTGCGAAGCCATTGACCGAGGCCGTTCCGACGCCCAGAATTGAACTTGTCGGAGGCAAACGAAGGCAAACGCAAGATCAAGGGGGCCATGATGAGCGGAGCGCGACCCGGTCCTTCCCGACCAACAGTGCGACTGCGCCCCGTCCCGCCCTTCGACCCGCCGTACCTCGACGAGGCCGACGGGTCGTACTGGCCGGCGCCGACCGACGGCCAACTCGCCCTCGACCTGTTCGCCTCCACCCGGCCCAGCCCGGTCCGGCCGCCGGAGCGGCGAGCAGCCCTGCGCCCGGTGCCCAGCAGATCCACCACCACCCACCCGGTTGCGTCGTTGCCGCCGTCGACCGCACCGGAAACCACCCGAGCCGCGCACCGCTTCGTCGGCACCTGCCTGGAGGTGGTCAACGGCTACCGCTCGCCGGCCCAGGTGCGCGCGCTGCTCGACCCGGCCCGAGCGGGCGACCTGCTGACCGAACTCGCCCGCGCTTCCGGCCGGGCCGGGACAACCCGCCGCCGCAGCGGCCGGGCACTGGTCCGGCTGCTACGCCTGCGGGTCTGTGAGCCCCGGGAGGCCACGGTGGAGGCGGCAGCCGTCCTCACCGGCACGGGCGGCCGAAGTTGGGCGATGGCCCTGCGCCTCGAACATCGCCGGGGCCGCTGGCTCTGCGTTGCCCTGCACGTGCTCTGACCCCACCTGCCCCGATCGCCGGCGAGGCTCAAGAGACACCGAGCTCAAGAGACACCGGGCTCAAGAGACACCGGGCTCAAGAGACACCGACGGGCCCCGGCCTGGTCGGCCGGGACCCGTCGGTCAGACGCTGTCTGTGCTGCTGCTGTTTGTCAGTTGCCGCCGTTGGGGGCACCGTGGCAGCGCTTGTACTTGCGGCCCGAGCCACACGGGCACGGCGCGTTGCGGGACGGGCCGTTGCTCGCCTCCGCCTGGTTCGGTGCCGGCCGACGGGCGGCGGCCGACGGGACTGCCGGGCCACGCAGCCCGGATGCCGGCCGCTGCGGGGCGGACGGCGCGCTCTGCCCCGGTGCCGCCGGAGCACCCGGAGCCGGTCGGCCTACACCGAGCGCCGGGGCCTGCTGCTCGGCCTGCTCCACGGCGACCGCGCCCGGGCTGGCCTCACCGTCGATGGTGGGGGCGGAGTATTGCAGGCCCTGCCGCCGCGGTGCCTGGTTGAGGCCCTTGGCCCGGATCTCGACCGGCTTGTCGAGCAGGGTGACCTCGTCGGCCCCCTCCTCCGGCTCCGGTTCGGTCACCTGGACGTCGACGTTGTAGAGGAAACCGACGGTCTCCTCCTTGATGCCGTCCATCATGGTGGCGAACATGTCGAAGCCCTCGCGCTGGTATTCCACCACCGGGTCGCGCTGGGCGTACGCCCGGAGGTTGATGCCCTCCTGGAGGTAGTCCATCTCGTAGAGGTGCTCGCGCCACTTGCGGTCGATGACCTGGAGCAGCACCATCCGCTCGAGCTGGCGCACCCCCTCGGTGCCGAGCTGCTCCTCACGCCTGTCGTACGCGGCGTTGGCGTCCTCCTTGAGGCGGGCGACCAGGAAGTCGGCGTCCATGCCGGCCCGGGAGCCACCGGCCTCCTCTTCCAACTCCTCGATCGTCACGCCGACCGGGTAGAGCTGCTTGAGGCTGGACCAGAGCTGCTCGAGGTCCCAGTCTTCGCCGTAGCCGTCGGAGGTGGCGCCCCGCACGTACGCCTCGACGGTGTCGTCGATCATGTTGCGGACCTGGTCGGAGAGGTCTTCACCGTTGAGCACCCGGAGCCGCTCGGCGTAGACGACCTGGCGCTGCTTGTTGAGCACCTCGTCGTACTTGAGCACGTTCTTGCGGATCTCGGCGTTCTGGCCTTCGATCTGGGCCTGGGCGCTCTTGATCTGCCGGGTGACCATCTTCGACTCGATGGGCACGTCCTCCGGGATGTTGAAGCGCTCCATCACCGCCTCGACCGCTCCAGCCCGGAAGCGCCGCATCAGCTCGTCCTGAAGGGACAGGTAGAAACGGGACTCGCCCGGGTCGCCCTGCCGGCCGGCGCGACCACGCAGCTGGTTGTCGATCCGCCGGGACTCGTGCCGCTCGGTGCCCAGCACGTAGAGGCCGCCGGCGGCCGAGACCTCATCCGCCTCGGCGTCGCAGGCCTGCTTCCAGGTGGGAAGGACCTCCTCCATCGCCTTGGCGTACTCTTCCTCGTTCTCCAGCGGGTCGAGGCCGCGCTGGCGCAGCTCGTTCGCGGCGAGGAACTCGGCGTTGCCGCCGAGCAGGATGTCGGTGCCGCGGCCGGCCATGTTGGTCGCCACGGTGACCGCGCCCTTACGCCCGGCCTGGGCGACGATCTCGGCCTCCCGGGCGTGGAACTTGGCGTTCAGCACGTTGTGCGGGATGCCACGGCGGCGCAGCAACTGGGAGAGGATCTCGGAGTTTTCCACCGAGACGGTGCCCACCAGCACCGGCTGACCCATCTGGTGCCGCTCGGCGATGTCCTCGATGACGGCGTTGAACTTGGCCTTTTCCGTCTTGTAGATGACGTCCGGCCGGTCCTCGCGAACCATCGGGCGGTGGGTCGGGATGGTCACGACGCCGACCTTGTAGACCTTGTTGAACTCGCTCGCCTCGGTCTGCGCCGTACCGGTCATCCCGGACAGCTTCTCGTAGAGGCGGAAGTAGTTCTGGAGGGTGATCGTGGCCAGGGTCTGGTTCTCCTGCTTGATCTCCACCCCCTCCTTGGCCTCGATCGCCTGGTGCATCCCCTCGTTGTAGCGACGGCCGTGCAGGATGCGACCGGTGAACTCGTCGACGATCAGGACCTCACCGTCGCTGACGATGTAGTCCTTGTCGCGCTTGTAGAGCTCCTTGGCCTTGATGGCGTTGTTGAGGTAGCCGACCAGCGGGGTGTTCACCGACTCGTACAGGTTGTCGATGCCGAGCCGGTCCTCGACCTTGGCGACACCCCGCTCGGTCACCGCGATGGTGCGCTTGGAGTGGTCGACCTCGTAGTCGCCCTCACCGTCGGTGCCGGGCTGGAGCCGGGCCACCACGCCGGCGAACTCGCCGTACCAGCGGGCGGAGTGCTCGGCCGGGCCGGAGATGATCAGCGGGGTGCGGGCCTCGTCGATCAGGATGGAGTCGACCTCGTCGACCACCGCGAAGTTGTGCCCGCGCTGAACCAGCTCTTCCTTCGACCAGGCCATGTTGTCGCGCAGGTAGTCGAAGCCGAACTCGTTGTTGGTGCCGTAGGTGATGTCGCACTCGTAGGCGGCCTTGTGCTCGGTGGCCGGCCGGTTGGGCAGCACCACGCCGACGGTCAGCCCGAGGAACTCGTGCACCCGGCCCATCCACGCCGCGTCACGCTGGGCGAGGTAGTCGTTCACCGTGATCACGTGAACGCCCTTGCCGGAGAGCGCGTTGAGGTAGACGGCCATGACCGAGGTCAGCGTCTTGCCCTCACCGGTCTTCATCTCGGCGATGTTGCCGAAGTGCAGCGCCGCGCCGCCCATCACCTGGACGTCGTACGGGCGCTGGCCGAGCACCCTGGCGGCCGCCTCGCGGGCCACCGCGAACGCCTCCGGCAGCAGGTCGTCGAGAGTCTCACCCTCGTCGAGCCGCTCCCGGAACTGTTCGGTCATGCCGGCCAGTTCCTCGTCGGTGAGGTTGACGTAGTCGTCCTCGATTGAGCTGACGGCGGCGGCGATGGCCTTGAGCCGTCGCACCATGCGGCCCTCGCCCGCGTTAAGGACCTTTTCCAGAATCGACACGGATCAACGCTCCCCTAGACAGTCTCGAACCATCGTAGGCGCTCCATCGGCCCGATGGTCACTGGTGGCGGTGCTCGACCCCGCCGAACCCGACATAACTCGCGTCCAGCACACGCTCCAAACGTTATCCGGTTACGCCGTCGGCGAACGCTACGGCAGGATGCACGAGTGGAGCCCGTGGAGATCATCGAGGACGGCGTGCTGCTGCGGCCCTGGCGGGAGGCGGACGCCGAGGCCGTGCACCGAGCCTGCCAGGACCCGGACATTCAGCGTTGGACCACCGTACCGCGCCCGTACCGGCCGGAACACGCCCACGGATTTGTCACCGAGATGAGCCGGAAGGCCTGGGCCGAGGGCACCGGGGCACCGTTCGCGGTCTGTGACCCGGACACCGGGGAGCTGCTGGGTTCCAGCGGGCTCATCTCGATCGACAAGGACGGCACCGGTGAGATCGGCTACTGGTCGGCGCCCTGGGCGCGTGGTCGGGGCGTGATGGTCCGGGCCACCCGGGCGGTGGCCCGCTGGTCCTTCGACACCCTCGGGCTTCGTCGGCTCATCTGGCAGGCCGAGGTGGGCAACCACGCCTCCCGGCTGGTGGCCCTCCGGGCCGGTTTCCGGATCGACGGCAGGTTACGACTGGCCAACCCGGCGCTGTCCGGCAGCGCGGACGGCTGGATCGGCTCGTTGCTGCCCGGCGAGGTACCGGCCGCCGGCTCGACCGGTCCGGCCGGACCGGGCACCCTCGCCGCCCGGCGGGCTGCCGTCTTCGGCCGCCCGCAGCCCGTTCTGTTCGCCGAGACCGGGGCCGGCGAGCTGCGGCTGCGGCCCATGGAGGAGAAGGACCTGGACGCCGTGGTGCAGACCTGCCGGGACCCGGAGAGCATCCGCTGGACGACAGTGCCGGACCCGTACGAGCGCGCCGACGCGCAGGGCTACCTGGCGTACGGCCGGGACGCCTGGGCTCGGGGGGACGCCGCCTGCTTCGTGATCGCCGACTCCGACGATCGGTACGCGGGCACGCTCGACCTGCGGCTCTCCCCCGCCGACCCGCTGGTGGCCGACGTCGGCTTCATGACCGCGCCGGCGGCCCGGGGCCGGGGCTACCTGCCCGCCGCGCTGGTAGCGGTCAGCGCCTGGGGCTTCAGCACGTTGGGACTGGCGCGGATCGAGTGGAAGGCGAATGTGGGCAACACCGCCTCCCGCCGGGCGGCCGAGAAGGCGGGCTTCCTGATCGAGGGGATTGCCCGGGGCGGCGTGCAGCACCGGGGCGAGAGGGTGGACGTGTGGGTCGGGGCGCTTCTCGCGAAGGATCTGGGATGAATCTGCTGCCGATCGTCGAGGCACCCGGGGTGCGGCTGCGCCCGTTTCGCGCGGAGGACGGCGCCGACGTGGTCGACGGCTGCGCGGACCCGCTCACTCAACGGTTCCTGTCGAACCTGCCGACGCCGTACACCGCTACCGACGCCCGCTGGTGGATCGACGTCGGCGCCCCGGCGGCCTGGACCGGCGGCGGCACCGCGTACGCCGTCGCGGACCCCGCTACCGATCGGCTGCTCGGCGCGGTGGGATTGAACAACCCGGTGCCCGCCCGGGGCCAGCTGGAGATCGGCTACTGGATGCGACCGGCGGCGCGCGGTCGCGGGCTGGCCGCCGCGGCGACCCGCGCGCTGAGCGAGCACGCGTTCTCCGCCGGGGCGGCCCGACTGGAGCTGCTCACCGAACCGGAGAACGGTCCGAGCCAGCGGGTCGCGCTGGCCGCCGGCTTCCGCTACGAGGGTCTGCGCCGGTCGGCCGGTGCGTCCCGGGACGCGGGCCGGCACGACCTGCTGGCCTGGGTACGCGTCGCGGGTGATCCGCCCGGCCCGGCCGCCCGGGTGCTGCCCGACCTGCCCGGCGGGGTGCTCACCGACGAGGTGGTGGCGCTGCGCCCACTCGGGCCGGACGACGCGGCGCTGATGTACCGGCTGCACAGCCGACCCGAGGTGGTGGCGAACCAGGCGCCGCCGGTGCCGCCGACGCGCGAGGCGATGGAGCGGCGTTGTCGTCTCGCGCAGAGCGGCTGGCTCACCGGCGAGATCGCCCGGCTGCTGATCACTGACGTGGCCAGCGGCGAGCCGGTGGGCAGTTGCGGCTTGTCGTACACCGATGTGGCCGCCGGCGAGGCGTCGGTGGGCTACGCGTTGCTGCCGGAGTGGCGCGGCCGGGGGTACGCGACGCGGGCGGTCCGGCTGCTCGCGGAGTGGGCGTTCGGCGCGGCCGGTGTCGCCCGGCTGTCGGCCGGCACGGTGCCGGACAACACCGCGTCGCACCGGGTGCTGGAGCGGGTCGGTTTTCGGCGCGAGGCCCTTCAGCGCGGCCGGCTGCCCGGGCTGGCCGGCGCCCGCCTGGACGACCTGACCTTCGCGCTGCTCCCCGCCGACGTCCGCTGACGGATCATGGAGTTGCGGTGGGTGTTCTCCCACCGCAACTCCATGATCGACGCGGATCGGCTACCTGTCAGTGGCGAGGGAGATGATGCCGTAGTCGTACGCGTGGCGCCGGTAGACGACGCTGGGGCGGCCGGACTCCTTGTCCTGGAAAAGGTAGAAGTCGTGGCCGACCAGCTCCATCTCGAACAACGCGTCGTCGATGGTCATCGGCTCGGCCGGGTGGACCTTCTCCCGGGCGATGTGCCACGGCTGGTCGTCCTGCTCCTCTTCGACCCGCTCCGCGACAGCGGTGCCGGCGCGGGCGCCATCGCTCGGCGCGCTCAGTGCGCTGGGCACCAGGTCCGCGACCGGCAGGCCCGCTGTGGCCTCGGCGACGGAGATCGGCGCGTGCCGGCCCCGGTGTACGCGGCGGCGGTCGGCCGCACGGCGCAGCCGGGTGTCGAGCTTCGCGATGGCCGCGTCGAGCGCGCTGTAGAAGTCATTGGTGCAGGCTTCGGCCCGAATCACCGGGCCTCGGGAAACGCAGGTGATCTCTACCCGCTGGCAGTGGTCGGCTTGGCGCGGATTGCGCTCGTGAAACAGCTCGACATCAACGCGAATAAGTTTGTGGTCGTAGCGTTCGATCTTCGCGAGTTTCTCGGCTACGTGTACCCGGTAATGGTCCGGCACTTCGACGTTTCGGCCCTTGACCACGATGTCCACGTGACCTCCCTTGTTCGGACGGTCTTCGATCCGGTTACCCGGCCGCGCGCCGTGGGGAGACCCGCTGGCGTCGACCGGTTGGTACGGCTACGCCTCCTCTCACCGCCGAGGGTGGTGGAACGACCTCCTACCCCCGACAGCGAAACGCTAACTCCTGTTTGCCCGGCAGTCACCCCATGTTGCCGAGACAGCCCAGGATTTTTCGCAGCTCATACACCAACGGGTGAAACGGAAACACTATCGGTTACGACTGGTGTCTTTTCTCGGTCGCCGCGAGCACCGCCGCGACACTCGGTGCCCATCCTGTCGCGGTCAGCACCCGGCTTGCGGCGGCGAGGGTCACGCCGGTGGTGACGATGTCGTCGAGCAACACCACGACCGGCGCCGCGCCCTCGGCACGACCCCGGACCGGCCCCGTCGAGCGGGGCTGGAAGGTCGCCTCGGCCGCCGCCGCGCGCCCGGCGCTGTCCAGGGTGACCGAGTCGGGCCGCGGCGACGCCCGCAGCGGACGGTGCACCCGCACCGACCAACCGCTCCGGTTGAGCCGGGCCGCGCAGTGCCGGGCCAGCCGGTCGAGGTGGTCCCCGTAGCGGGACCGGGCCGCCGCCGCGGTGTCCGGGACCGGAACCAACGCCAGCGGACGCGCCCCACCGACCGCCGCCGCGACGACCTCGGCGAGCAGGGCGCCGAGCGGGCGGGCAAGCCCGTGTCGGCCGTGTTCCTTGTAGGCCAGCAGGGCCTCGCGCAGCGGACCCGCGTACGGGCCGAGGGCGACGCAGGACGGCAGGCCAGGCGGTGCGGGGGTGGGGCGGACCGCCAGTGGCCGCAATGCGCCCAGCGCCACGACACAGGCTGGGCAGACCCCGTGCCGCAGGCCGGGTCGGCGCTCGCGACAACCGGCGCAGTCGGCGGGCAGCACCAGGTCGGCGAGGTCCGCCCAGAGCCCGCTCACCGTGTCAGTAGAGGAAGAACGGCGCCGACGGGTTGCTCGGCCGGACACCGGTCGGCACCGGGGCGATGTCGCGTACCCGGCCGGGCTCGATCCGTTCGAACGGGCTGCTGCGGTAGGCCACCCCGTTCGCCTCGTACATGTACGCCCCGGTCGTCGCCCGCACACTGCGGTTGGTCGGGTACGCGGTCAGGTGGGTGACCTTGGCGCCGAGGTCGGTCCGCAGCGGCGTCTCCAGGGCGCCGTCGACGCTGATCTCGTAGATCGCCGGCTGGCCGAGCGACCCTGCCACCACCAGCTGGTCCTCCCTGCCCCAGTCGACAGCCGTCGGGTTGGTCAGCGAGGTGACCAACTCTCGGGGCGGGCCGATGGAGGCCCCGCCGCCGTCGAGGTTGACAGCGGCGACGTAGAGACGGCCGCCGGCGATCAACGCCACCCGCTGGCCGTCCAACGCGGCGGCCACCGCGGTGACCGCGGCGGAGGGCAGGTTGAGCGGCACCGGATACATCCGGGCCGCCTCGTCGAACCGGTAGAGCTGCCCGTCGGCCACCACCAGGCCGCGGCTGGGGCGGTTGTCGACGGTACGCAGCCAGACCGGTCGACCGATCGAGGAGTATTCGGTGGCGCTGCGGCTGACCACGGAGACCGGGTCGGCGCCCGTGCCCACGGCGAGTCGGTACCGGTTCTTGCCGCCGGCGACCACCATCGCGGCGAGGATCCGGCGGTCCTTGGCCAGCCCGAGGCTGGCGGAGACGACGTTACGGTTGGCCTCGGGTGTCAACGGCACAGTGCCGCTGGGCTCGCCGTCGAAGTCGAGTGGGTGGATCGTGCCGTCGTACACGCCGAACCGCTGCGGGCTGGCGGCGTACGGGTAGAGCACCCGGGAGTCTCGGCGCTCGCCCAGGTCCACAACTGGCTGCGCGTTGTTGCGGATCTTCAACTCCAACTGACCGGTGAGGTCGCCCAACGACCAGGCGATCTGCGTGATCAACTGATCGATCCCGCTCTGGTCGTCACCGGACATGTCCAGGTTGACCTCCCACCGACCGTTGCCGCCGGTGGCGTTGTTGATCAGCTCGGTGCGGTCCGGCAGCCCGACGACTCCCGGGCGCAACCAGTCGGAGGGGCCGCCGACCAGCCACTTCACCACTTCGTTGACCTGCCGCTCGACCGGCACCGCCTGTGGCCGGTAGCGCTGGTCGGGCACCAGGCGGCTGCGGTCCGAACTCCAGAAGTAGATCGTCTCGTCCTGGTAATACTCGCGAAGGGCGGTGTCGCTGAGCAGCAGCACGTTGGGCGGGTTGATGACGTAGAGGCCGGCCCGGTCATCGTTGACGCCGCCGTTGAAGGACGCGCTGCGCAGGCCGAACTCGTACTCCGTCTCGGTCGCCACCGGCGGCGCCAGGGTGCCGTTGGTCCGCAGCACCCCGATCTGCTGCACGGTGATCTTCACGGTCGTGGTCGAGTCGCTGTTGAGGGTGTAGACCGCCTCGCGCAGCCGGACCACGTTCAGCGCGACCTCGCTGCCCTTCTTGTCCTGTAGGCGGGTCTTGTCCTCCGGGGCGATGAACGCCTTGACCCGCTCGTACGCCCGATCCGGTTCACCGGCGGCGGCGGACAGGAAGTTGCGGACGAACGTCTCGTTGACGCTGCCGCTGGCCGTCCGCGTCGGTGGCTCACTGCCCCGACTGATCACACCGGCCTCGGTGGCGGCGCCGCCCTTGCCGTCCACCCGCACGTCGGATGCCGCCGGAATGCCGCAGCCGGCACCCAGCAGCACCATCACGCCGAGGGTCCCGAGCAGAGTCGGCCGTCTCACGAGCGCACCTCCGTCCGCTGCCCGTCCCCGGCCGGAGCCGGGCCGATCGCCAGTGCCCCGCCGGTGCCCGGACCGATGGCCAGTGGTCCACCGTCGCGGGGGCCGCCGAACGGCAGGGCGGCGTCGGCCGGCACCAGCCGCAGCGGCGAGGTGGTCAGCCGATCGCCCGCACGGGCCGGCAGGGTGAGCCGGAACTGCGCGCCCTGCCCGGGAGCACCCCACGCCTCCAGCCAGCCGCCGTGCAGCCGTGCGTCCTCCAGGCTGATCGACAGGCCCAGCCCGGTGCCCCCGGTCTGCCGGGCCCGGGACGGGTCCGCCCGCCAGAACCGGTTGAACACCAGCTTCTCCTCGCCCACCTTCAGCCCCACACCGTGGTCGCGGACGGTGATCGCCACGGCGGTCTCGTCGATGCCGAGGGTGATCAGCACCGGGCGGGCCTCACCGTGCTCGACGGCGTTGCCGACCAGGTTGCGCAACACCCGTTCGACCCGGCGCGGGTCGACCTCGGCGATCACCGGCGTGCCGGGCAGGTCGAGTTCGATCGGTACGCCCACCCGCTCGGCCAGGCCAGCCAGCCGGTCGACCACCCGGTGCACCACCGGCACCAGGTCGGTCGGCTCGGAATCCAGCATGGCGAAGCCAGCGTCGAACCGACTGATCTCCAGCAGGTCGGTGAGCAGCTCCTCGAATCGATCCAACTCGGCCTGGAGCAGCTCCGCGCTGCGGGCGACCGCCGGGTCGAACTCGTCGCGCTCGGCGAAGATCAGGTCGGCGGCCATCCGGACCGTGGTCAGCGGGGTACGCAGCTCGTGGGAGACGTCCGAGGTGAAGCGGCGCTGCAACCGGGACATCTCTTCCAGGCGCAGGATCTGCCGTTGCAGGTTGGTGGCCATCTGGTTGAACGACGCGGCGAGCAGGGCCAGGTCGTCCTCGCCGTTGACCACCATCCGCTGGTCGAGCAGGCCCGCGGAGAGCCGCTGGGCGGTTCGTGCGGCGACCCGGACCGGGTTGACCACCAGTCGGGTGACCAGCGCCGCGAGCAACCCGAGCAGGATCACCAGCGCGACCCCGGTGGCCACCACCGTGGCGCGGGCGTCGGCGGCGGTGACGTCCTGCCGGCCCAGCGGGACCAGGTAGTAGAGCTCGATCTGGCCGAAGCGGGTGGGCACCGGCGAGCCGTAGACCAGGTATTTGGTGGTCTCGCCGGTGAGTCGCCCGGTGCGGATCTGACTGGCCACCTTGCCGTCGGCGATCGCGGCCCGCAGCTCGGGGCTGATCAGTGACTGCACGTTCGCCGACGGGGAGGTGCGCGTCTGGATGTCGTTGGGATAGTCGTCGGCGGTGATCGCCACCACCACCCCGCTGGTCTGCTGGGGGTCGCCGCCGGCCAGGTAGTTGACAGTGCCGTCGATGGTCTCCTGGAGCTGCGCCTCCTGCGGCTGCCCGTAGAAGGAGACCTGCTTGGCCGCGTAGCTGGCGCCGCTGGTCACCCGCTGCCGGACGTCGCTGCGAGCGCTGTCGAGCAGGATGGTGGTGATCTTGTCAGCGATCAGGAACGCGAACCCGCCGACCAGCAGGCTGGACGCGACCAGCGTGATGGTCACGACCCGCACCTGGAGCGAGCGGCGCCAGGTCTGGTGTGCCCGACCCACCGCACGGGCGACCCGACCGGTCACCGCACGCCAGAGCTCCCCGCCGGCGCTGGGCCGGCGGGCAGCCGTACTCGGGGAGGGTGGGGGCGGCGAGGTCGACACAGTGCGACCAGGCTATCCGGTCCCTGCCTTGTAGCCCACGCCCCGCACGGTGAGGATGATTTCCGGTCGCTCCGGGTCCGGCTCGATCTTGGCCCGCAACCGCTGGACGTGCACGTTGACCAGACGGGTGTCGGCCGCGTGCCGGTAGCCCCAGACCTGTTCGAGCAGCACCTCGCGGGTGAAGACCTGACGTGGCTTGCGGGCGAGCGCGACCAGCAGGTCGAACTCCAGCGGCGTCAGCTTCACCTCCTCGTCGTTGCGGCTCACCGTGTGCGCGGGCACGTCGATGGTGATCTGGTTGTCCGGCGGCCCGATGGTGAGCATCTCCGGGGCCACGTCCTCGCCTCGGCGCAGTCGGGCCCGCATCCGGGCCACCAGCTCCTTGGGCTTGAACGGCTTGACCACGTAGTCGTCGGCGCCGGACTCCAGGCCGAGCACGACGTCCACGGTGTCGCTCTTTGCGGTCAGCATGACGATGGGCACGCCGGACTCCGCCCGGATCGACCGGGCCACGTCGATACCGCTCATACCGGGAAGCATCAGGTCAAGCAGCACGATATCGGGACGGCTGTCGCGAAAGGCGGCCAACGCCCGCTCGCCGTCCGCCACAAAAGAGGGCAGGAAACCCTCACTGCGCAGCACGATGCCGAGCATCTCGGCGAGCGCGGGGTCATCGTCGACCACCAGTACGCGGGCTCTCATGGGATTAATATTGCATCCTCATTCAGTTCGGTGGGACCGGCGTCCGCCGGTAAACGCTTCGCGCCGCCGTCAAACCGGTTATCGCGGTCCGCGGCGGCGGCGCCACGGCTGCGGTGCCCGGCGCGCGAACGGGCCGTCGCCAGGCTCCCACCATGATCCCCCTTCGGCGCCGCCCGGCGCCACCGCAGGCTGGGCCGATCCGGTTGTCGCCATCCGGACGACGATCAGCCGAACAGCCCACGCCCCCAGTGATCCCCGCCGTCGCGTACCCCGGGAGGGCAGGCGAACACCCCGCTGGAGACGTGTCGCAGATACTCGTTCATCACGTCGTGCCGCGCCAACTGGGTCTGGATCGGCACGAACTGACGGCGTGGATCGCGCTGGTAGGCGATGAAGAAGAGGCCCGCGTCGAGTCGGCCGAGGCCGTCCGAGCCGTCGACGAAGTTGTAACCCCGGCGCAGCAGCTGGGCGCCGCCGTTGCGACTCGGGTGGGCCAGCGTGACATGGGCGTGCTCGGCGATCACCGGCTTCCCGTCCGCGCCACGCGCGGCGAAGTCGGGCTCGTCGAACTCGTCGCTGCGACCCAGCGGCGCGCCGCTGCCCTTGGTCCGGCCGACGATCTCCTCCTGCTCGGCGAGGGAGGTCCGGTCCCAGGTCTCCACGAGCATCCGGATCTTGCGGGTCACCAGGTACGAGCCTCCGGCCATCCAGTCCGGCCCGTCGCCCGGCTGCACCCACAACTGGTCGCGCAGCAGCTCGGTGTCCTCGGCCTTGAGGTTGGCAGTGCCGTCCTTGAACCCGAAGAGGTTGCGCGCGGTGGCCTGCTCCCGGGAGGTCGACGAGGTGCGGCCGAAGCCGAGCTGCGACCAGCGGACGCTCACCACGCCCATGCCGAGCCGAGCCAGGTTGCGGATCGCGTGCACCGCCACCTGCGGGTCGTTGGCGCAGGCCTGGACGCAGAGGTCGCCGCCGGAGAGCTGCGGCTGCAACGCGTCACCGGGGAACTTCGGCAGCTCGGCGAGGGCGGCGGGCCGACGGTCGGCGAGACCGAAGCGGTCCCGCCCGTCGGCGTCGCGGAACAGCGTCGGCCCGAACCCGATGGTGAGGGTGAGCTGCGAGGGAGGCAGGCCGAGCGCTTCGCCGGTGTCGTCCGGTGGGGCCTCCGGCATCCCGCCGACCGCACCCAGCACCCCGGCGTCGCGTCCCGCGGTCATCCGGGCTGCGGCGGCCGTCCACTCCTCAAGCAGTTCGACGAGTCGGGCCCGGTCCTTGGTGATCACGTCGAAGGCCACGAAGTGCAGGCGGTCCTGCGCCGGGGTGACGATGCCGGCCTGGTGCTCTCCGTGGAACGGCACCGCCCCGGCCGGATGGTCGCTCGCCGCGGCCGGGCCATGGGAGCCGTTAAGCAGCGCCCCCGCGCCGGCCGCCACTCCGGCGACCCCCGCCACCCCGGCGCCGGCCAGGGTGATCGCCCGGCGCCGGGTGAACCTGCTCCCGCTCATCGACTCGACTCTTTCTGCCAGGTGGTCACTTCGCGACGGCCGCGGCGACCTTGCTGATCGGCTCGGCGAGCGCGTTGATGCCGTCGGAGAGCTCCTTGAGCTCGGCCTTGCTCAGCGCGGTGTGCAGCTTCCACCCGTCGCCGTCGCGGTGCTTGCCGAGCAGCCCTTCGACGTTGGTGAACTCGGTGTCCAGCTGGGTGACCAGCTCCGGCGAGCGCTGCTGCAACGCGGGACGCAGGGCGGACACGGCGGCCTTGGAACCTTCGAGGTTGGCGGCGAAGTCCCACAGGTCGGTGTGCGAGTAGCGGTCCTCCTCGCCGGTGATCTTGCCGCTGGCCACCTCGTCGAGCAGTTCCTTGGCACCGTTGGCGAGCTGGAGCGGGGAGAGCTTCTCGGCGTTCGCCTTGGCCACGATCTCCTTGACGTCGACCAGCAGGCGGTCGGCGATCGGGCCGTCCTTGCTGATGTCGCCGGACTGCCAGAGGTCCTTCTCGATCCGGTGGAAGCCGGTGAACTCCATCCCCTCCTCGATGACCTCCTCGCGGCCGTCGATCTTGGGGTCGAGGTCGCCGAAGATCTCGGCGACCGGCTCGATCCGCTCCCAGTAGGTGCGGGCGACCGGGTAGAGCGCCTTCGACTTCGCCACATCGCCGGCCTTGACCGCGCCGACGAACTCCTCGGTCTTGTCCAACAGCGCGGCGGTCTGGCTCTTGACGTAGCGCTGGTAGTTGTCGGTGGCGTCACCCAGCGCGGCGTCCGCGGTGAGCGGCTGCGCCGACCCGCTGACCTTGAGCGCGCCCCGGATGCCCTTGCCACTCATCCCCGGCTTGCAGGCCGTCTGGTACGTGCCGGCCGGCAACTCCACGTGCAGCTCGCGGCTCAGCCCGGGGGCGATGTTCTCCACCTCGCCCATCACCCGGTCGCCGTCGGCGTACACGTAGAACTCGGTCACCTTCGCGCCCGAATTGGTGATCTTGAAGGTGGCGGTGCCGGCGCCCAGGTCGGTCGAGCCGACCTCACAGGCGGTGTCGCTGGCCTTGACCACGATCGGTCCGCCGGACGCGGCCGGGTCACCCTTGTCGGAGTCGGAGCAGGCGGCCAGACCGGCCGTCGCCAGCACGCCGGCTGCGGCCAGCGCGAAGAACTGGGTGGTACGCATCTGGGCTGTCTCTCCTCGTTGGTCAGGCACGCTGCGGCGAGGACGCCGCCTCGACCTCGGCCTCGGTGCCGGTGTCGGCCCCGCGCTCGGTGACGGTGGTGGTGGTCGCGGTGGGTGCCGGCTTGCGCCGGGCCGGTCGCAGGAAGAGCAGGAGCACCGGTACGGCGTACGCGACCCAGGCGATCGTCTCCAGCACCGTGGGCGCGGGAGTCACGTTGAACATGCCGGCGAGCAGGGCTGCGTACCAGGTGCTCGGGTCGAGCGCGCTGGTGATGTCGAACGCCAGGTCGTTCAGACCGGGCAGGACGCCGGCCTCCTGGAAGTCGTGCACGCCGTACTTGAGGATGCCGGCGGCGACAAGGATCAGCAGCGCGCCGGTCCAGGTGAAGAATTTGCTGAGGTTGATTCGCAGGGCGCTGGCGTAGAGCAGCACGCCGAGGACCACGGCGGTGACGATGCCACCGATCAACGCGAGCAGCGGGCCGCTGTCGCCGGCCGCGCCCTGGGCGGCCGAGTAGAAGATCAGCGCGGTCTCCAGGCCCTCGCGGATCACCGCGAGGAAGGCCATGCCGGCGACGGCGAGGGACCCGACGGCCAGCGCCTCGGTGAGCTTGCCCCGCAGCTCGCCGGCGATGGTCCGGGCGGCCCGGCGCATCCAGAAGATCATCCAGGTGACGAAGACCACTGCGGCGATCGAGGTGATCGCCTCGAACAACTCCCGGTCGTCGTAGCTGGCCAGCAGCGAGGTCGACGTGTACTCGATCAGCCAGCCGAAGAGCACCGAGAGCGCCACGGCCAGGCCGACGCCCGCCCAGACCTGCGGCAGCCGATCCCGGCGCTGCGACTTCACCAGGAAGGCGACAAGGATGCTGACCACCAGTGTGGCTTCCAGCCCTTCCCGCAGACCGATCAGGTAGGTGGCGAACATCCGGGCTCCGAGTAGGTTAGGCACGCCTTGGCTGACTTAGGGCAGGCATACCTTCCTCCCTGCTCAGGGCCCTCGTCAAGTCGTTCACGACAAGCTCACTAGGCCCGGGACGAGGACCGGCGGCCGCCCGGCAGCCGACGTGTCGCCGGTCGGCTGTGGAAGGATCCCCGCCGTGAGGGGATTCCTGCCGTGGTTGGCGGTGCTGGCCGTGGTGCTGCTGCTCAGCGCGCTACGCCTGCGGGCGCTGGCCACCGTCGTGTCGGTCGGCTGGCTGATCTGGTGCGTCTGGACGTGGTTCCGGCCCACCCGGCGCGGCCCCCGTTCGGGCTGAACCGGCGGCGGAGAGTCGCTGAGCCCGCCCAGCCGGCGGCGGAGACGACGAACCGGGCCGGCTGCGAACAGCCGACCCGGTCCGGAAGTGTCGATCAGTAGCGGTAGTGATCCGGCTTGAACGGACCCTCAGTGGAGACGCCGAGGTAGGCGGCCTGCTCCTTGGTCAGCGTGCTCAGCTTCGCGCCGAGCGCGCCGAGGTGCAGCCGGGCCACCTTCTCGTCCAGGTGCTTGGGCAGCACGTAGACGCCGATCGGGTACTCCTCGGTCTTGGTGAAGAGCTCGATCTGGGCGATCGTCTGGTTGGCGAACGAGTTCGACATGACGAAGCTCGGGTGCCCGGTCGCGTTGCCCAGGTTCAGCAGGCGGCCCTCGGAGAGCACGATGATGGCGTGCCCGTCGGCGAAGCGCCACAGGTCGACCTGCGGCTTGATGTTGATCCGCTCGACGTCGGACCGCTTGGCCAGCCCGGCCATGTCGATCTCGTTGTCGAAGTGGCCGATGTTGCCGACGATGGCCTGGTGCTTCATCCGGGCCATGTGCTCGTTGGTGATGACGTCGAAGCAGCCGGTGGCGGTGATGAAGATGTCGGCCTGCTCGACAACGTCGTCCAGGGTGGCGACCTGGTAGCCGTCCATCGCGGCCTGCAACGCGCAGATCGGGTCCACCTCGGTCACCACGACCCGGGCGCCCTGGCCGCGCAGCGACTCGGCGCAGCCCTTGCCCACGTCGCCGTAGCCCATGACGACAGCCATCTTGCCGCCGATCAGCACGTCGGTGGCGCGGTTGATGCCGTCGATGAGCGAGTGCCGGCAGCCGTACTTGTTGTCGAACTTGCTCTTGGTCACCGAGTCGTTGACGTTGATGGCCGGGAAGAGCAGGGTGCCGGCCCGGTGCATCTCGTAGAGCCGGTGCACGCCGGTGGTGGTCTCCTCGGTCACGCCCTTGATGCCGGCGGAGATCCGGGTCCAACGCTGGCCGTCCTCGCCGAGCGAGCGGTGCAGCAGCTCGAGGATGACCGCGTACTCCTCCGAGTCGGCGGACTCTACCGGCGGGACCGCCCCGGCCCGCTCGAACTCGGTGCCCTTGTGTACGAGCAGTGTGGCGTCACCGCCGTCGTCGAGGATCATGTTGGGGCCCTGCCCGTCCGGCCAGGCGAGCACCTGCTCGGTGCACCACCAGTACTCCGGCAGGGTCTCGCCCTTCCAGGCGTACACCGGGACCCCGGCCGGAGCCTCGGGGGTGCCGTCCGGGCCGACGACGATCGCCGCGGCGGCGTGGTCCTGGGTGGAGAAGATGTTGCAGGACGCCCAGCGCACCTGCGCGCCGAGCGCGACCAACGTCTCGATCAGGACGGCGGTCTGGATGGTCATGTGCAGGGAGCCGGTGATCCGCGCGCCGGCGAGCGGCTGCGCCTCGGCGAACTCGCGACGGATCGCCATCAGGCCGGGCATCTCGTGCTCGGCGAGCTGGATCTCTTTACGCCCGAACTCGGCGAGCGACAGATCCGCCACCTTGAAGTCGCCGTCGGCGAGCGTGCTCGGCCGGGCCTCGGACGGCGTGCCGCTGGCGGACGCCGGGAGGGTGCTGGTCATGAAAGCTCCTGTCGAACGATGTCTGCGCCGACCCTCCACCTTACGCGCGTCGGCGACGGGCATCAGGCACGGTCCGCGGACAGCGCACGGGGCGGCCGGTGATGGACGGACCTTCCCGCCCACGTCCCGCCCGCCCCGTGCATCCCCCCGGTTTGGTTCCCCCGCACGTTCTCGGACCGTCGTCGCGATAACGCTGCGTACTCATAGAGTCACACTCAGGCAGGGTGACGTCAAGCTATTCCGGGAAAGTCGGACTCGTGTCTTTCGCCCGAACCGAGGTCAGCGCAGCCCGGGTGTCGCCACGTACGCCACACCGGCGCCGTCGATCCGCAGCGGCGCTTCCAGCGCCGTACCGATCGCCGCCTCGCCGGAGGCCAGCGTCAGCGCACCGGCACCGTCGTCCACGGTGATCGAACCGCCGGCGCAGAGCACCACCCGGGGGCCGGGCAGCGGCAGCGTCACCGAGGGCACCGCCGCGTCGACCTGCACCCGGTGCAGCGCGAAATCGTCCACCGGCACGGGCCAACAGTCCACGCCCGGGCCGACCGGCTGCGCGGCCCGCACCGGATCGTCGAGCACCTCGAAGCGCAGCACCCGCAACAACTCGTCGACGTCCACCCGCTTCGGGGTCAGGCCGCCGCGTAGCACGTTGTCGCTGGCCGCCATGATCTCCACGCCGCAGCCGCTCAGGTAGGCGTGCAGATTGCCGGCGGGCATCCAGATCGCCTCCCCCGCCTCCAGCCGCAGGTGGTGCAACAGCAGCGCGACCAGCGCACCCGGATCCCCCGGGTACGCCGTGGCCAGCCGGCGGGTCAGCTCCGCGTCCGGGCCGTCGGCCGGCGCTGCCACCACAGCCGCCAGCAGGTCGTGACGCCTGGCGACCGGCCAGCCCAGCAGCGTCCGCACCGCCGTCCGCAACCCCGCCGGCCCGGCCCGCAACGCGGCGACCACAGGCGCCAACGCCGGTACGCCGAACGCGGCGAGCGCCTCGGCCGACTCCGCCGGATCCCGGAAACCGCACAGCGCCTCGAACGGGGTGAGCGCGACGAGCAACTCCGGCTTGTGGTGCGGATCGGAGTAGTTGCGCTGCCCCTCGGGGCGCCCCGCCTCCGCCGCGTAGCCGGCCTGCGCCTGCTCGGCGTCCGGGTGGGCCTGCAGGCTCAGCGGAGCATCGGCCGCGAGCACCTTGAGCAGGAACGGCAGCCGGCTGCCGAACCGCTCGGACACCCGCTGGCCGAGCCACTGCCCTGGTTCGTCGCGCACCAGGTCGCAGAGGCTCACCCGCAGACCGGCGCGATCCACCTGGGCCGGAGCGCCCGGGTGGGCCCCCAACCACAGCTCCGCCTCCGGGCCCGCGCTCGGCACCGATCGCCCCTGAAGGAGGGCGATTGCCGAGCGCGAGCCCCAGGCGTAGTCCCGGATCGGCCCGTACAGTGGCTCCACCCGTCAGCCCCCGGGCCGCCCGGCCGCCTCGCCCGACGTGTCCTGCGGCTGCGGCACCGCGGTGTCGGCCGCGGCACCGGTGCCGGCCGCGGCGGCGGCGGCGCTGTAGACGTCCGGCTCCAGATAGATCACCCGGGCGATCGGCACCGCGGCGCGGATCCGCGCCTCGACGGCGTTGATGCCACGGGCCAGGTCGTGGGCGCTCTCCCACTCCGGAACGGCGATCTTGGCGGCCACCATCAGCTCTTCCGGGCCCAGGTAGAGCGTCTTCATGTGGATGATCCGCTCCACCTCGGGGCCGTCGGTGACGGCCCGCTCGATGGCTGCCAGCTCGGACGCCTCGGCGCCCTCACCGAGCAGCAGGCTCTTCGTCTCGATGGCCAACACGACGGCGATGACGACCAGCAGGATGCCGATCATCGCGGTGCCGGCGGCGTCCCACTCGCCGTTGCCCGTGATCAGCGTCATGGTGACGCCGAACAGGGCGAACACCAGACCGACCAGCGCGCCGAAGTCCTCCAGGAGCACCACCGGCAGCTCCGGCGCCTTGGCCCGGCGGATGAAACGTACCCACGACTGGTTGCCCCGGACGTGGTTGGACTCCTTGATGGCGGTCCGGAACGAGAACGACTCCATGACGATCGCCGACACCAGCACAACCACCGGCAGCCAGTGCCAGGACTCGATGCCGCCCTTGTGATGCCACTTGTGGTACGCCTCGTACAGCGCGAACAGGCCACCGATGCTGAACAGCACGATGGACACGATGAACGCGTAGATGTAGCGCTCCCGGCCGTACCCGAACGGGTGTTCCGGGGTGGCCGCGCGCTTCGCCCGCTTACCACCGAGCAGCAGGAGGCCCTGGTTACCGGAGTCGGCGACCGAGTGGACCGCCTCGGCCAGCATCGACGACGAGCCGGAGAGCAGGAACGCGATGAACTTGGTGACGGCGATGCCGATGTTGGCCAGCAGGGCGGCGACAATCGCCTTCGTCCCACCGTTGGCGCTCATGCCACCGCTCCGCTTCGCCGCACGAAGCCGCCCGGTCCGCGCATGACGCGCCGCCCCCTACGTTCGTTCACTGGTTCGACAGCTCCTTCATCTCGGTGATGGCCGGAACGGCCATCGGGTCCAGCCCGTGTGCCAGAGCAAGGTAGATCGAGGCGAAATCCGGGACGGCGATCAGCGACGCCAGCCGCTCCAGGGCGGAGCCGCCCTCGGCGGTCACCACGTCGCATCGCACGCCACGGCGCTCCGCGAGGGTCTGCACCGCGTCCGCACGGCGCTCCTCGACGGCGAGCGGCTCGTCGGTGTCGTCCTCGGCGTTGAGCCCGCCGTCGCGCAGCAGCACCAGCCGCAGCCGGGTGCCCTCGCCGTCGTCCTCGGCCGGGTCGGCGAAGATGTCCCGCTCCCCCTCGGCCAGGCCACCGAAGACGCCGTCGAGCAGCCCGACCCGACCCCGCCCGGCCTCACCCAGCGCCCCGGTGACCACCGGGTAGCGGGCGTTTGCCGACAGGGTGTCGCCGAACCGGCGGGCCGCCACCGTGGCCAGCGGGGACGAACCCCAGACGATGGGGATCGAGCCGGCCAGGCCCAGCGCCAGTGACTTCGCCGGGTTGACGAAGGACTCGGCGGCGGAGCGGCAGCGGTCGGCGTCCGCGTCGAGCCGGGCCGCGGTCTCCGCCAGGTCCGCCTCGTTGACCTTCACGAGCCCCAGGGAACGGGCGGCGAGCAGGACCGGCACTGTGAGCGCCCAGAGGCTGGCCCGGGCCGGGGCACGCCGGGGCACCGGGATGAACGGCGCCCGGGCCTGCTCGGCGATCGACTGCAACTGCGAGTCCGGGGCACCCACGGCGACGAGTCGGGCACCACGGCGGTGGGCCGCCTCGGCGGCGCCGAGCGCCTCCGGGCTACGTCCGGACGCGCTCACCGCGATGACGACGTCGGCCGCGCCCACCCAACCGGGTACGCCGGCGGAACGGTGCCCGATGATCGGGACCGGGCAGCGTGGCCCGGCGACAGTGGCCAGCACGTCCCCGGTACGCCCGGCGGTGCCGATGCCGGCGATCACGACGGCTCGGGGCCGCCCGTCGTCGGCGAGCACCGCGAGGTTCGCCTCGGCTGCCAGCGCGGCGCTCTCGCGAACCTGCGCACCGGCCGACGCCGTGTGCCGGAGCATGCCGCCCGGGTCGGCCTCGGCCAATGCCTGCGGGTTGTCGAGCAGGGCCTCGTCGGCGTCACGGCGTCCGCTGACCCCGGCCGTACCGTCGATCATGAGGACTGCCCGGGGCCGCCGCGCGCCTCGTCGAGCAGCAGCACCGGCACGTCGTCGCGGACCTCGAAGATCCGGCCGCACTCCGTACAGGTCAACGTCTGCGCCTCGGCGTCATAGGTGAGCGGGGCGTGGTGCGTGTCCGGACAGGCAAGGATCTCGAGCAACTGCGGATCCAGGGCCATGGCGCGGCTCCTTCCACGTGTACGGCTTGACCGACGGCGGTGCCGACCGGCGCAGGCGATCTTATCGGCGAACGCGGTCGAGCACGTCGTCCCGGAGCGAGACCATCCGATCCCGGGTGGGCGCCTCGACGTTGAGTCGCAGCAGCGGCTCGGTGTTGGAGGCGCGCAGGTTGAACCAGGCGCCATCGGGGAAACGCAGGGTGAGCCCGTCCATCTCGTCGGCCACCGCGTCGGGGTACGCGGCGCGCACCTCGGCCACCGCCGCCGCCTGGTCGACCACCGTCGAGTTGATCTCACCGGAGGCGATGTAGCGCTCGTACTCGCCGGCCAACACGGACAGCGGCAGCGACTGCTCGCCCAGCGCGGCCAACGTGTGCATCGCCGCGAGCATCCCGGTGTCGGCGAACCAGAAGTCCCGGAAGTAGTAGTGCGCGGAGTGCTCGCCGCCGAAGACGGCGTTGGTGCGGGCCATCTCCGCCTTGATGAAGGAGTGCCCGACCCGGGCCACGACCGGCTGTCCACCGTGCTCCCGGATGATCTCCGCGACGGCGCTGGAGGTGATCAGGCCGTGGATCACCGTGGAACCCGGGTGCTTGGCCAACTCTCGGGCGGCCACGAGGGCGGTGATCGCCGACGGTGAGACCGGCTCGCCGCGCTCGTCCACCACGAAGCACCGGTCGGCGTCACCGTCGAAGGCCAACCCGATGTCGGCCCCGTGCTCGACCACCGCGCGCTGGAGGTCGACCAGGTTCGCCGGGTCGAGTGGGTTGGCCTCGTGGTTGGGGAAGCTGCCGTCCAGCTCGAAGTAGAGCGGCACGATCTCCAGCGGCAGCGGCGACAGGGCCGCGTCGCCCAGCACTGTCGGAACGGTGAAGCCACCCATGCCGTTGCCGGCGTCGACGACCACCTTCAACGGCCGGATGCCCGAGAGGTCCACCAGCTTGCGCAGGTAGCCGGCGTAGTCGGGGAGCAGGTCGCGCCGCTCGGCGGGCCGGGTGGGCGCACCGGCGGGACGAGCGTCGCCCGAGTCCAGGAGGGCCTGGGCCCGCTCCCGGATCTCGGCCAGGCCGCTCTCCTGGCCGATCGGGCGCGCACCGGAGCGGCACATCTTGATGCCGTTGTACTGCGCGGGGTTGTGGCTGGCGGTGAACATCGCGCCGGGCAGGTCGAGCGAACCGGACGCGTAGTAGAGCAGGTCGGTGGAGGCGAGGCCGATCTCGATCACCGAGCGGCCCTCGGCGCGTACGCCGGCGGCGAACGCGGCGGCCAAACCGGGCGAGGTGGCCCGCATGTCGTACCCGACGACGACGGCGTCACCCGGCTCGTCGGTGGAGTTGAGCAGTTGGGTGAAGGCGGCGCCCAGTGCCTCGGCGGCCCGTTCGTCCCACTGGTCCGGCACCGTCCCGCGGACGTCGTACGCCTTCACGATCTGGGACAGATCAGACACGTGTTCCACTCCTTGGCCGCAGGTTAGACACCGATCCTGAGCCTAACGGAGGGCCAGGCCGTACTCCGCTCAGCCGGGGAGGCGGGGAATGAACACGGTGTGGCCGTCACCGTCGGTGGGCGGGTCACCGGGCTTCGGGCGACCGTCGGGCCGACCCGGCATCGGCTGGGTGGCCTCCGGGGCGGGGGTGTCCGGCCGGGCACCGTAAACCCCGCCGGTGGCGGGACGCGGTGACGGCACCGCACCACCCCAAGCGGCCGGCGGCTGCTGGCCGTACACCTGACCGGGGCGACCGGGCGCGGACGGCGACCCACCCCCGGCGCGGTAGGTGGTGCCGCCGGGGTTGCCCGGCGGGGTGCCGGGCACGTCGTCGGACGGCTTCCGGTCCTGCCGCGAGCGACGGAACAGCAGCACGATGAGCAGCAGTCCGACCGCCACCAGCACAATGCCGAAGTACATCACCGGTGAACCTCCTCCGGACGACTCGGCGGCGGTCGCCGTGGTGTTCGGCGCCGCGGAGACGCCGCCCTGCGCCGCCGGGTTCACCGCCTCGTCGACCGTCGCGACCTCGGTCGGGGTCGGAGTAGGCGACGGCGTCTTCGACCGCGACGGGGTCGGCGACGGAGTGACCCGCCCTCCGGTCAGCCGCGCCGCGTCGGTGGCGTGACCCAGCGTCTGGCCGGCGGCGCTGATGCCCGCGCCCGTGACCACGAGACGGCCGCCCGGCGAACCCGCCGCGAACGCCACCCGGTAGCGCACCGTGATGCCCTTGCCCTTGCACAGCGTCGGCTTCAACGGTGACGTCTGCGCGGTCGACACGGTGCCGGCGCCGCCGCTGACGGCCACCGGGAACCAGCGCCCGCCCGCGTTGACCTCGACCGCCACCTGGTTCGGCTGAAGACCCACCAGGCTGAAGCCCAACGCGGTACGCAGCAGGACGCACCCGTCGGTGCGCTTGCGCACCGCGACGTTCACCCCCTGCGCGGAACCACCGGCGGCGAAGCTGCTGGCCGCGCCCACCCGGACCGAGTCCTGATCGGCCAGCGCCGGTGACGCACCGAGCATCACCAGGCCGCCCGCAAGACCGCAGACCGCCGCGAGCCGTGCCACGCGTCGACGCACTGTCATGATTACCTCGCCGTTCTCCCCGGGTGGGGTCCGCGGGTCAGGCTACTACCGGCCCACCTACCCCACCGGTCATAGAGCGCCCCGCATGTGTGCGGCGTTACGGTTTACGGCGCCTTCCGTCGACCTCCTGGTAGCCGGACTGACCAGCCAATCAGCGGGCCCGCTCTGCCTCGGCGAGGGCGTCGCGGCACAGCCGGTCGGCGGTGCGGGTGGTCTCCGGCAGCCGGTAGCGCGGAGTCAACGCGAGCACCTGCGCCGTCGCGTTCTCCAGGCTCATCCGATGGCCGACGCTGACGAAGACCGGCTTCACCCCGTCGCGGGTCCGCAGCACCCGACCGACGACCTCACCACCGTCGCGCAACGACGACCAGCAACCCCGCCCGGCGGCCGGCGGATCCCACACCCCGACCAGCGGCGTCTTCCCCACCCCGATCGCGGGCAACCCGGTGACCACCCCCACATGACACGCCAGCCCGAACCGACGCGGATGGGCCAGCCCGTGCCCGTCACAGACCAGCAGGTCCGGAACGGTGGTCAGCCGGTCGAGCGCAGCGAGCAACGCGGGCAACTCACGGAAGGCGAACAACCCCGGCACATAGTCGAACGCGGGTCGCCCCACAGCGACAGCGGAATCCACCACCGCCAGGGTCCGGGCGTCCAGGACCGTCACGGCCGCCGCCAGCAGGTCACCACCCTCGGCGTACGCGACGTCCAGGCCGGCCACCGTCGCGGGCGCGCTCGGCCCCGGCCCGACCAGGTCCACCAGCGGCCGCAACTCCTCCTGTACGGCCACCGCCTCGGCAACACTGCCCGGCCCGGTCGTCCCCGTGGCCGGCGCGTCCGGCGGGCCCGGCGCGCCGGGCGCGCCGGGCGCGCGCCATGATCCACTCGGCTTCACGGAAGTCGGGCTGTCCCACGGCCCCGGATGCCCCGACTTCAAGGAACCGGAGTCGATCACCCTCGGCCCGAGGCGTCGGCGCCATCCCCGGCGGCCCTACCGTCCGGGCCACCCGGAGCGGGGTCACCGTCGGCCCGGCCCCTGATCGCACCCAGGCCGAGCGCGAAGGCAATGCCGAGGGCGACACCGAAGGCGACGCCACCCTTCGCACCGAACACGGGAATGCCGATCGCCAGACCGATCAGGATGCCGACCGGCCAGGCCCAGACGGTGGATCTGACGCTCTGCGTACCGGATCTCGCCATGCGTCGATCTTATTCGGCCCCGCCAGGGCTCCGCCCCCCACCGATCGCTTCCACGCTCAGGCCAGCCCCAACTCCTCGCGGGCCTCCTCGACCCACCGACCAACCCCGTGCGCGCCGCTGTCGGCCGCCAGCCCCGCCGCCTCGTCGAGCAACTCACGCGCAGCATCCCGATCACCATCGCTCGCGGCCAGATCCGCCAGACCGATCAGATTCGCCGCGACACCGGCGGTGAAGGACAACTTCCGGCGTAACCGAGTCGACTCGGTCAGCAGCTCCCGCGCCCCGTCGACACGGCCGGCGGCCTGCTCACCGAAACAGAGGTGCCGCAACACGTACGACAGCGTCAGCTCATCCCCCGCGGCGGTGGCCAACTCGCGGGCCCTGGCGAAGGCCGGATCGGCGGCGGCCTGGTCCTGCCGAATCACCTGATGGACAGTGCCCACCCAGAAAAGCGACTCGCCCTCACCACGGGCGTCGCCCAATTCCTGGTACAGCCCGGCCGCCCGCTCGAACAGCGGAAGCTCCTCGGCGTCCTCCAACCCGGTGTCCAGGAAACGGGCGTGCAGGAGCCGCCCCCGAGCCAACGCCACATCAGCGTCCAACGCGGTGAGATCCCGCTCGGCCTCGTCCAACGACTTCGCGTCGCCACCGAAGACCGCCTGCTCGTACCGCACCTGCGCCCGTACCAGCCGAGCGTCCAACCCTTCGGTCGTCATCTACCAACCCCTCCGCCTGTCCATCCGCGACGCATGCCTACTTCGCTCTCGCTATGTCGGGGTCCGCGCCAGGATCACCGGCCGCACGAAGCTGCTCCTCGAACATGAGAAACGTCCGCTGCCGGATCCCGCGAATGAGCGCCTGCTCCTTCGGCGTCTCGTGACGCGCTTCGGCGTCCGCCAGAAGCTCGATCGAACGCACCGTCTCGTAGAGCGCGAAGATCGGCCCTTCACCCTTGAGATAGTGAGCCCGAAACGCCTCCACCTCCTGCACGAAGTCCTCTGCGGTACGCCGGAATACATCGCCCCCGATGTCAAAGACGATCTCGCTAAACAGGTCGTTCTTCTCCTGCCACGCACCGGTGTCGATCGCAACACGCCAAACCCTGGCGCCGCCGTCGGGCGTTTCCACAATTTTCACCGGCGATTGGTAGTACAGGTAGTAGGACGGGAGCACCAGACCTGGCATTTGGGCCATCAAGCGTTCCCCTCGTAAGTCGACTGCAGCGCCTGCCAAAACAGCTGTTGTTCGCGACGAAGGATCCCGTCTGCGATCGCTCCCTCGCGCCTCGTCAAGGTTCGCCCCTCGATCCGGGCCAAAGCGTCCACATCGCGGCGGACCTCATACAGCGCATGTTCCCAGACCGCGATTTCGTCGAGCGCGGCCAGGTGCAGGCGAAACTCCGCAAGGTGCCCGTTCCGGGTCCGCAGTACGAGTTGAACGTCGCGGTAACCGCTGTCCTCGGGAGACACGAACCGGTCCTGGCAACTCACGATCACGACCCCGGGGTGGTCGCGTATCCGCTCAAGGGCGGCGTAGAGGTCATCGAGGTTGCGGAACTCGACCTTCGCGGCGGCCAGGTCGAGCAGCTTGGACGCGTCGCCCTGGTGTTTGGCCACCTTGTCCTCAGCTCGACGACGATCCTTGGGCTGAGGACGCCAGCCGGGCTCACCGACGCGGAGGTCACCGACATGGGCTAGGGACACTGCCAGCTGATTCAGATCGGCCTGCGCCTCTATCGCCGCCGAGTAGAGACCGTCGAGGTAGCGCTTCCGGTAGCCAGCGTCGTCGCGTCGAGCCTCGTCGAACCCTGCCTGCGCCACCGGCCCTCGGCGCACCTGAATACCTGCGCTGATCGTCAACTGCTCGCCGGTGAGGGGTGTCGGCTCTGGTTCGGGCACCTGCCGGCGGTCCGAATCCTGTCGCGTCGCCTCCTGCTGGGCGACGTCGTCCAGCACCTCGGCGAGGACGTCGATGGCCTGTTGATGGGTGGCCAGGTGAAGCAAGGTAAGCGGGCGGGCCGTCAGCGACTTCGCGAGTTCAGGCGTGGACTGGATCATCCGCGCCAGGGCCGGATGCTGCACCAACTGCCGCACCAGCCGCTCGGCCAGGTCCGGCTCGTGCGGGGGCGGCTCTCGCCGGGCGCTGTCGAGCATGTCCCGGACCCGGTCGTCGGCGAACAGTCGCACGAGATCCCGTGCCGACGCTTCGTCGAGGTCCGGCACCAGCCGACGAAGGGTGGGCGGGTCGACCGTCGTCGCGAACTCGACCGGAGTCACTCCCGCCGCGAAGACGGCGTCCATGCTGTTTGCAGGCAGAACGGCGCGGACAGGACCGCCACCCGGTGTGGGCTGGTCGAGATCGGTGCTCGCTGGAGCGTTGGCGTCGGGCGACCACGGGGCCGAGCCCGGGCCATCGAGGAGCAGGTACATCCGGTTGACGTACGGGTCGCCGTGGCCGCCGTCGTCGTGCGTCGGCGGGTGGTCCGGCAGGTCGGGACGTTCGCTGAACCGGCCCCGGGGCAGTCCGCCGAGCGGCATCGGTCGGCCGTCTCCGCTCAGCACCAGCGCGTCGATGCCGACCACGTCGGGGTAGAGCGGCCGGTCCCGGACCACGCCGTTCTGCGGGTCCACGTAGAGCACAGTGCCGTTCTGGTTGAGCGCCACCCAGGCGTGCGAACCGCCGTGCGCCCACTCGGTGACCAGGAACGAGTAGCTGCCGTGGCCGCCCAGCAGCAGTTGGTCGTGCAGGTTGCGGTAGCCCCGGTCGGCGGCCTGCCGCGCCTGCGCAGCGTCCGTGTGTTGACCGGACGCCGGGGCGAGGAGTTTCTGGAAGCGCCCGCCGGTCACGTCCTCCACCCGACCGGGGCCGCCTGCCTCGCCACGGATGGGGCGCCGGATGTCACCGTCTAGGTAGCCGTCGAAGGTTCGTGGCGCCGACACGCGGGGTCGCCCGTGCACCCACGTCTCGAACAGCGACAGTGTGCAGTCCAGGCAGTTGATGCCCCGGGTGGCGTCGGCCGCGGGACCGCCGTCGTTGAGCAGCCGGAACCAGCCGCCGTGTCGGGGGTCGGCGGTGCGGGTGACGGTGCCGTCCGGGCCGCGGGGCATCTGCCGTTCGACGTCGACCTGGTGCAGGGCGAGCGGTGGCCGGAGTCCTCCGGGCTGCCCGTACGGCCGGGAGTCGTCGATCGGCGGCGGATCGTCGTCGCCGCTGAGCATGGACGGGCCGGCAGTCTCCACAGCGCCGAGCGCGAGGGCGCCCACGTCGCGGTTGGCGTGCTCGAAGGTGGCGCTGATGTCCACTACCGGCGGGGCCGTGGTGCCGGCCAGCACCGCGTCTGCCAGGTCACGCCATTCGGAGTACGCGCGAGCTTCCTCGTTCGCGGCGCGCTGCCAGCCGTCGGCCCACTGCCGGTTGCCGGCCTGGTGCAGTTGTCGGGCGTAGGTGGCGTACTCGACGGCTCGGCGATCGTGCTCCACGGCACGGGTGCGCAGTCGGGCGGCTTCGGCCTGCCGGCGGTTGTTTTCGAACCCGATCCGCAGCGACTCGTAGTGGTCCTGGTAGCGCCGCCGCTCCGCGGCTTCCGCCGCTGCGGCCCACTGCGCCGCGTACGCGTCGTTGGTCTCGGGCTCACGCACCGACGGGGCACCGAACGCGGCGACGTCGACGGGGACCGACGCCCTTCCCCGGGCCGGATGGTCGGGCGCTCGCACGGATGCGGGCGTCTCCCGGGTCGGGACACGCGACGGCACGGCGAACCGACCCACCGCCGGTGGGGTGGAGGCGACCGGCAGCGGCCCGTTGGTGGTGGTCGGGACGCCAAAGGTGACCGGTGCCGCCGGGCCGGGGGTGATCGTCGGTGCGGAGGGGCCGGTCGCCGGAGACCAGGCGGTCGGTCCGGCGGTGGTGGAATGCGGCGAGCTGCCGGGGTGGGTTGGAGGCACACCGGTGGCGGCCGGCCCGCTGCTCGTCTCGAGGGGACCGACAACGGGCGCGGACGCCGACGAAAGCCTCGGATCAGCACCCACCGCAGACCGACTCGGATCAGCCACCGCCGAGGTGGCCGGATCGGCAGCCGATGCCGACGCGACCGGATCGGCACCCCACTCCGACGCGACCGGACCGGCGCCCACCGCCGACGTGGCCTGGTTGGTGGTCACCGCGGAGAGCACGGGGTCGGCCGTGACCGGGTGCGGGACGGCCGCTCTGTCGCCGAACGACCCACCCGCCTCGGGGGCGCCTACCGAACGGTCCACCACGTCCACGTCGGACACCGCAGCGACCGGCATCGGTGACGACGTGTGCGCGTCGGGCGCGACCGGGGACGCCAGCCCTGCTCCCCGGGACTGGTCGACAACCGGTGATGTCGTCGCAGCCAACTGGTTCGGCGGCGTGGTAGCAACACCCTCCGTCGCCTGCGCCGGAATGCTCGCAGTCGTCACCAGACCAGCCGAAGCCACACCACCGGCAGCCCCCGCAGAAGGAGCCTCCACCGCGGCCGAGGCCGAGGCCACCGATGCCGCAGAGGCCACATCCCCTGCGACAGGCAGCACAGTCGGGAGGGAGGGGCCCGTGAACGATGCTCCGGCGAGGGCGTTGGCCTGCGCGTCGAGCCGGGCGCGTAGCGCGTGGTCGGTCTGCCCGGTCGCCGAACCGGTGGCGCCGGACGCGGCGGCGCGCGCCGCGTCCTCCATCGAGGTCAGGCCCTGACCGGTGGCCAGGCTCGCCGCGCTGTCGGCGAGCACCTCGCCGGTCATCTCCCGCCCCAGGTGCTCCCCGACTTTCGCCGCTCGCCCGGTCGCGTGCCGGCCCAGGCCGGCCAGCGGCGCCACCGCCCCGCCGGCCAGCCCGCCAACCGCCGAGGCGCCGAGATCGGTCACGTCCAGGCCGTGTGCCCGCCCGGTGGAGTTCTGGTACGCCTGGGTGGCCAGGGTGACCCCGGCCTCCTCGGCGGCCTCCTCCAGCCCTCCACGGGCGGCCCGCTTGGCGAGCCCGCGTGCGCCACCTCGGGCGACCTCCTTGGCGGCCCGCTCGCCGGCCTCCTTGAGCCCGTGCTTGAGGGACTTGCTGGCCAGTTGGCCCATCAGCCGCTTGAAGATCTGTTGGACCAGCAGTCGCGTCGCGGTGATCGCCGCACCGGCGGCCGGGGTTGCCGCACCGGCGGTCAACACCGCCGCCACCGCCACTGTGAGCAGCTCGATGACCAGGATGCCCAGCTCGATCCAGACTTCGAGCTTGGCGCCCTCGATGTCGCAACCGCATTCCTCGACCAGTCGGCCCAGGTCGGCCGTGACCGCGAGCAGCACGGGCAGCGGGGCGTCGGCGCCCTCGGCGATCCCCCGCCAGGCCGCCTCGAACGCCGCGTCGACGGCCCCGACGCCGCCGTACCCGTTGTGCACCTCGACGGCGGCCGCGGCGGCGTCGGCGTGCGGCCCGGCGAGCACGGAGGCGACCGCGTACCACTGGTCGGCGACGTCCCAGACGGCCCGCTCGTTGCCCTCCGGCCATTGCACACCGACCACCCAGTCGAGGGCCTCGTAGATCCAGCCGGGCACGTCCCACGGCGCGTAGTCCAGGGGGTGCGGGATGGGGCTCGGCAGCACGCTCATCGGGATCGTCGGCCGTCAGCGCCGGTCGGCGGCCCGACCGACCCGGGCGGCGTTGGCCCCGTCGGTCTGCACGCTCGCGTCGACCGCCTCGACCACGTCGCTGCCCAGCTCGGTGAGCCGGTGCCCGACGCCGGCCCAGGCCCGCAGCACTGTCTGCTCGAACCCGCGGTAGTTGCGCTCGAAGGCGGCGCCGATGTCGTCGCGACCCCAGGGTCGGGCACCGCTGGTGGCCTCGATCGCGCCCCCCTCCGCCGCACGACGGGCCGTCACCGCCTCGCCGGCGAGCGCCAGGTCGGCGCCACCCCGGCGGGCCCGGGACGGATCAAGCCAGAGCTGCCCGTCGGTCATGGCTTCGCCTCATTGTTGCCGAGTACGGCGTCGGCCCGACCGAGCAAAGTGGCGTAGTCGCCGGTCTTGAGGAAGTCCGTCGCACCGGAGCCGGCCGGCATGCTCTCGGCGACGAGGTCGCGGGTGACGTCGGCGGCGGCGGTCGCGGCGGCCCGGATCGTTTCGGTGACCTTTCGGCCGAGCCCGTCAGCGTCGCGGTCCCGGTAGATGGCCGGCGTCAGCTCGACCTCGATCAACTGGCCCTGCGCGCCCACTGTCGCCGTCACCTGCCCGTCGGCCGATCGGCGGGTCACCCGCAGCGCGGCGAGTCGCGTCTGGAGCGTGTCCAAACCGGATCTGAGCTGCTGGTACTGCCCATAGACGTCGTCGAATCGGGCCCGTAGCTCGCGATTGACGCCCCGGTCCGCCTGCTCGTCCATCGCCGCCCTCCCGTCACCGTCGGTAGAGCGAAACAATACCGGCCGCCATCGATCCGTGTAGTCCGGTAGTTTCAATGCGTGATCGACCGTCAACAGGCCGAGCAGCTCGCGGCCACCTGGGCCCGCCGTGACTCGCAGCGTCTCGGCCACGAGTGCACCGCGATGGTCGACGAGTTCGACCTGGGGTGGGTCATCACGTCCGTCGTGCCCACCGAGGTGCGCACGGTGCCGGGTGACCTGCCGACGACAGTCATCGACAAGCAGACCGGCACTGTCACCACCTGGCCCCGGGTGCCGAGCACCGTGGTGGCGGAGCTGTACCGGCGTAGCCAGCCCGTCGGGCCGACGGCTCCCCGCACTCTCGACCCGTCGAGCCTGCTGCTCCGGGAAATCCACCGGGGTGCCACCCCGAACACCGCCGCGCACCTGACCATCGACGGACGGATCTGGACGGCCCAGGGCACGAAGGCCGACGTGCCACTCAACCATCACCCGCTGGTCCGCGACTATCTCGACCAGTTGCCCCCCGGTGAGTTGGTTCGTGGCGCGGAGGCGCACGCCGAGCTGATCGTGGTCTCCGACGTCCTGCACGAGTACGACCACCGCCGCGCCGCCGAGGGCATCGCGCCGATGGGGCGGGCCGAGGCGGCGGCGCTGCTGGAGGGCGCCCGCTTCGAGATCTTCCGGGTCCGTGAGCCGGGCGATCCCGCTGGTGGGCCCGCCGAACGGCCCTGCGACTCGTGCATCTCCTTCCTGGTACGGGCGAACGTCCTACCGGAGTCGGCTCGCGCCTACACCGAAACCTGGAACGCGCCGGAGGCACCCGACCCCGATCCTGGGCGGTTCCCGCCGGAGGTCGCGAACGCGCTGGTCGCGGCCGGTTGGCGGCCACACATCGGGGATCAGATCATGGCCGCCGCCGCCGTACGGGACGTCACGGCGGTGCCGGGGCGCAACCATCGGCACGAGGTCTTTCCCGCCGCCGTGGAGGCGCTCACCGCGTTCCCCAGCCTGGTCGGTGCGCGGCGCGGCAGGGGCGAGCAGGTGTGGATCTCCCGTTTCGACATCCGCCCGCACACCATCGCGCACACCGCCGACACCCTCGCGGACTTCGGCGCGGTGCTCGGCGTACGCCTCTTTCCGATCGGCACCGAGCAGCAGGACAGCATCCTGGCGGTGGACGAGCGCGGCCGGGTCTTCGCGCTCGACCAGGCCGGCGAGTGGTTCCTCGGCGACACCGTCGACGCCGCGCTGACCACCCTGCTGCTCGGCCGCGCCCCCGCCCGGGTCCGCGACGACGGCACCTGGCAGGGCGACTAGCCCGCCGGTGTTGCCGGCCTAGAGTGCGAGGCCGGTCAGCACCATGACCCGGGGCTCGGTGTAGTCGTCCATTGCGCTGCGCAGCCCTTCCCGGCCGACGCCGCTGCCCTTCACGCCGCCGTAGGGCATCTGGTCGGCACGGTACGACGGCACGTCACCGATGATCACCCCGCCCACCTCCAGAGCGCGGGCGGCGGCGAAGGCCACGTCCAGGCGTCGCGTGAAGACGCCGGCCTGCAAGCCGTACGCCGAGTCGTTGACCGCCGTGAACGCGGCCTGGTCGTCGGCAACCGGGGTGACCACCAGCACCGGCCCGAACACCTCCTCGGCCACGACCTTGGCGTTCGCCGGCACGCCGGTGAGCACGGTCGGGGGGTAGGTCGCGCCGTCGCGGAGGCCGCCCACCTCGACGGTGCCGCCGGCGGCGACGGCCTCGGCCACCCACGTCTCGACCCGGCGGGCCGCGCCCTCGGACACCATCGGCCCGACGTCGGTCAGCTCGGACGCGGGGTCTCCGGTCCGCAGCCCTCGCACCGCCGCCACCAGCCGGGGCAGGAAGTCGGCGTGCAGGGCGTGGTGCACGTACACCCGCTGGACGGCGATGCACGACTGGCCGGCCTGGTAGTTGGCGAACGTCGCCATGCGCTGCGCGGCGAAGTCCAGGTCCTCGTCGGCGGTCCAGTCCGCACAGAGCACCGCGGCGGCGTTGCCGCCCAACTCCAGCGTCACGTGCTTTCCCGGCGCGGCGCGGCGGATGGCCGCGCCGACCGGCCCGGAGCCGGTGAACGACACCACAGGTAGCCGGGGGTCGGTGACCAGTTCGGCGGCGCGGTCGTTGGGCAGCGGCAGCACCGAGAACATCCCGGCCGGGAGGTCGGTCTCGGCCAGCAACTCGCCGAGCAGCAGCGCGGTCAGGGGCGTCGCGGGCGCGGGCTTGACGATGATCGGCGCGCCGACGGCGATGGCCGGCGCCACCTTGTGGGCGACGAGGTTGAGCGGGAAGTTGAACGGCGTGATGCCCAGCACCGGCCCGCGCGGCACCCTGCGGACCAGGGCGATCCGCCCGCCGGCGGCCGGGTCGGTGTCGAGTCGTTGCAACTCGCCGGAGAAGCGGCGGGCCTCCTCGGCGGCCCAGCGGAAGGTCGACACCGCACGCCCGACCTCGGCGCGGGCCCACTTGAGCGGCTTGCCGTTCTCCGCGGTGATCAGGGCGGCGATCTCGCCCGCGCGCTCGGCGATCCGCCGGGACACGTGGTCGAGGGCCGCCGCGCGGGCGTGCGCGGGCAGGGCCGCGGCCTGCGCGGCCACCCCGGCCGCCGCGGCGACGGCGGCATCGACCTGGTCGGGCGTGGCGACTGTCGTACGCCCCACCGGGCGGCCGTCGTACGGGTGGTGGACTGTCAACTCACCCTCGCCGGTGGCGGGGCGGGAGGCGACGAAGAAGGCTGCGGGCTCCACGCCGAGCAGAGTAGCCGAGCGACCAGCCGACGGAAACAGTCGCGATAACCCTTGTCTGCCGCGAATTCAGTAGCGAAGATGGCAGAGAGATTGCGATAACCGCCGCAGAACCGCGCCCCCGGCCCCCTCGGAGTGATCCCTCATGAGTGACCAGCAGCAGCTGCGCAACTTCGTCAACGGCTCCTACGTCGACCCGTCCGATGGCGGCTACGCCGACCTGGTCGACCCCTGCACGGGTGAGGTGTTCGCCCAGGCCCCGGTCTCCGGCGCCGCCGACGTGGACGCGGCGATGAGCGCCGCCGCCACCGCGTTCGAGAGCTGGCGGGAGGTCACCCCGGCCGAGCGGCAGCGCGCGCTGCTCAAGCTCGCCGACGCCGTGGAGGCGCGCGCCGCCGAGCTGGTCGACGCCGAGGTCCGCAACACCGGTAAGCCCCGCCAGCTCACCGCCGAGGAGGAGCTTCCCCCGGCGGTGGACCAGTTCCGGTTCTTCGCCGGCGCCGCCCGAATGTTGGAGGGGCGGTCCGCCGGGGAGTACCTGGCCGGGCACACCTCCTACGTGCGGCGTGAGCCGATCGGCGTCTGCGCGCAGGTCACCCCCTGGAACTACCCGCTGATGATGGCGGTCTGGAAGATCGCGCCCGCGCTCGCCGCCGGCAACACCGTGGTGCTCAAGCCGTCGGACACCACACCGGTGTCGACGCTGCTGCTCGCCGAGATCGCCGCCGAGTTCTTCCCACCGGGGGTGTTCAACGTGGTCTGCGGCGACCGGGACACCGGTCGTACCCTCGTGTCGCACCCGACCCCGCAGCTGGTGTCGATCACCGGCTCGACCCGCGCGGGCATGGAGGTAGCCGCTGCGGCGGCCCCGGACCTGAAGCGCACCCACCTGGAGTTGGGCGGCAAGGCCCCGGTGGTGATCTTCGACGACGCGGACGTGGCGGCGGCCGCCGAGGCCATCGCGCTGGGCGGCTACTTCAACGCCGGGCAGGACTGCACCGCGGCCACCCGGGTGCTGGCCGGCCCCGGCGTCCACGACGACTTCGTGGCGGCGCTCGCCGAGCAGGCCCGCAACACGAAGACCGGCGCCCCGGACGACGCCGACGTGCTCTACGGTCCCCTGAACAACGCCAACCAGCTCACCCGGGTCAGCGGTTTCGTGGACCGCCTCCCGGACCACGCGGCGATCCAGACCGGCGGGTCCCGCCACGGCGAACGCGGCTACTTCTACGCGCCGACAGTGGTCTCCGGGCTGCGTCAGGCCGACGAGATCATCCAGGACGAGGTGTTCGGGCCGGTCATCACCGTGCAGCGCTTCTCCGACGAGGACGAGGCGGTGCACTGGGCCAACGGCGTCGACTACGGCCTGTCCGCGTCGGTCTGGACGCGGGACCACGGCCGGGCCATGCGGATGACCCGTCGACTGGACTTCGGCTGCGTCTGGGTCAACACGCACATCCCGTTCGTCTCCGAGATGCCGCACGGTGGCTTCAAGCACTCCGGGCACGGCAAGGACCTCTCGGTCTACAGCCTGGAGGACTACACCCGGATCAAGCACGTCATGCACAACCTGGGGAGCTGAGCCGTGCCGTCGAGCGAGGAGCTGCACAAGCGGCGTGGCGATGCCGTGGCCCGGGGGGTCGGCAGTGTGATCCCGTCCTACGTGGACCGGGCGTCCGGCGGGACGATCACCGACGTGGACGGCCGGGAGTGGATCGACTTCGCCGCCGGCATCGCCGTGACCAGCGTGGGCAACTCCGCTCCGAGGGTTGTCGAGGCGGTCCGGGCGCAGGTGGAGCGGTTCACCCACACCTGCTTCATGGTCGCGCCGTACGAGTCGTACGTGGCGGTGTGCGAGCAGCTCAACGCGGTGACGCCCGGCGGGTACGCGAAACGCTCGGCGTTGTTCAACTCCGGCGCGGAGGCGGTGGAGAACGCCGTCAAGGTCGCCCGGCACGCCACCGGGCGGCCGGCGGTCGTGGTGTTCGACCACGCGTACCACGGCCGGACCAACCTGACCATGGCGTTGACCGCGAAGAACATGCCGTACAAGCACCGGTTCGGGCCGTTCGCCGGGGAGATCTACCGGGTGCCGATGTCGTACCCGCTGCGCGATGGCGGGCTCTCCGGCGCGGAGGCGGCGGCTCGGTCGATCGAGATGATCGAGAAGCAGGTCGGCGCCGAGAACGTCGCCGCGCTGCTCATCGAGCCGATCCAGGGCGAGGGCGGCTTCGTCGTACCCGCGCCGGGTTTCCTGCCCGCGCTGCGGGCCTGGGCGACGGCGGCCGGGGTGGTCTTCGTCGCCGACGAGATCCAGACCGGTTTCTGCCGTACCGGTGACTGGTTCGCCTGTCAGCACGAGGGCGTCGAACCCGACCTGGTGACACTCGCCAAGGGCATCGCCGGTGGCCTGCCGCTGGCGGCGGTGACCGGTCGGGCCGAGCTGATGGACGCGGTGCACGTCGGTGGGCTCGGCGGCACGTACGGCGGCAACCCGATCGCCTGCGCCGCCGCGCTGGCCACCATCGAGACCATGCACGAGCTGGACCTGGCCGGCGCTGCCCGACGGATCGAGTCGGTGCTGGAACCCCGGCTACGGGCCATCGCCGAGCGGGATCCCCGGGTCGCCGAGGTACGCGGCCGGGGCGCGATGCTCGCCGTGGAGCTGGTGCTGCCGGGCACCCTCACCCCCGACCCGGTCGCCACGGCGGCGATCTCGGCGGCCTGTCACGCCGCCGGCCTGCTCACGCTGACCTGCGGCACGTACGGCAACGTGCTGCGCTTCCTGCCCCCGCTGGTGATCTCCGACGGGCACCTCGGTCGCGGTGCCGACCTCCTCGACGCCGCCTTTGGGTGAGCGGCGGAGCAGGCTGAGCGGCGGAGGGGCCCGGTGCACGGGCCCCTCCGCCGAGGTCAGCGGAGCACCTCGACAGTGTTGCGACGCACCAGGTTCTTGCCCGGCTCGCGGATCTGCTCCATGGCGGCGGAGTTGAGCAGAACGCAGCTCCCCGACGGGCCGGTCACCGTCACAGTGGTCGCCTTGTTGTTGTCCAGGTTGGTCACCCGCAGCCGGGTGCCCACCGGGAACTGCCCACTGGTCGCCGCCGGTCCGGCCGCCTCCTCGAAGAAGGTGATCGCCCCGGAGCACGCCGACCGGGGCGCCGGGCCGGGCGCGCCGGGAGACGCGGCGCCGGGGCGGACGGTGCCGGGAGCCGGAGCGCCGGCGGGCGGGGCCGCGCCGTCGACGCGTTCCACCACATTGCGGCGGATCACGTTCTTCCCCGGCTCGCGGACGAGCTCCATGGCCGCCGCGTTGAGCAGCACACAACTGCCCGACGGGCCCGTCACCGTCACAGTGGCCGCCCGGTTGTTGTCCAGGTTGGTCACCCGCAGCCGGGTACCCACCGGGAACCGGTCGCTGGTCGCCGCCGGCGCCCCGCCCTCGGCGGAGAAGGTGACCGAGCCGGAGCAGACCGACGACCGTGCCGGGGCCGTGTCGGCGAACCCGAAGCTGGTCCCCACCGACACGCCCACCGCGGCGAGCACCGCCACGCTCGCTGCCAGCACGTGCCTGCGCTGCACCCTCATCGCCGTCACTCCCGTCCTCGGTGGTGTCCTTCACTCACCGGTACGGACCGGAGCGTCCTACCGTTCAGCCGGCACGGGTATCGATCGTGCGACGGCCAGGTCCACCGGCCCGTACCGGGTGCGCGGGGCCCCGGTGATCAGCGCCCAGTAACGGTCGCCATACGACCAGTGCCACCACTCGGTCGGGTAGTTGACCATCCCCGCCCCGCCGAGGGCGTCCACCATGATCTGCCGGTGTCGACGGGCGGCGCCGCCGATCGCCGGCGCGTCGGTGAAGCAGGCGTCGGCGCTGTCCTCCGGGGTGGCGTCGATGGCAGTGCCCAGGTCCAGCTCCACACCGTCGTCGGTGCAGAGCGTCAGGTCCACAGCGCCGCCCGTGCTGTGCGGGGCCACCTCGACCGGTGAGACGAACTTCGTGGTCTCCCGGTGCAGCCGCTGCGGCGACCAGTCTGGGTGCCGTCGGCGCAGCTCGTCGCGGTAGCCGGTGAAGATGGCCAGTTGCGCCTGGTACGGCCGGTAACCCTCGACCACCAGCAGCCGCAGCCCACCGGGCAGGGCACGCTGCGCGGCCAGCAGGCGGTCCACGACACCGGCGCGCAACCGGGCGTACGCCCCGGCCGGGTCGGCCGCCCGGCCGTCGAGCCGCAACTCCGGCAGTTCACGCAGGTCCAGGAACTCCTCGCCGTCGTCGGCGCTGGGCACCGCCGCCACCCGGGGGTCGGAGAGCAGGATCATCGAATGCTCCCCGCCGTGCTCGCGGACCGTTCCGCGTGCCGGAGCCGGGCCAACTCGACGAGTCGGTCCACCACCTCCCGGTAACTGACGCCGACGGCGGCCCACACCTTCGGGTACATCGAGTGCGCGGTGAAGCCGGGCATCGTGTTCAGCTCGTTGACGTAGAGCTCACCGGCGTCGTAGAAGAAGTCGACCCGGGCGAGACCCCAACCGCCGATCGCGGCGAACGCACGCAGCGACAGCTCGCGGACCCGCGCTGTCACCTCGTCCGGCAGCACGGCGGGGACGATCATCGGGTCGGCGTCGCCGAAGTACTTCTGCTGGTAGTCGAACCAGCCGCCGCTGACCTGCACCTCGCCCACCGCCGACGCCTCGGGACGCCAGCCACCGAGCACCGCGCACTCCAGCTCCCGGCCGGCGACCCCCTGCTCGACCATGACGAGTTGGTCGTGGCGAAGCGCCTCCTCCACGGCGGCGGCCAGGTCGTCACCCTCGCCGACGCGGGAGATGCCGATCGACGAACCCATGCTGGCCGGCTTGACGAAGAGTGGCCGGCTCAGCCCGGTCACCAACTTCTCCGGGTCGTCGACCTCCCGGTAGGTGTGCGCGTCGAACGACACGTACGGGGTGACGGGTATGCCTTCGGCGCGCAGCGCCCGCTTCATCGCCACCTTGTTCATGCCGACCGCCGAGGCGAGGATGCCGCACCCGACGTACGGCACGTTCAGTGACTCCAGCAGCCCCTGCACCACACCGTCCTCGCCGTACGGGCCGTGCAGCACCGGGAAGATCACGTCCAGTTCGGCGTGCACCGCGCCGGGGGCGTTGCCGGCGGACACCTGCACGACACCCGGACGCGGACCGGCCCGCAACTCGACGGCCGGCCCGGTCACCACCAACCGGTCGTCGATGGCCCGCTCGCCGGCCGGCCGGTCGCGCAACTCGGCCAGCAGCGCGTCGGGCATCAGCCGGAACCCGCCGCTGCGGGTGACGCCGATGGCGACAGTGCGGTAGCCGCCACCGGCGAGCGCCCGGGCCACCCCGAGCGCGGAGGCACAGGAGACCTCGTGCTCCGCCGACGGTCCACCGAACAGGATTCCGATCCGAACTGGCGCGCTCACGCCGCCGCCCCTTCCTCAGCCAGGTCGGCGGATCGCGAAGCCATCAACCGGGCCACCAGCGCCTCCTCCACGTTCCCGCCGGTCAGCACCACGCCGACCGTCCGCTGCCGGTCCCGGTCCGGCGGAAGCCGGAAGGCGCCGGCCAGGCCCGCCGCCCCGGACGGCTCGGCGAGCACCTTGAGCTCCGTCAGGATCAACCGGAACGCCGCGGCGATCTCGTCGTCGTCGACCCGGACGACCCCCCGCAGCGTGTCCCGCACGATGGCGAACGGCAGCTCCCCCACGCAGGAAGGCCGCAGCCCGTCCGCGATGGTGGGCGCCGGCGCGACCGGCACGCGTACACCTGCCGCCAGGCTGCGGGCGAGCGAGTCGCAGCCCACCGGCTCCACGCCGTACACCTCGATGCCCGAGCCGGCGGCGGCCAGGCACGCGCCGGCCACCCCGCCACCACCACCCACCGGTACGACCAGCACGTCCAACGGCGTCCCCGCGCGCTCGGCGTCCTCGATCAGCTCCAGGCTCGCGGTGCCCTGCCCGGCGATCACGTCCGGATGGTCGTACGCGTCGACGACGGGGTGACCGCTCTCGTCGCTGAGCCCGTTGGCCACCGCCACCCGCTCCTCGACGCCGGTGCCGGCGAAGACCACCCGCGCTCCCGCCGCGCGCGCCCGGTCGACCTTCGTCGAGGCCGCGTCGACAGGCAGCACCACTGTCGCCGCGAGCCCGTGCTGCCGGGCCGCCAACGCCACCGCCACCGCGTGGTTGCCGGTGCTCTGCGCGATCACCCCGGTGTGGCCGGCCACCGCGAGGCGGCCGACCGCGCGCAGCGCGCCCCGCATCTTGTACGAGCCGCCGTGCTGGAGGTTCTCCGCCTTGAGCAGGACCCGCGCCCCGGCAAGCTCGTCGATCACCGGGGAACGCAGCACCGGGGTACGGACCACGCGGCCGGCAAGCCAACGGCTGGCCTCCTCGACATCGGCCCGGACCTGGCCAACGGTGCGTGTCATCGTGTCTCCTTTTCGGGCACACCACAGGCGGGGTCCAGCGGTACGTGGACCCCGGTGCAGGTGGGTGGAAGTGTCAGTTCAAGGCGGGTAGCTGGACGTCGACCCGCAGGCCGCCGTACTCGGCGGGCCGGGCCGCGATAATGCCGTCGTGGGCCTGGGTGATCGAGCGGGCGATGGCAAGGCCCAGGCCGGCCCCGCCGCCCTGCGAGGTCCGGTCCCGGGCGAGTCGGCGGAACGGCTCGAACAGACCGGCCACCGCCTCGGCCGGCACGGGCTGGCCGGTGTTGACAACTGACAGCGCGGGCACGCCGCTCACCACGACGGTCAGTGAGCCCCCCGGCCGGTTGTACTTGATCCCGTTCTCCACCAGGTTGGTGACCAGGCGTTCCAGCAACACCCGCTCGCCGACGACGACCCGGGGTTCGAGATGGGTCTCCACTGTGACCCCGGCCTCCCGGGCCCGGTCCAGGTAACCGGCCAGCACCGCCTCGACGATCGCGTCCAACCGCTGCGGTATCCGCGAACGGAGGCCCTGGTCGCTCTCGCTGAGCGCGAGCAGGCCCTCGATCAGTCGCTCGTTGCGCTCGTTGGTCTCCAGCAGCTGACTGGTCAGCAGCTCCAACTGCTCGCCGGTGAGCGCCCTGGCCATGCCGACCTCGATGAGCGTCCGCTGCACGGCGAGGGGCGTACGCAGCTCGTGCGAGGCGTTCGCGGCGAACCGCCGCTGCCCCTCGTACCCGGCGGAGACGCGTTCCATCATCTCGTCGATCGCCCGGGACAGCCGGGCCAACTCGTCGCTGCCTCGGGGCCGGATCCGGTGACCGAGGTTCTGCGGGCCGAGGTGCCCGATCGGCCCGGCCAGGTCAGCGACCGGGCGCAGGCACCACACCGCGGCGAACCAGAGCCCCACCAGGACGGCCACTGTCACGAGCAGGACGGCCACCAGGGGCAGCATGAACGCCCCCGGCCGTATGGTGCGGCACACCGTCGACAACCCGGGCATGGGCACGTCACAGAACTGCTGCCCCCAGGTCCAGGTCATCCCCGACAGCCACTTGCCCATCGCCGGCAGTATCGGGCCGGCCAGCAGCGCCAGCAGCCCCACCAGCAGCACCCGACGTCGAGGCGTCCAGCTCACGCCGTGCCGCCGATGCGGTAGCCGGCCTTCGGAACGGTGTGGATGATGGCGGGATCGCCGAGCTTCTTGCGCAGGGTCATCACCGTGACCCGTACGGCGTTGGTGAACGGGTCGGCGAACTCGTCCCAGGCCTGCTCCAGCAACTCCTCGGCGCTGACCACCTGGCCGTCCGCGCGCAGCAGCACGTGCAGCACCGCGAACTCCTTGGGGCTCAACGCGAGGGGGCGGCCGTCCCGGGTGGCCAGGTGCCGGCCCACGTCCAGGGCCAGGCCGTCCTGGGCGAGCACCGGTGGCAGCGCCGGCGTGGACCGTCGCCCGAGGGCCTGCACTCGGGCCACCAGCTCGGCGAAGGCGAACGGCTTGGTCAGGTAGTCGTCCGCGCCGAGGCCGAGGCCCTCGACCCGGTCCCGGATGCCGGCCGCCGCGGTGAGCAGCAGCACCCGGGTGCCGACCTGTGAGTCGGCGATGCTGCGGCACACCTCGTCGCCGGTGTGCCCGGGCATGTCCCGGTCCAACACCGCGACGTCGTACCGGTTCACCCCGACCCGTTCCAGCGCACCGTCACCGTCGTAGCAGACGTCGACGGCCATCGAGAGGCGGCGCAGCCCTTCGGCCACCGTGTCCGCCAACAACCGCTCGTCGTCCGCCACCAGCACCCGCACGTTTTTCCGCTCCCCCAGTTCGGCTTGCCCGCATACCGTCGCAGGCCCGGGTTAAGGGTTCTGTAAGCACCCGTCGCAGCCATCCTCCACGCGGGTGTCCAGCGGGCAAACCACCGCAAGCCAGTCCCGGTCGGCTTCGTGCCCGTGTCACGTCATCTGGGTAGTCCGTCCCCGAAGGCCCCGGCAGTTGACGTGCAGAAGTGAGCTACGTCACGAGCCCTCAGCCCCGCCCCGCCCCACCCCACCCCGCCCCGCCCCGCCCCGCCCCGCCGATCTTGCACTTTGTGTTGCCCGAATGTCCCTAAGGCGTTATCTGTCGGGACAGAAAGTGCAAGATCGACGGAGGTGGAGGGGGTATGGGGTCAGGAGAGGGCGGCTCGGATGTTGGCTTTGATGTGTTGGGGGCGGCGATAGAGGTCACGGTCGGTGAAATAGCGCATTCGCCATCCCTCCGCGTCCAGCCAGTTGACCCGTTCCCGGTCGTGCCTGAGCCGGTCACGGTCCAGGTGCGACCGTCCGTCGTACTCGATGCCGATTCGCCGTTCGCGGTAGCCCAGGTCGAGCCGGTACAGAGGGATGCCATGGCGGTCGGCCACCCATAGTTGTGGCTCCGGCGGGGGCAGCCCTCCGTCGATCAGGATCAGGCGCAACTGGCTTTCCTGTCGGCACTCTGCCCTACGGTCCGCCAGCGGTATGAGTTGCCGAGCCTGACGGACACCACGCAACGCGTTGTGTGCCGCAACCTCGGCCAGCAGGTCGTCCTGGGTGACCAAGCCCGATCGGAGCGCGGCGTCGAGCACCGGGAGCGCGTCGAGCCGCCGAACGGCGCGAGCCAGGTCGACCGCACAGCGAGCCGCCGGTACGCAGGGCAGACCTCCGACGAGGACGGGCCGAGCGGGTAGAACCGTCCGGTGGATGACCACCCCGGGCAGACGCGGCTTCGGCACCTCGGCGGGCAGCTGGATGTGGATCAGATCGTCGCGCAGTATCCCGAAGCCGTGTCGGCGAGCGGCGCTCTGCCTCGCCAACATCGCTCCATCGGGTAGCCGGAGCATCAGGGCACACAGTTCGTCATCATCGCTGCAGGGCTGGTCGGCGTAGACCCCTCTGCGCACACGCTGCAATTCCGCACGGTCGAGCCGGGTACGGATCCGTCCAACGGTGAGCTCCCGCATCAGCACGTCAGTACGCCACAAGTGAATAGCCATGACGGCAGGCTGACCAATCCAGAACCCCAGCGACGCCCCGCAATGACTACCTGTGGAAAACCGTCCCCCCTGTGGAAAACCCCAACCCCACCCCGTCCCGTGCTAGCGCCGCCACCCCGAAATCCCACCCGGCATCCCCACCCCCGCGATCTTGCACTTTCTGTTGCCGATATGCCCGTTAAGAGACGAAAAGTGAGCACAGAAAGTGCAAGATCGCGGGGGTGGGAGGGGGTGGGAGCGGGGCGGGAGGGGGTGGGAGCGGGGTGGGAGCGTAGGGGGTTAGTCGCAGGCTATGCCGTCGCCGTCTCGGTCCAGGTCGTAGATGTCGTTGCCGATCACCCTGATCGGCCCGCTGACGTAGGCGGGGCCGTTGCCACTGCCACCCGCGCAGTCGACGTCGCTGGCGATCGGGACGCAGCCGCTGTAGTTCGGGTCGCACTTCGACGACTGCGGCTTCTTGGTGCCGACGGCCACGACCTGGGTGACCGGCTGCTTCGTCACCGCGGATGTGACCAGCTTCTTGGCCGTCCGCACACCGTCGGTGGTGGTCACCTCGTAGGTCAGGGTCCGGGCGCCGTTCACGCCCTTGGTCCGGACGACCCGCTTGCCCTCGGCCAGTGACGAGTCCTTGACGGTCCGCTGGCCGTACCGGATGGTGGCCTGCTCCGTCACTGTCGTCACCTGGACCACCGGCGCGGCCGCCGGGCTGGGTGCGACCGACAAAGGCGCGGACGAGGGCACGGTGGAGGGCGGCGCGTCGATCGGCGACTCCTCCTGAGCCGGCTCGCCGGGTGCGGCCAGGATCGGCTGCTGCGGCTGCTCGGCGGCGGTGCCGGTCTTTGTCGATTCCGGTTCGCCGGTGAACGCGCCGACGATTGCGGTGCCGGCGCAGCAGAGCAGCAGGAGCGACAGCGTCACCGAGCCGAGGATCACGGCGACCCTGCTGGCGGGAGTGGCCCGGCGGAACCAGTTCGGTCGGGGCGTCTGGCCGAACGACGGCGGGTACGGCGGCCCCGGGTTCTGTGGTGGTTGCATCGTCACGGCGATGAGTGTCGTCGCAAACACAGCCTGCAATATCCCCCGTCGCGTTCGTCACCTGCGCCTTTCGCTTCGTGGGAAAGATCGGTGGGCGCGCTCGCTGGCGACGAGTCGGCAGGTGCGGCAAACCTCCAGGTCGGCAGGGCAGGGCCGATCGTGCGGGTGTCAGCACCAACAAATGCCGCAGATCACCACGCACCGGGTCGACAGAGGATCGGAGGCCCGACGGCGACGACGAAACTGTCGCGATGCCGTCAGCGGGGCCGGCTCACCGTTCCTCCATCGCCCACGGTGACCCGTAGGCGTTCAGCAGGTCGAGAAAGGGCATCGGGGGCAGCGCTTCCGGCCCGAGCACCCCGACGCCGGTCCACGCACCGCTGGCGAGCAACTCCAACGCGACGACCGGGTTGACGGCGGTCTGCCAGACCACCGCCTGGTGCCCGTACTCCCGCATCGACCACTCGTTGTCGACCACGTGGTACAGGTAGACCTCGCGGGGTTGCCCGTCCGGGCCGAGGCCGCGTACCCAGGTGCCGGCGCAGGTCTTGCCGCGCATCCGGGCACCGAGCGTGGCCGGGTCGGGCAGGCTCGCGGCCACCACGTCGCGCGGGGAGACGTCGACGCCGCGTACCCGCACCGGGGAGACAGCGTCCAGGCCGAGCTTGTGCAGCGTCTTGAGCACCTCGATGAACTCGTCGCCGAGGCCGTACTTGAAGGTGACCCGCCGGGCCTTGACCCAGCGCGGGATGAGCAGCACCTCCTCGTGCTCGACGTTGACGCACTCGACCGGCCCGATCCCCTCCGGAAAGTGGAAGACCTCCGGCTCGGAGAACGGTTCGGTGGTGAACCAGCCCCGGTCCCTCTCCCAGATGACCGGCGGGTTGAGGCACTCCTCGATGGTGGTCCAGATGGAGAACGAGGGCGCGAAGTCGTACCCGTCGACTGTGAGGTTCGCCCCGTCCCGGACACCGATCTCGTCGATCTCACTGAACAGTTCGTCGGCGGCGTAACGGGCGAACACGTCGGAGAGGCCCGGCTCGACCCCGATGCCGCACAGCGCCAGCCGACCGGCCGCCGACCAGGTGTCGGCCAGCGCGAACTGTTCGTCGCCGAGCTTCACGCCGGTCTCGACGTGCGACAGCGACATCGCCAGGTCCAGGTAGTCCGCGCCAGCAGCGAACGCGCCGTCGAAGATCGGCATGACGAACCGCGGGTCGACGGCGTTCAGCACGTGCGTGATCCGGTGCTCCCGGCACAGTGCGGTGACCTCGTCGGCCGAGGAGGCGTCCACCTGGGCGGCGACGAAACGGTCACCGTGCCCGGCGACCGCCCGCTGGGCTCGAACGGGGTCGTGGTCGGCGACAACCATGGTCTCGAAGAAGTTCCGTCGGGCGGCGATGGCTACGGCGGCGGAGCCGACGCCACCGGCGCCGACGAGGAGGACACGCATCAGGAATCAAACCCCAAACCGAAACGATCGAGAGTACGGAGCCAGAGGTCGCGCCGGCCCTCACGCGCGTCGGCGCGGGCCAGTGACCAGCGGGTGAGATTGATGCCGACCGCGCGGACGGGTTCCGGCGGGAACGGCAGTGGCTTGCGGCGAACCAGGTCGAGTCGGGTCAGCGGGGTGTTCCCGCCGTCGAGCAGGTCGAGCAGCACCCGGGCCCCGAAGCGGGTGGCCCCGACGCCGAGGCCGGTGTAGCCGGCCGCGTACGCCAGCCGACCGCCGTAGGCGGTGCCGAAGAACGGGCAGAACCGGGTGCAGGTGTCGATGACCCCGCCCCAGCGGTGGCTGAACCGCACGTCGGCGAGCTGCGGGAACGTGGTGAAGAAGTGGCGGGCGAGGGTGGTGAAGGTGGCCGGGCGTTGCTCCAGCTCGGGCGCGACCCGGTTGCCGTAGTGGTAGACGGCGTCGTAGCCGCCGAAGAGGATCCGCCCGTCGGTGGTGATCCGGTAGTAGTGGAACTGGTTGGCGGTGTCGGCGAGCCCCTGCCGGTGGCGCCAACCGATGGCGTCTCGCTGGGCCGGGGTGAGCGGTTCGGTCATCAGCACGTGGTCGTAGACCGGCACCAGGTACGCCCGCAGCCGGCGTAGCAGCGGCGGGAACGCGTTGGTGGCCAGCACGACCCGGCGCGCCCGGATCGAGCCGGGCAGGCCGGCGGCCCGGGTGCCGGCCCGGTCAGCGTCGGCCGGCTGGGCGGTGGGATCGGTGCCCAGGGTGCTGGCGTGCACAGCGGCGTCGTCGGCACGCAGTCCGGTGACCCGGGTGTGCTCGTGTACGCGTACTCCGAGGTCGAGACAGGCGCGGCGCAGACCCCAGGCCAGCTTCGCGGGGTCCACCATGGCCACCCGGTCGGCGTCGAACATCCCACCCAGGTACGTCGGTGAGTGCACCTCGGCGCGCACCTCGTCCCGGTCGAGCAGCCGCACCCGGTGGCCGTACCGGCGGGCCAGGTCCGCGTCGGCGGCCAGCCCGTCGAGTTGGTACGGCTCGACGGCGACGGCCAGCTCACCGGTGCGCTCGAAGTCGCAGTCGATGTCGAACGTCGCAACGGTGGCGGCGATGGCGTCCAGGTTGTCCCGGCCGAGGCGTTCCAGCTCGCCGACCTCGTCGGGAAACCGGTCGACGCCGTTGGCGAGGCCGTGGGTGAGCGAGGCGGCGCAGAACCCGCCGTTGCGCCCGGACGCCGCCCAACCGCAGGTCCCGGCGTCGACGAGCAGCACGTCCCGGTCCGGGTCCGCCTGCTTCGCCAACAGCGCGGCCCACAGTCCGCCGTAACCGCCGCCGATCACCAGCAGGTCCGCGGAGTGCCGGCCGCTCAGTGGCGGTAGCGGGTCGGGGCGGTCCGGGCGATCGAGCCAGTACGGCACGGGTGCCGCGTCGGCCAACGCCCGGCCGGTATGCGGGAGCGTCATGACGCCACACCGGTCGGAAGACCCGCATCCGGGAGGGTCATGACGACCGACGCAGGTGACCTGACGGCCCGGCCAGCAGGTTGGCGCGGCGGGCCCGTCGACCGCGCAGCGAACTGAGCCCGACGAGCAGCAGCGCGACAGCGAACATCGCGGTACCGATCACGTTGACCTGGGGTGGGATGCCACGCTGGGCAGCGCCCCAGACGTACATCGGGAACGTGACTGTGGTGCCGGCGTTGAAGTTCGTGATGATGAAGTCGTCGAAGCTCAGCGAGAAGGCCAGCAACGCGGCGGCCACGATGCCGGGCAGCACCAGCGGCAGGGTGATCCGCCGGAAGGTCTGCCACTCGTTGGCGTAGAGGTCCATGGCGGCCTCCTCCAGCCGCCGGTCCATCCCGGCAAGCCGCGCCTTCACTGTGACCACCACGAACGACACGCAGAACATCACGTGCGCGATCACGATGGTCCAGAAACCCTGCGGTACGCCCGCCGACACGAACAGGGCCAGCAACGACGTGCCCATCACCAGCTCCGGGGTGGCCATCGGCAGGAAGATCAGCACGTTGATCCCGGATCGGCCACGGAAGCGGTGTCGGACCAGCGCGAACGCCATCAGGGTCCCGAGCACCGTGGCGACCACAGTGGCGAGGAAGCCGATCTGCACGCTGCGGACCACCGCGTCGCACATGTCCGAGGTGGCGCACGGCTGCCGCCAGTTGTCCAGCGTGAACTCGTTGAAGTCGTACGACAGCCGGCTCGACGGCCTGTTGAACGACAACGCGGCCACCACCAGGATCGGCAGCGCCAGGTAGCCGAGCACCAGCAACGCCACGATCATCACCCAGCGGTCCGCGAGCCAACGGGAAACCCTCATCAGAGCCGCCTCTCGTTCGCGACTGCGGGGCTCCGCTGCGCTGCGCTCCTCGCGCTCACAGGACCTCCTCCGTGCCGGCTCGACGGAGGTAGCCGAAGACCACCGCGAGGATCGCCGCCATCAGCAGGAACGACAGCGCGGCGCCCTGCGGGTAGTCCAGTCGGACCAGGAACGCCGAGTCGATGACGTTGCCGATCATGTATTCGTTCGGGGTGCCGAGCAGCTCGGCGTTGATGTAGTCGCCGCTGGCCGGGATGAAGAACAGCAGCGTGCCGGCGACCAGACCGGGCATGGACAGCGGCAGCGTCACCCGACGGAACGCCTGCACCGGGCTCGCGTACAGGTCGGTGGCCGCCTCCAGCAACCGGGGGTCCAGCCGCTCCAGGCTCGCGTACAGCGGCAGCACCAGGAACGGCAGGAAGTTGTACGTCAGGCCGAGCACCACAGCGAACGGGGTGGCCAGCAGTCGACCGTCCGGGGCGAGCAGGTGCACGTCGCGCAGCAGGCCGACGAGCGCGCCGTTGTCCGAGAGGATCGTCTTCCAGGCCAGCGTGCGAACCAGGAAGCTGGTGAACATCGGCGCGACGACGCACACCAGCAGCAGGTTCTTCCAGCGGCCGGCCTTCTGCGCGATGGCGTACGCCAGTGGGTAGCCCAGCAGCAACGCCAACACCAGGGCCAACCCGGCGTAGCCGAACGAACGCAGGAACTGCGGCCAGTACGCCTGCAGCACGTCCGGGTAGTTGCCAACCGCCCAGGTCATCGCGTACCCGGTGGAGAGCGAGCCGCTGGGGTCGTACAGGCTGGCCGCCGCCAACTGCGCCAGCGGCACACCGAAGAAGACGAGCAGCCAGGCCGCACCGGGCAACAACAGGAGGTACGGCAGGAGTCGGCGTCGCCCGGACCTGGCGGCCGGTGGCGCGGGTGGCGGGTGCCCCGCCCTGGTGGGGGCCAGCAGGGTCACGACGACGCACCCACCGGCTCGTCCAGCACCGGCGACGTCCGATCGGCGTCGGCGGCGTCACGGGGCAGCAGGAACGCGTGCTGCGGATCCCAGTACGCGACGGCCTCGCTGCCGACCGCCACCGGCGTCGACGTCCCGCTGTTTGCGGCGAAGACCGACAACTCGGTGCCCCAGCCGGTGCGCAGCAGGTACTGCGTGCTGACTCCCACGTAGGAGGCGTCGGTGACGACTCCGGTGACGTGCTGATGCCCGGCGGGCACCTGGTCGGCGGAGCCGACCAGAATCAGCTTCTCGGGGCGTACCCCCAGGTGGACCGGGCCGTGGTCGGCCCGCGACCGGCCGGCGGGCACCGAGAAGCGCGTGCCGTGCGCCGTCACCGCGACGTCGCCGCCACCGGCGCCGGTGGCCTCGCCGGCGAGCAGGTTGGACTGGCCGAGGAAGTTCGCCACGAAGGCGGTGGCGGGAAACTCGTAGAGGTCGGCCGGCGCGCCCAACTGCTCGATCCGGCCGGCGTTCATCACCGCGACGGTGTCGGCCATGGTCATGGCCTCCTCCTGGTCGTGGGTGACGTGCACGAAGGTGATGCCGACCTCGGTCTGGATGCGCTTCAGCTCGATCTGCATCTGTCGGCGCAGCTTGAGGTCGAGTGCGCCCAGCGGTTCGTCGAGCAGCAGCACCTGCGGCCGGTTGATCAGGGCGCGGGCCAGCGCGACCCGCTGCTGCTGGCCGCCGGAGAGCTGGGCGGGGCGGCGGTTGCCGTACCCGTCGAGTTGCACCAGCGACAGCATCCGGGTGACCTCGTCGTCGACCGAGCGGATGCCGCGTCGGCGCAGCCCGAAGGCGACGTTCTCGAAGATGGTGAGGTGCGGGAAGAGCGCGTAGCTCTGGAAGACGGTGTTGACCGGCCGCTTGTACGGCCGCAGCCGGGCGATGTCCCGGTCACCGAGCAGCACCTGGCCGCTGGTCGGCTCCTCCAGGCCGGCGATCATCCGCAACGTGGTGGTCTTGCCGCAGCCGGACGCGCCGAGCAGGGCGAAGAACGAGCCCTGCTCGATGGTCAGGCTCAGGTCGTCGACAGCCGTGAAGACGCCGAACCGCTTGGTGAGGTTGGCCAGGCGCAGGTCGCCGGCGGGTGTCTCGCGCGCCATCCTCGTCACGCCCCGATGACCTGTTGGAACTTGCCCTCGTACTCCTTCTCCTGCTTCTCGTCCAGGGCCATGAACACCTTGGACTTCGACAGCAGCGCGTCGTCGGGGAAGATCAGCGGGTTGGCGGCCAGCTCGGGGTCGATCTTCTCCATCTCGGCCTGAGCGCCAGTGACCGGGCAGATGTAGTTGACGTAGGCGGCGAGCTTCGCCGCGACCGCCGGCTCGTAGTAGTAGTTGATCAGCGCTTCGGCGTTGCCCCTGTGAGTGGCCTTGTTGGGGACCATCATGTTGTCGCTGTAGAGCATCACGCCGGATTCCGGCGCCACGAACCGCACCTTCTCGTCCTCACCGGACAGTTGGATGACGTCACCGGACCAGCCGATGCACGCGGCGATGTCGCCCTTGGCCAGGTCGGGCGCGTAGTCGTTGCCGGTGAACTTGCGGATCTGCCCGGAGTCGACTGCCTTCTTGAGCTTGTTGAGGGCGTCGTCGAACTGGGCGGCGGTGAAGTTCGCCGGGTCGTGCCCGTTCGAGCCGAGCAGCAGACCCATGGTGTCGCGCATCTCGCTGAGCGCTGTCACCTTGCCCTTGAGGTCGGGGCGGGTGAGCAGTTCGTCGACAGTCCGCAGTTCCTTTGTGACGTTGCCGTTGTAGGCAAGGCCGGCGAGGCCGGACTGCCATGGAATGGAGATCCGGTTCTCGGCGTCGAAGGGGCGGTTGAGCAGCGACGGAAGCAGGTTGGCCTGCACGTTCGGGATCTTCGCCGGGTCCAGCTTCTGGATCCAGCCGAGCCGGATCATCCGGGCCGCCATCCAGTCGGTCAGCACGATGATGTCCCGGTCGGTGCTCTGGCAGGCGGCGAGCTGGTTCTGCACCTTGCCGAAGAACTCGTTGTTGTCGTTGATGTCCTCGGTGTAGGTCACCTGAATGCCGGTCTTCGTGATGAACTCGTCGAGGCTCGGCCGCTTGGACTCGTCTTTGTCGTCCACGTCCATGTACTGCGGCCAGTTCGCGAAGGCGAGTTTCTTCTCGGTGCCGGAGAGGTCCTCGCTGACGCAGCCAGCTTCGGTCTGTTGCGCGCCCTTGGTGCCGCAGCCCGCGAGGCTGCCACCCATGGTGAGCAGGGCGGCCGAACCGAGAGTGCCGGTGAGCAGTCCACGCCGGGAGAGGGGCCGGAGGGGAGTACGCATGACGACTCCTAGGGGGTCATCGTCGGCGGGCGGGACGGGGAGGCGCGCCGGCGGGAATGTCGGGAGGGTCAAGTGCCATGGACGACTGATCCTGACATGAGGTGACCTCCCTTACAAGGGATTCCGTTGCGGGAATAGCGATGCACGACGAAATACGCCAGACTACGCGGGGATACACGCGCGACATCACGATTCGGGACATGGGGAGCGGGCAATGACAAACCGGCAGCACGAGAACAGCAATGGCGGTCGACGCGTCGCTGTCCGTGACGGTGCCAATCACGCTCTGCTGGATGACGTGGCCAAGCAGATCATCGAGCAACTCCAGGAGGACGGCCGTCGCCCGTACGCGACGATCGGCAAGGCGGTGGGGCTGTCCGAGGCGGCGGTCCGGCAGCGGGTGCAGCGGCTGCTCGACTCCGGCGTGATGCAGATCGTGGCGGTGACCGATCCGCTCCAGCTCGGCTTCAACCGGCAGGCGATGATCGGCCTCCGTACCGACGGCGACCTGGAAGCGGTCGCCGACCGGCTGGCCGAGTTGGACGAGGTCGACTACGTGGTGATCACCGCCGGGTCGTTCGACCTGCTCACCGAGGTGGTCTGCCGCAACGACGACCACCTGCTGGAGATCCTGCAACGGCTACGCGCGGTGCCCGGGGTGCTCTCCACCGAGGCGTTCGTCTATCTCAAGCTGCGCAAGCAGACCTACACCTGGGGTACGGCCTGACGCCCGCTCTTGATCCACTCGGCTTTCCGGAAGTCGGGGTGTCCGGGCCGCCCTGATGCCCCGACTTCCGTGATCCCGAGTGGATCAGCGGCGCGTGGTGCGGACCGAGTCGGCAGCAGGGACCGCTTCGACGAACGACGTCCAGACGGTCGGCGCGAAGGTCAGCGTGCCGCCGTCGCGGTCCCTGCTGTCGCGCACCAGCACCCGGCCGGTCCCCGGCCCGCCCTCCCGCCCCCCGGCCCGCCCTCCCGGTCCCCAGCCCGCCCTCCCGGTCCCCAGCCCGCCCTCCCGGTCCCCAGCCCGCCCTCCCGGTCCCCAGCCCGCCCTCCCGGTCCCCAGCCCGCCCTCCCGGTCCCCGGCCCGCCCTCCCGGTCCCCGGCCCCGGTCCCCGGCCCCGGCCTGCGGCCCCCGGCTCCCTATCCCCCGCGTCCCGCCCCCGCGCTTGATCCACTCGACTTCACCAAAGTCGCGGTATCAACCGCGTCCGGACACCGCGATTTCAGCGAACCGGAGTGGATCGAGCCGGCGGCCGATGGAGGCGCTACCACCGGACGGGCCCTTTGGAGCTGATGTCGCAAACGATTCGGCGGTTGGCAGGCGCGACCCGGGCAGCCGAAGCCGCGTCCGACGGACGCTCGGCCTGCTCCTGCCATCCCGACCGGCGGCCGTGATGTCGCAAACGATTCAGCTCCAAAGGCAGCCACCAGCACACCTTCGACTCCTGCCGACCGCCGATCAACCGGGCCAACAGCGGTGCGGATTCCGTTGCCTCCGTGACACCTCTGCGCTAAATCCGTCGCCAACCGACCGTGATACCGCCGATAACACTTGCTTCGGAGGTTGAGACTGTGCGATAACCGTTGGCAGAGCGGCCGGCCTCACCCCTTTGACCGGCCCGACGACCGATGGGGCTGACATGGCCAACGCCACCGACCACCTCTGGATGCACTTCACCCGGATGGCGAGCTACTCCGCCGGTGAGGTGCCGACCATCGTGCGCGGCGAGGGAGCGTACGTGTGGGACGCGCAGGGTCGCCGCTACCTGGACGGGCTCGCCGGGCTCTTCGTTGTCAACGCCGGCCACGGCCGCACCGAACTGGCCGAGGCCGCCGCCAAGCAGGCCGGCGAGCTGGCCTACTTCCCGCTCTGGTCCTACGCGCACCCGAAGGCCATCGAGCTTGCCGAGCGGATCGCCGCCCTCACCCCCGGCGACCTCAACCGGATCTTCTTCACCACCGGCGGCTCCGAGGCCGTCGAGGCGGCGTGGAAGCTGGCCCGCGCGTACTTCAAGCGCACCGGAAAGCCCAACAAGTACAAGGTGATCAGCCGGTACATCGCCTACCACGGCACCTCAATGGGCGCCCTGTCGATCACCGGCCTGCCCGGCATCAAGAGCGACTTCGAGCCACTGGTACCGGGCGCGATCAAGGTGCCGAACACGAACTTCTACCGGGCGCCCGAGCACGGCGACGATCCCGAGGCGTTCGGCCGCTGGGCCGCCGACGAGATCGGTCGGGCCATCGAGCGGGAGGGACCGGACACGGTCGCCGCGGTCTTCCTCGAGCCGGTCCAGAACTCCGGCGGGTGCTTCCCACCACCGCCCGGCTACTTCGAGCGGGTACGGGAGATCTGCGACGCGTACGACGTGCTGCTCGTCTCGGACGAGGTGATCTGCTCGTGGGGGCGGCTGGGCGAGTACTTCGGCGCGGTGCGCTACGGCTACCAGCCGGACATCATCACCACTGCCAAGGGCATCACCTCCGGCTACGCCCCGCTCGGCGCGATGATCGCCAGCGACCGGCTGATGGAACCGTTCCTCACCGAGACCGGCATGTTCGCCCACGGCGTGACCTTCGGTGGCCACCCGGTCTCCTGCGCGGTGGCCCTGGCCAACCTGGAGGTGTTCGCCCGCGAGGACCTGGTCGGGCACGTACGCGCCAACGAGGACGCCTTTCGGGCCACCCTGGAGAAGCTGTACGACCTACCGATCGTCGGCGACGTCCGCGGCGACGGCTACTTCTACGGCATTGAACTGGTCAAGGACAAGACCACCCGGGAGACCTTCACCGAGGCCGAGTCGGAGCGCCTTCTGCGCGGCTTCCTCTCGACCGCCCTGTTCCAGGCGGGCCTCTACTGCCGGGCCGACGACCGGGGCGACCCGGTCATCCAGCTGGCCCCACCCCTGATCGCCGAGCAGCAGCACTTCGACGAGATCGAGCAGATCCTCCGCACAGTCCTAACCGAAGCCTGGACCAAGCTCTAACCCCCACCCACCCCACCGCTGTTGATCAAGAGGTTTGCGTCAAAAACGCGCCGGCTGATGACCGAAACCTCTTGATCAACCCCGCGAAGGGGGCCGGGCCGGGAGGGCCGGGGGCCGGGGGCCGAGGCGGGAGCGGGGTTAGTGGTTGGGGGGGATTACTCGGAGGTGGCCTCGGCGGCCGGTTTGGTGCGGGTTCTCGGGACGGTTCTGGTCCGGCTCCGGGGGGCGGGGGGCCGGGCGGGCGGCTTCGCGGACCGCTTCGGCCAGCGCGACCAGGTCGTCAGTGGTGGGCGGCGGCGGCTCGAACTCGCCCTCGTGTCGGACGACGTCCCAGCCCCGCGGCGCGGTCAGGCTGCGGGCGTGCGGCTCACACAGGTCGTACGTGTGCGGCTCGGCGAACGCCGCCAGCGGCCCCACCACCGCTGTCGACTCGTTGTAGACATAGGTCAATGTGGCGACCGCTTGCCGGGGGCAGCCGTTACGGGAGCAGCGCCGTGGTGACCTCACGTGCGGCAGGGTATCTCCATTACCGGGTCCGGCGCATCGCTTCGCGTTGCGACACGCCCGTCATGGTGATCACAGTCGACCGTTCTGGGCGCGCCGCGCCACGGGAGCGGCGCTGCCGCTGACCAGCCCGACGCGGGCGCTACCCTTTGCCTCATGACGAGCCCGGAACACCGCCGCCCCGGCTCCGGCCGGCGTGCGCATCGTGACCGGCACGGGCGCGGCCTGCGGGGGCGGCTCGTTCCGGCCACCGTGCCGCTGGCGCGGACCAAGGCCGAGGTCTTCGACGACCTGGTCCTGGACACCGTCGAGACGCTGGAGCGTCGGTTCGCCAAGGAGCTGGCCGGGGTCGAGTTCGCGGTCGAGGACGTTCCGCCGGACCTGAACGTCTACGACTCGGACGTGCTGGAGGACGGCGAGGTCCCGTTGGCCCGGCTGCTGCCCGGCCGCCCGGGCCGGCAGGAGGTGCCGCCGCGGATCGTGCTGTACCGGCGGCCCCTGGAGTTCCGGGCGATGGACCGTGAGGACCTCGCCGATCTCGTCCATGACGTGATCATCGAACAGGTGGCGAATCTTCTCGGGGTAGACCCGGACGAGCTCGCCTGAGCCAACCCCCCGAGCGGAGAGTCGGGCGGCCCCCACCGCCTCGACCTCACACCGCTCAGGCGGCCCCCCGCCCAGACCTGCACCGCCCAGGCGGCCACTGCCTCGGCCTCGCACCGCTCAGGCGGCCCGCCGCTTCAACTTGCGCCGCTCCCGCTCGGAGAGCCCACCCCAGATGCCGAACCGCTCGTCGTGACCCAGTGCGTATTCGAGGCACTCGGTCTTGACCTCGCAACGCGAGCAGATTCGCTTCGCCTCGCGGGTCGAGCCGCCCTTCTCGGGAAAGAACGCCTCGGGGTCGGTCTGCGAGCACAACGCCCGCTCCTGCCACTCCGGCGCGTTTCCGAGCAGGTCGGCCACCTCAAGCTGGCCGTCCATCAAATGCCTCCTTGTCGCGCACCGGCGTCATCGCCGCTGCAACCCCCCACGCGAAAGGCGTGCTTGTCCGTCCGGTCCCGTTTTGTTGCGTTCCGTGCGAACAACCCCATTCAAATTACACGCGTGTAATGCGTGCGCCGTCAAGCCAAACTTGATAATGGAGTCGCCCTCCCGACACCCCCGGGCGGCCACTCGGGCCGTCCAGCCTCGCAACCTGCCCTATCGATTCAGACCCCGGCCGAGTAACGCCCTCTCCGGCGAGTTGCCCGACTTTTCTGCCGTGGCGCTTCTCCGACCAGTCGTCGAACGGACGGCACCAGAGACCTCCACCCCTAAGCTGATCTTGGTGGGGGACAGGTTAACGCGGTGCGGCGCAGACTGCCCGTCGAGCTGCGGACAGCACTCGCGCCCCGTCCACATTGTGGACGGGGCGCGGTGGTAAAACCGATGCGTCGAGGTCAGCCGGCGGCCCCGAAACCGCTGCTGGGCCAGGCAAACTCGGCTATCGCTCCACCATGGACAGAAATCGTGCCGGCGGGCGTACGGTCGTCCCACCAGACGGTATAAATTCCGCTCGGCAGATCGGGATAGACCGCACTGTGGAACGAGCCGTCCCGCACCCGACGCTCACGCACCGCCGAGTGGACCCGCCGGTCGTCGTCGCGACTGATCTCGATCTCCCGGCCGTGCAGATCCGGACCCGTGTAGACGATCAGGGCACCGGTGTCGCCGCCCAGATCGAGGACGACTGTCCCGGTCTCCGACGGCCCGTACGCGTGCTCGTGCATCCGCTCGCCCCCCGATCAGGTCGCCGCCGGCGGGTTGTTGAACCCGTCGTAGGGCGTACCCAGGTAGGGGAAGTTTCCGAGGAACGGCGCTGTCACGTCGGCGGCGCTCAGCCCCGGGGTGACAGCGGCGGCCGCGGCGTCCGGTTGGAACGTCTTGTCCACCAGCGGGACGGTGACCCCGGCGATGGCGCGCAACGCGATGCTGACCACGTCGTCGCCGACCCGCCGCCCGTTCGGGAACCCGGCCAGGTCGCCACCGAGCACCCCGAACCGGTCCGGACGTCTGGTCGGCGGGATCGCGGTGTTCAGTCGCAGCATGTCGGCCTGCACCTCACCGGTGGTGTTGGTGAAGCCGTCGATCAGCCCGGCCGGCACGCCGGTGAGCAGGATCGCCACCAGGTCGGCTCGGGCCTTCTTCGCCTTGGTGAGCTTGTCCAGGTTGGGGAAGACGTCCGGGTAGAGCGCCGGCAGCAACGCGGCCAGCTCCGGTTGCTCGACGAACTGGGCGAACCGCTTGTCCTCCGTCGGCGGCAGCGAGTTCCACAGGTCCTTCTTGGACATCGGCACGATGACCTCGTTGAACAGTGGATTGCCCAGCCGCGAGACCTGGGTGAACGGGCCGGTGCTGGTGTCCGCCCCACCCCGGTCGCCGAGCACCCGCACCTGCCGACGTGACGCCGACGTCCACACCCCGATCACCGACGCCCGATCGGCGGCACCGTACCGGTTGGCGCGCCGACGTACCCGCTCCAGCGGCACCTGCACCGCGATGCTGTGCACGTTCATCCGGTCGGTGGCGTTGACCGGCTCCCCCTCGGCCTTGAAGATCTTCTTCCCGGCGACGTGCAGTTGCTGGAACGGCCGCAGCGTGCCGAGGTCGAAGATCGCCCCGAGGTCGACGAAGAACCCGTCGGCGCGCTGCCCGGCGAAGACCCGCTCTCCTGTGGAGAGCGAGTAGGTGGCCTGCCGCACCAGGTCGGCGTACTTCGGGGTGGACAGCGGGCCGACGTTGCACGGCGGGCACTGCAGCTTGTGCGCCAGCCGGTGCTCGCGGCCGTCGGCCACCCGGGTCAGGCTGTAGAACTGCCGCCGGTTCCAGTTCTTGCTGTCCAGCGAATCGATCGGACCGGTGTTGTAGAGAAAACTGTTCGGGTTGGTGATCTCGGTGGTGAATTCGAACCGGTAGGTGACATCCGGACGACCGTCGCCGTCGTTGTCGATATGGATCTCGTACCGCACGTCGTCACCGAACTCGAAGAAGTTCGGGCCCCCGGAGGGGAGCTGCAACGGCACGTAGTTGGCGATCAACGTGACCGTGTCGCGTTTGTCGGGGCTGACGAACGCGTACAGGTCGGAGCTGTCGGCGACCGGATCCTTGGCTATCTCCGGGGCCTCGCGGTGGGAAGACATGACGGACCAACCTCACTGGGCGGGGACAGGATGGCGGGACGGAGGGACGGGTCAGCGCCGGGCGGCGCGCCGCAGCCGGTCCGCCAGGCCGCGGTCGCGTACCTCGATGCGCGTCTCACCGACGAAGACGTCCATCGTTCCGGAGGCGGCGTCACGCAGGTGCACGATGATCGGTTCGTCGGCTCGTCCGGCCGCGCCGGGGGCGTTCTGCGCGGCCGACAGGCCCGGCACTGTGAGCGCGGCGGCGCCGAGGGTGGCGCTGGCCGCGGCGGTCAACGTCTGCCGGCGGGTCAGTCGCGGCCACTGCCGCTTCCGCTGATCACTGGTCATGGGCAACCTTTCCGGCGGTGGCGCGAGCGCGCCCGCGGAGACGGACGGGTCCGGTGCCGTCTCGCGACGCCGCCGGGCCCCTGAGGGGACACCGGCGGCGGTCCTCGCCGCGACCGCCACCGGCATCGCGTGGTACGGCCGGTGGCGGAGAAAGGTTCGACGTCAGGGCCGGGCGTGACCGTACGCAGTCGACCGCTTGCGCGCCGGACGACCGGCGGCCTTCGCGATGGCCCGCAACTGCTCCTCGGTACGCGCCGAACCGTTGTCGGAGCCGGCCATTCGGGAGATGGTCTCCTCCATCAGGGTGCCGCCGAGGTCGTTGCAGCCGCCCTGGAGCATCGCGACGGTGCCCTCGTCACCCAGCTTCACCCAGGAGCACTGAATGTTGTCGATCCGGCCATGCAGCAGCAGCCGGGACATGGCGTGCACCACCCGGTTCTCCCGCCAGGTCGGGCCGGGTCGGGCGATACCCGCCAGATAGATCGGAGCATTCGTGTGCACGAACGGCAGCGCCACGAACTCGGTGAACCCGCCGGTGCGGTCCTGCACCCCGGCCAGCACCCGGAAGTGCGCCAGCCACTGCCCGGGGTGGTCGACGTGGCCGTACATCATCGTGGAGCTGGACCGGATGCCCAGCTCGTGGGCGGTGCTGACCACCTCGACCCAGGCGGCGGCCGGGAGCTTGCCCTTGGTCAGCACCCAGCGCACGTCGTCGTCGAGGATCTCCGCGGCGGTGCCCGGAATGGTGTCCAGCCCGGCCTCGCGGAGCTGGAGCAGCCACTCACGGACCGGCACTCCGGCCTTCGCTGCGGCGGTGACGATCTCCATGGGCGAGAACGCGTGCACGTGCATCTCGGGCACCCGAGCCTTGATCGCGCGCACGATGTCGGCGTACCCGGTGACCGGCATCTTCGGGTCGATGCCGCCCTGGAGGCACACCTCGCTGGCGCCGAGGGCCCACGCCTGCTCGGCTCGGTCCGCGACCTGCTCGACGGAGAGCCGGTACGCGTCGGCGTCCCGCTCACGCTGCGCGAACGCGCAGAATCGGCAGCCCACGTAGCAGACGTTGCTGAAGTTGATGTTGCGGTTGACCACGTAGGTGACGTCGTCGCCGACCGCCGCACGGCGCACGTCGTCGGCGAGGCGGCACAGCTCGTCGAGCGCCGGCCCGTCCGCGCCGAACAGCGCCAGCGCGGCATCGGTGTGCGCGGGATCGAGCAGCGCCGCCGGGTCGTCGGCGGCGAGCCGCAGCCCGGCCGCCAGGTCACGGTCCGCGCCAATCCCGGCCGGTGCCACGGGTACGCCCGTCCGGCGGGCTGTCGCCTCCGGGGTGACCTTGCCAGCGACCTCGGACCAGTCGCCGTAGACGCTGTCGAAGTCGCCGCGCCGGTCGTCGGTGCGGCCGGTGGTGTCGATGGTGGCGTGCAGGTCGACCCGCCCGCCGAACACCTCCTCCGGCTCCTGCCACGGTCGTCCCTGCGGCATCGCCGACTCGACCGCCATGCCCGTCGACGGATCGGCCAGGGCGCCGACGTGCGGCAGCAACCGTGGGTCGAGCCACGGGTCACCAGCGCGCACGTACTCGGGGTAGATCGTCAACCGCTCCCGCAGCGTGAACCCGGCCAGCTCGGTGTGCCGGGCCAACTCGTCGATCTGCGGCCAGGGGCGCTCCGGGTTGACGTGGTCGGGGGTGAGCGGGGAGACGCCACCCCAGTCGTCGATGCCGGCGCGCAGCAGCAGGTCGTACTCGCCGGCGATGAGGTTCGGCGGGGCCTGGATCCGGGCCTTCGGGCCGAGCAGCAGCCGGGCCACCGCCACAGTGGCGGCCAGGTCGTGCAGCTCCGCGTCGGGCATGCCGCGCATCGCCGTGTCCGGCTTGGCGCGGAAGTTCTGCACGATCACTTCCTGGAGGTGCCCGTACTCCCGGTGGGCGCGGCGGATCGCGAAGAGCGCGTCCACCCGTTCCGCCGGGGTCTCCCCGATGCCGATCAGGATGCCGGTGGTGAACGGCACCCCGACCCGGCCCGCGTCCTCGAGCACCCGCAACCGGACCGCCGGCTCCTTGTCCGGTGAGCCGAAGTGCGGGCCACCCGGCTCGGACCAGAGCCGGGTAGCTGTCGTCTCCAGCATCATGCCCATGCTCGGCGCTACCGGCTTGAGCCGTTGCAGCTCCGACCAGGACAGCACCCCGGGGTTGAGGTGCGGCAGCAGGCCGGTTTCCTCCAGCACCGCCACCGCACAGGCGCGCAGGTAGTCAAGGGTCGAGTCGTAACCGCGTTCGTCCAACCAGGTCCGGGCCGCCGGCCAGCGTTCCTCCGGCCGGTCGCCCAGGGTGAACAGTGCCTCCTTGCAGCCCTGCGCGGCACCGGCCCGAGCGATCGCGAGGACCTCGTCGCGGTCCAGGAACGGCGCCGGCAGCCGGTGCGGCACTGTCGCGAAGGTGCAGTAGTGGCAGCGGTCCCGGCAGAGCCGGGTCAGCGGAATGAAGACCTTCTTGGAGTACGTGACCACACCCGGCCGCCCGGCGTCGCGCAGCCCGGCGTCGCGGATTCCCCCGGCGAGCCGGAGCAGCTCGTCGAGCGCGTCGCCGCGAGCGGACAACAGCGCGGTCGCCTCGTCGACATCGAGCGCCCGCCCGTTCGCGGCCCGGCCCAGGGCTCGCCGCACGCTCGCATCGGTCGGGCCGGAGTGGGTGCGATCAACCATCCACTCACCCTATGCGCAGCCCGACGCGACCCAACCAGTCCCGGCCCGCACCGTGGGAAACGGCACTCAGCGATCACGGCAGCGCCTCACACGACGAACTCAGGCCGTTCACACCCCGAAGCTGGCAATCTTGGACACTTTCCGTCAGCGCGGAACGGAAAGTGTCCAAGATCTACCCTGCGTCGGCTCCTGCCCGCGTCGCCGACGCGGGCAGGAGCCAGCAGACGCATGGTTGGGCTGCTGATCGGGGCGGACTCAGCGGGGCTGGTCGGGGTGGTCGTTGGGCTTGATGTGCTGGGTGCGGTCGGCGTCCGGGTCGGCCGGGTGGGAAATGACCTCGGTCGGGTCGGCGGACTGGCGCGGGATCGCCTGAGTGGGGTCGGCCGACGGCGGCTGCCCAAACGGCGGCGGCGCGGCCGGGGACGGCTGCGTCGACTGGGAGGCGGGGTTCGCCGGCGGCGCGGACTGCGGCGCCTGGAACGGCGGCGTGGACTGCGGGAACGGCGGGGCCGACTGCGGGTGCGGCGGCGCGGACTGCGGGAACGGCGGGGCCGACTGCGGGGGCTGGAACGGCGGCGACTGCTGGCCGTACTGCCCGGCCTGCGGGTAACCACCCGGCTGACCGGCCTGCGGGTAACCACCAGGCTGGCCGGGAGCGGGCCATCCGCCCTGCGGCTGGCCGCCGGGCTGACCCGGAGCCGGCCAACCGCCCTGCTGCTGCGGCCAGCCCGGCTGGGGCTGGCCGTATACGCCCGGCTGCGGCTTGGCTCGCGGCACGTAGTAGTGGGCGCGCCAGATCGTGTAGACCACCCAGGCGGCGATCGCGAAGATCACCATCCAGGCGAACCGGGTGAGCACACCGAGCAGCGCGTCGAGCACCTCGGCCTCGGCCAGCCGGCCCACCGTCCAGATCAGCATGGTCAGCGTGCCGAACAGGGCGCTGACCGCGTACTCGACGACAGCTGCCTGCGTGATCAGCTTCGCCTTCGCCAACACCGGCGAGATGTGCGTGGCCAGCAGCACCGCCAGCAGTGGGAGGCCTACCGCCTCCACGCCGATGAACGCGTAGAAGGCGCTACCCGCGCGGTCGGTGAAGGAGCTGTAGTCGTTCGGGGCGATGAGCCGGAGCAGGCCCACGAAGAGGAACACGGCGTTGGCGCCAAGCAGCGCGAGCGCGGCGAGCTCCCGTAGTGGCTTGGTCAGCTGGCGGGCCTGCGTCGCGTCGGCGGACGCGGGCTCGGCGGGGCTGGTCACGAGCTCCCCCTCGGGGCATCAACGGACAGGGTGCACGTGAGCCTAGTCTCCCGGGCCACCCAGGGATCGGAGGCGTCACGTGCGCGAGGATGGTCGACATGCGCATCGTGGTTCTGGCCGGCGGCATCGGCGGCGCCCGGTTCCTGCTCGGGGTCCGGGCGTACGCCCGTGACGTCGGCGCGGAGGTGACCGCCGTTGTCAACGTCGGCGACGACCTGTGGTTGCACGGGTTGAAGATCTGCCCAGACTTGGACAGCGTCATGTACACCCTCGGCGGGGGCGCCGACCCGGAACGGGGCTGGGGTCGGGTCGGCGAGAGCTGGACTGTCAAACAGGAGTTGGCCGCGTACGGGGCGGAGCCGACCTGGTTCGGCCTCGGCGACAAGGACATCGCCACCCACCTGGTCCGCAGCACCATGCTCAACGGCGGTTACCCGTTGAGCGCGGTCACCGAGGCGCTGTCCAGCCGCTGGGAGCCGGGCGTACGCCTGTTACCGGCGACTGACGACCGCCTGGAGACCCATGCCGTGGTGGAGGACGACCAGGGTCAGCGGGCGATCCACTTCCAGGAGTGGTGGGTGCGGTACCGGGCCGACATCCCCACGCACCGTTTCGTGTTCGTCGGCGCGGAGACGGCGAAGCCGGCCCCGGGGGTGCTGGACGCGATCGCCTCGGCCGACCTGGTGCTGATCGCGCCGAGCAATCCGGTGGTGAGCGTCGCGCCGGTGCTGGCCGTACCGGGGCTGCGTGCGGCGGTGGCGGACGGCCCGGCGCCGGTGGTGGGTGTCTCCCCGATCATCGGTGGCGCGCCGGTCCGGGGCATGGCCGACCGCTGCCTGGCCGTGCTCGGTACGGAGTGCAGCGCGGCGGGGGTGGGTCGGCTCTACGGCGGCCGGGCGAGCGGCGGCCTGCTCGACGGTTGGCTGGTGGCCGAGGAGGACGCGGGCACTGTGGTGCCCGAGGTGACGGTCCGCGCGGTGCCGCTGCGGATGACCGACGAGGCGGCGACGGCGGCCATGGTCCGCGCCGCGGTGGAGTTGACGTGAGGTTGGAGATTCTGCCGGTGCTCGGCATCGGCCACGTGACCGAGGGTGACGACCTGGCCGCGGTGATCGCGACCGCCGCGCCGTGGCTGCGCAACGGCGACGTGCTGGTGGTGACCAGCAAGATCGTTTCCAAGGCGGAGGGGCGGCTCGTCAACGTGCCGGCGGACGGGCCGGAACGGCTGGCCGCCCGGGACGAGGTCCTGGCCGGTGAGACCGCCCGGGTGGTCGCCAGCCGGGGGGCGACCCGGATCGTGCAGACCCACCACGGTTTCGTCATGGCCTCGGCGGGGATCGACGCGTCGAACGTGGACAAGACCCAACTGGTGCTGCTGCCGGTCGACCCGGACGCCTCGGCGCGGGCTCTGCGGGACACCCTGCGGGAGCGCTACGACCTGGACCTGGCCGTGATCATCAGCGACACGATGGGTCGGCCCTGGCGCAACGGGCTCACCGACGTGGCGCTCGGGGTGGCCGGAATGCCGGCCATCCGCGACCACCGGGGCGAGGTCGACCCGTACGGCAACGAGTTGCAGTTGACCCAGATGGCAGTTGTGGACGAGCTGGCGGGTGCCGGCGAACTGATCAAGGGCAAGTGCGATCAGGTGCCCGTCGCTGTGGTGCGGGGCTACCTGCCGGCCACCAGCCCGGACGACGCCGGTGGCGCGCGGGCGCTGATCCGCGACGCGACACAGGACCTGTTCTCGCTCGGTACCGCCGAGGCACGCGCCGCCGGGCTCTCCGACGCCGCAACCCTGACCGACGGTCCCGGCCCGACGCCGGCCGACCTGACCGCGGTGCGACGGGCGATCGACGAGGTCGCCGGGCTGGTCGCCCCCGGCACGGTCTTCACGCTGGTCGACGAGGCCGAGGTACGCGCCGGTCTGGTCGCCGAGATGCCCGGGTGGCCGGACGGCGCCGACCTGCTGCTCGGCTCGGCACCGACGCCCGTCGAGCCGTTCGGTCTGGTCCGTTTCGGCGCCGACCTGCACCGGCTGCGCGTCGCCCTGGCCGCCCAGGGCGTCGGGTCGACACTGTTGCCGCCACCGCCCGGCAGCCCGGCGAGCGCCGCGCTCGCCCTGTAGAACCGCTCTCGGCCGGTGTGAACGGCCGGGTCACGCGTCCAGCATGGCCCGGCCCAGCGGGGTCAACGTGTGCAGCACGCTGTTGCGTTCGCGGTGGCTGACCAGCAGACCAGCGTTGCGCAGCACCGTGGCGTGCTGGCTCGCCGCCGCCGGTGAGATGCTGAGCTGGCGGGCGACTTCCCCTGTGGTGCAGCCCTCGTCGCTGGCCTGCAACACCGCCGCCCTGGTGCGGCCCAGCAGCGCGGCGAGTGATTCGCGGGCAGCACCGGACGCGGCACCGGCGTCGGCGGGGACCAGCGCGCCCAGCCGGTCCACCGGGTAGACCAGCACCGGTGGCAGCGCTGGGTCGAGCAGTGCGACAGGGGTGGCCGCGCAGAAGAACGACGGCACCAGCAGCAGCCCACGGCCGTCCAGGTGCAGCTCCCGGCTGTGCGGGTAGCTGCGGACCTCCAGCACCCCGCTCTCCCAGCGCATCGCCGGCCGGAGGCTGGTGAGCAGGCCCTCGACGCCGCCGTCGAGCAGCGCCCGCGCCCGCCGCGTGCGGTCCGCCGCAACCGCGGCCTGGATCCGGCTCCAGTACGGGCCGATCGCCAACGACCGGTACTGCTCCATCGACTCGGCCAGGTGGTGCAGTGCCGACACCTCACCGCGAGCGAGCGCGGCCGCCGAGGAGGGAAGCTGATTCTCGGCGGCCAGCACGCTCAGGTCCCGGTGCAGCAACTCGGTGGGGGTACGGCGCAGCGCGTCCAGCCCGGCCTCGAAGCCCTCGACGCTGGCGTACGGGGTGAGGAAGTCGGGGAAGTAGCCACGCGGCGGGTTCAACGCGAAGAGCAGGCGGAGCTGCTCGGAGGCGGAGTCCTGGCGCAGATCCCGGGCCACGCTGCGCCGCCAGTTGGCGGTCAGCGGATCGCGGGTGCGGCCGCGCAGCACGTGCAGGCTGAGGACCAGCTCCCAGACCGGGTCCGCCGCCGGCGCCACCCGGGTTCGGAGGATGTCCTCCCCAGAAAAGTGGATCTTCAGCATGGAGCGCTCCTGTGTCGCCGACAGGGGGATGCCGGATGACCGTTCGACTCTACCTGGCCGGCAGTAATCTCCATCTTTAAGCCTGGACTGAAAAACCTCGACGCCTCCGGGGCCGGTTGGGCATGCTTCCCATGCCCGAACACGGCGCCGCGCGTCCTCGACGCCCGTGCTGCCGGGGCACCGGGACCGGGGAGGCCCCGGTGATCGGACGGCACCACGAGGGTCTGCGGCCCTTGCTCCGCAGAGGTGCCGTCCGGTCATCCCACCCCCGCGCCGGCTCAGCCGACCCAGAGCGCGACCCGATGGTCCTCGTCCGTGACGTAGAACGACACCCCGTCCAGCTCCGCCACTCCCTCGACGTGGTGAAACGGGGCCAGGTCCGCCACCTGCTCCCCGACGAGCCGCCGCCCGTCGCCCGCCTCGCCACCGGTGAGCCGAAAGCGGACGTGCCGGGAGGTGACAGCACCCCCACCCGGATGGTCGTCGAGCAGGACCGACCCCTTGCCCAACGCGTCGATCGAGCCGATCACGGCCGCGTACCCACCGTCCACCGTCGGGGTGATCGCGCGGAAGCCGGTCAGCTGCCCCGGTGGAGTGACAGCCGTCAGCACGTACGCGCCCAACGCCCGCGGCCATGTCCGCTCGGCCGTGAACATGCCCGGCACACCGGCCACCTCGACCAGGATCGGCTCACCGGCGTCGGTGACCGGAAAACGCAGCCCAAGCAGCACCGTCCCGGCCGGGGTGAACGCCGCGGCCTCCACGTTCAACGGCAGGTCGCCCGGGGCCAACCGGCTCACCCAGCTCTTCTCCCGGACGGTCCCCCGCGCTAGCGTCTCCACGATGAACCGCTCCCGCACCCGCTCCCCCGCCGGCAGGAGGGTCAGCGGGGCTGCGGCGAGAGCGTCGTTCACCGCCCGGTGCAGTCGAAACGAGTTGCGCACCACGTGCACGGGCACCGGCCCGGCCGCCGCGTCGTCCTCGCGGAACCGGGCCACGAAGGCGCGCCGAGGTCGCAGCGGGCCGGCCTTCGAGCCGAAGTGGGAGCCGAAGACGTACACCCAGCCGTCGTGGTGGGCGAGCGCCTCACCGTCCTCGGTCCGCCCGTTCTCCGCACCGGCATCCGCCCGCACGTGCACTGCCGTCCACTCCCCGTCGTCGCGCTCCAGCAGCAGCGCGAGGCAGCGCTCCACCGGCCCCTCGTCCAGGACCGTCCAGAAGCCCCGCCGGGCGGCGTACGCGTGCAGCAGCGCCGCCGACCGCACCGGCAGCAGATCGCTGGCCTCGTTGCCGGCCACCACGAATTCGACGAGTCGCATTGTCACCGAGCCAGCGTACGGAGCACGCGCTCGTACAGTGGCGGGGTGCCCGACACCGTGATTACCGGCCCGACCGCCCAGACGACCGACCCCGAGGCGTACAAGGCGCTGCACGCCGACGCCACCGCGTTGCTGGAAGGCTGGCAGCCCACCAGCCCGGACGCGGCCAGCGCGCGGGACCGGACCCTCGCGCTGCTCGCCGCCGGCCCGGTCGCGATGAGCCGGCAGCACCGGCCCGGGCACGTCACCGCCAGCGCGTTGGTGTTGGACTCCACCGGCTCCCGGGTGCTGCTCTGCCTGCACGTCAAGTTCGGGCGTTGGGTGCAGCTCGGCGGGCACTGCGAGCCGGTCGACCGGACCCTGGTCGCCGCCGCGCTCCGCGAGGCCACCGAGGAGTCGGGGATCGCCGGCCTGCGCATCGACCCGGTGCCGATCGACGTGGACGTGCACCAGGTGCAGTGTCAGGGCGGCTCGGCGCACTACGACGTCCGATTCGCGGTGATCGCCCCGCCCTCGGCTGTGGAGCAGGTCAGCGACGAGGCCGAGGAGCTGGGCTGGTTCCCACCGGACCAGCTGCCCGAGCCGCTGGCCGGCGGGACCGTCCAACTGATCGCACCGGGCCTCGCCGCCCTCAGACGTAGCCCTCTTCGCCTCGCTCCTTGAGCTCGTCGACCAGGGATTTGACGTCCTGCGCCCGGTCGCGCGGGCAGACCAGCACCGCGTCCGGGGTGTCCACCACGATCAGGTCGCGCAGACCGAGCACTGCCACCAACCGACCCGACTGCGGGACGACCACGAGGTTGCTGCTGTCGCGCAGCAGCACACCCGGCTTGGCCTCCGTGCCGAGCACCACGTTGCCCGAGTCGTCGGCCGGCAGCACGTCGCCCAGGGTGTGGAAGTCACCGACGTCGTTCCAACCGAAGTCACCCGGCACCGTCGCGACTCGACCCGCAGTGGCCGCGCCCTCCATCACCGCGTAGTCGACGGAGATCTTCGGCAGGGTCGGCCAGATCGCGCCCAGGACGTCGTCCTGCTCCGGGGTGCCCCAGGCGGCGGCGATCGCGGCGACGCCGGCGTGCAGCGCCGGCTGCTGGCGGGCCAGCTCGGCGAGGAAGACGTCCACCCGCCACACGAACATGCTGGCGTTCCACAGGTGCCGGCCCGAACGGACGTACGCCTCGGCGACCTCGGCGGCGGGCTTCTCCTTGAACTCGGCCACCGGCCGCCACGGCACACCCTCGGTCGGATCGCCGGTCTCCAGGTAGCCGTAGCCGGTCTCCGCACGGGTCGGAGTGATACCGACGGTCATCAGCATGCCCTGCTCGGCCCCGCGGACCGCCTCCTGGACCGTGCAGACCCAGCTGTCCGGGTCGCGGATGAGGTGGTCGGCCGCGAAGCTGCCCATCACCGCGTTCGGGTCACGCGTCGCGATCACCGCGGCGGCCAACGCGATCGCCGCGCAGGAATCCCGGGGGGAGGGCTCGACCAGGATGTTCTCCTCCGGCAGCACTGTCAGCTGCCGTGCCACCGCCGCGACGTGCGCCGCACCGGTGACCACAAGGGTCCGATCCGGTGTGGTCAGCGGCGCGAGCCGTTCGACTGTCGCCTGGAGTAGCGAGGCGCTGGTGCCGGTCAGCGGGTGGAGGAACTTGGGATGGCCGGCGCGGGACAACGGCCACAACCTCGTGCCACTGCCACCTGCCGGAATGACCGCATAGAGCATCCGCACATCATGCCCGACGTACCTGCCCAAAGTGGCACGGGTCACCCGCAGCGGCGCGAAGGATCAGGAACGGGCGCGACTCCACGCCGCGATGTGCACCTCGGCGCTGGACTCCCAGGTGAACTCCTTGGCCCGGTCGAACCCCGCCTTCGCCAGCGACAACCGCCGCTGCTCGTCGTCGAGCAGGGCGGCCAGGTCGATGCCGATCTGCTCCGGGTCCTCCGAGGTGTACGCGACCGCGTCGCCGCCCACCTCGGGCAGCGAGAGCCGGGGTGTGGTCAGCACCGGGGCGGCGCACGCCATCGCCTCCAGGATCGGCAGCCCGAACCCCTCGCCGTAGGACGGGTACGCGGCGACCAGGGCTCCGCCGAGGAAACCCGGCAGGTCGGCGTAGCGCAGGTAGCCGGGGCGCAGCAGACGCAGGTGCGAGGGCACCTCGGCGACCGCCCGGTCGATGTCTTCGTCGTGCCCCTGCCCACCGGCGATCACCAGGGCCGGCGGGTCGACCCGGTCAGCCACCGCCCGCGCCCACCCACGGATCAGGTTGGGCACGTTCTTCCGAGGCTCCTTGGCGCCGAGGAAGGCGACGTAGCTGCTGTTGCCCAGCCCCAGACGCGCACGTACCCGAGCCTTCTCCTCCTCGGTGGGAGCGTGGAAGGCAGCCTGGTCGACGCCGTGGTACGCCACGTCGATCCGCGTCGGGTCGGCGTCGAGCAGCCGGATCAGCTCGTCCCGGGTGGCCTTGCTGGGCACGATCACCCGGTTGGCGCGGCGCAACGAGGTCTTGATGGCGCTGCGGAAGAACGTGCGGCGCGACTTGTCGTAATGCTCCGGCTCGGTGAAGAACGTCGCATCGTGCACGGTGACCGTGACCGGACACCCGGCCCGCAGCGGGCAGGTGTAGAAGGGCGAGTGCAGCACCTCTGCGCCCACCTGCTGGGCGAGCAGCGGCAGGCCGGTCTGCTCCCAGGCGAGCCGGGCCGGACGGTGTGCCACGGCGGCCGGGGCCGGGATGATCTCCGCGCCCGGCAGCATGCGGGTGTACCGCTCCAGATCGGTGCGGAGACTGACCACCGCCAGCTCCACCCCCGACCCGCACACCTTGCCGAGGGCACCGAGCAGACCGTCGACGTATCGACCGACACCACCACGGTCGGTGGGGACACTCGTGGCGTCGATGAGCACGCGGGGCGGGCGACCGGCGGTCACGGGGCGACTCCTTGTATGGCGGGCCTGTGGGGAACAACACTCCGGGGGTAAAGCCTACGCCGGGGCGCGGGGCCGACGCTGACTGCGACCCGACGGTACGCCGACTTGTCATCGTCATCGAGTACGGCCCGCACTGGCGTATCGTTCGCGCCGATGGCCGACAACATTGCCCGGGTGTTCGCCGACGCGATCGCGACCGACCCGACCCGACCGCTGCTGACCTGGTACGACGACGCCACCGGCGACCGCACCGAACTCTCCGGCGTCACATTGGCGAACTGGGTGGCGAAGACCGCCAACCTCCTCGTCGACGAGGTCGGCCTCGCGCCGGGCACCCCGGCCGGCGTGCTGCTGCCGCCACACTGGCAGACCGCGGCGGTGCTGCTGGCCTGCTGGTCGGCCAAGCTGAGCGTCGTCGACACGCCGGGCGACGTGGGGGTGCTCTTCGCCGCCGCCGACCAGTTCGACGAGGCGCAGTCCTGGTCCGCCGACGAGCGGTACGCCCTCGGGTTGGCCACGCTCGCCGCCCCGCTTCGGCAGGTGCCGCCCGGGTTCGCCGACTACGTCGTCGAGGTACGCGGACACGGTGACCACTTCACGCCGCAATCCGGCAGTGGGCCCACCGACGCGCACCTGCTGAGTCGTGCCGAGGCCCGCGCCACCGAATTGGGCATCGAGCCCGGCGCGCGGGTCCTGGTCGACGCCACCCGCTACCCCGACCCGGTCGACTGGCTGCTGGCCCCGCTGACCCGGGCCGCCACAGTCGTCCTCTGCGCCAACCAGGACCCCGCCCGCCTGACCAGCCGCCAAGCCACCGAAAAGGTCACCCACACCCTCCCGTGACCCGCCCGCCGCGCCCCGGTTGGCCTTGGGGTCGGTCGAGCCGGGGGCGGGGGCCGGGGCCTGACGGCCGGGGGGACTGTCAGGCGGGGGTGCTGTCGGTGGCTCGGCGTTGGGCCAGGGCGGCGAAGGCGGTGAGGGATTCGGGGTTCACCAGGGCACCCTTGGCCGCCGCCTGGTCCACCGGGGTGCCGGTAAGGATCTTCTTGACCGGCACCTCCAGCTTCTTCGCCGAGAGGGTGCGGGGCACCGAACGCACCTGGTGGATCTCGTCGGGCACGTGCCGAGGTGAGAGCGCCGTGCGCAGTTCACGGCAGATCTTCGCGCGCATCGGGTCGTCCAACTCCAGACTCTCGGCCAACACCACGAAGAGCAGCAGCTCACCGGCGCCGCCCTCGTCGTCCTCCAGGTGCACGACGACCGAGTCGATCACCTCGTCGAGCCCTTCCACGACCGAGTAGAACTCGGCGGTGCCGAGTCGCACGCCACCACGGTTGAGGGTGGCGTCGGAGCGGCCGGTGATCACGCAGCCACCCCGCTCGTTGATGGTGATCCAGTCACCGTGCCGCCAGACGCCCGGGTAGACGCCGAAGTACGCCTCCGAGTAACGGGTGCCGTCGGGGTCGTTCCAGAAGCCCACCGGCATGCTCGGCATCGGTTCGGTGATCACCAGCTCGCCGAGCTCGCCGATGACCGGCGTGCCGTCGGCGGAACGGGCCTCCACCTTGGCGCCCAACGCCCGGCAGGCGATCTCACCGGCGTACACCGGCAGCAGCGGCACCCCGCCGACGAAACCTGTGCACACGTCGGTGCCACCGGAGAGCGACTGGAGCTGGACGTGGTCGCCGACGGTCTCGTACACCCAGCGGAAGCCCTCGGCGGGCAGCGGCGCACCTGTGGAACCTACGCCGCGCAGCGCCGACAGATCGGCGACCTCGCGGGGGACCAACCCGGCCTTACGGCAGGCCAGCAGGTACGGCGCGGAGGTGCCGAAGTACGTCGTCCCGGTCTCCGCAGCCAGCCGCCACAGCCCGCCAAGGTCGGGCTCGGCCGGCCGGCCCGGCTCCGCCCGGACCCCCGGGTTGCCGTCGAAGAGCACGATGGCCGCCCCCACCGCCGGGCCGGAGACCAGGAAGTTCCACATCATCCAGCCGGTGGTGGTGAACCAGAAGAACCGGTCGGCCGGGCCCAGATCGTGGTGCAGGGCGAGCATCTTCAGGTGCTCCAGCAGGATGCCGCCGTGGCCGTGCACGATCGGCTTCGGCAGCCCGGTGGTGCCCGACGAGTACAGCACGTAGAGCGGGTGGTCGAACGGCACCGGCGTGAACGTCAACGGCTCGTCGGTGGGCGCGGCCAGCTCGGCCCAGCCCAGCGCGCCCTCGGGCGCGGGGCCCGTCGGGTCGAGGTAGCCGATGCTGACGGTGTGGCGCAGCGACGGCAGGGCGGCCCGGATCGCGGCGACCTCGGCACGCCGGTCCACCGGCTTGTCGCCGTACCGGTAGCCGTCCACGGCGACCAGCACCGTCGGTTCGATCTGCTGCCAACGGTCGGTGACGCTACGGGTGCCGAACTCGGGCGCGCAGGACGAGAAGATCGCGCCCAGGCTGGCGGTGGCCAGCAGCAGGACGTACGTCTCGGCGATGTTCGGGGCGTACGCCGCCACCCGGTCACCGGCGGTGACGCCGAGCCGACGCAGCCCGGCCGACACCCGGCGGACCTGCTCGCGCAGCTCAGCGGCTGTCAACGTGACCGGCGGACGGGTCTGCCCGTGGGAGATCACCACCGGGTCGTCGTCGGCCCGCCCCGGCATCCGCAGCACGTTCTCCGCGTAGTTGAGCGTGGCGTCGGGGAACCAACGGGCGCCGGGCATGCCCCGCTCGGCCAGCGTGGCGGTCGGCGGGGTGTGCGCGATCACCTCGAAGTGGTCCCAGATCGAGCGCCAGAACCCGTCCAGATCGGTGGTGGACCAGCGCCACAGCGCGTCGTAGTCGGCGAAGTCCAACCCGCGGTGCTCCCGCAGCCAGCGCAGGTAGGCACCGATCCGGGACCGCTCACGTACGTCCGCCGGCGGCGCCCACAGCATGTCACCCACTGCTCCACCCTCCCCCTGGCCCGACACGACACTGTGACTGGGCCGTGGCGCCATCTTGCCCTACCTCGAAGCGCCATTCTGCGCACCGGGTAGGCCGACCGACGCGTGCCCGTCCCACACTCCAACCCGCCACCTCATGTGGGTCAGCCGGCGCGGTGAGCCTGGATGGCACGGCGGCGGGCGAGGCGGTGCGCGCGGCGGATCTCCGCCTCCTTGTACCGGCGCTCGTCCTCCGCCGTCTCCGGCAGCACCGGGCGGACCGCGCGCGGCGCCCCACCCACGTCCACGCCGACGAACACCAGGTACGCGGTGGCCACCCGGACCGGCGCGTCCTCGGCCGAGTCCCACCGTTCGGCGACCACCCGCACGCCCACCTCCATGGAGGTCTGGCCGGTCCAGTTCACCTGGGCGTGCGCGTGCACCAGGTCACCGACCCGGACCGCCTCCGAGAAGACGATCTCGTCGATCGCCGCGGTCACCGCGGTCCCTCCGCTGTGTCGGGCGGCAGCGGCCCCGGCCACGTCGTCGACGAACTTCATCAGAACCCCGCCGTGCACGGTGCCGTAGAGGTTGACGTCCACCGCGGTCATGATCTTGCTGAGAGTGACGCGTGAGTACGACGTCGGCTTGCCGGTTGGAGCGGCGGAGAGGTGCTCAGTCATGTCGAAAACGGTACGGTGCGCGGATGCGACATCTCTGGAGCTTCCTCGCCGGGCTGGTGGTGGCGCCCATCACCTGGGTGCTGGTCACACTGGGGCAGGACGGGTCGAGCCGGACGGTCGACCGCTGGGTGGAGATCGGCACGTTCAACACCGCCAACCTGATCGAGCCGGCCGTGTACCTCGGTGTCGGCGGTGTCCTGCTGGGCCTGCTCGGCACGCTGCGCTTCTCGCCGCTGGGCCCGTTGGTGGCCGGTGCGCTGCTGGTCACCCCGTACGTCGGGATGTTCGTGGCGCCCTTCTCGGTGCGGAACGCGATCCCGCACGAGTGGAAGGTGTTCGGCGATCCTCTGCCGCTGCGACTGCCAGTGGAGAACGGCACGCTCTTCCTGCTCGGCCTGCTGCTGCTGATGGCGACCTTCAGCCAGCAGCGTTGGCGGCAGTGGCCGAGCCCGGCGACCGAACCGGCCGTAACGCCCACCCCCGCGTCGGACGGCGGCCCCCGCAGCGACGACTTCACGTTGACCGACTGGCCGGCCCCCGCACCTGCGGAGCGCGACACCGCGCCCCTCACTCTGGGTTACCCGGCGGACTCGACACCGACCGACCCGCTGCCCCGCCGGGTGGGTGGCGAATCACCCTGGTCCGCCCCACCGCGCGGCCAACCGCGCCCCGAGGACACCACCGAGATCCGCTGATCATCGGGGCGGGCCGGTGAACCGGCCCGCCCCTTTCGTCTCTTCCGGCCTAGTGAAGCGCGACCGCCAGATCCCTGTCGACGGTGCCGAGGCTGGCGCGGGGCACCACGAGGAGCATGACGATCAGCGCGGCGGCCATGCCGCCCGCGATGACGATCGCCATCGGTACGCTCCCGGTGCCGAACAGACCGGCCAGTGGCGCCGACACCGCGCCGATGCCGAACTGCACCGCGCCGAGCAGCGCCGCGGCGGTGCCAGCGGCCTCGCTGTGCCGGCTCATGGCCAGCGCCGGCGCGTTCGGCAGGGCCAGGCCGGCGGCGGCCAGGACCAGCCACAGTGACGCGAGCAGGGCGCCCAGGCCACCGATGCCGGTCGCCGCGAACATGACCAGCAGCAGGCCGGCCGCCGTTCCGGCGATCAGGGCGCTGACCAGGATCTGCTGCGGGGTGTAGCGGCGCAGCAGCCGAACGTTGAACTGGGTGGCCCCGATGAGGCCCACCGCGCCGGCCCCGAAGGCGATGCCGAACTGCTGCTCGTCGAGGCCGTACTCCTGCTGGAGCACGAACGACGAACCCGAGACGTACGCGAACAGGGCCGCCATCGCCAGCCCGGCGACCAGCACCAGGCCGACGAACGCCCGGTCGTGGACCAAGCCCCGGTAGTCGCGCAGGGTGGCGCGCACCCCGCCGTGCCGCCGACGCGCCACCGGAAGGGTCTCCGGCAGCCGGAGAGCGGCCACGACGATCAGCAGCGCGCCCAGCACCGCCAGCGCCGCGAAGACGCCCCGCCAGTCGGTCCAGCTCAGCAGGCCGCTGCCCAAGGTCGGCGCGAGGATGGGCGCCAGGCCCATGACGAGCATCAGCCGGGAGAAGATCCGGGCGAACGAGGCGCCGCTGAACAGGTCGCGGACCACTGCCGTCGCGACCACTGTGGCGGCGGCGACACCGAGACCCTGGAGTACGCGCAGCCCACCGAGCACCGCGATGTTGGGTGCGAAGACGCACAGCACGGAGGCCACGATGTGCGCGGCCAGCCCGGCCAGCAGCGGCACCCGCCGCCCGACCACGTCGGAGAGCGGCCCGATCAGCAACTGGCCCAGCGCGAGGCCGACCAGCGTGCCGGTCAGCGTCAACTGCACGGCGGTCTCGGTGGTCTCCAGGCCCGCCGTGATGGCGGGTAGCGCGGGCAGGTACATGTCGATGGTCAACGGCCCGATCGCGATCAACGCGCCCAGCACGAGGACGAGTTGCGCCCGCTGACGGTTGGTCATCAGGTCGCCGGGCAGCACTTCTTGCGCGACGGCGGAATCGCGTCCGGTCTTCTCCACCAACTGCTTCATCATCTCGATCTCTCTGCGGGGCGCGTCGTCACGAGCGGCGGCGCGGGGCGTCACCGGGACCGCGTGGACGTGGCGGCACGGTGTGGGATGCCCGACGGTGGGCAGCGTGGACGTGACGAGGCAGGGGTCGTGGCGGGGGCGGCCGGATGGAGCGATGATCCGAGGGTGATCCTCTCGCTCGGCAACACCGCGGCGACGGTTGACGTTCCCGGTGTGTGGGGAGTCACCCCCGCCACGCCCGCCGGGTCCAATGTGACAGGGGTCACAGCAGAATCAGAACCGGGGCCGGGGTACGCGTCGTCTTGCCTGGTGTGAAACGAAGTCTGGACGGGCTCGACGAGGGCGAACTTCTTCGCCGCGTCGCCCGGGGCGACCGGCGCGCGTTCGACGCGCTGTACCGGCGCACCGCCCCGTGGTTGACAGCGCGACTGCGCCGGCGCTGCGCCGACGAGGACGTGGTGGCCGAGGTGTTGCAGGAGACGTACCTGGCGGTCTGGCGGTCGGCCGGCAGCCAGGCGCAGTCCTCCACCTCCGGCAGCGCGGTGGGCTGGTTGTGGACGATCGCCGCGCACCGGCTGATCGACGCGTTCCGCCACCGCGCCCGACGGGAACGGGTCCCGTCGGTGCAGACCTTCGAGGCAGTGGCACCGGCGGCCGAGGACGAGGCGCTGGCCGGCGGGATGGACGCCAACCTGGAGCGTGCCCTGCACGAGCTACCGCCGGAACTCCGTCAGGTGCTGCGTTCGATGGTCCTCGACGGGTTGACCGCGCGGGAGACCGCTCTGCTGCTCGGCATGCCGGAGGGGACCGTGAAGACAAGGGCCCGGCGGGCCCGAATCGCCCTCCGGGAGGCGCTGTCATGACCACTCACCCGACGCCCACAGTCATCTCCCAGTACGCCTCCGGTGCTGCCGGCGTCGACGACACGACCATCTGGGCGGTCGAGGCGCACCTGGAGACCTGCGCCGGCTGCCGAGCGGTGCTCACGGACGCCGTCGACCCGGGCACCCGGGACCTGCTGGACCGGGTGGCCGACGGGATCGCCACCGGAATCGCCACCGGCCCGCCTCCGGTACGCCGCCGCCGGCTGCTGCGTACCGGGGTCGCCGCCCGGGTGCTGCCCTGGCTGGCCACCGCCACCGGGTTGATGCTGGCCGCGGCCCTGTTCGAGTGGACGTTCAACAGTCTGCCGTCGCTGGTGCTGCTGATCGCGCCGGTGGCGCCGCTGCTGCCGGTCGCCGCGGTCTGGAGCCGGCGCCTCGACCCGGCCTGGGAACTGACTGCCACCATGCCCCGCACCGGCCTGCCGCTGCTGATGCGCCGCACGTTGGGGGTGCTGTCGGCGGTCATACCGGTGCTGGCGGTGGCGGGCCTCGTCACCGGGCACTCCCCCGGCCTCTGGTTGCTGCCCGCCCTGGGGTTCACCGCCGGCGCGTTGGCGCTGGGCACCGTGGTGGGGGTCGACCGCGCCGCACTCGCGTTGACCGTCGCCTGGTCCGCCGGTGTGGTCGGGCCGAGCCTCGCCGACGGGCACCTTCCGACGATCCTCACCGGCCGCAGCCTGCCGGGGTGGGCGCTCGCCACTGTGGCGTCGACGGCCGTCGTCCTCGTTCGAGCGTGGCGACGGCCGCACGAACCGCACCAGAACCCTCTGCACCGATGACGACATCGAGCCACTGCCGAATGGAGAGATCATGATGCGTACGGTCAGCGTGGCCGAGACCGCCCCGCCCACCTACGCGTGGGCGGTGCACGCCGAGAAGTTGCAGGTCCGGGCCGGCCGACACCTCGCGGTCAACGAGCTCGACCTGAGGTTGGGCACCGGTGTGCACGGGCTGCTCGGCCCGAACGGTGCCGGAAAGACGACGTTGATGCGAGCCCTGGCCACAGTGGTGAAGCCGGCCGGTGGGCGGCTGACGGTGCTCGGCGGCGAGGTCACCGGTAACGCCGACCTCCGCCAGGTACGCCGTGGCCTGGGCTACCTGCCGCAGCACTTCGGCTTCTACCCGCGCTTCACGGTCCGGGAGTTCGTCGAGTACATCGCCTGGCTCAAGGAGATGCCGAAGGCGGTCATCCCTGGCGCGGTGCAGCGGGCCGTCGAACGGGTGGGTCTGGCGGACCGCGCCGACTCCCGGATGAAGACGCTGTCCGGCGGGATGCTGCGCCGCGCCGGCATCGCCCAGGCGATCGTCAACGACCCGGCGGTGCTGCTGCTCGACGAGCCGACTGTCGGCCTGGACCCGGAACAGCGCCTCGACTTCCGCGAGCTGCTGCGGGAGATCGGCCTGGACAGTTGCGTACTCGTCTCCACCCACCTGGTCGAGGACGTCGCGGTGGCCTGCTCCGACGTGGTGCTGATCAGTGAGGGCCGGTTGGTGTGGCAGGGCACCACCGGGCAGCTGATCGAACAGGGTGCGGCCGGCGACGCCGGTGACAGCGCCACCGAACGTGGCTACTCGTCGGTGCTGCGCGCCTACCGGGGGCGGGTGTCGGCATGACGGGACGCATTCTCCGCATCGAACTGCGCCGCTCGGCGGCGCTGGGCACCGCCCTGTTGATACTGGTGAGCGGCGCGGCATTGCTGCTGTCGTCCACCCAGTTCTTCGCGGGGCGGTGGATGCAGCTGGCGGTGATGGCCCGGTCGCTGCTGATGGTGCTGCTGCCGCTCGCGCTGGCCGGTGGGGCGTGGATGGGCCGGCGCGACGCCCGCCACCGGGTCAACGAGTTGTTCGCCAGCACGGTCCGGCCCCGGTGGCAGCGCGTCGTCCCGACCGCCGGCGCTCTCGCGGTCTCGGTGGTGACCGCGTACCTCCTGGTGTTTCTCGTCGCCGCCGGATGGGTGGTGCCGACGTCGAACTACTTCCCGAGCGCGACGATCGTCGTCCTCGCGGTCGGCGTTCCGGCGCTGATCGCCGCGGGGTGGCTGGGCATGGCCGCCGGCCGGGCCGTGCCCCGGGTGATCACCGCGCCGGTCCTCGCCGTGGTCGGGTTCGTCCTGGTGGGGTTGGTGCCGGAACTGGCCATGTCGCCCGCCATGAGCACGGACGTCACGCAGTTCCGCCCGGAACCGGCGGCGGTGCTGCTCGTGCCGGCGATCACCGGCCTGGACGACTTCCAGACGATCGCCACGCGGGTCAGCCTGCTCCAGGCGCTGTGGCTGGTGTCCCTCGCCGCGACCGGCCTGCTGCTGCTCGGCGCGGTCCGTCGTCGCGCGATCGCGTTCGCCGTGCTCCCGGCGCTGCTCGGCGTCGCGGTCGCCCTACCGCTCCTGCCCGTCGGCGGCGCCCGCGGGGCGGCGGTCGTCGACCCGGTCGCCATCGAGCTGGTCTGCGACAACGACGGCCCGCAGGTCTGCGTAACGCGGGCACACGCCGGGCTGCTGCCCGCCGTCGTCGGCCCCGCCCGCCAGGCGCTCGACATGATGGCGGCGAAGCTGCCCGACGCACCGGTCCGGGCGGTGGAGACCCAACAGGTCACCTACTGGGCGCGGCTGGACCCGGACACCGCGCCGGCCCGGCACTCCGCCGACACGATCGTCTTCGACACCCCCACCATCAACCGGGTCGGCCGCGCCGACCTGTCCGGCGACTACTTCCTGCCGTCGCTGCTGGAGGCCGCCTGGCAGCAGGAGTGCGGCGACCAGTCGGTTCGTGGCGACGTGTACCGGGCCCGGATGGTCGCCGCCGCCTGGCTGACCGGTCGACCACCGGCCCCGCAGACCGGATGGGCACCCGAGGAGATGGCGCTGCTGAACAGCGCGTACCAGGCGCTGGTGAGCCTGCCGGAGGCCGAGCAACGACGTCGGATGGCAGCGGTACGCGAGGGCGTACTGGCCTGCCGGGACGACGAGCTGGTGGCGATCCTGCCGGGGGATCAGCAGTGAGGTGGCTCCGGCTGCACCTGCGCTCCCGCCGGGTGCCCGTCGCCCTGACCACAGCGACCTCGTTGATCGCGCTGACCTGGGCGCTGTCGCTGGCCTACACCGACTCGACGACCATCAGCGCCCGGACGGCCAGCCTCGCCATCATGCTGGCGGTGGTCGCGGTCGGCACCACCCTCAGCGGCGCCGACGGTGCCCTCGACCACACCATGGCCGTCAACTGGCCGGTACGCCGCGCCGGGCACCTGCTGCTCGCCGCCACCGCGATTACCGCGCTGCTGTCCCTCAGCATGATCACCGACACGCGCTACGAACCGTTCGCCCTCATGCTGCGCAACACCGCGGGGCTGCTCGGCCTCACCGCGCTCGGCGCCACGGTGCTGGGTGCCGCAGTGGCCTGGACCGCCCCGCTGACCTGGACCCTCATCGCGGTGCTGCCGATGATGGGGCCCAGCCAGGATCTGAAGATGCAGCTCGCCGGCTGGTTGATCCAACCCGCCGGGACCACCGCCGCCACCGTCTGCGCCATGGTCCTGGCCGTGACCGGTCTCCTGGCGTACGCGCTGCGCGGTTGCCCCGTGCGACCGGTGAGCGAGACGGCCCCCGACCGGTGACGGATCCGTCGGTGGTCGGCAGAGCGCGGACCATCGACCGCTTGGGCCGGCCGGCGAGGAGACGGGAATCCCGGATGGCGCGGCACATCGATTCCGTTGGCTGCTCGTAGCATCAGGGAATGGATGCGTCGCACTTTGCTGATGACGGGCACCGCAGGTCCGACGACGACCAGCGGGACGTCCCTCTGTTGGGGCTGAGCCCGCTGTCCCGGGTGCGTCTGGACGAGTTGCTGCAGGAGATGCTCGATCGGGTCGGTGAGGTGGTCACCAGTCGTGAGCGACTACGTGCTCTGCTCGACGCGGTGGTGGCGATCGGCTCCGATCTCGATCTGCGCAGCACGTTGCGACGCATCGTCGAAGCCGCGTGTGAGCTGCTCGGCGCCCGCTACGGCGCGCTGGGTGTGATCGGCCCGGACCGGCTTCTGACGGAGTTCATCACGCACGGTATCGACGCCGAGTCACATGCCCGGATTGGCGACCTACCGCATGGCCGGGGTGTGCTGGGCCTGCTGATCGCCGACCCCCGTCCGGTACGAATGCCGGACATTACCAAGCATCCACAGTCCTACGGTTTTCCGGCGAATCATCCCCCGATGCACAGCTTCCTCGGCGTTCCGATCCGCATCCGGGATCAGGTCTTCGGCAACCTCTACCTGGCGGAGAAGCGGGGCGCGGTCGAGTTCACCGAGGATGACGAAGAGATCGCCGTCGCGTTGGCTGCCGCTGCCGGCGTCGCGATCGAGAACGCTCGGCTGTACGCCGTCGCCCACCGTCGCGAGCGGTGGTTGGCGGCCACCGCCGAGATCACGACCGTGTTGCTGGGTGAGGTCCGCCGCACGGACGCGCTGGGCCTCGTCGCCCGCCACGCTCGCGAGGTCGCAGATGCCGAACTGGTTCTGGTCCTGCTCTACGACGAGGAGGCTGGACAGTTCACCATCGAGGTCGTCGACTCGACCGAGGGAACCGCTCCCCCGCTGGTTGGTGCGGTCCTGCCGGCCGCCGAGACCACCTTCGCCGCTTCGGTGACGGGCCGACGACACACAGCCATCGAGAGCCTGGCCAAGGCTGCGCCCTGGCCCGCTCCGGTCACCGAAGGGCCGGCGGTGGTGTCCCCGCTGTCGGCGGGCGAGACCCTGTACGGCGTGTTGGTCGTGGCATACCCGGCCGGTCGGGTGCGGCAGAGTGACGACGACGTGCCACTGCTGGCCAGCTTTGCCGCGCAGGCGGCGCTGGCGATGGAGCGCGCCCGTGCGCAGGAGGAGCGGGAACTCCTCGTCGTCCTCGAGGACCGTGAGCGGATCGCCCGTGACCTGCACGATGTGGTGATCCAGCGACTGTTCGCCACCGGGTTGCAGTTACAGAGCACCGCACCGCTGATCGCCCGGCCCGAGGTCGGCCAACGGGTCAACGCGGCAGTCGACGAGCTCGACTCCACGATCCGGGACATCCGGCGGGCCATCTTCGAACTACGGACTCCCATGAGTGCCGTCCTGCGGACCGAGATCCGCGATGCGGTTGACGACGCCGCCAGGTCGCTCAGGTTCCGGCCGGCGCTGGAGATGTCCGGGCCGATCGACAGCGCGGTGCCGGACGCCGTACGTCCCGACCTCCTCGCGGTGCTGCGGGAAGCGCTGTCGAACACGATCCGGCACGCGCGCGCCAGCCAGGTCAGGGTGCTGGTCCAGGTCGACGGGCCACGGCTCACCCTCACGGTCGACGACGACGGGGTGGGCACGAGCCCCGACGCTGCCCGCAGCGGCCTGGTCAACCTGCGCGAGCGCGCCCTGGGCCTGGGTGGTGATTTCGCGGTGCAACCAGCCCAACCGCGCGGCACGCGCCTGTGCTGGAGCGTTCCGCTGGGCGAGTGAGGTTCACGGGTGCTGACGGAGCAGCCGGGTGGCCAACACCGCAGCCTGAGTACGCCGTTCCAGCCCCAGCTTTGCCAGCAGGCTCGACACGTAGTTCTTGACGGTCTTCTCGGCGAGGAACATCTTTCCGGCAATCTCGCGGTTGGTCAGCCCTTCGGCTACGTACCCCAGGATCCGGCGCTCCTGCTCGGTCAACATCTCCAGCTCGCGCGGCTGCTCGACGCCGTTGCGGATGCGCTCCAACACCCGCTGGGTCACGGCCGGGTCGAGCAACGACTGGCCCGCGGCCACCCGGCGGACCCCGTCGACGAGGTCGGTGCCGCGGATCTGCTTGAGCACATATCCGTCGGCACCCGCCATGATCGCCGCGAACAGCGCCTCGTCGTCCTCGTAGGAGGTGAGAATCAAACCTCGGATCGACGAGTCCACAGTCCGAACGTCTCGACACACGTCGATGCCACTGCCGTCGGGCAACCGGGCGTCGAGGATAGCCACGTCCGGCCTCAGGGCGGGGATGCGCGCGGTGGCTTCCCGTGCCGACCCCGACTCACCCACCACTTCGATGTCGCCGGCGGAGTGGAGCAGGTCGGCCAGACCACGGCGTACGACCTCGTGGTCGTCGAGGAGGAAGACACGGATCATCTCCCTTTTCTACCGGTGCCGCTCCGGCGGACACAGGGCCGAAGGTCCCGTTGCGCACGGACGTACAGGGACTGGGGCCCGGCCCCTTGGGACGTCCGGCCCTGCCGGCCCGGCCTGGGCCGAGGCGATCGTGGGGGCAGGGCTCAGACCAGAACCTGACCTGGCTGACCTGCGACTCCGCGACTCCGCGACTCCGAGGATGTGTCACCATGATCAGCACCGCGTTCACCCCTGCCGAGCTGCGTCCTGCGGTGTCCGCGGCAATTCGCGCACCGTCACTGCACAACAGCCAGCCCTGGCGGTTCCGGCTCTCCGCCGGTGGGATCGAGGTGCGGATCGATCCGGACCGGCTACTGCCGGCCAGCGACCCCACCCGCTGGGCGGCACGGCTCGGTTGTGGTGCCGCCGTGTTCAACCTACGCCTGGCGCTTGCGGTCACCGGCACACCGCCGGACGTCCACCTCCGCCCGTGCCCACATGACCTGGATGCCATGGCCCGGCTGGTCCCCGGCCGCCCACGGCCCGCCACACCCGCCGAGCGGGACCTGTACGCCGCCATCTTCCGACGGCACAGCAACCGCAGGCCGTTCTCGCCCAACCCGGTCCCGGCGGACGCCCGGTGGCGTCTGATCGAGGCCGCCCGCGCCGAGGGCGCATGGCTGGAGATGGTCATCGGAGCTGGCGCGGTCCAGGCGGTCGCCGAAATCGCTCACAGCGCCAACCGGTTTCTGGAACGCGACTCCGACTACCAGGCTGAGCTGACGCGGTGGGTCCGGGAATCACCCGCCGGTGACGGTGTCCCGATCGAGGCGGGCGGCCCGGTCCCGGAACCACAGGACCTGCTTCCCCAACGGGCTTTCGGGGTACGCGCTCGCGCGCCCGGCCGGAACTTCGAACCCGAACCACTCGTCGCTGTGCTCGGTTCGTACGGCGACAGCGCCACCGACCAGATCGCCGCTGGCCAGGCACTGCAACGAGTGCTCCTCACCGCCACCGACAGCCGCCTCGCCGTCTCGATGCTGTCCCAACCCATCGAGGTCCCCCGGGCCCGCGAGCAACTGCGACTGGCGCTCGGCAAGTACGGCACGCCTCAGATGGTCATGCGGATCGGCTACGGACAGTCAGGTAGGCCGTCCCCGCGCCGGGACGTCGACGAGATGATCGAGTTCGCCTGACCGTGGGCCGCGCCGGCACGAGTGCCTTCTCCTCCGAGCGGGACCGAGGTCCCGGCGAGCAAGGGATTTGGTCCTGCGGCATCGATGCCCAGTGGTCCTACTGGCACCACCCGGAATGCCGTGAACTGTAGTTGAGCGCCGGACGACCGAGCTGGCGGCGAACCTGGAGGATGCAATGACCACCATCGTCCCCCCGCGTCACGACAGGACCCCCCACATCGCGTCGGGGACGGAGGCGGCACGGACCACCGGTGGCGGCGCCACCGCCCGGGCAGTGGCCAGGTACGCCTGGTTCGCCGCCCGGATCGGGATGGGATTCATCTTCCTCTGGGCGTTCGTGGACAAGCTGTTCGGCCTGGGCTACGCAACCCCGGCCGGTAAGGGCTGGATCGACGGCGGCCACCCCACGAAGGGGTTCCTCGCCGGAGCGGAAGGGCCTTTCGCTGGCGCTTACCACAACCTGGCCGGTACCGCGTTCGCCGACACGGCGTTCATGGTTGGTCTGGCCGCCGTCGGCGTCGCCCTGCTGCTGGGAATCGGGATGCGGATCGCCGCTGGCGCCGGGGCGCTGATGCTCACCATGATGTACACCGTCGTCCTGCCCCCCACGACGAATCCCGTCATCGACGACCATCTCATCCTGGCTGTGCTGCTCATCGGAATCGCCGCCGCTGGAGCTGGCACGACCCTCGGCCTCGGCGGCTGGTGGGCCACCACTCCCCTGGTCAAGAAGCTGCCCTGGCTCACGTAGGTCGCCGTGCACGAGGGCCGGCTCCGCCTTGGCGGAGCCGGCCCTCGTCAGGTCGCAGCGGGCGGATCCGGGTGGCCGAGCGCTTCCTGAAACCCCTGACGTTGTCAGGCCGACCCATTGTCACCGGGCGGGCCGGCCGGCGCGCTCCGGAAGGGTTGGAGGACGGGAGCTGGTCCAGGTGAGTGCCGACCGGAGGCGTCTACTCCAAATCACAGCCTGGGCGGGACTCACGCGCCGGACGTGTCAACGATCTGTGCGACCGGCAACCGTGGGGTGTATGGCGGGCCGGCGTGTTCCGAGTCGGCGATCCCGAGCCGAAGCACCAGGTACGGGTGGCCGAGACCGGCCAACAGAGCCCGCAGAGTCTGTCGCGTGCTCGCCACCTCGATGACACCGCTGAGGGGTACGACGGACACGCCGAGTTCGGTGGCCCGTAGCCAGCCGGCCGACAGTGCCTCGCCAGCGCGTAGCCAGTCGCACGGATCGTCCTCGTCGCCGTACAGCACGGCGTAGACGGCCACTCGATCATGTCCTGGGCCGATCGGCAGCGTTCCCGCTCTACCGAAGTCGCGTCCGGGGACTGTGGTCTGCTGCTCCCGCTCGGGAAGCACGTCGGCCGGCAAGCCGGTACCCGCAGGTCGGGCCCGTCCGGTCCAATACTCGATTTCTTCCCGGATCTCGGGTTCGGCGGCCTCGACGGCGGCGGCCCTGGAAGCCGCAGCTGCCAGTTCGAGGATCTGGTCCGACGACAGGGTGTGGATTCGCGCTTCGGGCGACACCGCGTCCTTGATGGCTCGCAGCGCGTCCGCCGGCAGTGGCTCATCGCTGACGGGTCGGCGGTCGGTGTGCCGGAACCGCATCGTCTGCGCCAGGCGAACTGCCTCGGCTGTAACCGGCGTCCTGCCGGTCAGCCTCAGCCGGGCCAGAAGATCAGGCTGCGTGCCGTCGGGTAGCCGCTCGACCTCGGCGGTCCAGCCCTCCGCAGCGAGGGCGACCCGGGCATGGTCCAACGCGGCTCCGCAGCTGACCAGTAGGAGCTGCCCCGGGGCATCGGTCGCGTTCAGTTGCCTGCTGCGTTCAGCGAACAGTTCGAGCCCGTTGGCGACGATCCGCCACCGCCACGGCTGGGTGTTGTGCACCGAGGGTGCGTACCCGGCGGCCGCTGCGGCACTCGCGAGGGCGGTCGCACTCTGTCGCCTACCGGTGTCCTGATTCATCGTTCTCATCCTCTGGGTCAACCTGCGTGCGGTGCGGGCACCCCGGAACCCGTCGTAGCCGACGATGATCGGTCTGGTCGTCATCGTGACTCCCCGCGTCACGCCAACCCAACGCCATCCGACCATGCCGGGGACAGGGACCGTAGGCCCACGTACCAGTGCCATAGGTCCCTTCACCGCACACCGACCGGTCGTCGGGGAGGCCAGGGAGGGCGTCCCGGCTGACCCGGGACGCCCTGACCGTGGTACGACCGCCGCGCCGCGCCGGCCGCTCGGAAGGATCGGAACCTAGACGTCGGCCAGCAGTTGCCGAGCCATGACGATCCGCTGGACCTGGTTGGTGCCCTCGTAGATCTGAGTGATCTTGGCGTCCCGCATCATCCGCTCGACCGGGTAGTCCCGCGTGTAGCCGTAGCCACCGAGCAACTGCACAGCGTCGGTGGTGATCTCCATGGCGGCGTCGGAGGCGAAGCACTTCGCCGCCGCGCCGAAGTAGGTGAGATCGGCGTCGCCACGCTCCGACTTTCCGGCAGCCGCGTACGTGAGCTGCCGGGCCGCCTCGAGCTTCATGCCCATGTCGGCCAGCATGAACTGGATCCCCTGGAACTCGGCGACCGCCTTGCCGAACTGGCGACGCTCGGCCACGTACCCCTTCGCGTAGTCGAGCGCGCCCTGCGCGATCCCGACGGCCTGCGCGGCGATGGTGACCCGGGTGTGGTCCAGGGTCTTCATCGCGGTCGCGAAGCCGGTGCCCTCCGCGCCGATCATCCGGTCGGCCGGGATCCGCACGTTGTCGAGGTAGACCTCGCGGGTGGGCGAGCCCTTGATGCCGAGCTTCTTCTCCGGCGCGCCGAAGCTCACCCCGGCATCGGACTTCTCGACCACGAAGGCCGAGATGCCCCGGGACCGGGCGGACGGGTCGGTGACGGCGAAGACGGTGTAGAACTCGGACACCCCGGCGTTGGTGATCCAGCGCTTCACACCGTTGAGCACCCAGTGATCCCCGTCACGTACCGCCCTGGTGGTCATGGACGCCGCGTCGCTGCCCGCCTCTGGCTCGGAGAGGCAGTACGAGAACATCGCGTCACCGGCCGCGACCGGCGTCAGGTAACGAGTCTTGAGATCGGCGGAACCGGACAACAACAGCGGCATGGTGCCGAGTTTGTTCACCGCCGGGATCAGCGAGGAGGACGCGCAGGCGCGTGCCACCTCCTCGATGACGATGGCGGTGGCCAGCGCGTCCGCGCCCGCGCCGCCGTACTCCTCGGGAATGTGCGGGGCGTGGAAGTCGGCCGCTCGCAGCGCGTCGTAGGACGCCTTGGGGAACTCCCCCATCTCGTCGGCCTCCGCGGCGTGCGGAGCCACCTTCGCGGCGCAGACCTCTCGCACGGCTTCCCGGATCGCCTGGTGCTCCTCGGGCAACCGGTAGACGTCGAACGACTCCCCTGCGGCCATCTCGGCCCTCCCCTTCACCACTATCATGCGCAGTCTGTGACGACTCCTGACCGCCGACCGCGCAGACTGAAGACTAGCGACTGCAGTTCAGGTGATGTTACCGGCGCGTAGGTATGGGCAGGACGGTGCACCTAACGCGCTCAGCGATGATGGAGATTGAGACAGTGAGCCACCCTCCGGTGCCCCGCCCAGGCGCCGCAGCAGAATGCGACGCGGCGACGCGACGCCAGCGCGAGCGGAGAAGACAGGCGTGACGATCCCCTACCCCACCATCCAGCCGACCCCCGCCATCGCCGCGGTGACCCCGCCCTCGGGCGCACCCCGGCCGCGGGTGACGTTCCTTGGGACTGGTTACCTCGGTGCGACGTACGCCATCTGCTACGCCGAACTGGGCTACGAGGTTCTCGGGTTCGACGTCGACGCCGACAAGATCGCGATGCTGAACGCCGGTCAGGTGCCGATCCACGAGCCCGGCCTGGACGAGCTGCTCCGGCGCAACCTCGCCGCCGGCCGCCTCCGGTTCAGCACCGACATCGCCGAGACCGCCGACTTCGGTGACGTGCACTTCATCTGCGTCGGCACCCCCCAGCGGGCCGACGGCATGGGCGCCGACCTGTCGTACGTCGAGGCGTCGGTCACCAGCCTCGCGCAGCACCTGACCCGCAAGGCGTTGATCGTCGGCAAGTCCACCGTGCCGGTCGGCACCGCCGAGTGGGTCGAGCAGCTCGTCGGCAAGCACACCCCGAACAACCTGGACGTCGAGGTCGCGTGGAGCCCCGAGTTCCTCCAGGAGGGCTTCGCCGTCGACGACGTCCTGCGGCCCAACCGGATCGTGGTCGGCGTCAAGAGCGAGTGGGCCAACGGCATGCTCTACGCCGCGCACAAGGGCGTGTTCGACCTGGCCGCCACGGAGGACCGCGAGGTGCCCCTGGTGGTCACCGACTTCTCCACCGCCGAGCTGGTCAAGGTCGCCGCGAACGCCTTCCTGGCCACCAAGATCTCCTTCATCAACGCGATGGCCGAGGTCTGCGAGGCCTCCGGTGGCGACGTCACCCAGTTGGCCCGCGCGATCGGCTACGACCCGCGGATCGGCAACCGGTTCCTCCAGGCCGGCCTCGGCTTCGGAGGCGCCTGCCTGCCCAAGGACATCCGGGCCTTCCAGGCCCGCGCCCAGGAGCTGGGCGCCGGCGAGGCGCTGCGTTTCCTCCACGAGGTCGACCTGATCAACCTGCGCCGGCGTACCCGGGTGCTCCAGCTCGCCGCGGACCTGCTCGGCCGCCGCTCCGGCCCGGCCGGCCCGGACTTCTCCGGCACCCGGATCGCCGTGCTCGGCGCCACCTTCAAGCCCAACACCGACGACGTCCGCGACGCCCCGGCGCTCGCCGTCGCCGCGCTGCTGCACAAGGCCGGCGCCGACGTGCACGTGTACGACCCGCAGGGCACCGAGAACGCCCGCCGCGCGGTCCCCGAGTTGACCTACGAGAGCAGCATCAACGAGGCGGTCAGCGACGCCGACCTGGTCTGCGTCCTCACCGAGTGGGCCGACTTCCGCAACGCCGACCCGGTCGTTCTCGGCGACCTGGTCAAGGGTCGCAAGGTCGTCGACGGCCGCAACTGCCTCGACTCGGCACTGTGGGCCCAGGCGGGCTGGGAGTACCGGGGCATGGGTCGCCCCTGATCCGATCGACGCACCACCGGCCGGCCATCGAGCATCTCGGTGGCCGGCCGGTGTCGTTGTTTGCCCCGGACCCGCCGACAAGAGTCGAAATCCGCGCCAGCATTGGGCATGCTGCGACAGTGGGAGTCCACAGTGCGGGTGGAGGGGTGTCGTGGCGACCTTTCAATGCTCCTCGTGCGGCCGGGAGATCAAGCCGGCCGTCCGATGCCCGCACTGTGGGGCAGATCAACCACAGTGGGTCGAGCACCTGGCCGACATTGAGCGTTCGATAGCGGAGATGAAGGCGCGCGACGCCGCCATCGCCCGCGAGCAGCGGCAGATTGCCGCCAAGATGCAGGCCGCGCTCTTCCAGCGGGACATCCTCGCCCACGCCGGCGAGGAACGGATCAAGCAGGCCACCCGGCCGCGCCGGGTGCTGCGCCGCCGCCCCGGGCGGCGGCCACCGACGGCCACCATGGGACCGCCACCCCGGGTGCCCCGCCAGGGCACTCCGCCCGCCCCGGAGGATCCGCCGCCGCCCCCGCCCCGGGCCGCCTGGCTGGACGTGGACGACCCGGAGCACCCGCCGGAGGCGTCCTCGCGCGAGGTGCAGAACATCCCGCTCGGGCTGGGCGCGCTGCTGCTCGGCGTGGCCGCTGTGGTCTTCGCCGCGGTGGCCACCAGCTCGATGGACGCGCTGGCCCGGCTCGGCATCCTGCTCCTGGCCACCGCACTGATGCTGCTCGCCCCACCGGCACTGGCCCGGCGCGGCCTCACCTCGACCGCCGAGACCATCGCCGCGGTCGGCCTGCTGCTGGTGCCGCTCGCCGGCAACGCCCTCTGGGCGGTGGACCGGATCGGCGTCGGCGGCGGCTCCGGCACCGTCTTCGCCGGGGTGATCTTCGCGGTCACCGCAGCCGTCGCCTTCGGGTACGCCGGTTGGACCGGTCTGCGCGCGCCCCGCTTCGCCACAGTGCTCGCCGCCCAACCGGTGCTGCCCCTGCTGGCGTACGACCAGATCACCGGCCCGGGCGGCTGGGCCCTGGTGCTGGCAGTGGTCGCCCTCGTCAACCTCGGCCTGGCCCGCTCCGGCGTGACAGTCGAACGGCCCGTCCGGCAGGACCTGCCGTCGCCGGGCACGCCGTCCGCGCCCCGCCAACGCGACGCCGAGAGCCGGCCGGAGGGCGACCCGGAGGAGGCCGCCGAGCTGATCGACGCCAGCGGCGGCACCACCGACCCGCGGCCGGCCCGGCCGGTGCCCGGCCTGCGTGAACTGACCTGGTTGCTGCACGCCCTGGCGGTCGCCGTCTCGCTGGCGTACGCGGTCACCGCCCTGCTGCGGGCACAGACCGTGCCGACCGCGACCGGCGCCGGGGTGGTGCTGCTGCTGGCCGCCGTGATCGGGCTGGCCGGCGCGCTGGTGCTGCGTCGCCCGCCGCTGCCGGACGTCGCGGCCGGCATCGTCACCCTGGCGGTGATCGGCTCGCTCAGCCGAATCGCCTCGGTGGCACTCCCCGGCCGGTCGCTGCTGCTGATCGCGGCGGTCATCACGGTGACCGGGCTGGCGGTGCGCGCTGTCCCGGAGGCGGCCCGACGTGGCCCACAGTTGGCCTCCGCGGTGGCGCTGACCGTCAGCGGTCTGGTGGTCGCCGGCGGCGCGCTACGCGCCGGGGTGGCACCGGTCCGGGCCGCACTGCCCGCCTGGAACCCCGACCTCAGCCGGTACCAGGACGAGCTGGCCGCCGCGGTCGGGCCGACCACCTGGCAGCTCGCGGGTGCGGCGTTCCTGCTCACCATCGCGGCGGTGCTGGCCCTGCCCACCGAGATCCGCCGGGAGTTCGCCGTCGCCGGCGCGGCGCTGACCGCGCTGGCCGTCCCGGCGTCGTTCGGTCTCGGCTGGGCGACGGCACCCTGGCCAATGGTGATCACCGCGATCGGCATCGGGGTCATCGGGCTGTCCGCCCGCACCGACCGGGCCGCGGTGGCGCATGCCATCGGGGCGGCCGTGGTCGGCCTGTTCGGCGCGGGTGCCGGCCTGGTCAGCCCCACCCTCACCGCCGCGGTCCTGATCACCCTGTTCGTGGCCGGCACGCTGGTCACGCTGGCGCCCCGGATCCGGATCGCCTCGGCCGCCTCCGACACGGTCACCGCCTGGGCCGCCGGTGGCGCCGCGTTCGCGTTGCCCGGGGCGGTGGCGGCGTTCGTGGCCGCGACCATGCCGAGCGATCCGACCCCCACCCCGGCGAGCCTGCGCGAGGTGACCGTCCCGATCCTGGCGGCCAGCTTCCTGGCGGTCTGCGTGACCCTGGGCTACGCCGCCGTCGTGCAGGTCTCCCAGCGCCACATCCCCGCGCCGCTGTCGGTCGGCACCGGGCTGGGCGCGCTGATGGTCACCGCCGCCGCGTTCGGGGCACCCGGCGCGACAGTCGCCGACGCCTGGGTGGGCGCACTGCTGCTGGTCGCGGCGGTGCTGCTCTTCCTGGCCCCCTCCATCGACGCCGGCCGTCGAGCCGACCTCACCCTCGACGGCTCGGACCTGGCCGCCGCGGCGGTCACCACAGCCCTGATCGCCACGCTGGTACGGATCGGTGCGGTGCTCGCCCCGGGTGGGCAACTGGCGGTGGCCGCCGCCCTGCTCCTGGTGGTCGCCGTGGGCGCCCGCAGCATGCCGGAGGAGTGGCGACGCGGTCCGATCCTCGGCCTCACCGTCGGCGGTGCCCTGATCGGCGTCCTTGCCGGCTGGTCGGCGGTGCGCGGCGGGGTCGGTGTGCTGGCCACCCCCGGCCCGATCTGGAGGGGCGACCTGAGCGACTGGCCGGCCGCCCCCGTCGGCGGTTCCACCTGGCAGGCGCCGGTCGCGCTGGCGCTGCTGGCCCTCGCCGCCGGCATCCTGCTCCCGCCGCCGTGGCGCTGGGACGTGTCCGGCGTGGCGGTGGTGCTCGCGACCATCGGCGCGCCGGCCGCATTCGACCTGGCCTGGTGGTCGCCGGTCCTCGTCGGCGGAATGGTCGCCACCGTGTTCGGCATGGCCGCGGTGGCCACTGAGGAGGCGCGCGCCGGGCTGTCCCGGGCCACAGTGGCCGGGGTCGTCGCGCTGCACGCCGCCGGAGCCGGACTGGTCCGCCCGTGGACCACGGCCCTGGCGCTGGGCAGCATCGCGCTGATCGGCGTGGTGGTGGCCACGCTGGCCCGCGTCCTCGCCGGCCCACAGGTCGCCGACATCGAAACCGAGGGCATGCCGCCGCACCTGGCGCAGATCGGCGGCGCGGCGATCGGTGCCGCCCTGCTGGCCCTCCCCGGTGCGGTGGCGGCACTGTCCGCCGAGTTCGAACACTCGGCGCAGGTGGTGCTGACCGCCGCGCTGGCCGCGACCAGTCTCGGCCTGGCCGCCGTGGCCGCGGTCCGTCGGCTGGTGCCGCAATATCTGCCCTGGGTCAGCGTGGCGGTGGTCGGCGGGGCCACCATCAGCGCCCTCGCCGCCATCCCCACCGGCCTCGCCGCCGGTGTCTACGCGGCCGCCGCCGCCCTGCTCGGCGTACTGGCCGAGCTGATCCGCGCGGCCACCGTGCCTCCCACCGGCGCGGCCCAGCCGGTCCGGCGCTGGGCGGTACGACTCGACGGCGCCCTACGGCGGCTGCCGGACGACCCGGAGCGACGGCGGTGGCGGGTCAACCCGGCAGCGGGTGCGTTGGCCGCGGCGGCGCTGCCGACCGCCCTGGCACTCGCCTCGATCGCACCCGCGCTGGTCACCGCCCTGGTCGAGCCGCACCGCACACTGACCCGAATCTGGCAGGGCCCGCCCCCGGAGCTGCTCACCCCACCACCGGACGTGGTCAACCCGACCCACGTGCTGACGGCGTTGCTGCTCACCGCGACGGCCGCGCTGGCCGCCACCGGGTTCAGCGGCGGGCGACGGTCGCGGGCCGTGCCGGTGGTGCTGCCCGGGGCGGCCGTCACGCTGCTGATCGCACCCATCGCGCTGGGCCAGGGCTGGCCCGCCAGCACCGTCGCCGCGCTCTCCGTCTTCACCATCGCGATGCTCGGTCTCGCACTGACCCCACCGCCGGCGCTGGTCGAGCGGGCCCGCTCGCTGCGGCTGGCCCGGGTGCTGGTGTTCGCCATCGGTCTGGCCGGTGGCAGCGCCGGGCTCGCCGGCAGCCTCGCCGACCGGCAGATGACCCTGTTCACCCTCGGCAGCGCGGTCGGGGTGGGCGCGGTGGCGGCGCTGTTCGGCACCACCCAGCGGGCGCGCATCCTCGGCTGGCTCTTCGCCTCACTCATGGCGCAGCTCTTCGTGCTCACCGCCGGCCTGGTCGCCGGGCTGGCGGCGGTCTGGTCCGCGTTCGGGGTGCTCGCCGTCGGCGCGGTCCTCCAGGTGCTCGCCGCGACCCTGCCCCGGCTGCGCCGCCCGGAGGCGCAGCGGGAGGCCTCCACAGTGGAGTGGACCGGGTACGCTGCCGCGCTGATCGCGTTGGCCCTCGCCTTCGACTCGCCCCGCCACATCGCCGCCCTGCTGGCCGCCTGGGGCGCTGTCCTCGGGGTGGCGGCGACCCGACCCGGTCGCCGGCCGGTGGAACGCCGGATCCTGTTCTGGGCGGTGGTGGTGTGTGAGATCACCGCCTGGTGGATCCTGATGCGGGTCGCCGACGTGGCGTTGCCCGAGGCGTACACGCTGCCGTTCGCCGTGCTGGCCCTCCTCGTCGGAGTCCTGGAGCTGCGCCACCGACCCGACATGAGCAGTTGGGTGGCGTACGGGCCGGCGCTGGTCGCGGCCTTCGTGCCGACGCTGGCGATCGTGCTGGCCACCGAGTCGAGCACGGTGCGGCAGATGCTGCTGCTGCTCGGCGCGGTCGCGGTGCTGATCTTCGGCTCGTCCAGTCGGCAGCAGGCCCCGGTGATCGTCGGCGCGTCGGTCACCGCGATCGCGGCGATCCACGCCCTGTTCAGCCTGGGCCCGTGGCTGGCGCTAATCCCGGTGGGCATCCTGCTGCTGGTGCTCGGCGCGAGCAACGAGCGCCGCCGCCGCGCCCAGGAACGCCTCCAGACCGCCCTGCGCGGCATGAGATAAATCGGAGGGTCCCTGCGGCGTGCGTGAGACTAATCGGAGGGTCCCTGCGGCGTGCGTGAGTGGGGGCGGTGAGTGGGCCGGGTTCGTGGGCTGGCCCGCGTCGCCGCGCTCGATCTTGCACTTTCTGTTGCGGCATAGGGGGCAAAAGCCGCGAAGCAACGACCGAAAGTGCAAGATCGCGGGTGGGGTGGGGTGGGGCGGGGTGGGGCTCGCGGAGGCTAGCGCAGGGTTGCCTGGAGGGCGGCTTCCTTTGTTGCTACCAGCTTCTCCAGGTCCTGCTGGTAGGTCGTCATCTTGGCGCGCAGGCCCTCGTCGGCGGCACCGAGGATCCGTACGGCGAGCAGGCCGGCGTTGCGGGCGTTGCCGATCGACACTGTGGCGACCGGGATCCCGGCCGGCATCTGCACGATGGACAGCAGCGAGTCCATGCCGTCGAGGTGCTTCAGCGGCACCGGCACACCGATCACCGGCAGCGGCGTCACCGAGGCCACCATGCCGGGCAGCGCGGCGGCGCCTCCCGCCCCCGCGATGATCACCTTGAGGCCCCGGTCGGCGGCGTCTCGCCCGTACTCGATCATCGCGACCGGAGTCCGGTGCGCCGAGATCACCCGGACCTCGTACGCCACGCCGAAGTCGTCCAGCACCTCGGCCGCGGCCCGCATTGTCGGCCAGTCCGAGTCGCTGCCCATGATCAAGCCAACCGTGCTCACTGCGGCCCTCTCCTCGTTCCCGAAACCGTGACTCACTCGTGGCCCTCGCGCAGCCAGCGCGCGGCCCGTGCGGCCCTCGCCCGCAGGTCGTCCAGGTCGTCACCGAGCACCGTGACGTGCCCGATCTTGCGGCCAGGTCGCACCTGCTTGCCGTACAGGTGCACCTTGGCACCCGGCTCGGCGGCGAAGAGGTGGTGCAACCGCTCGTCGATCGACATCCCGCCCGGCTCACCGCCGAGCACGTTCGCCGACACCACCACCGGTGCGGTCAGCGCCGTGTCACCCATCGGGTAGTCCAGCACGGCCCGCAGGTGCTGCTCGAACTGGGAGGTCCGGGCACCCTCGATGGTCCAGTGCCCGGAGTTGTGCGGACGCATCGCCAGTTCGTTGACCACGATCGCGGGTCGGCCGGCGTCGTCGCGCACCTCGAACAGCTCCACCGCCAGCAGGCCGATCACACCGAGCGCTGTGGCCAGGTCGATGGCGAGCTGCTGAGCGGAGACCGCCAGCTCCTCGTCCAGGCCGGGCGCCGGGGCCAGCACCTCCACGTTGATGCCGTCGCGCTGCACGGTCTCGACCACCGGGTACGCGGCCACCTGACCGAACGGCGAACGGGCCACCTGCACTGCCAACTCTCGCCGCAGCGGCACCCGCTCCTCGACGATCAGCCGGGTGCCGCCGGCGAGCAGCGTGGTCGCCAACTCGGTGGCCTGGGCGGCGTCGTCGACCATCCAGACGCCCCGGCCGTCGTACCCACCCCGGGCCGCCTTGAGCACCACCGGCCAGCCGACCTGCTCGCCGAAGCCGACCAGGTCGGCGGGCTCCCCGACCGGCCGCCAGGCCGGGTTGGGCGCACCCAGCTGGGTCAGGCGTTCCCGCATGACCTGCTTGTCCTGGGCGTGCAGCAACGCGTCCGCCGGCGGGTAGAGGGGCACCCCTTCGGCCGCCAGCGTGCGGATGTGCTCGGAAGGTACGTGCTCGTGGTCGAAGGTGACGACGTCGCAGCCCTTGGCGAAGGTGCGCAGCGCGGCCAGGTCGGTGTGGTCGCCGTACTGGACGTCGGCGGCGACCAGCGCCGCGCCGTCGTCGGGGGCGGTCGCGAGCACACGCAGTGACTGGCCGAGGGCGATCGCGGCCTGGTGGGTCATCCGGGCCAACTGGCCGCCACCCACCATGCCGACAACTGGCAGACCGGTACGGGAATCCATAGCGCGGCCAGCCTATCCGGGCCGCCGACGGGCCCACCGGGAGGGCTGGCGACGCGGCTCGGAAGTGCTGGCGGGAGCACCCGGTGGGCGGCGCGGGCGACTACCGGGCGTGGCCGTACTCAGCCCAGCTCGGCTACCAGCTCCTCGACCGAGGTGACCGGCCGCTGGCAGACGAAACCCCGGCAGACGTACGCGGCGGAGCGTCCCTCGACCAGCGGACGGTCGGCGAGCAGCGGCACACCCGGCTGGTCCGGACGCCCGGCGACGACCACCGCTCCGGGCGGCGCGTGCCGGCGGGCGGCGGCCACCAGGGGGTCGCCGGCCGGGTCGTCGGTGACCACGGCGATCTCGTACGGCCCGGACAGCAACGCCTCGCCGACGGTGGCCGCGTACCCGGTGAACCGGGGGTGCTTACCGACGATCGGCGCGACAGTGCCGAGGGCAGCCTCGGCGGCCTCCCGGTAGCGCGTCTCCCCGGTCAGCGCCGAGTACGCCACCAGCCCGGCGATCAACGCCGACCGGCCGGACGGGGTGGCGTTGTCGGTCGGGTCGGCCGGCCGGGCGACCAGCCGTTCCGCGTCGTCGGCGGTGTCGTAGAAGGCGCCACCGGGCGCGGCGAAGTGCGCCAGGGCGGTGTCCAGCAACTCGCCGGCCAGTGTGAGCCAGCGGCCTTCGCCGGTGAGCTGGTGCATCGCGCAGAAGGCCTCGGCCACACAGCCGTAGTCCTCCAGGACACCGGCCGGCTCGCCGACCTTGCCGTCCCGGGAGACCCGACGCAGCCGGCCGTCCACCAGGTGCACGGTGGCCAGGTGCTCGGCGGCCTGGCGCATCGCCCCGTCGGCGACGATGGTGACGCCGTCCATCAGATTGGCGTCCTCGTCCTTCGGGGACGCGTACACGGCGGCGACCTGCTGGAACTCGGCAATGGCGGTGATCGCCAGACCGTTCCAGGCGGCCACCACCTTGTCGTCGAGGGCCGGCTGGGGGCGGGTGTCCCGGGCGGCGAGCAGCCGCCCGACCACCTGCTGCCAGCGGGCACGCACCTCGGGCGCGGCATCGTCCACGTCCCTGGCCAGCTTGAGCACGCTCATGCCGTGTTCAAAGGTGCCTTCTTCCGTGACGGTGAACAGGTCGGCGGCGAACCGGCCGTCCTCCTCGCCCAACGCCTCCACGAGTTGGGCGGGCGTCCAGGCGTAGGTGAGCCCCTCGACGCCCTCGGTGTCGGCGTCCAACGCGGACGCGAACCCCTGCCCCGGCCGGTGCAGCTCGTCGGCGAGGAACCGGGCGGTGTCCCGGGCCACCCGGCGGGCCAGCGGGTCACCGGTGAGTCGCCACAGCTGGGTGTAGACCCGCAGCAGCAGCGCGTTGTCGTAGAGCATCTTCTCGAAGTGCGGCACCGTCCAGTGCGCGTCCACCGAATAGCGGGCGAAGCCGCCCGCGAGCTGGTCGTAGATGCCGCCCCGGGCCATCGCCTCGGCCGTGTGCCGGGTGATCTCCAGGCTGCCCGGGTCACCGGTGCGCTGGTGGTGGCGCAGCAGGAAGAGCAGGTTCATGTGCGGCGGAAACTTCGGGGCGCCACCGAAACCGCCGTTGGTGGCGTCGTACTCGCCGGCCAGCTTCGCGGCCGCCGCGTCGAGCAGCGGGGCGTCCAACGGCGCGGTGGGGCCGCCCACGGCCTGCGCGCCGCCGATCGCCTCGACCACTGCGGCGCCCTGGCCCAGCACCGCCTCGCGCTGCTCCCGCCAGGCGGTGGCGACCGACTGGAGCAACTGGACGAAGTTGGGTCGCGGGAAGTAGGTGCCGCAGAAGAACGGGGTGCCGTCCGGGGTGGCGAAGACGGTCATCGGCCAACCGCCCTGGCCGGTCATCGCCTGGGTGGCGGTCATGTAGATCGCGTCCACGTCCGGACGTTCCTCACGATCCACCTTGATCGACACGAAGTTGTCGTTCATCAGGGCGCCGACCTGCTCGTTCTCGAACGACTCGTGCGCCATGACATGGCACCAGTGGCAGGCCGCGTAGCCCACCGAGATGAGCACCGGAACGTCCCGCCGCTTCGCCTCGGCGAACGCCTCGTCCGACCACGGCCACCAGTCGACCGGGTTGTCGGCGTGCTGAAGCAGGTACGGGCTGGTGGCGTCGACGAGTCGGTTCACCTGACGACCATAGCCAGCCCTGGCGCGGACCGCGCGGGCTCCACCCGGACGGTCAGGACGCGCCGTCGGCGCGGAGCCGGAACACGTTCGACTCCGCCGAGTCGCGCAGCGACCCCAGCACCGCGCCGATCTTGTCGGCCGGCATCGGCTTGAAGAAGTGGTAGCCCTGCGCGGACGTGCAACCCAACTCGGCCAGGGCCATTCGCTGCTCGGCGGTCTCCACCCCTTCGGCGACCACCCGCAGCCCCAACTCGTGAGCGAGGCCGACCGTCGTCCGGACGATCGCGGCGGCCTCCGGCGAGTCGGCCATCCGGATGACGAAGGAACGGTCCACCTTCAACTCGTCCACAGCGATCCGGGTGAGGAAGGTCAGCGACGAGAAGCCGGTGCCGAAGTCGTCGACAGCGAGTTGCACGCCCATCGACCGGAGCGTCGCCAGCACCTCGTCGATGACCTCCAGCTCGCTCATCACCACCGTCTCGGTGATCTCCAGAACGAGCCGGCGCGGCGGCACCTGGTGGCGGCGCAACGCCTCGGCGATCTCCGCCGGCAACCGGGGGTCGAGCAGGCTGCGCGCCGAGAGGTTGACCGAGATCGGGACGTCCAACCCCTCCCGGGCCCAACTGGCGGCCACGCTGAGCGCCTTGTTCAGCACGTAGCGGGTGAAGGCGCCGAGCTGCTCGCTGTTTTCCACAGGTCGGATGAAGTCGGCCGGGTTCAGCCACCCACGCCGGGGGTGCTGCCAACGGATCAGCGCCTCCACCCCGGTGGGCGCACCCGTGGCCAGGTCCACCGCCGGCTGCAACGCCAGCACCAGCTGATCGTCGACCTTCAACGCCTCACGCAGCTCGGCCAGCAGGGCGAGCTGGTCGGTGCTGGCCGCGTCGCGTGCGCCGTCGTACGCGGCGACGTTGCCGCCGCCCTCCTTGGCCTGGTACATCGCGATGTCGGCCCGACGCAGCAGCTCGGTCAGGTCCGCGGTGCCCGCGGCGGCCACCACCACCCCGACCGAGACCTCGATGGACATCCGTACGCCGGCCACCTCGGTCGGTGCGGCCAGCCGTTCGGCGATCTCGCGGGCCTGGCGCAACGCGTGGGCCATCGGGGCGGCCCGGTCGCCGAGCACCGGCACCGCCGTGAGCAGCAGGGCGAACTCGTCGCCGCCCAGTCGACCGAGCAGGTCACCGGCGCGGACCAGCGCGTTGAGTCGGTTCGCGGTCAGTCGCAGCAGCTGGTCACCGGCCGCGTGGCCGAGGGTGTCGTTGACTTCCTTGAACTGGTTGATGTCCAGCAGAAGCAACGCCACCGGGTGGTCGTGGCTGAGCTGTCGCAGCGACTGGTCGCCCTTGCTCAGCATCGCCGCCCGATTGGCGAGCCCGGTCAGCGGGTCGTGCACCGCCTCGTACGACGAACGGGCGGTCACCAGCCGCAGCTCGTGGTGGGTCGCGGCGTCGTGCAGCGCGGCGGCGAGGGCGTCGCCGAACGCGGCCACCGCGTCACGTTCCCGGGCCGTGGGCGGGGCCGAGCGGGGGAACCGCACCCGCAGTCGACCGACCGGCGTGGCGCCGACCGACAGCGCCCGGCTCAGCTCGTGCTCGTCCGGCTCCGACTGGTCCGGTGGGCCGGTCTCCCGGTCGACCAGCTGACCGCCGGCGTCGCCTCGGTAGCGGTGCCACCGCCCGTCGGCCCGGGCCACGTCGACGTCCACCAGCTCGGCGTTGAACAGCGTCAGCGCCCCGGTGACCGCCGCGCTGGCCACGCCCCGCTCGTCGAGCTGGTTGAGGGCCGCGGTGGCCTCGGCGAAGGCACGCCAGGTGCGGCGCTCCTGATCGGAGCGCAGCCGGTAACGGTAGGTCTGCTGCAACAGCCACAGCAGCGGCGGCAGCAACAGCAACCAGCGTGGGTCGAGTTCCAGCAGGGCGACCACCACGAGGCCGACCGCCACGTTGCCGACGAACATCAGCAGCTTGCCGCGCAGCGCGGCGAGCAGCGGCGGCCCGATCGGCAGCCCGTGCCGCAGGCCCAGCGTCACGCCGCCGAGCCAGGCGGTCACCAGGAGGTACGTCACCGAACCGGCGATCACGGCCAGCGCCAGGATGGGGGTGGGTGGCGAGAGCAGGGGCCGCCCGAGCGCGGTGGTCACGGAGACGGCCAGTGCCGACGCGGCGGCCAGCGACGCGGCGATCCGGAGGATCTCCAGGGCCGGACGGCGGTCGTTGTGCAGTGACAGCAACGTCCAGGCCAGCCCGGTGCCGAGCAGCGTGGCGGACGGGAGCCAGCCGGCCGGAGTCAGGTAGAGGCAGACGATCAGGGCCGCCTCGCCCCAGGTGATGCTGACCATGCCCGCGGCCGAGCGGAATCGCAGCCGGGCGAGCTGGGCGAGGGCCAGGACGGCGACGGCGATGCCGAAGCGGGCCGGACCGCCGAGGGGGTCGTCGGCCGGCAGCCGGACCGGGAGGGTCAACCCGACAGCGGCGGCGGCCAGGGCGGTCAGCGTGACGGCGGCGGTGAGCACGAGCAGCCGGCCCGGTGTGCCACGCACCCCGAGCCGATCGAACGGGTCGTCGGCCGGACCGGAGGTCATCGACCTCCCCCGTCAGCCGACCGACCGACGTCGCGGTGGGCGGCCGGTGCTGTGCTGGTCATCGGCGCCCCCTCCCGCACACGGCTCGGAGACTTTTGGTCCCCCCGGCGGAAGGCTAAGCCAAACCGGGTGGCCGCAACAGGGGGCGACCACCCGGTTCGGCGTGATTCACGCGCGGACTACCCGTTCAGGTGCTGCTGGTGCCCGTTGGGAGCGGGCGTGGATGAATCACGCCCGCCGGTCCCGTCTGTCGGATCGACGACTGCCGCATCGGCCCTGGTCGGGTCGGTCGGCCCGGACTGCTGAGGGAACCGGTCCGGCAGACGGCGCAGCCGAGCGTTCATGTTGCGGATCAGCAGGATGGTCGCGGTGGCCAGCAGCAGGATGAGGAAGAGGCCCATCGGCCCGGCCAGACCACCCGTGCGGGTGTCCCCGAAGTTGTTCTCCGCGAGCACCTGGGCAGTGGTCAGCATGGCGTTCCTCCGATGTGCGGTTGGTAACCAGGGTAGCCCCGCCGGGAATCAGCGCGCGTGCGCCGTCTCCCGCACTCCCGCGAAGAGATCGGACTCGGGCAGCGGGCTGTCGACCATCGAGCGGGCCAGCTCGTAATCCTCGGTCGGCCAGGCCCGCTTCTGAAGCTCCATCGGCACGTGGAACCAGAAGCCGTCCGGGTCGACCTGGGTGGCGTGGGCGCGCAGCGCGTCATCACGGACCGGGAAGTATTCGGCGCATTCGACCCGGGTGGTGATCCGCGGGCCCTTGTCGGGGCGGTCCTCCCACCGCTTGAGCCACTCCTCGTAGGGCGACTCCAGACCGGCGGCCAGCATGCCCTCGTGCAGGGCCATGATCTTGCCCTTGGAGAAGCCGATGTCGTAGTAGAGCTTCAGCGGCTGCCAGGGCGCGCCCAGCTCCGGGTAGCGCTCCGGGTCACCGGCGGCCTCGAACGCGGCCACGCTCACCTTGTGGCACATGATGTGGTCCGGGTGCGGGTAGCCACCCTCCTCGTCGTACGTGGTCACCACGTGCGGACGGAACTCACGCATCAGCCGCACCAGCGGGCCCGCGGCGACCTCGACGTCCTGGAGGGCGAAACAGCCCTCGGGCAGCGGCGGCAGCGGATCGCCCTCGGGCAGGCCCGAGTCGACGAAGCCCAGCCAGGCCTGGTCTACGCCGAGGATCGCCCGCGCGGCGTCCATCTCGGCACGCCGGATCTCACCGATGTTGGCCCACACATCGGGTCGGTCGAGCTTGGGGTTGAGCACGCTCCCGCGCTCGCCACCGGTGCACGTCACGACCAGGACGTCCACCCCCTGGGCGACATATTTCGCCGTCGTCGCCGCGCCCTTGCTCGACTCGTCGTCCGGGTGCGCGTGCACGGCCATGAGACGCAGTTGCTCTGCCAACTTCGGCGCTCCTCGTCTGTGCCGGACGGTGGACCCGACCGGGCTCGACCGGCTGACCTGCCGGGATCTTTCCTCACCGCACCCTGTCACCGGCCGCCAGCGCCGGGCATGACCTGCCATTCCTGCCGCTGGACCGGGTGGGAGGATGGGGCTCTGTCATTCTTGCCGATGCCGCCGACAACAACGCCAGGAGATACCCGCCGGTGACCGAGACGCACGCCACAATTTCACCAGGCGCTCCGGTATTTCCGGCCGGGCGCTACGGCCGCCGTCGGGCACCGGGCGGAAAGCGCCGCCGTACGCTGCTTGCCGCGCTGGCACTGTTGGCCCTCGTCGCGACGCTGACCGTGATCTCGGTCCGGCTCTACCGCCAGTACGGCGACCCGGTCTACGACGCCCAGGTGATCACGTACACCGACATCACGGACAAGCAGGTGCTTGTCGACTTTCGGGTGACCGTTCCGCCCGGTGGATCAGCGGTCTGCGTGCTGCGCGCCCGGGACCGCGCCGGCGCCGAGGTCGGCCGCGAACAGGTCACGGTGACCGCCGATCCCGGGGATCGGCACGTCACGACCCAACACCGCCTGGCCACCACCGCGCGGCCGTTCATCGGTGAGGTACTGCGCTGCCGAGCACCGTCCTGAGCTGCTCGAACAGCACCGAAAGCGGGGCCGACGGGGCGCCTACGGGCGGTGTGGGATCCGGACACCGGCGGTGATGGCCGACACGCTGTGTCGTACCGCACTGGTAACTTGGTAGTTCACCTGTCAGCCAGCCACGCACAACTGAGGAGAACGCCTGTGTCCACTGGCAACGAGGCGCCCGCCACCTGGCTGTCGCAGGACGCGTACGACCGCCTCCAGGCCGAGCTCGACGAGCACATCGCCAACCGTCCGGCGATCGCAGCCGAGATCAACGCTCGGCGCGAGGAGGGCGACCTGCGGGAGAACGGCGGCTACCACGCCGCCCGCGAGGAGCAGGGCAAGGCCGAGGGTCGCATCCGCTACCTGCAGGAGCTGCTGCGCACCGCGAAGGTCGGCGAGGCCCCCACCGCCGACGCGGTGTCGCCGGGCATGGTGGTGACGATCTACTTCGACGACGACGCCAACGACACCGAGACCTTCCTGCTCGGTTCCCGGGAGATCGCGGCCACTACCGACCTGACCGTCTACAGCCCCGAGTCCGCGCTGGGCAAGGCGATCCTCGGCGGTCGAGCCGGGCAGACCTGCACCTACACGGCGCCCAGCGGCGCCGACATCAAGGTGACAGTGGTCAGCTTCGAGCCGTTCTCCGGCTGACAGTCGCCGGTCGCGCCACCCGCTGCCGGCCGGCTCGACCGACACCGGCACCACCTGTCGAAACACCGCGCATCCGAGGCGTGGCACCCACTGGTGTCACGCCTCGGCCGCGAAGACCACCTGGTAGCCGCTGGCCCGTAGGGCGCTGATCAGGGTGTCCGAGTGCTCGACGCCCCGGGTCTCCACCGACAACGCCACCTCCACCTCGCCGAGGCCGAGGTGCGGGTTGGCCCGCTGGTGCTCCACGTCCACCACGTTGGCCCGGTGCTCGGCGATCTGGGTGAGCAGCGACGCGAGCTGCCCCGGCCGGTCCGAACAGCGGACGGTCACCCGCAGGTAGCGACCCGCCGCCGCCAACCCGTGCTCGATCACCCGCAGCATCAGCAACGGGTCGATGTTGCCGCCGGAGAGCACCGCCACCACCGGGGTCTCCACCTCGACCACGCCGGCCAGCAGCGCGGCCACACCGACCGCCCCGGCCGGCTCGACCACCTGCTTGCCCCGCTCCAGCAGCATCAGCAGGGCCCGGGAGATGTCCTCCTCGGAGACCGTGACGATCTCGTCGACAAGCTTGCGTACGTGGTTGAAGGTGATCTCGCCCGGCCGGCCGACCGCGATGCCGTCGGCGATGGTGGAGAAGATGGGCAACCGGACCGGTTCCCCGGCCACCAGCGAGGGCGGGAACGCCGCCGCCCCGGCCGCCTGCACGCCGATGATCCGGACGTCCGGGCGCAACGCCTTCGCGGCCACCGCCATGCCCGAGATCAGACCGCCGCCACCCACCCCGGTGATGATCGTCTTGACGTCCGGGCACTGTTCGAGGATCTCCAGCGCCACGGTGCCCTGCCCGGCGATCACATCGGGATGGTCGAACGGGTGGATCAGCACCGCGCCGGTGCGCTCGGCGTACGTGTGCGCCGCGACCAGCGACTCGTCGACGGTGTTCCCGGCCAACTCGACCTGCGCGCCGTACCCCTTGGTGGCGGCCACCTTCGGCAGCGGCGCGTTGACCGGCATGAAGACCGTGGCGTGCGTGCCGACCAGGCCGGCGGCGAGAGCCACGCCCTGCGCGTGGTTGCCCGCGCTCGCCGCGACCACGCCGCGCTCCCGCTCCGCCGCCGACAACCGGGAGATCCGCACGTACGCGCCCCGCACCTTGTACGAGCCGGCGCGCTGCACGTTCTCGCACTTGAGCCACGTCGGCCCGCCCAGTGCCGCGCTGAGCGGCCGGGAGGGCTCCAGTGGGGTGGTGCGGATGACGCCAGCGAGCAACTCCCGTGCGGCCCGCACGTCGTCGAGACCGACCAGTTCCGTCATGCCCCGATCGTGCCACCCGACTCCGGAGCCCTCGGCGGCGACACCGGAGTGCCCGACAGCGCGCACACCGTCGGACCTCAGGCGGTCGCCGGCGACTCCGTGCCGACCCGGGGGTAGCCGGGGGCGTGACGCGTCCACGGGGCGGCCATCTCGAACTGACCGGCCACACCGAGCAGCAGCAGCTCCGAGCCGGGCGGACCGACCAGCTGCACGGCGACCGGCAGGCCGTCCGGGCGGCGTCCGACCGGTACGACGACCGCCGGCAGGCCGGCAATGTTCCAGGGTGCGGCGTATGGGGCGTACCGGATGTTGGCTGTCATGTTCGCCCGCCAGGACCGCTCCGACCAGCGGGCCGCCTCCGGTGGCGCGCTGGCCAGTGCCGGGGTGAGCAGCAGGTCGACCGAGTGGTCGGTGAAGAAGTCGACAGACCGTTGCCGCCAGGCGGCCCGGTCCGCCTCCCGCACGTAGCCGCGACGCTGCGCCCACTCGCCCAGCGCGACGTGTCGCCGGGTACGCCGTTGCAGCCCACGCCGGTCCAGACCGGAGGCCCGGACGTCGGTGGCGGCTGCGGCGAACCAGGTGGCGATGCCCTGCAGGCCGAGGGCGGTCGGATAGACCGGATCGGCCGGCACCGTGTCGTGCCCGGCGGCGGCGAGGAGCCGACCGGCGGCGGCGACAGCGTCCCGGTTGGGCGCGTCCGGTGCGACACCGCGCACCGGCGAGCGCAACGAGACGCCCACCCGCAGCCGCTGCGGGGGGACCAGCTTCTCGGGACGCCGGCCGGCGAGCACCGAGAAGCCGACCGCCGCGTCGGCGACAGTGCTGGTCAACATGCCGTGCTCGGTGAGGCCGAACCAGTCGTCCGCCCCGAGCTGGCACGGGACCACGCCCCGACCGGGCTTGAGCCCGACGAGTCCGCAGCAGGCCGCGGGAATCCGGATCGAGCCGAGACCGTCGTTGGCGTGCGCGATCGGCACCAGCCCGGCGGCGACCGCGGCGGCGGCACCACCGGAAGACCCACCGGGGGTACGCGTGCTGTCCCACGGGTTACGGGTCACCGCGCTGTCGTCGTCGGTCAGCGCCCACAGCCCCAGTTCGGGCATCCGGGTCACGCCGACGATCACCGCGCCGGCGCCGCGCAGCCGACGCACCACCTCGTGGTCGGCCTCCGCCACGTCGGTGCGGGCGGCAGCCGACCCGTTCCAGGTGGGCAGGCCGGCGACCGGGGTGTTCTCCTTGACCGCCACCGGAACCCCGGCCAGCGGCAGGTTGGCCAGGTCCTCCTGCTCGTCGACCTTCTCCGCCTCGGTGATCGCCTCACCGCCGCGAACGGCGCGGAACGCGGCCAGCTCACGGTCGGCTCGGGAGATGTACTCGAGGTGGTCGGCGACGACCTGGGTCGCCGAGACGTCACCTCGGCGTACGCCCCGGGCGATCTGCTTGGCGGTCGCTCCGACCCAGGTCGCCATGATGTCCTGCACGGCCATCCTCCCCCAGCGGTCAGCCCAGCGCCTGCTCCAGATCGGCGAGTAGGTCGTCGACCGTCTCGATGCCGACAGACAGTCGCACGAGATCGCCGGGAACTTCAAGCGGCGAGCCGGCAGCACTTGCGTGTGTCATCCGACCCGGGTGCTCGATCAGGGATTCCACACCACCCAACGACTCGGCGAGCACGAAGAGCTTGGCCCGGTTGCAGATGTCCACGGCGTGGTCCTCACCACCGGCGGCGCGGAACGAGATCATGCCACCGAACCGGCGCATCTGCTTGGCGGCCACCTCGTGACCGGGGTGCGAGGGCAGCCCCGGATAGAGCACCTGGGCGACCTTGGCGTGACCGTCGAGGTACGCGGCGAGCCGCTCGGCGTTGTCGCAGTGCCGGTCCATGCGTACCCCGAGGGTCTTGATGCCCCGCAGGGTGAGCCAGGCGTCGAACGGGCCGTTGATCGCGCCCATCGCGTTCTGGTGGTAGCGCAACTCCTCGCCGAGCCCGGCGTCGGCGACGACGAGGGCGCCACCGACCACGTCGGAGTGCCCGCCGACGTACTTGGTGGTGGAGTGCACCACCACGTCCGCGCCGAAGGCGATCGGCTGCTGGAGGTACGGCGAGGCGAAGGTGTTGTCCACCACCAGCAGGGCGCCCGCGTCATGTGCCACGGCGGCCAGGGCGGAGATGTCGGCGATGCCGAGCAGCGGGTTGGTCGGCGTCTCCACCCAGACGATCTTCGTCCGGCCGGGCCGCACGGCCGCCCGGACCGCGTCCGGGTCGGAGACCTTGGCCGGGCTGAACTCCAGGCCCCAGCGCTGCGCGACCCGGGCGAAGAGCCGGTACGTGCCGCCGTACGCGTCGTCCGGGATCACCACGTGGTCGCCGGGCTGGCACACGGCCCGCAGCAGGGTGTCCTCCGCGGCAAGGCCGCTGGCGAAGGCGAGCCCCACCGGCCCGCCCTCCAGCGCCGCCAGGCACTCCTGAAGCGCGTCGCGGGTCGGGTTGCCGGAGCGGCTGTACTCGTAGCCGAGACGGGGCGCGCCGACGGCGTCCTGGGCGTACGTGCTGGTCTGGTAGATCGGTGGGATCACCGCGCCGGTGCGGGCCTCGGGGTCCTGACCGGCGTGGATGGCGAGCGTCTCGAAGCCGTGACTCATTCTGGTGAGGCTAGTGCCCCCGTCCCGCAGACTGGAACGGAACCCGTGCTCCCGGGCGGAGCCGGGCCGGGTGGCCCGGCCCCGCACCAGGGCGATCCCGTCAGCCGGCCGGGACCGGCAGCACGTGCAGCATCGCCGGACGGGCTCCGGTCCAGTCCCAGCTGACCGCGTAGACCCGGGCGCCGTTCGGCGACCAGGCCAACCCTCCGGCGGGGAGCTCGTCACCCAGCTCGTAGCGGGCCAGTTCGGTGCCGTCCAGGGCGAAGACGAAGACGTCCGGGGCGTAGTAGGCGTGGGCGCCGGCGGCGATCATGGTGCCGGTACGCGACAGCTCGACGGCGCGCGGGTACGGGCCGGTGGCGTACGTCGCGCTGGGCGTGGCGATCTCGGCGAACGGGAACGCCTGCACCAGGGGCGGTGAACCCGCGGCCGTGTAGAGGGTGGTGCCGGTCGGGTCGAGGGCGACGTCACGGAGGTTGCTGCCGACCGCGCTGAAGGCGTTGGTCCTGGGTGCGCTCAGTGCGCCCCCGGCACCGATGTCGTACGCGTACACCGACGCGGGGCTCAACCACGGCTGCCCGACCAGCAGCACCGAGCGGTTCTGGCTGGCGGCAGCGAGTAGCGGAGAGCCGTAGAAGTACTGGCCGACGGCCACCCCCGTGTCCACCCGGGCCGGCTGGCGTCCCAGGTCGATCCGACCGATGTTGCCGTCCCCCTGGCCACAGCCGTAGCCGAACCACAGATACCGGCCGGTCAACGCCAGCGACGACGGGCACTCGCCCGCGCCGGTGTCGTACCGGGCCGACTCGATCAGCGAGCCGGTGTCGAAGGCGGCGATGGCGTTGGACAGCGCCACGTAGAGGGTCCGCCGGTCGGCGCTGAGCAGCAGGTCGGTGGGGCCGGGCAGGCCCGACAGCGTGCCGATCACAGTGCCGGTCGCGCTGGTCACCACGACATCGGTTGCGGAGCTGCCACCGCTGACGAAGACCCGGTCACCGGCCGACACCACGTCGGCCACAGTGCTCAGCGGCAGTGGGGTGGCGGTCGGCGCGGCGGCCGCCTGGGCGTGGCCCGGGGCCGCGCCGGTGAGCAGCCCGGCGGTCAGCGCCGCCAGCGCCAGGGTGAAGCCTCTTCTGATCTGCAAGCTTTGTCCTTTCGGAGCATCGACGCGCACGCCGATGGCCGGGATCACCCCGTGTTCATCCATTCACGTAGATGATTACCACAGTCGGTTCGCGTGTAGGGGGCGCCGTCACCCGGGAGGCCGCCGGCATAGCCTGGCCCGATGAGCGGTTGCGTGTTCTGCGGGATCGTGACGGGCGAGGTGCCGGCGTTCCGGGTGGCCGACACCCCGGACGGGGTGGCGTTCCTGGACACCCGGCCGGTGTTCAAGGGGCATGTCCTGGTGGTGCCCCGGGCGCACCTGGTGACCCTGGCGGAGTTGCCGGTCGACCTGCTGCCCGACTACTTCGCCATGGTTCAGCGGCTGGCGGTGGCGGTGGAGACCGCTCTGGGTGCCGGTGGGACGTTCGTGGCCATGAACAACAAGGTGTCCCAATCGGTGCCCCACCTGCACACCCACGTGGTCCCCCGCACCAAGGGCGACGGGTTGCGCGGCTTCTTCTGGCCGCGCACGCGGTACGACGACGACACCGAGGCCCAGACGTACGCGGACCGGATCGCGACGGCGCTGCCCGGCGGGGCCTGACCGACCCTCACGCGGGTAAGGAAGGTTGACCCTCCGGTGTTACACGCTGGGAGTGGTACGAGAGGAGATCCCCACCGTGTTTCTGCGCCGTATGAAGGCCGAGATGGTCTCGCCCGACCAGGCCCTGCCGGGCCGTCCGATCGCCATGCCGGTCGCCGACCGCCACGAGGTGCTGGGCACCCCGTTGAAGGGTCCGTTCCCTGAGGGCCTCCAGGTCGCGGTCTTCGGCATGGGCTGTTTCTGGGGTGCCGAGCGGCTGTTCTGGACGCTGCCCGGCGTCTACACCACCTCCGCCGGCTACGCGGGTGGCATCACCAAGAACCCGACGTACGAGGAGACGTGCTCCGGCCGGACCGGGCACGCCGAGGTCGTCCAGGTGGTGTACGACCCCAGCAAGATCAACTACGAGGATCTGCTGAAGGTCTTCTGGGAGAACCACGACCCGACCCAGGGCATGCGCCAGGGCAACGACGTGGGCACCCAGTACCGCTCGGCGATCTACACGACCACCGACGAGCAGCGGACCATCGCGGAGTCGTCCAGGGACGCGTTCCAGCCGATCGTGACGCGGGCCGGCAAGGGTGAGATCACCACCGAGATCGCCCCGCTCGGCAGCTACTACTTCGCCGAGGACTACCACCAGCAGTACCTCGCGCCGACGAAGAACCCGAACGGGTACTGCAACCACGGCCCGAACGGGCTGAGCTGCCCGGTCGGAGTCGCCCGAGTCGGCGGCTGACCACCGCCACCCGCACACGTGTGATGCCCGGCCGCCCAGGAGGTGGCCGGGCATTCCCATCTGACCCTGTGATCGAAATCCGTTGCCGAGCCCGACGAGAACTCGATAACGTGGCCGTACACGTGAAAGGAGGTGGTCCAGACTTGTATAGCAATCGGACTCGTGAGGTGGCTGTCAGCTAGCCGCTGTCCTCGACAGTGAACGGCTCGCCGTAAGGCGGGCAGCAGCACCATCGTCGAGACCGTGTGGCAGCGGTGCGGCGAATCCACGACAGCCACCCGACCCCCGGGGTGCCGGCCAAGTCCAGCCGGCCCGCGCACATGCGCGGAGCGCCCCGGGGGTCGCTCCATATCCGCGGGAGTGGCGATGTCCATGCGCGAGCTGGTGGTGCTGGGGACGGCCAGCCAGGCGCCGACCCGTCAGCGCAACCACAACGGGTACGTGTTGCGCTGGGACGACGAGGTGATCCTCTTCGACCCGGGTGAGGGCAGCCAGCGTCAGCTCCTGCACACCACTGTCACCGCCACCGACCTGACCCGCATCTGCGTCACCCACTTCCACGGCGACCACTGCCTGGGCCTGCCCGGCACCATCCAGCGACTCTCCCTGGACCGGGTGGCCCACCCGGTCGCCGTGCACTTTCCCGCCGGCGGCGCCGAATACTTCGCCCGGCTGCGGTACGCCACCTCGTTCTACGAGACCGCCGAGCTGCGGGTCGAGCCCATCGAGGCCGACGGGCAGCGGATCGACCTGCGCTGCGGCACGCTGGAGGCACGCCGGCTCCGGCACCCCATCGAGACGTACGGCTACCGGCTGGTCGAGCCGGACGGGCACCGGATGCTGCCGGAGAAGCTGGCCGCGTACGGCATCGCCGGGCCGGCTGTCGGCGAGCTGATCCGCGTCGGGCACCTGGATCTCGACGGACGCCGCGTCACCCGGGCCGAGGTGAGCGTGCCCCGGCCGGGGCAGCGGTTCGCGTTCGTGATGGACACCGGCCTCTGCGACGGGGTGTACGCACTCGCCGAGCACGCCGACCTGCTGGTCATCGAGTCGACGTTCCTGGAGTCGGAGGCCGCTCTCGCCGCCGAGGTCGGCCACCTGACCGCGGCGCAGGCCGCCCGGGTGGCGACCGAGTCCGGGGTACGCCGACTCGTGCTGACCCACTTCTCCCAGCGCTACCCCGACCCGCGCCGGTTCCACGACGAGGCGCGGGCGCACTTCGACGGTGATCTGATCATCGCCGAGGATCTGACCACGGTGCAGCTTCCGCCCCGCCGGGTAGATTCGGCCGGATGACCGTCACGCTCCGCCCCGCGACCGAAGGCGACCTGATGGCGGTGGGTGCCCTGCACCAGCGCTCCCGGGTCGCCGCGTACTCCGCCTTCCTGCCGGCCGAGGCGCTGGCCGACCCGACACCGGAGGCGATGGGGCGGTACTGGGTCGAGCGGTGGATCTGGGAGCGGGAAACCCACCGGATGACAGTGGCCGAGCGGGCCGGGGCGTTGGTCGGGTTCAGCCACCTGGGCCCGGACGACGAGGACGACCCGGCCACCGGGCTGCTCAACGCGATCCACCTCGACCCGGCCGAGCAGGGCCGCGGCGTGGGCCGCGCCCTGATGGTGGACGCGCTGGACGCCATGCGGGCGCAGGGCTGGCGGCGTGCCGTGCTCTGGGTGCTGCGGGACAACGCCCACGCCCGCTCGTTCTACGAGCGCGGCGGCTGGACCCCCACCGGCGACGAACGAGACGAGGCAATCGGGTCGGCCCCGACCCGACAACTCCGCTACACCCGCCCCCTCTAAGCGCCCCACCCCAGCCCCGCGGACCGTCCCGTCCCGCCCCTGACCCGGTCGATCAAGGACCTTTGGTGGGCGCTTTGGGCACGGGTGCCTGCTTTGCGCACCACCACAACTCCATGATCGACGCGGTCAGGGGCGGGGCCGGAAGGGGCGGGGCGGGTGGGGGTACTAGTGGGCGCCCAGGTGGGACAGGAGGTCCTGGCGGGTCAGGACGCCCTTGGGCTTGCCGTCGACAAGCACCAGGGCGGCGTCGGACTTCTCCAGCATGCCCACCGCCTCGCTCACCGGCTGACCACCACCGATCATCGGCAGCGGGTCGCCCATGTGCCGCTCGATCGTGTCGTGCAGGTGGGCCTGGCCGGTGAACAGCGCGTCGAGCAGGTCCCGCTCGGCGATCGAGCCGGCGACCTCACCGGTCACCACCGGCGGCTCGGCCTTCAGAACCGGTAGCTGCGAGACGCCGTACTCGCGCATGTAGTCGATCGCGTCGCGGACGGTCTCGGTCGGGTGCACGTGCACCAGCTCGGGCAGCCCTCCCGGCTTGCTGGCCAGCGCGTCGGCCACCGTCGGCTCCGCGCCGGAGTTGTCGAGGAAGCCGTACCGGGCCATCCACGAGTCGTTGAAGATCTTGGAGAGGTAGCCACGGCCGCCGTCGGGCAGCAGCACCACCACCACGTCGTCCGGGCCGGCCCGGCGGGCGACCTCCAGGGCGGCGACCACCGCCATGCCGCAGGAACCGCCGACCAGCAGCCCCTCCTCGCGGGCCAGTCGCCGGGTCATCTCGAAGGACGCCTTGTCGGAGACCTCCACGATCTCGTCGGCGACACTCCTGTCGTACGTCTCCGGCCAGAAGTCCTCGCCGACGCCCTCCACCAGGTACGGGCGGCCGGTGCCGCCGGAGTAGACCGAGCCCTCCGGGTCGGCCCCGACGACGCGCACCCGCCCCTCGGACGCCTCCTTGAGGTACCGGCCGATGCCGGAGATGGTGCCGCCGGTGCCGACGCCGGTCACGAAGTGGGTGAGCCCGCCGTCGGTCTGCTTCCACAGCTCCGGGCCTGTCGTCTCGTAGTGCGAGCGCGGGTTGGCCGGGTTGCTGTACTGGTTGGGCTTCCAGGCGCCGGGGATCTCCCGGGTCAGCCGGTCGGAGACGTTGTAGTACGAGCGCGGGTCCTCCGGCGCGACGGCGGTCGGGCAGACCACCACCTCGGCGCCGTACGCCCGGAGCACGTCCTGCTTGTCCTGGCTGACCTTGTCGGGGCAGACGAAGACGCACTTGTAGCCCTTGAGCTGGGCCACCAGGGCCAACCCGACGCCGGTGTTGCCGCTGGTCGGCTCGACGATGGTGCCGCCGGGCTTGAGCAGGCCGGCGGCCTCGGCGTCCTCCACCATCCGCAGCGCGATCCGGTCCTTCACCGAGCCGCCCGGGTTGACGTACTCCACCTTGGCCAGGACTGTGGCCTGGATGCCCTCGGTGACGTTACGCAGACGCACCAGCGGGGTGTTTCCGATCATGTCGACGACGTTGTCGTAGTACTGCACGGTGTGCCCTTCGTTGCGGCGCCGGCGGTGGGCGGCCGGGAAGACGTTTGCTCACCGCCCAGCGTACGTGCCGTCAGGGCACCAGCCCCCCGGGGATGACCGAGCTGCGGCGGGCCTCCCACTCCAGGAACCGGTCGGTCTCGGCGAGCACGCTGCCCGCCAACCAGGTGACCATGACCGCGTCGTCGGCCAGCCCGAAGATCGCCAGCGGGATCTCCGGGAGCAGGTCGATCGGCGAGACGATGTACGCCGTCGCCGCGGTCATCAGGGCCAGCCGAAGGCCGCCGTCGTACTCCCCCTTGGTGGTAGCCCTGATCATCCGGGGCAGCGCGGCCAACCGCGTGCCGATCGACGGCCCGTTGCGCGCCCCGGCCGCCAGGGCCCGCGCCAGGGCCGTAAACGCCGCGCTGCGCTTCAGTGTCTTACCCATCGTCGCGCTCCTCTCCGCCGGATCAGCGTGGCGGGTCGGCGCAAGTCCGGCCGGCCTCTGGAACCTCAGTACCCCGTCGCGTCGGTTTCCAGGCACCCGGGTGCCGTCACGACGACAGCGGTGTGTCGGGCCAGCGCGATAATGTCGCGGTATGGGGGTGGCACATTCCGTCGTACCCGGTGGTGAGCGCTGGCGGCAGGCCCGGCGCTTCGCCCTCGTGGCTGCCATCGGCACCGGCGCCACAGCGGCGGCCGCGGTGGCCACCGGCGGGGTGCTGGTCGGCCAGGCCCGCCAGGCTCGACGGACCATCCCGATGGCCGAGGCGCCGCCGCCCCGCTGCGACGGGATGTACGGCGCGAAGTTCCCCGGTCCGGCGCTCACCATGGTCGTGCTCGGTGACTCGTCGGCTGCCGGCTACGGGGTGCACCGCCGTCGGGAGACGCCCGGTGCGCTGCTCGCCACCGGCCTGTCCCGCCGACTGCACCGGCCGGTGCAGTTGCACCGCTTCGCGGTGGTCGGCGCCATCTCGGCGGCGCTGCGCCACCAGGTGGAGGCGGCGCTGGAGTGCCGACCCGACATCGCGGTGATCCTCATCGGCGGCAACGACATCACCAACCGCACCCCGCGCGGCCTGGCGGTGCGCTACCTGGTCGAGGCGGTGCACACCCTGCGCGACGCGGGGTGCGAGGTGGTCGTCGGCACCTGCCCCGACCTGGGCGCGATCCGTCCGATCCAGCCGCCTCTGCGCTGGCTGGCGCACCGCTGGAGCCGCCAGCTCGCCGCCGCACAGACGGTGGCCGTGGTCGAGGCGGGCGGGTGGACGGTCTCCCTCGGTGACCTGCTCGGCCCCCGGTTCGCGGCCGAGCCGACCCGGATGTTCGCCTGGGACCGGTTCCATCCCTCCGCCGAGGGGTACGCGATGGCCGCCGCCGCGCTCCTGCCGACGATGCTCTCCGCCCTCGGCGCGACCCCGGAACGACGGGCTACACCGACGCGCCGCGACGGCGTACGGTCGCTGCCGGAGGCCGCGCAGGAGGCGGCTCGACACGCCGGCACGGAGGTCAGCGGCGTCCAGGTGCGGGGCCGCGACCGAGGGCCGGCCGGCCGGTGGGCGCAGCTGCGCCGACGGGCGTTCTTCGGTGTCGGCGCGGTGCCGCAGCACGGGTCCGCCTCGGACACCTCGACAGTGGAGGGACTGGCATGAACGAGCGCAGCGCGCGGAGCGTGACCTCCGGCCTCGCCGGCCGACTGGGTCGGGCGGCGGCGATCTCGCTGTTCGCCGGCACCGTCGGGGGCGCCGCCGTCCTCGCAGGTGAGGCGTTCATCGCCCGGCACCGACGCTACGCCGAACCGGAGCTCGGCCTCGCCCTGCGCGCGACGATCGGCCGGGCGGGCGCTTCCCCGCTGCGACTGGTGTTGCTGGGCGACTCGTCGGCGCTGGGCGTCGGTGTCGACCGTCTGGAGGACACCATCGGCGGGCAGTTGGCCAACCTGCTCGCCGAGGGCCCGACCGGGCGCCGGGTGCACCTGTCCAGCGTCGGCGTCTCCGGGTCCCGCTCGACGGACCTCGCCACCCAGGTGGCCCGGGCCCTGCTCGGTGAGCGGCCCGACGTGGCGTTGATCCTGATCGGCGCGAACGACGCCACCGGGCTGCGTCGGCCCTCCGACGCGGCGGCCTATCTCGGCGCGGCGGTGCACCGCCTGCGTGAGGCGCGTGTCGAGGTGGTGGTGGGCACCTGCCCCGACCTCGGGGCGGTGCGTGCCATCGCGCCTCCACTGCGCCAGGTGGTCGGCTGGTCCGGGCGTCGGGTGGCCCGCGCGCAGACCGCTGCCGTGCTGGAGGCGGGCGGCTCGGTGGTCGACCTGGCCACCGAGACCGGGCCGGTGTTCCGGGCCGACGCCGGGACGCTCTGCCAGGACGGCTTCCACCCCTCCGCCGACGGCTACCGGGTGTGGGCGCACGCGCTGCTGCCCGCCATCGTCGCTGCGGCGGCGGCCACGACCCGGCGCTAGATCGTCCCCGGCCAGGGTGACATTTCCCGCCGCGCCGGCTTCTTCCGCGCCATGTTACCGGCGGGTTAACGTTGGTCCATGCCGATTGAGTCGTCCCGCGACGCCGTCATCGTCGCCACCGCCCGCTCCCCCATCGGCCGGGCGCACAAGGGGTCCCTGCGCGACGTCCGCTCCGACGACCTCGCCGCGACCATCGTCCAGGCCGCACTGGACAAGGTCCCCGCGCTCGATCCGACCACTATCGACGACCTCTACCTCGGGTGCGGCCTGCCCGGCGGCGAGCAGGGCTTCAACATGGCCCGGGTGGTGTCCACCCTCCTCGGTCTGGACACTGTCCCCGGCGCCACGCTGACCCGCTACTGCGCCTCCTCGTTGCAGACCACCCGGATGGCGATGCACGCGATCCGGGCCGGCGAGGGCGACGTGTTCGTCTCGGCCGGCGTGGAGATGGTTTCCCGCTACGCCCGGGGCAGCTCCGACGGGCTGCCGCCAGAGGCGCAGGCCCTGGTCGGCGGCGGCTGGGAGAACCCCCGCTTCGGGCCGGCCGGTGAGCGCTCGAAGCGCCGCGCGCAGGGCGACGCCGAGGTGTGGACCGACCCGCGTGAGGCCGGCGAGCTGCCCGACATCTACCTGACCATGGGGCAGACCGCCGAGAACCTGGCCCAGGTTCACGACGTCACCCGCGCCGACATGGACGAGTTCGGCGTACGCAGCCAGAACCTCGCCGAGAAGGCCATCGCCGACGGTTTCTGGGCCCGGGAGATCACCCCGGTCACCACGCCGAACGGCACCGTGGTGAGCACCGACGACGGGCCCCGGGCCGGTGTCACCCTCGACGCGGTCTCCGGCCTGAAGCCGGTGTTCCGCCCGGACGGTCGAATCACCGCCGGCAACTGCTGCCCACTCAACGACGGCGCCGCCGCCGTGGTGGTGATGAGCGCCCAGCGGGCAGAGGAACTCGGGCTCACCCCGCTGGCCCGGATCGTCTCGACCGGTGTGACAGCCCTGTCGCCGGAGATCATGGGTCTCGGGCCGGTCGAGGCGTCCCGGCAGGCGCTGCGCCGAGCCGGCATGACCATCGACGACGTCGACCTCGTCGAGATCAACGAGGCGTTCGCCGCGCAGGTCATTCCCTCCTACCGCGAGCTGGGCATCCCGGAGGAGAAGCTGAACGTGATGGGCGGGGCCATCGCGGTCGGCCACCCGTTCGGCATGACCGGCGCGCGGATCACCGGCACCCTGCTCAACGCGCTGGAGTGGCACGACAAGACCATCGGTCTGGAGACCATGTGCGTGGGCGGTGGCCAGGGCATGGCCATGGTGCTGGAACGGCTCAACTGAGCCGAGCCGCCCTCAGAGCGCGCTGCGGGTCGCCGTCACCTCGGCGGCGGCCCGGGCCAGCGCCTCGGCCCCCGGGTCGGCGGCCAGCAGGTCCGCCGTGACCACCCGCAACTGATCGGGTAGGGCCAGGTCGTTGTCGAGCCGGGGCACCACCCGACGGGGCTCCCCCTCGGCGTCGGCGGCCAGGTTGGCGACCTCCTGCACCAGGCGGTGCACCAGGTCGGCGCGGGACACGTTGCCGGTGGTCGCGACCGCCGCCCACCTGGGCTGCTGCCAGTGCGCGATCTGACGGACCAGCAACTGCACGGCCTTGTCCAACTCCGCTGCGCTCATCGCCGCCGAGTCTACGGCCGACACCGATCGCGCCTGGTCGGGCCGGTCAGCGGCGCAGGTAACTGAGCAGCCGCAGCAACTGCCAGTAGAGGAAGACCAACCCGGTGAGCAGGCCGAACGCGCTCAGCCACGCGTACCGACGGGCTCGGCCGTCCCGCACCGAGCGCTCGACGAGATCGAAGTCGAGGATGAAGCTGAACGCCCCGGCGATGATGGCCACCACCGAGAAGGCGTACGGCAGCCAGCCGACCTCCCCGCTGACGCTGTAGACCGCCAGGCCCGGCCGCCCGGTGATCAGGTACGACACCAGGTTGACCACGCTGAGCACGGCGATGCCGAGCAGGGTGCCGATCACCAGGCGGGCCAGGCGGGGCGTCGCCCGGATCACCCGGGCCCGGTACAGCGCCGCCATGCCGAGGAAGACGCCGAAGGTGCCGGCCACCGCCTGCACCACGATGCCCGGGTAGACCTGCTCGAAGGTGCGGCTCGCCACCCCCAGCAGCAGGCCCTGGAGGATGGCGTAGCCGACGATCGGCACCGGGTTGGTGATCGCTCGCAACGAGATGACCAGGACCAGCGCGATCGAGGCGAGCGCGCTGCCGGCCAGCGCGGCGCCCAGCCACACCGCGTCGGGGATCACCGCCCAGGACACCGCCGCGGCCGCGCCGGTCACCAGCAGCAACCCGACGGTACGGACCACCACGTCGTCGACTGTCATCGGCTCGACGTCGCGGGCGCCGAGCACCCGGGCCTCCACCCGGCCGGTTTCGTCCAGCCGGTTGAGCACCGGGTTGTTGCTGCGCACCGCCGCCTCCTTCGCCCGCGTACCCCCCGAAGTCACTCTGCCCCGGGCGGACCGGCGGCGGCGGGCAAACGGCGCGGACGACGGCGCCCGCCCCCACCGGAGTGGGGACGGGCGCCGGTCGACAGTGCGGACGAGGTCAGTCGTCGCCCTGGAAGTAGCTCAGCAGGCGCAGGATCTCGATGTAGAGCCAGACCAGGCTGACCAGGATGCCGAACGCGGCCACCCAGGAGTAGCGCTGCGGCAGGCCCATCCGGACGCCGTCCTCGATCTCCTTGAAGCTGAGCACGAAGCTCAGCGAGGCGACCACGATGCAAACGAGGCTGAAGCCGATGGCCAGCTTGCTCCCGTCGCGCAGCCCGGTGTTGACGCCGAACAGCGCCAGCACCAGGTTGATCATCATGACCGCGAAGAGGCCGACCATCACGGCGATCATGCCCTTGACGAAGGCCGGGGTGGCCCGGATGACCTTCGCCTTGTAGAGCATCGCCATCAGGAAGAAGATGCCGAAGCTGGCCACGGCGGCCTGGAGCACGATGCCGTCGTAACGCGTCTCGAACGCCTTGCTGACCATGCCGACGAAGACACCCTCGACGACCGCGTACGCGATCACGAGCGCCGGGTTGGCCATCCGGGAGAACGAAATGATCAAGCCGAGGACCAGGCCGACCACCGCCGCGCCGATCCAGGCGGTACCGACCAGCGCGTCGGGCACGAGCACCCAGGCGGCCGCGGCGGTGATGCCGAGGATGCCGAGGAGAGCGACCGTCTTGACGACCACGTCGTCGACGGTCATCGGCGCCACGGTCGGCGGCGCGGCCGGGTAACCGGCCTGGGACGGGTACTGCTGGGGAATGCCGGGCTGTCCGTACGGCCCGGCCGGGGCGTACCCGGCGGAGCGCTCCCGCTCGGCCGCCTGGCCGAGCCGGGCGAGCACCGGGTTCGAGGTCTTCACTGTCTGGCCTCCCTCAGGGGGTCGTTTGCACGTGAACGTGCCCTCCAAGAGTAGACGGCACAGCCAAGTCCTGGAGATCACGAATGAGAATGTGTGAGTCGACCGGTGCCCGGGGCGGGGGTCGAACCCGCACGCCTTTCGGCAGCCGCTTTTAAGGCGGCCGTGTCTGCCTTTCCACCACCCGGGCGAGTGGCACCGGCGCGCCGACACGCCTGGTGCAATGTCACCGTAGCCGGTCTGCGGCGACCCGGCGTACCCCGCCGGTCCGGCCACATTAGGGTCGATGCCGTGAGCAGCGCAGCCCCCACGGCCCCCGACGCCGCCCCTGAGCAGGCATTCCGCCTCGCCGATCAGGTCAACCGCCGACCCCGGGCCACCCGGCTGCTGGCTGCCGTCCGCCGCCACCGGGCGGACCTGCTGGCCGCTCTGATCTTCGCGGTGCTGGCCGGCTGGCTCACCCACGGGCTGTGGCCCGACCCGGGCAGCCGCATCCTGGCGCTCAACCCGGAGGACCAGACCCTCTACGAGTGGTTCCTGGCGGTGGACGCCCGCGCGCTGCTCGGCGACTTCGACCTGCTCACCGACCGGCTCAACGCCCCCGACGGCGTGAACCTGATGACCAACACCACTGTGATCGCCCTCGGCGTCCTCTTCGCGCCGGTCACCCTGCTGCTGGGCGCACCGGTCACCTTCGCGCTGCTCGCCGCCGGCAACCTCGCCGGCACCGCACTCGCCTGGTACCTGCTGTTCCACCGGACGCTGCGCGTCCGCCGGGTGGCCGCCGCACTCGGGGGCGGGCTGTGCGGATTCGGGCCCGGCATGGTGTCGCAGAGCAACAGCCACCTGCACATGACCGCCCAGTGGCTGGTGCCGGTGATCGTCTGGCTGGTGGTCCGACTGCTGCGTGCGGCCGACCCGGGGCCTGCCACCACCCCCGACGAGGCCGGCCGTACCCGAACCACCGGGCCGGACCGTCGTCGGCTGTTCACCTCCGCGGCGGGGCTTGCCGGCGCGGTCAGCGCGCAGGTCTTCATCGGCGAGGAGGTGCTCTTCCTCGCCGCGATCACGCTGCTGGTGATGGCGATCAGCTACGCCGTGGCGGACCGGGACCTGGCCCGCCGGGCGCTCCCCGGGTTCGCCGGCGGGTTGGCGATCGCCGCCGGGCTCGCCCTGCTGGTGCTCGGCTATCCGCTGTGGTTCCAGTTCGCCGGGCCTCAGGGAGTCGCCGACGGGATGTTCACCCCGGCCTACTTCTCTGCCGACCTGAGCAGTTGGTGGACGCTCTCCCCACTGTCGGTGGCCGGCAGCGACGCATCCGCCCGGTTGACCACCGGCCCCGCCGAGTACAACACGTTCCTCGGCTGGCCACTGCTGCTGGTCGCCGCGGTCTGCGCGATCTGGGCCGGGCGACGCCGGGTGGTCTTCGCCTGCGTCGCGGCTGGCCTGGTGATGGGGGCGCTCTCGCTCGGCCCGGAGGTGGTGCTCGGCGGCACCAGGACGGCGATCCCCGGCCCGTACGCGGTGATCGGAGGGCTGCCGGTGGTGGACGGGGCGTTGCCGATGCGGTTCGCGCTGGCGTTGCTGCCGATCGTCGCGACACTGCTGGTGCTCGCTGTCGACAGGGCCCTGCGCAGCTCCGGTCGGGCACGGCGGCTGGTGCCCCTGGCCGTCGGAGTGGCGCTGCTACCGATCTTCCCGACCCCCCTGCCGACCGCCGGACGACCCGCCGTGCCGGAATTCATCACCGGCGGCCACTGGCGGCAGTGCGTACCGCCGGGCGGTGTGCTGGTTCCGGTGCCACTGCCTACCCCGAAGGAGCCCTGGCCGATGCGCTGGGCGACCGCCGCCGACGCCGGTTTCGGGCTGCCGGAAGGCTTCTTCATCGGCCCGTACGGGAGGGGTGGCACCGCGGCGATGGGCACCTTCAAGCAGCCCACCTCCGCGCTGCTGGCGGATGTCGCCCGCCGCGGCGACCAACCGGCCATCGGCGACGAGCAGCGCCGACAGGCGGCCCGCGACGCCGACTTCTGGGGCGCCTCCTGCGTGGCGCTCACCGACGACGCCCCCCACGCGGAAAGCCTGCGCGCCACCCTGGAGCAGCTCTACGGCCCACCCACCCGCATCGCCGACGCGTGGACGTGGCGGGTCTAGACAGACAGAAACCCCGCCGATCTTGCACTTTCTGCCCGGACAAGACGCGCCAGAAGGCGCATTACGGCATCCGGAAGTGCAAGATCGACGGGGTCAGCGTCGGTCTGTTGTCAGACGCGGGGCGCGCCGACCGGCTGGGAGGCCTCGACGAACTCCTCGCGCGGGTCGTGCAGCTGGCCCAGGGCGACCACCTCGCGCTTGAGGAAGAACGCCAACGACCAGTCCACCACCACGCGGACCTTCCGGTTGAACGACGGGATCCGGCTCATGTGGTACGTCCGGTGCATCACCCAGGCCGGCCAACCGGTCATCTTGATCCCGTACACTTGGGCGACGCCCTTGTGCAGGCCGAGGCTCGCGACGCTGCCGACGTGCTTGTGCTTGTAGTTGACCGGCTCGCGGCCCCGGATCACGGCCGTGATGTTGTCGGCCATCCGGGCGGCCTGGCGCACCGCGTGCTGGGCGCTCGGCGAGCAGAAGTTGCCCGGCTCCTTGGTCAGGTCCGGCACGGCGGCGCAGTCCCCGGCGCTCCAGGCACCCTCGAGCACCTGGTCACCGTCGACCACCTGGAGCGTGGGCAGGCAGGTGATCCGTCGACGGTCGTCGCGCGGGAAGTCGGTCGAGTCCAGCATCGGCGACGGCTTCACACCGGCGGTCCAGACGATCGTGTCGGAGCGGAAGCTGTCACCGTCGGAAAGCTTGACCACCCCGTCGACGCAGGACTCGAGGCGGGTGTCCAGCCGGATGTCCATGTTGCGCTTCATCAACTGCTGGACGGTGTAGGCGCCCATGTCCCGGTCGACCTCGGGCAACACCCGCTGGGTGGCCTCGACCAGCACCCAACGGACCTCGTCCTGCTTGAGCTCCGGGTAGTACCGCAGGGCGTCGCGAGCCATGTCCTCCATCTCGGCGAGCGCCTCGATGCCGGCGTACCCACCGCCGACGAAGGTGAAGGTCAGCGCCGAACGGCGGACGTCCGGATCCGGCGTGGCGGCCGCCACGTCGAGCCGATCCAGCACGTGGTTGCGCAGGTAGATCGCCTCGCCAATGGTCTTGAACCCGATGCCCTGCTCGTGCAGGCCGGGGATCGGCAGGGTGCGGGAGACCGAACCCGGAGCCACGATCACGTGGTCGTAGGTGATCTCCCGGGCCGGGCCGCTGATCGGCTGCACGGTGGCCACCTTGCGGTCGTGCTCGATCCGCGTGACCGTGCCGGCCACCATCTTGCACTTGCGCAACTCCCGCCGCAGCGGCACCACGGAGTGCCGCGGGGAGATGTTGCCCGCCGCCGCCTCCGGCAGGAACGGCTGATAGGTCATGTGGGGTTGGGGGTCAACCACCATGACCTCAGCCTCACGGGAGCTGAGCTTCTTCGACAGGCGCAGGGCCGCGTACAGACCGACGTGCCCGGCACCAACCACAAGGATCCGCTTCGGATTCACGTTGTCTATCTTTCCCCGGCCGGCTCAGGTAATCCCGCTCGCGCCCCCCATCTGTGACGGAGCACAACCCATGTGACCTGCGTAACCCTCAGGTCGCAGTGGTCACCGACGCCGCAGAAGCCAGCCCAGCAACACTGCCAACCCCACCGCCAGCAGCAGCCCCAGCACCGTCACCCACTGGTGGCCGGCGCCCCCACCCGTCCCCGTCGCCTGCAACAACAGCACGCCGAGCACCGCGGAACCCAACAGCACGGCGGCCGACCGCACCAACCACCGGGTGATCAACTCGGGGTCCACCATCGCGTCATAGGGCAACAGCGCGGCCAGCGCGCAGAGGGTGTGACCCAGGTAGAGCAGGGCAGCGACGGCGAGCAGCCGCCAGAGGGCTACCGGACGGCCGTACCCGTCGGTGGCGAGCAGCCAGCCGCCGACAGTGACCAACGCCGTGAAGGTCGTCCAGACCTTGCGCGGCCCGAACGCGGGCAACAGGGCGGCCACCGCCAGGAAGAAGATCGGCCGACCGGAAAGCACCTCCGCGGGAAACGCCAGGACGAACCCGGCAAACACGATGACGAAGATCCCGGCCCGGACCAGCAGCGGGGCCAGGCTGACGCGAGCGACCGCGTACTGCGCCGCCCGAACCCGCTCCACCAGAGCGTTCACCGCGTCCGCCTCCCGTTCGCGACAGCGGGGCTCGCAAGCTCACTCCTCGCGCTCACCGGCCACCCACCCTTGGGGCCGTGGCCAACCGCGCCACGTCCCGCAACACCTGGTCCAGGCTGCCGGCACCGGCCCAGCGCACCACCGGTACGCCGTGCTCCCGGAGCTGCCCGATCATGATCTCCCGATCCAGGCGCCACAGCCGGTACGCCACCTCGGCCCAACCCCGGTCCTTCGGCGACGTCAGGTCGGTCGGCAGCGTGTCGACCGCCACCACGAACCGCCCACCACGGGCCAACCGGGCGAGCATCTGCGCCGACCGTTCGTCCAGCAGCGGGGTGAGCACCACCACCAACGCGTCCGAGGAGAGCAACTGCGGGCCGAAGACCTGGTCGTACGGTTCGTGCGCGGACGCGTGGACCCGGACGTCGAGCAACCACTCCAGGACGGTCAGGTACTGCCGCCGCCCGGCGGCCGGTCGGAGCCGGCGGGCGGCCGGCCCGTACTCCAGCAGCGAGACACGGTCACCGCGGTGCAGGTAGTGCTCGGCGATCGCGGCGGTGGCCCGGACCGTGGTGTCGAGCACCGAGGCTGCTCCGGCCACCCCACCGGAGCGGCCCGCCTCGGCGAGCACGTCGAGCAGCACCACCACCTCCGCGTCCCGGTCGGAAAGTGTGGCGGCCACGTGCAGCTGCCGGGCCCGCAACGAAACCCGCCAGTCGATCCGGCGCAGCCGGTCCCCGGGTGCGAAGACGCGTACGCCGGCAAGCTCGCCGCCCTCTCCGGGTCGGCGAGAGTGGTGCGCCCCGACCAGGCCGGCGGCGCGGGGCATCGCCTCGACCGCCTCGAACGGCTCGGTGCGGGGGTACACCCGCACCCGCTCCGGCTCGATGATCACCGCCCGGGAGACCAGCAGACCCCCGGCCGTGGCGACCCGGGCACCGGCGGGGCCGACCGGGTGCCGGCCCCAGCGCAGGGCCTTGCCGGCCAGCTCCAGGTCCACCGCGGCGCCGATCGGCACCGACGTCACGAACGGCCGGTCCGCCACGGAACGACGCCGGCCGTTGTCCTGCGCCGTCGCAGCGGTTTCCGTTGTGGCGCTCGGCTCCCCGCCGTCGACGGCCCCGTCACCGGTGAAGCCGGCCCGGTCGATCCGCAGCCACGGCGACACGCGGGTACGCATCACCACCAGGTCGTAGTCGACAGTGTCCGGGTTGCCGACGCTCACCGCCGCCGCCACGTCACCGCCCTCGACCAGCGGCCCACCGTCACCCCGGGTGATCCACACCTGTGGCAGCGCCGTGGGCCGTCGACGCAACGCGTACGCGGTGCCCAACGCGAACGGGGCGGCGAGCACGATGAGGTCCACCCGACCCAGCAGCACCCCGGCCACCAGCAGCAGGCCGGCGAGCAGCACCGCGCGGCCGAGCGCCGGGGTGGGTGCCCAGCCGGCAGCCGGTTCCGCTTCGGTGGCCGTCGGCACTGTCGGTCCGGTCATCAGTGCCGGGGCCCGCCGGCGGCGTAGCTGGGCAGCGCGCCACTGGCCGGGGCGGGAGTCGCCTCCAGCACCTCGCCCACCACGAACGCCGGGTCGACCCGGCGCAACCACATCTCCGGACGCAGGGTGATCCGGTGGGCCAGGGCGGGCGCCGCCACCGACTTGACGTCCTCCGGCACCACGTAGTCCCGTCCGCCGAACACCGCGCGGACCCGGGCCAGCAGCAGCAGCGCCAGCGAACCGCGAGGTGAGGCGCCGACCAGCACCGACGGGTGCTCCCGGGTGGCCGCGGTGAGCGACACGATGTATCGGCCGATGGAGTCCTCCACCACCACGTCCTCCAGGGCGGCCTGCATGGCACGCAGCGTCGCCGCGTCGACCACCGCCTTGATGTCCGCCTCCTCCCGGCGACGGCTCATCCGACGGCGCAGCACCTCCCACTCCTCTTCGTGCTGCGGGTAACCGAACGAGACCCGCAGCAGGAACCGGTCCAGCTGCGCCTCCGGCAGCGGGTAGGTGCCCTCGTACTCGATGGGGTTCGCGGTAGCCAGCACGTGGAACGGCTCGTCGAGCTTGTAGGTCACACCCTCGACCGACACCTGCTTCTCCTGCATCGCCTCCAGCAGCGCGGACTGGGTCTTCGGCGGCGTCCGGTTGATCTCGTCGGCGAGGAGCAGGTTGGTGAAGACCGGGCCGGCCCGGAAGGTGAAGTCGCCGTTGCGCTGGTCGTACAGGAAGGAGCCGGTGACGTCGGCGGGAAGCAGGTCGGGAGTGAACTGCAACCGACGGAAGTCCAACCCGAGGGCCTGGGCGAACGAACGGGCGGTGAGTGTCTTACCGAGCCCCGGCAGGTCCTCCAGGAGCACGTGCCCGCCCGCGAGGATGCCGGCGAGGACCAGCTCCAACGCGTCCCGTTTGCCGACCACGACGGTGCCGACCGCGTCCAGGACCGCCCGAGCCAGGTGCCCGACCTCGGCGGGGGCAATGCTCCGGTCCACGTCGTTCATCAGATGCTCTCCAGTTCGGCGACGATCGCCGCGAGGTCGCGCGGCGACGGGGTGCGGCGAGGCGGGGTCTCCAGGAACGTCCACAGGCGGTCACCCAGCAGGGCGCGAGCGCGGGCGGGATCCGACTCACGGGTGACACCGTGTTTCAGCCGCATCCGCTCGTCGGCCAGTTCACCGATCCGGGGCAGGACCACCTCGGTGAAGCGTTCGGTTCGGTTCGAGGACCAGTCCAGGGGCCGTTCCCACTGGTTGATCGCGCCACTCAGCGCGTCCCGGGCGCCCCAGTTGTAGCTGCCGTCCTCTTCGCCCGCGCCGGCCTGGCGAGCCGGCGGCGGCGGGGGTGGCGGCGCCAGCATGGCGGTGACCCGGCGGACCGCCAGCACGGCGAGCACCCCGGCGATCAGTACGGGCAGCGAGACCTGGAGGCCCACCGCGCGGAGGCCGACCAGCAGGACCGCTACCAACGCGGCGGCCCACGCGAGTGAGCGCAGCACCGGACGCCATCGCGACGGGCGCGCCCGCGGACCGGCCGGCGCGGCCTCCTCCTCGAACGCGAGCAGATCGTCGATGCTGGTGCTGCTCATGAGGTCACCACCGCGGTGAGCTCTCCGCGCAGCCGGCCGAGCGCGGCGCGGGCCTGGTCCCGGGTGCGTTCGCCGACCGGGTGGGTGGCGTACCGGGCCTCCCGGTAGACGTGCGCGAACTCGGCCAGCACGTCGGTGCTGGCGATGGCCGGCACGCCCGCCGCCGGGTCACCCTGCAACAGTCGGCTGACCAGGTCGGTGGGGGTGTCTCCGGCGAGCCTCGGCACACCGGCTGCGGCGGCGGTCTCCTCCAGGCGCACCCAGCAGGCGATCACCGCCACCCGGGGGTCGGTGTCCCGGTCGTCGAGCTCCACCAGGCCGGCGTCGAGGGCGGCGACCACCTCGCGGGCGGTGCCCTCGGCGGTACGGCGGGCCCGCTGCGCGGGTAGTGCCCGGGTGGTGCGGCGCAGCGCGCCCCGGATCAGGACCCAGCCGAGGTAACCGAGCGCGGCGAGGATGGCCAGCCCGAGCAGGACCACCGCCACGGTGCCGACCCACTGCGGGATGTGCGCCTGGGTGGCCTCGCCGGTGTCGCGGGGCTCGATCGGGATGGACGGCGATGGCTCAACTGTCGGGTACTCGGGAACCCAGGGCACGTTGTCCGCTGCCGGCGGGATGCGACTGGCCCCGATCGACGAGTGAGCGGACGCCAGCGCGGCACCGGCGAGCAGGGCGGCGACCGCGCCGACCGGCCACCACCGGCGGAGCAGGCCGAGCACCGGCCGCAGCACACCGGGATCGGCGGACGGTGCCGGTGTGGGCGGGCGTGTTCCGTCTGTCATCGCCACCACCCCACGCGTCGTCTCAGTCCACTCCGGCCAGCTGTTTAGCCTGGCCGAAGACGTCGTCCAACATCCCTGGTGTCAACCGCCCGGTGAAGGTGTTCTGCTGACTGACGTGGTAACAGCCGAGCAGGTCCGGGGCGTTCGTGCCGGACCAGTGTGCCCCATGCCCGAACGCCGGTCGCGGGCTGGGCGGGGGCTGCCCGTACACCGCGCGGAGCACCGGCCACCACGCGGCCCAGGCGAACGCGCCCAGCGCGACCACGACCCGCAGCGTGGGCCGGATCAGCGTGACCTCGCGGTGCAGCCAGGGTGCGCAGGTGTCCCGTTCCACCGGGGTCGGCTTGTTGTCCGGAGGCGCACACCGGACGGCCGAGAAGATCCGCAGGTCGCGCACCGTGAGCCCGTCGTCGGCGGCGACGCTGGTCGGCTGGTTGGCCAGCCCGGCCCGGTGCAGCGCGGCGAACAGCACGTCACCCGACCGGTCACCGGTGAAGATCCGGCCGGTGCGGTTGCCGCCGTGCGCGGCGGGCGCCAGCCCGAGGATCGCGATCCGGGCGTCACCGGTGCCGAGGCCCGGCACCGGCCGACCCCAGTACTCCTGGTCGCGGAAGGCGGCCCGGCGGGTGCGGGCGACCTCCTCCCGCCACTGGACCAGCCGCGGGCAGGCGAAACAGTCGCTCACCGCCGCGTCGAGGTCGGGCAGGTCGGTCGCCCGCGCTGCGCGGGCGACCACCTGTGCGGGGGTACGAGTCTCAGCCAAGCTTGGCCCGGAAGAGTTCCAGGGTGCGGGCCCAGGCGCTGGCGGCGGCGCGCTGGTCGAACGCCTCCGGCCGGTCGTCGTTGAAGAAGGCGTGCGAGGTGCCCGGGTAGTCGTAGAGGTGGCAGTCGCCGCCGGCCTCCTCGATGGCCCGCCGGGCGGTCTGTACGCCGTCGGTGGCCGAGGTGCCGTCCTCTTCGGAGCAGTGGATGACCGCTGCCTTGCCGGCGTAGTCGGCCCAGTCGGGGCGCATCGACTCCCAGGGCAGCACGGGATAGAAGCCGGCGGTCGCGACGATCCGCTCGGAGATGGTGGCCGACCAGAGGGCCAGGCTGCCACCGGCGCAGAAGCCCACGGCACCGACCTTACCGGTGACCTCGGGCCGCCCGGCGAGATAGTCGGCCGCTCCGGCGATGTCCTTCGCCGCCTCGTCCATCCGCATCGCCAGCAGGAGCCGCTGCGCCTCGTCCGGCTCGCTGGTCGTCTCACCGTGGTAGAAGTCCGGGGCGAGGGCGACGAAACCGGCCTCGGCGAACCGGTCCGCCACCGACCGGATGTGCGGGACCAGGCCCCACCATTCCTGGATGACGATGACGGCGGGGCTGGCCGTGCCGCTGGCGGGTATCGCGAGATACCCCTCGCTCGTGCCCCCGTTGCTGCGGTAGCTCACCATTTCGCCCATGGGCCGTCCTCCTAGCGGTCAGTCATCGTTGGCTGGTCGCCCAGTGGTCCTACGTGCCGGTAGCCTGCCACGCCACGCGGCCGTCGGGAAGACGCCGGAACAGTGGCATTCACCTCCTGTTCGCCCCCCGGTGACTCCGGGTACGCCGACGGCGGCGGGGTCTGTTCCCGCCGCCGTCGATGCCGAGCTGCCGCTGTGGTCAGACCTTCTTGGTCAGGCAGAGCACGTAGCCCGTCTTGCCCGGCTCGATGCTGGAGAAGATGTACCCCTCCTGGCCCTCCTTGAAGAACTGGGTGCAGGTGGTGTCGGCCTTGGCCTGCGCCTCGCTCTGGCCGTCCACCCGACCGACCACGTTGTACGCCGCGTCGGTGGAGGTGCACTCGACGACCTTGGCGCCGTCGACCTCCTCCTGCTCGGTGCCGGTGACCTCGGGCAGCTCGGCGATGCAGTCGCCGGTCTTGGCGGCTGCCGTCTCGTCCTTGTTGAAGTAGTTGCCGATCGCCGAGGCGACGCCGAACTTCAGGCCGGCGATGACGACGACGGCGAGGATCGCACCGACGATGCCGATGGCCTTCTTCGCACCGGACTTCTCCGCCTTCGGCTCGGTCGCCGGCGGCGTCTCGGTGGCCGGCTGCTGCTCGGCGGCCGGCTCCGACTCGGCCGGCTGCTGCTGCGGCGTCTCGACGGCCGACTCCGGCTTGGCCTGCTGCGGCGCGGCCGCTTGCGGCGTCTCGACGGCCGGCTCAGGGGTTGCGGCGTCGGGCGCGGGGGGCGGTGCGACCTGCTCTGGCACGGTGGTTCCTTCCGAGGGGTTGATGAGCAGACGACACCGTAACGATCATTGATTTCCGGTGCCGTCCCGCTCGCCTCGTCCGTTCAGCTATTTCCCAGCTTCATCAGCATGATCCAGTTCACACCGTGGTTCAGCGCGTCGGGGTGGGGGTTGGCGTTCCGCTCGGCGGCAGGCCGGTGGCCGTACCGGTCGGCAGCGGGGTCCCGGTCTCCCCGGGTGTGCCGCTCGGATCCGGTGTGCCGCTCGGATCGGGTGTACTGGTCGGGTCCGGCGTGCTGGTCGGGTCCGACGTACTGGTCGGTGACGCGGGCGGGAGGGGCGCGCCCGGTGCGCGCGGCACGAAGGGCGCCTGCTCCGGGCAGTACGGGTACGCCTGAAGCACCTGCTTTTCATAGGCCCCGTCCAAGCAGTCCGGGTAGCCGAGCCGGATCGGGTTGCCGTTCTGGTCGAAGAGCCGGGCGTTCTCCACCAGGCGACCCTCGCTGTCGTAGACGAAGACGTCCCGGACCCGGTCGTACTGGCTGTCGACAGCGGTCTGGTCGTAGCCGTAGTCGCCGTAGCGCATCCGGTCCTCGGCCTGGATCAGCGCGGCGAACGCGAAGACCACAAGCACCACGCTGGCGACCTGCACCACAGAGCGCGGCCAGCGGGTCAACTGGGCCGAACGGCGACCGATCCAGATGGAGCCGAGCACGAAGCCGATCAGCATGATCAGCCCGGCGAGCAGCTCACCGCCGAACCTCGGCAGTAGCCCGAACTCGCCCCCGGTGGTGATCACCGTGACCAGCATCGCCGCCAGATAACCGCGCAGCACCCACCAGGCCGGGCGCAGCAGTCGGAGGAAATCGCTGGCCGTCTCGTACCCCAGGGGTGGGCCGAGACGGGTGTCCAGGGTGCGCAGCCGGCCGCGCACCCGGGCCATCGCGCTCGCCACCCGCTGGTCGAGGTTGCGCCCGCTGCCCGGCGCGGCGCCCGCTGCGGCGCGCAGCTCGGCGGCGTAGGTCTCGGGCTCGCCCAACCGCTCGACCAGGGTGCCCTCGGCCTCGGCGGCGACCTCGGTGAGATGGTCGGCGAGATCCTCGGTCAGCTCGTCGCGCTGCCCGGGCGGCAGGTCGGCCAGAGCGGCCCGGACCCGCGCCACATAGTCGGTGATCTCCTGCTCCGCGACGGTCATGCCGCCATCCCCCGATCGTCGAGCAGACTGTCCATTGTGGTGGCGAACGAGCGCCAGAGCTTGCCGGAGCGGGTCAGTTGGTCACGCCCCGCGGCGTTGAGTGAGTAGTACTTGCGGTGCGGCCCGGATTCGCTCGGCACGACGTAGGTGGTGAGCAGGCCGGCGGCGAAGAGGCGGCGCAGCGTCCCGTAGACCGAGGCGTCACCGACCTCCTCCAGGCCGGCCTCGCGCAGCCGGCGCAGGATGTCGTAACCGTAACCGTCCTCCTCTCGGAGCACGGCCAGGACGGCCAGATCAAGCACGCCCTTCAACAACTGTGTGGTGTCCACGCACTGCACACTACTGCGTAATGCGAAGTAGCGTCAACGGATTCGCCGCGACACGCACGGCACACGGCGCTCGGCATGGCGATCGACTCGGTTTTCAGGAAGTCGGGGCATCCACGCTGCCCGGACACCGCGACGTCAATGAAGGCGAGTTGATCAAGCTCGCTGGCGCGCTGTGGCTTACTGGACGCTCCAGGCGATGCCGTCGAGGATGTCGTGCTCCGAAGCGACCACCGACGGCATCCCGGCCCGCTCCATGATCACGCGAAGCACCAGCGCACCGGCGCCGATCACGTCGGCGCGACCCGGGTGCATCACCGGGTTCGCCAACCGCTGCGCACGGGTCTGACCCAGCAGCTCCGCTGTCACCCGGGCGACCTCCTCGTACGACACCCGGGCGTGGTGGATGCGCTCCGGGTCGTACTTTCGCAGGCCCTGCGCGAGCGCGACCACAGTGGTGACCGAGCCGGCGAGGCCGACCAGGGTTGCCGCCTCGCGACCGGGCACCACGGCGAGCGCCCGGTCCACCACCGCAGCGATGTCGGCCTGCGCTGCCGCGACCTGCTCGGCCGTCGGCGGGTCACCGGGCAGGTGCCGCTCGGTCATCCGGACGCAGCCGATGTCCACCGAGATCGCCGACCGCACCCCGGCGGCCCGGTCACCGACCACGAACTCGGTCGAACCACCACCGATGTCGACGACCAGGAACGGCTCCTTCGCGTCGGCAGGCAGCCCGCGCACCGCGCCCGTGAACGACAGCCGAGCCTCCTCGTCGCCGCTGACCACCTCGGGCGCGACACCGAGGGTGGCCTGCACCATCTCGGTGAAGTCGGCGGCGTTGGCGGCATCGCGGGAGGCCGAGGTGGCACACATCCGCACCCGCTGCGCGCCCAGCTTCTCGATGTCGGCGGCGTACGACGCCAACGCCACCCTGGTCCGCTCGATCGCCTCCGGCGCCAGTCGGCCGGTGCGGTCCACGCCCTGCCCCAACCGGACGATCTCCATCCGCCGGGTCAGGTCGACCAGCGGCGCCTGCGGCCCGGCCGAGGCGTCGGGCAGGTCGGCGACCAGCAGTCGGATCGAGTTGGTCCCGCAGTCGATGGCCGCCACACGCGTCGTCACCCCGCAACCCTACGACAGCCCACCGGCGGTGCCTGCCTGGCGGGCCGAGCGGGCGGCAGCCGACCTGGCAGGCCGGTCGCCCTACTGAGCCCGATGACTACCAGGCATCAAAATGACTCAGGGGCATCACGCTCAACAGGACGACCAGCACCCAACAGCTCCGCGCCGAGCGAGGTCAGGTGATGTCGGACGGCCCCACCCTCCCGTTCGCTGGTCACCAGACCGGCGGTCCGCAGCGCGCTGGCGTGTTCCGAGGCCGAGGAGAGACTGATCCCGACCGCCCGGGACAACACGGTGGTGGTCAACCCCCCGTCGGTCGCCAGTCGGCGCAGCACCAGCGCCCGGGTGACACCGAGCAGCCGACCGAGGGCACCGTCGTCGGCGGGAGCCCCGCGCACGGGCATGACCACCGGGTAGACCAGCAGGATCGGGTAACCCTGCTCGACGAGCACCCGGGGCCGCGGCCCGGCCAACGGGGAGGGCAGCAGGATGATCCCGTGGCCGGTGCCGGGGAGATCGCCGTCCCACCACGTCCGTATCTCCAGCACCGGCTCCCGCCACCGGATCCCCGGGTGCAGACCGGCGAAGAGGCTGGCCAGGCCATGCTGCGCCAGCCGCTGGCTGGCAGACGTCACCTGCTGACGGTACGCGGACACCAGCTCGGCCCAGTGCGGTTCGAGCACCGCGTCGAACCAGGTCCGCACGGCCCCGCCGAACAGGTCCAGCACCTCCGGGTCGGCCGCCGCGAACCGCCGCCGCAGCGGGCTGGCCGACGTGTCCGCGTACGCCAGGGTGACCTCGGCGCGTACCCGCCGCGCCGGGGTTGCCCGGATCGCCTCCAGCCCGGCCTCCACCGACTCCAGGCCGTCGAAGGGAGTGACGAAGTCCGGCAGACGTCCCCGGTGGGGCAGCAGATGCCGCAGGACCGCTGTGGCAGCCTGGGCGGCAGCAGTGCCCTCGGCCGCCGCCACCCGCTCGGCCAGGGTCGGCGCCATCGCCGCGACAGTGGGATCGCGCAGCCACTGACCAGCCAGCAGCGCGATCCCGACCGGATGCAGCCGATCGGCGAACCGCACCCGGCACAGGTCGGCCGACCCGAGCTGGAGGCGAAGCATGGCAACAGCCTGCCTGCCTTCGCCCAGGACCGAAAGGGTTGATCCGCAGCTGAATGATCTCCAGTGTGGACAGCGGGTCGACGGGGGGTGGCCGGCGTGCGGCGAACAGTGGCGGTGTTGACGGGGCTCTGCCTCATGGTCGTTGCCGCAGCTTGTGGTGAGCGGGGGCAACCCTCGTCGGCCCCACCAGCCTCACCGTCCGCGTCGAGCGAACGACCGGCGGCCGGTGACCACCAGCTCACCCTTCACCACAACGGGCTCGACCGCACCTACCTGCTGCACGCGCCGCCGGGGTACGACCCGGGCAGACCCTCCGCGCTGGTCATCGCGCTGCACTTCTATCCCGGCCTCGGATCCTCGATGCGGGAGTTGGCGGGCCTGGACGCCAAGGCCGACAAGGACAACGTGCTGGTCGCCTACCCCGACGGGCAGGGCGGCGGCTTCAACGCGCTGATCTGCTGCGGCAGCGCGGACGACGTCGGCTTCCTCAACGCCCTCACCGACCATCTGGTGCAGACCTGGCACGCGGACCCGAACCGGGTGTTCCTCACCGGCATCTCGAACGGCGGCGACATGAGCTTCCGGGCGGCGGTGGAGAGCACTGGCAAGTACGCCGCGATCGGGGTGGTCAGCGGTGGATACAGCGGAAACTTGACCACCGCCGACAGTTACGTGCCGAAGAGCCCGGTCTCCGTGATCACCTTCATCGGCGGCCAGGACCGCTACGCCTCGACCTTCCAGGCCGGCATGCGGACCTGGCAGCAGCGGGTCAGCTGCCGGCCGAGCCCGAAGGCTTCCGGGGTGCCGGGTGTGACGCACACGGTGGCGGGCTGCGCGGACGGCAGCGCGGTCAGCGTCTACACGATCGCCGACATGGGCCACAGTTGGCCGGGAGCGACAACGGGCCAACTCGCCGCATCCTCCGCGGGGCTGTCCGCCACCGACCTGATGTGGGAGTTCTTCGCCGCCCACCCCCGCAAGACCTGACCTACAGGCGCAGCAGCATCCGGGTGTTGCCGAGCGTGTTCGGCTTGACCCGCTCCAGGTCCAGGAACTCCGCGACACCCTCGTCGTACGAGCGCAGCAGTTGCTCGTAGACCGGCTGCGGCACCGGAGCACCGTCGATCTCCTGAAAGCCGAACGCGCCGAAGAACTGCGTCTCGAAGGTGAGCACGAAGATCCGCGCCACCCCCAACTCCCGGGCCGCGTCGATCAGCTCGCCCACCAGCCGGTGCCCGATCCGCCGGCCCCGACAGACCGGGTCCACCGCGACCGTACGGATCTCGGCCAGGTCCTCCCACATGACGTGCAGCGCACCGCAACCCACCACGACGTCGTCCTCGGCCCGGACCGCGACCCGGAACTCCTGCACCTGCTCGAAGAGGGTGACTGTCGCCTTGCTCAGCAGCCGCCGGTCGTTGGTGTAGGTGTCGACGAGTCGTCGGATGCCCCGCACGTCCCCGGTGCGGGCCCGCCGTACCAGAATCTGACCCTCGGGTGCCTCGGACCCGGCCTGCGTGCTCATTCGGCCGCCGGCACGTCCACGCACGGCCCCGCCGCCCACCAGGGCTCGACCAGGGCCAACGTCTCGTCACCGAACGGGTTCACACCGGGGCCGGCGCCCAGCGCGTGACCCAGGTGCACGTGCAGGCACTTCACCCGGCCCGGCATCCCGCCGGCCGAAATGCCGGCGATCTCCGGCACCTCACCGATCGCCTCGCGGCGGGCGAGATAGTCCTCGTGCGCGGCACGGTAGTGGGCGGCCAACTCCGGATCCGTCGTCAGCCGGTCCGCCATCTCCTTCATCAGCCCCGCCGACTCCAGTCGGCTGCACGCAGCGGTGGCCCGGGGGCAGGTCAGGTAGTAGAGCGTCGGGAACGGGGTGCCGTCGGCAAGGCGGGGGGTCGTCTCCACCACGTCGGGAAGGCCACACGGGCACCGGTGGGCCACCGCCCGGGTACCCCGGGGCGTTCGGCCGAGTTGCGCGGCCACCGCGGCCAGGTCGGCCTCGGTGGCCGGCTCGCGCTGCGGCAGGGGAACGGAATCCGCCGCCGGCTCCGACGGTGGTACGACAGTCACGGTGCCCATCTCTCCTGGTGTGCTGGTCGGTGGATCACTGGCCCGGCTGCTGGCTGTCCGCAGCCCGCACGCTCGACCAGAGCGTGTCGTACCAGGTCGACGGCCCGGCCGGGGCGGCCGAACCGGCCGACTTCCCGGCGTCCCGGGCGGCGCCCTCCGGGTCGTGCAGCACCACCATCATCTTCTCGCCCGGCTCGCCCATGAAAAAGCGCTCGCGAGCCTGCGTCTTGATGTACTCGTCGTCTTTCCAATTGGCGGCCTCGGCGGCGAGCTTCGCGATCTCCCGCTCCTGCACCGCCTGGGCCGCCTCCATCCGCTCGATGTCGGCCTGCTGGTCCAGGTAGACCCGGACCGGATAGGTGTAGGCCAGAGCGAGCGCGATCAGCACCGCGAACAGCACTGTGGCCCGGCCTGTGAAGCGACGGGGGTGGGGTGCGGCGAGCCGCTTCACCACACCGGCGGCAGCGGTACGCCGAGCGGCGGCGGGACGATTCGCGGAACGAACGCCTTCGGTGCCGCGGGCAGCACCCGGCGCGCGACCGGCGGCGCGCGGCTCGGCGCGTACGCCGGCCTCCCGGACCGATCCCCGCGTGGCCCGCCCGCCGCCCGGCCGACCGGACTGACCCGGCCGGCGGGCGGGACGCTGACCACCCGGTGTGCGGCGCTGCTGCATCGTCACACCCCTCCCCCGAGGCTTCGTGCGTCTCAGGCCGAACGGTAGCGCGGGAACGCGCCAGCGCCGGCGTAGCGCGCCGCGTCGGCCAGCTCCTCCTCGATCCGGAGCAGCTGGTTGTACTTGGCGACACGGTCCGAGCGGGCCGGGGCGCCGGTCTTGATCTGGCCGCAGCCGGTGGCCACCGCCAGGTCGGCGATGGTGGTGTCCTCGGTCTCGCCGGAGCGGTGGCTCATCATGCACTTGAAGCCGGCCCGGTGGGCCAGGTCCACCGCGTCCAGGGTCTCGGTCAGCGAGCCGATCTGGTTGACCTTGACGAGAACCGCGTTGGCCGCCTTCTCCGCGATGCCGCGGGCGATGCGCTGCGGGTTGGTCACGAACAGGTCGTCACCGACGATCTGCACCCGGTCGCCGATCGAGGCGGTCAGCGTCTGCCAGCCGCTCCAGTCGTCCTCGGCCAGCGGGTCCTCGATCGACACGATCGGGTACTCGTCGGCCAGCTTCGTGTAGTAGGTGCTCATCTCCTCGGCGGACTTCGCGGCACCCTCGAACGTGTAGGTGCCGTTGTCGAAGAACTCCGTGGCCGCCACGTCGAGCGCGAACACGATGTCGGTGCCGAGCCGGTAACCGGCCTTCTCGACCGCCTCGGCGATCAGGTCCAGGGCCGCCGCGTTCGTCGGCAGGTTCGGCGCGAAGCCACCCTCGTCGCCGAGCCCGGTGGAGAGGCCCTTCTTCTTCAGGACCGACTTCAGCGCGTGGTAGACCTCCGCGCCCGAGCGCAGCGCCTCACGGAAGGTGGGCGCGCCGATCGGCGCGATCATGAACTCCTGGATGTCGACGTTCGAGTCGGCGTGCGCGCCACCGTTGAGGATGTTCATCATCGGCACGGGCAGGAGGTGCGCGTTCGGGCCGCCCAGGTAGCGGAAGAGGCTCAGCTCGGCGCTGCCGGCAGCGGCCTTCGCCACCGCCAGGGAGACCCCGAGGATGGCGTTCGCGCCCAGCTCCGACTTGCTCTCCGTGCCGTCGATGTCGAGCATCTTCTGGTCGATCAGCCGCTGCTCGCTGGCCTCGTACCCGATGATCTGGTCGACGATCTTGTCTTCGACGTTGGAGACCGCCTTCTCCACGCCCTTGCCCTGGTAGCGGTCGGCGTCACCGTCGCGCAGCTCGATCGCCTCGAAGGCGCCGGTGGAGGCGCCGGAGGGCACGGCGGCGCGGGCTACCGTGCCGTCGTCCAGACCGACCTCGACCTCGACCGTCGGGTTGCCCCGCGAGTCGAGAATCTCCCGGGCGACGATTCCCTCGATGGTTGCCACTAAGTCGCTCCTCGTTGTTGTGATCCGGTCCGTGGGTGGGCCGCGACGGTGCGGCTGAGGCAGGTGTTGAACGCAGCGTATCGGGCGGCGCGAACGGGCACGGCGTCGCCCGCGCACCCGGGTCACCCCGCGTTGACGGACATTCCCGGATTTCCGGGCGTCAACCGGCAACGGGTTTGCGCTGCGCGGACCAGATCCACCAGGCTGGTCGCCATGCCCGCCGCCTCGACCACCCTCCGCATGCTCGCCGTGTCGGTCATCGCGTCGCTCACGGTCACCGGCTGTCAGACATTCGAGGACGCCGGAGTCGCCATGGGCCGCTCGGAACTCGTCAACGACCTCGCCGCCCGGCTCGATCGGGCACTGGAGTTGACCTACTCGGCCGACTACCAGTTGCCCGGCGGCCAGCGCGCCGCGATCGTGCAGGCGCAGGACCCGGCGCGATCCACGTACACCTATCCGGGCGGGCGACTCACCGTCACCCCGGAGGCCATCACCAGGTGCACGACGACCGGCGCCCGCCCGCAGTGCACGCTGATCACCCCGCCCACCCCGGGCAGCAAGCCCACGGTGACGCTGTTCGGCGAGGCCAACCAGCAGGGCCTCGTCACGCCGCCGGTGGTGGTCGGGCTGCTCACCGCCGCCGCGCTCGACCCACAGGCGGTGATCAAGCAGAGTGACACCACAGTCGCAGGGCACCACGCCGCCTGCGTCGCGGTGGAGAGCTCGTCGTCCGGCGACTTCAGCGCCTGCGTGACCACCGAGGGCGTGCTCGGCAGCTTCACCGGGCCGGTCGACGGCAAGCCGATGGAGCTGGCACTGAGCAACTACTCCGCGACCGTCGACGAGGGCGCGTTCGAACCGCCCGCCGGCGCCGACGTCGTCGACCGCCGCCCCGGCGGCCCGTGACCGATCCACCGGCCGAGCCACCTCGCGCTGGCTCATCGACGCTACGGTGACCGCCGGGCGGCGCTGAAACCCGCGCGGCCCGGCGTCTCGCCTCAGAGACCGAGCAGGGTGCGCAGGTGGCGTGGGGGCGGGCAGTCGTGGGCGAGCATCGCGTCGTGCCAGTCGCGGACCGACACCCCGTCCGGGCGGGCGGCGGCGATCTCGGCCACCTCGCTGTACCCGACGAAGTAGGTGGAGAGCTGGGTGGAGGTCAGTTGGGCGCGCCGCCACTTGCCGGCCGCCTCGCCCTCCTCCTGGAAGCCGCGCCCGGTCATCAACGCCATCGCCTCGGCCTCGGGCAGGTCCTCGGCGTGCACCAACTGGTCGAGCAACGCGTTGATGGTCATCCGTAGTTGCATCTTGAGCTGCTGCAACCGCACCGGCAGGCCGCCGAAGCCGAGCCCCGTCATCACCTCCTCCGCGTAGACCGCCCAGCCCTCGATGAACGGGCCGGACTCGGCCAACGCGCGAACCCGCGTCCCACCGACGTAGCGGCGGGCGTGGGCGAGCTGGAGGAAGTGCCCCGGCATCGCCTCGTGCACCGTCAGGTTGCGGATCATGTGGTCGTTGTACTCGCGGTAGAACGACTCGACCCGCTGCGCCGGCCAGTCCGACGGAGTGGGCGCGATGCAGTAGAAGGTCGGCACGACGGCGGTCTCCAGCGGGCCGGGCGCGTCGCAGTACGCCACAGCGACCCCCCTGGCGAACTCCGGCATCTCCTGGATCACGCATCGGTCGTCGACCACTGTGACCAGGTCGTGTGCGCGGACGAAGTCGGTCGCCTCGTCCAGTGTCACCCCGGCCAGCTCGACGATCGTCGCGTCGTTCGGGTGCTCGGCGGCGAGCAGGTCCAACGCCCGACGTACTGTCGCGTCGTCGGCCGGACCACCGACCAGCTCGACGGCGGCCTCGCGGATCTCCGCGGTGACCCGGTCCAGGTTGGCCCAGGCGCGACGCTGGATCTCGGCGGCGCCCAACTCGGTGTCGAGGGTGTGCCAGAGCCGGGCCTCCCAGCGGCGCCGGCCCAGTCGAGGGTCACGGCCCGGGCCGGCGTCGGCAGCCAGGCCGGCGCGCAGCCAGGCCACGAACTCCTCCAGCGCGGCGATCGCGGCGGTGGCCGCCGGCTCGACCCGGTCGAGGTGGCCCGGCGCCTGGGCGAGCAACGCCGGCAGCTCGTCGCGGATCAGCGCGGCCGTGCCGGTGAACTGCCCGACCGCCGTCTCGGCGTGGATGCGCGGCATGTCCCGAAGCGTCGCACGGGCGGTGGCGAGGGCGTCCGGTACGGCGGCGAGCCGGCCGGCCAGTTGGGTCAGCCGCACGTCCGCCGGGGCGTACGGGCGGGCCAGCAGCGGGTGCAGCAGTGGGCCAGGGTTGTGCCGCAGCGGATCCCACTCGTGCGAGCGGATCTCGGTCAGCTCGAACAGCTCCCGGTCCACGAATGAGGTGAGCAGCGCGTGGTCGACCTGCTCGTCGACGTCGAGCGAGTCGGGGTCCAGTTCGGACAGTGCGTTGGCCGCGTCGGAGAGCATCGCCCGATCGGCGGTCAACCCGTCGGCGGACAGGTCCGGCAGCCTGTCGTCGAACCGGTGGTCCCCGGCGGCGGTGGCAACCCCCGGCCGCGACTCCAGTAAAGCCTCGACAACCCGCTCAGCCAGCACCCCAAACGCTTCCACCGCACCACCCTACCGACCGCTGTGCGCTCCGCCGCCGGTTTCACCCACCCCGTCGATCATGAAGTTGTTGCCATCCGCCTCGGCGTGTCGGAGCAACAACTTCATGATCACCGTGGGGTGGCGGGTGGGGGTGGGGGTTCGGCTTTGCGGATGGCTTCGACGTGGGCGAGGGTGGTGCGGCGCAGGGCCGCTTCGGGGTCTACGCCCGCCTCGCGGGCCGCGGCGACCCTCGCCAGGAGGTCGGCTCCGAGTCTTGCCTCGGCATCCGCCTGGGTGTCGGCCGGTGGGAGCGGGACGTCGATGCCTCTGCGGGCCGCGCGGTCCAGGATCTGCGTTGCCAGGGCCAGCGCGGGCTGACTCAGGGCAACGCCGTCCAACACCGAGTGCCGCGCCTTCTCCGCGCGCTTGATCCGCTCCCAGTTCTCGGTGATCTCCTCCAAGGTGCCCGCCTCGGCACCGGCGAAGACGTGCGGATTACGCCGGATCATCTTGTCGACCAGACCACCGGCCACGTCGTCGATGGTCCACCGCTCGTCCTCGGGCAACTCCTCGGCGAGCCGCGCGTGCAGCACCACCTGCAACAACACGTCGCCCAACTCCTCGCGCAGCGCGTCGGTGTCGTCGGCGCTGATGGCGTCGTACGCCTCGTAGCTCTCCTCCAGCAGATAACCGGCGAGGCTGCGGTGCGTCTGCGCCCGCTTCCACGGGTCGCCACCAGGAGAGGCCAGTCGATCCAGTACGGCCACCGCGTCGAGCAGTCGGGCACCCGGCGGATCCCACGAGCCGTACATCAGCTCCATCTCGGCCAACCCCGGCTGCCGGGCCAGCCGCAGACCCAACTCGCGAGCCAACGCCTCGTCACCCGCCGGACCGGCCAGCCACACCACGGTGCCGTGCGTCGCCACCGCGTCCAGCAACGGCTGCGTCGCCGGACCGTCCACCACAGTGACCTCGGCGCCCGCCTGGCGCACGGCCGTGGTCAACTCGCTGTCCGCGCCGGTCAACACCGGGTGCTGGCGTACGACGTCCCAGGCTGCGGCCGTCAACAGGCCGGCGGGCAACCGGGGTGAGGTGACCAGGAGGACGATCCGTGCCGTCATGCTCAGCTGGCCGTGCCCTCGGCCTCCGGAGTCCCGGTCGGCCCCTCCGGGGTGGAAATGTCGGTGACCGCGTCGGAGCCCGGCTCACCCAACGGCACGCTCACCGCGGGTGCGTCATCGGCGAAGCTGAGCAGCGGGAACTCGAGCGGACGGTACCGAGGGCTGACGGTGACGTCGTAACGACCGACCGCCTCGGCCAGGATCCGCTTGGTCGCCAGCGCGCCGCGTAGCTGCTCGCCGTCGAGCTGCTGGGCGGCGGCCTCATCGGTCACCTCGGCGGGGATCTTGCCGGCCGCACGCCCGGCGGCGATCACGTCGGCGAGCTCCTCCTTGGTCGGCTCGACCGGCTCGGTCGGCAACCCGGACAGGCAGGTGAAGAACTTCGCCACCTCCCGCACGTGCCCGGTCTCCGGGTCGAGGCTGAGCTGCTGGGCGGCCTGCTCGGCCGTCACCTGGCCGCGCGGCTGGTAGTTCTTCTCGGCGGAAAGCTTCTCGCACACCTTGGTCAGCACCATGGCCCGAACCACGTCGGCCACCTTGGGCAGGGTCGGTTGCGGCGCCCCGGGCTGCCCACTGGCGGAGGATTCCGGCACCGGGTTCTTCGTCCGCAGGTCCTTCATCGCGGTGGTGACCTGAACGTCGGTGATGCGCTGGTCACCGACGTAAGCGGCGATACCAGGCTCAGCACGGCAACCGGAGAGGGCGACGAGGCCGAGCGCCACAGTGGCGACGGCGGCAAGACGGCGAGCACGCATAGCCGTCACTCTCTCACGCCGTCACCCGGGGTTGTGACACCCCCCACCTCCGCTCATCCCACGACCAGCGACGGCGTCGACGCGCGACCGCCCCTGGTCCAGAGCACACCGCCGGCTCAGGCGCTCGCGGCGACGGCGAGTGGGGCGGGGGCACCGAGCACATCGGAGAGCAGTTGCGCGCACCACTGGAGCAGCGCCTGGTCACGCAGCGGCTCGCCACCGATCCGACGAGTGGTCGGTCGGGGCACGCTGACCTGGTCGGTGGCCTGCTTGTAGACGGCATCCGGGTGGTAGCGCTTGAGGCGCATCTGCTTCGAGTCCGGCAACGGCAGCGGGCCGAACCGTACGTGCTTGCCCTGCATGGACACGTCGGACAGGCCGTAGCGGCGGGCCAGCAGACGGAACCGGGCCACCTCCACCAGGTTCTGCACCGGAGCCGGCGGCTCGCCGTACCGGTCGGTCATCTCGGCGATCACCTCGCCCAGCCGCTCCTCGTCGCGCGCCTCGGCGAGCTTGCGGTACATCTCCAGGCGCAGCCGCTCCACGCTCACGTAGTCGTGTGGCAGGTGCGCGTCGATCGGCAGATCGATCTTGACATCGGTCTCCTCCTCCGGACGCTCACCCTTGAACGCGGAGACCGCCTCGCCGACCATCCGCACGTACAGGTCGAAGCCGACGCCCTCGATGTGCCCGGACTGCTCGCCACCGAGCAGGTTGCCGGCGCCCCGGATCTCCAGGTCCTTCATCGCCACGTACATGCCGGCGCCCAACTCGGTGTGCTGGGCGATGGTCGCCAGCCGCTCGTGGGCGTGCTCGGTGAGCGGCTTCTCCGGCGGGTAGAGGAAGTAGGCGTACGCCCGCTCCCGGCCCCGGCCGACCCGGCCCCGGATCTGGTGCAGCTGGGCCAGGCCCAACAGGTCGGCCCGCTCCACGATCAACGTGTTGGCGTTCGGGATGTCGATGCCCGACTCGACGATCGTGGTACAGACCAGGACGTCGAACTCCTTCTCCCAGAAGCCGACCATGACCTTCTCCAGGGCGTCCTCACCCATCTGGCCGTGCGCCACCGCGACCCGCGCCTCGGGCACCAACTCCCGCAGCCGCCGTGCCGCCCGGTCGATCGACTCGACCCGGTTGTGCAGGTAGAAGACCTGGCCGTCGCGGAGCAGCTCACGGTGGATGGACGCGGCCACCTGCCGGTCGTCCTGCGCGCCGACGAAGGTGAGCACCGGGTGCCGCTCCTCCGGCGGGGTGGCGATGGTGGACATCTCCCGGATGCCGGTGATCGCCATCTCCAGGGTGCGCGGGATCGGGGTGGCCGACATGCTGAGCACGTCGACCGACGCGCGCAGCGTCTTCAGGTGCTCCTTGTGCTCGACACCGAAGCGCTGCTCCTCGTCGACGATCACCAGACCCAGCTGCTTGAAGCGGGTCGCCGTCTGCAACAGCCGGTGCGTACCGATGACGATGTCGACGGTGCCGTCGGCGACCATCTCCATCGTCCGCTCGGTCTCCTTCGCCGTCTGGAACCGGGACAGCTGCCGGATCTCGACCGGGAACTGGCTCATCCGCTCGGCGAACGTGTTGTAGTGCTGCTGAACCAGCAGGGTGGTCGGCACCAGCACCGCCACCTGCTTGCCGTCCTGCACCGCCTTGAACGCCGCCCGGACCGCGATCTCGGTCTTGCCGTAGCCGACGTCACCGCAGATCAGCCGGTCCATCGGGACGGTCTGCTCCATGTCCCGCTTGACCTCGTCGATCGCGGCGAGCTGGTCCGGCGTCTCCTGCCACGGGAAGGCGTCCTCCAGCTCGCGCTGCCACGGCGTGTCCGGGCCGAACGAGTGCCCCTTGGACGCCTTGCGGGCGGCGTAGAGCTGGATGAGCTGCGCGGCGATCTCCCGGACCGCCTTGCGGGCCCGGGCCTTGGACTTCTGCCAGTCCGAGCCGCCCATCTTGTGCAGGGTCGGCTGCTCGCCGCCCACGTAACGGGAGAGCTGGTCGAGCTGGTCGGTCGGGACGAACAACCGGTCCCCGGGCTGGCCCCGCTTGCTGGCCGCGTACTCGATGACCAGGTATTCCCGGCTGGCGCCGTTGACGGTGCGCTGCACCAGTTCGACGTAGCGGCCGATGCCGTGCTGCTCGTGCACCACGTGGTCGCCGGTCTTCAACTCCAGCGGGTCGATGGTGTTGCGCCGCCGACTCGGCATCTTGCGCATGTCCCGCGTCGAGGTGCCCCGACCGCCTGTCACGTCATTGCCGGTGAGCAGCACGAAGCGGGACGCCTCGTCGACGAACCCGCTGCTCAGCGCACCACAGGTGACCACCAGCTCGCCGGGGACGGGTGCGGTCGGCACCTCCTCGGTCAACCGGGCACCCAGGCCGGCGTCGCGCAGCACCTCGACCGCCCGCTGGGCGGGGCCGTGCCCCTCGAAGACCAGCGCGATCGACCAACCCTCGCCGGCCCAGCGCTTGAGGTCCTCGACGACCCGCGAGGTCTCGCCGTGATAGAGCGGCGCCGGTTGGGCGGACAGGGTCACCGCGATGGCGTCGTCCGGAGTGACGGCGGCCTGCTCGGGCGCGTCCTCCCAGGGCTGCCGTGCCTCGGCGGTCTCCCCCTCGACCAATCCGAACGGGGACAGCGTCCACCACGGCTGGCCGAGCCTGCCCGCGGCGGCGCGTACCTCGCCGAGGGTGCGGAAGGCGGCGGCGCCGACGTCCACCGGGGCCTGGCCGCCGACCGCTGCGGCGGCCCAGCTGGCCTGCAGGAACTCCTCCGACGTACGGACCAGGTCGTGGGCCCGCGTGCGGATCCGCTCCGGGTCGCAGAGCAGGACGTGGGTGCCGGCCGGCATGGCGTCCAGCAGCAACTCCAGTGAGTCGGGGCCGACCAACACCGGAGCGAGGGACTCCATCCCCTCCACCGGGATGCCCTCGGCCAGCTTGTCGAGGATCTCGGCCAGCTCGGGGTGCTGCTCGGCGAGCGCGGCGGCCCGGTCGCGGACCGCCGGGGTGAGCAGCAGCTCGCGGCAGGGCGGCGCCCAGAGCAGCGGAACCTGCTCGATGGTCCGCTGGTCGGCGACGGCGAAGGTGCGGATCTCCTCCACCTCGTCGCCCCAGAACTCGACCCGGGACGGGTGCTCGTCGGTGGGCGGGAAGACGTCCAGGATCCCGCCGCGCACCGCGAACTCGCCGCGCTTGGTGACCAGGTCGACCCGCGCGTACGCCATGTCGATCAACCGGCGGGCGACCTCTTCCAGGTCGGCCTCCTCGCCGGCGGCGAGCTGCACCGGCTCCAGATCGCCGAGCCCCTTCAGCTGCGGCTGAAGCAGCGAACGGACCGGGGCCACCACCACTCGCAGGGGCCCGGTGCCGCCGTGCGCGTCGGTCGCCTCCGGGTGCGCCAACCGGCGCAGCACGGCCAGCCGCCGGCCGACAGTGTCGGAGCGGGGAGACAGCCGCTCGTGCGGCAGCGTCTCCCAGGAGGGGAAGACCACCACCTGCTCGGCCGGCAGCAACCCGCCCAGCGCGGCGGCCAGGTCGTCGGCCTCCCGGGTGGTGGCGGTCACCGCCAGCACCGGTCGCCCGGCGCCGTCGTTGTCCGCGGCGACCGCCGCGACGGCGAACGGGCGCAGCGCCGCCGGGGCGGTGATGTCGAGGCCGTCGACCTGGGCGGCACCGGAGCGCGCCAGGTCACGCGCCCGGGTCAACCCGGGGTCGGACAGGGCTGCGGTGAACAGACCGGTGAGCAAGGGGATCCTTCCCGGGGAGTCGACGCACACGACGGCGGCCCCTCGTCCAGCCGGACGGGGGGTGCACGACGACAAGCCTATCCCCGTCCGCCGACACACACCCCCTTCCGCCGAGGTCCACGCCGCGCGCGTCACCCACGCCCCACGCCCGGCGCCCCGGTGCTCCACGCCAAGATCGTGCTCGAACCAGGATGTAGTGGCCTGAGCGGCGCACCGATGCCACTACTTCCTGGATGTTGCGCGCTCCTGCCGGGTCGAGGCCGGCGCCGCCGCCAGGGATCTTGACCGCCGGCTGATCTCTGCCGGGCCGCGGGGGCGGCGAAGTGGTTCCGCCCTGCGGGCCGCAAAACGGACCATAGGCTAACAACGTGGACAACGGACCGCGCGGCACAGCCCGCGACTGGGCGCCGCGCAGCATCGGACTGCTCGTCGGCACCCTCGTGCTGGCCACGGCGTTCATCGCGGCCTACGTCGGCGCGCTGCACAAGCCCACCCCCCGCGACGTGCCGATCGGCGTCGTTGCCAGCGACCAACGCGCCCGGGCCACGCTCGACGCCGTGCGCGACCAGACCAACATCCTCAAACCCATCGGGTACGACGACCCGGCCGCCGCCGAGCACGGGCTGCTCAGCCGCGCGGTGTACGCCGTACTCAGCACCGGACCCGACAACGGCCTGCTCCTCACCGTGGCGAGCGCCTCCGGCCCCTCGGCCACCAGCGCGATCAAGGAGGTCCTCGGCACCGCCACCACCCGCACCGGCACCCCGCTCCAGATCGTCGACGAGGTGCCGGTCACAGCGGCCGACCCGCGCGGGGTGGTGCCCTTCTACCTGAACGTCGGGTACGTGCTCGGCGGCTACCTCGCCTCGACAGTGCTCGGGATATCCGCCGGCACCACCCCCCGAACGGCGCGACGGGCCGGACTACGCATCGCCGCCCTGGCTGTCTACAGCGTGCTGCTCGGCATCGCCGGCGCGGTGGTGGTCGGGCCCGTCCTGGACATCTGGCACCACGACGTGCCGACGATCGCCGCCATCGGCGCGCTGGCCGTCTTCGCCGCCGCCATGTTCGCCAGCGCCATCCAGGGCTGGCTCGGCGTCGCGGGCACCGCGCTGGTCATCCTGCTGCTTGTGGTGCTCGGCAACCCGGGGTCCGGCGGCATCTACGCGCCCGAGTTCCTGCCCGGGGTGTTGCGCGGCATGCACCGCTGGAACATCCCCGGGCTCGCCAACGACCTGACCAAGGCCGCCGTGTACTTCGACTGGCGGTCGGCCGGCTGGCCGGCATTCGCCCTCGGGATCTGGACGGTGGTCGGAGCGCTCGGACTGGTCAGCGCGAGCCTGGTCCGGGGTCGGGCCGCCCCCTCCGGGCCCGGAAAGACCCGCTCCGGGCCCTCGCCGGACCGCGACGGTGGTTGAGATCACCCCGGAAAACACCCTCCGCAGGGCAGTGGATCACCAGGGGGCCCTCCAGACATCCCCTGCGCGCGGATACCATCCAGTAAGTCGGACAGCGCTGTCCTTCGTATCCACGTAAGGGAGCGCATCGTGACCGACCAGCACGACCACGACGGCCCGGACGCCGCACTGCGCGCCGACATTCGCCGACTCGGCACCCTGCTCGGCCAGACCCTGGCACGCCAGGAGGGTCGCCCGCTGCTCGACCTCGTCGAGGAGATCCGCGCCCAGGTCCGCTCCGACGCCCCGGCGGCCGCCCAACGCCTCGGCGGCCTCGACGTCACCACAGGCACCAAACTGGCCCGCGCCTTCTCCACCTACTTCCACCTGGCCAACATCACCGAGCAGGTGCACCGTGCACGGGACCTGCGCCGCCGCCGCGCGGTGCAGGGCGGCTGGCTGGACCAGGCCGCCAAGATGATCGCCGAGCGCGGGGTGCCGGCCGAGGAGATCGCCAACGCGGCTCGCCGGCTGGCGGTGCGACCGGTCTTCACCGCGCACCCGACCGAGGCGGCCCGTCGCTCGATCCTGTCGAAGCTGCGGGCGATCGCCGACGAGTTGGACACCGAGACCGCCAACGCGATCCTCTACGGCGCCAGCGACGAGGGCCCGGCCAACCGCCGGCTGGCCGAGTTGTTGGACCTGATGTGGCAGACCGACGAGCTGCGGCTCGACCGGCCGGACCCGACCGACGAGGCCCGCAACGCGATCTACTACCTGCGCGACCTGTACGCCGAGGCGGCCCCGCAGGTGCTCGACGACCTGGCCGACACGTTGCGCACGCTCGGTGTGGAGACCTCACCGACGGCCCGGCCGCTGAGCTTCGGCACCTGGATCGGCGGCGACCGCGACGGCAACCCGTTCGTCACCCCGGCGGTCACCCGCGAGGTGCTGACCATTCAGCACGAGCACGGCATCGCGGCCACCGAGAAGGCGATGGACCACCTGATCAACGAGGTCTCGGTGTCGCGCCGACTGCGCGGGGTCTCCCTGGACCTCTCGGCCAGCCTCGCCACCGACCTGGACGCGCTGCCCGAGGTGGCGCAGCGCTTCCGCCGGGTCAACGCGGAGGAGCCGTACCGGCTCAAGGCACGCTGCGTGAAGGCGAAGCTCGCCAACACCCGCCTCAGGTTGCGCCAGGGCACCGCACACGTGCCGGGCCGGGACTACCGGGGCTCAGCCGAGCTGATCGCCGACCTGGACCTGCTGCGCGCCTCGCTGGCCCGCAACTCCGGGCAGCTCACCGCGGTCGGCCGGCTGGCCTCCACCATCCGTACGGTTTCCGCGTTCGGCCTGCACCTGGCCACCATGGACGTCCGGGAGCACGCCGAGGCGCACCACGCGGTGCTCGCGCAGCTCTACGAGGCGGTCGGCGAGGTCTCCGACTACCCCGCGCTGACCCGGCTGGAACGCACCAAGCTGCTCGCCGACGAGCTGACCGGCCGCCGCCCGCTGTCGACAGTCGACACGTCGCTGTCCGAGCCGGCCCGCAAGACGTTCGACGTGTTCAGCACCATCCGGGAGGCACAGGACCGGTTCGGCGCCGAGGTGATCGAGTCGTACATCATCTCGATGACCCTGGGTGTCGACGACGTGCTGGCCGCCGTGGTGCTGGCCCGCGAGGCCGGCCTGGTGGACGTGCACAGCGGGCGGGCCCGGGTCGGGTTCGTTCCGCTCCTGGAGACCCCGGCCGAGCTGAACTCCGGCGGCGAACTCCTCGACGAGCTGCTGTCGCTGCCCGCGTACCGGGCGCTGGTGACCGCGCGGGGCGACGTGCAGGAGGTCATGCTCGGCTACTCCGACTCGAACAAGGAAGCCGGGATCACCACCAGCCAGTGGTCGATCCACCGGGCGCAGCGCGCGCTGCGCGACGTGGCCGCCCGGCACGGTGTGCACCTGCGGCTCTTCCACGGCCGGGGCGGCACTGTCGGGCGCGGCGGCGGGCCGACGCACGAGGCGATCCTGGCGCAGCCGTACGGCACCATGGACGGCGCGATCAAGGTGACCGAGCAGGGCGAGGTGATCTCCGACAAGTACACCCTGCCCTCGCTGGCCCGGGAGAACCTGGAGCTCACCCTCGCCGCGGTGCTCCAGGCGACACTGCTGCACACCGCACCCCGGCAGCCGGCCGAGATGTTGGAGCGCTGGGACGCGACGATGGACGTGGTCTCCGAGTCGGCGTTCCGGTCCTACCGGTCGCTCGTCGAGGACCCGGACCTGCCCGCGTACTTCTGGGCGTCCACCCCCACCGAGCTGCTCGGCGCGCTGAACATCGGCTCCCGGCCGGCGAAGCGCCCGAACACCGGCGCCGGGCTGTCCGGGCTGCGGGCCATCCCGTGGGTGTTCGGCTGGACGCAGACCCGGCAGATCGTGCCGGGCTGGTTCGGCGTCGGCTCCGGGCTGGCCGCCGCCCGCGAGGCCGGTCTGGCGGACGTGCTGGCCGAGATGCACCGCAACTGGCACTTCTTCCGCACGTTCCTGTCGAACGTCGAGATGATGTTGACCAAGACCGACCTGAGCATCGCCCGCCGCTACGTCGAGACGCTGGTGCCGAAGAAGCTGCACCCGATCTTCGAGCAGATCGAGCAGGAGTACGAGCTCACCAAGCGGGAGGTGCTGGCGGTGACCGCCTCACCGGCCCTGCTGGAGAACTCGCCGGTGCTCCAGCGCACCCTCGCCGTCCGCGACACCTACCTGGAGCCGCTGCACCATCTCCAGGTGGCGCTGCTGCGGCAGTACCGGGAGTCGGGCGCGGCCGGGCGGGCGATCGCCACCGCACCGGGCGGCCGACGCGCACCGAGCGACGGCACCGCCCTGGAACGCGCGCTGCTCACCACCGTGAACGGCATCGCCGCCGGGATGCGCAACACCGGCTGATCGACAGGTACGAGAACGGGCCCCGGTCGCTGCGACCGGGGCCCGTTCCGTTTGCCTGCCAACTGACTGTCAGAAGTCGCCGCCGCCGAAATCCCCGCCGCCGAAATCCCCGCCCCCGAAGTCGCCGCCGCCGAAGCCACCACCGCCGAAGTCGCCGCCACCGAAGTCCCCACCGGCGTAGTCGCCGCCGCCGACATCCCCGCCCTGGTCGCCGCCGCCGAAGTCGCCGCCCTGGTCGCCGCCGTCGCCGCCCTGGTCGACACCGTCACCGAAGCCCTCCTGATAGCCGGCGTCGTAGCCGTACCCGGGGTCGGCGAAGGCTGGCGAGAAGAGCGCATCGGCGATCAGGATGCCGCCGAGCACACCGGCGCCGGCACCCAGCGCCGTCTTCCACCAGGGCGTCGAATACCAGCCGGCGGGCACCGGTCGACCCTGATAACGCCCACCGGGGTAGTAGTAGGGCGTTTCCCGGCCAGGCTGCGGCCCGGCGCGGAAGGTCTGCCCCTGCACATCGACCTCGCGCTCCTTGGTGAGCTGCCCCACGCCGCGGGCGGCGGCCAGTGTCGGCACCTCGGGGCCCGGATCGATGCCCAGCGCCGTACGCGCCGCCCGGATGTACGCCAAACCCTCCAGCGCGGTCTCCCGGGCCAGCCCGAACTGGTGGGGCGTGGACGCCTGCTCCAGCTGGGAGCCCGCCGCGTTGTACCGCTCGCCGGCGTCGGCCAGCGCCTGTCGTACCGCTGGGTCGTCGCCCTGGAGGTTCATCAACTGGCCGCCGAGGCGCTCGTACCACCGCTGCGCCTCCGCGCGGGCGTCGCCGAGCTCGGTGCGCCGACGGGCACCGGCCTGAGCGCGGACGAGCGCGGCGGCGCCCAGCGCGCCGACCAGCACAACGGCGAGGCAGAGCACAAGTTCCATGTCATCGAACGTACCCCCGGGTCGCACGTCGTATCCGTCTGGCAAGCTCCGGTGATGGACGTCTCGACGCTGCTCCTGGTGATCGTGTGCCTCGGCGCGGGCGGGGCGGTGGGCTGGCTCGCTGCCCGGTCCCGGTCGGCCGCCGACATCGCCCGCCTCGACGCCACCCTGGCCGCCACCCGGGAGGGCGAGGGTCGGCTGGAGCAGTCCATGCGGGCGTTGAGCTACGAGGCCACCGCACAGTCCCAGGAGGCGGTGGCCCGGGCTGTCGCACCGCTGCACGACACCCTGCGCCGCTACGAGCAGCGGGTGGCCGAGCTGGAGCACGACCGCGTCGACGCGTACGCCGAGCTGCGTGAGCAGGTCCGCTCGATGAACGCGGTCTCCGGTGAGCTGCGCACCGAGACCAAGCAGTTGGTGGCGGCGCTGCGCGCACCGCAGGTGCGGGGCCGCTGGGGCGAGCACCAGTTGCGCCGGATCGTCGAGGCTGCCGGCATGCTGGAGCACTGCGACTTCTCCGAACAGGTCACCGCCGCCACCGACCAGCAGGTCGTCCGACCGGATCTGGTGGTCCGCCTGCACGGTGGTCGCTCGGTGGTGGTGGACGCCAAGGCCCCGTTCGACGCGTACCTGACAGCCATGGAGGCCCGCGACGAGCGCGGCCGGGACACCCACCTCGACGCGCACGCGCGGCACCTGCGGGGGCACGTCGACGCCCTGGCCGCCAAGTCGTACTGGTCGGCGTTCGACAACTCACCCGAATTCGTGGTGCTGTTCGTCCCGGCCGATCCGTTCCTCGACGTCGCGCTCCAGCGGGACCCGACGCTGCTGGAGCACGCCTTCACCCGCAACGTGGTGCTCGCCACGCCGGCCACGCTGGTCGCCCTGCTCCGTACCGTGGCCTACTCCTGGCGGCAGGAGGCGCTGGCCCGCAACGCGCTCGCCGTGCACACCCTCGCCCGGGAGCTGTACGGCCGGCTCTCCACCCTGGGCGATCACGTGGGCAAGCTCGGGTCCTCGCTGGCCGGTGCGGTGACCGCGTACAACCGGGCGGTCGGCTCGCTGGAGGCCCGGGTGCTGGTCAGCGCCCGCAAGCTCGCCGAGTTGGGCGTCTCGGACGACGAGTTGGCCGCGCCGGCCCAGGTCGAGTTGACGCCGCGGCAGCCGCAGGCCCCCGAGCTGGCCGATCCGGCCGACGAGGTCTCGGCCCGCTAGCCATCTATGTGACAGTGCGTATGCCTGCGTATCACGAAGTGGTCACAAGGAACTGGCCACTAGTGACAGTGCTCGCCGACACCCCGAAAGATTCTGCTCACCCGAGCGCCCTTCTCTGAAGGGCCCTGTTCTCTGGAGGTAAAGAGAACGTGAGCAGACTCCGAAATATGAGCCGGCGCACCTCAGCCGCGCTCTTCGCGTCGGTCCTGGCGACGAGCGCCATGACGACCATGGGTGGTGCCGCCACCGCGGCCGCGGCTCCCGCCACCACACCGGACGCTTCCCCGGCCACCGCCGCCGAGACGCTGGGCGCCCACGACGCCAAACTGCTCAGCGAGGCCCGCGCCAAGAAGGCCCCGACCGTCACGTTGATCGTCTCCACCGAGAAGGGTGAAGCGGGGGACGTCGCCGACAGCCTCACCAAGCTCGGCGGCACTGTCAGCCAGCGGCAGGACCGGGTCGGCTTCGTGCTGGCCAAGGTCCCAACCGACCGGGTCCTCAAGGCAGCGCGGCTGCCCGGCGTCTCGGCCGTCGACCTGGACGAGGTCATCCAACTGCCGGACCCGGCACCGGAGCGCACCGCCACCGGCACCGCCGGCGCGCGGCAGGCCGCCGTCGCGGCGCCGGGAGAGACCACCCCGGCCGACAACCCCTACATGCCGACGAACGAGACCGGCGCTGTGGCGTTCACCGCTGCCCACCCCGAGTGGGACGGCCGGGGCGTCACGATCGGCATCATGGACTCCGGTGTGGACCTTGCCCACCCGGCGTTGCAGCAGACCACCACCGGCGAGCGCAAGATCGTCGACTGGGTCACCGCTACCGACCCGCTGGAGGACGGCTCGTGGCGGCGGATGCAGGCCGAGGTCGCCGGCCCGTCGTTCACCATCGCCGGCGGCACCTGGACGGCACCGGCCGGCACGTACCGGTTCAACCTGTTCAGCGAGTCGGTCACCGCCGCGAGCGACGCCCGTGGTGACGTCAACCGCGACGGCGACACGACCGACACCTGGGGTGTGCTCTTCGACCCGGCCACCAACAACATCCGGGTGGACGCCAACCAGAACCTCAACTTCTCCGACGACCCGGTCATGCGGCCGTACAAGGAGAAGTACGACATCGGCTACTTCGGTACCGACAACCCGGCGACCCCGGTCGCCGAGCGGCAGCCGTTCGTCGTCGAGTTCCGCAAGAACGTCAACACCACGCCGATCGGGCTGCCGGGCACCTACGACTACGTGAGCATCGGCATCGTCGAGAGCACCCACGGCACCCACGTCGCCGGCATCACCGCCGCCAACGACATGCTCGGCAACGGAGCGTTCGACGGCGCCGCGCCCGGTGCCAAGCTGGTCTCCGCCCGCGCCTGCTCCTGGGGCGGTGGCTGCAGCGCTGCGGCCCTCACCACCGGCATGATCGACCTGGTGGCCAACCGTGGCGTCGACATCGTCAACATGTCGATCGGTGGCCTTCCGGGCCTGAACGACGGCAACAACGCGCGGACGAACCTCTACAACGAACTGATCGAGACGTACGGCGTGCAGTTGGTCATCTCGGCCGGCAACTCCGGCCCGGGTCTCAACACCGTCGGCGACCCGTCGGTGGCCAGCAACGTGATCAGCGTTGCCGCCAACATCAGCAAGGACACCTGGCTGGCCAACTACGGTTCGGTCGTCAAGAAGAAGAACGCCCTGTTCAACTTCTCCTCCCGTGGCCCGCGCGAGGACGGCGGCTTCAAGCCGAACATCGCCGCCCCCGGCTCGGCCATCTCCACCGCACCGACCTGGCAGCTCGGCGCTCCGGTCCCCGAGGCCGGATACGCGCTGCCCCCGGGCTACGCGATGCTGAACGGCACCTCGATGGCGTCTCCGCAGACCGCCGGCGCCGGCGCGTTGCTGCTGTCGGCCGCCAAGGCCACCGACCGGGGCGTCAGCCCGGCGGCACTGCGGCGGGCGCTGTTCAGCTCCGCCAAGCCCATCGCGGACGTGCCGACGTACGCGCAGGGCTACGGCATGGTCAACGTTCCGGGCGCCTGGCAGCTGCTGCGCCAGGGCGTCGAAACCCGGTCGTACGTCTCCGACGCGCCGGTCTGCAGCCCTCTGGCGGAGCAGCTGACCATCTGGAACGGTGTGAAGTTCGTGCCGAACCCGGGTCGGGGCACCGGCGTCTACAACCGCTGCGCCTCGTCCGAGGGCGGCCACAAGGTCGGCCAGAGCAAGACCTACCCGGTCAAGCTCACCCGTACCAGTGGTCCGGCCGGCACCATCAAGCACAACGTCACGCTCCAGGGCAACGACGGCACCTTCAAGGCACCGAAGACCGTCGCGTTGCCGCTCAACAAGGCCGTCACCATCAGCGTCACCGCCAAGCCGGCCACCGAGGGCGCGCACGGCGCGATCGTGCGGATCGACGACCCGGCCACCAACGTGGTCGACTTCGAGGTGTCCACGGTGGTAGTGGCCTCGAACGACGTGAAGAAGCCCAACTTCTCGTACACCAACGAGGGGTCGGTCGACCGCAACGGCTTCACGTCGTACTTCGTCACGGTGCCGGAGGGCGCCAAGGCCCTCCAGGTGAACCTCTCCGGGATCGCCACCGGTTCGCAGACCCGATTCATCGCGATCAACCCGTTGGGTGTGCCGGTGGAGGCCACCACCAGCACCGTCTGCTACACCAACTTCTCCGACGTCAACGTCTGCAAGCCGCAGGAGCGTGACTACCAGAACCCGCTTCCCGGGGTCTGGGAGATCGAGGTGGAGTCGCGGCGGACGTCGCCGGCGCTGAACAACCCGTTCACGCTCCAGGCGCGTGTGCAGGGCCTGACCGTCGAGCCGGCGCTGGTCGAGCTGCCCAGTGTCGAGGCCGGCGAGCCGACCCCGGTGAGCTGGAAGGTCACCAACACCTTCGGTCCGGTCTCGGTCAGCGGCCGCAGTGGCGCGCTGACCGGTGTGCGGACCGAGCGTCCGACCATCACCGAGGGCGGTCCCAACCAGGAGTGGACCGTCGAGATCCCGGCGGGTACGTCGACGTTCACCGCCCGGATCGGCAACCCCGCCAACGCGGGTGCCGACCTGGACCTGTTCGTCTACCGGGGTACCACCGAGGTCGGCCGGGCCGCGGACGGCGACTCGGAGGAGGCGGTCACGCTGACCAACCCGCCCGCCGGCACCTACCGCGTCGTGGTGGAGCCGTACGGGGTTGACGGGCCGGGGACCAGCACCGCCTACGACTACTACGACGCGTTCGCGTCCGCGTCGCTGGGCACGATCACCGCTCCGGCCGCCGCGGTGCCGCTGATGCACGGCGAGTCGGCCACCATCACCGGCACTGTGACCGCGGTGGCCGTCCCGGCCGACGGGCGTCAGCTCTCCGGTGAACTGGCGATCGTCACCAGCGAGGGCGCGATCGTGGGTCGCGGCAACGTGTCCATCGGTGCCGTGAACTGATCCACTCGTCACACCGGCAGGAGCCCGTCCCCACGTTCGGGGGCGGGCTCCCGCATGTCAGGGGTGAGTGGTCAGGACCGGTGGGCGGCCGTCACGACGAACGGGGTGCCCTGCTGGCAGGTGGTCATCATGCCGGGCTCCACCCGACCGGTGACCTCGACCCGGGCGCCCGGCGTCAGCACCTCACGCGGGCCGCCGAGCAGCAGGTAACCGTCGAGCAGTACGCAGCCGGGCTCCACACCGCCCTGCACGGTGCCGCTGAGGGTGGTGGCCCCGACGCCCGGCGGCGTGCTCGGACCGCCCGGTTTCGGAGTCTTCATCCCGGGCGGCACGCTCCGGGTGCCGGTCTCTGGCGAGGGCGTCGGGTCGGGCGTGGGCTGGCTGGTCACCGGCTGCGCTCCCGTCGGGGTCGGGGTGGGTGTGCCGCCCCCGACACCCTGGCCGCCGCAGGCGCTCAGCGCCACGCAGACGGCCAGCGCGGGGACGGCGAGCCGAAGAGTCCTCATGCCGAATCTGACGTACGCCGACCCGAGTTCGTTCCCGCGCTTCAGCCGCGCGCCGCTGCGGCCTTCATGTCCCGCCTCAGCTCCTGCGGAAGCGAGAACGTGAGCCGCTCGTTGGCCGTGGTGATCTCCTCGACGTCGGCGAAGCCGCGGGCGGCGAGGTGGACCAGCACCTCCTGGACCAGGTCGTCCGGGACGCTCGCGCCCGAGGTCAGGCCGACCGTGGTGGCCCCCTCCAGCCAGGCGTCGTCGATCTCGTGCGCGAAGTCGACCAGGTGACCGGCGCGGGCGCCGGCGTCCAGGGCGACCTCGACCAGGCGGACCGAGTTGGAGGAGTTCGTCGAACCGACCACGATCACCACGTCACAGTCGGCGGCGATCTCCTTGACCACGTGCTGCCGGTTGGAGGTGGCGTAGCAGATGTCGTCGCTGGGCGGGGACTGCAACAGCGGCAGCCGCTGCTTGAGGCGGGCCACCGTCTCCAGCGTCTCGTCGACCGAGAGCGTGGTCTGGGAGAGCCAGACCACCTTCTCCGGATCACGTACGGTGATCTTGTCGGCGCCGTCCGGGCCGTCCACCAGCTGGATGTGCGCGGGGGCCTCTCCGGCGGTGCCGATGACCTCTTCGTGCCCCTCGTGGCCGATGAGCAGGATGTCGTAGTCCTCCGCCGCGAAGCGCCGCGCCTCGTGGTGCACCTTGGTGACCAGCGGACACGTAGCGTCGATCGCCTTCAGCGAACGCGCCTTGGCCTGCTCGTGGACCTCCGGCGCCACACCGTGCGCGGAGAAGACGACTGTGGCGCCCTCCGGCACCTCCTCGTTCTCCTCAACGAAGATGGCGCCCTGGGCCTCCAGGGTCTGCACCACGTGCTTGTTGTGCACGATCTGCTTGCGCACGTAGATCGGGGCGCCGTAGAGCTTCAGCGCCTCCTCCACGGTCTGCACCGCGCGGTCGACACCCGCGCAGTAGCCGCGGGGCTTGGCCAGGAGCACGCGCTTGCCGGTCCGGTGAGTCGCCTGAGCCTCAGTCACCACCCCATCGTACGTGCCACCCCGCAGCCCGGCAGCGGCCCGCAACCCACCCCCCACCCCCCGGTGATCAAGAGGTTTGCGTCAGAAACGCGCACAGCGTCGACGCAAACCTCTTGATCACCGGGGAGGTCCGTAGGGTGGGCGGGTGAGCGAGGGTGGGCGGGTGGGAAGCGGCGGAAGCGGCGGGGGCGGCGGTGGGGGCAGCAGCGCTGAGGAGCCTTGGCCGGTACGGGTGGTCAGCCAGAAGGTGGGGGCCTGGATCGCCAAGCTGGGCTGGGTGTGGGTGGACGGGCAGGTGGCGCAGATCAGCCGCCGCCCGGGGGCCAGCACTGTCTTCCTCACCCTGCGTGACCCATCGGCCGACCTGAGCCTGACCGTCACCACCAACCGGGACGTCCTGGACTCCGGCGCGCCGGAGCTACGCGAGGGCGCACGTGTGGTGCTGCACGCCAAGCCGGAGTTCTACGCCGCCCGGGGCACACTGAGCCTGCGGGCCGACGAGATTCGCCAGGTGGGGCTCGGGGAGCTGCTGGCCCGCCTGGAGAAGCTCAAGAAGCTGCTCGCCGCCGAAGGGCTCTTCGACCGCGCCCGCAAGCGTCGACTGCCGTTCCTGCCCGGCCGGATCGGGCTCATCACCGGCCGCGCGTCGGCGGCGGAGCGGGACGTGCTGACGAATGCCCGACGGCGCTGGCCGGCTGTGGAGTTCCGGACCGTCAACGTGGCAGTGCAGGGCCCGTCCGCGGTGCCACAGATCGTCGACGCGCTCAAGGTGCTCGACGCCGACCCGAGCATCGAGGTGATCATCATCGCGCGCGGCGGCGGCGGCATCGAGGACCTGCTGCCCTTCTCCGACGAGGCGCTGTGCCGCGCGGTGTTCGGCTGTCGTACGCCGGTGGTCAGCGCGATCGGCCACGAGACGGACGCGCCCTTGATCGACTACGTCGCCGACGTCCGCGCCTCCACCCCGACCGACGCGGCGAAGCGGGTCGTCCCCGACCTCACCGAGGAGGTACGCCTCATCGGTCAGGCCCGGCACCGCCTCGAACGGGCGGTACGCAACCTGGTCGACCGGGAGACGCACCGGCTCGACGGGCTGCGTTCCCGACCGGTGCTGGCCCGGCCCCAGGTGATGGTGGAGCATCGGGCGACCGAGCTGACCGCGTTGCGTCAGCGGGCCGGCCGCTGCCTGGAGCACCGGCTCGGGGCCGCCGAGGATGACCTGCGGCACACCCTCGCGCGGCTGCGCGCCCTCTCCCCCGCCGCCACCCTCGACCGGGGGTACGCGATAGTGCAGCGCGCGGACGGCCACGTGGTCCGCGCGGCGGCGGAGGTCGGCAAGGGCGACCCGCTGCGGGTACGACTGGCCGACGGCGAGTTGGCCGCCACCGTCGATGGCTGAGTGGCGAAGCGGCGCGGTGGGGAGCGGTGTGCTGAGATGAACGCGATGACTGACGACACGAAGGCCGGGCCGGACGAGCGGCTCAGTTACGAGCAGGCCCGCGCCGAGCTGGCCTCGGTGGTGGAGCGGCTGGAAGCCGGCGGCACGTCCCTGGAGGAGTCGCTGGCGCTCTGGGAGCGCGGCGAGGCGCTGGCGGTGATCTGTCAACGCTGGCTGGACGGTGCGCGGGCGCGGATCGACGCCGCCCGGCAGGAGCCCGCTTCCTGACCGACCGCCGGTGGGGCGGCCGGAGCCGCCCCACCTCGGTACGTCAGTTGAACAGGCTGTACAGCTCGGCCGGCGCCTCGACGACCTGGTCCGCCGGCGGCTTCTGCGCGGCGGTGGCGGCTCCGTAGTCGGAGTAGGTCATCTTGATCTCCTGGGCGGCGGTCTGCCCGGCGGCCGGCAACTGCAGCACCAGCTCGCTGAGCCGGCCCTGCGGGTCCACCTTCGCGGTGAACGGGACGGTCTTCGCCTGGGTGCCCAGCGCGGCGATCGTGGCGGCGTTCAACGAGCCCGCCTCGGCGGCCTTGGTGACGTCGATGGTGCCGGCGTACGCGCCGGTGCCGGTGCTGCGGACCTCGGTGATGCCCTGGGTGAGCACCGCGCTACCGGCCGGGTCGACCTTTTCGAAGTCGAAGCCGAGGTTGCGGTTGCCCTTGATCCGGTTCTGGTCCAGGTGCTGGTACTTGCCGAGGTTGAGCTGCTTGATGGCGGGCAGGCTGTCGGCGGTGGGGCCGGTCAGCTCCAGCTTGACCCAGCTGTCCGGCTTGAAGTGGACCACGTCGAGCTTCATCGCCAGGTCGGACGAGGGGCCACCGATCGCGATCTTCATCGCCGCGCTCTGGCTCGGCTGGTGCACCAGCCCCTCCGCCGTCGAGCCGGCGCCGGCCAGGGTGAACCGGAAGTTCCCGTTGCTGATCTCCTTGGTGGAGTCGAGCAGGGCCTGCTTGGCGTCACCCGCCACCGGGGCACCGGACGCGCTCGCCGTGCCGGACGCGCTCACCGTCGGGGACGGCGTCGATCCGGTGGTGCCGGTTCCGCTGGCGCAGGCGGCCAGTGCGGGCGTGATCAGAGCGGCGGCTACCAGGCCGGCGCCGAGTCGTCGAACAGTCATACGTGTCTCCCAAGGGGGTCACCCGACGACCTGGGCGGCGCCGGAAACCGGGCGACGCAGCAGCACCGTCGGCTGCGTCGCGCGATCCGGGCCGAGCAGCGCGCCCGGATCACCCCCTCCTTGTTCCCTGTCGACGGGTCGGACAATCACCCTTCGGGCCTGTTGCCCAGATTCGGCGTCGGCACGGCCACCGCACCGGGTGCGGTCAGCGCAGCGAGCCGGCCAGTTCGCGGAGTTCGTTGTCCCGGGCGTCGCCGACGACGATCACCGTGCGGGTCGGCTCCAGCAGGACCAGCGCCTGCTGGTTTCCCCGGGCCGTGTAGAGCTGCCAGGCGCGCCCGGCCAGCTCGGTGGGGCCCTGCGGCTGGGCCTGACTGGTCAGCTCGGCGGGGAGCAGACGGTCCGCCGGGACGCTGCTCTGCAGCAGTTGGACGCCCCGCCCCTCCGGCGTGAGGTAGCCGAGTCGCAGGTTCGCGCCGCCCTCGACGGTCTGGTAGCGGGCGCTGACCGTCTTCCAGTCGGCGCCGAGCCCCTGCGGCTGGCCCACCGGAAAGACGTTCGCCGAACGTGCCTGCTCGATGGCGGGCGCCGGATCGACTGTGGTGGCCTGGTCACCGCCGAGGAATCCCCGGTAGAACGCCAGCAGCAGCGCGATCGGGACGAGCAACACCAGCAGGGAGATCGCCATGTCCTTCGGCGACCGCTCGGACTTGCCGGACACCGCCGCCGGAGGCGGTGGGGTCGGGTCGGTCGCGGCGGGCTCACCACCACGGCCGGCGGGGACGTCGGCCGGCGGCTGACCGTCGGGCGGCGTGCTGTCGGCGGGTACGCGGTCGGCTGGCTGTGCGGGTTCCACCCCCTTATCTTCGCAGCCGCCCGACCGGCGGTATCCGGGCCATCACCGCCCCGCGCCGACGCCCGGTCGGCCATCGTGTGAGGATCAGCGACAAAGCCGACAGCGGGGGCCTCCCCGCCGTCGGTCGTCCCCGCACCGTCGCGAGGAGGAGTAGCCGTCATGACGAACACCAGGACGCGGATCCCACAGGATCTCGACCGAAACCTTGCCCTCGACCTGGTCAGGGTCACCGAGGCTGCGGCGATGGCCGCCGGCCGGTGGGTCGGTCGGGGCGACAAGGAGGGCGGCGACGGGGCCGCTGTCGACGCCATGCGCAAGCTGATCAACTCGATCCAGATGCGCGGTGTGGTGGTGATCGGCGAGGGCGAGAAGGACAACGCCCCGATGCTTTTCAACGGCGAACACGTCGGCGACGGCACGGGCCCGGAGGTGGACGTCGCCGTCGACCCGGTGGACGGCACCACCCTGATGAGCAAGGGCATGCCGAACGCGGTGGCGGTGCTCGCCGTCTCCGAGCGCGGTGCGATGTTCGACCCCAGCGCCGTGTTCTACATGGAGAAGCTCGCCGTCGGGCCGGCGTACGCCGACGTGATCGACATCAACGCCGGTGTGGCGGAGAACCTGCGCCGGATCGCCAAGGTCAAGGGCACCGACGTCTCCGAGGTCACCGTCTGCGTGCTGGACCGGAGCCGTCACGACGACCTGGTCGCGCAGATCCGCCGGACCGGGGCGGGGATCCGGTTCATCTCCGACGGCGACATCGCGGGCTCCATCGCGGCGGCCCGGGGCGAGTCGGACGTCGACGTCCTGATGGGCATCGGCGGCACCCCGGAGGGCATCATCTCCGCGTGCGCGCTGAAGTGCATGGGCGGTGCGATGCAGGCCAAGCTGTGGCCGCGCGACGAGCAGGAGCGGGAGAAGGCGATCGCCGCCGGGCACGACCTGGACCGGGTGCTGGGCACCGACGATCTGGTCACCGGCGACAACTGCTTCTTCGTGGCGACCGGGGTCACCTCGGGCGACCTGCTGCGCGGGGTGCGTTACCGGGCGGGCGGCGCGTACACCCAGTCGATCGTCATGCGTTCGAAGAGCGGCACCATCCGGGTGATCGACTCGTACCACCGGTTGGAGAAGCTGGCGCTCTACTCGGCTGTCGACTTCGACGGTCGGCCGCTGGCCGAGCAGGAGTGACAGCCGCCGACACGGCGACCCCGCAGACCCTGTCGGCCGCCCGCCGGATCGCCGGCGTCGCGCTGGCGTCGGCCTCCGGGGTCGCGGTGGCGGTGCAGTCGCGCATCAACGGAGAGCTGGGGGTACGCCTCGACGACGGTTTCGCCGCCGCTGTCGTCTCGTTCGGCATCGGTCTGCTGGTGCTGCTGGTGCTGGTGCCCGCCACTCCCGGTGGTCGGCGAGGGCTGATCGCGACGCGGCGGGCCCTGCGGACCGGCACGCTGCGGCCTTGGCAGTGCCTCGGCGGGATGTGCGGAGCCTTCCTGGTGGCCACCCAGGGCCTCACCATCGGCACGTTGGGCGTGGCGGTCTTCACCGTGGCGGTGGTCGCCGGCCAGACCGGCAGCAGCCTCGCCGTGGACCGGGCCGGGATCGGGCCGACCGGCCGGCAGCCGATCACCAGGCAGCGGCTGGCCGGCGCGGTGCTCACAGTGCTGGCGGTCGGTCTGGCGGTCGGCGACCGTCTCGGCGACCCGGGCGCGTTGGCGCTGGCCCTGCTACCGCTGCTCGCCGGGGTGGGTATCGCCTGGCAGCAGGCAGTCAACGGCCGGGTCCGTGCGGCGGCCGACAGTGCGTTGACCGCCACGCTCGTCAACTTCGCCGTCGGCACTGTCACCCTGCTGGTCGCGTTCGCGATCGACATCGCCGTACGCGGCTGGCCCGGCGGCCACCTGCCGACCGAGCCGTGGCTCTACCTGGGCGGTCCGATCGGCATCGTGTTCATCGCGATCGCCGCCGCGATCGTCCGCTTCACCGGTGTGCTGCTGCTCGGCCTGGCCACCATCGCCGGGCAGATCGTGGGCGCCGTCCTGTTGGACCTGATCCTCCCCACGGCGGCCTCGCATCCGGGCGTGAACACCCTGCTCGGGGCAGCGCTGACAATGGTGGCGGTGCTGATCGCCGCGCTGGCGCCACCCGCCCGCCGCTGACCACCCACCCGCCGAGGGGTCGGCCGACCATCGGAGGGTTCACTGCGGCGGGTACGGCGGATCAGGCACCGTCGGTGGACGCGCAGGGTAGGGGGCAGGCGGATAGGGCCCGTGCGGCGGATAGGGCGCGTAGAGCGGGCGCGGCGGGTACCGGCGCTCGAATCCACGGGCCGGGTCCACCAGCCGCGCGATCCGGGTGGCCAGCAGCACGCCCGGCACGGTGCCCAGCAGGGCGAGTGCCACCGCGAACCGGGTCTGCGGCGGAGTGCCGTACAGCCAACCGATGAGCGGCAGCCCGGACAGGAGCGCGGTGAGCAGGAACCCGGTCAGCGCCAGACCGATCCATCGGGGCAGCGCGCCCTGGTAGGAGGCTCGGACGATCAGGGCCGTAGTCGTCAGGACGCCGACCGGCAGGACGACGAACAGCAGGGCCATGAAGGTCCCGGTGTCATCGTCGCGCTCCCAGGCCGCGGCCAAACCGATCCCCGCGACCACCATCGACGCGCTCCCGACGACCCCCCACCAGCGCGGACCTCCGCCGCGGCGGATGGCCAGGTGGCCGGCGAGCACGGTAACCGTGCAGCCGAGAGTTAGCGCGAGCACGACGGCGAGCAGCAGGTCCGTCTGGCGGTCGCCGGGTCCGCCGCCGTTCAGCGGGGGCGGATCTTCCCAGCGTTGGTCTGTTGGATCCCGCTGGTCGAGGAAGCCGCTCCGTCGCCACCCGCCGTCCGAACCTCGGCGCAGAATGCCGTCCCGACCGTTGGCGACAAGCACCTCGTGGCCACCGCCGGCGGCGGGATAGACGATCAGGTCGCGGGAGGAGAAGTGCCGGCCGATGTCACCCGGGTTGAACGAGCGTCGGGCCAGCGCCTCGCGGCGTGTGTCCGACACCTCCCAGGCCACCCGCCAGGTGGCACCGGCATCGTCACTCTGCTCCACCCGCAGGTGACCCACGACCGTTCGGTAGCACCGCTGCGGCTCGGTGGGTACGCACGCCTGCCGCTGCCCGACGTCCAGCCGGAACAGCTGCCCCTCCTCGGCGGGTTCGGCGGGCCGCCAGGTGGTCCCGCCGTCCTCGCTTACCGACCACTGACCGTCAGTGGGGCTTGCCGGCCAGTCCGAGCCGCTGTATCCGGAGCCGAACGAGACCGCCGGGTGACCGTCGACAAGTGCGGTGCCCACGGCGTAGGGGTAGTCGACCGCGCTGGTCGCGGCCACCGCCAGCAACGCCGGTGGCAGCACCACCAGCAGCCGGACCAGCCGGGCGGTCCGTTGGCGCACCGGGCGGCGACGTGACCGTGTCCAACTCCACCAGGCCAGGCCGAGCGCCGGCAGGGTGAGCAGGTCGGTCCGGTCGGCCCGGACCAGCGACGGCCCGGCCAGCACGGTCCAGGCCGAGGAGGCGAGTTCGGCGGCGTACCCGCTGGATTTGACGACCGCGAACCCGGTGCCCACCGCGACCAGGCCGGTCACCGCGGCGGCCCGGTACGGCAGCCGTGGCACCAGGAGGGTCAGCAGCACCGCGACCAGTGGTGGGGCGAGCATCAGGCCGGCGACGTCGCTCAGCTTGCCGGTCACCGGGCCGGGGAAGGCCGCCTTCAGCACATGGTCGTTGACCAGCAGCAGGACCAGCGCGAACAGGGTGACGGGGTGGCAGAGCCAGGCAAGCGTGGTGGGTGCGCCGTCCTGGGAGGTCTCGGAACCCGTCATTCTCTCAGGATCCGGTCGACCCGTCTCGATCCGGACTCAGGTCGGTCTGGGTCCGATACCGACGCTCAGCCGGCGTCGGAGGAGTGCCCGGGGAAGAGGTGTGCGCTCGGGTCGATGGCCACTGCCGCGTTGTTGACCGCCGTCGCCGCCTCACCGAAGCCGGTGGCGATCAGCCGGACCTTGCCCGGGTACTCGGTGATGTCACCGGCCGCGAAGACCCGGGGCAGGTTGGTGGCCATCGCGCTGTCGACCAGGATGTGCCGGCGGTCCAGTCGTAGCCCCCACTCGGCGAGCGGGCCCAGGTCGGCGGTGAAGCCGAGGGCGGCCACCACCGTGTCCACCGGCAGCGTCTCGGTAGCGCCGCCGCGCACCGTCACCTCGGCACCGGTCACCGCGCCGTCCCCGAGCAGCCTGGTGACCTCGGCGTTGACCACCACCCGCACCGGCAGGGAGAGCACCCGGGCGACAGTCGAGGCGTGGGCCCGGAACTTCTCCCGGCGGTGCACAAGGGTGACCGACCGGGCCAGCGGTTGCAGCGCCAGCGCCCAGTCGAACGCGGAGTCGCCGCCACCGACGATCAGCACGTCCCGATCGGTCAGCTCGGTCGGCTCGGTCACGAAGTAGACGATCCCGGAGCCGGGGGCGCCGTCGGCGCACGGCAACGGTCGAGGGCTGAAGCTGCCGAGCCCGCCGGTGACCACGATCGCGCCGCAGGCAAGCTGCTCGCCGCCGGCCAGGCCGAGCACCGGGCGACCTTCGGCGTACGCGAGTTTCTCCGCCCGGGTGCCGAGCAGGTACTGCGGACCGAACGGTGCCGCCTGGGCCACCAGGTTGGCCACCAGGTCGCGGCCCTTGACCGCGGGAAAGCCGGCGACGTCGAGGATCAGCTTCTCCGGGTACATGGCGGTGACCTGACCGCCCGGCTCGGGTAACGCGTCGATCACCGCCACCGACAGCCCCCGGAACCCGGCGTAGTACGCGGCGAAGAGGCCAGCCGGACCGGCCCCGATCACGGCGACATCGACCTCGCGCATGGCGTACCGTCGCTTTCCGCTCACGGATCAACGCGTGCTGATCTCGACCGTAAGCGGGCGGCGACGGTCGGGCAAGCATGTCCCAGAGGCGCGCCGGAGAATCGCCTCAGGGCAGGCTGAGCGTGGAACCCGAGTAGTCCGGGCCGCCCACGGCGGGTCGCCGCCGACGGAAAAGGATCGCTGCCACCACCCCGCCGAGCAGGCCGAACAGGTGCCCCTGCCAGGAGATCCGCTCGTCGGTGGGGAGGATGCCGACCAACTGCCAGCCGTAGAGCAGACCGACAAGGAGGAAGACCGCGAAGTTCCACCAGCTGCGCTCGACGATGCCCCGGGTGAGCAGGATGCCGAGGTAGCCGAAGATGACACCGCTGGCGCCGACCACCACCGAGTTGGGTGAGCCGGTGAACCACACGCCGAGCCCGCTGACCAGGATGATGACCAGGGTCGACCAGAGGAACCGGCGGGCGCCGGCGGCGAGGACGAAGGTGCCCAGCAGGATCAGCGGGATGCTGTTGCTGTAGAGGTGGTCGAAGCCATGGTGCAGGAACGGGGAGAAGAAGACCCCGTCCAGCCCCTCGATGCGCTGCGGGATGATGCCGGCGGTGGCGTCCAGGCCGAACGCGAGCCCCTGGTCGACGGCCTCGATGAGAAAGAGGAACGGGACCACCGCGCACATGGCGACGAACGCCCGGCCGAGCGCGGCGTAGAACGCCTCGGTGCCGAACCGGTAGGGGTCGCCGCTTGACGGGTGCAGGGTCACTCCACAACTGCTATCAGCAAATGGGGCCGACCGCCACTCACGTTCCGTTCGGAGTACGCGCGAAGGCGGGGCGAGTGGCACGCCACCTGCCCCGCCTTCGAGAGCCGTCAGTAGTGGTTGTTGTTCTGGAAGTAGGTCCAGGCGCCGCAGGGCGTCTTGTACCTGCCCTTGATGTAGCCCAACCCCCACTTGATCTGCGTGGCCGGGTTGGTCCGCCAGTCGGACGCGACGGAGCCCATCTTGCTGCCCGGCAGAGACTGCGGGATGCCGTACGCACCGGACGAGGAGTTGTTGGCCTTGTGGTTCCAGCCGCTCTCCTTGGTCCAGAGCTTCTCCAGGCAGGGGAACTCGGCGATGCCGAACCCCGCGCTGATCATCAGGGCGCAGCCGGTCTTGCGGTTGCCGCTGTACTCGGCGCAGGACGCCGGGATCGGCCCGTCGTACGGCTTGGCGGGCGCGTTCGCGGCGGCGCGTTCGCGCTTGCGGGACGCCGCGGCGGCCTCGGCCCGGCGGGCCCGCTCGGCGGCCTCCTTGGCGGCCTCCTTCGCCCGGAGCTTGGCCTGGTACTCGGCGGCCCGCTGCTTGGAGAACTGCACCTGGTGGGCGGCCTGCCGCTCGCGCTGGTACGCGAGGTCGGCCCGGTCGACCTCGAGACTGACCTGCTCGGTCAGACCCTGTTGCTGGGTTTCCCGGTCTTCGCCCAGGTAGAAGCCACCGGCAACGCCCACGGAGAGCAGCGCTACAGCAGCCGTACGGGCGCCCAACCGGCTCCACAGCCGACTCACGAAGTGGTCCCTTCGTCGGGAGCAAGGACGCGGCGCGGCGCAGACCACAGGTGGGCCGTCAGCCGTGCCACGAGCGCCCCGACCGGTTGCCGGTCGCGCCGACGCACCGACCTTCGCCGATGTCGTCAGTCTCGAAGACGAACGATCGCCAACGATTCCGGTGGTGCGTGGACGCTCGTGGGACACGATTGCGCACAGTGAGGCTGATGGGAAACCAACCAGGCACTTTGTGATCTGCGCCACATCGAAAATGCGGACAAAAGCCCGCATAATACCCGTCAGATCGGGATGTCCTCCAGTAGGTCCGTGACCATCGCGGCGATCGGAGACCGCTCCGAACGGCTGAGGGTGACGTGCGCGAAGAGCGGATGACCCTTGAGCGCTTCGATGACAGCCGTCACCCCGTCGTGCCGGCCGACCCGCAGATTGTCCCGCTGGGCCACGTCGTGGGTGAGCACCACCCGGGAGCCCTGCCCGATCCGGGACAGCACTGTCAACAGCACCCCGCGCTCCAGCGACTGAGCCTCGTCCACGATCACGTAGGCGTCGTGCAGGCTGCGCCCGCGGATGTGGGTCAGCGGCAGCACCTCCAGGATGCCCCGCGAGGTGACCTCCTCCAGCACGTTCTCGTGCACCACCGCGCCGAGCGTGTCGAAGACCGCCTGGGCCCAGGGCGACATCTTCTCCGACTCCGAGCCCGGCAGGTAGCCCAACTCCTGGCCACCGACGGCGTACAGCGGGCGGAACACGATCACCTTCTTGTGGCGGCGGCGCTCCATCACCGCCTCCAGCCCGGCGCAGAGCGCCAGCGCGGACTTGCCGGTGCCGGCCCGGCCACCCAGCGAGACGATCCCGATCGACTCGTCCAACAGCAGGTCGAGGGCGATCCGCTGCTCGGCCGAGCGGCCGTGCAGCCCGAACGCCTCCCGGTCGCCCCGGACCAGACGCACCGACTTGTCCGGCAGCACCCGGCCGAGCGCTGAGCCACGCCCCGAGTGCAGCACCAGACCGGTGTGGCAGGGCAGCCCGGCCGCCTCGTCGAGGTCGAGCGTCTCACCGGCGTACAGCTGGCCGATCTGCTCCTCGCTCAACTCCATCTCGGACATGCCGGTCCAGGTCGGGTCGCTGGCCTGGCCGTGGCGGTACTCGTCGGCACGCAGACCCACCGAGGCAGCCTTGACCCGCAACGGCATGTCCTTGCTGACCAGGGTCACCTCCCGCCCCTCGGCGGCGAGGTTGAGCGCGACGGAGAGGATCCGGGCGTCATTGCTCTCGGTGCGGAACCCGGGCGGCAGGACGCCGTCGTCGGTGTGGTTGAGCTCCACCCGCAGGGTGCCGCCGACGTCGTTGGCGGGCACCGGGCGGTCGAGTCGGCCGTGCCGAACCCGCAGGTCGTCGAGCATCCGCAGCGACTGCCGGGCGAACCAGCCCAGCTCCGGATGGTGCCGCTTACCTTCCAGCTCGGTGATGACCACCAGAGGTAGCACCACCTCGTGCTCCGCGAACCGGTGGAACGCCGCCGGATCGGAGAGCAGCACCGACGTGTCCAGGACGAAGGCCTGGCCGGCTGGTCGTGGCTCCTTGGGGTCGGCCGGCGTGGCCGCCACCGAACGGCGGCTCCTGGTGGCTCGGCGGGGCGTGGCAGTCGCGGCCGGGGTCTGGTCGGCACCGGCGGTGGTACGGCGAGTCGTCACAGGCCTGCTCCGACGGATGGGCACCCGCCACCCGTGTTCCGCCTCCTCCGGTGCCCGGGGACACGGGGTCGGATGCGGAACCCCATGCGCGAGGTCGCAGATCCGGGCGGACCGGCTGGCTCGGGAGAACCCCGTGCCATGCCTAGACGCTAGCCCCGCCGGACCTTCCCGGCTAGGGGCCGAACGTGGATCTCCCAAGACGCGCTCGTGAACAGGGCTCCGCCGACGCCCGCACCAGCCGAAAGGCATTGTCGCGAACGCGGCGGGACCGGCCGGGATGCATGCCCCCTGCGCGCATCCCGGCCGGGTGGGGCCACCGTCACCGGTCTGACGTGACCCCGACGGTGCGTGTCCGCCGCGGACGACGCACCGCGCTCGTGGCGCCGGTCGGCGGGGCAACCCCGCCGACCGACCTCAACCGGTACGTCGGACGAGCGTGCCGGTCGGGTGCCGCCCGGTGATCGGGGCGGCCGGCGCGCTGAACGACGAACCGGTGTACGTGGTGCCGGGGCGTTCGACAGCGCCGGCGGAGCGGACCACCCCCGCGGGCGAGACCGACAGGGCCGAGGCGATCGCCGCCTGGGCGTCCCGACGACGCCGGTTCCAGGCGCCCCGGTCACCGTCGAAGTAGCCCTGCCGGTAACCGAAGCGGTAGCCGATGCGGTAGCTGAGCTGCCCGTGCAGCCGGCCGGCCGCGTAACTGGTGGCACCGAGCACCAGGACGAGGAACACCGCTAGAAACGGGCTCATCGGGCAGCTCCGGCCCAGCCGGGACGCCAGGTCATCGCTCCTCCGGCTCGATCGTGGTGGGGTCGGCGACGAGCAGCCGGTCCAGGTCGTCGGTGCTGACCTCCTCGACCAGCTCGACGCTGATCCGGCAGCCGTCCAGCACGACCTCGGCCACCGAGGACCGGCGGATCTCGCCGCCGGCGTCGTAGACCCGGACGCTCAGCTCCGGGCAGCCGAGATGGGTACGCCAGGCGTTCCACTCGGCACGGTCACCGACGCTCAGCGACAGGTAGCGGCAGCCTCGGGCCAGGTAGAGGCGCCAGGGGGCGGTCAGCCCCGCGGCGACCCCCTCGGCGATCAGCCCGAAGGCCTGGGCGCGGGTGGCGAGCTCGGTCACCACGACCCCCTGGCACCGGGGGCGTGACGCATGTGAGCACCAATCGTCTCATGCACGTGACACACCGTAGATTGTCCCATGGGCGTGACAGTATCAGCTTTTCGTCCGCTTACGTTTGCCACTACGTTCATCTATTCTGCCCGCGTGACACCCCTCAACAGTGGCACTGACTCGTTTACCGGAAATCCGAACTCCTCGTCACGTCTGCGTGACAGTGGCGAGCCGGGGCGCGCACCCGCAGCCGGCTGGCCGTACCGTCACGGAGTGACCGAGACGGCCAATGCGCGGAAGATCGCCTTCGCCACCTTCGTCCGGCGGGCTCTGGACGAGGCACGGGCGACCCGAGCCTGGAGCGGCACCGAGGTGTCCCGGCGCACCGGCGTCTCCCGGCAGACCATCAACCGCTGGGTCCGGAGCGACTGGGCCAGCGACCCGGAGGCCGAGCGGGTGGTCGCCTTCTGCGAGGGCCTGGGGTTGAACCCGGCTGCGGCCTTCGCCGCACTCGGCTGGGATCGCGCCGCGGCCGGCCCCCGCACCGGCCAGACCGCCCCTCCGATGGACCCCGACGTGGAGGCGCTGCTGCGCCGTCTGGTCGATCCGCAGGTGTCGGACGCGGAGAAGTTCCACATCCGGGAAACCATCAGATACCTCGCATACCGCCCAACGTTGCCGGTCGATGTCCGAAAAAGGGGCAATCAGGCAGGCTAGTTCCTCAGATAGCGAAAGAACGCCTGGTCAGGTTCATTCGTTTGCCTCCGGGGCTGGAACGGGCACGCTAGCGTCCCTATTCGTACTGCTTGGGCTCGTCATCGGCGGGGGGACGGGACAAGGCCGAACCCAGCCCTGCGGGACAGAAGGAGGGGTCTGTCCATGACCCTGAAGTGGTTGGCAGTCGTGGTCGCAACGGTGTCGGTGACACTGTGGGCGACCGGCAACACGGTGACCCTCGCGGTCGACGGCGGGCAGCTGCCGCTGCTCGTCAACCTCTTTGCGCTCATCACCGCCGGCACCGCGGTCGTCCTGGCCGTCGTCGCCGAGCTGCACGAGCGTCTGAACAACCGAATCAGCGCTCTCACCGAGTTCCTGGTGGCACGGCTCAACGAGATCGACAGCCACACCGGCGATCGCAACACCGGGTTCGTGGAGGGCTACCTGTTGAGCCACGGCCAGGAAGCGGCGGTAGTGCCGTTCGGCCGGCGCGGACGAGGAGCCGCCGAACGCTGATCGCCTACCGCTCAATGGGTCCGCTCGGCCAGGAATGAGCCTGGATCGCCGGGGTACGCTGACGCGCGTGCCGCCGTTGAATCTGGGCAATCAGCAGCCGAGAACCCCGTTGAACGCCGACCAGGCCTGGCGGATAACCGCCAGCCGGGCGGCCGGGACCGTGCTCTTCTTCGACTTCGACGGGACGCTCGCGCCCGTCGACGACGATCCGACAGCGGTACGCCCGGCGCCCAAGGCGTTGGCCGCGATCGAGGCGCTCGCCCCGGTCGTGCAGCGGGTCGCGATCGTCTCCGCCCGACCCGTCGAGTTCCTTCGGGATCAGCTCGGCGGGCTCGCTGGCGTGGACCTCTACGGCCTCTACGGGCTGGAGCACAGCCACTCCGGCGGCGAGACCGTCACCGAACCGGCCGCGCTGCCCTGGGTGCCGACAATGGCGGAGCTGGCCGACCTGGCTCGGGCGGAGCTGCCGCCCGGCACGCTTGTGGAGTACAAGCGGCTCTCGGTCGCGCTGCACTGGCGTACCGCCCCGCAACTCGGCCCGACAGTGCAGCAGTGGGGGCAGGCGCAGGCCGACCGTCTGGGGTTGCGCTCGCAGGCCGGGCGGATGGTGCTGGAGCTCAAGCCACCTGTCGACCGGGACAAGGGCATGGTGATCGGCGAGGCGATCAAGGGCGCCACCGGCGCCTGGTACTTCGGCGACGATGTCTCCGACATCAAGGCCTTCGCCGCGCTGCGCGCTCGCGCCGCCGCCGACCCGGACTTCCTCGGTGTCTGTGTGGCGGTGGCCAACCCGGAGACCGGCCACGAGGTGGCCAACGCCGCCGACCTGACCATCGAGTCGCCGGCCGCCCTGGGCGACTTCCTCACCCGGGCGCTGACCCACCTGCCCTGAACTGACCTGACTCCAGCGGCGGCGACCGACGGCGTCGCCGCCGGGTCAGGCGCCGTAGCGGCGTTGTCTGGTGGCGTACGAGCGCAGGGCCCGCAGAAAGTCGATGTGCCGGAAATCCGGCCAGTTGAGCTCGCAGAAGTAGAACTCCGAGTGCGCGGACTGCCAGAGCATGAAACCGGACAGCCGCTGCTCGCCGCTCGTGCGGATGACCAGGTCCGGGTCGGGCTGGCCCCGGGTGTAGAGGTGCTCCGCGATGTGCTCGACGTCCAGCACCTCGGCCAACTCCTCGATCGTGCCCCCGGTGGCGGCGTGCTCCAGCAGCAGCGAACGGACCGCGTCGGTGATCTCCCGGCGACCGCCGTAACCCACCGCGATGTTGACCTCGGCGCCGCCGGTGCGCTCACGGGTGCGCTCCTCGGCGCCCTTGAGCGCCGCCGCTGTCTGCGCCGGCAGCAGGTCGAGCGCTCCGACGATGCGCAGCCGCCAGGGGTTGCCCTCCTCGGAGAGCTCCACCACCAGATCCTCAATGATCTTGAGGAGCGGGTCCAGCTCGGCGGCCGGACGGCGCAGGTTGTCGGTGGCCAGCAGGTAGAGGGTCACGTGCCCGACGCCGGCCTGGTCACACCAGCCGAGGACGTGCTTGATCTTCGCCGCGCCGACCCGGTGCCCGTCGTTCGGGTCGACGAAGCCCATCTCCCTCGCCCATCGGCGGTTGCCGTCGCACATCACCCCGACGTGCCGGGGCACCGGCTTACCCGCGAGCTTCGCCGTGAGCCGGCGCTCGTACACGGAGTAGATAAGGTTCCGCAGCGTCATCACCTAGCAGCGTAGCGACCCTTCAGCCGGTTCACTGCCTCGGAGCCCCATCCCCGCCGCCCAGACCGGCGCCGATCAGTGCGAGCGTACGAGCGGTGAGGCGTCCGTCACCCAGTCCCAACTCGACCACGTCGTAGAACACCCGGTCGTCCCGACGGGCGGCCCGGACCGCCGCGTCCACCACCCGACGTCGCCGGGCCAACCAGGCCGCTACCGAACTGTGCCGCAGGTGGGTGCCGAGGCGGCGGCGCAACCCGTCGGCGTAGCGACCAGCCGCGCCCTCGGGCGATCGGGCCGCCGCCGACCCGGCGAGAGCGCCGGAGAGCAACGCGTAGAAGATCCCCTCCCCGGTGAACGGATTGATCAGTGACAGGGCGTCCCCGGCCAGCAGGGTGCGCTCACGCCCCGGCGACGGCCGGTGGGTGGAGAGCGGCAGGTGATGCGCGCGCAACGCGGTCACTGTCGCGAGATCGGTGCCGGGCAGCAGCGCGGCCAGCCGGTCCAGCAGGTACGCGCGGCTCAGCGGCTCACCGCGCAGGACCTCCCCGTACCCGACGTTCGCCCGTCCGTCACCGATCGGAAACGACCAGGCGTACGCCGGCCAACGCGCCTTCGAGGTGACGATGAGCTGCTCGGACGGGCCGGGCAGAGCCGGGGCGTATCCCCGGATGGCCAGCGCGAGGTGCCGGTCGGGGTTCTGCGGATGGCCGAGCGCCCGACGTACCACCGAGCCGGCGCCGTCCGCGCCGATCACCACCCGGCCGGACACCTGCCCGTCGAGCACCACCCGGTCCGCGCGCGGCTCGACCTGGCGCACCGTGTGCCGGCGCAGCTGCGCGCCCGCGGCCACCGCGGCCGCCACCAGCCGTGCGTCGAAAACCTCCCGGGGCACCGTGTACGCGGGTCGGGGCAGCGCCCGAGCCACCGCGCCGCCACCGGGCGAGATCATGCGTAACGCCGGCAGCGGCGCGTAACCCGCCACCGCCTCGGTCACCCCCAGCTCGGCGAGCACGTCCACCGAGTGCGCGGCGATCCCGTCACCACACGCCTTGTCCCGGGGAAAATCGGCCCGGTCCAGCAGCAGCACGCTGGCACCGGCCCGGCGCGCCGTCAGCGCGGCTGCCGCCCCGGCCGGCCCCGCCCCCACCACCACCACGTCGAACTCGTCGTCCACCGCGCGCCTCCCTCCGTTCGGTGGGCGGCCAACTCCTGCCCCGCCCCGGCGATCCGCCCGCGTCGCCGACGCCAGCCGCTGCGACCGACGCCACCCGCCATCCTGCCTGCTGCCCGCTCACCCGGATCGATGCCGCACGGCGCCACACCCGGGCCGCAACTCGATCATGGAGTTGTGGTGGACGACAAAATTCGCGCACAGCGGCAAGCTGGGCACCGCAACTCCATGATCGACGCGGTTGGGGTTGGGGTCGGCCTTCAGATCCAGCCGTTGGCCCTGGCGTTGAGGGCCGCCTCGATCCGGTTGCGGGTGCCGGTCTTGCCGGTGGCCGCCGAGAGGTAGTTGCGGACGGTGCTCTCGGACAGGTGCAGGCGGGCGGCGATGTCGGCAATGGTGGCACCGTCCACGGCAGCGGTCAGCACGTCCCGCTCCCGATCGGTGAGCGGGTCGGCATCGTCGGTGGTGAGCACCACCCAGCACCCAACCCGCGATCTTGCACTTCCTGTCGTCGCTTCATACTCTTTCGCGCCTTTTGTCGCGACAGTAACTGCAAGATCGACGGTGGAGAAGGCGGGGCAGGGCGGGGGTGGGGTGGGGTGGGGGTGGGGTGGGGTGGGGTGGGGAGCGCTGTCAGGCGGGAGCGGCTTCGGGGGTGCGGGCGGCGCGGCGTAGGCCGTAGAGGGCCAGTCCGGCGGCGGCCAGCAGGGGGGCGCCGTCGCGGATCAGGCCGTCCACTCCCAGCAGCCACCAGCACAGCGGCAGATCCACTGCGAGTACGGCCACCGTGACGACGACCAGCAGGCCACGCGCCCAGTCCTTGCCCCGCATCAGGAACGCGGTGCAGAACAGCACCGCGTAGCTGGCCGTGATGCCTGCACCGAACCAGAACAGCACGGCCGGCACCGCTGTCAGTCGACCATCCAGGATGGAACCCCCGGCCACCAGGGCCGGCACCAGCATCAGCGGGCTGTAGGTGAAGGCCGCCACCCGGCTGGTCAACAACCAGGCACTGGCCTGCGGTCGGCGTGGAGGGGTCTCCCGCCAGGAGATGCCGTCGGAGTCGATGACGAGGCGTGGACGGTGCCGGACCAGGTGCCCGGCCAACGCCGACGAGCGGTAGAGCAACCAGACCACCGCGACACAGAGCGCCGTGAGAATGGCGAAGCCGAGCAGGCCGGGCAGCGGCGGCACCCCCTGCCGGGGCACGATGAGCCGGCCGACCGCGAAGATCGTGGTGACCGCGAGGATCAGCCCGAACGGGCGGGCCACCGTACGACCCCGTCGCACGTGCCCGATCAGCAGCAGGAAGCCGAACGAGCGCAGCATGGCCCAGCCGGTCCGTACGGCCAGCCCGAATCCCTGCTCCGGGGCGTACCACCAGTTGAGCAGCTCGACCACGACGGTGGCCGCCGCCGTCGTGGCCAGCAGGGTGGTGAGCACCCGGACGGCGGACGGCCGCCGAACCTGGGTCTCGGCGGCCGTCCTCATGAAATCCGATGTTGCCCGCGAAGGGTCTCGTTCACACCTACCGCTGCGGCTGCGCGGCGTCCAGGCGGGCGCGCAGCGCGTCCAACTCGGCCCAGAGCACGCCGGGCAGCTTGTCACCGAACTTCTCGAACCACTCGGTGATCATCGGCAGCTCGTTACGCCACTCGTCCGGGTCGACCTTCAGCGCGATCCGCACATCCTCCGGGGTCATGTCCAGGCCCTCGACGTCCAGGGCGTCCGGCGCGGGGACCATGCCGACCGGCGTCTCGACAGCGTCGGCAGTGCCCTCGATCCGCTCGACGACCCACTTGAGCACCCGGGAGTTCTCCCCGAAGCCCGGCCAGAGGAACGAGCCGTCCGGGTCCTTGCGGAACCAGTTGACGTAGTAGATCTTCGGCAGCTTCGCCTCGTCGCCGTCGGTGCCCTTGCCCATCTCGATCCAGTGCCGGAAGTAGTCCCCGGCGTTGTAGCCGATGAACGGCAGCATCGCCATCGGGTCCCGCCGGACCACGCCGACGGCGCCGGACGCGGCGGCGGTGGTCTCCGAGGAGAGCGTGGCACCCATGTAGACGCCGTGCACCCAGTCGCGCGCCTCGGTCACCAGCGGGACGGTGTCCTTGCGGCGTCCACCGAAGAGGATCGCGTCGATCGGCACGCCGTTCGGGTCGAAGTACTCGTCGGCGAGGATCGGGCACTGGGTGATCGGGGTGCAGAACCGGCTGTTCGCGTGGGAGGACAGGCTGTCGCTCTCCGGCGTCCAGTCGTTGCCCTTCCAGTCGATCAGGTGTGCCGGCGGCTCGCCCATGCCCTCCCACCAGACGTCGCCGTCATCGGTCAGGCCGACGTTGGTGAAGACGGAGTTGCCTCGGTCCAGCGTGCGCATGGCGTTGGCGTTGGTCTTCCAGTCGGTGCCGGGCGCGACGCCGAACAGGCCGTACTCGGGGTTGACGGCGTAGAGGCGGCCGTCCGGGCCGAACCGCATCCAGGCGATGTCGTCGCCGATGGTCTCGACCTTCCAGCCGGGAATCGTCGGCTCCACCATGGCGAGGTTGGTCTTGCCACAGGCGGACGGGAACGCGCCGGCGATGTGGTAGGTCTTGCCCTCCGGCGAGGTGATCTTGAGGATCAGCATGTGCTCGGCGAGCCAGCCCTCGTCCCGGCCCATCACGCTGGCGATCCGCAGCGAGTAGCACTTCTTGCCGAGCAGCGAGTTGCCGCCGTAACCCGAGCCGTACGACCAGATCTCCCGGCTCTCCGGGAAGTGCGAGATGTACTTGGTGTCGTTGCACGGCCAGGCGACATCCTGCTGGCCGGGGGCGAGCGGGGCGCCGATCGAGTGCAGCGCGTGCACGAAGTCCGCGTCGTCGCCCATGGCCTCGAGGACCCGGGTGCCCATCCGCGTCATGATGCGCATCGAGGCGACCACGTACGGGCTGTCGGTGATCTCGACACCGAACATGGGGGACTCGGCCTCGACCGGCCCCATGACGAACGGGATGACGTACATGGTGCGACCGCGCATGGAGCCCCGGTACAAATCCGTCATCGTCCGCTTCATCTCGGCCGGCGCCATCCAGTTGTTGGTGGGGCCGGCGTCCGCCTCGTCGACGGAACAGATGTAGGTGCGCTCCTCGACCCGGGCGACGTCCGTCGGGTCGGTGCGCGCGTAGAACGAGTTGGGCTTCTTCTCCGGGTTGAGCCGGATCAGGGTGCCGGCCTCGACCAGCTCATCGGTGAGGCGGCGCCACTCCTCGTCGGACCCGTCCACCCAGACGACACGGTCGGGCGTGGTCAGTTCCGCGACCTCACGGACCCAGGCGAGCAGTTTCGGATGGGACGTCGGGGCCTGATCGATACCCCGCACAACAGCCGGAGCAACCATGACACATCTCCTTGTGGTCGACGCTGACCGATCTATGGGATGCACGAGACTCGGCGGCGCGATGCGTCGCCTTCGTGGAAACCTGGGATTGGCCTCAGCGTAAACCGGGCAGCCTTCCGAGTCAGTGGGACAGGTTGTGAAGAACTGCACAAGCTACGGCCTCGCTGCGGCATCACGAGCTGATACCCGCTTTCCCGCGCAGTTTCACGCAAATCTTGTTGTGCACCCCGGCGGACGCTTGTTGCGGTCGGGCCGTGGACCTGCCCCGCCGACCGGTGCGGTGATTCCCGTTCCGCAGCGGCTCAGTCCTCCCAATTGGCTACGCTCTGTGCAGTGGTCACGTACGCGGCGCTGGGCCCCTCCGGGAGACCACGCCCGCTTGCCGTTGCTACCCCTCTGACTGGCCGGCAGCCGGTAGGCTCCCTCCGTGGCCGCCACGATGACCGGGGAACAACCGGGTCCCCGGCAGACCCGACGGGGTCTCGTCGGCATGCTTCTCGACCGCTTCGGTCACCTCATCCGCGAGATGAGCAAGTTCGCCACTGTGGGTGGTTTCGCCTTCCTCGTCGACTTCGCGCTCTTCAACTACCTGACGAGCAAGCACGGCGTCGAAGAGCTGACGGCGAAGACGATCTCCACAGTGATCGCGGCGTCCGTCGCCTTCGTGGGCAACCGGTTCTGGACGTGGCGGCACCGTCAGCGCAACAACGCGGCCCGTGAGTACGCGCTCTTCTTCTTCTTCAACGCTGTCGGTCTCGGCATCACTGTGGCCTGCCTCGCGCTCAGCCGCTACGGGCTCGGGGCCATCTGGCCGGCCGTGTTCCAGACGCGCCTGGCGGACAATCTCGCCAGCTACATCGTCGGCACGGGGTTCGCCACGCTGTTTCGATTCTGGTCGTACCGGCGGTTCGTCTTCGTCGAAGCGGGAACCCCGACCCTTCCGCAGGTGAATCCCGACCGAGACCACGGGGCGTGACCTGCCGCCCACCTCGTTCGGCCGGTGATCGCCGGCCGCACCGACTGCCCTAAGGTGTTTCGCATGCGTCTTGTCCGCCTGCTGCCTGAGCGCTGGCAGAAGTTCATCCACGAGGCGCTCAAGTTCGGCATCGTCGGCGGCATCAACACCGTCATCAATTACGCGGTGTTCAATGCCCTTGCACTGACCGTTTTCGTCAATGGTCAGTTGAAGGCGACAGTGATCGCGACGATCGTCGCCACCATCACGTCGTACCTCATGAATCGGCACTGGACGTACCGCGATCGCCCGAAATCGGCGCTTCGCAGGGAATATCTCCTTTTCTTCCTGTTCAACGGCGCTGGCCTGCTCATTGAACTGGGGGCCGTGGCGGCGGCCAAGTACGGTCTCGGCGTACACGGCCTGCTGGCGCTGAATCTGGCCAAGACGGTCGGCGTCATGCTGGCCACGCTGTTCCGGTTCTGGTCATACCGCACATTCGTCTTCCAACCCGTCGCACCGGCCGAGGACGAGGCCGCGAAGCCCGACTCAACCTGGCACGACATTCCGCGCGACGAGTGGGACACCATGGCGGAGATGGACCCGGTCGCCGAGTTGGCGGAATCGGTGTCCGAGCTGGAGGAGGCGGAGTCCGCGCAACGCCTCGACTCCCCGGCCGGCGCACCGGCTCAGGGCCGGCTCCCGCGGCTGAGCGTCAGCCCCGCCGTCGACCTGGACGCGGAACTCGCCGCGGAGCTGCACGTCAGCACCCGTCGCGCGCCCCGCCGGTGACGACACCCGACGCCCGCTCCGGCACGGGGCGGCCGGCCGAGCTGTTCTTCGAGGATCTCGTCCCGGGGCTCACCGTCGACCTTGGCGTGGTCACCGTGGACGCCGACGAGATGGTCGCCTTCGCCCGCCGCTTCGACCCGCAGTGGTACCACGTCGACGCCGACCTCGCCGCGGCGAGCCGACACGGTGGTCTGATCGCCAGCGGCTTCTACACGGTCAGCCTGTTCATGCGCGCGTACGTCGACCACCTGCTGTCCCGGGCCGCCGCGGACGCGTCCCCCGGCCTGGAGGAACTGCGCTGGCTCGCCCCGGTGCGGGCCGACGACCGGCTCGCGGTCCGGGTCGACGTGATGGGCGCCCGGCCGTCGACCGCCCGCCCCGGGCTGGGCACCGTCAGCCTCACCGGCACCATGCTGCGCCTCGGCCCGGACGACCGGCCCGAGCAGGAGGTGCTGCGCACCCGCTTCCGTGGCTGGTTCGCCGTGCGACCGGTCGAGGCCGACCCTGCCGAAGCAGAAGCCGAAGCCACCGAAGCCACCCCGACCGACGCTGACCAGCCCGGAGCTGACCAGCCCGACAGCGGCCCGACCGCAGCGGCCCCGTCCACCGTCGGGTCGTCCGACGGCGACCCGACGGGGAGCAGCGGCTCACCCGAGGCCCAACGACCCGTCTGACCCGCCCCCGGCAGTGCGGCAGGGGCGGGTCCCGACCGTCCGGTTCAGGTGGTGGTGTCGCGCAGCGGCTTGCCGTCCTGCATGTCGGCGAGCATGTCGCGCATCTCGCCATCGCCCAGCGAGTGCTTGTCGTGCTGTGCCTCGACCAGCTCGTACAGGGTGGTCTGCACCTTCCCGACGTCCGGCACGTCGGAAAGCACCGACTGGCCGCGCTCACCTGCCGACTCGATGGTGAGCGTCCCGCAGCCGAGCAGACGCTCGACGAAACGCTGGTTCATCGAGTGGTCGTTGACCCGGGCCAGCGGGAGATCCCGCCGGTCCCGGGAGAACACACCCTGCTGAAGCAGGACCCGCTCGTTGGTGAACAGGTAGTGGGTGGTGCGCCAGACCAGGAACGGCCACAGGCCGAGCCAGAGCACCGCGACCAGGGCGATCGCCCCGATCACGGCCAGCGCGATCGAACCGCCGCCACTCTCGGGCAACAGGAGCACGCCGACCACCACCGCGGCGATGGCCAGCACCAGCACCGCGATCGGCCGGATCAACGCCTTCCAGTGCGGATGTAGGTGCAGCACGACGTGCTCGTCCTCGGTGAGCACGTCTTCAGGAAACGCCACGGGAACCTCCAACGCGATTTTCTAGACGCGCAGACGGTAAACCCCCCAAGCCCCACCACAACATCCGCCGCGCGGGCCCACTCGGCTCTTCGTGATCTTGCCCGTCCTCAGCGGAGGTGCAGGACGTCCCCGGCGGCCAGGGTTCGGGCACCGGTCGACGTGGTGACCATCAGTTGGCCGTCCGGGTCCACTCCGGTGGCGGTGCCGGTCAGGGACTCACCGTTGGGGAGCAGAACGCGTACCTCGCGGCCGATCGTCGCGCAGGCCGCCAGGTAGGCGTCGCGCAGGCCGCTGGCCACCGCGTCGCCGCCCGCCGAACGCCAACGGTCGTACCAGTCCGCGACCGCCCGCAGCAGCGCCCGCAGCAGCGGATCGCGATCGGTGGCCACCGCACCGGCCAACTGGAGCGAGGTGGCCGGCAGCCCGGTCGGATTCACCGGCAGCTCGTCGACGCGCAACGTCACGTTGAGCCCGATGCCCAGCACGATCGCCGGCGGTTGGTCCGGCGCCCGTCCGGGCACCGCCTCGGCCAGCACGCCCGCGCACTTCGCGTCGTCGATCAGCAGGTCGTTCGGCCACTTGAGGGTGGCTTCCAGCTCGGCCAGCCGGCCCACCGCCTCGACCAGCGCCACGCCGGCCAGCAACGGAAGCCACCCGTACCCCGTGGGTGCCGCCGGCAGCCAGCCACGGTCCGGCACGGCCTCGCCGGGCCGCAGCAGGACGCTCGTCGCGATGCCGGCCCGCGCCGGCGACTGCCAGACCCGACCGCGCCGGCCGCGCCCTTCGGTCTGCCGCTCGGCGACCACCACCAGGCCCTCCGGCTCGTCGGCCCGGGCGGCCTCGGCCACGTCGGCGTTCGTGGAGCCGGTCTCGGCACGCAGCTCCAGCCGGGCCCACGGCCCGTTCGGCGCGATCAACGCGCGGCGCAGCCGGGCCGCCGACAGCGGCGGCCGGTCCAGATCGGTGTACGGGGAGCCCGACATTCCGCCAGCCTACGGCGGTGCTCCGGCCGACACTGAGGCGTACTGCACAGCGGCACCCACCTGAACCATCGTTATATTCCCTGGGTGACTACCGAGACCGGGACCAACATGCACAGCACCGCGGGCAAGCTGGCGGACCTGGAGCGCCGGGTCGACGAGGCGGTGCACGCCGGGTCGGCCCGCGCCGTGGAGAAGCAGCACGCACGCGGCAAGAAGACCGCCCGCGAGCGGATCGAGATGCTCCTCGACGAGGGCTCCTTCGTCGAACTCGACGAGCTGGCCCGACACCGGTCCACGGCCTTCGGGCTGGAGCGGAACCGCCCGTACGGCGACGGTGTGGTCACCGGCTACGGCACGGTGGACGGCCGGCAGGTGTGCGTCTTCGCGCAGGACTTCACCGTCTTCGGTGGCTCGCTCGGCGAGGTCTTCGGCGAGAAGATCGTCAAGGTGATGGACCTGGCCATGAAGATCGGCTGCCCGGTGGTCGGCATCAACGACTCCGGCGGCGCGCGCATCCAGGAGGGCGTCGTCTCGCTCGGCCTCTACGGCGAGATCTTCTTCCGCAACGTGCGGGCCTCCGGCGTCATCCCGCAGATCTCACTGGTGATGGGCCCCTGCGCCGGCGGCGCTGTCTACTCCCCGGCGGTCACCGACTTCACAGTGATGGTCGACCAGACCTCGCACATGTTCATCACCGGCCCCGACGTGATCAAGACGGTGACCGGCGAGGACGTCGGCATGGAGGAGTTGGGCGGCGCGCGCACGCACAACACCCGCAGCGGCAACGCGCACTACCTCGCCAGCGACGAGGAGGACGCCGTCGACTACGTCAAGGCGCTGCTGTCGTACCTGCCGTCGAACAACCTCGACGAGCCGGTCGTCGTCGACGCCCCCGCCGAGCTGGCGATCAGCGACGAGGACCGGGAATTGGACACCCTGATCCCGGACTCGGCCAACCAGCCGTACGACATGCACACCGTCCTCGAACACGTCCTCGACGACGGGGAGTTCCTGGAGGTCCAGCCGCTCTACGCGCAGAACATCGTGGTCGGCTACGGCCGGGTCGAGGGGCGACCGGTCGGTGTGGTGGCCAACCAGCCGATGCACTTCGCCGGCACCCTGGACATCGCCGCCTCGGAGAAGGCCGCCCGCTTCGTTCGCACCTGCGACGCGTTCAACATCCCGGTGCTGACCTTCGTGGACGTGCCCGGCTTCCTGCCCGGCACCGGTCAGGAGTGGGACGGCATCATCCGCCGGGGCGCGAAGCTCATCTACGCGTACGCCGAGGCGACCGTCCCCAAGGTCACCGTGATCACCCGCAAGGCGTACGGCGGGGCGTACGACGTGATGGGCTCCAAGCACCTCGGCGCGGACCTGAACTTCGCCTGGCCGACAGCGCAGATCGCGGTGATGGGCGCGCAGGGCGCTGTGAACATCCTCTACCGCTCCGAGCTGGCCGGCGCCGAGGACCCGGCGGCGGTCCGGGCCGAGAAGATCGCCGAGTACGAGGACACCCTGGCCAACCCGTACGTGGCCGCCGAGCGTGGGTACATCGACTCGGTGATCGCTCCGCACGAGACGCGCACCCAGATCGTCCGGGCGCTGCGCGTCCTGCGTACCAAGCGGGAAACCCTGCCGCCGAAGAAGCACGGCAACATTCCGCTCTGATCCCGGTCCCCCACGGTCCCTTGATCCGCGCCACTTCGGGGAAACTGCTGCCTCCGGGCGAAGGGAGGCAGCAGCAACCCTGATGTTGTGCGGATCATCGCCCGGGCCGCGTCAGCAGGGCGGGTTGGCGGCGGCGCACATCCGGGCTGCCGCCGCTACGGCGAGCCGCATGAGTTCGGCCTCGGTGCCGTCGTAGCCGAGGCGGAGTACCGAGACGGTGTCGCCGACCCGGACGACCGCCACCAGGATCGGCGACGGTTGGTCGCCGAGCGGCTGCCCGGTCTCCAGGTCCCTGGTGACGGTGAGCGAGTCCCGCAGGATGGCGGCGTCGTCGCCGGCGAAGCCCCGCTGCACCACCGACCACCGGTGCAGCGCTTCCCCCGTGCGGGTCCCTCCTGCCGTCAGGATCGGCCCAACGCTGAGCCATTCGGCACACGGAGCGACCAGGTCATCCAAACTGGCGAAGAGCTGTCTGGCCGCCTCGGGTGCCAGCCGGAAGAGATCCTGCGTGACCAGACCATCCGACTGGGTGAGTATCGGCGTAGCGCGTTTGGGCACAAAGGTCTGTGAACGGGACAGGATCGACATCTGCCAGCCCTCCGACCGTCCCTGGCTCGTCCGGCAGTAGCTGAGCATGTCCGCCAGCCGGACCGGCTCGCCCAGCCCCGACTGGCTGAGCTGCACATCGACCTGCTGCGACAGGTCGGCTGGCTGCAACAGGGCGTCGGTGGTGATCTCGTGCCGGGTCGGCGAGGCCGACGCGGCTGGCTGAGCCGGTGGCGGCGACGTCCTCGGCGCCGCGACCGCCACCGCGGAGACCCCGGCGAGGGCCAGCACGACGGTGGCCACCACGACCTTGCGCTGGCTGCGGCGGCGGCCCCGGGAACGGATCTCCTCCGGGCCGAGCCACCGCACGTCCTGCAGGTCCCGCTGGATCTGTTCGACGAACGTCGGGTCGTCACGCATCGGTGGCCTCCTCCAGATCAGAGACGGCGAGCAGGCCGGCGAGCGCGGTACGCCCCCGGGAGAGACGGGCCTTGACGGTGCCCACCGGGGCCGCGGTCTCCCGCGCGACCTCGGCGACCGGCATGCCTACCAGGTAGTACAGGGCGATGGCGACGCGTTGCTCCTCGGGCAGTCGACGCAGGGCGGCGACCACCGCGACGGTGTCGGTGCCCGGCCCGGGAACGGTCTCGGTGGCCCCGTGTCGCAGGTAGGCGCGGGCGCGGCTCCGCAGGCTGCGCCACCGGCTGACGGCGATCCGGCTGGCCACCACCCGCACCCACGCCTCCGGGTCGTCGTACGCGCTGACCGTCGACCAGCGCTGCCACGCTCGGACGTACGCCTCCTGCACGGCGTCCTGCGCCTCGCCCCGATCGCCGGTGAGGGCGTAGACGAACCCGAGGAGTCGTTGCCGACTCCCCCGGTAGAACTCGTCGAACCCGTCGACGTCCGGCACCCGCTACCTCCCCGTGTCGGTCGCTGGGAACACGCACCGGCCAGGGCTGTTGGTTGCCCGGTCAGGCGATCGACTTTTCCAACTCGCTGAGCGGGAACGCGCCGGCCCCGATCCGCTCCCGGACCGCCCGGCGTACGGCCCGCTGCACGGCGACGTTGACCGGCGTCGGTACGCCGTGCAACCGGCCGAGCAGCGCGATCTCGCCGTTGAGGTGGTCGACCTCTGTCGAGCCGGTGCCCCGAGCCAGGCTCTGCCAGGTGGAGCCGCCGGAGCGGGCCTCACCGTCGACCGGGCGCTGCCCGACCAGGTCGCCGCGTTCGGTCTTCTCCTCCTCGGGCGAGGTGTGCGCAATGCCGGCGGCGGCGAGCGCCGCGACGCCCTCGGCGCGTACCCGCTCGACCAACACGTCCGGGATGTCGCCGCCGAGCAACGCCTGTAGGCCGTTACCGAGGTTGCTGAGCAGCTTGCCGTACTTCCAGCGCAGCACGTCGGCGCGGACCGGGGCGACGAAGCCGGCGGCGGTCAGGTCGGCGGCGATCGCCCGGTCGGTGTCGTCGGCGCCCCCGGGGTACCGCCCGATGTGGAGCATCCCGGGATGCGGGTACCCGTTGGCGACCACCACACCCGGTTCCAGATGGGTGGCCGGCAACCAGACGCAGACCGGGTGCACGTCGGCGAAGAGGCGCAGCGCGGCCCGCTCGTTGGCCACCCCGTTCTGCGCGGTCACCAGCGGCAGACGTTCGCCCGCAGTGCCGCCGCCGACCACCGGCGCGTCCACCCACGCGGCCAACGCACCGGCGGTGTCCTGGGACTTCACGGTGAGGATCAGCACGGTGTCCGCCGGCAGCGGCTGATCAGTGGGCCGGTCCACCGCCGCGAGCCGGGCGGTGACCTCACCGTCGGGCTGCCGCACTGTCAGACCCCGCGCGCGGATCGCGTCCAGGTGGGCGCCGCGGGCCACCAGTGTCACGTCCCGGTCGGCCTGGGCCAGCCGTACGCCGATGGTCCCACCGACCGCACCCGCCCCGATGATCACGTATCGCATTGCCTCATTCTGCCCGCCCGCGCCTCTCCAGCCCGTGCGCCTCCCCCCGCCCTCCCGCCGTCGATCATGGAGTTGCGGTGCCTGGCTGCGGGGGTATCGAGGCTTTCGCGGCCCACCACAACCCCATGATCGACCCGGGCGGAGGCGGGGTTAGAGCGTCAGGCCGGCGTCGGTGAGGATCGGGCCGGCGAGCAGCAGCGCGCCGACGATCAGGGCGGCCAGGTTAACCAGGGCGAAGACACCAACCCAGAAGAGCGGCGGAAACGGGGTGAGCCCGGCGAGTTGGTCGGCGTCGGAGGCGGGCATCCGACCCCGCGAGCGCAGCCGTTGCAGCTCGACCACCGGCCGCACCCCACCGAGCAGCAGAAACCACACCCCGGTGTACGCGAACGCGGCCTGGACCTGCGGCGTCGCGTACCACGAGACGGCGAACACCAGCGCGCCCGTGACCAGCAACGACACCACGCCGAAAACGTTGCGGATCATGACGAGCATGGCCAGCAGCAGCGCCACGGCCACCCAGAGCAGCAGGGTGATCCGGTTACCACCGAGCAGCCAGGCGCCGGCCAGCCCCACCAGCGGCGGTGCGACATATCCGGCGAGCAGAGTGAGGATCATGCCCGGCCCGGTGGGGCGGCCGGCGGAGAGCGTCAGCCCGGACGTGTCCGAGTGCAACCGGATGCCGTGCAGCTTGCGGCCGGTGAGCAGGGCGACCAGGGCGTGCCCGCCCTCGTGCGCGATGGTGACGGCGTTACGGGCGATCCGCCACGGCAGCCGGGTGGAGACCACCACCAGCGCCACGGCCCCGGTGATCAGCACCAGCAGCGCGGGCGGGTCCGGCTGCGCGCCGAACAGCGTGTCCCACAGGTCGCCCAGCCCGTCGATCGACATCATGGGGCGCGAGCCTACCGGCGGCGTTCCGTGTCGCTCCCGAGGCATCGGCTCCTAGTGCCTGAGACGGATTGGGTGGCTATGAAGGCAGAGGTGATGAGAGATGAGGTTGTTGTCTTTGGAACACCACGTCGGGCTCTGGACCGAGGCCGACTACTTCGCCCTGGGTGAAACTCCGGACCGGATCGAACTGCTCGACGGGAGCCTGCTCTTGAGCCCGGTACCGAGCAAGCGCCACCAGTTGGTGTCGCGCCGACTGGCCGACCATGTCGAGCGTTTGGCAAACGGCCTCGCAGTCTTCAGTGCGGTCAACGTTCGGCTCGGGGTGGATCGGATCGTCATCCCCGATGTGGTTGTCGCGGACACCGACGACGAGGGCACGGTGGTAGAGGCCGCTGATGTGGCACTCGTCGGCGAGGTCGTCTCGCCTGGCAATGCCGCCGCCGACCGCCTGCTCAAGATGCAGCTCTACGCCATTGCGCGAATCCCCTGGTATCTGCTGGTCGAGCAGGATGGGGACGCTCACTCGTTGCGGCTGTTCCGGCTGGACGGTGAGCACTACGTCGAGGACCAGGTGGCCAAGCCCGGCGAGACGCTGACGGTCGTGGAGCCATTCCGCTGGCAGCTCGACCCGGCCGCACTGCGCTGATCCGTCCCGCCCCGGCCAGCGGACCTCCATGCCCCACCGGTGAAGCTTTTTTCCGGTCGCCCTTGTGATCTAGGGCACTTACCTCCAAAGATGAGTGTCGATAGAGCGACGTCCTTGGAGGCACTCATGGCCCGTACCCGATCATCGCTGCGCCGCGCGCTCGCGGCCGGCCTCACCGTCCTCGCCACCGCGGCGGCGGCCCTGGTCGCGACCGCCGGACCGGCGGCCGCCGCCACCACACCCGGTGTCGACGTCTCCCGCTACCAGGGCACCATCAACTGGACCAGCGTCCGCAACGCCGGCATCCAGTTCGCGTTCATCAAGGCGACCGAGGGAACCAGCTACAAGGACCCGAACTTCAACGCCAACTACGTCAACTCGTACAACGCCGGGGTGATCCGCGGGGCGTACCACTTCGCCCGACCGAACATCTCTGCCGGCTCGACCCAGGCCAACTACCTGGCCTCCAACGGCGGCGCCTGGTCCGCGGACAGCCGCACGCTGCCGGCCGCGCTGGACATCGAGGGCAACCCGTACGCCGGCGGCTACTGCTACGGGCTCAGCACGACCGGAATGCGCAACTGGGTGCAGGACTTCCTGAACACCTACCGCTCCCGCACCGGCCGGTACGCGGTCATCTACACCACCACGAGCTGGTGGAACCAGTGCACCGGCAGCTGGACCGGCCCGTGGGCGAACCACCCGCTCTGGTTGGCCCGTTGGTCGAGCACCCCCGGCGCCCTGCCGGCCGGCGCGTCGGTGTGGAGCTTCTGGCAGTACACCAGCACCGGCGCGGTCTCCGGAATCAGCGGCAACGTGGACCGCAACTACTGGAACGGCGACCGGAGCCGCCTGATCGCGTTGGCCAACAACACCTGACCGGGCCGTTGGCGGCAGCGGGATCGACTGTCACCACATGGTCGACAATTGGTCCGGCTGCCGCCACACCACCGGGTACGGGTCAGGCCCTCCGCCGGCTCAGGGCCGGCACCACAGCGTCCTCACGAGCCAGGGCGCCCCGACGGGTCAACCGCCATGCAGCAACGCCAAAGCCGGTAACGATCACGACGCCGAGCAGTGCGACGAGCACCGAAACCCCCGCGCTGACCAGCAGCAGGATCGCGTCGCCGAGCGCCACGAGCATCCACAGTGCCAGCCGGGGCCGAGCGTCCCTCCGTCGGTAACCCATGTCGTGCCTCCTTCCGTCGTCGAAGGTCAATTACCCACGACGACGCAAGGTCATGCGAATGAATTTCAGTCCGGACGGTCGGGCACGAAACCCTTGGCGATCCGGTCGAAGTTCGGCAGGTTGGCCTGCCAGTCCTTCTCCGCGATCTCCCACCGCAGGGCGTACCCCCGGTTCTTGGCCGTCACGAACCCCCGGTTACGGACGTGGATCCGCTGCCCGCCCCGGGTCTCCAGCCACTCCCAGTCACCGCAGGTCTTCCAGAAGTCGCACGCCTTAATGCTGAGGTACTGGTAGTTGTTGACGCGGCTAGCGCGATTCGGCTCCTGCTCCCGCCAGTCCGCGACCGCATCCTCCTTCGGGGTGTTGGTCCACTGCACGAGCAGCTTTCCCGGCCCGTTGGACTGGTTGAAGACGACCGTGATGCCATCGACCTGGCTACGCACCCAGCCATCGGGCAGCGGCAGAGAGAAGCCGGCAGGGTCCTTGTGCAGCTTCCAGCCCGCCGGCAACGCGTTCGGGTCCACCGAGGGGGTGGCCGAGGCGGACGGGCTCGGGGCACCGCTGGTGGGCGGCGGAGGCGCCGCAGCGGAGGTCGGTGCGGGCGCCGAGGTCGCGGCGGCACCGGTCGGGTTCGCCTGCGGGCTCTTGTCGTCGTCGTTCGTCAGCATCGGCACGACCACCACGAGGCCGATCAGCAGCAGCGCCACCACGGCACCGATCAGCAGGTTACGTCGGGTGTTGTTCGGCTTCGTGCCATCCGAGAGCGGCACCGCCGCGCGACCGGCCGGAGTCACCGGCGGCATGAGCGACGTCGGGGTGGTCGGCTTGCGCTGCTCCGGAGCCACCGGCGGACCGTCGACGACAGTCGGCTCGTCGTCGACGTTCGTCGTACCGTCGCCGCTCGTGTCGGGCGCGGCCGTGACCTTCGCGGTCGGCTCGGCATCGGCCGGGTCGGCATCGGCCGGGCTGTCGATCGCTGCGGTCGGCTCGGCCGGCGCCGCTGCTGTCGATTCGCCCGACACCAGGGCAGTCGGGTCGGCGGCCTTGGTGTCGGAGGAGACGACGGCCGTCGGCGTGGCATCGGCGGCGGGGGTCGCGGTGGCAGCGGAAGTCGCGGCGGAGGTGGTCGCGGCGGCGGCCGGCGGCGGCGACACCGGCCGGTCGACACTCTCGGCCGGTCGCGGGGCCGGCACCACCGGAAGGCGCGGCTCGCGCGGACCGTTCGGCCCAGGCCGGCGTACGCCATCGAGCAGGGAGATGCCGCGCGACCGCTTGCCGGCGGCGCGGCGCAGCAACCGCTCCGCCACCTCGGCGGTGATCCGCTCGTTCGGGTCCTTGCGCAGCAGCCCGTTGAGGACGGCCTTGAGCGGACCGGCGTTCTTCGGCGGCGGAATCGGCTCGGTGGCCAGCGCGGCCAGGGTGCCGATCGCCGACGGCCGGGCGTACGGCGACTTGCCCTCGACCGCCGCGTAGAGCGTCGCGCCCAGCGACCACAGGTCGGCCTCCGGCCCGGCAGTGCCGTCCCGAGCCCGCTCCGGCGAGATGTACGCGGGCGAGCCGAGCACCATGCCGGTGCGGGTCACGTTGGGGTCGCCGGGGATCGTGGCGAGACCGAAATCGGTCAGCACCACCCGACCGTCGTCGCCGAGCAACACGTTGCCGGGCTTCACGTCGCGGTGCATGACACCCGCCTTGTGGGCGGCGCTGAGCGCACCCAGCACGCCCAGGCCGATCTCCACCGTGCGGGCCACCGACACCGGGCCGTCCTCGGCGAGAGTGTCCTGCAACGACTTCGACGCCACGTACTCCATGACGATCCACGGATCGCCGTCGGTGCGCAGCACGTCGAAGATGCGGACGACGTTGGCGTGGTTGAGCCGGGCGATGGCCCGCGCCTCCCGCAGCGAGCGCTCGCGCATCTCGCGGCGCTCCTCATCGGTGAGACCGGGCGGCGGCACCAACTCCTTGATGGCGACATCCCGATGCAGCACCTCGTCGCGCGCCTTCCACACCCGGCCCATGCCGCCCTGGCCGAGCGGCGACAGGAGCCGGTATCGGTCAGCGACGAGTTGGGGAAGCGCGTTCGACATCGGTGAGACGGTACCCGGACCCGCTGACGCTCACACCGCCGGCACGCCACTGTGCGCTTCGCGTAACTTCGCGCCGCGTACCCTGGCGGCATGTCTGCCGAAGAGCCGCTGTTCCGGGTCGTCCGCGGCGTGCCCACCGCCGAGGAGTTGGCCGCTCTGGTGGGGGCGATCATCGTCCGAACCCGTCCGGCCGCCGCCCCCACGCCGGCGACCGAATCCGCCTGGGCGCGCAGCGGTCGACCCGGCGGCTCCCGCGGGTGGCGCGCCGCCGGCCTGCCCCGCTAACCCGAGACCTGCCGCACGGGGGCTGTCATGGTGGCGTTGAGCCGTTAACCTCACTCAGGGAAACGGTGCCGTTACGGGTAGGGAGGATCCATGATCCCCGAAGAGGACCGGCCAGCACCCTGGCTACGCGGTTACGGCGGCATCGAAGCCGACATCAGCCAGCTCAGAGAGTTCGCCGACCGGCTCGCCGCCGAGGTCGAGAGCAACTACGCGCCGCACCTGTCGTACATCGCCGAAGACATGTCCGCGAAGCTGCCCAACCCCTGCGACGCCTTCATCGAGCTGGTCACCTTCCTGCACGCCCACCACGAGACGCAGCAGGCCACCGCTGACATGGTGTACGCCGTCCGAGGCGCCACCGGCCACCTGGCCGCCGCCGCCGATCAGGTCGCCACCCACTACGCCGACAGCGACGCCTTCACCGCCGCCCGAGTGGTCGACGTGCAACGAGCTCTCGCCAACCCGGCCAGCGTCCTCCCCGGCGGCCCGACGCCAACTCTGACCGACCCGACCAGCCCCGACGCCCAAGGGCCGGTGATGCTGCCGTGATCGAACGGGGCACCGGCCGCACCTCCGGCCTCACCGACTGGCACCTCATGGACGTCAACAGCATGTGGGCCTGCCTCCAGGACCACGACACCGCCAACCACTGGAAACAGGTCGCCGGCTGGCGCAAGGTCTGCGACCTCGCGCAAACCCACCTCGGCCGCCTCCAGCAGTACCGACGCGGACTCGCCGAGGCATGGCCCCCCGAAACCAGCGCCGCCTCCCGCACCTACCTCGCCGAACTCGACGAACTCATCGACAAGGTGCAGCGCACCCACGACGCCGCCGCCGCGAACTACACCGCACTCTCCGCCGCAACCCAGGCCATCGGCACCACCCGCGCCGCACTCCGCAAGATCCACGAGGAGTACGCGACCAAGTTCCAGCAGAAGCAGGCGTACGAGTCGATGGTCGCCGACCCGAAAGCGGTGATGGGCAACCGGACCACCGCGCCGCCCGTTGCTGATGGGGAACTGGAACGGTTGAACGTGCAGGCCCGATCCATGATGTTCAACCTGAGCGGCGAACTCCAACAAGCCCAAGCAACCCTACAAAAACCACCCGTGGTGCCTAGGAACGCGCGGCAGCCGGACGACCCCGATGTGTATGGCGGTTATCTGGCACCCGCTATTCCGCCGGTAGTTCCAGCGCCCTTGCCTACCTCCACCACTCACCCTCGTGGCGCAAGTGCTGAGCGGGTGAGTTCCGCCGCCCCCGTGATATCGGGGATCGGTCCAGTCCTCGGGGGTGCGGCCGGTGGAGTCTCCTCGCTGCCCGCTGGGACGACGCCGCCAACCGTTCAAGCACCAGGAGCGGCAGGCCCACCAGCTGCCATTGGCACTGGCATTACGCCAAGTACGCTCCCTGCTTCCATTGGCTCGCCTCCAACGCTTCCCACGCGAACACCCCAACCCGGAAGCCTGCCAAAATCAGTCAGCGGGAGCTCCGAGGGAAGCACCGTACATCCAACAACGCCCGCCCGCCCCGCCCCTTCCGCCGGAGGATTAATCGGAGGCGTCCCGGGATCAGCCCTAGGCCATCCGGTCAATAGCTCTGGCGCCCCAAGAAGGGTCAATCCGGTAGGCGGGGTCATCGGCGGCGGCGGTGCTGGGACAGCGCCCACTGGTTCGGCTGGAAGTCGGCCAGGCGTGGGACGTAGCCTCAATGGAGGTGCAAACGGTTTCCCGATTGGCGGTGCACCCAGCCTGCCTGGAGCCGGGGGCCGCCCAAGGCTTGGGGCAGAGGGCGAGGAGAGGTCTCGCTATTGGGATCCGGATAACCCATGGGAAACCGACCAGGGCGTCCCTCCGGTGGTTCGCCCACCAGACAGAGACAATCCGATCGACCCTGGTCCGGCAATTGGTTTCGGCGGGTGATTGAGTCAACCCTGGCGGGCTTTTCCAGACTAGCTCTGGTCGGGGCCCTGCTTCCTGCCAGCCTTGCCGCCCCCCCTCAAGATGCGGACCTAATACGAGGCGATCAATGGCATCTCCCATTTCTACGAATCGAGCAGGTACATAAATTCAGCCAAGGGTCCGGCGTGATCGTCGCAGTGCCGGATACTGGAGTCGATCCCCATCCGGATCTGCGCGAGAACTTGCTTCCAGGGACCGACGTTATTCCTGGGGGTAGTGGTGACGGGCACCGGGATATAGATAGTCATGGAACTTCAATGGCTGGCCTGATCGTCGCGCATGGAAGGATGAACAATCGGGGCGCCCTCGGTATTGCGCCAAAAGCAAAGGTCCTTCCAATCCTGGATACCCCACCTAATGGCGTGGGCGATCCCGACGCACTAGCCTCCGGCATTGAATTCGCCATCGCTGGCGGCGCCGACGTTATCAATATTTCAGCGGTCGCCGGCGCCAGTATGAGACTTCAACGAGCGATCAGGGCGGCTCAGGATGCTGACATCGTAGTGGTTGCCGCAGCAGGTAATACACCTCCCGACGCGGGCGTGCGATATCCGGCAAGCGAAGAGGGTGTTATCGCGGTTGGGGGTATCGATCGCGCTGGACAACATGCTGCCATCTCGGTCACGGGGCCGAATATCGATGTGGTCGCTCCTGCGGTTGACATCTATAGCACCAGCTACGGTGGGAAATACTCGAAGGGGACCGGCACATCGAGCGCGACGGCGATCGTGGCGGGCGCGGCTGCGTTGATCAGGTCCAAGTACCCGTACCTACCGGCGCGAGAGGTGGCGCACCGGCTCACGGCCACCGCCGTCGACAAGGGCCCTCCTGGGCGTGACGACGAGTACGGCTACGGGGTGATCGATCTTGTGGCGGCGCTGACGGCAGACGTACCGCCGCTCGGGTTTGAATCGGTGAGCGCTCCGGCCGGTGCTGGCCCGACCACGACGGCTGGCGCTCAGCCGGGTGACGAGAGCGATAGCGCGACCGCGCGCGGCCTGGCCACTTTCGGGGTGCTCGTGGCTGCCGGGGTCGGGTGGGCCGTGATAGCGCGGCGACGGCGGCGCGGTGATGATCCGCCGCCCAGAATCAGTCGCTGAACGATCAACGAAGCGCTGATCCACTCGACTTTCAGGAAATCGCGGTGTCCGGGGCGACGGGATAGCGCGTTTTCCTGAAAGTCGAGTGGATCAAGGGCGGCCGACGACCCGGCCGCTCAGGGGCCTCGACTACAGGGCCGCGCTGGGTGGGGTGTCGGTCTTGGTGGGGGGTTGGGCGGTAACGTCGGGGTGGTGTCTGAGACTTTGCCGCTCCGCCTCGTGCTCGCATCGGCGAGCCCTGCCCGTCGTAAGTTGCTCCAGGCTGCCGGTGTGGAGCCGGAGGTGCTGGTCAGTGGGGTGGACGAGTCCCTGGTGGTGACCGAGCGGGCCGAGGAGTTGTGCCTGGAGTTGGCTCGCCTGAAGGCGCAGGCGGTGTTGACCCGGCTGAATGCGACAGTCGATCAGCGGACGTTGGTTATCGGCTGCGACTCGGTGCTCGCCTTCGACGGCGAGATCCTCGGCAAGCCGGCGGATGCGGCTGACGCGACCCGGCGGTGGCTGCGGATGCGGGGACGCAGCGGCGTTCTGCACAGCGGGCACTGCCTGGTCGACGTTGCTGCGGGCCGGCGCGCGGAGGCGGTCGCGTCGACCACTGTCCACTTCGCTGACATCAGTGACGACGAGATCGCCGCGTACGTGGCCACTGGTGAGCCGCTGGCGGTGGCCGGCGCGTTCACGATCGACGGGCTGGGTGGGCCGTTCGTGGAGCGGATCGAGGGTGACCCGGGGACGGTGGTCGGATTGTCGATGCCGCTGCTGCGTCGGCTCCTCGCCGAGCTGGATCTGCGGATCACCGACCTGTGGACGACTGTCGCGCCGGGCGGCCAAACGGTCGAGCCGCTCGGTAACGTCCGGTCATGACCACCAAGTCGATCCCGCTCACCAACGAGCTGCACGCCTATCTGGTCGCACACGGCTCCCCGCCGGACGAGATCATCCGTGACCTGGCCGAGGAGACCCGGTCGGTGCTGCCGGAGCACGCCACCATGCAGGTGGCTCCGGAGCAGGCCGCGTTCCTGACGTTCCTCACCCGGCTGCTCGGCGTGCGGCAGGCCGTCGAGGTCGGCACGTTCACCGGGCTCTCGTCGCTGGCGATCGCCCGCGGGTTGCCCGAGGGTGGGCGACTGACCTGTTTCGACATCTCCGAGGAGTTCACCGGCATCGCCCGGCGCTACTGGGCGCGGGCCGGCGTGCAGGATCTGATCGACCTGCGCATCGGCCCGGCCGCGGACGGGCTGCGGGAGTTGCCCCACGAGCGGCACCTGGACTTCGCGTTCATCGACGCGGACAAGACCGGCTACCCGATCTACTGGGCGGAGCTGGTGCCGCGGATGCGTCCGGGTGGGGTGATCGCCGTCGACAACGTGTTGCGGGGCGGGCGGGTCATCGCCCCGCAGGACGCCAATGACCGGGCCATCGCCGCGTTCAACGACGAGGTTCTCGCGGACGTACGGGTGGACCCGGTGATGCTGCCGATCGCGGACGGCCTGACCCTCGCCCGGGTCCGCTGACCGTCGGCAACCGCCGAACACGCCTATTGGGGTGTCCCCACCAGGGGACACCCCAATATCAACAACCAGCGTCAGCGGACGCTGCGGGCGAACTGGCGGGCGGCCCAGTAGACGCCCAGCGCGGCGAGGACCGCGGTGATGCTGAGGCCCTGCCAGACCTTGTCGCTGCCCAGGTCACCGGCGAACAGTGCCCGGGTGCCGTCGACCGCCCAGGAGAACGGGTTCCAGTTGGCGATGCCCTGCAACCAGCCGGGTGCGAAGGTCAGCGGCAGCAGGATGCCGGAGAGCAGCAGCACCGGCTGCGCCACGGTGTTCATCAGCGGGGCCAGCGCGTCCTCGCTCTTGACCTTGAGGGCGACGCCGTAGGAGACGGCCGAGGTCATGAGGGCGATCAGGGCGAGCATCAGGTACGCCAGCAGCAGGTCCCCGATGAACACCCGTAGGTCGAAGATGAGCGCCAGGAGCGTGATGATGACGGCCTGCACCAGGAGCGAGACCACGTCGCGCAGCGAGCGGCCGAGCAGCAGGGCGAGCCGGCTGATCGGGGTGACCCGGGAGCGTTCGATGACGCCGGCTCGCAGCTCGGCGATCAGCCCGAAGCCTTGGAACAGGCCACCGAAGATGGCCAACAGCACCAGCAGACCCGGTACGAAGATCTTGTAGGCGGCGGCCTGGGTGGGCGCGTTCAGTGCGGGCTTGAGCAGCGGGGCGAAGAGCAGCAGGTACATGACCGGCTGGAACACGCCGACGAAGACCCAGACCGGGTTGCGTAGCAGGAGTTGGATCTGGCGCTGGAAGATCAGCCACGTGTCGCGGGCGAATTTCATGAGAGTCGTCTCCGGTGGTCAGGACTCGCGCAGCGAGCGGCCGGTCTTGGTGAGGAAGACGTCGTCCAGGCTGGGTCGGTGCAGCTCGATCGAGCGCAGCTCCAGCCCGGCGTGGTCGAGTCGGCGCAGCACCTGCGGGATGGCGGTGGCGCCCTCGTCGACGTAGAGGCGCAGGCCGCCCTCGTCGACGGTCTCCAGCTTGTTGACGTACGGCTCGCCGTCGAGCGTCTGGGCGGCCTGCGGGGTGGCGGCCAGGTCGAGACCGACCAGCACCACGTCGCCGGAGATCTCCCGCTTGAGCTCGGTCGGCGTGCCCTCGGCCACCACCTCGCCGTTGTCCATGATCGCGATCCGGTCGCAGAGGGCGTCGGCCTCGTCCAGGTAGTGGGTGGTGATGAAGACGGTCATCCCGTCGGCGCGGAGCCGGCGGATCTCGTCCCACATGTGGGCGCGGCTCTGCGGGTCGAGGCCGGTGGTCGGCTCGTCCAGGAAGACGATCTTCGGCTCGTGGATGATGCCGAGGGCGATCTCCACCCGGCGACGCTGGCCGCCGGAGTAGGTCTTGCACTTGCGGTCGGCGTACTCGGTGAGCTGGAAGGCGTCCAGGGCGCGGGCGGCGCGCCGCTGCGCGTCGGCCTTGCTGATGCCGTACATCCGGGCGTGCAGCACCAGCTCTTCGCGGGCGGTGGACTCGTCCCAGGTGCTGCCGCCCTGCGGGACGTACCCGATGCGGCGGCGCACCTCGGCCGGGTCCTTGCGCAGGTCGGCGCCCGCGATGGTGGCCTCGCCGCCGTCCGGCTCGATCAGCGTGGCGAGCATCCGCAGCGTGGTGGTCTTGCCGGCGCCGTTCGGGCCGAGGAAGCCGAAGATCTCGCCCTTGGCAACGTCAAGGTCGACGCCCCGCACGGCGTCCACCGTCTTCGTCTCTCGACCCGCGCGGGAGCGGAACGACTTCCGCAGCCCCCTGGTCTCGATCATTTCTGCTCCTGGTCGTTCGGGCCGGTCGGGCCGGCCGTCGAGTGGGCGGACGCCGGACGGCGCACTCCCCCGCTGTGCCGCCAGCAGGCTAACGCGATATAGCTTTTTTAGTCAACGTTGATTATTCCGCGTTGGCGTCGGACGGCTCCACGCCGTCCCTCCACCCCGACCAACCCTGCGCTTCATCCAGCTCAGCAGGCAGGTACGACACTCCGGAATCGATCCGCTCGGCAATCCGCTCGCACCAGGTCATCTCCGCCTCCGCTCGCGCCGACCACAGCTCGAACATCCAGCCCACGTGCGCCGGCTTGCGGTTGCGCACCCAGTCCGACTCCAGCGAGGCGCGCATGGACTCGACGCCGGCGCGCAGCAGGTTGGCCCGGTTACGCAGGGCCGCGGCCGCCTCGGCGCGCGGCATGGCCGGCAGGAAGGAGAAGGCCGCCACGAACGGGTCGGCGGGCTCGGTGATGGTCCACCAGGAGTTGCGCAGGAGCGTCTCGAACTCGTCCTCCCCCTTGACCGTCACCTCGTACGTGGTCCGAGCCGGACGGGCGCCCACCTGCTCGGTCGCGACGGCGCGGAGCAGCCCTTCCTCGGTGAGCTTGCGCAGGGCGTGATAGATCGATCCGGGCTGTATGTTCGCCCACTTGTCGGCGCTCCAGCTCAGCAGCTCACGGCGCACGTCGTAGCCGTGCACGGGCTGCATCCACCGCACCAGACCGAGAATCATCATCCGAGTCGAAGACACCCGACAAGCGTAATAGCCAAGTTTGACTAAACCGTGGCGGGTGCAGTGCGGCATCCCACACTGAGCGATCGTTAGGGTCGCCGTGGGCGGCCGATACACTCCCCGTCAGTAACCTGCCCGGGAGGAGCCACGAAGGTGCGCAAGGTACTCATCGCCAACCGCGGCGAGATCGCCGTCCGGGTGATCCGCGCGTGCCGCGACGCCGGCCTGGGCAGCGTCGCCGTGTACGCGGACTCCGACCGCGACGCCCTGCACGCCACCCTCGCGGACGAGGCGTACGCGCTCGGCGGGGACAGCGCGACCGAGACCTACCTGCGCATCGACAAGCTGCTCGACGTCGCCGCCCGGGCCGGCGCCGACGCCGTACACCCGGGTTACGGCTTCCTCAGTGAGAACGCCGACTTCGCCCAGGCCGTCATCGACGCCGGGCTGACCTGGATCGGCCCCACCCCGCAGGCCATCCGCGACCTGGGCGACAAGGTCACCGCCCGGCACATCGCCCAGCGGGCCGGCGCACCGCTGGTCCCCGGCACCCCGGACCCGGTGGCCAGCCCGGACGAGGTGATGGCCTTCGCCGTCGACCACGGCCTGCCGGTCGCCATCAAGGCCGCCTTCGGTGGCGGCGGGCGCGGCCTCAAGGTCGCCCGCACGATGGAGGAGATCCCCCAACTGTTCGAGTCGGCCACCCGGGAGGCGGTCGCGGCGTTCGGTCGGGGCGAGTGCTTCGTCGAGCGGTATCTCGACCAGCCCCGGCACGTCGAGGCGCAGGTCCTCGCCGACCAGCACGGCAACGTGATCGTGGTGGGCACCCGGGACTGCTCGTTGCAGCGACGTCACCAGAAGCTCGTCGAGGAGGCGCCCGCGCCGTTCCTCACCGACGCCCAGCGCGCGCAGATCCACTCCAGCGCCAAGGCGATCTGCCGCGAAGCCGGCTACCACGGCGCCGGCACCGTGGAATACCTGGTCGGCGTCGACGGCACCATCTCCTTCCTGGAGGTCAACACCCGACTCCAGGTCGAGCACCCGGTCACCGAGGAGACCGCCGGCATCGACCTGGTCCGCGAGCAGTTCCGGATCGCCGACGGCGAGAAGCTGCGCATCATCGAGGACCCGACGCCGCGCGGGCACGCGATCGAGTTCCGGATCAACGGCGAGGACCCGGGCCGCAACTTCCTGCCGGCCCCCGGCACTGTCACCGCGCTGCGCCTGCCCAGCGGGCCGGGTGTGCGGGTCGACACCGGCATCTCGGCCGGGGACGTCATCGGCGGCAACTTCGACTCACTGCTCGCCAAGGTGATCATCACGGGTGAGACGCGGACCGAGGCGCTGGAGCGCGCCCGCCGCGCGCTGGACGAGATGGTCCTCGACGGCATGGCCACCGCGCTGCCGTTTCACCGGCTCGTCGTGCGGGACGAGGCGTTCACCGCCGAGCCGTTCACAGTGCACACCCGGTGGATCGAGACCGAGTTCCACAACACCGTGCCGCCGTTCACCGCAGCCGCCGGCGCCGCCGAGGCGCCGGCCGAACGCGACACCGTCGTGGTCGAGGTGGGCGGCAAGCGCATCGAGGTCAGCCTCCCCGCCGGCTTCGGCGGGAGTACGACCACCGCGGCACCCGCTGCCCGCAAGACGACCCGGCGCGGCGGCGCCAAGGCCGGGGCCCCGGTCGGCGGCGACGCGCTCGCCTCGCCGATGCAGGGCACCATCGTCAAGATCGCGGTGGCGGACGGTGACACAGTGGCCGAGGGCGACCTGGTCGTGGTGCTGGAGGCGATGAAGATGGAGCAGCCGCTGCACGCGCACAAGGCGGGCACGGTCAGCGGTCTCAGCGCTGAGGTCGGTGCCGTGATCACCGCCGGCGCGCCCATCTGCACGATCGCCTGAGCCGCCCGGGGGTCAGCGCAGGGCTTCGGCGGCGACCGCGCGGACGGCGGCGGTCAGGGCGTTCAGCACGTCCGACTCCAGCCGCCAGTGCTGCCAGTACAGCGGGACGTCGAGGTGTCGGCCCGGCGCGAGGTCGACACAGCGACCGGCGGTCAGGTCGGCCTGGGCGATCTGTTCCGGCACCAGGCCCCAACCCAACCCGAGCCGGATCGCCTCGCTGAACGCCGGCACCGACGGCACGTAGTGCACCGGCGGGTCGAGCGGTCGACCGACCACCGCCCGGATGAACCGGTGTTGCACCCGGTCCTTCCGGTCGAAGACCAGCAGCGGGGTGCTCGCCAGCGCGGCTGCGGTGAATCCTCCGGCGAAGTGGGACGCCACGAATTCCGGGGTGGCCAACGCGCGGTAGCGAACGGCACCGAGCCGCAGCACCCGGCAGCCCTGCACGGCCTCCCGCTGGGCGGTGACCGCCGCCGTCACCGAACCGTCGCGGAGCAGCTCGGCGGTGTGGTCCTGATCGTCCTGCCGCAGGTCGAACGAGAGCCCGGCACGCTGCGGCAACCGGGCCAGCGCGGCGGGGAACCAGGTGGCCAGCGAGTCCGCGTTGACCACCACGGCGACCCGGGTCAGGCCACCGCCGGCCAGCGGGCCGCGAGCATCGGCCAGCGCCTCCCGTTCGAGCAGCGCGAGCTGACCGGCCAGGCGCAGCAGCGGGCGGCCTGCGTCGGTTGCCACGCACGGTCGGGCACGGCGGACCAGCACCTGGCCGACGGTCTCCTCCAACGCCTTGATCCGTTGGCTCACCGCCGACGGGGTGACGTGCAGCAGCCGGGCCGCCGCGTCGAAGCTGCCCTCCGCCACCACCGCCGCGAGTGTCCGTAGTTGCGCCGAGTCGAGACCATCCATTAGCTGAGCTTAGGTTGCGTCAGAATCTTTAGTTGGACTGGTGGCCGTCGACGGTCCTAGCGTCGACCCGTGCTCACTTCCGCCGTCGCCGGCTTCTCGATCTCCATCGCGCTCATCGTCGCCATCGGCGCCCAGAACGCCTTCGTCCTGCGCCAGGGCCTGCGACGCGAGCACGTCGTACCCGTGGTGCTGACCTGCGCCGCGTCGGACGCGCTGCTGATCATGGCGGGAGTGGCAGGGGTCGGTTCGCTGGTGACCGGCCGGCCGGGCCTGCTGATGGCGATCCGCTGGGGCGGTGCGGCCTTCCTGCTCTGCTACGCGGGGCTCGCCGCCCGCCGCGCCCTGCGTCCCGGTGCCCTGCTGCCCACCGAGCGGCCGCCGGCCACGTTGGCGGCGACCCTGCTCGCCTGCGCCGCCTTCACCTACCTGAACCCGCACGTCTACCTGGACACCGTGCTGCTCCTGGGCAGCGTGGCCCAACAACACCCACACCGGTGGGTCTTCGGCGCCGGCGCCGCCCTGGCCAGCGTGGTCTGGTTCACCGCGCTCGGCGTCGGCGCCCAGCGCCTCGCGCCGCTGCTCGCCCGCGCCGTCGCCTGGCGGGTGCTGGACGCGGTCATCGCCGTCGTGATGGCCGGGCTCGCCGTGGCACTCCTGCTGGGCTGACCGGTTCGTGCCCGGCCGGGGTCGCCGTGGCACTTCCGCAGGGCTGACCGGCTCATCCGGCGCGTACCGACGACGCCACCGGGACCAGGACCAACGACGATGCGAGTGTTTTCCGCGACCACCGGCGGTGGAACTGGCCGCGAGCGGGAATGATTGTCGAGTGCGGTTCCTTCACGGCGCGGCTCCCGCGCACGACCTGACCTATACCGACGTCTTCATGGCGCCGGCCCGCTCCGACCTGGGCTCCCGACTCGACGTCGACCTCTCCACCAGCGACGGCACCGGCACCACCATTCCGCTTGTGGTATCGAACATGACCGCTGTCGCCGGACGGCGGATGGCGGAGACGGTCGCCCGCCGGGGTGCCATCGCGGTGATTCCGCAGGACATCCCGATCGAGGTGGTGGCGAATGTCGTCGCCTGGGTCAAGCAGCGCCACCTGGTCTACGACACGCCCATCACGTTGGGCCCGACCGAGACCGTGGGCGATGCCATCCACCTGCTGCCCAAGCGCTCACACGGTGCGGTGATCGTGGTCGACGACGCCGGCCGGCCGATGGGTGTGGTCACCGAGGCGGACACCACGGGCGTGGACCGCTTCGCGCAACTGCGTCACGTGATGTCCACCGAGCTGCACACCGTCCCGGCGGACGCGGATCCTCGTACCGGTTTCGACCTGCTCTCGGCGGGCCGTCGCCGACTCGCCCCGGTGGTGGACGCCGAGGGTCGGCTGGTCGGGGTGCTGACCCGACAGGGCGCGTTGCGCGCCACCCTCTACACACCGGCAGTGGACGACCGGGGTCGGCTTCGGATCGCGGCGGCCGTCGGGATCAACGGAGACGTGACCGGCAAGGCCGCGGCGCTGCTGGAGGCGGGGGTGGACACGTTGGTGGTGGACACCGCGCACGGCCACCAGGCACGGATGATCTCCGCACTTCAGGCGGTCCGGAAGCTGGACCCGGGGGTGCCGGTGGCGGCCGGCAACGTGGTCACCGCCGAGGGCGTACGCGACCTGGTGGAGGCGGGGGCGGATATCATCAAGGTCGGCGTCGGCCCGGGGGCGATGTGCACCACCCGGATGATGACCGGCGTGGGTCGACCGCAGTTCTCCGCAGTGCTCGACTGCGCGGCCGCCGCCCGCCAACTGGGTCGGCACGTGTGGGCCGACGGCGGGGTGCGGCACCCCCGGGACGTGGCGCTCGCGCTCGCCGCCGGCGCGTCGAACGTGATGATCGGCTCCTGGTTCGCCGGCACCTACGAGTCCCCCGGTGACCTCTACGCCGACGCGGACGGCCGGCGGTACAAGGAGAGCTTCGGAATGGCCTCGGCTCGGGCGGTCAGCGCCCGAACCGCAGACGACAGCCCGTACGACCGGGCCCGCAAGGCGGTGTTCGAGGAGGGCATCTCCTCGGCCCGGATGCACCTGGACCCGGCCCGCCCCGGTGTCGAGGACCTGATCGACGAGATCATCGCGGGGGTACGCAGCGCCTTCACCTACGCCGGCGCACGGGACCTGACCCAGTTCCACGAGCGGGCCATCGTCGGCGTGCAGAGCGCCGCCGGCTTCACCGAAGGAATGCCCCTCCCCACCAGCTGGTAGCCCCAGCCCCAGCCCCAGCCCCAGCTGATCATGAAGTTGTTGCCTCCCGCATCGGCGCGTCGTGGCAATAACTTCATGATCAACCGGGGAAGCCGGGGTTGGAGGGGTGGGGTTAGGTCTGCAGGCGGCGCAGGACGGCGCGGGCTGCCTCGCGGGGGTTGTCGCCCACGCGGTCGGGCAGTGCGCCGGCCAGCCAGAGGGTGGCGAAGCCGTGCGCGATCGACCAGGCCGCGAGTGAGTCCCGGTCGGTGTCTACGGGCGCGCCGCCGCTGGGCAGCGTCGCCACCCCGGAGCGGAGCGCGGTACCGGCCCGGCCTCGCGCCGCCATCAGCTCGGCGTCGTCGGCCCGGTAGAGCTCCGGGCGGAACATCACCTCGAAGTACGCCCGGTGCGTGACGGCGAAGTCGACGTACGCGACGCCGGCCTCCAACAGGTCGTCCGCCTCGGTCAACGTCTGGGCCAGCAGGTCGAAGCCCTGTGCGGCGAGCGCGGTGAGCAGGCCCGCCTTGTCGCCGAAGTGGTGCGCAGGCGCGGCGTGCGAGACACCGGCCCGGCGGGCCAGGTCGCGCAGGCTCAGCGCGGCCGGGCCGACCTCCCCGACGGCCTCCAGCGCCGCGGCGAGCAGGGCGCGGCGCAGATCCCCGTGGTGGTAGGCGCGGATGTCGGTCATGCGCGAATCCTATCTTGCCATTGACAAGATGAGCGCCTGGCGCGCAATCTTGTCACTGGCAAGTTTCACGGAGGAGGATTCCGATGGCACCCCTGATCGCTTTGATCGTCGGCACCGCGCTGGCCCGAATCGCCGGCCTGGTCGGCATCTCCGCACTGGACGGCTGGCATCCCGCGCTGCGCGTCGGACTGGCCGTGATGTTCACGCTCACCGCCGTCGCGCACTTCGTCGGTCAGCGCCGCACCGACCTGATCGCGATGGTCCCGCCCCGACTGCCCCGGCCGGACCTGCTGGTCACCGTGACCGGCGTGCTGGAGCTGGTCGGCGCGGTCGGCCTGCTGGTGCCGGCGACCGCCCGGCTCGCGGCGGCCGGGCTCGGCCTGCTCATGCTCGCCATGTTCCCGGCCAACGTCTCGGCCGCCCGCCGCGAACTGACCCTCGCCGGCCGCCCGGTCACCCCGCTCGCACAGCGCACCGCCCTGCAGATCGTGTTCGTGGCCACCGCTGCGGCAATTTCGTTTGGCCCCTGACTATCAGGGAGCTAACCTACCTGTCGTGGAACTCGTGACCCTCCAGGACGTGCCGCTCGGCCGGCTGCTGGTGGTGGCCGGGCACCTGGTCGGGCAGCGGTGGAACCGCTATCTCGCCGAGGAGCACGGCCTCACCCAGGCCGGCATGATCACCCTGATGACGCTCGCCCGACACGGTGAGTTGCCGCACCGGGCGGTCGCCGAGAAGGGGTTCGTCCGCCCGGCGACCCTGACCGGCATCGTCGACACGCTCGAGCGCGACGGTCTGGTCGAGCGGCAGCGCGACGACAACGACCGACGCAGCATCCGACTCGCCATCACCCCCGCCGGGCGGGAACGGGTGGCCGCGCTCGGCGCACTCATGCACTCCGGACGGCCCCTCACCTCGGTCGACGCCGACCCGGCGAAGGCCCAGGTGATCCGGGAGTTCCTGCTTGAGGTCATCGGCAGCGGAGACGACCCGCGGATGACCGGACGCCCTACCGAAACGAAGGACCCGGCGTGCTGATCCGACTCCTGCGCGGCCAACTGCGCACCTATCAGAGACCGTTGCTGGCGGTCGTGCTGCTCCAGTTCGTGGGCACCATGGCCTCGCTCTACCTGCCCAGCCTCAACGCGGACATCATCGACCAGGGTGTGGCCCGGGGCGACACCGACTACATCGTGCGCACCGGCGGCTGGATGCTGCTGGTCAGCCTGATCCAGATCGTCTGCTCGATCGCGGCGGTCTACCTGGGCGCCCGGGTCGCGATGGGCTTCGGCCGCGACGTACGCGCCGAACTGTTCGGGCACGTCAACCGCTTCTCCGCCCGCGAGGTGGCCCGGTTCGGGGCACCGTCGCTGATCACCCGCAACACCAACGACGTGCAGCAGGTGCAGATGCTCGTGCTGATGAGCTGCACGATGCTCGTCGCCGCACCGATCATGAGCGTCGGCGGCGTGTTCATGGCGTTGCGTGAGGACGTCGGGCTCTCCTGGCTGATGCTGGTCAGCGTGCCGGTGCTGGCCATCGCCCTCGGCGCGATCATCCGTCGGATGGTGCCGGGCTTCCGGCTCATGCAGACCCGCATCGACACCGTCAACCGGGTGCTGCGGGAGCAGATCACCGGCATCCGGGTGGTCCGTGCGTTCGTGCGAGAGCCGTACGAGACGGACCGCTTCGGCGTCGCCAACGCCGACCTGACCGCCACCGCGCTGCGTACCGGTCGGCTGCTGGCGTTGATCTTCCCGGTGGTCATGCTGGTGCTGAACGTCTCCAGCGTGGCGGTGCTCTGGTTCGGCGCGCAGCGGGTGGACGCCGGCGCGATCCAGGTCGGCGCGCTCACCGCGTTCCTCCAGTACCTGATGCAGATCCTGATGGCGGTCATGATGGCCACCTTCATGCTGATGATGGTGCCGAGGGCGGCGGTCTGCGCCGAGCGGATCGTCGAGGTGCTGGACACCGACTCCTCGGTGGTCCCGGCCGCCGCGCCGGTCACCGAGCTGCCCACCCGGGCCGAGCTGGAGCTGCGCAGGGTGCGCTTCCAATACCCGGGCGCTGTGGAGCCGGTGCTGCGCGACATCTCCTTCCGGGCGACCCCGGGCACCACCACGGCGATCATCGGCAGCACCGGGGCTGGCAAGACGACGCTGCTGTCGCTGATCCCCCGCCTGGTCGACGTCACCGACGGCGCGGTGCTGGTCGACGAAGTGGACGTGCGGGAGTTGGCGCCGGACGAGCTGTGGCGACGTATCGGCCTGGTGCCGCAGCGGCCGTACCTGTTCACCGGGACGGTCGCCAGCAACCTGCGCTACGGCAACCCGGACGCCACCGACGAGGAGCTGTGGACCGCGCTGGAGATCGCCCAGGCCCGGGACTTCGTGGCCCAGATGCCCGGCGGGCTGGACGCCCCGATCGCGCAGGGCGGCACCACCGTCTCCGGTGGGCAGCGGCAGCGCCTGGCCATCGCCCGGGCCCTGGTCCGGCAACCGGAGATCTACCTCTTCGACGACTCGTTCTCCGCGCTCGACCTGGGCACCGACGCGCGGCTGCGAGCGGCCCTGCGACCGGTCACCGCGCAGGCGGCGGTGTTGATCGTTGCCCAGCGGGTCTCCACGATCATCGACGCCGATCAGATCATCGTCCTGGAAAACGGAGGGGTCGTCGGAGTGGGACGACATGCGGAGCTGTTGGACACCTGCCCGACGTACGCCGAGATCGTGGCCTCGCAGCAGACCACTGAGGTGGCGGCATGAGCGAGCGTGACGAGCCGCGCACCGCGGCCGTACCCAGTCAGAAGCCGGCCGGCGACGGACGGACGCCGGATGAGACAGCGCAGCAACCCGGCGGGGAAACCGCGCCGGAGACCGGCGGTGGCGCGCCGACGCCGAAGCGGCTGCCGCCCGGCCGTCAAGGCGGCGGTCCGGGATGGATGAGCGCCGGAATGCCCGCCGAGAAGTCGATGAACTTCGGGCCGTCGGCCCGACGGTTGCTCGGCCGGCTGCGCTCGCACCGACTGCACCTGGCCGCGATCATCACGTTGGCCGTGGTGAGCGTCGGGTTCAGCGTGGCCGGGCCGAAGATCCTCGGCCACGCCACCGACCTGATCTTCACCGGGGTGATCGGCCGGCAACTGCCGGCCGGCACCACCGCCGAACAGGCCGTCGCGGCGGCCCGGGCCAGCGGCAACGACAGCTTCGCCGACATGCTGGCCCGGATGGACGTGGTGCCCGGGGTGGGCATCGACTTCAGCGCCCTGAGTCGGGTACTGCTGCTGGCGCTCGGGCTCTACCTGGCGGCGAGCCTGCTGTCCTGGTGGCAGGGTTGGCTGCTCAACGGGGTGGTCCAGCGCACGGTGCTGCGGCTGCGGGCCGAGGTGGAGGAGAAGCTCAACCGGCTGCCGCTGCCCTACTTCGACAGGCAGCCGCGCGGTGAGCTGCTCAGCCGGGTCACCAACGACATCGACAACATCTCCACCAGTCTCCAGCAGACCCTCAGCCAGCTGCTCACCTCGCTGCTGACCGTCGTCGGCGTGCTGGCCGTGATGTTCTGGATCTCGCCGGTGCTGGCCCTGGTGGCCCTGGTCGCGGTGCCGTTGTCGGTGCTGGTCACCCAGCGCATCGCCAAGCGTTCGCAGAAGCAGTTCATCGCCCAGTGGACGCACACCGGCGAGTTGAACGGCCAGATCGAGGAGGCGTACACCGGTCATGAGCTGGTGAAGGTCTTCGGCCGTCAGCGTGAGGTCGAGGCCGCGTTCCACGCGAAGAACGAGGAGTTGTTCCGGGCCAGCTTCGGGGCGCAGTTCATTTCCGGGATCATCATGCCGTCGATGATGTTCATCGGAAACCTGAGCTACGTGGCGATCGCCGTGGTCGGCGGGCTGCGGGTCGCCTCCGGCACGATGAGCCTCGGCGACGTGCAGGCGTTCATCCAGTACTCCCGCCAGTTCACCCAGCCGCTCACCCAACTCGCCTCGATGGCCAACCTGCTCCAGTCCGGGGTGGCGTCGGCCGAGCGGGTCTTCGCGGTGCTCGACGCGGACGAGCAGACCCCCGACCCGGTCGCGCCGGCCCGGGTCACCGACCCGCACGGTCGGGTCGAGTTCGAGCACGTCTCGTTCCGCTACGAGCCGGACAAGCCGCTGATCGACGACCTGTCGCTGGTCGCCGAGCCCGGACACACGGTGGCAATCGTCGGCCCGACCGGCGCCGGCAAGACCACGTTGGTCAACCTGGTGATGCGGTTCTACGAGCTGGACGCGGGCCGGATCACGCTCGACGGGGTGGACATCACGACGATGCGCCGCGACGACCTGCGTGGCCGGATCGGCATGGTGCTCCAGGACACCTGGCTGTTCGGCGGCACCATCCGGGACAACATCGCCTACGGGCGGCCGGACGCGACCGAGGAGGAGATCCTCGCCGCCGCCCGGGCCACCTTCGTGGACCGGTTCGTGCGCAGTCTGCCCGACGGCTACGACACCGTCATCGACGAGGAGGGCAGCAACGTCAGCGCCGGCGAGAAGCAGCTCATCACCATCGCGCGGGCGTTCCTCGCCGAGCCGTCACTGCTGATCCTCGACGAGGCCACCAGCTCGGTGGACACCCGCACCGAGGTGCTGCTGCAACGGGCGATGGCCGCGCTGCGCTCGGACCGGACCAGCTTCGTGATCGCGCACCGGCTCTCCACCATCCGCGACGCCGACCTGATCCTGATGATGGAGGACGGTCGGATCGTCGAGCAGGGCACCCACGAGCAGTTGCTCGCCGCCCAGGGTGCGTACCACCGCCTCTACCGCTCACAGTTCACCGGCGCGGTGGTCGACGAGGAACCGGCCGCCCAACCGGCGTCGGTCTGAGGTCGGGCGGCCGTGCGCGCGAGACGATCGGTGGGCGTGTCAGTCCGACGGCAGCAGGTCTGCCGCGCGGGCGGCGACCTGCCCGCCGATCAGGGCGAGAGCCGCGTCGGCGGGCATCGGCGCCAGGGCGCGGCCGCCGCGCAGGCGCAGCGCGAGGTGCCCGTCGGCCACCTCCCGGGCACCCAGCACCCCGAGGTACGGGACGCGGCGGCGGGCCGCGTCCCGGACCCGGGCGCCCAGCGACCCGGCGGCGTCGACCTCGACCCGCAGGCCGACGTCGATCGCCCGTCGGGCCAGGTCGGCCGCCGCGTCGACCTGGCCGTCGTCGACCGGCAGCAGCACCAACTGGACGGGCGCGTACCAGGCCGGGAACGCCCCCTCGTGCACCTCGATGAGGTACGCGAACAGCCGCTCCATGCTGCCGACCAGGCTGCGGTGCACCATGACCGGCCGACGCCGGCTGCCGTCCGAGTCGGTGTACGACAGGTCGAACCGTTCCGGCTTGTCGAAGTCCAGCTGAATGGTGGAGATGGTCGACTCCCGGCCGGCGGCGTCGACGATCTGAATGTCGATCTTCGGACCGTAGAAGGCAGCCTCCCCCGGCGCCTCGACGTACTCCACCCCGGCCAGCGCCTCCCGGAGCAACTCCTCGGCGCGGGCCCACTGGGCGTCGTCGCCGACGTACTTCTCGCCCGGCCCGCGCAGCGACAGCCGGAGCCCAGCCGGCCGGACACCGAGCGCGGCGTGCGCGGCACGGATCAGCCCGAGGATCTCGACCACCTCCGCGCCGACCTGCTCGGGGGCGCAGAAGGTGTGCGCGTCGTTGAGCGAAATGGCGCGGACCCGGGACAGCCCGCCGAGCACACCGGAGCGCTCCGAGCGGTACATCCCGCCCAGCTCCGCGATCCGCAACGGCAACTCCCGGTAGGAACGGCCCCGCGCCCGGAAGACAAGCGCGTGGTGCGGGCAGAGCGCCGGCCGGAGCACGAACTCGTCGTCGGCGCTCAGCCGCATCGGCGGGAACATGTCGTCGGCGAAGTAGCCGAGATGGCCGGAGAGTTCGAAGAGTTCGCGTTTGCCCAGCGGCGGCGAGTAGACGTGCTGGTGGCCGGAGCGGCGCTCCAACTCCCTGACGTACTCCTCGACGGCGTGCCGGGCGGCGGCGCCGGCCGGCAGCCAGATCGGCAAGCCGGCGCCGGCCAGCGGGTCGGAGACGAAGAGGTCCAGCTCGCGGCCGAGCCTACGGTGGTCGATCATGTCGGGCTCCTGGATCGGGTACGACCCGGAGGCGACCTGAGCTCCGTTCGGCGCGCTGCCCTCCGGGGCGGATCGCCCCGGGGCCTGGTCGACGGTGGTTACGTCAGAGCGGCGCGCCGGGGACACCCGGCGTCGTGGTCATCACTACCGCGCTGCGCATACGGCGACCGTACCCGCGCGACGTTCGGGGATGCACTCGAATTTGCGGCGGAGGGGTGGGCCGCCGGCGCGGGACCCGCCGGCGGCCCTGGCGGCCGAATCGTCAGGAACGGGGGACCCGACGGGCGTGGCCGCGCCGACAACGGTACGCCGACGAACGCGGTTCTGCCGCCCGCCTCGAACGGGTGGAACGGCCTTCGGACCCGTCACCCGGCAGCGACCGGCCTCGTTCTAGCTGGGTGACCCAGTCGTGTCGACGGTCACGACGGGCCGGGGCCGTCCACCGTGACGCCGGACACGACGTCAGGCTCAAGACACCCAATCGGCCGCATTCGGCGAGGTGGCAGGCGTGCCCGAACTTCTGACTGACGTCGCGTCGCCGACGTGGGCGTACCTGGTGCTGCTCGCGCTGCTGATCGCGGACGCCTTCGTGCCGGTGATCCCCACCCAGATCGTCATGATCACCAGTGGTGCGCTCACCGTCTACGGCGGGCTCAGCCTGCCGGTCACCATCGCCGTCGGCGCGCTCGGCGTATTCGCCGGCGACCTGGCCTGCTACCTGCTCGGGCGCAGCGCACCGGATCGGCGGCCACCCCGGCACGCCGAGCTGAGCCGCGCCCGCCGGGTCGCCAGCCGGGTCACCCAGGGGCTGCGACAACCTGGGCCGCTGGTCATCCTGCTCTGCCGGTTCGTGCCCGGCGGCCGGATGGCAGCCTGCTTCTCGGCCGGGCGCAGCCGCTACCCGTACCGCCTGTTCGTGCTCTACGAGGCCGTCGCCGCGTTGGGCTGGGCCACCTACGGCGCGCTGGTCGGGCACCTGGGCGGCACCGCTCTGACCGAGTCGGCCTGGCGGCTGGCCATCATCGCCACCGCCGCGGCGGCCGGCTTCGCCGCGGCCGGCTGGGCCATGACAGTGGTCAGCGCCCGCCACGCCCGCGCCGCCGCCGCGGTCGCCGCGGTCGACGTCCCCGTCGACTGACTGTCGCGCCTCAGCTCCGCGATCTTGCACTTACTGTCCCGGCAATTGGGGCATGCCGCACATACGAACGACCGAAAACGCAAGATCGCGGCAGGTTGGCGGTATGCCTCTAGGGGTGGTCCCGGGGGGCGATTTCCGTGGGCATCCCGGATTCGGGTGGGGTGTCTGCGGCGACAGGCTGAGGCATGCCTGTTACCCGGAGTACCGGCCTGCTGGCCCTGGGCGGGATCGCCCTGGCGGCGCTGCTCACCGTGATCGGCCACCTCGAAGTCAACGACGACCTCAACCCGTGGGCGTTGACCATCAGCGACTTCGCGGTCTCCGACCGCGGCGGCGTCATCGACATCGCCATGGTGGTTCTCGCGCTCGCCACAGTGGCGTTGCTGTACGGACTGCGCCGCGCCAGCCCACCCCGACCGCGCTCCGGTCGAACGGCCGAGCTGCTGCTCGGCGCATGGGTGGGTGGGCTGCTGCTGGCCGCCGTGGTGCCGACGAACGAGCCGGGCACCGCCATGACCACCGCCGCCTACCTGCACCGGTACGCGTCGGTGATCGCCTTCCTGGCGTTGCCGGTGGCCGGTTGGTTGCTCGCCCGCCGACCCGACCTGACGCCCGCCGCCCGGACGCTACGCGCCCTGGTGCTGCTGAGCCTGGCCCTGGCGGCGGCGATGATCTGGTCCGCCTATCCCGGCGACCGGATGCTCATCGGCCTGGCCGAACGCCTCCTCATCCTCACCGAGGTGGCCGTCCTGGCCACCGTGGCGCTGCTCCAGGCCCGGCAGGTCACTCCAGCTCGTGCAGCATGAGCTGGCGGGCCGCCTCGGTGATGGAGCCGGACAGCGACGGGTAGATGGTGATGGTCTGGGCCAGCTCGTTGACTGTGAGGTTGTTCTCCACAGCCATGGTGATGGGCAGGATCAGCTCGCTGGCCTTCGGAGCGACCACCACACCGCCGATCACCTGCCCGCTCGCGGGACGGCAGAACAGCTTCACGAAACCGTCGGAGAGGTCGTCCATCTTGGCCCGGGCGTTGCCCGACAGCGGCAGCATCACCTGCCGGGCCGGCACCTTGCCCGCGTCCACCTCGTCCTGCGAGACACCCACGGTGGCCAGCTCCGGGTCGGTGAAGACGTTCGCCGCGACGGTACGCAGCCGCAGCGGGCGAACCGCCTCGCCGAGCGCGTGCCACATGGCGATCCGGCCCTGCATGGCGGCGACGCTGGCCAGCAGCAGCACGCCGGTGCAGTCGCCGGCGGCGTAGATGCCGGGCACGTTCGTCCGGGAGGCCCGGTCGACGGTCAGGTAGCCGCCCCGGCCCAGCTCCACCCCGTACTCGGTCAGACCCAGGTTGGCGGTGTTCGGGATCGAACCGACGGTGATCAGCGCGTGTGAGCCGGTCACCTTCCGGCCGTCGGACAGCTCCACCTCGACGCCGTCGGCGGTACGCCGGACCGCGTCGGCCCGGGAGTTGTTGAGGATCTCCATGCCGCGGTTGCGGAACACCCGCTCGATGGCGGAGGCGGCGTCTGCGTCCTCGTGCGGCATCACCCGGTCCCGGCTGGAGACCAGTGTCACCTCGACACCCATCGCCAGGTACGCGCTGGCGAACTCCGCGCCGGTCACGCCGGACCCGACAACGATTAGGTGCTCGGGCAGCTCCGGCAGGTCGTACACCTGTCGCCAGGTCAGGATGCGCTCACCGTCCGGTACGGCGGTGGGCAACTGGCGGGGCGTCGAGCCGGTGGCCACCAGCACGGTGGACGCGTCGATCGAGTACTCCTCGCCGCCGTCGGCGGGGGTGACGACGACCCGGTGGGTGTGCCCGAGGGAGTCCTCGCCGAGCCGGGCGGTGCCGGCCACGAAGGTGACCCCCGCCTTCAGCAGCTTGGCGTGGATGTCCGCGGACTGCGCCAGGGCCAGCCGCTTGACCCGCCCGTGCACCGCCCGCGCGTCGACGGTGACCGCCTCCAGGCCGTCCGAGTGCACCCCGAACTCTTCGGTGTCCCGGTAACCGGTGACCACCTGCGAGCTGGCGATGAAGGTCTTCGACGGTACGCAGTCGGAGAGCACGCAGGCACCGCCCGCACCGTCGGCCTCCACCACTGTGACATCGGCGTCCAGCTGGGCGGCGACCAGTGCCGCCTCGTACCCGGCCGGCCCCCCGCCGATGATCACGATCCGGCTCACAGCGTTCGCCCTTCGTCCATGCTCACAGTGACTTTCTTCTCCCGAGCGCATTCGACACGCACTGTCGTATTCTCCCCCACCCGTCGGCCGGGCTATCGTCATCGCCGTGCGTCATCACGCCGCCTACGGCTCAAATCTCGACCCTGCCCGGATGCGCGCCTACTGTCCGCATTCGCCGATGGTGGGCACCGGCTGGCTGGAGGGCTGGCGGCTGACCTTCGCCGGGGCGGACGTGATCGGCTGGGAGGGTGCGGTGAGCACCCTTGTCGAGTCTCCCGGTGACCGGGTCTTCGTGGCGCTCTACGACATCCACCCCTACGACGCGGGCCAACTCGACGAGATCGAGGGGGTGACCGCCGGCACGTACCGCAAGCTGCACGTGCGGGTCTCCACCCTCGACGGCGACGTGACCGCGTGGATCTACGTCTTCAACGGGTACGAGGGTGGCCTGCCGACCTCGTGGTATCTGTCGGAGATCGCGAACGCCGCCGAGAAGGCGGGCGCCCCGGACGACTACGTCACCGAGTTGCGGGCCCGCCCCACCGGCACCGCCTCGCCGTAGCAGCGCGTATCGCACCCCTCCAGTGTGCTACCGCTGTCGACCGGAGCGCCGGGCGGGCCGGACCGGGGTCGTCAATCACACACCGGCCGCCGGAACGGAAAGTTCGTACATGTCGGTCCACTGGGTCTCCCGCAGGCCCACCGACCGGTACAGCGACAGTGGGGCGGTCGGGTTGGTGAGGTCGACCCCCAGGCCGACCGCGCGCCGCCCCTTCTCGGCGTAGCGGGCGAAGGCGCGGCGCAGCAACGCCGCACCCACTCCCCTGCGCCGGTACGCGGACAGCACCGACAGACTCTTCACCCAGCCCGACTGCTGGTCGAGCGCCTGGTCCGAGGACTGCAACGCGCCGACCGGCACCCCGTCCACCTCGGCGACGAACCACTCGTCCCAGGCGGTCAGGTCGCCGATCCGGGCCCGCCACCGCTCGTACGACAGCGGCTCGTGGTCCGGGGTGTCGCCGAAGGCGGCCTCGTAGATCCGGTGGAAGGCCACCAGGTCGGCCTCGTCGTCCGGGCGGACCGGTCGCACCGTCACAGCCGATGAAGCGAGCGGCTCGTCGGGCAGGTCGTCCAACGGCCGGCTCATCCGCACGTACCGCTTGACGAGGGCGAACCCGAGCCCGCGCAGTGCGTGTTCCCAGGCGCGTTCCGGGGCGAAGACCGCGCAGCGGACGGTGAGCGACGGAAGCCCCCGCTCGGCAGCGCGCTCGGCGACCCGGTCCAGTTGGCGGAGCAGCAACGGCGCGCGGACGGCGGCGGCCCGTACCGGATCGACGTAGACCTCCACGAACTCCCGGCCCACAGCGGTCGGGTTGTCCACCGTCGCCCAGCCGACCACTGTGTCGTCCGGGTCGATGGCCAGCCAGGAGTCCCGGGTCGGATCGAAGTGGGGGGCGGTCAGCGACGCCGCGACGTCCTCGGCGTCGAAGTCGGGATGGCCGATGGCGAAGGTGTCGGCGGCGTGCACCACCGCGAGGATCGCCGGCACGTCGTCGAGGGTGGGTCGGCGCGTCGTCCAACCAGCGGGAAGGGTCACGGCAGGACATCCTGGCAGCCGATGCACTCCGGCGCCGCCCATTTTTCCGGCCGGCGGGACGCTCAGCCGAGGTCGGCCCGGGTGCGGTGCAGCAACTCCACCAACTCCGCGCCGTCGGCGGGCCCGAGGGCCGTGAACGCCGGAGCAGCCAGCCGGTTGGTCACCGCCTCCGCCCAGAGACGGCGGCGCACCAGCGGCCCGATCGGCGGGTACGGCGGCGGCCAGCCACAGGCCACCGCCCCGGCCTCACCCTCCGGCCCGGCCAGCACGGCCTCCAGCGGGGTCATCCCGGCGGCGCGTACCGCCAGCAGGTAGGCGCCGGTGAAGTGTTCCCGGAGCAGCCGCAGCCCGGCGGCGCTGCGAGCCCCGGGCGAGAGATCCGGAAGCGGCATGGCCCGCCACGCGGCGAAGAGCGGCATCCCACTGGTCTCCGCCGCCACCACTGCCCGCTCGACGAGCGCCGACAGGCGCTCGGTGCAGGGCAGGGGGCCAAGCTGCTGCGCCCCCCACCGGCAGCATTCGGCGAGGCTCGCGGCGGCCACCTCGAACGGCGGAACCACCCGGGCGGCGGCGTCCCAACCGTCGGCGACCGCGTCCGGGGCGATGAACCCGAGGGCGGCGGCGGCCGTCTCGGCTCGCACACCGCCGAGCGCGCCGGCCCGGCCGCTGATGTAGAAGGCCCAGCCGGAGATGCCGAGCAGTCGCGCCCGGCGCAGCGTGGTCGGGTCCCGGCTGAAGGCGTCACCCAGGTCGAGCACGACGGGCTTACTGGCGGCCGCGACCTGCTCCGGAGTCACCGCGCCGCCCCGCTCGGGCAACCCGAGCCGGCGACCACGACCACGCCCCGACCGGAGGCCACTCGCCGTGTACGGCCCGCACACTCGTCGTCGTCCATCGATGCTCAGTCTGCCGCGCCACTGCCCGCGTCCGCATCCCCCTCTTCGGCCGCCAGTGCCTCGACCGCCGCCTCGACCTCACCGGCACGCCGCCGGGCCACTGTGACCGCCCGTTCGGCGGCACGCCGGGCGAGCTTGGCCCGGCTGAGGTCCTGCTCGGCGACCGCGCGCCGCCGCTCCAGCTCGGCCAGCTCGGCCTCAAGGCGATCGAGTACTGCCGCACCGTCGCGCTCCTGCCCGGTCGCCTCGGTCAGCTCGGTCTCGGCCCGCTCCTGGTCGGCCTGGGCCTTCCCCAACTCCCGGTCCAGGGCGCGGCGCTGCCGGGCCCGCTCGGCTCGGGCCGCCCGCTGTGCGGCCCGTTCGGCCTGCTCGGCACGCTCGGCCGCCCGGTCCGTACGGGGTGCCGCCTCGGGACGGCCCCGTTGGGGGCCGGGTCGGCGGGCCGGGCGCTCCTCCTCGCGCTCCTCGTCATCGTCGGTGACCAGCCGCAGTTGCGGCCGGGGCACCTCACCGAAGCCGGCGTAGCTGGTCGCCCGCAGCAGGCGGCCCGCCCGCACCTGCTCAGCGACCTCGACGTCGGAGAACGCCGCGTTCAGCGTCGCCTCCACCTCGGCCAGGGGCAGCCGGCTCGCCGGTGGCGCGTCCGGCTCGGCCGCGGCGAGCTTGCGAACCTCGGCGACCAGCGCGCCGACCACCGCCCTGCGCTGCGCGGACAGCTCCCGCAGTCGGGGCCCCCGCAACTCCCGCTGGGCGACCCGCAGGGCGTCGGCGAGCTGCACCAGATCGGCGACCAGCTCCGGGCGTCGGATGGCGAGCAGGTTCACCAACCAGGCCGCCACCGTCGGGCGACGCAGCCGGGCCAGTTGCCGGGCGGTGGCCGGGTCACCGGCCCGGCGGGCCTCGGCCACGGCGGCGTCCCGGGCGGCCACGAACCGGTCCGGTGGGGTGCGGTAGAGCTGCTGCACCAGCTCCGCGGAGAGGCCGGGCATCGGGTCAGACGTCCACCCGGCTACCGGGCTCCAGCCGCTGGTATTCGGTGCCGGACAGCGCCGTGTACTGCCTGTCGAGCACGCCCAGCCCGTTGTCGTTGAGCAACGCGTCGTGCAGGGCGTACGCGCGCCGCGGTGCGACAGCGCGGATGAAGTCGACCACCTCGGAAAACTTCGACCAGGGGGCGTGGATCGGTGCGAAGAGCGTGTCGACGGGTGTCTCGTCGGGCACCACCAGCGAGTCTCCCGGGTGGTAGACCACGTCGTTGATCAGGTAGCCGAGGTTGTCGACCACCGGGATGTCGGGGTGGATCACGGCGTGCCGCCCCCCGTACGCGCGCACCGCGACCCCGGCGGCGGTGAACGACTCACCGACGCTGACCGGGCGCAGCACGTCGGCCGCGTCGCCCAGGGTCTCGGCGAGCGAGGCGGGCCCGTGGATCGGGAACGGCTGTCGGTCGAGTTGGAGGCGCACCGCTGCCAGATCCAGGTGGTCGGGGTGTTCGTGGGTGATCAGCACCGCGTCCGCACCGTCCAGCGCCGCCGTGGCGTCGCCGAACACGCCGGGGTCGACGACGAGCACTCCCCCGTCGTGTTCCACCCGGAGGCAGGAGTGGGCGTACTTGGTGAGCCGCATCGTGACTCCTCGATTATCGAATCGTGACGTCCTCAGCGCAGTCTGCCGGAACCAGCCGGTGTGCGCGTCGCGTCCGAGCTATCGCCACACCGGTTGACGACGATGGGAGCGGGGATGGACGGACAGGTGGGACGACGCCGCAGTGCGCTGCTGGCGGCCACGACACTGGCGGCGGCCCTGGCGCTGACGGGGTGCGGCGCCGGCGACAGCGGGGCGCACGACAGCGCGGACACGGCGGCCGAGGCGCCAGCGGCCAACGGCGGCGAGGCGGGCCGGGACGCCGCCGCGGGCGCGCCGGAGGGTGCCGGCGCCGGCGCGCCGGACCTACGGGTCGACCAGCGGGCGATCATCTACACCGGAAGGATGCGGGTGCAGGTGGACGATGTGGACTCCGCCGCCCGCGAGGCCACCGCCGTGGCCACCCAGGCCGGCGGCTTCGTCGGTGGTGACCAGCGGCGCAGTGCCGACGCCGACGCGGTGGCGGAGTTGGAGTTGCGGGTGCCGGCGGCGAAGTTCACCGGCGTGGTGGAGGAGATCGCGAAGCTCGGTCGGCAGCAGAGCCGGCAGATCGACACCCAGGACGTCACGGAGGAGACCGTCGACCTGGAGGCCCGGATCACCAGTCAGCGGGCCCGGGTGGAGAGCGCCCGCCGGTTGCTGTCCCGGGCCACCTCGATCACCGACCTGGTGTCGCTGGAGAACGAGTTGGGTCGACGGGAGGCCGACCTGGCCTCGCTGGAGGCCAAGAAACGGCGCCTGGCCGACCTGACCGCCCTCTCCACGATCACCGTGTCGCTGGCCGGGCCGGCGGCGAAGGACACCGAGGACGAGGCCGAGACCGGCTTCCTGGTCGGGCTCAAGGGCGGCTGGAAGGCGTTCGTCGTCTCGATGACCGTCCTGCTCACGGTGCTGGGCGCGTTGCTGCCGTGGCTGGTGGCGCTGGGCGTACCGCTGGTGGCGCTGCTGGTGGTGCTGCGCCGACGGCGTAAGTCCCCGGCTCTGGTCGCGCCGGTCAGCGCGCCGCCGCCAGTGCCCGCAACGCGGTCTGCACCATGACGCGGACGCCGACCGCGATGGACCGCTCGTCCACGTCGAAGCTCGCCCGGTGCAGGTCGACGTTGGGGCCGGAGCGACCCACGCCGAGCCGGGCGAGGGCGCCGGGGACGTACTCCAGGTACCAGGAGAAGTCCTCGCCGCCCATGCTCTGCGGTGTCTCGGCGATCCCGTCCGGGCCGAGGGCGGCGGCGGTGGCGGCGGTCAGCACCTGGATGGCGTGGGCGTCGTTGCACACCGGCGGCCGGCCGCGCAGGTATTCCAGGTCGACTGTGGCACCGGTCGGCGCGATCACGTCCCGCACCACCTGAGCGACGATCTTGGGAGCCTGCTCCCAGGTGTCGCGGTCCATCACCCGGAGGGTGCCGGAGGCGCTCGCCTCGGACGGGATGACGTTGTAGCGGGTGCCGGCCGAGGCGTGGCCGAAGACCAGCAGCAGGCCGCTGTTGGCCGGCACCCGGCGGCTGACCAGGGCCGGCACCTCGGTGATCAGCCGACCGAGCGCGTCGACCATGTCGACTGTCAGGTGCGGGCGGGCGGTGTGCCCGCCCGGGCCGGAGAGTCGGACCGTCACGTTGTCGGCGGCCGCGGTGATCGGGCCGACCCGCAGGCCGACCTGGCCCACCGGCAGGTTCGGGTCGCAGTGCAGCGCGAAGATCTGCACCACGTCGTCCAGGCCGCCGGCCTCGATGACCTCCAGCGAACCGCAGGGCAGGATCTCCTCGGCCGGCTGGAAGATGAGCCGGACCCGACCGTCCAGCTCACCGAGGTCGGCGAGCTGGGCCAGCAGCATGCCGACGCCGAGCAGGACCGAGGTGTGCACGTCGTGTCCGCAGGCGTGGCAGACGCCTTCCACTGTCGACCGGTACGGGACGTCCTTGGGATCGTCCAGCGGCAGGGCGTCGATGTCGGCGCGCAGCGCCACGACCGGACCGTCCGGCCTGCCGTTGACGTCGCAGATCACGCCGTTGCCCTTGGGCAGCAGGCGCGGGTTCAACCCGGCCAGCGACAGCTCCCGGGCGATCAGTGCGGCCGTCTCGAACTCGTTGCCCGAGAGCTCCGGGTGCGAGTGGAGGTGACGGCGCGTAGCGATCAGCCCCGGTACCCGGAGCGCGAGAAGGTGGTCCAGCTCGCGGGGCAGGGGCTGGGATCCCGGTGGCGTCTCCGGCCAGGACGACGCCAGCTGGCCACTTGTGGGCAGCGTCAACGCACTCGTCACGTCGAATTCTCGATCACTAGGAATGGATGGATCATCGGGGACAGCAGACAGCCTAGACCTCCGACGGTGACGCTGCGCAACCTCGTTACGGTAATGATCGGACCGCGCAGAGTCACGTATGCCCTGCTGGGGGCGCTCCTCAAGGCGGGGGACAGCAGGTAGATCACGGTCAAACGCCGTCATCAGCCCCTCACCTCCTACAACGCGTAACCGATCACGGCGGTCACGAATCCCGGCGCCAGTCGGAGCCCCGTTGCCAAATTGTCGCATTAGTCGGGGTGATGAACTGACACTCCGACAATTAGCCGACCACACACGGCAACGAGCCGGATAAGGACGCTCACACGCACCCACCCACCGTGGGCGCACACGGTGTGCGTCCCGGCTCAACCGACCGGATACCCGCTGAGAGCGCCGGACACACCGCGCCCCGAGGCCGCAGTCGCGGCCGGGCGCTCAACCGCAGTCGCGGCCGGGCGCTCAGAATCGGTCGGTGGGTCGGTACAACCCCCAGACCTCACGCAACGTCCCGCAGACCTCACCCACTGTCGCCCGGGCCCGCAGCGCCTCCTTCATCGGGTACAACACGTTCTCGGTGCCCTCGGCGGCGGCCCGAAGGTCGGCGAGCGCCCGCGTGACCGCGTCGGCGTCCCGCTCGGAGCGCAGCCGGGCCAGCCGGTCGGCCTGGGCCGCCTCGATCGTCGGGTCGACCCGCAGCGGCTCGTACGGCTCCTCCTCGTCCACGGTGAACCGGTTGAGCCCGACCACCACCCGCTCCCCCGAGTCGATCTCCTGGGCGATCCGGTACGCGGACTGCTCGATCTCCCGCTTCTGGAACCCGGCCTCGATCGCGTCCACCGCCGAGCCGTGGTCGGCCACCCGCTCCATCAACTCGACGGCGGCAGCCTCGATCTCGGCGGTCATCGCCTCCACCACGTACGACCCCGCGAACGGGTCGACGGTGGCGGTCAGGTCCGTCTCATAGGCCAGCACCTGCTGGGTACGCAGCGCGAGCCGGGCCGCCTTCTCGGTGGGCAGCGCGATCGCCTCGTCGAAGCTGTTGGTGTGCAGCGACTGGGTGCCACCGAGCACGGCAGCCAGACCCTGCACCGCCACGCGAACCAGGTTCACCTCCGGCTGCTGGGCGGTGAGCTGCACGCCGGCGGTCTGGGTGTGGAACCGCAGCATCATCGACTTCGGATCCTTGGCGCCGAAGTCGTCCCGCATCAGCCGGGCCCAGATCCGCCGGGCGGCGCGGAACTTCGCCACCTCCTCCAGCAGCGTGGTGCGGGCCACGAAGAAGAACGACAGCCGGGGCGCGAAGTCGTCGACGGCGAGCCCGGCGGCCAGCGCCGCCCGTACGTACTCCACCCCGTTGGCCAGCGTGAACGCGATCTCCTGCGCGGGCGTCGCGCCGGCCTCCGCCATGTGGTAGCCGGAGATGGAGATGGTGTTCCACTTCGGCACCTCGCTGCGGCAGTACGCGAACGTGTCGGCCACCAGGCGCAGCGACGGCTTCGGCGGGAAGATGTACGTCCCTCGGGCGATGTACTCCTTGAGGATGTCGTTCTGGATGGTGCCGTTGAGCGCCGTGCCCGGCACCCCGTTCTCCTCGGCGACGAGTTGGTAGAGCAGCAGCAGCACCGAACCGGGCGCGTTGATGGTCATCGAGGTGGACACCTTGTCCAGTGGGATGTCGGCGAAGAGCAGCCGCATGTCCTCGATGGAGTCGATCGCGACACCCACCTTGCCGACCTCGCCGTGCGCGATCGGCTCGTCCGAGTCGTAGCCCATCTGGGTCGGCAGGTCGAACGCGACGGAGAGGCCCATCGTGCCGGCCCGCAACAACTGGTGGTACCGCGCGTTGGACTCGGTGGCGGTGCCGAAGCCGGCGTACTGGCGCATGGTCCACGGGCGGGAGGTGTACATGGTGGGGTAGACACCCCGGGTGTACGGAAACTCGCCCGGGCTGCCGAGCCGGGAGTCCAGGTCCTCCGGAAGGTCGGCCTCCGTGTAGACGCCGTTGATCGGGAAACCGGACTCACTTGACCGCCGTTGGTTCATCCCCGGATGGTAGGACGCCTGGCCACGTGGTCGCGTGAGGGATACCGCACAGTGCGTCCCGACCGGTCGACACCAGGTGAACGACAGGGCACGTTCTGTCGACTTCGACAAACGTCCGCCGCGTCGGCTTTCGCATCGGGCGTCGGAACCAGCAAGATAGGGGGGTTGTGTCCCAGCCCCCCTCGATTTCCCCCGGTGGCTTTTCTGTGACTCAGATCCCGACGTGGAGCGGCGGACCAGTTAGTCCCGCCAACGGACGAGCGGCGCCCGGCACCACCATTGGTGGCCGGTACTCGCTGCGGTCCTCGGTGGGCAACGGCGGCATGGGCACGGTGTGGCGCGCCACAGACACCCTGCTGCGCCGTGACGTGGCGGTGAAGGAGGTCGTCCTGCCCCCGGGGCTGGCCCCCAGCGACCGCGACGCGATGTACGAACGCACCCTGCGCGAGGCCCGCGCCGCCGCCGCCATCCAGCACCCAGCCGTGGTGCAGGTGTACGACGTGGTCACCGAGGCCGGCCGGCCGTGGATCGTGATGGAGCTGCTGGACGCCCGCAGCCTCGCCGACATGGTGATCGAGGACGGGCCGGTCGCGCCCCGCGCCGTCGCCAAGATCGGCATCGCGCTGCTCGGCGCGTTGGAGGTCGCGCACGCGATCGGCGTGCTGCACCGTGACGTCAAACCCGCAAACGTGCTGATCTGCACCGACGGGCGCTGCGTGCTGACCGACTTCGGGGTCGCCCGGATGCCCACCGACGTGCAGCTCACCACCCCCGGCATGGTGCTCGGCTCGCCGCACTTCATCTCGCCCGAGCGGGCCATGGGCCAGGAGTTCGGCCCGCCCAGTGATCTCTTCTCGCTGGGTGTGACGCTCTACACCGCCGTCGAGGGGCGGCCCCCGTTCGACAAGGGCGACCCGATCGAGACCATGCACGCAGTGGTGGAGGACCCGCCCGCCCCACCGCAGCGCAGCGGCCCGCTGACCCGGGTGCTGATGGGTCTGCTCGAGAAGGACCCGGCGCGCCGACTCGACGTGCACACCTCCCGGGCCATGCTGCGCGAGCTGCTCGCCGGCCCGCTGGGCAGCACGGCGACGGCTGTGCACTCGGTCACCGACCCGTACGCGGTGGTGCCGGTGCAGCAGCGCCCCATCCCCGTCCTCCCACCGGCCCAGCCGGAGCCGAAGCCGGACAGCCAGATCGGCGGCAAGGCGATGCTGGCCCCGGGTGAGTCCCTGACCGACCGGCTGGCAGCGCTGCGCCGGGGCGAGCGCCCGCAGGCGGCTCGCCCGGCCGGCACCACCGGTGGGCTCGACGAGACCAGCGCCGACGCGTTGGCCGGCCCCCTGCACACGCCGACCGGCGCGATGCCGACTCCCGGCCGACCGGCGGCAGGGCGCACCTACGGCGGCAACGCGGACGCCACCCAGCGGGTGGACGCCGGCGGGCACCCCGACGCCACCCAGCGGGTCAGCTACGGCAACTCGGCCGATGCCACCCAGCAGGTCGGGTACGGCGGCGCACCGGAGGCCACCCAGCGCGTCGGCGGCACCTACGGCGGCGGCAACCAGTGGTCGGTGCCGGGCACCGGCCAGCCCTGGGCCACCGCGCCCGCCGCTTCGGGCGGCAGCGCGCTGGACAAGGTCCGGGCCACCGGTGGTCAGCTCGTCACCACTGTCAAGGGCTGGCCGCGCAAGGTGCAGCTCGCCGCGGCCGGCGGGTTGGTCGTCGTGCTGCTGATCACCGCGGTGGCGCTCTCCGGCGGCGACGACACCCCGCCGAGCACCCCGGCCGCGCAGCCCACCACGTCCGCCCCGGCGGCCCCCACCGTCGAGATGCAGGAGCACACGGCCCGCGGGATCCAGGTCATGGTGCCGAAGGGCTGGAAGAAGGCCACCGGCGGCTCGTACACCGACTACATCGACCCTGCGGACAGCGGCCGCAAGGTCCGCATCATCACCGAGAAGTGGAGCAGCAGCTCCGTCCGGTGGGCCGAGACGGCCGAGAACGGCCTCAAGACCCGGAGCACCTCCTGCGTCAAGCCGTACAACCAGATCTCCTCCACGGAGACCGAACTGGCCAGCAAGCCGGCAGCCGAATTCGAGTACACCTGCGGCGCGGGTGACGCGATGCGGCACGGCGTCTGGCGGGGCGTCGCCCAGGACGGCAAGGCGTACTCGTTCTACCTCACCGCCACGGACGCCAAGTTCGCGGAGAGCAAGCCGATCTTCGACGAGATGACCCGGACGTTCCAGCTCACCGGGAACGGCTGAGCCGGAGGGAACCGACAGGGATGATCCGTCGCCGTGCTATCAAGGGGCATGGCGGCGGACACCACTGACATCGACGACATTCGCGAGCAAGCCCGGCGCTGGCTGGCCGACGACCCCGACCCGGCCAGCCGGGACGAGCTGACGGCGGTGCTCGACGGGCTTCCGGCGAGCGCCCCGGAGCTGGCCGACCGGTTCGCCGGCCCGCTGACCTTCGGCACTGCGGGCCTACGCGGCCCGCTGCGCGCCGGCCCGAACGGCATGAACCTCGCCGTGGTCACCCAGGCCGCTGCCGGCCTGGTCACCTGGCTCGCGGCCCAGGGCGGCACCGGTCCGCTGGTGGTCGGGTACGACGCCCGGCACGGCTCCCGGCAGTTCGCCGAGCGCACCGCCCAGGTGGCCACCGGCGCTGGCCGTCCGGCGCTGCTGCTCCCCCGCCCGCTGCCCACCCCGGTGCTGGCGTACGCCGTGCGGCACCTCGGCGGTGTCGCCGGCGTGATGGTCACGGCCAGCCACAACCCGCCGCAGGACAACGGCTACAAGGTCTACCTCGGCGCGGAGCTGGGCGGCGAGTTGGGTGCCGGCGCGCAGATCGTGCCACCCGCCGACGCCGGTATCGAGGCCGCCATCCGAGCGGTCGGGCCGCTGGCCCAGGTGCCGTTGGGCGAGCCCGGTCAGGTGCTCGGCGACGACCTGGTCGCCTCGTACGTCGAACGGGCCACCGCGGTGATCGACCCGGACGGGCCACGGGACCTGACTGTGGCGTACACCCCGCTGCACGGGGTGGGCGCGGCGGTGCTCACCGCCGCCTTCGCCAGCGCCGGCTTCCCGGTGCCCGGGGTGGTGCCCGACCAGGCCGAGCCCGACCCGGCGTTTCCGACGGTGTCTTTTCCCAACCCGGAGGAGCCGGGTGCGGTGGACCGGCTGATCGCACTGGCCGACTCCACCGGCGCTGACCTCGCCATCGCCAACGACCCGGACGCCGACCGTTGCGCTGTGGTCGTCCGGGACGAGCGCGACGGCTGGCGGATGCTGCGGGGCGACGAGGTGGGCGTCCTGCTCGCCGATCACCTGATGCGCCGGGGGGTGACCGGGCTCTACGCCACCACGATCGTGTCGTCGTCACTGCTGCGGGCGATGTGCGCGGCTCGGGGCCTGCCCTACGACGAGACGCTGACCGGCTTCAAGTGGATCGTGCGGGCCGGCGGCGGGAGCGCGCCGCTGGTCTTCGGCTACGAGGAGGCGCTCGGCTACTGCGTCGCCCCGGAACACGTCCGGGACAAGGACGGCATCACCGCCGCGCTGACGGTGGCCGAGTTGGCCGCCGGCCTGAAGACGCAGGGTCGTACGCTGACCGACCGGCTGGACGAACTGGCCGCCGAGTTCGGCGTCCACCACACCGACCAGCTCTCCGCCCGGGTGGACGACCTGCGGGTCATCGCCGACGCGATGGCCCGGATCCGGGCGGCCACCCCGGCCACACTGCTCGGGCAGCCGGTGGACAGCGTCCGGGACCTGCTGCCCGAGTCGGACGTGGTGATCCTGCGGACCGCCGTGGCCCGGGTGGTGATCCGCCCGTCCGGGACCGAGCCGAAGCTCAAGGCGTACCTCGAGGTGGTGGAACCGGTGGTGGACGGTGACGTCCGGACGGCCCGCAGCAGGGCGGCGCAGGCGGTCGCCGCCCTGCGCGGCGAGGTCGCCGCAGCTCTGGGGCTCTGACCGGCGCGCGGGGTCAGCGGCGCGGGCCGAGGGCCTGGTCGACGGCCTTGGCCAGGGCGGCGACGACCAGGCCGACCGACGGGCGGACCACCGAGTCGTCGGTGCTCACCTCGCCGGAGAACCCGGCGCCGGTGGCGATCTCCGTCAGCCGGCGGCGGGCGTCGGCGGCGGCCTCGACGCCCACTCCGAGCGCGGACTCCATCCGGAGCACCACGACCAGGGTGGCCAGCGCGGCGGTCCGCTCGTCCGGGGCTGCCGCGCCGGTCAGCGCCTCGGCCAGCCGCTGCCGGGTCTCCGCCTCGACGGAGGTGTCCACGACCGGGTAACGGTGCACGTGGATGAAGCCCAGCTCGGTCTCGTCGACGTCCCGGACGACGCCCTGCCGGCACAGGTCGGCGAGGATCCGGTCGCGCAGGCCGTGCCGCAGACGCTGCACCCAGGACGCCGGGGTGTGCGGCGTGTCGGCGGCGATCCGGCTGAGGACGTCGTCGCTGAACGGCTCGCCGGTCGGCGTCGGGTCGATCACCGTCAGGGACCCGTCGGCGTACGCGATCCGGCCGGCCAGAGCCAGCTCGACCAGCACCGCGGCGGCCATGCCCAGGTCCAGGCTGATCCGTGGCATGGTCGCCTTGCCGGTCGTGTCGTCGTAGGCGAGGAGCAGCAACTCCTCGGCGAGCGCAACACCAGTCATGGCCGGAGACGGTAGCGGGTCCGCGCACCGCGCGCACGGACCCGCCGCAGCCGGCACCGACCGGGTATCCCCTCAGAAGCGGGGCATGCCACCGAACTGGCGGTCCCCGGCGTCGCCCAGGCCGGGGACGATGAACATGCGGTCGTTGAGCCCCTCGTCGATCGAGGCCGTGACCAGGCGCAACGGCAGGCCGGAGCGCTCCAACCGGTCAATGCCGACCGGGGCGGCGAGCACACAGAGCACCGTGATGTCGGTGCAGCCGCGGTCGGCCAAAAGCTGGCAGCAGTGCTCCAGCGAACCACCGGTGGCCAGCATCGGGTCGAGCACCAGCACCGGCAGCCCCGCCAGGTCGCGGGGCAGCGACTCCATGTACGCGCGGGGCTCGTAGGTCGCCTCGTCGCGGGCCAGGCCCACGAACCCCATCGAGGACTCGGGCAGCAGGCCCAGCGCGGCGTCCGCCATGCCCAGCCCGGCGCGCAGCACCGGGACCAGCAGCGGCGGGTTGGCCAGCCGGGTGCCCTCGGTGCCGGTGACCGGCGTCTGCACCGGGTACCGCTCGACGGGGAAGGAGCGCGCCGCCTCGTACACCAGCATGGTGGTCAGTTCGTGCAGCGCCGCCCGGAACGTCGAGGAATCGGTGCGCGCGTCCCGCATGGCGGTCAACCTGGACTGGGCCAGCGGGTGGTCAATGACGTGTACGTCCACGATCGCTCAACCTACCGGTCCGTACCGCGCGGCGGTGCGGGTGCGGTCGGACCAGGGACGCCGCTCACGTCGGCACGTCGTCGAGCGGTCGTGAGCAAGATCACTCGGCGGTCTCGTGCGTAGACTTCTCGGCATGACGGCGACAACGACGTCGGCCCGGTCGGAGCTCTCCGAGCTGGGACGATCCGAGACCGCTCTGCGGACCTTCCTGCACGGCCTGCCCGGCGTGGACCAGGTCGGCGCGGAGCAGCGGGCGGCACAGCTCGGCACCCGCTCCATCAAGACCACCGCCAAGGCCCAGGCAATCGATCTGGCGATCCGGATGGTCGACCTGACCACCCTGGAAGGGGCGGACACCCCGGGCAAGGTGCGCGCGCTCGCCGCGAAGGCCCTGCGTCCGGACCCAGCCGACCCGTCCTGCCCGCACGTCGGCGCGGTCTGCGTCTACCCGGCGATGGTCCCGCACGTGGCCGAGGTGCTGCGCGGAAGTGGCGTGCACCTGGCCAGCGTGGCGACCGCGTTCCCGTCGGGTCAGGCGCCGTTGGAGATCAAGCTGGCCGACACCCGGGCCGCCGTCGCGGCCGGCGCCGACGAGATCGACATGGTGATCAACCGGGGTGCCTTCCTGTCCGGGCGGTACAAGGAGGTCTACGACGAGATCGTGGCCACCAAGGAGGCCTCCGGGGACGCCCACCTCAAGGTGATCCTGGAGACCGGCGAGCTGGCCACCTACGACAACGTCCGGCGGGCCTCCTGGCTGGCCATGCTGGCCGGCGGCGACTTCATCAAGACCTCCACCGGCAAGGTCCCGATCGCGGCGACCATGCCGGTGAGCCTGGTGATGCTGGAAGCGGTCCGCGACTTCCGCGAAGCGACCGGGCGGCAGGTGGGCGTGAAGCCCGCCGGTGGCATCAAGACCACCAAGGACGCGATCAAGTACCTGGTGATGGTCAACGAGACCGTCGGCCCGGACTGGCTCAACCCGGACTGGTTCCGCTTCGGCGCGTCCAGCCTGCTCAACGACCTGCTGATGCAGCGCACCAAGCTGACGACCGGCACCTACTCCGGTCCCGACTACTTCACCCTGGACTGATAGCCGATGTTCGAATACGCCCCCGCCCCCGAGTCCCGCTCGGTGGTGGACCTCAAACCCTCGTACGGGCTGTTCATCGACGGCACGTTCGTCGACCCGACCGACGGTGGCAGCTTCAAGTCGATCAACCCCGCCTCCGAGGAGGTGCTGGCCGAGGTCGCCGAGGCCGGCGCCCAGGACGTGGAACGCGCGGTGCGCGCCGCCCGCAAGGCGTACGACAAGGTCTGGGGCCCGATGCCGGGCCGGGACCGGGCGAAGTACCTGTACCGGATCGCCCGGCTCATCCAGGAGCGCTCCCGCGAGCTGGCCGTCCTGGAATCGCTCGACAACGGCAAGCCGATCCGCGAGTCCCGCGACGTCGACCTGCCGCTGGTCGCCGCCCACTTCTTCTACTACGCGGGCTGGGCCGACAAGCTGGAGCACGCCGGCTTCGGCGCGAACCCGCGACCCATCGGCGTGGCCGCGCAGGTCATCCCGTGGAACTTCCCGCTGCTCATGCTGGCCTGGAAGATCGCCCCGGCGCTCGCCGCGGGCAACACAGTGGTGCTGAAGCCGGCCGAGACCACCCCGCTGACCGCGCTGCTCTTCGCCGAGATCTGCCAGCAGGCCGAACTGCCGGCCGGTGTGGTCAACATCCTCACCGGCGCCGGCGACACCGGCCGCACCCTGGTCGAGCATCCCGGCGTGGACAAGGTCGCCTTCACCGGCTCCACCGACGTGGGCCGGGCCATCGCCCGGTCCGTCGCCGGCACCAGCAAGAAGCTCACCCTGGAGCTGGGCGGCAAGGCTGCCAACATCGTCTTCGACGACGCACCCATCGACCAGGCAGTCGAGGGCATCGTCAACGGCATCTTCTTCAACCAGGGGCACGTCTGCTGCGCCGGCTCCCGACTGCTGGTCCAGGAGAACGTTGCCGACCGGGTGCTGGAGTCGCTGAAGCGACGGATGGCTCAGCTGCGGGTCGGCGACCCGCTGGACAAGAACACCGACGTCGGCGCGATCAACTCGGCAGCCCAACTGGAGCGGATCCGCGAACTGTCCGACGCCGGCTCGGCCGAGGGCGCCGAGCGCTGGTCACCGCCGTGCGAACTGCCCGACCGGGGCTTCTGGTTCGCGCCGACCATCTTCACCGGCGTCACCCAGGCACACCGGATCGCCCGCGAGGAGATCTTCGGCCCGGTGCTGTCGGTGCTCACCTTCCGCACCCCGGCCGAGGCCGTGGAGAAGGCCAACAACACGCCGTACGGGCTGTCGGCCGGGATCTGGACCGACAAGGGCTCCCGGATCCTGTGGATGGCCGACCGGCTGCGCGCCGGCGTGGTCTGGGCCAACACCTTCAACAAGTTCGACCCCACCTCGCCGTTCGGTGGTTACAAGGAGTCGGGCTACGGTCGCGAGGGCGGCCGGCACGGGCTGGAGGGCTACCTCAATGTCTGAGCGGGTCGCGGTACGCAAGACGTACAAGCTCTTCATCGGCGGGAAGTTCCCGCGCAGCGAGTCGGGACGGTCGTATCTCGTGCAGTCCTCGAATGTGTCACTGGCCTCCCGCAAGGACGCCCGGGACGCGGTGGTCGCCGCCCGCGCCGCCGTCAAGGGCTGGGCCGGCGCGACGGCGTACAACCGGGGTCAGATCCTCTACCGGGCCGCCGAGATGCTGGAGGGCCGCCGCGAACAGTTCGTCGCCCTGGGCATCCCCGGCGACGAGGTGGACGCCGCTGTCGACCGCTGGGTCTGGTACGCGGGCTGGGCCGACAAGCTGGCCCAGGTGTACGGCGGCGCCAACCCGGTCGCCGGCCCGTACTTCAACATCTCCGCGCCCGAGCCGACCGGCGTGGTCGCTGTGGTCGCCCCGGAGCGCCCGGCGCTGCTCGGCCTGGTCAGCGTGATCGCCCCGGCGATCGTCACCGGCAACACAGTCGTGGTGGCGGCATCCCCGAGCGAGCCGCTGGCGGCGGTGACGCTGGCCGAGGTGCTGGCCACCTCCGACCTGCCCGGCGGTGTGGTCAACATCCTCACCGGCGCGATCACCGAGACCGCGCCGACGCTGGCCGCGCACATGGACGTCAACGCGATCGACCTGACCGGGGTCACCGACGCCGCGCTCGCCACCGACCTGGAGGTCAAGGCGGCGGAGAACCTCAAGCGGGTGCTCCGACCGGCCCCGTCCGACCACGACTGGTCGGTCGACCCGGGTGTGGCTCGGATGACGGCGCTGTTGGAGACGAAGACGGTGTGGCACCCCAAGGGGGTGTGATCGGTCCCTGCCGTTGGGGTTTTCCGGGGGAGCCCGCCCACTCCGGGCGTTCAAGCTTGATCCCTGCGTGGGCGGGCTCCCCCGGAAAACCTGACGTGGGCCGGGTTCGTCCGGATCTTGGCCGGTACCGCCGATCCTGGCTGGTGATCATGGGGTTGGCGGGGTGTTCGATCTCCGTCAAGCCGGTCAACCTCATGATCGCCGCTGGGGTGGGGTGGGGCGGGGGCAGGGACGGCCTGGTGGGTCGGTGGGGGTCTACTACCGGGGGTAGGATTGGTTCGTGACTCGGTTGGGCGATCTTGAGCGTGCGGTGATGGACGTGCTGTGGGACGTGGTTCCCGGCACGTCGGACGGGGTGACCGTGCGCGAGGTGGCCGACGCGCTCGATGGCCGTGAGCTGGCGTACACCACTGTGATGACAGTGCTGGACCGACTGGCCGGCAAGGGCATGGTGCAACGGGAGCGGGAGGGTCGGGCCTGGCGGTACCGTCCGGCGGCCAGCCGCGAGGCGCACATCGCTCAACTCATGCTCGACGCCCTCGACCTGGGTGGAAGCCGGGACGCCGCGCTGGTGCGCTTCGCCCGCTCGGTGACCGGCACCGAGGCCGAGGTGCTGCGAGCGGCCCTGGGCAGCGAGGCCGGCCTGACCGGGCCGGGCTCCACCGGCGGCGACGCGGGCGGGGCCGACGCCCTGACCGACAGGGTGGACGGGCCGGCGGGCCGACGACCCGCCGGCGAGGCAGCGGAGCGGTAGGGCGCGCGCCATGGCCTACGCCGTGCACTTCGCCGCCACGATGCTGGCCTGCTATCTGACCGCCCAGGTGTTGGCCCGCTCCACCTGGACGTGGCGCAGCCCTCGGGTGGCGATCATCTGCTGGCAAGCCGTCGGGCTGGCGTTGGGCCTCTCCGCGATGGGCCTGCCGATGGCGCTGGGGTTGAGCGCGTACGACCGCCCGACCGGCAGCGCACTGCTCGCCCTGGCCAACGACCTCGCCCACGGCGCCCTGCCGATCGGGGTGGGCACGTTCCACCTGGCCGGCGTCGGCGTGGGCTTCGGCATCGGGGCGGTGCTGGTCACCACGACGGTGCGCAGCATCCACGGCACCGTACGCGCCCAGCGTCGCCACCGGGACCTGCTCTCCCTTGTCGCCCGAAACGACCCGGCCGCGCCGGGCGCGCTGGTGCTGGATCATCCGAGCGCCGCCGCGTACTGCCTGCCGGGCGTCAAGCCGCAGGTGGTGGTCAGCGCCGGCACCCTGAGCCTGTTGGACCGGGCCGAGCTGGCCGCGGTTCTCAGCCACGAGCGTGCGCACGCCCACGAGCGGCACGACCTGGTGCTGCTGCCGTTCACCGCGCTGTGCCGGGCACTGCCGTGGTTCGGCTGGGTGCGCGACGCGCACGAGCGGGTCGCCCTGCTGGTCGAGATGCGCGCCGACGACAAGGCCCGCGAGCTGCACGCCGACGCCCCGCTGGCGGGGGCCCTGCGCCGGTTCGCCGCCGCCGGGCACCGGATCACCCCGGCCGGCGCGCTCGGCATGGGCGACCGGGATCTCGACGTACGGGTGCAGCGCCTGCTGGTCAGCGACCAGCCGCCCCGGGTGCTCGGCGCCACCGCCCTCGCGGTCGCCACCACGCTGGTCGCCCTCCCGGTCACCCTCTTCCTGAGCTGACGCCCACCGGGCACGCCTGAGCCCACGCGGCAGAACCGCGCGGAGGGCACTCCCCCGCACCGCGCGCACTCCCGCACCGCGCACCCCACACCGCGCGCACTCCCACGCCCTCGCCCCGCCCTCACTGCCCGCGCCCCCGCACCGCGCGCCCGGCGCCCTCGCAAGATCGCACTCGATCCAGGATCGAGGGGCATCCCGGATCCGCGAGACCACTGCATCCACGATCGAGCGCGCTTTCCCTCATTTACTACGTGACGTAGTAGAGTTACCTACGACAGGGCGTAGTAGTTCTTACCAGTAGGCAAACTACGTGTAGGGTGGCTACGACAAGGCAGCCAACGCTATGGAGGGCTGGTCATGGACACCCTGCTCCTCGCCCGCCTACAGTTCGCGACCACCACCTCGATCCACTTTTTGTTCGTGGTGGTCACGCTCGGGCTGGTCACCCTGCTGGTCGGCATGCAGACCGCCTGGGTGCTCACCGGCAACCCGAAGTGGGAGCGGCTGACCCGCTACTGGGGTCAGCTCTACGTGATCAACTACGTGCTCGGCATCGCGACCGGGATCGTGATGGAGTTCCAGTTCGGGCTGAACTGGAGTGGCCTGTCGCGCTACGTCGGCAACGTCTTCGGCGCGCCCCTGGCCATCGAGACGCTCGTGGCGTTCTTCCTGGAGTCCACGTTTCTCGGGATGTGGATCTTCGGCTGGCACCGGCTCGGCAAGGGCGTCCACCTCGCGTTGCTCTGGGGCGTGGCGATCACCGCGTACGCCTCGGCGTTCTGGATCATGGTGGCCAACTCCTGGCTCCAGAACCCGGTCGGCTACGAGGTCCGCGACGGAATCGCCCACCTCACCGACTTCGGCGCGCTGCTCACCAACCCCAGCCTCGGCATGGCCTTCGGGCACGTGGTCTCGGCGGCGCTGCTGGTCGGCGGGATGCTGATGGCGGCGGTCAGCGCCGGGCACCTGATCCGGCGTACGCCAGACTTCGCGCTCTTCCGCACCTCGCTGCGGATCGGCCTGGTCACCGCGGCACTGGCCATCTCGATGGTGCAGGGCTTCGGTTTCGCCCAGTTCGGCCCGGTGGGCGCGGTGCAGCCGACCAAGTTCGGCGGCGACGGGCCGGAGAGCCAGGCGCTGATCGCCGAGTGGACCACGCGGTTCGGCCCCGGCGACTACACCCCGCCGGTGCTGGCCAGCGTCGGGTTGGGCTTCATGATCCTGATCGGCTTCACCCTCGGCTGCGTCTGGCTCCTGTTGCCCCTGCTCTTCCGGGACTGGGTCATCCGACTGCGCTTCCCGCTCTGGCTGATCCTGCTCGGCCTGCCGCTGCCGTTCATCGCGGTGATCCTCGGCTGGATCTCCCGGGAGGTCGGCCGTCAGCCCTGGGTGGCGTACGGGCTGCTCCCCACCGAGCAGGCCGTCTCCCCGGTCGGCGCACCACTGATGCTCGCCTCGCTGATCGGGTTCAGCCTGCTGCTGGGCGCCCTCGCCGTCACCAACTGGGTGCTGCTCGCCCGGCACGCCAGGCGCGGCGCGGCCGACCCGGCGCTCGGCCGCCCACCGGCACCGCCCAGCGAGCCGGCCCACCCCGAACCCGCCCTCCTCTGAGGAGTAGACAGTGGACCTCGCCTGGTACGCAGTGCTCGGCCTCTTCTTCGCCAGCTACCTGGTGCTCGCCGGCTACGACTACGGCGTCGGGCTGCTGCTCGCCCGCGGCGTCGGTCCGGCCGGACGGCGGGAGGCGCTCACCGCGCTCGGCCCGTTCTTCCTCGGCAACGAGGTCTGGCTGGTGGCCGCCGTGGGCATCCTCTTCGGCGCGTTCCCCCTCCTGGAGGGCGAGTTGCTCGCCGGCTGCTATCCGGCCGTCGTCGGCGCCCTGGTCGGCGTCATCCTGGTCACCGTCGGGGTGCAACTGCGCAGCCGACCCGACGACGAGCGGATCCGGGCCCGCTGGGACCGCGTCGTGGTGATCGGCAGCGCCCTCGCCGCGCTGGGCTGGGGTGTGCTGCTGGCCGCGCTGTTGCAGGGCGTACCCCTCCAGGCCGACGGGCACGTCGCCGGCGTGACACACCTGGCGACCCCGTTCGCGGCCGCCACCGGGCTGGCCATGGTCACACTGGTCGCGGTGCACGGGGCGATCTTCCTCACAGTGCGACTGTCGGCCGAGGCCGCCGCAGTGGTCGGCCGTACGGCCCGCCGACTGGTGCCGGTGGCGCTCACCGCTGTCGCGCTGGCCACCGTCGTGGGCCTGCTCTCCGCCCGGGTACGCGACGCCGTGCAGCGGCCGGCACTGGCCGTACTCCTGCCGGTGCTGCTCGTGGCGGCGCTGCTGGCGGCCCGCGCGGCGCTGACCCGACGGCGGCCAGGGTGGGCTCTGGTCGCCACCGGCGCGGCCCTGGCGCTGCCGGTGCTGCTGGTCGGAGCAGCTCTCTGGCCCTACGTGCTGGTGTCCACGACCGACCCCGACGCCTCGCTACTCGTGGCCGACGCCGCCGCCAGCGCGCCGACACTGCGGCTGCTGGGCTGGGTGGCGCTGCCGCTACTTCCGGCCCTACTAGGCTTCCAGGCGATGTGCTGGTGGGTTTTCCGAGGACGGACCGACGGTAGGGCACCGGTGTACTGGTGAGCCGCCGTCCGTTCGACCCGCGTCTGCTGCGCCGGGTCCCTGCGGCCCGGGGCGATCTTGCCGTGCTCGCGCTCCTGGGGGTGCTGGCCGCCGGGTTGATCGTGGCGCAGGCAACCGCGCTCGCGTCGGTGCTGGCCACCGCGATCGACGGTCGGCTGGATCGACCGGCGCTGGCCGGCTTCGTGGTCGCGGTCGCCGCCCGCTCGGCACTGGTCTGGGCGCAGGGCACGGTCTCGGCGCGGGTCGCCGCCACGGTCAAGGCCACGTTGCGGGCCGACCTGCTCGGCGCGGTGGGCCGGCACGGGCCCGGGTGGGTGGCCGGGCAGCGGGCCGGTGAGATCGCCACCCTGGCCGGGCGTGGGTTGGACGCGCTGGACGCGTACTTCACCGGATATCTGCCGCAACTGGTGCTCAGCGTGACAGTGCCCCTGGCGGTGCTGGCGCGGGTCGTCTTCGCCGACTGGAGTTCGGCGGTGATCATCGCGCTGACCCTGCCGCTGATCCCGGTCTTCGGTGCGTTGCTCGGCTGGCAGGCGCAGGCCGCCACCGAGCGGCAGTGGCGGCGGCTCGCGCTGCTCGGCGGGCATTTCCTGGACATGGTCGCCGGTCTGCCCACGCTGCGCGCGTTCGGGCGGGCCCGGGCGCAGACCGACGTGGTGCGCCGGATGGCCGACGGCCACCGCGTCGCCACAATGAAGACGCTGCGGATCGCGTTCCTCTCCGCGCTGGTCCTCGAACTGGTCGCCACCCTCTCGGTGGCGCTGGTAGCGGTGCCGGTCGGCATCCGGCTGCTCGGCGGCGGGCTGGCCCTGCAAACCGCGCTGCTGGTGCTGCTGCTGACCCCGGAGGCGTACCTGCCGCTGCGGGCCGCAGGCAGCCGCTTCCACGCCAGCATGGAGGGGCTGGCCGCGCTGGACGAGGCGTTGACCGTCTCCGCCGCACCCACCGCGCCCCGGGCCGCCGAAGGCGCCTCCGTCCCCGACGCACGGGCCGAGATCCGGTTCGAGGGGGTGACAGTGGCGTACGAGCGGACCACAGCGCTGCGCGACGTGACAGTGACCATCCGGCCCGGTGAGCGGATCGCCATCATCGGGCCCAGTGGCGCCGGCAAGAGCACGCTGCTCGGCCTCCTGCTGGGTTTCGTGGTGCCGACCAGCGGCCGGATCACCGTAAACGGGGTCGACCTCGCCACCGCCGACCCGGACGCCTGGCGCCGGCAGCTCGCCTGGGTGCCGCAGCGGGCCCACCTCTTCGCCGCCTCGCTGGCCGACAACATCCGCCTCGGCGCGCCGGACACCCCTGCCGACGTACTCACCGCCGCGGTGCACGACGCCGCCCTGGACGACGTGGTGGCCGGCCTGCCCGACGGCCTGGACACCCTGCTCGGTGAGCGCGGTCACGGGCTGTCCAGCGGGCAGCGGCAGCGAGTGGCACTGGCCCGGGCGTTCCTGCGCTCCGCCCCGGTGGTGCTGCTCGACGAACCCACCGCCCGGCTCGACACGGCGGCCGAGGCGGTGGTGCTCGACGCCACCCGTCGCCTGGTCGCCGGACGGACGGCGCTGCTGGTCGCGCACCGACCGGCGTTGCTGGCCGACGCCGACCGGATCCTGCGCATCGAGGACGGTCGGGTCACCGAGTTGACGCCCGAACCGACCGGGAAGGCCGCCCGATGACAGTGGAGAACGGGCCGGCGGTCGTGGCCGACGCGGCACCGGCCGGGCGGGCCGCCGCCGAGCGGGCAGTGCTGCGACTGGCCCGGCCGTACCTGGGCCGCCTGGTCGGCGCCGGGCTGCTGGCGGCCGCCACCGAGTTCGCCGGCCTGGCCCTGATGGCCACCGCCACCTGGCTGCTGATGAGCGCCGCCGGTCAGCCTCCACTGGACCGCCTCACAGTGGCGATCGTCGCGGTCCGGGCACTGGCGATCAGCCGGGGCGTGTTCCGCTACACCGAACGGCTCGCCGGGCACGACGCGGTCCTCCGCATGATCACCGACGTCCGGGCCCGGGTCTTCGCCACCCTGGCGGCCCGCCGTGGCACGGCGCACCGCTCGGGGGACGTGCTGAGCCGACTGGTCTCCGACGTGGAGGCCGTCCAGGACCTGTTGTTGCGGGTGCTGGTGCCCGCTTCGGCGGCGGCAGTGGTCGGTGTGTCGGCGGTCGCCGTGGCGGCGCTGATCTCACCACCGGCCGCCGGCGCGCTCGCCGTCGGGCTGCTGGTCGCCGGGGTGGCGCTGCCCGCTCTGGCCACCGCTGTCACCCGCCGCAGCGCGGCCGAGGTGGCCCCCCTGCGGGGTGCGCTGGCCACCGACGCGATCGACCTCACCCACGGCGCAGCCGACCTGGCCGCGTTCGGGGCGACCGACGTCACGTTGCGCGCCGCCGAGCAGCGCGCCCACCGGCTGGCCCGGCTGGAACGTCGGTTGGCCGCCACCGGCTTCGCTGTGGACGCGGCCGGCGTGCTGGTCGCCGGCGTGACCGCGGCAGCGGTGGTGCTGGTCGCGCTCGCCGCCGACGTGTCGGGGGTGCTGGTGGGCGTCCTGGCGGTCGGCACACTGGCCGCCGTCGAGGTGACGCTGGCATTGGTGGCGGCGGCCCGGCAGTGGACCCAGTTGCGGCCCGGCCTGACCCGGGTGGCCGACCTGCTCGACGCCGACCCGTCCACCGCGCCGCCGGCGACCGGTCCAACGGACCTGACCGGCCCGCACGAGCTGCGCTTCGTCGACGTGACGGTGCGGTACCGGGCCGGTGCGGCGCCCGCGCTGGACGGGGTCAGCCTGGACCTGCCGGCGGGACGCCGGATCGCTGTCGTCGGCCCGAGCGGCGCCGGCAAGAGCACACTGGCCGCTGTGCTGACCGGCACCGTCCGGCCCGCGTCCGGCCGGGTCACCCTGGACGGTCACGACCTCTCGGCGTACGCCGAGGAGACGCTGCCGCGCGCGGTCGGCGGGCTGCTGGCCGAGGCGTACGTCTTCCATGCCACGGTGCGGGAGAACCTGCTGCTCGGGCGGGCCGGAGCGGGCGAGGACGAGCTGACCGCGGCCACCGCCGCCGCCGGCCTGCTGGACTGGGTACGCGCCCAGCCGGCGGGCTGGGACACGCTGGTCGGCGAGGAGGGCGGGCAGCTCTCCGGCGGGCAGCGGCAACGGCTGGCGCTGGCCCGGGCCCTGCTGGCCGCGCCGCCGGTGCTGGTGCTCGACGAGCCCACCGAAGGTCTGGACCCGACGGCCGCGGACGCGGTGCTCGCGTCCGCCCTCGCCGCCACCCCCGCCGGGCACTCGGTGCTGCTGATCAGCCACCGGCTCAGCGGGTTGGCCGAGCTGGACGAGATCGTGGTCCTGGACGGCGGGCGGGTGATCCAGCGCGGTCGGCACGCCGAGTTGGTGGCGGCCCCGGGCTGGTACCGGGACCAGTGGCTGCTCCAGGCCGCGGCCGAACGGGGTTACCTGGCGCTCGCCCCCTGACCCGACTCGGGGGCGGACCAGGGTTCTCCCGGACGTCGACCGGCGGGAGTCCGTGGCAGTGTGGTGCCATGGGGCGCGGTGAGGACGTGATGGTCGACGAGCACCTGCGGGAGCTGGCCGCTCGACTGCAGGGGCCGGCGCGACTCAAGTCCGACCTGCTGACCGAGGCCCGGCACGGGTTGCTGGACGCCGTCGAGGCGTACCGCGAGAGCGGGGTGCCATCCACCGAGGCGCAGCGCCGGGCGGTGGTGGAGTTCGGCTCACCGGCGCAGGTGCTCCCGTCCTGGCAGGCCGAGCTGGCGGTGGGCGCCCTACGTGGGCTCTCCCTGCGGATGCTGGCGATCGCCGGGGTGGGGGTGGTCGCCGGTGATCTGACCTGGCGGGGGTCGAGCTGGAGTGGCGGCCCACGTCCCCCGGCCGGTTACCTGCTGCTGTCCAACTCGGTCGACTGGATCTGGATGAGCGCGCTGGTGCTCTCGGTGGCCGGTCTGCTGGTGGTCTGGGCGAGCGCGCGGGCACCCCGGCCGGGCCTGGCTCTGGCCCAGCGTGCCGTGGGCACCGGCCTGACCGGCGTCCTGATCCTCGGCATGGTGGCAGGCAGCGCCCTCTTCACCTGGTCGCTCAACCTCTGGGACGCGGCGGCGCACTGGCCGCCGATGATCATCGGGGCGGTGTTGGTGGGCGGCGGATACTTCTCCCTGACCCGCGCGGCGCGCGGCTGGCTGCTGGCCACCACCCGCTGACCGGCGTCGGGTCAGGCCGGGGTGGGCGGGCTGCCGGGATCGAGGAACCGGCCGACTGTCAGTTGGAACTCGCGCCAACCGGCCCGCTCCCCGGCCAGCGCTCGCCGGCCGGAGTCGGTGAGCTGGTACGTCCGCCGCTCCCGGCCGCTGACAGTGCTCCAGGTGCTCGCCACGTGACCGGCGCGTTCCAGGCGACGGAGCGCCGGATAGATGGTGCCGGTGGGCAGATCCAGACTGCCGTCACTGCGGGCGCGCAGCGCCTCGATGATCGCGTAGCCGTGCAGCGCGCCCTGTTCGAGCACGGCGAGCAGCAGGGCGTCGAGATGGCCGTGCAGTTCCTGGGCCTTCATACGTAGCTACGCTACTTGTCGAACCGCCGCTTCGCCAGGGGTGACGACCAGCAGGTCGGGCCCGTGCGCCAACCGGCCACCGGGGTGCGGGCATCGGTCACCCAGGGCTGCCGACTAGGGTATGTGCCCAGAGTCACTCGCCGGTCAGAGACCCCGGTGGGTGGGCAACCCGAAGCACACGGAGGTCAGCGTGGCCCGCCAGTCGCCCCAACGGCCCGACGCCGACGAGCCCGAGCTCGACGACACCACCGGCGCGGCCGAGCCAGACGAGACCGAGACCGACCGCCCGTCGGCGTCGATCGACCGCTCACTCTGGGACGAGCTGCGCATCGACCCAGTGGAGATCGCCCTGCCCGCCGGCACCGGCTTCACGCTCCGGGCGTACCGACCGGCCAGCTCGCTGACTCCGACCGACGTGACCGAGCGCGACCAGGACGACCCGTTCCTCGCCCGCCGCCAGGCGATCGAGGAGGAGGAGGACGACGAGACCGTCGTCATCCTCGACGAGGAGCTGGCCCAGGAGTTCGCCGACGAGGACGACGAGTCGAAGCGCCGCCGGGACGGCGCCGCCTCCGACACCGAGACCGACGACGAGTCGGACGAGGCCGTCGCGGACGAGGCGGACGACGAGGAGGTGCCGGTCTTCCTCAGCAACCGAGGCAAGCTGCTGCTGTTCAAGACCCCCGAGTCGCTTGTCAGTTTCATCCGATCCGGTGCGCCAAACGATCTGTCCCAACTGGACAGCTGGAATGAATTGTCCGAACGGGTGGAGCCGGCAGATATCGCTCCGCTCGACGAGGACACCTACGAGCTCGACCTGGTCGTGGAGAACCTGCGCGGCGGGCACGACACGTGGGATTCGACCCTGCTGATCGAGGCGGGCGAGGCCGCACGTGACCTCTCGTACGCATTGCGGCTGCCTGCGGTACTCGACATGCTCTCCGCCGGCTCCAGCCTCGACGACCTGGACGAGGCGCTGCGCGGCACCGCCAACGGCGGGATCGGCGCGTTCATGGCTCGGCGACGGCTGAAGAAGATCGGGGCGCAGACCGCAAGTTTGGGTTGGCGCACCATTGTCGGCAAGATCTCTGCGGTGGTGGACTGGCGCGACTGACCCGTACCGGGGAGCATCAGTTGCTGGCAGAGGAAAGACCTGTCCCGGGAGGAGGACGACGCCGTGGCGCTCGTGCGCGTTTACTGCGGTCTGGCCTCGGCGGATCCGGCTGACCGACCGGCCTCCGCCGGTTCGACGCTGACGTCCGCTGTGGTCGACGACGCAGGCCGTCTGCTGCATGTCTGCGAGATCAGCGATGACGCCGCTGGCTACGCCCAGCTCGTCGCGCTGCTCGTGGAGCGGTCGGGCGGGCCGAGCGGTGCGGCCATCGCCGCCGACAGCGACGACCACACGGTCACCTCGCTGCTGAGCGCGGCGGGCCGACCCCTGGCGATCGCCGACGACGACTCGGTGGACGACTTCGCCGAGCGGTTCGCCGATGACGACTCCCTTGAGGAGATGCAGTCGCCTCCGGCCGAACGACGGTCGGTCGGCCTCGCCCGCGCGTTGCAGGCCGGGGCGCTCTCCGCCGTGACCCTGCCGGCACCCCGGGACCTCGCCGGTTACAAGCAGGTGCTGTCCGCGCACGCCGCGCTGGCCAGTGGCCGACACTCCGCCGCCGTGGCGCTGCGCGAGGTTCTGCGTGAGCTCTACCCGGCGGCCCTACGCGCATACCCGGACCCGGCCGAGCCGGTCTCCCTGGCCGTGCTGGACGCGCTGCCCGAGCCGGGCATGCTCGGCGGCACAGTGGCCCGGGGCCGCGAGGTGTCGGTCGCGGCGGATGCCATCGCCGCGCACCTCGCAGCGGACGGGGTCGCCGATGCCGAGGAGATCAACGAGGCGGTCACCGCCCTGCGGGTCGCCATCTCCGAAACACCCCGACGTGCCGCGGTCAACCGGGCGCTCACGTCCGCCGTGGCCGAGACGGTCCGCCAGGCCGTCGCCTCCGTACGGGCCTGCGACGCCGGGTGTGAGGCGCTGGTCAGCGCGCTCAGCTCGCGGGTCACCACGCCTGTCCAGGCACCCGGCCGCCGGGCCGCGGCCCGCCGCGGCGAGTCCGTCGGCGAGTTGACCGGCCTGGCCGGCACCAACGCCGGATTGACCGGCCTCGCCGGCACCAGCGCCGGGTTGCGGTCGGTCCGACAGGCCCCGCCGGCCGCCGACCCGGCACCCGCTGTCGGGCGGCGCAGCCGTCCCGAGCCGGTCCCCGGTAACGCGCCGTTGGCATCGCCCCGCCCGCTCGGGCCACCGCCGGTAGCACCCGCGCCGGTCACGCCGCCGCCGGTCGCACCCGCGCCGATGACTCCGGCGGCGATGGCTGGTCCGCCGGCGTCCACGCTGCCCAGTCGCAGCGAGCCACTGCCCAGCCGGATCGACGGCCCGACCAACCGGCCCGTCTCCTCGCCACCGCCTCCGCCGCCCGGGATCACCCCGATCGCGCCGGCGCAGCGCGGCATGGTGCCGCCGGCCGAGGCCGGTGAGCCGTTCCGGCCGACGCTGACCACTGCCGCGATCAACAACGCGCGGGCCGAGCGGCAGCGGACTGTCATTCCGCCCCGCCCCAAGACCAACGGCGAGCCTCGGCCGAGCCACCAGCAACGCCCGGTCGACGAGCCACCCACCGGCGGGTTCAGCGCCACCGATCTCAGCATTCCGGTGCCGACCCCCCGACCGGGGCAGGAGGCCGCACCGCCCGGCTCCCGTGCCAACTGGCCGCTGGTCAACAACCCGGAGGACCCGTCCGACAGCTCACCGAACAACCCGGTGGCCTACTCGTACGGCGCCAGCCGCGGTGTCGACGCCCCGACCGACCCGGGTCGGGCCGACGGTCGGGTCACCCCGCCGTGGTTGGCGGACGACCTGCCACCGGAGCCGCCGATGCTGCGGCTGGTGGAGCCGCCGCCGCTGGCCGACCGGGCGCTGCGCGAAGGGCTCAACCCTCCCGCGGACCAGCACCTGGAGACGCCGCCGCTGCGCCTGGTCGACCGCGAGCAGGCCGCTCGCAACGGTCGGGCGGCCGCCCGTACCGAGCGTGCCGCCGAGCACCGGCCGTCGCCCCCGGTCGAGCACCGGCCACCGCCCATGGAGCACCGGCCCCCGCCGGTCGCCGACGAGGGCGACGGCGATCTGCTGATCTTCGCGCAGGCCAAGTCGGCCTGGTTCGTGGGGCAGCCCGAGGAGTCCGACCTGGACTGGTCGACCACTGCCGACACCGGCTGGCAGGCCGCCGAGCAGGCCGCCCGCCCGGCAGTGGGCGCCGAGACCAACGCCGGGCTGCCGAAGCGCGTGCCGCAGGCCAACCTGGTGCCGGGTTCGCCGCTGCGCGAGGAGCGCCCATTGCGGATAGTGCGTGATGCGGCAAGCCTTGCAGAGAACACGACCGGCTACTTCCGTGGCTGGCGTCGCGGCCAGGAGATCGGCGGTTTCGCTGTGGGTGGTCGGCCCGGTCGCGAGGCGGCCGGCGGTTGGGACTTCAGCCGCGACCACGGTGACCGCGACGACGACCGGGAGTACGAGTACCGCTCGGCGGGCTACCAGTCCTGACCCCCCTTCTCACACGCAGAAGCGCCCCCAGCCGGCTGGCTGGGGGCGCTTCTGCGTCAGCAGGGCGGTCCCGGGTACGCAGAAGCCGCCTCGTGAGGACCGTGGGTGAGCTGGTGCCCCGGGCAGGGGCCGACAGCTTCCAGGTCGCCAGGAGACGGCTTGGCGGCGCGCCGGCTCGTCTGAGCGACGAGCCCGCGCGGTGGGACTCACCGGGGCGGCTGGCAGCGCCCGGTGGCGGCCGGAGCCACCACCGGGGCGTGCAGCGCCGCGATCAGGCCGGGGCGACGGCGCGCGTACGGCGCATGGTCAGCACGTACTCGACCAGCGAGATCAGCACGTGCTTCGTCGACTCCCGGTTACGGGCGTCGCAGGCCACCACCGGCACGTCGCTCGAGATCGCCAATGCGTCCCGGACGTCCTGCGGGTCGTGGTACTGCATCCCGTCGAAGCAGTTGATCGCCACCAGGTACGGCAGGCGTCGGTGCTCGAAGAAGTCGATCGCCGCGAAGCAGTCGGCCAGCCGGCGAGTGTCCACCAGCACGACCGCACCGATCGCACCCCGCACCAGTTCGTCCCACATGAACCAGAAACGGGTCTGACCCGGCGTACCGAACAGGTACAGGATCAGGTCACGGTCGATCGAGATCCGGCCGAAGTCCATGGCCACCGTGGTCGTCGTCTTGCCCGGCACCTGCCGGGTGTCGTCGACGCCCACGCCAGCGGAGGTCATGATGGCCTCGGTGGTCAGCGGCGTGATCTCCGAGACCGAGCCGACCAGCGTCGTCTTACCGACGCCGAATCCACCGGCGATAACGATCTTCGCCGACGTCACGCGGCCGCTCGGGTTCGGCGGGCGGTGCGACATGTCAGAGCCTGCGAAGTCCACTCAGCACCCTCTCCAGCAGTTCAGTGCCCACCGCGTCGTCGGAGTCGTCCAAAATGGTCGGCTCGTGGACCGCGACCAGGCCGTCCGTCGCCATGTCGGCGATGAGCACCCGGGCCACACCGAGCGGGAGCTGCATCCGCGCCGCGATCTCCGCGAGCGATTGCACGCGTCCGTCACACAGCGCGGCGATGTACTGGTGTTCGCGGCCACCACCGTTGCCATTGGCAGCGGTACGGCCGCGCACCGTCGTCTCGACGAGCGCCTCCAGCGCGATGTCGAGCCGGGGACGGGTGCGACCACGGGTCACGGCGTATGGACGGACCAACGCTCCGGTCGGTTCGTCACGATCGGCCATCTCGCCGCTCACCTCCTTCGCACCCGTTACCGGCTCCCACCGGTGAATCCCGTCGTTGTCGTTGTTGCAGTCGTGCCGACCTCACGATCGGCGAGACGTCAGCCCAGCATGCCCGCAGCCGCACGCGGCTGCGGGGTCAGTGCGTCGCCCACCCGGTCGACCAGCAGCGCCATCTCGTAGCCAACCTGGCCCACGTCGGAGCTGCGGGCCGCCAGCACGGCGAAGGACGAGCCGTCCGAGATGGACATCAGGAACAGGAAGCCATTGTCCATCTCCACGACGGTCTGCAACACCGCGCCTCCCTCGAAGCAGCGTGCTGCCCCCTGGGTCAGGCTGACCAGACCCGACGAGATCGCGGCGAGCTGGTCTGCCCGGTCGCGCGGCAGATCCCGTGACGACGCGAGGAGTAGGCCGTCCGCCGATACGGCGACCGCATGCGCGACGCCGGGCACCCGGTCGGCGAAGTTGGCCAGCAGCCAACCAAGATCCTGCGTAGTTGTCATCCTTCTTGCTCCTTCTGCCCGCTCCCGGCCACCGGGCCTGAGCCAGACTGCGAGGATTGCCCTCCCGGAGTCGCCTCCGGGCTGGTCGGGGTGTCCGAGGTGCTACGCCCTCGCTGCACGCCCCGGTGGTAGGCGGAGAGCAGGCCACGAACCGCCTCCGGGGAGCGCCGCTGGACCGAGGTGGTGGGCTTTTCTACCGCACCGGGTACCAGCTGCGCCATCGGCTTGCGCTTCGGCAGACCGGTCGTGGTGGTCTCGCTCACCGGCGTCGCGCCGGCCGCTGCGGAGGCAGCACGCCAGCCGTCGTCGGCGGCGGTCTGCCAGCCGTTGCTCTGCGGTTGGGGCCGGCGGTTCGGCAGGCTCTCGGCGAGGCTGGGGCGGGTGCCCTCGTTCGCTGTGGAGCCGTTGTCCCGCGGCGCTCCTCCGACCGTCGGAGTGTCTGCCATCGGTGTGTTACCTGTCGTCCCGGGTGGTGTCTTGTGGACTGCCCGACCGGTGGCCTCGACCGTGGCGAACTGCTGGGTCGCGGAGTCGCCGTTCGTCGCTGGCTGAGCGCCGGCCGCGGTCTCCTCGGAGCCCGGGCGACGGGTACGGAACCAGGCCGACTCGAGCTCCCGGAAGATCGGCAGCTCCATCGTCTCATCCGCGTACCGCTGACGGTTCTGCGCCTGCGGCTGCTGCGGCGCCGGCCGCGTCTGCGGCGCCTGCCGCGTCTGCGGAGCCGGAGCCTGCGCTGCCGCCGGGGTCGGCGCAGGAGCCGGAGGCTGGGCTGCGGCCGGCTGCTCGCCGGGTCGCGGCACCCGCGGCAGCTCCGTCGTCATGTCCAGCGCGGCGGCGAGCCGCTCGGGCACCGGCGGGGTGGCCGTGTCCCGGTCGCTACCCGGCACTGGCGGCCAGGCCGGCGGCGCCGGGGCGTTGGGCGCCTGCGCGGGCGGGGCGGATCGGGGCGCGAAGCCGCTGAACGACTGGCTGGACGCCGGCGGTGCCGAGTACTGCTGGTTCGAGTACGGCTGACCGGACGCCGGCGAGGCCGAGACCGGCGACGCGGACACCGGCGGACCGGCGTACGGCTGCCCGGAGGCCGGAGCGGCGGACACCGGCGCCCCGCCGTACGGCGCACCCGAGTAGGGCTGCCCGGAGTACGGCTGGCCGGAGTACGGCTGGCCGGAGGCCGGCGAGGCGGAGACCGGCGCACCGGAGTAGGGCTGCGCGGAGACCGGCGGCGCCGAGTACGGGTGCGCCTCGGGGCTGCTCGGAAGCTGACGCGGAATGGACGGCTGCTGGCCGGTGGTCGGGGTCTCGTCCCCGGCCCGGCGCTGCGGCAGCGGGTCGGTGCCCTGGCCGTTGGCCGACCGGGGGGTGAACCCGTCGCCGCCGTTGACGCCGTTCGTCCCGGCTGCGCCGGTCAGATCGGACCAGGCCGGCATCGACCGGTACGCGCCACCGTTGGCGGGGGCGCCGGCACCATTGCGCGTCGCGGGGTCGAACGGGCGACCGCCCAGGGTGACCTGGTTGCCGGACTCGCTCGGGCGGGGGCCGTTGCCCAGCGCGGGCAGTGCGCCGAAGACCGGCGCGGGTCCACCGGACTGCGGACCACCGAACTGGGGAGCACCGGCCGCGGGCAGCGCCGGAGGCTGCTGCACCCGGCCGGAGAGCGCTCGGGGCACCAGCACCGAGGTGGGCAGGGTCACGTCGGCGACAGTGCCGCGATCGTTGCCGGGGCGCAGCTCGACCCGGACACCGTGCCGGGACGCCAGCCGGGCGACCACGACCAGGCCCATCATCCGGGACACGGCCACGTCGACCTGCGGCGGCGTCGCGAGCCGCTCGTTGAGGTCGTGCAACTGCTCGGCGCTGATGCCGATGCCGCGGTCCTCGACGTACAGCGAGGAGCGGTCGCCGACCCGGCGAGCCTCGACCATGACCTGCGAGTCGGGCGGGGAGAACGCGGTGGCGTTGTCGAACAGTTCCGCGACGAGGTGCACCAGGTCGTTGACCGCGTGCGCGGCGACCTCGATGTCGCGGTCGATGACACCGAAATCGATCCGGGTGTAGTGCTCGACCTCGGACTGCGCGGCGCGCAGCACGTCGATGAGGGCGGCCGGCTCACGCTGCACACGGGTGGAGTCGGCACCGGCGAGCACCAGCAGGTTCTCGTCGTTACGGCGCATCCGGGTGGCCAGGTGGTCGAGCTGGAACAGCTCGGCCAGCCGGTCCGGGTCCTCCTCGCCGCGCTCCAGCCGGTCGAGGTGCCCGATGAGGCGGTCGACCAGGATCTGGGAACGGCGGGCCAGGTTGACGAACATGGTCGCGACGGAGGCACGCAGTGCCGCCTGCTCGGCGGCCGTGCGGACGGCTTCCAGGTGGACGGCGTTGAACGCCTCGGTCACCTGGCCGAACTCGTCCTTGCTGCGCACCGGCAACGGTTCGGCGATCTGGTTGGCCAGCTGCACCGGGGAGAGCTGCCCGACGACCTGCGGGTCGCGCAGACGGGCCACCGCCTGTGGCAGGCCGTACTGGGCCACGGAGAGCGCGCCCTGCCGCAGCTCACGAAGTGAGCGGGCCATCGAGCGGGCCACCAGGTAGGCGAAGAGGATGGCCAGCAGCAACATGCTGAGCAGCAGGCCGGTCTCCAGGAAGACCTGGCGCTGGACGTCCGAGCGGAGGGTGTCGGCCTGGTTGACCACTTCACTGTCGAGCTTCCGCTCGACGGTGCGGATCAGCTTGGCGTTGGCCGTCATGGCGGCTTCCCACTGGTCCGGGCCGAACGGCGCACCGCGCATGTCGCCGGTGGTGTTGCCGTCGATCCAGCCGGTGTAGTTCTGTGCCTGCCGGCGGTCGCCGCCCGCGACCGTCTGGTCGTGGAACTTCGCGTCGTCCGGGGTGGCGACGGCCTTGAAGCTCTGCAGAGCCTGCTGCTGGCCGGTGTCACTGGCGACGTAGTCCCTGCGCAGTGCCGGGGTCAGGCGCTGTCGGCCCTGAACGCCCAGCGCGCGGTGCACGACGACCCGGCGTACGGCCAGGAACTCCTTCTCCCGGGCGACCGCCGCGGCGGCGCGCATCCGGTCGCTCAGTTGGTTGTCACCGGCGAGCTGCGTGGACGAGTCGCGGATGGCGAGCAGGTCACTGATCAGACCCTCGTACGCCTGCACGGTCTCGGTGAGAGCGAGCTTTCCGTTGAACACCTGGCTGCGGACGCCCGCCAGGTCCTGGAGGTTCTGGTCGATGCTGTCGAGCAGACCCTCGAGGCTGCTCGGCAGGTCCTCGATCTCGGTCCGCTGCTGCCGGTACGGGGCCGCGTCCTGATCCACCCGGGAGTTAACCCGGTTGTAGGCCTCCTGGTACTGCGCCGTCGGCTGCGTCCCGTTCGCGCCCAGCAGCAGCACGGCGGCGGTCCGCTCGTCCTGCAGGCTGTCGACCAGGTCACCTGAATAGCTCGACAGATTCGCCAGGTCGCCAGCTCGGTTGGCATTGTTGAGCGTCTCCACGTGGTCGATAAGACCACTGGTGCCCACCACGACCGTGGCGATGGTCGGCACGATCATGATGAGACCGAGCTTGGACCAGATCGGCATGTCCCGGAGCCGGCTGGCCGGCCGGCGCAGCCGCGACAGGAAGGAGCCCGCCGTCTTTGGCCGTTTGCTCACGTCACCGCCCTCGCGATTACAGCTTGAACGCGTTGCCCCGGGCAACGCCCAGCGACCGACCCGGCGGGTCGGACCCCCGAGATTCCATCACGCCGGTCGACAAGAAGAAAGCCCAGGTTGTCCCGGACCGAAGGTGTGATGAGATGTTGATGCGATTTGATAGCAGTCTGTCTGGCCGGAGTAACTGAAGGTAATGGAACATCCGCACCGCGTTGTCCTACTGGCCGGCCCATCGGGCTCCGGAAAGTCGTACATAGCGCAGCAAACCGGCTTGCCGGTGCTGTGCTTGGACGACTTCTACAAAGACGGCGATGACCCTACGTTGCCGAGACGAAACGGCCAGGTGGATTGGGAATCGCCGCACTCCTGGGACGCCCCCAGTGCGGTGGAAATCATTGCCCAACTTGCCCGCGAGGGCCGAGCCGATGTGCCGGTTTATGCGATCGGTGCCGATCGACGGGTGGCCACCCGGCCATTTGATGTCGCCGGATCGCCACTTTTCGTGGCCGAAGGGATCTTCGCCGCCGAGATCGTCGAGGAGTGCCGGCGCCGTGGCCTGCTCGCCGGGGCGTACGCGTTGCGCCGCCCGCGCGGGGCCACCTTCCTGCGCCGACTCGCCCGCGACCTGTCCGAGCAGCGCAAGGCGCCTCGGGTGCTGATTCGGCGCGGGGTGTCGCTGCTACGGGCCGAGCCCGCGGTGCTGCGTCGGCAGATGGGCCTCGGCGCGGAGGCGGCCCGGGCCCGGGAGGTGCTGCGCCGGGTGGCCGGGCTGCTCGCCGGCCACCCACATGGCTGAGCTCAGGCCATCAACTTCGCGTACGCCGGCTTGATCACGTCATCGATGATCCGCAGCCGCTCGTCGAACGGGATGAAGGCGCTCTTCATCGCGTTGATGGTGAACCACTGCAACTCTTTCCAGCCGTAGCCGAACGTCTCCACCAGCAGCGACATCTCCCGCGACATCGAGGTGCCGCTCATCAGCCGGTTGTCGGTGTTGACGGTGGCCCGGAAGCGCAGGTCCCGCAGCAGGCCGATCGGGTGGTCCGCGATCGAGGCCACCGCACCGGTCTGCACGTTCGACGAGGGGCACAGCTCCAGGGGGATCCGCTTGTCCCTGACGTACGCGGCCAGCCGGCCGAGCGAGCCGTCGGGGGCGATGTCGTCGACGATCCGCACCCCGTGGCCGAGCCGGTCCGCCCCGCACCACTGGATCGCCTGCCAGATCGACGGCAGACCGAACGCCTCGCCGGCGTGGATGGTGAAGTGGAAGTTCTCCCGTTGCAGGTACTCGAAGGCGTCCAGGTGCCGGGTGGGCGGAAAGCCCGCCTCGGCGCCGGCGATGTCGAAGCCGACCACGCCGGCATCCCGGTGCCGCACGGCCAGCTCGGCGATCTCCTGGGAACGGGCGGCGTGCCGCATCGCGGTGAGCAGGGTGCCCACCCGGATGGTCAGGCCCGCCTCGACCGCCTGGGCGGTGCCCTCGGCGAACCCGGCCAGCACCGCCTCGACCACCTCGTCCAGGCTGAGGTCCCGTTCCAGGTGCTGCTCCGGGGCGAACCGCACCTCGGCGTAGACCACGCCGTCGGCGGCCAGGTCCAGGGCGCACTCGCGGGCCACCCGACGCAGCGCGGGCGCGGTCTGCATGACCGCCACCGTGTGCGCGAACGTCTCGAGGTAGCGCTCCAGGGAACCGGAGTCCGCCGCGTCCGCGAACCAGCGTCCGAGCGCCTCCGGGTCGGTGGTGGGCAGTTCGTGGCCCACCTCGGCGGACAGGTCGACGATCGTCGCCGGCCTGAGCCCGCCGTCGAGGTGGTCGTGCAGCAGCGCCTTCGGGACCTTGACGATGTCCTCGTACCGGATAGTTGCGACCATGCTCAGACCCTAGTCAGCGGCCTGGCCGGACCGGTACGGGACCGGCCGGGCGTCACGGCCGCCAGCCGTACACCCGGTGCACGTCGAGCCGGATCACGAGCCGTCCGTCGGCAACCATGGCGGCGCGGTAGTCCGCCCAGTCCGGGTGGTCGCCGCGAATCCGGCGGTAGACGTCGACCAGCTCGTCGACAGTCTCGTCGGTGGTGGCCGCGGCCGGCTCGCTGAGCGTCACGGTCCCCTCCGCCACCGCGTACGCGCCGCCGTCCGGCGTGGTCACGTGGAAGCTGGCCCGGGGATCGCGGCGCAGGTTGCGCACCTTCGCCCGGTCCCCGGTGGTGGAGCAGCGGATCAACCCCGGCTCGGCCAGGTAGTCGAGGTTCGACAGTTGGGGCCGCCCGTCCCGGCGCACCGTGACCAGCACTCCGCGCCCCCGCTGACCGAACAGCTCCCACAGTCGGTCGGAATTGGTTGACATGTCATTGAAACTAGAGGCAGATCGATGACATGTCAACGAAAGCGGTAGACTCGACGGATGGACGCACCCCGGTGGCTGGACGAACGGGAGGACCGCGCCTGGCGCGGCTACCGCCGGATGCGGCGACTACTCGACCTGGAGCTGGCTCGGGAGCTGACCCAGGACGCCGGCCTCTCCGAGGCCGACTACGACGTGTTGTCCGACCTCTCCGAGACGCCGCAGGGGCGGCTGCGCCTGCGGGAGCTGGCAGACCGCATGCTCTGGTCGCGCAGTCGGCTCTCCCACCATCTGACTCGGATGCAACAGCGCGGCCTGGTGACCCGCGAGGAGTGCGCCGACGACGCCCGGGGCTCGGTCGTCGTCCTCACCCCCGCCGGGCGGCAGGCCATCGAGTCCGCCGCCCCCGGTCACGTGGCCGCCGTCCGCCGGCACCTGATCGACAGGCTCACCCCCGCAGAGGTCGACGCCCTCGGCGCGCTCACCCACCGGGTGGTCGACCACCTCGCCGAGCCGGGCCTCCGAGCCGGCCGGCCGCAGCCCGCAGCGGAGGTCTGACGTGGACCCCCGCATCCTCGACCGGCTGCGCTGCCCGGTCTGCGGCGAGCCGCTGGCCGAGGCGACCGCCGGCACCACCGGTGCGCTGCGCTGCCCACGCCGGCACAGCTTCGACATCGCCCGGCAGGGGTACGTCAACCTGCTCGCCGGGCGCGCCCCGCACGTCGGCGACAGTGCCGAGATGGTCGCCGCCCGGGCGGACTTCCTCGCCGCCGGGCACTACGACCTCATCTCGGCCGCCCTCTCCGCCGCCGCGACGGAAGCCGTCGGTCGGCCCCGCGCGATGCCCGACTTCGAGGCGTACCCCCTGGTGGTGGATGCCGGCGCCGGCACCGGCCGGTACCTCGGCGCGGTGCTGGCGGCGCTGCCGGACGCCGTGGGTCTGGCCCTGGACGTGTCCAAGCCGGCGCTGCGCCGCGCGGCCCGCGCGCATCCCCGGGCCGCCGCCGCACTCGCCGACACCTGGCAGCGACTCCCGCTCGCGGACGCCTCGACCGCCGTGCTGCTCAACGTCTTCGCCCCGCGCAACGGCCCGGAGTTCCACCGGGTGCTCGACCCGGCCGGCGCGTTGCTGGTGGTCACGCCCGACACCGATCACCTCGCCGAGTTGGTGGACGTCCTCGACCTGCTGCGGGTGGACCCGGACAAGGCCGACCGGGTGACCGCCAGCCTGGGCGGGCACTTCACGCTCGTCAGCTCGACAGTGCACCGGGCGGAGATGGCGCTGACCCGGCCGGAGGTCGCCACACTGGTCGGGATGGGCCCCAGCGCCTGGCACACCGACCCGGCCGCGCTCGCCACCCGGCTGGCCGCGCTGGGAGAACCGGTCCTGGTCACAGTGGCGGTCCGGCTCGACGTCCTGCGACCTCGCTGACCTCAGGTGGAGAGGTCGACCTCTTCCCAGCCGGGCGGCTCGTCGTGGTACGGCCCGCGCAGGATCACCGCCCACTCCAGCGCCCAACGCCGCTGCCCGATCGCGTTCGCGTCGACCAGGCCCGGCGCCCGCCGGCCGCCGCGCTCGGTCTCCAGGTACGCCCAGTCCAGGCAGTAGTGCAGGTCGAGCAGGGCGGCCGCGTCGGCCGGGTGCTGCGGCGCGGTGAGGATCCGGGAGCGCCAGTGCGGGAAGGTCTCCCCCTCGGCGATGTGCGGCAGCCGCTCGACCAGCCGCTCATCGACGGCCAGCGTCGGGTCGAGCTGCTTGCTCAGGCCGAGCACCCAGGCCAGCGCGAAGAGCGCGTCGTGGTGCAGCACGAACGACCGGTGGTCGCCCTTGCCGCCCATCACGAACTGCCACTCCGGCGGGGTGACCATGTCGACCAGGTGCGAGCCGAGCAGCCAGCTCATCGCCGCCTGCGGGGGCATCCCGAAACAGCGGGCCAGGATCAGGTGCAGCACCGCGATCCGCGCCTCGATCTCCACGGTCGGGCGCAGATCGATCTGGTCGCCCGGCTCCCAGACGAGGGGAAACTGGGCCGGCGGCAACGGCAGGCCGAGCCGGGACAGCTCGTCCAGGCTCGCCTCGCGCACCTCACGTGGGTCGGGGGCAGCAACGGTCACGGCGGATCTTCCTGTCTGCTCGCGCCGGCGCAAGGCCGGTTGTCCCCCCTTGGCCTGCGACAATAGCGCTCCCAGGTGACCGGCACCACGCCAGGGCGACGCCGGATCGATCAGCCGATGCGTTCGATGACCAACGACGTCGCCGCCGGGGCCGTCGGCGCGATCCGCACCGCGTTGGCGGCCTCGGTCAGCGCGGCCGGCATCCGCGTCGCATCGTCGGCACGCAGCTCGTAGAGCGGGTCACCGGCCCGCACCTCGTCACCCGGCCGCTTGTGCAACACCACACCGGCCGGCACGCTGACCGGGTCCTCCTTGCGCGCCCGACCCGCGCCGAGCCGCCACGCCGCAACCCCCATGGCGTACGCGTCGACGGCCGCCACGTACCCGTCCCGCTCGGCGCGAACCACCTCCACCTCGGCCGCCGCCGGCATCGGCGCATCCGGGTCGCCGCCCTGCGCCCGGATCATCGCCCGCCACGAGTCCATGGCCCGGCCGTCGCGCAGCGCCGCAGCCGGATCGGCGTCCGGCAGACCGGCGGCGTCGAGCATCTCCCGGGCCAGTGCGAGGGTCAGCTCCACCACGTCGGCCGGTCCACCACCGGCCAACACCTCGACCGACTCGGTCACCTCGACCGCGTTGCCGATCGCCAGGCCGAGCGGGGTGGACATGTCGGTGAGCAGGGCGACAGTCCGCACCCCGTGCGCACCGCCCAGCTCGACCATGGTGCGCGCCAACTCGCGAGCCTGGTCGACGGACTTCATGAAGGCGCCCGAGCCGACCTTGACGTCCAGGACCAGCGCGCCGGTGCCCTCGGCGATCTTCTTGCTCATGATCGAGCTGGCGATCAGTGGGATCGCCTCCACGGTGCCAGTCACGTCGCGCAACGCGTACAGCTTGCGGTCGGCGGGGGCGAGCCCGGCACCGGCCGCGCAGATCACCGCACCGACCTCGTCGAGCTGGGCGATGAACTCGTCGTTGCTCACAGTGGCCCGCCAGCCCGGGATGGACTCCAGCTTGTCCAGCGTGCCGCCGGTGTGCCCGAGACCCCTGCCGCTCAGCTGCGGCACTGCCGCGCCACACGCCGCCACCAGCGGGGTGAGCGGCAGGGTGATCTTGTCGCCGACACCGCCGGTGGAGTGCTTGTCGACAGTCGGCCGGCGTACCGCCGACAGGTCCAACCGCTCACCGCTGGCGATCATCGCGGCGGTCCACCGGGCGATCTCCGGCCCGGTCATGCCGTTGAGCAGGATCGCCATGGCCAGCGCGGACATCTGCTCGTCGGCGACAACCCCCCGGGTGTACGCGTCGACCACCCAGTCGATCTGCGCGTCCGACAGCACACCCCCGTCCCGCTTGACCCGAATGACGTCAACCGCCGCAAAACCACTACTCATCAGAAGATCTTTCTTAGTCGGTTGGAGAAACCGTGCCGGACGGACGGCAGTGCCCACGACGGGGCCGGGGCCGACCGTGCCCGGCGGAGGGATCAAGCCTGACCGCCCGGAGCCGGGCACGGTCGGCCCCGGCCCCAAACAGCAACCACAATCAAGACCAGCGCACCGGAATCTCCGCCGGCGGGTCACCCTCACCGGCCCAGAAGATCGTGCCGGTGGCGTCCACCACGACCACCCGGGGCGTCCGGGCCAGGCCCCAGGTGATCGCCTCGGCCGGGTCGTCCCAGCTCGGCGCCTCCTCCAGCACCCCGGTCTCGGCACCGGCGTCGTCTCCGGCCGACCGCTCCCAGTACGCCGTCCAGACCTGCTGACCAGCGGACATGTCCGGGTGCACGAAGACGGTGCCGCGCCCACGCCAGGCGGCGAGCCGCTCCGGGACCACAGGCACCGGTGTCTCCCCGGTGACGGCTTCCAGGTCCTCCACGCCGAAGGCGTGCGGCAGCAGCTCGGCCATCCGCAGTGGCCGGGTCTTGCTCTCGATCAGGCACTCCGGCCCGCCGTGCTCCCAGAGCAGCTGCCGGCAGCGGCCGCACGGCATCAACGGCTCGCCTGTCGCGTCGACGCAGGAGAGCGCGACGAGCCGGCCGCCACCGGTGGCGTGCAGGCTGGACACGACCCCGCACTCGGCGCAGAGCGTCACCCCGTACGCGGCGTTCTCCACGTTGCAGCCGACCACCACACGGCCGTCGTCGACCAGCGCGGCCGCGCCGACCGGGAACGTCGAGTACGGCGCGTACGCGTGCCGCATCGCCTCGGTGGCGGCGGCGCGCAACTGCGCCCAGTCAATGTCGGTCATGCCATCATCCTGCCCAAGTAGCCCAGGTCAGAAGCGGGCAGGGCCGTCCCGGCCCGGCGCGCAGCGGTCTGTGGTGATAGTGGTCAGCCCTTGATGTACGGCTTGCCGTCGGCGGCCGGTGCCCGGACCCGGCCGACCAGCCCGGCGACCGCCAGGATGGTGGCCAGGTACGGCAGCATGGCCAGGAACTGGCTGGGGATCGAGCTGCTGATCGCGCCCAGGTAGGTGGCGAGCTGGTCGGCGAATCCGAAGAAGAGCGCGGCGAGCAGCGCGCCGGTCGGGTTCCACCGGCCGAAGATCAGCGCGGCCAGGGCGATGAAGCCCTTACCGCCGATCATGTTCTTGGTGAACGAGTAGAGCGCCAGCGTGTAGGACGCGCCACCGATGCCGGCGACCACGCCGGCCAGCAGCACGTTGCGGTAGCGGACCCGCAGAACCTTGACGCCGAGCGTGTCGGCGGCGATCGGGTGCTCACCGACCGAGCGGGTCCGCAGACCCCACCGGGTGCGGAACAGCCCGATGTGGATCACCAGCACCAGGAGCAGCCCGAGGTAGAGGAAGATGTTGCCGCGGAACAGCGCCGGCCCGAGCACCGGGATGTCCTTCAGCAGCGGGATCTCCCAGTTGCTGAAGCGGGGCGCGCTGTTGTACTTCGCGGCGTCGGTCTGCATCAGCCGCTCGTAGAGGAAGCCGGTGACACCGACGGCCAGCAGGTTCAGCACGATGCCCATGACGACCTGGTCGACCAGGTAGCGGATGGCGAAGACGGCCAGCAGCAGCGAGATGAACGCGCCGCCGATGGCGGCGGCGACCAGGCCCACCCACACGCTGCCGGAGATGCTGCCGAACAGGGCCCCGCTGAACGCGCCCATCAGCAGTTGGCCCTCGATGGCCACGTTGACCACGCCGGACCGTTCGCAGAGCACCCCGGCGAGCGCGCCGAAGATCAGCGGCAGGGCCAGGATGAACGTGCCCCGGATGATGTTGACCAGCGGCATGAAGTTCTGCCCGGCCGGCGCGGCGGAGACCTGCCAGCAGAGGAACGACAGCACGAAGCCGACGAGCCCGGCGCCGAGCACGGGAAGGAACCACCGCTTCGGTACCCCGGCGAGCAGCGCCGCGCCGGCGGCGATCGTGATGATCCCGAACAGGATCGCCCCGATCGTGCCGTTGATCTCCAGTGCGGCGCCGGCCGCGTCGTCGCTGAGCGTGAACCGGGCCTGTTGGTCGGTGGCGAGCGCGCCGAAGAGCACCGCTGACAGCAGGCCGAGCGCCAGCAGCGTGAGACCGACCTTCCGGCTGCGGGTCCAGAAGCCCTCGTCGACAGCGGCGACCGCGATGTCGGGGACAGCCATGGTGGACATGAGTTACCAGCCCTTCGCCAGGCTCGTCTGCAACCGGGCGGCGCGCGCGGCCCGGAGCTGGAAGATCGCCTTCACCAGGGCCGGTGCGGCGATGAAGATGACGATCAGCGCCTGGAGCACTGTCACCAGCTCCAGCGAGATCCCGGAGTACGACTGCATCCGGTTACCACCGGCCTGCAGCGCACCGAACAGCAGCGCGGCCAGCAGCACCCCCCAGGGCTTCACCCGCCCGAGCAGCGCCACCAGGATGCCGTCGAAGCCGATCTGCGCGACCACCAGCGGGGTCAACGCGCTGGCGGTGGAGCCGAGCACCATGTTCGAGCCGCCGAGGCCGGCCAGGATTCCGGCGAAGACCATGATCAGGATGTACGTCCGCGTGACGCTGATGCCGGCGGTCCGGGCGGCGTCCGGGTTGGCGCCGACCGCGCGCAGCTCGAAGCCGAGCGTCGAGCGGTTGAGCAGCCAGGCGACCGCCCAGGTGGCCAGCACGGCGAGCAGGATGCCGGCGTGCACCCGCAGGTTGTCGCCGAGCAGTCGGGGCAGCTGGGCGGAGGTGTCCACCGCCTTGCTGATCGCGTCGGTACGGGTCGGGTCCTGCACGCCGTTCTGCACGATCAACCAGGTGAGGAAGTACGTGGCGACGTAGTTGAGCATGATCGTGTTGATCACCTCGTGCGCGCCGGCACGGGCCTTGAGGATGCCGGGGATGAAACCCCAGATCGCTCCACCCAGCGCGCCGGCCAGCACCGCCACCAGCAGGTGCAGGCCGGGCGGCAGCGGCAGCAGGAAGCCGGCCAGCGCCGCCATGATCACGCCGATGGTGGCCTGGCCCTGGGCGCCGATGTTGAACAGGCCGCCCCGGAAGGCCAGCGCCACCGACAGACCGGTGAAGACCAGCGGCGCCGCGTAGGTCAGCGTCTCCGAGATCGGCGCGAGCACCGCCTGCCAGCCGTTGGCGCCGTCCAGCCAGCCGGAGAACGCCTCGGGGTCGAAGATCGAGCCCTTGAACAGGTTCGCGTACGCCTCGCTGACGAGCGTCCAGCTGGAGTTGATCGAGTCGGACGGGCGCGAGGTGATGTACGAGTAGGTGGAGAGCACCTGGGGATCAGAGATGATCATCAGCACCGCGCCGACCACGATCGCCAGCACCAGCGACAGCAGCGTCACGGTGAAGGTGTTCGCCGCCCAGAGGTTGTCCAGGAACAACCGGCCCAGACTCGGCTTCGGCTCGGGCTCCGGGCCCGGCTTCGCCACCGAGCGGTCCGGCTCGGTCGCCACCTCGGCGCGTTCCGTGTTGCCGAGCGCGTTCTGCGCGGCCTGCGCCTCGCTCGCCGGCTCCTTGTCCGGGGAGCCGGACTGCGGGTTGGGGTTGGTCATGACTCGTCCTCGCTCGCGGAGCCTGCGTCGCTCGCCGGGCCCCCGTCGGCCGCACCGGGCTTGTCGACGGCGGTCGCCGCGCCGGGCTTGTCGACGGCGGTCGCCCCACCGGGCTTCTCGCCGGCGGGTGCTGCGACGGCGTCGTGGGCCGCATCCGGGCTGATGCCGGCCATCAGCAGACCGATCTCCTCACGCGGGGTGTCCGGGCCGACGATGCCGATGATCCGACCGCGGTACATCACAGCGATCCGGTCGGCCAACCCGATCACCTCGTCGAGTTCGCTGGAGACCACCATGACGGCGGTGCCGATGTCCCGTTCGTGGATGATCTGGCTGTGGATGAACTCGATCGACCCGACGTCGACGCCACGGGTCGGCTGGGCGGCGATGAGGAGCTTCAGCGGCCGGGACAGCTCCCGGGCCACGATCACCTTCTGCTGATTGCCGCCGGAGAGGGTGCCCACCGCCGCGTCGGCCGACGAGGTACGAACGTCGAACTGCTCGATCCGCTCCTTCGCCGACGCGGCGATCGCGTCCGGCTTCAGCGCGAGCCCGGCACCGAAGGGCGGTCGGTCGTAGATGTCCAGCACCAGGTTCTCCGCGACGCTGAACTCCTTGATCAGGCCGTCCACGCTGCGGTCCTCGGGCACGTAACCGACGCCCGCCCGGAGCACCTTCTTGGGCTTCCAGCCGTCGATCCGGTCGCCGGCCAGGCTGATCGTGCCGGCGAGCACCGGGCGCAGGCCCATGATCGCCTCGATCAGCTCGGTCTGACCGTTGCCCTGTACGCCCGCCACGCCGAGCACCTCGCCCGCGCGCACTGTCAGGTCGACACCGTCGACAGCGCGGATCTGCCGGTCGTCGTCGACGACCAGCCCGGCCACCTCCAGCACGGGCTCGCCCGGCGTGGCCGCGGTCTTGTCCACGGTGAGCCGGACGTTGCGCCCGACCATCAACGCGGCCAGCTCGTCCCGGCTGGCCTCCGGTGAGGCGGTGCCGACTGTCTTTCCGCGTCGGATCACCGTGATCCGGTCGGCGATGGCCTTGACCTCGCCGAGCTTGTGGGTGATGAAGACGATCGACTTGCCGGCCGCCTTGAGCGACCGCATGACCGTCAGCAGCTCCTCGGTCTCCTGGGGGGTGAGCACCGCGGTCGGCTCGTCCAGGATGAGCAGGTCGACGTCGCGGGTGAGCGCCTTGACGATCTCGACGCGTTGCTGGATGCCGACCGGCAGGTCCTCGATCACCGCGTCCGGGTCGACCCGCAGGTTGTAGCGCTCGGACACCTCGGCGACCTCGCGCCGGGCCCGCCGCCGGTCCAGGAAGCCGGCGATGCCGCCCCTGACCTGCTCGGCGCCGAGCATGATGTTTTCGGTGACGGTGAAGACCGGCACCAGCATGAAGTGCTGGTGCACCATGCCGATCCCGGCCCCGATCGCGTCGGACGGGCCCTTCAGCTTCAGCGGCTTGCCGTCGACCAGGATCTCGCCCTCGTCGGGCTGGTACAGCCCGTAGAGCACGTTCATCAGGGTCGACTTGCCCGCGCCGTTCTCGCCGAGGAGGGCGTGAATCTCTCCAGGCTCCACCGTCAGGTCGATGTGATCGTTGGCGACCAGATCACCGAACCGCTTGGTGATGCCGCGCAGTTCGAGTCTCAGCGCAACCTCCTGGAGTGCGAGCGATGGTGCAGCCTAGCTGCCGTCGTACCGGCCGGACCGGACCGGCCGCCGTGGTGCGCGATCGGCCGCTCCGACCCCGCGGGGTATCCGCAGAGCCGGAGCGGCCGATCGGGTCGTACCTGTCCCCGCCGACCCCCCGATGATCTCACCGGAGGGGCCGGCCGGTTGTCACTTGGTCGGCTGGGCCTTCGAGGTGACGGTGATGGTGCCGGCGGCGATGTCCGCCTTGATCTTGTCGACCTCGGCCTTCAGCTCGGCCGGAACCTTGCTGTCGAAGTCGTGGTACGGGGCGATCGAGACACCGTTGTTGGCCAGGGTGCCGACGAAGCCCGGCTTGGCCGGCAGCTTGTCACCGGCGGCGGCCTTCACCACGGCCTCCTTGACGGCGTCCGGGATGTTCTTGACCACGGTGGTCACGATCGCGGCGCAGTCCGGGGTGCTCTCGCAGCCGTCGACGTCCACCCAGATGGTGCTGTACTTGCCACCCGAGGCCTTGGCCGCGGCGGTGGTGCCGAGGCCGGAGCCGCCGGCGACCGGCATGATGATGTCCGCGCCCTGGGCGACCAGCGCGTCGGAGACCTTCTTGCCCTCGTCCTGCTTGTCGAAGGCGTTGGAGAAGGAGCCCTTCTGGGTCTCCTTGTTCCAACCCAGGGCCTGGACGTTCTTGCCCTTGGTGGTGTTGAAGTACTTCACACCGTCGACGAAGCCGTCCATGAAGATGGTCACCGGCGGGATCGGCACGGCGCCGTAGGTGCCGACCTTGCCACTCTTGCTCAGCCCGGCGGCCAGGTAGCCGGCCTGGAACGCGGCCTGGGCGGTGTCGAACTGCATCGGGTAGACGTTGGCGTCACCCGGGTTGGCGTCGACGATGCCGAACTCCTGGTTCGGGTTCGCCTTGGCGATCTTCGAGGTGGCGTTGGCCATCAGGCCACCGACCGCCAGGATGAAGTCGCACTTCTGGTTGACGAACTGCGTCAGGTTCGGCTCGTAGTCGGCCTCGGCCTTCGACGCGACGTACTTGATGTCGATGTTGTCGTTGGCGGCCTTGGCCTCCTGCAGGCCCTTCCAGGCCGAAGCGTTGAACGACTTGTCGTCGATGCCGCCGACGTCGGTCACCATGCAGGCGCTGAACTTCTTGGCGCCACTGCCGGCGTTGTTGTCATCCTTGGGCGCCTCGCCACAAGCGGCGGCGGTGAGCGCGAGCCCACCCACCGCGACGATCGAGGCGATCCGCATCCCACGCACCGAGCGCAAGACGTCTCCTTCCCATTGCACACCGCGCCTTGTGCGGTGGCAGCCCATCAGCCGACCTGCGGGTGTGCCGCCGGCTGTCCCACGTTACGGACGGGAGCGTACGCCCGCGTCCACCCACCGGCCGACAATCGTGCACGACTGTTGAGCGCCTGTTACCCGGGTGTAACCCTTGCGTGGGGCACGTCACTCTTCGTGCTGGTAAGCAAGCGCCACGGCGTCCGCAACGTCCGTTTTCTGGAGGCGTTTTCCTCCTCGGACGTTACCGCCAAAAGACCGCGACCGCCGCGTTGACCAGGGTCAGACCGACGATAGCGAGGAAATGACCGCGGTTGACCACGTCCCGCTTCCGGGAGAAGAAGACCATGACGAAGATCAGCAGCGCGATCACCAACTTCGTCACAAGTTTTGCCGGTGCCGGCTCGTCGCCGTCACGCAGTGGGGCGGACAGGCCGAGCCCGGTCAGTAACTGGATCACCGCGCCCCACAGCATGGCCGGGTTGATCCGCAGCCGACCGCTGGCGTACTGGGCGATCGAGCCACCGAGCAGCAGGGCGAACCCGATCAGATGGACGTAGAGAAGGATGAGTCGGAGTGCTTCCACGCCGCCCATCCTCCCCCATCAACGACACTTTGTAGTAGTGGGTAGGCCGGTCGGCGCGTCCCGGCCGCTCGGCGACTGTCGACGACCTATCCCTTCACGGCGCCGGAGGTGAGGCCGGAGACGATGTAGCGCTGGAGGAACTGGAAAACCAGCACCGTCGGGATCGCGGTCAACAGGGTGCCGGCCGCGAAGATGCCGAAGTTGGTGTTCCGCTCGCCGCCCTGCAACATGCCCCGCATGCCGACCGCGAGGGTCTTGGCGTCCGTGTCGGTGAGGAAGACACTCGCCATCAGGAACTCGTTGATGGTGTTGATGAAGGCGAGCAGCCCGGTCACCGCGAGGATCGGCGCCACCAACGGCAGCAGGATCCGGAAGAAGACCTGGGCGTGTGAGGCGCCGTCCACGGTGGCCGACTCGTCCAGTTCCCGGGGCAGGGTGTCGAAGAAGCCCTTCATCAGCCAGGTGTTCACGCCCAGCGCGCCACCCAGGTAGAGCAGCAACAGACCCCACGGGGTGTTGAAGCCGATGGCCGGCCACAGGTCGGTGATCGTGCCGAAGATCAGGAAGATCGCAACGATCGCCAGGAACTGCGGGAACATCTGGATCAACAGCAGTGACAGCAACCCCACCCGTCGCCCCTGGAACCGCATCCGGGAGAAGGCGTACGCCGCGAGCGCGGAGAGGAAGACCGAGGCGAACGCGGCCCCGCCGGCGATGAGCAGCGAGTTCAGGAACCAGTCAGCGAACTCGGTGCGCGCGAACAGATTCCCGAAGTTCTCCAACGACACCCCGGCGGTCGGCACCAACTCGGTGGACGACAGGGTGCCGAGCGGATTGAGCGCCGCCGAGACGACGAACACGAGCGGAAAGAGACTGAACAGCACGCCGAGCAGGCCGACCAGGTGCCGCCAGCCGACCTCGGCGAACCATCGCTTCCTACGCTTGCCCGGGTTGCGGTCGACCGCCGCCGGGCCGTTCGCGCCGCCCGTGACGGCGGCGCCGGTCAGCACGGTCATGCGTACACCTCCTCCTGTTGGCGGGTCCGTCGGAAGCTGACCGCCGACACCACAGCGACGATGGCGAAGATGAACAGCGAGATGGCTGCGGCGAAGCCGAACTGTGCGGCCTGGCCACCGAACGCCAGCCGGTAGGTGTAGGTGATCAGCAGGTCGGTGGCGCCGTTGCTGGGGTTGTCCGCCGGGAACGGCGCGCCCTCGGTGGTCAGGTAGATCGCGTTGAAGTTGTTGAAGTTGAACGCGAACGACGAGATCAGCAGCGGCGAGAGCGCGACCAGCAGCAGCGGCAGGGTGACCGCCCGGAACGACTGCCAGCGCGACGCCCCGTCGACCGAGGTGGCCTCTGTCAACTCCCGTGGGATGGCCTGTAGCGCGCCGGTGGCCACCAGGAACATGTACGGGTAGCCGAGCCAGAGCTGCACCAGGATCACCGCGGCGCGGGCCGACCAGTCCTGCCCGAACCAGTCGACGCTGAGCCCGAACAGATTGTTGATCAGCCCGAAGTCGGTGTTGAACATGTCCCGCCAGACCAGCAGCATCGCGAAGGACGGCATGGCGTACGGCAGGATCAGCAACATCCGGTAGAGGTTGGTGCCCCGCATTCGGGGCGAGTGCAGCGCCAGGGCGATCACCATGCCGAGGACGAACGTGCCGCCGGTGGAGCCGATGGCGAAGGCGAAGTTCCAGATCAGCGTGCCGAGGAACGGCCCGGAGATCCGCTCGTCGGTGAGCACCCGGGTGAAGTTGGACAGCCCGACGTTCACCTTCCAACCCTGGGCCAGCCGCTCGCCGTCGGCGGCGACGAACGCGCCGACCTCGCCGTCCGCGGTCCAGGTCCTGCCACTGTCGCTGTCAGTGACGCAGTCGCAGCCGGCGTCGTAAGCCCGGACGGCCTTGCCCTCGTACGCCCGGGACAGGCCGGACGAGCGCAGCGCGCCTCCGGCGGTCGGCACCACCAGGTCCGTGATGTCCTTGCTGCGGGCGCTGGCCTGGCCGAAGGTCAGCACCGTGTAGCCGTCGGCCGCGGTGACCTTTCCGCCGGGGCCGACGGTGGCCGCGCCGGGATCGAGCGCACGCAGGCCCCCGGCGTCGCCGACGGAGACCGTGTCGGTTCCCGGCTTGGTGATCAGGAAGACCAGGGCGCCGGTGGCGGGGTCACCCTTGGTGGCGACCGACAACGGGTACTGGGTGGACCCCGGGACCTGCTTGACCGAGGAGCTCTGGATCGCGACGATCGCGTCGTCCTTGCTGCCGCGGTGGCCGTCGCCGAAGTTGGTGAAGGCCGTGCTCGCGGTGTAGAGCACCGGTACGACCTGGAAGGCGATCAGGAAGAGCGTGCCGGGGATGAGGTACTTCGCCGGGACGTGCCGGCGGCCCAGGTACAGATAGAACAGTGCGGCGGTGGTCAGCACCAGCACCGCCAGCCCGATCCACTTCTCGGCCGCCACGAGCGGGAACGCCGCCCAGATCGCGATCCCGGCCACCAGGCCGAGCAGGATCACCTTCGCGGCGAGGCCGGCCGCGGTGATCGGCGCGTGGTTCCGCGCGGTACGGGAGGTGCGCGGGGACCCGGTGCGGACGGGCCCCCGGCCCGGGGCCTGCTGGGCAGACCCCGGGCCGGACAGCGGTGTGCTCATTACTTGATCGAACCGGCGATCGTCTTGCCGGCCGCGGTAACCGTGCTGGTCGGGTCGGCGCCGCCGATGACGGCGGCCTCGGCCTTGCCGAACGGGTCCCAGATCGCGGCCATGGCCGGGATGGCCGGGAGCACCTGGCCGTTCTTGCCGGCCTCGATGAACTTGGCCAGGTCCGGGTCGGTGCTCTTGACCTGGTCCAGCGCGGCGGTCAGCGCCGGTGGGCGCGGGTCGGCCTGGTAGAGCGCCACGGCCAGGTCCGGCGTGGTGACGTGGTTGGCGACGAACTCCTGGGCGAGAGCCTTGTTCTTGCCCTTGGCCGCCACGTAGAAGGACTGGACGCCAACGAACGGCGCGGCCGCCTTGCCGCCGGCGAAGCCGGGAACGGCGGAGACGTCGTACTTGATGCCGGCCTTCTTCACGTCGGCGGTGGCCCACGGCCCGGAGACCAGGAAGGCGCACTTCTTGCCGGTGAAGGTGGCGGTCGAGTTGGTGTCGGCGATCGAGCGCTTCAGCACGCCCTCGCCCTTCTCGCCGAGCGCGGCGATCTTCTTGAACGCGGCGATCGACTCCGGCTTGCCCACGCCCAGGTCCTTCGGGTCGTAGTCGCCGTTCGCCGTGGTGCCGAAGAGGTAACCGCCGGCCGAGGTGTACAGCGGGTAGATGTGGTAGGCGTCGCCCTTCTGGCCGACCTGGAGGCAAAGCGTCTCGGTGACCTTCTTCTGCGCCTTGAGCTGCTTGCCGGTGGCGACCAGGTCCTCGATCGTCTTCGGTGCCTCGGGGGCCAGTTCGGTGTTGCGGATCAGCGCCAGGTTCTCCTGGGCGTAGGGCACGCCGTAGAGCTGGCCGTTGAACGTGACGGCCTTGACGGCGGTCTCGTTGAAGGCGGCCTTCTGCTCGTCGGACAGCTGCACCGGGTCGATGGCACCGTTCTGGACCAGGTTGCCGATCCAGTCGTGCGCGCCGATCACCACGTCCGGGCCGCCGCCCTGGCTCGACACTGTCACGAAGTTGTTCTGGAGGTCCTCGTTCGGGACGGCCTGGACCTCGACGGTGACGCCGTTCTCCTGGCCGAACTTCTCGGCGAACGGCTTGAGGGCGGCGGTCCGCTTGTCGTCGGCCCAGATCACCAGTTTGCCGCCGGCGGCCTTGGGGGTGTCCTTCGCGGCCGGCTCGTCGCTGTCGCCACCGCAGCCTGAGGCGGCGAGCGCCAGGGCGAAGAGGGCGACCACACCCGCGGTACGGATGCGCATCGGTGCTCCTGTCGTCATGGCGGGTCGCCGGGGGACGGACGGCCCGCCAGTGGAAAGTCTGGAAGTTCTTGCCAGCCGGCGCATCGATGCTGCGCCGCTGCTCTCGCATGTTGCGGGGACGTTAGCAAGACGTTGCAAGTAATGGAAGGGCTTGCAGAGCACCCCGCAAGAACTTGCCGGTGGGCTAAAGTGCCGCCATGCGCGCTCGACTGTCCGACATCGCCCAGCAGGCCGAAGTCAGCGAGGCCACGGTGTCGCGGGTGCTCAACGACCGCCCCGGCGTGGCCCCCGAGACCCGGCAGGCCGTCCTCACCGCCCTCGACGTGCTCGGGTACGAGCGCCCGGCCCGGCTGCGTAAGCGCAGCGCCGGCCTGGTCGGCCTGGTGGTGCCGGAGCTGGACAACCCGATCTTCCCCGCCTTCGCCCAGGTCATCGAGTCCACACTGGCGCAGAGCGGTTTCACCCCGGTGCTCTGCACCCAGACCGCCGGCGGCGTGACCGAGGACGAGTACGTGGAGATGCTGCTGGACCGGCAGGTCTCCGGGATCGTCTTCGTCTCCGGTCTGCACGCCGACACCGCCGCCAACCACGACCGCTACCGGGCGCTGCTCGCCCGACCGTTGCCGGTCGTGATGATCAACGGGTACGTGCCCGGCATCGGCGCACCCTTCGTCTCCTGCGACGACCGGGAGGCGGCCGAACTGGCCGTCGCCCACCTGGTAGCGCTCGGGCACCGACGGATCGGCCTGATCACCGGCCCGGACCGGTTCGTCCCGGTGCAGCGCAAGGTGGCCGGCTGGCGCTCCGCGATGACCCGGCTGGCCGGCGTCGCCGAAGCCGACCTGGGCCCGCTGGCCGAGCTGTCACTGTTCGGAGTGGAGGGTGGCGAGGCGGCGGCCGGCCGCCTGTTGGACCGGGGCGTCACCGGCGTGGTCTGCGGCTCCGACCTGATGGCGCTCGGCGCGATCCGGGCCGCCCGCCAACGCGGCCTCGACGTGCCCGACGGCCTCTCCGTTGTCGGCTACGACGACTCCCCGCTGATGGCCTTCACCGATCCGCCGCTGACCACCATGCGGCAACCGGTCACCGCGATGGCGGTGGCCGCCGTCCGCGCCCTGGTGGACGAGATCAACGGGCACGGCGCCCCACACTCGGAGTACCTGTTCCGCCCGGAGCTGGTGGTGCGCGGCTCCACAGCTGTCGCGCCGAGTTCCGCCCGATTGTCTTACGCAAGATCTGCTTGACTCTTGCAGCGGCGGGCCGGCATATTGCTCGAATGATCAGCACCGCCACCCCGCCGCACGCCACCGACGACGACTGGTGGCGCTCCGCTGTCGTCTATCAGGTGTACGTCCGCAGCTTCGCCGACAGCGACGGCGACGGCACCGGCGACCTCCAGGGCATCCGGCAGCGCCTGCCGTACCTGCGTGACCTCGGGGTGGACGCGCTGTGGCTGACACCCTTCTACACCTCGCCCATGATCGACGGCGGGTACGACGTGGCCGACTACCGGGACGTCGACCCGATGTTCGGCACCCTCGCCGACTTCGACGCGATGATCACCGACGCGCACGCCCACGGCCTGCGGATCATCGTCGACCTGGTGCCCAACCACACCTCCAGCGCGCACCACTGGTTCACCGCTGCGCTCGCCGCCGGCCCCGGCTCACCGGAGCGGGCCCGCTACCTCTTCGCCGACGGTCAGGGCACGCACGGCGAGTTGCCCCCGAACGACTGGGAGAGCATCTTCGGCGGCCCCGCCTGGACCCGGATCGCTGACGGTCAGTGGTATCTGCACCTGTTCGACCCGTCGCAGCCGGACCTGAACTGGCGTCACCCGGAGGTCCGCGCCGAGTTCGAGGACGTGCTGCGGTTCTGGCTGGACCGGGGCGTCGACGGATTCCGCGTCGACGTGGCACACGGCATGATCAAGGCGGAAGGGCTGCCGGACGTCGGCTTCAGCTCAATGACCACTGGCCAGCGCCAGGTGGAACTGCTCGGCAAGGGCAGGCTGCCGTACTTCGACCAGGACGAGGTGCACGAGATCTACCGGGCCTGGCGGCCCATCCTGGACAGCTACCCGGGCGGCCGGATGGCGGTCGCCGAGGCGTGGGCCGAGACGCCACAGCGCCTGGCCCGCTACATCGGCCCGGACGAGTTGCACCAGGCGTTCAGCTTCGACTTCCTCGACGCCACCTGGTCGGCCGACTCGTTCCGCAAGGTGATCGACACCGCGTTGGCCGAGGCGACGGTCGTCGGAGCGCCGACCACCTGGGTGCTGTCCAACCACGACAAGCAGCGGCACGTCACCCGGTACGGCGACGGCGCCGAAGGGCTGCGCCGCGCCCGGGCCGCCAGCCTGCTGATGCTCGCCCTGCCCGGCTGCGCCTACCTCTACCAGGGCGAGGAACTGGGCCTGCCGGAGGTCCTCGACCTCCCCGACGAGCTGCGCCAGGATCCGGCGTTCCTGCGCACCGGCGAGAGCCGCGACGGCTGCCGGGTACCCATCCCGTGGAGCGGCGAGCTGGCCCCGTACGGCTTCGGTCCGGCCGGCAGTCAGCTGAGCTGGCTACCCACCCCGGCGCTCTGGCAGGCGCTGTCCGTCACGGCCCAGACCGACGTGCCCGGCTCGACCCTGGAGCTGTACCGGACCGCGCTGCGGATCCGCCACGTTCATCCCGCGCTCGCCCTCGACGCCGACGGGGTCACCTGGCGGGAGAGCGAGCCGGGCGTGCTGGCCTTCTCCCGTTCCGCCGGCGCGTCCGTGCTGACCTGCGTGGTCAACTTCAGCGGCGCGCCGGTCCTGATCGACGGGTACGGTCAGCCGCTCGTCGCCAGCGACGAGCTCACCGAACAGGGCTCCGGCCAGCTCCTGCCAATTGACGCGGCAGTCTGGTTGGAACGGCGTTGAACGGGTAACTCGTTCTCGACCTGGTCGTTCGTCGTGCCCCGCGCCGACGGGCGACTGGGCTACCGGCCCCTTGTGGTGGGGGGTGAGGTGCCACCGGTGGTTACATCCGCAGGTGGCGCGGGTACCGAATCGGGCACCATCACTACGGAGGTGACCCCCATGGTGGTACGGATCGCCCAGTGCACGCTCGACGTCGAGGACCTGGACCTGATGGTCTCGTTCTGGTCCGCGGCGCTCGGCTACGAGGTCGAGAAGGGCGACGACGGCAGCGCCAAGCTCTGGCCGCCGGGGCAGCCGTCCGCTGCCGCGCCCACCGTGTGGTTGCAGGGCTCGGGCACCGCCAAGCGGGGCAAGAACCGGCTGCACCTCGACCTGGTCGCGGACACCGACCCCCAGTCCGAGGTACGGCGGCTGCTGAGCCTCGGCGCGCGGCAGGTCGACGTCGGGCAGACCGGGACCGAACAGTTCACTGTGCTCGCCGACCCCGAGGGCAACGAGTTCTGCGTGCTGGACCGCGCGCCGACCCGCTGACGTCTCACTTCGCGGTCAGCAACGCCGTGATCCGGGTCCAGCCGGCGCGTACCTCTGCCTCGTCCGGCGGTTCGGCGGGCTCACCGTGGCCGGCCTCGTCGGCTGCCGCGTCGAGCTCCTCGTCGATCACGTCCTCGAAGTCCCCGTACAGGTCGGCCCCCTCCACCTGACGGGCCTCGTCCTCGGCGGCGACCTGCGCGGCGGCGATCTCGCTGCGGATCTCGTCGGCGGACAGCGCCGGCAGCAACGGCTCCACCACGGCCATCAGCTGCTCCTCGGCCACCACCGCCTCGGCCAGGGCCAACGCGTGCGGTCGCTCGTACGGCCCGCAGACCACCGGCTCCCACTCGTCGAGGTCGCCGAGCGGACCGAAAGTGATGATCCATGGCAGGCCGAGGAGCGGTGAGTCCGCCGGCAGGTCCAGTGTCATGAGTGCGCCCACCGGCTCATCATGGTCCGCGAACGCGAGCGACGACGCCGTTCTGCTCAGTTATCGCCCGTCCGACTGTCGATCGGCAGCCGGTCAGCCGGGCCGGACCGCGTCCAGAGCGGCGCGGACCAGGGCGAGCGCGGTGGCCGGCGGCACGCCGAGCCGGGCCGCCTCCGCCGCGTAGCCGGCCGCCGCCCGCTGCAAGCGGTCCACGGCGTCGTCGCGACCGGGGGCGACGAAGGTGCCGTTGCGCCCCCGGGTCTTCAGCAGCCCGGCCGCCTCCAGCTCCCGGTAGGCGCGGGCCACAGTGTTCGCGGCCAACCGCAGGTCGGCGGCGAGCTGCCGCACTGTGGGCAGTCGGCTGCCCACCGGCAACCGGCCGTCGCCGATCAGCTCGGCGAGCTGCACGCGCACCTGCTCGTACGGGGGCACCGACGAGTCCGGGTCGACCGAGATCAGCACCTGCGCGCCTTCCGTCATCAGCCCGCACCGCCCGGCGCACCGGGGTCGATGCCCTCGTCGACATCCTTCGGTGGGGCGGGGGTTTCCGCCAGGTCCACCACTCGGCCGTTGGTGCTGGTCGCCAGGAGCGCCGCGCCGAACAGCACCAACTGGTTGAGCAGGTAGAGGTACAGCAGCAGACCGACGGCGCCGGCTACCACTGTGTACGCCGGGTTCCGCTCGGTCCGCACCACGTAGTACCGCCCGACGGTGTTCAGCAGCGTGATGCCGACAGCCACCAGCAGCACCACCGGGCGCAGCCGGGACCGGCTCATCCGCAGCCGCGGCACGGCCAGCAGCAACGCGGTGGCGAGCACGGTGTTGACCAGCACGCTGAGCACCGCGCTGATGGTGGTCAGACCCACCGACCCGGTGCTGCGCAGCAGGAAACGCAGCAGCGACTCCAACGCGTCCACCGCCGCGACCGAGACGCCGAGCAGCACGAAGACGCCGATCATCACGCCCAGGTCGACGAGCCGCCGCACCACCAGATTGCCCGGCTGCTGGTTGAGCTGGTACATCAACCGCTGGGAGGACCGGATGGCCTCGACCCAACCGATCCCGGTGAAGACCAGGATGACAAGGCCGACCACACCGACGGTGCCGCTGGAGTTGGCGATCTGCTCGGCGTCCAGGAACGGCAGGTTCTCCTTGAGGAAGTCGGCCGCCGCCGCGCTGACCTCGTCGTTGTCCTCCAGGATCGCCCCGAAGATGGAGAACGCGACAAGGGCGAGGGCGAACACGGCGAAGAAGCCGTAGTAGGCGATCGCGGCGGCCAACCGGCCGGCCAGCACCTCGCCGTACAGCACCCCGGCCCGCCAGACATGATCGAAGAGCCCCGACCGGTGGCGCGCGGCACTCACCCAGCGGTCGATGCCCGTCTCGATCCGGCCGATCACGTTCACGCGGTCATCCTCGCCGATCTCCCACCGCTGTAGTGGCAACCGGCTCCCGATGCTCGCCGGCCGGCGCGTCGCAGATGCTTCAGGTGCTGACGGCTCGGTTGCCGGCGTTTCAGGTGCCGAGGCAGAAGTCCCGACGGGGCTGCCACCTGGCCTGCCCGCTGTGCGAGAAGAGGGTGAACCCGTCGACCTCGAACATCGCGGAGAAGTCGGCCAGATCCTCGTACACCTTGTCCAGGGCCTCCGGTGCCACGTCCTGAGCCACTGTGACGTGCGGATGGTACGGGAACCGGAGCTCGCGGTGCAGGCCCGGCGCCGCGGCGATGGCCGCGGCCAGCAGTTCGCACTCACTGATCCCGGCGGCCACCGCGACGAACACCACCTGGGTGACCGGACGGAACGTGCCGGTGCCCCGTAGGTGCAGCGTGAACGGCAGGTGCGCGGCGGCGACGGCGGCCAGGTGCCGCTCGACCGCCGGCAGGTTGGCCGTCCGGATCTCGGTGGGCCCGAGCAACGTCACGTGCGCGGGCACCGCCAGCGGATCACCGGCCTCGACCCGCCGCCGGGTGAGCAGGGCACCCCACGGCTCGGGGATGTCCACCGCGATGCCGATCTGGATGGTGTCGCCGGCCGGCGGCACCCCGCCACTGCGATCCACGCTTCGCGCCGCCCCTCCGACCACCGAGCCGTCCACCTGTACCGCGGGAGCTACTCGCCGCGCACGGGCGGGAAGAACCCAACCCGCTCGTACGCGGACCGCAGGGTCGTCGCGGCCACCGCGCGGGCCTTCTCCGCGCCGGCCGCGAGCAGCTTGTCCAACTGCGCCGGATCGTCGAGGTAGGCGCGGGTGCGCTCCTGGATCGGCCGGACGAAGTCCGTCACCACCTCGGCCAGCTCCTTCTTCAGATCGCCGTAGCCGCGGCCCGCGAACGCCGCCACCAGCTCGTCGATGCTGCGGCCGCTGAGCGCCGAGTGGATGGTCAACAGGTTGGACACACCCGGCTTGGTCTCGGCGTCGAAGACGATCTCCCGACCGGTGTCGGTCACCGCCGAACGGATCTTCTTGGCGGACCGGGCCGGATCGTCGAGCAGGTCGATGATGCCGGCCGGCGAGGACGACGACTTCGACATCTTCGCGGTCGGGTCCTGCAGGTCGGTGATCTTGGCAGTGTCCTTGACGATGTGCGGCGCGGGCACCGTGAAAGTCGCGCCGAACAGCGAGTTGAAGCGCTGGGCCAGATCCCGGGAGAGCTCCAGGTGCTGGCGCTGGTCCTCGCCGACCGGGACCGCGTTGGCCTGGTAGAGCAGGATGTCGGCGGCCTGGAGGACCGGATAGGTGAACAGCCCGACGCTGGCCCGCTCGTTACCCTGCTTCTGCGACTTGTCCTTGAACTGGGTCATCCGGCTGGCCTCGCCGAAGCCCGTGATGCAGCCGAGCACCCAGGCCAGCTGCGGGTGCTCGGGCACCTGCGACTGGACGAACAGGGTGCTGCGTTCCGGGTCGAGCCCGACCGCGAAGAGCTGGGCCGCGGCCACCCGGGTCCGCTGGCGCAGCAGCGCCGGATCGTGCCCCGCCGTGATGGCGTGCAGGTCCACCACGCAGTAGAACGCGTCGTGGGTGTCCTGTAGAGCCACCCAGTGCCGCACCGCGCCGAGATAGTTACCGAGGTGGAACGAGTCGGCTGTCGGCTGGATGCCGGAGAAGACGCGGGGCCGGGCGGGAACGTCGGACATGGCGATAATTCTGTCAGCAAGCAACCCGGTCCGTCATGACGGGCCGGCGGGTCGGCTCCGGCCCGCCGGTGCCGGGGTGCTGACCTCGCGTGGTTCGCCCGCGCCGACCCGGCGCGTCGGCCCGACCGCGACCCGGCGGTGCTGCCCCGCCACCGCCTCCCAGGCCGGCTCGGTGCTCTGCTCGCGGCGCTGCTCGGTGCGGGCGGCGGAGACGGCGAGTCGCGCCACCCGGCGGCCGTCCACCGTGAGCACCCGCAGCAGCCAGCCGGCCGGCGGCTCGGCCGGATCGGGTGCGCCGACCTCGGCCGGCTCACCCGGCACCGGCACCTCGTCGCCGGTCACCGGGAGCCGGCCCAGCGCGGCCATGACGAACCCGCCCACCGTCTCGTACGGTCCGGCGGGTAGGGCCACCCCGGTCCGCTCGGCGAAGTCAGCGAGGTTGAGGCGGCCGTCCACCACTGCGGGCAGGCCGGCGCGCTCCGGGTCGGGGGTGGCGTCGTACTCGTCGTGGATCTCGCCGATCAACTCCTCGATGAGGTCCTCCAGGGTGACGATCCCGGCCGTCCCGCCGTACTCGTCGACCACGACAGCGAGGTGTTGACCCTCCCGGCGCATCTCGGTCAGCGCGGCGAGCACCCGTTTGCTGCCCGGGAGCCGCTTCACCTCCCGGGCCAACTCGCCGACGGTGACGCACGGGTCGGCGTCCGGGCGCAGCAGTACGTCACGGAGGTGCACGAAGCCGACCACGTCGTCGTGCGTGCCGTCGGTGACCGGGTAACGGGTGTGCGTTTCGGCGCGGACCAGTCGGGCGGCTTCGACGATCGTCAGCCGCGCCGGGAGGAAGACCACCTCGGTGCGCGGCATCATCACCTCACGGATCAGACTGGCACCGGCTACCAGGACCTCGTCGATGATCCGCCGCTCGTCCGGGTCGAGCACCGTGTTCGCCGCGACCAGGTCCCGCAGGTCGGCCTCGGAGATGTGCTCCCGACCGGCCGTCGGACCGGTCCCGAGCAGATCGGTGACGAGTCGGGTGGCGCCGTCCGCGGCACGCACCAGCACCCGGGCGACGGCCCGGGCGAGCGGGCCAGGGTCGCGGCGGGGGTGTGCCCGCGCGTGTCGCCGGAGCCCGGTACGGGCCGCTTCCCGCATGACAGAGATGGTAGACACCGTGGGCCCACCACGCCGGGGATCACGCGGAGCGGCGAACAGATGTTCGGCTCTGTTTAATCATGAGAGATTATGATGGAATGGGGTTGACGGTGGCGACGGCGAGAGCGCCGGCCACCGCCCTAGTGTGATCACCGAAGGGCCACGTCCCGGGCGGGCCAGGCAGGAGGCAACGACGTGAAACTGCTCGTCACCGGGGGCGCCGGCTTCATCGGGAGCGTGGTGACCCGGATGCTGCTCGACGCGGGTCACCAGGTGGTCATCCTGGACGACCTGCGCACCGGCCACCGCGAGGCCCTCGCCCCGGACGCCACCCACGTGCAGGCGTCCATCCACGACGCCGCCCAGGTCATCACCGCGGACGCCGGGTTCGACGGGGTGCTGCACTTCGCCGCCCTGATCGCCGCCGGCGAGTCGATGGTCAAGCCGGAGCTGTACTGGCAGAACAACACCATCGGCACGCTCGCCCTGATCGACGCGGTCCGGGCCGCCGGGGTGCCCCGGATGGTCTTCTCCTCCACCGCCGCCGTCTACGGCAACCCCACCGAGCTGCCCATCACCGAAAACGCGGTAAAGGCACCGACCAACACGTACGGCGCCACCAAACTCGCCGCCGACATGGCGCTCACCTCCGAGGCGATCGCGCACGGGCTGGCCGCCGTGTCGCTGCGCTACTTCAACGTGGCCGGCGCCCACCTCGACGGCGACATCACGCTCGGCGAGCGGCACGACCCGGAGACGCACCTGATCCCTATCGCGCTGGACGTCGCCGCCGGCCGGCGGGAGAAGCTCCAGCTCTTCGGGGACGACTACCCCACGGTGGACGGCACCTGCGTCCGCGACTACATCCACGTCGCCGACCTGGCCCGCGCGCATCTGCTGGCGCTGGACGCAGCCACCGGCGGCCAGCACCGGATCTACAACCTGGGCAACGGCAACGGCTTCACCAACCGCCAGGTCGTCGACGTGGTCCGCGAGGTCACCGGGCACCAACTGCCCGTCGAGGTCGCGCCGCGCCGCGAGGGCGACCCGGCCGAGTTGGTCGCGTCCTCCGCGCTGGCCCGCGAGGAGCTGGGCTGGGTGCCGCAGAAGCCGACCCTGCACGACATGGTCGGGGATGCCTGGGCGTTCTACCGCACGCACATCCTGGGGCAGTCATGACCCACCCGAGCGGTGACGTCGCCGAGCGGGCTGCCGCCGGCTTCTCCGCGCAGTTCGGCGCCGAGGCCTCCGGCCGCTGGGCAGCCCCGGGCCGGGTCAACCTGATCGGTGAGCACACCGACTACAACGAAGGCTTCGTCCTGCCGTTCGCCCTGCCGATGCGTACCGTCGTCGCGGCCGACCGGCAGGACGGGGAGCACTGGACGGTCTGGTCCGAGCTCTCCGGCGAGGCGATCACCTTCGGCGCTGACGACGTCGCCGAGCCGGGTCGAGTCACCGGCTGGGGCGCGTACGTCGCGGGTGTGGTCTGGGCGCTGCGCGAGGCCGGTCACCGGGTGCCGGGCGCCCGGTTGGCGATCGCCTCCGACGTGCCGCTGGGCGCCGGGCTCTCCTCCTCGGCCGCGCTGGAGTCGGCGGTGCTGGCCGCCCTGCTCGACCTCGGCGAGCTGGAGCTCGCCCCGGAACTGCAACCCCGGCTGGCCCAACGGGCGGAGAACGTCTACGTGGGCGCGCCGACCGGCATCATGGACCAGTCCGCGGCGATCCGTTGCCGCGCCGGCCACGCCCTCTTCCTGGACTGTCGCGACGAGTCGGTCGAGCACATCCCGTTCGACCTGGACGCCGACGGGCTGGCTGTGCTGGTCATCGACAGCCGGGCGCCGCACCGCCACGCCGACGGGGAGTACGCGGCCCGCCGTCGCTCCTGCGAGGCCGGGGCCAGTGCACTCGGCGTTGCCGCCCTGCGCGACGTGGGCGTCGACCAGCTCGACACCGCGTTGGCGCGGCTCGACGACGAGGAGACCCGGCGACGGGTCCGGCACGTGGTGACCGAGGACCAGCGCGTACTGGACACCGTGGCGCTGCTCCGCGCCGCCCGGGTCCGCGACATCGGCCCGCTGCTGACCGCCTCCCACGTCTCGATGCGCGACGACTTCGAGATCACCGTGCCGGAGATCGACACCGCGGTCGAGGCAGCGTTGGCGGCCGGCGCGCTGGGCGCTCGCATGACCGGCGGCGGCTTCGGCGGCTGCGTGCTCGCGCTGATCGAGGCCGACAGTGCCGACGCGATAGCCGCCGCCGTGACCGACGCGTACGCGCAACGAGGTTTCACCGCCCCCGGCACCGTGACGGTCCTCCCCTCCCCCGGCGCCACCCGCCTGCCCTAACCCCCACACCCCCACCCCACCCCACTGCCCACCCATCCCACCCCAGCCGGTGATCAAGGGGTTTGCGTCAATTCGAGCCCGAATCCTGACGCAAAGCCCTTGATCACTGGTCAGGGGCCAGAGGCCGGCGAGGGCCGGGAGCCGGCGGGGCCGGGCGGAGGCGGCGATGGAGATCGCGCTTGTTCATGGATGTAGTGGCCTCGTCAACGGGCGAGGCCACTACATCCTGGATCGAGCGCGATCTTGCGCGCGGGCGTGGGCGCCGGCGCGGGGCCGGCGGGTCGGCGCTGGCGGGCGAGCCGGCGGGTTGGGGTTAGCTGGCTTCGACGATCATGGCGGCGCCTACCGTGCGGTTGGTGGCCTCGTCGATGATGACGAAGCCGCCAGTGGTGCGGTTGCGGCGGTACTCGTCGGCCAGCAGCGGCACCGTCGTACGCAGTCGCACCCGGCCGATCTCGTTGAGCCGCAGTTCGTCGGCGGACTCGTCGCGGTGCAGGGAGTTGATGTCCAGCCGGTAGTGCAACCCGCGCACGATCGCCCGTGCCGACCGGGTGGTGTGCTTGATCGCGTAACGGGCGCCGACCCGCAACGGAGCCGTCTCGTCCATCCAGCAGACCATCGCCTCGATGTCCTGGGCCACCGCCGGCGCGTTGTTCGGCCGGCAGATCAGGTCACCCCGCGAGATGTCGATCTCGTCGGCCAGTCGTACCGTCACCGACATCGGCGGGAACGCCTCCGGGACCGGCCCGTCGGCGGTCTCCACGGCGGCGATCCGGCTGGTGAAGCCGGAGGGCAGCACCATCACCTCGTCGCCCGGCTTCAGCACGCCGGAGGCGACCTGGCCGGCGTAGCCGCGGTAGTCGGTGACAGTGGTGGACTGCGGACGGATCACGTACTGCACCGGGAACCGGACGTCGACCAGGTTGCGGTCGCTGGCGATGTGCACCCGCTCCAGGTGGTGCAGCAGCGACGGGCCCTCGTACCAGGGCATGTTGTCCGACCGGGTGACGATGTTGTCGCCGCGCAACGCGGAGACCGGCACCACTGTCAGGTCCGGTACGTCGAGCTTCGCCGCGAACGCGGTGAACTCGTCGGCGATCCGCTCGTAGACCTCCTGCGACCAGTCGACCAGGTCCATCTTGTTGACACAGAGGACCAGGTGCGGCACCCGCAGCAGGGAGCAGAGGAACGCGTGCCGGCGGGACTGTTCGACGAGGCCCTTGCGCGCGTCCACCAGGATCAGCGCCAGGTCGGCGGTCGACGCGCCGGTGACCATGTTGCGGGTGTACTGGATGTGGCCCGGGGTGTCGGCGATGATGAACTTGCGCCGGGGGGTGGCGAAGTACCGGTACGCCACGTCGATGGTGATGCCCTGCTCCCGCTCGGCACGCAGACCGTCAGTGAGCAACGCCAGGTTGGTGTATTCGTCACCGCGGGCCGCGCTGACCGCCTCCACGGCGGCCAACTGGTCGGTGAAGAGCGACTTGGTGTCGTAGAGCAGCCGCCCGATCAGGGTCGACTTCCCGTCGTCCACGCTGCCGGCGGTGGCGAACCGCAGCAGGTCCATCGCCCGCGCCTCGGGGGCCGGGGCCACGATCTCGGTGCTCATCAGAAGTAGCCCTCCCGCTTGCGGTCCTCCATGGCGGCCTCGCTGACCCGGTCGTCACCGCGGGTGGCGCCGCGCTCGGTGATCCGGGTGGCCGCCACCTCCTCGATGACCTTCTCCACGGTGTCCGCGTCGGAACGGACCGCGGCGGTGCAGGAGGCGTCGCCGACGGTGCGGTAGCGCACCTGCGCCTTGAACCGCTCCTCACCCGCTCGCGGGCGGAAGAACTCGTTGACGGCGTAGAACATGCCGTCCCGCTCGATCACCTCGCGCTCGTGCGCGTAGTAGATCGACGGCAGCGGGATGCGTTCCCGGGCGATGTAGTGCCACACGTCCAACTCGGTCCAGTTGGACAGCGGGAAGACGCGGATCGACTCGCCCGGGTGGTGCCGGCCGTTGTACAGCGACCACAGCTCCGGTCGCTGGTTCTTCGGGTCCCACTGACCGAACTCGTCCCGGAAGCTGAACACCCGCTCTTTCGCCCGGGCCTTCTCCTCGTCCCGGCGGGCGCCTCCGAACAGCGCGTCGAAGCGGTGCTTCTCCACCGCGTCCAGCAGCACGGGTGTCTGGATCCGGTTGCGCATGCCGTCACCGGACTCCCGGACCATGCCGCTGGCCAGGGCCTCCGGCACGCTCGCCACCACGAGTTGCAACCCCAGCTCGGCGACCCGTTGGTCGCGGTATTCCAGGACCTCGGGGAAGTTGTGCCCGGTGTCGACGTGCATCACCGGGAAGGGGACGTTGGCCGGGGCGAACGCCTTCTGCGCGAGCCGCAGCATGACGATCGAGTCCTTGCCACCGGAGAAGAGCATCACCGGGCGTTCCATCTCGGCGACCACCTCGCGCATCACGAAGATGCTCTCCGCTTCCAAGGCGTCCAGGTGGGAGACCTGGTACGCCGCGGGGGTGGTCATGACACCGGCTCGATTCGCTCGCTCATCCGATTTCCAGACCTTTCCGGTCGGGCATGTCAAGAAAGTTCGCTCAGGCTACCCGGAATGTTTCTGCAGCGCTGCAAGCAACCGGGTGGCGAGATCCTTGCGGCAGACCAGGAGGTCGGGCAGCCGCGGATCCGCCTCGTTGTATTTCAGCGCAGAACCGTCGATCCGGGAAGCGTGCAGTCCGGTGGCCGTCGCCACAGCGATCGGGGCCGCCGAGTCCCACTCGTACTGCCCACCTGCGTGGATGTACGCGTCCACCTCGCCGGTGACCACTGCGGCGATTTTCGCTCCGGCCGAGCCCATCGGCACCAGGTGCGCCCCGACGTCCTCCGCCAGATCGGTAAGGAAGACCGGCGGCCGGCTCCGGCTCGCGGCCAGGCGGATCTTCCGCTCGCCGGCCGTCGCCGCCTCCACAGTCATCGGCGGATACGCCGGCGGGTAGTCGGTGCCCAGCACCCGGTCCTGCGCCGGCAACCCCACCGCCCCGGCGACGAGGCCGTGCGGGCTCGGCGCGTTACGCGCCCAGAGCGCCACGTGCACCGCCCAGTCCGAGCGGCCCTCCTCGGAGAACTCCCGGGTGCCGTCCAACGGGTCGACGATCCACACCCGGTCCGCGTTCAACCGCGACACCGCTCCGGTGTTCACCTCCGCGGCCCAGGCCAACCGCGACCCCTCGTCCTCCTCGGAGAGCACCGCGTCACCCGGACGCCACTTCGCCAACTCCGTGCGGATCAGGTCGTGCGACACCTTGTCCCCGGCCGACTTCAGCGCACCGGCGTCGGCGAAACCCATCTCCGTGCGCAGGTCGAGCAGCGCCTGCCCGGCCCGGGACGCCAACCATCGGGCGAACGCGCCATCGATCATCGGAGGACTGCTCATCTGTCCGCTCCCGTCGCCTCGCCGCACTGCCCGCACGGGCCGATCCGCCGCGACTCGCGTCGCCGGTCGCGGCACGCTGAAAGGCGCAGACTACCGGCCCGCCGTTTCCGATTCGGGTACGCCCCGCCCGGCTCAGCCGCCGTGGTAGAGGTTCTGGGTCGGCTCCACGCCCTTGGTGATCACCGACTCCACCATGTCGGCGGCCCGGTCCACCAGGAAATCCAACTCCTTGCGCTCGGCCGCGCCAAAATCCGACAGCACGTAATCGGCCGGATCCTGCCGCCCCGGCGGTCGGCCAACGCCGAACCGCACCCGGACGTAGTCCTTGGTCCCCAACGACTTCGACATCGAACGCAGGCCGTTGTGCCCGCCCTCGCCGCCGCCGAACTTGACCCGCACCTGGCCGAAGCCGATGTCCAGCTCGTCATGCACAGCGATCACCTGCGCGGTCGGCACCTTGTAGAACTGTGCCAACGCCGCGACCGGGCCGCCGGAGAGGTTCATGTACGTCAGTGGCTTGACCAGCACCAGCTTCGGCCCACCGAACCCCAGCCGCGCCTCGGCCACCTCGGCCACCGCCCGCTTGTGCCTGCCGAAACGCGCACTCACCCGGCCGGCCAGCAGCTCGGCCACCATGAACCCGACGTTGTGCCGGTTGCCGGCGTACTCCCGACCCGGGTTGCCCAGGCCGACCACCAGCCACGGCCCCGCCTCGTCCGTCACGACCCGTTCCCTCCGACGCCCATCCCACCGACTCCCGATATGCCGACAGGCGCCCCCGAACATCCGGGGACGCCTGTCGCAAAAGTACGAACCGATCAGGCCTCGGTGCGCCCCTCGGTGGCCTCGGCGGCCGCCTCGGTGTCCGCGCCCTCGGAGCCCTCGGTGGTCTCGCCGACCTCGGCCTCGGCCTCGTCGGTGGCAACCTCGACCTCGGGCAGCGTCGCCTCGAGCTGCTCGGCGGTCGGGGCGGCGGTGATCGACGCGACGGTCAGCTCCGAGTCGACGGCCAGCTCGACGCCGGCCGGCAGCTCGACATCGCCGGCGGTCACCAGGGTGCCCGCCTCCAGGCCCTCGATCGACGCCTCGAGGTGGTCCGGAACCTTGGTGGCGTCCGCGGTCACCGAGAGGGTGTCGTGGTCGTGCACGATCAGGGTGTCCCGGGCGGCCTCGCCGGTCAGCTGGACCGGAACGTCGACGGTGACCTTCTCGCCCCGGCGGACGAGGATCAGGTCGACGTGCTCGAAGGTGTCGCGGATCGGGTCACGCTGGATCGCCTTCGGCAGCGCCAGCACCTGGGTGCCGTCGGTGATGTCGATCGCGAAGAGCTGGTTGGCACCGCCCTTGCGGATCGCGGCGGCGAACTCCCGCGACGGCAGCGCGATGTGCTTGGGCTTCTCGCCGTGGCCGTACAGCACGGCGGGCACCTTGCCGGCCCGGCGGGTACGGCGGGCACCACCCTTGCCGAACTCGGTGCGGGGCTCGGCGCTGATCTTTACCTCGGACACGGGGAAACTCCTGATGCTTTTCGCTGCGGCGGCTTGTCGTCTAACGGTGCTGGGGCGAGGGGCTCGCTGGGGCTCATGCGTCATGAACGACTGCCCGGAGCACCGCGTCGATGACGGTGCCTCCGTGCGGCGCTTTTCAGCGGCCCGCCGGGCACCCTCGCCGTGGCAACCGCACCAGTCTACCCGAGCTGTTTCCAGGGTTTCCGGCAGTCCCCGATCACGGCTCAAGACCGGCGCGTCGGTGGTGCTCCCACCAGCGCGCCGGCCCCGTTTCCACCAGTTTGCCAGCCCCGTCCCCGCCAGCGTGTCGAGTGGCGGGAACGGGGCTCAGGATCAGCTCAGGCCACCGAAGAGGGTGGTCACCGAGCCGTCGTCGAAGACCTCTCTGATCGCCCGCGCCAGCAGCGGCGCGATCGACAGCACTGTGAGCTTGTCCAGCTGCTTCTCCGGCGGGAGCGGCAGGGTGTTCGTCACCACGATCTCGCTGATCGAGCTGTTCTTCAGCCGCTCGGTGGCCGGGTCGGACAGCAGCGCGTGGGTGGACGCGACCACGATCTCCGCCGCGCCCGACTCCTTGAGGATGTCGGCGGCCTTGGCGATGGTGCCCCCGGTGTCGATCATGTCGTCGACGATCAGGCAGACCCGGCCCTCCACCTCGCCGACGACCCGGTTCGCCACTACCTGGTTCGGCTTCATCGGGTCACGGGTCTTGTGGATGAACGCCAGCGGGCAGCCGCCCAGCCGGTCGGTCCACCGCTCTGCCACCCGCACCCGGCCCGAATCCGGTGCCACCACTGTCATCGGCCGGCCGGCGTACTTGTGCTCCACGTACTCGGCGAGGATGTCCATCGCGAAGAGGTGGTCCACCGGGCCGTCGAAGAAGCCCTGGATCTGCGCGGTGTGCAGGTCGACGGTGAGGATGCGGTTCGCACCGGCGGTCTTCAGCAGGTCCGCCACCAGTCGGGCCGAGATCGGCTCCCGACCACGGTGCTTCTTGTCCTGGCGGGCGTACGGGTAGAACGGCAGCACCACGGTGATCCGCTTGGCCGACCCCCGCTTCAGCGCGTCCACCATGATCAGGGTCTCCATGACCCAGGTGTTCACCCCGTGCGTGACGGACTGCACCACGAAGGCGTCCGAACCACGTACCGAGTCCTTGAACCGTACGAAGATCTCGCCGTTGGCGAACTCGTACGCGTCGGCCGGCGTCGGCGCGACGCCGAGCACCTCGCCGATCTCCTTGGCCAACTCCGGAAAGCCACGTCCGGAAAAGAGCATCAGGCTTTTGCGGTTTTCGGCGACGATGCTGCCCATGGGCCCGTCTGCTCCCGTTATGTCGGCGGTACCCGACCCGGTGGTGGTGGGTCAGGGACTATTCGGTTGCAGTATCTCCCGCGCCGGATGCGCCGCCCACCGTCTCGGTCCCCCCGTGGATTGCCTCACTGTGGCTTGCGGCACCAGTCGTACCGGACGCACCCTTCGCGTCGCGGGCCCGCTGCGCGGCCTCCGCCGCGGCGGTGCCGGCGCGCCGCTTGACCACCCAGCCCTCGATGTTGCGCTGGCGCGCCCGGGCGACACCCATCGCCCCTGCCGGCACGTCGTCGACGATCACCGAACCGGCCGCCGTGTACGCCCCGTCGCCCACCTCGACCGGCGCCACGAACATGTTGTCCGCACCGGTCCGCGCGTGGCTGCCGATCACCGTGCGGTGCTTGTTGACCCCGTCGTAGTTCACGAAGACCGACGCGGCGCCGATGTTGGTCTGCTCGCCGATCGTCGCGTCGCCGACGTACGTCAGGTGCGGCACCTTCGTGCCGGCGCCGATCTGCGAGTTCTTCACCTCGACGAACGTGCCGACCTTCGCCTTCTCGCCCAACTGGGCGGCCGCCCGCAGGTACGCGTACGGCCCGACGGTCGCGCCCGCGCCCACCTCGGCGTCGACGGCGTGGCTGCGGATCACCGACGCGGCGGGGCCGACGATCGTGTCGACCAGTGTGACGTCCGGCCCGATCAGCGCGCCCGCGCCGACCACGGTGCCGCCGCGCAACTGGGTGTTCTGGTCGACCACCGCGTCCCGGTCCAGCGCGACCGTCACGTCGATCCAGGTGGTGGCCGGGTCGAGCAGGCTCACCCCGGTGCGCATCCACGCCTCGTTGATCCGGTCGCGCAGCAGCCGACGCAGCGTGGCCAGCTCCACCCGGTCGTTGCAGCCCAACGTCTCGACGTGGTCCACGGCGACGTGCACCGCCACCGGCTCACCGGCGGAACGGAGCAGACCGAAGACGTCGGTCAGGTACTCCTCGCCCTGGTCGTTGTCGGTGGAGAGCTTGCCCAGCGCCTCGCGCAGCCGCACCGCGTCGAACGCGTAGATGCCGGCGTTGATCTCCCGGATCGCGCGCTGCGTCGTGTCGGCGTCGCGTTCCTCGACGATCTGCTCCAGGCGGCCGTCGGCGTCCCGGACGATCCGCCCGAGGCCGGTCGGGTCGGGCACCTCGGCGGCCAGCACGGTGGCCGCTGCGGCGGCCTCCTCGTGCGCGGTCACCAGCGCGCCCACCGTCTCGGGTCGCAGCAGGGGCACGTCACCGTTGATCACCACGACGGTGCCGGCACCGTCCGGTACGGCCTCCAGCGCGATCCGTACGGCATGCCCGGTGCCGAGCTGCTCGGCCTGGAGCACGGCAGTGGCGTCCGGGGCGACCTCGGACAGGTGCGCCCGCACCTGGTCGGCGCCGTGCCCCACCACGACGATTGTGCGGTCCGCGCCCAACGGGGCGGCGGCGCTCAACACGTGACCGAGGAGCGTCCGACCGAGCAGGGGGTGCAACACCTTGGGCAGTGTCGACTTCATCCGCTTGCCCTCACCGGCGGCAAGTACGACGACGGTACGGAGGTGGGGCTGGGGCACGGCGTGGCTCCCGTCGGGACGGCGGACACTCTCGCGGCCATGCTAGCGGCGGGGCCCGGCACGTTCCCCTCTTACCCCCACCGGATCCTAAAAGGGACGTAGGTGGGCAGCTCGGCCGCCAGGGTTCGAACCTGAAATACGGGTACCAAAGACCCGGGTGTTGCCAATTACACCACGGCCGATCAGCGACGCGAGGACGTCGCACGAGGGATGGTCATCCCGCCGCTACACCTTAGCGCCCCGGCCGTCGGATGCCAGCGCTCATCCCGCCCCACGGCGAGCGGTCGATGCCGTCGACCTTCCGGGGGTGGTCGGCCCGCACCTCGGCCGCCCGCTTTCCCGGCACGGTCCGCCACCCGCCACCGGGCCGGCTGACCTGCAACTTCGAGCAGTTACGCGAAGGCGATTCGAAACTTCCCCGTGCGATCTACGGTGCCGTAAGTTACGGTGACGTAGGCGTAGCTTCGTGATCGTTACCATCCCCCTGCGAGGTCCCATGTCCACTGCTCTGCTCGATTCCAACACCGCCGGACCCGGCCCCAAACCACTCACCGACGGCAGCCAGTCCCCCGGCATCCTGGCCGCCCTCTGGGCCTTCGTGGTGATCCCCTTCGTCGCTCTGCTGGTCGCCGTTCCGGTGGCGTGGGGCGGCTGGCTGGGCTGGACCGACGTGATCATCGGCCTGGTCTGGTACGTCGTCTCCGGGCTCGGCATCACCGTCGGCTTCCACCGCTACTTCACGCACGGCTCGTTCAAGGCCAAGCGGTGGCTGCGGGTGACTCTGGCGGTCGCGGGTTCGCTGGCGGTCCAGGGCGAGATCATTCAGTGGGTCGCCGACCACCGGCGCCACCATGCGTTCTCCGACCTCGAGGGCGACCCGCACTCGCCGTGGCGCTTCGGCACCAGCTTCTGGGCGTTGACCCGGGGCCTGTTCCACGCACACGTGGGCTGGCTGTTCCGCCGCGAGCTGTCCAACCGCGGGCGTTTCGCACCGGACCTCATCGCCGACCGGGACATCAGCCGGGTCGACCGACTCTTCCCCGCTCTGGTGGCCATCTCGCTGCTCGGCCCGGCGCTGATCGGCGGCCTGGTGACCTGGTCCTGGCAGGGCGCGCTGACCGCGTTCTTCTGGGCCGGGCTGGTCCGGATCGGCCTTCTGCACCACGTCACCTGGGCGATCAACTCGGTGTGCCACGTCTACGGTGAGCGTCCGTTCGCGATGCGCCAGGGCGACCGCGCGTCGAACTTCTGGCCGCTGGCGATCCTCTCGTTCGGCGAGAGCTGGCACAACCTGCACCACGCCGACCCGACCAGCGCCCGGCACGGCGTGTTGCGCGGTCAGGTGGACATCTCCGCCCGGGTGATCTGGTTGTTCGAGAAGACCGGCGCGGCAACGCAGGTTCGCTGGCCAAAGCCCGAGCGCCTCGCCGCCAAGCTGGTGAAGCCGGTCGCACCCCGCTGAAACCGGGCGGTGCACGACGATGCCGCCTGGCAGGATGGCCGGATGACCGAGCCATGCGGGGGGACCGGGCGGCTCGGCGGACGGGGGGCCGAGCCCGATCCGGGTACGGTCGAACGGCACGTCAGGGTGGTCGAACCGCCCGACAGTGAGGCGACGACGTGAACGGGCACAGCGGAGGAACCATTCCACGGCAGGGCGTCACCGAGCGCCAGCGAGGCGGCGACATGCCTGAGGTCAGCGACGAGGCGGCGGCAGCTGTCGGCGACCGACGGGCGACGCCGACGGCGGCGCCGAAAGCCAAAGCTCCCTCCCGGGTCCGCATGTCGGCGGCCCAACGCCGGGAGCAGTTGATCGCGACCGGCCGGCAGCTCTTCGCCGAGCGCGGTTTCGACGCCACCTCCATCGAGGAGGTGGCGGCCCGCGCCAAGGTCTCCAAGCCGGTGGTGTACGAGCACTTCGGTGGCAAGGAAGGGCTCTACGCGGTGGTGGTGGACCGGGAGGTCCGGGCCCTGTTGGACCGGATCACCACGGCGCTGACCGCCGGGCATCCGCGGGAGTTGCTGGAACAGGCGGCGCTCGCCCTGCTGACCTACATCGAGGAGGAGACCAGCGGTTTCCGGGTGCTGGTCCGCGAGTCGCCGCTGATGTCCGGCACTGCCACCTTCAGCAGCGTCATGAACGACGTGGCGCACCAGGTCGAGCACATCCTGGGCGCCGAGTACAAGAGCCGCGGGTACGACCCGAAGCTCGCCGAGCTGTACTCGCAGGCGCTGGTCGGCATGGTGGCGTTGACCGGTCGCTGGTGGTTGGAGGTGCGTAAGCCGCGCAAGGAGACGGTGGCGGCGCACCTCGTCAACCTGGCCTGGAACGGGTTGTCGCACCTGGAGGCCAAGCCGACGCTGATCACCGCGCGGCGCAACTGACAGCGATCAGCGGCGGTGCACGTCGGCCACCGGGTGCTTGCGGTGCTCCAACTCCGCCTCGGCGGATTCCGGTGGGCCGACCTTGTCGTACAGGCCGGTGCCGAGCAGGATCAGGCCGAACAGCATCGACACGACCACCGTCGACATCGAGAAGTTGAGGAAGTTCGCGTCGGTCTGCAGCACCGACATCATCAGGATGCTGGTCACCAGGAACACCACGCCGGCGGTCAGGTTCATGTAGTGGCCGAGGTTGGTGCGCCGCGAGGCTCCGATGATCAGGACGACCCCGAAGATCACCGAGGCGAGCGAGAAGGCCAGGTTGGTCCGGAGCCCGAGGGCCCAGGTGCTGGTGCGGGCGAAGAGCGGGTCCCCGATCGTCTCGGCGACGCCCCAGACGCCGAAGATCAGGATGTAGACGCCGATCAGCCCGGAGAGCACCCGGTAGAGCGGCCGTGCCGGATGGTTGACCGGAAAGTGCGGCATGCCCAGACCCCCTGATGCGACCGTTTCAGGGGAATTGTCGCCCAGGCCAGACCCAACTGTCCGAAGAACCACAAAGCCGGAAGGGTCCGCCGAAAGGCTGGACCGAGTCAGGTTTTCGCCGGAGCCCGAGCTGCGCAGGGATCAAGCCTGACCGCCCGGAGCAGCTCGGGCTCCGGCGAAAACCACCGCCGCAACCAGGGAAAAACTCAGAGAACGAGACGAGCCTTCTGGAACGCCTCAGCCTCATCCTCCGTGCCGACCTTGCCGTACATGCCGACCATGAGCAGCACCAGGGCGGCCGTCATCACCACGACCACCGTGGTGATGCTGAAGTTGAAGATGTTGGCGTCGGTCCGGATGAACGCGAGACCGGCCAGGCTGACCACCATGAGGCTGTACGCCAGCCACTGGTTGATCGCCACATCGATGTTGCGGCCGAGCGCGGTGCCGACCAGCACGACGATCCCGACCAGCACGCTGAGCAGCGAGAAGCCCAGGTTGGTGCCCTGACCGAGGACCCGGGTGTCGTCCTGGGCGAGGATCTCGTTGCCGGTGCTCGCGACGATGCCGAGCACACCGAAGACGACCAGGTACAGACCGGTCAGCCCGCCGATCGCCCGGTAGATCGGCCGCGCGGGGTGGTTGACGGGGGTGTGTGCCATGTCTGTGTCTCCAACGCCGTGGGGTAGGTGTCGCCGACGATTGTCTCGCATGTGGTGGTGTGACGCCGCACACGGGGCCCGGGCCGGCGCGCCCGGGCGGTCAGCTCTCGGGCAGGTCCTCGGCGAGGGTCATCCAGCTCTCCTCGATCCGCTCCCGTTCGGCGCGCAGATCCTTGAGCTGGGTGTCCAACTCGGCGACCCGGGCGTAGTCGGTGGCGTCGGCCGCGAGCTGATCGAGCAGCGTGGTCTCGCGCTGGTCGAGCTTGCTGAGCTGCCGCTCCAGCCGGGTCAGCTCCTTGCGGGCCTGACGGACCTCGGCGGCGGACATGCCACCTCCCGAGGGGGCGCCGGGCGCGGAGGTCGAGGTGACGCCCGCCCGGGGAGAGCCGGCCCGCTCGGCGGTCCGCGCGAGGTATTCGTCCACACCGCCAGGCAGGTGCACCAGCCGACCGTCGCCGAACATCCCGTACGCCGTGTCGGTGACCCGCTCGATCAGGTACCGGTCATGGCTGGCCACGATGATCGTGCCGGGCCACGAGTCGAGCAGGTCCTCCAGCGAGGCGAGGGTGTCCGTGTCCAGGTCGTTGGTGGGCTCGTCGAAGAGCAGCACGTTGGGCTCGCCGGCCAGCAGCCGCAGCATCTGCAATCGGCGGCGTTCCCCACCGGAGAGGTCACTGACCGGGGTCCAGAGGCGGCGGTCGTCGAAACCGAACACCTCGGCGAGCTGCGAAGCGGAGACCTCCCGGTCGCCGAGCTGAACCCGGCGGGCGACCTCCTCCACCGCCTCCAGCACCCGCAGGTGCCCGGGCAGCTCGGTGAGTTCCTGGGAGAGGAACGCGGGCCGCACCGTGGAGCCGGTGCCGAGGCGGCCACCGTCGGGGCGGGTGATGCCGGCGAGCATCCGCAGCAGCGTGGTCTTGCCGGCGCCGTTGGCACCGAGGATGGCGATCCGGTCGCCGGGGCCGACCAGCCAGGTGACGTCGCGAAGGATCTCCTTCGGGCCGGCGTGCAGCTCGACGTTCTCCAGGTCGTACACCTGCTTGCCCAGCCGGGAGGTGGCCATGCGCTGCAACGACATGGTGTCGCGCGCCGGCGGCACGTCGGCGATCAGCGCGTTCGCGGCGTCGATGCGGAACTGCGGCTTGGAGGTCCGCGCGGGCGGGCCACGGCGCAGCCAGGCGATCTCCTTGCGGAGCAGGTTCTGCCGGCGGGCCTCGGTGGCGGCGGCGACCCGCTCGCGCTCGGCGCGGGCGAGGGTCCAGGCGGCGAAGCCACCCTCGTAGGCGCGGACGGTCTGGTCGGCGACCTCCCAGGTGTTGGTGCAGACCGCGTCCAGGAACCACCGGTCGTGGGTGACCACGACCAGGGAGCCCTTGCGGCCGACCAGGTGCCGGGCCAGCCAGTCGACCCCGCCGACGTCCAGGTGGTTGGTGGGCTCGTCGAGGATGAGCAGGTCGGAGTCGCGCACGAGCAGCGCGGCGAGCGCCACCCGGCGGCGTTCGCCACCGGACATCGGGCCGACCGGCTGGTCGAGGCCGAGGTGTGGCATGCCGAGGCCGTCGAGGATGGCCCGCACCCCGGCGTCGCCGGCCCACTCGTGCTCGGCCCCCATGCCCTCGGCGAGCCAGGCGGTGCCGAGCACCACGTCCCGGACGGTGGCCTCGGGAGCGAGGGCGAGTTGCTGCGGCAGCCAGAGCACACGCAGGTCACGGCGGTGGGTCACCCGACCGTCGTCGGGGTCCTCCTGCTTGGTGAGCAGCCGCAGCAGGGTGGACTTGCCGGCGCCGTTGAGGCCGACCACGCCGATCCGGTCGGCGTCGTCCAGGCCGAGCGAGACGTCCGTGAGGAGCCGCCCGGCGGCGCCGTACCCCTTGGACACCCGGTCCAGATTGACGATGTTCGCCACGTTCCACCCTTCATGATCAAGGCGTCCCGGTGCCGGCGGGCACCTGGACGCCTGTCCCAAGGGTACGCGGAACCCCGGAGCGCCCGCGCCGCGCGCCAGCAGCTCCGGTGGAACGCGTCGTCAGCCGACGCGGGCGCCGGCTACCGGACCGTGCGCGACCCGCGCCTCCCGGCAGACGCCGGCGGCGGTCAGCTCGGCGGCGATCCGCTCCGCGTCGGCCGCGTTGGCGGCGAGGAACACGCAGGTCGGGCCGGAGCCGGAGACGATTCCGGTCAGCGCGCCGGCCGCCTCGCCTGCCTTCAGTGTGTCGGCCAGCGCCGGGCGCATGGCCAGCGCGGCGTCCTGGAGATCGTTGCCGAGCGTACGGGCGAGCACCCGGGGGTCACGCTGGCGCAGCGCGCCCAGCAGGGCGTCGGTGCTGCCGAGCGGGGCGCCGGCGGCACCGGAGTCGCGGAGCCGATCCAGCTCCCGGTACGCGGTCGGGGTGGAGAGGCCGCTGTCGGCGATCGCCACCACCCAGTGCCAGGAGGTGGGGCGGGCCAGCACGGGGCTGATCGCCTCACCGCGGCCGGTGCCCAGCGCGGTGCCGCCGTAGATCAGGAACGGCACGTCGGAGCCGAGGTCGGCGGCGATGCCGGCCAGCTCGTCGCGGGACAGCCCGGTGCCCCAGAGCGCGTCGCAGGCCACCAGCGCGGCGGCCGCGTCGGCGCTGCCACCGGCCAACCCACCGGCGAGCGGGATCTGCTTGCGCAGGTGCAGTCGGGCGTGCGGCAGCACCCCCGCGTACCCGGCGAGGGCGTGCGCGGCGCGGATCACCAGGTTGGTGTCGTCCAGGGCCAGCTCGCCGGTGCCCTCACCCTCCATGGTCAGGGCGAGGGTGTCGCCCCGGCGGGCCGTCAGCTCGTCGTAGATCGAGATGGCGTGGTAGATCGTGTTCAGCTCGTGGTAGCCGTCCCGACGCAGCGGACCCACCCCGAGGTGCAGGTTGACCTTCGCGGGCACCCGCACCCGCACCGGGCCGATGGCCCCGCGTCGTTCGTCGTCGTCCGGTCGCCAGGCCTCGGTCACGGGGTGATGTCCCGCACTCGCAGGCGGATGTCGAACGGCTTGGCCACGATCAGCTCCTCGGCGTCCTGGGCGGGCACGGCGTCAGCCTACTTCCCGGCCGGCGTACCGACCGGAGCCGACGCGGCGATGGCGGCGAACTGCTCGACGGTCAGTGACTCCCCGCGGGCGCCGGGGTCGACGCCGGCGGCGGTGAGCGCAGCGGCGGCCCGGTCCGCGCCACCGGCCCAGCCGGCCAACGCGGCGCGCAGCGTCTTGCGCCGCTGCGCGAACGCCGCGTCCACCACTGCGAAGACCCGCTCCCGGGGTACGTCGGTGCGGGGCGGCTCGTGGCAGGTGAAGGAAACGAGGCCGGAGTCGACGTTGGGCACCGGCCAGAACACGTTCGGCGGCACCTTGCCGGCGCCCCGGGCCTGGGCGTACCAGGCGAGCTTCACCGACGGAATGCCGTACACCTTGGAGCCGGGACCGGCGACGAGCCGGTCGGCGACCTCCTTCTGCACCATCACCAGACCGTGTCGCAGGGTGGGCAGCACGGCGAGCAGGTGCAGCACCACCGGCACTGCGACGTTGTAGGGCAGGTTCGCCACCAGCGCCGTCGGTGCCGGGTCGGCCAGTTCGGCGGCGGCGATGCGCAGCGCGTCCGCGCGGTGCACGGTGAGCCGGGCGGCGTCGGCCCCGGCGTGCCGCGCGACGGTCTCCGGTAGCGCCCCGGCGAGCACCGGGTCGATCTCCACGGCGTGCACGTGCCCGGCGACCGGCAGCAGCCCCAGGGTCAGCGAGCCGAGCCCTGGCCCCACCTCCAGGGCCACGTCGTCGGGGGTGAGGCCGGCGGTGGTCACGATCCGGCGCACGGTGTTCGGGTCGTGCACGAAGTTCTGGCCCAGCTTCTTGGTGGGCGCGACGCCCAGCCGGGCGGCGAGTTCCCGGATCTCCGCCGGGCCGAGGAGACCGGTCATGGCTGGCAGCGTAGCGACGGGGTCGGCGCCGACCGTCGGGCCGGGCTCACCATGGGCCGAAGGCCCGGTCGCCGGTGGCGGAGATGGCCGCGCACAGCTCGTCCAGGTCGCTGCCGGTGGTCGCGGCGAGCGCGCGGACGGTGAGCGGAATCAGGTACGACGCGTTCGGCCGGCCGCGGTACGGCATCGGAGTGAGGTACGGGGCGTCGGTCTCCACCAGCATCTGATCCACCGGGGTGAGCGCGGCGGCCTCGCGCAGCGCCGTCGCGCTGCCGAAGGTGACGGTGCCGGCGAAGCTCAGCAGGTAGCCGCGACGGACGCACTCGCGGGCGAAGTCGGCGTCGCCGGAGAAGCAGTGCAGCACCACCCGGTCGGGAGCGCCCTCGTCGTCAAGGATCCGCAGCACGTCGGCGTGCGCGTCGCGGTCGTGGATGACCAGCGTCTTGCCGTACCGCTTGGCGATGGCGATGTGCGCCCGGAAACTCTGCTCCTGCGCGGCACGCCCCTCGTCGCCGGTCCGGAAGAAGTCCATTCCGGTCTCGCCGATCCCCCGGACCCGATCCCGGGCGGCGAGTGACTCGATCTCCCGCAACGCCTCGTCGAGGTCGCCGAGCCGGGGTGCCTCATTGGGGTGCAGCGCCACGGTGGCCAGCACGGCGGGGTACCGGTCGGCGGTGTCCGCGCCCCACCGGGAGGAGGCGACGTCCACGCCCACCTGGACCAGCCGGTCCACGCCGACCTTCGTTGCCAACGCGATGGCCACGGCAACCGGGTCGTCGGCCGACCCGCCGCCGGGCACACCGGCCTCGCTGACAGTGATGTCCAGGTGGGTGTGGCTGTCCAGCACCGCCCGGGGCAACGACTCGGGGGCGGGCGGAAACTCTCCGGCCCGCCGGGCGGCACGCTCGCGGCGGGATTCAGTGGGCTCGCTCATCAGCGACAGCATCACACATCGGGCCTGTCCATCTGCCCGCCACCCGACGTTCACCCCGGCTACGCCGCGCGACTCTACGGTCGCTCACGAGCGGACGCGACAGCGTGCGGACCTCATCCCACCGAGCAGCGAGGCGACGGCATGAGCGTCACCCCCCAGGCCGGTGGCAGCGCCGGCGAACGGACCGGACTGCACGTGGCGTTCGACGGCGGCGTGTACCCGGCCGAGGAGATCGCCCGAGGCGCCGCGTACGAGTTGTTCAGCGCCGACGAGGTGGCCGGCTTCGAGTGGGCACCCCGCCCGGGTAGCGCCCTGCCGTGGCACCGGTTCGTGCACGTCACCGAGGTGACCGCTGTGCACGGGGCGACGGAGCCGGCCGACGAGCCGGAGACACCGCTGCTGATGCCCGCTCACCGCGAGCGGGGTTGGGCGTACCTGCACCAGCTCAGCCAGCAGCCGGCGGCGGCGGGCGACCCGATGCTGGCGGCGGCGCGCGCGTCGGCGGTGGTCCGGCGGGGCACCCGGATGATGAAGGTGCTCTCGGCCCAGCAGCTCGCCGGCTACGTACGGGGTTGGCTGCCGCACGGCTTCTGCTACCGCGAGCACGACGTGGCGCACCTGCGTACGCCGGCGACGACGACTGTGCTGCGTACCGATGGTGACGCTGGCCGGGACGGCCCGGACGTGGCGTACGCGCTGCGCTGGCGCGCGTCCGACCCGGGTGACTACGACGTGCCGGTGGGCCCGGCACACCGCGGCCTGACCGCGCTGGCCTCCCGGGACCGGCTCGGCGCCCCGGTGCTCGGCACCGGCTTCGTGCCCAGCAACCATCAGCTCATCCCGGAGTTCGTCACCCGGGACTTCGCCGACCTGCCGATGCCGGCGAACGCCGCCCTCATCGCGTACCCGGCGGAGGGGGTGGAGGTGGTGCTGTACACCTACCAGGCCGAACAGCGCGGATGGCTGCGGATGGTGGGCCCCCAGTGGCGGCACCTGCTGGCCGCGGTGCCGGGCCTCTCCCCGGACCAGGAGTACGTGCCGAACGCCGACACTCCCCGCTCCACCCAGTTGGTCGGCATGTACGGCGACAGCGAGTACGAGGCGGTCGCCGACCTACCCGGTGGGTTCCGGGTGCTGGCGATGACCCGGGCGGCCCGTTACCCGGTGGACGCGGTGGCCCGCCGGCTCCGGTTCGCCCAGTGGCGTGGGGTGCCGTGCCTGGTGCTGCGGGAGGAGGCCGGCTGGTTGCGATTGCGCCTGCGCTACCCGAACCCCGACAGCGTGGTCACGACCGGCGCGCAGTGTCAGGAACGCGGCGTCTACGAGGCCTGGGCGCCGGGCGCCGAGGTGACCGACGACCAGGTGATGGACACCCGGTACGCGATGTGAGAGCGCGCGGCGGCGGGGCACCCGCCGCCGCGCGTCGTGCGTTCAGTCGGCGAGCCGGGCCAGTTCCTCGTCGACGATCGACGGGTCGAGCTTGCGGAACACCGGCTTCGGCGCGGCCAGCGGGCGACCTGCCTCGATCGACACCGACTCCCAGCGCGCGCCGACGGTGTAGTCCCCGGTCAGCACCGGGTACGCCGGGCCGCCGTCCAGGTCGTCGACCTGCTCGATCACCGGCATCGGCGCGTGCACGCCGGTGCCCCCGAGCAGCTCGTGCACCTGCTGCGCGGAGTGCGGCAGGAACGGGGTGAGCAGCGTGTTGGCATCGTTGATCACCTGAAGGGCGACGTGCAGGATGGTGCCCATCCGGGGCTTGTCCGCCTCGTCCTTGAGCTTCCAGGGCGCCTGCTCGGAGAGGTACCTGTTGGCCTCGGCGACCACCTTCATGGCCTCGCCGATCGCCTGCTTCTGCCGGTGCCGGCCGATCAGGTCGCCGACGGTGGTGAACCCGGTCCGGGCGACGGCGAGCAGCGCCTCGTCGGCCTCGGTGAGCCCGGCCGGGTCGACCGGCGGGATCGCCCCGAAGTTCTTCGCGGCCATCGAGACGCACCGGTTGACCAGGTTGCCCCAACCGGCCACCAACTCGTCGTTGTTGCGGCGCAGGAACTCGGCCCAGGTGAAGTCGGTGTCGTTGCTCTCCGGGCCGGCGGCGGCGATGAAGTAGCGCAGCGCGTCGGCGTCGTAGCGCTCCAGGAAGTCGCGAACATAGATGACCACCTTGCGGGACGAGGAGAACTTGCGCCCCTCCATGGTCAGGTACTCGCTCGACACCACCTCGGTGGGCAGGTTGAGCCGACCCAGCTCGCCCGGCTCACCGTCGCGGGAGCCCTCGCCGGAGTAGCCGGAGAGCAGCGCCGGCCAGATCACCGAGTGGAAGACGATGTTGTCCTTGCCCATGAAGTAGTAGGACTGGGCGTCCTTCCCCGCGCCGTCGGCGGACCAGTACTTCCGCCACGCGTCCGGGTCGCCGGAGCGACGGGCCCATTCGATCGAGGCGGACAGGTAGCCGATCACGGCGTCGAACCAGACGTAGATCCGCTTGTCCGACCGGTCGCGCCAGCCGTCGAGCGGGATCGGTACGCCCCACTCCAGGTCACGGGTGATCGCCCGGGGCTGGAGGTCGTCGAGCAGGTTGCGGGAGAACCGCAGCACGTTGGGCCGCCACCCCTCGCGGGTGTCCAGCCACTGCCGCAGCACCTCGGCCAGGGCCGGCAGGTCCAGGAAGAAGTGCTCGGTCTCGACGAACTTCGGAGTCTCCCCGTTGATCCGCGACTTCGGGTTGATCAGGTCGATCGGGTCGAGCTGGTTGCCGCAGTTGTCGCACTGGTCACCGCGGGCGCTGTCGTACCCGCAGATCGGGCAGGTGCCCTCGATGTAGCGGTCGGGCAGGGTGCGCCCGGTGGACGGGGAGATCGCGCCCATGGTGGTCTTCGGCACGATGTAGCCGTTGCGGTACATCCCCTCGAACAGCTCCTGCACCACCGCGTAGTGGTTACGGGTGGTGGTGCGGGTGAACAGGTCGTAGGAGAGACCGAGGCCGTGCAGGTCCTCGACGATCACCCTGTTGTACCGGTCGGCCAGCTCGCGCGGGGTCACCCCGTCGGCGTCGGCCTGCACCTGGATCGGGGTGCCGTGCTCGTCGGTGCCGGAGACCATGAGCACGTCGTGGCCGGCCATCCGCATGTACCGGGCGAAGACGTCGGAGGGAACGCCGAAACCGGAGACGTGACCGATGTGGCGGGGGCCGTTGGCGTACGGCCAGGCCACTGCCGCGAGAACGTGACTCATGAGCAGTGAGCCTAGTGACCCGTCCGGGGCGTTCGCGAACCAATGGGGGGTGCCGGACCGCCGGACCGGGCCGACCACCTCGCCCGTTGGTCCGATTTGTCGCCGACACGCGGCTCAGCTGCCCGTTTCACCTCCTGGCGCGGTGTGCAATGAACGTCGTGACGGGCAGAGGAGCGGCGCGGGACCACGAGGACCGTCCCACCGGGTCGGCGGTCGGCGACGACCCGGGGCCCGAGCCCGCCGCGTCCCGGGTCGCCGGGGTCGCGCCGCAGCCCCGGTTCGTGCCCAGCGCCGACCCGGGTGCGCAGCGGCCCACCCCGGCGGGGAGATCCGCCGCCCCGGCCCGCCCCGCGCCGGCGGCGCCGTCACCCACACCGACTCGTCCGACCCCGGGGGCACCCGTACCCAGCCCGGTCCGGCCCGGCTCGTCGGGCCTGCCGGCCGGCGCGGCACCGGCCGGCGCGGAGCCCGTCGAGGTGGAGCCGACCACCGGCGCGCCGGTGGACGCGGTGCCGCGTCGGGTGCCGGTCCGGCAGCAGGGTCGCCGGCAGCGCGACAACGGGCCTGACGGCGACCCGCCGGACGACGACGGCGCTTTCTGGGCGCCGATCGAGCAGGTGCACTGGGACGGCACCCCGGTCCGCAAGGACGCGGCACCGGCGCGGCTTCGCGGCTTCCGGCTGGCCCGGCGCCGGGCACCCACCCGCACGCCCCTACCGCCGGATCCGCTGCCCGGGCTCGCCGCGCTGGTGGTGCTGAGCCTGGTCACGGCCTTCTTCGCCTGGGTCAGCGCCGGCCCGTTCTGGCTCGCGGTCGGGCATGCCCGGACGGGCACCGTGGTGATCGACGACTGCTCCGGCGGCGGGCTCACCCTCCGGTGCCGGGGGATCTTCACGGCCGAGGACGGGCGGTTCATCGCCCATGGCGTCCGGGTCAGCGGCGTGCCCGTCGAGGGAAGCACGGCCGGCACCCCGCTGCCGGCGCGGATGACCGGCCCGGACAGCGGTACCGCGTACACGGACGTCGGCGTGGGCCGGCACCTGCGGTGGCTGCCCGGTCTGCTGGTGGTGCTGGCCTGCGCCGCCGGCATCGTCCGGTGGACCGGGTCGGCCCGGCTGCCCGGTCGCCGGCACCGCCGCTGGGCAGTGGCCGCCGCCATCGCCGGCCCCACGCTGATCACCGTCGGTTTCCTGGCCGCCGCGTGGTGAACAGGCCGGCCGGCGGACCGGACCACAGCGGTCAGCTGTGCACGATCGTGTAGACGTCCCGGCGGCGCAGCGCGTACTCGGTGGCGACGTCGGTGATGGCGTCCCGGCGGGACCGGCCGGCGGCCTCCCGCTCGGCGACGGCGGCGCGCAGGGTGTCGTCGTCGGGGCGTTCGGCAGCGGTCACCGGGGCTCCGGCCACCACCAGGGTGATCTCTCCGCGCGGGTCCCCCTCGGTGGCCCACCGGGCCAGCTCGCCGAGAGGGCGGCGGAGCACCTCCTCGTAGGTCTTTGTGAGTTCGCGGCAGAGCGCGGCCGGCCGGTCCGCCCCGAACGTGTCGGCCAGATCGGTGAGCATCGCCCCGATCCGGTGCGGAGCCTCGAAGAAGACCAGGGTGCGCTCCTCGGCGGCGAGGGCGCGCAGCCGGGATCGGCGGCCGCCGGGGGTACGGGGCAGGAAGCCCTCGAAGCAGAACCGGTCGCAGGGCAGCCCGGAGACGGCCAGCGCGGTGGTGACAGCGCTGGGCCCGGGGGCGACGGTGACCGGCGCCCCGACGTCCAACGTGGCACGGACCAGCCGGTAGCCGGGGTCGGAGACGCTGGGCATCCCGCCGTCGGTGACCAGCGCCACCACGTAACCGCCGAGGATGGCCTCGACCAGCTCGGGGGTGCGCCGCTCCTCGTTCCCCTCGAAGTAGGAGACGATTCGACCGCCGACGGTGAGGTCGAGGTCGCGGGCCAGCCGGGTGAGCCGGCGGGTGTCCTCGGCGGCGACCACGTCGGCGCTGATCAGCACCTCCCGGAGTCGGGCCGAGGCGTCGGCGGGGTTGCCGAGTGGAGCACCGAGCAGAATCAGGCGCCCAACTTCGGACATTTCACCCACGGATTCGTCTCCTTCATTGCTGGGAATACCGGTATCAGGGACGACGGACGCCACCGGACACCTTGGCAGCCTACGATCGCCGGGTGACGAGTGCGTCGACAGCGCAGAGCCCGAGCGCCGATCCGGACAAGATGATCCAGGCGACGGGCGAGCCCGGTGCCACCCAGGAGCCGACGGCACCGAGCGCCGAGGGCGGCGGGGTGGCCGCTGTGGTCCGGCGACGGTTCGCCACCGTCGACACCCAGGTGGACCGGTTCTCCTGGCTGGCCACGGCGGTGGTGGTGGCCATCGCGGCGATCGTGCGCTTCGTCGGGCTGTCCAGCCCGAAGGGCAAGATCTTCGACGAGACGTACTACGCCAAGGACGCCTACGGGCTGATCTCGCGTGGCGTGGAGTGGAACTACAAGGACAACGTCCCGTCGTACGTGGTGCACCCGCCGCTGGGCAAGTGGTTGATCGGCGTCGGCGAGTGGGCGTTCGGCTATCAGGACGCCGATTCCAAGGTCTCCGTCCCCGGGCATCTGATGACCACCGCGCCGGAGTTCGGCTGGCGATTCTCGGCGGCGGTGATCGGCACGCTGTCGGTGCTGCTACTGGTCCGCATCGGTCGGCGGATGTTCCGCTCGACGGTGCTCGGCTGCGCGGCCGGCCTGCTGCTCGCGCTGGACGGCTTCCACCTGGTGCTGTCCCGGGCGGCCCTGCTCGACATCTTCCTGCTCTTCTTCGTGCTGGCGGCGTTCGGCGCGCTGGTGCTCGACCGGGACGCCCGCCGTCGGCGCTGGGCTCGGGCCCTGGACGACGGGCTCGATCCGAGCCAGCCGGGCCGGGCCGGCCGCCCGCCGACCGGTTGGCGCACCTGGCCGTGGTGGCGGCTGGCCGCCGGGGTGCTGATCGGCTGCGCCTGTGCGGTGAAGTGGAGCGCCCTGTACTTCGTGCCGGCCTTCGCGCTGTTGGTGCTCTTCTGGGAGGTCGGCGTCCGCCGCTCGGCGGGCGTCCGCAGGCCCTGGCGGGACACCCTCGTCAACGAGCTGCCCTGGCTGGTGCTCGCCGGCGTGCTCATGGTGGGCACCTACCTCGCCACCTGGTCGGGCTGGCTGCTCACCGACGACGGTTACTACCGGCTCGCGTCGTCCTACCCGGGCTCCCGGCTCAGCGACCGGCCGGTGATCGGCCCGCTGATCAATCTCTTCGAGTACCACCGCGCGGCGTACGGCTTCCACGCCCAGCTTGACGACGCACACAAGTACCAGTCGTGGCCGTGGCAGTGGCTGCTGTTGGGCCGGCCGGTGGCGTTCCACTACGCCGGCGACGGCGTCTGCGGCGCGGCGAGCTGCGCCTCGGAGATTCTGCTGCTCGGCACCCCGCTGCTCTGGTGGTCGTTCCTGCCCGCTCTGGTGGCGCTGGCCTGGCTGGGTGTGGCCCGTCGGGACTGGCGGGCCGGCGCGATCCTGCTCACCGTGGCCGCCGGGCTGCTGCCATGGTTCTGGTTCGCCCTCGACGGCCGGACGATGTTCTCGTTCTACGCCGCGCCGGCCGTGCCGTTCCTGGTGCTGGCAGTGGTGTACGTGCTGGGCGCGCTGATCGCGCCCGCCGGGGGTGACGTGGGTACTGTGGCGCCGCTGGTGCCCGGTGACCCGAGTTATGAGCGCCGACTGGTGGGCAGCATCGCGGCGGGGGCGTACGTGCTGCTGGTCGCGCTCTGCTTCGCGTACTTCTATCCGATCTTCGTGGGTCGGGTGATTCCGTACTCGGACTGGCTGTCCCGCATGTGGCTCGATGGTCGGTGGATATAAGCATCGACAGGCGACGCGCCGCACAGCGCGACGGAAGAAGGGCCCGCACGCCGAAGCGTGCGGGCCCTTCTTGACAAAGACGCGCGCCCCGATCGCCTGCCACGGGGGAAGCGGGCGATTGGGGCGCGCATGAAGAGCTTAACCACCGCGCACCACCGGCACAACGGGTCGACTTGGGTCAGATTTCCGACGGATGCTGGCCGAGCCAAGACCTTCCCTCGCACAGTTGACCGAGGGTGACCCGGCGTGGACCCTGAGCGCGGGCGCGGCCGGTCAGAGGCGACCCCTGGCATGGCCGGAGTCGCCGGTTCCGCGCGCCTCCACCCAAACGATCATCCAAAGTGGATCTCACTACACTGCGAGTCGTGATCAACTTCAGACGATCGACGGCGGTCCTTCTCGGACTGTTGGCGACCACCGCGCTGACCGGGCCGGCGCAGGCCGACGAAGAGCCGGCGCCCGAGCCACCCCGGGTCGAGCTGGTGCTCGACGTCAGCGGGTCGATGCGCGCCGCCGACATCGACGGACGCACCCGGATCTCGGTCGCCCAGCAGGCCTTCAACGACGTGGTGGACGCGCTGCCCGAGGAGACACAGCTCGGCATCCGGGTGCTCGGCGCGACCTACCGCGGCAAGGACAAGAAGGTCGGTTGCCAGGACACCCAGCAGATCGTGCCGGTCGGGCCGGTGGACCGGTCCGCCGCCAAGGCGGCGGTGGCGACACTTCGGCCGACCGGGTTCACTCCGGTCGGGCTGGCGCTGCGCTCCGCCGCGCAGGACCTGGGCACCGGGGCCACCACCCGGCGGATCGTGCTGATCACCGACGGCGAGGACACCTGTGCTCCGCCGGACCCGTGCGAGGTGGCCCGGGAACTGGCCGCCCAGGGCACCAGCCTGGTCGTCGACACCCTCGGCCTGGCCCCCGACGAGAAGGTTCGCCGGCAACTGCTCTGCATCGCCAGCGCGACCGGCGGGACCTACACCGCCGCCCAGAGCGCCGAGGAGCTGACCGACCGGATCAAACAACTCGTCGAGCGGGCCGGAGACACACACACCCGGGCCCCGACCGTGGTCGGCGGCACGAGCGCGTGCGACTCGGCACCACTGCTCGCCCCCGGCGTCTACGCCGACCGGGAGGCGTTCTCCGAACATCGCTACTACCGGGTGCCGATCCGCCCCGGGCAGGAGCTGCGGGCTTCGGTGAGCATGGCGCTGGACCGGCCCGTCAACCGGGACTACGGGGTGCTGCTGCGGGCCACAGCAGCCGACGGCCGGGAACTAGTCCGCGGCGCGGACGCCGGCAGCGGGCGGGCCGACGTGCTCTCCGCCGGGCTGCGCTGGTCGGCCACCGCCGACGACGAGGATGCCGCCGAGACCGAGCAGAGCTCCGCGCCGGTCATCGAACCCACCACCGTCTGCCTGGTGGTCAGCAACTCGTTCGCCCCACGTCCCGGCACCGCGGCGACCCCGGGCATGCCGGTGGAGTTGACCATCGACGTGGTCGCCGCCGCACCCGCGCCGGACGGACCGGACCTCGGCCGGGGCTGGGTGCTGCTCGCACTGCTCACCATCGCCGGGCTGATCACCGGTCTGCTCGCCGGTCTGCTCACCCGCTGGTGGGTCGCCACCTGGAGGGAGAACTGATGCGTACCGCACTGTTCCGGTCGATTGCGGCGCTGCTCGCCGCCGGCGTGGCCGCTCTGCTCCCCGCAGCGGCCGCCGCCGCACCAACCCCCTCCCCGGGTGCCACGCCGGTGAACCGTGCCGGCACGTCGTTCCTCACCGCCACCCCGATCACCGCCGGACAACCGGTACGAGTGGACGCCTCGATCGGCGACCACCTCTACTGGTCGTTCCCGGCGACGGCCGGGCAGGTGCACGAGATCAACGCCACCGTCACCTTCCCGAAGGGACGCAGTGGCGCCTCCACCTGGACGGTGGACGTCTTCGACGGGCTGCGCCGACGCCAGGCGTGCACGGCGGGGGCCCAGACCCCGACCGTCGACGCGAAGGCGTCGAACGTGGTGCTGGGCTGCACGCTGCGCGAGGTGCGGTCGTGGGCGGAGCCCTGGTCGGCCGACCCACTGCCCGGCACGTACGTCGTCCGGCTCTCCGTGATCGAGCTGCCGGAGCCGGATCTGGGTGCGCCGATCGACGTCGACCTGCTGGTCGGCACCGTCGCCGACCGGGGCGCCTCGGCTGACGACGGCGAGTTGGCCGCCCCGCTGGTGCCGAACACCAAGGCCGGCACCGTGCTCAACGCCGTACCCCCGGTGGACGCGGAGGCCGACGACGAGACCGGCTCGCTGGCGGACTGGTTGCCGGATCTCGGCTCGCGCTGGGTCTGGACCGGCATCGGCGGCGCGCTCGCCGCGGTGGCCGGCGTGTTCGGATTCGCGGTGACCCGACGCCCTCGACGTCGCTGAAACGCCACCTCTGGTGGCCCCGCCCAGCGGCGGGGCCACCAGAGGCTCAGCTACGTCGGGTGCCGCGCGGCAACCAGCCGATGAACCTATCCTGGAGCGACATCACCGGGGCGGCACGCAGATCCTCGGTGGCGGCGGCGAGGCAGGAGCCCAGATAGACGCTGAGCATTGCGCGATCACCCCCGTACTCCGCCAGCAGCCGGGTGCGCTTCGTCGCGCACGGCCACTCGTCACCGCAGGAGCCGCAGCTCCAGCAGGGGGTCTTCGGGGCGTGTTCGTCAGCCCGCACCCCCGGCCGTTCCAGGCCATCGGTCATCGCACGTCCTTCCAGATGTCCACGGGACTGGCGGCTGCCGTGCCGGCCAGCATTGATGGTGGTCCCCCCGGAGCCATCAGGGAGAGCGCTGCGCGTCCCTCCGGTGTTACATCTTTGCGGTACCTTCGGCGGTCGTGGGAGTCGGAAATTTGACGGTTAACTCTCTGCGTCATTCCTACCGACCAGTAGGTCACCGGAATGCGTGACCTGCTGCCATCGACGGTCGCCGTCGCCGTCGCCGGGCCCGAGGACTGGACGGGCGAGTTGCTCCCCGCTGAGCAGGCATGCCTCGGCGAGCGGGCGGTGCAGACCCGTCGGCGGGACTTTGCCGCGGGAAGGACTTGCGCCCGCAGGGCATTGCGCGACCTCGGCCTGCCGACGACAGCAGTGCCGGCCGCCGCCGACCGCGCGCCGGTCTGGCCGGCCGGGGTGGTCGGCAGCATCACCCACACCGCCGGCTACTGCGCCGCCGCGGCGGCGCACACCACCGACATCAGGTCCGTCGGAATGGATGCCGAGCAGCACCGCGAGGTCAATCCGGGAGTACGCCGACTCGTGCTGCTGCCCGAGGAGGAGGCCACCTGCGCACGTCTGCCCGGCGGCACCTACTGGCCGGTCGTGCTGTTCAGCGCGAAGGAGACCGTCTACAAGGTGTGGCATCCAGTCGTCCGCAGCTGGTTGGACTTCCACGACGCCCTACTCGACATCGATCCGGATGCCGGCACGTTCACCGCCCGGATCGCACCGGCCCGGGTGGACGCGGCGGGGGTCGACGACCCTCCGACATCGATCAGCGGCCGATTCGTGATCGCCGACGGGCTGGTCCGCACGGCCGCCGTACTTCCCACACGTTGACCTCGAGTGGTTACTCATAGCGATGAATGGAATACCGATCCACAATGGCGTTCGGTGATCGGCCGAACACCGTCCACGCTGGCCAGAGTGGTTTCGCATCCTCGTGGTGGGAAGCCCTCCGGCGTGGGCACTGGACGTTCCGCCACCCACGGTAACGTCGAAGAGTTCCCCGCACCGCACGTACCGAAGCGTCAAGGAGTACGGTGACCCACCCCCAGCCACGCGTCAGGCCGCACGACCCCCGACAGCCGAACCCGCAGCCGCCGACCCGCTCGTTCTCGGCGACACCGCAGCCGCCGTTCTCCGGGGCCGCGTACCCGGCGGCGGGCGGGTACACGGGCGATGGCGGCGGATATCGGGCACCCGGTGGCTCCGGCTACCCGATCATCGCACCACCACCGGCGCAGACGGACCGCGCCAAGAAGTCCGTCGTGATCGTCGCCGTCACCGCGGCCGTACTCACACTGCTCACCTGCGCGGGCGGCATCGTGGCGGTCGTCATCGGCACCAAAGGCACCTCGACCACCGTGAGCGAGGCACAGGCCACGCCACCGCCGGCGAACGGCGACACCCGCGACCTATCGCCGGGCGACACACTGGTCGTCAACAGCGAGGCCGGCACCGTCGAGATCACCGTGACGAAGTTCAGCAGCGCCACCAAACCCTGCAAGTCCCACGGGCTGAAGCCCGGCGAGGGCATGTACGTGATCGCCGACGTGACGGTGGCTGTCACCAAGGGCACCGTGTCGACGAACCCGCTCTACTTCCAGTGGGTCGCCGCCGACGGCACCAAGACCACAGCGATCGGTGGAGCCCTCTCCGGCTGCGGCAAACCGATGCCGGCCGTCGACGACCTGACCGCTGGCACCAGACGCACCGGCAGCGTGGTGTTCGACGTGCACGACACCTCGGGCGCGTTGGAGTACCAGGACCAGTTCCAGACCGCCGGTTCCTGGAAGCCGTGACGCGCTGACGCGACGTGGGGCCGACCCGTCCGGGCCGGCCCCACGCGGTGGGAGAGTCGGTGGGTCAGCAGCCCGTCCAACGCACCGGAGTCAACCGGTCGGCGAGGACGTTGCGGAACCCGACGATCGTGCCCGAGTCGGAGATGGACCGCGCACCGACGACCACCCCTTCGCCGCCACCCGGCAGGACCCGGGAGGTGGCGCCCCTGGCAACGCGGTCACCACCCACTACGACACCCTTGGCGTTGACACCGGTCAGTGCCGGCATTTCCTGGTCGAGCAGCGTGTGCGAGCCGTTCCGAAGGTCCCACCGAACCCTGCTCGAGGTGGTGGCGTCGCTCAGCCATACCTGGCCGATCGCCCAGCGACCCGCCGCCGCGCCGGCCGTGCTCCACTCGGCGCCCGGGAACGTGAGCGCGTCGATCCGGCCGTTCGGCCGGCGGACCCAGCTGTTCCAGTCTCCGAAGGGCCCGGCGCTGCCGACGATGGTCCCGTTGTCGGTGATCCCACCTGCCTGGGCGTCGACCGGGGCGTCGAGCACCTCCACGGTGCCCGGACGGGCGGCCGGCCAGCGCAGCGCGACCATTCCCCCGGAGACGATGTCCGAGCCGTGGCCGACGATGTCGCCGGCATCGTTGATGGCGCTGACATACGTGGCGGTGGACGGCAGCACCGGCAACTGCTCGAGCTTGCCGCCGCGGTACCTCCACGGCTGCCCGTAGCCGCTCTCCGCCGATCCGTTGCCGATCACGACGCCATCGGCGTTGATGTCGACGGGGGTGGCCGAGGCCTCCGACTCCAGCTCGGTGACCCGCTGCCCGTCCCAGAACAGCAGCAGGTACTGGTTCTCGGTCTCACCGACCCGCAGCGCCGTCCCCGCGACGTAGCGACCCGTCGGGTCGACCGCGTTCGCGTCGGCGCGATACGTGTCGGTCGGGTACGGCAGGGTACTGATCTTGCAGGTGCGGGAGGTCGCCCCGCCGGGCGCGGCGGTCGCCGTCCCGGAGACAGCGACGCCGAGAGAGGTCGCCAGCAGACCGGTTGCGGTGGCTGCGAGCATCCGGCGTCGAGTGCTTCGATTCATCCTTGCTCCCCGTGTGCGGCCCGGGTGCTCCCGGGCTTTCGGTTGATACCGGCTTCACAGGTGAGCTGGCTGCACGGTTGCGTACTGTCAGCCAAGGGACAGAAGTGGATCTGCCGGAGCTACCGCCCCCATGCCTCGGTGGCGGTGACGACGGGCCGGCCCGTGCGTACCGATTCGTCGATGGCGAGGCTGATCAGGTGGTCCTGGCAGGCTTCGGCAAGCGGATACGGAGCCGGGCCCTCCTCCCGCGCCCACTCCCCGGCGCGGGCGACGATGTCGGCCACCGCGATGTCGTCGTCGGACATCCCGCTGCCGACGAACGGATTGCGGTAGACCACGTCGCCGTCGAAGCTGATGTGCTTGAGGTCGAGCCCTTCCAGGTTGAGGTCGAGACCGGTCTGCCGCCGGGTCAGTAACGACTCCACCGGCGTGCTCGGGTCGACCAGGCGGACCACCCGGTCGTCCACCAGCTCACCGCGCGAGCCCCGGACCACCAACCGGCGGGTACGCAGCGGGTTCCACCACTGGTTGTCGGTGAAGTCGTACAACCCCATCCGCCCGCCGAAGTCGATGGTCGCGAGGGTGGTGGAGAGTTGCTGCGGGGTGTCGTCGCCGCTCCAGCCGGCCGGCGAGAGCGGGTTGGCCAGCGGCGCGACGAAGGCGCGGGCGCTCACCTCGGCACTCTCGTGGCCGACGCCGAGCAGACCCCGGATCAGTGAGACCGCGTGGTACAGGTGGGTCGAGGAGATCTGGACCGAGGTCGGCTCACCGAGCACCCCGGCGCGGACCAACGCCAGCCGCGCCGCGTGCCCGGGCATCAGCAGGTACTGCTCGGCGACCTGCACCAGGCCGCTGCCTCCGACGTCGGCCCAGAGCGAGCGCAGACCCGCCAGGTCGGGGGCGGGTGGCGTCTCGGCCAGCACCGGTACGCCGGCCGCTACCAACTCCCGGGTCGCCTCGGGTGTCACCGGCCACGGCACCGACACGATGACGAAGTCCGGCCGCTCGTGGGCGAGCATCTCCGCCGTCGTGCGGAAGGTCGGCACGTCCCAGTCGGCGGTCACGGCCGCTCCCCGCGACTCGGTACGCGTCACCACCCCGGTCACCCGGAACCGCTCGGGGAGCAGCCGGGCCAGGCGAAGGAAGAACTCACCTCGCCAGCCGCTGCCGACGATGCCGAACCGGGTCTGGGCCACCGAAGTCATCTGGGCTCCTCACGTAGAGGTCCGGATGCTAACCGTTCTCCTTCGCTACGGTTGTGCCGATGACCACCGAGCCGTTGCGGGCCGTACCCGTGCTGGTGCCCGATGCGGGACCGGCCCTGGACTACTACCTGGTCCTATCTCGACTCGACGACAGCGGCCCGGCCACCACTGTGGAAGGGATCGTCGTCGAGGAGTTCAGCCGCCACCACGACTTCACCACGACGGGGCTGGACAGCGCCGGTTGGACGCCGGACGCCGGCTGGTGGAGTTCCGCCGCGCTGAGCCGCGGCATGCGCGCCGACCCCGAGGTGCTGGCGCGGGTGCTCCCCACCTCCCGCCGGGAGGCCGAGGACGTCTACCGCGCGCTCGGTGGTGGGCAACTGCCGGACGAGTCGGTGCTTCGTACGCACTTCCTCGACCATCAACCGATCGCCACCGCCCCGCCGCTGCGGCTCGGCCCGGCGCAGCCACCGGCCGGCTTCCACGAGCGGCGGGTGTACCGCGTCCTCTTCGCCAAGGACATTCGCGCCGAGCAGGTGGCGAGCCTCCGGACGGCCTGGCGGACACCGGCGGGCGGCACTGTCGCATCAGTCGCGAGCGGTCGTCTCGACGAGCACGGTGACCAGTTCACCTGGGATCTGCGCCGCGTCGGCCACTCTCTGGCCTGGTGTCTCGACGTGACCGTTCTGCTGAGCACCGACGCGGCCGAGGCGGTGGGCTCGACCCTGTCCGAGCTGACCAACGTCCTGCGCGAGCATGGGCTCATACCGGTGACGACTGAACGCTTCGCCTAGCGCGTAGCACTGCTCACCGGGCTACCGGAAGATCAAAAAGGCCGTCTCCGACTCGCGGAAACGGCCTTTGACCTGGGGTGGAGCTGAGGGGATTTGAACCCCTGACCCCCTCGATGCGAACGAGGTGCGCTACCAGTCTGCGCCACAGCCCCCCGCCGGCGAACCGGCTTCGGTCCCACCCGGCTTACACCGGGCGGGCCGGCAGCAAGGCTAACAGGTCGTCGGCCTCCACCGCGAATCCGCCCCCGGCCCGGCGCTCCGGCCCGCCCGAAGATCGACTCGGGTTCTTGGAAATCGGGGCATCCCGGACGCCACAACCACCCGACTTCCAGGAACCCGAGTCGATCAAGCCGGCCGGACGCGGCCGGGACCAGGGCCCGGTCGGGAGCGCGTCAGGCGCCTCGGCCGGCCTCGTAGGGGCGGCCGCGCAGGCCGCCCGACCGACGGTACGAGACGGATCCCCCATTGACCGCCGCCGGCAGGTCTCCCTGCCGGTCCAGGCCCATGGCGGCTCGACGTACCCCTTCGCGCTGGGCGGCGAGGCGGCGCTGCGCCTCCCGGCGGGCTGCGGCCCTGCGGGCCTGCTCCCGGCGCACCTCGGCCTGCCGGGCGGCCAACCAGGCGGCCTCCCGGGCTCGGGCGCGGCGGCGACGACGCCCGGCGAGGGCCTGACCCCGCAGGTGCACGACGTAGAGGGCCAGGAGCAGGAAGGTGACCCCGAAGCCGACCCAGAAGCCGGGGCTGACGAACAGCACGCCGATCAACTCGACGACGTTGAGGAGCAGCAGGGCGGCGAGCACCCGACGACGCCGGTACACGGCCGGGGTGTGCTGTCGGCGCGGCGGCGGGCGGCGACGGGACCGCTTCGGCGCGGCGGGCACGGCGCGCAGTCGACCGGAGCGGCGGGCGGCCGGTGGCGCGGAGACCGGCGCGCTCAACGCGCCAGTAGTCGCGTCTTGACTGAGGGTGACGATCAGTGAGCGCGGAGGATGGACGGGTCGCCGTCCCGGCACAGTGCGGCGCCGCCGGCGGCGCTGGAGCACCCGCGCCGTCGACTGCGCCCGCTCCGCCACCAGCCGCTCGGTGGCGTCGTACCGGCGAACCAACGCCGGGGCCAGGGCGAGCAGGCCGGCGGCGGCGAGGACGGCGAGGAGCACCGAGGTCGGCACCCTCACCCCTCCCGTCACCGAATTCGAAGCAACCGCCATCCGACCGCAGGATCTTCCATCGATCACGCCTGGGCGCGTGGATCGTCCGGCCGGTGAGCGCTTGCCGCAGCTTGCAGTTACTTGAGGTTACGGCGCACCGACCGGGATGCCACCGCGCCGCGCCGATCCCGTCCGTGGGACGAGTGGGCGGATGTCGGGAAATCCTCCTACCGCGCGTTGGCGCGAACCCGGTGCCAGCGGGCCAGCAGGCCACCCTCGGCGGCGATCTCCTCGCTCGTCATCGCGTACCCGATGTGGTCCCGCCAGGCGCCGTCGATGTGCATGTAGCGCACGTGGTACGACTCCTCGCGGAAGCCCAACTTCTCCACCACTCGCCGGGACGGCCGGTTCTCCGGACGGATGTTCACCTCCACCCGGTGCAGCCCGCCCGGGCCGAACGCGTGGTCCACGGCGAGCGCCAGCGCCGTCGGGATCACACCCTGGCCGGCGACCCGCGCGTCCACCCAGTAGCCGACGTAGCCGGAGCAGAGCGCCCGCCGCACGATGCTGCCCACGTTGATGTGCCCGACCAGCCGGTCCCGGTCGGACTCACGCAGGCAGACCGCGAACGGCATGCCCTCACCCTCGCGGGCCGAACGCCGCTGGTCACGGTGCACCCAACGGAACGCGGCCGGCGAGTTCATCTCGTCCCAACCGCCGGGCATCGACGACTCCCAGGGTGCCAGCCAGGCCCGGTTGGCCCGCCGCACCTCCGACCACGTCGCCGCGTCGGAGCGCCGGTAGGGCCGCAGCAGCACTGGGCCGTCAGCCAGCTCAACCGGCCAGCCCGGTGCCCGCGCGGGTCCGAAGAGACTCACCCGCACAGTCTCCCGTGCGGGACCGTGTCGCGCGCAAGTGGCTCCACCGCGTTCACCGCACAGATCCGACGATCACCCGACGCGGGCCGCGAGCGGACCGGCCGGGACGCGTCACCGGCGGCGGTCCAGCAGCAGGACGTCGACTGTGGAGCCGGCCGCGGCCGTGGTGACCCGCTCGCCGAGCACCAGCAGCCCGTTGGCCTCGGCCAATCCGGAGAGGGTGAACGGCCCGCCGCTGAGCGGCTGGACCGTGTACCCGCCGCCGCGTCGCTCGGCGACGTGCGCCGGCCGGAACTCGCGCAACCCCGTCGGCGACGACACGGTCTCCAGCAGGTGTGCCCGCACACTGGGTCGGAACACCGGCTCGGCGCCGGCGAGCAGTTGGATGGCGGGGCGGGCCAGCACCTCGAAGCCGATCAACGCAGCGCCCGGGTCGCCGGGCAGGCAGACCACCGGCACCTCCTCGGCGCCGACAGTGCCGAACCCGAGCGCGGTGCCGGGGTAGAGCGCCACATCGGTGAAGGTGACCGGCCCGGCGCGACCGCCCTCACGGCGGGAGAGGATCCGACGCACCATGTCTCCGGGGCCGGTGCCGGTGCCCCCGGTGGTGATGATCAGGTCGGCGCGCAGCGTCTGGTCCTCCAGCAGCCCGCGCAGCCCCTCCGGGTCGTCGTCGCAGATCCCCACCCGGTACGCCAGCGCGCCCACCTCGGCCGCAGCGGCGGTCAGCGCGTGCGAGTTCGCATCCACCACCTGACCGGGCTGACTGCCCCGGCCCACGTCGACGAGTTCGTCACCGGTGGCCACGATGACCACCCGAGGACTGGGTCGGACCACCACGTGCCCGATGCCGGTCGCCGCGAAGACGGCGACCAGGGCCGGGGACACGTAGGTGCCGGCCCGAGCGAGCAGGGTGCCGGCGGGCAGCTCCTCGCCCGCTCGGCGTACCCCGTACCCCCGTTTGGGGGTGCGGAAGATCTCCACGGCGGCCATGCCCTGGTCGGTCCACTCCACCGGGACCACGACGTCGGCGGCGACCGGCAGCGGGGCCCCGGCGGCCACCGAGAAGCACGAGCCGGGGGTGAGCCGGACCGGCCGCCAGCTCGCGGCGCCGAGATCGCCGACCACGTTGAGCCGGATGGTGCGGCCGCCGGGCGTGCCGGAGGGGGCCGGGACGTAGCTCGGCCCCCGACCCCCACCGGAAATGTCCTCCCAGCGCGCGGCGTAGCCGTCCACAGCCGCCTGGTCGAAGGCCGGGAAGGCGTGCGGCGCGACGACGTCCTCGGCGAGGACGTTGCCGTGCGCCTGGGTGAGGTCGAGGTCGAGTGGCGGCAGCGCGCGCAACCTGCGCAGCACGCTGCCCAGGTAGTCGGCGAGCGGCGTCAACTCGTTCGCGGCCGCCTCGGCGTCGGCCGTCGCGGTCATGTACCAGATCCGCCTGCCGCGTCGGCCTTGACGAACTCGGCCAGCCAGGACCGGAACTCGGCGCCCAGGTCCTCGCGCTCGGCGGCGATCTGCACCACCGTCTGGAGGTATCCCAGCGGCATGCCGGTGTCGTAGCGGGTGCCCCGGTAGACGATCGCGTGCACCGGGACGCCCTCGGTACGCAGCAGCTCCATCGCGTCGGTCAGCTGGATCTCGCCGCCACTGCCCGGCTTGGTCCGCCGGATCGCGTCGAAGATCTTGCCCGGCAACACGTAGCGGCCGAGCACCGCGAGGTTGCTCGGGGCGTCCTCGGGCTGCGGCTTCTCCACCATCCCGGTCACCTTGACGACCTCGCCGATGTCGGTCAGCTCCGACTCGGCCGGCTCGACGGAGGCGATCCCGTACCGCTTGGTCTCGGACGGGTCGACCTCGAAGAAGGCGAGCACCACACCGCCGGTGCGGGCCTGCAACTCCAGCATCGCCGGCAGCAGCGGCTCCGACGGCTTGACGAACTCGTCGCCGAGCAGCACCGCGAAGGGCTGGTCGCCGACGTGCGACTCGGCGTACCCGATGGCGTGGCCGAGCCCGAGCTGCTCGGGCTGCCGCACCGTGTAGATCTCGGCCAGCTCGCTGGGCCGACGCACGGCGGCCAGCCGCTCGGAGTCGCCCTTCTCCTCCAACCTGGTCTCCAGGTCCGGGCGACGGTCGAAGTGGTCCACCATCGACGTCTTACCCCGACCGGTGATCAGCAACACGTCACCGATGCCAGCCTGCGTGGCCTCCTCGACGATGTACTGCAACACCGGCCGATCCACCACCGGCAGCAGTTCCTTGGGCACCGCCTTGGTGGCCGGCAGGAACCGGGTGGCAAGTCCGGCCGCCGGGATGACGGCCTTGACCGCCAGGGGACGGCCGTTTGCGGCGACCGTCGATGAGGGGTTCGCTGAGTGCTCCGACATGCCGCGAGACTATCGGCCACGGCTCTGCCGCGGCGGGTGTGGCCCAGAAGACGCGCCGCCACCCGGCCCCGGCCGCGCCGCGTCCGGGGCGGCCCGCGCCGCGCCCGTCGCGCTGTCCGGCGTGTCGTCGGCCGGATCCGGTCGGGCGTGCGCCGGGCCCGCCAGCGATGATTCCGGTACGCCCACCGCCGGGTCGGACCGGGCGGGCCCGCCCGGCTCCCGGCTGACCGGCACCGGCTGGCCGGCGCGCGGCAGCCCGTCGGGTGGGCTCACCGCACACGCGAGCACCGGAATTTCCCGGGTCGGCAGATCCGAGCGCACCTCGGCGACCCGGTACGTGTCGCGGCCCGCCGCCTTGGCCGCGTAGAGCGCGTCGTCGGCGGCCTCCAGCACCTCCCGCCCGGTACTGCCGTGGTCCGGGAAGACGGCGATGCCCACCGACACCGTCACCAGGACCGGCCCGGCGTACGCCTCGACGGCGATGGGCGTGTCGCGCACCGCCGCGCCGAGCCGCTCGGCCACGATCGCCGCGCCTCGCGCGTCGGTCTCCGGCAGCAGCAGCACGAACTCCTCACCACCCTGGCGGAAGGCCAGGTCGACCTCGCGGATCTCCCCGCGCACCCGGCGGGCGAACTCGGCCAGGACGGTGTCCCCCGCAGCGTGCCCGTAGGTGTCGTTGACGTCCTTGAACCGGTCCAGGTCCAACGCGAGGACGCTGAGCATCCGCCCGAAGCGGCTGGCCCGTTCCACCTCCCGCCGGATCGACTCGCGCAGGTAGCGGTAGTTCCACAGCCCGGTGAGCGGGTCGGTGAGGGAGAGCCGCTGCGCCTCCTCGTGCACCCGGACGTTGTCCACCGCCACCGCCGCGTGGCCGGCGAAGGTGCGCAGGGTGGCCAGGTCGTCGTCGTCGAACTCGTCGGCGCCCAGCCGGTCGTAGAGGGCCAGCACGCCGAGCGCGGCCGCCGCGCCCGCCTCGTCGACCGGCACCGAGGGCCCGCCGAGGGTGGCCGTGGCGCCGCCTGCCGGGGCGGCGAACGGAACCGCGACGTAGGTGCGACAGCGTGGCTCACCCGTTGGCGCCCCGGTCGGCTCCGCCCTGCCCCGCTGCGGTTCCCCGGTGGCGGCGACCTCACCGACCACACCGACGCCGACCGGCACCCGGAGCGTCTGCGACCCGTCCGCCTCGTCGACCGGCCAGCGCCCATCCAACCCCTCGGTGCACTGCGCGACGAGCACCCCGCCGGTCTCCACCAGCAGCACCGCGCCGGCACGCGCGCCGGTGGCCCCGATGGCACTGCGCAGGATCACCCGCAGGATGCGTTGCAGGTCGTGCGTGCTGGCCAGGGTGTCGCCGAGCACCGCGAGGTGCCCGCGCAGCTGATCCCGGTTGCTGGTCAACGCCGCGACGTAGGAGCCGGTCTCCCGGGTCATCCGGTTGAACGCGGCGGCCAACCGCCCCACCTCGTCGCGACTGCGTACCGGCACCCGGGCGGTCAGGTCGCCCTGGGCCACCCGGTCGACCGCACCGACCAGCTCCGCCAGCGGCCGGGTGGTCACCCGGGCCAGCCGCCAGGCGGTCAGCACCGCGAGCAGCCCGGCCAGCACGACCACCCCTACCAGCGTCGCGTGCAACCCCGGTGGCCGTTCACTGGGCACGGAGAGGACCAGTGGCAGCGGCTGCGCGTCGGAGGGCGCGAGCCTGCGCACGTACCGGCCCTCGTTGGTCTCGGTGACCTGCTCACCCCGTACGCCGACGGCGGCGGCCAGCACCGCGTCGCGGACGTCGCGGGACTCGGTCGTGTGGGTGACCCGCGCGGCGCTCGCCCCACTGTCGAGCAGGGTGACCGCCACTCCGGTCACCGCCGCCAGTCGGGCCACGAAGGCCGGGTCGATCAGTTGCGCGGCGGTCACCGTGCCCAGCCGGGTGCCGGCGCGATCGTGCAGGTCGACCTGGGCGGCCAACGCACGGACCGGGCCGGCCGAGCCCCCGTTCGAGCCCTCGTTCGAGCCCTCGTCGGTGCCTTCTGCCGAGCCGGCGCAGTCCTGCCACGGGGTCGACGGAGCGCCGGGCGATATGTAGGTGACCTGGCCGGCCACGTCGGTGACCAGTACCGCGGCGGCCAGACCCCGGCCGACCAGTTGCGCGGCGGCGACGGCCGGATCGGCGGTGAGCGCCACCGCGTCGGCGGTGGCACGTAGCTGCTGACAGAGCGCGTCGACCGAGGTACGAACGGTGGACGCCGCCACCGCCAGGCGCTCGGTGGAGCGGCTGCGGTCGACCGCCGCGACTGTGGAGGCGACGAAGAGCGCGCCGAGCAGGACCGGCCCGAGCACCACCACGAGGAAGGCTGCCGTCAACCGCCCGCGTAGCGTCACTCGGTCCCCCCGGAAGTTCCGCCTCCGTTGCTTGCGATGCTGACACAGTGCAACCGTGGGAGAGGCGTTGCGTCAGGAGTGTTGCGTGCCGGAATTTTCTGATGAAGCGGAAGTGGCCCGGCTGGCGAAGCGGGACACCCGCGTCGAGTTGCTCGCTCGCCGCCGGTCGCTGCCCGCCGAAACCCGGGCAGCCGCCGCCGGGCGCGTGCAGTCCGAGCTGGTCGCCCTGGTACGCCGGCTGCGCCCGCACCGGATGACGGCGTACGTGCCGGTCGGCTCCGAACCGGGCGGCGCGGACCTGCCCGAGGTGCTGCGGGCGGCGCTGCCGGCGGACGCCGAGTTGCTGCTGCCGGTGCTCCTCGCCGACCTCGATCTGGACTGGGCGGCGTATACCGGGCCCGATGCCTTGGTCGCGGCCGGACGGGGTATCCGAGAACCAGTCGGTGCCCGCCTCGGGGTGACCGCCGTGGCGCACGCGGAACTCGTGGTCGTACCGGCTCTCGCTGTCGACCGCCACGGTCGGCGGCTCGGGCGCGGCGGCGGCTCGTACGACCGCGCACTGGCCCGGGTTCCCGAGGCAGCCCTGACGGTGGTGCCGCTGCACGACGGCGAGCTGGTCGAGGCGCTGCCGGCGGAGCCCCACGACCGTCGGGTGCGCGCGGTCGTAACTCCCGCCGACGGGGTGCGTACGCTTGACGGCGGCCCAGGTGCGGCGCACGGTGTCGCGCCCCACACGTCTGCTGGACGAACCCGGGCCGAATGACGCACCATTGGCACTCGAATACGTCGAGTGCCAACTGGCTGAGCCCAGATCCGGAGGAGAACGTGCCCACGTACCAGTACGCCTGCACCACGTGCGGTGAGCAGCTCGAGGCGGTGCAGTCCTTCTCTGACGAGCCGCTGACCGAGTGCCCGGCGTGTCAGGGGCGGCTGCGCAAGGTCTTCAACTCGGTCGGCATCGTCTTCAAGGGGTCGGGCTTCTACCGCACCGACTCCCGGGCGTCCGGTTCCGAGACGACCGCTGGCGGCACGGCCACCAAGCCGGCGAAGTCCGAGTCGTCCTCCGGTGACAGCTCCTCGTCCTCTTCGGGGTCCTCGTCCTCGTCCGGGTCGTCCTCGTCGTCCTCGTCCGGGTCGTCCTCGGGCTCGTCGTCCTCTTCCGGGTCGTCCTCGGGTGGATCGGGCGGCGGCAAGGCGGCGGCGGCCAGTTCCACGTCCTGATCACCGAAGGCCCGACCCACCTCGGGTCGGGCCTCGATCACCTCGGTCGCCCACTCAGCAGGCGGGTTGATCCACTCGGGTTCCAGGAAGTCGGCCTGTCCCCGTCGCTCTGACCACCCGGCTTCCGTGATCGCGAGTTGATCAAGGCAGGTGCCTTAGCAGGTCGAGGCGGCGGATGGGCGTTATCCACAGGCCGCGCGGTTGTCCACAGGCGTCGGCCAGAGGGTCGGTCGAGGCGGCGAAAACTGCCTAGCCTGCCGTCCATGGGTGCCACTGCGGCGCTCGGGGACGGGAGGCGGCAGAGGCGATGCTCGATCCGGATTCCGCGCGGGCGTTGCGTCCGCTGCGCCAGCTCACTCTGCCCGGCGGGCGCACCCTGCTCCGGGCCGGCCTGGTCGCCGCGCTGCTCGGCCTGGCCGCCGCAGTCCTGCACACCCCGACCGGATGCCCGCCGACCGCCGTGCCCTCCGACGCACCATCGGTGGCCGGCGACACGCGGGGAGCTGGTTGAGCCGCCGGGGTCAGTCCCAGTGCGGAGGGCGTTCGGCGAGCAACCAGTCGTCGTTGCCGCCGGACCGCTCGCCCCAACCACGGTCGGTGTCGTCAGAGGTCTGCTCGGGCAGCACCACGAAGTCTTCGCTCAGGTCGACGGCGCGGTCGTCGTCTCCACGTACGCCGTGCGTGCCGGGGTCTTCGGTGCTCACGAGCGGCAAGACTAGCGCAGCCGACGACGGTAGACCTGACCGTCGACCGTGGCACGCCGGCCAGAAGCGACCGGGCCGCCGGTGGCGTTGGTAGCGTCGGACGGCGTGACGACCCCCAGCGGTGGCAGCACCTCGGACGACTACTGGCGACGGCCCGACACCGGCGACGACGCCGTGGCGGACCAACCTCCCACCGCGCCCGCGGCCATACCACCGGCCGGGGGTCCTGCCACCGGATACTCCGGCCCGCCGCCGAGCGTGGCGCCGCCAGCGGGTTGGCGTCCACCCGTACATCTGCAGCCGGTGCCGCCACGACAGTTGCCGCCGCAGGACATGGCCGGCCTGGACGCGGCCGAGCAGCGCTCGCAGCGGGTCACCTACGGCTTCGGCGCGGCGGCCGGCGTGGTGCTGCTGGTTCTACTCTGTCTGCTCTGCTCGCGAGTGATCTTCTGATGCCCGCCCCCAGGCATCAGCAGCGATCAGCAGCTCAGAGGGTGGTGCCCCAAACCGTCTCGGCACCGGAGTGACCGGTCAGGTAGACGTAGACCAGGGCTGCGATGGAAAGCCCCACGGCCGCTACCGCCAGCACCGGGGTGACCAGCGCGGGAAGCTGCGGCACCCGGGGGTGCCCACTCGTCGCCACCAGCAGCAGGATGGCCACGATCCCGAGCGGCACCACGACGCGTAACAGGATGTCACCGTAGCGGGAGTGCTCGAAGATCTGATCGAGGATCGGCCCCTGGAAGCCCCGGGCGACCAGCGCGTCCGTGAGCGCCTCACCCGACTTGACCGCGACGTAGGCGGTCACCGGCGCGGCCACGGCGAGGAGGCCCAGGGCCCAGTCCAGCCGGTGCCGCCACCGCGGTAGCCCCACGTACGCGATGGCCAGCACCGCCAGCAGCGGCACGAGCACGACGACGGCGTGGATTACCAGGACGTGCACCGGTAGACCCAGGATCTCCTCGAACATCGAACCCTCCAGGTGGATCATGGTCAGGGGTGGTCAGCCTATGGTCCGCCGATCGTCCCCAGCCTCTCGACCGGTGACACGCGCGCCGCGTCGATCGGGTTCATCCTCTGGGCCGTACTCCCGATCTTGCCTGGCTGTGTCGGTGGCCACCCGGAGCGGGCGACGGTTGTCGATGCGGGTCGGGCGTGTTGTCATTGGCCAATGTCCGGTGCCGAGGAGCTGCTGCGGTCGAGGGGCCTGCGCGTCACGCGCCCCCGCCTCGCGGTGCTCGACGTGCTGGCCGACGGCGGCCACCTGGAGGTCGACGAGATCACCCGGCGGGTTCGCGAACGCCTCGACTCGGTGTCCACCCAGGCGGTCTACGACGTGCTGGGCGCGCTGTCCCGGGCCGGGCTGTCACGCCGGATCGAGCCGGCGGGCAGTCCCGCCCGCTACGAGGCGCGGGTGGGCGACAACCACCACCACGTGGTCTGCCGGGGCTGCGGCGAGATCGCCGACATCGACTGCGCGGTGGGCAGCGCACCGTGCCTGGAGCCGAACAGCGCGCACGGGTTCGAGGTGGACGAGGCCGAAGTGACCTTCTGGGGCCTCTGCCCGGGCTGCCGGGCCCGCCGCTCCGCCGACGTCTGATCAGCGGCGCCGGCGGCACGTGACCGGCGAGGTCCGCCCGACCGTGGCACTCTTGTTCGGTGGACTCCGATGACCTCGGCCTGTTCGGTCCGGGTTCGGTCACGTGGAAGGTGCACGAGGAGCCGATCCTGATCGTCGCCGGCCTGCGCTCGCTCTACCTCCAGGCGTTGCACCCCCGGGCCATGGCCGGGGTCGCGCAGAACAGCAACTACCGCACCGACGCCTGGGGCCGACTGGTCCGCACCGCTACCTACGTGGCGACCACCGTCTACGGGACCACCGCCGAGGCGGAGGCCGCCGGGGCCCGGCTGCGCCGCCTGCACGAGCGGCTGCGGGCCACCGACACGCTCACCGGTGAGCAGTTCCGGATCGACGAACCGGACCTGCTGCGCTGGGTGCACGTGACCGAGGTCGAGTCGTTCCTGAGCACGGCCCGACGCGCCGGGCTGCCGCTGAGCGACGACGAGGTGGACGGCTACTACACCGAGCAGCGCCGCGCCGCCGCCCTGGTCGGCCTGGACCCGGCCACCGTTCCGGGGACCGCCGCCGAGGTCGCTGACTACTACGAGGCCGTACGGCCACAGTTGCGGATGACCCGGGAGGCGGCCGAGACGGCGGTATTCCTCACCGCCCCGCCGTTGCCGTGGAAGCTCAGCCTGCCGGTCCGGTTGGGGCTCACGCTGGGCCCGCCACGCTGGGCGTACCTGGGGATCGCCGGCACCGCGTTCGCGTTGCTGCCGACGTGGGCACGCCGGATGTACGGAGGTCTCGGTCTACCGACCACCGCACTGTCAGCGGACCTGAGCCTGCGCGCGCTGCGGCTCGCGCTCGCCGCCGTTCCCCGCCGTTACCTGGAGGGGCCGCTGATCCAGGCAGCCAAGGAGCGGGCCGCGCGACACGCCGCCGCCTCGCTGGCCGGCTGACCGACCCTCGGCAGGGGTTCAGCCGTCGGCGGGCCGGTCCATGGCCGCCCACGGCTCCTTGCCCGGAACCTGCGCGCCCGTCGGGCAGTGCCGCCGGAAGTCGCACCAGCCACAGCGCGGACTGGGCGCCACCGGGAAAGCCTCGTCCGCGTCGGCGCCGTCGGCCACTGCCCGCTCGGCGGCCATGATGTCGCGGGCCGTCTCTTCCGCGCGGGTCAGTTGTCGGGCCAGCGACTCGACGGTGTGGTCGTGGCCGGCGACAGTGCCGGTCGGCAGGTGGTGCAACTCCACCCGGCGGCACGGCCGACGGAACACCCGCTCGGCGGCGTACGCGTAGAGCGCCAGCGCCTGTGAGCCCCGGGCGTCGTCCGTGTCCAGCCCGGTGCGGCCGGTCTTGTAGTCGACGATGACCAGCTCCGGCCCCTCCGGGCCGGGCCGCGAGTCGATCCGGTCGGTACGACCGTTGAACGCCAACACGGCGGTCTTGACCGCCACCACCCGCTCCACGCCGAGCGGGTCGGAATCCGGCTCCAGCGTCTCGACGTACGCCTCCAGCCACCCCAACGCCCGCCGGTAGGCGGCCCGCTCCTGCTCGTCGTCGCGGTAGCCCTCTCGGACCCAGGTGCCCTTGAGCAGCGTGGCCAGCGCCTCGGGACGCCGCCGGTCGGCAGGCAGCGCATACCAGTTCTTCAGGGCGGTGTGCACGCTGGCGCCGAGCGAGTTGTGCGCCCACGGCGGGCCCTTGGGTGGGGTCGGCCGGTCGACGTAGGAGTAGCGGTAGCGACGCGGGCAGTCCGCGTACGCGCCGAGCTTGCTCGGGGTGCAGACGAACAGCCGCTCCGGCATGCCCTCGAAGCCGAGCTGCTCGGCGTCGCCGGCGCGCTGCCGGGGGGCCCTGCCGCCGGCGGCCGGCCGCCCCGCTGATGAGGATCGTCGCACGCCTGAGATCCTGCCATCCACCTCCGACATCGCGCGCGTGCCGTCAGGCCATGTTCACGTACTGCGTGACGAAGGCGGCGACCGCGTCGGCGATGAGCTGCACGGCGATCGCGGCCAGCAGCAGGCCGGCGATCCGGGTCAGCACCTCGATCCCGCCTGGCCGGAGGATCTTCACGATGCCGCCGGAGAAGCGCAGGACGATCCAGACGGCGACCATCACGGCGAGGATCGCCACGGCGATGGCGCTGAACTCTCCCAGCCCGTCGGCCTGCTGGACGAAGAGCATGGTGGCCACGATGGCGCCCGGGCCGGCCAGCAACGGCGTGCCCAGCGGCACCAGCGCGATGTTGGAGGTGACCTGCTGGCTCGGGTCGTCGGCCTTGCCGGTCAGCAGCTCAAGGGCGACGAGCACGAGCAGCAGCCCACCGGCCGCCTGCAACGCCGGCAGGTCCACGTGCAGGTAGTCGAGCAGGGTCTGCCCCGCCACCGCGAAGATCACGATGACGCCGAGCGCCAACGCGACGGCCTGCCAGGCTGCCCGGTTGCGGTCGCGGGCGGGCAGCGGGCCGGTCAGCGCCAGGAAGATCGGCATCATGCCCGGCGGGTCGGTGATCACCAGCAGGGTCACGAAAACCTCGCCGAACAGCTTCAGATCCACGTGATCAACCTAGCCGCGCCGCGATGGGCGAAATACCCGGATCAGCCCGAAGCGACCTCGGTCACCCCCTCGGCGACGATCCGCTCGTACGCCTCGACGCCGGTGCTGAACGCGCCGAGTTGAACGGTCTTGTGGGTGCCGTGAAAATCCGAGGAGCCGGTGACAAGCAGACCCAGCTCGGCGGCGAGCGCCCGCACGTGTTCCCGCTCGGTCGGGCTGTGGTCCTCGTGGTCGGCTTCGAGCCCGGCGAGCCCGGCAGCGGCCAGCTCGGCGATCAGCTCGTCGGGCACCACCCGGCCGCGTCGGGTGGCTCGCGGGTGGGCGAAGACCGGCACGCCTCCGGCCGCCCGGACCAGTCGAACGGCCCGGAACACGTCGATGTCCTCCTTGGGCAACCGGTACCGCTCGCCCAGCCAGTCCGGGCCGAAGGCCTCCCGGACGCTGCCGACCAGGCCGGCGCGGATGAGTGCCTGCGCGATGTGCGGGCGTCCCACTGTGCCGCCACCCGCGCCGACCAGGATGTCCGGCCAGTTCACGTCGATGCCGTCGGCCCGCAGGAGGCCGACCATCCGTTCGCCGCGCTCTTCCCGGGCGGCCCGGACCCGCACCAGCTCCGCCACCAGCTCCGGGTGGTCCGGATCGAACAGGTACGCGAGCAGGTGCAGCGGCACGGCCGGCTGCGCACCGGACCAGCGACACGACAACTCCGCACCCCGGATCAGACGCAGACCTGGCGGCAACGCGTCCACGGCCGGCGCCCAGCCAGCCGTGGTGTCGTGGTCGGTGATCGCCAGCACGTCCAGCCCGGCGTCGAAGGCCGCGCCGACCAACTCGGCCGGGGTCAGCGTGCCGTCGCTGGCCGTCGAGTGGGCGTGCAGGTCGATCCGGGGGGCGGGGCCGGTACGCGAGGTCACCGCCCGACGTTACCGAGGAAACGGTGAGCACGGCTCACATGGGCACCCGGGGTCAGAAGTCGTTCACCAGGATCGGCCGCTCTCCGGCTGGCACGCCGGGCACCGCAGCGGGGCTGGCGGGCTTACCCGCCCGCACCTGGCCGACGTCGACCCGGACCAGCTCGCCGGTGCCGTCGAGGTAGGAGGCCTGGGTCTCGTCGCTCCACACGATCGCCCCGGTCATCGGCGGCCCGGCCGCAACGGCGGTCGCGCCCGGCCCGAGCCGCTGGAGGTCGACCAGGAGGGACCGACCGGCAGTGCCCTTCCCCTCGTTGACCAGCAGCCACCGCCCGTCCGGCGAGACCCCGCCGACGCCGTCCTGGCTCAGGTCGGGACCGCAGCCGGTGCGTACCGGGTCCAGGCGACGTGTCGGGGTGAGGATGGCGAGGCAGGTCCGGCTCGGATCGGTAGCGGTGACCTGGCCGACGAGGCGCCCGTCGGGCAGCCGCCCGTAGACGTTGAGGCTCAACCGGTCGAGGGCGTCGGGCAACGGCCCCGCACCGGGCCGCCAGAGCGTGTGACCGGCGCTGGCCCTGTCGAGTCGGACCAGCACGCTGTCACCGACGAACCGGACGGGCTCCGCCGCCGCCGGCACCGGGGTGCGCACCGACCCGATGAGTTGGGAGCCGACCACACCCGCCATCAGGAGATCGTCTCCGTCGCGCCAGGCGACCTGGTGGCTGTCCGGGGCCAGGACGATCGCGCCGGCACCGGCCAGCAGCACCTGCACCAGGCCGTCGTCCTGCACCACCCACAGCGAGCGTCCTGCGGTGCTCGGCGCGCCGACCACCAGCCAACCGCCGCCGCTGGGCAGCGGCTGGACGCGTTCGGCCGGCCCGACGTCGGGTAGCTCCAGCCGCCGCCCGTCGGCGCTGACCAGCGTCTCGCTGACCAGGAGAGAGGTCGACGTCGTGGGCGAGGGGGCGGGGCCGGGAATGCTGGCCGTCGGGAGCGGTCGGTTGGTCGGGTCGGGGTCGCCGATCACGACGATGGGTGAGCCGTCCCGGCCGGTCTCGGCACCGAGCTGGGCCATGCCGGCGCTGAGCAGCACTGTGGTGACCGCCGCGAGGGCGAGGCCGGCGGCGGTGCGTCGACGCCGGATACGGTTCGCGCGGCGGATGGCCTGGCCGGCCGGATCGACGCGCAGTGGGCGGGCAAGGGCGACCTGGCGCGAGAGTGTCTCCCGCACCGCACCTTCCATCTCGTCAGGCCGCACCTGGTATGAACGCTGCGGGCCGTCCGTCAGGTTGTCGCGCCGGCCTGGGACTTGACTCACTGTTGTTCCCCGGAGCCCGTGCCGACGGGCACGGCCGCCGGGGCGGTGGGCAGGACGACCTGCTGGGTGCTCGCACGCGGCACGGCGGGGCGCGCAGCGGTGGGGCGGGGCACGGGTCGGCCAGCCGCCCGTCCGGGACGGGGTGTGGCAGCGGCACCGGTGGCCGGGACTCGCCCGGTCCGGGAACCCGAGCCCGTCGTTTGGCGCGCGGCACCGGTCGCGGTCCCCGCACCGGCGGCAGACCGGCCGGTGATGCCGGCGGCGGCTGCCAGCTCCGGTGCGTCCGCGCCCAGTCGCCGACGCAGCGTGGCGAGCGCCCGGGACGCCTGGCTCTTCACAGTGCCCGGCGAGATGTCCAGCATCGCGGCGGTCTGCGCCTCCGACATGTCCTCGTAGTAACGCAGCACCAGCACTGCCCGCTGCCGGTTGGGCAACTCCCGCAGATGCCGCCAGAGCAGGTCCCGGTCAAGTTGCTGCTCGATCTCGTCGACACCGGCCCGCTCGGGCAGCACCTCGGTCGGGCGTTCGCCGTGCCAGCGCCGCCGCCACCAACTGGTCGACGTGTTGACCATCACACGCCGGGCGTACGGCTCGACCGCCTCGATCCCGCCGAGCCGCTTCCACGCGAGGTAGGTCTTTGTCAGCGCCGTCTGGAGCAGGTCCTCGGCCGTGGCCCAGTCGCCGGTGAGCAGATAAGCGGTGCGTAGGAGCGCGGCGGAGCGGGCCGCGACGAACTCGCGGAACTGCTCCTCCAACGAGTCCTTGCTCGTCACCGCCCACCTCCACACCCCTGCCGTCCTGGCAGAGTGCCACGTCAGGGGCGCTCTGGTCCATGACGAAAGGTGCGCACTTGCTCCGATGTTCGGTCGAAAACCTTCACGCCCCGTCGTCGGCCTTGGCCTCGTCGGCTTCCTTGCCGAGCCGCGCCTCGACGGCCTGAGGCTCGTACATCTCCTCGACGACGCGCAGGTAGAGCTCGTTCGGGTTGGGCAGGTTCTTGATCTCGCGAAGCGCCTGCTCCTGGCCGGCGGACTCCAGCACGAAGGTGCCGTAGTTGAGTGCTCGACCGGTCGGGGTCTGCTCGTACTTCATGTCGGTGACCCGGACCAGCGGCATCATCGCCACCTTGCGGGTGACGATGCCGTTGACCACCATGACCCGCTTGTTGGTCAGGATGAACCGGTCATACCACCAGTCGGCGACCTTCCACGCCACCCAGCCCATCACCGCGAACCACAGCAGCACGGCGATGGTGGTCAACGCGCCGACGTCCTGGCCGGCGAGGAAGCCGGAGAGGTAGCCGAGCACGAAGGTCGCCGCGACGCCGATCAACAGCGGGTTGGTGAGGTGGATCCAGTGTCGCTTCCACTCGCCCCGGTAGCGCTCGGTGGGGAAGAGGTAGCGAGCCACCAGCGAACTGGGCTCGTCTTCCAGGGGCAGCACCCGCCGAGGGGTCGAGCCGGTCGCGTCGGCACGCAACCCGGCCAGCTCGTCCTCGGAGATCTGCGGCGGCTGGTAGCTGGCCTCCGGATCACGGATCCACCCCCGACCGGAACGACCCTGGCCGGCATAGCCGGGCCCGTCGCCATAGCCGACGTCGTCCGAAAGGGACGGACCGTCGGACAGGCCGGGACCGGCCCCGTAGCCCGGGCCGTCATCAGGCCCGATCCGCGGGATCGGCTCGGTGTCACGCTCGCGGCGTTCCCGGTCGGGGTCGTCCGGGTCGAAGGGTGGACCGGAGGGGCTGCCCATCGGCGGCTAGGCGACGAGGCTGGTGAAGAAGTCGCCAAACCCCTGGGCGATATCCATGATCCCGCCGCCGAGCGACTTGAACACGTCCGCCGCAGAGTTTGGCCGGTAGGCGACGAAGAAGATCAAGAATGCGATTCCGGCCCAGGTGAGGACCTTCTTGACCATGGCGGGCCATCCTCTCGCGCGGCGCCGGGTCCCATTACCGCAGCGGCACCCAGAGTATCAGTGTGGTGTCGTACAGTGAATATCTGCGTCCGTTCTCCGTCAATCCGGAAGAGTTGTCAAGCTCTACCGGGTAGATACGGGGACGGTGCGCCGTACACGAGCTCGGGCGGAGTCCACTCGGTCAGGTCGTGTAGCACGACGTCTTCCGCGAGCAGGTGACCCGCACTCGCCGGCCAGGCTATCGCATGGAGCCACATTCCCCGAGCTTCGCCGGCGTACGCGCTTCGATCCGTTGGTGAATTCACCACCCACAGTGGAGTCGGATGCCCGCCGACCTTGATCTTCGCCTGTCCGACATGGTCAGGGTGACCCGACCCCGGGTCGGTCAACGCGTCCACCAACTCCGGTCCCGGATCCGGGCCGGCCAGACCGGCGAGCCGGGTGCCCAGGCCGACACCGGGTTCCTCGGCGACGAAGACCAGATCGGCCGGGCCGCCACCGAGCGGCGCCGGGCCCGCGCAGGCCACCACTGTCGCCCGCACGCCCGTGCGGTCGTCCCCGGCGTACGCCACGCCGGTGAGTGTCCAACCGGGCGGCAGCGGCCACGGGCACCACAACGGCGTCACCGGCGGATCGCCGGTCGCGGTGATCCGTTCCACCACGCTCGCCACGATGTCCGCTCCGATGTGCTCGGGCACGTGCAACGGCGGCACCGGGCCGCAGCGCACACACCTCGAGTCGGTGTTCATCAGATCCGGCGCCCGTACCGGGCCCCCGCATCTCGGACAACTCACCGCGACACTCACATCCCCACCGTCTCCCCGGACCGGCGGCACGTCAAGCCGGAACGTCCGATTCGGCACCGTACGTGGGTCAGTCCGGCGGCGTACCGGCGTGCGCACGGATCCAGGCGTGCATGGCGATTCCGCTGGCCACGCCCGCGTTGATCGACCTCGTCGAGCCGTACTGGGCGATGGAGTAGAGCTGGTCGCAGGCGGCACGGGCCGGCGCGGAGAGGCCGGGCCCCTCCTGGCCGAACAGCAGCACGCAGTCCCGCGGCAGGGTGCCGGTCTCCAGCGGACGCGACCCGGGCAGGTTGTCGATGCCGAACACCGGCAGCTGCCGTCCGGCCGCCCAGGCGACGAACTCCTCGATCGTCTCGTGGTGCCGTACGTGCTGGTACCGATCGGTCACCATCGCGCCGCGCCGGTTCCACCGTCGCCGTCCAACGATGTGCACCTCGGCGGCGTTGAACGCGTTGGCGTTGCGCACCACGGTGCCGATGTTGAAGTCGTGCTGCCAGTTCTCGATCGCGACGTGGAAGCCGTGCCGGCGCCGGTCCAGGTCGGCGACGATCGCCTCGTGCCGCCAGTAGCGGTAGCGGTCGACGACGTTGCGCCGGTCCCCCTCCGCGAGCAGTTGCCTGTCGTAACGGGGGTCGTCCGGTGGGTCCCCCGGCCAGGGGCCCACGCCCACCTCAAGCTGGTCGTCGGTCACGGTCATCAGAGGGTACGGACCGCGTCGGCGTCGGCCGCGACGACCTGCCGGTCAGCCCAGGTCGAGGGCGGCACCGAGCCGGTCCAGGAAGCGCCGGTCCGCCGGGCTGGCCGGTGGGTCCACCCGGCGCGCGCCGGTGCCGGGCACCGCGCGACAGACCCGGGCCGCGACCGACTGCACCCACTGGCGGTACGCGGCCGAGTCGGCGGGGTCGGCCCGCCGCCGCAGGACCCGGCTCGCCGCGCGGCACGCGGCCAGCAAGTCCACCAGGTCGGTGAGCCGCTCGGCGGGTTGTGGGGTGCCGTCGTGGCGGGCGTAGATCGTGGCGACCACCGCACGGACCAGGTCGCTGTCGGAGGCTCGACCCGCGGCCACGGCATCCAGACCGGCCAGGCCGGCCATCACGCCGCGCTCCGGCCGGCCAGGACCGGGCGCGGCGGCGGCCACGAGAACCCGACCGGGCAGGCCGGTGAGCAGATCCCACTCGGCGGCGGAGTAGACAGCGGTGGTCAAGGGTGCGGCTCGGCGGCCGGCAGAGGACGGCTCTCCCGCTACGGAGTGGCTCATCGGAACCTCCGGCGTCAGCATATGCCCCGCGACGGGCACCGGGCCCCTTCCCCAGCAGACCCGCGCAGGCGAAGGAGCCCGGTGTTCGTCGAACGGTCGAGGCCGCCGCGACTCGTCAGCGCGGCTCGGGGAAGCTGGGCCGCTCCGGATCCACGCCGTCGGGCACCGCAGCGGCCGCGTACTCCCGCTTCGGGACCATGACCTTGCGCCGGAAGACGCAGACCATGGTGCCGTCCTGGTTGTAGCCGCGGGTCTCCACCGACACCACGCCCCGGTCGGGCTTCGAGCCGGACTCACGCTTGTCCAGCACCGTGGTCTCGCCGTAGATGGTGTCGCCGTGGAAGGTCGGCGCGACGTGCCGCAGCGACTCGACCTCCAGGTTGGCGATCGCCTTGCCACTCACGTCGGGCACCGACATGCCGAGCAGCAGTGAGTAGATGTAGTTGCCGACCACGACGTTGCGCTTGAACTGGCTGGCCGTCGCGGCGTAGTGCGCGTCCATGTGCAGCGGGTGGTGGTTCATGGTGAGCAGGCAGAAGAGGTGGTCGTCGTACTCGGTGACGGTCTTGCCCGGCCAGTGCCGGTAGACCGCGCCGACCTCGAACTCCTCGTAGTAGCGACCGAACTGCATGCTGGTCCCTTCGACGGGCGGCGATGGAGTTCGGCACAGCATGCCTTACCGATGGTTAAGGCGACCGGCGGGGCGCGACGGCGGCGGAAATGTCACACCGGTCACTCGCCTGGGGGGAGACGCAATGAGCGGCGGGGCCCTCCCCGGCACCCGCCGCCCACGCTCTGATGTGAGGAATTCTGCCCTACGCCTGCGTAGGTTCAACAGAGATCGCGGTCACATTTATCTTTTTGTAACACTACTGTGCGTGACCAAGCGAAGGTTGATCAGCGATCTCCGCAGGCCGGATACCTCCTTGTCAAGGCCCAAGTTACCGATTCGTAGTGCTCAATCGCGTGGATCTCCCTGGAAACGCTCCCATCACCGCAGGTCACGCAAGTGCGTCATGCACTTGCGTTCCGCAGGTCGGGTGTGAACAGATGCGCGTCGATGACCTGCGGCACCCCCCGGCAGCCCCGGGCACGTTTCGTGCCCCACCGCACGGGAATTCGATACGGTCAGCCCTGGTTCTACGGGACGTAGATAAACCGCGGTGATCGGAGAGTGCAATGGCAACCGTTGAGCTGACCTCGACGAACTTCGACGAGGTGACCGGCAACGACGGCATCGTCCTGGTCGACTTCTGGGCCGACTGGTGTGGTCCGTGCAAGCGGTTCGCCCCGGTCTACGAGCGCTCCTCGGAGAAGCACCAGAACATCGTCTTCGGCAAGGTCGACACGGAGGCTCAGCAGGAGCTGGGCGCCAAGTTCGACATTCGCTCGATCCCGACGATCATGGCGATCCGTGACGGCGTCATCGTCTTCGCCCAGCCGGGCGCGCTTCCCGAGTCCGCGCTGGAGAACCTGATCGAGCAGGTCGAGGCGCTGGACATGGACGACGTCCGCAAGCAGCTGGCCGAGCACAACCACTGAGTCGTCCCCACGACGACACGCGAGGCCGGGCCCGATGCGGGCCCGGCCTTCGTCGTACCCCCACCAACTCCCACATGATCACCTGCCTGGTCAGGCCAAACTGGCCGTCGGAGGGACCCGAGGCCGTCGGTACATCCCGTATCGTCACGACCCGATGGAGAACCTGAACACCCGCGGGCGCGTGACCCGGCTGGGCGCGACCGCACTGGGCCTCGTCCTGCTCGTCGTCGGCACCTTCTGGGGCAGCGACGACGACTTCCCGTTCGGCCCGTTCCGGATGTACTCCACCTCCAACCCGCCGAACGCACCCGCACCCGACACCCGCGTCGAGGGGGTGAACAGCTCCGGGGCGGTGATCGACCTCGACCAGAACGCGACGGGCATCCGCCGCGCCGAGATCGAGGGTCAGCAGGCCCGATACGCCGCCGACCCGACGCTGCTCACCGAGGTCGCCGACGCGTACGCCGAACGCCACCCGGACGCCCCCGCGCTGGTCGAGGTCCGCATCGTCATCCGCTGGCACGGCATCCGCGCCGGCCGACCGACCGGCCAACACACCGACCAGACCGTCGTCCGCTGGCAGGCCACCCGATGAACCGCTGGCTGACCGAGGCCGTACCCCGGGGCCGGGTGGCCGCCTTCCGCACAGTGATCTACCTGTTCGTCGCCGCCGATCTGGTGATCTTCACCCCCTGGGTACGCACCCGGGTCAGCGTGCCCGGCGACCTGTACCGGCCACTCCTGATCGGCCGCCTGCTCCCACTGCCGACGCCGACCGAGACGCTGGTGACGGTGATCTTCTGGGCGTTGCTGCTGCTCGCCCTCCTCGCCGCCACCGGACGAGCGCCCCGGCTGCTCGGCTGGGCGGTGTGCGCGCTGTACCTGGAGTGGATGATCATCGCGATGAGCTACGGGAAGGTCGACCACGACCGGTTCGGGCTGCTCGTCGCACTGGCCGTGCTGCCCACCGCCGGTCGCGCCCGACACGGCGACACCACCCGCACCGAGGCCGGCGGCTGGGCCCTACGCGTCACCCAGATCGCGGTGATCTGCACGTACTTCCTGGCCGCCTTCGCCAAGCTGCGCTTCGGCGGTCTGGACTGGCTTACCGGCTCGGTCCTGGCCCGCGCGATCATCCGACGTGGCACCGACCTGGCGGACCTCATCGCCCAGGTGCCGTACCTGCTGATCGTCGCCCAGTTCGGCATCGTGGCGTTCGAGCTGCTGAGCCCGATGGTCTTCTTCCTGCCGCCCCGCTGGCGACTCGCCATGGTCGGCTTCTTCTACTCGTTCCACGCGGTCACCATCGCCACCATCACGATCTCGTTCGCGCCGCACCTGGCCGCGATGACCAGCTTCCTGCCGCTGGAGCGGGTACGCCCGCTGATCTGGGCACGCCGACTGATCGGCCTCGGCTCTCCCGAGGCGGCGACGACGGACGCCCCGGAACCGCGCCCGGCCGGCGTCGACAGGGTGCCGGCCGACCAGGGGCCGGTGACAGCCGGCGCGGGGCCGGCGCTCGACGATCAGGCCCCGGTGGTCGGGCGACCGGCCGGCCCGTAGAGCCGCTCCCGGGCCTCCTGAGGCAGGGAGCAGGCCGCTGTGCCACCAGGAAGTCGGTGCCGGTTACGCGCCACCCAGCGGTACAACGGCCAGGCTGCAACGCGTACCGGAGGGATCCGCAGGCCGGCGCCGGCGACCCGCCAGAGCGGGCCACTCGCGGTGAGCAGCTTCGCGATGGCGTCCGGACCGGCCGCGCGCGAGCCGTCCGCGCCGACCCACTGCACGGCCTCCTCGCACTCGGCCACCGTGAGTCCGAGCGCGTCCAGATCGGCGAACTGCCAGGGCACCACCCGTGCGGCGGTGGGGATGCGGCGCTCGATGAACTCCGCACAGCTCGTGCAGAACGCGCAGTCCCCGTCGTAGACGAAGGTCGACGTCTCCATGGCGTCCATCCTCCCCTCTCCGACCACCCGGACGCCCACCGGTGTACGGCGGGTCACTTGCGCTTGCCTCGTACACGTGTTCGAATAATGCCCATGCGCTGGGACAACCTCACCGCTCCCCCGGTCGAGGGAGACCCCGAGCGGGCAGCGCCAGCGACGCCACCCCTGCCGCTGGCGCTGCCCGGCGCCGTCGCCCGCACCTTCGACACTCCCGAGTTCGCCGGGATGACCTTCTACGAGGTGCAGGCCAAGTCCATCCTCAACCGGGTGCCCGGGCAGTCCCGCGTCCCGTTCGAGTGGACGATCAACCCGTACAGGGGCTGCTCTCATGCATGTGTCTACTGCTTCGCGAGAAATACTCACACCTATCTCGATCTCGATGCCGGGGCGGACTTCGACCGGAAGGTGATCGTCAAGGTCAACGCCGGTGAGCTGGTCCGGCGTGAGCTGGCCGCGCCACGCTGGCGGGGCGCGCACGTGGCGATGGGCACCAACGTGGACTGCTACCAGCGCGCCGAGGGTCGTTACCGGCTGATGCCGCAGATCATCGGCGCTCTGCGGGACTTCGCCAACCCGTTCTCGATCCTCACCAAGGGCACGTTGATCCTGCGCGACCTGCCGCTGCTGCGCCAGGCCGCCGAGGTGACCACGGTGGGCATCTCCTTCTCGGTGGGGTTCGTCGACGAGCACCTCTGGCGCACCGTCGAGCCGGGCACACCGCACCCACGCCGCCGGCTGGACGCCGTCCGGGCGCTCGCCGACGCGGGCTTCTCCGTCGGCGTGCTGATGGCCCCGATCCTGCCCGGCCTCAGCGACAGCGACGAGTCGATCGACGCCACCGTCTCGGCGATCGCCGCCGCCGGTGCGACGAGCGTGACCGCACTGCCCCTGCATCTGCGTCCCGGTGCCCGGGAGTGGTACGCGCACTGGCTCGCCCGCGAGCACCCACACCTCGTCCCCCGCTACCGCGAGCTCTACCGGGCCGGTGCGTACGCCCCGCAGGCGTACCAGCGGGAGTTGACCGCACGGGTGCGGATCGCCGCCCGCCGGCACGGGCTGCACCGCGGCGAGCGGGGCGACAACCGCAGCCTGCCCGAGCCGCCACCGCCGGCTGCGGAGCAGTTGACTCTGCTCTAGTCGGCTCGGAGCTACAGTCGGCGGGTGCGTACCGCTTCGCAGATCCTCGCCGACTCCGCCGTGATCGCCGTCGTGGGCGCGTCCCGCGACCCGTTGAAGGCCGCGCACGGCGTGCCGTTGCAGATGCAGCAGTACGGCTGGCGCATCATTCCGGTCAACCCGACCGTCGACGAACTGTTCGGGGAACGGGCCTACAAGACCCTCGCCGACATTCCGCACCCGGTCGACCTGGTGGACGTGTTCCGGCCGGCGGCCGACGCCGTGCAGGTGGTCCGGGACGCGGCGGCGATCGGCGCCCCCGCATTCTGGCTCCAGCTGGGCATCGTCTCTGCGGAGGCGCGACGGATCGCCGAGGAGGCCGGCATGGACTACGTCGAAGACCGCTGCCTCATCGTCGAACGCGCCGCCGCCGGCATCACCCGCCTCGCCTAACCCGAACCCCGCCCCGGTGGTTGGCGGCAGGGACACGGCGGTGCCGGAGGGCTGCCGCGTCCGTCGGCGCGGACAGCTTCGGCCACGAGCGCGATCAGCAGGCACGGATCAGAGCTTGTACTCCTTGAGGAGGCCTCGGGAGATGATGGTCTTCTGGATCTCTGAGGTGCCCTCGCCGATGAGCAGGAACGGGGCCTCCCGCATCAGCCGCTCGATCTCGTACTCCTTGGAGTAGCCGTAGCCGCCGTGAATGCGGAACGCCTCCTGGACGACCTCGGCGCAGTATTCCGAGGCGAGCAGCTTGGCCATCCCGGCCTCCACGTCGTTGCGCTGGCCGGCGTCCTTGAGCCGGGCGGCGTTGACCATGAGGGCGTGCGCGGCCTCGATCTTCGTGCCCATCTCGGCGAGCTTGAAGGCGATCGCCTGGTGCTTGGCGAGCGGCTGGCCGAAGGTCTTGCGCTGCTGGGCGTAGCTCACCGCCAGCTCGAAGGCGCGGATGGAGATGCCGCAGGCGCGGGCGGCCACATTGACCCGGCCCACCTCGATGCCGTCCATCATCTGGTAGAAGCCGCGGCCCACCTTGTCGGCGCCGCCGAGGATCGCGGAGTCGGGCACGCTCACGCCGTCGAGCACCATCTCGGTGGTCTCGACGCCCTTGTAACCCATCTTTTCGATCTTGCCGGGGATGGTGAGGCCGGGGGCGGTCTCGCCGAAGCCCGGCTCCTTCTCCAGCAGGAAGGTGCTCATGTTGCCGTAGACGGACTCCGCGCCGGTGTCGGTCTTGACCAGGGTGGCCACCACCGAGGAGTAGGCCCCGTTGGTGAGCCACATCTTCTGCCCGTTGAGCACGTAGCGGTCGCCGTCCCGGACGGCCCGGGACTTGATCGCCGAGACGTCGGAGCCGGTCTCGGGCTCGGACATGGAGAACGCGCCGCGCACCTCGCCGGTGGCCATCTTCGGCAGCAGGCGGGTCTTCTGCTCGTCGGAGCCGTGCTGGGAGATCAGGTACGCCACGATGAAGTGGGTGTTGACGATGCCGGAGATCGACATCCAGCCTCGGGACAGTTGCTCCACCACCAGCGCGTAGGTGAGCAGCGATTCGCCGAGGCCGCCGTACTCCTCGTCGATGGTGAGGCCGAACAGCCCCATCTCGCGCATGCCGTCGAGGATGTCGGTGGGGTACTCGTCGGCGTGCTCCAGCCGCTGCGCGTGCGGGATGATCTCCTTGTCGGCGAAGTCCCGAACGGTCTCCAGGATCGACTGTTGCACATCGGTCAGGCCGGGCGTCTGGGCGAGTCGGGCCATCTCAGCCTCCGGGGATCCGCGCACTACTCATGGGTAACTGAACGCTGGGTCAGTATCGGCCCCTCGGGTCGACGAGGCCAAGGTGACCAGTCCACACAACCGCTGTGAAAAGGTTCACCGCTGCGGGTAGCGTCCGGCAAGAGGGACTTTTCCGGCACCGGCAGGAGGAGGACAGCCGTGAGCTACCCGCCGCCGTCGGGACCGCCCGAGGACGAGCCGCCGCCGTCACCCTACGAGCCACCGAAGGACCAGTCGCCGTACGCGCCACCGTCGGCCGGCCAGTCGCCGTACGCGCCGCAGCCGGACCAGCCGGCGTACGAGCTGCCAACGGAACGGTCACCGTACGGGCCACCGGCGGGCGAACCGTCGCCGTACGGCCACCAGGGGCCGCAGCAGTCGGCGCACTGGAGCCAGCAACCGCCGTACCCACCGCAGGGCCCCTACGGTCAGTACGGCCCACCGCCGTCCGGGCCGGGTCGGGGCACCAACGTGCTGGCGATCCTGTCGCTGGTGTTCGCCTTCGTCTTTCCGCCGGCCGGCGCCGTCCTCGGCCACGTGGCCAAGCGGCAGATCCGCACCAGCGGCGAGGAGGGCGACCAGCTCGCCACCTGGGGGCTGATCCTTGGCTACGTCTTCACCGGGCTCACCGTGCTGGCCTGCTGTGGCTGGCTGGCGCTGGTGGCCTTCAGCAACAACGGCGACAGCAGCGGCTACTGACGAACGGGCCGCTGCGGCTCGGCGCGGTCAGCGGAAGCGGGCCTCGCGGACGCTGTTGCCGCCGTCCACCACCAGCATCTGCCCTGTGATGTACGAGGCGGCCGGCGAGCAGAGGAAGCTGATCGCCGCGGCGACCTCGTCCGGCGTGCCCGGTCGCCCCACCGGTGTGCCCAACCCCTGCTTGATCTCGGCCATGGTGGACGCCGCGGTGTAGATGGTGCCGGGCGCCACCGCGTTGACTGTCACCCCGTCGGCGATCATCTCCATGGCCAGGGCCCGGGTCAGCCCGACGACCCCGGCCTTCGCGGCGGCGTACGCGGCCTCGGTGGGCAGGGCGTTGACCGGGCCGGCCGTGGCCGACAGGTTGACGATCCGACCCCAACCCCGCTCGGCCATTCCCCCGATGAACGCCCTACTGCACAGGAACGCGGTGGAGAGGTTGCGGTCGATCTCACCGCGCCACTCGTCGTAGGTCAGCTGCGCCACCGGCCGCAGGACCCCCTGGCTGGCGCGACTGGCCAGGCCGGCGTTGTTGACCAGCACCTCGACGTCGCCCAACTGCTCGGCGACCGCATCGGCCAACGCGCCGACCTCGGACTCGTCGGTCAGGTCCGCGACGAAGCCGGTCACCCCCAGCTCGGTTGCCCGCTCGTGGATGCGTCGGGTGGTGGAGACGATGGCCACCCGCGCGCCCAGGTCGGCGAGTCGCCGGGCGGTGGCGTACCCGATGCCGTCCGGGCTGCCCGCCCCGGTGACCAGGGCGACCCGCCCGTCGAGGCGCATGGTGACCGGGTCGGTGAGCGCGACCGGCTCGTCGGGGCCGGGGCTGCCCGCCGGGGCGGCCGTCCGGGCGCGTCGGGCCGCACCCGGGCGGCTGACGTCCCGTCGGGGTCGGCTGCCGGAGCGGTCCGCGGCGCGCGCGTCGTATGCCATGTCAGGGATCCTGCCCGTTACGACCGGCCCGAGCAACGCGGCACCCGGAAGCGGGGGCGTCGGGTTTGGGCGGCGCTGGCTACCCTGTCTCCGCACCCCAACCTGACGGAGACTTCGTATGACCAATCCCCCGCCGCCCGGCAACTGGAGCGATCCCACGTGGTCGGCCCAGCCGTCGAGCCCCGCACCGGACCCGACGCTGGTGGCCGGTCAGCCGGTGCCCGCGCAACCTGGACCGGTCGACCCGTACGCCCCCGATCCGTACGCCCCGGGCCCGTACGCCCCGGTCGACCCGTACGCCGGCGCGAAGCAGCCAGCGGCCCAACCGATGCCCGGTTACGGCCCGCCCGGATACGCCCCGCCCGGTTATCCGCCGCAGTACCCCGGCTACGGCTACCCGCAGCCGCCGAAGACCAACGGGATGGCCATCGCGGCGTTCGTGCTGGCCCTGATCGGTTTCACGTCCTGCATCACCGCGCCGATCGGCGCGATCCTCGGCCACGTGGCGCAGAAGCAGATCCGGCTCAGCGGCGAGGGCGGGGCGGGGATGGCGAAGGCCGCCATCATCGTCGGCTGGATTCTCACCGGGTTCCTGGTGCTGGTGATCGCCATCTACGCCGCCGCGATCATCTACGCGATCGCGACGAGCGACAACAGCAGCAGTAGCTACTGACCGGCGGGCGGGCCGGCGTACCGCCGATTGTCGGGCCGGACCGACAGCCGGCGGCTGTCGTCCCGGCCCTGCCGGTCACTGCGCCGGTGGGGTGAACGACGAGGTGCGGCTCATCCCGGCGGCCCGGCCCTTGGCGGCGACCACCAGCGCCATCTTGCGCGACGCTTCGTCGATCATCTCGTCGCCGAGCATCACGGCGCCGAGCCGGCCGCCGGCCTCCGAGGTGTAGTGCTCGTACGCGTCGAGGATCAGCTCGGCGTGGTCGTAGTCGGCCTGCGCCGGCTGGTAGACCTCGTTGGCGGCGTCGATCTGGCCCGGGTGCAGCACCCACTTGCCGTCGAAGCCCAGCGCGGCCGAGCGCTTGGCCACCTCGCGAAACGCGTCGACGTCGCGGATCTGGAGGAACGGACCGTCGATGGCCTGCTTGTCGTGCATCCGCGCGGCCATCAGGATCCGCATGAGGATGTAGTGGTACGGGTCGCCCGGGTAGTCCGGGATCAGGCCGCCGACCACCATCGACTTCATGTTGATCGACGCCATGAAGTCGGCCGGACCGAAGATGATGGTCTCCACGCGCGGCGAGGCGGCGGCGATCGCGTCCACGTTCACCAGACCGGCGGCGTTCTCGATCTGCGCCTCGATGCCGATCCGACCGACCTCCAGGCCGATCGTCTTCTCGATCTGGGTGAGCGTCAGGTCCAGCCACTGCACCTGGGCGGCGGTCTGCACCTTCGGCAGCATGATGCAGTCCAGGTTGGCGCCGGCGCCCTCGACGACCTCGATGACATCCCGGTAGGTCCACGGGGTGGTCAGGTCGTTGACCCGGACCACCCGGGTCTTGCCGGCCCAGTCGCCCTCGTTGAGGACGGCGACGATGTTCTTGCGCGCGTCCGGCTTGGCCAGTGGGGCGACGGCGTCCTCCAGGTCGAGGAAGACCTGGTCGGCCGGGAGGCCCTGGGCCTTGCCGAGCATCTTCACGCTGGAACCCGGCACGGCGAGGCAGGACCTGCGGGGGCGACCGACTGCGGCCATGGATGCGCTCCTTCCAGCGTCCGGCGGGCATGCCGACGCCACCTGACGACAGATCCGGGACCTTAACGATCCCAAAGGGCGTTGTGACGCCACGGTAACCTCGCGCCATGACCGGGGTGAATGGACCTGTGGAAGATCTCACTGGGCGCCGACTGGTGGTGGTGACCGGGGCCAGCTCCGGCATCGGGCTGGCCGCCGCCGTCCAGCTGGCCTGCCGGGGCGACCAGGTGGTGCTCGTCGGGCGGGACCCGGCCCGCCTGCAGGCCGCTGCCGTTCGGGTGCGGGAGAACTCCGGTGAACGTCCGGAGCTGTTCCGGGCCGACTTCGCCATCCTCGACGACGTACGCCGACTGGCCGAGCAGCTCCGGTCCGCGTACGACCGGATCGACGTGCTCGCCAACAACGCCGGCGCGATCGCGCTGCAACCACTGAGGACCGTCGACGGTTTCGAGATGTCGATCCAGGCCAATCACCTGGCTCCGTTCCTGCTGACCAACCTGCTCGCCGACCGGGTGGGCCGGGTCGTGGTGACCGCCTCCGGCGCGCACCGCTTCGGCGCACTGGACCCGGACGACCTGAACAAGCCACTGCGTGACTACCGGCCGATGGGCGCGTACGGCACCAGCAAGCAGGCGAACGTCCTGTTCACCGCCGAGGCCGCCCGGCGCTGGCCGGACGTTGCCGCGTACAGCTTCCACCCCGGGGTGGTCCGTACCCGGTTCGCCAACGACAGCAGGCTTGTCGCGTTCGGCATGCGGTTCATGCCGTTCCGCAGCCCGGAGAAGGGTGCCGAGACCCTGGTGTGGTTGGCCAACCAGGAGCGCTCCCGGCTGATCAACGGGGGTTACTACGTCGACCGTCGGCCGCGTCGACCGCTCCGGAAGGCGGCCGATCCACAGCTCGCCGCCCGGCTGTGGGCGGCGAGCGCCAAGGCAGTCGGTCTCGATGACTGACCGGGCCGGTGTGCTGACACTCGTCGCGATAGTCGAGTTCGCCGTCGGGGCGGAGGCCGCCGGGCAGCGCTACGAGGACGCCGTGCTGGGCCTGCTCGAACGGCACGGCGGCCGGTTGGAGCGGCGACTGCGCGGCACCGACGGGCAGGCCGAGGTGCACGTGATCCGGTTCGACGGGCGGGCCGGCTACGAGTCGTTCCTCGCCGACCCGGACCGGGCGGCCTTGCGTACCGCCCTCGGCGCGGCCGCGCCGACGACCCGGGTCATCGAGGTGCACGAGGGCTGACCCGGTTGGCGGGTGGGGCCTCGGTCCGCCCGGGTGGGGCGCTCAGTCGGCCAGCGGGGTCGGGTCGGCCGGCAGGGCGGTGGGTTCGCTCCGCCGGCCGCCGAGCACCACCACCGCCACGCCGGCCAGCAGCAACGCCATCCCCAGCAGCGCGTACGGGCCGGGCAGCTGACCCAGCCAGGCCCAGCCGAGCACTGCCGCGCCGGGCGCCTCCAGCAGGATCAGCACGCTCACAGTGGTTGCCGGGATCTTCCGCAGGGCGTAGTTGAACATCGAGTGCCCGAGCAGTTGGGCGCCGGCCACCAGGGCCAGGATGGCCAGCCAGGTACGCCCGTCGAAGCCGATCAGCCGTACGCCGCCGACCAGGCACAGCGCCAGCAGGATCAGCGCGCAGATCCCGTAGCAGATGGTGGTGTAGGTGGTGGTGCTGATGCTGACCCGGGCCCGTTCCCCGAAGGCGGTGTAGACGGCGGCGAACATGGCGCCGATGAGCGCCAGCACGTCACCGAGGACGGCGCGGCCGGAGACCCCCACGTCCACCCCGGTGGCGACCGCCGCGCCGCCGACCGCCACCGCGATGCCGATCCACACCACCCGGGGCAGCGGACGCCCCTGGGCGCGGGCGATCAGCCCCTGCCAGACCGGCTGGGTGGCGACCAGGGCGGTGGACGTGGCGACCGAGGTGAGCTGGGCGCTCGGCACCCAGGTCGCGAAGTGCCCGGCCAGGGCGACCCCGGACAGCACGCAGAACAGGCCCTCCCGCCGGCCCGCGCCCACCGTCAGTCTGCGGAACTCGGCGCGGCGTCGGGCCAGCGCGAAGGGGCTCAGCACTGCCACCGCGAGCAGGTTGCGCCAGAACGCGATGGCCAGCGCCGGGGCGGCGGCGTACGCGATCAGCGGCGCGGACGACGACACGGCGACCACTGCCAGCCCGACCGCGCCGGTGGTCAGCGGATCCAGTGACGGCCGGGGTGAAGGTGGGGGCACGGGACGTAATCCTCACACGTGTGACGGTCGGCACGGAGGGTCATCACTCCGTTACGATCACGCGGGTTCGCGCCGGCGACCCTCGACCGCCCGGAGGCGCTCCCCCATGCCCAGCTACCAGGCGGTGCTGTTCGACTTCTTCGGCACCCTGACCCGTTCGGTACAACGCGGTGTCGCGCACCTCGGCACCGCCGAGCTGCTCGGGTGTCCCACCGAGATCCTGACCGAGGTGTTGAACCGCACCTACTACGAGCGGGCCAGCGGCCGGCTCGGCGACGCGGAGGCGACACTGCGCTGGGTGTGCGCCCAGGCCGGCGTGCACCCCAGCGACCATGCGGTACGGGCAGCGGTGGCGTCCCGGCACCGGGCGGTCCGCGCCGACACCTGGCTACGCGCCGACGCGGTGCCGGTGCTGGCGGCTCTGCGCCAGCGCGGCCTGCGCACCGGCGTGATCAGCGACTGTACGCACGAACTGCCGGCCTTCCTGCCGCAGCTCGCGGTCGCCTCCCTGCTCGACGTGCGGGTCTTCTCGGTGCAGGTCGGGCGGTGCAAACCCGATCCGACGCTCTACCTGACGGCCTGCCAGCGGCTCGGGCTCGCGCCGGGCGACTGCCTCTACGTCGGTGACGGCGGCAGCCAGGAGTTGACCGGCGCCGAGCGGGCCGGGATGACAGCCGTCCGGCTCGCCGCACCGGATCTGGCCACGCACATGGTCTTCAACGCCGACCGGGACTGGCGCGGCCCCACGCTCGGCACCCTGGGCGAGGTGCTCGCCCTCGTCGACGCCGACGCCGCGGTGGCGGGCGTCGGCGGTCGGACCGGCTGATCAACCGATCAGCGGCGGCGGACCCGGTGCAGGCGGAACGGCTTGCGGGTGGCCCGGACCGCGGGAGTCTCCCGGGGTGGCTCGGCCTGCGCGTCGGCCGGCAACTCCGCTCCGGCCAGCGGCGTACCGGCCGGGGCGAGGCGGTTCACCGCGCATCCGTCGGCGGCCCATCGGGCCACCAGGTCGGCGGTCGGACCGGGCGCGTTGAGGCGCTTCGCCGCCACCAGCGGCGCGGTGACGTCCCACGCCTCGGTGCCCGGCTGCAACCGGCTCACCCGGGCCGGCCAGGTGACGATCCGGCCGCCGTGGTCGCCGCGCAGGGTGACCTGGGCCTCGGTCGCGTCGGCCAGACCCGGTGCGGCCTGCTCGCCCGGCCCGCTGACCACCAGCAGCGCGCCCTCCAGCGGGGCGCACCAGAGCGCGAGCGCCGGCCCGCCGGCAACACTGACCCAGGCCACGGCGGCCTTCTTCATCGCCTCGTCGACAAGTGGGGTGCCCCCGGGGGCGTCCTCGTCCGTCACACACGCATCCTCCCGCATCGGCGCCTCCGCTCAGCCCACGAACGGCGGCACGGCGATCTCACCGCGAGCCACCGGCACCACCTGGCCGGCGACCGTCGCGCCGACCGCCACCCCGTTCGCCGCCGTGACCGTGCAGGCCAACGCGGACGGACGGTTCATCTCCACACCCTGACGGACCGCGTACTCCGACCGCCCCTCACCGGGCAGCAGACCACTCGCCACCAGCCAGACACCGAGGCCGAGCGCCGCCGAACCGGTCGCCGGGTCCTCCGGAACGCCGATCCCCGGCACGAAGACCCGGGCGTGCGCGGTTTGCGCGGCCGCGTCCCAGGAGAAGACGCTGACGTGCGACACCCCGTACCGCTGCGCCGCCGCCGGGTCCACCCGGGCGCGGGCCACCGACTCCGGACGCACCGGCAGGTACGGGAACTCCAGCCCGCAGCCAGCGACCCGTGGGGCGGGCCCGACGTGGTCCTCGGCGACCAGCCCGGCGATCTCCAGCAACGGCTCCGGGTCCAACTCCGGCCCGAGCGTCGGGGCGCCACCGGTCAGCGTCGCCCCGGACGCGGTCACCTCGATCGGCAGCACACCCGCCCGGCACTCCTGGGTGACCTGCCCCACACCGAACATGCCCCGTCGGCAGGCGGTGACCGCCGCGCCGACGCTGGGGTGCCCGGCGAACGGCAACTCCTCCACCGGGGTGAAGATCCTGGCCCGGTAGGTGACGCCGACCTGGGTCGCAGGCAGCACGAACACCGTCTCGGACAGGTTGAACTCCAACGCGAGCGCCTGCATCTGCTCGGTGGCCAGCGCCTCCGCGCCGAACACCACCGCCAGCGGATTGCCGGCGAAGGGGCGATCGGTGAAGACGTCCACAATCTCGTAGGCCAAGGTCGACATGTTGATAAACACTAGGCGCTTAGGCTGGTGCCCGTGAGTACGCCGACCCGGGTCTACATCGCCCGTCTCGCCGGAGTCGCCGTCTTCGACCCGAACGGCGATCAGGTGGGCCGGGTTCGTGACGCCGTGGCACGGCTGCGGGCGACGAAGCGTCCGCCGGAGGTGGTGGGGCTCGTCGCCGAGATGCCGATGCGACGCCGGATCTTCCTGTCCATCAACCGGATCACCTCCATCGACGCGGACGCCGTCGTGCTCGGCTCCGGCACCCTCAACCTGCGCCGGTTCGAGAAGCGCCCGAACGAGCTGCTGGTGCTCCAGGAACTGCTCGACCGGCGGGTGCAACTCGACCCGGGCGGCCAGCCCGGCGCTGTCGTGGACGTCGCGATGGAGTGCACCCGGGGTGGCGAGTGGTCGCTGACCCGTGTCGCCGTACGCGAGCAGACCGGTCGGCTCAGCCGCCGTGGCCACCTGCACCAGGTCGAGTGGGACCGGGTGCGCGGGCTCAGCGGCATCGCCGACAACCGGGGTACGGCGAACCTGCTCGCCGTCCTGGAGGACATGCGCCCCGCCGACCTGGCCAACGCGTTGCAGGATCTGCCCGACGCGCGACGCAACGAGGTCGCCGCCGCCCTGGACGACGAGCGACTGGCCGACGTGCTCAGCGAACTGCCGGAGCACGACCAGGTGGAGATCCTCGCCGCCCTCGACCGGGAGCGGGCCGCCGACGTCCTGGAGGAGATGGACCCGGACGACGCCGCCGACCTGCTCAACGAGCTGCCCCCACCAGAGCAGGACGTGCTGCTGGACCTGATGGAGCCGGACGAGGCCGACCCGGTACGCCAACTGCTGAAGTACACCCCCGGCACGGCGGGCAGTGTGATGACATCGGAGCCGGTCATCCTGCCGCCGGACGCCACAGTCGCCGAGGCGCTGGCCCGGATCCGGGAGCCGCAGCTCTCCCCCGCCGTCGCCGCGCAGGTCTTCGTGACCCGGGCACCGCAGAACACGCCGACCGGCCGGTACCTGGGCATGGTGCACTTCCAGGCGCTGCTGCGCGAGCCCCCGGCCGACCTGCTGGGCAAGGTGGTGGTCAACGACATCGACCCGCTGCGCCCCACCACGCCGCTGCCGGAGATCACCCGCCGGATGGCCACCTACGACCTGGTCGCCATGCCGGTGATCGATCGCAACAACCGGCTGGTCGGCGCCGTCACTGTCGACGACGTCCTGGACCACTCGCTGCCCCGGGACTGGCGGGACCGCGACGCCCTGGCCGCCCCGGGCACCACCGACCCCGCGCTGGACGGCGCAGATGGCTGACCAGCGTCGGACGGAGCGTCTCGACCAGCCACGTGAGCCCAGGGGCGTCAAGCTGCCCCGGTTCGACGCGGAGGCGTTCGGCCGGTGGTCCGAGGGCATCGCCCGGGGCATGGGCACAGCGAACTTCATCGTCGTCATGACCGTGGTGATCGCGATCTGGTTCGTGTGGAACACCCTGGCCCCGGCGAACCTGCGCTTCGACCCGTACACCTTCACGTTCCTGACCCTGGTGCTGTCGTTGCAGGCCAGCTACGCGGCCCCGCTGATCCTGCTGGCCCAGAACCGGCAGGCCGACCGGGATCGGGTGGCCCTGGAGGAGGACCGGCGGCGAGCCACCGCGCAGAAGGCGGACACCGAGTACCTGGCCCGGGAGATCGCGGCCCTGCGGATCGCGCTCGGTGAGGTCGCCACCCGCGACTTCCTCCGCTCCGAGCTGGCCCGGCTGGCCGAGGAACTGGACGAGGTGGGGCAACGCCGGCAGCGACTGGAGCGCCGCCAGCAGGAAAAGGACAGCCGGCAGGAGCGACGTGGCCAGCGGCCGACCGACGGCGTCGGCCTGGAAGAACCCCGCGACGACCTAGACGGCGACTTCACCCGGGACGCCCGGCCGGACGGCACCGGCCCGCGCCGCGCAGAGAGCTGACCGACGGGTCATCGATTGGCTCACACCGCCCCGGGCAGCGGCGGCAACGGATGCCCCGCGACGTAGCATTGCGGGCATGTCAGCACCCGTGAGCACCGTCGAGGACGCGATCCAGGCCGCCCTGGCCACCGTCAACGACCCGGAGATCCGCCGGCCCATCACCGAGCTGGGCATGGTTCGCTCCGCCACGATCGGTGCCAGCGGTGTCGTCCGCGTCGAGCTGCTGCTCACCGTCGCCGGCTGCCCGCTGAAGGACAAGCTGCGTACGGACATCACCGCCGCCGTCGCCGCGGTGCCCGGTGTCACCGGCGTGGAGATCGACTTTGGGGTGATGACCCCCGAGCAGCGGCAGTCGTTGCAGTCGCAGCTGCGTGGCGGCGGCGCCACCGAGGAGCCCGTCATCCCGTTCGCCCAGCCCGGCTCGCGCACCCGCGTGTACGCGGTGGCCAGCGGCAAGGGTGGCGTCGGCAAGTCCAGCGTCACTGTCAACCTGGCGGCGGCGCTCGCCGCCCGTGGGCTCTCGGTCGGCGTGGTCGACGCCGACATCTACGGCCACTCGGTGCCCCGGATGCTCGGCACTGAGGCGCGGCCCACCCGCGTCGAGGACATGATCATGCCGCCGCAGTCGCACGGCGTGAAGGTCATCTCCATCGGCATGTTCACGTCCGGCAACGCGGCCGTCGTGTGGCGCGGCCCGATGCTGCACCGGGCGTTGCAGCAGTTCCTGGCCGACGTCTACTGGGGCGACCTGGACGTGCTTCTGCTCGACCTGCCGCCGGGCACTGGTGACGTGGCCATCTCGCTGGCCCAGTTGCTGCCCAACTCGGAGATCCTGATCGTCACCACCCCGCAGACCGCCGCCGCCGAGGTGGCGGAGCGGGCCGGGGCGATCGCCCTGCAGACCCACCAGCGGGTGGTCGGCGTCATCGAGAACATGTCCTGGCTGGAGCTGCCGGACGGCTCCCGGATGGAGATCTTCGGCGCCGGCGGTGGTGAGGCCGTGGCCGCGTCGCTGAGCCAGACCATCGGCGCGCAGGTGCCGCTGCTCGGTCAGATCCCACTGGACACCCGGGTCCGCGAGGCCGGCGACGCCGGCAACCCGATCGTGCTGGCCGAGCCGGAATCCCCGGCCGCGCAGGCGCTCGGCACGATCGCCGACCGGCTCGCCCTGCGCCGCGACTCGCTGCTCGGCAAGCCACTCGGCCTCAAGCCCGCTGGGCGCTGACCAACCGGAACACCGTCAGCCCGTCGGCCACTGTTGGCCGGCGGGCTGAGTCGCGTCGGCGGGCGGTCCAGCCAGGCCGCGCCGACGTCGGCTGGCGGCCGACGTCGGCTGGCGGCCGACGTGGGCAGGCAGTCGGCGTGGGCAGGCAGTCGGCGTGGGCAGGCAGTCGGCATGGGCTGGCGGGCCTGGCCGGCATGGTCAACTCGGGTTTCAGGAAGTCGGCCGCTCAAACGGCGCGGGATACCGCGACTTCCGGGAACCCGAGTCGATCAAGCCGGCGCCGGGCCCAGGCGGGCACGATCCGACCGACGCCGGGCCCAGGCGGACACGATCCGGCCGAGTCCGGGCAGGGCCGGACCAGCCGGTCGCGGGCACTAGCCGGTCGGGGCGCGGTCGGTCAGGTGGCGTCGTCGTAGCTGGCGCGGGGGGCCGGAGCCGAAGGGCTGCTGGTGGCCGTGCCGGGCCGGGACTCGTTCGACCGCAGGTCGGCGGCGTTGGCCACGTCCTTCAGGTCGTTGTGCACGCCGCTGACGTCCGCGCGCAGGTTGTCGTAGACGCCCTGCAACGGCTTGCGGATCGCCGCCTCGTCCTCCTCGCTGAGGAGGTGCTTGCGGATGAACGCCTTCGGGTGCAGGTCTTCCAGCTGAATGTCGGTGCCCAGCTCACGGCTCAGGTCGCCGGTGGCGTTGCGGGCCATGTTGCGCAGGTTGCGCACCAACCGCAGGCCGTCGGTGATCACGGCGGGGAGCCGGTCGCCGAAGATCAACAGCGCCAGGAGCAGCAGCGCACCGATCTCCCACCAGTTCAGGTTGTCGAGCATCCCGCGGGCCTCCTCTCGGCGTCAGCAGCAAGACTACGCACGGCGGACGGCTTTCGGGCAAGGGGTGCGCCGCTGTTCACTTCGCTTCGGCGGTGAGTCACTTCGCGTCCGCGGCGAGAGTTACCGAGGTGTTCTGCCGGGCGGAGCCCCGCCGATACTCGACGGTCACGACCGAGCCAGGCGCGTACTTGCGGACCAACGCGGTCAGATCCGTCGGCTCGGTCATCGGCCGCCCGTTGATCTTGAGGATAACGTCGCCGACCTTCAGTCCGGCGCCGTCCGCGGGGCCGGACGGCTCCACCTCGGCCAGCCGCAGGCCGCCTCCGACGACCCCGGTCGGGCCGTCCGCACGGGCGCCGATCACCGTACGCCGGGCCTTGCCGGTGCCGATGATGTCCTGGGTCACCCGCTTGGCCTGGTTGATCGGGATGGCGAAGGCGAGCCCGATGTTGCCCGCCTCCTGCCCCTCTGCGACAAGCGACTTGATGGTGGAGTTCACTCCGACCACCCGGCCGGCACCGTCGACAAGTGGGCCGCCCGAGTTGCCGTGGTTGACCGCGGCGTCGGTCTGAATGGCGGCGTAGTAACGCACCGGGCCGCCCGGCTCGCCGGCCTGCATCGTCCGGTCCAGCGCGCTCACGATGCCGGCGGTGACCGTGTTGGCCAGCGACAACGGCGAGCCGATGGCGAGCACTGGGTCGCCGACCGCCAGCGCGTCGGAGTCGCCGAACTCCACAGGTCGCAACCCGGGACGACTCACCTTGATCACCGCGATGTCCGACTCCGCGTCCTGCCCGACGATCGTCGCCGGCGCGGTGCTGCCGTCGTTGAAGACCACCGAGGCCTTGCCGGTGCCGCCGGCCACCACATGGTCATTGGTGATCACATGGCCGTCGGCAGTGGCGATGAACCCGGAGCCCTCACTGGTCCCGCCGAGGCTGCTCACCCGTACGGTGACCACGCTGGGCAGGACCCGTTCGGCGACCCCGGCCAGCGACTCCGGTTTGCGCTGCGCCAGCGCCGGCACCTCCGCGGGCGCACCGCCGAGGACCGCCGCACCAGCGCCGCCGCGCACCGCGAACGCGTAGCCCAACGCACCACCGAGAGTGCCGGCCAGTAGCGCGGTGATCACGGGAATGAGCAGCAGGTGGCGCAGTGTCGGCCGGCCCGGCGCGTCGGGGTCGGTGACCGGCTCGGGTTCGGTGCCGGGCGCCACCACACCGGGCACCACCACCGCGGTCGGGGCCGCCGGGTCGCGCCAGGGGTCGGCGAGCGCGTCCGACCACCAGGCCGACGCGTCGGCCGAGTTGGGCCCGCCCGCAGCCGGCACCGGCCAGCCAGGTGTCGATCCGCCGGAAGACGCCGGCCAGCCAGGTGTCGATCCGCCGGAAGACGCCGGCCAGCCAGGTGTCGGCCCGCCGGAAGACGCAGGCCAGCCAGGTGTCGGCCCGCCGGAGGACGCCGGCCAGCCCGGAGTCGGCCCGCTGCCTGGCGAGGTGAGGGGCGTGCGGTCAGCCCCCGGCATGGTGGGCGGCCCCACCGACGGGGCTCCTGCCCCGGGCGGTCGCGCCGGAGCCGGAGTCTCACCGCCCCGGCGCCAGTCCCAGCCGTCGGTCACGTCGGTGCCTCCCAGTCCGTCCCCGGATCCCGCGCCGCGTCGCCCGGCCACGGGCCGGTCTGGTCGCGGCTGACGGGATACCGCCTCCAGGATTGCACGGATGGACGCGGTGCAGTCAGCGGTTGCCCCGGTGATCGCTTCCGACGGAGGCGCGGCTGCGCCCCACAACGGTCGCCTCTACGCTCACAGTGCCAACCCGCCCCCGCACCACGCACCGCCCCCGGAGGTGCCCCATCGCCACGGTCGCCGGTTCCGGCAGTTCGACGACACAGGCCCAGCACTTCGCCGAGTCGTACGTCACCGAGGATCTCGTTCTGCGTACCGCCCGCAGCCTGGCCCGGGAGGTGGGCCTCGACGCGGTCACCCCCGGCGCGGGGGCGGCGCTGCGGCTGCTGGCCGCCGCCGGCAACGCCCGTGCGGTGGTGGAGATCGGCACCGGCACCGGGGTCAGCGGCGTCTGGTTGCTGCGCGGCATGCGCGTCGACGGCGTGCTCACCACCATCGACGTGGAGGTGGAACACCAGCGGATCGCCCGGCGGATCTTCGCCGAGGCGGGTTTCGCGGCCGGGCGTACCCGGATCATCACCGGTCGGGCGCTCGACGTGCTGCCCCGGCTCGCCGACGGTGCCTACGACCTGGTCTTCGTGGACGCGGAGGCGACCGGCTTCCATGCCTGTGTGGAGGCGGCGCTGCGGCTGTTGCGCCCCGGAGGCGTGCTGGCGCTCAACGGTGTGCTGGCCAGTGGCCGGATCGGCGACCCGTCCGCCCGGGACGCGGAGACGGTGACGGTTCGCGAAACGATCAAGGCGGTCCGGGAGTCGGAGCACTGGATCCCCGCGCTGCTTCCGGTCGGGCACGGGCTGCTCGCCGCGGTGAAGTGCTGATCCATGCCCAGGGTGGGGCAGAGCCTCGGTGGCGCCGAGGCCCTGACCCACGCCCAAGGGCTGTTTCACAAGTTCGGGCCGGCCGCTCTTGTGAAACAGTCCTAGTTGACGTCGGCGAGCCAGCGCAGCAACGAGCGGACGCCCCAGCCGGTGGCACCGCGGCTGACCTCGGCCTGGTCGCCGTCGGCCCAGGACGGGGCGGACATGTCCAGGTGCAGCCAGCGGTCGCGTAGTTCGCCGGTGAACTCGCGCAGGTAGAGCGCGGCCAGCACCGAGCCGGCACCCTGCGTGGGTGCGCTGTAGAGGTCGGCGATCTCGCTGCCGAGGTACTCGACGTAGTCGGTGTGCAGCGGCATCCGCCACGCCGACTCGCCGGCCGCCTCGGCCGCCGCCAGCACGCTTGCGGCCAGTTCGTCGTTCTCGCTGTACAGGGCGGCGGTGCGCTTGCCCAGCGCCACCGAGTTCGCGCCGGTGAGCGTGGCCAGGTCGAGCAGCAGGTTCGGCTTGAGCTGCTGCACGGCGTACGCCAGCGCGTCGGCGAGGACCAGCCGACCCTCGGCGTCGGAGTTGGTCGTCTCGCTGGTCGTACCGCCGTAGTGCCGGATCACGTCGCCGGGGCGGAACGCCGAGCCGCTGACCATGTTCTCGGCCAGCGGTGCCAACGTGGTGATCCGGACCGGCAGCCGCAGCGCGGCGGCGCCCACCGTGGCGGCGACGACCGCGGCAGCGCCGGCCATGTCCTTGCGCATCAGCTTCATCGACGCCACCGGCTTGATCGAGATGCCGCCGGTGTCGAAGGTGATGCCCTTGCCGATCAGCACCACGTGGGTGCGCGCGTTGGCGGGGTGCCAGTCCAGTTCGACCAGCCGGGGTCCGCTGGCGGAGCCACCGCCCACGGCGAGGATCCCGCCGAAGCCCTCGGCGGTCAGTTCGGCCGGGCCACGGACCCGCAGCCGCAGGTCCGGAAGGTCGGCTGCGGCGGAGGCCACCTGGTCGGCGAACCACTGCGGGGTCTTCACCGAGGAGGGGGTGTTGGTCAGGTCCCGGGCGAGATGGGTCATCGCGGCAGTGGTCCGGGCCGTGGCGACGGTGTCCTCGTACCCGGTGGGGTTGTCGAGCAGCAGGTCGACGCCGGTCAGCGCCGGTCGGTCGCCGGCCTCGGTGAGTCGGAACCGGTACGGGGCGAGCAGCAGCCCCTCGGTCAACCCGCGAACTGCGGCCAGGGTCACCTCGGCCGGAAGCGCGATGGTGATATGCGTCTCAGCTGAAGCTGAGCGGGCCAGGGCCGCGCCGGCCGTCCGCCAAGCCGCCTCGTCGCCGTCACCGATGCCGAGCAACAGCAGCCGACCGGGGGTACGCCCGGGGCGCAGTTGGGTGTGGATCTCGCCGGCTCGGCCCGTCAGCCGGGCCGCTGAAGCCAGCGCCACCGCCTCGTCGGCCGTGCCGTCCGGGCCCGCCACGGCGGTCGATACCGGCTCGGCCGAGGTGTCACCTTCCGCCGTCGAATCGGCGGAGCGGACGGGCAGGACGAGGACGTCGAGCCGGTCGGGCTCGGCGATCAGACGGATGGCGAGCACGCGGAACCGCACCTCCAGGAAAGTGTCGCGGACCGGCAGTGAACCCACCTGCCCGCAGCGTTGAAGACCCTGAGCCACCGGTGGTTCCGGTGGCTCAGGGCCTGAAGAACGTTCCGGGCGGCGTGAGCCGCCCGGAGCACTCCTTACTCAGCCGGCCGCTGCCTTCAGTGCGTCACCGAGCGCGTTGGCCTCGTCGGGAGTCATCTCGACGACGAGCCGGCCACCGCCCTCCAGCGGGACCCGCATGACGATGCCCCGCCCCTCCTTGGTGACTTCCAGCGGACCGTCGCCCGTCCGCGGCTTCATCGCCGCCATGTTGTCTCCCCTCAGACCTACACCAGGGTCGGTGGGTTGCCCCACAGCCACTTCGTCACGACCACCCGCAACGGTCACGGGGGTGTCGACCAACGATTTTCCCTGATGAACACCGCCGGACCCAAACCGGAGCAGCATTGATGTAACAGCATCTAGCTTATCTTGAGAAGGCCTGTCACAATGTGCGGTCATGCAGGCACGGTCGGCACTCTTCGACCTGTACGGCGACCACCTCCGTCCGAGGGGTGGCCGGGCACCGGTTGCTGCCCTGGTCAAGCTACTGGCGCCGCTGGGAATCGCACCGCCAGCAGTTCGCACCGCCGTCTCCCGGATGGTGCGTCAAGGCTGGCTCGAGCCCCTCCGGTTGGTCTCCGGACCGGGATATTCGATCACACCGAAAGCTGCCCGCCGACTCGACGAGGCAGCGGCCCGGATCTACCGGACCGGCCGGGTCACCTGGGACGGCCGGTTCGATCTGCTGGTGTTGGAAGCCCCGGGCTCCCGGCGGGACCGCCAGCGGCTCGCCGCCAACCTGAGCTTCCTCGGCTACGGGACGCTCGACGAGCAGACCTGGGTCGCCACCCGCCCCGCCGAGGATGTCGACCTGCTCCTCGCCGAGACCGGCATCCGGTTCGAGCGGTTCACCGCCTCGCACTTCTCCGGCACCCCCGGCGCCATGGGCGTGGTCCGACGCGCCTGGAACCTGGCCGAGATCGGCCGCGCCTACGAGCGGTTCGTCGCGGACCAGCGCCCGCTGCTCGCCGCCGTCACAGTGCGCAGCAGCGACGAGGAGGCGTACGCGACGCGGTTCCGCCTCGTGCACGCGTGGCGTACGTTCCTCTTCCAAGATCCGCAGCTGCCCCCGGCGCTGCTGCCCGAGCGGTGGCCCGGCACCGCCGCGGCCAGTTTCTTCGACCGGCACGCAGCCCGCCTGCGTCCGGCCGCCGACCGGTACGTCGAACAGTGCCTCGACGCCGGCAACCGCATCGTCCGACAGAAGGGTCGTTAGACACGTGACCGAGCCGCTGCTGGTCGACCGGACCGATGCCGTCGTCACCCTCACGCTGAACCGGCCGAACGCGATGAACGCGCTCGACGTGGCGCTCAAGGAGGCGCTGCGGGACGCCCTCGCGGAGCTGGAGACCGACCGGTCCTGCCGCGCTGTCGTCCTGGCCGGAGCCGGCGGGTCGTTCAGCGCCGGGCAGGACCTGCGCGAGCACGTGGCCACCCTGGAAAACTCCGCCAGTGACCCGCTGGGCACCGTGCGGGCCCACTACAACCCGATCGCCGCCCGGCTCGCCAACCTGCCCAAGCCGGTGATCGCCGCGGTCCGCGGGATGGCCGCCGGGGCGGGCGCGTCGCTGGCGTTCCTGGCCGACATCCGCATCGGCGGCCCGACCACCAGTTTCCTGATGGCCTTCGCCAAGGTCGGTCTCGCCGCCGACACCGGCGCCTCCTGGACGTTGCCCCGACTGGTCGGCCATGCCAAGGCGGTTGAGCTGCTGCTGTTGGCCGAGCCGGTCCGCGCCGAGGAGGCCTGCCGGTTGGGCCTGCTCAACCGGCTGACGGACGACGACGAGCAGGTGCTGCCCGTCGCCCAGGAGTTGGCCGCCCGCCTCGCCGCCGGCCCGACCGTCGCGTACGGGGCGATCAAGCGACAGCTCTCCATCGCCGACGCCGGCACCCTCGCCGACGCTCTCGCCGCCGAGGCGCAGGCCCAGTCGATCTGCGGTGCCACCGCCGACCACCGGGCGGCCACCCTCGCCTTCGTCGGCAAGCAGAAACCGGTCTTCGAGGGACGCTGAACGCGATCCGGACGCCGCCCTTACCGTCCTCGAACACGGGACGCCTAGCGTCGGCCGGTATGAGCGATCGTGAAGTGGTGGCGCATCTGCTGCGCCGGGCCACCTTCGGGCCGACGGCCGACGAGGTGGACGCGGCCGAGCGGGCCGGGCCAACGGCGACCCTGGAACGGCTGCTCACCCCGCCCGCCACGGATCGGGGTGCGGCGGCCACGCCGGTGCCGACGCTGCCCCCGGACCCGTACGCCGGGCTGACCAAGGACTCCACCCGTGAGCAACGGCAGCAGGCCAACGCGGAGCGCCGCAAGCAACTCCAGCAGGTCACCGAGTGGTGGCTGGACCGGATGGTGGCCGCCGAGGACGGGCTGACCGAGAAGTTGCTCTTCTTCTGGCACGGGCACTGGGCCACCAGCGCGCAGAAGGTCAAGTCGGCGCGGCTGATGGTGGGCCAGTTGGAGACGCTGCGCCGGCACGGTCGTGGGCCGCTGCGCCCGCTGGTCGCCGCGATGGTGCGCGACCCCGCCCTGATCGTCTGGCTGGACGGGCAGAAGAACACCCGCAAGGCGCCGAACGAGAACCTGGCCCGCGAGCTGATGGAGTTGTTCACCCTCGGCATCGGTGCCTACAGCGAGGCCGACGTGAAGGCCGGCGCGCGGGCCCTGACCGGCTGGGTGGTCGACAGGCGTACCGGTGCGGCGCACTTCGAGGCCCGCCGGCACGACAGTGGCGAGAAGAGCATCCTCGGGCAGAGCGCCCGGTTCGACGCCGAGGCGTACGCCGGTCTGCTGGCGGCCCAACCGGCGGCGGCGACCTTCGTGGCCGGTCGGCTCTGGTTCCGCTATGCCGGCACCGAGACCCCGGCGCCGGATGGCCTGGCCGGCGCGGACACCATCGCGACGGTGCGTGCGCTCTTCTCCGCGCCGGCCTTCGCGCAGACCCGGGGGACGCTGGTGAAGCAGCCGGTGGAGTGGCTGGTCGGCGCGATGCGACAGCTCGGTATCCGACCGTCCGCGCTGCCCGAGCAGCAACGCAAACAACTGCTGGCCGGTCTGAACGCGCTCGACCAGGTGCCGTTGCGCCCACCGAGCGTGGGTGGTTGGCCGGCCGGATCCGCCTGGCTGACCACCTCGTCGTTACAGGCCCGGCTGCGGACGGCCGGGGTGCTCGCCGCCGCCACGGCACCAGCGGTGCTGGCCCGGCTGACCGCCGCGCCCACCGCCGGCCGACCGGACGCGCTGGCCCGACTGCTGGTGGTCGACGGCTGGGGCGCGCGCACCCGCGCCGCTCTCACCCCGCTGGCCGGCGAGCCTCGAAAGCTGCTGGCCGCCGGCCTGGTCAGCCCCGAATACACAGTCAGCTGAGCGGAGGAGTCGACATGGACACAGTGACCCGACGCAGGTTCCTGCTGACCAGCGGGGTGGTCGGCGCGGGCGCGTTGGCCGCCGGGGCCGGCGCGTACAGCCTGCGGGACCTGCTGGACACCAGCGGGGACCGCGACCCGCAGTCCCGCACGCTGGTGCTGGTGACCCTCTACGGCGGCAATGACGGGCTCAACACCGTCATTCCGTACGGCGACCCGGCCTACCGGGCGGCACGCCCGGAGCTGGCGTACCCGGACGGGGAGGTGCGGCGGTTGGACGACGACTTCGGCCTCAACCCGGCGCTGGCCGGCCTGCACCAGCGCTGGTCCGGCGGTGGGTTGGCGATCGTGCGCGGAGTCGGTTACCCGAAGCCGGATCGCAGCCACTTCCGTTCGATGGACATCTGGCACACGGCGCAACCGGACCGGCCCGGCAACACCGGCTGGCTCGGGCGGTGGCTGGACCGGGCCGGTGGCGACCCCCGGCTGGCGGTCTCCTTCGAACCGGCGCTGCCACCGCTGCTGGCCGGGGCCCAGAGCGCCGGCGCGGCCGTGCCGGTGACCGACCGGAAGGCCGCGAAGGGGCTGCCGGCGGCGACACTGACCGCGTTCGCCGCCGCCGAGGCGGGCGAGTCGGCGGCCCGGGGTCGGGCCGCCGCCTGCTTCGCCGACCTGCGGTCGGTGGACGAGATGATCCGCCAGGTACGCGACTCCGCCGACGCGGACACGGCGGACCCGGACGGCGAGCAGGCCCCCGCGACGGCCACCGGCGGGGCCCGCACCCCACTGGACGCGCAGCTCGACCTGGTCGCGCAGTGCGTCGAGGCGGGAGTGTCCACCCGGGTCTTCTCGGTGTCGTTGGGTGGCTTCGACACGCACGCCGACGAGAAGCAGTTGCAGGCCGTGCTGCTGGGTCAGTTGGACCGGGCGTTGACCGGGTTCGCCGACCGGATGAGTCGCACCGAGGCGGGCCGGAAGGTGGTGGTGGCTGTCTACTCCGAGTTCGGCCGTCGGGTACGGGCCAACGCCTCGGACGGCACCGACCACGGCACCGCCTCGGACGTGCTGCTGCTCGGCGCGGGCGTCCGGGGCGGCTGGCACGGCGCACCACCGAGCCTCACCGACCTCGACGACGGCGACCTGAAATACACCACCGACTTCCGGGACGTCTACGCCACGCTGCTGGAGCGGGTGCTGGACACCGACCCGGGCCCGGTCCTCGCCGACTGGCGGGGACGAGTGGAGAAGCTCTTCTAGTCGTCCTCCTCCGGGTCCTGGTTGGCCTGCTCGCCCAGCACGAACGCCTGCATGGCCAGCTCGTCGCCGGCCGGCGAGACGAAGGCGGGCAGCTCACGCGGGCCCAACTCCTGCACGTAGGACCAGAACAGCCGAACCGCCTCGGCCGGTGTGCCGGCCTCGATCGGCAGGTCGAGGCTGACCAGCCAGGTGCGCCGCGTCGGGGGCGGGCCGAGCTGCTCGGCGAGCGCCCGGAAGGCCGCCGGCTCCACAGCGGTGACCGGCCCGTCGAGCGTCAGCAGGTCGGCCGGCACCGGCTCGTCGAAGGCCCGCCGGGTGTACGCGACGACGAGCGTGCCCGGCTCGACCGGGGACTGCGGGTCGTCCGGGTCTTCGCGGTGGCGTCGTCCCGGCGCGGTGACCCGGCCGAGGGCCACCAGCCGTGGCGGCGCGTCGACCAGCACTGCCACCTGGTCGCCCAGCCCTGGCCGGGCGACGCCGGTCAGCCCGGTCAGCTCCAGCGTGTCGTGGTGCACGAGCCGCTCGGCCTCGTACCGTTCGGCGGGCAGCAGCACCGCCCAGGTGCCCATCCCGTCGGCGTTGCCGGCCGCACCGGCCCGGTGCGCGGTCTCGGTCGTCATGCCTGCCATCTCATCACGCCGCCGGTGGGAGGGTGACGTGACAGCCGACGATGTGATCGTCGACCATCCCGGTCGCCTGCATCAGCGCGTAGGCGGTGGTCGGGCCGACGAAACGGAAGCCGCGCTTCTTGAGTGCCTTGGCCATTGCCGTGGACTCCGGGGTGATCGGCGCCAGCTCGGCGAACGAGGCGAGGCGAGTCGGCCGGGGCTCCGGCGCGAAGGACCAGAGCAGCGCGGACAGGCCCTCCGGCAGCTCCAGTGCGGCGCGGGCGTTCGCGATCGCCGCCTCGATCTTGGCCCGGTTGCGGACGATGCCGGCGTCGGCGAGCAGCCGGGTCACGTCGGCGTCGTCGTAGCGGGCGACTGTCGGGATGTGGAACTCGTCGAAGGCCAGCCGGAACGCCGGACGCTTGCGCAGGATGGTCAGCCAGGACAACCCGGACTGGAACGCCTCCAGCGTCATCCGCTCGTAGAGCGCGTCGTCGCCGCGCAGCGGCCGCCCCCACTCGGTGTCGTGGTAGATGGCGTAGTCGGGGGTGCTCGACCCCCAGGCGCAGCGTGCCAGCCCATCCGCGCCGATTACCAGGTCAGTCACCTCGTACACGCTAGGGCATCCGTCCGACACCCCATTGCCACCGGCCGCCCGGCTGCCTATGGTGCTTGTTACCGACCGGTAGGTCGGAGCCACCCGACGGTGCGCCCCGACCGGTGACGGCGAGCGGAGGCCGCGCGGTGAAGGAGTTCCCGGACGTCATCGCCTGGTCGATCCCGGCCTTCGTGCTGCTCGTCGTGCTGGAGCGGGTCTCCTACCTGCTGCACCGCGACGACGACGAGGTCGGCTACGGCGGCGCCGACACAGCGACCAGCCTGACGATGGGGCTGGGCAGCATCTTCGCCGACCTGCTCTGGAAGGTGCCGATCGCCGCCGCGTACGCGCTGCTCTACGCGCTCACCCCGCTGCGGGTCGCCGAGCTCTGGTGGACCTGGCCGCTGATCCTGCTCGCGCAGGACTTCTGCTACTACTGGTCGCACCGTGGCCACCACGTGATCCGCATCCTCTGGGCCTCCCACGTCGTGCACCACTCGTCGCAGCGGTTCAACCTCTCCACAGCGCTGCGCCAGCCATGGACCGGCCTGACCAGTTGGGTGTTCTACATCCCGCTGATCGTGGCCGGCGTCCACCCGGCCGTTGTCGCGTTCTGCGGCTCGGTCAACCTGCTCTACCAGTTCTGGATCCACACCGAGCGGATCGACAAGATGCCGCGCTGGTACGAGGCGGTGTTCAACACCCCGTCGCACCACCGGGTGCACCACGCGTCGCAGGGCAGCTACCTGGACCGCAACTTCGGCGGCATCCTGATCGTCTGGGACCGGCTCTTCGCCTCGTTCGCGCCGGAACGGGAGCGCTGCGTGTACGGCCTGACCACTAACATCGGCAGCTACAACCCGGTCCGGGTGGCCTTCCACGAGTACGCCTCGATCGCCCGGGACCTGCGCGCCGCGGTGACCTGGCGACACCGGGTCGGGCATCTCTTCCGCGCACCGGGCTGGCAGCCGGCACCGGGCTCCCGGGTCAGGGCAGCCGGCCCTGCTCGACCAGACGGGCAAACCTCTTCAGCGCCTGGGTGAGGCCGAGCTTGGAACCGGGCCAGAGCACCGGCCACGCCAGTCGACCGGCCCGACCGCCCGGCAGGTGGAACCACTCGTGCCAGACGACCTGGGTGCGGTCCCGGTCCAGTTGGGTGCAGCGCAGCACCCCCGGGCCGCGCAGCAGCTGGCCGTGGTGCACGACGCCGATCTCGTACGGCTCGTCGACCCGGACGACCCGCATCTCGTCGCGCAGCGTCGCCCGGCCGAGCGCGGTCACCGCCTCGATCCGGCTGCCCTCGCGGCCGTCGCCCTCGACCACCCGGACGCGGGTGAAAGGAATCCAGTCGGACTGACGTTCCCAGGCGAGCAGCGCGGCGAACACCCGCTCCGCCGGGGCCTCGACGATCACCGTGGCGGTCACCTCACCGGCGCCGGGTCGGGACGCCTCGCGAAGATCGTCAGCGCCCTCCGGATCGGTCACGCCGACTCCGACCGAACCACCGCGTCGCGCTGCTCGGTGCCGGCGGCCTGCTCACGATCTGCCGGCTCGTCGTCGGAGGGAGCGGCGGCGGGCGCCACCCCATCGGAATCCGCAGGGGACGAGCTGGCGGCGGGCAACGGACCGGGAGTCGTCGAGCCGACCGGGGCCGAGCCCGCCTCGCCGGTCAGCGGCGCGTCTTCACCCGGCTCGGCTGCCTCACCCGACTTGTCGGCCGTCTCGGCCGGCTCGGCGGTGGTCACCTTGCTGGCGGACTGCTCGCGGGCCTGCCGCAGCACGTCCGCATCGTCGGTGCGCCCCTCACGCAAGGCGATGACCTCCGACTCCAGTACGCCGATCAGCTCGGACTTGTAACCGATGTCGTAGGCGGCACGGCGCAACGCCTGATCGACCTGGTCCATCCGGTACCCGCGCAACCCGGTGTCGAAACGGACCGCCCCCACGTCGGATTCGCGCAACGGGCGGGTGCCCGGCAACGCCACGGCCTGCGAATCCGGCTCGACCGGCACCAGGCCGGGATCACGCCCGCTGACCAGCACCGTCACGCCGAATATCACCGCCGCGACGGTCAACGCCACGACCAGGAGGAGCAGAAGCTGACCCATGTACTGATCGTGGCATGGCAGCCGGCCGGGAGCGACCCCGCCACCCGCCTCGATCACGATCGGTGCCGACGCCCGCCCGGAATCGTGGACGGGCGACCGACTAGCGTCGGGACCGGCCGACGCGGCGGCGACGGCGTGAACTTCCAGGAGGCGGGCATGGCCGGGGCGCTTCGGCTGGGTGGGCACACGTTCGCCCCCGGCGAGCTGGTGGTGATGGCGATCATCAACCGCACGCCGGACTCGTTCTTCGACCGCGGGGCCACCTACGCCGCCGACAGCGCTCTGCGCGCTGTCGAGCGGGCGGTGGACGAGGGCGCTGCCATCATCGACATCGGCGGCGTCAAGGCCGGCCCAGGCGCGGACGTGGACGTCGCCGAGGAGATCCGACGCACGGTGGACACCATCGCCGCCGTCCGCGCCGCGTTTCCGGAGGTGGTGATCTCCATCGACACCTGGCGGGCCGAGGTGGCGACGGAGGCCGTGGCGGCCGGGGCCGACCTCCTCAACGACACCTGGTCGGGCGTCGACCCGGCGTTGGTCCGGGTGGCCGCCCGGACCGGCGCCGGCCTGGTCTGTTCGCACGCCGGCGGGTTGACGCCGCGGACCAGGCCGCACCGGGCCGCCTTTCCCGACGTGGTCGCCGACGTGGTCGCGACGGTGACCGGGCTCGCCGAGCGCGCGGTGGCGGCAGGGGTACGCCCCGACGGCATCCTCATCGACCCGGCGCACGACTTCGGCAAGAACACCCGGCACTCGCTGGAGATCACCCGCCGACTGGACGAGCTGGCCGCGACCGGCTGGCCGGTGCTGGTGGCGCTCTCCAACAAGGACTTCATCGGTGAGACGTTGGGCCTGCCGGTGGCCGAACGGCTGGAGGGGACGCTCGCCGCGACGGCCGTCTCGGCCTGGTTGGGCGCCCGGGTCTTCCGGGCCCACCAGGTCGGCCCGACCCGTCGGGTGCTGGACATGGTGGCCTCGATCCGAGGCGACCGCCCGCCCACTGCCACCCGCCGAGGGCTCGCCTGACCGGTCGTCGCCGTAACCGACAGCGAACGGTCGGACGACCGACACGATCGCCGGAGGCAGTGGCGCTCAGGTCCAGCGGAGGATGTTCCTACGCCAGGCGTAGAGGATGCCGAGCGCGAGGACGGCCACGAACACCGCCATCTCCACCACCGTCACCAGACCGAAGCCCGGCCGGTCGAAGACCACCGCCCAGGGGAAGAGGAACACCGCCTCGACCGCGAACAGCACGTAGAGGTAGGCGTACACGTAGTAGCGGATCTGCATCTGCGCCCAGTCGGCACCGACCGGGTCGAGCCCGCACTCGTAGCTGGCACGCTTGCCCGGCGGGTCGGCCGGACGCGCCGGGCGTAACACCCTGTTGGCCGAGAACGCCGTAACGAAGAAGACAACGCTGGCGAGCAGCAGGAGCCCGAGCGTCGCGTACGAGCCCAGGTATCCGTTCACAGTCGGCAGCCTACCGGCCGCCCGGACGGGCCGTCCCAAACACGTTACGGATTTGTTTCCGGATGGGACTAGTGCACCGGGGCAACTGTTACCGAATATTGGACACCCACCCACGTCACCGGAGGACAGATGGCCCGCGTGAAGGCATCGCCCGGTAACCGGGCGGAGGGGCGACGTTCCACGCCCCTGCTGGCGACCGCGCTCGCGCTCGGCCTGCTCACGGCGCTCGCCGTGGGACCGGCCTGGGCCAGCGCGGCCGCACCGGACGCGGACCCGGCCGCCACCTCGGCCGAGCCGGTCAACGAGCCGGGAGGCGAGGAACCCCCGACCACACCGGCGGAGGAGCCCACCCCTACCGAAGACCCGGGCGGTGGACCGGAGCCGACCGAGCCGGCACCGGAAACCGCCGCGCCACCACCGGAGACGACGCCTCCGGCACCGGTGACCACCGCCCCGGAGGTCCCGCCAGTGCCGACCACCGGCGCGCCCGCGCCGGGCGGCACCACCCGACCGCCCAGCCCGGCTCCCCCGGTGCCACCGACGGCGCCCCCGGCCCCGCCGACGCCGCCGGCGCCGACGGTCCGTCCGCCCGCTCCGGGTTCGGCGCCACCGCCGCAGAGCCCGCTGGGCGTGCAGGTCACCACCGGCGACGTCACGCTCACCGAGGCGTACTGGAACACGCCGAACACGGCCGCCACCCTCCAGGTCACCGTGCACAACACCGGTACCACCACGGAACAGATCCGACTCTCGTACACGCTGCCCGCCGGGCTGACCGACGCCGGCACGAAGGGCTGCGCCGCCGCCGGTGGTGGGACGTACCGATGCGGTGCCTGGACCGCCGGTGCGGGCGTCCGGTTCAGCACGGTGCTGCGGCTGCGGGTCGCTGGCACGGCGTGGAAGCAGATGCCGCTCAGCGGCTCCGTCCAGGTCATCGCGGACGCGCCGGGAACGGCCGGGGAGGCGACCGACGACCAGGGCTTCGCGGTGCTCTTCCCAGCGGGCCCGCCGGTGCCCGGGATCGCGCTCGCCGCCGACGAGGTGGCCTTCGACATCAGCGGCGGCCCCAGCACCCTCACGCTCCGGTTGGGCAACACCGGCGCGGTGGACGCCGCCGGGCGGGTCGAGGTCGTCCTGCCGGCCGGCGTGACAGTGCCGACCCCGCCGCTCGGCTGCGTGGCGGTCGACCCGACGCGTACCCGCTGCGACGCCGGCGTGGTGCTGGCGGGCACGACCGCCGAGGTGCAGCTGCCGGTGGAGGCGACGCCGCAGGCGCAGCGGGAAGCGCCGCTGTCCGGGGCCGTGATCGGGCAACTCGATCCCCGCAGCGGCCCGACCCGTCGGGTGCAGATGAGCTTCCGGATCACCGCGGCGGCCGCGCTGGCCACGCCGGTGGTCTCCCCGCCCGCGCCGACCGGCTCGCAGGGCGTACTGCCCGCCGGCGCCACGACCGGAGACGGCGGGTTGACCTCGGTGGAGCGCACCGCGGCGATCCTGATCGCGGTGTCCGCGCTGCTGGTGGTGCTGGCTCTCACGCTGGCCACGACCTCGCTGCGCCGTCGGTTCGGCGGCCCGCCGCCCGAGCCCGCGCCCAACCCGGCTGACTGATCGACCGACGACCCCGGCAGCGCAGCCGGGGTCGTCGGCGCAACCGGTGGTGATCTGAATTACGGCGGGCGGGGCGTAACACCGCAAATGTGGGCGTTTCACCACCACATCGGGTCTCAGTCGGCGGACCTCCGGGGATGGTTAGGGCTCCCTTAGACGTAGGCTCTCAGGTGAGGAACGACAGCGGCCGGACCAGCCTGGGGCGGTGCGGTGAAGCGTTGCGTCAAGGAGGTTCCGTGGCCGGGCAAGCCCCGCAGTCGCGAACGAAGGTGGCACAGTGACCAAGCAGATCCGTCAACTCGACCGGGTGGTCATCCGGTTCGCCGGTGACTCCGGCGACGGCATGCAGCTGACCGGCGACCGCTTCACCTCGGAGACGGCACAGCTCGGCAACGACATCTCCACGCTGCCAAACTTCCCCGCCGAGATCCGGGCTCCCGCCGGCACCCTGCCCGGCGTGTCGAGCTTCCAGGTGCACTTCGCCGACTACGACATCCTCACACCGGGCGACGCGCCCAACGTGCTGGTGGCGATGAACCCGGCGGCGCTCAAGGCCAACCTGGCCGATCTGCCGCGCGGCGCGGACATCATCGTCAACACCGACGAGTTCACCAAGCGCAACCTCGCCAAGGTCGGTTACCAGACCAGCCCGCTGGACGACGACTCGCTGGCCGGTTACGTGGTGCACCCGGTGGCGCTGACCTCGATGACGGTCGGCGCGCTCGCGGCCCACCAGGTGTCCAAGAAGGACGCCGAGCGGTCGAAGAACATGTTCGCGCTCGGCCTGCTCTCCTGGATGTACTCCCGGCCCTACGAGTCGACGCTGCGCTTCCTGGAGCGCAAGTTCGCGGCTCGGCCGGAGCTGGTCGCCGCTAACGTCGCCGCCTTCAAGGCCGGCTGGAACTTCGGCGAGACCACCGAGGACTTCGGGGTCCGCTACGAGGTCAAGCCGGCCAAGATGAAGCCGGGCACGTACCGCAACATCACCGGCAACGCGGCGCTCTCGCTGGGATTGGTCGCCGCCGGGGTCCGCTCCGGGCTGCCGGTCTTCCTCGGCGCGTACCCGATCACGCCCGCGTCGGACATCCTGCACGAGCTGAGCAAGCACAAGCGCTTCGGCGTTCTCACAGTGCAGGCGGAGGACGAGATCGCCGCCGTCGGCGCCGCGCTGGGCGCCTCCTACGGCGGGTCGCTCGGCGTGACCACCACCAGCGGTCCGGGCGTGGCGCTCAAGAGCGAGACGATCTCGCTGGCGGTGGCGCTGGAGCTGCCGCTGGTGATCGTGGACGTGCAGCGCGCCGGCCCGTCGACCGGCATGCCGACCAAGACCGAGCAGGCCGACCTCAACATGGCGCTCTACGGTCGGCACGGTGAGGCGCCGGTCGCGGTGATCGCGCCCCGGTCACCGTCGGACTGCTTCTTCGCGGCGCTGGAGGCGGCCCGGATCGCGCTCACCTACCGCACCCCGGTGATCCTGCTGTCCGACAACTACGTCGCCAACGGCTCCGAGCCGTGGCTTCTGCCGGACGTGGAGTCGCTGCCCGACCTGCGTGTCGAGTTCGCCACCAAGCCCAACGGCGAGGACGGCACCACCTTCCTGCCCTACCTGCGTGACCCGGAGACCCTGGCCCGACCGTGGGCGATCCCGGGCACCGCCGGCCTGGAGCACCGGATCGGCGGTCTGGAGAAGGCCGACAAGACCGGCGACATCTCCTACGACCCGGCCAACCACGACTTCATGGTGCGCACCCGGGCCGCCCGGATCGAGACCATCCCCGTGCCCGACATCGAGGTGGAGGACCCGGACGGCGACGCCCGAGTGCTCGTCCTCGGCTGGGGCTCGACGTACGGGCCGATCGGCGCGGCGTGCCGCGGGGTCCGCCAGCGTGGCCTCTCCATCGCCCAGGCGCACCTGCGGCACCTGGCACCGATGCCGGCCAACCTCGGTGAGGTGCTCCGCTCGTACGACAAGGTGGTCATCCCGGAGATGAACCTGGGCCAGCTGGCCCACGTCATCCGGGCCCGCTACCTGGTCGACGCGATCAGCTACAACCAGGTCCGCGGCCTTCCGTTCACGGCCGCCGAGCTGGAGACGACGCTGGAAGAGGTGCTGAAGAATGTCTGAGCCCGTCGCCCTCAAGCTCACCGCGAAGGACTTCAAGTCCGACCAGGAGGTGCGCTGGTGCCCCGGCTGCGGTGACTACGCGATCCTGGCGGCCATCCAGCAGTTCATGCCCGAGCTGAACATCCCCCGCGAGCGCACCGTCTTCGTCTCCGGGATCGGCTGCTCGTCCCGCTTCCCGTACTACATGAACACGTACGGGATGCACTCGATCCACGGTCGGGCCCCGGCGATCGCGACCGGCCTGTCGGTGTCCCGGCCGGACCTGTCGGTCTGGGTGGTCACCGGCGACGGCGACGCGCTCTCCATCGGTGGCAACCACCTGATCCACGCGCTGCGGCGCAACGTCAACCTCAAGATCCTGCTGTTCAACAACCGGATCTACGGTCTGACCAAGGGTCAGTATTCTCCGACGTCCGAGGTCGGCAAGGTCACCAAGTCGACGCCGGCCGGCTCGGCGGACGCCCCGTTCAACCCGCTCTCGCTCGCCCTCGGCGCGGAGGCCAGCTTCGTGGGCCGGACCATCGACTCGGACCGCAAGCACCTCCAGTCGGTGCTGCGGGCCGCCGCGGAGCACGAGGGTTCGGCGTTCGTGGAGATCTACCAGAACTGCAACATCTTCAACGATGGGGCGTTCGAGCAGCTCAAGGACCCGTCCACGCGGGACGACTACCTGATCCGCCTGGAGCACGGCCAGCCGATCACCTTCGGGGCCGACGGGCAGTTCTGCGTGGTGCACCCGCCGGGTGGCTTCGGCCTGGAGGTCCGGGACACCAGCTCGGTCCGCCCGGAGGAGATCGTCGTGCACGACGCGACGGTGACCGACCCTGCTTATGCCTTCGCCCTGTCCCGGCTGCCCGGCCTGGACCTGCGCAACACTCCGATCGGGGTGTTCCGCTCGGTGGACCGGCCGTCGTACGACAGCGTGGTGCAGGCTCAGCTCGCGGCCGCCAAGGCGACTGTCACCGAGACCCCCGAGCAGCAGCTCGCCGGCCTGCTGGGCAGCGGCGACACCTGGACGATCATGTAATCCGTCCGCACTGACGAGAGCGGCCGTCCCCGATCGGGGGCGGCCGCTCTCGTCGTGTCGGCGCTGCTCAGCGCTGGGCGCTGGCCGGGGTCCAGAGGTTGTCGATCTCCTTCTCGGCCGCCGCGAGGCTCGCCTCGTGCAGCGGGATCAGCTCGGCCATCGCCGGCACGGACGGTGCCAGGGTCAGCTCGGCGCTGATGAAACGTGGCTGCATGCCGGTCATCGACAGGCCGTGCGGGAGCCACGGCTCGGCGTGGTCCCAGCCGTAACGAGGGGTGCCCTCGCCGTAGCCGCCGCCCCGGGTGGCCAGCACCACGAACTCGCGTCCGCCGAGCAGGCCCTCCTGCGTCGTCGGGTCGTACGCCAGCCCGGGAACGATCAGGTGGTCGACCCAGGACTTGACGCTGCTGGGCGCGCCGAAGTTGTAGAGCGGCAGACCGAGCAGCACCACGTCGGCCTGCTTCACCTCGTCGACCAGCCGCTCGCTGAGGTCCCAGGAGTCGCGCTGGGCCGGCGTGTGCTGGTCCGGAGGCGTCATCCGCGCCAGCCCACCGTTCGCGTCCAGGTGCGGCAGCGGTTCCGCGCCCAGGTCCCGGTAGGCCACTGTGCCGTCCGGGTGGGCCGCACGCCATGCGTCGACCGCGCGGGCGGTGAGCCGCCGGCTGACCGACCAGTCACCGCGGATGCTCGAGTCAATATGCAGTAGATGCATCATTCCTCCTTCAGTAATCGTTCGTGAGGCACCAACTATTTATAGCAGGCCGATGTTCCGCTGAGTCGGTAGACTGGGTCACATGTCCGCGCAGCCGCTCGACTCCTCCGAGCACCGCTCGGGCGCACTCCTGGACCATCTGGCCCGGCGGATGCGACTGCGGTCGGAGTCGGTGCTGGCGCCGCTGGGGCTACGCCCCCGGCATCTGGTCGCGCTCACAGTGCTGCGCGCCGGCGGCGGCACCGGGCAACAGGCGCTCGCCACCATCCTGGAAATGGACAGCACCAACATCGTCGGGCTGCTCAACGACCTGGAGGCGAAGCAGCTGATCGAGCGTCGGCGCTCACCCGAGGATCGCCGCCGACACGTCGTCGAACTCACCGAAGATGGGGCAAAACGCCTCAGCGAGGCCGAGTGCGCCCTGGCCGGCGCCGAGGACGAGGTGCTGGGCGCGCTGGACCCCGCCGAACGGGAGACGCTCTACGAACTGCTCAGCCGGGCGTCCACCGGCACGGCGGTCAGCTGCACCGAGGCGATCTGCGTCACCGACGACACCTGCTGACGCCGCCTCATCACAGCGGCGAGAGCGGCACCGTCATGCCAGCAGTCACACCGCGGCAGCGGTAGGACGATCAGGCGGTGGTTGCCGACTGGGGGCGATCGTCGCGTACGTGCACCAGCATGTCGCCGGTCTCGATCACCGCGCCGGCCCGGTCGGCCAGGGTGACCACCTTGCCCCGCCGCACCAGGGCGATCACCAACGACTCCAGCTCGCGCGGCGAGCGACCCACCTCGTCCCGCTCGGCGGAACGCATCGCCAGCGCCATGCCCTGGCCGGGAGTGAGCAGGTCCTCCACGACGTCGATCAGCGGCGGCGCCGAGGTGGACAGGCCGAGCAGCCGGCCCGCCGTGGCCGAGGAGACGATCACATGGTGCGCGCCACTCTGCTTGAGCAGCGGGGCGTTCTCCGCCTCCCGCGCCGCCGCGATGATGCGGACCTGTCCGGCGGTGAGCTGCCGTACCGTCAGCGCGACCAGCACCGACGCGTCGTCACTGTCGGTCGCGATGATCACGGCCTTCGCGTTCTTGACGTGCGCCTCGTTCAGCACCGACGAACGGGTCGCCGAGCCCTCGATCGCCACCAGCCCAGCCGAGGTGGCCTGCCGCAGGGCGGCGGCACTGCGCTCCACCACCACGATCCGCGAGCGGTCAAGACCGTTCTCCATCAGGGCGGAGACAGCGCTGCGCCCCTTGGTGCCGTAGCCGCAGATGATGACGTGATCCTTCACGGCTCTCCTCCACCGCGACAGGCGACGGCCGGTCCGGTACTGCTCGGTCAGAACTTCCAGTGTGGTGCCGACCAGGATGATAAGGAAGATCACTCGGGCCGGGGTGATGAAGAGGACGTTGACCAGCCGGGCCGACGGCGCGGCCGGGGTGATGTCCCCGTAGCCGGTGGTCGAGAGCGACACGACCGCGTAGTAGAAGCAGTCGAGGAGGGTGAGGCCGTCCTCGTTGACGTCACGGTAGCCGTCCCGGCCCAGATAGACCGCGGCGACCACGGCGAAGACCAGACCCAGGGCGGCGGCGAGCCGAAGGCTCAGCGCGCTCAGTGGGCCCCGGCGCTGCGCGGGAAAATGGATCACCGTCGAACCTGCTCCCCCGCCGTCGCCTGCACGCCCACAACATAGCGGGTACACCGTCGGCCGCACGCCCGGGTCGCGGCGGACAACCGGCGGCGCGCCCGCACCCGACTACCGGACGACAACGACGAACCGGTGCAGGCCGGCAGACGGAGGGGGCGCGACCCTCGTGACGACGAGCGGCAGACGGCGAGCCGAGGCCGACGACGAATACACCGAGTACGTCCGGTCCCGGATGGTGCAGTGGCGGCGCACCGCCTACCTGATGTGCGGGGACTGGGACCGGGGCGACGACATCCTGCAACGAGTGCTCACCGAGCTGTACCGCTCGTGGGCCCGGGCGCGGCAGGCCGATCACCTGGAAGCGCTGGTCCGCACCATGTTGGTGCGGCGACTGATCGACGAGCGCCGGTTGCGCTGGGCTCGGGTCCGCCTCGGCGCCGCACTGCCCGACGTGTCCAGGGCCTTTCCCGACCCGACCGACCGGATCACAGTGGTGGGCGCCCTGCGACAGGTGCCGCCACGCCAACGCGCGGTGTTGGTGCTGCGGTTTTTCCAGGACCTCAGCGTCGAGGAGACCGCCAAGGCCATGGGCTGCTCGACCGGAACGGTGAAGAGCCAGACCGCCAAGGGCCTGGCCACCCTGCGCACCCTGCTCGCCCCCAGCCTCACCGGCAGCTGAAAGGAGAAACGAGATGCTGGACGAACGCCAGATGAGCGACCTCATGCTCGCCGAGATCGAGTCGGCGGAGACACCCTCCCGGGTGCTCGACCTGGATCGGGCGATGAGCACCGTGCGCCGCCAGCGCCGCTTGGCGCGTGGGACCGGCGCGACGCTGCTCGCGGCGGCGCTGACCGTGGGCGCGCTGACAGTGCCCGACCTGCTGAACCCGGATCGTCCGCCGGCTGCCACGATGCCGTCCAGCGACGGCGAAAAGGCGGTCGCGACCGGCCTGCCAGCGGCGCTGACCACGATCGATCCCGCACGGGTGTACGTCCGATTCGGCTGGCTGCCGGACGGCATACGCAATCTCCAATACCAGGCCGGGCGGCCGCTCCCCGATCCCGGCGCGGGACCGGCAGCAGCAGCGTTAGCGGCTCGACAAGGTGGGCGCGTCTACCTCGGCGCAACCAGCAGCCGCAGCGGCGACCAGTGGCACGGCGTAGCGCTCACCCTCTCTCCGAAGGGGGCTCCGCCCCCTATGCCGCAGCGAGACAGCGGGCAGGCGGCCATCGTGACCGGCGCCAGTGCCGGGCCCGAACTGAACGGTGGGGCGAGCACCTTCACCGCCTACGCTGGCGCGGAGGCTCCGGAGACGGTCCTCGTGTGGCGGTACGCCCCGGACGGCTGGGCGCAGTTGCGGGTCTTCGGCACTGGGACGGACACGAAGGACACCGCCGTGCGGGTGGCCCGGTCGCTACGCTTCGGCGACGACCCGGTCCAGCTGCCGGGAAAGGTGGCTGACCTCCCGGCAGACCTGCGCCTGACCGCGGTCGACGTCACCGAGTCGCTGGAGCAACCTGGGTACTGGTACGCCAGCACGCAGTGGTCCTCGGAGGCCAGCGCCGGACCGGGCTCGGCGTTCGCCCGCGTACTCAGGGTCGGCATCTCCCGATACCGGCACGTCACCGACCCGTCCGACAAGGCATATGTCAACCCGAACACCACGATAGACGGGCACCCGGCGCGGTTCGGTGGAGAGAACGGCAACGAGTCGCTGACCGTCTACGACGTCAACGGGGCGACCGTGACGATCGACGACGACGCACTGCTGCCCGCCGGCGCCACCAAGGCCCTGTTCCGCAGGGTGACGCTGGTGCCCGAGCCGGCCACCTGGCACACCCATCTGCACCGGTGAGAGCCCCGGGTCCGCGCCGTCGGAGCGGCGCGGACCCGGTCGGGTCGGTCCGGACGGCCGGGAACGGGCATGATGAGGGTGTTCCCGACGACGACCGCGAAAGTGAGGCCGGCATGTCGTTGCTGCGACGAGTGATCGGTGGGGTGCTGCGCCGCCACCGCCAACGTCAGGGCCGCACGCTGCGCGAGGTGGCCGCGTCGGCCGACGTCTCCGTGCCCTACCTCTCCGAGGTCGAGCGGGGCCGCAAGGAGGCCTCGTCGGAGGTGCTCGCGGCGATCTGCCGGGCGCTCGGCATCAGCCTCGCCGACCTGCTCGGCGAGGCCCGCGACGACATGCGCCGGGTCGAGCCGCGCCTCCCGGCCACGCCGCGCGCCGCGCTCACCCACCTGGAGCGGGTCGACGCGACCCGACGCGAGATCGGCAACGCCACACTGCTGGTGGGTCCCCGCACCAGCGGGTTCGTCCTGCACCAGGGAGCAGGGTTCAGCGAACCCACCCTCGACGTCGACGCGTTGGCCTCCGCTGGCGGCTCGCGCCCCGGCCCGCGTACCGCCGCTCTGGCTGACTGCGCACAGACCCGGCTGGGCCTGCGGCGGCTGACCGCCGCGTAGGCCGCGCGGTTCTGCCGTCGGCGGATCTGCCGGCGGCAGAATCACTGGGCCAGCCACCGCCGTCGCCCGCACGCTGAAGGTGCCGGTCCACCGGGTGGTCCCCACCGCCCGCCGGCACGGCGGAAGGCGACGGCACATGATCGGGTACAACGTGCGAATGCTGGAGGGCGGGCAGCCGTCCTTCGGCGACCATGTGTTCGAGCGGCTGCTGCGGGAGCGGATCGTCTTCCTCGGCACCGAGGTGACGGAGGAGTCGGCCAACCAGATCTGCGCGCAGATCCTGCTGCTCGCCGCCGAGGACGACAACCGGGACATCTACCTCTACATCAACTCGCCGGGCGGTTCGGTGAGCGCGGGAATGGCCGTCTACGACACGATGCGCTACGTCCGCAACGACGTGGCGACGCTGGCGCTCGGGTTCGCCGGCTCGATGGGGCAGTTCCTGCTCTGCGCGGGTGCGGCCGGCAAGCGGTACGCGCTGCCGCACTCGCGGATCATGATGCACCAGCCGTCCGGCGGGATGGGCGGAACCGCCGCCGACATCACCATCCAGGCGGAGAACATGCTGCACGTGAAGCGGACGATGCAGGAGCTGATCGCCCAGCACAGTGGACGGACCCTCGACGAGATCCAGCGGGACTGGGACCGGGACCGTTGGTTCACCGCCGAGCAGGCCCGGGAGTACGGCCTCATCGACCAGGTGGTCACCCGAGCCGAACAGCTGCCAACGCTCTGATCAACGTCTGGTAGCGGCGGCACCGTCAGGCCACCCCACCCATTAGCCTCCGTAGATATCTTGGCGGGCGCAGAAGGAGTGGGAATGACGGACGGTCACGAAGGCAGCTGCTGCGGCGACGACACGACCACCTCCGCCGTGAGTCGCCGCACCATGTTGCGCGCGGCGGTGCTGGGTGCGGGCGCCATCAGCACCGGTGGCCTGCTGGTTCCCGAGGCCGCACAGGCCGCACCGTCGATCTACAACCCGTTCGGCGCCTACCCGATCACCGACACCTGGGAGGGTCACCTCCGCCGCGGGTCACTCGGCGGCATCGACTTCGGGATGGGGGTGGGCACGGCGTTGCCGGCCTGCGGCGCCGGCACCATCCAGAACACCCCCAACAACGGCACGGGCGGGCACACCGTCACGATCCAGCACGCGGACGGGTACCGCAGCCAGTACCTGCACCTGTCGCAGTTCCTGCTCGGCAACGGTGCCAGCGTGGGCCCGGGCACGATCGTGGGCCGCTCCGGCGGCGCGGCCGGCGCACCCGGCTCGGGCAGCTCGACGGGCCCCCACCTGCACTGGCACATGATCGACCCGTCCGGCACCCGGATCAACCCGCTGGTCTTCATCCAGCAGAACCCGGCCGACCAGCCCCGTCAGGTGTTCGAGGCGGCCAGCAACGCCGGCTGGCGCGCCCTGCCGGTCTCCGGCAGCGCGGGCGCGGTGACCGGCACGGCGACGACCGCGATCACCCTCGGATCCACGAAGATCCTCTACACCCTCAACGGCGGCCGCATCCACGAGGCCGCCAGCAACGCCGGCTGGACCAACCTGTGGACCGGCATCCACGGCGCACAGGGCACCGCACTGGCCGCGATCAACCTCGACGGGGTGAAGCTGGTCTACAACGTCGTCGACGGGTACGTGCACGAGGCCGCCAGCAACAACGGCTGGCGCAACCTCAACACCGGCATCGGCGGCGCAAGCTCGTCGTCGATCTCGGTGATCGCGCTGAACGGCGTCAAGTACGTCTACAGCATCGTCGGCGGCTACGTACACGAGGCGCACAGCGCAAACGCCTGGCGGAACCTGAACACGGGCATCCCGGCCTCGGCGGTAGCGGCTATCACGGTGGGCAGCACGAAGATCCTCTACACACTGAACGGCGGCCGGGTCTACGAGGCCGCCAGCAACGCCGGCTGGGCCAACCTGTGGACCGGCATCTACGGCGCACAGGGCATCTCGCTGGCAGCGCTCAACGTCAACGGGGTGAAGCACATCTACAACGTCGTCGACGGGTGGGTGCACGAGGCCGCCAGCAACAACAGTTGGCGCAACCTCAACAGCGGGGTCCGCGGCACCCGGGCCGCCGCTCTGGGGCTGGACGGAGTCAAGCTGATCTACGCCGTCTGACCGGCCCGCTGCGCTGTGACGTGCCCCCGGCAGGATTCGAACCTGCGACACACGGTTTAGGAAACCGATGCTCTATCCCCTGAGCTACGGGGGCGCGAACGGTAAGTGTAACGACCTGCGGGTCAACCGGCGTTGGCAGGGAGTGACCCGCGTTGACCTCGGCGAACCCCACACTTCGCGCCCAGACCCGATCCTCCCCCTCGTCTAGACCTCGCCGCCCGCGACGCGGGCGCAAGCAGGGTCCGTTACCGCGCTGCGCCGGAATGACGCGCGGATGACCTGCCAGAGCCATTCGGCGGCCAACGGAGCTTGTCCGGGTCGAGGATCATGTCGATGGCGACGATGCGTTGGTCGTAGACGGTGAAGCCGACTACGGCGATGGGCCTGCCCCGCCGGTCGCGGGCGACAACCCCGGCGGCTCCGTTTACCAACGCAGGAGCGCAGAGACGCGCGAACCGTGGCCCGGCGTCGGCCGCGCGGGAGGCCACGGCACGGGCACCGGTGAGTAGGGCCGGCGCGAGCCGTGCACGGCGTCCGTGGTCGGAGCGGAACACCACGTCGGGGTCCAGCAGGGTCAACAGGGCGCCGAAGTCGCCGGCGCGGGCGGCGGCCAGGAAGGCGTCGACGACACGTCGCTGGGCGGGCAGGCCGGCCCGGGGCTGCGGAGCGCTCTCGCGCAGGCGCCGCCGGGCTCGGCTGGCCAGCTGCCTGGTGGCCGCCGGTGTACGTCCCACGATGGCGGCCACCTGCTCGAACGGCATGCCGAACATGTCGTGCAGCACGACCGCGAGCCGTTCGGCGGGTTCGAGGCTGTCCAGCACCACGAGCAACGCGATGCCGACCGCGTCGGTGTGCAGGCTGGCTTCCTCCGGATCCCCGTACTCACTGACCAGCGGCTCCCAGGTTGCGCTCAACTGCTCGCGGCGCGCTTGCCGGGCCCGCAGCATGTCGATGCACACCCGCCCTACGAGCGTGGTCAGCCACGCCGCAGGGTTGGTGATCGCGGTCGGGTCGGCGCGCGTCGTGCGCAGCCACGCCTCCTGGAGCGCGTCGTCGACCTCGGCCTGCGAGCCCAGCAGTCGATAGGCAACGGCCCGCAGATGCGGGCGGTGCTGCGCCAACTGCTCGGCAAACCACTGCTGGTCGTCCATGTCCCTATTTCCCGAACGCTTCCCGCCGCAGCATCGCCAACAGCGTCGGGGTGCCCTCGGCGGTGGTGACGGCCACGGTCCGCCTGACCCAGGCGGTGTCGGTGGCCTGTGCCAGCAGACAGGCCGCCAGGTCGGCTCGGCTGGTGAAGATGCCGTCGGAACGACTCTCGGAGAGCCGGTAGCGGGTGACGCTGTCGCTGTCGAACAGCCCCGACGGGCGCACGATCGTCCAGTCGAGGTTGCTGTCCCGCACCAGCTTCTCCATGGCGCGCATGTCGTCGTAGGTGGACTTGCCGATCGTGGCGGTGACCAAAGGCTGGATGACCCGGTTGAGCAGGAACCCGCCCTCGGCATGGTGATGCGGCTCGGCGGCGCTGGAACTGACAACGACGAGCCGCCGCACACCCTCGCGGCGCATCGCGGCCAGGACCGTCGCCGTGCTGTGGCTGTAGAGCCTCACCGGTCGCCGAGTGAACGGCGTTCCGAGCGTCGACAGCACCACGGCGGCACCACCCACCGGGACCTCCACTGTGGCATCGGCTGCCACCACCTCCAGGCCGGGGCCTCTGACCGGGAACGACTGCGGCTGCCGGGTCACCGCCCGTACGTCATGGCCGGCGTCCAGCGCCTGCTGTACCAGGCGACGGCCCGTGCTCCCGTTCGCGCCGAGAACGACGATACGCATCCGGTGTGCTCCCTTCCGAGATGGCTTCGAAAGGAACGTCGATCCGCGCGGTTGGTTTGTGACGAACCACAGGTCAGGTAGAACGCCCCCGGCCCGTGCCGCATGGCGGGGCGGGCCCGACGCGGGGAGGCATCCTCCACGCCGGGCCCGCCGCATCGGCTCGGGTCAGCTGGTCACGCAGGCGGCCGTCGTGCTCGGACCGGTGCCGGTGCCCTGGAAGCCGAAGCTGGTCGACTGCCGGCCGAGGACCCGCCCGTTGTAGCTCACGTTGGTGAACCCCACGGTTCCGCTGGTGCCGCTGGCCTGGGCGCTCCAGGTGCTGGTGACCGCGCCGCCGGGCAGCGCGACGGTCACGGTCCAGCCGTTGATGTCCGACTTGCCGGCGGTGACCGTCACGCTCGCTGTGAAACCGCCAGCCCACTGGTTGACCGCGATCGACGCGTAGCAGCCGTCACCGGCCGGCGGCGAGGTCGGCGGGGTCGTCGGCGGCGTCGTCGGCGGGGTCGTCGGCGGGGTCGTCGGCGGGGTGGTGGTGGGCGGGTTCGGCGCGCCGTTGGCCAGGCTGAAGGCCAGGTCGGGCTGGAACGAACCGGCCGTGAAGCGGCAGCCGTCCGCCTCCCCGGGCGGCTTCACCCAGAGGTAGGCGTCGATGTTGCCGTCACCCGTGTTGGTCGTCGGGTACTGCCCGATGCGCCGGTCGGTGTTGTCGTCGCCGCACCAGTCCCCGCTGGCACCCCCGTTACGGCTGGTGTCGATGACCTGGCGCTTGCCCGAGATCCCCATGCCGTTGAGGGAGGAGATGACCGCCCGACCGAAGTTCGCCTCGCTGGAGGTGGAGTTGTAGTTCGACACGTTGGTGAAGAAGCCGTCGGCGTACTGCACGCCGGCCGCCCGGAGCCGGTTGGCCGTCTCACCGGCGCTGTTCCAGGTGGAGTGGCCGCCGTCGAGGTACACCTTGGCGTTGGGGTTGCCCGACTTGATGGTCCGGGTGGCAGTCGAGATCGCCGCGTTGCGCGCGTTGATCTCGGCGCTGCTCAGGCACGTCAGCAGAGCGAGCGAGTCGGTTTCCAGGATGATGATGACGGTCTGGTTGCCCAGTCCCCTGGCGAAGTTGGACACCCACGTCTGGTACTGGTTGAGGTCCGGCGCTCCACCGGCGCTGGCACCGCCGCAGTCCCGGTTGGTGATCTCGTAGACGGCCAGGACCGGGATCTGCTGCGCCGCGTTGGCGGCGCCGATGAACCCGGAGACCTCGGACTGCACTGTCGAGGGGTTGAAGTTGGCGAACCAGCGCGCCTGCGGCTGACTCGCGACCTTGTCGCGGATGACGGCCGTGCGCGAGTCGCCGGGGTTGGCGGCGACCCAGCGGACGACTGCCGAACTCGGGTCACGGTAGAGCGACCCGGACAGCGTGCCGGCGGAGGCGCTGCTGACGGCGAGGCAGACGCCGACGGCGGTGGCGCCCGCGACGGCCGCCACGCTGAGGGCCGCCGATCTGCGGCGGAGCGAGGAGAGGATAGCCACGACGTGTTGCCTCCAGATCACATGGATGTATCCAACTTCATGGGAGCGTTCCCATGGACGTTAGCGGAGGAGCGCACCGCTGCCAAGGTGTGGACAGCCGTCGATGGGTTGGATATCCGTGTCTGGGGGTTCGTGTCTGATTGTCACGACCGGCGGGAGGTCAGGAGCCGTAGATGCTGACCTTCAGCTTTTCTCGAATGGCTGCCGCCTGCACCTCGTCGCGTCCGTTGTAGACATCCAATGCTTGATGCCACACCTTCCACGCTGAGGCCAGGTCACCCGCGGCCTCGTGGGTGTCGCCGAGGCGGGCCAACGCGCTGGCTTGGAGAGTGGTCTCACCGACCTCTGCAGCCAGGTTGACCGCGCGCCGCCCACACGAGAGCGCCTGGGCGTGGTCGCCTCGTTGGTGGTGAACATGCGCCAGGCTGTCCCACACGTACGCCTCACCGTGGAGGTCGCCCAGGCGTTGCATGAGAGTGACGGCGCGTCCGCAGTAGTCGAGAGCGCGGGTGTGGTCCCCCAGCAGGCTGTGGTACCACCCGACCGCGTTGAGTGCGCTGGCCTCGCCAGCTTCGGGGCCCACCTGCCGGTGGAGGTCCAGCATCTGTTGGGCGTGCGCCAGCGCGTCACGGTAGCTTCCCTGACGCTCGGCCAACCAGGACAGATTGCTGTGGACCTGCGCCTGTCCGGTCCGGTCCCCGATCTCGACGTACAGATTCAAGGCAGAGCCGTGGTGCTGGCGGGCACGTTCGTAGTGCCCCAGGCGGGTGTGGGCGTTGGCGAGGCCGCGATGACAGCGCGCCTCGGCCCTGCGGTCCTTCAGCCGCTGCGCAGCGACGAGACCAGTGGCCTCGACCGCAGCCCACTCGTGCCACCATCCGCATCGGTTGAGGAAGGTGGTCAGTGTCCAGCCAAGTTGCCACGCGTGCGAGTCGAACCCGTCCGAGGCTGCCATGTCGACCGCCGTGACGAGTGCCCGCCGTTCGTGCGTGAACCAGGCGAACGCCGCGTCGCTGTCGGTGAGGATCTCCGTGGTCACGCCGGGCTGCGGCGCCGCGAGGTCGATCGAGTCACGCCGGTGCGGATAGATCAGGCGATCGGCGACATGGGCGGTGTTCAGGTAGTGGTCGAGCATCCGATGCCGCGCGGCGCGCCGATCGCGCTCGGTCTCGTGACCGTCGACGAGTTCGCGCGCGTACGCGCGCAGGAGATCGTGGAGCGCGTACCGGTCGGTCGAACGCCGCTCGACCATGTGGACGGCTACGAGGTCGGCGAGCAGTCGGCTGGTCTGGTCCAGCGGCAGGCCGGCCAGGCTGGCGCAGGTCGAGACGGCCATCTCCAGGCCATGATGCAGGCCGAGCAGGCGGAACAGTCGGGCGTGCTCGGGACTGAGAGCGCGGTAGGAGCCGGAGAGAACCGTCCGGAGGTCGGACCGCGGATCGTCCCCGGCAAGGACGTCCAGATCCCCGCCGCTCGCGAGGCGACCGGCGAGGACCTCGATCGAGAGCTGGGCGTCGGTGGCCGCACGCGCCGCGACGATGGCCAGCGCCAGGGGTAGACCTGCGCACCGGCGGATGATCTGGTCGACGGCTCCCGCGTCCCGCACGACCCGGGCGACGCCGAGGCGGCGGGTGAGCAACTCGTGCGCCTCCACCTCGGTCAGCATGCCGAGCGCCACGGGTTGAGCGCCTTCGTTCACGACGAGTCCGGTGAGCCGGTTTCGGCTGGTGACCACGACCAGGCAGGACGGGCTGCCCGGAAGCAGTGGGCGTACCTGTGCCGCGTCGCGGGCGTTGTCCAGCACGACCAGCACCCGCCGGTCGGCCAGGACGCTGCGGTAGAGACTCGCCTGCGCGTTGAGCCCGGGAGGTATCCGGTCCGGCGGAACGTGCAACGCTTCCAGGAAGTCTCGTAGCACGTCGGTCGGCTTGAGGGCCGCCGTTCCGTCCGGGCCGAACCCGTCCAGGTTCACAAAGAGCTGCCCGTCCGGGAAACGGTCACGGACCCGATGTGCCCAACGGACGGCCAGCGCGGTCTTGCCGACACCGGCATGGCCCACGATGGACAGGACACTCGGGGGCGGCTGGTCAGTGGGCTCGGTCGCCAGAGCCGCATCCAACTCGGCCAGACTGGAAGAACGGCCGACGAACAGGGCCCCTTGCAGGGGAAGTTGAGCCGGGCGAACAGGTGTCGCACCGGCGCCGGACGCAAGGGCGACGCCCTCGGGACGCGCCGACGGGTCGAGGGCTCGGTCTTGCCGAAGAATCGCCTCGTACCTCCTCCGCAGCTCGTCGCCCGGGTCGACGCCCAGTTCGTCGGCGAGCGTGGAAGCGACGCGCTGGTACGCCTCGATCGCCTCGGCCTGCCGCCCGGACTGGTAGAGGCCGGTCATCAGCATGGCCGCGAGCCGCTCCCGCAGCGGATGTTTCGCCACCAGATCAGTCAGTTCGGCGACCACGGCAGCCCCGCCGCCGAAGGCCAGCTCGCACTCCAGACACTCTTCGAGAACCGCGATGCGCAACTCCTCCAATGCGGCGGCCTCGCGCTCCAGCACGATTCCGTTCAGATCGGCGAGAGCGGGACCTCGCCACATCGACACCGCCTGACGCAGCACGACGGCGGCCTTACGCTTGTCGTCGAGCGCGACCAGGCGTCGCCCCTCGGACACGGCATCCTTGAATCGGGCGAGGTCCAGCTGACTCGCGTCGACCCGAAGCCGGTAGTTGGCGCGCTCACCACCCAGCAGGTGCGCCGCACCGTAGCGGTCAAGTGTGCGACGCAGCTGCCAAATTCCGCTGTGGATCTGGTTGCGAGCTGTCGCGGGCGGGTCCCCGCTCCAGGCGATGGCGATCAGGTCTGCGGCGGACACCAACTGACCGTGGCGGAGAAGCAGACCGGCCAGCAGCCTTCTCTGCCGCTCGCCGCCCAGCTCAACGCGTTGGTCGCCAGCGTGGACCTCCAGGGGCCCGAGCACCATGAAGTCGATCGGCACCGCCACGATGACACCCCCGTTGTGCAGATCGGCCCGTAGGGTAGTCATCCGGTGTCACTGTGTCAAGATCGAGCTTCGCTGGTCGTCGTCAATCGTCTGAAGACCACCCAGGGAAGGGCCTCTCCCCTGGCTGGCCCGATCAGACCCGAGCCAACCCCAGTGCCCGCACGTCGACAGCGACGTCCGGGCCGTAGGAGTCGGCGATGCGGCGCTCGAAAGCGTCGGCGTCGATCGTGTATTCCTGCGGGCCCTCGACCTCCAGCACGTGCGCCGCCAGTACGCAGCCCACCTGCGCCGCGCGCTCGATGGGCAGATCGGCGGCGAGCGCGGCGAAGAAGCCGGCCCGGAAGCCGTCGCCGACGCCGGTCGGGTCGACGATGCGACCCACTCGCGCCGCCGGGACCAGGAAGTCGCAGTCCTGCCCGGTGACGCGTACCCCGTTGGCGCCCAGGGTCACGACCCGCACGCCCACGCGGCGCAGGATGTCGTCCTCGCTCAGCCCGGTCTTCGACTCCAGCAGCGCCGCCTCGTACTCGTTCGTCAACAGGTAACGAGCGCCGTTGATCATTGCCTCGATGTCGGCCGACGGCATCCGGGCCAGCTGCTGTGACGGGTCGGCGGCGAAGGGCAGGCCCAGCCGGCGGCAGGCGGCGGCGCGGGCGAGCATCGTGTCCGGGTTCTCCGCGGCGACGATGACGAGCCCGAGCCCGCCGGCCCGTGCGGCGACACCGTCGAGATTGATCCGGTCGGGCTCGCCCATCGCGCCGGGATAGAACGACGCGATCTGGCAGAGGTCGGTGTCGGTGGTGCAGATGAACCGGGCGGTGTGCGCGATGGAGCTGACCTGCACCTCCGAGCAGTCGACCCCGTGCCGCTCCAGCCAGCCGCGGTAGTCGCCGAAGTCGCCGCCGACCGCGCCGAGCAGTACCGGCCGGTGCCCGAGTTGGGCGAGCCCGAAGGCGATGTTTGCCGCGACCCCGCCGCGTCGGACGACCAGGTCGTCGACGAGGAACGAGAGCGAGACGGTGTCGAGGCTGCCGGCGATGAGTTGCTCGGCGAAACGCCCGGGAAAACGCATCAGATGGTCGGTCGCGATCGAGCCGGATACGGCGATCATGCGGACGGGCCCTCTCAGTAGCGGTAGTGGTCGGGCTTGTAGGGCCCTTCGACCGGGACGCCGAGGTAGTTGGCTTGTTCCTTTGTCAGTTCGGTGAGGCGGACACCCAGCGCGGAGAGGTGGAGTCGGGCCACCTTCTCGTCCAGGTGCTTGGGGAGGGTGTGGACACCGATCGGGTACTGGTCGGTGCTGGTGAACAGCTCGATCTGCGCGATGGTCTGGTTGGCGAAGCTGTTCGACATCACGAAGCTCGGATGCCCGGTGGCGTTGCCCAGGTTCAACAGCCGCCCCTCGGACAGCACGATGATCGAGTGGCCGTCCGCGAACCGCCACTCGTCCACCTGCGGCTTCACTGTGATCCGCTCGACGTCCCCGCGTTTCGCGAGACCAGCCATGTCGATCTCGTTGTCGAAGTGACCGATGTTTCCCACTATCGCCTGGTGCTTCATCCGCGCCATGTGCTCGTTGGTGATCACGCTGAAGCAGCCGGTGGCGGTCACGAAGATGTCAGCGGTCTCGACAACGTCGTCGATGGTCGCGACCTGGTAGCCGTCCATCGCGGCCTGGAGCGCGCAGATCGGATCCACCTCGGTCACGATGACCCGCGCACCCTGACCACGCAGACTCTCGGCGCAGCCCTTACCGACGTCGCCGTAGCCGAACACCACGGCGACCTTCCCGCCGATCAGCACATCGGTGGCCCGGTTGATACCGTCGATCAACGAGTGCCGACAGCCGTACTTGTTGTCGAACTTGCTCTTGGTCACCGAGTCGTTCACGTTGATCGCCGGGAACATCAGGTTCCCTGCCTGCTGCATCTCGTACAGCCGGTGCACGCCGGTGGTGGTCTCCTCGGTCACCCCCTTGATCCCGGCAGCGACCCGCGTCCAGCGGCGGTCGTCCTCCCGCAGCGACCGCGTCAACACACCGAGGATGACCTCGTACTCCTCGGAGTCGGCGCTCTCCGGTGACGGGACCGCGCCGATCGCCTCGAACTCGGCGCCCTTGTGCACCAGCAGTGTGGCGTCACCACCATCGTCGAGGATCATGTTCGGGCCCTGCCCGTCCGGCCAGAGCAGCACCTGCTGGGTGCACCACCAGTACTCGTCGAGGGACTCGCCCTTCCAGGCGTAGACCGGGACACCCGCCGGGGCGTCCGGGGTGCCGGTCGGGCCGACCGCGACCGCCGCCGCCGCGTGGTCCTGGGTGGAGAAGATGTTGCAGGACGCCCACCGGACCTGCGCGCCGAGCGCCACCAGCGTCTCGATCAACACGGCCGTCTGGATCGTCATGTGCAGCGAGCCGGTGATCCGCGCACCCTTCAACGGCTGCCGCGAGGCGAACTCCCTCCGAATCGACATCAGACCCGGCATCTCATGCTCGGCCAGCTCGATCTCCTTACGCCCGAAGGCCGCCAACGACAGATCCGCCACCTTGAAATCGCTGAAGTCGCCAGTCATGCCCGCACCCTCTCCCACCCGCGTCGAGGACCGTTGGAGTCCCGTTCAACCGGGCTCATGCTCCGCACGCCGGCCACCTCGGGCCCGCGTGCGGAGCAAGCGCCGTCAGGAGTTGCGGCTGCCCGGGTCGACCCGGGCGTACGTGAGCAGGTCGGCCATCGTGAACTGGCCCGAGAAGCGGGCGGGCAGGGTGGGACGCCAGTTGGGCTGCACCTTCAGGTAGCTCGCCGGGTCGAGCTGGGCGATGCCGATGAGCACCTCTGCCACGATTCGCCCACCTACCGCGCCCAACGAGCCTCCGCCGGCCTGTAGCTGTGCCTCCTTGAGGATGTAGTAGAAGAGCGGGGTGTTCGAGTCCAGGCCGAGGCCGTACCCACTGAGCTCCGGGAAGTTGAAACTGCCCAGTGCGGGCGCCCCGATGTGGGCGGCGATCCGCTGGCCCGACGGGATGCCGAAGGTGAGCTGACGGAGCAGGTCGCGTCCGAGCAGGTTGGCCGACGGCGAGCCGGACGGCGGCGGTGGCAGCGGGAAGCCGAACAACGGCGTCGAGTTGCGTACGTCGATCCACTTGCTCCAGTGCACCTGGCCGTCGAAGAACTGGAACCAGAACTGGTAGTCGAGGTAGCGACGGGCGGCCCGCTTCCCGCCGCGCAGGTCGGCCGGGTCGCCGCCGCTCAGCGCCGGGTCGAAGAGCATGGCGTAGAACTCGTCACCACCGTTGCCGGTGCGGTTGACCAGGTAGGCCGGTCGTGGCTGGCTGTGGCCGAAGCGGAACGCCGCCGCTGTGAACTCGACCGGGATGAACGTCGCGTTGGGCTCCGGCTTGTAGAAGCGGCGGCCTCCGTTGAGCACTGTGAAGACAGTGCCCGGGCCGGCGATCAGCGGAAGGAACTCGTTGAGCACGATCCACTGGTAGTGCCAGGTGACGAGTTGCCGGGCGGCGCCGAAGACCTGTGCCGCCGGTGTGCCCTGTGCGCGCACCAGGTCGACCACCCGGTTGTGGAAGAGGATGAACGCGGCCGTGATCTGCGCGATCGGCAGGTTCTCGTCGTTGCGGACGTCGAAGACGATCGCCCTGCCACTGGAGTTGCGCGGCAGGTCTTCGAAGCGTCCGCCCGACTCGATCTTGAGTTTGGCGGGATCGGCGGAGTTGTACAGCTCCGGGTTTCCGGTCGGCCCGCCACCGTAGAGCGAGTCGAGGTCGAGGGCCGGCGTCCGGGGGTTCGGCACCGTGGTCGGGTCGACCGGCGTACCCAGCGGCGCCGTCGTCTCGAAGGCCAGGTCGTGGTCGACGAACTGCCCGAAGTACGTCATGCCCTGCGGGATCGAGAAGTTGTCGGGGTTGTTGATGCTGTGCTGCTGCTGCTCGGCGAGTGCCTCCGCGCCGACACCGAGCGGGTCGCGGGCGTCCATCGGGCCGCCGACGCGCGACAGGTCGATCAGCGCGTTCCGCATCTGGGTCGTCGCGGACCCGAACGCCGGCAGCGACGGGAACATCCGGCCGAACCGGTTGGAGAACGCGGCCGCCGCGGGCGTCGCGTCGAGCAGGACTCCCCCGGTGCCGGCCACGAGCGCCCCCGCGCCGACTCCGGCCAATAATCGCCGTCGGCTGACACCTCGAGAAGCGTTGTCAATTGCCATGTCGGCCACCTTCCGTCCGCGGGCGCCCGCGTGGACGCACGGGCCGCAAACCCGCGAACCGGCAGCAGTGTGGACCCTTCGGTTAGTGGCGCCCTGGAGCTTCGGTGGTGTCCGGCTGGAGGCCGGTGAGCATGGTGTCGACCAGCGAGGTGTCGTGTTTCGCGGCGCGGAACAGCGGGTGGTCGAGCGTCGATCGGAGGAAGTCGCGGGTGGTGGCCACACCTGGCCCTTCGACGGCGCACTCGTCGAGGGCGCGGGCCATCCGGGCCAGGGCCTGGGTGCGGTCGGGCGCCCAGACGACCACCTTCGCGAGGAGGGAGTCGTAGTCGGCCGGAACCCGGTAGCCGGCGTACCCGTGCGTGTCGACCCGGACGAACGGGCCGGCGGGCAGGTCGAAGCGGGTCAACTCCCCCGGCGTCGGTACGAAGCCGCGCGCCGGGTCCTCGACGTTGAGGCGACACTCGATCGCGGTGCCGCGCGGCGTCACGTCGGCCTGGGTCAGCGCGAGTCGTTCGCCGGCCGCGACGAGGATCTGTTGCCGCACCAGGTCGACGCCGGTCACCAGCTCGGAGACCGGGTGTTCGACCTGGAGTCGGCAGTTGACCTCCATGAGGTGGAAGTCGTCCCCACCGCCGACCAGGAACTCGAAGGTGCCCGCGCCCACGTACCCGACACCGAGCGCGCCGGTGACCGCGGCGGCGGTCATCCGGTCGACCATGTGTTGCGGCAACCCGGGCGCCGGTGACTCCTCGATCAGCTTCTGGTGACGCCGCTGCACCGAGCAGTCGCGCTCGCCGAGGTGGATGCCGTTGCCGTAGCGGTCGGTGAGCACCTGCACCTCGACGTGCCGGGCCGACTCGAGGTAGCGCTCGATGTAGACCCGATTGTCACCGAAGAGCAGCTGCGCCTCGGCCCGCGCGGAGGCGAACTCGCCCAGGAACGAGGCCCTGTCGCGGACCACCCGTACGCCCCGACCGCCGCCACCGGCGACCGCCTTGATGATCAGCGGGAAGCCGATCTCGTCGGCGACCGCGCGGGCGTGGGCCGCCGACTCGACGGCGTTGGTAGTGCCGGGGAGCACGGGCAGGCCGAGGCCCGCCATGATGCCCCGCGTCCGGGCCTTGTCGCCCAGCGCGGCCATCACGGCGGGCGGCGGCCCGATGAACGTGATCCCGTCGGCCTCGCAGATCTCGGCGAAGTCCGGGTCCTCGGAGAGGAATCCGTAGCCCGGGTGGATGGCGTCGGCCCCCGTGCGGCGGGCCGCCTCGATGATGGCCGGGGCGCTCAGGTAGCTGCGCCGGCTGGGACCGGGCCCGATCTGGACGGCTTCGTCGGCCAGCCGCACCACAGCGGAGTCCCGGTCGACTGTCGAGTAGACCGCCACCGTACGCAGCCCCATCTCCCGGCAGGTCCGGGCGATCCGGACCGCGATCTCGCCCCGGTTGGCGATCAGCACCGACTCGAACACTGGGTCAGCCCTCCGACACAGCTAAGGCGATCAACCGTTCGCCGTACTCGACCGGCGTCGCGTTGGGCACCAGCACCTTCACGACCTCGCCCGCGCGGTCGGCTTCGACCGGGATCATCATCTTCATCGCTTCGAGGATCGCTACCTGCTGGCCGGGCACGACCTGGTCGCCCTCACTGACGAACGGGTCGGCGCCGGGCGACGGCGCGAGGTAGAGCGTCGCGACCATCGGCGCGCACACGTAGTGCAGACCGGCGTCGGCCTCCACCGGCGGGACCGCCGGGATCGCAGCGACCCCGGGTGCGCCGTCCGGCCACTCCACCTCGACCACCAGGTCGCCGTGCTGGAGCCGGGCGCGGCGGACCGGACCTGGCGTCGACCCGATCAGCCGCGCGAGACTGCGGACCGCGGCATCCAGCGGGTCGGCGTTACCCTCCGGCATTCGTCAAACCTCCGATCTGTCGGAAGCGGGCCCGGCGCTGGGCCCGCACCTCCTCGCGGTTGAGACCGGCCAACTCCGCGAACGCGTCGACAACCGCCCGGTGTACGGCCGACGCGGTCGCCCCGGGATCGGCCGGCGCCCCGCCCTGTGGTTCGGGAACCACACCGTCGACGATGCCGAGCGCCAGCAGGTCGCCGGCCTGGAGCTTGAGCTGCGCGGCGGCCTCGTCGGCCCGACCGGAGTCGTTCCAGAGGATCGCGGCGCAGCCTTCCGGGCTGATCACCGAGTACGTCGCGTTGGCGAGCATCAGCACCCGGTTGCCGACGCCGAGGGCGAGCGCACCTCCGCTGCCACCCTCGCCGGTCACGATCGCGACGACCGGAACCGTCAGCCCGGCCATCAGCCGAATGCTGTCGGCGATGGCGAGGGCCTGCCCGTTCTCCTCCGCGGAGATGCCGTGGTAGGCGCCGGGCGTGTCGATCAGCGTCACGATCGGCGTGCCGAGCTTCTCGGCCAGGCGCATCAGCCGGGCCGCCTTGCGGTAGCCGGCCGGTGTCGCCATGCCGAAGTTGCGGCTGGCCACCTCGGCGACAGTGTGGCCCTTCTGGTGGCCGATCACCACTGTGGGCCGGCCGTCGATCAGACCGACGCCGCCGACGATCGCCGGGCAGTCACTCGCCAGCCGGTCGCCGTGCAGCTCCACGAAACCGTCAACGAAGTGGCCGATGTAGTCGAGTGTGGATGGTCGGGCGAGATCGCGGGACAGCGCCACGACCGCCCACGGGTCCGCCGACTCGGGGGGCGTGATGGCCCGTACCGGGTAACGATCCGGCGCGGACCGGTCGGCCCCCGCGAAGGCCAGCAGCCGGCCGATTGTCGACCGCAGGTTCGACCGGGGCACCAGGTCGTCGAGCATGCCGCGGGCAAAGAGGTACTCGGCGGTCTGGAAGCCGGCCGGCAGCGGCTGACGCAGCGTCTGCTGGATGACCCTCGGCCCGGCGAAGCCGAGGCGCGCCCCCGGCTCGGCGAGGATGACGTCGCAGAGCGTCGCGAACGATGCGGCGACGCCACCGTAGGTCGGGTCGCTGACCAGCGAGATCGTCAACACCCCGGCCTCGTCGAGGGCCCCGAGCGCCGCGCTCGTCTTGGCCATCTGCATGAGCGACAGCACGCCCTCCTGCATCCGGGCGCCGCCGGAGGCGCTGACGATCAGCAGCGGCGTACGGGTTTCCAGCGCCACCTCGGCGGCCCGGGTGATCCGCTCGCCGACGCCCGTGCCGAGGCTGCCGCCGAGGAACCGGAAGTCCATGACCGCCGCTATCAACGGCTGCCCCTCGACGGTGCCCCGGACGCAGACGACCGCCTCGTCGAGCCCGGTGCGCCGGCGGGCCGCCTCGATGCGTTGCGGGTAGGGCACGGTGTCGACGAACCCGAGCGGATCACCGAAGGCGCCGACCGGTGGCAGCTCCTCGACCGAGTCGAGATCGAAGAGCTGCTCGATCCGCTGGTGTGCGGTGACCTGGTCGTGGTGGTCGCACTCCGGGCAGACGCCCAGGTTGCGCTCGACCCGGCGCTGGTAGAGCAGCGCCCGACAGCCCGGACAGATCAGCCAGCTCTTGCCGACGGGCGCGTTGACGGTGGCGGTCATGACTGCCCGCGTTCGGCCGCGGCCTTCTCCACGATCTCCCGGATGCGTGCCTGCTGCTCACGTGTGGTCCGGTTGAGGTGAGCGGTCATGCCCTCGTCGTCGGCGTGCCCGCCCGGCCGCATCTCGAAGTCCTGTACCCACCGCATCCGCACCCCGCCGTCCGGGATCTCGGTGTATTCCCAGAACAGGTTCATGTACTTGAAGGCGCCGGTCTCCAGCCGCCGTGCCCGCACCACCCGGTCGCCGCGGTCGGGCACCCGCTCGGAGACCCAGCTCCAGACCCGGCCGGCCGGGTCGGGGTGCATGGTCAGGCGGAAGACGACGGCCCCGTCGGCGGACGTCGAGAGCACCTCGGTGCTGGCGTACTCGCTGAACAGGGAGGGCCAGTTGGGGATGTCGTTGGTCAGGTCCCAGACGAGGTCGAACGGTGCGTTGATGACGACCGCGTTGTCAGTGTGTCCGGCCATGGGGTCACCGATCCGCGAGTCGTTGGTTGACGTAGTCGACGGCGAGCCGCGGCGTCTTCATGATCGACACGGCGTCGTCGGGGATGCGCACCTCGTACTCCTGTTGCACCCGCGCCGCCAGCTCCAACAGCGCGAGCGAGTCGTAGCCGAGGTCGTCGAACGGCGCGTCGAGCGTCGCCGGGTCGGCCCAGTCGGTCTGCTCGACCACACCGGAACTGGTCTCCAGGATTCGACGCAGGTCGTCGAGGGTCAGCTGGCTCATGAGTTTCCTCCCGTCGGTCGCTGCCATCCGTCGCGCACGCCGCCGACCTGCGGCACCGGCGACTCCGGGTGCGGGACCTCCTCGGTGTCGACGTGGCCCAGTTCGGGGCGCGGCGCGAGCGGGCTGATCTGGAACACGATCAGCGCGGTCTCGCCACCGGCGTTGACGATGCGGTGCCGCTGGCCGCGACGGACCATGAGAGCCTCGTCGGCCGCGAGCTTGACCTCCGCGCCGTCGACGCGGATCACCACCTCGCCGCGCACCAGATAACAGAACTTGTCCGAGTACGGGTTGTACTGCTCCGCCAGGAACTCGCCCGGCTCCAGGCGGACAGTGCCCATGAAGCCCTCCGTCGCGTCGACGGTCTTCGGGCTGAGCAGGATCCGCACCTCGCCGCCGATCCGGTTGATGCCGGGCACGTCGGTGGCGGCGACCTTCACGATCGGTTGCCGATGCATGATCATCCCTTCTCTGCGACGAGCACTCGGAACGGCAGGTCCGTCGGGTGGACGGTGGCCGGGCCGAAGCCCGCCGCGGCGAGGGCCCGGTTGTAGGCGGCGACGGAGTGCGACTCACCCTCGAAGGTCCAGACCAACATCAACACCGAGAAGAGGTACGGCGCCGGGTCCAGTGCCGGCGACTCGTCGCCGGTGGTGAAACCGACGATGACCAGCCGCCCACCCGGCTTGACCACGGAACCGAGCCTGGCCACCAGCTCGTGCACCCGCTCCTCGGAGAAGTGGTGGGTGACGTTGGTGAGCAACGCGACGTCGTAGGGGCCACCGAGATCGGTGGTGAACATGTCACCCGGCAGGAACGACGCCCGGTCGCGTACGCCGAGCCGCTCGGCGTGCTTCTCCGTCACGGCGAGCACGTTGGGCCAGTCCAGCGAGGTCACCGCCGCCTGTGGGTTGTGCTGCGCGAGGGTGTAGCCGTAGACGCCGTGGCCGCAGGCGACGTCGAGGATGTCGAGTTCGGCGCGCTCCTTCGTCCACGGCGCGAGCGCCTCGGCCATCACCTCGGCGGTCGGCTGGGCGACCTTCGTGGCGTACGCGGCGAAGTCCTCCCAGTAGGTGTACTCCGGGGTCTCGGCGTGCACGTCGAGGACGGTGCCGCCGGCCCGTACGGCGGCGCTGAGGTCGCGCAGCGCGTCCCACTCCCAGTCGCTCGACATCACCTTGACCATGCCGCCCAGGTAGTCCGGACGGGTGCTGACCAGGTGGTCGGCGGCCGCCGGGGTGAGCGAGAAGTGCTCGCCGGTCCGGTCGGTGAGGCGGATCGCGGTGAGCGCGTCGAGCAGGATCCGCGCGCCCCGCGGGTGGACGCCGAGCTTCGGAGCGAGCCCGCCGGCCGTGGCCGGGCCCGCGGCGAGCGCGTCGAACACGCCCAGCTCGACAGCGGTACGCAGCAGGCTCGTCTTCTTGTATGCCTGCATCATGTCGTTGATGTCGCGGCGGGTCAGCGTCACGTGATGCTCCCTGTCTCGGGGCTCCAGGTGTAGAAGGGCGTGGCCTTCGAGTCCTGCAACTCGGTCATGCTGTCTGGCGCGTAGCGCTGCAGGTAGGCCGAGAGGCGCCGGTTGACCTCCTGGAAGTCCGCGCGGGCTCGGGCCGCGAGGAGCTTGTCGAAGACGTCGGTGTCGGCTTCGAGCAGGTGCATGTAGAGGTCCTGGTACTGGAAGAGGGTGCGCCGCGAGATGCCGACGACGTAGGGCATGTCGCCCTTGTCGTGCTCGGCGAAGAGCTCGGCGACCGCGTCGGCGTGACCGGGGGCCATCCGCATGACCATGAGGGCGCGGTAGGACATGTGCTCACGCTCCCCGCAGGATCGTGGCCAGGGCGGCGGCGAGGGTCTTTGCCTGGTCGTCGACCGGGCCGGCGCTGCGCCAGGCCACGATGCCGTCGGGGCGTACCAGCAGCGCCCCGCCGGGGCCGACTCCGCAGCTCGCGAGCCACGAGCCGTCGTCGGCGAGGTCGCCGTCGGGGCCGGCGGTCAGCGCCTTGATCGGAAGCCCGGTCTCCGCCGAGACCGCCTCGGCCGCCGCGAGCCAGGTGTCGTCGCCCGGAGCCGTGGCCAACGTCCAGCCCTCGGTCAGCACGTCGATAGTGGAGACCCGAGCGCCGTCGTGGTCGACCCAGCCGTGCGGGGCACGCGACCCGGGTTGACCGGTGAAGGTCAGCTCGCGGGGCAGCAGCTCGGTGTCGGCGGGCGCGCCGACGATCGCGTTTGAGGTGTACCGGTAGCCCATCGTCACGATGACGAAGTCCCGGTAGGCGGCCTTGTCCTCGTCGGCGAGCTGACCCCTGGTGCGGAAAAGCATCCACGCCTGGTCGGCGGTCGCCGCGCCGACCGGACGACGCTCGGCTTCGTAGGAGTCGAGCAGGCTCTCGTCGGCCCGCCCCGCAAGGACGTCGGCGAGCTTCCACGCCAGGTTGTGCGCGTCCTGGATGCCGGCGTTGACGCCGAAGCCGCCGGCCGGCGGGTGGGCGTGGCAGGCGTCGCCGGCGAGGAAGACCCGCCCCGACTGGTACGCGTCGGCCACCATGTGCCGCGCGTCCCAGGGCTGGGCCGACTCGACCTCGACCTCCAGTTCGGGGTCGCCGGCCGCGATCCGGGCCAGTTCGACGCAGCGTTCCGGGGTGAAGTCGGCCGGTGACTGCCCCCGCTCGGGGTAGTAGTTGACGCCGAACATCCACCGCCCCGGCTCGATGAAGAGCAGCAGACCCTGGGCCAGCTGGTTCATCAGGTAGATCAGCGTGAACCGGGGTGCCGACTCGGGCAGGTCGACCTTGGCGCGGAAGATGATGCTGACGAAGTTCCCGGCGACACCGTTGCTGCGGTCTCCGATCTCAAGCATGTTCCGGACAGGGCTCTTCACGCCGTCGGCCGCGACGACGTAGCGCGCCCGGATCGTGCGTGTCGTGCCGTTGTCGTTGACTGTCGCGGTCACGCCGTCCTGGTCCTGGGTCAGCCCGATCAGCTCGTTCTGGAAGCGGATCTCCGCGCCCGCCTCGACGGCGGCGTCGTGGAGCAGCGGCTCGTAGTGGTCCTGGCCGCACCAGATCGGCCAGCTTGGCGTGAACGGGTCGTAGTCGACGTCGTGCGCCTCCATGACGAACGACTTGTGGAGGTCGGCCAGGGACTGGGCGCCGAGCATGACCAGTGGCGTGGCGCGGCCGGCGCGAACGAGGTCGAGTTCGGCGCCCGGCCCGACGATCTTCATGCCGGCCTGCTGCACTGCCGGCTCCAGGCCGACGGTGCGGAAGATCTCCACGGTGCGGGCGTGCAGACCGGTCGCGCGGGGGATCGTCGACAGCCGGGGCCGACGTTCGACAAGGATCGGCCGGATCCCCTTGCGGGCCAGGAAGAGCGCGGTCGACAGGCCGACCGGGCCGCCGCCGACGATCAGGACGTCGGTGCTTCCGTCAGACATGAGCGTCCTCCGTGTAGACGACTTTGTAGAGGTGGCGTTCCGGCGTGGCGATCGCGCGTACCTCGCCGAAGTGGGGGTGGACCTCGGGGTTCTGGAGCATCGCTGTGAAGTGCTCTTCGCTCTTCCACTGCGCGTAGTTGACGACCCGGGTCCCGTCGAGGCTGGCGTGGATGTTCGCCGACACGAACCCGTCGACCTTGGACATCACCGCGTCGGTCGCCTCGATCAGGATGTCGACGAGCTTCTGCTGGTTGGCCGGCTCGACGGTGAAGACGTTGACCATCGTCACGACCGGCTGGTCGATGCCGATGTGTGCCATTGCGGGCTTCCTTTCCTAGATCGGACGCGCTTCGAGCAGGGCCCAGCCGCGGGACGCGGGGGTGTTGACCAGCTCGAAACCGGACGCGGTGAACAGCGCCTGCCATTCGCGGAGGTCGCGCTCCTTGCCGCCGAAGAGCACCAGCATGTCGATGTCGATGATCTTGGCGTGGTCCCACTGGTTGCGCGGCGGAACGATCTGGTCGATCGCGATGAGGCGGGAGTCGGCGTCGCCGATCGCCGCGCGGATCCGACGCAGCAGCGTGACGCAGGTGTCGTCCGGCCAGTTGTGGACGATCGACTTCAGGATGTACGCGTCGGCGCCGGCCGGCAGTTCGTCGGTGAAGAAGTCGCCGCCCCGCACCTCGACCCGCTCGGTGACACCGTGCTCCTTGAGCAGCGGTTCGGCGTCGGCCACCACCTCGGGCAGGTCGAAGAGGACACCGGTGCCCTCGGGGTGACGCTGGAGCATCTTGGCCAGGAAGTAGCCGTTGCTGCCGCCGATGTCGGCGATCCGGCCGAACCGCTCGGGCGCCAACTCCGCCGCGAACCGGTCGGCGAGCCGCCGGCTCCAGTGGGCCATGAAGCCCTCGAAGAACCGGTTGGCCTCCGGGTGGGCCTGGAGGTAGTCGTAGAAGCCCATGCCGAAGACCTTGTTGAAGGCCGGCTCGCCGGTGCGGACGCTGTGCAGGATCTCCGCGTACGGGAGGCGGTTGAAGTCGGCGCCGCTGAACTGCACCATCGGCCGCAGCCCGCCGATCCGGGCCGACGTCAGCCCCTCGCCGAGCGGGGTCAGCGCGAACGACCCGTCCTCCTGCTCGTCGAAGATGCCGACCGCCGAGGCCGCGCGCAGGATCCGCCGCAGCGCGTCCTCGTGCGACTCGGTCGCCGCCGCCAGTTGGGCGACCGGCACCGGTCCGTCGACGAGCAGGTCGGCGACGCCGAGCTCGGTGACCACGTAGATCACGTTGGCGATCTGTTTGGCGCTTCCCAGCACCGCGATCTGCCGTTCACGCAGGTCAAGCGCCTGCTGCTCGTCGAAGTTAGCGACGGCGGCGAGGCTGGCGTCGGTCATCGTCCATTCCTTTCGTCGGTAACGACCATGGCCGCGTTGAACCCGCCGTAGCCCCTGGCGAGGACGAGCGCCGCGCGTACGGGTGTCTCCCGCGCGACGTCGCGCACCAGGTCGAGGTGCAGGCCCTCGGCCGGCTGGCGGATGTTGGTGGTGGGCGGGATGACACCGTGCCGGATCGACAGCAGCGCGGAGACGAGGTCGAGCGCCGCCCCGCCCGAGTAGAGCCGGCCGGTCATCGTCTTGGGCGCTGTCACCGGCACCCCGCGTGGGCCGAAGACCGCGGTGATCGCCTCGGCCTCGACGCGGTCGAGCTCCGCGACACCGGCGCCGTCAGCGAAGACGACGTCGATGTCGGCCGGTGTGAGACCGGCGTCGGACACTGCCATCTCGGCCGCCCGACGCAGACCCGGCGGGCGGCCGGAGCCGGGCCGCGGGTCGAACGTCGCGCCGTATCCGGCGATCACCCCGTAGACGGCGGCCCCGCGCCGGGCAGCGGCGTGTTCGTCCTCCAACACGAGGATCGCCCCGCCCTCGCCCGGCACGTAACCCGACGCGTTGGCGTCGAACGGCAGGTACGCCGTGGCCGGATCGCGCCCCGTGCTGAGGAGGCCGTTGGCGAGCTGGGCCGTCCAGCCCCACGGGCAGAGCGACGCGTCGACACCGCCGGTCATCACGAGCTGCACGCCCTTGCGCACCTGGCGTCGGGCCTGCGCCACCGCGTCGAGCCCACCCGCCTGCTCGGTGACGAGCACCCCGGTCGGCCCACGCATCCCGTGGCGGATCGAGATCTGGCCGGTGTTGACGGCGTAGAACCAGGCGAACGACTGGTAGGCGCTGACGTGCTCGGAGCCCTTGCTCCAGAGCTTCTCCAGCTCACGATGGCCGAACTCGAAGCCGCCCGACGCGCTGGCCGTGACGACACCCATGCCGAACTCGGGCAGCGCCGACGGGTCGACCGACGCATCGGCCAGCGCCCACTGCGCCGCCGTCAACGACAGCCGCGTCATGTGGTCGGTCTGCGCCATCAGCCGGCTCGGGATGTGATCGGCAGCCTCGTACCCGGGCACCTCGCCGGCCAACTGGGCGGGATAACCCGATGGGTCGAAACGACTGATCGGCGCGATGCCACCCACCCCGGCGACGGTGGCCGCCCAGAAGGCGTCGCGGCCCAACCCGTTGGGCGCGGCCACCCCGACCCCGGTGACGACGGTGGTCATGACACACGCGCCAGGAGCATCGCGCTCTGGAAGCCGCCGAACCCGCTGCCCACGCTCAACACCACGTCGGTCTGCTGCTCGCGGGCGGTGAGAGGCACGTAGTCGAGGTCGCACTCCGGGTCGCGTTCGTGCAGGTTGGCCGTCGGCGGCACCGCCCCGTGCTTGATCGCCAGCGCCGACGCCGCGATCTCGATCGAGCCGATGGCGCCGAGCGAGTGGCCGATCATCGACTTGATCGAGCTGACCGGGGTGCGGTACGCGTGGTCGCCGAGGCTCCGCTTGAACGCCGCCGTCTCGTGCCTGTCGTTCTGCTTCGTACCCGAGCCGTGCGCGTTGATGTAGTCGACGGCGTCGCCGGGCAGCCGGGCGTCGGCGAGCGCGACCCGGATCGCCTCGGCCATCTCCCGCCCGTCGGGCCGCAGGCCGGTCATGTGGAACGCGTTGGAGCGCGAGGCGAACCCGACCAGTTCGGCGTAGATCTGCGCGCCTCGCCGGCGGGCGTGCTCGAGCTCTTCGAGGACGAACATCGCCGAACCCTCGCCGAGAACGAACCCGTCGCGGCTGTTGTCGAACGGCCGCGAGGCGTGCGTCGGGTCGTCGTTGCGGGCCGTGGTCGCCTTGATGGCGTCGAAGCAGGCCACGGTGATCGGCGAGATCGGGGCGTCGGTAGCGCCGGCGATCATCACGTCGGCCGAGCCCTCCCGGATCAACTCCCGGGCGTGACCGACCGAGTCGAGGCCCGACGTGCAGCCGGTGGAGACCACCGTCGCCGGACCTTCCGCCCCGACCGACCACGCCACCTCGCGGGCGAACGAGCTCGGCACCAGATAGTCGTAGAGGTGCGGGGTGGCGTACCGGTGGTCGGTCAGCCATTTCCGGCCGCCGTCGCTGACCACGACGTACTCCTCTTCGAGGCTCATCGTGGCCCCGACCGCCGTGCCGACGCTCACGCCGACCCGGGTGGGGTCGGCGACCTCGAAGCCGCTGTCGGCCAGCGCCTCCCGGGTGCAGACCACCGCCATCTGGGCCGCCCGGTCCATCCGGCGGACCTCCTGCGGTGAAAGGCCCTCGGCGACCGGGTCGAAGTCGGCCTCCGCGGCCACCCGCGACCGGAAGGGGGTGGCGTCGAAGAACGACAGGGTACGGGTGGCCGTGCGGCCAGCGGTCAACAGTTCCCAGAACGCCTTGGTGCCCAGTCCACCGGGGGCGATGACGCCAATCCCGGTGATGACCACCCGACGGTCGGATGTGCTCGTCATGGAAGACCTCCTGGCCGCGATGTCCGTGTGAAAGCTAGGGACGGCCGGTCGAACGGCGCTGGAGCGTCGGTCGAGGGCCTGTCACGAGGCCCTGGCCAGCCCCGGGCGCAGTGGCCCGCCGGCGGCCAACACCTCCCGCTGGAGCCGTTGGAGGTCAGGCGAAGGGTCCAGGCCCAACTCCTCACTGAGCACCCGGCGCAGGTGGTGGTACGCCTGCAACGCCTCGCCACGGCGCCCCGAGCGGCTGAGCGCCACGATGAGCTGGCGGTGGAACCACTCGTTGAGCGGGTACGTGCCCACGAGATAGCGCAGCTCGCCGATCAGCTCGCGGTGGCGGCCGAGCGTGATGTCGGCCTGGATGCGCAGCTCCAACGCGCGGATCCACTGCTCCTGGAGGTGGATCGCGTGCGCCTCCAACGCCGGCCCGAACGTCACGTTGGCGCCCACCGGCCCCGTCCACATGGCCAGCGCCCGCCGCAGCACCTCGGCGCCCTCCTCGGGCCGGTCCGACTCGATGTGCGAGCGACCCTGGTCGAGCATCGTCTCGAACACCTCGGCGTCGAGCTGGCCCGGCTCCACCCTGAGCAGGTAGCCGCGGGCACGGCTCTCCAGCACGGTTCGGTCCGGGGTCTCTATGCCCTCCTTCGCGAAGAGCTTGCGCAGGTGGTAGATGTAGGTCTGCACAGTGGTGACGGCGCTGCGCGCCGGATCGTCACCCCACAGCTCCCGGATTATCGAGTCGACCAGAACGACCCGATTGGCCCGCATCACCAGCAGCGCCAACACGGTCCGTACCTTCGGCGGCGTCGGCGTGCAGATCCGGCCCTCGTGGATCACTTCCAGCGACCCGAGAATCTCGTACCTGACCACAGTGGTCCCCCCATTCCCCATAGCACTCGTCGAGACGCTCTCAAGCTATGGATGAGCGGGGCGTGTCGGAACGACCGCAGGTAGCGACATCGCGGGTTCTTCCGAGGATCGATGCGTGTCGAAAGTTGTACGGCGCGTACCCCTTCGATCGCTCCATGCTTCCTCCAGGCAACCTCCACCAGCGGCGGGAAGACTCGCCGGGCCCCCACGCCCCTCGGGTTAGGAGTCACACATGTCGCGCCGCCTCTTCACCTCCGAGTCGGTCACCGAAGGTCATCCCGACAAGATCGCCGATCAGATCAGCGACGGGATCCTCGACGCGTTACTGGCACAGGACCCGCACAGCCGGGTCGCCGTCGAAAGCCTGATCACCACCGGCCAGGTCCACGTCGCGGGCGAGGTCACCACGCAGGCCTACGCCGACATCCCGCGCATCGTGCGGGAAACGGTCCTGGGCATCGGGTACGACTCGTCGAAGAAGGGCTTCGACGGCGCCTCCTGCGGCGTCAGCATCTCGATCGGTGCCCAGTCGCCCGACATCGCGCAGGGCGTCGACACGGCGATCGAGCTGCGCGACGGTTCGTCCGGCGGTGGGCTCGACGCCCAGGGCGCCGGTGACCAGGGCATGATGTTCGGCTTCGCCTGCTCGGAGACGCCGGAGCTGATGCCGCTGCCGATCGCGCTGGCCCACCGGCTGGCCCGTCGGCTGGCCGCCGTCCGCAAGGACGGCACGGTGCCCTACCTGCGGCCGGACGGCAAGACGCAGGTCACCGTCGAGTACGACGGCCTACGCCCGGTCCGGCTCGACACAGTCGTGGTCTCCACGCAGCACGCCGCCCACATCTCCCTCGACGAACTGCTTGCCCCCGACATCCGGAACCACGTGATCACGCCGGAGCTGGAGGCGCTCGACCTCGACACCGAGGGTTACCGGCTGCTGGTCAACCCGACCGGCCGGTTCGAGATCGGTGGCCCGATGGGCGACGCCGGCCTCACCGGACGGAAGATCATCGTCGACACCTACGGCGGGTACGCCCGGCACGGTGGTGGCGCGTTCTCGGGCAAGGACCCGTCGAAGGTCGACCGCTCGGCGGCGTACGCGATGCGGTGGGTGGCGAAGAACGTGGTCGCCGCGGGCCTGGCCGAACGGTGTGAGGCGCAGGTGGCCTACGCGATCGGCAAGGCCCACCCGGTGAGCCTGTTCGTGGAGACGTTCGGGACGGAGACGGTGCCGCTCGACCGGATCGAGAAGGCGATCGGCGAGGTCTTCGACCTGCGCCCGGCGGCGATCATCCGCGACCTGGACCTCCTGCGTCCGATCTACCAGCAGACGGCCGCCTACGGCCACTTCGGCCGTGAGCTCCCGGACCTGACGTGGGAGCGCACGGACCGCGCCGCCGACCTCAAGGCCGCTTGTTGAGGAACGTCGCCGGTCGTTGAGGAACGTCGCCGGTCGCTAGAACGGAGGGCGGCGCGGGCGTGGCACCAACCGGTCGTGTGGCAGCGTCACCAGTGACGCTGCCACCGCCTTGTTGACCGCGTCGATGCGGGAGACGGCGCCGAGCTTCGCGAAGATGCGACGCAGGTGACTCTTGACAGTGGCCTCGGTCAGGTCGAGTCGCCGTGCGATCTGGGCATTGGTCATCGCCTCGGCCGCGAGTTGCAGGATCTCCAGCTCGACGGGGGACAGGATGGCGGACTCCGCGTTCTGCACCTGCACCAGGCTCTGACCGGAGACCGAGAGCAGCACCGAGCCGCTGCCGTCGCGCGACTTGCGGATCGCGGCGACCAGCTCCTCACGACCCACGCTCTTGAGGAGGTAGGCGCGCACCCCGGCGGCGATCAGACGGCGCAGCAGGTCAGGGCTGTCATACATGCTGAGGATGACGACCGCGCTGTCGGGCGACACCTCACGGATGCGGCGCACGGTGACCACCGGGTCGTCGCCGGGAATCTCGACGTCGAGCAACACCACGTCGGGACGCTCCGACGCCGCCTTGGCGACCGCTGTGGCCGAGTCGCCCGCCTCGTCGACGACGTCGAGGTCGGCGTGCACCTCGAGCACCCAGCGCAGCCCCTCGCGGACGAGAGCGTGGTCGTCGACTATGAGGATGGTGGTGGCGCCGGCGGGAGACCCGCCGTCGGACCGCGTCAACCTAACCCCCAGACCCCATCCCCCGCCGCCTGCGTGCCCACGATTGGCACCGTATCGCGGACGCATGACACCACAGCTATCGTGGCGTCCTCCCGACACGAAGAACGCCACGATCGCCGCGCGATTCTGTCAGTCTCGTGTGGACAGACGGACCAACTCGCCGATGCCGAGGCCCTTGTTGGCGATGTAGAAGCTGCCGTCGGAAGCGATGGCGAACGACATCGGGGAGTCCAGGCCGGTGCTCGCCAGCTCCCGATGGCTGCCGTCGCGCTCCACCCGGATCAACGCACCGGTGGAATCTCCGGAGCTGAGCCCGTTCTTCGCGATCTCCAGCACGACCAGTCGACCCCGCTTGTCGAACGCGATGTCGATGATGTTGGTGAAGCCGGTCGCGAAGATCGTCGGCTCCTGCCCGGGCACCAGCCGCCACACCCGGGCGCCGCCGTTCGGGAAGGGGTGCCCGGTCAGCTGTCCGATGTAGAGTGCGCCGTCCGGCCCGCGGGTGATGGTGACCGGCACGAACTGGATCGGCGTCGTCGAGCCGGGCGGCAGACCCCACTCCGGCGGAGCCGGAACCTGCTCCTGTGGCCACACGTGTTCGGCGGTGACCACGCCACGACGGTCGATCCGGAGCACGTCGTTGGCGGCCGCGTCGAGCGCGTAGACGTCACGCCCGTCGGCGACGACCGCGTACGGCTGGCTCTCCGGAATGACACCGTCGGGGTTGTTCTGCCCCTCGAAGGCGGAGAGGTCGCCGACGACCGACCAGCGGCGCTTCCCCTCGACCCGCAGGATGGTTCCCATCGTGGCCCCGGCCGCACCGAGCAGGTCACGCGAGACCGGGTCGGTGCTGTAGCCCATCGCCACCAGGAGCTTGCCCTGCCGATCGAAGGCCAGGTCGTGGGCACCGTAGACGGAGAAGCCGGCGCCGGTGCTCCGCAGCGACGGCAGACCCGTCACGACTCGCTTCTGCCAGCCGTGACGGACCGCCGTGATCGCACCGGTCGAGCCGTAGCAGAGGTTGGTACCGAACGTGCCGGGGATGCACACGTCGTCGCCGCCGAGCCCGGCCTCGGCGACGTAGACGAGGCCGGCCCGGTCGATGGCGACACCACGAGGGTTGTCGAGGTTGCGGGCGACGACGGTCAGTCGCCCAGTGGTCGAGGTGGCCGCAGTGGCGGGCGCGGCAATGCCGGCCACCAGTACCAGCGGCACAGCCAGCGACAACGTTCGTCGCATCGCGTCGAGCATGGGTTCTCCTCAGCAAGCGGGGTTCGGACGCGAACGACGCTGCCGTCGTTGCCTCGAGGCCCGGTGGAGGAAGGCTCGACAGGTCCGCCTACTCCGGCTGGTTGGGAGTGCCGCGCCCCAGCTCATAGGGGGATGTCACGCCCTCGTAGGCGAGGTGCATCACCATGCCGTTGGCAGCGTGGTCGAGGTTGTGGCAGTGGTCCATCCAGAGCCCCGGGTTGTCCGCCTTGAAGCCGATTTCGTAGATCTCACCGGGGATCACGTCGAGGCTGTCGATCCACCACGGTGACCCGGTCGCACGGACCCCGTTGCGGGACAGCACCAACGCGTGATGGCCGTGCAGATGCATCGGGTGGTTCTGGTGGCTGCGGTTGACGATCCGCACCTTGACCACGTCGTCCATCCGGACCATGAGCGTCGGCGTGTCGGGGAAGCTGTGCCCGTTGATGATCGGCACCAGGTGGAGTCCCCCATTGTAGAAGGACAACCGGTCGTCGAGGAGCTGGGTGAACGAGCGGTCGTACGACGAGCCCGCGTCGAAGGGCCGGGATCCGCCAGAGCCGTACGAGAGCGGGTCGAAGTGCTCCCCGTCGTCGACGATCTTCGGCGTCGAGGTGTCACCCGGTGGCGCCAGGACCAGCCCGGCGTCGCGGTTGGCGAGGTCGGTCAGGCGCACCGGGCCCGCCGGCATCGTGAACGTCACGTCGTAGCGTCCACCGGTCGCCAGCCCGAACCGCGGGTCGGTCAGCGGAGTCGGACCGTTGACGTCGACCCCGTCGATCGCCGCCACCCGCACCGGCGTGCCGTTGACCGTCAGAGCCCGCGGACGACTGTCGGTGGACGGGTTGTTGTCGGTGTTGATCAGACGCAGCCGCACCGGCGTGCCCGGGGCGACCTCCTGGCGTTGCAGCGTGTCACTGGTGCCGAACGAGACGATGTTGTCGTCCGGCGTACGCCACTCGTGGGCCTGCACGACGAAGTCCCGCTCGCCGGGTGCTGGGCCGTCGCGCGGCTCGACGATCAGCGCCCCGAACAGGCCGCGCCGAATCGCCTCCAGCGGGTTCTGGTGGGTGTGGTACCAGAAGGTGCCGACCTGCTCCGCGATGAACCGGTAGGTGAAGCTGCCGCCCGGCTCCACAGCGTTCTGCGTCGCGCCGGCCACGCCGTCCTCACCGTTGGGGACGTCGAGGCCGTGCCAGTGGATGGTCACGTTCTCGTCGGGAATCTCGTTGTGCAACGTCACCTCGACGAGGTCGCCCTCGCGGACCCGCAGCTCCGGCCCGGGCGACTGTCCGTTGTACGTCAGCGCCTTGATCTCGGTGCCCGACGAGAGCCGTACCGTTGCGTTCTTCGCGGTCAGCGTGAAGGCCCTGTTGGGCTTGCCGGTCCGCGGCCCACGCAGGTCGTCGACGGAGGTCCCGCCGTGGCCACCGTGACCGATCGACGGGCCGCCGCCGTAGTCGACGTTGTCGTGGGACGTCATGCTCATGCGGTCGGGCAGCCTACTGCTCTGCGCCACGTAGGTGATGCCGGCGGCGACGACCAGCACCACGACGGCGGCCTGCGCGGTGGCGCGCAGGGCGCTGGCACGCCGACCACGGCGTGCGAAGTCGGTAGCGGTGACGACCCGCAGGCGACGCCCCTGCCAGAACCACAGCACCAACACCGACAGCAGGATCGGCGCGGCGTGGGTCGCGATGTCGTCGAGGTAGGACGGGACCGGACGGGACACGTACGCGAAGTAGACGCCGATGACCGTCGCCACGGCCGTCACCTGGACCGGCACGACGAATCGGGGATCGGCGGCGGCGGAGCGCGTCTCGACGTCGACCGGTGCGTCGTCACGGTTGGCCAGGGCGCGCAGGCCCGGCACGGTCCAGATGACGACGGCCAGCATCGGCAGCAGCAGGAGCGGCATCTGCACGAGCACGCGGTTGTCGGCAAAGATCCAGTCGACGGCGAGCATCAGCCCGATGGCGACGCACTTGACGACCAGCACCACCAGCGCGGCGACGAGCAGACGCAGCAGCCGACGGGCGCTCTTGCGCAGCGCCTCGGGCGTCGGCCGCCAGGCCAGCCGCGTGGCGAGGATCGCCGCGGACAGCCAGATCAGGAACAGGACCCCGGCCAGGATCCCATCGGCGTTCTCTCCGACCTCAAACATGACGCCAACATACGAAGGATGCGCACCGCCCGGCATCCGTTGAGGAACGCCCGGTGCGTACGGCGTTCGCCGTAGCCGGCACCGCCCGCGAAACAACTGCCGTAGTCAGCTGCCGGGCGCGACGAGCCCCGTCTGGTAGGCGAGGACGACGAGTTGCGCGCGGTCGCGGACGCGGAGCTTGACCATGGCTCGGTGGACGTGGGTACGGGCCGTGGCCGGGCTCATCGACAGCCGGCGCCCGATCTCCTCGTTCGTCAGCCCGCTGGCCACCAGGCTCATCACCTCGCGCTCGCGGTCGGTCAACACCGCCAGTCGGCCGCCGTCGACCGGCGTCGGCGCGACCTTGCTGACGAACGCGCTCACCAGCCGGCTCGTCACCCGCGGTGAGATCAGCATGTCGCCGCCGGCCACCACCCGCACCGCCTGGCGCAGCTCGTCGGGCTCGATGTCCTTGAGCAGGAACCCGCTCGCGCCGGCGCGCAGCGCCTCGAAGACGTACTCGTCGAGCTCGAAGGTGGTCAGGACGATGACCCGCACGGCCGGGAACCGCTCGACGATCGCGGCCGTGGCCCGCACGCCGTCGAGCACCGGCATCCGCACGTCCATCAGCACGATGTCCGGCCGGGTCGCGGCGACAATCTCGACAGCCTGGGCGCCGTTGGATGCCTCGCCGACCACCTCCAGGTCGTCGCTGTGGTCGAGCAGGCCCCGGAAGCCGGCCCGTACGAGTGTCTGGTCGTCCGCCAGCACCATCCGGATCGTCACGCTGTCTCCTCCACCTCGACCGGCAGCCGCGCGGCCACTCGGAACCCCCCGCCCTGCGGCCGGGGCCCGGCCTCGAGCGACCCACCGGCGGCCGTGGCCCGTTCCCGCATGCCGGCCACCCCGTGCCCACGCCGGCTCGCCCCGGACCCGACCCCGTCGTCGACGATCTCCACGGTGACGGCGTCACCCGCGTAGGCGATGGTGACGTCGACGGTCGTCGCTTCGGCGTGTTTGACGGTGTTGGTGATCGACTCCTGCACGATCCGGTAGACCGAGAGCGCCACCTCCGGCGGGATCGGGCGCGGGGTGCCGGCGATCCCCGACCGCACCTTCACGCCGGCCTGTTCGGCGACCGCGAAGACGCGCGCCAGGTCGGGCACCTCCCCGGCGTCGCGGAGCATGCCGATCGCCGAGCGGACCTCGTGCATGGCGTCGCGTGCCGCGCCCCGGATGCTCCGCAGCGCGGCCCGCGCCTCGGCCGGCTTGCTGTCGAAGATGTCGTCGGCGAGGCTCGCCTGCACACTGATCGCGGCGATCGTGTGACCGAGTACGTCGTGGACCTCGCGGGCGATGCGGAGCCGCTCCTGGGCGACCTCGTGTTGACGCTCCTGGCGCATCACGGCGAGACGCTGCTGTGCCTCGGCCAGCCGGTCCCGGCGGGTGCGGATCGTCTCGGCGAGCAGCACCACTGCCGCGAGCAGCGAGCCCTCTTCGAGGGTGGCCGAGAGGGCGGGGAAGAAACCCTCGCCGAGCAGCGTGTACCGCATGATCAGCTCAAGGACGACGAAGAACCCGGCGACGACGAGCGCCCAGGTGAACCGGCCGGCGGCAGCGACGGAGAAGAGGGCGGCGGCCAGCGGGAGGGCGGGCGGGATGCCCGGGTACTCGAGCGCGTAGTAGATCATCAGCGCGGTGACCGAGCCGACCAGCACCAGCAGCGGCCAGCGGCGCCGGAAGACCAGCAGCAGCCCGATCACCGCGCCGATCGCGTAGGCGCGCGCGTCCGGCGGCCGGGCGCCGGGCTCGTCGGCGACCCGGATCGCCACCGCCACGACGGCCGCGACGAGGACCGCGATGAGGGCATCGATCGCGGTTCGTCTGATGGCCGGGTTCATGTCCGCAACGGTACGACGCGCGCACGGTCCGTTAGCGAGGGCCCCTTCCCAACCGGAAACCGTCGGCAAGGGGCCCGTCGGCTCAGCCGCGGCGGAGCGAGAGCAGGGTCTGCCCGGTGGGGATCACAGTGCTGCCGTCCACCTGGAGCCCGGCCTTCTCGCCGAGTTCGGCGTACTCGCGCCAGGTCCTCGCCTTGCCCGCCATGAGCGAGAGGAGGCGCAGGTCCATCTGGGTGATGAACATCAGCCGGGCCGGGTCGTCGGGGAAGTTGTCGTTCTCGTCCTTCACGAGGATCTGGACGATCAGCACCTTTCCGGTCGTGCCGATCGCGTCCGCCGCCCGCTGGAGGATCTTCTCGGCGGCGCTGTCGTTCCAGTCGTGCAGCACGTTCGACAGGATGTAGACGTCGGCGCCGGCCGGGAGCGGGTCGAAGATGCTCCCGCTGACGACCTCGGCGCGGTCGGCGATGCCGGCCGCCTCGAACCGGGCCCGGCCCTGCTCGACGACGCCCGGCAGGTCGACCACTGTGCCGCGCAGGTGCGGCTGGGCCTTGAGGATCTCGGTGAGCAGGGCGCCGGTGCCGCCGCCGACGTCGATGACGTGGTTGACGGTGCTCCAGTCGAAGCCCTGCACGACCTGGTCGAAGTAGCTCGCGTGGGTGGCCATCAGCGCGCCGAACGACGTGGCCCGGTCGGGGTTGGTGGCCAGGTCGTCCCAGAACTCGATGCCGTAACGCACCGGGTACGCCGCGTCGCCGGTGCGGATCGAGTGGGTCAGCGAGCTGAACGTGCCCTCGATCCGGCCCGCCATCGTGTCGACGTCGAGCCAGGGACGTTGGGCGGCGGGGTGGTCGGTCTTGAGGAACTCGGCGGCTTCCGTCAGGGCGTACACCCTTGGCTCGGTCTCCTTGAAGACGCCGCGGACCGCGAGGTAGCGCAGCAGCCGGTGCAGCGCGTCGGGGTTGGCCTTCGTCGCCGCGGCGAGCTCGTCGAGCGTGGTGGTGCCCGCGGCGATCAGGTCGGCGAGGCCGAGCGTCGCCGCGGCCCGCACTGCCCACGGCGTGATCGTGTCGGTCAGCGAGTAGAGATTGACCCGATTTTCCGTCATGGCGGCGAGCTTCGACGACGGCGCTCGAGACCGGCTCGAAGCCGCGTCGATCGACCGGTTCTCCAGCCGGGTTCGAGTGGGCCGGCGCAGGCTGCGCCTGTCACGGCCGCCATGCGAAGGGGACACGATGGGCGCCAGCCACCAGGAGCGCGGAGCGATCGAGGTCATTCAGGACCTCATGCAGCAGAAGTGGGTCTACGAGCTGTTCGGCGAGATCGGCGCGCGCCAGGGTGCCTCGGCCGCGCACGTCGAGCAACTGAGGGCGGTCGATTCCGCCGCGCACGTGTTCTGGCCGTTCCAGGCACCGCCATTTCCGGTGATCGCGGCCACCGCCAGCGGATCGACGTTGACCGACATCGACGGCAACGACTACCTCGACTGCCACATGGGATACGGGGCCCAGGCGCTGCACGGGCACAATCCGGCGCCGGTCGTCGACTTCGTCCGCGAACACCTCGGCAAGGGCACCGGCAACGGCTACACCAACGCGTTGGAGCTGGAACTGGCGACGCTGCTGCGGGAGATCGTCCCGCACAACGAGAAGTTCGCCTTCCAACACTCGGGTACGGGCGCCACCCAGTCGGCGATCCGGCTCTGCCGTGCGCACACCGGGCGGCGGATGGTCGCCAAGTTCGAGGGCACCCTGCACGGGTCCCACGACCTGGCCGTCCACAACACCGCGCCCTGGTATCACGGGCACCCCGCGGTGCCGTTCCCGGAGATCGGCAAGGACGGCATCCCGCTGGTCTCGGCGTTCGCCGGCGTCACACCGGCCGAGCCGCGCGACCTGCTGATCCTGCCCAACGACACGACGCTCGCGGTTGAGTTGATCGAGCGCCACGCGGGCGAGTTGGCCTGCATCCTGGCCGAGCCGGCGGCCTCGTCGTTCCCGTTCGAGGAGACGACGATCCCGATGATCCGCGAGGTGGCGGTGGCCGCCCGGCGGCTCGGGGTGCCGTTCATCCTCGACGAGGTGCTGACGGGCTTCCGTTCGGGGCTCGGCGGCGCGGCGCAGAAGTTCGACATCCCGACCGACCTCGTCACCTACGGCAAGGTGATCAGCGGGCTCGGGCTGCCGCTGTCGGCGATCGGTGGTCGGGCCGACATCCTCGACATCTCGCAGACCAGTGGGCAGTCCTGGACGGACTTCGGCCAGAAGACCGGCCTGCAGGGCAGCCACACCGGCAACTACCTGTCGGTGGCGGCGTCGCTGGCCACGCTCCAGTTGCTTCGCGACAAGGGGCCCGCCTACTACACGGACCTGCGGGCCAAGGTCGACCGGGTCCAGGCGCGGCTGGCCGCGTTCCGGGCGGCTGAGGGGATCCCGCTGCGCATGGTGGGGTTCGGCGACTACATCGGGTGCTTCCAGTTCCTTCCGGAAGACTCCTACACCGACTACCGGGACTACTCGCGGGCGCTCAACCCGGCGACGTTCATCCTCACGCTGTTGCTGCGCAAGCGCGGCATCTACACGCTCGGCATGCCGATGTTCTTCGCCGGCGGTGCTCACAGCGACGCCGACGTCGACCGGCTGACCGACGCCGTGTTGGAGAGCACGCTGGAGCTTCGCGCCAACGACTTCCCCTTCGACCTGGCGTGGCCGGCGACGTCCGCGTGGGGCTCCGGTTCCTCCGAGTGGGGTTCGGGTTCCTCCGACTGGTCGTAGCCGCCTCTGCGTCACCGGGCCCGGGTCAGCTCCTGACCCGGGCCCTCCTCATCTGCCGTACAGGTCATACGCAAATAGCCGTACTTGACTAATCGTACGCGACGGCGTGTAGTCGGAAGGGTGGGTCCGCTGTCGACCCCCGTCCGACTTCAGGAGGAACGCGATGACGGAGAGCTGGACCGACGAACGCAGCACCGCCCCGCCCAACCCGCGCCGATGGCTGATCCTGGCCGTCATTCTGGCCGGGGCATTCATGATTCTGCTGGCGACGACGATCGTCAATGTGGCGGTCGCGCCGATCCAGCGCGACCTCCGGTCGACCTACACGGCCATGGAGTGGGTCATCGCCGGCTACGCGCTCGGCTACGGCCTGTTGCTCATCCCCGCCGGCCGGATCGGCGACCGCTTCGGCCACCGCAAGCTGTTCCTCATCGGCGTCGCGGGGTTCACGCTCGCGTCGGCCGCGTCGGCGCTCGCCGCCACACCCGGCCAGCTGATCGCGTTCCAGGTGGTGCAGGGCATGATGGCCGGCATCCTCAACCCGCCGGTGCTGGCGCTGATCCAGACCACGTTCCCCGCGAAGGAGACCGGCAAGGCGTACGGGATCTACGGCGCGATCGGCGGCGTCGCGACCGCCAGCGGCCCGCTCCTCGGCGGCCTGCTGATCGCGTGGGACCTCAACGGCTGGGACTGGCGGCCGGTGTTCCTGCTCAACGTGCCGATCGGCCTGGCCACGTTCGTCGCCGCGCTGATCCTGGTACCCGAGTCGCGAGGCCGCCGCGGTGGTCTCGACGTGATCGGCATGCTGCTCGTCTCGGCCGCCGTCCTGCTGCTGGCCGTCCCCTTGGTCGAGGGCCAGCGTCTGGGTTGGCCGGCTTGGACTTTCGTCTCGATGGCAGCGGCGCTGCCCGCGCTGGCCGTCTTCGCGGTGTGGGAGTTGCGTCGCGCCCGACGCGCCCAGGTCCCGCTGGTGAGCATGCGCCTCTTCGCACACCGCTCGTTCTCCGCCGGGGTCGGCATCAGCCTCTGCTACTTCGCGGGCTTCATCGGCCTGCTCTTCGCGCTCTCGCTGCACCTGCAGATCGGCCTGGAGAAGTCCGCCCTGACGACGGGCCTGATCCTGCTGCCGTTCTCGTTCGGCACACTGGTCGGCGCGGCCATCTCCGACAACCTCGCCCGGGCGCTCGGTCGTGGCGTCCTGATGCTCGGCGCGGGCATCGTGATCGTCGGCATGGTGGGCATCATCGCCACGATCCACTGGTGGGGCTCCGGCCTGGAGCTACTGCCGGCCCTGCTCTTCGCCGGCTTCGGCTCGGGCCTGGTGATCGCGCCGAGCGTCGAGATCGTGCTGGCCGGCGTGCCCTGGCAGGACGCGGGCGCGGCCAGCGGTGTGCTCGGCACCGCCCAGCGTCTCGGCCAGGCGATCGGCGTCGCTGTGGCCGGCGTGGTCCTCTTCGGAACGCTCGGCTCCTACTCGGGGACGGCCGCCGAGAAGGCGAGCCCGGAGCTTCAGGCATCGCTCGTGGCGGCGGGCCTGCCACCGGCCGAGGCCAGCGCGGCGACGACCACCTTCGCCGACTGTTTCATCCGCCAGTCGCGCGCGTCGGATCCGACGGCCACCCCGCCCGGCTGCGCGGACTCGGCACCGGGTGCGGTGGGCGAGGCCTTCGACAGCGCGGCCACGTCGGCGCTGGAGACCAACTTCAACCGGGCGGTCCAGTGGACCGTCGGCGCCGTCCTGATCGGCGTGATCCTCACGTTCCTTCTCGTCTACCTGCTGCCCCGCCGGCCCGAAGAGCCCTGGGCCGATGCGAGCAAGCCCGATTGGAACGTGACCACCCAGCCCGAGCCCGCTCAGTGACATGCCGCCAGCCCCGGCCCCGGAGATGCCACCGGGGCCGGGGCTGGCGCCGTCACGAGGTCGTCATCGAGGTCGGTTGGTTGGCCATCAGCTTGGGCAACTGGTCGAGCAGTTCGTCGTGCCAGGCGAGCTCGGTACGGAGTCGGAGCTCGGTGTGACGGAAGGTCGTCCACTCCAGACCGCGGATGTGCGGCGCCGCCAGCTCTCGGAGCGCGAGCCACGAGTCGAGCTGCTCGGCGAGGGCCTTCCGGCGCGCCACGATGATCGCGCGCAGCGCATCCTCTCCGAGGTCGATCACGTTCTGCAGGGCCAGGTCGACCGGGTCGTGACGGAGCTTGGTGTCGCGCAGCGCCTCGTCTCGGTGGCCGATCAGCTCCGCCGCGCCGGCCGAGGTGAGCGCGTAGATCGTGCGGGCGGGCCGGTTGCCCTCCTGCTCGGTCCGGACCGCCTCGATGACGCCCTCGACCTGCATTCGGTGCAGCGCGCCGTAGAGCGACCCCGGCTTGACGTCGCTCCACAGCTCGGTACGGTCGACCTGGGCCGCCCGGCGGATCTGGTGCCCGTGCATGGGACCCCCGCGCGCGAGTGCTCCGAGTACGAACAGGCGAGTGCTATTCACGGCATTAGTCCAACACGAGTGCCCGTTTGCGGGCAAGTTACCCAGAGCAATCCTTGAGCGGCCCGCTATCCGTGAAACGTCGGGTCGCAGAGCCTCGGCAGGACGATCAGCGAAGCCGCGATGGCCCTGTTGACCGCGTCGATCCGGGAAACCGCGCCGAGTTTGGCGAAGATGTTGCGCAGGTGGCGCTTGACCGTCGCCTCCGACAGGCAGAGCCGGCCGGCGATCTGGGCGTTGCTCATCGCCTGACCGACCAACTGCAGGACCTCGCGCTCACGGTCCGACAGCGTGCTGTGCACCGGCCCTTGCACCTGGGTCAGGCTCTCCCGCGACACCGCGAGCATCACCGGCGCGTCATCGGCGCGCGCGCCGCGGATCGCCGCCACCAACTCCTGGCGCGTCGAGTTCTTCAGCAGGTAGCCGCAGATGCCAAGGGTCAACAACTCACGCAACAGCGTCGGACCGTCGAACATGCTGAGGATGATGACCCGGCTCGCCGGTGCGACGTCACGGATCCGGCGGACCGTCGTGGTCACCCCGTCGCCGGGGATCTGCACGTCGAGCAGCACGATGTCGGGCTGGCGTATTCGGATCTCGTTGATCGCGGCGCCGCTGTCGCCGGCCTCGCCGACGACCACGAGGTCGCGCTGGGCGTCGAGGATCTCCCGGAGGCCGTCGCGCACCACGACGTGGTCGTCGACCAGCACGATGCGGGTCGGCTCGATCATCGTGACGGTCACCGGCCGACCCCCGCCTCGACGGCGAGCAGCGGCACGACGAGCTCGACCGAAGCGCCCTGGTGGCCCGCGGCGCGCACCGCGAGGCGACCGCCGACGACCGCCGCGCGCTCAGCCATCCCGCGCAGCCCGGAGCCGTCGCGAGCCGCCGCGACGTCGAAGCCCACCCCGTCGTCGGCCACCGTCGCCCGTAGCTCGTGCGGCGTGATGTCGATGACCGCATGGATCACCCGAGCGCCGGCGTGGGCCACCGCGTTGCGCAACGCTTCACGGACGACCAGGAACACCTCGTCGAGCACCTCGGGCGGCACCCACGACTCGTCGCCGTTGATCTCGGTGTGCAGACGTGCCTCGCCCGTCTCGACAGTGGACAGGAAGTTGGCCAGCGCCTCGTCGAGTGACCCGAGCGGCTGCGAGAGCCGAAGGTCGGCGATGAGCACACGCAGATAGCCGACCGCGTCGTGGAGCGACTCCCGGGCGATGACCACCCGGCGGTCCACGTCGTCCTGGCGTCGTTCCTGGGCGAGCTCGTGGGCCTCCAGGTTGCGGTACGCCGCACTGAGGCTGTGGCCCAGCCGGTCGTGCAGCTCGCGCGCGATCAACGAACGCTCGGCGATCTGCGCCTGGTGGACCTCGTTCATCAGACCGGCGGCATAGCGCGAACTCGCGTCGGCCAGCCGGGTCAGTGTCGTACGGGTGAGCGCGTCGGCGACCAGCGCCAGGATCCCGCTCTGGTCGGGCTTGCCGGCCGACTGCTCCAGCGCGTCGGCCAACACGATGTCGGCCAGCGCGACGACGGCACGAAAGCACTCGCGTGGGTGAAGCTCGACGTCCTCGGTGGACACCACCGGCGGCGGTGTCGACAGCGGGTCCGTCTCACGACGAATCTCGGACGTCGTCTCCCGGAGCAGGGCGTCGGCCTGCGCCGTGTAGCTGTCGATCAGGCCAGCGGCCCCTTCGAAGTCGTCACTCGCAGCGGCAAGACGCTGACGGTAGGCGGCAAGAATCGGTTGATGCCTGCGTTCGAGAACCTCGGCAGCGGTCCTCCGCAGCGCATCGTTTCCAACAACCATTGCGGATCCCCCGGTGTGTGCCCTATTGCTCCCCAGGTGCGGGCACGAACGGCTCTCCCCAGCGCCGGCTGCCCGCCGTGTCGCCGACTCCCCCCGTCGTGGGCGACATAAGCACTCAGATCGGATCGGCCTTCTACGAGTTGTCACGACCGACTACTCGCACGAGTCTACGGTCTCACCGCGCGCCGTTGGAAGCATCGAAGCTTAGCTTTTGGTAGTCACACCAAAACTTAAGGTGAAATCCATATTTGGTCGCGACCAGTTTTCGACGGCGCGTCGAGGGACTTCCCTGACAGTTCACCCGAGACCTCGACCACCAGGAGTGGAGCGACCAATGGTGAGCAGACGCAACGTCATGAAGGCCGGTGCCACCGCGGGAGCAGCCGCGCTGGTCACGGCCACCGCGGCGGCAGCGGCCCGCGGTTCCACCCCGTCCGCGACGCCGGCCCACGGCACCCACACCGGCCACGGGAAGACGGCACACGTCGCGGCCGTCACCGCCCCGTTCGCTGTCCGGATGCCGATACCGCCCGTGCAGCAGCCGATCGCCTCGGTAGCCAACACCGACTTCTACGTCGTTTCCACCCGTAAGGCGCAAGCGGAGATCCTGCCCGGGACGCGTACCGAAGTGTTGACCTATGACGGGCTCTTTCCCGGCCCGACGTTCCGGGTCAAGACAGGCCGGCTCGCGGTCATCGCCCACAGCAACCACCTCGACATGCCGACCGCTGTGCACGTGCACGGAGGCCACACACCGTCGAGCAGCGACGGGTTCCCGACCGACGTGCTGGACCCGGGGAAGAGCCGGATCTACAGCTATCCCAACAAGCAGCGGGCGGCCACGCTCTGGTACCACGACCACGCCCATCACATGGAGGCCGAGCACGTGTTCCGCGGGCTCGCCGGCTTCTTCCTGATCGACGACCCGGCCCAGGCCGAACTGCGGTTGCCCACCGGCAGCTACGACATACCGATCATGTTGCGCGACGCGCGGTTCGCCGACGACGCGAGCCTGGTCTTCGAACACGACGACTTCCAGTTCCGCAACACGATCCTGGTCAACGGCAAGCCGCAGCCCTACTTTCCGGTGGCCGCCCGCAAGTACCGGCTGCGCTTCGTCAACGCGTCCAACCTCCGCACGTTCACCCTGCGGCTCGGCAACGACGCCGAGGTCGCCCAGATCGCGAGTGACGGCGGGCTGCTCGCCGGGCCGACGCCGATCCGCTCATGGAGCCTGACACCCGGCGAGCGGGTCGAGATCGTCGTCGATTTCAGCGCGTTCCCGGTCGGCAGCCAGGTCTTCCTCGACGACGCGGTGGCCGGGCCGGTGCTGCGCTTCGACGTCAACCGGGCCGCCGCCGACACCAGCCGGGTGCCCGACCGGCTGAGCACCATCCCCGCGCTGCCGGCGGCCACGAAGGAGCGGGCGTTCACGCTCAACTTCAACCCGTCCACCGGCCAGTTCCTCATCAACGGGCAGCAGTTCGACGCCGAACGGGTCGATACCGAGATCAAACGCAACACGACCGAGGTGTGGACGGTGACGAACGGCGACACGCTCTTCGGCATCCCGCACAACTTCCACCCCCACCTGGTCCAGTTCCGGGTGCTGGCCCGCAACGGTCAGCCGCCGGCGCCGGGGGAGGCCGGGGTGAAGGACACCATCTCGGTGGGACCGGGCGAGACGGTCCGACTCCAGGCGACATTCGGGCCATACCTTGGCCGTTATGTCTACCATTGCCACATGATCGACCATTCCGCGAGTGGGATGATGGCACAGATGAAGATCGTTCCCTGACCCCTGAGAAAGGTTCCTTGTGCCCTCGGCAGAGAAGACTGTGCAGATCGGACGGACCCCTGAGGCCGTCTTCGCCTTTCTCGCCCGTGGCGAGAACGACGCGCGCTGGCGTCCCAACGTGCTCGACGTCGCGCGCGTCTCCGGCGAGGGGGTCGGCGCTCGCTACAAACAGGGACTCAAGGGCCCCGGCGGGAGCCGCATCCCGGCCGATTACGAGGTGACCGGGTTCGAGCCGGGTCGACGTCTGGCGTTCCAGGCAACCGGCAGCGTGGTGCGCACCCAGGGCGAATACACGCTCACCCCGGCCGACGGCGGCGGGACGCGGCTCACGCTGAAGCTGGCGTGGCAGCCGAGCGGGCTGTCGCGCTTCCTCGGCCCGGTCGTCGGCAAGACGTTCGAGGAGGAGATCGCCGCCCTCGACACCCTTCGCGACCTGCTGGAGAGAGAAGCCTGAGCGCAGCGTGCGCCGGCAACCGCCGCCGGTGGATGTCACCCGCGGGCCCGGAGCCAGTTGGCTCCGGGCCCTCCCTCCGTCGACCTCAAGGGCTGGTGCAGGTGACGTTGCTGGGTGCGGTGGCACCGTTGCCAGTGGCGGTGAACCCGAAGGTGGTGGAGGCGCTCGGGCCAACTGTGCCGTTGTAGGCGGCGTTCCTGACGGTGACGCTGCCGGTGGTGCCCGTGTTGGTGCCGCTCCAGAGACTGCTGATGGCCTGACCACTGGCCAGGGTCAGGCCCACCGTCCAGCCGTTCAGGGGCGCTGTGGAGTTGTTGGCCACCGTCACCTCGGCCTGGAAGCCGCCGGGCCAGGTGTTGAGCGTCCGGTAGGTGGCAGCGCAGGTGCCGGGCTCCCCGGTCGGCGGCGGGGTGGTCGGCGGCGGATCGGTGGGCGGCGGATCGGTCGGCGGTGGGGTCGTCGGCGGCGTGGTCGACTCGAACTGGCTGAAGAACCTCCAGATCTCAGCTGAGGTCCAGGTCCGTGAGTCGTTGGGGCTGCCCGACCCGTCCACCGGGCTGGGGGTGTGGTCACCGTCGAACGCCGCCCACTGCACCGGGTAGCCGGCCCGGCAACCCGAGTAGGCGGTGGTGATGTGGGTGAGGCTGCCCCGGCTCGGCTCGCGGGGGCTCTGCGCGGTGCAGCCGTTGTTGCGCACGAACGTGTCGCGCAGTTGCCTACCCTGGGAGATGTTCAGGACGCTGTCGTAGATGCCGTGGATGCCGAAGTAGGCGACCGGCTGCGTGCCCCCGTTGCATCCGCTGAGGTTGGCGCCGGACAAGACGGTGACCGCACGGATGATCGTGGGCCGGGCACAGGCCACCGCGTAACTCATGGCCCCGCCGTAGCTCCAGCCCAGGGCGAAGCGCTGGGTGGTGTCCACGCAGAGGTCGTTCTCGATCTGCCGGGAGATGTCGTCGAAGAGGGTCAGGTCCCGACCGTTGGTGTTGGCCCAGCCGGCGTTGAGACCCTGCGGGGCGACGAAGATCGTGCTGTTGTTCGACAGCGGCTGCAGCCCGTAGTAGCCGGCCGAGGTGACGTTGTTGGCCGAGCCGTTCAACCAGTGGAAGCCGAAGATCAGCCGGTACTGACGGTTCCGGTCGTACCCGTCCGGGATCCGCAGGTTGTACGTACGACTCTGGCCGCTGCTCTGAATCGTGCGCGTTCCGCTGGCGAGTGTGGGGGCCTTGCCGCAGCCGGCGGTCGCCGCGAGGGTGCCGTTGGTGGCGGCCACCGCGGTCGCACCGAAGCCGCCGCTCAACGCGCCGCCGGTGGTGGCCGCGAGGAGAAGCGCCGCGGCCGCGATGGATGGGAGGAAGAACCTACGTCTGAGCATCGCTTGGGCTCCTTGCCGTTCGACGACCAACAATGGTCGCCTGGCATCGACGGGGGCCCGGACTGGTCACCGACCGGAAAGGCGGGAGGGCGGGGCCCTCGGCGCGTCTTCGCCGACTGGCTCGGGTGACCGGGAGCGTGCCCTTCACTCCCGGGTGAAAGATAGCATGTTATCGATAACACGCCGAGCCGATCGAGCCTCTCGGGCTCACGTCCCGAGCGGCCGGGCCGCCCACTCGGCGGCCACTTCGTGCAGGTCACCGGTGCGGAAATGCGGGGGCTCGTGCAGCAGGAAGTCACGGTGGCTGATGTTCCAGGCGTACGCCCCGGCCATGGCGAAGGCCAGCACGTCGCCCACGCCGATCGGCCCCGCGGTGGCCGACCGGGACAGCACGTCCTTCGGGGTGCAGAGTTGCCCGACCACTGTGACCGGCCCGCCGTCGGTGCGGGGGCCAGCGGCACCCGGTCGCTGGTGCACCGTGAACGGCTGCGCGTGCCCCTTCGCCGCCGGGGTCCGCAGGTGGTGCGTCCCACCGGCCACCACCACGAACCACTCGCCGTAGGAGCGCTTCACGTCGACGACCTCGGTGAGGTACGCCCCGCAGTAGGCGGTGACCGACCGGCCCGGCTCGATGCGCAGCCGCACGCCCGGGTGCCTGTCGAGGACGTCCGCCAGGGCCTGGCCGTAGCCCTCCCAGTCGAACCGCGCGTCCGGGTCGGTGTAGTCGACTGTCATGCCGCCGCCGACGTCGACCTCGGCGGCGTCGACCTCGGCCGCCGCCCAGCCGACCACGGCGGCGGCGACAGTCGCGGCGAGCGGCGCGTCCAGCCCGCTGGCCAGGTGGGCGTGGATTCCGCGTACGTCGATGCCGTCGGGCGGGCGGCGGGCGCACGCGGTCGCGTCGGCCGGGTCCATGCCGAACGGGCTGGGTCCACCGCCCATGACCAGGCTCGCGCCCGGCGCGTCGACAGGCAGGTTCACCCGCAGCAGCACCTGGGCCGTCCGGCCCGCCGCGGTGGCCAGCACGCCGAGTCGCGCCAGCTCGCTGGGTGACTCGACGTGGATGCGGTGCACCCCGGCGGCGAGAGCGGCGGCGAGGTCCGCGTCGGTCTTGCCCGGCCCGGCGTACGCGGCCGGCGACCGTCCCGGCAGCACCTCGGCCAGCCTGCGCAGCTCCCCCTGGCTGGCGGCCTCGAACCCGTCGACGATCGGGGCGAGGGTTCGCAGCACACCGGGATCCGGGTTGGCCTTGACCGCGTAGAGCAGCTCTACCGGCTGGGGCAGCGCAGCCCGGATGGCTCGAGCCTGCCCGGCCAGCGCGTCGAGGTCGTGGACGTAGACCGGTCGGGTCATCGTGGCCCACCCATCGGGTTCGGCACCGGCACGAACGGTGCGGCCCGGTCGGCGTCACGCCGCCATCGGACCAGCAGGTTCGCCTTGGCCAGCAGCGGCTCCCCGGTCAGCAGAGCCCGCAGCTCCGCCGGCTCACCGAGGTCGGCGGCCACCGCCTCGACGACGCCGCGCAGCTCCTGCCACAGCCGCCGTTCGATTCCCGGCCGGGCGTCGGCGAGGGCACCGCTGATCCCACCGAGGTGGTTGACGAACAGGCAGTAGACGATCCGGCGGTGGGCGGCCCGGGGACCGTAGCGGACCTGCGCCGGGACGCCGTCCGGCCAGGTGCTCCACCGATCGGCGTCCAGCTTCACCCCCTCCAGGTCGCGCAGCAGCATGCGTACCGGACGGCGCTCCCGGTCGAGCACGACGACGACGTTCTGCAGGTGCGCCTCGTGCACGACACCGTGGCTGAGCCAGCTACGCAGCACCGCCGGCACCAGCAGACCGACGTACGCGCGCCACCAGGCCAACGGATCCGGTGTCACCAGCGGCGTTGCGGCCAGCGCCGCCGCCAGCACCGGGGTGTCGCCCGGACGAAGGTGCGGGCGCAGACCGCCGCGCAGGATCGTTCCGTACGCCTCGTCCGGGCCGGGGACGTCGACAGTGCGGTAGGCGGGCTCGGCGAGCAGCCCCACCCCGTCCGGCAGGGGCACCCGGGCCAGCAGGTCGGTCAGCGCCACCGCGCCGGTGAGTTCGTAACGGGCGTTCTTGCGCAGGCAGTTGGTGATCCGCACGTGCAGGCTGGTCTTCACGAACAGATCGGCCTCGGGGGCGTAGAGGGTACGGACGCTCGCCGTGGGTCGTACCGGCACACCGGCCGCCCCCAGGTCGCGCAGCCGTGGGTGGGTGGGCGGGATCAGCGACAGCTGCCAGGGGTGCACCGGCAGGACGCGGTGCCCGCGCGGGGGCCGTGGCGGGTCGAGCGCGGCCACCAGCGGATCGAACGGCCCGGCGTCGGCGATCAGGTCGTCCGGTACGGCCAGCCAGTGCAGCCGGAACGCGGTGCGCAGCTCCGGCGCGTACGCCCGCCACCTGTCCGGGTCACCGCTGCGCCACTTCGGGGTGGGGTGGTGCGGGTGGCCGAAGACCAACGACTGCTCGGAGTCGACGTACGCGTCGATGGCGGGCTCACCGGTGGGGGTCGGATCCTCTGTCGGTCGGTCGGCCAGCAGCCGGGCCACTGTGTCCCGGCTGGCCCGGACCTGCTCGGCGAACTCGTCGTTGACCAGGCCGGTACCTGTGGTGAGTTCCGCAGCGACCAGGGCGGCCAACCCGTCCGCGTCCAGGTCTTCCCACCGCCCGCCGCCGCTCCTGCGTTGGACCGGGCCGGTGTAGCGGTGCGCGCCGAGCGGCGAGGTTCGCGCGACCTCGCAGCGCACTGTGACGTCGAGGTGCCGCAGTAGCAGCCGTACGGCGCCGTCGACAACTGTCGGGGTGTCGTCCGGCGGGGCCAGCTCGCGCAGCAGGCAGCCGAAGACGGCGTGGGCGGCGGCCAGGTCGGCGCGCTGACCGGTGTCGCTGGCCGGCCGGGAGCGCAACTGGGCGCTCGTCATCGTGTCTCCCGGAGGTAGTTCGGGCCGGTACGCAGGTAGTACTTGTTGATGTCGGAGCAGCCCAGCCTTTGTTTGGGCAGCAGGGTGCCGGCGGTGAGCATCGCCTTGATGGGCAGCTGGGTGGCGTGCAGGACCCGCTCGGTGAAGGTCCGCACCGCCGGTCCGTCGCCCCACCGGTCTCGGGCGGCGGCGAGCCGGGGCACCAGCGCCTCGGCGGGTGTCGGCACGGGCAGCCCTCGGGCGGCCAGGGCCACCAGGGGCGCGGCCGCGGCCAGGTGCAGGGTGATGGTGATGAACACGTCGGCCAACTCGTACGGATCACGCGCCCACATCCGGTCGTCGTGCAGGGCGAGCCCGTTCGGGCCGTCGTGTCGCGCGTCCAGCCGGGCGCCGTCGTTGTCCTTGTAGAGCAGGCCGACACTGCCGTCCCTGTGCACCAGCAGGTGGATGTTCTGCGGGTGCGCCTCCAGGGCGATCCCGTGGCGTAGCCAGAGGAAGACGTGCCAGTCGAGCAGCAGGTCCAGGTAGGACTCCAGCAACGCGGCGGGCCCTTGCGGGCTGATCCGTTCGAGGACAGTGCCCGCCACCGGGTCGGCGGCGGCGAGGGCCGCGACCGGCACCACCTGGACCCCGGCCAGGTCGCGCGGAAACCGGCGCAGCAGGAAACCGCGCCGCTCGTCGCCGTCGACGTGCGCCCAGGTGCTCTCGTCGGCGTGCCGGATCCGACCGGCGAAGCCGGGTTCGGCGGTGGCGATCCGGTCGAGCAGTGCGGCGACGGCCGCGCCGTCGGCGAGCGAGCCCGGTTGCAGCGTGCGTCGGTTGCGCGCGCCGAGACTCGCGGTCGGCAGCGGCAGTTTGAGATGCAGGTACGGGTCGTGGTCGAGCGCCACTGTCCGCATGGAGAGGGTGGGTCGCACCAGGGTCACCGGCAGGTCGAGCACCGGGAGCGCGTCGCGGGCCACCGTGATCGGGTGCGCTGGCAGCAGCAGCTGATCCGGTCGCGGTGCGCGCGGCCACCACGACGGCAGCTCGCCCGCGAGCCGGACGTCCTCGACGGGGGCGGCGTACCAGCGCAGCGCGAAACGTGGGGCGTGCTCCGGGGCGTACCGGAGCAGTTCGTCGTCGCGCAGACCGTGCCGGCACCGGTCCGTGGGGTAGACGGGGTGGCCGTGGTGGGCGGCGAGCACATCGTCCAGGAGCGCCGCCGGCAGGCCGGTCGGGGTGAGCGCGCGTTCGGCGGCCACCTCGGTGAACACCCGCGCCCGGTTGCGGGCGGCGAGCCGTCGGGCCCGCAGGTCGGCGCGGCACTCGACGCCGAAGTCCCGCCAGCCGGCCTCGGCCTCGGCGTTGTCGCGCGGGGCGAGCAGCGTCAACAGTCCGTCCAGTGTGTCCGTACGCTGCGTCTCGCCAGTGCGGGTCACCAGCAGCACCATCGGCGATGCGCTGCGCACTGCCTGCTGGAACCCGTCCACCCGGACCGGAACGCGCAGCAGGCCAGCGGGGTGTGGCACCTGCCACCAGTCGGGCCCGTCCGCTCGGCCGGCGCTGCGCAGCCCGAGGTGGTCCTCGCGCAGCAGGGCGTCGAGCACCCGGGCGAAGACCTCCCGCTCGCAGTCGTCGCTCACTCGACGATGGTCCACTGGAGGTCGTTGCGGAGGGCGGCCAGCGACTGCCGGACGGTGGTCTCGTCGGGGCCGATTCCGTGCAACACGGCGAGGTAGTCACGGTTCGTGCCGGTGTGCTCGGCGGTGCGGCCCACCTCGCGCAGCGGACGGCAGCTCAGCCGGACGTCGCCGTGGACGGTGTCGAGTGGGCCCGGTGCGGCGACGAGACGGCCGGACCGGTCCGCGCAGACGTACTCGACCTGGGCGTAGTGGTCGACGGTGTCGGGCAGGCCGAGGGCGGCCAGCGGTTCGCCGAGGTGCAGCCGGATGACGTACTCGAACAACGGCACACCGAGCAGGTCGGCGAGGATCAGGTCCATCCGGTCGCCGATGAGGCGGTAGTTCACCTCGATCAGCCGGACCCGGCCGTCGGAGACGACGTACTCGGTGTGGCAGGCGCCGAAGCCGACTCCGAGCGCGTCGAGCCGCGCCCGCAGCTGGGTGCGCGCCTGCTCCACCGGGGGCGACCAGGCGAGGCTCTCCTCGGTGAAGGTCGGCGGCGGGCCGAGACCGGTGCGCCACCCGCCGAGGGCGGCCAGCTCGGTGCCGTCGCCGAGGGTCTCGAAGGTCCGCAGCTCGCCGGCGAGGTACTCCTCGACCACCAGTGCCACGTCCGGCCGCCGGCCCCGGATCTCGGCGATCCGGGCGACCAGCTCGGCGTGGTCGGCCACCAGGTACGCGTCCTCACTGGCCACCCCCTCGCGGGGTTTGACCACCGCCGGGAACATCCCGGTCGGCACGTCCGGCGTGGCGCCGGGGTCGACGGTGACGGTGCGTACCAGATCGAGGCCCGCAGCGGCGATCGCCCGGCGGGCCGCGGCCTTGTCCTTGCAGAGACGGGCAGCGTCCGGGTCCTTGCCGGGCAGGCCGAGCTTTCGGGCGGCGATCGCGGTGGCCTCCTGGAGATGGTCGCTGTTGGACAGTAGCGCCACCGCTCGGTTGGGTGCCGCCGCCGCGACCACAGCGGCCGGGTCGCGGACCGCGCAGCGCGCCACCCGCACGTCGGCCGGCCATTCGGCGGGCCGGTCGGTCAGCACGGTGGCCGACAGCCCGAGCGACGCCGCCGCCGGGAGGAACCCGTCCAGGACGGCGTCGGTGGGGTTGAGCGCGGTCAGGTAGAGCCGCATACCGCCTCCGTCGACTACCACGATGTGACTATTAGGGTAGCCTACCCTTATTAGGCGTTTTTGGTGCTATCTGCCCGGTGTAGCAACAGTGCGGCAACCAGGCCACCGACCAACACCGCAGCGGCACCCACCAACTGCCCCGTCTCCAGCGCCGAGGCGAAGGCGACAGTCACGGCCTCCCGTTCGGCTCCGTCACCCGCGGCGGCGAGAGCCGCCGGAAACGACCCGGCGCCGGCCAGGGCCGCCGGCAGCAGCGCCGCGAACCGGGCGTTCAGCACGGCACCCAGCACCGCGATGCCGAGGCTGCTGCCGACCTCGGTCATGGTGCCGTCGACACCAGCGCCCGCACCGGCCTTCGCCGCCGGGATCGCGCTCATCACCGCCTCGACGATGGCCGGATTGGCCAGCGCGCAACCGACACCCATGACGAGCAGCCCGACCAGCAGCACCGCGTACCCGTCGGACGGGAAGAGGGTGACCAGCGCGAGACCGGCAGCGAGCAGCGTCATGCCAACGGCGATGGCGACCGCCAGGCCCAGCCGACGGATCACGGTCGCGACGACGCCGCTGACGTTGAGCAGCACGATGGACAGCGCGAAGGGCGCCATCCGCAGACCGGCCTCCCAGGCGGGATAACCCCTGACGAACTGGAGGTGCTGGGTGAGCAGGAACAGCGCGCCGGTGGCGCCGAACGTGATCAGCACGACGCCCGAGATCGCACCGACGAAGCGCCGGTCCCGGAAGAAGCGCATGTCCAGCATCGGGTGCGCGATCCGTCGCTCCCACCGCACGAAGATCCCGAGCAGCAGTACGCCGACAGCCGCCGCGCCGATCACCTCTGTCGACGCCCACCCGCGCTCCGGCCCGGAGATGATCGCCCAGACGACAGCGGTCAGGCCGGCGGTGGAGAGCACGGCGCCGAGCACGTCGAGTCGGCCGCCGGCGGGCCCGCGGGACTCGGGAACCAGCGCGCGACCGACCAACAGGCAGACCAGCACGATCGGCACGTTCATCAGGAAGATCGCGCCCCACGGCAGATGCGCGAGGATCGTGCCGCCGATCGGTGGCCCGATGGCAAAGCCCAACGCGCTGGTGGCGGCCCAGATGCCGATCGCCCGGGACCGCTCGGCGGCGTCGAAGACCTGCATCGCCACCGCGAGCGTCGCGGTGACCAGCAACGCGCCACCGACGCCCATCCCTGCGCGTGCGGCGATCAACTGCCCGCTGGTGCTGGCCAGACCTGCCGCCAGCGAGCCGACCCCGAACAGGACCAGCCCGGCGAGCAGCATCCGACGGCGGCCGTACCGGTCGGCGGCGCTACCTGCGGTGAGCAGCAGCCCGGACAGCACCAACGCGTACGCGTTGATCATCCACTGCACCTCGGCGGTGCTGGCACCCAACTCGGTGGTGAGCACCGGCACCGCCACTGTCAGCACGGTGTTGTCCAACACCACCACCAGTTGCGCGACGCACAGCACGGCCAGGATGAGCCATCGCTGGGGAAGTCGTGCCGATGTCGCGGTGTCGGTGGCCGGCGCGACGGTGGTCACGCCACCGCCTTGACGCCGTCCACTGCGGGCTGCTCGGTGGGCTGCTGGGCCGCCGGCCCGACGGCGGGGCCGGGCCGGTGCGGGAATCGCCGCTGGTGAGCGAGGCCGAGGGCGACCCCGGCGGCCACCAGAACGATGGCAGCGACCGCTACCGCCGGATAGCCGACCCGGTCGGCCGCCGCGAGACCGATGGACGCGGCCACGAAGGAGCAGACCAGGCCGAACGACGACAGCACAGTGAAGTCGGTGCCGCCGGTGTCGGGCCGGGAGTAGTCCATGTTGACCGTGTAGAGCACGACGTTGGCGATGGTGTAGGCCGCCATGAAGCAGCAGAGCGCGGCGACGGTTCCGCCCAGCGGAGCGCTGCCGTTCATCAGCGGCAGCAGCAGCAACGTCGACACGGTGAGCGCCACGCCGCCGACCACCAGCACGCCACCGCGCCCGAACCGGCCGATCCCGAGCCCCGCGACCAGGCCCGCCACGATGGCCGGAGCGCTGATCACCACGCCGGTGACGACGCCGATCCGACCCAACGACCACCCGGCGTCGACAAGCGCCGGGGTGACCAGGGCGTACGCCATGCCCGCACCGACGTAGACCAGCGGCACCACACCGAAGGTCCACCACCGGCAGCCCGGCTGGCCGAACACGGACAGCAACGCCCGGTAGGCCGCGCCGACCCGTTCCACCCGATCGGTACGGGGAGGCTCCCGGAACCGCCACACCACCAGCAGGCCGACCGCCGTCATCGCGGCCAGCAGGCCGATCGCCGGCGCCCACCCGAACTGGTCGTAGACCAGGACGCAGGCTCCACCGCCGAGCAGGTTGCCGAGGTAGCTCGCGGCGACCTGGATGCCGTTGCCGGTGCCCCGGGCCGAGTCGGCCAGCATCCGGACCGCGACGGCGTCCACGGCGATGTCCTGGGTGGCCGAGAAGAACACGTACGCGGCGCAGATCGCGATGATCGGGCCGAGCGCGTCGGCCGGGCTGGCGAACGGCAGCAGCGCCAGCAGGGCGAGCACCAGGGCGGTCTGGAGCACGAGCAGCCAGGAGCGGTAGTGGCCGCGGTGCCGTGAGCCGTACCGGTCGAGGATCGGCGCCCAGAGGAACTTGATGGGCCAGATCAGGCCGACGATCTGCAACAGCGCCAACGTGTCCAGCGAGGTGCCGCCGTCGCGCAGGATGGCGGTGAGGCCGACGGTGATGAAGCCGACGCCGAGGTACTGGGTGACGTACAGCGCGGTCAGGGTGCCGAGCCGCCCCTTCATGCCGCTTTCCAGTAGCCGAGGGAGGTCAACCGGTCCTTGTCGACGCCCAGCGTCTTGCGGAGGTGTCGGGTGATGCCCCGGGTGGTGGCCGCCTCGCAGGCCACCCAGTAGTGGCCCGCGCCGCTGGTCGGCACTGCCGCGCAGACCGTGTCGACGAAGTGCTGACCCTCTTCGCGCCGCGGCACCCAGGTGACGTCGTGGTGTGCCCGGGCCCGCAGCGCGAGTGCCTTCTCGCCCTCGTGGGCGTACTCCAGCCACACCGTCGCCGGGATGTCGGCACTGGCGTCGAGCAGGCTGTTCACCGCGGGCAGCGAGGCCGCGTCGCCGACCAGGTAGAGGTGCTCGGGCGCGGGGTCGGGCAGCTCGAACGCGCTGCCCTGCATCGTCGCGCTGATGGTGTCGCCCACCTTGGCCGTGGTGGCCCAGCGGGCCGCGCAGCCGTCGTGGATGGCGAATTCGAGTGTGAATCGGCCGGTGGTCGGGTCGGGGTCCACCAGCGTGTACGCGCGCTGGTGTGCCCGGCCGTCGTTGTCGAACCACAGCCGGATCCACATCGTGGGGTGCACCCCGCACGTCTCCAGCAGGCCGCCCCCGTCCAGGAGGAGCCGCTGGTAGTGCCCGTCGATCGACTCGGTGCTCAGGACGGTCAGCTGAAAGTCCCGCCCTCCCATGGCCTTGAGGACCAGGGCCTCCCAGTTCCGTTTCACGCACCCCTCCAGGTAAGGTCATCCTTGGTTAGGGGAGGTTAACCTAAGTTGCGCCCCGGATGGAACAGAGGACAGCGCCCGATGACGTACCAGGAGAAGATCGCCGGTCTCGGCGAGCTGTCGTTGGTGACCGTGGACCCGGACCGGGACGCCGCACTCCTGCACGGTTGGGTGACCCTCCCCCGCAACTCCTTCTGGGGCATGGGTTCGCACACCCTCGAAGAGGTACGCGAGATCTACGCCTTTGTGGACGGTCTGCCCACGCATCACGCGTACCTGATCACTGTCGATGGTGAGCCGGTCGGCCTCTTCCAGAGCTATCAGCCCGAGGCGGACCCGGTCGGCGAGCGCTACCCCGTCCAGCCGGGCGACGTGGGGATGCACCTGCTGCTCAGCCCCGACCGACGCCTGGCCCGCAGCCTCACCAACGCCGCCGGCCCGGCCGTCGCCCGCTTCCTGTTCCGCGACCCGACCGCTCAGCGGATCGTGGTGGAGCCGGACGTCCGCAACCACCTCGCCCTACGCCGGCTGGAGATCGAGGGCTTCACCTTCGATTCCGAGATCGACATGCCGGACAAGCGGGCCCAACTCGCCTTCCTGACCCGCGCCCGGTTCGTGGAGAGGCACCCGACGCCGGCCTGACCGCCGACGCGGCCGGCGACCGTCAGCCGTTGGCGTTCCAGAAGCCGACCAGCGTCGCGGTCCACCACGCGAGCTGCGAGATCGTGGCGGCGGCGACACCGGGCAGCAGGGCGGAGCAGGGTGGGCGGCCCTGCACGGCCACGAGTCGATCCCGGACCCGGCCGAGGAACAGCCCGTTGATGCCGACCACCAGCACGGCCAACAACTTGACCCAGACCAGCCCGGACGACGTGTCCGGTCCGAGGGCGGCCCCACTGGCGAGCAGACCCACCAGACCCAGCCAGATGAGCAGGTGCGCGCCGCGGGCGGCGGTCAGCACAGTGCCGAGCGGTTCCCGGCGCAGCAGCCAGCGGAGGCTGAACCAGTCCACAGTCAGCACCGCGCCGAAGCCCACCACGAGGCAGGTCAGGTGACAGAAGAGGGCAACCATCCGCGCGCCCGGGGAGAGGGTGACGTGCGGCGCGACCAGGATCGCGATCAGCCATCCGAGACTGACCGTCAGAACCGAGGCGACGATGGTGGCCCGGCCGGCGGCGCGACGGTGGCCGCCGCGCCAGCCGGCCGCCGGCACCGGGGCGACAGTGCCGGGCGGTGACACGCTGCGGGTCCGGTGCGTCGCGCGCCGCACCGGGCGGACGGCGTCCGACGTGGCGGCACGGTGGGCGGGACGGGACGCCCGGGACGGTGGGTGGACGTCGACGTGCAGGTCAGACGTCCGCATCGGCCGGTCCTCCGGGCCGCATGCTCAGCCGCCCGCTGCGGCGGTGGGCACGCCGGGCCGGTTGTCCAGCGTGTTCAGCTCGGCGGCCCGCGCCTGCTGGATCCGGCCGGCGAGCGCCTTCAGCTCCGGGCTTCCCCCGGCGGTCTGCTCGCCCCGGCACAGCACCACCGTCTGCGCGAGGTGCGCCCGGATCAGGCCAGCCGCCCGGGACGACACCTCCGCGTCGGACGCGGCACGTAGCTCGGCGAGGCTGGCCTCGGTGACCATGCCGGGCATCTGATGCCCCTCGTGGATGTTCAGCTCCGGCACGTTGCCCGCGGCCAACAGCCCCCGCAGGTCCCGCAACTCCGCCTGATGGGCCTTCCGGACCTCGCCGAGGAGGGCCCGCAACGACGGATCCGCCGGGCGGTTGTCGAGCTGGTCGATCAGCGCGAGCGCGCCCTCGTTCATCGGGATCAGCAGTTGGATGAAGGCGTCGTCGGTGCCGTTGAGCACCACCGGCGCGGCCGGCACCGCAGCGGCCGACGACGCTGCCACCGACGACGCTGCCGGTGCCTGGTCGGTGCGGCCCCAGCCCTGGGTGAGCCCGACGGCCAGTGCCGTGGCGACCAGTGTCGCGACGACGCCGACCAGCCGCCCGGCCCGTACGCGGAGCCCTCGGCGCTCCACCATGATCTGCTCGTCCATCCGTTCGCCGGTGCTCAACGGGCGGCTTGGAACGCGCGGCCGACCACTGTCGCCTCGGTCCCGTCGCTGAACAACCCGGACCGGTCCTTGTCAGTGGCGGGTAGCCCGAACCAGGCGTAGCGCTGGAGGTAAGGGAGTTGGCCGAGCATGGCGGTGGCCGCCGTGAGGAAGGCCGCCTGCTGCTGCTGAGTGGGAAACTGCGAACCGCCCCCGGCGAAGCGGATCAGCGCGAACTCGGTCAGCCAGATCGGCTTCCGATAGCGCTGGTAGACGGCCTGGAGGTACTGCCGAAGTTGGGCCACCGCGGTGGCGGTCGTGAAGTCGGCGCCGAACCAGTGCAGCGTGATGAAGTCCACCCGGTGGCCGCGGGCCTGGGCGCCGGTCATGAACCTGTCCAGCCAACCCTGCGGGTCCGGCCCGCCCCAGGCCACCGCCGGGCTGCCCAGTTTGCTGCCCGTCGCCATCAGCTGCGGCCACAGGTCCAACGCCTGCTCGACTGTCATGTTCGCCTGCTCGGGCATGTCCGGCTCGTTGAAGGTGAGCAGGTACGGCCCGGCGGCCTTGGCCCGCGCCAGCTCCGCTGCGGTGACGTTCTCCGCGCTACGGATCATCGGCACGAACGTCGCACCGCGCGGCGTGCTGATCCCCGGGTGCTGGGTGCCCCAGGTGTAGTACCAGCCGGCCTTGGAGTTCGCCAACGCCTGACTCGCCCCGGCGAAGTTCCACACCCCGACGCCCTTGCGGGTGGAGCTGACCGCCGGCGCGACCGGAGCTTTCGACGAGGGGCGTGCGCTCGGCGAGGGCGCGACGCTCGGGGTGGCGACGGCGGTGGGCGCGGCGGACGGCGGCGCCGCCCACGAGGGCGCGGACGGATCGTCCGGCAGGATCACCACCGCCATGGTGATGGCCAGGACGGCGGCGGCCACACCGGCGGCGAGGGACGGCACGAGACCACGGGGCCGGTTCACCGCGAGGTCGACGACGCTCGGGCCGCCGCCCGCATCGGTGGGCACCGCGCCCTGTGGGGTCGTCCCGGCGGCGGGTCCGGCCGTCGGGCCAGGCGGCGCGACGGCCTGCGCGGCGGCTGCCGGGGTGGCCGCGCTCGGCAGGTGGGCGCCGAGACCCGCCGGCAGCGGCAGCAGCGGCATACCGGCGAGCAGCCGATCGATCGGCAGGAGGGTGGTGCCCAGCCGTCCGCAGAACGCGCAGTCACGGACGTGTCGAGCCAGTCGCTTGCGCCACAGCGAGCTGGGCGTGCCGTCCCACTCGGCGGTCACGGCGCCCAGGTCCGGGCAGCCAGGGCGGGCGCGGAGCGCGCGTACGACGCCACGGGCGCTCTGGATCTGCTCCTTCATCCGGTGGATCCGCACCGCGACGTGCCCGGGTGACAACCCGAGCGCGTCGGCGACCTCGTTCCGGGTGATCTCGCCGGTCTCCTCCAGCCACCACAGCGAGAGCAGTTCCTGGTCGTCCGGGTCGAGCCAGCGGGTCGCCTCGGCGACCTCGCGTCGTTGGTCGGTGAGGCCGAGCCGGAGGATGGTCATCCCCGCGAAGTCGGAGGCCGGGTCGGGCACGTTGTGGATCACGTCCAGCCCGGCGTCGCGGTTGAGCGCGACGCGGCGGCGCGTCTCCCAGTCACGCACCTGGCGGATGGTGATCGCCACCAGCCAGGACCGGTATGCCGCCGGGTCGTTGAGGGCGGGCAGGTACCGGATCACCCGTACCAACGTCTCCTGGACCACGTCGTCGACGTCGGCGTGCCCGCGCAGCGCACGCCCGACGATGTTGTAGACCAGCGGGAGCGAGGCCGCGACGACGTCGTCGAGAGCGCGCTGGTCGCCCTGCCGGGCCGCGACGACCAACCCGACATCGGGCAGTGCTCGACCGGCTGACGACATGGGTCTCACTCCTTGGGTGCTCATCCGCGCGGCGCCCACGCTGGGTGTGCTGACCGCCCTCAAGATCGGAGACTCGCGGCAGCGGCTGGGATTACAGAATTCCCCCGCGGCCGGTTCGCCACAAGCGAGACGGGTCGGTCGGCGGCGCATAAGTGGTGGCGGCGCCGGGTATGGTGCGGGGTGTCGGTGTCGCCGGGCGCTCGCCCGTGCACAGGACACCAGCATTCGGGCGCCAGCGTGTGCGCCGAAGCGTCACCAGGTCGCACGGCCGACGTTGCCGAGGCCCCAGACGCACCCCTTTCGTAGAGACAGGATCCCTGCATGACATCGAACGACAATGGTCGACCCGCTCTGTTCCTCGCCACGTCGCACGGTGACGTGCTGGACGGACCGGCGGTGACCTTCGACAGCAGCGAGGAGGCCATGCGGCAACTGCGCCACCCGTTCGCGGTGAAGCCGGCCCAACCGGCCGCGAACGCTGTCGACGCCTCGGATCAGCGCGGCTGATCCCCGCCTGCTCCCTCTCTAAACGCCTAGCCTCATACTTTCGGCTAGAAATTAATCGGTCTTTCGGGTAGTGTCCGGGTCATCAAGTGAACGACATGACGCGGTGGCGAGGCCCGTGCTCGTGGCCTTGCGACAGCGCACCTTCGCCCGTACGTGCGCCCCGGCGTCAGCCGGTTCGGAGACTCTTCCGGTCGACTCGATCGACGGGCCTGCGGGAAGGACCACCCACATGGCCACCATTGTCGACAACGCCACCAGCGTCGCTCAGCGGAGCAGCGAGCAGAGCCCGGACGACCTCCTCGCCGCCCTGGCGGCGACAGCGGCGGACGATCCCCGCCGCGCGGCAGTGCGGGACCGCGCCATCGAGGCGTGGCTGCCGCTCGCCCGGCACCTGGCACGCCGTTACGGCGGCCGCGGTGCACCCGATGACGACCTGGCCCAGACCGCCTGCGTCGGGCTCATCAAGGCCGTGGACAACTTCGACCACGACCGAGGTGTCGACTTCAGCGGGTACGCCATTCCCACCATCATCGGCGAGATCAAGCGGTACTTCCGGGACCGCACCTGGGCGGTGCGCGTGCCCCGCCGCCTCCAGGAGCTGCGCCTGTCGATCAGCGCGGCGAACAGCGCCCTCACCCAGACCCTCGGCCGCTCGCCGACCGTCGCCGACATCGCGTCCTACCTCGACGTGACCGAGGAGACCGTCCTGGAGGGGCTGGAGGGTGCGCGCGCCTACCGGGCCACGTCGCTGTCCACCCCGACCGGGGCTGACGGCAGCCGCGAGCTCGGGGACACCCTCGGCGACGACGACAGCGCGTTCGACCTCGTCGATATCCGCGTCGCCCTCGGCCCGGCCCTCGCCACGCTGCCGGCACGCGAGCGCCAGATCCTGAGCCTGCGCTTCCACGGCAACCTGACCCAGGCCCAGATCGCCGACCGGATCGGCGTCTCACAGATGCACGTGTCCCGGCTGATCACCCGCTCGCTGGCCGCGCTGCGTCACCAGCTCACCCCGGACATCGCCGCCTGAGCCCGCTCAGAGTTGGATGACGTGGCCCACCCGTGGCGGCGTACGGCCGGCGAGAACGTCGAGCCAGGCGTGTTGCAGCGCCGCCGGCCCGGCACCCACCCGAACGTCCAGCCATCCGCTCACCACTGTGGCGAAGCGTTGCCAGGCCTCGGTGAACCGCTGGTCCAGGCCGTCGCGGCCCCAGTCGTGGCTGCGCTTGCGCATCTGCACCGGCGCGAAGAACACCTCCTCGGCGGCGTCGGCGTTCGGCGTCTGGTTGGTGAGCCCGACCGCGATGTCCCGGACGAGCCGGTCGCCGAGACGTCGACGCACTGCGGCGCGGGTCGAGGGCGCTCCGGACAGGTCGAGGTAGACCGTCGGGACCACGTCGAGGGTGTCGATGTCGTCGTACGACACGACCTCGTCGTAGCAGCCGAGCGACCGGGTGAACGCCAGGTTGCCCGGTGAGGTGAGACCGACCAGGCGCGGCCCGCGCCGGTGCAGCTCGAACGCGGCGGCGTACGCGGTCTTGCTCGACGCCGACGACACCAGCAGCGCCTCGGCACCGTAGAAGTCGTTGTCGACGACCTGGTCGGCCAGCATGAACGAGGTGAAGAACAGCGGACGGAACAGGATGAGCAGATCCTCCTGGTCGCGCTGGTACGCCGGGTCGCCGGTGGTCGACCGGTACGCGTTGTACGGCGAGGGCAGCTCGGCCCGGTGCGGGCTCGCCTCGCGGAACCCGGACGCGTCCACCCGGTCCGGCCGCACCACCAGGTGACCGGCGGGCGGAAGGTAGCCGTAGATTCGTTGCCCCACCTCGACGCCGGCCACTGCCGAGGCGACCACCTCGGCGAAGCCCCAGAGCGGCGGCAGGCCCCACTGCGGCCCGAGGCCCTGGGCCGCCGGCGGAAAGAACTGCCAGTACCGCATCGAGTCGCCGAGCACGGCGTAGGTCACGTTGTTGGCGGTGAGGCCGACGCGGTCCACGCGCAGCAGCGCCTCGCCGTCGGCCAGGGCGGGGGTGGAGCCATCGACGAGCGTGGTCTGCCCGAGGTCGTCACGCGCCACGGCGAAGGTCCATGAGTCAGCCATGAGGTGACGCTAGACAGCCTCGCAATCGGAGACAAGTGCACTGCGAGTGCAAAATCCCACTGCGCGCGGTCAGTGTCGGAGCGCGGCGAGGTCGCGGAGGTGCGCGAGCGGCAGGTGCGGTGGCCGCCACTCCACGAAAAGGGCCGTGGCGTCGTCCTCGAGCTGGTCGTCCTGGTAGCCGACGACCGCGCGGACCAGGCGACGCATCGTCTCCGGGCTGGGCAACCCGTCGTTCAGGGCACGGTTGACGAAGTCGACGAGCCGGTCCAGCCCGAACTGCTCCCCCTCGGCGCTACGGGCGTCGGTGATGCCGTCGGTGTAGGCGAGGATGCGGTCGCCCGGGTGCAGATTCTCCACGTGCACCCGCGGTCGGCGAGGTGACAGGTGGCCCAGGCCGAGCGGCAACACGGTCGGCCCGGGCAGCTCGCGAACGGCCTTGCCGTCACGCAGCAACATCGCACCGGGATGCCCCGCGTTGATCATGCTGAGCTGGCCGGTCTGGCGGTCCAACTCGATGAGCAACCCGGTCGCGAAGAAGTTCGGGTGCTCGGAGCGCACCCACCGGTCGATGCTGATCGCCGTGTCGACCAGGTCGAGGCCACACCGACGGGCATTGCGGTACGCGCTGACCACCAGCGAGGCCAGGGTGCTCGCCTTGATGCCGTGCCCGCAGGTGTCGAAGAGCCCGACGCTGAGCACATCGTCGTTCAACGCGTAGTCGAAGATGTCGCCGCCGACGTCGTAGCACGGTTCGAGGATGGCGGTGACCACCAGGTCGTCGGTGGCGAAGGTCAGCGGCGGGAGCAGGCCCCACACGATCTCGGCCGCGACCTGCATCGGCATCCGCCGCCGCATCCGCTCGACCACGTCACCGTAGAGCCGGCGGTTGACCAGGATCTGGGCGACGTTGACCGCCACCTCCCAGGCCGGAGCATCCATCGTCTCGTCGGCGGCGGCCGGGGAGACGATCTCCAGTACGCCCATCCGCTCACACCCGAGCAGCAGTGGCACCCACACCCGGTCCGGGTTGTCCGGCGCGCGCTGGATGTCGAGGGTGGTGAAGGCCCGACCGGCGAGCGTCGTCTCGATCGGCAACTGGTCCCGGTCGAGTCCCGCGCCGAGCAGCGGCACGAGGAGGGTCTGCGTGTAGTCGGCCAGATAGATCACGATCTCACTGGCATCGAGAGCGGGCGCCGCACGGGCGACCAGTTGCGACACCTCGTCCGGGCCGCCGCGGGGCGCGTTGAGCTGCAACCAACGCACCACCTCGCCGATGTCGGCCATGCTCCACCTCCCCCTGTCCAGCCGTGAGGCTACCCCGCCCCAGCGCATTCTCCGTCGGCCTCGACCATCGCGCTGAGGAGCGCGGACAACGGCACGGTGGCGAATCCCACTCGCGCGTCACTCGCCCCGTACGGCACCCACAGCTCACCGTCGTGCACGAGAGCGCCGCAGGAGTAGACGACGTTCGGCACGTACCCGTCCCGGTCGTACCCGTCGGGTGCGAGAAGCGCACCTGGCAGGTGGGCGACGACCCGCTCCGGTGTGTGCAGGTCGAGCAGGAGCGCACCGATCGCGTACCGACGCATGGGCCCCACGCCGTGGGTGAGCACGAGCCAGCCGACGTCGGTCTCGATCGGTGATCCGCAGTTGCCGACCTGGATCAATTCCCAGCTCTCGCCCGGTGCGTGCAACGGGGTCGGGGCCTGCCAGCGGCTCTCGCCGTCCAGGGCGGTCAGGCCGATGGTCTCGCCGTCGGCGCGGCACAGTGCCAGGTGCCGGCCGCCGACGGTACGCGGGAACAGCGCGAGCCCCTTGTTGCGGGCACCCGGTCCGCGCATCGGGGTCATCTCGAACCGGCGCAGGTCGTCGCTGGCCAGCGCGCGGGTGGCGATGTTCCGGCCGTCGTAGGCGGTGTAGGTGGCCCGGTACACCGGCCCGGATTCACCGACGAAGCGGACGAACCGTGCGTCCTCCATGCCGTTGCTCTCCGCCGGGGTCGCTGGCCACAGCACCCGTTGGTGCAGGACCGTGTCCGCGGGGAAGGCCGTGGCGTAGCTACCGGCGTTGGTACGACGAAGTTGTTCGACGGTCGCCAACCCGGTGCTGCGGGAGAGCAGATCGGGTGGCAGGTTGCCGAGCACCCGCTCGAAGGCGGCCCCGTCGTACCACTCGGGCAACGCGTCCAGCACCGTGGCCGCCACCTCGTTGTCGCAGCCCTCCTCGGCCAGGCCGGCAACGAGCAGGTCCCGACGGTGCCGAACGCCCATCCGCTGCCCGACGGCCAACGGCCCGGTCCGGTCGGCGATCCTGAGCTGTTCCCCTGGCCCGACGATCGCAGTGGCGAACCCGATCGAGGACACGTGGCCCTCCCCGACCTGGCGCAGGCTGATGGCGACGCGTAGCTGCCCCGGGCCGAGACCGCTCTGGTCCGGGTGGACCACCATCGACGGGTTGCACAGGGCGGCGGCCTCGACGGCGTACTCGTGGCTGAAGTAGGCGCCGACCAGCAGCCGGCTGTTCGGTGAGAGGTCCCGGGCCCGCGCGGCGCGGTGCCGGACCAGCTCGTAGTGGTGGTGGAAGGTGCCGGCCAGGTCGCGGTGCCGGGCGCCGAACCGGTCGAGGGTTTCCCGCAGTAGCCGTGCGGTCTCCTCGTCGTCGAGGTGCGCGACACGGTCGATCAGCGCCTGTGCGCGGGTCCGCACCACAGCGGCGTCCTCACCCGGTACGAAGAGCTTGACGATGACGCGGCGCGGATCCGGGGTGAGAGTGACGTCCTGCCGGACGGCCAGACTCCCTGTCACGACCACCGCCGGGCGTGCTGCAGCGTGGAGATGAGCGCGAGGGTGGACTCGGCGCCCTGGTTGAGGTTGGGCCCGTGCGCGGTCAGCCCGTCGTAGCCACCGCCGGTCGCCGGATCCCACATCGGCGTGCCGAGGTCGTTGTCGCCGAGGAACCACCCGACCGCCTGCCGCACCCCGTTGTCCCACTCCGGGTCACCGGTGACAGTGGCTGCCGTGGCGCAGGCATCGGCGAGGGCGGCGACCTCGATCGGCTGCTGGTCGTGGTGCAGCCGTACGGCGCCGCGCCGCCAACCCCCGGCGGGTACGACAGACAGCCGCCCATCGCGGAGCTGGACATTGCGCAGCCAGGTCAACATGCGCAGGCCGTCGTCGAGAGGTGGGCCACCCTCGCGAAGCTGACTCGCGGCGATGACCACTTCGGCGAGGGCGGCGTTGGCGTACGTCAGCTCCTGCCGTGGCCACGGCCACCCCGCGTCGGAGGCCGGCGGACCGATCGTGCTGGCCGCGTCCGCCAGCAGGGACGCGGCGGCGACGTGGCCCGGGTGACGACGAAGCACCTCGGCCGCGCCCAGACCGGCGAAGGCCATCGTGTGCGGGGCCTTCGCCCGGCGGGTGGCGCCCCGGCTGAAGGCGACCAGCGCCTCCTCGCGTACCCATGGGGCGGGGCTGCGGGCGACGGCAGTGCCCAGGCCCCACAGAGCTCGACCCCACCAGTCGCCGAGCCCTGGCTCGTCGACCCAGCGCCGGTCGTACCCGAGCCGGTTGCGGAACGCGCCGCCGGCGTCCTGCGCGTGGGTCAGGAACGCCAGGTAGCCCTCCGCCAGCCGGAGCAGCTCCTCGCTCGGCTCGGGCTCACGGCTCACGACCAGCAGGCCACGGGCCACGTCGTCGGTGCAGTAACCATGCTCGCGCCGGACGATGGCGTGCCGTGCGTGCTCGAACAGACCGGTGTCATCGCTGAGCCGAGCCAGGTGCGCGAAGCTCGGCGCGGGTGCCGTCACCCAGCGCCCACGCGTCGACGTCCGGGGACGTCCGGTGGTCGCCGTCACGCCGGCACGGCGCTGACGGCGGGTGAGCGGGCGTCGACGAGCTCTTCGGCGAGGGCGCCGTAGCGGGCCGCCACGGCAGGCCAACGCAGGTGCGCGGCCATTGGGCGAACCCGTCCGGCCAACCGGGCGGTCAGGCCCGGTTCGGTCAGGACCCGCCGGATCGCCTTGGCCAGTGCCATCGGGTTCTGGTGGGGTACGACCAGACCGGGCCCACCGGTCAGCAGCTCGACGGCGTGCGGGAACGCCGTCGCCACGACGGGCACTCCGGCGGCCACCGCTTCGATGAGCACCCCGGAGGTGACCTGTTCGCGGGAGTCGTAGGGCAGGACGACCACGTCGGCGGAGCGGATCAACCGGCCCAGCGTCTCTTGGTCGTGGTAGACGTCCTGGTAGTCCACGGCGTGCGCGACGCCCAACTGGGCACCGAGCTGGTGCAGCCCCGCCCGGTACGCCTCACCGTGGTGCTCGATCACCTTCGGGTGGGTCCGCCCCGCCACCGTGTAGGTCGGAGTCGGTTCCAGATCCTGCAACCGCGCGAGGGCCCGCAACGACCACTCGATGCCCTTGCCCGGCCCGAGCAGCCCCCAGGTCAGCAGGTGCGGGCGGGTACGCCGGTCGACGGGTACACCGGCAAGCTCGGCCGCTCCGTGCGGGATCACCGTCACCTTGCCCGCTGGCACGGCGTACCCGACGAGCAGCCGGTCGCGGGCCGTGTCGGTCATCGTGACGACCGCCCCGGCGGTCGCCACGATCTGTTCCAACAAGGATTTCTGCCGAGCCGAGGGCCGGCTGAGCACTGTGTGCAGAACCACGATGCTCGGCACGCTGAGCCGCCGCAGCAACGGCAGGACCTCCTCGCCGTCGGTGCCGGGGTAGATGCCGTACTCGTGCTGGACGATCGCCACGTCGTACGCGTTCAGAGCGGCCGCCGCCTCCCGCCAGCCGGCCGGGTCACGCGCCGACCAGGTGTGCACCACCCCGGGTACGGGTCGCTGGTCGTCGCCGTGATCGGTGACCCGGACGATGCCGCTGCGGCTGCCGTCGGCGGTCAACTGGGCGGCGAGGGCCGCGTTGAAGGTGGCCAGTCCACACCGGGTCGGCGGGTGGGTGCTGAGGAATCCGTAGCTGAGCATGAACGTCGGGCCTTCCGGTTGTCGGCCGCCGCAGGAGTACGGGTGAGCCTCACGCGGGGACGGCGCACGCCGGTCAGCGTGTGTGACCGGCGGAACGGAGAGCGGTGCAGTTCAGTCAGTTGCGGGCGAGCTTGTCGTAGACGGCGAGATAGTCGGTGACCATCCGGTCCGCGCTGAAGCGCTTCACAGCCCGCGCCCGACACTCCACCCGATCGAGGCCGGCGACCCGGGTGATCGCTTCGACGGCCTGGTCGACGGTGGAGACGAGGAGACCAGTCACCCCTTCGTCGACGACCTCGGGCATGGACCCTCGCTTGTAGGCGACGACCGGGGTGCCACAGACCATCGATTCCACCACCGACAGCCCGAACGGCTCGTCGAAGGCGATCGGGTGCAGCAGTGCGGTGCTGTCACCCAGTACCTCGGCACGCCGTCGCGGACCCACCGACCCGAGGAAGACGACCTGGTCGCCGTCGATGTGTGGGGCAACCTGTTCGGCGAAGTACCGCTCGTCCTGGACGATCCCGCAGATGGTGAGGGGCCGGCCGACGCGGCGGGCGATCTCGATCGCGGTATGGGTGCCCTTGTCCGGGTGGATCCGGCCGAAGGCGGCCAGCCCAGGACCGGCCTCGTTGGTGAACGGCAGTCCGGCGACGTCGACGCCGTGATAGACCGTGGCCACGTAGTCGAGCTCCGGCGCCCGGTCCGCGTCGGAGATCGACACGTACGACGAGCGGGCTCGGCCATAGGCGGGCAGGATCCCCGCGCCGGAGAAACCGTGCACTGTGGTCAGCAGCGGCGCGCGGCAGTGTTCCGCGAACGCCAGCGGCAGCCAGTCCAGGTGACTGTGCACCAGGTCGAACTGCGCCGAGCGGGCCATCGCGTGGGAGACGTGCATCGCCTCCCACACCCGGCCGTCCAGGTCCGGGTCGTCCGCGTACCCCCGTGGGCAGACTCCGTCGAGCTGGGCGGACGTGACGGAGTCCAGTGTCGCGAAGAGCGTCACGTCGATCCCGCGGCTGACCAGCCCTTCGGCGAGCAAGCCGGTCACCTGCTCCCACGGGCCGTAGTGGTGTGGGGGCGTACGCCAGGCGACCGGTCCGAGCAGCGCAACCCTCAAGGGGATGAGGCGTCGACGAGATCAGCTGGGTTGAGGTTCAGGGTGGCGAGCAGCCCCGAGTGCTTGGCCGGGTCCACGCGCTCCGGCAGCTCGCGCTCGACCCAGTCGGCCCGTGCCTGCTGGCCCCGGTCGCGAAGTGCGGCGACGATCCGATCCCTGGCGATCCTCATCTGGTACTCCCTAGTTAAGGCGTTCGGAACAATTCACACGGAGGGTGTACCCGAGTGCGCGCGTCGGGCAACCGACCGCTGGACATCGACGACGCGGCACCGGTGGGTCGGGACGCGGTCTGCGATCAGCCGACACGACCGGTACGTCGCGGCGATGGAGAAGATGAGCGGTAACGCCCCTGGCGGGCTGGTGGCGACGGCGTCTGGCGGCCACCGGGGTCCCGGGCGACATGTTCACCGTACGCCCTTGCGGCGGTCCGCCGCACCAGCGCCCTGGAGGGGCCGGAGGTCAGGGCTCCAGCACCACCTTGCCGGCCCGGCTGCGGTTCTCGGCGAACACCAGTGCCGCGGAGACCTCGCTGAGCGGGTAGCGGGCGGCGATCTGCGGCACGATCACTCCCTGCCGCAGCAGGTCGAGCACGATGCCGAGGTCGGTGCGCAGGCGACGGCGGAACGCGGCGCGCCGGGTGAGCTGGCCGGCCCAGAAGTTGTAGAAGCCGGCCCGGTGGCCGTTGGGCAGCGCGTTCCAGGTGTAGAGGCGGGTCAGCAGCTTCACGAAGACCCACGCGACCGACTGCCCGGTGCCCACGGCGGCGGCGTTGCCGTAGACGACCAACGTGCCGCCGGGGGCGAGCAGGGCGTACGAGGTGCGTACGCCCGGGCCGGCGATCGGGTCGAAGACGGCGTCGACGCCACCCGGCGACAGCTCGCGGACCCGGGCGGCCATGTCCGGGTCGCGGTAGTCGAGCGGTTCGACGCCGAGTTCGCGCAGCCCGGCGTGGTGTCGTTCGGCGGCGGTGCCGATGACCCGCAGGCCGAGGTGTCGCCCGAGTTGGACGAGCACGCTCCCGACGCCGCCGTTTGCGCCGTGCACGAGGATCGTCTGCCCGGTCGTCAGGTCGGCGTCCCGCAGCATCTGCCAGGCGGTCACCCCGTTGACGACGACTGTCTCGGCCGCGGCGGGGTCCAGACCCACGGGCACCGGGGCCAGGGCGTCGATGTCGACAAGCGCGTGCGTGGCCCAGGCACCGGTCTTGGTGACCGCCGCCACCCGGGTGCCGATCAGTGCGTCGTCGCCGCCGGGGCCGACCTCCCGGACGGTGCCGACGAGGTCGTAGCCGGGCACGAACGGGAACTTCGGCTGGCCGGGGTAGAGCGCGTGGCGCATCTGCTGCTCGGCGAACGAGATGCCGGTGGCCTCGACCTGGACGAGGGCCTGCCCCCGGGCGGGGACGGGCATCGCGCGCCGGTGCAGCAGGAGGCCGTCGGGCTCCACCACGCCGGGCAGTACCACTTCGGTGATCGTCGTTTCGGTGGTCATCGGGGTTCTCCCTTGTTTGTAAGTGTGCACTCACACACTTAATGGCCTAAAAGATTGGGCCGCCGTAGCGGCCCGACATCGGGGTCGGTCAGGGGTGGCGGATGCCGGCGGTCAGGGCGCGAGCCCAGGGCTCCGGGACCTGCTCCAGGCCGGCGGTCACGATCAGGTGGCACAACTGGCCGTACGCGAAGAACTGCTGCACCTGCGCGTCGCTGGCCTGGGACCGACTCTGCACGAAGGTCGCGACCCGCCGGTAGCCAGCCCGCACCGCCTCGGCGATCTCCGGGATGTCGGTGACGGCCTGCGCCTGCACCTGGAAGAGCAGCAGGTCGCGATCGGCGATCAGCTCCGCGTAGGCACCGCCCATGGCGTCGAGGATCTCCTCCGGGCTGTCACCCCCGGCGCGCTCCGCGCCCGCCTCGATCGCGTCGGCGATCCGGTCGAAACACGCTCCGGCCGCCGCCACGAACAAGCCGAGCTTTCCGGAGAAGAGCCGGAACACGTACGCCTCGGAGATGCCGGCGGCGGCGGCCACTGCGGTGACCGGGGTGGCGTGGAAGCCGGCCCGCGCGAACACCGACACCGCGGCGTTCAGGACGGTGACCCGGCGGGCCTCGGCAGTGGATCGCATGTTTGTAAGTGTGCACTCACAGACAAGAGTCGTCAAGTCCGTCGCCCCGTCGCGCAAACGCTACGAGCACATCCCCACCCAGGTGACCCCGCAGCGGTCCTGACCGGCTCACTCCAGCGGATAGAGGCGGGCCGGGTCGCCGGGGCGGAGGCTGTCCGGCACGTCGTCGGCGCTGCTGGCGGCGATCGAGCCGAGCAGCGCCAACGAGCGGGCGGACTCCGTACCGGGCTCGGCGTGGTAGATCACCAGCAGCTGCCCGTCGGCGCCCGCCACCGCGAGCTTGTCGCAGTACAGGTCGAGGTCGCCCACCTCGGGGTGGTGCAGCCGGCTGACCACTCCCTCTCGCCGACGCACCTCGTGGCGCGCCCACAACTGCCGAAAGCAGTCGCTCTTGATTGACAGCTCCCCCACCAACGCCGTCAACCGTGGGTCGTCGGTGGCCCCGCCCGAGTCGGCGCGCATCTGCCCCACCACGCTCTGCATCGCCTGCCGCCAGTCGCGGAACAGCTCCCGCTCGGCCTGGTCCAGGAACACCGCGCGGAGTCGGTTGGCGCCCGGGGCGAGATTCGGCGACAACGCCCTCGCCATCGGGTTCGAGGCCAGGATGTCGAGGTAGCGATTCTGCACGAAGGCCGGCATGGAGAGCTCCCGCAGCAGGTGCAGAATGCTGGCCGGAACCCGGTCGGCGGCCGGTCGGGCCGCCCGGCGCGACCGTGCACGGCTCAACCCGATCATGTACGCGGTTGCCTCCGGATCCAGCCGCAGCACCCCGGCGAGAGCGTCGAGGACCTGTACCGAAGGGTGCCGCTCGCGACCCTGCTCCAATCGGAGGTAGTAGTCGGCGCTGATGCCGGCCAGCATCGCCACCTCCTCACGCCGCAGCCCCGGCACCCGGCGTAGGCCAACGCCCGGGCCGAGCCCGACGTCCTCGGGCCGGGTCTGCTCCCGGCGGGCGCGCAGGAAGTCGCCGAGCGGGTTCGTTGCGTCCATGCCACCGACGGTAGATCGCCGGGCGGCCCGGTGACTGGCTGTGTCACTACCAGGAACAGCTCGCCCTGCCGCCCGGGCCGCACCCGGCGGACAGTCGTCGAAGGGCCGGTTCCGAACGGCCGCAGATGTCACGACGACAACGGACAGAGGATGAGATGAGCGAGAACCTTCCCGGCGGTGCCCTCACCCCCGCTGACGGCCTCACCCTGAGCCGGATGGGCTACGGGGCGATGCAGTTGGCCGGCCCGGGTGTCTTCGGCCCGCCCCGCGACCGCGAGCAGGCGCTCGCCGTGCTCCGCGAGGCCGTCGACCTGGGCGTCCGGCACATCGACACCAGCGACTTCTACGGGCCCGTCGTGGTCAACGAGCTGATCCGCGAGGCGCTCCACCCGTACCCCAAGGGTTTGCACCTGGTCACCAAGGTCGGCGCGCGCCGCGGCGCCGACCGCTCCTGGATCCCGGCTCTGGAGCCGGACGAGCTCAAGGCCCAGGTACGGGAGAACCTGGAACACCTCGGCCTGGACGTGCTCGACGTGGTCAACCTGCGGGTAGGCGTGGCGGAGGGCACCGGCGACGCGCCGCTCGGTGCACAGTTCACCGCCCTGGCGGAGCTGCGACAGGAGGGGCTGATCCGGCACCTCGGGCTCAGCAACGTCACGCTCGACCAGCTCGACGAGGCCCAGGCCATCGCGCCGGTGGTCACCGTGCAGAACCTCTACAACCTCGCCAACCGGCGGGACGACGCCCTGGTCGACAGGTGCGCGGAGGAGAACATCGCGTTCGCGCCGTTCTTCCCGCTCGGCGGGTTCACGCCGTTGCAGTCCGACACGCTCGACGGCGTGGCCGCCCGACTGGACGCCTCACCGCAGCAGGTAGCCCTCGCCTGGCTGCTCCAGCGCTCCCCCACCACGGTGCTGATCCCCGGGACCTCCAGCCTGGCGCACCTGCGGGAGAACATGGCGGCGGCCGACCTGAAGCTGCCGACCGACGCCGTCGAGGAGCTGGACGCGTTGGCTTCCTAGCTAGTGCTGGTGCGGCCGGTTGCGGATCAGGGTGACCGCCAGCACTGCGGTGACGAGGAAGACGACGCCGTTGACCCGCAGCCCGGCCTGGACACCGGAGGTCAGTGCCTCCGCGATCGCCGCCAGGACCGGGTCGGGCAGCGGTTGGCCGCCGTTGGCACCGGAGGCCACCGCTGCCTGCACGGCGGTACGGGTGGGTTCGCCGATCTGGTGCGCGGCGAGCCGGTCCGGCAGGTCGGCCACCATCGTGGTGGTGAGGAGCGTGCCGAGCAGTGACGAGCCGAGCACCGAGCCGACCTGGCGGGCGGCGTTGACAGCGCCGGAGGCCATGCCGGCTTGGGCGGGCGCGACGCTGGCCAACGCCGCCGCCGTCGCCGGCGCCACCACCATACCGCCGGCCGCGCCGAACAACGCGAACAGCGCCCACCGGTCACCGAACGACGTGGTCGGCCCCTGGTTGGCCAGCGCGAAGCTGGCCACCGCGCCGAGGACCAGGCCGAGGGTCAACGGCGCCTTGAATCCGGTACGACGAATCGCGCGCCCGGCACCGAAGGCGACCAGCACGTACGCGCCGAAGAGCACCAGCATCCGCCAGCCGGTGTCCAGCGGGCTGAGCGCCTGGGCACGTTCGTGGAAGAGGACCAGCAGGATCGCCACACCGGTGAAACCGAACAGCGACACCGCGCCGACGACCATGACGGCGCTGAACGACGCGGACCGGAACAGCCGCACGTCGAGCATCGGCGAGCTGGCCCGCAGCTCGACCAGCACGAACGCGACAAGTGCGACGACCGCGACGACCCAGGCCGTCGACACCACCGGGCTGGTGTAGCCGACCTTGCCGCCCTGGATCAGCGCGTAGACGGCGGCCGCGATGGCGACGGTGCCCAGTAGCAGGCCGGGCACGTCGAGTCGGGCGGCGCTCGGCCGCGACTCGGCCACCCCGACGACGGCGACGACGAGGGTGACCAGACCCAGCGCGATCGTCGACAGGTAGACGCTGTGCCACTGGTGGTGCCGCAGCAGGGTGCCGGCGATGAGCGGGCCGATCGCCAAGCCGATGCCGGAGGCCGCCGACCACGCGGTGATGACCTCGGTCCGTCGGTGCGGATCGGTGAAGGTCGCGCCGAGGATCGCCAGGCTGTTCGGCAGGATCAGGGCCCCGCCGAGGCCGGCGACCAACTGCCCGACGATCACCCACGCGACTGTCGGAGCGCCAGCCACGACTGCTGCGCCGACGATCATCGCGACGACCCCGGCGCCGAACATGCGCTTACGCCCGTAGCGGCTGCCCAGGGTGGCCGCGGACAGAACGACGCTCGCCACCATCAGGGTGTAGGCGCTGGGGATCCAGACCAGAGTGGTGGGGTCGACCCGCAGGTCCCGCTGAATCGTCGTCAACGCGGAAACCGTCGCGGTGATCTGAAGGAACGTGATCATCGCGCCCAGGCACATGGCGATCAGGGTCACCGGGCGGGAGCCGCGCAAGGATGAGCGGGCGGTGCCGCCCGGTCCTGGTGGGTTCTTCCCGGCTGGGGTCGCTCCGGGTGGGGTCGGGGCCGTGGCGCTGGTGGTCACTGAAGATCCTTCACGCTGGTGATCTGACTTGCATATGCTGAAGTCAGCTCGACCCAGTGAAGCACCTGACTAGCCTCCATGCAAGTCAGGTACGCTGGACGGCATGGAGGACCTACGAGACGATCGCGATTCCTGGACGAGCGAAAACTGCTCGGTGGCCCGGGCGATGGACATCGTGGGCAGCAGGTCGACGGTCCTGATCATGCGCGAGGCCCTGCTCGGCACGCGCCGCTTCGACGACTTCGTCCGCCGGGTCGGCGTCGGCGAGCCCGCCATGGCCGCCCGCCTCAAGGAGATGGTCGCCGCCGAACTGCTCGAACGAATCCCCTACCGGGAGCCAGGGCAGCGCACCCGCCACGAGTACCAACTCACCCGCAAGGGCCGCGAACTCCTGCCCGTCATCACCGCACTGCGCAACTGGGGCGACACCTGGGCCGCCAGCGACACCGGCCCGTCCGTCGTCGCCACCCACCACGACTGCGGCGAGCCGATCCGCGCGGTGCTCCGCTGCGCCGCCGGCCACGAGATCGCCGACAGCGACATCGACATCATCGCCGGCCCGGGCCTCGTCCGGCGCGACTGACGCGCCGGTCCACGGCCACGCTCCGAACTGCCACCACTTAGGTTGCCCGGCGACCCCCGGCCCGGCAGCCCCTCTTGGCCGCGCACCTTCTCCGCATCCCGCCGCGCGCGTCACCTCGAGTGCCGTCACATCAATCGATCATGGTGACTGAAAGTGTCGTACACCTGTTCTAGTCTCGGGTCATGGTCGAGGAGTTGGCGCAGGCAGACGACGCGGTCGCCGCCTGCGTCGACGCCGCCACCTGGGCCCTGCCGGAGCACGACCTGATCGCCGCACTCGACGCCGCGCACCGCTTGGAGCAACGCCTCGCCGCCGTCACCCTCACCCTCATCCGCGAGATCGACGCCCGCGGCACCGCCCGCGCACAAGGTGCCTCCTGCACCGCGGTCTGGCTGCGCGAACGACTGCGACTCACCGTTCCCGCCGCCCGCCGCCTGATCGACCTCGCCGCCGCCCTCGACGCCGGTAACCCCGGGATACGACAAGCACTAGCCGACGGGCACCTCAGCCTCGACCAGGCCCGGGTCATCACCGACACCGCCGCCACCGTTCAGGCCACCGCCGGCACGCAGGCCGCCGGCAAGGCCGTCAGCCTGCTCACCGACTGGGCCAGCCAGTTCGACCCCACCCACCTGCGCAAACTCGGCACCCGCATCCTCGACCACGTCGCCCCCGACATCGCCGACGCCGCCACCCAGGCCGCCCTGGACGCCGAAGCACGCCGCGCCACCCGCGACCGGCACCTCACCCTGTCCGAGCAGACCGACGGTCGACTGCGGCTCACCGGCACCCTCGACGCCGAAACCGCCGGCCTGTTCCGCGCCGCCATCGACCCACTGAGCGCACCCTCCGGACCAGACGATCAACGCTCTGCCGGGCAGCGCCGCCACGACGCCTTCGCCGAGATCTGCCGACTCACTCTCCGGACCGGCCAACTGCCCGACCACGGTGGCGATTCCGCTCAGATCGTCGTCACCACCAGCTACGACGGACTGACCCGGCAGCTGAGCAGCGGCACCCTCGACACCGGCCTCAGCCTTACGCCCGAGGCCGTGCGTCGGCTGGCCTGCGACGCGACCCTGCTGCCCGTCGTCCTCGGCGGCACCGGCCAGGTCCTCGACGTCGGGCGACAACGCCGCCTCATCACCGGGCCGCTGCGCCGCGCCCTCGTCCTGCGCGACCGCGGCTGCGCGTTCCCCGGCTGCGACCGACCACCCCGCTGGTGCCACGCCCACCACATCCACCACTGGGCCGACGGCGGCACCACCAGCCTGGCCAACGCCGTCCTCCTCTGCGGCCACCACCACCGACACCTGCACCACAGCGACTGGACCGTCCAACTCGGCCACGACGGCCACCCCGAATTCGTCCCACCCGCCTGGCTCGACCCCGAACAACTCCCCCGCCGCAACCACTACCACCGACGAACGTAAGAGCACCCAGCCGACGCCAGCCAGCCCATGTCGGAGCAGCCCTTCAAGCCGGACAACCACATTCGCGCACGGCTCCGGGCGACCGGACTTGCTCCTGGTGGCGAGCCGAGCCGGGCTGGCGCTGCGGGGGCGCTGCGCTGCCCGGCTCAGGGTGTCGCCAGCCGCCAGGCGTGGACCAGTGCTGGCACGTCGGGGTACCGGGCGGCCGGCGCCTGTCTCGTTGCTCGTCCCACGACCCGGCGCTGCTCGCTGGTGCCCCGCCAAGCCTGCGGTGAACGCCGCCGCTCGCCCTCAGGACCCGGCCAGCCTGCTGGCGGATCCCACCGGCGCGCCGGGGCGCCCCCTGCGTCCTCCGGTGAATCAAGCAGGTGGTGCAGGGCACGGCCGAGGGCGTGCACTGTGGTCCGTTCGTCGATGACCGAGCCGCGGGCGAACTCCTCCGGCCCCATGTAGCGACGTGAACCTGGCAGCCGATCCGCCGCAAGCACGAACGGGCCGGGCCGGTACTCGTCGAGGTCGATCAGCCGTATCCGACTGGCGGCGAAGTCGTACAGGAAGCAGCCGTCGTAGAGGTCGACCGCGACCAGGCCGGCGGCGCTGACGGCGAGGTGGGCGTCGAGGATCGCGTCGAGCGCCACCTCGATCTGCGGGACCGGCAGGTGTTGGAATCGGGTCAGCCCGCTGCGGTCCGCGCCGTGCACTGTGGCGTGGTTCAGGACGCTGCCGTCGTACCAGGGGTAGACGAGCGTCGGACCCGCCGCGCCGTGGACCGTCCGGATGGGACGGACGATGGCCGGGTGGCGGACGGCGGCGTGCACCGCGATGGCCCGGTCGAGGGATGCTCGGCCCTCGACAGTGGTGGCCGTTTTGACGAGCCAGCGGCGGCCCGCCTCCTCGACCCCGTAGGACAGGCATCCGGAGTCCTGGGCGTCGAAGACCACGAAGGCCGACTCGACAGGCGGCACGGGTAACCGACCAAATGGCATAGATCCCCCAGGTCGGTGCTCCCAAATGACGCGCAAAGTACCCGTTGTGTTACGAGCTTGTTTCCAAGATGACAGCCAGGTTACGGGTGCTTCTCGATGATCGGTACCGATCCTAGGTTTCGGCCACCGTCATCAGTCGTGGCGGCCGGCACCGAACGTGGAGGCAACGACGTGCCACAACCGAACGCACATCGGACCGGACGGGCCAGGTACGGGGTCAGCATGCTGGCCGCCGTGGCGCTGACCGCGGCCGGCCTGACCAGCCTGCCCGCCAGCGCCAGCGCCGCGCCGGCCGGCAGTGGGCCGACCGCCCGCTACCTCGTCCAGCTCGCCGAGGAGCCGCTGGCCACCTACACCGGCGGGGTTCCCGGGATCGCGGCCACCAAGCCGGCCGACGGGGCCAAGCTGAACCGCACGTCGGGGAACGCCAACGCGTACCGGGATCACCTGCGCCAGAAGCGTCGGTCGGTGCTGGACCACGTCGGTGTTCCAGTGGACCGCACCCGCGTGACCATGGAGACCGCGTTCAACGGCTTCGCCGCCGACCTGACCGGGCCGCAGGCCGCCCGGCTGCGCGCCACAAACGGTGTCCGAGCGGTGTACGAGAGCCAGAAGGTGCACGCCACCACCTCACACACCCCCGACTACCTGGGCCTGACCGGCAAGGGCGGGGTGTGGAAGAAGGAGTTCGGCGGAGACTCCCACGCCGGTGAGGGCGTCATCATCGGGGTCATCGACAGCGGTTACTGGCCGGAGAGCGCGAGCTTCGCGCCGCTGCCCAGCCCGCGCCCCGACCAGGCCATCATCGACGCCAAGTGGAAGGGCACCTGCGACGTCGGCGTCGAAGCGCCGGTCACCTGCAACAACAAGGTGATCGGGGCGCGCTGGTACAACGACAGCGGCATCGCCGAGGCGTTTCCGGACGACTACTCCTCGCCGCGCGACCGCAACGGCCACGGCACCCACACCGCCAGCACGGCGGCCGGCATCCACGGCGTGCGAGCCACGTCGGGCACCCAGGACCTGGGCATGATCTCCGGCATGGCGCCGGCCGCGCGGTTGGCGATCTACAAGGCTTTGTACGACAACGGTGCGGGCGGCGCGACCGGTACCGACATCGACATCGTGCACGCCATCGACGACGCGGTCGCGGACGGCGTCGACGTGATCAACTACTCGATCGGTGATGACACCGAGCGGTTCGGGGCGGTCGACGCGACGTTCTTCAACGCGGCCGCCGCCGGCGTGTTCGTCGCCGCCGCGGCCGGCAACTCCGGCCCGTTCGCCAACACCGTCGACAACTCGACGCCCTGGCTGACCACTGTGGCCGCGAGTACTACCGACCGGCAGAACACCCGGAAGCTGACCCTCGGCAACGGCACGACCATCGCCGGTGTGGGCATGGGCGAGACCGGTGTCGGGCCGGCCCGACTGGTCTTCGCGAAGGACAGCACGATCGACCCGGACGGCGCCTACGGTGCCGGTCTCTGCGCCGACGACACGCTGGATCCGGCCAAGGTCAAGGGCGCGATCGTGCTCTGCCTGCGCGGCGAGATCCCGCGTACCGACAAGAGCATCGAGGTGGCGCGGGCCGGCGGCATCGGCATGGTGCTGTACAACGACGAGCTGAACTCCCTGAACGCCGACGTGCAGGCAGTGCCGACAGTGCACATCAACGAGGTCGACCTGGCAACTGTCACCGCGTACGTCGCCAAGGGCAACGCCACGGCGACCATCTCGCCGAGCAAGCTGGAGACGGTCGAGGCGCCCGCGGTCGCCGCGTTCTCCTCGGCGGGCCCGTCGAACCTGAACGCCGGTGAGCTGCTCAAGCCGGACATCAGCGCGCCCGGTCAGGACATCGTCGCCGCGTTCTCCCCGTCCATCGGCGGCAACGACTTCGCACTCGAGTCGGGCACCTCGATGGCGGCGCCGCACATCGCCGGTATCGCCGCCCTGCTGCTGGCCAAGCACCCCGGCTGGTCGCCGGCGGCGGTCCGCTCGGCGCTGATGACCAGCGCGGTCGACAAGACCGACAAGGGCAACCCGATCAAGATCGGCACGTACGACGCGACTCCGCTGAACTACGGCGCCGGCCAGGTCGAGCCGGGAAGCGCCTTCGACCCGGGCCTGGTCTACGACTCCAACCAGCAGGACTGGATCCAGTACCTGTGCGGGGTTTCCGCCGACCGTGGCGGCGACTACGGGCTCGGCGACCTGGATGGCTGCGACACCCTCGGCGCGATCGACACGGCGCAGCTCAACTACCCGTCCATCTCGCTGGGCCGGATGGTGGGCAAGCAGACGGTGACCCGCACTGTCACCAACGTCAGCGACAAGACCAGCACCTACTCCTCGTCGGTGCAGGCCCCGCCGGGCTACCAGGTCAAGATCACCCCGAAGAAGCTGCAGATCCTTCCGGGCAAGAGCGCCCGCTTCACCGTTGAGGTCACCAACACCGGTGGTGCGTTCGACACCTGGGCCGACGGCTCGCTGACCTGGCACGACCAGTTCAAGCACGCGGTACGCAGCCCGCTGGTCGTGCGCAACTCCGGTTTGGTCGCTCCCGACGCCATCACCGGCAAGGGCACCTTCGGCAGCGTCCGGATCGCCGCCGAGGTCGGCTACCAGGGTCAGCTGATCTCCCAGCTCTCCGGCCTCACCTCGGGCACCAGCAACGTGGTCACCCTCAAGGGCGACGGACCGAGCTGGGACTGGAGCACGTCGAACAACCTGCCGGTGCCGCTGCCCGCCTCGATCAGCAGGACCACCCTGCACGTGCCGGCCGGGACCCGCAGCCCACTCGTCCAGGTGACGTCGGAGCGTCCCACCTGCTCCCACATCGACTGGGACGACGAGGAGGGGGTGATGGAGTGCACCGAGTTCAGCCTCAACGTCTATGACAAGTTCGGGAAGTTCGTCACCGCCACGGCCAGCGGCCGGGACGGCGCCAAGGTGACCCTGCCGGACGGTGCCGGGGACTACATCGTGGTCGTCGAGCAGGAGTTCACCGAGAACATCACTGACGGCGCGAACGCGTACACGGTGACCAGCTACCAGCCGGGCGCGCCGGGCACCTCCACCGGCCGGTTCACCATCGACCCGAAGCAGCGCAGTGTGCGGCCGGGCGCGACGGCGAACCTGACACTGCGCTGGTTCGGCCTCGCCCCGGGTCAGCGCTACCTCGGGGTGCTGGAGTTCCGCAACGGTGACGGCTCGCTGAAGACCGTGCCGGTCACCGTCCAGTCCTGACCGTGCCGACGGCCGACGGGCCGGCGTGTGACCCAGGTCACCGCCGGTCCGCCGGCCCACCGTCGTGCCGGGCAGAGGTGATCTGCTCGGCCCACGGTGATCAACGGCGGCGAGGACACGACACGGGGTGGCGGGAGCCCGACTCCCGTCCGCCCCGAACGTCTGCGTGGGCCCGTCGAGTTCGTCGGCCGGGCGGCGGAGCTGGCCCAGTTACGCCGGCTCGTCGCATCCCCGCCCTGCCTGATCCTGCTGGAGGGTGAGCCCGGGATCGGCAAGAGTCGACTCGTCGCCGAACTGCTCGCCGAACTCCCCGGGCGGCACCTCGTCGGCGAGTGCGACGACGTGCCCGAGCCCTTCCCACTCGGCGTGCTGCTGGACGCGATCCGGGGCGGCGCCGACCGACTCGGTCCGCTCAACCCGGTGGCCGGCGCCCTCGCGCCACTGCTGCCCGAACTGACCGACGTGCTGCCGGACGCACCGCCCCCGTTGACCGACCCGGCGGCCGAGCGACATCGCCTGCTCCGCGCCGTCGCGGCGGTGCTCGCCGCGCTGAGCCCGGCCACGCTGTTGCTGGAGGATCTGCACTGGGCGGACCCGGCGACCTGCGAACTCCTCGCCTACCTGAGCACCCACCCGGTGGAGGGGCTGGCCGTGGTGCTCACCGCGCGTACGACGGCGCCGGGAAGCAGTACGCCGATCCACGACGCCCTGGCGCGGACTCCCCCGTGGAGCGTCACGCGCGTTGCGCTCAGCCCGCTGGACGCCGACGACGTACGCCGGTTGGCGGCCCGCACCCTGCGCCTCGACGATCCGCCGCAGCAGCTGACCGCCACCCTGCTCGACCGCACCGCCGGCATCCCGTTCGTGGTCGAGGAGGTGCTGCGGACGCTCGCCGAGCGGGGCGGCGACCCGTTGGCCGACGACAGCGTCCCGTTCGTCCTGCGTGACGTGCTGCTCTGGCGGCTGCGCCCGCTCGACGAGGCCACCCGGGAGGTGCTCGGCGCGGCGGCCGTACTGGGGATGACGCCCGATCAGCGCATCCTCGCCTCGGTGCTCGGCATGGACCGGGTGGCGATCGGCGCGGCGTTGACCGCCGCGCACCGAGCGGGCCTGCTCCACGACGCCGGGGACGGCCTGCGGTTCCGCCACGACCTGGCTCGACAGGTGGTGTACGACCTGGTGCCCCGGGAGAGCCGGGAGTGGCTGCACCTGCGGGTGGCGCGGGTGTTGGAACAGGAGCTGCCGAGGCCGGTGGCCCAACTGGCGCACCACTACCGTCGGGCCGGCAGCGGGGCCGACTTCGTCCGCAACGCCGAGGCGGCCGCCGACCTGGCCACCGAGCGCGGCGACGACGCGACAGCGGCCAGCTTCCTGCTCCAGACGATGGACATCGCCGAGCTGCCCCGACCGGTGCGGGTCCGGCTCGCCGCCAAGTTGGGCCGGTCGGCCATCGACGGGCTCAGCCAGGCCGAGGCGATCCCGGTGCTGGAACGGCTGCTCGCCGACCGACGGCTGCCGCCGGGGGCCCGAGGCGAACTGGGTCTGGTGCTCGGACGGATGCTGCGACAGCAGGGCGAGGCGCTGCGCGGTTACACCGAGATCGAGTGTGCCGTGCCGTACCTGCGCGCCCCGCGCCGCAAGGCCCCGGCGCTCGCGGTGCTCGCGGCCCCCGACACCGTCGTCGGCCGGCACGTCGACGACCACCTGGCCCGCTGCGCGGAGGCGGAGACCGCCGCCGCGGCCAGCGGGGATGCTGCGGCGCACCTCGCGGTCCGCATCGCCCGAGCCTCGCTGCTGCTGGAGCTGGGCGACCCCGCGGCCTGGGCGATCATCTCCGAGCTGCGCGCGTCCGCCGAACTGGCGGACCGGCCCCGCGAACACGCGCGGGCCTGCCTGAACTGGGCGCAGGGGGCGCTGCACGCCGGTCACCCGGCGCAGGCCGAAGCGTTGCTGGCGGCCGGTCGGGCGCTGGTCGACGAGACCGGGTACGAGCGGCTGGCGTCCCTGGTGGAGGCGACCGAACTGTCACTGGACCGGGCCGCCGGCCGGCTGGACGGGCTCGTCGAGCGGCTCGGCCGGCTGGTCGCCAGCGCCGAGCGGATGCCGGTCACCCTGCTGGACGCGCGGGCCGAACTGGCGACGGTGCTGGCCCGTACCGCCGGCACCGCGAGCGGGAGGTACGACCAGGTTGAGTCGGCCGAACGGGCGCTGCGGGAGGTGGTGGCCGACGCCCGGCGGGTCGGTGCGATCTGGCCGCTGGTGCAGGCGCTCTCGGCGCTGGCCCGGCTCACGGTGACCAGGCGTCCGGACGACGCCGTCCGGCACGCGACGGACGCGCTGTCGCTGGTACGCGGGAAGGGCATCCTGGCGTGGGCCGCCGAGGCCGTGCTGGTGCTGGCCGAGGCGGCAGCCGCAGCCGGTGATCCGGGGCGGGCCGCCGGAGCGGTGGCCGAACTGGAGGCCGGGATCGCGAACCGGGACGCGCCGCTGGCGCAGGCCGCCCTACGCCGATGCCGGGAACTCGTCCCGGCCTGAGCCACGCTGGCGGGCCGTCAGGTCGACGGCCCGCCACAGTGGATCAGAGGGTGACCTGGTGCACCCGATCGTCGACGCCGCGTACCGCCAGCCAGGCGCTGCCGTTCGCGCCGGCGGCGGCCCCGGGAGCACCCCGGAACGCGTCGGTGGCGAACTCACCGCGTCGGAACCAGCCGCCCCAGGCGCCGTCGGCCAGGTTGCGCTGCCAGAGCCGGTTGTCGGCGGCCAGCGCGAACAGGTAGACCCGGCCGGAGGTGGCGAGCAGGGTCGGGCTGCCGCTGGTGGTGCCGCCCAGGCTGGTCCAGGCCGACCAGGTGGCGCCGGTCCGGCTGCTCCACCACACCTCGTCGGTGCGGCTGCGGACCGCCACGTGCAGCACGCCGGCATCGTCGACGACAGCGCTCGGCCGACCGTAGAACGGCCGGTTCTCGGGAGCCCCGACGCCGGTCCAGCCGGCGTTCGGCGTACGCGACCAGAGCTTGCCGTCGGCACCACGCGCGACGAGGGTCCACTGCGTCGGGTTGGTCCACGCCACAGTGGGCGCGTCGGTCAACGTGCCACCGAGGCTGCGCCACGGCCCCCAACTGCCGGCCACGTAACTGCGCTGCCAGGCGGCGTTGTCGGTGCCGCGGACGAAGACGTCGAGCCGCCCGTCGGCGGAGCCGTACGCCGCCGGCTGGCCGAGGATCCGGCCGCCGACCGGGCCGCCGAGCGAGGTCCAGTGCGTGCCCCACGTCGTACCGGTGCGGGTGTTGACGGCCAGCGCACCGGAAGCGTCGCGGACGAAGGCGGTGGCGTGGGTGTCGTCCACCCGGACCAGCGCCGGGCTGGCGCTGGCGGTGCCACCGAGGTCGGCGCCGGCGACCTGGTCGGTGCCGGTCAGGCCGAGCATTGCCACCCCGTGCGCGGGCACCTCGACGGTGTACGAGCCGGTGAACGGCTGTACGCCCGGGCTGCCCGGCTGGGCGTCCACTCCGGAGCGGGACCACAGGTCACGGACCCGAACCGACCCGCCGAGGGCGACGTCGGCGAAGTTCACTGTGATCTGCTGGGCGGTGTCGTGCCGGTTGAGCAGCGCGACCGCGCGCTTTCCGGAGCCGGCGAGCACCTTGCTCCACACCTGCGCGTCGGTGCCGGTGTCGGCGACCTTGACGCCCTGCCGGACCAGCGGGTCCTGGTCCACCGCGATGATCTCCGGGTTGGTCAGCGCCGAGATCATCTCCTTCGGCAGGCCACGCGGGTCGGAGCCGATCACCAGCGGCGCGGCCATGATGGCCCACATGCCGAGCTGCGTCTTGGACTCGTCCAGGCTCAACTCGTACCCGCCGTCGGGCAGCGGACGCATCGGCAGCAGGTAGTCCGGGTCGTTGTAGTGCCCCGGCCCGGTGGCCGCCGGGTGGTACGCGTTGACGTCCATGTTGCGCAGCATCCACGGGTACGCCCACTGGGGGGACGGGTCGGTGAGCCCCACGTCCGTGTAGGTCCGCCAGGAGTCGGCGACCGTGGGCGCGTACGTGTAGCTCCAGGTGGAGAGCTGCTCCGGGGTGTACGGGCCGCCGCCCCAGTCCGAGCTGACCGGGTTGCAGATGTTGAGCAGCATCGGGCGGGGCGACTGGCGTACCGCCTCGGCCAGTTCCCGGAAGGTGGTCTCCGGGTCGAGGCCGGCGGCCCGGCCGCACAGCCAGTCGGCCTTCAGCGCGTCGAAGCCCCAGCCGGCGAACTGGGCGATGTCCGCCCGGTAGTGACCGTTGCTGCCGAGCCCACACTGCCCCGGCAGGTACGGGCCGGCGTCGGTGTAGATGCCGGCCTTCATCCCCTTGCTGTGGATGTACGCGGCCAGCGCGGCCATCCCACCGGGGAAGCGGGCCGGGTCGGCGACGAGCTGACCGGCCTCGTTGCGCGGGGTGGGCGCGGCCCAGTTGCCGTCGATCCACACGTAGGTGTAGCCGGCGTCCCGCAGGCCACTGGTGACCATGTGGTCGGTGACCGACCGTACTTCGGCCTCGGTGGGGTCGCCACCGAGACCGAAGTAGGTGTTCCAGCCCTGGTAGGGCGTCGGGGCGAGGCCGCTGTTGAAGAAGGTCGGCGCGCCCTGGTCCTCGGCGCCGGTGGCCGCCGGAGCGTGACCGGGGTGGCCGGGCCCGTGGCCGGCCCGTGGTGGGTCGGCATGGGGTGGGCCGGCCATCGCCGGCATCGGGCTGGCCAGGCCCAGGCCGAGCACGGCCAGGGCAGCGGTCAGCGGTCGGTTCAGGCGCATGGAGGTACTCCTGTCCCTCGGGGGTGGGGGTGGTGGTGCTCCGATCTCAGTCGCGGGTCAGCACGATGAGGTCGGCGTCGTGGGTCGCGCTCCACTGCACGGGCAGGCCGACGGTGGCGAGGTGGCTGCCGGAGTAGTGCCGATCGCCGTGCGAGTAGCGGGCCGCCGGGTCGAGGCCGCGCAGTGGCAACCGGACCGGGCGGGACGGAAGCAACCCGGCGCCGTCGAGCCGGCCGGTGTGCCAGGCCAGCACCACCACCTGGTTCTCGTCCGGCGCTGTGTACTGCACCGCACAGCGGGCCTGGTCGGGGCCACCGATCAGGTGCACATCGCCGCGCGTGACGACGTCCCGGATCTCCTTGTAACGGGCGATCCAGCCGGCCGCCTCGGCCCGCTCGGCGGGGGTCCACGAGCGGATGTCAGCGCCGATGCCGAGCACGCCCGCCATCGCCAGGACGAATCGGAACGCCAGCGTTCGGGGGCGGGGATCGAACAGGCCGGGCGCGTCGGTGACCCAGGAGCTGAGCAGGTGTGGGGCGTTGGCGTGCAGGAAGCCGTACTGGATGGCCAGCCGGTCCAGCGGGCCGGTGTTGTCGCTGGGCCAGAAGACGTCCGCCAGGGCGGCCATCGCCAGATCGGTCCGCGCGCCCCCGCCGGCGCACGCCTCGATCAGCACACCGGGATGGTCGCGGCGCAACCGCTCGTAGATCCGGTGCAGGTTGGCGACGTGCGCGCCGTCCAAGTCGAGCGGGCCCACCCCGCCGGACCGACCCGGCTCGGTACGCGGCCTGTTGAAGTCCCACTTCAGGTAGTCGATGTCGTACCGGCGCAGCAGGCCATCGACTGTGGAGTGGACGAACTCGGCGACCTCCGGCCGGCCCAGGTCGAGCAGGTACTGGTTGCGGACCGGGGTGAGCGGCCGGCCGTCGACGGAGTAGACCCAGTCCGGGTGCTCGGCGTACAGGGACGACTTCGGGTTGACGCACTCCGGCTCGACCCAGAGCCCGAAGTTCAGCCCGAGCGCGCGGACGTCGGCGATGAACGTGTCGAACCCGGCCGGGAACTTCGCCGGGTCGGGGGTCCAGTCGCCCAGCCCGGCGGTGTCGTCGTCGCGGCCCACGAACCAGCCGTCGTCCACGACGAACGTCTCAACGCCCAACTCGGCGGCCACCCGGGCGAGCGCGAGCTGACTCTGCGCCTCGACCGCGAAGTAGGTCGCCTCCCACGAGTTGTAGAGCACCGGGCGGGGGCCGAGCCGGTCGGCGGCCAGCAACCGCTGGTGGGTGTGCCAGACCCGGGCTAGGCCGTCCAAGCCGTCCGGGCTGTACGCCCCGGTGGCCACCGGCAGTGTCAACCGATCGCCAGCGGCCAACTCCAGCGGGCCGTCGACCAGCTGACGGCCGACCCGGACCCGGGTCAGGCCGCCGGTGTCCCGCTCGGCGCTGATCTCCCACGAGCCGGTCCAGGCCAGCGCCATCCCCCACGCCGGACCGGCCGGCTCGGCGGTGTCTCGCACGGCCAGCCAGGGCACGTGCAGATGCCCGGGTACGCCCTGGGAGCTGCCGATGCTGAACGTGCCGTGGCCCAGCTCCACGTGGGAGAGCTGGAACTCCTGCTCCCACTGGCCCCACTGGTGGCTGAGCAGCGCGCCGTGCGGCGTCGGTACGCAGAACCCGCCCGATCCGGCCCGGACGACCCGCAGCGCGTCGCTGCCGTCGTTTGTCAGTTCGACCCATCGCTGCACCACGTCGGTGCCGACGGGCACCCGGTAGTGCACAGTGGCGCGCAGCCCGGTGACCTGGTCGGCGAACTCGACGGCCAGCTCCCGCTGGTCGGCGTCGATCCGCGCGTCGGTGTACACGAAGCCCACCCGGCGCTGCCCGTTCGAGGTCTCGATCACCAGGTCGGCGCCGGTGAACGGGCGGTCGGCGTCGGTCGCGTACTCGATGGGGGCCGCGTCCCCGGCGGTGAGGAACGGGACCGGGCCGTCGTAGGCGACCGGCGAGGGCCCGTCGGAGACGCCGTGCGGGCCCCACGCGACGAGTTCCAGCCAGCGACAGTGCACGGGCACCCGCACCGTGTACTCGGTGTGCGTGCCCCGCAGCGTCCAGCGCTGCCCGGCCTCGGCGGTCACTTGACGGCTCCGAGCGCCAGGCCGGAGACGAAGTGCCGCTGGAAGCGGAGGAACACCGCGACGGTGGGCACGGCCGCGATGACAGTACCGGCGGCGATGACGTTCCAGGACGAGACGAACTGGCCCTGGAGGGCGAGCAACGCCGGGGTGACCGGCATGTTGTCATCGGTACGCAGCACGGTGATCGCCCAGAGCAGGTCGTTGAAGATCCAGGTGAAGGAGAGCGCCCCGAGCGCGGCCAGCGCGGGTCGGGTCAGGGGCAGCATCACCTTGGTGAAGATCTGCGCCGTGCCGGCGCCGTCGATGGTGGCCGCCTCCTGGATCTCGCCCGGCAGGTCCCGCATGAAGCCGTGCAGGACGAACGTGTAGAAGCCGAGCCCGAAGCCGACCTGCACCGCGATCAACGCCCAGAGCGTGTCGTACAGACCGGTCAGCTCGCTGAACTTGGCCACCGGGATGAGCAGGATCTGCGGTGGGAGCAGGTTGCCGGCGAGCATCAGCAGCAGGATCGTGCGCCGCCCGGGGATCCGGAAGCGACTCAGCGCGAACGCGGCCATCGCGGCCAACCCCAGGCTCAGCGCCACCGACGGGACGGTGACCAGCATGCTGTTGATCAGCGCCCGCAGCTCGCCGCCGTCGGTCCACGCCTGCCGGTAGGTGTCCAGTGTGAACGACCGGGGCAGGCTGCCCACACCGTGCGCGGCGATGTCGTCGAACGACCGGGTGGACATCACCACCACCCAGAGCACCGGGCCCAGCCAGAGCAGCGAGAGCAGGATCATGCCGGTGTGGAAGGCCCCGGTACGGAGCTTGTTCATGACGCTTCCTCCCGGAACGCGCGGACCAGGTAGCCGAGGATGACGGCCAGCGCGAGCACGAAGATCACGACAGCGATCGCCGAGGCGTAGCCCAGCCGCAGGCTCTGGAACGCCGTCGAGTACATGTAGGTGCTGAGCAGTTCCGACGAGTGGTACGGCCCGCCCTTGGTCAGCGACCAGACGATGTCGAACGAGCGCAGCGAGTCGATCACGATGACCGACAGCACCACTGCGTTGACCCCCTTGAGCTGGGGAATCGTGACGTGCCGTAGCCGCTGCCAGGCGTTGGCGCCGTCCATCCGGGCCGCCTCGTGCAGGGCCGGATCGATAGCCTTCAACCCGGCCAGGAACAGCACCATCACGTACCCGATCTGTCGCCACAGCGCGGGCAGGATCACCGCGTACAGGGCGGTCTGCGGGTCGGCGAGCCAGGGCCGGATCAGGCTCTCCAGACCGACGGCCCGCAGCAGCGTGTCGGCGATGCCGTCGGGCTGGTAGAAGACCCGCCAGACCAGCGCGGTCACCACCAGCGAGAACACCACAGGTGTGAACAGCGCGGCCCGGTAGAAGCCGACCCAGCGCCGTTCCTTCTGCAGGACGAGCGCCATGCCGAAGCCACCCAGCACGGAGAGGCCGCCGAAGAGCACCAGCCAGATCACCGTGTTGACCAGCGCACCCCGGAAGGTGGCGTCACCGGCCAGCTCGACGTAGTTGTCGGTGCCGACGAAGGTCGGCGGTGTCATCCCGTCCCAGCGGGTGAGGGAGAACCAGAAGCCCTGGATCGCCGGCCAGAAGACCCAGACGCTCTCGACCGCGAACGGCACGAGGACGAACGCCACCAGCAGCGGCGACAGTCGCTCCGACCGTCGCCGCCGCCGGGTGGGGGTGACCGAAGTCGTGGAGATCGTTGCTGTCACGTCAGCCCTTGAAGACCTTCTCGGCGCCGGCCTGCCACTCCCGCAGGATCGCGTCGATCTGGTCCGGCTTGTCGATGAACTTGGTCAGCGCGGTGTCCGCTGTCGGCTGGAGCGCGTCGCTGGAGTCGCGGTTGAAGAACTGGGTCAGCTCCTTGGCCTCGTCCAGCATCGCCTTGCCCTTGACCACCAGCGGCGAGTCCGATGCCTTGGCCTTGGGGTTGGCCGGCAGCACGATGCCGGAGCTGGCCTTGACGTACGCCTCCTGGGCCTCGACCCCGGAGAGGTAGCTGAGCAGGGCCTTGGTGCCGGTCGGGTTGGCGGTCTTCGCGCTGGCGAAGAAGCCGTCGGTCGGCGCCTCCTCGGCCAGCGGCACCGACGGATCGATGATCGGGAACCGGAAGAAGTCCAGGTCGCCGAGCGCGTCCTTGGGTGCGGCGTCGGCGAAGAACGTGCCGATCAGGAACATGCCGGTCTTGCCGGCCAGCAGCGCTGTGGTCGCCTCCTGGAACGGGTACGCCTTGCCCTTGGGGTCGAAGTAGGGCAGGGCCTCGCGCCAGCGGGTGAAGACCGCCTTGACCTTCGGGTCGTCGAAGCGCTGCTTGCCGGCGAGCAGCTCGCGGTGGAACGGCGCGCCGTTGATCCGGATGTTCAGGTAGTCGAACCAGGCCGAGGCCACCCACGGGGTGTCGCCGAGGCCGATGCCGATCGGCGGGACGCCCTTGCTCTTCAGCGTCTCGCACAGAGCCAGGAACTCGGTCCAGGTCTTCGGCTCCTGCACGCCCCACTTGGCGAAGTTGGACTTGCGGTAGAAGAAACCCCACCAGTAGTTGTTCATCGGCACGAAGATCTGCTTGCCGCTGGCGTCGGTGGAGAGGGTGCGCAGCGACTGGGGGTAGTCGTCCAGCGACTTCCACACCTCGGAGACGTCCAGCAGCAGGTTCTTGCTGGCGTAGTCGTTGGCGACCGAGCCCGCGTACCAGGTGTAGAGGTCCGGCGGGTTGGCCGAGGTCAGGTAGGTCGGCAGCTGGGTCCGGAAGGTCTCCGAGGCGATCGTGTTGAGGCTCGCCGTGCCCTTGCCCTGCGCGTTGAAGGTCTCGATCAGCTTCTCCATCGCCGCCTTGGCCTGCGGCGAGGAGAGGTTGGACTGGATGGTGACAGCGCCCGAGCCGTTGCTCGTGGTCGGCCCGCTGGCGGAGCTGGCGCACGCGCTGAGGAACGAGCTGGCGCCGAGCGCGCCCAGTCCGGCGAGCCCAAGGTGGCCAAGGAATCGCCGGCGACCGGGGTCGAAGTCGCTCACGGAGGTATCCCTTCCTTTACGACACTCAGCGTCACCACGCGATGTGTCGTCCATGTGAATGCTGTGACGAGAAGGTTGCATCGGCCGCCGCCGACTGTCAAGATATCTTCGTAATTAATGATTAGACGAGACCAAGGCGAGGGTCAGGTGGATCAGCTTATGCGTCGGCTTGAGGGCAAGAACGCGCTGGTCACCGGTGCGATGGGTGGGATCGGCACGGCCATCGCCCGGCGACTCGCCGCCGAGGGGGCAGCGGTCGCGCTGCTCGACGTGGCCGACCCGGCACCACTGGCCGAGGAACTGACAGCGCGAGGCGATCGTGCACTGTCCGTAGTGGGCGATGTCAGCGACGAGGGCGACTGGACGGCCGCCGTGTCCGCCGTACGGGACCACCTCGGCCCGGTCGACATCCTGGTCAGCACCGCGTACGCCGTGCGGGTCGCCCCGGCGCACGAGACCAGCCGGCAGTCCTGGGACCACCAGCTCGGCGTCAGCCTCACCGGCTCGTTCCTCGGCGTCCGCGCCTGCCTTGACGACCTGCGAGCACGCTCCGGCGCGGTGGTGCTGATCTCCTCGGTGCACGCGCTGGTCGGGTTGCCCGGCCGGCCCGCGTACGCCGCGGCCAAGGGCGGCCTGGTCGCGCTCGGCCGCCAACTCGCCGTCGAGTACGGCCCGCAGGTCCGGGTCAACACAGTGCTGCCCGGGCCGATCCTCACCGCCGCCTGGGCCGACGTGTCCGAAGAGGATCGCCAACGCAGCATCGCGGAGACCGTCGCGAAGCGCTTCGGCACACCGGACGAGGTGGCAGCCACCGTCGCCTTCCTCGCCTCGCCGGACGCCGCCTACGTCACCGGCGCGAGCCTCGTGGTGGACGGTGGCTGGACAGCGGTGAAAGCCTCGGCCTGAGAGATCGATACCGACCAGCGAAAAGGCCAGGAGCATTGGCACAGTACGCACGCCGCGGCGTCCACGGGCAGACCGTCGAAGCGATCGCCCGTCGCATCCTCACCGGCGAGATCGCCGCCGGCGCGACGCTGAACATCGTCGCGTTGCAGGAGGAGTTCGACGTCAGCCTCACCGCGCTCCGCGAGGCGCTGAAGGTCCTCTCGGCCAAGGGCATCGTCGACGCCCGACAGAAGCGGGGCACCTTCGTCCGACCCCGTGCGGACTGGAACCTGCTCGACGGTGACGTGATCCGCTGGCAGTTCGCCGAGGGCACCGACCAACGGTTGCTCGACCAACTGCACGAGGTGCGCGCCATCATCGAGCCGGCCGCCGCACGGCTGGCCGCCACCCGCGCCACCGAGGACGACCTGACAGCCCTCGACCGGGCGCTGGCCGAGATGGCCCAGGCCAACGGCGATCCCGCCGCCGCCATCGCCGCCGACCTCGCCTTCCACCGCGCGCTGCTCACCGCCACCCACAACGAGCTGCTGGAGCGGATGGAGGTGGTGATGGAGACCGGGCTCGCCGAACGGGACCGGCTGGTCCACGGTGGCAGCCCGCACGACGACCCGGTGCCCAGCCACCGCGCGGTGGTCGACGCGCTGCGCGACCGGGACGAGACGGCGGCCGAGACCGCCATGCGTCAGTTGCTGGACAAGGCCGTCCGCGACGTCGAGAAGGCACGGGGACGAAGGGGCAGTCAGTGAAGATCGAGCGGATCGAGACCTTCCTGGTCGCGCCACGGTGGTTGTTCTGCCGGGTGGAGACCGACGACGGGCTGGTCGGGTGGGGTGAGCCGGTGGTCGAGGGCCGCGCCGAGGTGGTGCGCAGCGCGGTCGAGGTGCTCTCCGAACATCTGCTCGGTGCGGACCCCCTGCGCATCGAGCAGCACTGGCAGGTGCTCACCAAGGGCGGCTTCTACCGGGGCGGCCCGATCCTCTCCAGCGCGGTCGCCGGCCTCGACCAGGCGCTCTGGGACATCGCCGGGCAGGCGTACGGCGCGCCGGTGCACGCGCTGCTCGGCGGGCACGTGCGCGACCGGGTACGGATCTACTCGTGGATCGGCGGGGACGAACCCGGCGAGGTGGCCGACGCCGCCGCCGCGCAGGTCGCCGCCGGCCTCACCGGGGTCAAGATGAACGCCTGCGGGCGTCTCTCGCCGATCCCCACCTCGGCCGAAGTGGACGCGGTCATCGGCCGGGTGGCCGCCGCCCGTGAGGTGCTCGGCCCCGACCGGGACATCGCCGTGGACTTCCACGGTCGCGCCGGAATCGCCGCCGTCCGCCGGATCCTGCCCGAGCTGGCCGCCCTGCGCCCGTTCTTCGTCGAGGAGCCGGTTCTCCCCGATCAGGCTCACCACCTGCGCGACATCGTCGCCGGCACGCCGATCCCGGTGGCCACCGGCGAGCGGCTCTACGGTCGGTCCGAGTTTCTCGGCCCGTTGCAGGCCGGGGTCGCCGTGGTCCAACCGGACCTGTCGCACGCCGGTGGGATCTCCGAGGTCCGCCGGATCGCCGCGCTGGCCGAGACGTACGGCGCGCTGCTCGCCCCGCACTGCCCGCTCGGCCCGATCTCCCTGGCGGCCAGCCTCCAGGTGGCCTTCGCGACGCCGAACTTCCTGATCCAGGAGCAGAGCATCGGCATCCACTACAACGCCGGCTCCGAGTTGCTGGACTACCTGGTCGACCCGGAGCCGTTCCGGTTCGTGGACGGGCACATCGCCCGCCTCGACCGGCCCGGTCTGGGCATCACCGTCGACGAGACGGCGGTCCGCAAGGCCGCCCAGACCCCACACACCTGGCGCAACCCGGTCTGGCAGCACGCCGACGGGTCCTTCGCCGAGTGGTGACCGGCGTGCGGCCGGTGGCCCTGCGGGTGGCGTACGACGCGGCGCACGGCGGACGGTGGACGAGTCTGCGCGGCGGCGGCCGGGAGTGGCTGTGGCGCGGCCCGGAACCAGGCCGGCACGAGGTACGCCCCGACGACGCGTTCGTCGACGCCGGCGGTCTGGAGGAGTGCCTGCCCACAGTGCGCGGCGAGCCCGACCACGGCGAGGTGTGGTCGCGCCCGTGGCGCGGCAGCGGCCCTGGCAGCGCGGTCATCGAGCGGCCGACGTTCACAGTCACCCGGCGGATCACCGACTCCGGCGGCGTGGTGGTGGCCGACTACCTGTTGGCCGCCGACCCCGGGTACCGGTTCGTCTGGGCCGCGCACGCCCTGCTCGACCTCTCCCCCGCCGCCCGTCTCGACGCGCCCGCCGGCACCCCGACCCGGCTGCACCCGGAGGCCGCCGCGCTCCTGCCACCGGGAAGCTGGCCTCCCGACGCACAGTGGTTGACCGGGCCGTGGCCGGCCCCGGCCGGGCTGACGCTGGACACGTTCGGCAGGGACGACGGGACCGCGCTCGGCGCGGTGCTGCTCGACTGCGCCCGGGTGCAGGTGATCGACGGCGCCGACCGGCTGACCCTGGAGCTGGAGTGCCCCGGCCAGCCCGGCAGCACAGCGCTCTGGCGCAACCTGGGCGGCTGGCCGACCGACGGCCCCTACCGCAGCGTCGGCGTCGAACCGATGCTCGGCGCGGCCTTCGACCTGGCCGACGCCGGCCCCGACGACGCGGCGGTCGTCCCGCCCAGCGGCGAGGTCACCTGGCGACTCACCATCTCCGCCCACCGCAACCACTGAGGACACCGTGATGAACCTGCTCGACGAGCTGCGTACCCATCGACTGTTGGCCATCGTGCGCGGCCCGGACCCGGCCGCCGCCCTGACCGCCGTACTCACAGTGGCCGAGAGCGGCGTCGCACTGGTCGAGGTCTCGATGACCAGCGCCGACGCCCTCGGCGTCATCCGCCGCGCCCGGGCCGCCCTCGGGCCCGACTTCGCCCTGGGCGCCGGCACCGTGCTCAGCGTCGAGGACGCCCGCGCGGCGGCCGACGCGGGCGCCGGTTTCCTGGTCACCCCGGCCATCGCGGCGAGCCTCGCCGAGGGCGGCCGGCTCGGGCTGCCGGTCCTCGCCGGCGCCCTCACCCCCACCGAGGTGGTGCAGGCCACCGACGGCGGGGCCACCGCGATCAAGCTCTTCCCGGCCTCGCTCGGCGGGCCCGACTACCTGGGCGCTCTGCGCGACCCGTTCCCCGGTACCGCGTTCGTGCCGGTCGGTGGTGTCGACGCGGACGGTGCTCGGCGCTACCTCGACCGGGGCGCGACAGCTGTCGGCGTCGGTTCCCCGCTGCTCGGTGACGCCGTCCGAGGCGGCGACACGACGGCGCTGCGCGAGCGCGCCGCAGCCTTCCTCGCGGCGGTCCGGCCATGACCGACCTGCTCACGCTCGGCGAGACGATGGCGGCGTTCCGCACGACCGGCCCACTGCGACTGGGCGGCACCGCCGGTATCTCCGTCGCCGGGTCCGAGTCGAACGTGGCGATCGGCCTGGCCCGGCTCGGCCACCGGGCGGCCTGGGTCGGTGTCACCGGCGCCGACGAGCCCGGGGAGCTGGTCCGCCGTACGCTGCGCGCCGAGGGTGTCGACCTGACCTGGTCCCGGGTCGACGCGACCGCCCCCACCGGCCTGATCCTCTTCGAGAACCGGGTCGCCGACATCAACCGGGTCACCTACCACCGTGCCGGGTCGGCCGGCTCCCGGCTGGGCCCGACCGACGTGACCCGAGCCTTCGACGCGCCCGGGCCGCCACCCCGACTGCTGCACGTCACAGGCATCACCTGCGCGCTCGGCGTCGAGCCGTACCAGGCGGTGGTGGAGGCCGTGCGGCGCGCCCGCGTCGCCGGCAGCACGATCTGCCTGGACGTCAACCACCGCAACCGGCTCTGGTCGGTCGCCGAGGCCGCCGCCGCGCTGCGCCCGCTGCTGCCCTCGATCGACCTGGTGATCGCCTCCGACGACGAGTTGGCGGTGCTCACCGATGCGACAGACCCGGCCTCGGCGCTACTCTCGGCCGGCGTCACCGAGGTCGTGGTCAAGCACGGTGCCGATGGAGCGACCAGCCACAGCGCGACCGACACCATCCACCGTCCAGCCCGGACGGTGCCGGTGGTGGACACCGTCGGCGCGGGCGACGCCTTCGTCGCCGGGCTGCTCTCCGGCTGGCTCGACGGCGTCGACGCGTCGGCTCGACTGGACCGGGCCGTCACCACGGGCGCCTTCGCGGTCGCCACCCGGGGCGACTGGGAGGGCCTGCCCGACCGGGCCGAGCTGGCGCTGCTCGACCACGGCCCCGGCGGTACGGTCCGCTGACGATCCTTTGGAGGAGCACCATGGAGCTGACCGAGCCGACCGTCTGGAGCACCGACCGGCTGGAGTTGGGCGAGGGCCTGCGCTGGGTCGACGACCGGCTGGTCCTCGTCGACCTGCTGGCCGGGCGACTGTTGGAGACCGACGGCGACGCCCCGAACCCGCTGCGGGAGCTGCGCCGCCTCGACGTGCCGCTCGGCGCTGTCGCCCCGGTGGCCGACCGACCCGGTGAATGGCTGGCCGCCGCCGGGACCGGCGTCACTGTGCTGCCCGCCACCGGCGACCCCCGACCGGTCGCCGAGCTGGTAGCCGGCGCGCCCGAGCCGACCCGGATGAACGACGCGGTCGCCGACCCGCACGGCCGTTTCTGGGCCGGCAGCATGACGTACGCGATGGTGCCCGGCGGGGGCACGCTGTTCCGCCTCAACCCGGGCGCCCAGCCGGTCCCCGCGGTGACCGGGCTGACCATCCCGAACGGGCCGGCGTTCGACGCGACCGGCACCACCATGTACCTGGCCGACACCCCGCGCGGCGAGATCGACAGGTTCACCGTCGACCCCGCCACCGGTGACCTGCGCGGGCGGGAGCCGTTCCTGCGGTTGTCCCCCGCCGACGGCGGCCCGGACGGCATGACGCTCGACGCGGCCGACCACCTCTGGATCGCGTTGTGGGGCGGCTCCGCGGTACGCCGTTACCGGCCCGACGGCACCCTCGACCGGGAGATCCGGCTGCCGGCCAAGCAGCCGGCCGGCATCTGCCTGGGCGGCCCCGACCTGCGGCGACTCTTCATCGGCACCGCCCGGGTGGGGCTGGACTCGCCCGGCCCGCAGGACGGCGCGCTGCTCGCGGTGGACGTCCCGGTGCCCGGCCTGCCCGCCGCGCGGGCCGGCGCGCCAGCAAGCTGATCGGAGGCATATCGGACGCCAGGGCGGGAACAACCGCACCGAAGCGCCGTGACAGCCGACCGGTAGGGAGCGAGCCGATGAGCACCGTGGGGCGGACATCATGAACGGGCCGGTCGGCGACGAGCCGATGGGCGAACTGGAGCTGGTGCACACCTTCACCGGCCCGATGCCGACCGGGGTGAGCGTCTCGCACCGGGGCCGGATCTTCGTCAACTTCCCGAAGTGGGGCGACGAGGTGCCGGCCACCGTCGTCGAACTACGCGACGGCCGGGAGATGCCCTATCCCGACCAGGCCTGGAACGACCCGTCCGGCGACGACGACGCGGGCGCCTTCGTCTCGGTGCAGAGCATCGTGGTGGACCCGGCCGACCGGCTCTGGGTGCTGGACACCGGCAGCCCCATGTTCCAGCCCACCAAGCCGGGCGGCCCCAAACTGGTCCGGATCGACCTGGACACCGACACGGTCGCCCAGGTGATCACCTTCCCGACGGACGTGGCGCTGCCGACGACGTACCTCAACGACGTCCGCTTCGACCTGCGGCGGGGCGAGGCGGGGGTCGCGTACATCACCGACTCGGCCGACTCCGGGCCGAACGGGATCATCGTGGTGGACCTGGCCAGCGGGGCCTCCTGGCGGCGGCTGCACGACCACCCGTCCACCAAGGCGGAGCCGCTGACGTCGTTCCGGCCGGTGGTCGAGGGCCGACCGTTCCTCGAACGGCCCGCCGACGGCCCGCCGAAGCCGGTGAGCATGGGCTCCGACGGCATCGCCATCTCCGCCGACGGCGATCGGCTCTACTACTGCCCGCTGGCGTCCCGACGCCTGCACAGCGTGTCCACGGAGGCGCTGGCCGACCCGGGCGTCACCCAGGAGGCGGTCGCCGCCACTGTGGTCGACGAGGGCGACCGGGGCACCGCCTCGGACGGGTTGGAGAGCGACGACGCGGGGCGGCTCTACCTCACCTCGTACGAGCACAACGCGGTGCTGCGTCGACTGCCCGACGGCGAGTACGAGACCCTGGTGCACGACCCACGACTGCTCTGGCCGGACACCATGTCGGTGGCCACCGACGGGTACCTCTACGTCACCGCCAACCAACTGCACCGGCAGCCGCAGTACCAGCGGGGCAAGGACCTGCGGCGCAAGCCGTACGCGCTGTTCCGCACCCGCATCGACGCCGGCCCGGTGCTGCTGCGCCCCTGAGCGAGCGAGCCGCGCTCGTCAGCTGGCCGGCAGGGTGCGGTCCAGGAGGTCGAACAGGGCGGCCCAGTGACGCTCGGTGGCCTGCTCGTCGTACGCCGGGGTGTCGGCCATGGTGTAGCCGTGGTGTGCTCCGGTGTACACCTCGGAGCGGTAGCGCACGCCCGCGGCGTCGAGCGCCTCCTCCAGCGTGGCGATCTGCTCGGGCGTCATCGACTGGTCGGCGTCGGCGTGCCCGAAGTACACCTCGCCGGTGATCGAGGCGACGCCCCGGTGCGGGCTGTCCGGCGCCTCGGTGACGATCCGCCCGCCGTGGAAGCTCGCGATCGCGGCGATGCGGTCCGGGTGCGCCTCGATGGCCCGCAGCGCGTTCGTGCCGCCCATGCAGTAACCGGTGATCGCGACCGGGCCCGGTCGGACGTCGTCGCGGGCGGCCAGGAAGTCGAGGAACGCGGCGGTGTCCCGGCTGATCACCTCGGGGGTCAGCGCACCGACCAACGGCATGATCTTCTCGAAGAGCGCACCGCGCTGGTCGGCCTCGCCGAGCCGGGACAGGTCGAACAGGGGTGCCCGACCGGCCCGGTAGAACAGGTGGGGCGTCAGCACCAGGTAGCCGCGCTCGGCGATCCGCTCGGCCATCTCGACCAGGCGCGGGCGCGGCCCGAAGGCGTCCATGAAGAGCAGCACGGCCGGGAACGGGCCGTCGCCGTCCGGTCGGGTCAGACTCGCGTCCGCCACTCCGTCGCTGGTCGGGATGTCCACCGTCGTCGTCAGCACCGTGCCTCCTCGTACGCCGATCTTGGTCCGTTCGGAACGTTACTCGCCGGGACGGCGAGTACGGCACCGGTCCGTCAGCCACTGACTGCCGATCCCTGGACAAGGCCACCCTGGGCGGTGGCCGGAGCCTGACCCAGTGTTGGTGGCGACCAATGAAGGACACCGTTGACCTGGGGGTTGTCGTGCTCGACCTAACCGTTCCGGAGCTGACCGGAAAGCTCGCCGTGGTGACCGGTGGCAGCGACGGGCTGGGCCTCGGCCTGGCCGCCCGGCTGGCGCGCGCCGGCGCCGAGGTGGTGCTGCCGGTCCGCAACCCGGCCAAGGGCACCGCCGCGCTGGAGGCCGTCCGGGCCGCCGCACCGGGTGCCGTCGTGTCGACCCGGCCGCTGGACCTCGCCTCGCTGGGGTCGGTGGCCGCGCTGGCCGACACGCAGCTCGGCGAGGGCCGACCGATCCACCTTCTCATCAACAACGCGGGCGTGATGGCGCCTCCCACCCGACATGCCACCGCGGAGGGCTTCGAGCTCCAGTTCGGCACCAACCACCTCGGCCACTTCGCGTTGACCGGACGGCTGTTGCCGCTGCTTCGGGCGGGGCAGGCCCGCGTCACCACGATGTCGAGCAGCGCCGCACGCTCCGGCCGGCTGGACTGGGACGACCTCCAGAGCAACCGCAGGTACGCGTCGATCCGCGCCTACAATGCCTCGAAGCTGGCCACCCTGCACTTCGGGCTGGAACTCGACCGGCGCAGTCGGGCCGGCGACTGGGGCATCGTGAGCAACGTCGCCCACCCGGGCACCACCATGACCAACCTGTACGCGTCCGGCCCCAATCTGGGCCGCAGCCGCCCCTCGCTGCACCACTCGATCATGAGTCGGCTGGCCCGCTGGGGGATCCTGGTGCATTCGGTGGATGCTGGGCTGCTTCCTGCCCTGTACGCGGCCACCAGCCCACAGGCGCAGGGCGGCCGGTTCTACGGCCCGGACGGTCTGGGCCAGTTCACCGGCGCACCAACCGAGTTGACCGTCTACCGCTCGGCGCGCAGCACCGACGACGCCGCCCAGCTCTGGGCCGCCTCGGAGCGGCTGGTGGGCGTCGAGTACCCCGGCAACTGATTGGGGCGTTTCGCCGTTCCGGTGCGCGACCTGCCGGGACGGCTGGTGCCCCGGAGCTGCTGGTCGTCGGGAGGGGCGCGGCGTTCAGGCACGCACGAAGCGCACCGCGTCCGCGACCACGTGGCCGTCGGTGTCCTCGGTGCGGATCAGCACGCTTCCGTCGCTGCCCGCAGTGAACTGGTAGGTGCCCAGCGGCACCCACTGGCCGCCGGACTGTCGCTGGTTGACCGTCCGGGTGACCAACCCCCCGGAGTACGCGATGTCCACCGGCACGTTCGTCGCGCGGTTCGGGTCCGCGGTCCAGCGCAACTGCACTGTCCACGACCCGGAGGCGGGCAGTGAAGGGCGGAACCGCAGCCGGTTGACGCCCTTGGCGGTGTTGCCGTCGTGCTCGTAGTCCGGGCCGTAGTAGCCGCCGATGCTGGTGCTGCGCAGCCACGTCCCGGCCCGGGTGATGCCGCTGGACGCGGCGTTGTCCAGGATCACCTCGCTGGTGGAGCCCCACTCCAGCACCGCGCCGTCCTGGCGCAGCCGGGTCTGTAGGGCGGGCACGGAGACGGCCTGCACGGCGAGGTTCCCGGCGAGCGCCAGGGACGCCGCTGTGGCAGCGGCCTGACCGAGGATCATGAACACGGGTTCCATCCGGATCGAGCCGTACGCGATGTGACTCGACGAGAGGCAGACCGGCACCAGCAGGTTGGCACACTGCGCCTGGTGCGGCACTATCGCGCGGTAGCTCACCGGGTACGGCGCCGGCACGCCGATCTGCACGTCTCCCTCGTTGCGCACCTTGCCGTCGACGACCACCCGCTGACAGTTGTGCGAGTCCATCGTGTAGCTGGCCAGGCCCACCGAGTCGGCGGCGCGTACCCGGCCTCGACAGTCGGCCTCGGTCATCACGTACGCGGAGATCATCCGGCGTGCCTCGCGGATGTAGAGCATCGGTGGCCAGCCGCCGGTGCCGGTGAACTCGTCCACCGGCAGCCCCCACCGGGCCGTCGAGTCGCGTACCGACGCCGGCAGTCGGGGGTCGTTGGCCAGGAACCACATCAGCCCCTGCTGGTAGGTGCGGTGCTCCGCGATGATGCTCTCCCGCGTCGCCCAGCTCGCCGTCGGGTACGCGTAGTTGAAGCCGATGTTGTCTGTCGACACGGCCCCGTTGTTGTTGGAGTCGGTCTTCCCGCCGCCGACCGAGTGGGTGGTGAAGTACGGCCCGGTGTATCCGGCCTGGATGTGCCGCAGCAGCAGCTCGTACCGGATCGGGTCGTAGCCGGACGGCTTGCCGAACGGGATCCGGTTGGCCGCCTGGGTCAGGCACATCCGGAAGCAGTACGCCTGGATCTTGTCGTCGCCGCTGCCCTGCGGGGCGAGCGGGGTGGCGGAGATGCCCGGCAGCAGCCCGCTGGCGGGCGAGCCGGCCGTGACGTACGGGTCGATCGGGTAGGCGAACTGGTGGGTGTTGCGCGACTGCACCCCGTTGATCGTCTCGCCGTAGGTGTCGTTGGACTCCCGCCCGACGGTGAACCCCACCCCGGCCATGGCCAGCAGATCGCCCTCGTAGGTGGCGTCGACGAACACCCCGCCCCGGTAGATCGACCCGTCCTCGGTGCGCAGCTCGGTGATCCGGTTCCCGGTTCGGCCCAGGCCGGCCAGCCGGGCCTCGACGATCACTGGCACGCCCGCCTCGGCCAGCATCTCGGCGAAGACGGCGGTGGCGACGCGCGGTTCGAAGGTCATCCGCAGCGGCGACGTCGGCGTGAGGGTTCCGCCGTGGTACTTCACGTACACCCGGCGGTAGAACTCGGCGGCCAGCCCGCCGATGGACGCCTGGACGCCGGTGTCGGTGGCGCCCAGCCCGGCGGTGCTCAACCCGCCGACGTGGCCGGTGGGTTCCACCACCACTGCGGTGCGGCCGAGCCGGCGCATGGTGATCGCGGCGGCCAGCCCGCCGGAGGTGGCACCGTAGACGACCAGGTCGGCTGTGGTGATGGCGGCTCGGGCGGGGACGGCCCGGAACGGGTCGGTGAGACCGGCCAGGACGAGGCCGGCACCGCCGGCGACGAGCAGCCGGCGACGGGACAGGGGCAGGGGCACGGACACGGCGGGCTCCCGAGGGGTAACCGGTGACGGGGACGGTTACAGAAGCACGCCGCTGCCGCTGCGAAAGAAATTCTTCAATCTCTGCCGGCAGGTGTCAACGGTTCACGGCCGGTAGCGGTAACCCATTCCCGGCTCGGTGATGAGGTGGCGGGGGCGGGCCGGGTCGTCCTCCAGCTTGCGCCGCAGTTGGGCCAGGTACTGCCGCAGGTAGTTGGTCTCGTTCTGGTACTCCGGTCCCCACACGTCCTGGAGGAGCTGACGTTGGCTGACCAGCTTGCCGGGGTGACGCAGCAGCTTCTCCAGCACGCTCCACTGGGTGGGGGTCAGCTTGACCTCGATGCCGTCGTCCCTCAGCACGCTGTGGTCGGCCAGGTCGACAGTGTGCTGGCCGATCCGCAGTGCCGGCACCGCTTCACTGGGCGCGCCGAGGCGTCGGGTCACCGCGCGGATGCGGGCCAGCAACTCCTCCACCCCGAACGGCTTGGTGACGTAGTCGTCAGCGCCCGCGTCCAGCGCCGCGACCTTGTCCTCGCTGCCGGCCCGGCCGGAGAGCACGATGATCGGCACCGTGGTCCACCCGCGCAGGCCCCGGATCACCTCCACCCCGTCGATGTCGGGCAGTCCGAGGTCCAGCACCACCAGGTCGGGCGGGTGGCTGGCGGCGGCCTTCAACGCGGCCGCCCCGGTGCCGGCGACGTCCACGTCGTACCGGCGGGCGCGCAGGTTGATCCGCAGGGCACGCAGGATCTGCGGTTCGTCGTCGACGACCAGGATGCGCGTCATTCCTGCGGCCCCTCCGAGCTGGTCGGCGCGGCCGGCAACCGCAGCACCATGGTGAGCCCACCGCCGGGGGTGGTCTCCGGGGTGATGCTGCCACCCATCGCCTCGGCCAACCCCCGGGACAGGGCAAGACCGAGACCGACGCCGGTCTGGTTGTCCCGGTCGCCGAGGCGTTGGAACGGCAGGAAGACGTGCTCCCACTGGTCCTCCGGAATGCCCGGCCCCCTGTCGATCACCCGTAGCTCGACCTGGCCGGCGTGGGCGCTGGCGGTGATCGTGGGCGGCTGGTCCGGCGGGCTGTACCGCAGCGCGTTGGCGACGATGTTGACCAGCACCCGTTCCAGCAGGCCCGGGTCGGCGGTGGCGGCCGGCAGGTCGGCCGGGATGTCAGTGCCGACAGTCGCGGCCGCCGGGCCAAGTTCGTCCAACGCCAGGGGTACGGCGTCCTCCAGGCCGATCGCTGTCGCCGAGATGCCCAGCACGCCCGCCTGGAGCCGGCTCATGTCCAGGAGGTTGCCGACCAGCCGGGCGAGGCGGTCCAGCGACTCCTCGGCGGTCTCCAGCAGCTCCTCGCGGTCGGACTCGTCGAACTCGATGTCGTGGCTGCGCAGGCTGGTCACTGCCGCCTTCGCGGACGCCAGTGGGGTACGCAGGTCGTGGCTGACCGCGGCGAGCAGCGCGGTGCGCATCCGGTCGGCGGCGGCGAGGGGCCGGGCGGTGGCGGCCTCCTCGGCGAGCCGTTCCTGGCGCAGAGCGACGGCGGCCTGGGCGGCGAACGCCTCGACGATCCGCCGGTCGGCGGCCTCCAGGCGCCGGCCGCTGAGCACGACGGTGATCCGGTCGTCGACCGGCACCGCCGTCTCGCCGCCGTCGGGCGTGCAGGCCGGCTGCTCGCCGACGCTGGCCACCACACACCAGGCGTGTTCCTCGCGGGCCCGTTCCGGTCGCCCGCTGGCCTCCTCGGCCAACTCCAGGACGCTCACCGCGCGCAGCCCGAAGGTCTCGCGGAGCTGATCCAGCAGGGCGGGCAGCGGACGTTCGCCGCGCAGCACACCACCGGCGACGGCGGCGAGGGTCTGCGCGTCTGCGGCGGCCCGCGCGGCTTCCCGGGTACGCCGGGCGGCCACGTCGACGATCCAGCTCACTGCGAGGGCCACGCCGACGAACACGGCCAGGGCGAGCAGGTTGTCGGCCTCGGCGATGGTCAGCGTGCGGAAGGGCGGGGTGAAGAACCAGTTGAGCAGCAGCGAGCCGCCGAGCGCGGCCACCAGGGCCGGCCACACCCCGCCGACCAGGGCGACCCCGACGACCCCGGCGAGGAACAACAGGATGTCGTTCGTCAGCGTCAGGTCGGGCAGGGTCTTCAGCAGCACTGTGAGCAGCGGCATGCCCAGCACTGCCAGGCCGAAGCCGAGCAGCCGGCGGCGTCGGGACAGCGCCGCCGGTACGGCCGCCGCCCGGCGACCCTTGCCGGCCTGCTTGTGGGTGACCAGGTGCACGTCGATCGAGCCGGAGAGCGCTGTGGTGGTCACCCCGACGCCCCGGGCGAAGATCTGCGCGAGGCGACCTCGTCGGCTGGCCCCGAGCACCAACTGGGTGGCGTTCACGCCCTGGGCGAAGTCCAGCAGCGCTGCCGGCACGTCGGTGCCGAGCACCTGGTGGTACGTGCCGCCGAGGCTCTCCACCAGCACTCGTTGCCGGGCCAACTGGGCCGGGTCGGCACCGGCCAGGCCGTCGCTACGGGCCACGTGCACGGCGAGCAGGTCGGCGCCCTTGCTGCGGGCCGCGACCCGGGCGGCCCGACGGATCAGCGTCTCGCCCTCCGGCCCACCGGTCAGCGCGACCACCACCCGTTCCCGGGCCTCCCAGGTGGCCGCGATGCCCTGCTGGCTGCGGTAGCGGTCGAGTTGCTCGTCGACCTTGTCGGCCAGCCAGAGCAGCGCCAGCTCGCGCAACGCGGTGAGGTTGCCGACCCGGAAGTAGTTGCCCAACGCGGCGTCGATCTTGTCGGGTCGGTAGATGTTGCCGTGCGCCATCCGCCGACGCAGCGCCTCCGGGGTCATGTCGACAAGCTCGACCTGCTCGGCGGCGCGGACGATCTCGTCCGGCACCGTCTCCCGCTGGGTGGTGCCGGTGATCTGCGCGACGACGTCGTTCACCGACTCCAGGTGCTGCACGTTGACGGTGGACAGCACGTCGATCCCCGCGTCGAGCAGCTCCTGGATGTCCTGCCACCGCTTGTCGTGCCGGGAACCGGGCACGTTGCTGTGTGCCAGCTCGTCGACGACCGCGATCTGTGGCCGGCGGGCCAGCACCGCGTCCAGGTCCATCTCGGTGAACGCCGCGCCGCGGTAGTCCATGCTCCGGCGGGGCACCTGCTCCAGGTCGCCGAGCATCGCGGCGGTGTGGTGACGGCCGTGAGTCTCCACGAAACCGATCACCACGTCGGTGCCGCGCGCGGCCCGCCGCTGGGCCTCCTCCAACATGGCGTACGTCTTGCCGACGCCGGGGGCGGCCCCCAGATAGATGCGCAGTTCTCCGCGTGGCACGGGACCATCCTCCCTGGTCAGATCGGCGGGAGGGGCCGCGCCCGGTCGGCACGGCCCCGCCCCGCGATGGTGCTCAGCGTGCGGCGAACTGCTTGTCGAGGGCGAGGTTGAGCTCCAGCACGTTGACGCCGGGCTCACCCATGAAGCCCAGAGCACGCCCGCTGGTGTGCTCAGTGACCAGCTTGCGGACCGCCGCCGGGTCCGCGCCGCGCTCCCGCGCGACCCGGTTCACCTGCAACTCGGCGTACGCCGGGCTGATCTGCGGGTCGAGACCGCTGGCGCTGGCGGTGACCGCGTCGGCGGGCACCGCCGGCTCGGCGGGCGCGTCGCCCCGGATCGGGGTGACCACCCCGCCGGCCGCCACGTAGTCCTCGCCGGGCTGGGCCGGCTGCACCGCGACACCCTGGTACTCGGTGACGAACGGCGTCGCCGGGGCGGCCTGGTTGACGCTGACCACCCGGGTGACAGTGCCGGTCAGACCGTCCGCGCGGAAGACCGCGAGCACGGCGCCCACCCCGTCGTCGGTGCAGTAAGGGCGCCGGCCGTCGACGCCGTTGAGCTCGCCGACCGACTTGCTGCGCCCGCAGACCTGGGTGAGCAGGCTCTCGCTGGATTCCTCCGGGTCGGTGGCGATGGTGTCGACAACGCTCTCCGGGCCCAGGTTGCTGGCCGAGGTGGAGGTCGGGTCGTAGCCGTCGCCGGCGGCGGAGGGGCGGGACTGGAAGTACCGGGCGACGGGGTTGCCGTCCGCGTCGGTGAAGGACTGACCGATGAGTGCGCTGCCGACGGTCGTTCCGCCCGACGAGATCAGCGAGCCGTCGGTCTTGTGGTTGAGGCCGGGTAGCTGACCGAGCGCTACCAGGGCCAGCGGGTAGACCAGGCCGAGCAGCACTGTGAAGACGAGTACGGCGCGCAGCGCGGCGAGGTGTTGGGCGATCCAGGTGGGTAGGCGCATCACGAAATCCCCGGGATGAACTGGATGAGCAGGTCGATGAGCTTGATCCCGATGAACGGCACGACGATGCCGCCCAGTCCGTAGACCAGCAGGTTGCGGCTGAGCAGCTTCGACGCGGCGGCCGGCCGGTACCGCACGCCCCGCAGGGCGAGCGGGATCAGCGCGATGATCACCAGGGCGTTGAAGATGACAGCGGACAGGATCGCCGACTCCGGGCTGGACAACCGCATGATGTTCAGCGCGTCCAGGCTCGGGTAGAGGCCGGCGAACATGGCCGGGATGATCGCGAAGTACTTCGCGATGTCGTTGGCGATGCTGAACGTGGTCAGCGCGCCACGGGTGATCAGCAACTGCTTGCCGATCTCCACGATCTCGATCAGCTTGGTCGGGTCGGAGTCGAGGTCGACCATGTTGCCGGCCTCCTTGGCGGCCGACGTGCCGGTGTTCATTGCCACCCCGACGTCGGCCTGCGCGAGCGCCGGCGCGTCGTTGGTGCCGTCACCGGTCATCGCGACCAGCCGACCACCCTCCTGCTCCCGCTTGATCAGCGCGAGCTTGTCCTCCGGTGTCGCCTCGGCCAGGAAGTCGTCCACCCCGGCCTCGTCGGCGATCGCCTTCGCGGTACGCGGGTTGTCGCCGGTGATCATCACGGTTCGGATGCCCATCCGGCGCATCTCGTCGAACCGCTCCCGCATGCCGGACTTGACCACGTCCTTGAGGTGGATGACGCCCAACGCGCGGGCCGGCGCGCCGTCGACGTGCTCGGCGACGACCAGCGGGGTGCCGCCCGTGCCGCTGATCGCGTCCACGATCTCGCCGACCTGCTCGGTCGGGTGGCCGCCGTTCTCCCGTACCCACTTCATCACCGCTGCTGCGGCGCCCTTGCGGACCCGGCGGGCCGTGCCCACCGCGCCGGCGTCCACGCTGGCGTCCGGGGTGAGGTCGACGCCGCTCATCCGGGTCTGCGCGGTGAACGGTACGAAGGTGGCGTGCGGCATCACGCCGGGCTCGCGCTCGCGCAGCCCGAACTCGTTCTTCGCCAGGACGACCACCGAGCGCCCCTCCGGGGTCTCGTCGGCCAGGCTGGACAGCTGCGCGGCGTCGGCCAGCGCCGCGGGGTCGACCCCCTCGACCGGTACGAACTCGGCGGCCTGCCGGTTGCCCAGCGTGATGGTGCCGGTCTTGTCCAGCAGCAGGGTGTTGACGTCGCCGGCCGCCTCGACGGCCCGGCCGCTCATGGCCAGGACGTTGCGCTGCACCAGCCGGTCCATGCCGGCGATGCCGATGGCGGAGAGCAGCGCGCCGATGGTGGTGGGGATCAGGCAGACCAGCAGCGAGATCAGCACCACGCCGGTGACACCGGAGTCGGTGATCGCCCCGCTGTTCGGCGCCGCGGCCTGGTACGCCTTGGAGAAGATGGCCAGCGGCTGGAGGGTGACAACGGCCAGCAGGAAGATGACGGTGAGCGCGGCGAGCAGGATGTTCAGCGCGATCTCGTTCGGCGTCTTCTGCCGGTTGGCCCCCTCGACCAGGGCGATCATCCGGTCGATGAAGCTCTCCCCCGGTTTCTGGGTGATCTTCACGATGATCTGGTCGGAGAGCACCTTGGTGCCGCCGGTGACAGCGCTGCGGTCGCCGCCGGACTCCCGGATGACCGGGGCCGACTCGCCGGTGATGGCCGACTCGTCGACGCTGGCGATGCCCTCGACGATGTCGCCGTCGCCGGGGATGATGCCGCCGGCCTCGACGAGCACGACGTCGCCCTGGCGCAGATCCGGCGCCGGCACCGCCTCGTCGCGGTAGGTGTTGGCCCGCGCGCCCGGCTTCCAGTCGATCAGCCGGGTGGCGATGGTGTCCTTCTTCGCCTGCCGCAGGGTCGCGGCCTGGGCCTTGCCCCGACCCTCGGCGACCGCCTCGGCCAGGTTGGCGAAGACCACTGTCAGCCAGAGCCAGATGGTGATCGCCCAGGCGAACACCGACGGGTCGATGACCGCCAGGACCGTGGTGAAGGCCGCACCGACCTCCACGATCAGCATCACCGGGTTGCGCCACAGCGTGCGGGGGTCGAGCTTGCGGACCGCGTCCGGCAGGGACCGGATCAACTGCTTGGGGTCGAGCAGGCCCCCGCCGATCCGGTTGCCCTGGGTGGCGGGCGTGCCGGGGAGTTGCTCTGTCGGGGCGGACGTGACGGACATGTCCTCGTTCCTCATGGTGGTCAGAGCCCCTCTGCCAGCGGACCGAGCGCGAGCGCGGGCAGGAAGGTCAGCGCGACGAGGACCACAGTGACGCCGACGACCATGCCGATGAACAGCGGTCGGTGGGTCGGCAGGGTGCCCTCGGACGCGGGGGTGGGTGCCTGGCGGGCCAGCGAGCCGGCCAACGCGAGCACGAAGATCAGCGGCAGGAACCGGCCCAGCAGCATGCACAACCCGAGCGCGGTGTCCCACCAGGTCGTGTTGACGGTGATGCCGCCGAAGGCCGAGCCGTTGTTGTTGCTGGCCGAGGTGAACGCGTACAGCACCTCGGAGAGGCCGTGCGGGCCGACGTTGAGCGCCGTGGAGTTGTTTCCGGTGCCGAATGCCGCCGCCGTGCCGACGAGCACCAGGATCGGCGTGATCAGGAAGTAGAGCGACGCGAACTTGATCTCGCGCGACCCGATCTTCTTGCCCAGGTACTCGGGAGTGCGGCCCACCATCAGCCCGGCCACGAAGACCGTGATCACCGCGAGGATGAGCAGGCCGTACAGCCCCGAACCGGTGCCGCCCGGCGCGACCTCGCCGAGCATCATGTTGACCATCGTCATCATGCCGCCGAGCGAGGTGAACGAATCGTGGAACGAGTTCACCGCACCGGTCGAGGTGAGGGTGGTGGCGGCGGCGAAGGTGGCCGAGTTCGACACGTCGAACCGCACCTCCTTGCCCTCCATCGCCGCGCCGACCGCCTGCGGCACCGTGCCGTGGCCGGCCAGCTCGAAGATGTTGGTGATGGCGACGCTGAGGAACGCGAGGATGCCCATCACCGCGGCGATGGCGTAGCCCTGCCGGTTCTGCCCGACCATCCGGCCGAAGACCCGGGGCAGGCTGAACGGGATCAGGAAGATCAGGAAGATCTCCAGCCAGTTCGTCCAGGTGGTGGGGTTCTCGAACGGGTGCGCGCTGTTGACGTTGTAGAAACCGCCACCGTTGGTGCCCAGCTCCTTGATCACTTCCTGGCTGGCGACCGGACCACCGGTGATGGTCTGGGTGCCACCGGTCAGCGTGCTCACGTCGGTGCCGGCGGACAGGTTCTGCACCGCCCCGCCGATCATCAACGCGATGGCGCCGAGCACCGCGATCGGCAGCAGGATCCGCAGCGTGATCCGGGTCAGGTCGACCCAGAAGTTGCCGAGCTGCCCGGTGCGACTGCGGGCGAAGCCGCGTACCAACGCGACAGCCACCGCGATGCCGACCGCCGCCGAGACGAAGTTCTGCACGGCCAGGCCGGCCATCTGCACAAGGTGGCCCATCGTCGACTCACCCGAGTACGACTGCCAGTTCGTGTTGGTCACGAACGACACTGCCGTGTTCCACGCGCCGTGCGGCACCACCGGGTCGAACCCCAGCGACAGCCACAGGTGGTTCTGCACCCGCTGGAACAGGTACAGGAACAGGATCGAGACCGCGGAGAAGGCCAGCACGCTGCGGGCGTACACGCCCCAGGTCTGCTCGGCGGCCGGGTTGACCCCGACCAGTCGGAAGATGCCCCGCTCGACCCGGGACTGCTTCGTGCCGGAGACCGCCCGGAACATGTAGTCGCCGAACGGCTTGTAGACGGCGACCAGGGCCGCCACCAGCGTCAACACGAAGATGACGCCCGCTGTTGTCATGGTCATCAGAAGCGCTCCGGGAACAGCAGGGCGAACACCAGGAACGCGCCCAGGACGACCGCGAGCACCAGACCGACGGCGTTGACAGCGTTCACAGCTTCTCCACCGCCCGGACCACCAGGGCGAGCACTGCGAACAGCGCCACCGTCAGGACCACGAACACCACGTCAGACACGCTGACTCCTCAGCCGGAAAGGTTCGTCGCGACCGCCTTCCGGTCGCGCCGGGCAATCAAAGCCCCACCACCCGCCGGACGGCAGGGGTCATAACGCGACCATGACGGCGGCGAACCTTTTCTTGACGTGGTTTTCACACCCGCCCACTGAACAGGTGAAATGCGGCACAGAGCGACGGCTGATCGACTCGGGTTTCAGGAAGCGGGGGGATCAGGCGACCCCTGACACCCCGAGTTCCGGGAAGCCGAGATGATCTTCGGCTGGGCGCGCGGCTGGTGCGGGTGCGGGTGCGGGTGTGCGGCCGGCCGGATCAGGCCGGGCGGCGGGCCACCAGCACGTCGCGCATGATCGACTGGTCCACCCGGTGCCGCAGCGCGCGGTAGGGCTCGGCGTCGACAACCGTCAGGCCGGCGTCGGCCAGCGCCGCCGCCGCGTCGTCCCGACTGGCGACGTGGGTGTTCCAGGAGATCCCCAGCGCACCGCCGGGACGCAACAACCGGGCCCAGACCGGCGCGGCGTCCGCGAGCAAAGCCAGCGGGTCGCGGGTCAACCCCTGCCCAGCGGTACGACTGCCGTGCTGCACGCCGTACGGCGCGTCGGCGACGACCAGGTCCACGGTCTCCGGGCGGAAGAACTCCGCCGACCGGGCGGTGTCGGCGTTGACCACGTCCAGCAACTGCGTCTGGCCGGCCTTGTGCTCCTCGCGGGTCGGCGCCAACTCGATCCGCACCCGCCGGCCGACCACCTTGCGCTCCCGCCGCACCGGCCCCGACTCCAGCACCCGGTGCTTGACCCGCTTCTGCTTCAGCCAGGTGGTGATGAACGCCCGGTACGCCTCGACGTCCTTCTGGTCGCGCTCGATCCCGGCGGCGTCGAAGCCGTACATCAGCGCCTGGTTGAGGGTGGTGCCCCGGCCAGCTAGCGGGTCGAGCACCCGAAAGCGGCGGCTGGTCATCTCGGCGGCCCAGTCGGAGGCGAGCAGTGTGACGTTGAGCAGCAGCTTGGTGAACTGCTCATTGGTCTTGCCCGGGTACTTCTGGATGGTGAGCAGATCGTCGTCGTAGCGATCCAGACGGCTCCACTCGATCGGCCGCAACAGCTCACCGACGATCTCGAACAACGCGTACCCGGCGGAGAGGTTGCCCAGGACGGCCAGGTCACGCTCGGTCAGCCCGTCGCCGGTGAACGTGATGTACGACGCCCCTCCGACGACCTCGGTGTCCAGCTCGCCGATCCGGCCGTCCAACGCCGAGCTGCCGAAGATCTCCAGCTCGGCTCGGGTGAGGTCGACTGCGGCGCGGGCGTACACCCGATTGGTGGCGGGCAGGATCAGCAGGCCGTAACGCGTCATGATCCGGCGAGTATTCCACAACCGGTCACTGTCGCCGGGAACCGGAGCGGCTGCCGGAGCGACTACCGGTACATGGGGTGTGAGCAGTGGCGGGAGGTCCTGTCCGCGCAGCTGGACGGGGAGGAGACCGCCGCCGAACTGACGGCGGTGCAGGGGCACCTGGACGGGTGTGCCGAGTGCCGGGCCTGGTTCACGGCGGCGGCAGCGGTGACCCGTCGGGTTCGTACCCGACTGGTGGTCGAGGTGCCCGACCGGACGGCGGCGATCCTTGCCGCCGCCAACGCGGCCCCGGCCCGCCGGTCACGGTGGCGGCGCGGCCCGCTGGTCGCCGGCCAGCGGAAGGCGCCCGGACGGGGTCGGGTCGCCGCCGGGTTGCGCGCGGCGTTCGGACGCGGCCCGCTCGTCGCCGGCCTGCGGTCGGCGCTCGGGCTGCTCGGCGCTGTGCAACTGGTGCTCGGCCTGGCCCAGGTGGGCCGGGGCGCGACCGCCGACCACCTGCACCCCACCGGCCAGCACCTGTGGCACGAGTCGGCGGCGTGGAACGTGGCAGTGGGCGCGGGCTTCCTCTTCGTGGCGCTGCGCCGCAGCCCACCCGCCGGGCTGCTACCGATGCTCAGCGCGTTCGTCGGCACGTTGCTGCTGCTGTCGGTCAACGACCTGGCCACCGGTTCGGTGGGCGGGGAACGGCTGATCAGCCACGGCTTCCTGGTGGTCGGCTACCTGATCACCGTGCTGCTGTCCCGGCCCGGGCTGCGCCCCGGTGGCCCGGCACCGCAGCGGCAGCCGACACCGTCGCGCTGGCGGTTCGGTGCCGACGAGGTGGACCGGCCGCTGCGGGTGGTACGCCCCGAGTCCTATCCGGCGCAGGCCGCCGACCGGTACGCCGCCCCGGCGGCTCGTACCGGCCAGGCCGCACCGGCGGCGCATGCCGGCCAGGCCGCACCGGCGGCTCGTACCGGCCAGGCCCGCGACCGACGGGCCGCCTGAGCGGCCGGTGCCCTTCGGCGGACGGCGGTCAGCGCTGAGCGGCCCCGGCGTTCAGCGCTTGACGGCCTCGGCGTTCAGCGCTTGACGGCCTCGGCGTTCAGCGCTTGACGGCCCCGGCGTTCAGCGCTCTGGTCGCGTCGGTTCTTCGTCGGCGAGGACCTGCGGGATGACCTGTTCGACGATGGTCAGCAGGGTCGTGGTGAGCAGCAGGTGCACCTGGGCGCGGGTCAGCGCGCCACGCTGGAGCCATTCGCGGGCCGTCGAGGTGGCCAGACCCCCGTACGCCCGGACCATCCCGCGCAACTCCTCGCGGTGCTCCGCCTCGCCGGCCAGCCCGACGGCGACCAGCATGCGGTCCGCGGCGACCTCCTCGGCCTCGGCGAGCACCCGCTCCACGTCGGCGTCGCCGCCCATCCCCCGGGCGGTGACCGCCGCCAGCCACGAGGTGCTGTGCCGGGAAACCACGTCGAGGAACCAGGTGACGCTGGCGTCGACCCGGCTCCGGAGATCACCCTTGGGCAGCCGCTCCAGAGCAACCTCGGGGATGGTCACCATGACCCGGACGACCTCCAGGTAGAGGTCCTTCTTCGCACCGAAGTAGTGGTTGACCAGGCCGCGAGCGACACCTGCCTCGCGGGCGACGTCGGTGGTCGACACGTCCACGTACGGGCGCTCACCGAACAGCCGGACCGCGCAGGCCAGGATCTGCCCACGCCGGGCGTCCGGCTCCAAACGGCGGCGGCGCGGAGCCGTCTCGACACTCATCTGCCCGACCCTATCGACAGCCCACCGGTCGGCCGCCGTTCCTCACCTTGATCACTTGATGCTCAGTAGTCGTCACGGCTGCCGCTGAGCTACTCAGCATCAAGTGATCACCACAGGCCCCGGCGACGCCGGACCAGGTGCCGGCCCAGGTGGCGCAGATTGGACGCCTCGGAGTAGAGCGCCGCGTTGATCGCACCCAGGGCCACCCCGGGCGCTCGCTGCACCCGGTCGGCGTCCTGAACCACCCGGCCGATCAACGTCAGCCGACACCGGAGATCGAACAACTCCCTCCGCGCACAGTGCAGCGCTGTCTCCAGGCCCCCGACCCGCTCCCGCAACCACGCCAACTCCGTCGCCTGATCCACCACGCTCACCCTCCATTGACCACACGCACGCCGTTCAACCGGCAGCGCAACGACACACTCCAACCACCCTCAGTCACTTTCGGTTGGGAGTCAACCTTTCAGGGACCCCCAATTGGGGATCCCTGATTGGGGATCGGCGACCGTGCCTAGGTTCCAGGTGTGGGAGACAACGGGCCGGGCGAGCTGATGGGGCCGTATGAGATCGGTCAGCGGCTGAACGTCTCCCGAAGCCGGTTCCAGCAGATCGCCATGCGGCCGAGCTTCCCGAAGCCTTACCAGGAGCTGCGCGGCATGAAGGTCTGGCTGCGTGCTGATGTGGAGGCGTGGATCGCCGAGCACCGCCCGCCGCGCCCCACCGACGGCGACGAGGCCGAGTAGTTCGCCCGCCCCGCCTGGCGCCCGCCCACTCGCCGCCCGCCCGTGGCGTCTGACAACAGCGGGTTCGCGCGATTGATGCACCCACACAACCCCGCGCCCCGCACGGCGCACGCCTCGCGGCGGGGCGAGTTCCCGCAATCTTGGACAGTTTCCGTTAGCTCGTAACGGAAACTGTCCAAGATCTCCGCGCAAACGGCCATGGCGATCGATACCTCCCCGTCGGCGCGCAGCCTTCCCGGCCCGCGTGCCGCCCGGACCACCGTCGATCATGAAGTTGTGGTGGGCGATATGGCCGCGCGTTCCCTCTTTGTGACGCACCACAACTTCATGATCGACGACGTCTAGGCCAGGGCCGGCGATCTGGTGCTGCCGTAACCCCAGTCAGCCCCGGCGGATCCCGCCCGGCGGTGCCGGCTGCGGTTCCGGAACACCCCGGCGACCGAGGCGCCGAGAGCCGATCACGACTTATTGACATGCTGCCAACAGCGCGCGAGGGTGGTGCACATGCCGACCCCCCCGCCCGACGGCTCCCCCTCACAGTGGCGCGAACCGGAGCATGACGACCTGGCCGAGCTGGCCCGCACCTTCTTCACCAAGGAGGTGTTGCCGCACGCCGACCGCCTTCAGGAGCAGGGCCATCCGGACCGCGAGCACTACCGCCGCGCCGGTGAGCTGGGGCTGCTCGGCCTGTCGGTCCCGGAGGAGTACGGCGGTGGGGGCGGCGGGTTCACCCACGAGGCGGTGCTGCTGCACGAGCAGGCGTACGCCGGGGAGAGCAGCCTCGGCCTGGCCGTCCACAGTGGCATCGTCACGGGCTACCTGGTGGCGTACGGCAGCGAGGAGCAGAAGCGACGCTGGTTGCCCGGCCTGTGCAGCGGTGAGCTGGTCGGCGCGATCGCGATGACCGAGCCGGACGGTGGCTCGGATCTTCAGGCGATGCGCACGCGGGCGGTCCGCGACGGCGACGACTATCTGGTGACCGGCGCGAAGACGTTCATCACCAACGGTGGTCTGGCCGATCTGGTCATCGTGGCCGTGAAGACCGACCCCGAGCAGCGGGCGTCCGGCGTGTCGCTGCTGGTCTGCGAGGTGGGTGGCGACCCGGCGGGGTTCCGGCGAGGCCGACTGCTGTCCAAGATCGGCCTGCATGCCAACGACACGGCGGAGTTGTTCTTCGACGAGTTCCGGGTGCCGGCGGCCAACCTGCTCGGTGGCGCCGAAGGGCTGGGCTTCATCCAGCTCATGCAGCAGCTTCCGCAGGAACGGCTGGTCATCGGCGTCGGCGCGGTGGCCGCCATGGAACGGGCCGTTGCGCTGACGGTCGCGTACGCCAAGGAGCGCACCGCCTTCGGCAAGACCCTGATGGGTCACCAGAACACCCGGATGGTGCTCGCCGAGTGCGCCACCCGCGCCCGGGTCAGCCGCGTCTTCCTGGACGACTGCATCGTCCGACACACGCGTGGCGACCTGGACGTCTCCACGGCGGCGATGGCGAAGTCATGGCTCACGGACGGGCAGTGTGAGGTCGTCGACCGATGCCTTCAGCTCTTCGGCGGCTACGGCTACACGACGGAGTACCCGATCGCCCGGATGTACGCCGACGCCCGCGTCCAGAAGATCTACGGCGGCACCAACGAGATCATGAAGGAGTTGATCGCCCGTGCTCTCTGAGGCGTACGTCTATGACGCGGTCCGCACCCCGCGCGGACGCGGCCGGGACACCGGCGCGCTGCACGGGGTCAAGCCCATCTCCCTGGTGGTCGGCCTGATCGACGCGTTGCGGGAGCGCAACCCCGGCCTGGACGTCAGCCGGCTGGAGGATCTGCTGCTCGGCATCGTGACCCCGGTCGGCGAGCAGGGCGGCGACCTGGCCCGGGCCGCCGCGCTGCTGGCCGGGCTGCCCGACCAGGTGGGCGGGGTGCAGCTCAACCGGTTCTGCGCCTCCGGGTTGGAGGCGGTCAACTCCGCCGCCGCGCGGATCCGCTCCGGTTGGGAGCATCTGCTGCTCGCCGGCGGGGTCGAGTCGATGTCCCGGGTGCCGATGGGCTCCGACGGCGCGGCCTGGGCCACCGATCCGCAGACCGCGCTGGCCACGTCGTTCGTGCCGCAGGGCGTCAGCGCGGACCTGATCGCCACCCTGGAGGGCTTCACCCGCGACGACGTGGACGGCTACGCGCTGCGGTCGCAGGAGCGGGCCGCCAAGGCGTGGGCCGGCGGGTACTTCGCCCGCTCCGTGGTGCCGGTCCGCGACGGCAACGGGCTGGACATCCTCACCGTCGACGAGCACCCGCGCCCGGAGACCACCCGGGAGGCTCTGGCCAAGCTCACCCCGTCCTTCGCCACCATGGGTGAGGCGGCTGGCTTCGACGCTGTCGCGTTGCAGAAGTTCCACTGGCTGGAGGCCATCGAGCACGTCCACCACGCGGGCAACTCGTCAGGCATCGTGGACGGCGCGGCGCTGGCGCTGATCGGTTCGGAGCGGGTTGGTCGGGATCTCGGCCTCACCCCGCGCGCCCGGATCGTCGGCGCGGCGGTCACCGGCGCGGACCCGACGCTGATGTTGACCGGCCCGATCCCGGCCACCCACAAGGCGCTCGCCGTCGCCGGGCTGACAGTCGACGACATCGACCTGTTCGAGATCAACGAGGCGTTCGCCGCTGTGGTGCTCAAGTACGTCCGCGACCTGGGCCTCGACCCGGACCGGGTGAACGTCAACGGCGGCGCGATCGCGCTCGGCCATCCGCTCGGCGCGACCGGAGCGATGCTGCTCGGTACGGCGTTGGACGAGTTGGAGCGCCGCGACCTGCGCCGCGCCGTGGTGACCCTCTGCATCGGCGGCGGCATGGGCGTCGCCACCGTTCTCGAGCGCTGCTGATCCGGAGGACGACAATGACCAACACCATCCGGTACGACAGCGGCGCCGACGGCATCGTCACGCTCACACTGGACGACCCCACCCAGTCCGCAAACACCATGAACCGGGCGTACGCCGCCTCGATGAGCGCCGTGATGGACCGGCTGGAGGCCGAGAGCGATCTTGTCGGCGTCATCGTGACCAGCGCGAAGTCGACCTTCTTCGCCGGCGGCGACCTGCCCGAGATGATCCGGGCCACCCGCGCCGACGCGCCCAACCTGGCCGAGCTGCTCGGCACCATCAAGCGGGACCTGCGCCGGCTGGAGACGCTGGGCCGACCGGTGGTCGCCGCTGTCAACGGCTCCGCGCTCGGCGGTGGCCTGGAGATCGCGCTCGCCTGCCACCACCGGATCGCACTGGACGCGCCCGGCAGCCGGCTCGGGCTGCCCGAGGTGACTCTCGGCCTCCTGCCGGGGGCGGGCGGTGTCACCCGGACCGTGCGGATGCTCGGCCTGGCCGGCGCGCTGACCACAGTGCTGCTCACCGGCCGGCGGATGCGCCCGACCGATGCCCTGTCGGCCGGGCTGGTCGACGAGGTGGTCGCCACGCCCACCGAGCTGCTGGACCGGGCGCGGGCCTGGATCGCGGCGAACCCGCGCCCGACACAGCCGTGGGACCGGCCGGACTATCGGATGCCCGGCGGCACCCCCGCCAGCCGTTCGCTGGCCGCACAACTGCCCGCCTTCCCGGCGACGCTGCGCAAGCAGCTCAAGGGTGCCCGGCTACCCGCGCCCGAGGCGATCCTGGCCGCCGCCGTCGAGGGCGCCCAGGTCGACCTGGAGACCGCCCTGACCGTGGAGACCCGGCACCTGATCGGGCTGCTCACCGGGCAGGCCGCCAAGAACATGATCGGTGCGTTCTTCTTCGACCTGAAGGCCGTCAACGGTGGCGCGGCCCGACCGGCCGATGTGGACGCCGCACCGGTACGCCGGGTGGCGGTCCTCGGGGCCGGGATGATGGGCGCGGGCATCGCGTACGCCTGCGCCAAAGCCGGGCTGGACGTCGTGGTCAAGGACGTCACGCCGGAGGCCGCCGGCCGGGCCCGGGAGCACGCCGAACGGCTACTTGCCCGCGCGGTACGCAAGGGTCGCACTACCGAGGCGGACGCCCGCGCCGTACTGGACCGGATCATCACCGCCGACCAGGTGGACGCGCTGGCCGGCTGCGACGCGGTCATCGAGGCGGTCTTCGAGGACCCGGCGCTGAAACAACAGGTCTTCGCCGAGGTGCTGCCCGTCCTGGCGCCCGACGCGCTGCTCGCCTCCAACACCTCCACCCTGCCGATCACCGGCCTGGCCGCCGGCGTGGACCGGCCGGCGGACTTCATCGGCATGCACTTCTTCTCTCCGGTGGACCGGATGCCGCTGCTGGAGATCGTGGTGGGCGAGCGGACCGGGGACGTGGCGCTGGCCCGCGCGTTCGACCTGGGTCGGCGGATCGGCAAGACCCCGATCGTGGTCAACGACGGCCGGGGTTTCTTCACCAGCCGGGTGATCGGCAAGTTCATCGACGAGGCGGTCGGCATGGTCGCCGAGGGTGTCCCCGCCGCATCGGTGGAGCAGGCCGCCCTTCAGGCCGGCTACCCGACCGGGCCGCTGGCGCTGGCCGACGAGGTCAGTCTCACGCTGATCCAGCGGATCCGCCGCCAGTTCGAGGCGGCCAGCGAGGAGTTCCGCCCGCTGCCGGCGCACCGCCTGGTGGACGAGCTGGTCGACGCGTACGACCGGCCGGGACGCGCCGCCGGACGCGGCTTCTACTCCTACGACGACGGCAGCCGAGGCCGGCTGTGGCCCGGTCTCGCCGACCTGATCACCGACGCGGGTCGGGCGGTGCCGTTCACCGACCTCCAGGAGCGGATGCTCTTCGCCGAGGCGCTGGACGCGCTGCGCTGCCTCGACGAGGGGGTGCTGCGCACCGAGACCGACGCCAACATCGGCTCGATCTTCGGCATCGGCTTCCCGGCGTGGACGGGCGGGGTGATCCGCTACGTCCGGCAGTACGCGGGCGGCCCAGCCGGCTTCGCGGCCCGTGCCACCGAGTTGGCCGACCGCTACGGCGACCGGTTCACGCCCCCCGCCGACCTGGCCGACCGGCTCGCCGCCCTTCGGGCCGAACCGGCTGACGTCGCATGACGGCGGCACGCGGCGGGCCGCTGGCCGGGATACGGGTGGTCGAGCTGGCCAGCCTCGCCCCGGCGCCGTTCGGCTGCATGGTGCTCGCCGACCTCGGCGCGGACGTGGTGCGGGTGGACCGGCCGGGTGCCCCGGGAGCGGGCCGGCTGGCCGCACCGACCAGCGGGCCGTTGCAACGCGGACGGCGGGTCACCGCGCTGGACCTGAAGTCCCCCGCCGGGGTGGCGGACCTGCTGCGCCTCGCCGAGCGCGCGGACGTGCTGGTCGAGGCGTACCGGCCGGGGGTGGCCGAGCGGCTCGGCATCGGGCCGGAGGTGTGCCAGGCCCGCAACCCCCGACTGGTGTACGCGCGGATGACCGGCTGGGGTCAGGACGGCCCGCTGGCAGCCCGAGCCGGGCACGACATCGACTACATCGCGGTGGCCGGGGCGTTGGAGCCGCTGGGACGGGCCGGCGAACGCCCGTACGCGCCGATGAACCTGCTCGGCGACTTCGGCGGCGGCGGCATGCTGCTCGCCGTCGGGGTGCTTGCCGCGCTGCTGGAGCGGGAGCGCTCCGGCTTCGGCCAGGTGATCGACGCGGCGATGGTGGACGGCTCGGCGCTGCTCACCTCGTTCCTGCACGGGCTGCTCGGCACCGGCCTGTGGGCCGCCCCGCGGGGGCGCAACATGTTCGACGGCGGGGCGCCGTTCTACGACACGTACGCCACCGCCGACGGTGGATTCATGGCGGTCGGCGCTATGGAACCGGCCTTCTACGCCGTACTGCTCAGCGGCCTCGGCCTCGCCGACGACCCGGACCTGCCCGCCCAGTACGACCCGAGCGGCTGGGACGAGCTGCGCCGCCGGTTCACCGTGCGGTTCGCCGAGCGCACCCGGGACGAGTGGACGGCGGTCTTCGCCGACCTGGACGCCTGCGTCGCGCCGGTGCTCGCCCCCGGCGAGGCGCACGCGCACCCGCACAACGCGGCCCGGGGCACGTTCGTCGAGGTGGGCGGCGAGATCCAGCCGGCCCCCGCACCCCGCTTCGACCGCACGCCGACCGACCGCCCAACCCCGGCACCAGATCCGGAGCAGGACGTCCTCCCGGTAGAGGACATCCTCACCAACTGGCCGGATCAGCGAGGTGGTTAGTGGCGTATCGCGCCCGTCGGCAGGGGCGCGTCGAGCCGACCACGGCGTGTAGCGACGTCCTATCCTTTGTGGGTACTGCTCACCTATCTGGACGAGTCGTACACCGACCGGTGGTACTGGATGGGCGCACTGATGGTTCCCGACAACGTGGCCATCCCATTGAGCACCGCCCTCGACGAGGTCGTGCTCAACGCGGCGAAGGCGTACGGCGTCAACGCGGAGTCCGAGCTGCACGGGTACGACCTTTTCCAGGGGCGGGCGCACTGGAGTGGGTTGCCACCCCGTGCCCGTGTCGCCGTCTACAACGCCGCGATGAAGGCCATCGGCGCGCACGACGTGACGATCATCTTGCGCGGGGTCGACCGCCACGGCCTCGCTCGCCGTTATGCCTCCCCGAAACCTGCACACGAGGTGGTGCTGTCGCATCTCCTGGAGCGTGTCGATGGCTATGCCGCAATGCGCGAGGAACTCGCTCTGGTCATCGCCGACGAGGTGGACAACCCGGCGACTCACCGCTCTGACCTGAGCCGTTACCGCGTCGACGGCACCGGAGGCTATCGATCACGACGGCTCACCCGGATCGTCGACACGTTGCACTTCGCCCCGTCGCACGCCTCGCGGCTGGTACAGGCCGTGGATCTAGTGACCTTCCTGTATCGCCGGATGGCCAACGGCACGGGTCACGATCCACGCGAGGCGGCGGCGAACGAGAAGCTTTGGTCCTGGGTCGAGCAGAGGCGGTACCACTCATGGTGCTGGTCGCCCACGGCTCGCCAGATGCACGAAGGGCCCGCGTGAGCGGGCCCTAAGGCGGCTGCGGGAACCCTCGACCGAGGGCCTCCTGCATCACCCAGGTTAGCAGCGGTTTGTGCGCCACGCACAAACCACCGTGGTGTTGATCAGGAGTTTCGCGTCAAGGGCTCGCCCTCCGCTGACGCAGATCTCTTGATCAACGGAGATGGGGACGGGCGGGGGCGGGGGCGGCGGGAGTGGTACCAGGTGGCGAAGAGGGCTACGGCCAGCAGCAGCTCGGCCAGGTCGCCGCCGTAGTACATGAGTTGGGCGGCCGAGCGGAACGCTTCCGGGTCCCGATCGGTGAGGCCCGGCGGGAGGGTTTCGGCCTGGGCGTACAGGTACTTGGCCAGCACGGCGTGGCCAGCCGACGCGGCCAGTAACGCGCCGACCCGTACCGCCAGTCCGGGGCGACGCGGCGCCGGGTCCGGCCCGGCCAACGACCAGGCGAAGAGGTACCCGGCGGCCAGGTAGTGCAGGTGCACGGCGTGGTGCAGGACGGGTTGCCGTTCGGCCGCCGCGTACAGCGGGGTGAGCAGCACCAACGCCAACCCGCCGGTGGTCAGCAGCGCGGCGGTGACCGGGTGGGCGAGCAGGTGCAGTGGGCGGGCGCGCAGCAGCCGGCCGACCGCTCGGCGTACCGGCGGCGGCGCGACCCGCAGCAGCAGCGTCACCGGGGCGGCGAGCACCAGCCCCAGCGGTGCCAGCATGCCGAGCAGCAGGTGCTGCGCCATGTGCCCGCTCGGGTTGTCGGGGAGTTGGGCCAGTGGCCCGACGGCGACCGCCAGCAGGGCGCAGCCGACCAGCCAGGAGGCGGTGCGTCGGTGGTCCCAACCCCGCGAGTCCCGGACGGCGGCCAGCACGTAGACGACCGCCAACAACGCGACCGGGAACAGCGGGAACCAGGTCGGCCCGGCCGCAGCGTGCCCGGCGTGCGCCAGCGGCCCGACCACCGTCATCGGGGCCCGGGGCGGGGGGACCGGGCCCGCCACAGGACGGCGACGCCGGCCAGCAGCAGCACCGCGCCGGCCACGTTCCAGACCACGTCGTACGGCACCAGGTGTACGCCGTAGCGGATCTGGTGCAGCCGGAGCACCTTGTGGTCGACGAGCCCGTCGAAGAGCTGGAATCCTCCGGCGCCGAGCAGGAAGCCACCCCAGGCCAGCCGGCTCGCCAGGGCATGCCGTCGACGCAGGTCGGCGAACCAGAAGAACCCACCGACCAGGGCGATCACCTCGGCGGCGTGCAGCAGCCCGTCCGAGAGCAGTGCCACCGACGGGGTGGAGCGGTCGTAGAAGTGGTGCCAGGCGAGAAGTTGGTGAAAGACGATCTCGTCCACCGCGGCCATGATCGCGATGCCGATCAGGACGCCGACGAGGGTGGAGGAACGACCGTCGGCGGTACGGGTCCTCGGCAGGCTCGAATCGACCACCACACACCTCGCAGTCAGCTTGGATCGGGTCGGAAATACCCCGAACCGCATGAAACATGCCGGGCCAGATCAGCCAGGCCGGCCAGACCCGCGGTGATCAACACGGGGTCAAGGAAGTCGGGGCGTCCCGCCAGGTCGGACACCCCGACTTCCGGAAACCCGTGTCGATCAAGGCCGAATGGGGTCGGCGACATCCCCGTTTCGTGACTCCCGGGCCACTGACGGCATGATCATGGAGCCTGGAGGGGCAGTGACAGCCAGATCCCGAGAAGGAGGTGCCCGTGCCGGACGCGGACGAACTCGTCGCCAACGCACTCGCGGCGGTGCGCGGCACTGACGTACGGCAGGCCGAACGGCAGCTGGACCAACTGATGGTCGGCAACGGCGCCGCGGACGGCACCACGGCGGTGGACGCGGCTCTGCTGCGTCGCCTGGTCCGCGGCCTCGGCCGGCTCTGGCCGCGCGGTTGGCAGCCGGTCGACGTGGACCGGATCACCGGCCGACGGCTCGACGCCCGCGCGGCGCGGCTGGTCCGTGCCGCGATGGCCGCCCAGCGGCGTGACCAGGCCGAGCCGGTCCCGGCCTGGTGGGACGACCAGCTGAGCGATCTGGCGGTCACCGAGGGCGGTGCCGACGGCAGCGTGTTTGCCGGTTGGGCCATCCGGGAGGGTCTGGACCGGGCCGACGCGCTCCGCGCGGCAGTGGACACTCTCGCGCTGGTGGAGAGCCTGCCGCCGATCGCGGTGCTGCGCCCACCGCCGGGCACGAGCGGCGCGGCACTGCCCCGCACGGGCGGCACGGCGCGCAGCGGGTCGCCGATGCTGGACCGGGTGCGGGCGCTGCTGGCGAAGGCCGAGTCGACCACCTTCCCGGCGGAGGCGGAGGCGCTGACCGGGAAGGCCCAGGAGCTGATCGCCCGGCACAGCATCGACGAGGCGCTGCTGGCGGCCGGGTCGGAGCGCGGGGACCTGCCCGGTGGCGTGCGCCTGAGCACCGACACCCCGTACGCGGGCGCGAAGGCGCTGCTGGTGCAGGAGGTGGCGGCGGCGAACCGGTGCGAGGCGGTCTGGTCCGACGATCTCGGCTTCGCCACAGTGCTGGGCTGGCCGGCCGATCTGGTGGCGGTGGAGCTGCTCTACACGTCGCTGCTGGTCCAGGCCACCGCGGCGATGCTGCGGGGGCGCGCCGAGCGCCGGCCGGGGTCGGGGCGACGGACGAAGGTCTGGGACGAGTCCTTCCTCAACGCGTTCGCGCTGCGGATCGGCGAGCGGCTGCGGACGGCCACCGAGGCGGCGACAGACGCGGCGGATCAGGCGGCGGCCGAGACCGCCGGGGCGGAACGGCTGTTGCCGGTGCTCGCGGCGCGGGGCGAGGCCGTCCGGGAGCGGTTGGACACGCTCTTCCCCGGCGTCACCCGGCACCGGCTCAGCGTGCGTGACGCCGAGGGCTGGTCGTCGGGCACCTCGGCCGCCGACCGGGCTTCGCTGGACGTCGGCGGCGCCCGGAAGCCCCGCCAGGTGCCCGGCCGACCCGATCCGCGCTGACGCATCCGGCGTGGGAACGCCCCCGGCGGATGTTTCTGCGATTTTCTTCGGTACGCGGTAGGGATCGGGGGAACGGCTCCGACCCTCCGGTGAGTCGCGCCCCGATCGGGGTGCGACCAGAGCCTGAGGAGCAATCGCCGTGAAGTACATGCTGCTGATCTGGAACCGGCCCGGCTTCACCGAGGAGCTGAGCGAGCAGGAGCGCACCGCCCTCTTCGGTGAGGTCGACGAGATCATGAAGGAGCTGACCGAGACGGGCGAGCTGATCGGTGGCCAGGCGTTGGCCAATCCGTCGCAGACGTTGACGGTCCGGCTCGTGGACGGCAGCCCCGAGGTCCTCGACGGCCCGTTCATGGAGAGCAAGGAGCAGTTCGCCGGTTACCTGGCCGTCGACTGCGACAGCCCGCAGCGGGCTGCCGAGATCGCCGCCCGCTGGCCGGACGTCCGGTACGGCGGCGCGATGGAGGTCCGCCCGATCATGGACGAGGCCGGGACGGAGATGTGACCGGGGACCGGACGGTCGAGGATCTGCTGCGCACGTTCGCGCCGCAGGTCCTCGGCCTGCTGGTCCGTCGGCACGGGCAGTTCGACAGGTGCGAGGACGCGGTCCAGGAGGCACTGCTCGCCGCCGCGACGCAGTGGCCCGGGCAGGGCGTACCGGACAATCCGCGCGCCTGGCTGCTCACAGTGGCCACCCGCCGGCTCACCGACGAGTGGCGCAGCGAGAGCGCGCGCCGGGACCGCGAGGTGGCGGTGGCGCGGCGCGAGCCGGCGTACGCGGGGGTGGCGCCCGCGGCGGACGCGGAGCCCGCCGTTCCGGCCGACGACGACACCCTCACGCTGCTGTTCCTCTGCTGCCACCCGGCGCTGCCCGGATCGGCGCAGGTGGCGCTCACCCTGCGAGCGGTCGGCGGTCTCAGCACCGCCCAGATCGCCCGGGCGCACCTGGTGCCCGAGGCGACGATGAGTCAACGGATCCGGCGCGCCAAGCAGCGGATCGAGGCTGCCGGGGCACGGTTCACCATGCCGGGGCCGGCGGAGCGGGGCGAGCGGCTGGGAACTGTGCTGCGGGTGCTCTACCTGATCTTCAACGAGGGCTACACCGCGTCCAGTGGCCCGGACCTGCGGCGGGCCGAACTGACCGGCGAGGCGATCCGGCTGGCTCGCGTCCTGCGCGGGCTGCTGCCCGACGACGGCGAGGTGACCGGGCTGCTGGCGCTGATGCTGCTGACCGACGCGCACCGGGCGGCCCGGGTGGCGCCGGACGGCGAGTTGGTGCCCCTCGCCGAGCAGGACCGTTCCCGGTGGGACGCCGCCGCCATCGCGGAGGGGGTAGCGCTGATCACCGAGGCGCTGACCTGGTCGCCACCCGGCCCGTACCAGCTCCAGGCGGCGATCGCCGCTGTGCACGCGGAGGCGTCGACGGCGGCGGAGACGGACTGGCGGCAGATCGTGGCGCTCTACCGACTGCTGGCCCGGATCGCGCCGAACCCGATGGTCACCCTCAACCAGGCGGTGGCGGTGGCAATGGTCGACGGCCCCCGGGCCGGGCTGGCCCTGCTCACGCCGCTGGACGCCGACGACCGCACGGCCGGGCACCACCGGCTGGCCGCCGTCCGGGCTCACCTGTTGGAGCTGGCCGGGGAGGTCGGTGCGGCGCGGGAGGCGTACCTGGTGGCGGCGAGGGGCACCACGAGTCGGCCCGAGCAGCGCTACCTGGAGGTACGGGCGGCTCGGCTGACCGGGCAGGAGTGAGCCCACGTCGTGTTGCCGTTTTGGCAACAATCTTTGCGCATCGCCCGGTCGCCGGTCACAGTCGTGGGCGACGCGCGAAGGAGCAGGCACAGATGACCGAGCAGCACGAGTTCGACAAGGACTACTGGGAACGGCACTGGCACCAGGCGCACCACGACCGTCCCGGCGCGATGAGCACGAGCCCCGCGCACCCGTACCTGGCCCGGGAGGTCGGCGCCCTCGCGCCGGGCTCGGTGCTGGACGCCGGGTGCGGCACCGGCGCCGAGGCGATCTCGCTCGCCGCCCACGGCTGGCAGGTCACCGCCGTCGACATCTCATCCGTTGCGCTCGCCCGAGCCGCCGAACGCGCGGCGGAGAGCGGGGTCTCCGATCGAGTGCGGTGGGTGGAGGCGGACCTGACGACCTGGGCCCCGGAGACGCGGTTCGACCTGGTCACGACGCACTACGCGCACCCTGAGATGCCGCAGTTGGCCTTCTACGACCGCGTCGCCGGCTGGGTGGCCCCCGGCGGCACCCTCCTGATCGTCGGGCATCTGCACACCTCGGAAGCCACCGCGCCAGGGCACGGACATGGGCACGGGTCTGGGCACGGGTCTGGGCACGGGTCTGGGCACGGGCACCCGCCGGACGAGGCATCGGTCACCCTCGCGGACATCACCGCCGGCCTGGACAGCAGCACCTGGGAGATCGTCACCGCCGAGGAGCACCGCCGCACGATGCCGGGCCGAGAGGTGCCGCTGCACGACGTGGTCGTGCGCGCCACCCGACGCCCCTGAGCACACCGCTGCCGACCGCCGGGCGTCCCGGCGGCCGGCAGCGGCGGTCACACCTCGGGTTCGACGGCCGGGCAGCTGGCACCCCGGGCGGGTACCACCTGGTCGATCAGGTACGAGTCGACGGCTCGTTGCACGCACGGGCCGCTGCTGTAGCTGCCGTGCCCCCACCCCTGGTAGGTGAGCACCGCGCCGCGCCGGCCCAACTGTCGCGCCACGGTGCGCGCCCAGTCGTAGCCCGTGGCCGGGTCGTGCACTGTGGCGGCGAGCAGCAGCGGCACGTCGGTGTGGACCCGTAGCCGATGCTGCGGGTTGGCCACCGGCGTCGGTGTGCCCAGGCAGGTGACCAGGGCGAACAGCGCCGGCGGGTAGCGCAGGTCCGGCGCGAGTCGGGCCACCCGGCGCAGATGTCCGACGTACTCCCGGTAGTCACGCACCGGCAGGCTCCAGTCCTGACAGAAAACCGCGAAGGGGTACGGAGCCACGGCGTCGCCGGTCGACGGGACGCCACTTCGCAGGGCGGTGGCGGCATCCATCGTGCCCAGCCACTCGGCCAGCCCCGGCCACCGCCAGGTGTCGTAGAAATCCTTGTGGGTGAGCCGGCTCAACTCGAATGGGGTCAGCACCACCCCGGGCCGCTTCGGGTCGGTCAGCAGGCCGCGCTCGGCCCGCGCGTGCAGCCCGGCCCAGATCGTCCGGAAGTCCCGGCCGTGCAGGGCACAGGCCGTGGACCGGTCACACCAGGCGACGAACTCGTCGAACGCGCCCTCCCCGGCGAGGGCCTGGCTGTCCAGGAAGGCCCGGGTGCCGACGCTGTGGTCCATCGTGGCCTCCAGCACCATGGCCCGGACCCGGTCGGGGTACAGCTCGGCGTACCGCTGCCCGAGCAGGGTGCCGTACGAGCTGCCGTGGAAGGTCAACTGCCGTTCGCCGAGCGCCGCGCGGACCGCGTCCAGGTCGTGGGCGGCGCTGGTGGTGTCGACGTGGTCGTAGAGCGCCCCGGTGCGGGCCCGGCAGTCGGCGCGCAGCAGCGCGTTGTTGGCCAGCACGGCGTCGAACTGGGCCTGGTCGGCGATCAGTTGCGGTTGCCGGGCGAGCAGGTCCCGGGCACAGACCACCGGGTGGCTGCCGCCGGTGCCGCGCGGGTCGAAGCTGACGATGTCGAACCGGGCACGCAGGTCGGCGCTGAACCGGGAGCTGCCGTTCACCACCCGGTCGACACCGCTGTCGCCCGGCCCGCCGGGGCCGAAGACCAGCGCGCCTTCCCGGGTGGCCGGCTTGGCGACCCGGCGGGCCAACGACAGGTCGAAGCGCTCACCCCCGGGTCGGTTCCAGTCCACCGGCAGCGACAGGGTGCCGCACTCGGCGCTGCCGTCCTCGGCGCAGGGCCGCCAATCGATCGTCGGGGCGGGCTGTGGTCGGGCGGCGGCCGGGCTCGCCGGGGTCAAGCCGGCTGCCGTGAGGGCCAGGGCGACGGCCCAGCCGACTGCGGATTTGCGTACGCGCAGCATGAGGTGCTGTCCTCTCCTCGAAGGAGCGTTGCCGGTGAAACTCGCCCACTGGGCGAGGTGATGCTGCTTCCACCCGGGCCGTCGAGTAGCCGCTCGACGGCCCGGGGCCTCTCTCGTCCGCCGGGTCAGTCGACCTCGCGCAGGACGCGTTCGAGCGTGGTCATCCGGGTCTCCATCCCGCCCAGCCGACCGTCCATCGCCGCGAGCAGTCGGGCGTTCTCCGCCTGGGCCTGCGCGGCGGTCTCGGCGAGCCGGCGGTAGTCGTCCGCCCGCGCCGCCTCGTACCGGGCCCGCCGGGTCTTGGCGAGCTGCACGACTGTCACAGTGACCACGCTGATCAGGAAGGCGAAGATGCCGACCGCGCCGACCACCTCGGTCCAGTCGTGCTCGCTCATCGCTGTGCTCCCGGCTGCTCGCCCGATTCGGGCACTGTCAGCGTCTCGACCGCCGCCGCGATGACCGCGGGGGTGAGTGTGAGCACGAACGGCTCCACCTCGTAGTAGTTCATGGCCTTCCCGTCCTCCGACAACTCCAGGCGGGCGGTGACCAGCCCGGCCGCCGCCAGCTTCCGTAGGTGGACCTGCAACAGCGCTCGGCTGATGCCCAGTTGCCGGGCCAGCCCGCTGACGTATGCACGCTCGCGGGCCAGCGCGGCGACGACCCGCAGCCGGTGCGGGTTGGCCAGGGTGGCCAGCACCCGGACTAGGTCGTCGCCGGTCGGCGGCGAGGCGGTGCTCATAACCAGCCCTTGCACATGCCAAGGAAAGTTAGCAGGTGCCGGCGCGCGGCGGTGCGGACGGAAAGCGGAATCAGGGGGATCTCAGGGTCGGCGAAAGAGGCCGGACACACAGCACGCCGGGCCGGTGATGATCACCGGCCCGGCGCGCGAGGTACGTCGTACGTCAGCTCTTGAAGGCGTCCTTGATCTTCTCGCCAGCCTGCTTGAGCTTGGCGGTGGACTGGTCAGCGCGACCCTCCGCCTCCAGCTGCTCGTTGTCGGTGGCCCGACCGGCGCCTTCCTTCAGCTTGCCGGTCGCGTCCTCGGTGGCGTTGTTGATCTTGTCGTCGATACCCATTGCCAACCTCCATTGCAAGCATTGCAAGCTTCGCTACGACCACAGAGGTACCCCCGTCGTCACCGGCCCAACCATTACCGTCGTCACAGATCGGCAGCGGCCGAACGGAAGCGACGCAACCGCAGGCTGTTGGCCACCACGAAGACCGAGGACAGCGCCATCGTGGCACCGGCGATCATCGGGTTGAGCAGCCCGGCGGCGGCCAACGGCAGGGCCGCCACGTTGTAGCCGAACGCCCAGAACAGGTTGCCCCGGATGATGCCGAGCGTGCGCCGGGACAACCGGATGGCGTCCACCGCCGCGTCCAGGTCGCCCCGGACGAGAGTGAGGTCGGCAGCCTCGATCGCCACGTCGGCGCCGGTGCCCATGGCCAGCCCCAGGTCGGCCTGGGCCAGCGCCGGGGCGTCGTTGACCCCGTCACCGACCATCGCCACCGACCGCCCCTCGGCCTGGAGCCGCTTGATCACGTCGACCTTCCCGGCCGGCAGCACCTCGGCGACCACCTCGTCGACGCCCACCTCGGCGGCGACCGCGCGAGCCACAGTGGTGTTGTCCCCGGTCAGCAGGACCGGAGTCAGCCCCAGCCCGCGCAGCCGGGCCACCGCCGCCCGGCTGGTCGGCCGGACCACGTCGGCGACAGTGAGCACGCCCCGGGCCCGTCCGTCCCAGCCGGCGACGATCGCCGTACGGCCGGCGGCCTCCGCGTCGCGTACTGCCCACTCGACCTCCGGCGGTACCTCGATCTCACGCTCGCGCAGCAGCCGGACCCGGCCGACCAGCACGGCTCGCCCGTCGACGGTGCCGGCCACTCCCAGCCCTTCGAGGTTGCCGAAGGCGGTCACCGGGGGCAGCGCGCCCGCGTCGGTGGCAGCGGTCGCTACCGCACGGGCGATCGGGTGCTCGGAGGCGGCCTCCACCGCCCCGGCGAGCCGGAGCAGCTCGGCCCGGTCCACACCGCTCGCCGGCACCACGTCCACCAGTGTCATCCGGCCGGTCGTCACGGTGCCTGTCTTGTCGAGCACCACGGTGTCCACCCGGCGGGTCGACTCCAGCACCTCCGGGCCCTTGATCAGCACGCCGAGCTGGGCGCCCCGACCGGTGCCGACCAGCAGCGCGGTCGGGGTGGCCAGGCCGAGCGCGCACGGACAGGCGATGATCAGCACGGCCACGGCGGCGGTGAACGCGGCGGTCGGGCCGGCCCCGGTGCCGAGCCACCAGCCGAGCGTGCCGACGGCGAGGGTGATGACGATCGGCACGAAGACCCCGGAGATCCGGTCCGCCAGCCGCTGCACTGCCGCCTTGCCGCTCTGCGCCTGCTCCACCAGGTCGGCCATCCGGGCGAGCTGGGTGTCCGCGCCGACCCGGGTGGCGGTGACGATCAGCCGCCCACCCGCGTTGATCGTGGCGCCGACCACGCCGTCACCCGGAGCGACCTCGACCGGCACCGACTCACCGGTGAGCATGCTGGCGTCGACAGCGGAGGTGCCCTCGTCGACCACTCCGTCGGTGGCGATCTTCTCCCCGGGGCGGACCACGAACCGGTCACCGACGGCGAGCCGGTCCACGGGGATCAGGGTCTCCACGCCGTCACGCAGCACCGTCACGTCCTTGGCGCCGAGGTCGAGCAGGGCACGCAGGGCGGCGCCGGCCGTCCTCTTGGACCGGGCCTCGAAGTAGCGACCGGCCAGGATGAACACTGTGACCCCGGCGGCCGCCTCCAGGTAGATGTTGCCGGCGCCGTCGGTCCGGGTGATGTCGAAGCGGAACGGGTGCGTCATGCCGGGCATCCCCGCGTCACCGAGGAAGAGCGCCCAGAGCGACCAACCGAACGCGGCCAGGGTGCCGAGCGACACCAGGGTGTCCATGGTCGCCGCGCCGTGCCGCAGGTTGGTCCAGGCAGCCCGGTGGAACGGCAGCCCACCCCAGACCACCACCGGGGCGGCCAGGGTCAGCGACAACCATTGCCAGTAGTCGAACTGCCAGGCCGGGACCATGGCCAGCAGGACCACCGGCACGCTCAGGGCCACCGACACCCAGAGCCGGGTACGCGGCCCCCGCAACGGGTCCACCGGAGGTTCCGCGCTGGGCGGGGCCGGCAGCGCCGCCGTGTAACCGGTCTTCTGCACCGTCCCGATCAGGTCGTCCGGCGTGACGCCGTCGGCGTACCGGACTGTCGCCTTCTCGGTGGCGTAGTTGACGGTGGCGCTCACCCCGTCCATCCGGTTGAGCTTCTTCTCGATCCGGGCGGCGCACGCGGCGCAGGTCATCCCGCCGATCGCCAGTTCGATCCGGTTCGGTGCCTCGGGGAGCGGTCTGCTGGTGGTGGTCATCGTCTGGTCCCGTCAGTTGTGTCCGTGCCCGGGGGTGCCGTGGTCGGCCCCGCCGGTCGGTGCGGGCCCGCTCGGGGTGGGGGCCTCTCCGGCCGGGGCAGCGCCGGCGACCACTGTGAACTCGGCGGTGTGCACCCGCCCGCCGTGTTTGAAGTCGAGGTAGAGCCGGTAACTGCCGGCCGAGGGCACCTCGGCGAGGAAGGTGACGGCCGGACCGGGCCGGGTGCGCCCGTCGCCGGGCGTTCCGTCCGGGTGCACGTGCAGGTATGCCAGATCACCCCGACGCAGTGCCACCAGGTGCCCGTACGCGCCCAGGTAGGGCTCCAGGTCGGTGACCGGCTGCCCGTCCCGGCTGACGGTCAGGGTCAGCGACGACGTGCGGCCGGGCTGCGGCGCACCGGTCAGGGTGACCGTGTAGCCGTCGACTGTGGTGCTGGTCGCCGGGGCGGGCAACGGCCGTTCGGTCAACTCGCCGGGGACTGTCACGTCCACGCCGAGGGTCAGCGGCTCGCCCCCGGTCGGGGTGAAGTCGGCGAACGCCCGCCACTGCCCGGCACCGGCCAGCGGGGTGTCGACCCGCCAGGTGCCGTCCGGGGCCAGCTCGGGGTGGACGTGACGGAAGCCGGAGAGGTCCCGACGGGCGACGATCAGGTGCATCTGCTTGTCGTGCGCCACGTCGTACCGGGTGACCGGGCGGCCGTCCGGGCCGGCGATCCGGAAGGCGAACTCGCCGGCCGGGGCGTCGACCGGTTCGAGGGTGTAGCCGCGTTCGGAGACGAGCAGCCCGCCGGGGAGCCGGTCGCCCGTCTCGTCGTGCTCGCCCGTCGCATGGGCGGCGTCGCCGTCGTGCCGGCCCTCGACCACCGGGGCGCTGTCGACCACCCGGCCGATCCCGTACGTCGTGCCGAAGATCGCCGCCAGGCCGACGGCGAACCCGGCCAGTCTCGTCACGGTGCGCACGCCGACCCGCCGATCACGCGTCGACGAGGTCGTAGCCGGCCTCGTCGACTGCGGCTCGGACGACAGCCGTGTCCAGCGGCTGATCGCTGCTGACGGTGACCCGGCCGGCCGCGAGGTCGACCTGGACGTCACGCACGCCGGCGATGGCGCCGACCTCGGCGCTCACCGCGCTGACGCAGTGCCCGCAGGTCATGCCCTGCACCTGGTACGTCGTGTTGACCATCGGATCGTCTCCTTCGCGGTACGGGTACCCGGTTGGGGTATCTCGACAGAACCGACCGTACCATACCCCCTGGGGGTACGCTATCCTTGTCGACATGACCGCACCCACGCCGATCCGCGGATACACCGCCAGCAAGGACCAGCTGCTCGCGCGGCTCCGCCGCGTCGAGGGGCAGGTCCGGGGCATCGAGAAGATGGTCGACGACGACCGCTACTGCATCGACGTGCTCACCCAGATCTCCGCCATCCAGGCCGCCCTCGACAAGGTGGCCCTCGGGCTGCTCGACGGGCACGCCCGGCACTGCATGCACGAGGGCGCAGCCGAGGGTCGGGCCGACGAGATGGCCACCGAGATGATGGCGGCGGTCGGTCGGCTCATGAAGCGCGGCTGACAGCGCTCAGTCCGGCGCGGGGTCGAGACGGACCCGGCGCAGCAACTGCGCGTTGAGCGCCACCACGATGGTGGACGCCGACATCAGCACCGCGGCCAGCGCCGGGCTCAACGCCACGCCGGCCCAGGCCAGCACCCCGGCGGCCAGCGGCAGCGCCACCACGTTGTAGCCGGCCGCCCAGGCCAGGTTCTGTCGCATCTTCCGGTACGACGCCCGGGACAGCCGGACCACGGCCCCCACCCCGCGCGGGTCGGAGGATGCCAGCACCACCCCGGCGGACTCGATTGCCACATCGGTGCCCGCGCCGATCGCGATGCCCACGTCCGCCCGGGCCAGCGCCGGCGCGTCGTTCACCCCGTCACCGACCATCGCCACCACCAACCCCCGCCGCTGGAGCTCGGCCACCCGATCGTCCTTCTCCGCCGGCAGCACCTCGGCGAAGACCTCGTCGACGCCGGGTCGGAAGCCGAGGTCGGCGGCGACCGCCTCGGCCACCGGCCGGGCGTCACCGGTGATCATGGCGATGGTGCGGACACCCTCGGCACGCAGCTCGTCGACGGCACGCCGGGCCTCCGGACGCACCTCGTCGGTCAACTCGAACGCACCGAGCACGGCGTCCGGCAGCCGCACCAGGTGCAACACCGCGGCACCCCGCGCCGACCACCGCCCGGTCGCGGCCTCCAGCTCCGCCGGGACCGCAAGGCCCAGCTCGCGCAGCAGCGCCGGCCCGCCCACCGCGTACTCCGTACCGTCGATCGTCGCTCTTACACCGCGGCCCGGCAGCGAGCGGAACCCGGCCGCCCGGGCCGGGCCGGCGCTCCCGGCCGCCGCCACTATCGCCCGGGCCAACGGATGTTCGCTCTCCGACTCGACACCGGCCGCGATCCGCAGCACCTCGTCCCGCTCGACGCCGGACGCCGTCACCAGGTCGGTCACCCCGTGCTCGCCCCGGGTCAGCGTGCCGGTCTTGTCGAAGAGCACCGCGTCGACGGTGCGCATCCGCTCCAGGGCCAACCGGTCCTTGACCAGAATCCCGGACCGCGCGGCGAGCGCTGTGGAGAGCGCGACCACCAGCGGGATGGCGAGACCCAGCGCGTGCGGGCAGGCGATCACCAGGACGGTGACCGCACGAACCACCGCCTCGTCCGGCCGACCCAGCGCGGTCCAGACCAGCACGGTCAGCACGGCGGTGCCGGTGGCCAGGTAGAACAGTGCGGCGGCGAACCGGTCGGCCAACAACTGGGCCCGTCCACCGGAAGCCTGGGCCTGCGCGACCATCCGCTGGATGCCGGCGAGGGCGGTCTGCTCACCCAACGCCTCGACGCGCACCCGGATCGCCGAGTCGGTGGCGACGGTGCCGGCCACCACCCGGTCGCCCGTCGACCGGGCGACCGGCCGCGACTCCCCGGTGATCATCGACTCGTCCAGCTCGGCGCCGCCCTCGACGACCCGGCCGTCCGCCGGCACCCGACCCCCGGCCGGACCAGCACCACGTCGCCGATCCGCAGACCGGCCACCGGCACCGCCTCGACCCGCCCGTCCGCCGCCACCCGTTCGGCGTCGTCCGGCAACAGCGCGGCCAGCGCCGCCAGCGCTCCCCGGGCCTGCCCGATGGCCTTCATCTCCTGCCAGTGCCCGAGCAGCATGATGGTGACGAGCGCGGCCAACTCCCACCAGAAGTCCAGGTTGAAGGCGCCGACGCTGGTCGCCAGGGACGCGGCGTACGCGACGGTGATCGCCATCGCGACCAGCAGCATCATCCCGGGCGCCCGGTCCCGGACCTCCCGAACCGCACCGACCAGGAACGGCCAACCGCCCCACCAGAACACCACCGAGCCGAGCACCGGGCCCACCCAGGACCGACCGGGGACGTCGTCGCCGGGCAGGCCCAGTTGATCCGACACGAGACGACTCGTCAGCACCACCGGGATGGTCAACACCAGGCAGACCCAGAACCGGCGGCGGAACATCGCCGGATCGTGCCCGGCGTGCTTGTCGTGCCCGGCGCGGTTGGCGTGCTTGTCGTGCGGCACGGGTTCGGCGCGTCGCGGTCGGTCAGGATCGGGCGGTGACGGAGCGGGCATGGCTCCAACATGCCGCCCCGGAGACCGCCGCGCGAGCGCTTCGGCCACCCGACACTCCGCCACGACCTGCAACCCCCGGAAGGGCTGGCTAGCATCTCCCACGATGGCCCTCCGAATGCCGCTGCACAGTCGGGCACCGGCGCCGCCACGTCGTGGCGTCGCCCCCGGCCGACCGGGCCGAGCACTGACCGTCCGTGATCAAGCGGTCGTCAGGCAGCGATCCGCCCCGCCGTCCGCCGCGTTTCCACCGCAACGGTGAACCGCCCGGCCCGCTGACCCGTATCCCGCACCGGATCGTTTGGAGTCTCGCCTTGGCCGCCGACCACAGTCACTCTGCTCCGTCCGCCCCGCCACGGGTGCGACGGATCCTCGTCGTGACTGTGGTACCCCTGTTCGTCGCCACAGTGCTGGCCGCGGTGCTGCTCTGGCCGCGCGGCGGGTCACCGCAGACCGATGGTGGTGCGGACGTGCCGCGCTACCCCGGCACCGTCACCCGCGTGGTGAGCGAGCCGTGCCCGCCGGCGCCGTCGGTTCCGGAGGGCACACCGAGGGTCGGCGACGGGCGGTGCGGCACTGTCGACGTCCGGGTCGACGACGGGCCGACCGCCGGCCAGCAGGTACGGACACCGGTGCCCGACGGGCCCGGCGCACCCCGGGTCGAGGTCGGCGACGAGGTCGTCCTGGTCGAACTGGCCGATCCGATCGATCCCACAGTCAGCAACTGGAACATCGCCGAGCACCAACGCGGCACCCCGATGGTGTGGCTGGCGGTGGTCTTCGCGGCCGCGATCGTCGCGTTCGGTCGGTGGCGAGGTCTGGCTGCGCTCGCCGGGCTGGCCGCCAGCTTCGCCATCCTGCTCACCTTCGTGCTGCCGGGCATCAGCGCGGGCAGGTCACCGCTGCTGGTGGCGGTGGTCGGCGCGGCCCTGATCATGTTCGTGGTGCTCTATCTGACCCACGGGGTCACCGCACAGACCTCGGTCGCGGTGCTCGGCACCCTGGGCAGCCTGGTGCTGACCGGTGTGCTCGCCACGATCGCCACGGCCGCGACCCACCTCACCGGTTTCGGCAGCGAGGACGCCACCACCCTGTCGATGTTCCAGGGCGACGTGGACCTGCACGGCCTGCTGCTCGCCGGGATCATCATCGGATCGCTCGGGGTGCTCGACGACGTGACGGTCACCCAGGCGGCCACCGTCACCGAACTGGCGAACGCGAACCCCGGGCTGACCCGGTTGCAGCTGTACCGCGCCGCCACCCGGGTCGGCCGTGCGCACATCGCCTCCACCGTCAACACCATCGTGCTGGCGTACGCGGGCGCGTCACTGCCCCTGCTGCTCCTGCTCACCGCCGACTCGCGGCCGATCGGGCAGATCCTCACCAGTGAGTTCCTCGCGCAGGAGATCGTCCGCAGTGCGGTCGCCACCCTCGGCCTGATCGCCGCCGTGCCGCTGACCACCGGGCTGGCCGCTGTGGTGACCGCGGCCGGGCGTACCGATGCCACGGCGTCCACCGACGCTCCCGCGCCCCGGCCCCAGCCGGACCGCAGCGAGGCACTGGCCGCACTCAGCTCACCGCGAACGGCCGGCTCCGACGAGCCGGACCGGACGCGGACCGCACCCCCATCCGAGGCCACCGACCGGTGGCCGGAGTCGAACAGGAGCACGGATACGGCATGGTGACACTCCTCAGCGTGACCAGATCGGGCATCCACCCTGAGAACCGCGTCACTGGTCACTCAACGCTATGGCGAAATGACGCTTTTGGTCGGCATCCAGGCGTAGCTCAGCCGGTCGACTCTCGGGTAACCTCGCTGCCGGTTACCGATGAAGGCGCGAAGCGGCGCCTGCGGTGCCACCGCCCAATCGCCAACCGGCGAGCCGGGGACCCAGGTACCTGGGGTGAATCCGCGTCAGCGGTAGGGGCCGCTTCCGCCCCGAACCCGTCAGCTAACCCGGTCGGCGGTCGACGGAAGGGAACATTGTGACGGCACCCCTACGCCGCTGGTTGACACCCGTGGTGGCCGTGATCGCCGCACTGACAGTGCTCGCCGGGCCGCTCCCGGCGCACGCCGCCCCGACGACCCCCACACCGTCCGGGCACGAGGAGGACGGCGAGCCCAAGCTGCTCAACGACGTCATCGAGCAGGCCAACCGCGACTACTCCGCCGCCAAGTCCAAGCTGGACAAATCCAAGAAGCGGCAGGGCGAGTTGGCGGCGGAGGTCAACCGGGCCAAGGCCGACCTGGACGCGTTGGCCCCGCAGGTCGGGCAGATCGCCGCCCAGGCGTACCGGACCGGCCGGATCGGCGCGGTCGCGATGCTGCTGGAGAGCGACGCTCCCGACTCGTTCGTCCAGCGCGCCGGGATGCTCGACGAGATAAACATGGTCAACGAGAAGAAGCTCTCCGAGGTCAACGAGGTGAAGGCCCGCGCCGAGCAGGCCAAGCTGGCCCTCGACACCGAGGTCCGGGAGCAGCAGAAGCAGACCGCCCTGATGGCCAAGCGCAAGAGCGAGGCCGACAAGGCGCTCTCCCTCGTCGGCGGTAAGGGTTTCACCGGCGGCCTGGTGGATGCCACCTCCAAGGTCGCGAAGATCGGCCCCGGTCGCACGGCCGACGGTGACTGGAAGCCCCAGTCGTGCAGCGAGAACGACCCCACCACGTCCGGCTGCATCACGCCGCGCACGTTGCACGCGTACAAGGAGGTCAAGGCGGCCGGCTTCAACCGGTTCGTCGGCTGCTACCGCCCCGGCGGGCCGTGGGAGCACCCGAAGGGCCGCGCCTGCGACTGGTCGCTACAGAAGAGCGGGTTCTCCCCGTGGCACAACAACGACACCCGGACGTACGGCAACAACGTCGCCGCGTTCCTCATCCGTAACGCCGACCGGCTCGGCATCTACTACGTGATCTGGAACCGGCAGATCTGGTTCCCGGCCACCGGCTGGAGCTCGTACAGCGGGCCGTCGAACCACACGGACCACGTCCACATGTCGCTGCTCTGACCCGCACGATCGCCGTCGAGGGCCGTTCCGCGTGACGCGGAGCGGCCCTCGACGCGTCAGACGGTGGCGGGCGCGGCCGGGTCGGTCGAGGCCGGGGTCTCCACCGTCGCGAAGCCGGCCGGCACGGCGGCCACCGGGCGCACCGCTCCGGCGGCCAGCCGGTAGGACACGCCCACCACCGCGCACCGCCCCCGCGCCACCTCGTCGGCCAGCACTGGCGACTGCCCGAGCAACGTCTCGACGGTCTGGGCGATGTGGATGTCGACGATGCCGTCGATGTCGTCCACGCCCTCGGACACGGCCCGGCGCAGGCTGGGCAGCACGGCGTCGACCACGGCGCGCAGATGGCCACTCGGTGCGGTACCGGTCGCGGCGGACTCCCGGGCGGCCTGCACCGCACCGCAGGAGTCGTGGCCGAGCACCACCACCAGCGGGGTGCCGAGCACCGTCACCGCGTACTCGACGCTGCCGAGCACCTCGGGGCCGGCGGTGTGCCCGGCGGTGCGAACCACGAACAGGTCGCCCAGGCCCCGGTCGAAGATGATCTCGGCAGCCAGTCGTGAGTCGGAGCAGCCGACGATCACCGCGAACGGGTGTTGCCCGTCGGCCACTGCGGCCCGGTGCCCGGCATCCTGGTTGGGGTGGCGTGGGGCACCATCGACGAAGCGCCGATTGCCGGCGACCAGCTCGGCGTACGCCCGGGCCGGCTCGCTGAGCGCGGTGGACCGGTCGGTGGTCCGCTGCGGACCCGGCTGACCGCCGGAGCTTCCGGTATGACTCATCCCGCACCTCGTCTCGACGCATCTGACCTGGTCAAACCGGCTCTCCGCCGGCCGGGCGGCGGGCGCTGGCTCGCGCTCCACCGTCACACGCACCGTAAGATGCGTCAAGGTATGCGTGATTTAGATTTCATACGTTGACTCCGGCCACCCCCTGGGCAATCTGTCCGGGGCAGGGCGGACCAGACTCTCGCGAGGGCAGGCGGACATCCGGAAAGGCGGTCACACGATGGCGAGCACGGTGACGGACGACACCGGCGGCGGGCGGAACTGGACGTTCCTCACCAATCACGGGCACGTCCTGCTGGCCATCGCCCGCGATCCGACCGCCCGGCTGCGCGACGTCGCGGCCGAGGTCGGGGTGACCGAACGGGCCGCGCAGGCGATCGTCGCCGACCTGGAGGCGGGCGGTTACCTGCACCGCACCCGGGTCGGGCGACGCAACGAATACACCCTCAACCCGGCCGGCCGGTTCCGGCACCCCGCTGAGGCCGACCGGCAGGTCGGCGACCTGCTCGCGCTGTTCGCCGACGCCCCCACCGCGAAGGCGGAGCCGTCAGCCTGACCCTGGTCACCGGGGGCCGCTGACCGACGGTCACGGCGGTAACCTTTGCGGGTGCGCGAATGCCCGCCGTTGAGCGCGACCCCGTCCCGCCGTGCCCTTCGCGGCGTCCTCAGTGGAACGCTGGCGGTCCTGCTCGGCGCCGGCCTGGTGGCACCCTCCCCCGCGACCGCCGCGCCGCCCCTCTGCGGTCCCACCGGCACCGACAGCCTGACCCAGATGCCGTGGGCGCTCCGCCGGCTGGAGCCCTCCTCGGCGTGGCCGCTGTCCCGGGGCGCCGGGATCACGGTGGCCGTGATCGACTCCGGAGTCTCCGCCGCCCACCCGCTCCTGAAGGGGCAGGTGCTCGAGGGTCGCGACTTCAACGGCCTACCGGCCCGCCAGGGCCAGTGCGACGAGGCCGGGCACGGCACGCTGATCGCGGGCATCATCGCGGGCCGGGAGGGCACTGTCGTCCCCTTCAGCGGCATCGCCCCGGCCGCCCGCATCCTGCCGATCCGGGTTCTTCCGCAGCTCGGCGCGGTCAACAACCCGCAACTCCCCGCGCAGATCGCCGCGGCCATCGACTGGGCTGTCGAGCAGGGCGCCGACGTGATCAACCTGTCCCTGACCACGATTCCCCGCCCCGAACTGACGGCGGCCGTCGAGCGCGCGCTGGCCAAAGGGGTGGTGCTGGTCGCCGCCGCGGGCAACCGGTCGGAAGATTCGCAGAACCTGCCGGGTTACCCGGCCGCGTACCCCGGGGTGATCGCTGTCGGCGGGGTGGACGAGCAGGGCGGCCACGTCGGCACCTCGATCAGCGGCGACTACGTCGACATCGCCGCACCCGGAATGAACATCGTCGGGCCGGCGCCCGGAAACAGCGGCTACCGCACCGTGCCGGAGGGCGGCACCAGCTACGCCGCCGCGTACGTTTCAGGAGTGGCCGCGCTGGTGCGGGCCGCCTACCCCGGTCTCGACCCGCAGCAGGTAGCGGATCGGCTGAAACGCACAGCGGACAACCCACCCGAGGGTCAGAACGCCGACATCGGGTACGGGACGATCAACCCGTACCGGGCGGTGTCGAGCCTGCTCGGCACCCGGGCGAACCCGCCTGCCGGTGCGCTCCCGGCGCCCGCCGTGCGCGACGACCCGCTGAGCTGGCAGCGCCCCACCGCGATCTGGGCTGCGGTCATCGGCGGGCTACTCGCCGTGCTGCTGCTGGTCGCGCGACCGATCATGGCCCTCGGCCGCCGACGTGACTGGCGCCCCGGTCGACGCACCGACGCGCCAACTGCCGGCTGAGAGGGGCACCGCAGCCCGGTGCCCGGCGCCTACGCCCGCCAACGCCAGACACAGAACGGCTCCGGGCCGGGCGAACCGGACCGGAGCCGCTCGTGCGAATGCCTCAGCTCCACACCTTGGAGTTGCTCATCTCCGTGGTGAGGTAGTTTTCGCGGGCGATGCCCACGGCACCGCCGATCTCGTTCAGGATCCGGTTGATGTCCCGGACCGCCGCATCCCACTTCGCCTGGTGCTGCTCGTAGGCAACCCGGTCCTCGCCGTCCCAGTGCAGCTTGGTCAGCATCGACCGCAGCGTGTCAAGCTTTTCCTCGAGGGTCTTCGAGATGGCCTGCATCTGCTGGTTGCTGCTCTCGAGGACCGCATAGTCAACTTTGATCGTCACGATTTCCTCCTCTGCCGGCTACGGATCACGGGTTGAGAGCAGAGTGGAACTTGTCCAGCATCTGCTGCTGCTCTTCGTCGTTGACCTGGTGCGTCGTACCCGACTTGTCGAGCAGGTCAGCGATGCTGTCCATCGCCGTCAGCAGTTTGACGGTGTCCTCGTTCCAGCGCGTCATCAGCGACTGGAAGCCAGTGGACGCCTGACCCTTCCACGCGATGGCCAGGTCATCGACGACGTTCCACAGCTTCTTCAGCTCGCCGTCGACCTCGCTGCGCGTGGACCGCACGTCACTCGCGGCGGTATGCAGAGTCGCAGCTTCGACCTCGAACGCCATGCTTCACACCCTTCCGTCTGTTGTGGTGGCGGCTTCGCCGCACCCCTCCCCCGCGGCAAGGCAGCAACACCCCACCGACGGACACTCCTGTGAAGACCGTAGCGGAACGTGTCCAGCCCTCGCAGCCCTGACCGGTGACGTTCGATGGATGGTGGTGAATCGGACCGGAACGGCCCACCACCCGCTACCGAACGACCGACAACGCTCAGGTCGGCTCGGACCAGGCGGTCTGAATCAGCTGCTGGCCGTCACGACGGCGAACCAGGGTGCCCCGGCCGGGCGGTTGCGGGCTCGGCCGCAACGTGCCGAAGACCGCGCCCTCCTCCCGGTTTCCGGACATCAGCAGGCCCGGCGAGTCCAACTCGCGCAGCCGTTGCAGCACCGGCTCGTACAGCGCCCTGGACACACCACCGACCCGGCGCGTGACGATCAGGTGCAGACCGATGTCGCGGGCCTGCGGCAACAGCTCGTGCAGCGCGCTCAACGGGTTGCTGCCGCCCGAGGCCACCAGGTCGTAGTCGTCCACCAGGATGTACAGGTCCGGACCCTTCCACCAGCTCCGATCACGCAGCTGGGCGGTGGTCACGTCCGGGCCGGGCAGTCGGTTGGACAGCGCGCTGCGGATCGACCCGAGCCCCTGGGCGAACGCCTGGTTCGACGGGGCGTAGTCGAGCAGGTGGTCACCCTCCACCGCCCCCAGCAGGCCACGTCGGTAGTCGGCGATCACCAGCCGGGCCTGCGCCGGCGTGTACCGCTCGGTGATCCCCCGGGCGATCAGGCGCAGCAGGTTGGTCTTGCCGCACTCCGCGTCGCCGAAGACCGTCAGGTGCGGCTCGTTGGTCAGGTCCAGGTAGACCGGCGCGAGTGCCGACTCGTTGACACCGATCGGGAGACCGGGTGCCGACCGGTCGATGATCCGGGACAGCTCCGCCACCGGCAGCCGGCGCGGCAGCAAACGCACCTTCGGCGCCGGGCGACCCGGCCAGTTCGCCGCCACGTGCCCGGCCAGGGACAGTGAGGCCTCACTCAGATCGTCGATGTCGCGACGGCCGTCGATCCGCGAGATGGCGGTGAGGAAATGCAGCTTGTCCCGGGTCAGGCCACGACCGGGCGACTTCTCCGGCACGTTGTTCGCCGCGCGGCGGTCGATCTCGGACTCCGACGCGTCGCCGAGGCGCAGCTCCAACTTGGTGCCGAGCAGATCCCGCATGTTGATCCGGATCTCCGCCCACCGTACGGCGGTGAGCACCACGTGCACACCGAAGCCGAGGCCCCGGTTGGCCAACGTGGTGATGGTCTGCTCCAGCTCCTCGTACTCCTGGCGCAGGGTGTTCCACCCGTCCACCACAAGGAACACGTCGCCGAACGGGTCGTCGGCGAACTCGCCAGCGGCCCGGCGACGGCGGTAGCTCGCCACCGAGTCGATGCCGTGCTGGGCGAAACGAGCCTCCCGTTCGTCCAGGATGGCGACCACCTCGGCCACCGTCCGACGGACCGCCTCGACGTCGCGTCGACCGGCCACCCCGGCCAGGTGCGGCAACCGCTCCATGCTGCGCAGCGCGCCCCCGCCGAAGTCCAGGCAGAAGAACTGCACCTCCCGCGGCGTGTGCGTGAGCGCCAGCGAGGCCAGCAGCGTACGCAGCATCGTGCTCTTGCCACTCATCGACCGACCGACGATGACCACGTTGCCGCCGGCGCCGGCCAGCTCGACCATCATCGGGTCCCGGCGCTGCTCGTAGGGGCGGTCCACCACGCCGACCGGCACTGTCAGTCGCCCGCGCCCGGGCCAGGAGGCGGTGCACAGCCCGTAGGTCGGGTCGACCGCCAGCGGGCCGAGCAACTCACCCAGGCCCGGCGGGTCGGCAAGCGGCGGCAGCCACACCTGGTGCGCCGGCCGGCCCCGACCCTTGAGCTGGTCGATCAGCACGTCGAGCATCGCCACGGCCTTGCCGTCGGCCGGCTGCTCCGGCTCCGGGGCGGTGGCCACCGGCGCCTGCGGGACCTGCACCGGAACGAAGTCGAGGCCGTACGGCACGATCCGGCGCTGCACCAGCGCCTGTGAGGCGGAAGCCTGCTGCCCCGGCGCCCGGTACGCCCCCGACACGTACGCGGCCCGGAACCGCAGCATGGTGCTGGTGTCCGTCTTCAGGTAGCCGTGGCCCGGCGCGTTCGGCAGCTCGTACGCGTCCGGAACACCGAGCACGATCCGGCTCTCCACAGCGGAGAACGTTCGCAGACCGATCCGGTACGACAGGTGCGTGTCGAGGCCCCGCAGCTTGCCCTCTTCGAGGCGCTGGCTGGCCAGCAGCAGGTGCACGCCGAGGGACCGACCCAACCGGCCGATCATCACGAACAGGTCGATGAAGTCCGGTTTGGCGGCGAGCAGTTCGCTGAACTCGTCACAGATGATCAACAGGCTGGGCATCGGCGCCAGCGGCTCTCCGGCCGAGCGCGCCTTCTCGTACTCGAAGCGGGAGACGTAGTTGCCGGCCGCCCGCAGCAGCTCCTGCCGGCGCACCATCTCGCCGGCGAGCGCGTCGCGCATCCGGTCGACGAGCGGCAGCTCGTCGGCCAGGTTGGTGATCACCGCGCTGGTGTGCGGCAACGCCTCCAGCGAGGCGAACGTCGCGCCGCCCTTGAAGTCGACCAGGACGAAATTCAGTTCCTCCGACGAGTGGGTCACCGCCAACGCGGCCACCACCGTACGCAGCAGCTCGCTCTTGCCGGAGCCGGTCGCACCGATCACCAGACCGTGCGGGCCCATGCCCTCGTGCGCCGACTCCTTGAAGTCGAGCTCGACCACGTTGCCGTCCGGGCCGACACCGAGCGGGATGCGCAGCCGGTCGCGGTGCCCACGCGGGCGCCAGGTGTTCTGCACGTCCACTGCCGCGGCGTCACCGACACCGAGCAGGTCCGGCAGCTCCGTGCTGCGTGCCAGCGGCTCGTCGCCGCCGGTCTGCTGTTGGGAGAGCCGGAAGGGGGCGATCTGTCGGGCCAGCCCCTCGGCGGCCTCGGCGCTGAGCCGGTCGGGCCGACCCAGCGTCGACGGCGAGCTGCCCCGGATCAGGTCGAGTGAGCCTCCGTCATTCACGTCGAGGCAGAGCAGCCAGCGGCCGGCGTCGCGCGGCACCGTCCCGGAGAGGTCGATCACCGTGGCGCCGAGCAGACCCGGGCCAACCAGCTGGCAGGTCGGCGAGATCTCCCCGCCGTCGATCACCACGACCAGGTGCGGTGCGGTGGTCAGCGGCTTGGCCTCCGGCGCGAACCGAGGCCGCCCGGCCAGCTCGGCGGCGAGCGAGGCCTCGGCCTCGGCCAGGCTGGCGAAGACCAGCCGGCGCGCGCCGGCCGCGTCCGTACGACCGCTGTGGTGGGCGTGTGGCAGCCACTTCACCCAACCCCAGGACGACTGCCGGTCGGGTGCGGCGACCACCGCGATCACCAGGTCGTCCGGTGCGTGGAAGGTGGCCAGCTGCCCCAGCGCCGCCCGGGTCAGGTCGAGCACCGGCTCGCGGTCGCCGCGCAGCACCACCCGACTGAACGCGCGCACCGACAGCGCCGTCGGCAGCTCGGGCACAGTGGAGTGTGCCCGGACGAACCGGCGAAGCGCGATGGCGCTCATCGGCTCCAGGTCCTCCACCGGCTTCGTCTCCGGCGGGACGATCTCCACGGCGAGCCGCTGCGGGCCGAGGGCGATCCGGGTCTCGCCGAAGTCGTCCTCGGTGATCCGCCGCTCCCAGAGTCGCCGGGACGCGGCGATCGACCAGAGCGCGTCGGGTTCCGGGTGCCGCCAGGCCATCGCGGCCCGCTGCTGCTCGGCGGCACGCCTGGTGCGCTTGCGCATCTGCGCCAGGTAGCGCATGTAGTCGCGGCGATCGGCGTTCAGCTCGGCCTTGTCCTTGCCACCGCTGTTGGCCAGCGAGCCGATCGCCATGCCGAGCATCGAGACACCGAACAGACCACCGGCGACGTAGGTCATCATGCCGCCGCCCTTGCCGGCGTAGAGGAACGCCATGGCGCCGACCCCGCAGAACATCGGCAGGATCATGAGCAGCTGCCCCATCCCGCGGGGCGTCGGCTCGGGCAGCTCGGGAGGCGACTCCAGCAGCACCTCGCCGCGCGGTAGGGCCGGCCCCGGCTGACGCGGGAGCCGGCGGAACACCACAGTGCTCACGGCTGTCTCCTCCCCAGAAGCGGCCCTGATGACGTGCGGCCCGCGGAACACCGCCCGCGGGTGGGCATCGTACGTGCCGTCATCGTAGGTAATCTGCCGTGTGCGCGGTGGACCCGGACCGCAGCATTCCCGCCAGCCGATCACAGACGCACACCTGGAGGCCACTGTGGCGACGAAGACGGCGACCGGTGGTCTCAGCCGGATCACCATCGTGGCTCCGCGTACCCGGATGGATCTGGCGCTGCCGTCGGACGTGCCGTTGGCCGACCTGCTCCCCACCCTGCTGCGCTACGCCGGTGAGGACATGGCCGACGAGGGTGCGCGGCACGGCGGCTGGGCACTGTCCCGGTTGGGCGGTGCGCCCCTCGACGGTGGTCGTACCGCGGCGCAGCTCAGTGTCCGCGACGGTGAGGTGCTCTACTTCAACCCCCGCTCCGACGCCGCACCGGAGATCGTCTTCGACGACGTGGTGGACGCGGTCGCCACCGCGACAAACCAGCGCCCCGGCGCCTGGCAGGTCGGCGCGACCCGCTCCTTCGCTGTGGTCTTCGCGGCGGCGGCGTTCGGCGCCGGCGCGCTGGCCGCCCTCTTCGCCGGTCCGCCGCACCTGCCCGGCGCGCTGGCCGCGTTGCTGGTCGCGGTGGCGCTGCTGGTGGGCGCCGCGGTGCTGTCCAGGGCCGCCGGTGACAGCGGCATCGGCGCGGTGCTGGCCCTGGTCGGTCTGGTGCACGCGGCCACCGGCGGCCTGCTGCTGCTCGCCGGGGATCGATCGCTGACCGACCTGGCCAGTCCGCATGTCCTGCTCGCGGCGACCGCCGCGGTGGTGGCCGGCGCGGTGGCCGTGCTGGCGGTCGGCGACCGGTACCCCCTCTTCTTCGCCGCGATCGGGGTCGCTGCCGCGACCGGCCTGGGCGCGGTGCTCTGCCTGGCCCTGGGCCTCGACGCGGCGGCCTCCGCCGCGGTGGTCGCGGCGGTCGCGTTCGGCGTGGTGCCGGCGCTGCCGATGATGGCCTACCGGCTGGCCCGGCTGCCGGTGCCGTCGATCCCGACCGGTCCGGAGGACCTGAAGACCGACAGCGAGTCGGTGGACGGCCGGCAGGTGCTCCAGCAGAGTGAGCGCGCCGACCAGTTCCTGACCGGTCTGCTGTGGACGGTGTCGCTGCTGGTGCTGGGCGCGCAATTCGTGCTGGCTCTGGACGGGCGCCTGCCCGCGGTGCTGCTGTGCCTGGTGCTGGCCCTGCTGGCGCTGCTGCGGGCCCGCCCCCTCCTGGGCCGAGCGCAGCGCACCCCGGTGCTGCTGGCCGGCACCGTGGGTCTGGGCCTGGCCGCCGCGACCACGTTCGCCGGTGGGTCGCTGCCGGTCCGGCTCGGCCTGATCCTGGGCGGTCTGGTGCTCGCCGCGGTGATCAGCCTGATCTACGGTCTGACCGTCGCCGGCAAGCGCATCTCGCCGGTCTGGGGCCGCCTGCTCGACATCGCCGAGATCCTGCTCATCATCTCGCTGGTGCCGCTCGCCTTCTGGGTCTGCGGCCTCTACGGCTGGATCGTCAACCTCCGACCCTGACCGTGGGCCGCCGCACCGGTCAGCGCGACCGCAGACCGGTGGAGACGCCCAGCGCCGACGCGACCGGGGCGGTGGCGTAGACGCCCGGGGCATGCTGACCGTCCATCGGGCGGGTGGACGCGCCCACCCGGCCGGCGACCTCACGAACCACCTTGACCAGGGCCTCGACGTGGTTGTCCATCGCCGCGACCCGCAGCAGCGGTGCCGCCACCCGACCGTCCGACGAGACGGTCACGGCCACCGTGTGCGACGGCGCCGAGGTCGCGGTGATCGCGTCCACGAGCGGGCCGAGCGGCGCGTCGAAGCGGCCCCGCAGAGCCATGCAGCGGTGCGTCCAGCCGCCGCCGCGCAACCCACGCCAATTCTCCGCAGGCGCCTCGGGCACCAGGTCCAGACCGGCTGCCGAGACGATGGCCGCGCGTAGCTCCTCCCGGCCCAGCGGGCGATGTGCCAGCCCTGCCGAGGTCAGCGCCTTGCCGAGCCGGCCGATCCCGGCCGCCACCGTCCGGTGTACGCCGGTCAACCCGCCTCCCCGGCTCACCGCCTCGACCCGGGCGTCCCGGACGGTGAGCCGCACCGCCACCCACACGGTCCGGTGCGCCGCCGGCGGCGCACCGGGTGCCGGGTACCAGACCAACGTGTGCGCGACGACCTGGGCCCGGGAGACCGGGGCGTTGAAGTCCGCGAGCACCCGCAGCGCGCGGTCCACAGCGGTGGCGTCGACGGAGCCGACCGCAGCACCGGTCGCGGACTGGAGGGCGACGGCGGCGAACCAGCCCTGGTCGTCACGCCCGATGCCGAGCCGGGTGCCCCGGTCGGTCAGCTCGATGACGCTCAGCTCTGGAGCGAGCGCAGCCAACCTCGGGTCGGTCGCCGTACCGCTGGCCAGCGCTGCGGACGCCCGCTCGCCGCGTCGCCGCAACCGCCGGCGCAGCAGCAGGTCCTCGAACCACCAGCGGCCACCCCGACGGGCGAAGGCCGCCAGGACGACGAGCAGCGCCGCGGCGCCCGCCGCGGCGAGCACCCAGCTGGGTCCGGCCGTGGCGGCCCACACGCCGACCACGCACAACTCCAGTACGACGAGCTGCCCGACCAGCACGGGGCCGACCCGCCCACGGCCGGGCCGCTCGGCCGGGGGCGCCGGCCGGGTCGGAACGTCGACAGGGTCCGTGACCGCTCGGGCGGGTGGCGCCTGAACCTGCGTCATCGCTGACTGTCCCTCCTGCACGGTACGGCTCTGCGCCGGGTCGGTCCGGTGCCGGCCACGAGCGGTGGTCCCAAGGAACCACCGTCGGCCCCTTATCGTAGGGAAGTCCGCGACGGCACCCCGACCCTGATCGTCGCGGATCCACCCCGCCGGAGGTAAGTCATGCGGACCCGCCGCGATCAGGTGCAGGCGTACCGCTTCGTCACCCGCCGCATCGTCTCCGCCTTGCTGTCGGGCGATCCGGAGACCACCAACCTGCCGATGCGACGGCTCGGCATGGCTGTCTTCGGCAGTGTCCTCACCGCTGCCATCGTGCTCGGCGGGGTGGGCGCCTACGGCCAGTTGACCGGTGGCGCGGCGCCGCTGGACGACCAGACCCTGGTCATCGAACGGGAGACCGGCGCCACGTACGTGTTCATCGAGGGCAAGCTGCACCCGACGCTCAACTACACCTCGGCGCGCCTCATCGTGAACGACGCGAGTGCCCAGGTGCGGACGATGTCCCAGGCGTCGCTGCGGGACCGGCCCCGCGGCGTCACCGTCGGCATCGTCGGGGCACCGGACGCGCTGCCGGACCGCAAGTCGCTGACCGGGCTGCCCTGGTCGGTCTGCGACGTGCCCGACCCGGTCGACAGGCAGCGGTCCAGCACCCGGCTGGTGATCGATCGCGCGCTGCCCGGCGGCACGCCGCTGGGTGACCGGGCGGTGCTGGTCTCGGTGAACGACCAGCGGTACCTGGTCACCAACAACACCCGACTCCAGCTGCTCGATCCGTCCCGCACGATCACCGCGCTGCGGATGGCCGGCACCGAGCGACTCCAGGTCGGGCAGCAACTGCTCAACGCCGTGCCGGCCGGGCCACCGCTGCGCCGGCCGTCGCTGCCCGGTGAGGGCGAGCCCAGCAGTCGCGAGGTGGCTGGGCAGTCGTACGACGTCGGTTCGGTGTTCAAGGCCGCCGGGCGGCACTACGTGCTGACCCGGGACGCTCTCGTCTCGATCAGTGAGATCACCGCTCTGCTGCTCGTCAGCAACGGCGGTCGGATCACCGACATCACCCCGAACCAGGCCAGCGAGGCGTTCGAGGAACGGCGGATCGAGGAGGAGGGGGTGCCCCCGACGATGCCCGCCCTCTACCCGGCCCAGCCCGGTCAGACCACGCTGTGCGCGACGTACCGCAAGGGCAGCGCGGGCGGCCCGCCGACCACCACCCTGGAGGTCTTCGATAGGGTGCCGAGCGAGTTGACCGACAGCGATCCGGGCCTGGTGCCGGTGCGCCAGACCAGGCGCGACGCCGTACGCACCGCCGAGGCGGTGCTGCTGCCCGGTGGCAAGGGTGTCATCGCGCAGGCCTCGCCCGGCGCCGGAACCAGCGGGTCCGGCGCCGCCGGGTCGACGATCTACCTGATCAGCCCGCAGGGCATCCGGTATCCGCTCGGCTCGGCGGAGACACTGGACGTGCTCGGCTACGGCGGGATCACCCCGCTGGCGGTGCCCGGCTCCCTGCTCGCACTGATCCCGACCGGGCCGACACTGGACCGCGAGGACGCGTTCGCGGTCTTCACTGCCGACGGGCCGACGCCGTCCGCACCACCGTCGGCCGCGCCGAGGTCGGGCTCACCATCGGCGGCGCCGCCCTCGGGCACGCCGTCCGCAGCGCCACCGTCGGGGTCGACACCGTCGAGTCCGGCCAGTGGCACCCCGTCGAGCGGCGGGACCGGCGGGGGTTCCACGGAATCGACCGGCGCCGACGGCTGAGCAGCTTCGACGGGTCGCCCGGAGTCGCACTGGTGGACTAACCTGGATGTCGCTGACGGTTGTCAACCAGAACGACGGGGATGTTGCCATGGCCGGGCGTACGGAAGTCGACCTGTTGTCCCTTGAGGACTTCCACGAGCACCTGGCGTCGCGGTTGAGCCAGACCGAGTCGGTGCTGCGCAAGCTCAACACCGAGATGCAGTGCCGTCCTCCGGCGCTGGGCTCGTTCTTCGACGCCACCGACAAGGCGCGTCGCTACAGCGAGGTCCACCAGTCCTATGTCGAGCAGGCCGAACGAATCCGGCAGGCGGTGCTGGCGGCGCAGCAGGCGACCAGCACGATCCTGAGCAACTACCGCACCGCCGAGGCGCGTAACGCGGCCAACGCCGAGGACGTCACCGCCGCGCTGACCCCTGTCGACCGCGTGTTGCAGCCGAAGGAGGACGGGCGTGTCTGACTACACCCAGCGCTACCAGGGCAACAGCCACCAGCAGCTGTACGACGGCCTGATGGCGGGCAAGCCGGAGCAGATCGAGGGCGTGGCCACCCAGTGGGCCGAGCTCAAGGGCATCCTCGACGGCCTCGGCCGGGAGCTGAGCGGCGACCTCGACAAGCTCAGCAACACGTGGACGGGCTCGGCGGGTCGGGAGTTCCACAGGCGACTCAGCTTCATCGTCGCCCACACCGACGCGTTGGGTGAGGGGATGGCCGGCGTCAAGCAGGGGTTGACCATGATGGCCGACCATCTGCGCGCCGCCCACAAGGAGGCCGAGAGCCCGGAGGAGACCGACGACAACGACAAGGCGATCGGCGGTGCGATCAAGGGTGGCGCCACCTTCGGTCTGACCGGTCTGATCGTCGGGGGCATCGCGGGTCACCAGCAGGACAAGGCCGAGCAGGAGAAGGCCCACCAGCGGATGGTGAACCTGGTGGCCGGCCTGGCCAACAGTTACGAGATGTCCGCCTACGACCGGGTGGTCGAACCGCCCCCGCCGGACCCGGACACTCCGACCACGGCGCGCAAGGATCCGACGACGCCACAGAGTGTCTCGGCCATCGCCAGGGTGTCCGGCGGTCCCGGCACCGGCGCGGACACCGCGCACACCGGTGACGCGACCATCTCGTCGCCCGACCGCGTCGCCCAACTGCCTGGCGACGGTTCGACTCCGGGCGAGGTCGGCTCGGGCACCGGTGGCAGCCCGGCTGTCGGCGCCGCGCCGATCGGCGCTGGCAGCGATCTCGCTGACCGCGGCACCTCCCTCGCCGGAGCCGACCCACTGGTCGGCGGCGCGCTGCTCGGCGGTGGTGCCGCCGGGCTGGTCGGGCTGTCCGGGCCGGCCGGCGCGCCCACTGCGGCGAGCACCGGTCCCGGCCTGCTCTACGGAGCACAGGGCGGGTCACCGGCCGGCGGGGTGTTGCGCAGCGGCGCGCTCGCGGGCTCGGGCAACGCACCCCCCACCTCGGCTCGACCGACCGGCGGCGGCGCGCCCCCGGCGGAGACCCGCGCCGCCAACGGGGTCGGGCGCAGCATCGACGGCCAACGCGGTGGGAGCGGCGGGCGCCCGGCCATGACCGGCGGCAACGCCCGACCGGGGTCCGGCGGTGGCCGCCCCGGTGTGCTCGGCGGGCAGGGTCGAGCGCAGGACGACGACTCCGACGAGCGGCTGACCTGGTTGACCGAGGACGAGATGGTGTGGCAGGGCGACGACAAGGCCGCGCCTCCGGTGCTCGGCACCGGAGACTGACCACGGCTACCGCCGGCACTCACGCACCACCGGCGGTGCCGCCCCGACGACGCGCGACGCCCCCGATCGGACCCGATCCGGTCGGGGGCGCTGCCGTTCCCGGTGCCCGACCGACGGCGTCCACAGTGCGCATGGTGGTGGCGGTCACGCCCGCGCCGTCCATCGCCGTGCTGCGGTAGGCGAGGACGGGCGATAGGTTGGTCGGGTGTCGTCCGCAGCGTGTGTCCGCCCAGCCAGGTGGGCTGTGCTGCGGTCGCTGCGGGAACTGACCCGCCTGGCGGTCACCGCGCTGGTGCTCGCGGTCGGCCTCGGTGCCGCTCTCGCCGCGACAGCACCGCCCGCCCCCACGCAGCTGCGGCCCAGTGCCGTGAGCAGCCGGGTGGCAAGTGTCAGCCCCGACGCCGGCCCGGCCAACCAGCGGGCCGCCCAGCCCGCTGAAGCCCCGCCGACTGGCACGCTCGATGCCGCCACGGCGACCGGTCCGGTCGCGGCGGGCCCGGTGCACGTCCCGGCCATCGACCCCGGCCGTGGCTCTCCCGCACGACGCGGCCCGCCCGCCCGCTGAGCCCGGCCCGGCGATCCCCGGGGCCCGATCCCGGCTGATCCTCCCGTACGGCACCTGAGTTCGCCGTCGACGGGACCATCCCGCCACCGGGCCGACCGGTGCTGCCGCGCCCTCCTGCCGCCCGTCGATACCCGCCTTCGACCGCGAGGTGCTGATCATGCAAACCATCCTCTCCGCCGTCCTGCCAGACCTTTCCCGGGCCGCCGTCATCTGGCTGAGCCTCCTCGGGGTGGTGGCCGTCGCTGTCTCCGCTCTCCTGCTGCGGCCCGGCCGGCTCCGCTTCGACCCGGGCTCCCGGATCCGCCGCGCCGCCATGCCGAGCCAACTTGAGCAGGCACAGGAGGAGCGGGAGCAGAGCCGCTACGCGCAGGAGGTCGCTGTGGCCGCGGAGCGGGCGACCACCACCGTGCGGCGCCGCCGGGCGGAGTGGGTGGCAGCGCAGGAGGCGGTCGAGGCGGCCTGGCTGGCGTACGAGGCGGCCGAGGCTGGCGTACGGCGGCTCGACGCGGCGGCCGCGATGCCGCTGCCGCAGACCACACGGACTCCCGCCGAGTACGCGGACCGCGAGCGCTACCTGCACCGCGCGGCGCTGGATGCGTACTGGCGGCGGGAGCTGTCGGTGGAGCAGCTCAGCGACGTCTTCGCGCACCGCGACGGCTGGGACCCGCGACTGCACCCGGTCGAGCAGGAGCTGGTGCTCCAGCGGGCGATCCGGGACAACCTGGCGGCCCGGCACGCCGCAGCCCGCGAGCGGGAGCAGACCGCGTGGCGGGCGGCGGAGTTGGCGGTGGCAGCGGCTCGCAGTCTGCGCGAGGAGGCGCACGCCGCGACCGGACGACGCGTCGCCGAGTCGGCGTCGGTGCTGCCGCTGAGCGAGGTTGCCCGACCGGTGGGCGCGCAGACCCGGGAGAACGTCGAGCAGACCCGGGAGAACAAGGTGACTGCACGCGGGCGCGCGACGGTGCCCGCGTTCTGAGCCGCGCGACGGTGCCCGCGTTCTGAGCCGCGCGGGCTCGGGTGGGTTAGCGTGACGGCATGTCCCGACAGGCGTGGGTCCTCGTGGTGATCGCCAGCATCCTGGCGCTCGCCACACTGGTCGGTGCCGTGGTGTTGGCGGTGCGGGTGGTGCGTACCCGGCGGCTGCTGACCGGGCTGGGCGCGGGCGGCAAGGTCGCCTTCTACGGGGCGCTGATCTACACGATCTTCCCGGTCGACGTGCTGCCGGACCCGATCTACCTGGATGACATGGGTGTCCTGGCCGCCGCGCTGATCTACCTGACCCGGCTGGTGCACCAACGTCGGGCGGCGGGTCGCCAGTTGCCCGGTCAGCCGGACGCCCCGCCGGATCGGGGCCAGGTCCGCCGCCGCGTGCCATGATCGGGGTCGGTTCGGCGGACAGGGGACGGGCATGGCAGGCGATCATCGGTTGAACGTGCACGATGAGCGGGTTGTCGCCTTCTGCGCCGAACGGCACCTGGCGACGCTGACCACCCTTCGGGCGGACGGCACCCCGCACGTCGTACCGGTCGGTGTGACTCTCGACCCGGCGGCCGGTTTGGCCCGGGTCATCACCTCCGGCGCCTCCCGAAAGGCTCGTCAGGTGGCGGCTGCCGGCGCGGCGGGCGCTGCGGTGGCCGTGTGCCACGTGGATGGCCGCCGCTGGTTGACCATCGAGGGCCGCGCGGTGCTGCGGTCGGATCCGGGCGCCGTGGCGGAGGCGGAGCGGCGGTACGCCGAGCGGTATCGAACACCGCGCCCGAATCCGGAACGGGTGGTCATCGAGATCACCGTGACCAGGCTGTTGGGCAGCCTCTGAGCTGACCGTCTGTCCCCGATGACGGGTTCGGGTCGGGCCGGGATGCCACGCGGCCCCGGTGCCCGCAGCCGGCGGAATTCTCCGTGCAGCAGAGCGGTTACGCCCTCGGTACGCCCAGGGCCGAGACCACCGATGGTCGGCCCCCGTGTTGCGCCGAGCGCCATTCCCGGTGCTGCCGCCCTCCGCCGGCCGGAGGCGCCAACCCCCGAACGGAGACTCGACCATGAACCCGATCGTCCAGAAGAGCGGTCTGTCAGTCGTCGGCCTGCTGGTCGCCGGCGGCTGCGCCCTCGGCCCGGCGGTGGCCGCGCAGGCCGCCGCCCCGGCTCATGCCTCCCCGGCCTCGTCGAGTCAGAACGACCGGGCCGCCGAGCGGATCCTCGGCGTCGACTACCAGGCCCAGCCGAACTTCTACTACTGCGGCCCGGCCGCGACCCGGATCGCGTTGTCCGCCCAGGGCAAGGCGCTGTCCCAGGACGAGGTGGCCCGGCTGCTCGGCACCACCGAGGCGGGTACCCCCTCGGCCCTGGACACGACCCGGGTGCTGAACGAGCTGACCGGCGGCAAGTACCGGACCACCGAGATCCGTGATTCGGTGGCCCGCCCCGACCAGGTCGAGCAGCTGCGCCGTGACGTGCTGGCCGCCGTGGACGCCGGTCGCCCGGTGGTGGCCAACATCAAGGGCACGACGGTGGACACCGACGGCAACCCGCACTCGTACGAGGGTGGCCACTACCTGACCCTCGTCGGCTACCGCGACGGTGGTGACACGATCCGGGTCGCCGACCCGGCCGACCCGGCGTTGGGCGAGTACTGGATGAGCCTGCCGAAGGTCGCCAACTGGATCGCCGAGCGCGGCTACTCCTCCTGATCACCACGGTTCACCGGGCCGGCCTCTCCCGTGCGGGGAGGCCGGCCCGACCGTCGTTACGGGCCCGGGCGGCGAGGTGCGCACGTCGACGGGCTCGGCCGGCTCGCGTCGGTCGGGCCCGGTGCAGTTGTCGGCGGAGCGGCGGGTGGATCTCGGCCTCGCCGGCTCCGGCTGCCCGGCGCACGATCCGGTTGGCGTCCTCGGGTTCGGAACCGGCGGCCCGGAGCAGGTCGCTGGCCGCGGTACGCAGTCCGGTGACGAGGGATTCGCCGAACGACTTGACGCCGGTCGCGGAGGCCCGCCCGGCCAACTCGGCGCACTGCTCGATCAGGCTGCGGGTGCGCCGGGGGTCGTCACCGACCCTGCACTCGACACGCATCTCCGCCACCGCCTGACCCAACCGGCCCATCGCATCCGGCAGCTCCGGCGGAATCGGCTCGTCGTACTGCAACGCGGTGGTCGACCAACGGGCCATGGCGCGGCTGTCCAGCAGCAGCCGCTCCAGGTGAGCCGCGCTGCGGGCGTAACGGTGGTACTGCTGCCGACGGTGCCAGCGCACCGGGGCGATGGTCACCACCTCCTCGGCGCCGCTGAGCGCATCGTGCAACCGGCCGAGGTCGTCGTCGGTGCCGCGGAGCCGCTCCAGGACGCCCATGGTGCCGGCGCCGTCGCGCTCGCGCAGCGCCCGCGCCAGCTCGGCGAGTTGCTCGCAGAGGATCGTGAAGATCGGTGCCGCGGCGCGGTCCAGCACCCGCATCGGGTTGATCGGCAACAGGAGCGCGACCACCACCAGGCCGACTGCCCCACCGACCAGCGCGTCGAAGATCCGGGGCACCTCCAGGCCACGTTCCATCGGGGCCAGCGTGGCGATCAGCACGGCGGTACCGCCGGCCTGACCGACCAGCGGACCACCCTTCCCCGCCACCAGCAACGCGGCGGCGATGGCCAGCCCGACCACCACGCCGGTCTGCCACGGGCCCGAGCCGAGCAGGAATCGCAGCGTGTCACCGATGACGATGCCCAGGGCCACGCCGCCCAACAGCTCGAAGGTCCGGCGGGCCCGCTGCCCGATGGCGGTGGCGATCGTGCCGACGGCGGCGGCGGGAGCGAAGACGTGCGATCCGGGGCCGAGCAGGTTCTTGGCGAGCAGGGCGGCGATGGCCGCGGCAAGCCCGGCCTGAATGGAGATCACCAGGGTGACCTCCCACTGCCGGGCCCGGATCCGGCCGGCCTGCCCACCACGGTGCCGCACCCGCCGGACCGTCCGCTCGGCGGTCTCGTCGAACCGCGACTGATCGCGGTCGGCGGTGGGGCGGTCGTCGGCCATGGCGGCGGTTACCCCGGCGGCGGCAGGGCAATCGTGGCGGCCGGGCACCAGGGCCACCGCGAGCACCACAAACACCGTCGGACGCATCGTCAACCGTAGGTTGGTGCAGCCCCGTGGGGGTACCAGAGCCACACACCTCCCACCGATCCGCAACCGGTAAGGGGCCGTGACATGACCAATCCACCGACCACCGACGACCACGACGTCGTCGACATCCTGGTCTCCGATCATCGTGAGATCGAGGCGGTCCTCGTCGAGTTGGCTACCCGGCAGGGCACCCCCGAGCACCGCCGGCGCCTCGCCGACGTGGTGATCGCCGAACTCGTCCGCCACTCGGTGGCCGAGGAGGCGTACGTGTATCCGATCGCCCGAAAGGTGCTGCCCGACGGCAACGAGATCGCCGACCGGGAGATCACGGAGCACGCCGACGCCGAACGGACCATGAAGGAGTTGGAGTCCGCCGACCCGTCCGATCCCCGCTTCGACGAGCTGCTCGACCAACTGACCAGCACCGTCCGACACCACGTGGCGGAGGAGGAGAAGGAGCTTTTTCCCCGGCTGCGCGCGGCGACGGCCCGGGAGGAGCTGGTCGAGATCGCCGCCCGGGTGACGGCGATCAAGGAGATCGGGCCGACCCGGCCACATCCGGGTAGCCCGGAGCACCCACCGGCGAAAAAGCTGCTCGCCCCCGGCATCGGTCTGGTCGACCGGTTGCGCGACGCGTTGAGCGGCCGGCCCACCTCAATGGACGAGCTACGCGACAGGCAACAGCGCTGACCCGCGCACCACCCGAACCCGGCACTCCCGGGTCGCCGACGACTCGGCGGCCCGGGAGGAGCGCGCTGGGTCAGCGGACCTGGTCGCCCTCGCCGGTGCGCGCCTGGGCCTGGTCCACGCCCTTGTCGATCTGATCGCCGTACTTGCCGCCGGTGCGCTTGTCGGCCATGTCGCCGGCCTTCTCCGCACCCTGGTCGACCTGCTTGTCATGCTTGTCCGCGAAGTCCTTGGCCTTGTCCATGAAGTCACCCACGGCGTTCCTCCTCAGTCCGGTCCGTCCCCTTCGCGTTCCCTCGGCTTGACCACGCAAACGCCGCCGCTGCGGACGTGATTCGCGAACACCCACCCACGTCTCTCCGCCCGACGTACGATCCGCGCGGGCAACGGCCAGCGATTCGGGTGTCGGGGCACGACCGACCGGGTACCGACCTCGTCGACATCGAGGAGGACCGACATGGCCGCAGAGGAACCCGGACCGACAGGCGGCCCCGGGCCGCGCCAGACCTGGGCGGCGCTGCCGTGGCTGGTCCGGACCGCAGTGTTGTGGAGCGCCTGCCTGGTGGTGATCGTCGCGGGGCTCTACCTCCTCGGCCGGATCGCCGTCCTGTTGGCGCCGCTGGCCATCGCGCTGGCCGCCACCATCTTCCTCACCGCGCTGCTCGACCCGGTCCTGCTGCTGCTGCGCCGGTTGCGCCTGCCGGCGGCGCTGGCCGCGCTCTGCACCGTACTGCTGCTGCTCGGCATCCTGGTCGGCGTCGGCGCCCTGGTGTGGAACCTGACCGCCAGCCAGTTCGATCAGCTCAGCCAGGAGTTGACGCAGGGGGTCGAACGCAGCCGGGACTTCGTGACGTCCACCCTGCCGGTCAGCGAGGCACAGCTGGACCGGCTGGTCGACCAGGCCCGGGAGGGGCTCAGTGGCAGCTCTCCGGACCCGGTGGCCGGCGCCCGGACCGCCACCGAGGTGCTCGGCTCCGCGCTGCTGGCTCTGGTGCTGCTCTTCTTCCTGCTCAAGGACGGCCGGTCCATGTGGCACTGGGTGCTGTCCCGGGTGTCCGGCCCGAACCAACCAGTGCTGGCCGAGGCCGGCCGCAACGGTTGGCAGACGTTGGGCGCGTACAGCCGGGGCACCATGTTCATCGCGGCGATCGACGCGCTGGGCATCGGGCTGGCTCTCGTGGTGCTGCGGGTGCCACTCGCCCTGCCGCTGGCGTTGATCACCTTCCTCGGCGGGTTCGTGCCGATCATCGGGGCGACGGTGGCCGGCGCGGTGGCGGTGCTGGTGGCGCTGGCCGCGAACGGTCCCACCACCGCGTTGCTCACCCTCGCGGCGGTGATCGCCGTGCAGCAGATCGAGGGCAACCTGCTGGAGCCGCTGGTCATGAAGCGGCAGGTCCGACTGCATCCGGCGGTGATCCTGGTGGCCGTCACCGCGGGCACGCTGATCGCGGGCATCGCCGGCGCCTTCGTCAGCGTCCCGATCACCGCCGTCCTCTGGCGCGTCATCGACACCGTCCAACAGCGCCGCTCGACCTCGGCTCTCCTGCCCTCGGACTGATCACCGACCGAGGTGCGTGGTGAACCAGGTGCCAGCCTGATCGGCGACCTGTTCAAGGGTGCCGGGCTCCTCGAAGAGATGGGTGGCGCCGGGGATCACCCGCAGCTCGCCGACCTCCCCCAACTCGGCCAGCGCCCGCTCGTTGAGCGTGATCACCTCTTCGTCGAGCCCGCCGACCAGGAGCAACGTCGGGGTACGCACCTGGGCCAGCGCGTTCCCGGCCAGGTCCGGCCGACCACCCCGGCTGACCACTGCGCCAACCCGATCGGCGCGGGACGACGCCGCGACCAGGGCAGCGGCAGCACCCGTGCTGGCCCCGAACAGACCGATCGGCACATCGCCGGCGGGACGCTCGACGGCCAGCCAGTCGACGATCCCGGCCAGTCGGCTGGCCAGCAGCCCGATGTCGAAGCGCAGTTCGGCTGTTCGCGCGTCCACCTCGTCCTCGGCCGGGGTGAGCAGGTCCGCCAGCACCGTGCCGAGCCCACTGTCGTTCAGCGTCCGGGCCACCGCCACGTTGCGCGGGCTGTGCCGGGAACTGCCGCTGCCGTGCGCGAACAGCACCACGCCGACCGGCTGGGCGGGCAGCGTCAGGTCGGCGGGGAGTTGGGCGTCCCCGATCGGAATGGTCACGCTGCGCTGCTCGTCCATGCCCCACCTCCGCGTGCTCGCCGGTGGTCCGGGTACCCCGCCCGCCGCCGGGCACGCACGCCGCGACGGCGTCACCCCGGGCCGTGGGCCCCGCCGCCGGGCCGCGTTTGCCCGCTGGGGCGCCGGGTACGCGACGAGCGACCGCAGACCGTGTCGGCGCAGCCGCGCCCCGACGGATCGCGAGGATCGCCATGGCCAAGCAGCAGATCTCCCGGCAGCAGCAGCTGACCGAGCGGACGCAGCGTGAACAGGACGCCGCGCGCAACCAGGACGTCGGGGACCCGGACTTCGGGGACCAGGCCGCTTCGGCCCGGCTGCCCGACGACCCGAAGGCGGCGGCGCCCCGGGACGCGATCGGACGTCCGTCGACCGGCGAGCCGGTCTGAGCAACTCTCGACGGGCGAGCCGGTCTGAGCAACCTGGGCCGGCGAGCCGGTGTGACCCACAGCGTGGGCGGGCGGGGCGGGGAAACTCCCGCCCCGCCCGTCACTGTTCGCGTTCGGGCAACCGCAGCAGCGGAGACCGGCCCGGTGGCTGCTCGGGCGGCGGGCCGGACGGCTCGGCCGGCGGCACCGGCACCGTCACCGGCTCGTCGCAGGTCACCCGCAGCCTCTGCTCGTGGTGGCGCAGCTCCACCACGTCGTCCGGGCCGCCATGGCGCAGCGAGTACGTCGTCTGGTGCGGCCGGACATCCACCCGCAGCGCCAACCCCCGCCACTGGAGTGAGAACTCCAACCGGCTGAGTCGGCTGGAGAGCCGGGGGGCGAAGGACAGCTCGCCGTCGTGGTCCCGTAGACCGCCGAACCCGCTGACCAGGGCGAGCCACGCGCCGGCCAACGACGCCATGTGGACGCCGTCGCGGGTGTTCTCGTTGAGGTCGTGCAGGTCCATCAGCGCGGCCTCACGCAGGTAGGTGTGCGCGAGTTCGGGGTGGCCCACCTCGGCGGCGAGCACGGACTGGGTGCACGCCGACAACGACGAGTCTCGTACGGTGCGGCGCTCGTAGTAGAGGAAGTTGCGCACCTTCTCCTCGGGGGTGAAGGCGTCCCCCCGCCAGTGCATGGCGAGGACCAGGTCGGCCTGCTTCACCACCTGCTTGCGGTACAGCTCGAAGTACGGGTAGTGCAGCAGCAACGGGTACTTCTCCGCCGGTGTGTGCGTGAAGTCCCATTCCTGGAGTCGGGTGAACCCCTCCACCTGCTGGTGGACCTCGAGCTCCTCGTCGTACGGGATGTGCATGGAGGTGGCGGCGTCCCGCCAGCTCGCGGCCTCCTCGTCGGTGACGCCGAGGTGGAACGCCTCGTCCCGGTAGCGCATGACCACGTCGGCGGCGGCGAGCAGGTTCCGCTGCGCCATCAGGTTGGTGTAGACGTTGTCGTTCTTCACGGCGGTGTACTCGTCCGGGCCGGTGACACCGTCGATGTGGAACTGCCCGTGCCGGTCGTGGTGACCGATGGAGCGCCACAGCCGGGCGGTCTCCACCAACAGCTCCAGCCCGATCTCCCGTTCCAACTGGGTGTCCCCGGTGACCATCACGTAGCGGCGCACGGCGTCGGCGATGTCGGCGGCGATGTGGAAGGCGGCCGTCCCGGCCGGCCAGTACCCGGATGATTCCGGGCCGCCGATGGTGCGCCAGGGGAAGGCTGCGCCCCGGAGGTTCAGCGTCTCGGCGCGTTCCCGCGCCGAGTCCAGCGTGCTGTGTCGCCACTGCAACGCGCTGCGCACCGCGCTCGGCTGGGTGTACGTGAGCACCGGCAGGACGAACATCTCGGTGTCCCAGAAGGCGTGACCGTCGTAGCCGGGGCCGGTCAGTCCCTTCGCCGAGATCGGCCGTTGCTCGGCCCGGGCACCGGCCTGCAACACGTGGAAGAGCCCGAACCGGACCGCCTGCTGGACCTCCGGGTCGCCCTCGACCAGCACGTCGGAGGCGTCCCAGAACGCGTCGAGGTAGTTGCGCTGCTCCCGGTGCAACCCGTCCCATCCGTCGAGCCGGGCACCGGCCAGTGCCGCGCCGACCTGGTCGCGCAGCGCCGGCAGGGACCGGCGACTCGACCAGCTGTACGTCAGATACTTGATCACCCGCAGCTTCTCGCCGGGCTGGAGCACGCAGGCGATGGTGGTACGCACCCAGTCCTGGTAGCCCTCGGACTCGATGGTGGTGTGGTCCGGGCCGTGCACCTCGTGCTCCATGGCTGCGGCGACGCGCAGCCCGGAGACCTTGGTGCGGTGGATCAGCTGGCCGCCGTCGGGGGTGGTCAGCTCCTCCTCGGCCTGCAGCGGCGACTCCAGCACCGCCGCGACCCGGGGGTCCTTGCTCTGGGCGGGCAGCGACTCGTTCGCCACCAACTCGGACTGCACGATCAGCCGCAGCGGGCCGTCGACGGCCTCCACCTCGTAGCTGATGGCGGCCACGGACCGCTGGGTGAACGAGACGAGACGGGTGCTGCGGACCTTGACCTCGCGGCCGGCGGGCGAGCGCCAGTGCAGCTCCCGGTGCAGCGTGCCGGCCCGCAGGTCGAGGATCCGCTCGTGGGCGATCAGCTCGCCGTAGCGCACGTCGAGCGGTTCGTCGTCGACCAGCAGCCGGATCAGTTTGCCGTTTGTGACGTTGACGATGGTCTGCCCGGACTCGGGGAAGCCGTAGCCCGCCTCCGCGTACGGCAGCGGGCGCAGTTCGTAGAACGAGTTGAGGTAGGTGCCGGGCAGGCCGTGCGGTTCGCCCTCGTCGAGGTTGCCCCGCAGGCCGACGTGCCCGTTGGAGAGCGCGAAGACCGACTCCGACTGGGCCAGCACGTCCATGTCCAGTCGGGTCTCCCGGACGTGCCACGGCTCCACCGGATAGGCGCGCTCCCGAATCATCCGGAGCCTCGTTCGGTGGCGAGCGGGTCGGTCGCGGTGCGGTTCGGCGCCGGTGGGTCCGCGCGGTCGAGAAGGTCGGCGAGGTCCGTCACCACGATGTCGGCGCCGTGGGCGAGCAACTCGTCGGCCTGCCCGACCCGGTCGACGCCGACCACGTAGCCGAAGCCACCGGCGCGGCCGGCGGCCACCCCGGAGAGCGCGTCCTCGAAGACGGCGGCCTGCGTCGGGTCGACGCCGAGCACCCTGGCCCCGGCGAGGAAGGTGTCGGGGTGTGGTTTGCCGCGCAGCCCCTGCGCACGGGCGACCAGCCCGTCCACCCGGGCCTCCAGCAGCGGCTCGAACCCGGCGGCGGCGACCACCTCACCCCCGTTCGCGCTGGCGGTGACCACGGCTCGGCGGAGCCCCGCGGCGGTCGCCGCCTTCAGATACCGCACCGAGCCCGGGTAGACCTCCACGCCGGCGGTGCGCAGACGGTGCAGCAGCAGGACGTTCTTGCGGTTGCCCAGGCCGTTGACGGTCTCCGCCTCCGGCGGGTCGTCCGGGCTGCCCTCGGGCAGCACTATCCCGCGGGAGGCGAGGAACGTCCGGACGCCGTCGGCCCGGGGCCGACCGTCGACATAGCGGTTGTAGTCCGGGCCCGGATCGAACGGTTGGAACGGTTCGCCGGAGACCGTGGCGCGCTGGCGGAGAAACTCGTCGAACGTCTGCGTCCAGGCGGCGTTGTGTACGCGGGCGGTCTGCGTCAGCACACCGTCCAGATCGAAGAGACAGGCGGTCACGTGAGCAGGTAGGCCCAGCACGGTACGAATCTATCCACCCTGCTGGGCCCGCAAACCCGTTTCGGCCGCCCTGAGGCGTTTCAGTTCGGTCGCAGCGTCCAGATCACTGTCATCTCCGCTGTCGGCTTACCGACCTCGGTGGCGATCTGGACCGTGACGGGGAATTCCGGGCGCCGGCCGGCGGCCAGTTCCTCGGTCACCTCGGCCGCCGGCCGGCCGAGTCGCGCGGTGGCCAGCACCGGACCCATTGCGAGTTTCCGGTAGGCGATCTCGGCCCGGACCGCCAACGGCACGGCCCGGTCGAGTAGCTGCCCGAAGGCGGCCAGCACGACCGCGCCGGAGGCCGTCTCGCCGAGGGTGAACATGGCGCCGGCGTGCGGGCCCCCGATGTGGTTGTGGGTGGCCGGCGAGTCGGGCAGCCGGACGACTGCCCGCACGCCGCCCTCCGCCTCGGGCGCCACCTCGACGAACTCGATACCGAGCGTACGAGCGAACGGCACCGCTTCCAGCATGCCGGCCGCCACCTGGCGGGAGTCGATAGTCATGGCCTGACGTTACTAACCAGTAACCAGGCCGGCAACCAGCGAATTCGCCGCCGGGGCACGGTCAGAGGTTGCCGATGATGCGCAGGATCTCCGCATAGAAGTTGCCGTCGATGCTGCGGAAGAAGGAGAAATCCTGCCCCGGGTCGCCGAAGAACGGTCGCAGCGTCCACGCGAGCTGGGTGCCGACAAAACCGAAGAGCAGGATCCAGATGTAGAGCAGGGTCATGCTGGCCGGTCGCTGCGTCGGCTCCCCGCGTCGGGCCGTACGACCGTCCCACGGGCGTTGCGCCACGTAGCCGGGCGGCAGCATGCCGGGCGGGAACGAGGTACCGGCCGGCTGCCCGGCCCACTGCGTCGGCACCTGGGCCGGAGCCGTCGCGGTCGTCACGGCACCGTTCGCGGTCGACTCGGCCACGGCGGCCCCGGCCGGCACGGCGACCGGCTCGGCGCTCTGGCCGGCGACCGGCGCGGCAGCCGGCGACGGCCCGGCAGGCACCGCGGCCGGCACGGCCTGGACCGACGCCGGGGCGCTGGCCCGCTCGTCGACGGTGACCTTGGCGGCCTCGGGCGCGAGCAGGCCGTTGTCGTTGAGCACCTGCATCCCGCTGGTCAAAAAGCGCAACCCGACCAGCGCCGACAGGGTCAGGATCGACACGTTGAGCAGCTTGAAGAACCCGTAGTCGTTGGCAGTGATCAGGAAGAAGAGGCTGATCGGCGCGAACGCCACAGCGAGCATCGAGGTGACGGTGATCGCCACCATCACCAGCGCCAACGACTGCCGCACCGAGAGCCGGGCGCCGAAGACCAGGTTGAACAGGTAGAGCGTGGGCAGGCAGATGACCAGGGTGACCAGGAACAGCAGGGGCAGCTTCAGCGCCGAGGTCAGCGCCATCAGCGGGCTGTGGAAGAAGCCCAGCACCGCCCCGTAGCAGGCCAACGCGATGGCGGAGCTGGTCAGCATCCGCCCGGTCAGGGCGTTGAGGTCACGCTCGGCCACGATCTGCTGCCAGATGCTCTCGCGATCCCGCAGGATGCGCTCGATGACGAGCGGGCTGGGACGGTCACCCGACACGGGTGCACCCCTCTCGGTGGTCTTTCACAGTGGACTGGTGGGCAGACGGTAGGGCACCGGGTGGCGGGCCCGCCACCCCGTCCGGGCACTCGTCAGCGCCAACCCACGTCGATCCGGTCGCCGCGCTCGTCGAAGAAGTGCAGCGCGTCCATCCGTACCGAGACGGCGAGCGGGTGACCGGCGCTGACCGCCGGGTACGGCGCCAACCGCACCGCCAGCTCCGCCGGGCGGCGGTGGTGCCGGCCCGGATCGGGGAGCACGCTGGTCTGGACGCCACTGGCCGGGGCCTCCTGCGCCTCCACCGGCTTGCCCGTGAGCCGCTGCATCACCGAGCCGAAGCGGCGCAGGCCGCGCTGGCCGACCGGCGGCGGTTCGAGCGGGGCACCCATCTCGTCGACCACGATCGCTGTCGCGCCGATGTCGAGGAACGCCAACGACTCGTGTCCGTGGTGCTCCAGGTAACGGATCCGCCCACGCAGCACGTCGCCGGGGCTGTCCGGCGCGACCGGGGTGAGCGCCTCGGCCCGCATGCCGACCACGATCCGCTCACCGTGGTAGTGCGCCACCGCCCGACTGCGGATGTCGTTCCAGGGCAGGTAGAGCGACTGGTCACCGAGGTTGAGCGTCACGTACCGGTCGAGATGGACGTAGACCGACGCCTCCAGCAGGTTCATCCGTGGGCTGCCCAGGAACGCCGCCACGTAGAGCGTCGCCGGCCGGCCGTACACCTGGGTCGGCGTGCCCACGTCCTGAAGCACGCCGCGGCGCATGATGGCCACCCGGTCGGCCATGGTGAGCGCCTCGGCCTGGTCGTGCGTGACGTAGACGGTGGTGACGCCCAGCTCGCGGGTCAGGCCGGAGATCTCCGCGCGCAACTCGGCCCGCAGGCCGCTGTCCAGGTTGGACAACGGCTCGTCCATCAGGAACAGGCCGGGCCGGCGGACGATCGCGCGCCCCATCGCCACCCGCTGCCGCTGCCCGCCGGAGAGCTGACCCGGCTTGCGGGCCAGCACGTCACCGATGCCCAGCGCACTCGCCACGTCGCTGACCCGCTCGCCCCGCGGCTCGGGTTCGACCCCGGCCAGCCGCAGCGGAAACGCGATGTTGTCCCCGACGGTCATGTGCGGGTAGAGGGCGAAGTCCTGGAAGACCATGGCGATCCTGCGGTCCCGTGGGGGCAGGTCGTTCGCCACCTCCCCGTCGAGCATGACCGCGCCGGTGGTCGGCTCCTCCAACCCGGCGATCATCCGCAGCACCGTCGACTTGCCGCACCCGGACGGCCCAAGCAGCACCATGAACTCGCCGTCGTTCACATCGAGGTTGATGCTGTCGACGGCCAGCGTGCCGTCCCGGAAAACCTTGGTCACATCCTTGAGCGTGACGGTGCTCACCGTCTTCCCCCCAGCGCGCGTCGTCGGCCGAACCCCACAAGACTGTGACCAGGATCATGGGTTTGTGACATCGGGTAAACGTCTCATGTTCGATCGATGACACTGCTATTACACGACAGAAGCCGCGATCAGCAGCGCGTGGACCGCTCGCCCGGCTCCCCGAGGAACACCCGCCGCACCACCCGCTCCGCCGCCCGCCCGTCGTCCAACGTGCAGAACCGGGCCCGGAAATGCTCGCGGGCCTTGGTCGCCGCGTCCGAGCGCACCCCGTCGGTACGGAACAGGTCGAGCAGATCGGCGAAAGTGGAGGCTACCGCGCCCGGCGGTTCGGCGGTGACGTCGAAGTAGACCCCCCGGGCCAGCCGGTACGCCTCCCAGTCCGGGGTGTAGAGCGCGATCGGCCGGTCCAACACCGCATAGTCGAACATGGCCGACGAGTAGTCGGTGACCAGCACATCCGCCACCAGGTAGAGATCCTCCACCCGTTGATGGCCGCTGACGTCACGAACCCGATCCCAGTCCCTGGGCTGTCCGGGGCGTCGATCACGGTCGTGGAAGTAGTGGCTGCGCATCAGCAGCCGGCCCGAATCACCCAGCGCCTCGACGAACCGGTCCGGGTCGAACGGCGGCCGGTAGCCGGGCAGGTGCTCGCGGTGCGTCGGGGCGTACAGGACGACAGGCTCGTCGGGGTCGAGGCCGAACTGCGCGCGGAGTCGACGCACCTCGTCCGGGCTGGCCGTGACCAGGCGGTCGTTGCGCGGATACCCCACCTCCAGTGTGGTGTACGTGGCCGGGTACGCCCGGTCCCACATCTGGGTGGAGAAGCTGTTGGCGCTGACGCTGTAGTCCCAGCGGTCCACCCGGCGCAGCAGCCCGGCGAAGTCCATCCGGCCCGCGCCGATCGGGTAGCGCTGCTGGTCCAGCCCCATCACCTTGACCGGCGTGCCGTGGTGGGTCTGCACGTGCACCTGTTCCGGTCGCTTGCGGACGAAGTCCGGAAAGTTGACGTTGTTGACCAGCCACCGCGCGCGGGCGAGCACCCGGTAGTACGCCGGCGTGCCCGCCACCACGTACTCCACCCCGGCCGGCACTGTCTCCACCCGGTCCCGGCGCACCACCCACACCCCGCGCACCCCCGGCGCCAACCGGCGGGCGACCTCGTAGATGGCCGCCGGGTTGCAGGAGTAACCCCGGTACCAGTACGCCGCGTACACCGCGAGCGTCGGGTCGACCGGCCGCCGCAACTCGGCCCGGTAGTACTCGCGCAGCAGCCCGTCCCTGGTCAGCCGGGCACCGCGCCGGGCGACCGGGCCGACGGTGCGCCGCGCGGTGCGGGCCCGCCGGCGGGCGGCGTCGCGGGCCCGGCTGGCGGCCCGCAACGCGCTGAAGGTGCGCCACCGGCCGGAGGCCACCAGCTTGTGCTTGATCCCCTCCACCCCGTCCGGCACCGGATAGCCGCCGGCCGGCAGCCAGCGCTCGTAGTCGGCGGTGATCTGCGCGAAGAACGCCTCCCGCAGCTCCGGCGCGATCCGCTGACCGTTGCCGAGCACCGTCAGGTAGTGCCAGATCATCCGTTCGAAGACCGCCGGCCGCAGGGCCTCCGTCGCCGACCCCCACGAATCCATCAGGTGGAAGACCCGGTGCCACTGCGGGAAGACCTCGAAGTGCCGGTCACCCCGGGTCCGGGTGATCGCGCCGGCACGGCGTTGGCGGTAGTTGACGCAGACCCGGTCCAGTACGCCGATCCGGTGCGCGGCCATCAGCACCGGGTAGCTGAACGAGACGTCCTCGTACCAGCCGGGCGCGAAGCGCAGCCCCAGATCGGTGAGGAACTCCCGACGGACCAGCCGGTTCCACGCGGTGTGCAGCAGGTGCATCGCCTGCGGCCGGTCCCGTAGGCGGAAGGTGTCCGGGCCCGGCGACTCGGGGAACACCTCGGCCATCGCGCTGCGGGTGGCGGTGTCGTTCCAGTGGGTGCGGACGTGGTCGACCAGCAGGACGTCCGGGCGGGTGACCCGCAACCGTTCGGCGACCTCGGTCAGGCACTCCGGAGCCAGCCAGTCGTCGCCGTCGAGGAACCACACGTACTCGCCGACGGCCCGGTCCAGCCCGATGTTCCGGGCCGGACCGAGGCCGACGTTCTCCGACAGCCGGACCGAGTGGACCCGCTGGTCGCGGGCCGCGTACTCGTCGATGATGTCGCCGCTGGCGTCCGGCGAGCAGTCGTCGACGGCGATCACCTCGATGTCGGTCTCCGGCTGACCGAGGATGGAGTCCAGGCACTCCCGCAGGTATCCCTGCACCCGGAAGGCCGGCACCACGAAGCTGATCAGAGTCATCCGGCCGCCCTCCGTCAGCGCGGCGCGGCACCTCCAGCGCCCGCCGGCGCCACCGACGCCCGCGCGCTACGGGCCGGTCGCACGAACCAGGCCAGGACGACGCTCACCACGAAAACCACGAGAAGGTACGCACCGAGTGTAGCCAGTCCGATACCCGCAATACCGGCGATCGCCGCGAGGGCCAGCAGCACCGAGCGCCCCTCCCAGCCCAGCGTCGCCGCGTGCAGGGGCGGTGCCGCCTGTCGCTTCTCCAGCCGGGCGGTCAGGTCGTAGTGGTGCACGGTGAGCACGAAGACGTACCCGAAGATCAGCCAGCCGGGCGCCTCGCCGACCACCCCGACCGCGATGGCGAACAGGTACTCGGCAGCCCGCAACGCGGCGGGCACCAGCCAGTCCAGCGGACCGTTGTGCGCCGCCCCGGCGCCCAGGCCGCCGACCAGCAGCACCAGCAGCGCCACCGGCACCGCCCAGCGCAGCCCTTCGGGCGCGTCGCTCAGCAGCGCCCCGACCAGCAGCACCGCCGGGCCGAGCGCGGCGATCACCGCCAGGGTCAGCGGCCCCATCGGGCGGACCACAGGCAACCAGCGGGCCAGCGGCCCGTCGTCGCGGTGCAGGGTGGCGTCGACGGTGTCCAGCACCGGCACCCACATCCAGCGGGCCCGCAGCGTCCGCAGCGCCCCGGTGTACGCGAACGCCAGCACCCCCCAGACCAGCACGGCGATCAGGCTGACCAGCGGGTTGAACAGCGCCACTGTCAGCGCGATCAGCGCCCACCGCTCACCGATCGGGAAGACCACCGTCCGCTTCAGCCAGTACGACACCGAGCCGGTGTCCGCCTGCACCCTTGTCGACGCCGCGTTGAGCCGGTCACCGATCCCGCCGCTGGCGTTCGTCGCCGTCCGCGGCCGACGGGCCGCCTCGTCGTGCAGCACCCCGTACCAGGTGTCCGTCATGTGCCGGACGGTCTGCAACGTCATCGCGGCGATCGCGAGCGCCCACCCGTTGCCCAGCCCGGCGTGGCTCACCCCGAAGCCCAGCCCGGCGTAGACCAGGTACTCCTTGGCCCGGTCCGCCATCGTGTCCAGCCAGCCACCCCAGGCGCTGAAGTGCCGGGTGTAGCGGGCCAGTTGGCCGTCCACGCAGTCCAGCACGAAGCCCAGGTAGAGCAGCACCGCGCCACCGACCAGCGCGGGCCGCCCACCGACCCCGAACAGCACCGCCGCGCCCAACGCGAAGAGCACCGAGATCACCGTCACCCCGGTCGGGGTGAGCCGAAGCCGGGCCGAGAGCCGGACCACGTACGGCGACCAGGTGCTGACGAAGTAGGTGGAGAAGAAGTCGTCCTTCTCCTTCACCGACAGCCGCAGCTCGGCCCGGTCCTCGTCGACAGCTGTCACCGCCGCCTCGGCAGCGGTCAGCCCGGCCTGGTCCTCGACCCGGTGGGCGACGAGCAGGCGTACCCGCTGGGCGAAGATCAGGGTGCCGAGCCCCGCGAGGCCGGCGAAGAGCCGGTCGACGGCGGACCCGGGGCCACCGGCCGCTACCGACCCCCCGGACCCGGCCCCGCCGTTCGCCGGCAGCGGCGCCACGTCGCCGGCCGGGCCGATCGGGGCGGCGACGGGGAGCATCCCGGACGCGGCGGCCCGGGCGGCGGCCGCGAGGGTCGGCAGGTCGTCCACGCCGACCCGCAGCGCCCCGCCGAACACGCCGGTGGCGGCCCCGTCGAGGGCGTCCAACGCGCCGGCGTCGACCACCTGGCCGCGCTCCTCGCGCACTGCGGTCCGACCGGGCACCGGCGGGTCGCCGAGGACCAGCGCCACTGTGGGGCCCACCGGGCTGGTGGCCAGGTGCCGCAGTACGGCGGTGTGCGCGACCAGGTCCGTGCCGGTGATCAGCACCGGGGCGGTCGCGGTGGTGACCAGGTCGGACAGCTCGTCGAGGTGGGCGGCGAAGCGCACCTCGTCCGCCCCGGCCAGGCGCAACTGGGCGGCCAACCGGTCGGCCAGCGGCTCACCGGTCGCAGTGGTCAGGCCCGCCGCGGGCGTCCCGGCGGCGAGCACGATCGCGAGCGTCACCGCGGGACCGCGGCGTGGTACGCGTCGAGCGCCTCGGCGATGGTGCCGTCGAGCGTCAACCGGCCCGCGTCGAGGTACAACCCCCGACGGCAGAACCGGGTCAGGTCCTTTTCGTTGTGTGACACCAGCACCAGCGTGCGCCCCTCCCCGAGCAGACGATCAATAGTCGCGTAACACTTCTTGCGGAACTCCGCGTCCCCGACCGCTGTCACCTCGTCCATCAGCAGGATCGGGTGCGGCAGGTGCGAGATGATCGCGAAGCCCAGCCGCACCTTCATCCCCGACGAGTAGTGCCGCACCGACGTGTCGATGGCCCGTTCCACCTGCTCACCGGCGAACTCGACGATCTCGTCGAAGTGCCGCTTCAGGTAGCCCGTCGACAGTCCGTGCAGCCCACCGACCAGGTGCAGGTTCTCCCGCCCGGTCAGGTCGTTGGAGAAACCGGCGGACAACTCCAGCAACGGCGCCACCGCGCCGTGCACCCGGATGCCGCCCTCATCGGGGATGAGCACCCCGGCGATCAGCCGCAGCAGTGTGCTCTTGCCGGTGCCGTTGCGCCCGATCACCCCGACGGTCTCGCCGGGCTCGATGGTGAACGACACGTCCCGCAACGGCCAGAACTGGCCGGGTAACGCGCCACGGGCGCCCCGGTGGATGAACAACTCCCGCAGCCGTAGCTGGCGGCGACGGTTGCGGACGAACCGAATGCCCAGGCCGTCGGCCTCGATGATCGGCGCGGCCACCTCAGAGCTCCTTGAGCACGGCGGGCTCCAACCGGCGGAACGACCACCAACCGGCGGCCAGCACCAGCACACTGCCGACGACCGTGGTGGCGAGCAGCCGGGCGTCCGGGAACTCGTCCGGATACCAGATCGCGTGGTGCAGCTGGAAGATCCCGACCAGCGGGTTCAGCTCGTACACCACCTTCAACCAGCCGGGCAGCCCGGACTCCCGGACCAGGCTGAGCGGATAGATGATCGGCGTGGCGTAGAAGAGCACCCGGATGATCAGCCGCATCAGCCGCTCCACGTCGCGCATCAGCACGTTCCACGCGGACAGCAGCAGGGCGAGCCCGGTCAACAGGACGGCCTGGACGGCCACCGCCAGCGGCAGGGAGAGCAGCGACCAACCGGGGTGGATCCGACCGTGCACCGCGTAGATCACCGCGATGGCGATCAGGATCGGCAGGCCGGCCGCGTACTCGGCGAACCGGCCGGTGACCCGGCCGATCGGAAAGACCTGACGCGGCACGTTCATCGTGGTGATCAGCCGGGACTGGCCGGTCAGCGCGTTCGTCGCCTCGCTCAGCGCCGAACTGGTCCACATCCAGGCGAAGATGCCGGTGATCAGGAACAACGGGTACGACCCGGCCGCCTCACCGAGGTGCCGACCGGTGTCGCGAGAGTAGAGCACCCCGAAGACGAACCAGTAGATGGCGCCCATGCCGAGCGGCTCGATCAACGACCAGAAGTAACCCAGCACCGACTGCTGGTACTTGACCGCGAGATCCCGCCTGACCAGGATGCGCAGCGAGTTGCGGTGCGACCACAACGCCGCGACGCCAGAGGTCACCGCGAGCCTCCCGCCTCCTGAAACGGACGACAGGTTAGCAGTCGGTGAACGATTGCCCCGAATCGACCGGACTCAGCACTCGATCACGTTGACGGCCAAACCGCCACGCGCCGTCTCCTTGTACTTGACCTTCATGTCGGCGCCCGTCTCCCGCATGGTCTTGATGACCTTGTCCAGCGACACCTTGTGCACCCCGTCGCCGCGCAGCGCCAGCCGGGCGGCCGTGATCGCCTTGATGCTAGCCACCGCGTTCCGCTCGATGCAGGGGATCTGCACCAGGCCACCCACCGGGTCACAGGTCAACCCGAGGTTGTGCTCCATCCCGATCTCGGCCGCGTTCTCCACCTGCTCCGGGGTGCCACCGAGCGCCTCGGCCAGCCCCGCCGCCGCCATCGAGCACGCCGAACCGACCTCACCCTGGCAGCCCACCTCGGCGCCCGAGATCGACGCGTTCTCCTTGAACAGCACACCGATCGCCCCCGCCGTCAGCAGGAACCGCACCACACCCTCGTCGTCGGCGTCCGGCACGAACCGGGTGTAGTAGTGCAGCACCGCCGGAATGATCCCGGCCGCGCCGTTGGTCGGCGCGGTGACCACCCGGCCGCCCGCGGCGTTCTCCTCGTTGACAGCGAGCGCGAACAGCGTCACCCAGTCCATCACGTGCAACGGGTCGGCCGACCCGGCCTCCGCCTCCAGGCCGCGCCGTAGCTCCGCCGCGCGCCGCCGAACCTTCAACCCCCCGGGGAGTACACCGTCGCGCTCGCAGCCGCGCTGCACGCACTCCTGCATCACCCGCCAAATCTCCAGCAGACCCGCCCGGATGTCCGCCTCACTGCGCCAGGAACGCTCGTTGGCCAGCATCACCTCGCTGATCGACAGCCCGGTGCGGGTGGTGACGTCGAGCAGTTGCGCCCCGGTCAGGAAGGGGTACCGCACCACAGTGCTGTCCGGCTTGATCCGGTCCGCCCCGGCCGCCGCCTCGTCCACCACGAACCCGCCGCCGACGGAGTAGTAGGTGCGGCTGCGCAACACGGCACCGGCCCCGTCGTACGCCACGAAGGTCATTCCGTTCGGGTGGTACGGCAACGACCGGCGGCGGTGCAGCGTCAGGTCCCGATCCGGGTCGAAGTCGATCTCGTGCGCGTCGAGGATGTTGAGCCGCCGTTCGGCCCGGATCCGCTCGACCCGAGGACCGACGGTGTCCGTGTCGACGGTCTCCGGTGACTCGCCGGCCAACCCGAGCAACACCGCCGGACCGCTGCCGTGGCCGTGCCCGGTGGCGCCCAGCGAGCCGAACAGCTCGGCCTGCACCCGCGCCGTGTCGCTGAGCAGCCCGTCGGCCTTCAGCCCGCCGACGAACGTCCGCGCGGCCCGCATCGGCCCCACAGTGTGTGAGCTGGACGGCCCGATACCGACGCTGAAGAGGTCGAAAACACTGATCATGGCTGCGCTTCCTCGCCGTCGTCCCGGCGTACGGGACCCGGCCGGGTCGTGACCGCCGGTCTGACGGCCCCGAGGTGACCGTCCGGGGTATGGGTGTCGGCCCTCCGGGGTGTGGAAGGCCGATCAGCCAGCCTACCCGCCCAGCTCACCGCCCACCCGGTCCGGGACGTGAACACCCGACCACCGTCTCCCGCCCGGCGGCGGCGCGCGGTGGCCGGGCGCGGCGGGGAGGCGTCAGCGGGGGGCTGCCCGGGTAAAGCACCTACGGGTCCACGGGTCGCCGATCCTCCTCGGGACCGAGGGCGAGGTGGCCATCCCTTTCTACCGTGGATTGCAGACGCGGCGCACCGCCGCAGAGTGGGAGTACGACGATGAGTCGCAAACTGGTCCGGCCCCGCGAGGGGCGCATGATCGCCGGTGTCTGCGCCGGCCTCGGGCGGCGGTTCGGCATGTCGGCCGGAATGGTCCGACTGCTGTTCCTGCTGTCGCTGCTGCTGCCCGGCACCCAGGTGATCGTCTACCTGATCCTGTGGGTGCTGATGCCGAACGAGGACCGCTACCTCGCCTCCACCGGCCACTGACCCGCCCCGCACACCCCAGGTAGGCCCACCCGCGGGGGATCACACGGAAGCGCCCGCTCCGACGGAAGTCGGTGCGGGCGCTTCGGCGTACGGGGGCAGGTCAGGGGGCTATGTAGGTGACGGTGATCTGCTGGTAGCCGAGGGAGCGGAGCAGCCCCTCCAGCATCTTGCGGGTGTTCTCCTCGGCGCGAGCCGAGAGCCCGCTGTCCCGGGCGGCGGCGGTGATCCGGTCCTCGGCGAGCTGGTAGACCTGCTGCTGCCGGTTGGGGTCGTTGCCGACCAGATCACCGAGTCGGTTGAGCAGACCGCGCTGCTCGGCGAAGACGTAGCTCTTCTCCATGTCGAGGTTGGTCTCACCGAGCTGCGGCGCGGGCAGCTTGATCTCGACGGACTTGCCGTCGGCGGACTGGACGATGGCGCCCTCAGCGATCTTGGTGAAGTCGACGTACGCCTCGACGCTGCCGGCCCCGACGAACAGGGTGCGCTCGTTGAGCAGGAAGTCCGGAACGTTGCGCCGGTCGTTCTGCGTGTCGACCACGACCTGGAAGTTGCCCTCCGCTGCCACGTACCGGCTGAGGTCCTGGATCGACTTCAGCAGCGGTGGCTGACTGCGGTCGGTCTGCTCCTTGGCGAACGGGTTGCGGAACTCCGGCAGGATCCCGGTCGCCTGGATGCCGAGCAGCACGACCACGGCCAGCGCGGCGGCGCCGAGCAGCAGGAGCAGACCTCGGGCCGCCCCACCGCCACCGCCACCGACGGGGCCGTCGCCACCGCTCGTGGGGCCACCGGGACCTCCAGGCCCGCCGGGGCCAGCGGGCCCACCGGGACCGGCCGGCTCGCCGGGGCCACCCGGCGTATCAGTGGTCCAGTCGGGTGTCGCGGTCGACCGCGCCTTGAGATCGTCACCGGTCGGGTAACCGGGGAACTCTCTCGTGGGCTCGTTGCTGCCAGCGTCGCGGGCCATCACGCTCACCGTCCTCGTCAGACAAGTCGTCTGTCAATGACGGTACGGCCCCGATACGACAGTCGCGCGGCGAGCGCCAGGAAGCGACAAACGAGCAGGTCAGGCGAACGCGGAGAGACCGGTGAGGCGCTGCCCGATGACCAGTTGGTGGATCTCGGAGGTGCCCTCGTAGGTCAGCACGCTCTCCAGGTTGTTGGCGTGCCGCATCACCGGGTACTCACCGGAGACGCCGTTGGCACCGAGGATGGTGCGGCACTGCCGGGCGATGACCAGGGCCTCCCGCACGTTGTTCAGCTTGCCCACGCTGACCTGCTCGGGCCGCAGCCGCCGGGCGTCGGCGAGCCGGCCCAGGTGCAGCGCGAGCAGTTGCCCCTTCACCAACTCGACGGCCATGTCGGCGAGCTTCGCCTGGGTGAGTTGGAAGCCGGCCAGTGGGCGACCGAACTGGGTACGGGTGGTCGCGTACGCCAGTGTGGTTTCCAGGCAGTCGCGGGCCGCGCCGAGCGCGCCCCAGACGATGCCGTAGCGGGCCTCGGTGAGGCAGCTCAGCGGCGCCTTGAGCCCGACCGCCTCGGGCAGTTGGGCGTCGGCCGGGAGCCGGACGTCGTCGAGCACGATCTCGCCGGTGACCGACGCGCGCAGCGACATCTTGCGGCGGATCTCCCGGGCCGTGACGCCGGGAGTGTCCATGGGTACGGCGAAACCCCGTACGCCCTCGTCGGTGCGCGCCCAGATCACCGCGACGTCCGCGATCGGGGCGTTGGTGATCCACATCTTCCCGCCGGTGAGCACCCAGTCGTCGCCGTCGCGGCGGGCCCGGGTGGCCATCGAGGCGGGGTCGGAGCCGTGATCCGGCTCGGTCAGGCCGAAGCACCCGATCGCCTCACCGGTGGCCATCGACGGCAGCCACCGCTGCTTCTGCTCCTCGCTGCCGTAGCGCCAGATGGCGTACATGGCCAGCGATCCCTGCACGGAGACCAGGGAGCGGAGGCCGGAGTCGCCGGCTTCCAGCTCCTGGCAGGCCAGTCCGTAGGCGACAGCGGAGGCGCCGGCGCAGCCGTAGCCGGTCAGGTGCATGCCGAGCAGGCCGAGCTTGCCGAACTCGCGGGCCAGCTCCCGGGCGGGCACCTTGCCGTCCTCGTACCAGTCGGCGACGTGGGGTCGCACCCGGTCGTCGACGAGTTGGCGGACGACGTCGCGGATCTGCCGCTCCTCCTCGCTGAGCGACGGGTCCAGGTCGAGCAGGTCCAGCGCAGCCGTCATGGACGCCACCCTAACGAAGGTTCAGCGTCAGAAAGAAGGGCTCGTCACTCGATCGGCTCGGAGAGCACCAGCACCCGCGCGTGGATCTGGTTGCGCTGCTGGAGGGCGGCGCGCAGCGCCCGGTGCAGCCCGTCCTCCAGGTAGAGCCCACCGTTCCACTGCACGACGTGCGGAAAGAGGTCACCGTAGAAGGTGGAATCCTCGGCGAGGAGCTTGTCCAGCGCCAACTCGCGCTTGGTGGTGATCATCTGATCCAGGCGCAGTGGCCGCGGCGGGATCTCCGCCCACTGCTTGAGCGTCAGATTGTGCTCCGGATAGGGACGCCCGTCCCGGACCGCTCTGAAGATCACGACGGCACGCTCCCCTCCCCGTGGCCGGGCCGACCGACGGCGCCGAGCCGGGCCGCGGCGGGCACCGCGCGGCGCGGCACCGATGACCGTGCCAGCCTAGCCGCCCAGCGCACGCTACGTTCTGCTCCCTGATGTCAGTTTCGCTATCGCTCGTCCGATCCTCAACCGGACGAACGGGACGTCCGGCTCAGTTCCACCGGCCGCGCCGCACTACCTCGTCCATCGGACGGCGCCCACGGCGCAACGATGGTGACCGATGGTCGGCCGCACGGTAACCGATTGTGACGGCGCCGACGGGTTGATACTCCGCCGGCACGACGAACGCGTCCCGGTAGGCGGCGAGCCGCTGCGGCGCAATGCCGAAGAAGCACGCCCCCAGCCCCTCGTCCACCGCGGTGAGCAGCATCAGCAACGCCGCGAACCCGGCGTCCACGTGCCAGTACGGCACCGGCCACCGGTCCGTGGACTGATCCGTCCAGCCCTTGTCCGGCTCGGCGTACCGCCGCAGGTAGGCCGACTCGTTGGCGTGCGGCACCACGATCAGGGGTGCCCTGCGCATGCCCGCGAGCCAGCGCTCCCGCCCACCCCCATCAGGGGTGGTGGCGGCCCAGAACCGGTCCCGATCGGCCAGCTCCTCCAACACCAGGAAACCCCAGCCCTGGGCGAAGCCGGCCGACGGCGCGCGGACCGCGTGGTCGAGCAACCGGTCCACCACGTCGGGCGGGACCGGGCGGTCCGGGTCGTAGTTGCGCACCATCCGCCGACGGCGGACGACCTCGGCGAACTCCATCAGGCGCCGGGGCGGATGCCCCAGGCACCTCGCCAGGTAGTGCCGGGCTTGAGGGTGAGCAGGTCCTTGCCCGACCGGAACGCGTCCGGTGGGCAGGTCATCGGCTCGACCGCCACCGAGCGACGGTGCCGCTCACCGGTGAGGGCATCCCCGGTGAACACCTGCCACCAGCCGAACTCGGCGTCCGCCCAGATGCTCACAGCGGCCGAACCGTCCGGCGCGGCGAGGCTCACCGACGAACCGCCGTCGGCGTCGGAGACCACGTCGCCGAAGCAGGAGTCCAGCACTGCCGCGCCGATCCGGCGGGGGCTGGTCCAGTCGTACTCGGTGCCGGCCACCGGGGTCACCCCCACCGGCAGCAGCCGACCGTCCACCAGCACCCGGCTCCGGGTGGGCAGCCGCATCACCAGGTCGTCCACAGCGACGCCCGGCAGTTGCAGGTACGGGTGCACGGAGAAGCCGAACGGGGCCAGCTCTCCGCCGATGTTCGTCACCTCGTGCTCGGCGCGCAGCCCGTCCGCGTCGACGCTCCACCGGCTGCGCAGCCGCAGCGGCCACGGGTAGCCGGGCTGCGGCGGCAGGTCGTAGCCAACCGTCACGGCGTCCGCCGACTGCTCCAGCAACTGCCACGGCACCCAGTTGACCAGCCCGTGGATGGCCACGTGCCGCTCCGGCTCGGTGAGCGAAAGCTGGTGCGCCCGCCCGTCGAACGAGTAGCGACCATCGCGGATCCGGTTCGGCCAGGGCGCCAGCACCTGCCCGGTGCAACCGGGGCAGACCTCGTCGGTCTGGTACCCGTCGAGCAGGTCGACACCGTCGTGCCGGTACGTCCGGAGCCCACCGCCGATCTCCACGATGACGGCCTCGTGGCCTGCGGCGGAGATGGTCCACTGGGCGCCGGAGAACGGGCGCGGATCGGGGCTTTCCATGCCGGCGACACTAACCGGTCAGGTCCGGTTGTCGCTCGACGCCGTCGCCGCCCGGTAACGCAGCAGCGCCGGGAACGCGACAGCGAGCACCACCACGAGCACCGCGGAGGCGAGCCCACCGGCCACCCAGGCCACCCCGCCACCGAACCCGGCGGCCATGGTGCCGGCGCGCAGATCGCCCAGGCGCGGGCCACCCGCCACCACCACGGTGTTCACGCCCTGGAGTCGGCCGCGCATCCGGTCCGGTGCGTAGACCAGCAGCATCGACTGACGCAGCACCGCGCTGATCAGGTCGGCGGCGCCGGCCACGGCGAGCAGCACGACCATCAGCCAGAGCTGGTGGGCCAACCCGGCCGCGGCGATCGCCAGGCCCCAGCCGACCACCGCGAGCACCAGGCCGAGCCCCTGGCGGCGGAGCCGGCCGATCCAGCCGGAGGTCAACCCACCGATCATCGAACCGATCGCGATGGCGCTGTAGAGCAGACCGACCGAGCCACCGCCACCGAAGCGCTCGTGCGCGATCTCCGGAAAGAGCGCCCGGGGCATGGCGAGGATCATCGCGATCAGGTCCACCCCGAAGGACAGCAGCAGGACAGGGGTGGTGGCCAGGTAGCGGAACCCGTCGACGACGCTGGCCAGACCGGCACGCCGGACCTGGCCGTCGGCGGTGGGCTCGGGCGGGAGCGAGGGCAGCCGCAGGGCGGCCCAGAGCATCGCTGTGAACAGCACCGCGTCCAGCCCGTAGGCGATCGGCAGGACCACAGTGGTGTCCGGCGAGGCCGAGAGGATCAGACCGGCGGCGAGCGGGCCGGCGACCGAGGCGGCGGTGAAGGTCGTGTAGTTCAACGTGGTGGCGGACGCCACCAGGTCCTCCGGCACCAGCCGGGGCAGCATGGCGCTGCGGGCCGGCGAGCTGATCGCGAAGGCCACCGACTGCAACGCCATCAACGCCAGCAGCAGCACCGGGCTGCCCACGTCCAGCACCGCCTGGAGCAGCAGCCCGAGAGTGGATGCCCAGAGCAACAATGAGCCGCCGAGCAGCACCGCACGCCGGTCGCGGGCGTCGGCGACCGCGCCACCCCAGAGCCCGAAGACCAGCAACGGTACGAAGGCAGCCACACCCAGCAGCCCCACCCAGAACGAGTCCCGGGTCAGTGCGTACATCTCCACCGGCACCGCGACGGCGGTGAACTGGAAGCCGAACATCGCCACCGTGTTGCCGAGCCAGAGCCGGCGGTACGCCGGAACCCGCAGCGGACGTACGTCGATCGCCCAGCGGCGCGCTGCGCGCGGCCGGGTCTCCCGCACACCCGTCACGGCGCCAACCGCTCGACGATCCAGCCACCCTCGTCCAGCCGACGGAAGCGGAGCCGATCGTGCAACCGGCCGGCCCGGCCCTGCCAGAACTCCACCGACTCGGGTTGGACCCGCAGCCCGCCCCAGTGCGACGGGGTCGGGATCTCGGCCTGGTCGGCGAACCGCTCGGCCACCTCCTCGTACCGCTGCTCCAGCGCCGCCCGACCCGACACCACCTGCGACTGCGGGCTGGCCCAGGCACCCAGTTGGGAGCCGCGCGGCCGGCTGGCGAAGTACGCCTCGCTCGTGGCGCGGTCGACGGGCGCGACCCGTCCGGCGACCACCACCTGACGCTGCATGGGAAACCACGGAAAGACCAGGCTGGCGTACGGGTTGGCGGTCGCCTCGACGCCCTTGCGCGACAGGTGGTTGGTGAAGAAGACGAAGCCCTCCGGGTCGTACCCCTTCAGCAGCACCGTCCGCCCGCTCGGCCGGCCGGCCGAGTCGGCGGTGCCCACCACCATGGCGTTCGGCTCGGGTAGCCCGAAGGCCACCGCGTCGGCGAACCAGCCGTCGAACTGGGTGTGCCAGTCGACGGCCAGGTCAGCCTCGGTCAGGCCCAGGTCCGCGGCGTACTCGTTACGCATCGCGGCCGGGGCGGGTGTGTCACCCGTCACGTCCCCACTCCTTCTCGGGGGCCCCGCCAGCACCCTCCCGCGCTGACCAGCCCGCCCTGCCCAGTCTCACTGAGCCGCGCGGAGAATGCGCGTCCGGGGATGTCGCGTGCAGCACAGTCGCAGCGGGTCGCGTATCCCTTACTCAGCAGGCAGTATGTTCCGAACACATCCCTGAGGGTCGCCTAAGGCGCTCGGCCGATCGGGCCGGATGAGCGATCGGGCGCACCGACCAGATCCAGGAGAGCGACATGGCCGATTTCAAACCCGGGCTGGAGGGCGTCGTCGCCTTCGAGACCGAGATCGCCGAACCTGACCGTGAGGGCGGTGCGCTGCGCTATCGCGGAGTCGACATCGAGGATCTGATCGGCCAGGTGTCGTTCGGCAACGTCTGGGCGCTGCTGGTCGACGGCCGGTTCGGGCCGGGCCTTCCGCCGGCGGAGCCGTTCCCGGTGCCGGTGCACTCCGGTGACATCCGCGTCGACGTGCAGTCCGCGGTCGCCATGCTGGCCCCGTACTGGGGTCTCGACCAACTGCTGGACATCTCCGACGAGCAGGCCCGTGAGGATCTCGCCCGGGTCTCGGTGACCGCGCTCTCCTTCGTCGCCCAGTCCGCCCGCGGCCTCGGCCTGCCGGCGGTCCCGCAGAAGGAGATCGACAAGGCGCAGACCATCGTCGAGCGGTTCATGAAGCGCTGGCGCGGCGAGCCCGACCCGCGGCACGTCAAGGCCGTCGACGCGTACTTCATCTCGGCCGCCGAGCACGGCCTGAACGCGTCCACCTTCACCGCTCGCATCGTCGCCTCCACCGGGGCGGACGCGGCTGCCTGCATCTCGTCGGGCATCGGCGCCCTCTCCGGCCCGCTGCACGGCGGCGCCCCGTCCCGGGTGCTCAGCATGCTGGAGGCGGTGGAGCGCAGCGGCGACGCGGAGGGCTACGTCAAGGGCGTCCTCGACCGCGGCGAGCGGTTGATGGGCTTCGGCCACCGGGTCTACCGTGCGGAGGACCCGCGCGCCCGAGTGCTCCGGCGCACGGCCAAGGAGCTGGGCGCGCCGCGGTTCGAGATCGCCGAGGCGCTGGAGAAGGCCGCCCTCGCCGAGCTTCAGGCCCGCCGCCCGGACCGGGTGCTGGCGACCAACGTCGAGTTCTGGTCGGCAGTGGTGCTGGACTTCGCCGAGGTGCCGGCGCACATGTTCACCTCGATGTTCACCTGCGCGCGGATGGGCGGCTGGAGCGCGCACATCCTGGAGCAGAAGCGCCTGCAGCGGCTGGTCCGCCCGTCCGCCCTCTACATGGGCCCGGAGACCCGCAAGCCGTCCGACGTCGAGGGCTGGGCGGCCATCCCGCACGGCGTCTGAGCTGGTAGGCAAGGGCCCCTCTTCGACGCCGGACGTCGAGGAGGGGCCCTTTTCGTCGGTTACCGGAGCCGACTGTGGCGAAGGACTCAGACCGACCGCCGGGACCCCGGCCATCGCCGTTCGGTCCGGGTGCGAGGATGAGGGCCGGCAGTGTCGCCGGGCCCGCCCTCGCCCTTGCGGAAGGATCTTCAAGACCGTGGCTGACGCACCGATCATCCGGATTCCCGATGAGATCAAGCCCGCCGATGGACGCTTCGGCTGCGGCCCGTCCAAGGTCCGCCCGGCGGCGGTGTCCGCTCTCGCCGAGGTCGCGACCACCTACCTCGGCACCTCGCACCGGCAGAAGACGGTCCGTGACCAGGTGGCCCGGCTGCGCTCCGGCATCGCCGAGTTCTTCTCGCTGCCCGAGGGCTACGAGGTGGTGATCGGCAACGGTGGCACCACCGCGTTCTGGGAGGTCGCCACCTTCGGCCTGATTCGCGACCGGGCCCAGTTCGCCAGCTTCGGCGAGTTCGGCGCCAAGTTCGCCAAGTCCGTCAAGGACGCCCCGTTCCTGGGTGAGCCGACCGTCCGCAAGGCCGACGCGGGCAGCGCGCCGACCCTCGTCGCCGAGTCCGGCGTGGACGCGTACGCGACGCCGCAGAACGAGACCTCGACCGGCGTGGCCGTCCCGATCAGCCGGGTGGCCGGTGCCGACGAGGGCGCGCTGCTGCTTGTCGACGCGACCTCCGGCGCGGGTGGCCTGGAGGTCAACGTCGGTGAGACCGACGTCTACTACTTCGCCCCGCAGAAGTGCTTCGGCTCCGACGGCGGTCTCTGGCTGGCTCTGATGTCCCCGGCCGCACTGGACCGGGCCGCCGAGATCAAGGCGTCCGGGCGCTACATCCCCGCCTTCCTCGACCTGGTCACCGCCATCGACAACTCGCGGCTGGAGCAGACCTACAACACCCCTGCGCTGGCCACGATCTTCCTGGCCGCCGAGCAGACCGACTGGATGAACGCGCAGGGCGGCCTGTCCTGGGCGGCGAAGCGCACCGCCGAGAGCGCCGCCGCGGTCTACGGCTGGGCCGAGCGGTCCAGCGTGGCGACCCCGTTCGTCACCGACCCGGCGCTGCGCTCCAACGTGGTCGCCACCATCGACTTCGCCGACTCGGTGGACGCCACGGCGATCGCCAAGGCGCTGCGCGCCAACGGCATCGTGGACACCGAGCCCTACCGCAAGCTCGGTCGCAACCAGCTGCGGGTGGCGCTGTTCCCGGCCGTCGAGCCGGCCGATGTCGAGGCGCTCACCGCGTCCATCGACTACGTGGTCGAGCGACTCTGACGTTCGTCACGGTCGGTGTCCGTTGGGGCCTCCACGGACACCGACCGTGATCATCGCCGCAGCTCAGTCACGACATGCGGGGTGTCGCTTCCCCCACCCCGAGGCAGATGCGCGTACGGTGGTCCGAGACGCCTGGGTGGCCGACTCGTGGCGTGCGGTCAGCGAAGCGGGACGGAGGCAACGCTATGCGCCCAGTACGCTTCGTCGCCCTCTCCGAGGACGGTCAGGCCCTGGTGCTCGCCGACGAGGTGGGGCGACTCCTCGCCCTGCCGATCGACGAACGCATCGCCGGCGTGATGCACCCCGAGCCGGGTGCCCCGCCGCTCGCGGTGGCACCGAGCACCGTCGATCCGATTCCCTCACTGTCTCCTCGGGACATCCAGGCCCGCATCCGCTCCGGTGAGTCCGCCGAGGATGTCGCCCGCATCGCCGGGGTGCCGGTCGACCGGGTGCTGCGCTATGCCGGCCCGGTGTTGCAGGAGCGGGCGATGCTCGCCCAGCACGCCCGCCGCACCCGCCTCAAGGGCGCGGAGAAGCCCACCCCGCTCGCCGAGGTGGTCAACGGTCGGCTGAGCCAGCACGGCATCGACACCGAGAAGATCTCCTGGGACGCCTACCGGCGCGACGACGGCACCTGGCGGATCATCGCCACCTGGCCGTCGGGCAAGGCCACCGCCCAGGCCATCTGGGACATGGACAAGGCCCGCCAGGTGGTCACGCCGCACGACGACATGGCGCAGTACCTGTGCGCCGAGCGGCCCACGCCGATCCTCGGCCAGGAGCCGGCACCGGAGCGGACCGGGCACGCCCTGCCCGGCCCGTCGCGTGGCGAGCCGAGTCGTGGTGGGCACGGGTTGCCTGCGGCGTCCGAGCACCCGCGCCAGGGCCGCGATCCGATCCGGGCTGGCCGTGACGCGCTGCTCGCCTCACTGGACCGCCCGCTCGGCGGCTCGTCGGGCCGTGGCCTTGAGCCGCGCACCCCGGCTGCTCTTGCCGGGTCGGACGCTCCTCGTCAACGGCCCGTCGGCGGGGGCGCCGCGGCGCTGCTCGGCGGCGGCCAGGGGTCGGCCTTCGACGACGACTCGGACGCGCCCAAGGAGGTGCCGGCCGTGCCGTCGCTGGCGGTGCTGCGGCCCCGAAGGACGGCCGCCGCAGCGGCCTCCGGCGAGTCCACCGACGCCAACGGCAAGCCGCGCAAGCGGTTGCCGAGCTGGGACGACGTGCTCTTCGGCAGCGGCCCGGCCGCCCGCGAATCTTCCTGACGCGTCGCGTTGACGGGTGACAGTGCGTCACCCGTCAACGCGAGCGTTCGGACCTCACCGAATGTCTCCGGCCCCTTCGCGATGAGGGGCGGCGACCCCGCGTACGGCCTCGGCGACGGCGCGGAAGTCCTTCTTGAGGATCGCACCGTGGTTGCTGGCGACCTTCGCCCCGATGGTGATGTGCGGGTTGCGGGCGGTCACCGCGTCGAGGCTGGCGCGAATCTGCTCCTGCTCGTCTCCGCGACTGCCGAGGGACGTTCCCGAGGCGACCACGTACCGCACCGGGACGCTGATGGCGTCCAGCACCGGGCCCAGTTCGCGCTCGCGGGAGAGTTCGCCGAGTTCGATGTTGCTGTCCGCCATCTGGTCGGCGTTCATCCGTGGAGTCAGGCCGGTCGGGCGGAGCAGCGGCATGAACAGGTTCATCCGTCGGAACATCTTGCGGATCCGCTGCGCCATGGCCTCGTCGAGCCAGTCGTGCGGGAACGCGCCGTCGACCAGCACCGCGCCCAGGGCCCGCTCCGGGTTCCGGTTGGTCCAGTGAGCCCCGACCACCGCTCCGTAGGACCAGCCCACCAGCACCGCCTGCGCCACCCCACGGGCGGCGAGAACGGCGTCGACGTCCCGGACTGCCGCTTCGAACGAGTAGTCGACTGAGCGCTTCGACTTCCTGCCGCGAGCCCGCTCGTCGTAGGTGATGTGCCGGAATTCGGTGCCCAGCTCGGCGATGACCCGCCGCCAGTAGCCCTGGGTGGCGAACTGGCCGTTGAGGTAGACCACCGGGATGCCGGGGCCGCCGGTGTCGGTGACGGCCAGGGCCGTGTCGTCGACCGGCACCATGCCGGTCCACGCCGAGCTGGTCGAGGACATGCTGTTGTTGGTCATCTCGGTCCGTCCTTCTCAGAGGCTGCGGGCGTGGATGTCGCCCTGCATGGTGCTGGCGTGGATGTCGAGCTCGACGGTGCCGTCGTTCTTGAGGGCGTTGCTGACGCGGCCGTGGCCGGTGCCGGCGTCCAGGGCGGCCGAGACGCCGGCCGCCGCCGTGACCGAGATGTCGCCGGACTGGGTACGGAGGACGACTGTGCCGCGCATGGCCTCGGCGACGGTGATGTCACCCCGGGCGGTGCTGATCTCGGCGGGGCCGTTGAGCCGGCCGACCTCGACGTCACCGTCGATAGCGGTGAGGCGGACACTCGCGGCCTCGTCGATCTTGATTGCCCGGTACGCCCCGTCGACGGCGACGTCACCGAGGCGGCCGACGCCCCGAAGTTCGACGCTGGCGGCCCTGGCCTCGACGTGGGAGTCGGCGGGCACCCGGACGGTGACTTCCAGGGAGCCGGAGGGTCCGAAGAGCTTGTTGATGGGACGTGCGGTAGTGATTCGCAGGACACCGTCGGCGTAGGCGACCGTGGTCTGCTCGGCGGCCCTGGTGTCGCTGCTCTTGGCGGGGTCGGCCGGGAGGACCTCGACCGTGGTGTCGGCGCGGTCCGCGGCGATGAGTTGGATGCGTCCGGCGGGGATGTCCAGGACGGCGGAGATGGGGGCGGGGGTGTCGAACGTCTGCATCGTGGTCTCCCAGGCTGGCGCTTGTTTCTGATGTGGGAAACGCTACGTTGCTTTCCAGATTCTGCAACAACCTCGTTGCAGCGAGAGCGTGTTTTACCTGTTCAAGCTCGTGAAATTGTTGCAACGACCCCGAATCTAATGCAACGACATCTCGGTCGTCGTTGCATTGATATGTGGGTTAACGCTATGGTGGCGGAGTCGAGGGCCGCCGCCCTACGGGAACCACGAGGGAGATCGCGATGCCGGGAGGCAGGCTCAGCCAGCAGGAACGCCAGCAGATCGCGCTGGGGCTGGCCGACAGCCTCCCCTACGCCGAGATCGCCCGACGCCTCGACCGTCCCACCTCGACTGTCACGCGTGAGGTGATGCGCAACGGCGGCCCCACCGGCTACCGCGCCGATCTGGCCCACCACGCGACCGAACGCCGCGCCCACCGGCGCAAGCCCGCCCCCTCCCGTGGGGCCGAGGCGGCCCGTCGACCAGACGGACGCGACGCCCAGGCCGTGGCCGACTACGAGGAGACGTTCACCACGGTCCTCATGGCCTCCGGTCTGAACAAGATGGCGGCCCGGGTGTTGGCCAACCTGTTCCTCACCGACTCGGGCAGCCTCACCGCGTCAGAGCTCGCCCAGCGCCTCCAGGTCAGCCCGGCGTCGATCTCCAAGGCGATCACCTTCCTGGAGAGCCAGAGCCTCGTCCGCCGCCAACGCGACGAACGCCGCCGCGACCGCTACCTCGTCGACGACGAGCTCTTCTACCAGGCGACGATCGCCAGTGCTCGGGCCAACGACCATCTCGTCGTGACCGCACGCCAGGGTGTCGCCCTCCTCGGCGCGCACACCCCCGCCGCCGCCCGACTGGAAAACATCGCCCGCTTCCTCGACTTCATCAGCGAGAGCATCACCCGCGCCGCCGAACAGGCCCGCGAGCTTCTCCGCAGCAGGCCTTCCACAGCGACCAGCGACGTGTCGCCGGGTCACAGCGACCAGGCGGCGATCCGTTCGTAGCGCGGTCGGCCGCCGAGGTGGCTGCGCACCAGCTGCAGCTCCGATGCCGCCCACGACGGCCCTTCGTACCCGTCCAGGCTGGCCCGGTCGGCCTCGACGTCGGCCGGGTCCATCCGGTCACCGGGCCGGGCGACTGTCAGGTGCGGCCGAAACGGCTTCTCGTCGCACGGCAGCCGGCCGTGGCTCAGCCGGGACCGAATCAGCCCGGCAAGCACGTGCAACGCCTCGACCTCGCCCCGCAGGTCCACCCAGAGCACTGTGGATCGGCCCCTGCCGAACCGGCCACCGCCGCCGAGACTCAACCGGGGTACGGCGTCCCGACCGTCCCGGAACCGCTCGGCGGCCAAGCCGAGCGCACTCTCCACCTCGACCAGCCGGTCGGACTCGACGGCACCCAGGAACGCCACTGTGAGGTGCAGGTCGGCCGGGTCGGCGAGCCGGACGTCGACGCCGGCGACGGCCGCCGCCGCGACGCGCAGACGGGCGACCTGCGCGGCGAGATGATTGACGGCCTCGACGGACGGGCGGACCGCGACGAAGAGTCGCACGGCGTGCGGCCGGTCAGCGGTGCCGCTGCCGAAGCCCAGCCCGGGCCGCCGGAAGGGCCAGCCCGGCGGCGTGCAGCACGCCCTCCACCCGGACCCGCTCGATCTCCTGATCGACGCCCTCCAGCTCGGCGAGGTGTTCGGCGATGCCGAGGGCGCGGCAGGCGAGGCGGAGCCGGTCGTCGTACGCCTGGAGCAGCGCGCTGTGCCAGACCATCGAGCGACCGCCGCCGCCGACCCGCTGACCGCCGAGACGGCGCAGGTCGGCGGCGAGCTGCTCCAGCGGCCGGCGGTCAGCGCGATCGAACTCGCTGAGGTCGATGTCCCGGGTCAGCGCGTCGGCCTCGATGGCACGGTCGAGACGGGCGATGGTGCGTTTCTCCCGGCGGCGGTCACGCCACTCGGACCAGCCGCAGACCACCCGGTCGAGGATCTCGTCGTAGCAGAAGAGCAGGGCGAACGCCGCCGGCAGAGTGGCCACGGCGAGGAACGCCAGGGCCAGCATCAGCGCGCGTCCGACTCCCACGTATCGACGCTAAGCCCCACCGTGCCACCCCGCCACCGGTTTCGCCGCATCCGCGCGATCCGCGCATCCGGACGCGGCCGGCGCCGGTGGTAAACCTCAGCAGTCGGTGGAGGTGACGTAGAAGCGGGGCATCGGCAGCACCCGGAACCGCAGCCGGGCACCGGAGTGGCGGAGCTGCCAGGTGAGGGCGATCACCGCGGCGGCCAGCGAGATGAGCCCACCCATCCAGATGCTGGCACCGGCACCGTAGTGCTCCGCGACCCAGCCGATCAGCGGCGCGCCGACCGGGTTGGTGCCCAGGAACACCAGCACCCACAGGGCCATCACCCGTCCCCGGAAGGCCGCGTCGACGCCCATCTGGATCCGCTGGTTGGCGGCCTGGGCGAAGAAGACCATGCAGAAGCCGGTCGGCACCAGCAGCGCCACCACCAGCCAGTACGCAGTGGAGAGGCCGACCAGGGTGCCGAAGCTGGCGCAGGCGATCGCCGCACCGAGCACCAGCCACACCGACGGGCGGCTACGGCGACCGGTGCCACTGAGCGCGCCGCCGAGCGCGCCGACGGCAAGCGCCGTGCTGAACAGGCCGAAGGAGGCGGCGCCGGTGTGGAATACCGTCTTCGCCAACGCGGCCAGGGTGAGCTGGAAGTTGAACAACGACATGCCGATCACCGACATGATCGCCATCGGCAGCAGCAGGTCGGGGCGACGCCACACGTACCGCAGCCCGTCGACGACCCGGGCGGACGCCCGCTCGTCGCGGGGCAGTAGGGCGTCGCGGTGCAGCTCGGTCGTACGCATCCGGACCACGTTGACCAGGGGCGCGACCGAACTGAGGGCGGTGAAGAGGAAGACCGGGCCGACGTCGAACGCGGCGATGGCAAGGCCGGCCACGGCCGGGCCGACGATCCGGGCAGAGTTGAACACGGCGGCGTTCAGCGACAGCGCGTTGGGCAGCAGCGGCGTGCCGACCAGTTCGGAGACGAACGCCTGCCGGACCGGGGTCTCCACAGCGTTGGCAGTGCCGAGCAGCGCGGCGAAGGCGAAGACGTGCCAGAGCTGCACCAGGTCGGTGAGGACCAGCATCGCCATGCCGAGTGCCAGCAGGCTCCAGAAGGCGTTTGCGGCGAAGAGCAGCACCCGCTTGTCGTACCGGTCGGCGAGCCGGCCGGAGAGCAGGGTGAGCAGGAGCACCGGGGTGAACTGGCAGGCGGTGACCACGCCGAGCGCGGTCGCCGAGTTGTTGGAGAGCTCGAGGACGAGCCAGTCCTGGGCTATGAACATCATCCAGACGCCGATCAACTTGATCAGCTGCCCGGATGCGAAGAGGCGGTAGTTGCGGACCTGTAGGGACTGGAACATCGTGCTCAGCTTCGCCTGCACTCTTGGTGCGCCTCCTCCGGACGTACGCGTCATCGACACGTGACGGCACGGACCCGGTGGCGCGGGTACGGCTCAGGCGCGAGCGAGCTGCTGAAGAATCTCGGCGGCCCTCTGCAGGGTCTCCCGTTCGTCCTCGTCGAGTGCGGCCAGCCGGTGGGCCAGCCACTCGTCGCGGGCCCGCTCGAACTGGTCGAGCACGGCCTGCCCTCCTTCGGTCGCCGCGAGGATGACCTGTCGCCCGTCGGTCGGATGGGGTGTCCGCCGCACGAGGCCGCGGTCCTCCAACTTTCCGACGATCTTGGTCATCGTCGGCGGCTGCACCCGCTCAACGTCGGCCAGCTCACGGGGTGTCATAGCGCCCGCCAGCCGCAGGCTGGTGAGCGCGGAGACCTGGGTGACCGTGAGGTCGCCGACCGGTCGGGCCTGTCGGACCCGCCGGTTGAGTCGGGTGATCGCATCACGCAGCTGGGGAGCCAGCTGCGCCGGTGGCACGCGTTCCGCCGTCACCGTCCGCTCCGTCACAGTAGTTAGCTTAACTAATGAGCCTGGCTAACGACATCCGTTATGACCAGGCTCACGAGGGGATTCACATGGTACGGGCGGGGAATCCCAATCGACTCCCCGCCCGGACGCGCCTCAGAGCACCAGGGACTCGATCGGCCCACGCAGGAAGTACAGCACGAAGAGCGCGGCCACCCCGTACAGCAACGGGTGGATCTCCCGGGCCTTGCCCCGCGCCAGCTTGACCACCACGAAGGTGATCAGACCAGCGCCGATCCCGTTGGAGATCGAGTAGGTGAATGGCATCAGCACGATGGTGAGGAACGCCGGAATGGCGATCTCGTAGTCGGACCAGTCGATCGTCCGCACCGCCGTCATCATCAGGAACCCGACCACCACCAGGGCCGTCGACGCCGCCTCGAACGGCACGATCACGACCAGCGGCGCCAGGAACATCGCGAGCAGGAAGAGCGCGCCGGTGACCAGGTTGGCCACGCCGGTCCGCGCACCCTCCGCGACACCAGCCGCGCTCTCGATGTACGACGTGTTGCTGGAGGCGCTGGCCGCACCGCCGGCCGCCGCAGCGATCGAGTCGACAAGCAGGATCTCCTTGGCCTTCGGCGGGGTGCCCTGCTCGTCGAGCAGGCCGCCCTCCTGGCCGACCGCGACCATCGTGCCCATGGTGTCGAAGAAGTCCGTGATCAACAGCGTGAAGATGAACATCAGCACGACCAGCCAACCGGCCCGGCCCCACGAGTCCAGCACGTTGAACTTGCCGAGCAGCGACAGGTCCGGCAGGTCGACCACCGACTTCGGCAGCTCCGGCACGTTCAGCGACCAACCCTTCGGGTTGGGCTGACCGTTGACGAACGACGGGCCGATGTTGCCGATCGCCTCCACGATCACCGCGAGCACCGTCGAGGCGAGGATGCCGATCAGGATCGCGCCCTTCACCCGACGGACCACCAGCACCAGCGTGATCAGCAGGCCCACCACGAAGACCAGCATCGGCCAGCTCACCAGCTTGCCGCCGATGCCCAGGCCGACCGGAACCGTGGTGTTGGCGTCATCCGGGATGCGCCGGACGAAGCCGGCGTCGACCAGGCCGATGATGGTCAGGAACAAACCGATGCCGACCCCGATCGCACTCTTCATCTGGGTCGGCACCGAGCGGAACACAGCGGTCCGCAGACCGGTCAGCACCAGCACCGCGATGATCAAACCCTCGATCACCACCAGACCCATCGCGTCTGCCCAGGTCATCTCGGGAGCGATCTCGTACGCCACCAGGGCGTTGACACCCAGACCGGCGGCGAGCGCCAGCGGGAACCGGCCGACCACACCCATCAGGATGGTCATCAGGCCGGCGACCAGCGCGGTCGCCGCAGCCAGCGCGGGAATCGGAAGGCTCTTGCCGTCACCGTCGACGGCGCCGCCCAGGATCAGCGGGTTGAGCACCACGATGTACGCCATCGTGAAGAAGGTCGCCAGGCCACCGCGTACCTCACGGCTCAACGTCGAGCCACGGGCGGAGATCTCGAAGAACCGGTCGAAACCGTTACGCGGATGAGCGGGGTTGGAAGGTGTGCCGTTCTCGGGCGGCGCTACGGCCATCAGGTCCTCGCAGGTGATCTTCCAGTTGTCGCGCGCATCGTCCCAGATCGTCGGTGGGCAGGGGAAGTAGATCCCGTACGCTTGCCGAATGCCGAACGAGCAGCCACCGCGGCCCGCACCACTGGATCCGCCGATGGTGCCGTTCGCCCTCGCCGGGCTGATCGCGTGGGCGGTGGCCGGGCTGGTCCTGCTGATCTTCTTCCGGGGCTGGCTGACCGACCACGGTCACCAGAACTGGCTCTGGACCTGCCTCGCCGGTTTCCTGTGGGGTTTCCCGGGCCTCGCCGTGATGATGCGGCACGACGCCAACCGACGACGCCGCCGCGCGAGGTGAGCTGGCCGCCGCGCCGGAGCACTCCGGCGCGGACGATCAGGAGTGCCCGTACGGCTCCGCCGGCTCAGCGGCCTCCACCGAGCCCGGAGCCCGGCTGACCGACATGGCCTCCACCGCGCTGTCGTCGTACACCGTGGGCAGCTCTTCGACAGCGGTCTCGGCCGTCTCGATCAACGTCTCGGAGTGGGCGCCGCAACCGTGGTCGGCGCTCACCACCCGGCCGTCGTCAGGGGCGTAGAAGTTGCCGCAGGCCCCGAAGGCCTGCCGCATCGCACCGGCCAGCGGCAGATAGAAGCCGCAGGTGCCGCAGCGGGCGGCGGCCGGAGCGGCGGACGAGATGGCCGCGGCCGGGCCGTGGTCACCTTCGTACCAGCGCTGCGCCGTGTCGATGCGGCCCTCCCGGGAGAGCACGCGGGCGCGCCCGAGGCCCAACTCCCAGGCCGTCTCCTCGACCGCCGGGTCGTCGGAGAGCAGGTAACCGGGGACCAGTCGATCGTCGTCGGGCGAGGTCGGGAGCAGGTCGCCCGGACCCAGGTCGCCCGGCTTGAGCCGCTCCTGCCAGGGCAGCCAACCGGGCGCGAGCAGCGCGTCCGGGCCGGGCAGCAACACCGTCTCGCAGATGGTCACCGTCTTGCTGCGCGGCACCCGGGTGACGGTGACCGCCCAGCGCCAGCCGTTGTAGCCGGCGAGGCGACATTCGAAGTAGTGGGTGACCAGCCGATCGCCCTCGGCAACGACCTGCAGGTGGTCGCCGACATCGTCGGCGTCCACCTCGGTGATGCCGGCGCGGGCCACCTCGACGGCGGCGGCGCAGACCTGGTCGAGACGGGCGGCACGGGTGGAGACGGGCCTGGTCACCCGACCATTGTTCCCCATGCGCCCCGCAGGGGTGACAGGGACTCCCGGGGAACCTTTCCCAGCGGTGGTGCGGCGTACCCGGATCAGATGGGCGAGGATGGTGCACATGCCGTCGTACTCCCGCTCCGGGCGTTCCGTCCTCGGGCGGACCGTCGGCACCGGCATTCGCGCCATCCGTCTGCTGTTGCGCGGTTCGGTGGGCAGCGGCCGCTGGGTGACCCGCCGGGCCGGTCGGGCCCGCGCCCGTGGTGCCGGCGGCGAGGTCGGCATGGTTCGCCTGTTCGACCTGCACGCGCTCTCCTGCGCCGGTGACACCCTGATCGCCATCGGCCTGGCCGGCACGATCTTCTTCAACGTGCCGCTCGGCGAGGCCCGCAGCAAGGTCGCGCTCTACCTGCTGGTGACCATGGTGCCGTTCGCGATGCTCGCCCCGGTGGTGGGCCCGTTGCTGGATCACTTCCGGCACGGCCGGCGGTACGCGCTGGCCGCGACGATGCTCGGCCGCGCCTTCCTGGCCTGGTTGATCTCCGACTACATCCACGGCTTCGGGCTCTACCCGGCCGCGTTCGGGGTGCTCGCGCTCTCCCGGGCGTACGGCGTGGCCCGCTCCGCGGCGGTGCCCCGGTTGCTGCCGGAGGGCCTCGGCCTGTCCCAGGTGGGTGCCCGGGCCAGCGTCTACGGCACTGTCGCGGGTGCGCTGGTGGCGCCGATCGGGTTGGCCGCGTTCTGGTTCGGGCCGCAGTGGCCGCTACGGGTCGCATCGTTGATCTTCCTGGTCGGCATGGTGATCTCGCTGCGGCTGCCACCGAAGGCCGACTCGGAGCCACCGGAGCGGGTCCCCCGGCCACTGCGCGCGCTGGGCCGCCGCCGTGGCGACCGACCGTTGGGCCGGGGCCGACCGTCCGGCCGGCTGGTGATCGCCACCCTGATCGGCGCGGCGACGCTACGCGCGCTCTACGGCTTCCTGCTGCTCTTCCTCGCCTTCGCGATCAAGAAGGGCGACCTGACCACTGTGGTGTTCGGCCGGGATCTGGGCGCCGAGTGGGCGTTGGGCGTGGTCGGCGGCGCGCTCGCGGTCGGCACCTTCCTGGCCACCGCCATCGGCACCCGACTGCGCATCCACCGCCCGACCGCCATCCAGTCCAGCAGCATGATCATCGTGGCCGGGGTGGCGGTGCTCGCCGTCATCCAGTTCTCGCTGCTGATGGTCGCCCTGCTCTGCCTGGTCGCCGCGCTGGCCAGCGGGATAGCGAAGCTGGCGGTGGACGCCTCGATCCAGGAGCGCATCCCCGAACGGTTGCGGGCCAGTTCATTCGCCCACTCCGAGACTGTGCTCATGCTCGCCTTCGTCGCCGGCGGCGGGCTCGGGCTGGTGCCGTTCGATGGCCGGATGGGCATCGCCGTGGCCGCCGGGGTCGGCGTACTGGCCGCGATCCGGGGTGTGCTGGCCGCCGCCCGGCTGCGCGGCGAGAAGCTGGCCGGCCGACCGCTCGGTGACGACGAGCTGACCGAGGACGAGCCTGCGGACGAGCCCGGGGACCCCACACCAACCTCGCCCGCGCCGGCCCAGACCAGCCCACCGCAGTACGACGACCCGAGCCTCGCCCCGCCGGGCTACCACATCTACCGCCCGTCGTCGGCCGTTGGCGGCCCGGGTGGCGGGGCCGACGACGAAACCCGCCGCGAGTCCCCCGGCTCACTCTCGTGACCGGTCTGCTGGTGGTGACGGCGGTTCCCGCCGAGGCGGACGCGGTCCGCGCCGGGCTGACCGACCACACAGTGACCGTCACCCCGATCGGTGTGGGTCCGGCCGTCGCCGGTGCGGCCACCGCCCGGCTGCTGGCGCTGGCCGAGGCCGCCGGCCGCCCGTACCGTGCGGTCGTCAGCGCCGGCGTGGCCGGCGGCTTCACCGGGCGGGCCGGGGTCGGCGACACGGTGCTCGGCACCGCCAGCATCGCCGCCGACCTGGGCGCCGAGTCGCCCGACGGCTTCATCCCGGTCGACGAGTTGGGCATGCCGTCGGCGCTGCTCGGTGCGGGCAGCAGGGTGCAGGCGGACCCGGGCCTGCTGGCGGCACTGCGAGCCGCCCTCCCGACGGCCACGGCCGGCCCGGTGCTCACTGTCAGCACCGTCACCGGCACCACGGCCAGCACCGACGAGCTGCGCCGCAGGCATCCGGAAGCGGTCGCCGAAGCCATGGAGGGGTACGGCGTGGCGGTCGCCGCGGCGCAGGCCGGGGTGCCGTTCGCCGAACTGCGCACCATCTCCAACCCGATCGGCCCCCGCGACCGGGACGCCTGGCGGCTGCGTGAAGCCCTGACCGCCCTGACCGCAGCAGCCCCAGCGCTGCGCTGACCCGGCATTGCGCTGACCCGGCGCTGCGCTGACCCGGCATTGCGCTGACCCGGCATTGCGCTGACCCGGCACTGCGCTGACCCGGCGCTGCGCTGACCCGGGCGACGGTCAGGAGAACCAGCGTTTGCCCGGGCGGCCCAGGCGCAGTGCGGCCGGGCGGCGTGCCTCGATCTCGAAGCCGCACGCCCGCAGCAGGTCGGTGCCGGATCCCTCGGCGATAGCGGCCGCATCGTCGATGCCCGCCTCGCGCATAGCGGTCACCAGCGCGGTGACCAGCCGACGCCCGAGCCCCAACCGGCGGTACCGGGCGTCGACAAGCACGCTGTCGAGCACCATTTCCCGCTCCGGCAGGTGCGGATGCCACTCCCCGTACTCCAGGAACGGGCTCCGCTCATGGGCCCGCAGCTCACCAACCAGCGTGCCGTCGGGAAGCTCGGCGACGTATCGCCAGCAGGTGGTCGGCAGGTCGCTACCGATCACCCGACGCACCTGCGCGGTCCGCCGGACCTCGGCAGCCCAGCGCCGATTGTCGCGATAGCGCCGGTTCAGCTCGTACGCCGCCGGTGGCAGCGGGAGCGGATACCGCTCGGGTGGCAACCGGTACCACTCCGCCCACCAGGCACCGGGCCAGTCCCGAGGCTCGTGGACCGGCCAGACGTCCAGGTGGGCCGGGTATCGGCGGCCCGCCTCGTCGCGCATGTCGTCGTGCGGAACCGGCGTGGGTTCGGTGACGCCGGAGACGGATGGTGGGACGCCGACGGCCAATGTCCCACCCGCCGCCTGGACGAGGCGTTCCACTGTCCGGAATCGGGGATCGACCGCCCGCCCGGACTCGATCCGGGCAAGCGTCGGCTGCGGCACCCCGGATTTTTCGGCCAACTGCCGCTGACTCAGATCGGCCCGCCGACGCAGCGCGCGGAGCGCCTGCCCGAGATCGGTTCCGCCGGCCTCGTCGGTGTGGTCACTCGCCTCGGTCACAGGCCGATGGTCCCGGCCGGTCAGCGAGCTATCAACACCCTGCGCCAGCCTGTGGATAACGCTGTGGACAACCTCGCCGACCGGTGGATGACCTACTCCCGCGACCCCTTTGGAGCTGAATCGTTCGCGGCATCACCAGACGTCCTGTCCCGCCGAGGTGCACACCACGGCCCAGTTCCGGACCACGCTCACCCACTCTGGGCGATTCGTTTACGACATCAACTCCAAAGGGAGACCGGGATGGGTGGTCGACCCTGCTCGACCAGTCGTTCCACGCGTTGTTCCCGGCGGCGTCCGCCGCAGCTCGCACGGCCGCCCCGCTCCGACGCCGATCACAGCTGTGCCGCTCCGACGCCGATCACAGCTGTGCGGCACGGTCGCGGATCACAGTCGTGGGGTGGGCACGGACCCCGGGCGGAGGGCGGGGCTACCGTGAGGGTGTGGCGCTCTCCCTGGCGATCTCGCCCTGCCCCAACGACACATTCGTCTTCCACGCTCTGGTGCACGGGCGGGTGCCCGGCGCGCCGCCGGTCGAGGTGACGTACGCCGACGTGGACATCACCAACACGGCGGCCGAGCGAGGTGCGTTCGACCTGGTGAAGGTGAGCTTCGCGGCGCTGCCCTGGCTGCTCGACGACTACCACCTGCTGCCCTGCGGCGGTGCCCTGGGTCGCGGTTGCGGTCCGCTGGTGCTCACCCGGGGCGACCGTGACGGCGGGCCGGACCGCACCGACCTGACCGGTGCCACGGTGGCGGTGCCGGGCGACCGGACCACCGCGTACCTGCTGTTCCGGCTCTGGTCGGCCGGGCGACCGCCGGCCCGGATCGAGGTGGTCCCGTTCCACGAGATCATGCCGGGCGTGGCGGCTGGGCGCTACGACGCTGGGCTGGTCATCCACGAGGCCCGGTTCACCTACCACCGGCACGGCCTGAGCGCCCTTGTCGACCTCGGCGAATGGTGGGAGGCCGACACCGGCCTCCCCATCCCCCTCGGCGCGATCCTGGCCCGGCGTGGGGCCGTCGACCCGGAGGCCGCGGCCGGCTGGGTCCGCGAGTCGGTCCGGCAGGCCTGGGCGGACCCGGCGGCCAGCCGGGAGTACGTGCTGGCGCACGCCCAGGAGATGGAGCTCGACGTGGTCGACCGGCACATCGGCCTCTACGTCAACGAGTTCACCGCGGACCTGGGCGAGGCCGGTTTCGCCGCGGTGGCGGCACTGCTCGACCGGGCCGCCACCGCCGGCCTGGTGCCTCAGACCTCCAGCTCGCGGGCCACCGCGTGGACCAGCTGAGCGATCTTCTGCGCGGACTTCTTGTCCGGGTACCGACCCCGGCGCAGGTCCGGCTGGACCTTCGCCTCCAGCACCTTGATCATGTCTTCGACCAGGCCGTGCAGCTCCTCGGCCGGCCGACGGCGCAGCTCCGACATCGACGGCGGCGCGTCCAGCAGCTTGACCCCCATGGCCTGCGCGCCCCGGCGGCTGTCCACCACGCTGAAGTCGACCCGCTGGCCACCCTTGAGGTCGGTGACACCCGCCGGCAGCGCCCCCTTGGGCAGGAACACGTCGCCGCCCTCGTCACTCGTGACGAAGCCGTATCCCTTGGCCGTGTCGTACCACTTCACTCGACCCGTAGGCACCTGAAAACCCCTGCTTCACTTGAGCCGCTACTGCTCCAAGGCTAGCTGGATCATCCCGTCGAGCGCCGCTGGGAATTCGGTGAGCTCGTTCAGCACCACTTCCGCCCCGGCCTCGCGCAGCTCGTCGGAGGAGCACGGGCCGGTCGCCACACCGATGCCGGGCACCCCGGCCGCTGCCGCCGCCACCATGTCCGCCACATGGTCACCGACGTAGTGGGTCGCGCCGTGCTCCCGCAGAGCTGTCGCCTTCTGCTCGGCGAACAGGTCGCCGGCCAACTCGTCGACAGCGAGACCGAGGTGATCCAGGTGCAACCGGGCCAACCGGCCCATCTTGGACGTGACGACCAACACCCGGCCACCCCGCGCGCGGATCGCCTCGATGGCCTCCCGCGCGCCGGGCAGCAGGAGCGTCGGGGTGATCGCGTACGCCGGGTACAGCTCGCGATACACCCGCACGGCCGACTCGACCTGCTCCGGCGGGAACCAGTGCGCGATCTCCGTACGCAGCGGCGGCCCGAGCCGGGACACCGCCAGTTCGGCGTCGACCGGCACGCCGGTCCTCGCGGTCAGCGCCCGGTACGCCGCGGCGATGCCGGGGCGGGAGTCCACCAGGGTCATGTCGAGGTCGAATCCGACGGTCAGTGCGGGCATGTCGAGAAACGTACCGGCTACTCCCAGTCGACCGGACGTCCGAGGGGCGCGGAAGCCCGGTGCCGGGCTAGCGTGGAAAGACGATGACCACCTCACTCGCCGACCACCTGCGGTCGCTGCCCGACGAGTCACTGGCCGCGCTCCTCCAGCTGCGGCCCGACCTCGTCGTGCCCGTGCCGGCCGACGTCTCCGCCCTGGCCATCCGAGCCCAGTCCCGGGTCTCCGTGGCCCGCGCGCTGGACGGTCTGGACCAGTTCACCCTCCAGATCCTCGACGCCGCCCGCCTCACCCGGAGTCCGGACGACGCCACCACTGCCACCGACACCGTGCTCGCGATGGCGACCTCGGGGCCGCAACCGCCGGCTCCGACGGCCGTCCGGGCCGCCGTGGGCCGACTGCGTGCGCTCTTCCTGCTGTACGGCCCGGAGCACGCGCTCCAGGTGCTGCCCGCCGTCGACGAAGTCTCCCCGTACCCCGCTGGGCTCGGCCGACCGGCCGCTGAGCTGGACCCGCGCACGGCCGCGCTCTGCGCGGACCCGGCGAAGCTCCGACGGACGGTGCTCGCCGCCCCGCCCTCGGCCCGGGCGATCCTGGACCGGTTGGCGGCCGGCCCGCCGGTGGGCAGCGTGCCGCCGGGAGCGTTGCAGGCGCCGCCGCTCGGCGCGGCGGACCCGGTCCTCTCCGACCCGACCAACGGTGGCGCGCCGACCGGCTCCCCGGTGCGGTGGCTCGTCGACAACAGACTGCTGGTCCCGGCGACGACCGGCTCGTCCACCGCCAGCGGAACGGTGGAGCTGCCCCGCGAGGTCGGCCTGCTGCTGCGCCGCGACAGCGGCCCCCTCGGGCCGCTGCGTACCAGCCCACCGCCGGTGGCCGCCGCGCCGCGCGAGCCGAAGGCGGTCGACTCGGCCGGGGCCGGGCAGACCATGGAGGTGGTCCGGCACACCGAAGGGCTGCTGGAGCAGCTCGGCGACGAGCCCGCGCCGGTGCTGCGTTCGGGTGGCATCGGTGTACGGGACCTGCGCCGGTTGGCGCGCACCGCCGGGCTGGACGAACCGATCACCGCGCTGCTGCTGGAGGTGGCGTACGCGGCGGGGCTCCTCGGTGAGCTGGAGATGCCCGGTGCGACCACCGGCCGGTACGGGGCGGATCAGCAGGTGCTGCCGACCGGCGGGTACGAGGTGTGGCGGGCCGCCTCGCTGGCCCAACGCTGGGAGCAGCTCGCCCGAGCGTGGCTGACCATGACCCGGCAGGTGGGGCTGGTGGGCCGCCGTGACGACCGGGACCGGCCGATCACCGCGCTCTCCGCCGAGGCCGAGCGGGCCAGCGTGCCGGCCACCCGACGGGCGGTGCTCGGCGTACTCGCCGATCTGGAGCCGGCGACGGCACCCACCCCGGAGGAGGTGCAGGAGCTGCTGGACTGGCGGGCTCCGCGTCGCAGCCGGGGCCGGGACGCCGCACACCGGGAGGTGCTGGCCGAGGCCGCTCAGCTGGGCGTGACGGGGCTGGGGGCGCTCACCTCGTACGGTCGGCTGCTGCTGGGGGACCTGACGTCGACCGACGGGCGGGGTGACGACCCGCTGGGCGTGCACGCCGACGTCGAGAGTGGCGACCCGTCCAACGCCGCACGGGCGCTGGACGCGCTGCTGCCCGCACCGGTCGACCACTTCCTGGTGCAGGCCGACCTGACAGTGGTGGTGCCCGGCCCACCCGAGCCGGCGCTCGCCGTCGAGTTGGAGGCGATGACCGAGCTGGAGTCGGCCGGCGGGGCCAGCGTGCACCGGGTCACCACGGCGAGCGTGCGGCGGGCACTGGATTCCGGCTACACGGCCGACGACCTGCACGACGTGTTCCGGCGTCGGTCACGTACCCCGGTGCCGCAGGGGCTCACCTACCTGATCGACGACGTGGCCCGTAAGCACGGCGGGTTGCGGGTCGGCCTGGCCGGGGCGTACCTGCGCAGCGACGACGAGACGCTGATCAGCGAGGTGTTGGCCGACCGGCGGCTGGAGTCGTTGGCGTTGCGCCGGCTCGCGCCGACGGTGCTGTGTACCCAGTACCAGGTCGGTCGGCTGCTGGGCGCGCTGCGCGACGCGGGGTACGCCCCGGTGCAGGAGGACGGCACCGGCAGCACGGTGCTGGCCCGGCCACGAATCCGGCGGGCACCGCCCCGGGTGTCGGTGACCACCCGGACGATCGACCCGTTGGCCGCCCCGAAGCTGCCCATGCCCCGGCTGCTCGGCGTGGTGGAGCACATCCGGCGAGGCGACGCGGCGGCGCGGGCCGCCCGACGGGCGCCGGCGGTGGTGCGCGGCGGCGCGCCCGGGCTGGGCGGCGGACCGGTGCCGGCGCACACCCACAGCGAGGCCCTGGCGGTGCTCCAGCAGGCGGTCCGGGACAAGGCGCTGGTCTGGGTGGGTTACGTCGACGCGCACGGGGCGACGGCGTCACGTCTGCTCAAGCCGGTCTCGATCGGTGCCGGCTACCTGCGGGCCGAGGACGAACGGACCGAGATGCTGCACACGTTCGCGCTGCACCGGATCACCGCGGCGGTGGTGGCGGACTGACCGACGGCGCCACCGCGCGGGCGTCGTCGGTCAGCGACGGCTGCGGCGTACGGTGCCGACCACCGAGATGATCAGCAGCAGCGCGAAGCCGGCACCGGCGGATTCCCCGACCGAGTCGACGAAGCCCTGCTGGAGCACCAGCCAGCCGAAGAGGAACCACCCGAGCAGGAGCGTCGCCGCGACTGCGTACGCGATCACCGTCGCTCGGGACACCTCGTCGGGTGGTGCGTGCTCGTGCTCCGCGATCACCTCACGGTCGACCGTCATGCCCAGCCTCCCCGCCCGGTCCGGCCCTGGACTCCAAGGGTGACACTCGAAAGTCCGGTCGGACAGGGGGTTATCGCTGCGATTCGCTCCGTGTCACTCAGGTGCCGGGGCGCCGGCCGATCAGCACCACCCGGGTGCCGACCTTGCCGAGTTCCCACATCCGGACCGCGTCGGCGTGCAGCAGGTTGACGCACCCGTGCGAGCCGATCGACTTCTCGTGCAGGTACGTGGTGGTCTCGTGGAAGCCCATCCCCTGGGTGAAGTGCTGCCAGTACGGCAGCCACACCTCGTACGGGTTGGACCACTCCTTGGGGTTGCGGTAGTTGACGGCGTACGTGCCGGCCGGGGTGCGGTAGCCGGACATGCCGGTGCGGGTCACCGTCGGTGCCATGATCACCTTGCCGCCGCGGAGCGCCCAGACGGTCTGCCGGGTCAGGTCGACGCAGAACGTGGTGCCGGTGCCGGCCTTGCAGCGGGTCGTGTCGGTGGTGGCGAGGCGCTGGGCCACGTCGAGGGTGGTGGGTCCGGCGCGACCCTCGACGGGGCGAATGCCGTACCTCTTCTGGAACTTCTTGATCGCCGCGCAGTCGGCGGCGGACTGCCGGCCGTCCACTGTCACCGCCCCGAACCCGCCCAACCGGGCCAGGTGGGTCTCCACCGCCCGCTGGTGCTGCCCCTGGGGGCAGCCGGCGACGGTCGGCGTACCGGTGCCGGGGGTTTTCGTGGGTGCCGGGCGGGTCGGCTTCGGCGTGGGTTTCCGGGAGGGTTTCGGGGTGGGCGAGGCCGGGGTGGGCCGGCCGTGCTGGTCGGGCCCGGGCGTGTCGCCCGCCCCCGTTGCCTGTTCCGCCGCACCGGCCGGGGCGGCTCCCCCGCCACCACTCCCGCCGGACTGCGGATCGAACGCGCACGCTCCCGCGCCGACCAGCACGACCACCACGAGGGCAACCAGTCGGGAAGTGATCCGGACATGCTTCATGGGCCCTCCCCAGACAGTCGTCCCTTTACTAGACGTTCGTGAGTGCCATCACGGTTGCGTCCGGTGAGCATCTTTCTTTCGCAGTCCCGCATCGTGCAACACTGGATGGTCGGCCAGCAGCGGGTATGCGACCCGTTCCGGCCGGTCGGCCAACCGAGGAGAGGACGCTGGCGTGAGCGGTGGACCACTGATCGTGCAGTCGGACAAGACCCTGCTGCTGGAGATCGACCACCCCGACGCGCAGGCCTGCCGGATGGCGATCGCGCCGTTCGCGGAGCTGGAACGCTCGCCGGAGCACGTGCACACCTACCGGCTGACGCCGCTGGGTCTGTGGAACGCCCGCGCGGCGGGGCACGACGCCGAGGGTGTCGTCGATTCGCTGCTCAAGTACTCCCGCTACCCGGTGCCGCACGCGCTGCTGGTGGACGTGGCCGAGACGATGGACCGGTACGGCCGGCTTCAGCTCGCCAACGACCCGGCGTACGGGCTGGTGCTGCGCGCACTGGACCGGCTGGTGCTGATCGAGGTGGCCAAGAGCAAGAAGCTCGCCGGGATGCTCGGCGACAAGATCGACGACGACACCATCCGGGTGCACCCGTCCGAGCGTGGCCGGCTCAAGCAGGCGCTGCTCAAGTTGGGCTGGCCGGCGGAGGACCTGGCCGGTTACGTCGACGGTGAGGCGCACCCGATCGAGCTGGCCGAGGCCGGCAAGGACGGGCGCAAGCCGTGGACGCTGCGCTCGTACCAGCGGGAGGCCGTGGAGGCGTTCTGGGCCGGCGGGTCGGGGGTGGTGGTGCTGCCCTGCGGCGCCGGCAAGACCCTGGTCGGCGCGGCGGCGATGGCCGAGGCGAAGGCGACAACCCTGATCCTGGTGACCAACACGGTCGCCGGCCGGCAGTGGAAGCGGGAGCTGATTGCCCGCACCTCGCTGACCGAGGAGGAGATCGGCGAGTACTCCGGCGAGCGCAAGGAGATCCGCCCGGTCACCATCGCCACGTACCAGGTGCTCACCTCGCGGCGCGGCGGCGCGTTCACCCACCTGGACCTCTTCGGGGCCCGCGACTGGGGCCTGGTCGTCTACGACGAGGTGCACCTGCTGCCCGCGCCGATCTTCCGGTTCACAGCGGACCTCCAGGCCCGCCGCCGGCTGGGCCTCACCGCGACCCTGGTACGCGAGGACGGCCGCGAGGGTGACGTGTTCAGCCTCATCGGGCCCAAGCGGTACGACGCGCCGTGGAAGGACATCGAGTCGCAGGGCTGGATCGCACCGGCCGAGTGCACCGAGGTCCGGGTGACACTGACCGACGCGGAGCGGATGTCGTACGCGACAGCGGAGGCCGAGGAGCGCTACCGGATGGCGGCGACCGCCCGCACCAAGCTGCCGGTGGTCAAGGCACTGGTGGACCGGCACCCGGACGACCAGGTGCTGGTGATCGGCGCGTACATCGACCAGTTGCACCAGCTCGGCGAGTACCTCGACGCACCGATCATCCAGGGCTCGACCACCAACAAGGAGCGGGAGCGGCTGTTCGACGCGTTCCGGTCCGGCTCGCTGCGGACCCTGGTGATCTCGAAGGTCGGCAACTTCTCGATCGACCTGCCCGAGGCGGCGGTAGCGATCCAGGTGTCCGGGACGTTCGGGTCACGCCAGGAGGAGGCGCAGCGGCTCGGTCGGGTGCTGCGACCGAAGGCCGACGGTCGACAGGCGCACTTCTACACAGTGGTGTCCCGGGACACCATCGACACCGAGTACGCGGCGCACCGGCAGCGCTTCCTCGCCGAGCAGGGGTACGCGTACACGATCGTCGACGCCGACGACGTCCTCGGCCCGAAGCTCCCGACCGTCGACTGACGCTTTTTCGCCTTGATCGACTCGGTTTCCAGGAAGTCGCGGTGTCCGGGGCGCTGTGATGCCCCGATTTCCTGGAACCCGAGTCGATCAGCGCGGTGGGTGCGGGCGCGGTGGGTGCGGGCGCGGGGCGGGGACGGGGTGTCTCACGCGCTCGGTATGGAGCTGATGTCGTAGACGAATCAGCCGCCCGGCGTGGACGGCGGCCACGGGCAACGCCTGGCAGCCCCGCCTCGCGCACCGCGCTCCCGGCAGCCACGCCTCGGAACGCTTCAGGCAGTCACGCCCGCGCAACGCGCTCCGGGCAGCCAGCGAGGGTCAGCGCTTGCGGGCGTCCGCGACGAAAACCCCGCGCCCCGGACGCCCGACGAGCACGCCCTCTTTCCGCAGCTTCGCCACCGCCCGGCTGATCGTGGACTGCGAGACGTCGTATTCGTCTGCCAGCACGCGCCCGGACGGAAGCTGTGACCCCTGCGCATAGGTCCCGTCCTTGATCTTTTTCAGGAGATCGTCGAGCAGCTCGTCCATTGTGGGCGGGATAGGCACGTGGAGCCCCTTGCAGTCGGTTGGCTCGCCCAGTATTGATCAGCCAGTTCGACGTAGGCAACGCATGTAGCGCGAGTGACGTAGGTGGGTAGGTGACTCGGAGACGTCCTTGACATAGGTGACTCAGTATCGGTAGCGTCGCTCTCGGTGATGCGGTGCTGCTGCGGTCGGTTGGCGCCTCTCGTACTGGTTTCGCATCGCCGCCGAGATCCGACCCGTCGAGACCCACTCGCCGCGCTCCCCCGGCGCGGCCCTGCTGCCGTACCCCCCGGACGGCCGCGGGCGGGCGGTCTCCGCCGAGCGCAACCGGCGGAGACCGCCCCTTCCTCCACGTCGATCCCATCCGACGAAGGGCAGCCACGTGCGCAACCAGACGAGTCGGCTGGCGAGTCGACGCGACGAACCGCCTCCGACGAGAAGGCGGGAAGAGTCGCCGCAGCCCTGGCAGATCCTCGATCGGTGCCGCTACCGATGAGTGAGCGTTGGGTGATCCACCTGCCGATCATCGCGCCCGACCTGCTGCGCGCCAGGATCTTCGCGCGTACCGCAGCTCGGGTGTTGGTCCGGCTCAGCGCGCGGGTCGAGCCGGGCGGGGTGACCGTTTCGGCGGAGGACCAGCAGGGCGTACGACATTGGGTCTTCTGCGATCGGCCACTGTCCGGCGGCGCGCGGTGCGCCCTGCCGGTCGACCACCTCGCGCCCTGCGCCCGACGCACGCCCAGGCCCGGCGGTCGGTGAACTCGGCGCGCCCGACCTCGACGGCAACGATCAGCGCGAGGAGAAGCGATCCACCAGCACCGCGAGCCGACGGTCGTGGTCGGCGCGGCGGAGCCGGCCGCTGCGCATCAGCGTGACCAGCCCGTGCAGGCCGCTCCAGAACGTCTCGGTGACCGCCTCCAGGTCGTCCTCCCCGACGAATGGGCGCACCGTCTCGGCCAACTCGGCGAAGCCTCGGGCCAGGTCGGTCGGCACGTCCTGGCTGGCGAACGGCAGGTCCACGGCGAGGGTGAACATCGCGTCGTAGAGCGCGGGCCGCTGCTCGGCGAAAGCGGCGTACGCCGCGGCGACGTCGGCGACCGCCTGACGGGGATCGGCGGCCGACGCTCGGGCTGAGACGAGCGTGGTGGCCAGTTCGGCGAAACCCTCGACGGCGACGGCCGCCATGATGGCGTCCTTGCCCTTGAAGTGGCTGTAGAGGACGGGCTGGCTGTACTCGATCTCGGCCGCGAGCCGCCGGGTGGTCACCGCGTCCCAGCCTTCCGCCAGGGCCAGGTCGCGTGCTGCGGCGATGATCGCCCGTTCCCGTTCCGCCCGCTCGCGCTCCCGGCGCCCCTGAGTCGACATGACAGCAACCCTAGCAGCGCTAGCGTTCCTTTCGACGCTCTGCTAGCGTCGCTCTTGTATCTAGCAGCGCTAGGAACTGGAGCAGACTCATGCTGGCACCCCTCGCCTACGGGCTCGCCGTCGTACTCAGCCTCTTCGTCGTCTTCATCGGTGCGCGGTTCCTGCTGGTACCGCAGGCCGCAGCCGCCGGGTACGGCGTTCCGGCCCGCCCGGACGGCGACCCCGCCTACCTGACTGTCAAAGGACTCAAGGACCTCACGTTCGGGCTGCTCGGCCTCGCCCTGATCGCCTTCACGACCGCCGACGCTGTCGCGTGGTTCATGCTGATCGTCGCGCTCGTCCCGCTGGGCGACACAGTCATCGTGCTACGGAACGGCGGAACGAAGGCCGTCGCGTTCGGCATCCACTTCGCCACCGCCCTCGTCGTCCTCCTGGACGCCGCCCTGCTGTTCGCCCTGTAACCAGACCCGGCCCCAACCCGGCCGGGGCCCGCGCGCCTTGATCGACTCGGCTTCCTGGAAGTCGCGGCATCCGAAGCGTGTTGATGCCCCGATTTCATGAAAGCCGAGTCGATCAACGCGCGGGGCGGGCGGCGGCAGGATGGGTCACGGCGTGGGGGGCGGGCAGCGGTCGGGGAGGGTGACCTCGCCGGGGCGGTGCTCGAAGGTGTCCATGGTGAACCATTCGTCCAGCTCCGGGTCGAAGAGGTTCTGCAGGCCGAACTGCAACACCTGCCACCACCGGCTCGGGTCGTGCTGGTCGACGTAGATGTCGCCGAGCGCGATCGGGAACCGGAAGAACTCCCCCGGCACAGTGGAGCCGCCGACCACCCCGACCCGCCAGTGGTCGACGTGCCGGTCCTGGTCACCCTGGAGGATCTCCGGCCCCACGTAGCGGGCGGTCTTCAGCTTGTCGTTGAAGATCTGCCGGTTGAAAAACCCCGGGATCTTGCTGCACGCGCGGGGCGGAAACAGCGGGATGTTCGGCCACCTGTAGGTGAGCGTGTAGAGCGTGTTCTCGTAGATCAGGTTCGTGAACCAGATCGGGTGCTCGGGGCCGCCGGCGGTCATCTGGCTGTTGCCGTCGCGGCCCTGCCAGGAGAACGGCACGTCGATGCCGAGGTCACGCACGATGTACCGGCCGGTGCCCTGGAAGTCGGCGGGGAGCAGCGGTGGGCGCGGTTCGCGCGGTTCGGGAACGGTCGGGCCGTCGGCCTGGGCCGCGCGAGGCAGTGGCGCTGCCGCCGGACCGGGCGCGACCACCCCGAGGGCGAACAGACCGCCGGCCACTGCCGACACCACCATCCGACGTGTACGCCTCGACACCACAATCGCCCTCCGCCACCCATATCGGCCTTCGGCGCAGCCTAGGAGGCAGGAAAACGTGAGAGACGGCGGAAACGTGTGGGCTCCACCGGACGGGTGACGAGACGCGCACCGGCCCGGGACCAGAGGCGATCCCGGGCCGGCGTCACGCGAACCCGACTACTTGATCAGCTTCCAGGGGCCGAACTTGTCACCGGGCTCCTGGCCGCGCGTCCACCACTTCGCCTCGTACACGTGGCCCTTGAAGGACACCCGGTCACCGGCGTTGTAGACCTTCGTGAGCGTCCAGGCCGCCGGGCTGTTGTCCGGTGGGGTCGGGGCGATCTCCTCCCAGGAGCCGTTGCGGTCACCCGGCTTCTGGTTGCGGGTGTACCACTGGGCCCGCCACTTCCGACCGTCGTACATCGCGACGTCACCGGAGTTGAAGATCCGCGACGCGGTCCAGATCGTCGTACCGTCCTCGGTCATGGCGAGTTCCTGCCACGCGCCGTTGGCGTCGGCACCCGGCTTCTGGTTCTTCGTGTACCAGGAGGCCCGGAAGACCCGACCCTGGTAGGTGACCCGGTCGCCATCGTTGTAGACGGTCGACGAACTCCACTGCGCCGGCAGGTTCACCGTCAGGACGGCGGTGGCCTGCGCCGAGGTGAGGTGGTCGTCGCCCTCGTACGACGCGGTGAGCGTGTGCTGGCCGCCCGCGAGGCCCACCGGGAGGGTGAACGTCGCGGTCCCGTTGGTCACAGTGGTCGAACCGCGGACGGTCGTACCCTCGCGCAGCTCCACAGTGCCGGTGACCGGCGTGCTGCCGGCCGCGACCCGCACTGTCACCGTCGCCGCGGTGCCCCACGTGCTCGGGGCGGCGGTGACGGTCATCGTCGGGACCTGCTTGGCGGTCCCGAACACGGCCGGCTGGGCCACCGCCTCGCCGCCGTCGGCGCTCTTCGCGGAGACGATCCAGCCGTACGAGGTGCCCGGCAGGAGATTGCCCCAGGTCGTGGTGGCGACGCCGTTCGAGGTCACCTCGTCGGTGCCGATCGTGCCCGACGGCACGTACGCGGCGAGCGAGTCGGTGGTGAACGACGTCTTGCGGGTGCTGAGGTCCACCGGCAGTGTCAGGTTGTCCTCCGAGCCGTTGTACCGCGGCTTCGGCTGGCTGCCGTCCTGGCGGATGTCGTACTCGGTCGCTCCGAAGTTCTTGAGGAACGGCGAGTACGTGTCGATGTGCATCTCGGCCCGGTCCACGTCGAACTGGAGCAGGCGCAGGAAGCTCGCGCCGAACTGCAACCGGTCGGTGGCCTTGTGGTCCGGGGTGCCGTCGCCGTTGACGTCGATGGTGCCGTCCGGGGCGACCCGCGACGGCCACAGCTCGGCGGCGGTGACCGTGTAGAACTGGTAGTCCGCGAGCAGTTCCACGACGTCGTGGCTGACCGTGACGCCGATCTTCGACTTCAGGTTGGTGCCGACGCCGTGTTCGTGTCCGGCGAGGACCAGGAAGACGTTCGGGTTGACCTCGACGACCTGCTTGAACAGTGGTGAGCCGTCCGGTGCGGAGAAGTCCGCCCCGCGACCGTCGGGGTTGGCCGACGGCTTCAGGTAATCGTGGGAGAGGAGGATCCCGTTGCGGTCCCGGTACCGCTTGAAGATCGAGTCAGCCCACTTGGCCTCGGCCGGCGTGACGCCGTACGACAGGCCGACAGCGACGAAGTCCAGGCCACCGGCGGAGAAGAGCAGGTAGTTGTTCTGGTTGTCTTTGCCCGGCGTGACGGACCCGTCGGCGTTGGTCACCTCGTCCCACGCGTGGTACTCGGTGCCCTTCGGCCAGCCCTTCGCCGTCCCGTAGTACCGGTCGGCACTGAACGTCCGGCTGAACCGGGACGTGGGGCCCGTCTCGGCACCCAACTGATCGTCGTGGTTGCCGGCGATGACCTGGTTGACGACACCGTTGTCGTCGAGGATCTTCTGGAAGCCCGACGCGGTGGCGAGCTCCTTCTCGACCTGCTCGTGCAGACCGGGCCGCTTCAGCGAGCCGTCCGGGTTCTTGGCCAGCGGGTCGTAGTAGTCGTTCTCGATGACGTCGCCGGTGTGCGCGGCGTACGCGATCTTGCGGCTGGCCGCGTTGTCGGCGATCCACTGCATCTGGTCGCGGTACGCGGCCGACCAGATCGCCTGCTCCTCGGCCGTCTCGACGTCCGAGGGCTCGGCGTTGCCGTCGAAGTCGTCGTACGTTCCGCCGGCCGCACCCTCGGTGACGTACTGGGTGTCGGTGAAGTGCGCCAGCGAGAAGTCGTACGACGCGGGATCCTCGAAGCGGTCCTTGTCGTTCTGCGCCGACGCGTCGTGCGGCGACAGGTCGTCGGCGAACGGATCCTCGCCGGTGACCAGCACGTGCACCACGCCGCCGTCGCGGTACCCGGCCTCGATCTGCGCGGTCAGGACGGTGTCCTGCCCGGCCTGCCCCCGCGAACTGGTCAGCACGACCCACTTCTTCGTGGCCGGGTCCCACGCCCGCAGCGCCACGATCCGGGCCGGGTCGATGGTGCCCGACCAGCGCAGAGTCGGCTGCTGCCTGGTCGCGCCCAGCGGCAGGTCGTACCGCTGGAAGATCACCCCACGGCTGGACGGGGTGTCGATCGTCGCGCCGTCGAGCGGGCGCAGCGAGGTGACGTCGACGAACTTGTCGTGCTGGACGTCGAGCGTGGTCGGCACGTCGGCCGCCTCGCCCTGGTAACCGCCCGTCGGCACGACCACGTCCGCCTTGGTGAAGGTGGCGGTCAGTCCGACGCCCTCGGCGCCGGGGATCCGGGCGGACAGCTCGGCCGAGAGCGGGTCGGTGCTCTTCACTGTCGAGTTCAGCTCGCTCGGAACGTCCGGGATGCTCGCGCTGCTGAAGCGCACCTCGCGGGTGGCGGTGTTGCCGAGCGCGTCGGTCGCCGTCAGGGCGATGGTGTGCTCGCCGGCCGGCAGACCGTGGCCGATCTGGTCGCCCTGCTTGACGGCCACGCCGTCGAGGGTGATGGCCGGCGTGCCGACGACCCCGGAAGCGTCCTTGATCTTGACGTTGAGGGCGACGGTCGAGGTCAGCCGCTGCCCGCCCGCCGGGACACTGCTCTCGACCTCCGGGGCGGTGTTGTCGGTGGTGAAACGCCGCGTCGAGGTCTTGTCCCCGACGACCGCCTTGATGGTGTGGGCGCCGTCCGCGATCGCCGTCGTGTCCACGTCGGCGCGCTTGCCCAGCGCCGGCAGCGCCGCGCCGTCGGGTGCCGTGACGTCGAACAGGACCACCTTGGTCAGCACCGAGTTGTAGCTGCTGCCACAGGTGCCGTCGCCGACGTACGTGGTCACCTGCGAACCGGCCGGGTAGCTCGCCGAGCCGATGGTGACGGTGGTCTGCGCGACCGAGCGGGTCAGCTGGGTCGCCTTCGCGTCGGTCGGCAGCAGCTGGAAGTCCCGCAGCGTGAAGTCGTCGAAGTTGTCGCAGCCGCCGGGCTTGGCGCTGCCGTGGTCGTTGCCCGCGACGAACTCCACGGCGTTGACGCCCGGCACCAGCCACTCGTTCGGGAAGGTGAGGTCGGCGGTCTCCTTCTCCCACATGCCGATCTCCAGCGGGATGCCGTTGATCAGCACCTTGTTGTCGTACCCGTTGTCGCTGCCGTTGCCGCCGACGAACACCTTCAGGTGCGCGTCGCCGCCGCTGCCGAGGGTGTCGACCGTACGGGTCGTCGGGGCGCCGTCGATGGTGAAGTGAAGTTCGGCGTCCCTGTTGGCCGCGCAGGTGCCGTCGCCCAGCGCCAACGTGGCAGCGGTCGTCTCCGCCTTCGTCACGGTCGTGCCGCTGGTGGTGACGACGTACGTGGTGCCGGCCGTCACCGTGCCCGCCGTGCTCAGGGTGAGGCTCGTCGCCTCCCGGGTGAGGGTGAAGTCGTCGTGGTTGGCGCAGGTCGCGCCGTTCAGGTGCCGTTGTAGTCGCCGGTCCGGACCTCGACGACGTTGTCACCGAGGTGCAGGAACCGGGTCGGGAACGCCAGCCTGACGTCCTCGGCGCCGGTGGCGCCATAGTCGCCGCCCAGATCGACCCGGTGGCCGTTGACGAGCGCGTAGTTCTGGTAGCGGGCCTCGATGGAGTTGCCGGCCTCGACGCGGAGACCGAGGGTGGCGGTGCCGGTGGCCAGCGCCTCGGCGTTCTCGGCGGGCTTGTCGTCGACGGCCAGCGACTCGACGTGGTCCTTGCCGCCGGTGGGCAGCGCGGCGATGACAGGCCGCGTGCCACGGATGCGGGCACCGTCACCCGGGGTGACGACAGCCGCGCCGACCGGCGAGTTGTTGACGTCCACGGTCACTGACGTCTTCGCGCCCGACTGGGTCGTCGCGCTGACCGTGTGCGTACCGTTGGTGAGCCTGGTGGTGTCCAGGTCGGCGCGCAGGCCTGACGTGCTGCCCGGCTCACCGGAGATGACGAAGGTCAGGGCCTGCTTGAGCAGCTTCGCGGAGCTGCCGCAGGTGCCGTCGCCGAAGCTGTAGCTGAACAGGTTCTGCTCGCCGTCGGCGACCACGCCGAGCAGGCTGAGACTGATGCTGCTCAACGCGTAGTCGTCGTAGTTGGGGCAGCGGCCACCCTCACCGTTCGGCAACTCCTCATAGCCGACGGCGGTCTTGGTGGTCGAGTCGACCCAGTTCGCTCCGGCCTGGACGGTGATGGTGTTCGAGCCGGGTTGGAGCCAGTCACCGGGGAAGTCGAGCGTGCCGACCTGCCCGCCCGGGATGTCCGGGAGGTACACCCGGTCGGCGTCGGCGGTGTGGCCGTTGACGGTGATGTAGTTGCGGTAGCGGGCCTCGGTGCCGTTGCCGCCCATCTCGAAGGCGAAGTGGGCGGTCCCGGCGGTCTTGTCGGCACCGATCCGGTCGCCGTCGACGGCGAGGGTGGTGACCGAGTCGTTCTCGGTGACCGGCTCGACGACGACGGGAACCTCACCTTCGAGGTTCTGCCCGTTACTCAGACTGATCAGCGGCGCGTTACCGCTGGTCGGGATCGCCTGCGCTCCTGCGAGGGTGGGGCTGAGGGTCGTCGCCGGTCCGGCGACGAGGAGGAGCGCCACCGCGGACAGGAGTCCGCGTGTTCGCTTCCTACGCGCACGTGAAGCGTGCGTCATGGCGAGGTTTCTCCTTTGTTGGGTGCGAAGAACCGCAGACGCCGAGCACCGGAATGCCGACCGCGGCGGGCACGGGGACCAGAGCGGGTGGCCGGTCTCAGGACGACGGTCGGGCGCGGGCGATCCGTCGGCGACGTACCTGACGTCGCAGCAGCGGAACGACGGCCGCGATGAACAGCAGGGGGCCGACGCTGCCGGCGACCTTCCAGGCGGTGGCGCGGCCGTGGTCGGCAACGCCCGCAGCAGGCGCCGAGGGTGCGTCGCCGAGCGCCCAGTCGTGGGCGTACCGGTCGGGGCCGTACACATGGCGCTGGCCCCACGGGCCGGTCGCCACCGTCTGGTACGCGGGGTCGAGGTCGCTCAACATCCGGACCTCGATGCGGGCCGCGCCGATCGGCCCCGCGCAGAGGTAGTCGACGTCCACACCGGAGCCCGCGAGATCGCTCGGCGGGTCGACGGTGCCGGCGCACGCGTGTCCGCCGCTGCTGACTGTCATCTGCCTGAGCAAATAGGTCGCGAATGACGGGGACGAGGCGAGCACTGTCGCGTCCGAAGCCTGAAACGAGATCGCGCCGTCGAGCAGTACACGGTCCTGCGGCAGCAGGCCGAGCCGGACGCCGAGCAGTGTCAGTTCGTCGACGCCGCCCGCCTTCCACGTCAGGCGGACCACCGCGGGGCGGGTCGCGTCCGCCGCGACGGTCACGGTCTGCGGATAGCCGTACGGGTGTGCTCCGGCAGGAACCGCCATGGCCAGCAGGGTGAGGGTGAACGCCACCGATATCACGACGCGGCGGGGCCACCGTGCGGTTGAGGGCATGCCAGCGCTCCGGTCTACAGGTGCTGTGGCACGCCGGTGGGCGCGACCGTTCAGTGACCCTGCCGGGCGCTGGCGAACTCGCCAGGCGAGCTTGATGAGAAACGGGCGCAGCGGGGGTGAACAGTTAGTTGATCAACTGCGCCTCTCCGCGCGCAATGGCTGAACCAGCGGCGAGGCGGGTGAGTGCGACAGAAAAGGGTTGGCGGGCCACTCAGCGCGGCCCGCCAACCCCTGGAAGCGGGTGGTTACCCGGCGCCGCCGGCCCGGAACGCCACCCAGGCGTCACTCATCCGGTCGGCCTGCCCGGCGGTGAACATGTTCATGCAGGAGTCCTGCGTGTAGTCCATGAAGTTGTGGATCGGGTCGAGCCCGGGCGCGGTGCAGGAGTCCGCGCCCACCGGGCAGTCGAACTGCGGCGCCGCCTCGCGCGGGGTGTCCGCGACGAAGTCGCCGGACGCGGAGCAGCCGTGCGCGAAGGTGTGCTCCAGCATCAGCCAGTGCCCGACCTCGTGCGTCAGCGTGTCACCCAGGGCGTACTTGCCGGCCGTGCCGCCCGGCATCGACTCGTCGAGCATCACCACGCCGTCGATGTAGTCGCGCCCGTTGTTGTAACCCTTCGGGAAGTACGCCCAGCCGAGCAGCCCGTCGCCGATGTTGGCCGCGTACACGTTCAGGGTCTCCGAGTCGCCGGTGTACAGCGCCTTCTTCATGTCCCGCTCGTTCTTGCCCGGCACGACGGTGTACCAGGCGCTGTTCACCGTCCACGTCGTGTCGACGAGCGAGAACCGGAACGGAGTGTTGGAGGCGTCTCCCGCGGTGCGGCCCGCGAACGAGTCGTTGAGCACCGCCAACTGCGCGGCGATCAGGGTGTTCCACCTGGTCGTCTCGGCCGCGGTGAGCGGGTGGTCGGAGATCATGTGGAAGACCGTCGGCACTGTGACGCTGCCGTTCGGTAGGCGCGGCGCGTCCTTGATCACGCCGTATGCCTTGGCTTCGTTGGTGGAGTACAGCTCCGGCTCCTGGGCGGTGGCGCCCTCGGCCAGCCGGGCGGCGCCGTGCGCGTCGGCGCCCGGCTCACACGCGGTGACGCCCGGGGAGGCGGGCGCGGGCGCGGCAGTGGCGAGCGCCCCGGAGGCACCGCCGGACGCCAGGAACGTCGCGGCGGTGGCGGTGAGGACCGCCAGTCGGAAGGTCGATCTTCTGCGCATCGGTGCACCTTTCGATGAGGGAGGCGGTGCGTGGTCGATGACGTCGCTGTTCGGTATGAGAACACGCCGACGGCATCGACAAAAGACCCTCTGAGCAGGGCAGATGGCGACGTAACGGAACCGGGTCGGCCAGCGCTGTTTGGGCCGCTCCGGCGACGTTCAGAGGACCCGGGTCACCTGTTCGGCGGCGACGACCGCGTCCCGCCGCGCCTTGTCGAGGTTGGCACTGATCACCACGGACGCACCGGCCGAGAGCGGCGCGAGCAACCACTTCAGCGGCTGCTCGGTCTCGGCGGCGTCGACCAGGAGGCGGTCGCCGGCGCGCAGGTCCAGCATCGTGGCGAACTCCTGGGCGAGCGCACCCCACTGCCCGTAGGTGGTGCCGTCAGCGGTGGCCGGGTCCGACGGGTGGATGGCCGTGTGGTCGGGCGCGCCGTCGCCGTGCCGGAGCACCTCGGCGGACCAGTCCAACCAGCCCAACGGCACGTCGTCCAGCCGCCCCGGACCGGTGCCGACGAGATAGCGGTGCGGCGCGTCCGGCACGTCCTCCAGCCAGTCGTCCTGGCGCTCCGGCGTCACGAAGACCGCGTCGAACGGCCGGTCGCCGCCCGGTTCGAGCACCGCGAGGCCCGCTGTGGCGCGCGGTCGGAACGACACCGCCAGGCCGGAGGCCCAGGCGCCCAACAACACCGCTGCGGTACGCCAGTGCGGCGGCAGCAGGACCGCTACGCGGCTGCCGGGGCCGAGCCGGCAGCCGTCCCGCAGCAGGCTCGCGCTGCGTGCCGCCCACTGACCGACCTGCTGTGCCGTCAGGTCGACGCGCTCGCCGGTCGCCTCGTCGCGGTAGCTGAGCAGTGGACGCTCGGCCTCGACGGGCCGGGCCGCCAGGTCGGCCGTGACGGTTGGCTGCATCTCCACGCTCCCCGGGTCGACGTCGGCACCACAGTACTCAACGACTTTGGTCGCACCGGTCGTCGGCCGATGGCCGTATCGGGTGACCGGGTGGCCCGGGCACGGTGCGGGGAACGATCCCCAAAGCGTCGCCGAGGAGCTCCCATGCCAACCGCACCCGACCCCGGCACCGCCGACCATCCCGCCACCGACCATCCCGCCACCGACCATTTCGCCACCGCCGACCGTCTGCCTCTGCGTCGGCGGCTCCTGCCGGTGATCGCGTTGCTGCTGCTCGCGCCGTGGGCGGCCGAGTGCTCGTGGGGCGGCTTCGCCATCGACGACTTCCTGCCGGTGTTGATCTTCCTGGGCCCGATGTACGGCGGCGCGGCGATCCTCATCCGGGAGACCGCCCGGCACCTCGGCGCGGGCTGGCCGACCATCGTGCTGCTCGCCGCCGCGTTCGGCGTACTCCAGGCCGGGCTGGTCGACCAGTCACTGTTCAACCCCGACTACCTCGACGACACCCAGTACGCCGACACCCGGGCCGCCGCCGAGGCGACGCTGGTGCCGGGGCTCGAATTCAGCCTCCGGCAGGCGTTCGACTACGTGGGCAACCACATAGTGCTGACGATCTGCGCGCCGATCGTGCTCATCGAGTCGTTCCTCGGGCCGCAACGGCGGCTGCGGCCGTGGCTGGGCCGACCCGGTCTCGCCGCGGTGGGCGTGCTCTACCTGCTCGGCAGTCTGTTGATCTTCTCCGACAGTGGCCGGAAGGGCTTCCTGGCCAGCCCGCTCCAACTGGCCTTCGCCGCCGTGGTGGTCGTCGCCCTCGTCGCGGTAGCCCTGCTGCCCCGCTGGCGTCACCCCCACCCGCGCCGGGCCCGTCGGGCACCGCACCCGCTCTGGGTGGGTCTGCTTGTCGTCCTCGTCCGAATCGGCGGCGACCTGACGCCCGGCTGGGCAGGGGTGGCCATCGCACTGACGCTTGCCGCTGCCGCCGGCGCCCTGATCGCTTACTGGTCGTCCCGCAAGGGTTGGGGGCAGCGGCACGTGCTCGTTGCCGGCACCGCGGGCCTGGTCACCGCCGCCGCGTTCGCGTACGTGGTGCCGCCGTATTCCCCGGCGAGCCCGGCTGCGGCCCTGGCCGGCGACGTCGCGGTCACCGTCATCACGATCGCCCTGGTCGGCGGCGCCTGGTGGCGGTCGCGTGCTTCGCCCGCTGTTCACGTCGCCGCAAGCTGATGCTCCCCGACGACTGTCAGCCTCCGTGCGGGTACGACCTAACGGAGGAAGTCCTTGACTCTCAGAAGAGCATTCACGGCGCTCACCGCAGCCGGTGTCGCCGCCGCCAGCCTGACCGGGGCCACCCCCGCATCGGCCGGCGGGCACCACCATCCAGGCATGTCGCTCGCCTTCGACCGGGTCGCCACGTACCCGGTGTTCCAGAACCGGCCGGCCGGCGAGGATCCGACGACCGCGACGGTCGCCGAGATCTCGGCGGTCAGCGAGGACGGTCGCACCCTGATCCATACCGACGCGCTGGCCCGGCGCATCGGCTTTCTGGACATCTCCCGTGCCGACCGGCCGCGCGGCCTCGGCACGCTCTCCCTGGCCCAACTCGGCAACGCCGAGGACGAGCCGACCTCGGTCGCCGTGGTCGGCAGGTACGTGCTCGTGGTGGTGAACACCAGCGCCAGCTACACCGAACCGTCCGGCCGCCTCGACGTGATCGAGCTGGCCAGTCGCGAGCGGGTGGCCAGCTTCGATCTCGGCGGTCAGCCCGACTCGATCGCGATCAGCACTGACAAGCGGTACGCCGCGATCGCCATCGAGAACGAGCGCGACGAGGAGGCCACCCCGCCCGGCGGCGAAGAGGGCGACCTGCCCCAGGCGCCCGCTGGTTTCGTGCAGATCGTCGACCTGGCCGGGAAGCCTCCGGCCGGTTGGCGGCTGCGGCCGGTCGCGCTGACCGGGGCCGACGGCACGGCGCTGCCCGCGCTGGCGCAGGCCGGCCTCGCCGCGCCGACCGACCCCGAGCCGGAGTACGTCTCGATCAACGGCCGCAACCAGTTGGCCGTGACGCTTCAGGAGAACAACGGCGTCGCCCTGATCGACCTGCCCACCGGCCGGATCACCAAGGTGTTCAGCGCCGGCACCGCCACGATCAGCGGCATCGACACCAAGAAGGACGGTGTCATCGACCTGACCGGCGGCATCACCGACGTGCCGCGCGAGCCGGACGCGGTGGCCTGGGTCGACGACCGCTATCTCGCCACCGCCAACGAGGGCGACTGGCACGGCGGCACCCGTGGCTGGTCGGTCTTCGACAGCCTCGGCGGACGCGTCGCCTGGGACGCCGGCAACACCTTCGAGCGGCTCGCCGTCGCGTACGGGCTGCACAACGAGGACCGGGCCGGCAAGAAGGGCACCGAGCCGGAGGGCGTGGCCGTCGCCGAGTACGACGGCGTCCGGTACGCCTTCGTCGGCTCGGAGCGGAGCAACTTCGTCGCCGTCTACGACCTGGACGACCCCACCCGGCCGGTTTTCAAGCAGATGCTGCCGACCACCAACGGGCCGGAAGGGCTGCTGCCCATCCCGTCGCGCGGGCTGCTCGCGGTCTCCAGTGAGGAGGACGACGCCTCGGTCAACGTTCGGGCCTCGGTGTCGCTCTTCCAGCTCGGCACTGCCACTCCGGCATTCCCGAGCATCGTCTCCGGCACGGACCGGGCCGGCACGCCCACCGGTTGGGGAGCGCTCGGCGCGCTGAGCGCCGTCCCGGGCAAGCGGGACCAGCTCTACAGCGTCACCGACGCGGCGTACGCCCAGACCCGCATCCTCACCGTCGACGCGAAACGGACCCCAGCAGTGATCACCGGTGCGCTGCCGGTGCGGGACGCGGCCGGCGCTCCGGTCGGGTACGACGCGGAGGGCATCTTCGCCCGCCCACAGGGCGGCTTCTGGCTTGCCGTGGAGGGCGCCAAGGGCGCGGAGAACAAGCTGGTTCGGCTCGACGCCGCCGGGGTGACCCGGCAGACCGTCGCACTGCCCGCCGAGGTCGCCGCCGGCCTCGGCAAGCAGGGGCTGGAGGGCGTCACCGCGACCGTTGACCGGCAGGGCCGGGAGATCGTCTGGGTTGCCGTACAGCGGGAGTTGAGCACCGACCCGGCCGGCATCGTCCGGCTCGGCCGGTACGACGTCGTAGCGGGCACCTGGAGTTGGTTCGGCTACCAGTTGGGGGCCACCACAGTGCCCGGCGACTGGATGGGCCTCTCCGAGATCACGGTGGTCGGTGACCGGCTCGCGGTCATCGAACGGGACAAGCTGAACGGCCCGGCCGCCACTGTCAAGCGGATCTACACGGTGCCGTTGCCCGGTGCGGCGGCGACGGGTCCGCTGACAGTGCTGCCGAAGACGCTCGCCGTCGACGTGCTGCCCGCGCTGCGCGCCAGCAACGGGTGGACCCAGGAGAAGCTGGAGGGTCTGACCGTGGCCGGCAACGGCGAGGTGTACGCGATCACCGACAACGACGGGGTCAAGGACGCCACCGGTGAGACGGTGCTGCTGCGCCTCGGTTCCAGCCGCAAGGTCTTCGGCCGCAGCTGACCCACCAGCCGACAGGGCCCGGCGTCCACAGGCGTGGACGTCGGGCCGTGCTCCCGTCAGCGGGTGGGCAGTTCCGGGCCGCCGTTCAGCAGCGGGCCGAGCAGGTCGTCGTACTCCTCGACCCGGGCCAGGACCTCGGCGGCGGTGAACTGGCGGACGGCCGGTTTCCGGCCGCGCGCGCCGGCCTCGACCTCGTCCCAGGTCAGCGGCGTCGACACCGACGGCACCGACTGGGCCCGCAGCGAGTACGGCGCCACAGTGGTCTTCGCCGCGTTGTTCTGACTCCAGTCGATGAAGACCTTGCCCGGTCGGAGGTTCTTCGCCATCTTCGACACGATCAACTTCGGGTGGGCCTTCTCCAGCTCCTGGGCGATCCGTCGGGCGTAGTCGGACACGAGGTCGGACGACTGGGTGCCGGCGATCGGGCAGCAGAGCTGCATGCCCTTCTTGCCGGACGTCTTCGGGTACGACTCGATGCCGTCGTCGGCGAGGCGGTCGCGCATCAGGACCGCCACCGGGCAACACTCGGCGAGCCCGGCCGGCGGGCCCGGGTCCAGGTCGATGACCATCATGTCCGGGGGTTCACCCACCTTCCACTGCGGTGTGTGCAGCTCCAACGCGGCGAGGTTGGCCAGCCAGACCAGGGTGGGCAGGTCGTCGGCTACCACGTAGTCGATGGTCTCCCGGCCCTTCGTCGACCCGGGCGCGGGAAGGTTCTCCACCCGCACCCAGTCCGGGGTCGCGGCCGGCGTGTTCTTCTCGAAGAACGACTTGTCGTCCACCCCGTTGGGGAAGCGGATCCGGGTGAGCGGCCGGTCCCGCAGGTGCGGCAGGAGCACCGGGGAGATCCGGGTGTAGTAGTCGATCACCTCCCCCTTGGTGAACCCGGCCGCCGGATAGAGCACCTTGTCCAGGTTGGACAACTCCAACGCGCGACCCTCGACGTCCACCCGTAGCCGTTCAGCCGGCATCGTCGACCTCCTCCGGAGGCTTGTCCGGGCGCAACCGCAGCACCCGGGGGAAGCGCAGCCGGCCGTCGGGGGTGCGCTGGCCGTACTTCACCTCCACCACCACCTGGGGTGTTACCCAGATGGCGCCCCGCGCATCCTCGCGCGGCACACCCGGCGCGAACGGTGACACGCCGGAGCGCAGCGGCTCCAGCTCGGCGAGGAGCTGCCGCTCGATGGCCGCGCCGATCCCGCCGCCGACCCGACCCCGGTAGATCAGTCGGCCGTCCGGGCCGGGCACCCCGACCAGCAGGCCGCCGATCCGGCGCGCGCCCGGTCGCCAACCGCCGACGACGAAGTCGCCGGTCACCTCCAGCTTGACCTTCACCCAGTCCGGCGAGCGCACCCCCGGGCGGTAGACGGCCCCGACCCGCTTGGCCATCACCCCCTCCAGGCCGTGCTCCCCGGCCGCCTCGTAGGTGGCCGGCCCGTCGGCGAACATCGGCGGCACCGCCCACCGGAGGCCACCGAGCGCGAGCGCGTCGAGGGCCTCCCGGCGGCGCTCGTACGGCCAGCCGGTCAGGTCGTCGCCATTGAGCCGGAGCAGGTCGAAGATCATGTACGTCACCGGCATGACCGCTGCCAACCGGGCCGCCTTGGCCCGGTCCCGGACGTGCATCCGCTCGGCCAGCGCGGTGAACGACGGCTGCCCGCCCTGACCGAGCAGCACCACCTCACCGTCGAGCAGCGCGTCGTCGACCTGCTCGGGCAGGGTGGCCAACTCCGGGTACGCGGCGGTGATCTCCACGCCGGAACGGGCATACAGGTGCTGACCGCCGCCGGAGATGTCGGCCAGGGCGCGGACGCCGTCCCACTTGAACTCGTACGCCCAGCCGTCACCCGCCGGGAGCGGCCCGGTCATCGCGAGCATCGGCTTGAGCGGCGCGCCGGGCACGACCCGACTGTAGTAGCAGCCCGAACACCTCGCGTCCGGTTCTTTCGGATGCGAGCATGGTCGATACCGGGGAAGGGAGCGCAGGATGCGTGCCATCTGGAAGGGAGCCGTGTCGTTCGGGCTCGTCTCGATCGGGGTGAAGCTCTACTCCGCGACCGAGGAGAAGGACATTCGGTTCCACCAGGTGCACCGTGAGGACGGCGGTCGGATCCGCTACAAGCGCACCTGCTCGGTCTGCGGCGAAGAGGTCACCTACGACGACATCGCCAAGGGCTACGACATCGGCGGCGGCGAGATGGTGATCCTCACCGACGAGGACTTCGCCGATCTGCCGCTGACCAGCTCCCGCGCTATCGACGTGCTGGAGTTCGTACCGGCCGAGCAGGTCGACCCGATCCTCTACAACAAGGCGTACTTCCTCGAGCCGGAGGGCGCGGCGACCAAGCCGTACGTGCTGCTGCGCGACGCGCTCATCGACTCGGAGCGGGTGGCCATCGTCAAGGTGGCGCTGCGTCAGCGGGAGCAACTGGCCACTCTGCGGGTCCGCGAGGGTGTGCTGCTGCTCAACACCATGCTCTGGCCGGACGAGATCCGTACCCCGGACTTCGGTTTCCTCGACGAGGACCTCAAGGTGCGCCCGCCGGAGCTGGCCATGGCCAGTTCACTGATCGACTCGATGACCGGCGAGTTCGAGCCGGACGTCTTCACCGACGACTACCGGGCCGCGTTGCAGGAGGTCATCGACGCCAAGGTGGAGGGTCGGGAGGTCGTCCAGCCGGAGGAGGTCGAGGAGGCCCCGGCCGCGGCGGTGGACCTGATGGCGGCGTTGAAGGCCTCGGTGGAGCGTGCCAAGGCGGCTCGCGGCGAGCAGCCCGCCCGCGGCGGTGGTGGCGGTGGCGGTGGCGGCGGCGAGCCGACGCCCATCTCGTCGGCCCGGTCGGCGCAGAAGGCAGCCGAGAAGAAGGCGGCCAAGGCACCTGCGAAGAAGACCGCCGCGAAGAAGACGGCCGAGAAGAAGGCGGCGGAGCCGGCGAAGAAGACCGCTGCCAAGAAGACCGCCGCGAAGAAGGCGGAGCCGGCGAAGAAGACCGCCGCACGCAAGACCGCACCCCGCAAGAGCGCCTGACCGTACGGCAGCGGCGGCGGTGTCCGCCTCGCCGGGTACGCTCCGCCGGCCGCTGGCGACCGGAGGAGCCCCCATGCCGTACACCCCTGATCTGGACCGGTTGCTGACGCCCGGCGCTCGCTTCACCGACCAGCACGGCGGGTACCTGATCGAGGTTCACCCGGCGGGCGACGTCGTGCTGCCCACCGGCCAGGTGGTCGGGTGTGACCCACTGGTCTGCCCGGAGGCGGAGCCGTTCACTGTCACGGTGCCGCCGGGGCGGTACGCCACTCGCGCCTGGGTGGCGGTGGTGCTCCGGGAGGACGCCGAGGTGGACCGGCGGGTGGCCGCGTTTCAGCTGGTGGTCTCCGACGAGCCGACGATCCGCTGGGAGCCGGCCGTCGCGGGCGACCAGGACGTCGCCACGCTCGGCGCGGACGACTACTTCGGCTACGGGGTGGACGCCGGCGCCGGCACCCTCGCCGACCCGACAGCGCTCGCCGTCCTGGAAGGCTGGGACTACGACCGGGTCGAGCAGGTCTTCATCCCCGACAAGTTGCCCTCGTCCCCGGTCCCGGGGCTGATCACCGCCGTGTTGGACGAGGCCAGCGGTGCCAACGTCGTCACAGTGGCCACCGGTTGGGGCGACGGCTGCTACGGCACCTGGATCGGCCGTACCGCCGACGGACGGATCACGTCGTTCGTGACCAACTTCATGGTCGTCCCGGAATAACCGCCCGGGAAAGCCCCGGAACTGTCGCGCTGGGCGATCCGAGGCGTCGGCGGCGGGCACGGTAGGCCGCGGTGCGGGTACCGTGTGCGTCGGCTTTCCCCCCGGCACCGGGTGCCGGCCACACTTCGCAGCAGGGAGTCGACGACGTGAGCGAGCGGACGCAGCAGACGGGCCCGGACCAGAGCCCGGCAACCAAGTCGGGGCGCCGCCTGGCCGCCCAGTTGGCGGAGAAGAAGGCCGCCGACGCGAGGCGCAAGCGCAACGCGTGGGCCAGCGGCCTCGCCGCCGTCGCCGTGGTCGGGGTGCTGATCGGTGTCTTCGTGACGATCGGCGGGGGCGACGACAAGCCCAAGACCCAGGCCGACGCGACCCCCTCGGCCTCCGCCCCGGCCCCCGACGAGGCCGGTGCGCCCCCCGCTCCGCAGCTGCCCGAGGGCGCCGACCCGGCGCTGGGCACCAAGCCGGCGGTGACGCCGGGCACCGGTGACCTCAAGAAGCTCACTGTCACCCCGGTGATCAAGGGCAAGGGCCCGGCCGTGCAGAAGGGCCAGAACATCACCACCAACTACGTGGGCGTGTTCTACAAGGACGGTAAGGAGTTCGACTCCTCCTGGAAGGCCGGGCAGCCGGCCACCTTCCCGATCGGCGTCGGCCGGGTCATCCCGGGCTGGGACCAGGGCCTGGTCGGGGTGACAGTGGGCAGCCGGGTGCAGCTCGACATCCCGTCGGAGCTGGCCTACGGCAAGGACGCCGCCGCCAAGGGTGCTCCCGAGGGTCCGCTGCGCTTCGTGGTGGACGTGCTCGCCGCCCAGTGACCTGTCCGGGTCGTCCCGGTTGTCGCCGGGACGCGATGGAGTTGTTCACATGGGGCTTCCGGCCCGTCACCCAGCGGCAGTAGGTTCGGCGTCACCCCGGGCGGTTCGCCGCCCGGGGTGAGCATCCGGAACCGGGACGCGGAGGTGCATGTGACGGCGCTGGACGAGCCTGGGCGGACGGCCCGGTCGATGTGGGCGTACTTCGAGCCGGTGCACACCGTCACCTACCTCCACCCCCGGGCCCGGGCCGCGTACGAGGCGGTCGGGCTGCGCGGCTACTGGCGCGGTTACTTCGCCGGCCGGGCCGCGCCGCTGGGCGCCGCCGAGGCTGCCCCGGTGATCGCCGCCTTCTTCAACTTCGCGCCGCCGATGGTGGCCCGCGCGCTGCCGGCGGTGTGGCGGTTGGCCACCCCGCAGGAGGCGCTGCGCGCCCGTCTGACCGGTGCGGTGCAGGCGCTCGCCGAGCTCACCTACGAGCTTCCGGAGTCGCACCTGGTGGAGGCCGCCGACCTGCTGGAGCGGGCCGCCTCGGCGGCGCAGACCGCCGGTCGGGTGCTCGGCGCTGCCAACGCGGCCCTCCCGGCCGGCGAGTACCCGCTGGCGCGGCTCTGGCAGGCCGCCACCACGCTGCGCGAGCACCGGGGGGACGGGCACGTGGCGGCGCTGGTGGCCGCCGGCCTGGACCCGGTGGAGACGCTGACCGGGCGGGTCGCGCTGGACGGTTCGTCGCCGCAGTACCTGCTGGGCCGGGGCTGGTCCGAGGAGCAGTGGCACGCCGCCCGCGAGCGGCTCACCGAGCGGGGTTGGCTGACCGGGGACGGCGCGCCCACCGACCACGCCCGGGCCGAGTTCCAGGCCATCGAGGACGCCACCGACCGGGCCGCCGCGCACCCGTGGCAGGCGCTCGGCGCCCACGACACGGACCGGCTCCGGGAGCTGCTGGAGCCGATCGCCCGGTCCGGTCACACCCTGCTTCCCGAGGGCAGCCCGCTCGGTCTGCCCGCGTTGCCCGGCTGACCGGGCGCCCACCGGTCGGGCAGGATAGGCCCGTGACTGATGCGGTGGTCTTCGACCTGGACGGCGTGATCGTGGATTCCGAGCCGGTGTGGGAGGAGGTCCGCCGGGCGTACGTGGCGGCGCACGGCGGGACGTGGCAGCCGGACACGCAACGCCGGCTCATGGGGATGAGCACCGGCGAGTGGGCCCACTACCTCAGCGGAGAGCTGGGCGTCGACCGCACCGCCGAGCAGGTCGCCGTCGAGGTGGTCGAGGAGATGACCCGCCGCTACCGGGACCACGTACCCCTCATCGACGGCGCCGACCAGGTCGTCCGCCGGCTGGCCGCGCGGTGGCCGCTCGGGTTGGCCAGTTCGTCGCCGACCCGGCTGATCGAGGCGGCGCTGGCCGCGACCGGCCTGACCGACGCGTTCGGCGCGACCCTCTCCACCGAGCAGACCGAGCGGGGCAAGCCCGCACCGGACGTGTACCTGAGCGTCGCGCAGCGCCTCGGCGTCGACCCGACCCGGTGTGCGGCAGTGGAGGACTCGTCCAACGGGGTGCGTTCCGCCGCGGCTGCGGGGATGCGGGTGGTGGCGGTGCCGCACGGCTCGTACCCGCTCGACCCGGACGCCGCCGGGCTGGCGGTGGTGTCGCTGGACGCGATCGGTGAGCTGACCCCGGAGTTGGTGGACGAGCTGGGTTGACAGGGATCGAGCCGGGTAGAGACCACGGATGAAGGCCATCGTGTACGAGCGCAACGGCGACCCTTCGGTGCTCGGTCTGGTCGACCGCCCGGTGCCCGAGCCGGGTGCGGGAGAGGTCCTGGTGCGGATGGCGGTCTCCGGGGTCAACCCGACCGACTGGAAGTCCCGCCGCAACGCCCCACCGAACGGGTGGCAGATTCCCGGGCAGGACGGCGCGGGGGTGGTCGAGGCGGTCGGCGAGGGGGTCGACCCCGACCTGATCGGTGAGCGGGTGTGGGTCTGGGAGGCCGCCTGGCAGCGACAGTGGGGCACGACGGCGGAGTACACGCTGGTGCCGGTCCGGCAGGCGGTGCGCCTCGGCGCCGCCCCGTTCGAGCTGGGCGCGGCCCTGGGCATCCCGTTCCTCACCGCGCACCGCTGTCTGACCGCTGGCGAGTTCATGCCGGACACGCTGCGGGCCGGCGCGCTGGCGGATCACACGGTGCTGGTGCAGGGCGGCGCGGGCGCGGTCGGCAACGCCGCGATCCAGCTCGCCCGCTGGGCCGACGCCACTGTGATCGCCACTGTGAGCAGCGCGGAGAAGGCGCAGCTCGCAGCCTCGGCCGGCGCCTCCTTCGTGATCAATTATCGGGAGCAGGACGTGGTCGAGGAAGTCCACAAGATCGCCCCCGACGGGGTCCACACGATCGTGGAGGTTTCCCCCGCCCGCAACGCCTCGGTCGACGTACGGGTGCTGCGGCACGGCGGCGCGGTCTGCATGTACGCCGACGACGGCGGGGACGAGGTGAGCATCCCGATCCGGGCGATGATGGCCCCGAACGCCCGCTGGCAGTTCGTCCTGGTCTACACCGAGCCGAAGGCGGCCAAGGCGCAGGGCGTGAAGGACGTGGCGGCGGCGGCCAGCCAGGGTGGCATCCGGGTCGGCGCGGACGCCGGCCTGCCGCTGCACTACTACCCGCTGGCGGAGGCGGCCGCGGCGCACCAGGCGGTGGAGGACTCGACGGTGGGCAAGGTGCTCATCACCACCAGCGACGCCTGATCGGGTCGCTGACCACCCGATTTCCCCGTCAGCAGGACAGAAGCGAACAACTTTCGCAACAATGACGGTGCGGGTCACCCCGCGTGGAGCGGGCGGCCCCGGCGCGGTGCGAACGCCGGGGCCGCCCCTGGGGAGGGTTCAGGAGTACTCCCGCCCCAACAGGCGACAGTGCCGGGGAAAACGTTACGGGGCTGTCAGCTCCCGGACAGTCAGCTCGCCCTCGGCGTACCGCGAACGGACGACCTTCTTGTCGAACTTGCCGACGCTCGTCTTCGGCACCGTGTCGATGAACGCCCAGCGCTCGGGCAACTGCCACCGCGCCACCGACCCGGCCAGGAAGTCCCGCAATTCCTCGGCGGTCACCGAAGCGCCCTCCCGGACCACCACTGTGGCCAGCGGGCGTTCGTCCCATCGCTCGTCCGGGACCCCCACCACGCACGCCTCCAGCACCGCAGGGTGGGCCATCAGCGTATTCTCCAACTCCACCGACGAGATCCACTCACCGCCGGACTTGATCACGTCCTTGGCGCGGTCGGTCAGGTTGATGTACCCGTCCGGCGAGAGGGTGCCCACGTCGCCGGTACGCAGCCAGCCGTCGCGGAACTTCTCCTCGTCCGGGGCGTCGTCACCGACGTACCGGGCGGTCACCCACGGCCCCCGGACCTCCAACTCGCCCACTGCCGTGCCGTCGGCGGGCATCGGGTCGCCCGACGGGCCGACGATCCGCGCCTGCACGCCGGCCGGCACCCGCCCCTGGGTGTAGCGGTAGCGCCAGGCTTCTTCACCTGTCGCACCCGCGGGCGGGCGCGAGACCGACCCCAGCGGGGACATCTCGGTCATGCCCCAGGCGTGGATGACGTCGATCCCGTGCCGCTCGTCGAACGCGTGCATCAGCGCCGGCGGGCACGCCGAGCCGCCGACGATGACCTCACCGAGCGACGAGGTGTCCACGTCGTGGGTGTCCAGGTAGGCCAGCAGGTCGGTCCAGATGGTCGGCACCGCGCCGGCCAGCGTGGGCCGCTCGGCGGCGATCATCTCGGCGATCGGCGCGGCCTGGAGGAACCGGTCCGGCATGATCAGCGACGCGCCGGAGAGGAAGGCCGCGTAGGGCAGGCCCCACGACATGGCATGGAACATCGGCACGATGGCCAGCTCGCGGTCGGTCGGCCCGAGACCGAAACCCTCCGGCATGCAGACCTGCAACGAGTGCAGATAGATCGACCGGTGCGAGTAGGCCACGCCCTTCGGGTTGCCGGTGGTGCCCGAGGTGTAGCAGAGCGCGGCGGCGTCGCGCTCGTCCACCTCGGGCCAGTCGTACGTGTCGGGCCGGTCGGCGAGCAACGCGTCCCAGTGGTGCACTGTGATCCGGTCGCCGGCAGCCGCCACCAGCGGCGCCGGGTCGCCGCCGCCGACCACCACGACGTGCCGCACGGTGGTCAGCTCACCGATCACCCGGGCCAGCAGCGGGATGAGCGTGCTGTCGACGAGGACCACCCGGTCCTCGGCGTGGTTGGCGATGTAGACGACCTGGTCGGGGAAGAGCCGGATGTTGAGCGTGTGCAGCACCGCGCCCATGCTCGGCACCGCGAAGTAGGCGACCAGGTGCTCGTTGTTGTTCCACATGAAGGTCGCGACCCGCTCGTCGCCGGTCACCCCACACTCGTCGCGCAGCCCGTGTGCCAGCCGAGCGGCGGCCCGGCCCACCTCGGCGTACGTCATCCGGCGGGGTTCGGCACCCGTCCAGGTGACCACCTCGGCCGTCCCGTGCACCGCTGCACCGTGGTCGAGGATCCGGGAGATCTGCAGAGGGGCGTCCATCATCGTGCTACGCATGGGTAACAAGCTAGTGTCGGCGGTCACACGTTGGGAACCCCCGTAAGTTGTCGCAGGTGAGCATCTCCTGGGCCGACTCGTACGTGGGGCAGTTGCGCGCGCTCGCCGGGGACCGGACGCTGATGTTCGTCGGCGCCCGTGCCGTGGTCAACGACGACGCCGGACGCATTCTGCTGATCAAACGCTCGGACAACGGCCAGTGGGCCATGCCGGCCGGCGCGATGGAGCTGGGCGAGTCGATCGCCGACTGCGCGGTACGCGAGGTCCGTGAGGAGACCGGGCTGCGCGCGCTGCGGGTCTGCGCGTTCGCCCTCTACACCGGCCCGGACCGGACGAGCACCAACATGTACGGCCACACGTACCAGGTGTTCACGACGGCGTTCAAGGTGGAGGAGTGGGACGGGCAGTTGGCCCGGGTCACCGACGAGACCACCGACGCCGGCTTCTTCGCCCGCGACCGGTTTCCCGCCCCACTCTCCACGTCGGTCATCGAGACCCTTGCCGACCTGGACGTCTTCGAGCAGACGAACCGGCTCATCCTCAAGTAGTGCGGCCCCGGAGCCACCGACCCCGGGGCCGTGCCTCACTGCGGCAGCCGGAGCCCGGCGAAGAACCCTTCCTGGATCCAGTTCGGGTACGCGACGGGCAGCTTGGTGGCCTCGTCCAGCTCGGTGAGGTCCTGCTCGGTCAGCGTGAGATCCGAGGCGGCGATGTTGTCGACCAACTGATCGTGCTTGCGGGCACCGACGATCACGCTGGTCACGGCCGGTCGGGACAGCAACCAGGCGACCGCCACCCGGGCCGGGCTCACAGCGTGCCGCTCGGCGACACCCTTGAGGACGTCGACCACCCCGAAGGCGTGCTCGGGGTCGAACGGGGTGAAGCTGGCGTAACCGGGCTGGGCGCTACGCGCGCCGCTGTCGGCGACGGCACCGTCCCGGCTGACCTTGCCGGAGAGGAAACCACCGGCGAGCGGGCTCCAGACGGTCAGTCCGACACCCTCGTTGAGCGCCATCGGCACCACGTCGCGTTCCACGTCCCGGCCCAGCAGCGAGTAGTACTCCTGCACCGAGACGAACCCGGCCAACTTCTCCCGGGCGGAGATACCCAGGGCCTTGGAGATCTGCCAGGCGGCGAAGTTCGCGGCGCCGATGTAGCGGACCTTGCCCTGCCGGACCGCGTCGTCGAGCGCGCGCAGCATCTCCTCCATGGGAGTGATCTGGTCGAAGTTGTGGATCTGGTACAGGTCGATGTGATCGGTGCCCAGTCGGCGCAGGCTGTCCTCCAGGTTCTGCATGATGTGCAGCCGGGAGGTGCCGACGTCGTTCGGGCCGGGGCCCGTCCGGGAGTGCACCTTCGTCGCCAGTACGACGTCGCGTCGCCGCTTGCCGAGCGCCTTGCCGAGCAGTTCCTCGCTCTCGCCGTCGCTGTAGCCGTCGGCGGTGTCGACGAAGTTGACGCCCGCGTCCAGCGCGGTGTCCACCAGCCGCTGCACCTCGGGCAGCGCCAGCCCACCCAGGGTGCCCCAGAGCGGGTGCCCACTGCCGCCGAAGGTCATCGCGCCGAGCGAGATCTCCGAGACGTACACCCCGGTGGTGCCCAGCAGTCGGTACTTCACGTGTGTTGCTCCTCATGATGGGTCGGAGGCCGAGGTCAGGCACTCCGTGGTCACTATGTCGGACACTGTGTCCGGCAACGAGCGTACGTCGCCGACCCGACCCCCGGCCACCTAGGATTCCGGCTATGCCCTCGATCACCCGCCGCCGCCCGCGCAACCCCGACGGACGCGCGGCCGTGGAAGCGCGGGTGCTGGCGGCCACCGAACGGCTCCTGAAGGAGGGGATCCGCTTCACCGACCTCGGCGTGCAGCGGATCGCCGCCGAGGCCGGCGTCGCGCGGTCGACCTTCTACACCCACTTCCGGGACAAGACCGAACTGCTCATGCGCCTCGCCGGCACCATGCGGGAGAGCTCGTTCGACCGCACCGGCGAGTGGGACCCGGGCGGCCCCGGCGACCCGCTCGCGCGGCTCACCGAGGTCTTTGCCGACGTGATCCGGATATACCGGACGTACGCCCCGGTGCTGGCCGCGGTCAGCGAGGTCGCCGCGTACGACGAGGTGGTCCGGGAGTTCTGGGCGGCCGGGCTGGAGCAGTTCGTGGGTCGCACCGAGGACGCGCTCCGGGTCGAGCAGCAGGCCGGGCGTACCCCCGCCGACCTGGACGTGACGACGGCCAGCCGGCTGATCGTGGTCGGCGGCGACCGCTTCCTCGCCGACCACGTCAGCACCACCTCGGCCGACCCCGAGACCGACGCGGCAGCCGCCCGGGAGTTGGCAGCGACCTGGTGGTACGGCGCCTACCGCCGCCCCGCCTGACCACCTGTGGCTCGGCTGACGCCGACCGCCCCGGAGCGGTCCGGGGCGGTCGGTGTCGAGACGCTCAGATCATCGTCTGGGACTTGGCCTCCATGTCGGCGGCGGCTTCCTCCTTCGACTCGCGGGTCAACGGCTTGCCGCCCGGAGCCGGGGCCTCCCCGCCGAGCGGGTCGGCGCCACCGGTGGCACCCTTCGGGCCGGCGCCCCGCAGCTGTGTGTTGGGCAGCGTCAGGGTGACCACCACCGCCACGATCGCGATCAGGCCAGCGGTCAGGAAGACCATGTCCAGCGCGTCGACGAAGGCGCCCTGGATGGCAGCGCGCACCGGCCCCGGCAGGGCCAGGATGGTGGCCGGGTCGTTGATCGAGATGTTGGCGCCGCCACTCGCCGCCACCGCGGCCTGCTCCTGCGGCGGGAGCTGCGCGATCGCGCCGGGCAACCGGTCGGCGAGCCCGCCGGTCAGCCGGGACGAGAGCACAGTGCCGAGGATCGCCACCCCGAACGAACCGCCCAGCGACCGGAAGAAGGTCGCCGAGGAGGTGCCGGCGCCCAGGTCGCGTACCGAGACCGCGTTCTGTACCGCCAGGATCAGCGACTGCATACACAGGCCCAGCCCGACGCCGATCACCACCATGAACCCGAACGCGACCCAGAGCGAGGTGGCCACCTCCAACTGGGTGAAGAGGAACATGCCGACCAGGAGGGTCACCGAACCGGCCACCGGGAACCACTTGTACCGGCCGATCCGGGTCATCGCGCGGCCGGTCAGGATCGAGGTGATGATGATGCCGGCCATCATCGGCAGCATCAGCAGACCGCTGCGGGTCGGCGAGGCGCCCTTCACGATCTGCAGGTACAGCGGGATGAAGATGATCGAACCGAACATCACCAGACCGATGATGAGCAGGGCCGAGTTGGCCAACGCGAAGGTGGCGTTCCGGAACAGCCGCAACGGCAGGATCGGCTCGGCCACCCGGGCCTCCTGGAGGACGAAGAGCACCCCCAGCACCGCACCGACGACGAAGAGCGTGATGATCACGCCGGAGCCCCAGGCGTACTCGTTGCCGCCCCAGCTCAGCGCGAGCAGCAGGGAACTCACCCCGGCCACCAGCAGGCCGGCGCCGAGCCAGTCGATCGAGTGGTCCCGACGTTCGAACGGGATCAACCGCATCACGTGGTAGCAGACGACGATCGCCAGGATCGCCAGCGGCACGTTGATGTAGAAGATCCACCGCCAGTCGGTCTCCGCGAAGTAACCGCCCACCAGCGGGCCGGCGACCGACGAGATCCCGAAGACGGCGCCGAACAGGCCCTGGTACCGACCACGTTCCCGGGGTGACACCACGTCCGAGATGATGGTGAACGCGAGGGTCAGCAGACCACCGGCGCCGAGACCCTGGATGCCCCGGGTGACGATCAGCTGGGTCATGTTCTGTGACAGCCCGGCCAGCAACGACCCGACCAGGAACGTGCCGATCGAGAAGAGGAAGACCGGCCGACGCCCGTACAGGTCGGCCATCTTGCCGTAGAGCGGTGTCGACGCGGTCGAGGCGAGCAGGTACGCGGTGACCACCCAGGAGTAGTGGTTGATCCCGCCCAGCTCGCCCACGATGGTCGGCAGCGCCGTACCAACGATGGTCTGGTCGAGTGCGGCCAGCAGCATGCCGGTCATCAGGCCCAACATGAGCAGCCGGATCTGCTGACGGTTCAGCACCGGCACATCCGAGGCTTCGGTGGTCATGTGGCCTTCTATCCCGCGAGCCGCAGAACATGCGCCGAACCACCAAAAAACCAACCCGGTACCGCACCCGCTCCGCGCTCCCGCCCCCAGCGCCCCCGCCTCCTGGCGTTGATCAAGAGGTTTGCGTCATGACGCACGGCGTTCCTGACGCAAACCTCTTGATCACCGGGGCAAGGGCCCCGGGGGGAGGGCCGGGTCTGAGGGGTTAGGGGGTTGTGGTGAAGGTTTTGGTGATTGCTGCGCAGAAGGCGGGGAGGTCGTCGGGTTTGCGGCTGCTGGTCAGGTTGCCGTCGGTGACGCACTCCTCGTCCACCCAGGTGGCTCCGGCGTTGGTCAGGTCGGTACGCAGGGTGGGCCAGGAGGTGATCCGCCGGCCGCGCACCACGTCCGCCTCGATCAGCGTCCACGGGCCGTGACAGATCACCCCGACCGGCTTGCCCGCGTCGAAGAACGCCTTCACGAACCGCACCGCGTCCGGGTCGCCCCGCAGGAAGTCCGGGTTCGCCACCCCTCCGGGCAGCACCAGCGCGTCGTAGCCGGCGGCGTCGGCCTTGTCGACTGTCACGTCCACGTCGTACGTCTTGGAGTGGTCCAGGTGGTTGAAGGACTGGATGGAGCCGGGCTTCAGCGAGACCAGCTCGGCCGTCGCGCCAGCGGTCTCGACCGCCTCGCGTGGCTGGACGTACTCGACCTCCTCGACGCCGTCGGCGGCCAGGAAGGCGATCCGCTTGCCCTGCAATGTCGCTGCCATCTCGGTACATCTCCTTTCCGGGGGTACCTCAATCCCCTTCCCGCCCTCGAACGCCCGAAACAGGTCGGACAGGTGTCGGACCGGCTCGGACCGGTCACGGAGCCACCGAAGACCCCCTGACCAGCGGCGGACCGCTCGGCGCGCAGGTTTGTCCGCCAGGCCGCTGGGGACCCGGGGAGGCATGGCAGGAGCAGCAGCGGAGCAGCGCCGGTTCGCCAGCGTCGTGGAGAGCTGGCTCGGACGCCCAGTCCTGATCGTCGGTGACGCCATGTTGGACGAATGGCGGTTCGCCGACTCCGACCGGCTCTGCCGGGAGGCGCCCGCCCCGGTCCTCACCCTGCGGCGGCGGATCTCCGCCGCCGGTGGAGCCGCGAACACCGCCGTCAACGTCGCCGCTCTCGGCGGCCGGGCGGTGCTGGTGGCACCGGTCGGCGCCGACGTCGCCGGGGACGAACTGCACGACTGCCTGGACCGCGCGAGCGTCTGGGACCGCACCGTCAACCAACCCGGGCGACCCACCCCGGTGAAGCGGCGGATGTTGGCCGGCAACCAGATCCTGCTGCGTGAGGATTCCGGCGACCCGGAGGACGCCCTGGACCACGACGGGGTGAGCCGGTTGCTCACCGCCCTGAGCTGCGCCACCGAGGAGTTGCGCGCCGCCGCCGGTGGGGAGGCGCCGACCCTGGTGGTCTGCGACTACGGCCTGGGCGCGCTGCCCGCGCCGGTCCGCGCGTGGCTGGTCGAGAACCGCCAGCGGTACGCCACTGTCGCGCTGGATGCCCACGACCTGGCCGACTGGCGGGGCCTCGCGCCGACGGTGGTCACCCCCAGCTTCGCCGAGGCGACCCGGCTGTTGGCCCGCGCGGGCGGTACGACCCGACCGACCGGCGGGACCGAACTGCACCTGGAACACCCGGACGGCGACCCCGTCGACGGACCGTCCGAGATGACCGCCGGCGCGGCCCCCGGGGCGGTACGCGCCGACGACACCGCCGCCGAGTTGAGCCGGGCCGACCGCCCGGGGCCGGTCGGCGAGCCCACCCCGGGCGAGGGACGGGTCGCCCTCACCGGTGACGGGCTCAGCGTCACCGGCACCGGCGTCACAGTGAACACCCGGGCCGGAGAGGGCGTCGACCGGGCCGTCCTGGCCAAGTCGCGGCTGGCCGAGCTGCGTGCGCACACCGGCGCCGACGTGGTCGCGGTGACCCTGGACACCGAGGGCGCTGTGGTCGGCGGCGCCGACGGGGAGCCACGACGCAGCCACAGCACTCCGGTGCCGGCAAGTCACGCCGTGGGCGCCGGCGACGCGTACCTGGCGGCGATGACGTTGGCCCTGGCCGCCGACGCGCCCCTGCCCACCGCCGCGCAACTCGCCCAACTAGCTGCCACCATCACCGTCTCGGACACCGGCACCTGCGTATGCCGACGGGACGACCTGCTCGCCGCGTTGGATCAGCCGACCGACACCACGAGCCACCCCGCGCTGGTCGGCGGCGACGAGTTGGACGCGATCGTCGCCGAGTACCGCGAGGCGGGACGGTCGGTGGTTTTCACCAACGGCTGCTTCGACGTGCTGCACCGCGGGCATGTGCGCTACCTGGAGCAGGCCCGCGCACTGGGCGACCTGCTCATCGTGGCGGTCAACTCGGACGGCAGCGTACGACGGCTGAAGGGCCCGGACCGGCCGGTCAACCCGGTCGAGGACCGGGGTGCCCTCCTCGCCGCGCTCGCCTGCGTGGACCACGTGGTGGTCTTCGAGGAGGACTCACCGGCCGCGCTGATCGAGGCGGTCCGACCGGACGTGTACGTCAAGGGCGGCGACTATCCGCCGGAGCTGGTGCCGGAGGCGCCGCTGGTGCGCCGGCTGGGCGGCCAGGTGCGCACCCTGGGGTACGTGCCGGACCGGTCCACCTCCGCGATCATCGAGCGGATCCGGTCGCACAGCCAGGACCCGTCGCCGCACATCGACGACCGGGAGCCCGACCCGTCGCTGCGCACCCGCACCCAGGCGTCGTGAACCGCCCCCTGGACCTCGGCACCCCGGAGGAGTTCCGCGCCGACCGGCTGGTGGACGTGCTGATCCCGACCCGGAACCGGCCCGCCGAGCTGGCCGTCACCCTGGGCGGGCTCGCCGCCCAGGACGGGGTACCCGGCTTCGGCGTGGTCGTCAGCGACCAGTCCGACGGGGATCCGGCGTACACGCATCCCGCCGCGGCCACCATGGTCCGGGCGCTGCGACACCGGGGTCACCCGGTGCTGCTGACCCGCCGGCTGCCCCGACGAGGGTTGGCCGAACACCGGGCGTACCTGCTCGCCGCCTCGGCCGCCCGGTACGTCCTCAGCCTCGACGACGACATCTGGCTGGAACCGGGTGCGCTGCACCGACTGGTCACCGCGATCGGTGAGCTGGGCTGCGGGTTCGTCGGCAACGGCGTGCACGGGCTCTCGTACACCGACGACGTGCGGCCGGAATCGCACCGCCACTACGAGGAGTGGGCCGGCCCGCCCACACCGGAGCGGATCCGACCCGACACCCCGGAGTGGAACCGGGCCCGAATCCACTCGGCCGCGAACCTGCTGCACATCACCGAGCAGTTGGCGCTGCCGCCGGGGGCGTGGCGGGCGTACAAGGTCTCCTGGATCGGCGGGTGCGTGCTCTACGACAGGGCCAAGCTCGTCGACGCCGGCGGCTTCGACTTCTGGCGTCGGGTGCAGGAGAAGCACCAGGGCGAGGACGTTGCCGCGCAGCTCGCCGTGTTGTCCCGCTACGGCGGCGCGGGCATCCTGCCCAGCGGCGCGTACCACCTGGAGTCCCCCACCACTGTCACCGACCGGGACGTGGAGGCGTGGGAGGTCGTCCTCGCCGACGAGGACACCCCGCAGCCGGCCTGACCTACCGGGTGAGCAACTCCCGGGCGGCTTCCAGCACCTCGATCACCGGTACGTCGGTCACGAACGAGTCCCGGTGTGGGCAGTCACCGTCGCCGGGCCGGTGCGGATAGATGCCCGGTGTGCAGTCGACACCGCAGACCGGGCAGTGCACAGTCCACGAGGCGATCGGCCGGTGCCGACCGCGCAGCGGACTGGCCCCGTTGATCAGGTTGCCGACCCAGAAGATGCCCACGGTGGGCGCGCCCACAGCGGCGGCCAGGTGCAGCGGGCCGGTGTCGTTCGAGACGACCAACGCGCAGTCGGCGTAGCAGCCGGCAAGCCCACCCAGGCTGAGCGTGCCCACCTGCGGGCGCACCGGCGCCTGCGCCGCAGCGACGACCCGGTCCACCACCTCCTGCTCGGAGGGCGTGCCGGTGACCAGCACCTCGTAGCCGTCCTCGTGCAGCGCACGGGCCACCTCGGCGAAGCGCTCGGCGGGCCAGCGGCGGCGCGTGTCGGTGGCACCCGGATGCAACGCCACCCGGGGACGGCTCGCCGGGCCGAGCACCTGGGCCGCCTCGACCCGGTCTGCGTCGGTCACCGCCAGCGTCGGCGTGATCGTAGTGGCCGGCGCTCCCGCCAGCGCCACCACCTCCAGGTAGCGGATCACCTCGTGCTGGTAGTAGACGTAGCGCAGCCAGCGGTCCAGCGGCGGCGCGTCGTCGGCGCGCAGGCCCACAGTCAACCGGGCACCGAGCCGACCGATCAGCGGGTTGGAGTTGGCACCCCCGCCGTGGATCTGCACCGCCAGGTCGAATTCCGCACCGGCGGCAGCGGCCACGAAGTCGTCGATCGACGACTCCGGCTCGCCCGGCTCCGGCGTACGGATGCCGGCCGCCGGCGGCACCACCAGCACCCGGTCCACCGGGCCGGGCCGGTCGCGCCAGAGCTTCGCGTGCCACGGCGCCCCGAGCAGCACGATCTCCGCCGACGGGTACGCGCTGCGCAACGCGTCCAGCGCCGGCAGGGCGAAGATGAAGTCACCGAGCGCGTTGGCGCGCAGCACGGCGATCCGCCGCACGTCGGGAAGGCGCTCGGCCGTCGGGCCGAGCACGGACGGGGTGACCACCCGGGCCGCTACGGCCGGTCGATCTCGCCGGCGGTGTCCGGGCGGTGCAACTCCCGGTCCGCTGCCGGATCGGCTGGCATCGGCGTACCCGTGGAGAGGTCGCCGGAGCGCGGCCCGGTGCGGCCGACGGTGATGGTGCGCGGCGCGGGCCGGGTCGCCCGCGGCAGCCGGACCCGGAGCAGGCCGTGGTCCATCACCGCGTCGATGCTGTCCGGGTCGACCCGCGCCGGCAGGTTGACCCGGTACTCGAAGCCGCGCGTCTCGAAGCCGCCGGGGATGCCCTGGTCGGCGTTGACCTCCGCCTCCGAGCGGGCCCGCACGCACAACTCGCGGTCGTCCAACTCGACGGCCACCTCCTCCGGCGCCACTCCGGGCAGCCGGACGACGACCTCCCAGCCGTCCGAGGTCTCGGTCAACTCGACGTCGGACGCCCCACCGCGACCACCGACCAGGCGACTCAACTCGGAGCGCAGCGACTGCAACTCCCCCATCGGGTCCCAGCCCTGCTGCCGGTTGCCCCGCCACCCCCGGCCGAAGCCGCCGAACTGCTGCTCGCTCATCACACCTCTCCGATCCGCTGGGCGGCCGTCGGCGGCCGTAGTGAGCTGGGCGCGTCCAGGCCGGCGTCGATGTCGACGCCCACACCGAGCCGGTCGACCAACTCGCCACCGAGCCAGGCGCTGATGCCGAGAATCGCCAGCGCGACCACCTCGATGGCGACCAGTGCCCCGCCGGCCGCCCGGGAATCCGCGTTGAGCCGCACCGCCCACACGGCGGCGAAGAGCAGGATCACCGCGACGTTGGCACCCGCGTGCAGCAGACCCACCCGCTTGGCGCGGGTGCCGGTCGGGATCGCCAGCAGGTCGAATGTGCCGGCCGCCGCGGCGAGCAGGCCGCCGATCAGGCCGACGGTGATGTTCCAGTACGCGACCTCGCCGAGGAAGTCGGGACCGCCGACGGTGTCCACCACGTCGAACAGCACCGCCGTGGCCAGCAGCGCGACCGGGAACATCACCAGCATCGGATGGACTGGGTGACCCAGCACCTTGAGTCGGCTCTCCATCTCCCGGCCTCCACTGGTCGTCGTCCTGCGGAACGGTCTCGTGCGGCGGGCGCGTCGGTGAGGCCGTACCCCCGGCGACCAGGCACAAACCTCGCGCTGGTCACGGCGGCCTAGGCTGACGACGGTGGTGCCCGCCACCGGGTCAACGGCTGAGGGAGGATCAACGTGACGGTGGAGATCACCTCGCACGAGGAGTTGCGCGAGCTTCTCGGCGCGCCGAGCACGCGAGCCGCCAACAAGGAACGCACCCGGCTGCACGAACGGGACCGCGAGTGGCTCGGTGCCTCGCCGTTCTGTCTGATGGCCACGGCCGGCGCGGACGGCAGCTGCGACGTCTCGCCCAAGGGCGACCCGGCCGGGTTCGCCCTGGTGCTGGACGACACGACCATCGCGCTGCCCGAGCGGCCCGGCAACAAGCGGGCCGACGGCTACCGCAACATCCTCGACAATCCGCACATCGGGCTGCTCTTCCTGATCCCCGGGCGGACCGACACGCTGCGGATCAACGGGCGGGCCCGCCTGGTCAGCGACGCGTCCTGGTTCGACGACATGGTGGTCAAGGGGCACCGGCCGGTGCTCGCCGTGGTGGTGGAGATCGAGCAGATCTTCTACCACTGCGCGAAGGCGTTCCTGCGATCCGCGCTGTGGCGGCCGGAGACCTGGCAACCCGAGGCGCTGCCGTCCCGAGCACGCCTGATCAAGGAGGTCGAGGCCCCGACGGAGAGCCTCGAAGACCTGGAACAGCACTACGGCCCGGCGTACGCCACGAAGATCTACGCCTAGCGCGGATGGCAACGATCAGGCGGACCAGCCGGCCGGGTTGCCGAACGACTCCCGGGAGATCCCGGAGCCGGTCTCCGGCCACGAACCGAACCGGTCGTTGTGCAGGTGCGCGAAGAAGTAGCACATGCCTTCGCAGTCGGCGTCCAGCAGCGCCATCGCGGGGTCGGCGAGGACCGCCTCGTAGTACGACCGCCCCAGGGCCACGATGAAACCCCGGGCGTAGAGGAAGCCGTCGTCCGACCCGTCGGTCACCTCGTGGATGTCCTCCCGATCGATGTCGTGCAGCTTGCGCTCCACCACCCGGTCGAGATCCGTCAACTCCGGCCCGGTCAGCTCGACGGTCAACTGCCCGAGGTGGTCCAGGAAGGCATCAAGCCAGGCGTCGATCGCGTAAGCGGGGGCGTCATCGTCGTCGCCGTGGTCGCCAGCGGGGTCGCGCTCGATGAGGGCCTGTCGCAGCGCCAAGGGCTCGGCGCCCAACTCGGCCCAGGCCGCCTCGACGAGTGCCCACAGCCGGGCCTCGTCGGCGGGGGTGGGCAGCGTCCCAGGGGCATCGGTGGTCACGGTCACCGTCGGACCGTAACCACCACCACCGACGGTTTCAGGACTCCGAACCGGCGGACACCATCCACAAGTGACCGTCCGGGTCCGCGAAGACGCCCGCGTACGCCCAGGGTTGGTCTGCCGTCTCGGTGATGATCTCGGCCCCGGCGGCGCGCGCCCGCTCGACGAGCGCGTCCACTTCGGTCGGGGAAGCGACACCAAGGTTGAACAGGCATTCGCTCTGGCCCCTCGGGGCGACCTCGTGCCGGCCGATCACCCAGCCGAAGCCACCGGTCGGGATGAGCATCAGCCGGAGCCCGTCGTTGATCACGAACTGCAACGGCTCCGGGATGCCGTCGTCGGCCAACTCACCCACGGGGTCGAGGCCGAGCCCGTCCCGATAGAAGCGGTAGGAGGTAGCCCGGTCGGCGATGGGCAAACTCACGATCACCGGCGCGGAAGTCATTGGTGGATGCCTCCAAACTGTCGGTTCGGCACGGTCAGGCATCAGTGTGCCGCTGAATTAGCGTTGGCCTCGTGACCGTAGACGATTGGTTGTCAGCGACCCGCACCTCCTACGACACGGTCGCGGTCAGCTATGCGCACCTGGTACGTGACCTCCTGGCGGAGGCACCGTACGAACGAGCCGCCCTGGCCTCGTTCGCCGAACTCGTACAGGGTGCCGGCGGCGGGCCGGTAGCGGATGCGGGCTGCGGGACGGGGCGAATCACCGCCCACCTGCACACGCTCGGCGTCGACGCCTTCGGGATCGATCTCTCGCCCGGAATGATCGACGTGGCTCGCCGTGACCACCCGGAGCTGAGGTTCGAGGTCGGCTCGATGACCGACCTCGATCTGGCCGACGACTCGGTCGCCGGCCTGGTCGCCTGGTACTCCCTCATCCACATCCCCGACGACCAGATCGGTGTCGTGTTGGCCCACTTCCGGCGAGTGGTGCGCCCCGGTGGCCCGCTGCTGCTCGGCTTCCACGTGGGCGACGAAACGACAGTCAAGACCGAGGGCTACGGCGGGCACCCGATGAACGTGCACGTCCACCGTCGGCAGCCAGCGCAGGTGGCGGCCTTGCTACGCCAGAGCGGCTTCACGATCGACTCGCAGACCACAGTCACCTCGGCGGAGAGCCGGCTCGGCGGCGTCATCGTCGGACGACGGGAGCCCTGATCGCCCGTTGTCAATCCTCTCCCGCCGCTGCTAGCCTCAACTGCGTACAGCGTTTGCAGTATTCGACGTCGAATGGGGCGACTGATGACGGACGACGTGCGGCCCGTCTGGGTGCTCGGTGGCGGTGGAGTGGCCGGCATCGCCTGGGAGGTCGGCATCCTCACCGGGCTCGCGGACGAGGGAGTGACAGTGGCCCCGGATGCCGTCCTCATCGGCACCAGCTCCGGTGCTGTTGTGGGCGCCCAGCTCTCCAGCGGCACCCCCCTCGCGGAACTCTTCGAGCGCCAGCGCGGCGGTGTCGCCCACGAAACCTCACCCGCACCGGGCCTCCTCCACCTGCTTCGGCTCGCGCGGGCACAACTGTTCGCGCGCAACCCCGAGCAGGCCGCTCGCCGCCTCGGTCGACTTGCCCTCGCCGCACGCATCGACGACCCGTCCCGGCAGCGGCGGATAGTCGAGGCCCGCCTGCCCAACCATGCCTGGCCGTACGACGTGGACCTTCGCATCCTGGTCGTCGACACCGAGACCGGCGCCAGCCGCACCATCACCAGGCACGACGGCGTCCCCCTGGTGGACGCCGTCGCCGCGAGCTGCGCCATGCCGATCTCCGCGGCCCCGGTCAGCATCGGCGACCGCCGCTACATGGACGGCGGCATGCGGTCGACACTCAACCTCGACCTCGCCCCCGGAAACGGCCCGGTCATCGCCCTCGCGCCGAGCACCGCCGCCATCGGACCCTGGGCGCGCATCGACAAGCAGCGAGCCGCGCTGGGAACGGATCGCCGGGTGGAGGTGCTGCTCCGGGACCCGGCCTCCAAACGAGCACAGGGGACCAGCGTGATGGACCGATCCGTCGTGCCCGCGCTCGTGGCCGCAGCCCGCGATCAGGGCCGACGCGAGGCGCCCCGAGTGGCCGCCGCCCTTGCCCAGACAATGCCGGGGCCGGAAGCGCGAGGCTGACACCCCGCGCTGCGGCCGGCGGGTCCGAAGACGACGGAGGCCATGGCCGGCCTGAGCCTTCACTACGTAGTGTCGGCTCGTGGTCGACACCGATGAGGCCGTCCAGATCGCGATGCGATTCCTGGCCGGCCGCCTGACCGAGCGTCAGGATCCGCGCGAACCGCCGAGCGTGCAGGGGGTGACAGTCGAGCAGGTGGCGACAGTGACCGGTGTACGGCGTTGTCACGTCGTGAGTTTCGGATGGCCGCTGCGGGTGGCTGTCGATCAGGAAACCGGCGACGTCGACATGCTGCGGTAGAAAGCCCGTTCGGCGCTACGCCAGACTGCCGGCGACCTCAGGAAACGGCAGAAGCCCAGGCCGATGACCTGGGCTTCCGTACCGAGCCGCCTGACGGAATCGAACCGTCGACCTACGCATTACGAGATCAAGATGCCCGCCCCGTCGACCTGGTCAACCAAATTGCGCGGTCACTTCTGCTGTCGAAAGAATCGCTCGACCGGACGGCACGGTAAGCCGATCATTACGCCTGTCCCTTCCACCACCCGTGCGTCGATCACCGCTTACTTGGACCTTCGTTGTCCTGTTCCCGATGGAGGACTGATGCTGGCTCCGCTGCGGTATAGCGCGTTCCGCTACCTCGCTACTGGCCGGCTGGTCAACATGCTGGGCAACGGTGTCGCGCCCATCGCGCTGGCCTTCGCCGTCCTCGATCTGACCGGCTCGGTGCGCGACCTGGGCCTGGTGGTCGGCACGAGATCGCTGATGACCGTGCTGTTCGTACTCTTCGGCGGGGTGGTGGCCGACCGGATTCCGCGCCGGCTGGTCCTGGTCGGCTCCAATGTGCTGGCTGCGCTGACCCAGGCGGCGGTGGCCGCCCTGGTGCTCACCGGCACGGCGACGATCCCGCTGCTGCTGGCGCTCGGTGCAGCCAACGGCATCGTGAGCGCCCTGGCCCAGCCAGCCTCGGCCGCCGCGACGCCGCAGACCGTGCCGCCGGAGCTGATCCAGCCGGCCAACGCGCTCATCCGGCTCGGCATCAACGCGGGCATGATCGGCGGGGCCGCGCTCGGTGGCCTCCTGGTGGCCGCCGTCGGGCCCGGCTGGGGCCTCGCCGTTGACGCGCTCACCTTCGCTATCGCGGCAATGGCGTTCACCGGAGTCCGGGTCGCTGCGCCGGCAGCGACGAGCACCCGCACGAGCATCGTCGCCGACCTGCGCGAGGGCTGGACCGAGTTCACCGCGCGGACCTGGGTCTGGGTGGTGGTGCTCGGCTTCATGATCCTCAACGCGGCCCTCGCTGGCGGCGTGAACGTGCTCGGCCCGGCTGTCGCGGACGAGACGATCGGCCGTAGCGCCTGGGGCGTGGTGCTGGCGGCCGAAACCGCCGGAATGGTCGTCGGCGGCTTGATCGCCCTGCGGATCCGGGTGCGCCGGCTACTGCTGCTCGGGGTGGCCTGCATGTTCGCCGAGTCGTTCCTGCTGTTGGGGCTGGCCCTAGCGCCCACCATCGTCGTACTCCTTGCGGCCGGACTGGCGGTCGGCATCGCCGTCGAACAGTTCGCCGTCGCCTGGGACACGTCAATCGCGCAACACATCCCGGCCGACCGACTGGCCCGCGTCTACTCCTACGACATGTTGGGGTCATGGGTCGCCATCCCACTCGGCCAGGTGGCGGTCGGACCGGTCGCCGCGGCCATCGGCACCCGCGACACGCTGCTGATCCTCGCCACGTTGGTGGTGCTCGCCGTCCTCGGCATGCTGGCCAGCCGGGACGTCCGCCGGCTACAGGCGGTAGCTCCCGCCCGCGCTGCCGACAGAGCGCAGGCCCCGTCACCCGACGGTGGACCGGATGACGACCCTGCCACCACGCCCGCCGAATCAGCAGCCCGCGCCTGACCCGGCAGCAAGACTTCCTCGGGGCCAGCCGCACCGTCAGTTTGGAAGAGCGTGCTGACTCCGCACGACCTACGACACACGGCGGCGAGTCTGGCCGTGGCGACGGGTGCGAAGGTCAAGGCGGTTCAGCGGATGCTCGGGCACGCTTCGGCGTCGATGACGTTGGACGTGTACGCGGGGCTGTTCGGTGACGACCTGGACGCGGTCGCCAACCGGCTGGACGAGGCGGTCGCGGCGCGGGATGCGGACTATTTGCGGACTGGCACGGCCGGTGGCGGTGTCGTCGACCTCGGGAAACGGTGAAGCCCAGGCCAATGACCTGGGCTTCCGTACCGAGCCGCCTGACGGAATCGAACCGTCGACCTACGCATTACGAGTGCGTCGCTCTAGCCGACTGAGCTAAGGCGGCAACGATCAGCAAGTGTACGGCACCCCGGCGGCACCGACCGAACCGGATACCCCCGCCGCGTCGGCCAGCACCAACCGGACATCGGCCGCCATCTGGACGCTTACCGGACAGCGGATGATCGGGTCCGGGACTACGCTGCGGCGGGTGAGCGACGAACGCGACCACCCCGAACGTCAGGACGACACGACCGAACGCCCTGACCGCGTGCCGGCCGGTGAACGCGCCGCCCACCGGCCGCGCAGCACCGACCCGCTGGAGTTGGGCTTCACGCCGCGCAAGCCGGTGCCGTGGCTGGCGCCGTTTTTGTTGATCAGCACCGGCATCCGGACGCTGCTGGCGGTGCTTTTCGGGGCGTACCTCGACAAGCGCGAGTTGCAGAACGCGTTCGGCGACGGCGTCTTCCGCCAGGTCGGGCCGGACGGCGGGCTCTGGCTCGACTACGTGGCCGACCTCGGTGACGGCTTCAATGCCACCTACTCGGTGGCGTACCTGCTGGCGCAGCCCGAGCTGACCGTCGACGGGCACCGCCTGCCCCGGGCGCAGACCCTGGTGATGGGCGGCGACCAGGTGTATCCGTCGGCGGCCTACGCCGCGTACGAGGACCGCTGCAAGGGCCCCTACCAGGCCGCCCTGCCGGTGGCGCCGGCCGAGAAGCCGACGCTCTTCGCGGTGCCGGGCAACCACGACTGGTACGACGGCCTCACCGCGTTCCTGCGGTTGTTCGTCCGCTCCCGGGACCGCAACTTCGCGGGCTGGGGCACCGGGCAGTCCCGGTCGTACTTCGCCGTGGAGTTGCCGGCCGACTGGTGGTTGCTCGGTGTGGACGACCAGTCCGGCTCGTACCTGGACGACCCGCAGTTGGCCTACTTCGACGAGGTGGCCCGGCGGCTCGGGCCGGAGTCCAAGGTGATCATCGCGGCGCCAGCGCCGACCTGGGTCAAGGCCGCCGACAACCCCACGGCGTACGACTCGATCGACTACTTCATCCGCACGATCATCGACCCGACCGGGGCGCGGGTGCGGCTGTTGCTCTCGGGCGACCTGCACCACTACGCCCGCTACTCCGGGCCGGACCGGGAGCTGATCACCTGCGGTGGTGGCGGCGCGTACCTCTACCCCACGCACAAGCTGCCGGAGCGCATCGAGGTGCCACCGCGGGACACGCTGACCCGCAAGGCCAGCTCGGCGCAGCCGTACGACCTGGTGGCCCGTTACCCGGACGCCGCGCGGTCGCGCCGCTACGGCTGGGGCATCTTTCCCCGGCTGCCGTTCCGCAACCCCGGCTTCACCACGTTGCTCGGCACCCTGCACACCCTGCTGATGCTGGCGATGGCCGGTGCGACGGCGAACTGGGCCGACAGCACCAACCAGCGGCTGTTCAGCGTCCCGCTGGTGGTGATGGTGCTCGTGACGGTGATCGCGGCGGCCCTGTTCGCCAAGCCGCCGAGCGCGAGCGGCAAACGTCACGCCCGGCACTGGATCCTCGGTGTCGGCCACGGCGTGGCGCAGGTGGCCCTGGCGGCGGCCGGCACCTGGGTCTGGTTGGCGCTGCCGTTCTACGACTGGCCGTGGCCGCTGCCGGCGGTCGCCGCAGCGGTGCTCTACGGCCCGGTGATCGGTCTGGTCGCCAGTCAACTGGTCGCGGCGTACCTGCTGGTGGCGGGGTCTTTCGGAGTGAACGTCAATGAGCTCTTCGCCGGCCAGGGCATCGAGGATTCGAAGTCGTTCCTGCGACTGCGAATCGACCCGGACGGCACGCTGACCATCTACCCGCTGGGGGTGGACCGGGTCTCCCGCGACTGGCAGGTGAACCCCGACCAGTCGCCCACCCAGAGTTGGCTGATCCCCAAGTCCCCCCTGACCCCCCACCTAACCGAACCCCCCAAAGTCCTGCACTGACCCACCCCACCCACCCCCCTTCCCCAAGTTGATCAAGAGGTTTGCGTCACGAGAGACGCGATTTCTGACGCAAACTTCTTGATCAACTGGGCTGAGGGGCGGGCGGGACGGACGCCCGGGAGCCGGGGCCGGCGGGGAAGGGGAGCGGGACGGGCCGGGGTTAGGGGGTGTATTGCTGGTCGTGGGCTTGGCGGGAACCGCAGACGTCGGCGCGCGAGCACATTGAGCGGGAGCCGTCCGCGTCCAGGCGTACCGTCACCGCGTCTCTCGGGACGCTGTGGCCGACGACACGACCGTCACCCTCGGGGGTGGAAACCCGACTGCCGACCGCCGGGGCGGTTTCCTGAAAGCGCTGGTACAGCGGGTGCTCGTACTTGAGGCAGCACATCAGCCGTCCGCACGCGCCGGAGATGCGCAGCGGGTTGAGCGGTAGGTCCTGGTCCTTCGCCATCCGGATGGTCACCGGCTCGAAGTCGGTGAGGAACGTGGCGCAGCACAGGTCCCGACCGCAGGAGCCGATGCCGCCCTGCACCCGCGCGGAGTCGCGTGCGGAGAGCTGGCGCAGCTCCACCCGACAGTGCAGGGTCGCGCCCAGGTCGCGGACCAGGGAACGGAAGTCCACCCGGTGCGGGGCGGTGAAGTAGACGGTGCTGCGCTCACCGCCGCTCTCGGCGGAGCCGAGCACATGGTCGACCGCCACCACCTTCATCGGCAGGCCGTGCGAGCGGATCAGCCGTTTCGCGGCCACCTTGGCTTCGGCCTTGCGCCGACGCAACGCCTCGTCCCGGCGGAGGTCGTCGTCGCCGGCCAGCCCGACCAGGCGGGGGAAGCCGTCGGTCTCCTCGGTCACCCACTGCGCGGCCCACACGCACTCCGCCACCTCGGGCCCGTCATCGGTGGGCACCAGCACCCGGTCGCCCACCTGCGGACGCAACTCACCCGGGTCGAGGTAGTAGAGCCGCCCGTACCGGTTGAAGCTGACCGCGCAGAGCATGCCCATCCCCCCACCCTACGACGGGTCACGCCGCGAAGCGCAGCGGCCGGCCACGCCCCGCCGCCATTCATGACCGTCGACTCGACCGATTGCCGGGCGTCCCGTCGTGCCGTTGCGACTCGCCCGGACGGTTGAATCCTCGGCCGGGCAGGAGACAAGACGTGCCTCGGCGGCGTTGAGTGGAGGCAGACCTGCGGGGGGTGCAGGGGGAAGACCACGGCGTCGCCGTGGGCGTCGGCTTCAGGTCGAGCGCCCGCGAGCGACGCCGTGGCCTGTCCGAGGCGACGCGGCCACAGCCAGAGGACCGGGGTCCGGTGCAACACCGCCACGGCCGGAGGGCCGGGCTCGGTTACCAGCCGACCCGGGTGGGCTGGTCGTAGCGGGGTCGTCCGTCCGTTGGCGGACGCCAGGCGGTCTCGGCCAGGCTCGGCGCCCACTGACGCAGCAGCGTCTCCGCACCGTCGTACGCGACGCAGAGCACCGCCAGCACCCGTGCGGCGATCTCGGCGGCGTCGGCCACTCCGGGCCCGACCGGCCCGGGGCGCGTCGACGCACCGGTGGCGGTGGCGGCGACCACGGCGACCGCTTCGGCCGAGCGGAGCACGTCGGCCAACGTGCGGGCCAGCGCGAGACGGCTGCCTTCCACCCAGTCGGCGAGGGCGTCGGCGTAACCGGCTGTGGATTCGAGTCGCCCGACCAGGCTGTCCGGTCCCTCGTCGAGGTGGCGTAGCAGCGCTGCCCGCTGTTGCCCGTACGCGGTGGCGGCCGGCCCGGACCAGAGCACCGAGTCGGTGAGCGCGGCGGAGACGTCGTCGTACCCCCGGACGAGCCGGCGCACCGCGTGGCCGGCGCTGGCGAGCGGCACCGGGTGCAGGTCGAGGAAGCTGCGAACCGCGTCGCCCGGCAGCACCTGCATGCGGCGCAGCAGCGGCCAGACCCGGTGCCCCTCGGGGACGCCGGCCGCGATCAGTCTGTCCACCCGGCGGAGCAGGTCGAGGCCGGGCTCGGCGAGCCGGTCCAGCGCGTCCATCACGGTTCCCCGATGAGTCGGCGACGGGCCGCCCGGTCGACCTCGGCGTAGCGGTCGGCGGCCTCGCGTACGGCCGCTGCGGCGGCGGCCAGTCGACCGGCCGCGGCGCGGGCCTCCCGGGCCCGGTCGTCGGTGGCGGTGGCCCACTGCCGGTGCAGTGCCCGACCGATCTCGCCCGGGCGGCCGGGTGCGTCGGCGCCGAACGCGGTCTGGGCCGGATCGCTGGCGGTGACTGTGTGCGAAACGACGGTGAGCGTGGCGCTCGCCTCGTCCAGTCGGGCGGAGAGCGCGCGCAGTGTGTCCATCTCAGGCCCCCGCGAGCGGTCGGTAGGCGGCGAACGTCTCGTTGTGCAGCTTTTCCCGGGCCCATTCGGCGGCGTCGGCCGCCGCGGTGACCGCGGCCTGCACGGAACCGGCCACGTCGCGCGGGCTGCGGGTGTGCAGCGGCCCGAGGAACCGGACGTCGGTGATGCGTCCACCGGCGGTGACCACCACCTCGACCAGGCCATCCGGCGAGCGGACGGTCACTTCGACGGTCGACACCGCCTGGTCGAACTCGGCCTGGAGGGACTCGATCCGACGGTAGCGTCGCACCGCCTCCTCGATCCAGGCTTCGTCGATCTCCCCCCGCGGCATCGGCCGACTCCTCCCGGGTGATCCATCACTCAGTGTGGTGCCACCGTCACCACGGCACAGGGACCGTACCGCACCGCAATCGGGCCTGTCGATGCCTGTGGACAACGGCCGGGAGGTGCGGGTCAGCCCTTCCAGAGGGCGAGCATCATCGCCTCGACCGCGATCCGCGGCTTGACGTTCGCCTCGATCGCCGCACGGCAGGCGAGCACGGCCTCCAACCGGCGCAGCGCCCCCTCGGCGTCCCACTTCTGCGCGCCGGCACCGGCCAGCGCGGCAGTGTCGGTGTGCACCGGGGCGACGGGTGCGCGCAGCGCCATGGTGAGCGCGTCGCGGTAGAAGCCCGCGAGGTCGACCAGCGCCCGGTCGAGTGCGTCCCGCTGGGCGCGGGTGGCGCGGGACTTCTGCCGCTTCTCCAGCTCCTTGAGCTGCCCGGCAGCGCCTCGCATGGCACCGGCCGCGCCCCGGCCGGTGCCGCCCGCGCCGAGCGCGGTCTCCAGTGCCGCCCGCTCGGTCGTGTCGGCCTCGGTGACCGACGCCTCGGCCTCCGCCTCGGCCGCCTCGATCAGTGCGGACGCCGCGTCGAACGCCGCGCCGACACCTGTCAACCGGCGGGGCACCGCGAGCACCGCCTCGCGTCGTTTGCGGGCCTCCGGGTCGCGGGCCAGCCGGCGGGCCCGACCCACGTGGCCCTGCGCGGCCGCCGCCGCCCACTGCGCCACGTCGGGCGCGATGCCGTCCCGACGAACCAGCACCTCGGCCACCGCGGCGGCCGGCGGCTGCCGCAGGGGTACGACACGACAGCGCGACCGGATGGTCACCGAGATGTCGTCCGGGTGGGTGGACGGGGCGCAGAGCAGGAAGACCGTCCGCGGCGGGGGTTCCTCGATCGCCTTGAGCAGCGCGTTGCCGGCGGCCTCGGTGAGCCGGTCGGCGTCCTCGATGACCACCACCTGCCAGCGCCCGCCGGACGGGGTGCTGGCCGCGCGGAGCACCAGGGCGCGCATCTCGCCGACGCCGATGGAGAGCCCTTCCGGCACCACCATCCGCACGTCGGCGTTGGTGGCGCCCATCGTGGTGTGGCAGCCGGGGCACTCACCGCAGCCGGTGCCGTGCGCGCACTGGAGTGCGGCGGCGAACGCCCGTGCGGCGACCGAGCGGCCGGAGCCGGGAGGCCCGGTGAAGATCCACGCGTGCGTCATCCCGGTGGACGGGTCCACCGCGCCGGCCTGTGCGTCGTCGGCAGCTGACGCGTCACCGCTGGCCCTGCCGGCGGTGACCAACGCGGCCGCGCCAGCACGCAGCACGGCGGCGGCCGCGGCTGCGGCGCGCCGCAGCTCGACCACCGCCTCGTCCTGGCCGACGAGGTCGGCGAAGACGTCCGGCATCAGGTCTTGTGCTCCATCGTCACCAGCTCCGCGTCGGATAACTCAGGCTGCACCGAGGTGTCCGGGCCCTGCGCCGGCCGCGGGTGCACGATGCCGCCCGGCTTGCCGAGCATCTCCTCGACCCGCCGGACCACCAGCCCGGTGATCTCGTCGGCCGGCCGGGACGCGTCGAGCACCAGGTAGCGCTTCGGGTCGGCGGCGGCGAGGTCGAGGAACGCGTACCGGACGCGCTCGTGGAAGGCGACCGACTCGGCCTCCAGCCGGTCGGTGCCGGTGTTGCGCGAGGCCACCCGGGACAGACCGGTGCGCGGTTCGACGTCCAGCAGCACCACCAGGTCGGGCTTGAGCCCACCGGTGGCCCAGGAGGAGAGCCAGGAGACCTCGTCGACGGGCAGTGTCCGGCCGGCGCCCTGGTACGCCAGGGACGAGTCGACGTACCGGTCGCTGATCACCACGCCGCCCCGGACCAGCGCGGGCCGGACGACTGTGGCCACGTGGTGCGCCCGGTCGGCGGCGTAGAGCAGCGCCTCGGCCCGGGGGGAGGGCGCGTCGTCGCCGGAGGTGTCCAGCACCAGCGACCGGATGCGCCGGCCGACGCCGGTGGCCCCCGGCTCGCGGGTGACCACCACCTCTCGGCCGTGACCGCGCAGCCGCTCGGAGAGCGCGGTGAGCTGGGTGGACTTCCCCGCGCCCTCGCCGCCCTCGAAGACCACGAAGAGCCCGGCGGAGACGAACGGCTCGGCGGGCATCAGCGGACGGCCCCGGATGGAGCCCCACAGGTCGGCGAGGACCGGGACGCCCTTCTTGTCGTCCATCTGGCCGAACGCGCTGATCCCGGCGAAGATGCCGGCGGCACCGGCGGCGAGCAGCAGCAGTCGGGTGGAGGAGACGGAGATGCCGAGGTCGGCGATCTCCAGCTTGCGGGAGCCACCGACACCGACCAACACGCTGCTCAGCCCGATGGCCAGGATCAGCACCAGCCGGGTGCCGATCTGCACCACAGCGAAGACCCGGCCCCGCACCTCGTCGGCCACCTCGCCGCCCAGCAGCGTGGTGCCGGCCAGGAAGGCCATCCCGGCGCCGGCGCCGACCAGCACCGCGCCGACGATCGCCATGGACAGGTGGATGGCGAAGGCGAGGGTCATCACGGCGGCGCTGGCCAGCACGATGCTCATGCCGAACCAGCGACGCCGGGACATCTCCTTGACGACCATCGGGCCGAGCCCGATGCCGAGCGCCAGGCCGACGAAGATCGCGCCGAAGAGCAGTGAGAACGCGGCGTCGCCGGCGCCCAGCGAGTTGGCGAAGAACTTGGCGGTGCCGACCACGATGCCGCCGCCGGCGAACGCGCCGAAGATGCCCAGCACCAGGCCGCGGACGAGCGGGGTCTGACCGATGTACTTCCAACCCTCGGAGAACTGCCGGAACATGCTCTGCTCGGCACGCTCCGCCTCGCCGCGCTGCGCCTCGCTGATCTCCTTGATCCCGAATGCCACCACCAGTGCGGTGGCGAGCCGGGAGAAGGAGTTGAACCAGAGCGCGAGCTGGGCCGGCTCGGCCCAGGAGGGCAGGTCGCCGCCGACGGCACCACGGACGCCACGGTCGAGCACGGCAAGGCCGATGGCGGCGGCGACCGGCGTGAGGCCGTAGGTGGTGATCAGGGTGAGCTGGTTGGCAGCTTCCAGCCGGGCCCGCGGGATCAGGTTCGGGACCGCGGCCTCCTTGGCCGGGATCCAGAGCAGGGTGAGCGACTCGATCAGGAAGGTGGCGATCAGCGCCCAGCCGACCACCAGGCCGCCCGCGGCGCCACTGAGGGCGTAGAGCGGGATGGACGCGAAGAGCACGAAGCGCAGCAGGTCGCAGATGACCATCGTCCAGCGCCGGTCGAACCGGTCGGCGAAGACGCCGGCCACCGGGCCGAGCACCAGCGCGGGCAGCAGCCGGATCGCGGTGACCCCGCCGAACGCCGCGCCCTGGGCGGTGCTGCCCTGCACCTGCGAGGCGGCGAAGAGGGCGGTGGCCAACAGGCCGAGCCAGTCACCGAAGGAGGCCGCGCCGAGCACGATCCAGAGCCGTCGGAACGGCCGGATGCGCAGCACGGACCGGATCGCGGCATAACCGGACGGATCAACCTGACCGCCGTTGGGCTGCTGAGCGGCGTTGTCCGACTGGTCACCCGAGCGCGACACGCCGGGCGACTCGCCGCTGTTCTGGCTTTCGATGGCCGTACCTCCACGTGCCGGCCCATCGCTGGGCACCTCCGGTGCAACACTCTAGACCCGGCGGGGGCCACCCCCCGGGCAACATTCTCCTGCTCGCTGAGCCTAGGCCGCCGGAGGTACCGACCGCAGCCCGGACGTACGCGAGGGTATTTCGCATTCTCCGTCAGACAGTTAGCGTGCACACGTGGCCATCGAAAGCGACAAACTTCGCGAGCGCCTGGATCGGGCGACTGCCCACCTCGACCCCCCGTACGCGGTGGTCGACCTCACCGCCTTCGACGCCAATTCGGTCGCCTTGGCCGATCGCGCCGCGGGAAAACCGGTCCGCCTCGCCAGCAAGTCGGTCCGCAGCCGGGAGTTGATCAGTCGAGCACTCGCCCGGCCCGGCTGGCACGGCGTGATGGCCTTCACAGTGCCCGAGGCGATCTGGCTGGTCCGTGCCGGCGTCAGCGACGACGTGCTGGTCGCGTACCCGAGCGCGGACCGGGCCGCCCTCGCCGAGCTGGGCGCCGACCCGACGCTCGCCACCGCGATCACCCTGATGATCGACAGCACCGGCCAACTCGACCTCATCGACGCCGTCACGGCTCCGGGGCAGCGTGCCGAACTGCGGCTCTGCCTGGATCTGGACGCCTCCTGGCGACCGCTGCGCGGGCGGGTGCACGTCGGCGTCCGCCGCTCGCCGGTGCACAGCGCGCGGGCGGCCGGCGCGCTCGCCGCAGCCGTCGCCGGTCGGCCCGGCTTCCGGCTGGTCGGGCTGATGTCGTACGAGGCGCAGATCGCCGGCCTGGGTGACGCGCCGCCGGGCAAGACGCTGCTGGCCGGCGCGATCAGGCTGGCCCAGCGCGGGTCGTACCGCGAGTTGCTGGCCCGCCGTGGCGCGGCGGTCGCCGCGGTACGCGAGCACGCCGACCTGGAGTTCGTCAACGGCGGCGGCACCGGCAGCGTGGCCGCGACCAGCGCCGATCCCGCGGTAACCGAGGTCACCGCGGGATCGGGCCTGTACGGGCCGACGCTGTTCGACGCGTACCGCGCCTGGCGGCCCACCCCTGCGGCGTTCTTCGCCTGCGCGGTGGTCCGCCGACCGACGCCGGAGCTGGCGACGGTGCTCGGCGGTGGCTGGATCGCCTCCGGTCCGGCCGCCGACAGTCGACTGCCCCGGCCGTGGCTACCGGCGGGGCTGAAGCTGGTCGGCACCGAGGGCGCCGGCGAGGTGCAGACTCCACTGTCCGGAGCGGCGGCGGCCGGGCTGAGCGTCGGCGACCGGGTGTGGTTCCGGCACGCCAAGGCAGGTGAGCTGTGTGAACGGGTCAACGAGCTGCACCTGGTCGAGGGCGACGCGGTGGTGGCGACCGTCCCCACCTACCGGGGTGAGGGGCAGGCTTTCCTCTGAGACCGGACAGCCGCCCTCACCGCCGGCCGAGGCCCGCGCCGCACGCGGATTCAGGCGGGTTGGGGCGCCTCAGCCTGCTTGCCGATTGTGGACCGGCCGTTGTCCGGGCCGTCGACCTGGCGGTGCAGGTACTCCCGGATCAACGCCTTCGCCTCCAGCAGCACCCGCTCGTCGCCCTCGGGCTTCCGGCGGAACGCGAGCTTGATCAGCGCGTCCGCCGCCTCGACCGCGATCTCCAGCACGAAGCGCAGCTTGGGCACGTCGGTGAGCCCGAAACGCTCGGTGAGCACCCGGGCCAACTGGTCGGCGATCACGCCGTTGTTGTCCCGCTGCTCGTCGAGCAGGTGCAGGTCGACCACGTCGCCGAAGTGCAGGGTACGGAAGCCCGGGACGGTGCGGTGCATCGTGATGTACTCGTCGATGCCCGCGTCGACGCCGTCCCACCAGTGGGTCATCTCGTCGGAGGCGAACCGCTCGTCGAGGCGCTGGAGGTAGGACTCCATCGTCCGCAGGGTCAACGCCTGCACGATCGCCCGCTTGTCCGGAAAGAACTGGTAGACCGACCCGATCGCCACCTCGGCCCGCTCGGCGAGCAGGGTGGTGGTCAGCCCCTCGTACCCCACCTCGTCGACGAGTTCGGCGCAGGCATCCAACATGCGCTGTACCCGCGCGACACTTCGACCTTGCACCGGTACGCGGCGCAGCGGCCCGGTCGTGGCGGCTGGTGTGGACACTCTGCGCCACCCCCCTTCGACGGATGAACATATCTCCACGTCACGAGTCCGTGACTACCGGTACAACGAGCGGATCGCAATTGCGGTATTTACCAGCTAGAACGTTCCTGATATGAAGTCAGTTCATATTCATGAATGAGGAGTGCGCATGGTCCGCACCGCACCGCTCGGGGCTGGATGGTCCAACTGGGCCGGGAACCAGCGTGGCAGCGCCAGCGCGATCCTGCGCCCCGGCTCGCCGACCGACGTCGCAGAAGCCGTCCGATCTGCCGTGGCCGACGGCGCTCGGATCCGGGTGACGGGCAGCGGCCACTCGTTCACCGCCGTCGCGCTCGCCGACGACCGTCGGATGGACCTGTCCGACCTGGACACCATGGTCAGCGTGGACGTCGCACACCGATTGGTCACCGTTCCGGCGGGAATGACCCTGCACGCGCTCAACGGCCTGCTCGCCCGGCACGGCCTCGCGCTGCCCAACCTCGGCGACATCGACGCGCAGACCGTGGCCGGGGCCATCTCTACCGGCACCCACGGCACCGGAGCCGGCTACGGCTGCCTCTCCACCTTCGTCGAGGCGATCACAGTGGTCACCGGCACCGGCGAGGTTCTGCGCTGCTCCGCCGACGAGCATCCCGACGTCCTCGCCGCCGCCCGGGTGTCACTCGGCGCGCTCGGCGTCCTGGTCGAGGTGACCCTGCGCTGCGTGGACGCCTTCGTCCTGCGCGCCCACGAACGCCCGGCCGAGCTGGCCGGCGTGCTCGGCGAACTGCCCGAGCTGATCGGCCGGCACGACCACGTGGAGTTCTACTGGTTCCCGTACACGTCCCGGGTCCAGGTCAAGGCCAACGACCGGGTACCCGCCAACGACCGGCCGCTGTCCCGCTGGCGCGGCTGGGTGGACGACGACTTCCTGTCCAACCGGGTCTTCGCCGGCGCCTGCCGACTCGGCCGGGCCGTGCCCGCGCTGGCCCCGGGGATCAGCGCGGTCTCCGCCCGCGCCCTCACCGAACGCCAGTACACCGGACGCTCCGACCGGGTCTTCTGCACGCCGCGCCGGGTCCGCTTCGTGGAGATGGAGTACGGACTGCCCCGCGAGGCGTTGCCCGAGGCGCTCGCCGCGCTCCAGCGGATCGTGGACGGCCTGCCGTTCAAGGTGCTCTTTCCGGTGGAGGTGCGATTCACCGCCGCCGACGACATCTGGCTGTCGCACGGCTACGGCCGGGACAACGCCTACGTCGCCGTGCACCAGTACGTCGGCATGCCGTACGAGCCGTACTTCCGGGCCTTCGAGCAGATGGCCGCCGGGCTGGGCGGTCGCCCGCACTGGGGCAAGCTGCACTACCGCGACGCCGCCTCGCTGGCCACCGCGTACCCCCGCTTCGCGGACTTCCAGGCCGTTCGCGACCGGCTAGACCCCCACCGCGTCTTCACCAACCCCCACCTGAACCACGTCCTCGGGGTCTGACAGCTCCCGCCGGTGTGTGACCAGCGCTAGAGCGCCAGATCGGCAAGGTTCACCGCGTCGGCCATCGCCTCCGCGCCCCTGTCGTTCAGGTGCATGCCGTCGCCGCTGTCCAGCGCCGGGTGGATGTGGTCGGGGGCGTGCGGGTCCGCGACAGCGCGCGCCACGTCGAAGACGGCGTCGAAGGTGTCCGTCGTACGGATCCAGTCGTTCACCTCGCGTCGGGTGGCGAGGCCCGCCGGGGTGCTGATCTCCGGGCCGGCGCCTGCGAAGGGGCCGATGGTGGCGACGACGATCCGCAGACCGGCGCCGTGGGCGCGGTCGGCCAGCGCACGGAAGCCGTCGACGAGGGCGTCGGCGGTGACGGCCGGCTCGCCCAACATGACCGGAAGACCGAGGTCGTTGATACCGAAGTGGACCAGGACGTGGGTCAGGGCGGGGATGGAGAGAACGTCACTGTCGAAGCGCGCCAGCGCGTGTTCGCCGACGCCGTCGCGCAGGAGACGATTCCCGGCGATGCCCTGGTTGACCACCCACCCGCGCTTCAGACGCCGGTTGAGGACGTCGACCGAACGACGATTCGCGCTCGTCGTGGTGCCGACCCCTTCGAACCAGGAGTCGCCGAAGGCCACGGCGACGGCGGTGCCCCGGGGAGCGAGCACGTCGACGCCCGCGAGGTAGAACCGGGCCTCGACCTGCTCGGCCCCCGCCAGTACGGGCGACGTGACGTGATTGCCGTCGGCTATCCGGGCGACTTCGGCCGGTTTGTGCGAATGGGTGGCCAGACCGGTCCGCTCGGGAAGGTGGAGGCTCAGCACCAGGTCCGTGCCGGCCGCGACGGGGATGTCCACCGGGTCGGTGACAGCCTCCTCACCCGCCGGGATGACGTGGCGCTCCGCGCCGTCGACGGTGAGAGCGACCCACTGGTCACCGACGGCGACAGTGGCAGCCCCGATGGTCAACGGAGTGCGGCCGTAGCGGTTCGTCAGCCGTACCCGGAAGGCCTCCCCGCCGCCGGCCAGGTGCAGCACCTGACGAATGGTCTGGTCGGCGAAGCCACGGGGTTCGCTGAACTGGAGCCGCTCGTACGGGCTGAGCACCCCGGTACGGAAACCGGCGGTCCAGATCATGGCTGGTCCAGGTCGGTGGTGGTGCCCTCCTCCATGCTGATCACCGAATCGATCAGGGAGAAGAACGTCTGGATGCCGGGCAGGTTGGCCCCCCGGCGGCGGGATTCGGCGTAGTCCTCGGACGAGCCCCAGAAGACGATGTCCAACCACTCGTCGGCAGCCAGCCGGATCAGTCGCGCGTCGAGGAAGCCGCCACGATCGGCCTGGAAGTCGCGCAGCATCGCCGGCCGCGCGGCCAGCAGGGCGTCCGCGCGCTCGGCGGGGACGCGAAAGCGGGTGATTTCGACTGTGGTCATCGTGCCTCGATCCGTTCGGGTGGGAAGCCGTTGACGCCCAGCATCAGCCGGAGCTGGGTCAGGAGGACATCGCGGAAGTCCGCGGGTACCGGCATGGGGTGGTGCTGGACCCGGGAGATGATCAGACCGGCCAGCGCCGAGAGCAGAAGGTCCGTCATTGCCTCGGCGTCGTGGGCCAGCGTGAACGCACCCAGGGCGGCGCCCTCCCGGACGGCGGCCAGGAAGGGCGCCCGGTACCGCTCCTGCACTGTGGCGCTGTAGTCGCGCAGCTCGTCGTCGCGCATCGCGGAGCGCCAGAACTCCACAAGCACCTGCCGGGTCTGCTCCGAGTTGTGCAAACTCCGGTCGACGAGCGCGACGAGTCGTCGCCACGGATCGTCCTCGGCGGCGGAGACGGCCCGCAGGGCCTCCACCTCCCGGTCGGTGAACACCTGCATGGCCTCGATGATCATGTCTTCGCGGGAGCCGAAGTAGGTCTGGAGGGTGCTGATCGCGACCCCGCCGGCCGCGGACACGTCCGTGAAGCGGGTGTTCTCGTACCCGCGGGTCGCCAGCACGCCTGCCACGGCGTCGAGAACGGCGTCCCGCTTCTCTCCGCCCGCACGCCTCTTGCGGATAATCGGCATGGCCATACGGTACGGCGGTACCGGCGAAACAGCGAAGGACCAGCCTCTCGCGTGACCCGAAACACCGCAAAATAGATCTTGGACAGTTTCCGTCTTGCCTGAACGGAAACTGTCCAAGATCTGGAGCGTCGGAACAGCGCCACCCGACGGATCAGACGGCGCGAAGGGCTACTCGGTGCTGGTCGCGGCCTTGCGCGGGGCGGCCTTCTTCGCCGGAGCCTTCTTCGCCGCCGTCGCCTTGGCCGTGGTGGTCTTCTTCGCGGCAGTGGACTTGCTGGCGGCGGCCGTCTTCTTGGTGGCCGTGGCCTTCTTCGCGGGCGCCTTCTTCGCCGCCGCCTTCTTCCGCGGCGCCGGACCCTTCGCCCGCTTCTCGGCCAACATCTCGGACGCTTCCTCGATGGTCAGCGCCTCCGGCGTCTGCCCGCGCCGCAGCGACGCGTTGAACTCCCCGTCGGTCACGTACGGGCCGAACCGGCCGTCCTTGATCACCAACGGCTTCTCGGTCGCCGGGTCGACGCCCATCTCGCGCAGCGGCGGTGCCGCGGCTCGCCGTCCACGGGCCTTCGGGGCGGCCAGCAGAGCCAGCGCCTCGTCCAGACCGACGGTGAACATCTGGTCCTCGGACTCCAGCGAACGGAACTCCTCGCCCCGCTTGACGTACGGGCCGTAGCGACCGTTGTTCGCGAAGACCTCGACGCCGTCCGGCGCGACACCGATCAGCCGGGGAAGGCTGAGCAGCTTGAGCGCCTCCTCCAGGGTCAGCGAGTCCGGGGTCTGCGTACGCAGCAGCGACGACTTCCGCTCGCCGCTGGACACGTACGGGCCGAACCGGCCGGACTTGAGCACGATCGGCTCGCCGGTGCCGGGGTCGTCGCCGAGCTTGCGCTCGCCGCTGCCGCCCAGGAACAGCTCGTGCACCTTCTCCGGGGTCAGCTCGTCCGGGGCCAGGCCCTCGGGGATCGGCGCCCGGTCACCCTGGGTGCCACCCTCCTCGCCCTCACCCGTTGCCGGTGCCGGCTGCTCGCCGCCGGGCAGCTCCCGTTGCAGGTACGGCCCGTAGCGGCCGACCCGCACGACGACCTCGCGGCCGTCGTCGTCGGTGAAGAGCGGGATGGAGTTGACGCTGCGGGCGTCGATGTCGCTGAGGTTCTCGGTGACCAGCTTCTTGAGCCCGCCGGAACGGGCGATGTCCTGGTCGCCGGCACCGTTGGAGCTGCCGAAGTAGAACGCCGTGAGGAAGTCGACGGCCGCGTGGTCGCCGCCGGCGATCTCGTCCAGCTCGTTCTCCATGGTGGCGGTGAAGTCGTAGTCGATCAGGCGGGGGTAGTGCTGCTCCATCAGCCCGATCACCGCGAAGGCCAGGAACGTCGGGATCATCGCCTGGCCGCGCTTGGTGACGTACCCCCGGTCCTGGATCGTCTGCATGATCGACGCGTAGGTGGACGGGCGACCGATGCCCAGCTCTTCCAGGGCCTTGACCAGCGACGCTTCCGTGTAGCGCGACGGCGGCTGGGTGTGGTGGCCCTGCGCGGCCAGCTCGTCGGCGGTCAGCGGCTGGTCCTTGACCAGGGTGGGCAGCCGGCGCTCGGCGTCCTCGGCCTCGGCGTTCTCGTCGTCGCTCGACTCGACGTAGGCGCGCAGGAAGCCCGGGTCCGTGATGGTCTTGCCGGTCGCGCCGAAGTCGGCTTCCTCCTGCGAGGTGGAGACCGCCCGGATGCGCACCGACACGCTGGAGCCGACCGCGTCGGTCATCTGCGAGGCGATGGTGCGCCGCCAGATCAGCTCGTAGAGCTTGAACTCCTCGGCGGACAACTCCTTGGCCACCTCGCCCGGGGTACGGAAGTTGTCCCCCGCCGGGCGGATCGCCTCGTGCGCCTCCTGCGCGTTCTTCACCTTGCCGGTGTAGCGGCGCGGCTCCGGCGGAACGCTGCGCTCGCCGTACAGCTCGACGATCTGTCGGCGGGCCGCCGAGATGGCGGTCTCCGACAGGTTGACCGAGTCGGTACGCATATAGGTGATGTAGCCGTTCTCGTACAGGCGCTGCGCGGTGCGCATCGTCTGCTGCGAGGACAGGCGCAGCTTGCGAGCCGCCTCCTGCTGGAGGGTCGAGGTGATGAACGGCGCGTACGGGCGACGGCGGTAGGGCTTCTCCTCGACGCGGGTGACGGTGAACGGCCGCCCCTCCAGCCGGGCCGCGAGACCACGGGCGCCGCTCTCGTCGAGGTGCACGACACCGGCGCCGGGCTTCACCCGACCGGTGGTCGGCTCGAAGTCCTTACCGGTGGCGATCCGGTCACCGTTGAGCGCGATGAGCGTGGCGTTGAACGCACGCGGGCCCTCACCGGCGTTGGCCACCGCGAGGGTGGCCAGGATGTCCCAGTATTCGGCGGTGCGGAAGGCCATCCGCTGCCGCTCCCGCTCGACCACGATGCGGGTCGCCACGGACTGCACCCGGCCTGCCGAGAGCCGCGGCATGACCTTCTTCCACAGCACCGGGGAGACCTCGTAGCCGTACAGGCGGTCGAGGATCCGGCGCGCCTCCTGGGCGTCGACCAGATCGCGGTCGATCTCCCGGGGGTTGGCCACCGCCGCCTGGATCGCCGGCTTGGTGATCTCGTGGAAGACCATCCGCTTGACCGGGACCTTGGGCTTGAGCGTCTCGACCAGGTGCCAGGCGATGGCCTCGCCCTCGCGGTCCTCATCCGTCGCCAGGAAGATCTCGTCGACTTCCTTGGCCAGCTTCACCAGCTTGCTGATCTGCTGCTTACGGTCGGCGGAGACGACGTAGAGCGCCTGGAAGCCGTTGTCGACGTCCACCCCGAGCCGGGCCCAGGGTTCCTTCTTGTACTTGGCCGGCACGTCGGCGGCGTTGCGCGGCAGGTCGCGGACGTGACCGAAGCTGGCCTCCACGACGTACCCCGGGCCAAGGTAGCCCGAGATCGTCTTGGCCTTCGCCGGTGACTCGACGATGACCAGACGGGTGGTTCCAGCGTTGCTCGGCACGTCTCTCCCCGACCTCACTCCTGCTCGTGGTCTGCCGGCGCCCGGACAGCGACCGCTTTCGACCCCGCCGTCGCACCGGCGGTCCGGATGTCCAACGTAACGCGCCGCCCGCGTTTCGGGTTTCGCGGGCCGCAAACCGCTTCGACGCGGCTGTCGACGCCGCCCCGCCGCGCTCGGCACTGCCGGACGGCGCCACCGTACACCGTGGGTAGGGCTCGAAGCGGGTCACTGTGACGATGGCGGGCCCATGACCGAGGTGCGAGCCGCCCGTTTTCCGCCTGGATCGACCCGCCGGCTGTCCGGCACCGGACACCCGGCCGGCACACCCCCGGGCCGCCGCCCAACCCCGTCGATCATGGACTTATGGTGGGCGTTTTAACCCCGGACGAGCAATACGTCCCCCAGCACAACTCCATGATCGACCCGGTGAAGGTGCAGTGGATCAGGTTGGCCAGGCTTCGGGCGGCGCCAAGTTCGGCGCTCCGCCCACCAGCTCGGCGAGTCGCGCCAACCGGCGGCGGCCGGCGATCCGGTACGCCGGGCCGCCCTCGGCCGGGCCGAGCAGCGTCCCAGCCAGCCCCGCCGAGGCGAGCGCCACGCCGATCGGCTCCCAACACTCCTGGTCGTCGGCGCCCAGCCGCAACAGGAAGCAGTCCGGAGGCTCCGGCGTCCCGGCGGCGGCGAGCCACAGCCGCAGCCGCCGGCCGGTCAGGTGAAACGCGGCCGGTGGGCGTTTCGTCGTACCGTGCAGCCAGGCGGCCGCGAGCGGCTTCAAGACCCGGGTGTACGACGTACGAACGGCGTGTCGCGCGCCCTCGGTCGGCTCCCAGCTCGCCGCCAACCCGCGCGACGCCAGTTCGGCGACGAGCACGTGCACCCGCCAGGCGGCGTCCACCTGCACCGAGAGCCGGGCGGTGCCGCCCATCCGGACCACCTCACCCGGCCCGGCGAGCAGCCCGGCCAGGTCGGCGACTGTCGGTTCGGCCGCGTCCGCGCCGAAGAAGACGAGTTGTCGGCCCGCGTCGTCGGTCTGGGGCGGGCTGTTCTGCACCGAGCCGTCCTGCGACGGGCGGATCTGCGGCGCGCCGCCGCGGCGTCGCCCGGGAGTGGGCGTGTCGGACTCGGGCGCGGGGAACAGCGCCGGGGGCGGCTGCGCCTTCCCGGTGTCACCGAGCCCGCTCAGCGACACTCCGGCACCTCGTCGAATGCCTGTTTCAACTCCTCGGAGTTGAGCTTGCTGGTGTCCAGCGCGCTGGCGTCGTACTCCTTGTTGAGGGTCGCCACGGCGGCCCGCACGCCGTCGTAGAAGACCGTCGGCTCGCCGGTGCCCAGGCCGTCGATGGTGTCCCGGGCGCGACCGTACGCGTCCCGCATCTTCCCCAGGGAGCTACGGAAACCCGCGGAGATGGCTTCGCCGTTCTCCGCCTCCGGGATGCCCGCCTTCTCCACCTTGCGGCGCGCGGCCTCGCTGGCCTGCTCCGCCCCGTCGAAGAGCCGCACCAGGTTCTCCTTGGCCTGCGCCGGCGTGGTCTGCGCGGTCATCTGCTCGTCGGTGCTGCTGGTCAGCTTGTTGATCTCGGAGCGCCACGGGGTGAGGGCGCCGCAGACCGAGGCCGCCCAGGCCCGTGGGCTGGGACCCCCGCCGCAGCCGGCCAGGACGACGATCGTGGCCAGGACCACCGTGAGCTTTCCGGCGGCAGACGCCCGGCACGTACGCATGCGTTGCAGCGTACGGCCTTTGGCCAGGTGTGGCATCGGGCCGGACGGCCGGGGTCCCCGGTCGACGGGCTACGTCGACCGGGGACCCCGGGCCGTTGGTGGATCAGGCGTTGACCGTCTCCGGGCGGTGATCGGTGCTGCCCGCGCCGGTGTTGCCATCGGCGTCCGAGTCGGACATCGCGATGCCCTTGCGCTTGCTGAACACCACCGACGCCACGATGATCAGCGTCGCGACCAGCGCGATGCCGAGCCGCAGGCCGACGTTGCGCTCGTCGCCGACGCTCCAGGCCACCACGGCGGGAGCGATCAGCAGCGAGACCAGGTTCATCACCTTGATCAGCGGGTTGATCGCCGGGCCGGCGGTGTCCTTGAACGGGTCGCCGACGGTGTCGCCGATGACAGTGGCGGCGTGCGACTCGGAGCCCTTGCCGCCGTACGCGCCGTCCTCGACCAGCTTCTTGGCGTTGTCCCAGGCCCCACCGGAGTTGGACAGGAACACCGCCATCAGGGTGCCGGCACCGATCGCACCGGCCAGGTACGCCGCGAGCGCGCCGGGCCCGAGGCCGAAGCCGACAGCGATCGGCGCCAGGATGGCGAGCAGGCCGGGGGTCATCAGTTCGCGCTGCGCGTCCCGGGTGCAGATGTCGACGACCTTGCCGTACTCCGGGCGCTGGGTGCCGTCCATGATGCCGGGCAGCTCACGGAACTGCCGGCGGACCTCCATCACCACGGCACCGGCCGAGCGGGACACCGCGTTGATGGCCAGCCCGGAGAAGAGGAAGACCACCGCCGCGCCGATGATCAGGCCGACCAGGTTGCGCGGGTTCGCCACGTTCAGCGCGTTGAGGATCTCGTTGCCGACGTCGCCCACGCCGGCCGTCGCGTAGGCGCTGCTGAGCGTGTCGGTGTACGAGCCGAACAGCGCGGTCGCGGCGAGCACCGCGGTGGCGATCGCGATGCCCTTGGTGATCGCCTTGGTGGTGTTGCCGACCGCGTCCAGCTCGGTCAGCGTGCGCGCGCCGTGCTCGTCGATGTCGCCGGACATCTCGGCGATGCCCTGGGCGTTGTCGGAGATCGGCCCGAAGGTGTCCATCGCGACGATCACGCCGACCGTGGTGAGCAGGCCGGTGCCGGCCAGTGCCACAGCGAACAGCGACAGCGTGATGGAGGTGCCACCGAGGAGGAAGGCGCCGAAGACGCCGGCGCCGATCAGCAGCGCCGAGTAGACAGCCGACTCCAGGCCGATGCTGATGCCGGCCAGGATCACCGTCGCCGCACCGGTCTGCGAGCTCTTGCCGATGTCCTGCACCGGTCGCCGGTTGGTCTCGGTGAAGTAGCCGGTCAGCGCCTGGATCGCGGCGGCCAGCACGATGCCGATGACGACAGCGCCGATGGCCACCAGTCGCGGATTTCCGCTGGCGGTGGTGAGACCGTCCTCGAACTCGCCGAAGGTCGCCGGCAGGTACGCGTAGGCGGCGATGGCCACCAGCACCGCGGAGAGCACCGCCGAGAGGTAGAAGGCCCTGTTGATAGCGGTCAGGGCGTTGCGGTCGGAGGCGCGCAGGCGGGTGATGAAGACGCCGACCATCGCGATCAGCACGCCGATGGTGGAGATGATCAGCGGGAAGACCAGGCCCTGCTCGCCGAAGGCGGCGCGGCCGAGGATCAGCGCGGCAACCAGCGTGACCGCGTACGACTCGAACAGGTCGGCGGCCATGCCGGCGCAGTCACCGACGTTGTCGCCCACGTTGTCGGCGATGGTGGCGGCGTTGCGGGGGTCGTCCTCGGGGATGCCCTGCTCGACCTTGCCGACCAGGTCGGCGCCGACGTCGGCGGCCTTGGTGAAGATGCCGCCGCCGACCCGCATGAACATCGCGAGCAGCGCGGCGCCGAAGCCGAAGCCCTCCAGCACCGTGGGCGCGTCACCCCGGTAGACGAGGACGACCAGCGCCGCACCGAAGAGGCCGAGGCCGACGGTGAGGAAGCCGACGACGCCGCCGGTCCGGAATGCGATCTTCATGGCGGCCTCGCGGCCGCCTACTCGCTCCCGTGCGGCGGCGGCCACGCGCAGGTTGGCGCGGGTGGCCAGCCACATGCCGGCGCCGCCGATGAACGCGCTGAACAGGGCGCCCACCACGAAGAAGAGCGAGCGGCCGATCTTCACAGCCAACTCACTGCCGTCGGTGTCGTGCACCGGAAGCAGGAAGAGCAGCACGACGGCGACGACGACGAAGATCGCCAGGGTGCGGAATTGCCGGAGCAGGTAGGCGGAGGCGCCCTCCTGGACCGCCCCCGAGATCTCCTGCATTTTCTCGGTGCCCTTACCAGCGGCCAGCACCGTTTTCGTCAGGGCGGCAGCGAAACCGAGTGCCACCAGCGCGACAACCGCGGCGATGACGACGTAGGTGACATTGCTTCCGGTAAGGGAAAGCCCGCCGCCGTCGGCGGCCAAGGTCCCGGACATCTGTGTCCTCCTGTTACCGAACAATCGCGCCGGTGAGTGGAGACGCACTGACCGACGCCTGGATGCGGACTCGCAAGCGCGCGCCAACCCACCAGCGGACCAGCGATGAACACCCATACCCGCTGGCTGCGGGATAGGTCACTTGCTGACAACCCGGGTACTGTAGCCCTCCGCAGTGTTGGAGGTCACACCCAGGTGGCACCGTGTCGCGATGATCTTCGTCGCTGTGTTATGAAACGAAATCTGATATAGGGCCCCATCCATGCAAAGAAGGCCGCATCCCCAGCAGGGGACGCGGCCTACGCAGCGGAATCGATCAGCGGCCGACCGGCCACACCATCCGTACCTCGGTGCCGATGCCCTCGTCGACCGGGCGCACCTGGAGGTCCTCGACGAAACCGGCGAGCAGCGCGAACCCGACGCCGGTGGTCAACGCCTCATCGGTCAGCGCCTCGTTGGCCAGCTCGTCCGGCGGCAGCGCGGTCAGACCGATGCCAGCCTCGATCGGCGCCCGGTCCACCACCCGCACGGCGTACGAGCCACCGTCGGACATCTCCACCAGCACCGGGTCGGCCAGGCCGTACTGCCGGTGCAGGGCCACCGCGCGCGTGCACGCCTCACCGATGGCCAGGCGCACCTCGTCCAGCAGGTCCTCACGCACCCCGGCCCGCCGGGCGACGGCGACGCCGACCAGCCGGGCGGTGCGCACGTGCACCGGAGCGGGCGAGAAGGAGAGCTTGACTGTCGCCATCACGCGCCGGCGCCCGCCGAGTCGGCGCTGATCGCCGCGTCGACCGTCGGGTGCAGCGGAAACACCTGGTCCAGCGCGGTGATCCGGAAGATCTTGAGCAGCGGTTCCTTGTCGCAGACCAGCGCGAACGAACCGCTCGCCGAGCGGAGCCGCTTGAGCGCGCCGACCAGCACGCCCAGCCCGGTGGAGTCGAGGAAGTCCACCCGACCGAGGTCGACCACCACGTGACGGGCCCCACCGTCGATCAGTTCGAGGAGTCGTTCACGGAGTCGGGGCGCGGTGTAGACGTCCACCTCACCACCGACCTCGAGCACCGTGTGCTCGCCCACGGTGCGGGTCGCCAGTGACAGCTCCATCGGTCCTCCTCGCCAGAGCCGTAAACTCTCGTGGGCATCTAACCACTACCGCCGGGACGGCCTGCGGACGCCAGCGGAGGCTTCCCCTTACCCCGGTGTCCGACTTTTCATCTCCGAACACCAGTGCGAGAGTGCAGGGCGTGACCTCCAACGACTTCAGCTCCGCGCGCGGCACGCCGCGCCACGACCTGGAGTCGTCGTCCGCGGCCACCGTATCCGCTGGTCCCGGCCCCGGGCCAGCGCCGGCCGACCTGCTGCGCCGGCTACGCGCCCGAGGTGCCGCCGACCCGGTCACCCACGTCGAGCGGGTGCCGGCCCGCGCCGGCGTGCCCGCGCCGTGGCCGTCGTGGGCACCGGCGGAGTTGCGCACGGCCTTCACAGGGCGCGGCGTGGTCGCGCCCTGGCAGCACCAGGCCGAGGCGGCCAACCTGGCGTACGAGGGCCAGCACGTGGTCGTCGCCACCGGCACCGCGTCCGGCAAGTCACTGGCGTACCAGCTGCCCGCCCTGGCCACACTGCTCGCCGACCCCCGGGCCACGGTGCTCTACCTGGCGCCGACCAAGGCGCTCGCCGCGGACCAGTTGCGCGCCGTCGCCGCGCTGGAGCTGGAGGGGGTACGCCCCGCCTGCTACGACGGGGACACTCCGCGCACCGAGCGGGAGTGGATCCGCCGGCACTCCCGGTTCGTGCTGACCAACCCGGACATGCTGCACCACGGCATCCTGCCCGGGCACGCCCAATGGTCCGGTTTCCTGCGCCGACTCGCGTACGTGGTGATCGACGAGTGCCACACCTACCGGGGCGTGTTCGGCTCGCACGTCGCACACGTGCTGCGTCGGCTGCGTCGGCAGTGCGCCCGGTTCGGGGCCACCCCGGTGTTCGTGCTCGCCTCGGCCACCTCCGGCGACCCGGCCACCGCGGCCGGACGGCTGACCGGCCTGCCGGTGACAGCGGTCACCGAGGACGCCTCCCCCCGCGGCGGGGTGACCTTCGCGCTCTGGGAACCGCCGCTGCTGCCACCCGACTCGTCGGCCTCTTCCCCGGTGCCGCCACAGGCCACCGGCGAGCACGACGAGCTTCACCAGGTCCGTCGGTCTGCGCTGCGCGAGACCGCTGACCTGCTCGCCGACACTGTCGCCGAGGGGGTACGCACCCTCGCGTTCGTCCGCTCCCGCAAGGGTGCCGAGGTGGTGGCCGCCAACGCGCGTCGAGCGCTGGACGACGCCGTTCCGGGGCTCGGCGACCGGGTGGCCGCCTACCGGGGCGGTTACCTGCGGGAGGAGCGACGCGAGCTGGAACGGGCCCTGCTGCACGGCGACCTGCTCGGCCTGGCCTCCACCAACGCGCTGGAGCTGGGCGTGGACCTGGTCGGGCTCGACGCGGTGCTGATCTGCGGCTACCCGGGCACCCGGGCGTCGCTGTGGCAGCAGGCGGGCCGCGCCGGGCGTTCCGGACAGGAGGCCCTCGCGGTGCTGGTGGCCCGGGACGACCCCCTGGACACCTACCTGGTGCACCACCCGGAGGCGATCTTCGGCGCGCCGGTGGAGGCGACTGTCCTCGACCCGGCCAACCCGTACGTGCTGGCACCGCAGCTGGCCTGCGCTGCGGTGGAGGCACCGCTCACCCCGGCCGACCTGGTGCTGTTCGGCGAGGGGGCGAAGGAGGCGGTCGACGAGCTGGTCGCGGCGGGGGCGCTGCGGCAGCGGCCCACCGGTTGGTACTGGCGGCACCGGGAGCGGCCCGAGGTGGACCTGCGCGGCGAGGGCGGGGCCCCGGTCGCCGTGGTGGAGTCGTCGACCGGCCGGCTGCTCGGCACCGTCGACGGCGGCTCGTCGCACTTCCTGCTGCACTCCGGCGCGGTCTACCTGCACCAGGGCGTCTCGTACGTGGTCGACCAGCTCGACCTGGCCGACGGTTGCGCGCTGGTACGCGCCGAGGAGCCGGACTGGTCCACCCACGCCCGCGACGTCACCGACCTGTCAGTGGTGTCGGTGCGCTCCTACGTGGACGCCGGACCGGTCGGCATGTTCCTCGGCGAGGTGGACGTGACCAGCCAGGTGGTGTCGTACCAGCGGCGGCGGATCGCCACCGGCGAGGTGATCGACACCCGGCCGCTCGACCTGCCCAGCCGGGAGCTGCGCACGGTGGCGGTCTGGTTCACCCTGTCGCCGCAGTCGTTGACCCTCGCCGGGGTCCAGCCGGCCGACGTGCCGGGTGCGCTGCACGCCGCCGAACACGCCGCGATCGGCCTGCTGCCGCTGATGGCCACCTGCGACCGGTGGGACATCGGCGGGCTCTCCACCGCGATGCATCCGGACACCGAGGCGCCGACCGTCTTCGTCTACGACGGGCATCCGGGTGGCGCCGGGTTCGCCGAGCGGGCGTACGGGACGGCGGCGGCATGGCTGCGAGCCACCCGGGACGCGATCGCGGAGTGCGGCTGCGAGGCCGGCTGCCCGTCCTGCGTGCAGTCACCGAAATGCGGCAACGGCAACAATCCTCTCTCCAAGCCGGACGCGATCCGGGTGCTCGACGTGGTGTTGACGAACCTGCCGGACTGAGCGGCTTGCATGAATCGGCATGGCACGGGGCACAATGGTGTGGGAGCGCTTCCATCGATGCCAATGTTGCTGATCGCCCCCCGTGCCCGAGGAGAAGCTGTGGCCGACACCATCGCCGAGACCGTCGACCTGCTTTACACAATCGACCAGGACAATCTCACCCTCGACCAGCAGATCGCGCTGGGGTCGGCACTGGCCGCCCTGGCCCAGGCGGAACGGCTGGAACAGATCAACGAGCGGCTGCGCGGCATCCACCAGGTACTGAACACCTGGTCGCTGCGGGCCGCGACCTCCGTCGACAGTCGCTGAGGTCTTCCGGAGTGATCCTGCTAGGGCACCAGTGATCACTCCGTGCTGGGTAGTCGTCCGGCGACCTCGACGGCTACCCAGCAGCAACTGATCATGGGCAGCAGGGAGGGCGGTGCTTGTCGGGCTGTGCGAGACTCCGGCGCACCAACCCAGAGGAGTACACATGCAGCTCGACAACTTGCAGGGTCAGCACCAGTTCCACATCCGCCAGCGCTTGCGCATGATGGTCAACCAGTACGAGGTCCGGGCGGTCTCCCCCGACGGCACCGAGGGTGAGCTGCTGGCGTTCGCGCAGCAGAAGCGGCTCGCCTTCAAGGAGCAGGTGACCATCTACACGGACGACTCCAAGCAGCAGCCTCTGCTCGGCTTCAAGGCCCGCCAGCGCATCGACCTCGGCGCCACGTACGACGTCACCGACGCGGCCGGCAACCCGATCGGCCTGTTCCGCAAGGACTTCGCCCAGTCGCTGCTGCGGTCCACCTGGCACGTCGAGCAGGGCGGCCTGCCGCAGGTGACGGGCCAGGAGCGCAGCATGCCCGTGGCACTGCTGCGTCGATTCGTCGACTCGCTGTCCTGGCTGCCGTACCACTTCGACTTCACCGCGAACGGCCAGCCGGTCTTCACCGTGGTCAAGAAGTGGGGCCTGCGCGACAAGTACATCGTCGAGGTGCAGAACCCGCAGATCGACCGCCGGCTGGTCATCGCGATGGCCGTCGCCCTCGACGCGCTCCAGGCCCGCTGACACACCCGGCCCGGACCAGGGCGGCGCGGCGACCCTCCACGGCCGCCGGCGCGGCCACCCAATCCTCGGCTGCCGGCCGGGACCTGGACCTCGACCAAGTCCCGGCCGGCGGGCCGTCGGGCCGGGCTCTGCTCTGGCCGCGCCCGGCAGGCCGGCCGTTGGACCGCGCCCAGCCGGGCGGGAGGCCGTTGGACCGCGCTCGGCCGGGCGGGAGGCCGTTGGACCGCATGCCCCGGCCTGCAGGGCGTGCACCCTCCTCAGGCGAGAGGCCATTGGTGGCTCGGCCCTGACGGGTTCCGGTCCCCCTTTGGAGCTGATGTCGTAAACGCATCACCCTTGATGTCGTAACCGATTCAGCTCCACAGCACCCACCAATCCCACCAGGCCCTTGCCTTCTTGAGCAGGCGCCGGCCAGTGAGGGTCAGCCCCGCACCGGGCCGGCGCGGGCGCTCGCCGCGGCCACCCGGGTCAGGCCGGGTAGTGGCGTGAACGCCACCTCGACCGTCACCAGCACGTCCAACCCGTCGAGGTGACAGCCGACCAGCCGGCCATCGTTGCGACCGGCTAGGTCAGCGGCGGACGCGCAGGCCACCGCATCGCCGTCGAGCGCTCGCGCCGCCCCGGCCAGCGCACCGAGGTCGGCTGCTACCGCCGCCCGCTGACTCGCCATTCCGGCGGCGACGATGGCGGCGCCGAACGTCCCGAACACCACGAAGACGATCCCCATCGCCAGCAGCAGGATCGTCGCGCCACCTCGCTGCGGGTCCGGCGGGCCAGCAACGAGCCCTCCTGCAGCCGGTTCTGGAGCGGAGCGGGGTGATGGATCTCTTCGCACTACCAACTCCCCTCGTGCGCGCCCGGTTCGACGGCGGCGACGGCGGTGGCGACCACTGTGATTCGCGGTAGCCGGCCGCCCAACGTCCGGACGGGTGCCCGTACCGTCGCCTGCACCCGGTCGCCGTCGACTGACACCGACACCGCCGCCCCCGGCGGCGCCGCCCGGCCACCCTCCGCGCTGCCGTCGGCGCCCCGGGCGGCGGCGAGCGCAGCCTCCCGGGCCGCGTGCAGGCAGCCCGCCTGTGCGCTGACGGCGTTGACAGCGGTCAGACCGGCCAGCAGGAGCAGGAGCAGCGCCGGCAGGCCGGCCGCCAGTTCGGCGGTGAAGGACCCCCGGTCCCAGCCAACGGTCCGCCGGAGGACGCGAAGTCTCCGCCCGCCGCGTGCCGCCAGCCCGGGAACACTCGACCTTGAATTGCGGCCGGCCCGCCGGCGCTCGATCACTTCAACGCCCGGTCGATGACGGCGGTCAGCGCCGACTGGACGTTGCCGGAGGTCAGCACCTTCAACAGGATCCCGGCGAAGGCGACCGCGGCGAGGGTGCCCACGGCGTACTCGGCCGTGTTCATCCCGGCATCGCCGCGCAGACGAGCGATGAGTTTGCGCATGACTGTTTCCCTTCTCGATGGGTCAGAGCACATCGCCGAGAACGGCGACGATCACCGGCACGAGTCCGGCGAGAATGAACGCCGGCAGGAAGCAGAGCCCCAGCGGCAGAACGATGAGCACACCCGCCCGGCGGGCCGACGCCTCGGCAGCGGTGGCCCGGTCGGCGCGCAGGTCGTCGGCGAGCCGGGTCAGTGCGCCGGCCAGGGCGGCACCACTGTTGGCCGAGCGCAACGCCGCCGCGGTCAGACGCTCCGCGCCGGGCACGCCGTCCAGCGCGGACCATGCCTCCGCTGGGCCGCCACCGAGCAGCAGCGTGCGGCCGACCCGAGCCAACCGGCCGGCGAGCGGTCCGTCCAATGCCTCGGCGACGGCCAACACCGAGCGATCCACCGGAGCGCCCGCCCGCATCGCCGCGGCCAGAAGGTCGGCGGCGAGCGGTAGGTCGGCGGCCTCCTGCTGCCGCCGCCTACGCACAGCGGGCGACTCGATCCGCCGCAACAGGACATCGAGCAGGAACGCGGCCGGGAGAGCGCCGAGCAGCCGAGCCAGCCCTCGACGACGATGGCCACCGCGAGCCCGGCCAGCACCGCCACGAGCCGAATCACGTCCGGCCGCCGCCGCCTGGTTGAGCTGAGCTGGCTCACCGAGCTGGCTCGGCTCGTCGAGATGGGCCGGCCGACTGGGCTGCGTTGGCCGGCCCAACTGCCTTGGCTCCCCGGGCTGCTTTGGCCGGATGGGCCGTGGGCCGTCATCCGGTTCGTCCCGGTGTCGCGCCCAGCCGTTCTGCCCAGAGGAGGCCCACGACCTGAAGGGCGACCGCGACAACCGCGCTAGCGCCGCCGACTGTGCTGTGCAGAAGCACCGCCATGGGGTCGACGCCGATGCCGTACCCGAGCGCGATCCCGCCAACCGGCAGGGCCGCCAGTAGCCAAGCCGTGGCCCGGGCACCGGCCGCCTGGGCCGCCGCCGCGGCCAGACCCCGGTCGGTCGCCCGAGCGTCCGCCTCGATCCGCTCCAGAAGCTCCGCCAGCGGCGCACCGGTCCGGTCTGCCAAGCGCACCGCCGCCGAGGTCAGCTGACGTAGGCGGCTCGCCCCGTCACTTCCGACGGCCGTGACGTCGAGCGCGTGTGGGACGGGCAGGCCGGCCCGTAGGTCCGCCGCGAGGCCGCAGAGCTGGTCCAGCCCTCGTCGTCGTTCCCGTTCGGCGCTCCGGTTTACTCGCCAACGCAGCCCGGCGCGCACGGCCAGCGTGCCGTACCCGGCCATCGCTACCGCGGCCACCGGACCGCCAATCACGGTGCCCACACCGCCGCCGAGCAGACCGACCACCGGCAGCACGCGGGTCGTCGATCGCGAGATGCGCACCGACGGAGGCGTACCCGGCCTTCTGTCGGTCGGGCCGATGCGCCCGTGGGCGCGGCAGTCGGCGATCGCGCACCCGTCGGCCGCCGCCCCGGCGGACGTGTCGCCCCGGCAGCCGGCGTCCAGGTCGCCGTGCCCGTCGGTGGTTGCCGGGCCGGAGACGTCGTTCCGACCGGCCGCGTCCACGCCGCTCACACCGAACGTGACCGTGGTCGCCGATGCGCCCGGCCGTCGTTCGGCATCGAGCATGGCGGGGGCCACTTCGGGGCGGGCGGTGCCGGTCGGGCGTCGGGGATCCCGGCGGGCCGGCGGGCGCGTGGGGCCCTCCGGACGCGTGAACCCGTCTGCCGCTCCTGGCCACCTCGGGCTGCGGGTGACGTCCCGGTCGGGCCAGCCGAGTGCCGTCCGTCTTCCGTTGGCGCCCGCGGTAGTTGCCGACTCGAACCCGATGCCGGCCGGATGACCCAAGGTCGGGGCGGCGCCAGTGCCGTCGGCTGGCCCGTCCGGCGTGCGACCGAGTTCCCTGATCCACTGCACCAGGGCGTCATCCGGATCGACGCCGCCGGCCCTCCGTCCCGGTGCCAGCACGCGACGTCGGCGGGTCCGAATGCTTTGTACGGGCCACGCCACCAGGGCAGCAGCGACCAGGAGCAGCGCCGCCACCAGCATCGTCTCGGCGGTCATGCCGGACCCGCCGATCCGGGCCAGGGCTCGCTGAGGATGGGCGGCACCGCCACCCCACGCTCCCGCAGCAGCGCCCCGAGAGCACGGGCGGCGAGACCGAGCCCGGTGCCGCGCACCCAGGCGGGCACCACTGTCACCATCCGTTCGGGCCCCTCGGGCAGCAGCAGGCAGACCGACTCCAGGACGCGACCCCGGTCGCTGCGTCGCACCTGGAACAGCACCTGCAACGCGGCGGCCACCTGGGCGTGCAGCGCGGCGCGAGGCAGCCCACCCAACATGCCCAGGGCCTCCAACCGGGCCGGCACGTCCGACGGCGTGTTGGCGTGCAGGGTGCCGGCACCCCCGTCATGGCCGGTGTTGAGCGCGGCCAGCAGTGCCAGTGACATTGTTTCAAACCCCGGCGTACGATCCGGCCGTGGAGATGAAACGCGCCGCCATCTACTGCCGAATCAGCCGAGACAAGGAAGGCCGTGAGCTGGGCGTAGCCCGTCAGCGGCAGGACTGTGAGGCCCTCGCCCAGCGGCTCGGCTGGGATGTGCTGGAAGTGTTTGTAGACAACGACATCAGCGCGTCCACCCGTTCAACCAAACCACGTCCCGGCTTCGAGGACATGATCCGGCGCGTTGAGGCAGGCGAGTTCAACGCGATCTTGTCCTACTCGACCTCGCGCCTCACCCGTCGTCCGATGGAACACGAGCGGCTGATCCCGCTCTTCAAGGAACGCAAGATTCCTATCTCCACGGTCAAGGCTGGCGACATCGACTACACCACCGCCAGGGGTCGTAGCCGTGCCCGTGATGACGCCCGACGCGACGCGGAGGAAGCGGAGGAGATATCGGAGCGGGTGTCCCGAGCTGCGCAACAGCGGGCAGAGAACGGCGAGTGGCACGGCGGTACGCAACCGTTCGGCTTCCTGGCGATCAAGGAGGTAGTCAAAGGCCGGGAGCGTGTGGTCGATCTCCGCCCACACCCCGAACATGCCGCCTGGGTGAAGGACGCGATCGATCGTCTGCTGGCTGGCGAGTCGCTGTACGGCATCTGTACCGACTGGAATCGTCAGGGCCGGCGCACGGGCTGGAAGCAATACGCTCGGACTGAGTCCGGCGGGTTTGTTCGGGACGACAGAGGCAGACGCGTCAAGGCCGACGAGGAGTCGGCCTGGCACCCCCGGACCTTGAAACGGGTGGTCACCTCCCCCACGATCGCTGGCTACCGGGAACTCGACGGGCAGCTCTACGAGGCGACGTGGAAGGCGATCGTTGACCGCGAGGACTGGGAGCGGGTCTGCACTCTGCTCGCCGCACCCGAGCGAAAGCTACGAGGGTTCAACAACGGCAACGCCAGGAAGTACTCCCTGTCGGGCCTGGTGTTTTGCGCCGGAGTGCGACACGACGAGTGCGACCACCCGAAGGAGGATCAGGCCGACTGTCGTGATGGCAAGCCCTGCGGACGAGTCATGGTGTCGATGACCAGCACCCGAGTTGTGCGCGGTACGCGGGTACGCCGGGTGTCGTTCGTCTGCAACCAGTTGGCTACCGGCGGCTGCGGCAGCATGAGGATCGAGATGGCGCACTTGGAGAGATACATCTTTGAGCAGGTGTTTCATGCCGCTGACTCTCCCGAGCTGCGTACCGCCATGTCTGCGCAGGCCGACGACATCGACGAGGCCGAACAAGCCTTGCGCAAGTCGATCGGTGACGGAGAACGCTTACTTGAACGGGTCGAGGACGAGTACGACGCAGAAGAGATCACGAAGATCGAATACCGCCGACGCCGATCCAAGATCATAAAGCAGGTAGACGCCGACCGGGCAGCGCTCGCCAAGACGACCCGTGCGCGTGTCCACACCCGCCTGCCGTCCGGCACCGAGCTGCGCAAGGTGTGGAACGACAAGGACAACACCTGGAAGCGCACCATCATCGGCTCGGTCATCGAGCGCATCGACGTGTCCCGGCACCCGGCAGGTGTGGCAACCAACCTGACCCCGACCCGAGACGAAGACCCGGGGGCGTTCAGTCAGCGGCTGGACCTACACCGCCGGCAGGTACTTGGCCAGCGGGTCGACGTGCAGTGGTGGGCGTAAGCCTACCTTCGGCGCTTCGCTCGCTTGAGCACCGCAAGTTGCATATGAAGACTGGCCGCACTCTTCATGGCGAGAACCTTACCCCAGAGCAATTTGAAAGGGTCAGACAAAACCCAGAGATACGACCAGGTCAGACTAAGTAAACTCTGCTCCTTGTCATCAAACTCGACTATTCGCTCAGGGGGCAGCCCTCCTTCCCTTCTCCATTGAAGTCCAAAACCATCATAGAATTCTGCGGCGCAGGCCACATGGTCGAGACCCACCGTCTCCGCCGAGTATGTATCTAGAAAATTCAACCTCCCGCGATGCGTCTGCCCCGGCTCGAGAACGTGAAGGGTTTGTAGCTCCTCGTCACCCTCAAAGATGACTCCGGTCGCCGCATAGTTAGCGACGATCCACGCCTTTAAGTCGAAAATGGGGGCTGAGCTGTGGTTTGCCACATACCAAAAGGCACCGCGGACCTCATCGCCCCGGACATCCAGTTCTGCAACGCCGCAGACAATCAACCGAGCTTGAGCAGCTTCACCGTCTCGCTGCTCCTCGCGTCGCACCCGGATCTCATGACGGAACAGCAGGCCCGTGAAGATCACGGCAGCCGTGGACATCACCAGACCAGCCAGGCTCCCCCACGCCTGCATCCAGTCGGTGATCTTCGGAGCCTCAGCAGCAAGCACCCGGCCAGGGTAGGACCTCGATGCGACACCCCCTGATCACGCGACAGCCCATGGTTTGGCAGGCGTGAGCTGCGTCACAAACGTTTCGTATCGGGGGGTCTGATGGTGTCTAGGGTCGGGAGTCATGATTGATGAGTCGATGTTCGAGGGCCGTCCGCTGTACTTCTGCTTGAAGAACCGTGGACTACGGTTGGTCGTGACCACTGAGGATGGCGCACCTAAGGAATTCAAGCGGTCAGGTGGTGCAGCGCAACCACACGACACGTTCACCTTCAAGGGCGACACCTTCCGCCGCATTGACGGTTCCTCCACCTCTTTTTCGTACTGGTTGAATGACGCGCTGATCGACACCCCCCGTGGACGGAAAGTCATGCGCAACCTCACCGGCTCCCTACCCAGCGTGTGGGTGGCGGCGTGATCCCGGTAGTTGGAGGCCAAGTCTCCGGCAGTTGGGAAGGGTATTAGGGACTGGCCGGGAGTCGTCTTACGTTGGCTTCGCTCCACTACGGAGCGTGACGACCACGGAGGACACCATGACGGAGCCGACCCCCGCCAAGACCATCACCGCGAAGGCCACCGAAGCTGCCACCCGCAAGACCCCGGCCAAGAGGGCCACCGCGGCTAAGCCGGATTTCGCACCGACGGTCGCTGAGAACGGCCGCTTGAACCACGCGGAGTGTGGACACCCCCGCGACCTCAAGGGCCGAGCTGCGTGCCGGGCCAACCACACGAAGGCTGCTGAGCAAGCCGCCAAATAACCCGCGCGAAAGGCCCCGGCCGGAGTTTACCTCTCCGCGTCCGGGGCCTTGATCCATTCGGAAGGAAGTGGACCAATGACCACCCAACAAGAGCCCGACATGCTGGCCGCGTTCGATCGATTCAAGGTGCAGGTTGACCGGGCGCACGAGGCGGCGAGGGATCGCCTGGCGCACAACGACTTCGTCCAGGCACGGGCGTTGCTCGCTCGCATCGGCCAGTCCCACGCCAAAGCGGCGCTGCTCCTAGGGAAGGTCACTCCCCCGTGCATCGCCTGCGGCAAGGACAAGCACGACGGGACCGAGGATCACGGCCTGATCCGTACTGACACCCTGGGCGACTGATGCGGACGATGGTCGCCTACGTCCGGCGGTCCAAGAAGAACCGCAAGCGCCCGGACGATCCGGCGTATGGCATCGAGGCGCAGCGCACGGCCATCCGCAACGCTGCCACTGCGAACGACTGGCACCTGGTGTGGGCGCCTGCCGACGATGGCGCTACTGGTGCTCACACCCGCCGGGAGGGTCTGACGTGGGCTCTGGCCCAACTCGCGGCCGGGCAGGCAGACGGCCTGGTGATCGCCAAGCTCAATCGGCTGTCGCGGTCGGTGGCGGACTTTGCCCAGGTGCTACGCCTGGCGAAGAAACAACGATGGTCCGTCGTGGCGCTGGATCTCGGCATCGACACGTCTACAGTCAACGGTCGTTTAGTGGCCAACATCGTCATGAGCGTTGCCGAGTGGGAGCGCGAGATCATCAGTCAGCGGACCGTGGAAGCCCTCGCGGAAGCGAAGGAGTCCGGCGTCAAGCTGGGGCGACCCATCCTCGTCCCCAAGCCCGTAATCCGGCGCATCCGTCGACTGCGCTCCAAGGACCACACGCTCCGGGCCATCGCTGACCAGCTCAACGCCGATCGGGTGCCGACCGCGCACGGTGGCGACCGGTGGCACAGCTCAACGGTCCGAGGCGTTCTCGGTCGGTCCGGAGGCGACCCCAATGCGCGGACCCGGCCACCGGCACCCGCCGGTACGGCTTAGGCCGTCACGCGACGGCTGGGAGCCCTTTTCCGCCCCGGTTGCCCAACCACCACGGGTGCCGGGGCGGATCGCAGCCCGGCCTTCATGACGAAGATCGACCGTCGAGCGACGGCGTCGCCCCGGTCGTTGATCTCGTATCCGTCGAGCCACACCCACCCGTCGTAGGTGATCCAGTCGAGCTGGCGGATGACCCGGAACTTGATGGGGCGCATGAACTGCACGCTGGCCGCTCGGTCAATGATCAGCAGGTCGCCGGCCTTCACGCCAACCACCCGAGGAACCGGCGACGCAAGGCACCCTCCGGAGCCCAGGACATGTCCTGCGTTGCTGCCACCAGGTGCGACCTCATGTAGATCCGGAGGGCTACCGGCGAAGCGGCGTACTCATCAAGCAGCTCAACGCGGCGTGTGGCACAGGGCCAGGGGCGCTGGCAGATTTCGCACAGCCACAGCGGGACGACCGGCCCGTGCGCGGTCATCAGCTCTCACCTGGCCAGTGACCCCGGTTGATCGGGATCTTGTGTCTGGCCCGACACGGCAGTTCGTTCCCGCACTTGCAGACGGTCCGCCACTTGATCCACGACCACACCGGCTTGTGCCTCCGGGCCAGGGTCATGGCTACTGCCGTCAGATGCTCCGCAAAAGTGACACGTCGGGTCATGCACCCACGGTCGTCGCCACGGTCGGATTAGTCAACTGGCAATAGCCGAAAGGAAAGGGCGAGTCGCCTTACGTTCGGGCTATGGACCGAGGGCCAGGTCAGCTCATGGGGCCGTATGAGATCGCGGAGCGCCTGGGCGTCTCGCGGCAGCGGTTCCAGCAGCTCGCCCGGTACCCCACCTTCCCGAAGCCGTACCAGGAGCTGCGGGGCACGAAGGTCTGGTTGGCCGAGGACGTCGAGGCGTGGATCAAGCAGTACCGCCAGCCTCGGCCCATCGACGAGGACGAAGCCCCAGCCTGAGCGCAGCCGGTAACGCAACCCCAGGGTCGTGCACGGTCAGCCCGATTCTGCGGCAAGAGGTAGCTCGGGGGAGGGATCCTTGAAACTGCCAGAGTTGGATGCCACGGATTACGCCGCCATCGGCAGCTACCTCGCCATCCTTGTTGGCGGATTCTTGGCCTGGCGGCAACTACGGCACGCCCAGAGAGTCCATCGCGAGCAGACTCGCCCTTACGTCATCGTGGACTTTGAGTTTCAGAACATCTATGTCTACCTATCGATTCAGAACATCGGTTCAACCATCGCCCGCGACGTTCGGATCACCTTCGATAAAGAGCTCGAATCATCTACCGGCAGAGGTAGTGCAATCAACGACTCTCCCGTGTTCCGGGATGAGATACCGATGATCGCGCCAGGTAGGAAGATCAGTGTCATGTTCGACAACTACAACAGGAGGGCGGAGAGCAAGGAACTACCCATGCAATACACGGTCAACCTTACGTATAGGGACACCGACGGCAAGCGCTACAAAGATCCACCGTATCCCCTTGATCTCGCGATGTACGAGGGCTCGTCGATAGCTCCCAAGGGCCTGGTTGAGCTGGTCAAGGCAGTTGAAGGCGTCCGGGACACGATGAACAAGTGGACCAACCACACGAGCGGTCTTCTCGTTCATGGCATCGACCATGACCTGCACACCAGGCGCGATCTACGTCCTCTCATTCGCGAGCAGGGCGCACGCGTCAGAAAGAACGAGGGCATTAGGGCGTACGGTCGGTGGTTGGTAGATCGGCAGCTGCGTAGGTACGGCTGGAAGCGGTAATCAGCGCCTTCACCCGAGCATCGGTGGCGGGGCATGGTCACTGACCGTCACCACACCCGCCTACCGCAAACGTCCGTCGACTGATCAGCCGGCGTTGCGAAGCACCAGCCGCTGGCCCTGGCTGATCACGGATGCCCACTCGCTCAGACGGGGCTCACCGAGGGGCTCGCCGCCGGCTGCACGCCACCGCGTAGCCAGGGCCTCCTTCACGACATCAACGAGTTGTCCGCCGTACTCTTCGAAGACCGAGTCAAGCACCGGCTGCATCTCGTTGTTGAAGTTGTCGACCGCCTGTCGCCCGATCCGGTTAAGGGCGTTTTGGTTGATCTCGAAGCGTGCCAAGGTGGCCTCCGTTCGTAGGTGGAACTCCTGTTTGGAGCCAACCCACCTACTACGCGAGGAATTCCTCAAGTCGAGACAATCAGCGTCGCCACCGGTAGAGCTCCGCTACCGCCCTGATGATGGCGGGCCGGTCTCTGGGGTCAGCACCCCGCAGGGCCATAGCGGTAATAATGATCTTTCCCGCGACAGGCACACCGACGATGGCAGCCGCTACCCACGAACTTGCGGCGAGAGCCGGCTCAAGGTTTGCGAGCCCCACGATCGCTTCTCCTCGCTTCAGACCGAGCGAGGCACGCAGGACTCAGCTCGGCCACGACAGGCCAAAGGCTGAGGCCCCGCGCCGACTGCGCAGAATCCCAGGTGTTTCTCTGGCCCTCATCAGTTTCAGCAGAGTCTTTTGGGGTCGCATCTCGTCGGTCGTCGGCACTGAGGAGATGCTGATTCGGGGGCGGGCCAGACGCCGTCCACCAGGGACGGACACTTGTCGCGAGCGTAGCGGACCAACGCAAGGGAGTGCCACCACGGCGAGGACGGCCTCCCGCGCATGCCGGTGTGTCGGGCGGTGGCGACCACACGCCGCCACAGTTAGCGCCGTCCTCTCCTGCGCTGCCTCTCCGGCATCACGGGCACGAGGTCGCTACCCGGCTCTTCGACATGAAGGGCCTGGGCATTCAGCGGACGCAGCTCTGCTAGCCCTTCAAGGATGTCGCGGCGATCGCTGGGCGCGCTGTCGCGGAGAGCCATCTCTACCAACGCTCGGTCTCGGTCAGCACGGATCTTCCCGCGGACCAGACGGAACGCCAGCGAGGAAACAACAGCAATAGCGCCAGGGAGCGCCACCCAGAGCCCCGGTTCTACGAGCCCCACGATCTCGCCTCTCACTCATCTGGTCGAGAGACGTCTGCCTAGGGCACGGTTCAGCTCGACCAGTTCATCGACTGGTGAACCGAGTCGTTCCCAAGCGACTCGCCATCGGACGGCCCTCGCGGGCAGGCCCGGCCTTGCCATCGCACAGAGTGCGGTTGCTCGTGTGTCAGCGCTGCTACGTACCATGCAGCGTAAACGACCCGTACGACGCCGTGCCAGCGCGACACGAGGCCAGCACGAAGTTCCCTCAGGTCGCCCCAGATACGCGAACGCGGCCCGGCGGCACGTCGGCACCGACCAAACCGCATCACCGGCCTTAAAAGACCCTCCCCTCATCGTGCGCGTCATAGAGGTACTGGGGCATCCGGTCCTCGTCGTCTACTAGCTCTGGCGGGATGTCGGGATCTTTGAGCCGCACAGGCGGCTGGGGGTCTTGTTCGGGTCCGATTCGCTGCTTCGCCGTGGTGAGCGCGGCGTCGAGCATCGCCAGGAGGTCGGCCGGAGTTTCCGGGTTGGTCGCCAACGCGAGCAGTACTTGGCTCAGGACTTCCGGTCGCGGCTTGAGGGCGGAAAGCGTCGCCTCTTTGAGCCTTCGCAACGCCTCAGCTTCAATCTGTCCCGTCAACCATGAAGGCGCCCGACCACAAATCGAACCTCTACTGTTCCGCGGCCTACCCTTGGAAAGCTCCTCGTCGTCCCATTCGGACACGGGCTTGTACCCAGCCGCCATCAGCATCGGAAGGTCGCGTTCGGGGTTATTGCCCCGCCGCAACCGCCGAAGAATCTGTTTGCGGTAGCGCGACAGTTCCCGCTTAGACACACCACACCTCCTGCGTGCGAGGGGAGGACCGAGCCGCGAGAGAGTGAGCGGCCCGATCCTCCCTGGTCGTGATCAGTTCCCTTGTTCCTGAACTTGGCGGACGTAGTCGCCCAAGGTGCGGCCGGAGTTCGCCATGACGGCAAACCGCCCACTCAGGTCCGCCTCTACCTCGACCTGAAACTCATGCAACGGCTTGGCGCGGAGGTCAGCGAGTTGGTCGTCGTCCTCGATCAGTGACCGGTGGAGGTCAGACAGGCGGCCGTGCTCGGCGACGAAGTTCCGCATCTTGCCCTCGGCCTCCTGGGGCGTGATGCGTCCCTCCTCCAGGTCCGTCTTGATCTTCCGAAGCTCCTTCGGGGCATGCTTCCGTGCCTGGTAGACCAGCTCGTCGTGAGACTCATCGCGAGTCTCGATGCCAGCCAGGTACTGCTTCTTCCTCCGGACCCGCCACTCCTTCCGAGCAGCCGCATAGGCGCGTTCCACGATCTCCCTGTCAACGGCGTTAAGCTCCGTCCGATCGATTTCTGTCCGCATGTCAGCGAGTCGCGTGACGTTGAGGTTCATCAGTAGCTCCCGTGAGAAGAAGGCGCCTGCCGGTCGGTGTCGACGTGCGCTGTGTGGTCAGTCGTCTCGGTCTGGTAGATCGCTCGTAGGGTTTCCGAGGCGGTCGGCTCGTGTGGGTAGGGCTGCATCAGTCCGGCCACACCACCGAACTCGCTTTCGTCCGTGCGGTCCACGAGCGAAGACAGGTGGTCGCTCGCCGACTGGTAGAGGTTCATTGAGCCCCCATCACCGGGAACCGCTTCGCCAGGTCCACGGCTTGCTCCTCGCTATCGGCGCGCTCCTCAGCCGGTTCTCCCGCAGACCGGTACGCCTGCCGAGCCTTCGCCTGCAAGATCGCGTCCTCCACCTCGCTGATCGTGCGATGAAACAGACCCAGCGCGTTTACACGCCCCTCTTCGTTAGCCCTCACATGCGGCATTCTTCGACCCTTCGTCAATTGTGCGTCCTTCCCATTCCTTGTCCACCAGCCAGCGAACAGTTCCCGCCAAGGAATCCGAACGTTTCGCGGCAAGGCTTCCAAGTCGATATCGCTGCGCCTCCGACATCGAGACATCCAGCGATACCGGGAACTCCGGCAGCTTTCCCCGAGCGCCCATCGCGCCCCTTTCGGTCCGTCGAAAACGTTCCGGGGACCATTTTGCCGCATGTTCGGGGAGTTTGATTTAGGAGCCATTCACCTAAACGAAGGGCACGGCTCTCAGTCAAGTTTCCGTCAGGGTGAACGCCTATCCTCCGTTGACCTTCCGCCCTACCATGCGGGCATGACTGATGCCCAGAAGATCACTGTGGCGGTGGCAGCGATTGGCGTTCTCGTTGCCATAGCTGCGCTGACCTGGCAGGTGATCTCTTGGCGACGAACCGGATCGAAGATCTCAGCGAAGCTTGCCGTCGGGGAGGTGGACGAGCTTGGCATCCTGCGGGCGAAGTTCGTCGGCGGAGAGTCAACGCTCACACGCCTCAATCAGGCTCCCGGACAGAAGCCCATAAAGGGGAAGCGACGTAAACGACCCGAACCAGAGAAGCTTAAGAAGCTGCCGGTGAATGCCGTCTTCGTCAGAAACACAGGCCGCTCGGCAGTAACGGTTTCCCGTTGTCACTACAGCGGCCAACTCGCACCCGACAACGGCTTCACGTTCGAGCCGCAGCCCGGTGCATCGACATGGGGCGACCATCTACCGAAACGGCTCGACCCTGGGGAAGAAGCGATCCTCGTCCACGAGCGGATAGGGATGAGCTACTTCTTGGATCAAGTTCTCAGCGAGCATGGCGTAGTCGCTTCGGTCTTCTGCATCGTTCTGACACTGGGCAGCGACGAGGAGGTCTTGGTAGACGGCTGCATGAGGGCATGGGGGAACGCGAGCGAAGAGGAGCGCGCTAAATACGACGGACTCTTGATCCGCGAGGAAGTAGAAGAGATTCCGGACTTCATTCCGCCTCAGCGAAGGTTTGGCCGCGACCGACGGCAATCCCTGATTCTGCGGAAAGACGTAGAAGAGTAGATCCAGTTATTGAGTAGCGCGGGCGATAGACACGGCGTACGGTGGCTGGCTGTGACGGTCAGCGAACAAGAGCGAGTGCAGGTTAACGAGTTACTTGGAGTCCTGCGGGTCACCGAGCAGTGGATTGACCAGCGTCCTCCAGCAGTCCAGCCTGGCAGTTCTCTTGCAGGGGACGACCGCAGGACAGACCCCCACCAGCTCAGCCATGCCGTCATGCACTCGATGGGTGTTGCCATTGACCACCTCCACACGTTACGCATGGCGATGACAGGTCAGGGAGATGGAAGTATCGCGCTCCACACGTACTCCCCGCTCACCCTAATCCGGGCGGCAATCGAGAACGCCGCTACGGCGGTCTGGATGCTGTCACCCACCCAACGCGAGGCCAGAATAATGCGACTCGTTCGCTATGAAATGGCAAGCGTCAAGAATGCTCAGTCCTTTATGAAGGCGGCAAGCCTGCCGGAACAAGAAGGAATGGAGCAGCGACGGCTACGGTTGCTGGGCATCGCCGACCGATGCCGCCTACCTGAGGTCGAAGTCAAAAAGAAGCTGTCAACCACCGAGATCCTAAAGGATGCAGGCGCCACCGCGAAGCTAGTTGACAAAGAACACGAGTTGGCCCCTCTATTCTGGCGGTTGTGCAGTGCGGTCACGCACGGAGATTCGTGGATAATTTCAATGCTCGACCGAGAAGAACACGAACAACTGGGACCCAACGTCTCCATGTACCGCATTACTGCACCTACTCAGTGGGTGGTGTCGGGGGCGCATGCTTCGCTTGCGCTGATTCACACAGCTCGCAACCTCTACGAACAACGGGCCACGTCACACCTCTAACAGCAATCGCACGTCGACTGCCCACATCGCCCGTCACGCTTCGTCACGCCCTGCGGCTGCTGACCCTCCGACCCGAACGAGGGACCAGAGTGATGTCAGTCTGGTGGTGCCAAAGGCCCGGCCACACAACGGTGTGCGGAACACGGGAACTCCTGCGATCCCGGTGTCCAGGCGTGGGGACGACCAGAGGTTGCCCGGCGCTGGCACCATGCGTGAACGTGTTCACCTTGCCGACCCCAGCTCCACCCAGCACGCCGCCGACCACCGGCCCGTCACCAACCCCCAACTCGGTGCCACCTGTCATCGTCAATGTCTCCGACCCTGACCCCAATCTGTGGGAGATTATCAACTCCGTCGGCGCCTTCTCTGCTGCCGTGATTTCCTTGATCGCAATCCTCGTCACAATCAAGGTCACGCAAGACCAGGCGAGGCGGCAGGTACGTGCCGACGAAGAGGCAGCGGCAGAGAAACGGAAATCCTACGAAGTCGGGTTGCTACGCGAATTGCTCGACGCCATTCCATCCGCAGACGATGATCGCCGCGAAGCGGCAGAGCGAGGCCGAGTCCCAGCAGTAATCACTCATCAGCATTATGTGCTCCTGTCGCTGCTACCCAACGCCGTTCTGCCCCTTTGGCGGCGGCTCGCCGTTGTACTCGGGCGCGGGTTGCCTCACAGTGAACTACTGAAGATTCTTGATGAAGCCGACGCCCCCCAGACCTTCGAAATTCGTGGACGCGTCCGCCGCGCACAAAGAAGGGAAGTCCTTGAAGCGATCCAAGAACGAACCGGGGGCAACCCACACGAAGTTGGTGAGTGGATGAATCGACTCGATGGGCAAGCAGAAATAGACGACGTAGCGACATAGTGGATCCCAGGAACTCAGACCGGGCTTGACCTTGGCGGCATCCTTTTACCCTTGCAACGCGCAGCTAGCCGTTCTAACGAACATCATAAAACGCATTTCGTTGTATCTTCTCCTGCCCTTTACGCTGGCACTCGCCTCAACCGATCGGTCGCTCTTCCCTTGTCGTTGGGTATCTGAATGCCAGGTCAGACGTGGGAGCGACGAACGACACGGCCACACGTCCGGCCGGTCAGGCGACCAACTGTGTAGCGTGCCGGGGCATGACTGAAGAAGCAGCGAGGATCCCTATTGCACGCTGGGCGATCACCGCGACTGTGCTGGGCATTGCAATCTTCGCGAGCACACACAAGGACCCTGAAAGACGCCGAGACGCCCTGGCTGTACTTGACCGACTGCTCAGGATCCTGGCCCCCGCCGATCCGATGGCTGAAGGACGCCCACCAGTTCGCCCCAGAGCCAACCGGGCACCCCGGTCCCGCACGCACACCCCGGCCCGACGGCACATGTCCTCTGCGGACGCCTGAAGACATTTCCCAGACGCGTGATGGACCGGGCGGGTCGGTCGCCCTGGGCGGCGGCCGTCAAGATAGGAGGGTGACCAAGATCTTGGACTGGGTCGCCCAGCGACTGACCCTTTGGATGACAGTCAGCGCGGCTCTAGCACTCACCTCCGGGGTGTTGATTCTCAGCGCGCGGGCCGGTGTCGACTGGGGAGATGCCCCGGCCTGGGCCGCCTTCGCTGTCTCGCTGGGAGGAACGGCAGTCGCTATTCACGCCGCCCGGTCGTCCAAGGCCTCGGCTCAGGCCGGAGTACGGCAGGCTGCCGCAGCGGAGGAGCAGGTTGCCATAGCTAGGAGATCCCTAGAGTTGGCCGAGCAGCAGGCGCTTGCGACCGGTTCCCCGCTCCGCACTGACTTGATCCAGCAGGCCCTGACCCCAGAGGTCCCCTACGTCGCCTGGTGGATCGATCATCGGTCCAAGAACACCTACGTCCTGCGCAACATCGGCACGGACACGGCTCGCGAAGTCGAGATTGACCAGTCCCGCATTGCGTGCGCGGTGAGAGGTGCAACGAGGGCCGATGAGATTGCACCGCAAGCCTCGATCGAGACTCTTCTGATCCCTGCCTGGGGTGCGCCGAAGCCCAACGAGCTTTGGGTGCGCTGGGAGGGCCATCCGGAGTGGAAGGCTGTGCCCCTTCCATGATCCAGCCGCCGCACCGCGACGAAGGCTGGCACCAGACGTTGAGGCGACTACGCTGAGATCATCGCCGGAACCCCACCGTCACACCGCGCGTCTTTGACTCGGCCGACTTCCGATTGGAGACGATCATGACCGATCCTCATCCCGCGGTCTCTGCCGACTGGCATGCACATCAAGCCGAAACCCTCGTTGACCTCGCTCGCTCCGGGGCCATGTCCGGCTGGTTGAAGCGCGGCCGCCGGCGCGAGATCTTGGCTGCCGCGCAGACGCACGCCACACTCGGCGCTGCCGCCGTGCGGCTGGACGAGCGCCCCTCGACCACAACGAACGTCAAGCTGGTCACTGAGCAGCTTGCCAATACGGAAGCGCAACGCGAAGCGGCCACCGTCCGAGCGCGCCAGCTTGAGGACGAGCTGGAACAAGTCCGCCGGACCCTCGTGAACTATGGCGTGAACGTAGGGAACGTACTCGACGTCGCTCACGCGGTTGAGCGACTGCTGGAAGATCGGTACGCAAATGCGGAGCCGCCGCAGCACGCGTGACGCGCTGGCACCTGGGTTGGCGGCCCGACGCTGCGACGCCCCGGAGGGGTGGCCTGGCCGACCCGGGCCGTAGGCGCCGAGCCGGCTGTGTGATGACCACAGTTTTACGGCAGCGGCAGCGTGGTCCAGTCGCCACTGCCCCGCCACCGCACCCTAATCTCATAGATGTCTGGCAGTTGGTCGGCTGTGAAGATCCAGAAGCCGATCGCCTGGTTGGGCGGCAACTCGGGTACGGCCAGGGAGCCAGGCTCGACAGGAAACAGCCTTCCGTTCACGGTATCGACCTCAACATCTAGCGCGGGCTCCGAGCCCACGTTACGCAGCAGGAAGCTTGCCTCCCCCCTGCGGACTACCGTCCAATCGACAGGTGGAGGGGGTGGAGGGACGGCGGCCTCTGCTGCTGCCGCCTGCCGCTCTGCCGCGTCTGCCGATCGCTTCGAGGAATCCGCCGACGCCTTCGAGTAACGGGCGCTGGCCACCGACACCAGGAACGCCGCGACGGCAATCCCCAGCGATGCCACGTTCTCCCAAGCCATGGCACGAAGCTATCCCCTCGGACCAAGCCCAGCGCGACGACCACACGGCGCGCTTGGCCTGGTGGACTGGCACTGGAAGGATCGATGCGTGGCTGATGACTTCGAGAAGACTGGCCGGAACCTCAAGGTCACCCTTGACCTGGACGATCAACTCACCTGGGGTGAGCTGATCCGCTTCGTGAACCTGGCGCAAAGTTCGGGCAACGTGTCGCCCGACCAACCAGTAGGTATCGAGTACGCCTCGAACGAGACGCTTCCGCTGATCGATGGCCTGTTCGTCTACCTCGACGCCGAAAGTCTCCCGGAGAGTTCTTGACCGAGGCGGTTCAGTTCGCCGCAGAGACGACCCGGTGGCCCGCGCCCGTACCGATCCACACCACCCGGGGTGCCGTGGCCTCTATGGACGGGTGGAGACGGTTCCCGGGCTGGCTGGCGACGGGTTGGTGGACCATTCCGATCCGCTCTAGCACCGCGAGCCGAAGTCGCGCCTGTTCTTCTCCAGGAGTTGATCGTGCCGCCCCGGCTCCGAGCGGGACATGCATCACCGGGTGGACGGGGTTGGGTGTCCCGTCCCACGGCGTGTGTATGTATGGGGACATTGGGACAGCATTGATCAACCCAACGTTTTCCCTGGTCAGAGGGCCTGCCGCCCTTCCGCTGTTTTGGATCATGGGACACTCCCCACGACCGGGGGCGTAGGCGCCACAACAGATCTGACCAGGGAAAACGCACTGTCCCACGGGTGTCCCACGGCGTCCCACTGATCATGGGACGCGGACGGCTATCAGGGCCTTTGACCAGGGAGAATACACTGTCCCACGGGTGTCCCATGATCAAAATGGGACAGCGTGGGACACCCAGCCCGCCCAAGCCTTTAACCAGGGAGAACGTCGTTTTGGGTGTGGGACACCCGTGGGACAGCGCGGTCATGGCGTCGCAGGCCAATCGTCCTGGTGATCGCTGATGACACGGGCTGCCGTGGACTTCTTGATGCCTAGCTTTTCTTCGACAACGCGGGCGGACGGCTTGGTGCCCGTGTCCTCCCACAGCTTCTTGATCCTGCGCCAGTGGACGTTCTCGCTACGCTCCGGAGTCAGCGCGGTCCACGGCCACTTGCCCCCTTGGTTGAGTTTCGCGGGCCACTCTCGGTCTGCGTCTCGCGCGCCGCGCCAATGCCGCAGTGTGCCATCGTTGCCGAGGTACAAGCCGAACTCCGGCCACCGCATCCACACACTCGACCCAATCGGCCTTTGTGGACGCTTGTGGCTGCCAGCAGCAGCGTGTGGTGTGTGCGCTTCGGTGATGAGGGCGCACGTTTCCCGCAGTTCATTGAGGAATCCCGTGATTCGGTTCGCTAACTCGTCGTCACGCTCGTCTCCAATGAAAGACTTGTAAAGGGGGCTGATTCCGACGATCCCTGCTCCGGAAAGTTCGACCAAGCCCCTCATCCGATCCTGGTTGTCCTCATCGAGCAGGTCCCAGCCCTCCGGCTTCGATATCAAGCGGAACATGGAGGGGTCGAATCGATTACCCGCAGCTTTTTGGAGCTTGGACAACTCGCGTTGGAGCTGACCCTTCCCGTTCTCCAAGTCCACTAGCAGGACGGGCACCGGTTCGATATCTTGCCCCGTCAACGGGTGGATGCCGCAGCTAATCTGCATCAGCCACTGCCGGATGAGGGTTGACTTGCCTACGCCTTCCGTTCCGGTGAGCACCAGGCGGTCGCCGTACTCCAGCATGTCCGGAACTACCCACTCGTACGCTGGGTCTTCCCCGAAGAAGGAGTCGAGCGATGGCATCCGGCGGAACTCTCGGCAGTAGTCCTGGAGAATCCGCTGAGCTTCGGCGTCTGACTTCTGTTCGATGTTGTGGCTCTTCAGATTCTCCAGGGCGGCGGGTACGTCGGATTCCAGACCCCACACCTCGACGTATCGGCCCTTGCTGATCTCCACCGATAGATGCTCAGTCTGCCCACGGCTCTTTGGTTGCGCGGCTTCGATATCAGGCATTATGGTTCACTTATCCTTTGTCGTTTCATTGAGGGCTCTCGCATTGGCAGTGCGGGAGCCCTCACCTTTTCCCCCAGAGGGTGGCCAGGTTGCCCACGATGGCCGGATCCTGGATGACCGGCGGTAGACCCTGGGCACGTCGGGAACGAACGGCGTCTTGCAGGCAGCCCTCTTCGAACGTCTCGGGGGTCGGCCACTCAGCCTCTGGCCAGTAGGTAGCGACGGTCCGGGGGCGGAAGTCAAACTTTCGACGCGTGGCGGTCACGACCGCGCCCGCTTCCACGGGTTCTTGCTCGGGTCGTAAGGCCTGGCCAGGACTTCCTCAGTGAACAGCTCCGTTACCGGTCGTCCAGCCAGCCGGGACAGGCCGATCTTGACCTGCTCCATCGGTCGGGTTCTGCCGTAGACAACGTTCTTCAGATGCCACTCCGACACGCCGATTTCCTCTGCGGCGAGCGGGATCGTCCACCGCTCTTGCCGCAGGAGGTTTAGCGCGGGTTGGCGTCCCCACTGCTTTGAAGTCATGTCTTCAGGCGTCAGGAGCTGTTCTAGCGCCTGGACAACTTCAGCCCTTGGTCCGCCAGCCTTCCGACAGGCGGCACGTCCCGCCGGGGTGGCCGGGTGGTCGCACAGGCTGTGATTGATCACCATGTCTGATCCTGTTCCGCCCCAGAGACAGCAGAGGAACCCACAGGCCAAGGGCGGGGCTCGCCCCTCGGTGTGAGTTCCCGGTTTTTGTCTCGCATGGGCGGGAGGCCATCGCAGCACTGACGACCGGCGGACCGGTTGCATGCGTCGGATCGATCATACCCGCCACCGTGCAACTAGTCGGCTCTGAGTTCGTCACAGAGCGTTGAGCACGTGCCCGCACCGCCGGACACCCGGACCGCCGGGGGTCCGCGTCTCTGGGGCGACCTGAGGGCCTCTATGCGGGGTCGTCGCGTGCATGGCGTCGGTCGGGTATCCTGTCCCTGTCGCCAAACACCCTGGCCGCAATGGCTGGGGAGACAATAACCCTCAGCCTGCGTCCGCAATGGAAGCAAACGGCGCAATGCCGGGCACGAGGAGGGCTCTCTGTGCTCCGGCGGCAGAGCGGCCAGGTTAAGACCCATACCGAGTGGTAGGTAGCACCATCAGCAAGACCTGAGAGGCAAGTGCTTCTCGGTACTGAGATCCACGATCGCCGGAACGCGGACTCAGCCAGACCAGTGTTCACGCACTGGCCGGGCTGGGTTGACGCACCCTCGCCCGACCAGGGAGGAGGGGTAAGAAGTGTGGATCGCCAATCTTGAGCCGGTCATGGGCGCTGGGCCTTGGGTCGTCGCTGCGGTCATCGGTGTGCCAGTCGCGGGGAAACTCATTGCCCTAGCTCTCGCCACACGTGGTACCGAGCCTAAGGACCGGCCCGGCATCATCAAGGCCGTGGCGGAACTGTTCCGGTGGCGTCGTTAACAGTCACCGCTGGGTGATGTGCTGGCCGGCGGCGAGCAAACGTAGCTCTAATCGGGCCTTTTGCTCTGCCGCGATACTCCGGACCTTGTCGCGTACGTCGGGATCGGTGATGTCTTCGAGCACAACCGGCTCATCCTCGGCCCACACTGCCTCATCGCCCTGGTGCTTTGGCGCGAAGAAGGTGATCAGCAGTTCGTCCGTGGACGCGAGAGGCAGGTGGAGGAAGGACGTCGTGGGGAGGCCATCAGCGGGTATGACCGGCAGATCAGCGGGTTCTCTGCTCTGGCTCACCCCGACGTACTTAACTCCCCGCCTGGCCTTCAGATGGGGAGAGGTCTTTCGGCGGCATCGCTTGCGGGCGGTGTTGGTAGACGGGTGGTCACAGTTGCCGTGATCCAACGTCTTCACACTTCCACCCCCCGGCCCGCCTGCCTTCCGACAAGCCTCCCGAGCTGCGCTCGTACTCGGGTGGTTGCAAGCTTGGTGCTTCGCACGTTTCATCAGGTCGCTCCCGGTGTTTGAAACGGTGTTATGTCGTCAGGTCCACCACCTCACCGCCCCGGCACTCCCCGACCACCAGCCGGTCCGGGCGCATCCGCAACGCCTGTCGGACCAGGTCCGCCAGGCTGACCACGCCCGTGCCCTCCACATTGGCGGTACGCGCCTGGAGCCCCACCACGTGCGGATGCCCTGGACGCAGCTCGGCGGCGTCCTCCACCAGCACGATCCGTTCGGTGGCCGGCACCATCCGCAGCAGGGTGTTGAGCAGTGTGGTCTTGCCCGACCCGGTGCCCCCGGTCACCAGGTACGCCAGCCGGGCCGCCACGACTGCGGCGAGCAGGGGTGCCAGCGGTCGCGGCACGGTCCCCTGGCGCACCAACTCGTCGAGGGTGAACGGCCGGTGCCGGAAGGTCCGCAGCGACAGGTAGGGACCTTCGGTCGCCACCGGCGGCAGCACGGCGTGCAGTCGGGTGCCGTCGGGAAGCCGCGCGTCCGCGTACGGGGAGCCGTCGTCCAGCCGCCGGCCCGCACTGGCGATCAGCCGCTGCGCCAAACGGCGGACGTCCTCCACCGAGCCCAACGGGACAGCGACCTGGTGCAGCCCCGACCCGCGGTCGACCCAGACCCGGGCGCCGTTGACGAGGACGTCGGTGACCTCCGGGTCGGCGAGCAGCGGCGCCAACGGCCCGGCGCCGACGAGGTCGTCGCGCACCCGGTCGGCGATCCGCAGCATGGCGGTGTCACCGAGCACCGCGGCGGCGGGCTCGGCCCGTACCGCGGAGACGATGGCCGCCGCGGTGACCGGGGTGGTGGCGGCGGCGATCCGCTGCCGTACCCGGGCGGCAAGCGTGCCGTCCTCCGGCCCGGCGGTCATGCCGCACCCGTAGCTGGCACGCCGGTGAGGTCGGTGACGATCCGTTGGCAGAGCGCGGCCAGTGGGCCCTTGCCGCCGGCGGCCGGCGCCTCGCCCCGTTCCAGCCCACGGCAGAGCCCCGGCTCGGGACGCAACGTGCCGGCCAAGGGGAGGCCCAGCGCGCGAGCCACCTCGGACGCCCGCAACCGCCCGGGCGCAGGCCCGCGCACCACCACCGAGAGCGCAGCGCAGTGCGGGGCGGCTGCGGCCACCACCCGAGTGGCCGCCGCGGTGGCGCGCAACTCGGCCGGCACGACGACGAACGCCTCATCGGCGGCCTGCAGCGCCACCACTGCCGCGTCGTCCAACTGTCGGGGCAGGTCGATCACCACGAAGTCCCGCCCACGTCGGGCCGCGTCGACGGTCGCCGCCATCGCCGTCGCCGGCAACGGCAGCATCTCGCCGCGGTCCCAGGAGAGCACCACGAGGTCACCTCGGCTGGGCAAGGCCTGCACCAGCGCCGGGGCGTCCACCCGCCCGTCGGCGCTGGTGAGCGACGGCCAGCGCAGGCCCTCCAACTGCTCCCAGCCCAGCACAAGGTCGAGGCCACCACCGAGCGGGTCGGCGTCGACCAGGAGGGTGCGCAGCCGGGCCCGCGCGGCGGTCACCGCAAGACCACCGGCGAGCACACTCGCGCCCGCACCGCCCCGACCACCAAGGACCGCGACGACCCGGGCGCCGACGCCGGGCGGACGCTCCGGGTCATGCTCGGCGAACCGGTCCACCAGCCACGGCTCCGCGGCGGGCAGCGTGGCGACATGCTCGGCGCCGATCAGCTCGGCGATCTGCCAGCCGGGGTCGAGTTGACCAGCCCGGCCGAGCAGCACCAGCCGGGGCCGCTGCGGCAACCGGGCGCGCAGGCAGGCCTGCGCCTGATCGGCGCCGAGCAGCACCAGGGGCGAGGGAAGCCACCGGGTACGGGCAGCCGCTGGGTCGCGGGCGAGCTCCACCTCCGTGCCGCCGACGGCGGCGAGCCGGAGCACATCATCGAGCAGATCGTCGTCGCCGGTGACGACCAGCGGGAGCCGGCGGATCGGCGGAACCGTGGTACGGGGTGGCATCGCGGCCTCCAGCGGTCGGGCTCTGGTATGCCGTCGACAGTGCTCGGAATCCGCCCCCCGAGTCGTCGCGATGTCGTCGCCTGTGGACAACCTGGTGACCTGTGGAAAACCCCCGCCGAGACAGTTGATCTGTTAGGAGCGCGGGCAACGCCGCAGCTACTGCCACTGCGGGAAAACAGCGGGGCCGCTCCCGGAAGGAGCGGCCCCGCAAGTCGGCGGTCAGCCGGGCTGATGTGCCCAGGCGGTATCGAGGATCACCTTGTACGAGCTCATCCGCACTGGCGACAGGGTCAACAGCTCGTCGGCGAGCAATTCGCCCGTCTTCGGATCGAAGATCAGAAGTGATTGCTGGTCGTGCTCGCGGTCGTCGAAGGTGACGGCCACTCCGTGCCGGCCGGCGCGGTCGGTGACCTGCCCCCGCCAGCGGAAGCCGGGCACGTCGGCGAGGACCCGCAGGACCGCCGCTCGGATCTCACGCGGTACGACGTACTGCCCGTAGAGCGTGCCGACCCACTTGCTCGCCGCCCCCGCGCCATACTCGACCTTCAGCCGCTCCCGCAGCTCGGACGGGTCGGCCGACGGCGGCCTGAGCTCCTCGGGCGGCAGCGGCATGACCTTCGGCGCGGGGGTGCCGGTGGCTGCTGGACGCCCAATGCTCTCGCGCTGCCAGTAGTCCCGAGACTCCTGGTCGGGGTACTGCGGCTCTAGTTGCGTCATGACCTGGTTACCGGTCCCGTCGGCGGCTTTCCAGATCTTCGTCTCGCTGGCGAAGGCGACGTGGTGGCGGCCGTCGGCAGACGTCATCACCGGATCGCCCCACAGCTTCGTGTGGTGATACATGTAGCGCCCGCTCTGGTGGTCGTACGCCGCGTCTTTGATCTTGTCGGCCAGCATGCGCAGCTGCGGGCCGGCGGCCGGCGGATCCTCGTCGAACTGGTACGCGACCGGCACGAGCACCAACCCCGCTGCCGCTGGCGGCTCGGCCGGAGTCTCCGGTGCTCCCTCGCCGAACGGCTGGAGCACCGCCACGGCGCCGACCGCGACCGCCAGCGTCCCGGCCGCCAGGACCATCCGGCGAGTCGGATGTGCGCGACGACGCCCGGCGACCGTCTCGGTAGCGCCGGCGCGGTCGATCAGCTCGCGCGCCGAGACCAGCGGTGATCCGACGGCGGCGTTCCGGGCCGGGTCGGCCGGGCCGAGAAGAGTACGGGTTCGTTCTGCTCCGAACATCACAGATCCTCTCGAATGGTCACCAAAACCGGGCTACGCCGGGTCTGCGCGGGCCGGTCCGACATCGCTGCGGCAAGACGGCGGCGGGCGCGATGCAGGCGCACCGCGGCGGTCGCCCCGGTGCAACCGAGAACCTTGGCCGCCTCGGACACCGTCAGCTCCTCCCAGCCGACCAGCCGGAGGATTTCCTGGTCGAGGTCGTTGAGGTTGGCCAGAGCGGTCCAGATGTCGGCGACCCCGACGCTCGTGTCGGCACCCGACGATCCGGCCAGTCGCTCGAGGTCGACATCGGTGATCGAGAGGAGGTCCGGTGCGCTGCGTCGAGACCGCCACTGGTTCGCCAGAAGGCGCCGGGCCACCCCGTACAGCCAGGGCAGGCTGCGCTCCGGCACCTCGGCGCGGCGACGCCAGGCGACGACGAAGACCTCCTGGGCAAGCTCCGCCGAGGCATCCCGGTCAGCGAGCCGGCGCAGGCCGTATCGGACTATGTGCTCATACTCAGCGGCATAGAGACTGGTGAACCAGCCCTCGTCCCGCTTCTTCGGTGGACCCACCCGAACCCCCATTGCCTCGGCGACTCTCACAGTGGCTTGTGTCGCTGAGGACCCGACGATTACCGCGCGGCCGAGGGCGGATGCCGCCCACCGGAAACCGAACGCTGCGGTCAGTCGTCGATCGCCTGGTACACGGTGGTCCAGAAGTCGTGCCACATCGGCAGCCGCTGGTCGCCCGCGTGCGCCCGCTGCATGAACACGATCGTCGTCAGGTCCTCGGCGGGGTCGTTGTACCAGGCGGTGCCATAGAAGCCGGGCCATCCGTAGCTGCCAACCGAAGGCCCGAGGTGTGTGCGGCGAGTCCGGACCGACATTCCGAAGCCCCAACCGATGGCGTCGAAGTACCCGGGCCAGAACCCGGAGATGGCCTTCTGCGTCGGGGTCAGGTGGTCGCTCGTCATCAGCGTCACCGCCGGCCGCGACAGCACCCGCTCGCCGCCGTGGGCGCCGCCGGCGAGCAGAGCCGAGGCGAAGACCAGGTAGTCCTGGGCGGTCGAGACGAGCCCGCCGCCACCGGACTCGAACATCCGCGGTCGACTGAACCGCCCGTCGGGGGCGTCCTCGACAACCGGCTCGCCGGTGGCGGCGTTGTCCTGTTCGTACGCCGTCGCGAAGCGCCCGATGCTCTCGCTACCCACGTGGAAGGCGGTGTCGGCCATTCCCAGCGGCTTGCAGACCCGCTCACGCACCGCATCCCCGAAGGACATGCCGGTGGCCCGGGCGAGGAGCACACCGGTCACGTTGGCGGCGGTGTCGTACATCCAGCGCTCACCTGGCTGATGGACGAGCGGAAGGTCACCGAGCTGGCGGATCCACTCGTCCGGCGACGGATATTCGAGTGCGCCCAGCGCGTCGGCGATCGGCACCGTTCCCGGCTCGGCGGGGACCATGCCGGTGCCAAGGGTGCCGTCCAGGACGTCCCGCAGCGTTATCGGGCGTTCCGCCGGGACGGTGTCGTCAAGCGGGCCGTGCGGATCGGCGAGCACTGTCATGTCCGCCAACTCCGGGAGGAGATCGTCGACTGGATCGTCGAGGCGGAGGGTGCAGTCCTCGACGAGGGTCATCGCACACGCGGCGACGATCGGCTTCGACATCGAGCCCAGGCGACAGATCGTGTCGGCCGCCATCAGCGTCTGCGACCCGGGACCCTCGAACGCGAGATGACCCGTCGCCTCGATGTGCACCTCCCCGTGCCGGGCGAGGACCACCACCATGCCCGGGACGAAGACGGACTCGACGTGGCGCTCAAGCAGCCCTTGCAGCCGAGCCAGCCGTTTCGACGAGAAGCCACCGGCAGCCACGTGTTCCCTCCTCAGCTCGTCCCGTTCGGCAAATTACACGGCAGGCGGCGGTCGCACCGCCCGCGACGAGCTGGGGAGGAAACCCCGTCCGAGCAGTACGTGCCCCTCGATCAACCAGCTACCGGCACGGGTCGAGCTGGAGGCAAAGACCAACTGGTAGCAGCGGTCTAGATCGCGATCCCGTGTTCCGCATACGCGTACATGCCGTTACTGCGCGCATCGATCGCAGTGCGGATCCTGCGGGCGAGTCGGGGTGGGCCGTACTGCTCCAAGGACTCTGCGCTCACGTAACGCCACTCGGTCAGTTCACCATCTGCGAAGCGGATGTCGCTCTCCTGCTCTGGGCTGAGTGATCCGCCGTCGAAGACGAACAGGAGCTTGTCGCCCTCGTATTCGGCCGGCGCCCAGTCCACGACGAGCATCGGCCCGAGCGCCGGGGTCAGATCAAGCTCTTCTTGAATCTCACGCTTGCACGCAGCGCGTGGTGACTCGCCGGGTTCGACGTAGCCGCCGGGGATGTCCCAGTGCTCCTTGTAGCTGGGGCGTACGAGGAGCACGCGACCTTGGTCGTCGAAGAAGAGGGCGCCGGCGGCGACGCGTGGGGTTGCCACGGGTGGCATCTCGTGGGCCGTCACCAGGGCAGCCTAGATGGATTGGGTTCAGTCGAGCACCTGAGCCGCCGGACCAGTCCGACCAGTTCGGCTGAGGGCTTGCCGCGCTGTAGGCGCGGGCGACTTCGAGGGCGTGCGCACTCGGCGCTCCATCGGTAGCCCGGCGGTGTCGACGCGCGGTCCGAGATCGATGGCGACTTGCATCACCGGCCGGAAGCGCTCCCGGGAAAGGGACGACCCCCGTCGGGGGGAGACGGGGGTCGTCGGAGGTTCGGCTCCGGGGGGGTCGAGCCGAACCACTCAGCGGTCACGGGGGGTGCAACCGCTGAGGGTCTGCCTGTTTCGAGGATGTGAAAGCTCGTCGTACGGACAAGTCTGCCTGAGCGGGCCCGTCACGTCGAGTGGTGCTGCCTCCACTCACTGCGAAAATCTCCTCGCAGAGTGTGAGCGTGATCACGCGGAGCGGAGAGCCCGCAGGTCTGAGGGGTGGCATGACCCCGGGCACCCGCCGACGATAGACCATCCGGCTAGACTTTCGCGCCGTGGGCCGAAGTGCCGCTTTCTTCGATCTGGACAAGACCGTCATCGCCAAGTCGAGCGCCCTGGCGTTCGGTCGTCCGTTCTACCGGGATGGGCTGATCACCCGGCGTGACGTGGTCAAGTCGGCGTACGCGCAGCTGATGTTCCGGCTGGGCGGCACCGACGAGCAGACCATGGCCCGAACACGGGACTACCTGGCTGCGCTCTGCAAGGGCTGGCAGGTGGAGCAGGTCCGCCAGATCGTCGCGGAGACGCTGCACGAGCTGATCAACCCCTACGTGTACGCCGAGGCCGCCGCCCTGATCGAGGAGCATCAGGCGGCTGGGCGGGACGTGGTGTTGGTGTCGGCGTCCGGCGAGGAGATGGTCCGGCCGATCGGCGAGCTGCTCGGGGTGACCGACGTGATCGCCACTCGGATGACGGTGCGCGACGGCAGGTACAGCGGCGAGGTCGAGTTCTACGCGGCCGGCCCGAGCAAGGTCGAGGCGGTCAGCGAGTTGGCCGGCGCGCGGGACTACGACCTGGCTGATTCGTACGCCTACTCCGACTCGTACAGCGATCGCCCGTTGCTGGAGTGCGTGGGCCACCCGAGTGTGGTCAACCCGGACCGGCAGCTACGCAAGTTGGCCTCGGAGAACGCGTGGCCGGTGCTGGAGTTCCGGCACCCGATCCCGCTGGGCCGGCGGCTGCGGGAACGGCCCGCGGTCCCGGTGGCCGCGGCGGCCCTGGGGGTCGGGGTGGGCGTGGCCATCGGCATCGCCTGGTACGGCCGGCACCGTCGCACCCGAGCCGCCACCACCGCCTGACCGTCTTCTTCCCTCCAACCGCTCAGGCGGCGGCGAGGATCTCGTCTCCGATGGCGGTGAGCTGGTCGGCGCCGACCTCTACGGCGGCCATGTAGTGGCGTAGCCAGGAGCGCAGCCCGTCCGGGGTGCCGGTGGCGAAGGCACCGGCCGCGCCGACGTACTCGGGCTCCCGCTCGCGGTGCCCCACGTCGACGGGGAGCAGGCCACGCGGGTCGAGGCCACTGGCGAGCAGCACCAGCCGGGCGGCCCCGCGGGCCACCAGGCCGGACGGTCCGGCGAACGGGCGCAGGTTCAGCAACTCCCCATGTACGACAGCGGCGAGCACCAGCGGGGAGACCTTCGTGCCGCCGGCGACGAGGCCGGCCAGCCCGTCCAGTCGGGTGGCGACCACCGGGTCGGCGACCGGACGGCCCAGCTCGGCCTCCGACACGAGGTCCCGGGCGGCGAGCACGTGCAGTTTCGCGAGCGCCTGGCGGGGCGCCTTCGGCCACAGCTCGCTCAGGCCTGGCAGTGCTCCGGCGACCCGCAGCGCACCCTGGAGCACCGGGTCGGTCACGGTGCCGGCTCGGACCGCCTCACGCTCGTGCACGGCCCCCTCGAGGGCCGCGCTGGCCACCGCGGAGCGGAGGCTGACCTCGGCGGCGACCTGTCCACCGTTCCGGCGCAGCGCCCGGTGCCCGAGCGCCTGGTCGAACCGCGCGCGGGCCTGCTCGACGGCGTCGGGGATGTCGGCGAGCGCGAGCAGCGGGGCGAGCGGGTCGGTGGTCACCCCGCCACGCTAACGACCCGCCCCGGCGCCGCGGGCCGCACCCGCCCCCAACGCGACTCGGACCACCCGCCCGCGACGCGACCCGGACCACCCGCCGGGCCGCCGGGCCGCACCCACCCCCAACGCGACCCGGACCACCCGCCCGACCCCCCGGGCCGCACCCGCCCGGGCCACCCGACCCCCCGCCCGGCAGGCCGCACCCGCCCGGGCCACCCGACCCGACCCGATCCGGGCAAGGTCAACACGGGTTCATTGAAGTCGGGGTGTCCGCCTGGCCTGGACACCGCGATTTCCAGAAACCCGTGTTGATCAAGGCGCCCCGCGCAGCGACCCCGGCCGGGGACGGGCGGGGACGGGCGGGGACGGGCGGGGACGGGCGGGGACGGGCGGGGACGGGCGGGGGCGGGCCGCCGGGCGCGCGGCGGGGGCCACTCGGCGCGACGCAGTGGGCAGCCGTGGCCGGTCGCAGGCCCCGCGACTACCCTCGTGCCATCGAGACCCAGGTCACCCCGAGGATGAGGAGTCACGGCATGAGCGAGGCATTGGCCAATCTGCTGAACGAGACGCGCCAGTTCCCCCCGCCGGCCGAACTCGCCGCGCACGCCAACGTCACCATCGACGCGTACGCCGAGGCTGAGGCCGACCGGCTGGCCTTCTGGGCGAAGCAGGCCGATCGGCTGGCCTGGTCGAAGAAGTGGGATGAGGTGCTCGACTGGTCGAACCCGCCGTTCGCGAAGTGGTTCGTGGGTGGGCAGCTCAACGTCGCGTACAACTGCCTGGACCGGCACGTCGAGGCGGGCCGGGGCGACAAGGTCGCGATCCACTGGGAGGGCGAGCCGGGCGACACTCGCACCATCACGTACGCGGACCTGCACGAGCTGACCTGCCGGGCGGCGAACGCGCTCACCGACCTGGGGGTGACCGCCGGCGACCGGGTGGCGATCTACCTGCCGATGATCCCGGAGGCGGCGGTGGCCATGTTGGCGTGCGCCCGGATCGGCGCCGCGCACAGTGTGGTCTTCGGTGGCTTCTCCGCCGACTCGTTGAGCAACCGGATCCAGGACGCCAGCGCCAAGGTGGTGATCACCGCGGATGGTGGTTACCGGCGGGGCAAGCCGTCGGCGTTGAAGCCCACTGTGGACGAGGCGGTGGCGAACTCCCCGTCGGTGGAGCACGTGCTCGTGGTCCGCCGCACCGGCGAGGACGTGGCGTGGTCGGAGAAGGACCACTGGTGGCACGAGACGGTGGAGACCGCGTCGGCCGAGCACACCGCGCAGCCGTTCGACGCCGAGCACCCGCTGTTCATCCTCTACACCAGCGGCACCACGGCCCGCCCGAAGGGCATCCTGCACACCACCGGCGGCTACCTCACCCAGGCGTCGTACACGACGCACGCGGTGTTCGACCTGAAGCCGGAGACGGACGTCTACTGGTGCACCGCCGACATCGGCTGGGTCACCGGGCACTCCTACATCGTGTACGGCCCGCTCTCCAACGGCGCCACCCAGGTGATGTACGAGGGCACCCCGGACACGCCGCACAAGGGCCGGTTCTGGGAGATCATCGACAAGTACGGGGTGAGCATCCTGTACACCGCTCCCACCCTGATCCGGACGATGATGAAGTGGGGCGACGACATCCCGGCGGGCTTCGACCTGTCGTCGCTGCGCCTGTTGGGCAGCGTCGGCGAGCCGATCAACCCGGAGGCCTGGATGTGGTACCGGCAGCACATCGGCCGTGGCGAACTGCCGGTGGTGGACACCTGGTGGCAGACCGAGACGGGCGCCATCATGATCTCGCCGTTGCCGGGGGTGACGGCGGCCAAGCCGGGTTCGGCGATGACGCCGCTGCCGGGCATCGTGGCCGACGTGGTGGACGACCAGGGCCAGTCGGTGCCGAACGGTGGTGGCGGCTACCTGGTGCTGCGCGAGCCGTGGCCGTCGATGCTGCGCACCATCTGGGGTGACGACGACCGGTTCATCGACACGTACTGGTCGCGTTTCCAGGGCATGTACTTCGCCGGCGACGGTGCGAAGAAGGACGACGACGGGCACATCTGGCTGCTCGGCCGGGTGGACGACGTGATGCTGGTGTCCGGGCACAACATCTCGACGACCGAGGTGGAGTCGGCGTTGGTGTCGCACCCGTCGGTGGCCGAGGCGGCGGTCGTCGGCGCGACCGACCCGACCACCGGTCAGGCGATCGTCGCGTTCGCCATTCCGCGGGGCAGCACTGACATCGCCGGTGAGGCGGGCGAGCAGCTCATCGCCGACCTGCGCAACCACGTGTCGAAGACGCTCGGTCCGATCGCCAAGCCGCGGCAGATCATGCTGGTGCCGGAGCTGCCGAAGACCCGCTCCGGCAAGATCATGCGCCGGTTGCTGCGGGACGTGGCGGAGAACCGGTCGCTGGGCGACGTGACCACGTTGCAGGACTCCTCGGTGATGGACCTGATCTCCTCGGGGATGAGCGGTACGAAGTCCGACGAGGACTGACTGTAGGCGTACTCATTGGAGGGTGGCGGTCCGTGCGGACCGCCACCCTCCGTCGTGTCTTACGGGTACGGTTCGCGCCGCCTCGCCACTGTCACATCGGTCGGTCGGGGGAGTCGGGAGAAGCTGAACGGGCACAGGCGTAGATCACCTCTGTCCTTTCGGCCGGTTGTGCTTTAGGTTCACGCAGGTTGGAAGAGTTCGACACACATCGTTTCGATGGTCGGCCATCCCAACGTCCTCCTCCCCATGCCCGAGAAACGGAGCGGCATGAACCACAAACCGCAGTCCAGGGCGCGGCGACGACTACTCGTCGCGCTGCCCGCCATCGCCCTCGCGGCCACGTCACTGACCGTGAGTGGCAGCGCGGCGGCCCAGTCGCCGTCCGGCACCCCTCTGGCGGTGATCGGGGCCGACGAGCACTACATCAACTACGCCGAGCCCGAGGTGCAGCCGGACACGACCGGTCGTGAGGTGAAGAGCAAGGGTGGCATCTACACCCCTGCCGCGGAGTCCGCGCGTGCGTTCGACCAGAAGCACGCCCGGGGCAACCCGGTGACCGCACGGCAGCTGGCCAAGGACGAGGCCAAGTCGCTGAAGACGGGTCAGAACCCCCGCAAGTTCAAGAAGGCCCCGACCACCCAGACGGCGAAGCTGCTGACGCTGCTGGTGGAGTTCAACGACAAGGCCAACGACGACTTCACCGATGTGATGGTCCCCAAGACGGTGTTCGAGGACCGCACCTGCGTCCCCGGCACGGTCCAGAACGGCCCGAAGCACAACAAGATCCCGGACCCGGCGCGCCTGCCCCACGAGGACAACAACTCGATGTGGGTGCCGGACTTCTCGCCGCAGCACTACAACAAGATGCTCTACAGCAAGAAGGGCATCACCGAGCGGGTCCGCACGGACCTGAAGGGCCCGGACGGCAAGAAGGGCATCGACCTGTCCGGTCGCACCATGCACAACATGTACCTGGAGATGTCCAAGAACGCGTACACGGTGGACGGGCAGTCCAGCCCGTGGATCACAGTGCCGCACTCGGAGGGCTGGTACGCGGCCAACCGCTGCTTCCAGGACGAGACCGGCGCGTGGGTTCCCGGCCGTGAGCAGTCGATGAACGGCCACCCGGACAACCCGGCCGGCGCGGGTCGCCTGGCGACCGACGCTATCGACGCGCTCGTCGCGAAGGACCCGAACTTCCCGTGGGCCGACTACGACATCGAGGACCAGGCCGACCGCGACGGTGACGGCAACGTCTTCGAGCCGGACGGCGTGATCGACCACCTCGTGCTGGTGCACGCCGGTCAGGGCAAGTCCCGCGGCGGCGGCGCCGAGGGCGTGTACGCCGTGTGGGCGCACTCCTCCACGGTTGCCGGTGGTTACACCATCCCGGGCACCAACCTGAAGGCGTCGAACTACATCGTGCAGCCGGAGGACGCCGGTGTCGGCGTCTTCGCCCACGAGTTCGGCCACGACCTGGGTCTGCCGGACCTCTACGACACGTCCGGCAACGCCGACTCCGACGTGGACTTCTGGGACCTGATGGCCTCGGGTTCGCACTCGGGTGAGATCTTCCAGGCGCTGCCGACGCACATGGGCATCTGGGACAAGTGGGTGCTCGGTTGGGCCGACCCGCTGACCATCCGCCCGGGGTCGAACCCGCGCGAGGTGAAGCTCGGCCAGACGTCGCGTACCCCGATCGACTCCGAGGACGGCATCAAGGTCGACCTGCCGGACAAGGTGACGACGCTGGCGACCCCGCACAGCGGCACGAAGATGTGGCACAGCAACAACGACCAGGAGTGGGCCGACGTCAAGTTGAGCCGCTCGGTCGACGTGCCGGCGGCTGCCGACTCGAAGTTCTGGATGTGGAACAACTACATCATCGAGGAGGACTGGGACTACGGCTTCGTGGAGCTCTCCACCGACGGCGGTACGACCTGGACCGAGCAGAAGGTGTACGACGAGGGTGGCACGGTGGTCACCACGCCGGACGGCTACCCGGACCCGAACGGCCGCATGAACGACTTCGGCGGCAAGAAGTACGGCCTGACCGGCAGCACCGACGGCTGGCGGCACGACTACGTCGACCTGTCGGCGTACGCCGGGACGACCGTGCAGCTGCGGCTGCGCCAGGCCACCGACGAGGCGTTCGAGGAGCGTAACTGGTTCGTCGACGACTTCTCGGTCACCGGCGGCGGCGCCACCACCTGGAGTGACGACGTCGAGGGCGGCGCCAACGGCTGGACGGCCACCGGCGGCACCTTCGTCGACACCACCGGTGGGGGCTGGAAGGTCTCCAGCGGCACCGAGGTGCACGCCCAGTTCTACCTGGCGGAGTGGCGCAACTTCGACGGCTTCGACAAGGGCCTGAAGTACGCCTACGACACCATCTACTCGCACGAGGCGTGGAAGGTCGACCGGATCTCCTACAACGCGCCGGGCATGCTGGTCTGGTACCGGGACACCGCGCTGGGCGACGTCAACCACGTCACCGGGCAGATGACCGCGCTGCCCAGCTACGGCGCGAAGGGCGGGTTGCTCATCGTCGACTCGCACTTCGACCCGTTGCGGCGCACCGGTGAGGCGGCAGTGAAGGACCCGTCGGTGACGGACAACCTGCCGAGCCGCCCGCAGTCGTCGAACGCGGCCTTCACGCTGAACCGGACGTACCCGTTCACTGAGTGCCTGGAGGCGGCGGACGAGCCGTACAGCGCGTACTGCACGAAGTTCAAGGGTCAGGCACCGGTGAAGGCGTTCACCGACGCCAAGGGCTGGTACCCGGGCATCGAGATGCGCGACGGTGCTCCCTACGCCCGGGACAACGACGCGTCGGTGGTCCTGCCGTCGCGCAACAACGCGCCGTACACCACCCGGGTCACCAACCCGGACGGCAGCCCGGCGCCGGAGTTCTACGGCGTCACCCTGGGCGGTGGCGCGATCGTGCTGGGCACCGGTAACCCCGGCGACCAGGGCGTGAACTACGGCGTCTCGCTGACGATCAAGAAGGCTGCCGGGGACAACTCGTCGGCCATGATCTACGTGACTCCGGCGAAGAAGTAACGGTTTCACGGATCGAGAACTGACTGTGGGGCCGGTGGCGGAGACGCTGCCGGCCCCACTGTCGTATGTGCGATCAGCTTGATCGAAAAATGTCGTTGTATACGTTCGCGTCCGGGCCCGCGCTGGTCAGCGCGGCTGATGAACCGGCGGGGTGTGACGGTGAAAAGCATTCCCAACAAAATCTTGCAACAAATCGACGCGAGGTTCTTCCCACCCGTCCCGCCAGTAACTATGTTCACCAATGGTCCCACTAGTGGGATCGATCTCCCACCGGCCCGTACCCCCGTTGGGCCGGTTCCCTCACACCGGAGGTACCACGTGCGCAAAGTCGCAGTGGGTCTGCTCGGGCTCTCACTGACGGCGACAGGCCTGGCTTTCGGCCCGTCCGCCTCGGCGGCGCCTCAGCCCAAACTGCCGGCAGCAGCACCGGCCGCTGCCGAACCGCAGTCACTGCAGGATGAGCTCCCCGACAAGCTCGAGGAGAAGCGCCGCGCGCTGCGTCAGCAGGGTCTCAGCGACGTGCTGACCGGTCGCAGCAAGCCGATCGAGCGCAACGGAAGCACGGTTGTCAAGGTCGGCGAGGTCGGCAAGGCGGGCGGAACGGGCGCCAACGCCCGCGCACTCGCCGGCGCCGGCACGCAGACCAGGGACCAGTACGTCGAGCTCAAGCGTGAGCGGACCGACAAGATCTTCGTGATCCTGGCCGAGTTCGGGGACGAGCGGCACCCGTCCTACCCGGACAAGGACATGAACCCGGACATCGCCGGACCGACGACGTTCCAGGGTCCGCTGCACAACAAGATCCCCGAGCCCAACCGGGCCGTGGACAACTCCACCATCTGGCAGCCGGACTTCAGCCCGGAGCACTTCCGCCAGCTCTACTTCGGCACCAACCCGGGCGACGAGTCGCTCAAGCAGTACTACGAGGCGCAGTCCTCGGGTCGCTACACCGTCGACGGTGAGGTGACCGACTGGGTCAAGGTCAAGTACAACGAGGCCCGCTACGGTCGCTCCGACGACCCGATCCCGGACCCGGAGCCCGGCCAGGAGCCGGACCCGCAGGATGACCGGGCCGTCTGCGCCGACAACGTCTGCCCGAACACCTGGAACCTGATCGCCGACGCCGCGAACCAGTGGGTCGCCGACCAGAAGGCCAAGGGTCGGACGGACGCCCAGATCGCCACCGAGATGAAGTCCTTCGACCAGTGGGACCGGTTCGACTTCGACGGCGACGGCGACTTCAACGAGTCGGACGGCTACATCGACCACTTCCAGATCGTCCACTCCGGCGGCGACCAGGCCGACGGTGACCCGCAGCAGGGTGAGGACGCCATCTGGAGCCACCGTTGGTCGGCCTTCAACAGCTCGCCCGTCGGCCCGCCGAACTTCCCGATCGGCGGCACCCAGATCGGCAACACCGGCGTCTGGATCCGCGACTACACGATCCAGCCGGAAAACGGCGGCCGCAGCGTCTTCTACCACGAGTACGGCCACGACCTGGGTCTGCCGGACGACTACGGCCCGGCGGACAACAGCAACGAGCACTGGACCCTGATGGCCCAGAGCCGGCTCGGCGCCAAGAACGACGCCGGCATCGGCGACCGGGGCGGCGACCTCGGGGCGTGGAACAAGTTCCAGCTCGGCTGGCTCGACTACGAGGTGGTCGTGGCGGGGCAGAAACGCACGTTGGAGCTCGGCCCGCAGGAGTACAACTCGAAGAAGGCACAGGCCGTCGTGGTCGTGCTGCCGAAGCGGGAGTACACCTTCGACTACGGCGCGCCGTTCGAGGGCTCGAAGCAGTACTTCTCCGGTAACAAGGACAACCTCGACGGCACCATGACGAGGACGTTCGACCTCACCGGTAAGTCCGCGGCGGCCCTGTCGCTCAAGGGCAAGTACAGCATCGAGGCCGGCTACGACTACCTCTACTTCGAGGCGTCCACTGACGGCGGTAAGACCTGGATCGACCTGGACGGCACCGCCAACGGCACGCCGATCGGCGTCGACGGCGCGGGGCGTCCGGCCCTCGCCGGCACCAGCAAGGGTGCCTGGGCGGACATCAACATCCCGCTGACCGCGGTCGCCGGCAAGGTGGCGCAGGTCCGCCTGCACTACGTCACCGACGGTGGCGTGTCCGAGGGCGGCTTCTTCGGTGACGCGATCACCGTGACCGCCGACGGCCAGACCGTGTTGAGCGACGGTGCCGAGACCGACGCGGGTTGGGCACTCGACGAGTGGGAGGTCGTCGGTGCCACGTACACCGACGAGTTCGACAACTTCTACATCGCCGGCAACCGCTCGTACGTCTCGTACGACAAGTACCTGAAGACCGGCCCGTACTTCTTCGGCTACGCGAACACCCGCCCGGACTGGGTGGACCACTACGCGTACCAGGAGGGCCTGCTCATCTCGTACTGGAACACCCGCTGGGACGACAACAACACCGCCCCGGCATCCCCGACCAACCCGGGTGGTCACCCCGGTGAGGGTCGCAACCTGTACATCGACGCGCACCCGCGCCCGATCTACAACCTGACCGGGGCTCCGTGGCGGGCCCGCGTTCAGATGTACGACGCACCGTTCAGCCTGAACAAGGCCGACTCGTTCACCCTGCACCTCAACAGCCAGCCGCAGTACATCCGTGGCCAGGCTGCTGAGCCGCTGTTCGACGACACCAAGAAGTACTTCTACGAGGAGCTGCCGAACCACGGCGTCAAGCTCCCCGCGACCGGTGTCAAGATCAAGGTTCTGGAGCAGGACGGCACCGCGATGAAGATCCGGGTCAGCTGACCACTGATCCCGCACCAACCAGCGACGCCCCGGGCAGGTCATCTGCCCGGGGCGTCGCCCTTTGTGCGCCACCTGCCGGATGTTCCGAACCGAGTTTCTCCACTGACAGTCGACCCGGCGTCCCTGGTCCTGGTCCGGGGCAACCCGGGGCTTTCCCCTGTTCAACGCGACCACCAGGGTCGCCTGCGGCAACCGGGTCCTAGGCTGTCTGCCATGACCGACCAGCGCGGCGGGGCCGTCGACGAGTCCTGTGTCCTCACCGAGGGGCCGTGGACGCACCGTTTCGTCGGCGCCAACGGCAGCCGGTTCCACGTGGTCGAGGGCGGCACCGGGCCGATGGTGCTCTTCCTGCACGGCTTCCCGGAGCACTGGTGGGCCTGGCACCAGATGCTGCCGGCGATCGCCGACGCCGGCTTCCGGGCGGTCGCCGTCGACCTGCGCGGCTACGGCGCCAGCGACAAACCACCCCGCGGGTACGACGGCTACACCCTCGCCGCCGACATCGCCGGGCTGATCCGCGCGCTCGGCGAACGATCCGCGACCATTGTCGGCAGCGGCCTCGGTGGCATGGTGGCCTGGACGGTGGCCTCGTTCCACCCGTCCCTGGTCCGCCGGCTCGTGGTGCTGGGGGCGCCGCACCCGCTGCGACTGCGCGCCGCCATCTTCGCCGACCCGCGCGGGCAGTTCACCGCCTCCACCCCGGCGTTGAAGTTCCAGCTACCCCGCTACGAGCACGTCCTGACCCGCGACGGCGCGGCGGCCGTCGGCGAGATCATGCGCCGCTGGGGCGGCCCACAGTGGGTGGCCGGGCCGGACTTCGAGGCGTACGCCGAGCGGTGCCGGGAGGCCATGTGCATCCCGCAGGCCGCGTTCTGCGCGCTGGAGGGTTACCGCTGGGCATTCCGCTCGCTGCTGCGACTGCACGGCTACCGGTTCGTCCGCCTGATGCAGAAGCCGCTGTCCACCCCGACCCTGCAACTGCACGGCGCCCTGGACACCGCCTCCCTGCCCCGCACCGCGCTGGGTTCCGGCCGCTACGTCGTCGCCCCATACGAGTGGCGACTGCTCGACGGGGTGGGACACTTCCCGCACCTGGAGGCACCGGAGCTGGTGCTCGGCGAAATCCTGCGGTGGGCGAAGACCTGACCGGTCAGACCCGCTGCTCCCGCAGGTCGGTCACCTCGGCGGCCGGCGCCCAGCCCTGGTAGACGCCGAAGTCGAAGACCTCCAGCCGCATCGCCTCGGCCACCGGCCAGCGACCGCCCGTGTATTCCACCCGCAGCCAGGCGTCGTGCTCGCCGAGCACGATGAACGGCTGGCCCTGCCAGGTGCAGGTGGTCCGCACGTACGCCAGATCCTCGATCTCGCTCGCCGGCAGCACCCGGACGTAGCGGCCCGCGCGGACCTCCTCGAAGCCCTCGCCCGGCTCGGGCTGGTAGAGGCGGATGTCGTCGCCGTCCGGGCTGGCCTGGTATTCCCGGCCCTGCCAACGGGCCACGTAACCGTCGCGCATCACGCCTCCCCGACCCGTCGCCAGACCACCGTGTCGGTGTCCAGCTCAGCGACCACCCGCTCGCTGCCGTCCGCGCCGATGCGCCAGAGCTGGGCGCCGTGCGGCAGCCGTGCGCTGTCCACCTTGAACTCCGCCACCACGTCGCTGCTCTCACCAGGGGCGAAGCCGTTGCCCCGGAACGGCGGACGTTCGATGACCCAGCCCTCCATGGCCCGCATCGCCGGCTCGTTCTGACCGCCGTACGGGATGCGGTAGAGGCTCGGCCGGTGCGCCGGCCAGCGCAGCACGTAGATCTCCTCGGCGTCCGGGGCGAACGGCGAGCCGGGGTAGCTGAGGCCCAGCGCCTCGTGCAGCTGAGCCGGTGTGGTCAGGTGGGACAGCTCACCGGCTCGGTGCACGAACCCGGACACCCGGTCGTACCCACGATCCAGGTAGTACGCGAGCTGGCTGGGGGCGATCGCCTTCTGCATGACAGTCGGCCGGGTCGGGTCGACCGCTGCGGGGGCGTACCGGGGACGGGCGGCGGGTTCGGCCACGGCCGGCGCTTCCACCTGGTCCACTTCCAGGTCGTCTCCGAGCCCCACCTCGGCGGCCCAGTTGGCCAACGCGACGATCTGCTCGCCGGGCAACTTGGCACCGACCGGCGTGCCCGGGTTGACGGCGAACGACCAGTCCTCGTCGGGCCAGCGCCGGATCAGTTGGGCGAACTTCACCCGGACCGTGTCGACGTCTTCCTCGACATGGTCGGCGAGGCGCTCCGACGACGTGTAGACCACCACGTACGTCTCGCCGTCGAGCTGCCCCGTACGCCAGACGAAGCCGGGATCCCCCGGGCGGCTTCCCCGCACCGAGTCCGGTGCGGCCGGCAGTAGCACCCGGGCCAGCAGGAGGGTGGACAGGAACGTGTCGGTGCTGCCCGAGCCGGCGGCGCTGAGCAGGTCCTCCTCGACAGTGTTGGCCGGCTCGAACTCGACCGGCGACGGCTCGTCGGCCGGCGGGCGCGGACCGTCGTCCGCGATCACGCTCGCGCCGCTCCCCTGGTCCGTGCCGGCCGGGCCGGTCGACGAAACAGCACTGTCGGCGCGGTCGTCCCGGAGCGGGGCGTCGACGTGACCGTCGATTCGCGGGTCGCCCAGGCCACCGCCGGCAGCGCCGGCCTCTGTCGGAATCACAGAGGGCGGGGCGGACGGGCTCGGGGCGGGCTGACCGGGGCTGAACGACGTGGGCCCGGATGGGTTGGAACCGAAGGGCGACGGACCGAACAGGCCCGGGTCGGAGGACGTCGAGCCGAACGGCGGCGGGGCAGCCTCGGCGGGGCCGGGCGACGACGGACCGAACAGGCCCGGACCGGGAGGCGTCGAGCCGAACTGTGGCGGGGCCGCCTCGGCGGGGCTGGGCCGCCGGGGCGCGTCGACCGGCGCGCTGCTCTCGACCGGGTCGGTGAGATCGCGGGACTCGATGATGGTGCCCTCGATGACGATGGGCGTGAAGCCGCGGCGCGGCGCGGGCGGCCCGGAGACCGGTTCCGCGACGGACGCCGGCAGGTCCTCCGCCGGCTCGAACCGGCCCGGCCGGTCCTGGGGAATCGCCTGCGTTTCATCCGCCGATGGCCGCCCAGGCGCACCGGCCAGGGGAGGCTCACCGGTCATCCGGAACGCGCGGGTGGGCTCCTCAGCAAGCGGGTTGTGCCGGCGCGGCGGCAGCGGCTGGGTGATCTCCTCGCCGGATGGCGGCGCGTCCATCCCGCGGGACGCGCCGAGGCCGCCCTCCGGCCGTCGTATCGGTTGGGTGGCTGCCGGGTCCGCCGCCACCGGAAAGGCCCGCGTCGCGGTCTCGTCGGCCGGCGCGTCGGCCGGGCGGCGGCGAGGGAAGGGCTGGCTGCCTCGCCCGAACCGGGTCGGCGGGGCCGCCCGGTCACCCGGGCGTCCCCCGCTCGCGGCCGGGTCGCGGGCCGGGCTGGGGTCGAAGAAGGAGCGTCGAGGCGCGGCCTGGGGGCCACCGTTGCCGTTACCCGGGGCGGGGCCGTCGACGTCGCCCGGCCGGGTCGCTGCCGGCCAGCCCACGCCCGGCTCGGCCTGGTCGGTGGTGGGGCCGGCGGTCGCCAACGGGGTGAATCGGGACGGCCGGCCGGTGCGGGGCAACGCTCCATTGCCCGGCGCGGGCCGGGGCGGCTCGGTCGGGTGTCGCTGACCGGCGGCGGGCAGGTCCTCCTCGCCCCCTCGGCGCGGCGGCTCAGCCGGGACGGGGGGCCGGGGTGCCGGACCCGGCACCGGCGGGGCGCCCACCCGAGGGCCCGGGCTCCGCGCGGGCCTTCGGGGTGCGAGCGGAGCACTCTCGGACCCGGACGAGGCCGACCCCGTCACCGGAGGCGATCCAGCGGCTGGCGCGGCGTCCCGCGGTGGCACGCCGGGCCGGGTGCGTGCCAGCGTCTCGGCCCGCTCCAGGCGAGCGCGGGCACCCATGGCACGGCCGGGGAGCCGCACGTCGCCTCGGGACAGCTGCGACACGAACCAGGCCGGCAGGTAACCCTCGACCGGCAGACCCGGATTGACGGCGAGCCACCACTCGTGGTTGGGCCAACTGGCCGCGAGATCGGCGAAGGGGATGCGTCGGTTGCTGCCGGCGTGATCGCCGAGGCAGGCGCGCAGGGCGGCGGCGGAGGTGAAGGCCAGGACGTGGGTCCGGCCGCCGGTGGTCCAGGTGCCCCATCCGGCGGGTGGCTGGCCGGGCTGCGTCGGCGCGGCGACCGGCAGCAGCACATCGGTGCGGGACAGGAGCCGGAAGTAGAGCTCCTGGTCGTTGGCGCGTAGCGCGTCGCGCATCGCCACCTCGGCCTCCGTGGCCGGCTCCCATGCGGTCACGGCCACCTCCCCTTCCGAGAACAGGCCACAGGTATCGCGTACAACCTACAAGGTGGTACCAAGATCACAATGGCTGGCCGGCGGCGGCCCGCCAGGGCCCGGAAGAGGCGATAACATCCCGTTCCGGAGCCAATACGATACGGAGGGTGTCGATGTCCCGATCGATCACGCGCCCGGTCCTCGCAGGTCTCGCCGCCAGTCTGTTGACCGTACCGGCCCTTCCGAGCGTCGCCGCCACCGCCGGGCTCCGGGCGGCGCCAGCCTGCGCGACACCACTCGCCCCCGTCCGGCCGGTCGCGGCCAGGCCCTGGCCACAGCAACGGTACGACCCGGCGCGGCTCGCGCCGCTGGCCACCGGCGCCGGGGTGACAGTGGCGGTGGTCGACTCCGGGGTGGACCGGGTGCACCCGCAGCTGGCTGGGCGGGTGCTGGCCGGGGCGGACCTGCTCGATCCCGGCGGGGACGGCGGGCGGGACTGCGCCGGGCACGGCACCGGTGTGGCGAGCATCATCGCCGCGGCACCCCGCCCCGACGTCGCCTTCCGCGGCCTGGCACCCGGTGCCCGAATCCTGCCGGTGCGGGTGAGTGAGCAGCAGGTGGTGCAGGGGCGGGAGTCGGGGCGCACGGTCAGCGCCGACGAGTTCGCCCGGGCCATCCGGTGGGCCGTCGACCATGACGCCGACGTGGTGAACCTGTCCGTGGTCCTGTACGCGGACGACCCGGAGGTCCGTTCGGCAGTGCGGTACGCGGTCGACCAGGACGTGGTGCTGGTGGCCGCCGCGGGCAATCTGCACGACAGCGGAGACCCCCGACCGTTCCCCGCCGGCTACGACGGGGTGCTCGGCGTGGGCGCGATTGGGGCGGACGGCGGGCGGGCGACGTTCTCGCAGACCGGCCCGTACGTCGACCTCGTGGCCCCGGGCAGCGAGGTGCTGACCGCCGCGCCAGGTGCCGGCCACCATCGGGTCGAGGGCACCAGTTACGCGGCGCCCTTCGTGGCCGCCACCGCCGCATTGCTGCGGGAATACCGGCCGGAGTTGACCGCCGCACAGGTGGCGGAGCGCATCATCGCCACCGCCGATCCCGCTCCGGGCGCGGGCCGGGGCGGCGGGTACGGCGCCGGGGTGTTGAACCCCTACCGGGCGGTCACCGAGACCAGCGGCGGCCGTGCGGCCGGCGCGCGGCCGGTCGCGGCCCTCGCCGACGACCGGGCCGACCCGGCGCAGCTCGCCCGCCAGGCCCGCCGGGCCGCCGCACGGGACCAGGCCCTGCTGATCGGGGCGGTGGCCGGCATCACGGCGGTCACCGTGGTGCTGCTCGCCCTGATGGTGCCCCGTGGCGCCCGTCGGCGCTGGCGCCCGGCCGGCCCGGCCTGAGCCTGCCCGCGCGCGGCCTGAGCCCGCCCGCGCAATGCCTGAGCCCGCCGGCGTGCGGCCCTGACCGCCGACCGGCTGCGGGCGGGGCGCTGACCCGGACACGGTCAGCGCTCCCGGCCCACATCGCTCACTGGAACAGCCCGGTGTTCTTCTTCTCGGTGTCCAGGTAGTCGGTGGCGGAGTCGTTCACCGCCAACCTGATGTCACGCAGCATCCCCTGCAGGTCCTGCGAGGCCGAACGCCACCGCGCCTGCCGCTGCTCGTAGGCCTGCCGCGCCTCGCCCGTCCAACTCGCCACCAGCGGGGCGGCGTCGCGTTCGAGTTGGCCGAGTTGCGCGTCGAGGGTGTTCAACGCCTTCTGAATGTCAGCGCCGGCCTGCTGCAGCGCGGCGAAGTTGACGACCAGCACACCATGGTCCATCGGATTCCCTCCCCAGCGGGATCAGAGCGGCAGCTGGATGCCGCCGCGGTTGGTGCCGGCCACCCGGCTGGCCACCTCGTCGTCGGACGCGTGGTACTGCCGACCGGCGGTGCGGATCGCACCTGCGGTCTCGCGCAGCGCGCGGTGCAGCGCCGCCTGGTCCTGTGACCACTGCTGCTTGACCTGCTCGAACGAACGGCCACCAGCGCCACGCCAGGCCTGCTGCAACACCTCCAGCTCGGCCAGCAGGCCGGTCAGCATGGACTGCAACGACTGGTCCACCTGCTCGAACTTCGCGGCAGTCTGCTGCATCACCGCTGCTTCTGCCTTGGTTTGGGACATCCGGACGTCACCTCGTCTCTCGGATCGCACCTGGCCGTCGACGCGCCCACGCCGGGGCGACGCGTCGTCGCTTGGCCCGGTCGTCGAGCACTGAGACACGGGTCAGCGAAGGACTTCGTGGCTGACGGTAGCGACCTCGTAGCGGTTCTGCTACCCCACCGGCTTCCCCTGTGGACAACCGAGGCGGCCATCGGTCGCTTACGATGTGCCGCAGCCACGTCGCGGCGCGTGACGGGCCGCCGGAGGGCGGCCGGCCGCCCGACCCGGTCCCCACTGGTCGAGGAGGCACGGTGCCGGCGATCACCACCGGAGGCCCGCACCCGCCGACCCCGATCGGGTCCGAGGCAGGCGCCTCCCCACGGGTGGGCGGGCCGGGTCGACCCACCGACCTGGGCCCGGGGTCGGTCGGTCAGCGCACCTCCCGTCGCCCGTCGTTGGTGGCCCACTGGGTCGCACTCGGCCGTCGTGCGGCTGCCGGAACGCGAGCCGGCCAACTGGTCACCGTGCAGGTCGCGGCGGGGCTCGTGCTCGTCGCCCTCGGCCAAGACGCACCGGTCGTCGCGGCGGCCGTACTGGTGGCCGTGCTGCTGGTGGCCGCCGCCTGGGTGCCGGTGCGAGGGCGGTGGCTGTTCGAGTGGCTGGGCACGGCCACCGGGCACCTCACCCGCCGACGGGCGTTGAGCGGGCCGGCCGACGCGGCCGAACTGCTCGACCTGGTCGCCCCGGGCACCGTCGTCCGCTCGACCGAGTTGACCGGCGGGCCGGCGGCCGTCCTGGAGGACACCACCGGCATGGTCGCGCTCCTGGAGCTCGGTGACCCCGGCGACCTGCTGGGCGACGTGTCCCAGGCGATCCCCGCCCCGGCCGCGTTGCTCCCCCCGACCGGGCCGGACCAGCCCCCGCTGCTGGTCCAACTGCTGCTCGCCGGTGCGCCGGCACCGGTGCCGAGCGCCGGCGGCACTGTCGGCACGTCGTACCGGCAGCTCACCGACGGGCGGCTCGCCGGGCGCGAGCGGGCGGTGGTGGCGGTCCGGGTGCTGCGGGTGAACGGTTGGTCCGAGGAGGACCTGCGTCGGGTACTCGCCGGCACGGTCCGCCGGATCGTCCGCCGGCTCGGGCCGTTGGCCGCGCGGCCACTCGGGGTGCCGGCGGCGCTGCGTGTCCTGGGCGAGCTGGCCCACCACGACGGCGAACCGGTCCGGGAGTCCTGGCCGGCGATCCGGTCCGGCACTCTCGTCCAGGCCACCTTCCGTCTGCTCCACTGGCCCGACGCGGGCGCTGCGGCTGGACGTCGGCTGGTGCCCCGCCTGCTCGCGCTGCCGGCGACGGCCACGACGGTGTCGATCTGCTCTGGCCCGTCGCCGACGGCGTCGACGTCGTCGGGTCCGCCGGCGGCCAGCGGAGTGCCGACCGAGCTGACCGTACGCCTGGCCACCGGGACGGCGGCCGAACTGGCGGCGGCCAGCGAGGCGCTGGTCCGCCTGGTGACCGACCTGGGCGGAAAGCTGCGACGACTCGACGGCGCCCACCTGAGCGGGCTGGCCGCCACGCTGCCGTTGGCGCTGACGGCACCCGGGGCGCGGCCCCGCCCAACGGCGCCCGGAGCGCGACAGGGCCCGGCGGTCGACGACTGGGAGCTGTCAGTGGGCGACGCGGGAATGATGGTCGGCACCAACCGGCACGGCCGAGCCGTCACCGTGCGACTGTTCCGGCCGGAGAGCACCCGTGTGCTGCTGGTCGGCGGGGTGCGGGCAGCCCAGCTGGTGGCGTTGCGCGCTCTGGCACTCGGCGCCCTGGTGGTGGTGCAGACCGCCCGGCCACGCGCCTGGGAGCCGTTCGTCCGAGGGGTTGGCGCGCCGGGCGGCACGATCCCGTTGCTCCCTCCCGGTCGGGCGGTCGCCGACGGCGTGGGCACCGCTCTGCGTCCGTTGCTGCTGATCGTCGACGCCGGGCCGGTGGCGGCCGAGGCCGCGCCGGGCCCGCCGTGGCGGGCCACCCTTGTGGTACGCGACGAGCTGACCCCGGCCGATGTGGACGCGTTGAGCCGCGCCGACCTGGCGTTGCTCCAGCCACTGACCTCCGCCGAGGCCACCCTGGCCGGAGCGGCGCTGGGGCTGGGCGGCTCGGCCGAGTGGCTGACCCGGATCCGGGAGGACATGGTGGCAGTGGTCAACCGTCGGGCGCTGCGCTGGGCACTGCTCTCCCCCACTCCGATCGAGGCGCAACTGATCGGCCCGCCCACGCGCGGCTGAATCCACCGGGACGGCCAGCCGGCGGGTTACGTCGGCGCGGTGTCCGTGGCACGATCCCCGCCATGGGTTTCCTGAAAGGTCTGCTGATCCGGCTGGCCAGCACAGCTCTGGCTTTCTGGCTGGCCACGCTCCTCATCCCGGGCATCTCCCTGGATTCGAACTCCGCCACCGAGACGGTGACCACGCTGCTCCTGGTGGCGGTGATCTTCGGCGTGGTCAACGCGGTTCTCCAGCCGCTCATCAAGACCGTCGGTTGTGGCTTCTACCTGCTGACCCTGGGTCTCATCGCCCTGGTGGTGAACGGGCTGCTCTTCCTGCTCACCAGCTGGATCGCCGACCAGGCCGGGCTGCCGTTCTCGGTGGACGGTTTCTGGCCGGCAGCAGTGCTCGGCGCCCTCTTCGTGAGCATCGTGACCTGGATCCTCGGCGCCGTCCTCGACCGCGACTGACCGCCGACCAGCCAGCACCGACCCGGTCCGTCCGGGGCTCCGACCTCGGCCGGGGCCCCGGCGGGCCGATGACCAGAGTTCGGGAATGTGGCGGCCGGACGGCCCACCTCGGCGGTTAGCGTCGCTGCATGTTCTCGCTGACCTATTCCGACGGCCACCTGCTCAGCACCGATCCGGCGCGGATCGACCTGGACCTGGTGCACCACTGGTTGTCCACCGACGCGTACTGGGCGCTCGGACGAGACCGGGAGACCACCGAGCGGTCGTTCGCCGGCTCACTGCCGTTCGGCATCTACCGACCGGAGGACGGCCGCCAGGTCGCGGTGGCCCGGGTCGTCACTGACGGCGCCACCTTCGCCTGGCTCTGCGACGTGTACGTCGACCGCGCCGCCCGGGGTCGCGGGCTGGGCGGCTGGATGGCCGGCGCGGTCCGCGACCACCTGGATGAGCTGGGCGTACGCCGGATCCTGCTCTGCACCAACGACGCCCACCAGGTGTACGCGGGGGTGGGGTTCACCCCGCTGGACGCGCCGCAACGGTGGATGCAGCTGGACCGACGGAACCCGGTGACCCCGATCACCGGAAAGGAACAAAGCAGCACTACGCCCCTTACGGTGGAAGCGTGACGCCACTCCGCCTGGGATACCTCTACGGCCTCGGCGCGTACCTGCTCTGGGGTTTCTTTCCGCTCTACCTGAAGCTGCTGCGACCCGCCGGCCCGCTGGAGATCCTGGCCCACCGGATCGTCTGGTCGGTGGTCTTCGTGGCCCTGCTGCTGGCGGCGCTGCGCAACGTCGGCTTCCTGCGGGCGCTACTGCGCCGACCCTGGGCGGTGGCGGGGATCGTCGCCGCCGCCGCGCTGATCGCTGTCAACTGGGGCACCTACATCTACGGGGTCAACTCCGACCGGGTGGTGGAGACCGCGCTCGGCTACTTCATCAACCCGCTGGTAGTGGTGCTGCTCGGGGTGACGGTGCTGAGGGAGCGGCTACGCCCGGCGCAGTGGGTGGCGCTGGGGATCGGCGCGTCGGCGGTCGCGGTGCTCACAGTGGACTACGGCCGGCTGCCCTGGCTGGCGTTGACCCTGGCGTTCAGCTTCGCCGGCTACGGCCTGGTGAAGAAGCGGCTCGGGCTGCCGGCGGCGGAAGGGCTCTTCGTCGAGTCGGCGGTGCTGGCGTTGCCGGCGCTGGGCTACCTGGGCTGGCTGACGGCGAAGGCCGACCTGACCTTCGGGCACGTCTCGGCCGGGCACACCGCGCTGCTGGTGCTGGCCGGCGCGGCCACGGCGATTCCGCTGCTGCTGTTCGCCGGGGCGGCCAACCGACTGCCCCTGAGCAGCCTCGGCATGATCCAGTACCTGGCGCCGATCCTTCAGCTCGGCTGCGGGGTGCTGATCTTCCACGAGCCGATGCCGCCGGCCCGGCTGGCCGGCTTCGCGCTGGTCTGGCTGGCCCTGATCGTCTTCACCGCCGACGCCGTCCGAACCTCCCGCCGCACCCGCCAGTCCCGCCGCACCCCACCCCCACCTTCGGTCGATCATGGAGTTGTGGTGCCCGCCCAGCACTAGTTAGGGCGATTTGTCACCCACCACAACTCCTTGATCGACGCAGATGGGCGGGGCGGCGCGGGGTCGTGGGTGTCGGAGGGCCGGGGTGGGGCGGGGTGGGCGGGGTTAGGGGACGGCGTAGGTCAGGAGGGGCGTGCCGTCGGCTTTCTGCAGCTCCACGCTGACCAGCTCGGCGTCGGTGAACCTCGTCGCGCCGGTGAAGCTGAGGTCGTCGCCGGGCGCCGCCAACCAGGAGCCGATCTGCTCGGTGGCGCCGTTCGGACCGCGCGCCACCAGCCGGAACGGGTACGCCTTGCCGTAGCTCGTCCGCGCGTCGTACCCGCAACGCATCGTCACCTCGGTGCCCCACTTGGTGCCGGTGAGCCCGAGGTCGGCGTGCACCGGCCCGGCGGCCACCGGTCGCATGGCCACCATCGACACCTGCGGAGCGGGGTTGCCCTGCGCGCCGGGCGGCCCGGACCGGTCGACCGGTCGAGGCAGCGCCACGGCGGTGCCCACACCGACAAGCAGCGCCAGCCCGGCGGCGGCCAGTGTGGTCAGTGCGTACCGTCGCCGGTCCGCGGCACGTTCCCGACGGCGGCGCTGGCGGGCCTCGTCGAGCAGCGCGGGCACCCGGGGCGGGGCCGGCGGCGGCAGGATCTGCTCCAACCCCGCCGGGTCGAGGCGCCCGAGCAACCCGGGCAGGACGGCGATCTCGGCGACCGCCTCCCGACAGGAGGCGCACCCACCGAGGTGCCGCTCGTAGGCCGCCCGTTCGGCGGGGGCCAGGGCGCCCAGCACGTACGCGCCGTCGTCGTACGCGAACTCGCACCGGGTCATCCCGTCACCCCCATCTCGGCCAGGACCAACCGTAGAGACCGCAGCGCGTAGTGGGTGCGCGATTTCACGGTCCCTGGCGGTACGCCCAGGCGGGACGCCGCCTCGGCCACCGACCGCCCCTGGTAGAAGCACTCGACCAGCACCTCCCGGTGGGTCGGGCTGAGCCGGTTCAGCGCCTCGGCGACGGTCCACGCCTCCACCGCCCGTTCGGCCTCGTCGATCACCTCGGGCGGTTCGGGCAGATCGTCGGTGAACACCTCGCCGACCCGGGTGGATCGCCGCCGCCAGGCGTCGATGGCCAGGTTGCGGGCGGTGGTGAACAGCCAGGACCGCACCGATCCGCGCGTAGGGTCGAGTGACTCCGGATGTCGCCAGGCCCGCAGCAGCGTCTCCTGCACCAGGTCCTCGGCCCGCTGCCGGTCCCCGTTGACCAGCCGCAGGGCGTGGGCGTACAGCGCCTCCGCGTGCTCGTCGTGCAGCGCGCGCAGCAGTTGGGCGTCGTGGTCGCTGATGGCGGTCTCCTCGCTTCCGGCGCGCGTCCGGCGGTGCGTTCGCTCGGGAATACGTGCGGTCACGCCGATCGGTTCAGCCCGAGGTCAGACCGGTTGCGTGGTGGTGCCGCCGACGAAGGTGTTCATGCCCGGTTCACATCGCGGCTGACGAGCGCTCACCACGTCCTCCTAGCGTCCGGCTGGTACGCCGCCTGTCGTGCCACCGACTTCTCTGGAGGCCTCCCCCATGAGCGACCGTCCCCGGCTGCTCCCCCTGTTGAACGGCACCCGTCATGGCACCCGTGATGCCATGACCTGTCTGTACCGGTGCGGAAACGCGTGTGACCACCCGGTCCCGAACACCTCCGACAACGCGTACTTCGGTGACGTGGTGAACGCCGAGGTGTCGCGGCGTGGCGTGGTCCGGGCCGGCGCTGTCGGCGCGCTGGTGCTCGGTTTCGGCGGCGCGGCAGCCGGCGCGCTCGCCGGTGCGGCCCCGGCCATGGCGGCCCCGACCACCCCGGACGTCCCGGAGGGCTTCGGTTTCGGTCGTCCCGGCACCGGGGTCGGCAACGGCGCGCTGACCTTCAAGCCGATCCCACCGAACAAGCTGGACACCCTGGTCGTGCCGAACGGCTACGACCACGCCGTGGTGATCAAGTGGGGTGACCCGGTGCTGCCGGGCGCGCCGGAGTTCGACCTGCACCACCAGACCGCCGCCGCGCAGTCCAAGCAGTTCGGTTACAACAACGACTTCGTGGGCGTGCTGCCGCTGGACAAGCAGGGCAAGCGGGCACTGCTCGTGGTCAACCACGAGTACACGAACGAGGACCTGATGTTCCCGGGCTTCCCCGGCCTGGACGGGCTCTCCGTGGAGCAGCTGCGCACCGCCATGGCCGCGCACGGCATGTCGGTGGTGGAGCTTGAGCGGGTCGCGGGCACCGGGCAGTGGAAGCCGGTCGGCAAGGGCCCGCGGCCGTACAACCGGCGGGTCACCGCCCTGAGCACCAAGTTCGACCTGACCGGCCCGGCCGCCGGCTCGGCCTGGCTGAAGACCGCCGCCGACCCCAAGGGCCGCACCGTCGTCGGCACGCTGAACAACTGCGCCGGCGGCGTGACCCCGTGGGGCACCGTGCTCTCCGGCGAGGAGAACTTCAACCAGTACTTCGTGGGCGCCGACGCCGCGCCGGCCGAGCTGAAGCCGAAGCTGGACCGTTACGGCATCGGCACCGCCAGCCGCTACCCCAGCGGCAGCCGCAAGTGGGAGCGCGCGGACGAGCGCTTCGACCTGGCGAAGCACCCCAACGAGGCACACCGCTTCGGCTGGGTCGTCGAGATCGACCCGTTCGACCCGGAGAGCCGCCCCCGCAAGCACACGGCGATGGGCCGGTTCAAGCACGAGGGCGCCAACGTGATCGTCGCGAAGGACGGCCACGTGGTCGCGTACATGGGCGACGACGAGCGGTTCGACTACCTCTACAAGTTCGTCTCGGACAAGAAGTTCATGAAGGGCAACTCCTGGGCTGCCCGCAAGCACAACCTGACCCTGCTGGAGTCGGGCACGCTCTACGTCGCGAAGCTCGACCAGACCAGCGCCGCCGAGATCGACGGCACGGGCAAGCTCCCCGCCGACGGCGCGTTCAACGGTCGGGGTCGCTGGATCAGGCTGGTCAGCGGCAACCGGTCGTTCGTCGACGGGATGACCGCCGCGGACGTGCTCACCTTCACCCGGCTCGCCGGTGACAAGGTCGGCGCGACCAAGATGGACCGCCCCGAGGACGTCGAGCCGAGCCTGCTCACCGGCAAGGTGTACGTGGCGCTGACAAACAACACCAACCGGGGCGTCGGCAGCAACCCGAAGGCGGACGAGGCCAACCCGCGCAACGCCAACAAGCACGGGCAGATCCTGGAGCTGGTCGAGGACCGCAACGACAACACCTCGGAGACGTTCGCCTGGTCGCTGCCCATCGTCTGCGGCGACCCGACCGACCCGTCGACCTTCTTCGCCGGGTACGACAAGACCAAGGTCTCCCCGATCTCCTGCCCGGACAACGTCGCCTTCGACGCCACCGGCAACCTCTGGATCTCCACCGACGGCAATGCGCTGGGCAGCAACGACGGCCTGTTCGCCACCGCCGTGGAGGGTCCGGAGCGGGGTCACCTGAAGCAGTTCCTGACGGTGCCGCTCGGCGCGGAGACCTGCGGCCCGTTCATCACCGGCGACAACCGCTCGGTCTTCGTCGCCGTGCAGCACCCGGGCGAGATCACCGGAGCCTCGGTGGAGAACCCGGCCTCGAACTGGCCGGACGGTGACTACGCCAAGCCGGGCGTGGTGGTCACCTGGCGCCTCGACGGTGGCCCGGTGGGTAGCTGACGTCGTACCCGCGCCCGAGCGGCCGCTGACGTTGCTCCGGCGGTCCGGCGCTGGACCGCCCCGAGAGGCCCTCTCCCAGCCCGGGAGAGGGCCTCTCGGCGGTCAGTTGTCGGTGGCGATGCCGTCGGCCACGCCGCGGGCCACTGTGAGCAGCTTGGCGCGTACGACACGGGCGGAGGTCATCATCTCGCTGGCCGGCAACGCGCAGGCCAGCACGACGCGGCGTTCCATGTCCTTGTCCGGCGCGACGAGCACCGCGGCGCAGGCCACCCCCTGGCGGAACTGCCCCATCTCCAGTTGCATGCCGCGCCGGTCGCCGGCGGCCAGGTCGGCCTCGAAACTCTCGGTGGTGGTCAGCGTGGCGGTGGTGAACGGGCGCATGCCGTACTCGCGCAGATAGCGGTAGCGCTGGTCGGTAGTGAGGGTGGCGAGCAACGACTTGCCGAGCGCTGTCGCGTGCGCCCCCTCGTCGAAGCCGGGGACCAGATCCTCCAGGTAGGGCGAGCGGTGCCCCTCGGCGACAGCGGTGAGGGCCACCTGACCGCCGACGAACCGACCGAGGTAGTGGCTGTAGCCGGTGTCCAGGGCGGCCCGCCGCAGCGTCTCACCGACCGCCGGCGGGCCCCGGAACGCCGTCACCAACTCCCGGTACCGGTCGGCCACCTCCAACCCCACGATGTACGTGCCGTCCTCGCGACGGATCACGTAGCCCTCGTAGGCGAGGGTGCGGACCAGGTGGTAGGTGGTGGCCACCGTCAGCTCGCAGCGCCGGGCGATCTGCTTGACGGTCAGGCCCTTCGGGGCGCGACCGACCGACTCCAGCACCCGTAGCGCTCGGGACACGCTGCGAATCAGGTCCGAAGGTTCTGCCAAGGGGTCGCGCACAACCACCTCCGCCGCCGGGGACTTACACCATATGAAAAACAGGCCCGGTGCGAAATGCCTGTTCGGGTCGAGGATGCCAGATCACCATCCACAGGTTGTGCCCCGCCAGTCACCAGGAGTGCGGTGAACGGGGCTCGCGTAGGTTTGCCGAACGATGACCGACACCTCCAACACCCAGGCTCCGGCCGTTGCCCGACCCCGTCCGGTCCGGGCCAGCGCCGGCGCAGTCGTCACCACTGTGGCCTGCGTACTCCCCGTCTTCCTGCTCGGCGGTCTCGCCGTGCAGATGGGCACGGACCTCGGCTTCTCGCCGGCCGGCCTGGGCCTGGCCGTCTCCATCTACTTCGGGGTCAGCGCGCTGGCCTCGGTGCCCTCCGGGCGGCTGGTCGAGCGGTACGGGCCGGCAGTGGTGGCCCGCTGCGGCATCCTGCTGGCCGCCGGATCGATGCTGGCGGTGGCCGCCTTCGCCCGGTCGTACCCGGTGCTGGTCGGCCTGCTGGCGCTCAGCGCCGCCGCGAACGCGCTCGGCCAGTTGGCCAGCAACGCCGCGCTGGCCCAGCACGTGCCGGCCCGGCGGCAGGGGCTGTCGTTCGGTGTCAAGCAGGCCGCCATCCCGGTCTCCACCCTGCTGGCCGGGGTGGCGGTGCCCACCATCGCGCTCACCGCCGGCTGGCGCTGGGCGTTCGTGGCCGCCGCCGTTGCCGCGCTGGCGACGCTGGCCGCGGTACCCCGGCAGTTGCCCGGCCTGGCCCGGCGGGCCGGCTCCGGGCGCGCGGGGCGGGCGACGGCGGCGCTGGTGGTGATCGGCGCTGCGGCGACGTTGGCGTCGGGCGCGGCCAACTCGTTGGGCACCTTCCTGGTGGACTCCGCCGCGGCCCGGGGTCTGTCGCCGGGCCTCGCCGGCCTCACCCTGACCCTGGGTAGCGTGGTCTGCGTGGCGGCCCGGGTGGGCGCCGGCTGGTTGGCCGACCGCCGCGAGACCGGCCACGTCGCCCTCATCGCCGCGATGCTGCTCGTCGGCGCGGTCGGGCTGGGCCTGCTCGCGTTGACCGGCTCGGTGCCGTTGGTGGTCGGCGTGGTGCTCGGCTTCGGCCTGGGCTGGGCCTGGCCCGGCCTGATGAACTTCGCCGTGGTCCGGCTCCACCCGCAGTCACCGGCCGCCGCCACCTCGATCACACAGACCGGGGTGTACGCGGGCGGCTGTCTCGGCCCGCTGAGCCTGGGCCCACTCGCCGCCCACCTCGGTTACCCGACGATGTGGACCATCGCGGCCGTGGCGATGCTGCTCGCCGCCGCCCTCATGCTCGTCGGCAGCCGGCTGTTGACCCGCGCCGCCGCAGCGGCCCGGGGCGTGGATCAGCTGGTGCGGTCGGCGATGTAGTCGCAGAGCGACTCGAGCGCGCTGCGGGACGGGCCGTTCGGCAGCGGGGCGAGCTGCGCGCGGGCCTCCTCGGCGTAGCTGCGCACCGTCTCCCGGGCCCGCTTGAGCGCCGGGCTCTCCCGGAGCAGCCCCAACGCCTCGGCGTGCAGCGCGTCGTCGGTCAACGGGCCGGTCGCCAGGATCTCCCGCAGCCGCACCGACGACGCGTCGGAGTCGTCCGCCTCGCGGGCATAGAGCACCGGCAGCGTCGGGACACCCTCGCGCAGGTCCGTGCCGGGGGTCTTGCCCGACTGCACCGACTCGGAGGCGATGTCCAGCAGGTCGTCGGAGAGTTGGAAGGCGACGCCAATCGTCTCGCCGTACCCGGCGAGGGCCTCCACGTGCTCCGGGGCGGCGCCACCGAACATCCCGCCGAACCGGGCGGACGTGGCGATCAGAGAGCCGGTCTTCTCGGCGATCACGTGCAGGTAGTGGGCCACCGGGTCGTCGTCGGCGCGCGGGCCGACCGTCTCCGCGATCTGGCCGTGCACCAGCCGGGCGAAGGTGCGCGCCTGCAACCGGACCGCCTCGGGGCCCAGGTCGGCGGCGATGTCCGCAGCGCGGGCGAAGAGGTAGTCGCCGACCAGGATGGCTACCGAGTTGGTCCACCGGGAGTTCGCGCTCGGCGCGCCCCGACGGACGGCGGCCTCGTCCATCACGTCGTCGTGGTAGAGGGTGGCGAGGTGAGTGAGCTCCATCACCACGGCGGCCGGGACCACCTGCGCACCGGTCGGGTCACCGAACTGGGCGCCGAGCGCCACCAGCAGCGGCCGGAACCGCTTTCCGCCGGCCTCGACGAGGTGCCGGGCGGCCTCGGTGACGAACGGGTCGGCACTGGCCACGCTGGCCCGCAACTCGACCTCGACCGTGTCCAGAAGACCCAGCACGGACGCCTCGACACGAGGATCGGCGAGGTTGAGGCCAAGCGCGCCGAACTGACTCGTGCTCGCCCGACCCCGTCGACCGCCGGAGCCGGAGGCACCTGAACGCTCGCCCGCCGGTTTCACCACGCTATCAACCATGCCACACCCGTTCGACCTGCTCCGGCCCGGGGATACGCACCGGGGGCCGGCACGTGAACACGCGCCGACCCCCGGTGACGGATCCTTCGGTCATCGAACGAATTCGGCGGCTCCGGCAGCCAGATCGAGCAGCGGCGCCGGGGCGACACCCAACACCAGGGTCGCCAGCACACCGATCATCAGCGCGGCGGAGGTGAGCCCACCGGGCACCGTGACGGTCGGGGTGGACTCGCCCGGCTCGGAGAGCCACATCATCACCACGACCCGCAGGTACGGGAACGCGAGAATCATGCTGGTCAGCACACCGGCGATCACCAGCCAGGCCTGGCCACCCTCCAGCGCCGGCCCGAAGATGGCGAACTTGCTGGTGAAGCCGCTGGTCAGCGGAATACCGGCGAAGGCCAGCAGGATGAACGTGAACAGCGCGGCGAAGAACGGCGACCGACGGCCCAGCCCGGCCCAGCGGGACAGGTGGGTGGCCTCGCCGTCGTCGTCCCGTACCAGCGTCACCACGGCGAACGCGGCGAGCACCGAGAAGCCGTACGCGACCAGGTAGAACATCGTGCCGGCCAGCCCGTCGCGGCTCGGCGCCAACACACCGACGAGCAGGTAACCGGCGTTGGCGATCGAGGAGTACGCGAGCAGCCGCTTGATGTCGGTCTGGGTGACAGCGAGCACCGCGCCCACCAGCATGGTCAGCACCGCCACCGCGCCGAGGACCGGAGTGAAGTCCCAGTTGGCGTCGGCGAACGCGACCTGGAAGACGCGCAGCAGGGCACCGAACGCGGCGACCTTGGTGCAGGCCGCCATGAAGCCGGTGACCGGGGTCGGAGCGCCCTGGTAGACGTCCGGGGTCCAGACGTGGAACGGGGCCGCCGCGGCCTTGAAGAGCAGACCGATGGCGAGCAGCGCCATGCCGGCGAAGAGGAGCACCGGGCTGGCCGGCGACTCGCCCACCGCCGCGTGGATGGTGGCGAAGTCGACGCCGGCCGAGCGGCCCGGGACGCCGGAGGTGAAGCCGTAGATCAGGGCCACGCCGAACAGGAAGAACGCCGAGGCGTACGCGCCGAGCAGGAAGTACTTCATCGCCGCCTCCTGGCTCAGCAGACGCCGGCGACGGGCCAGCGCGCAGAGCAGGTAGAGCGGCAGGGAGAAGACCTCGAGTGCGATGAACATGGTCAGCAGGTCGTTCGCCGCCACGAAGATCAGCATGCCGCCGATCGCGAAGGTGGTCAGCGGGTAGACCTCGGTGAGACCGTTGCGCCCCTCGGCCTGCCGCCGGTCGTCGGCCGACTCCGCGGTCACAGCGGCCTGGGCGACGAACGCCCCGCCCCGCTCGACCGAGCGGTCACCGATCAGCAGCAGCGCCATCGCGGCCAGCACCAGGATCGCGCCCTGGAGGAAGAGCGTCGGCCCGTCGATCGCGAGCGCCTGGCCCGCGGTGATGATCCGCTCATCGGCGCTGAGGACCACCATGGTCAGTGCCGCGAGCACCGCGAGCAGCGCCAGCGTCAACTGCACCACGTGCCGCCAGCGACGCGGCACCAGGGCCTCGACCAGCACGCCGAGCAACGCCGTGCCCAGCATGATCAGGATCGGAGAGATCGCCGCGTAGTCGATCGACGGCAGCTTCAACTCGGTCACTTTGCCGCCTCCTGGACGGTGCCGCCCACGGACGGCGCCGGGTCGGTTCTGCCGATGTCGTCCATGGTCGCCTGGACGGCGGGGTTGATCACGTCAGTGACCGGCTTGGGGAAGAAGCCGAGCAGCACGATCAGCGCGATCAGCGGGGCCACCACTACCTTCTCGCGCAGGTTGAGGTCCCGGCGCATGCCGTCGACCTCGGTCAGCGCCGGGTTGAGGGTGCCCTGGGTGGTGCGCTGCACCATCCACAGCACGTACGCGGCGGCCAGGATGATGCCGAGCGTGGCGATGACCGCGACCGGCTTGTTCACGGTGAAGGTGCCGATCAGCACCAGGAACTCGGAGATGAACGGCGCCGTGCCGGGCAGTGCGAGCGAGGCGAGACCGGCGAAGAAGAGCACACCGGCGAGCACCGGGACGAGCTTGCCGGCGCCACCGAAGTCGCTGATCAACGACGAACCACGCCGGGAGATCAGCATGCCCACCACCAGGAAGAGCAGGCCGGTGGCCAGCCCGTGGTTGAGCATGTAGAGCACCGCGCCGGTGCCGGCCTGCGTGGTGAAGGCGAAGATGCCCACGCCGATGAAGCCGAAGTGCGCGATCGAGGTGTACGACACCAGCCGCTTGAGGTCGTTCTGGCCGACCGCCAGCAGCGCGGCGTAGACGATGCCGATCACGCCCAGGGCCAGCGCCCACGGGGCGAACCACTTCGACGCCTCGGGGAACAGCGGCAGGCAGTAACGCAGGATGCCGAAGGTGCCGACCTTGTCCAGCACACCGACGAGCAGCGCCGCCGCGCCCGCCGGGGCGGCGCCACCGGCATCGGGCAACCAGGTGTGGAACGGGAAGAACGGCGCCTTGATGGCGAACGCGAGGAAGAACCCGAGGAACAGCCACCGCTCGGTGCCGGTGCTGATGTCGACCTGCGAGAGCGCCTGCCAGTCGAAGGTCTTCCCACCGACCACCCACAGGCCGATCACCGCGGCCAGCATGAACAGACCACCGACGAGCGAGTAGAGGAAGAACTTCACCGCCGCGTACTGCCGCTGGTGGCCGCCGTAGCTGCCGATGAGGAAGTACATCGGCACCAGCATGACCTCGAAGAACACGTAGAACAGGAACACGTCGGCGGCCGCGAAGACGCCGATCATCGTGCACTCGAGGACCAGCAGCAGCGCGAAGTAGACGGGCACCGACCGCTTCGACGACTCCGCGTCGTGCCAGGACGCCAGGATCACCAGCGGCACCAGCACCGCGATGAGCATCAGCATCACCAGCGCGATGCCGTCGGCGGCGAAGGTGAAGCTGACCCCCCAGTTCGGAATCCACGAGTACGACTCGCGGAACTGGAACCGGTCACCGCCCGCGTTGAAGCTGACCCACATCACCACCGACAGCACCAGCACGAGCAGCGACCAGGCGAACGCCACCTGCTTGGCCAGCTCCGGGCGGTGGCGCGGCAGGAAGGCCACCACCAGGGCGCCCACCAGCGGCGCCACGGTGAGCACCGAGAGGAACGGGAAGTTGGACATTATGCGGCCTTACCTCCGTCGTGGATGCGTGGTCCGCCGGCGGGGGCGGGCGCATTGAGGTCGATCACGCCAACCACCCCGCCTGCACCGCCAGGAACGCCGCCATCACCAGCAGCGCACCGGCCAGGATCGAGGTGGCGTACGAGCGGACGAAGCCGGTCTGCATCCGACGGAGACGACCCGAGCCCCCGCCGACCGCGGCGGCGAGCCCGTTGACGAGCCCGTCGATGCCCCGGTTGTCGAGGTACACCAGCGCCCGGGTGAGGAAGATGCCCGGCTTCTCGAAGACCGCCTCGTTGACCGTGTCGGTGTAGAGGTTGCGCCGGGCGGCGGTGACCAGCACCCCGGCCGGCTGCGGCGCGGTGGCCGTGCCGGCCCGGAACAGGAACCAGGCGAGCCCGGCACCGAGCACGGTGACCAGCAGCGACAGGACGGTGATCACGGTGTGCGAGAGGACCGCCGCGTGCTCCGCGTGCTCGCCGCCCAGCCCGGCGGTCTCCGTCAGCCAGTCCGGAACGGACGTGGCGAGCAGGAAGCCGGCGCCGACCGACCCGACCGCCAGCAGGATCAGCGGGATGGTCATCAGCTTCGGCGACTCGTGCGGGTGCTCGATGTCCTCGGTCCACCGCTGCGGCCCATGGAACGTGAGCACGAACAGCCGCGTCATGTAGAACGCGGTGAGCCCGGCGCCGAGCAGTGCCGCACCGCCGAAGAGCCAGGCGGTCCAGTCCTCCCGCTCGAAGGCGGCCACGATGATCGGCTCCTTGGAGAAGAAGCCGGAGAAGGGGAACATGCCGATGATGGCCAGCCAGCCCATCATGAAGGTCAACCAGGTGATCTTCATGTACTTGGACAGCCCACCGAAGCGGCGGATGTCGACCTGGTCCTTCATTCCGTGCATGACCGAGCCGGCGCCCAGGAACATGTTGGCCTTGAAGAAGCCGTGCGCCAGCAGGTGCACGATGGCCAGCGCGTAGGCCGCACCGCCGAGGCCGACACCGAGGAACATGTAGCCGATCTGGCTCACCGTCGACCAGGCGAGCACCCGCTTGATGTCGTCCTTGGCCGCACCGATGATGCAGCCGATCAGCAGGGTGAGCGCGCCGACGCTGACCACCACGAGTTGCAGCGTCGAGTTGGCCGAGAAGATCGGGTTGGACCGGGCGATCAGGTAGACGCCCGCGGTGACCATCGTGGCGGCGTGGATGAGCGCCGACACCGGGGTCGGGCCCTCCATCGCGTCCGGCAACCACGCCTGGAGCGGGAACTGACCGGACTTGCCGGCCGCCCCGAGCAGCAGCAACAGGCCGAGGACCAGCACCGTGGTGCCGGTCAGCGCGCCGACACCGTTGAACACCTCGTCGTACTGGGTGGTGCCCAGGGTGGCGAACATGATGAAGATGCCGATGGCCAGGCCGGCGTCGCCGACCCGGTTCATCAGGAACGCCTTCTTGCCGGCGGTGGCCGCGCTCGGCCGCTCGGTCCAGAAGGAGATCAGCAGGTACGACGCCAGACCGACGCCCTCCCAGCCGAAGTACAGCATCACGTAGTTGTTGCCGAGCACCAGCAGCAGCATCGCCGCGACGAACAGGTTGAAGTACGCGAAGAACCGACGACGGCCAGCGTCGTGCGACATGTACTCCACCGCGTACAGGTGGATCAGGAAACCCACCCCGGTGATCAGCAGTACGAAGACCGCGGCCAGCGGGTCGAAGAGCAGGCCGAAGTCGACGCGCAGATCACCGACGGCGATGAAGTCCCAGAGGCTCAGCTCGACCGACTTGTTCTCCAGGCCACGCAGCTGGAAGAAGAAGCTCAGGCCGAGTACGAACGCGGCGCCGATGGCGGCGACGCCCAACCAGTGCCCCCAGCGGTCGGCCCGGCGGCCGAGCAGCAGCAGGATGGCCGCGCTGACCAGCGGGATCGCCACCAGCAGCCAGACGCCCCCAAGCAGCCCCGTGGCCTGGGCGTATTCCACAGTCTCTTCCACCGGTGGACCCCTCTAGTACTTGAGCAGGTTGGCGTCGTCGACACTCGCCGAGCGTCGCGTCCGGAAGATGGACATGATGATCGCGAGCCCGACCACGACCTCGGCCGCCGCCACCACCATCACGAAGAACGCCATGATCTGGCCGTTGAGGTCACCGTTGATCCGGCTGAAGGTGACCAGCGTCAGGTTGGCCGCGTTGAGCATCAGCTCCACGCACATGAACAGCACGATCGCGTTGCGCCGGATCAACACCCCGGCGGCGCCGATGGTGAACAGCACCGCGGCGAGCACGAGGTAGTAGGTCGGCTCGACCGAGAAGAACGTTCCCATTACTTGTCCGTCCCCTTCAGCGAGGTCTCCTCGGCGGTCAGCTCGCGCTGCGGAAGGATCGCCGGGGTGCTGCGGTCGGTCAGGCGGCCGTCGGGCAGCCGGGCCGGGGTGGCCACCGAGGACGAGGTCGCGAAGACGCCGGGGCCCGGCTTCGGGCCGGGGTAGTTGCCCGGGGCGAAGCGCGCCTTCATTGTCGACACCTGGTCGATCTTGTCCTGCTTACGCCGCTCGACGTGGGCCAGCACCATGGCGCCGACCGCCGCGGTGATCAGCAGCGCCGAGGTCAGCTCGAACGCGAAGACGTACTTGGTGAACAGCAGGCGGGCGATGCCCTGCACGTTCCCCTCGGCGTTGACCTGCTCCAGACCGGCAGTGTTGGTCCGGTCCAGCGCCTGGTAGAGGCCGGTGCCGACCAGGCCGGCGAAGCCCAGGCCGAGCACGATCGCGGCGACCCGCTGGCCGCGCAGCGTCTCGATCAGCGAGTCCGTGGAGTCCCGACCGACGAGCATCAGCACGAAGAGGAACAGCATCATGATCGCGCCGGTGTAGACGATGATCTGCACCATGCCGATGAACGGACCGGCCTGCAGCACGTAGAACACGCCCAGGCAGAGCATTGTCAGCACCAGCCACAGCGCCGAGTGCACGGCGTTGCGCGCGGCCACCATCCCGATCCCGCCGATCAGCGCGAGCGGGGCGAGGATCCAGAAGGTGACCGCCTCGCCGGTGGAGACCGAACCCGCCGCGGCGAGCACCGTAGACGTGGTCATGCTTCCTCTCCCTTGCCGGCCGCCACGCGTTGGGCGGCCTGCTCGGCGCCCGGGAACGTCACGCCGGGGTGCTCCTCGACCTGGTAGCGGCCGGGGCCCATCGGGGACGTCTCCGCACCGGCGGAGGTGCCCGGGTTGTCCAGCGCGCCGACGTAGTAGTCCTTCTCGCTGTCACCCAGCCGCATCGGGTGCGGAGGCTGCTCCATGCCCTCCAGCAACGGCGCGAGCAACTGCTCCTTGGTGAAGATCAGGTCCTGCCGGTTGTCCCGGGCCAATTCGTACTCGTTGCTCATGGTGAGCGACCGGGTCGGGCAGGCCTCGATGCACAGCCCGCAGAAGATGCAGCGGGCGTAGTTGATCTGGTAGATGCTGGCGTACCGCTCACCCGGCGAGAAGCGCTGCTCGTCGGTGTTGTCGCCACCCTCGACGTAGATCGCGTCCGCCGGGCAGGCCCAGGCGCACAGCTCGCAGCCGATGCACTTCTCCAGGCCGTCCGGGTGCCGGTTGAGGATGTGCCGCCCGTGGTAGCGCGGCGCCGACACCGGCGGCTTGAACGGGTAGTCGGTAGTGACGACCTTCCTGAACATGTGCGAGAAGGTGACACCGAATCCCTTGAACGTTCCGGTGATCGCGCCCACGTCACACCTCCCTGGAGTCCGAGCCGGCAACGATGTTGGCCGGCTCCCGCTCGGCGACCACGCGCGTGATGCGCGGGCTCGGTGGTACCTGAAGATCCATCGGTGGCAGCGGGAAGCTCCCGTGCGGCCGGTTGTCGACCTGTTCCTGCGTCGTCGGCGTCGGCTTCGGCTTCCGGCTGGGCCAGAAGATCGTGGCGATCAGCAGGATGCCGGCCGGGATGCCGACGGCGATCACCTTGCCGCGGGTGTCCCAGTCCTCGATGGAGCGCAGGCCCGACAGGACCAGGATCCAGGCCAGGTTGATCGGCAGCAGCACCTTCCAGCCGAGCCGCATGAACTGGTCGTACCGCAGCCGGGGCAGCGTGCCACGCAACCACACGAAGACGAAGACCAGCGCGATCACCTTGCCGAAGAACCAGAGCATCGGCCACCAACCGGAGTTGGCGCCCTCCCAGATGGTGATCGGCCAGGGTGCTCGCCATCCGCCCAGGAACAGCGTGGTGGTGACAGCGGACATGGTCACCATCGCGACGTACTCGCTGAGCATGAAGAGCGCGAACTTCAGCGAGCTGTATTCCGTCATGAAGCCGGCGACCAGCTCGGACTCGGCCTCGGGCAGGTCGAACGGCGCCCGGTTGGTCTCACCCACAGTGGCGATGAAGAAGATGATGAAGCTCGGCAGCAGCAGGATCGCGTACCAGCCCGGCGCCGGGATGGTCTGGCCGAAGACGGTCAGCTGGGTGCCGTCGCCCTGAGCGGCGACGATCCCGCTGGTGCTCATCGTGCCGGCGGTCATGAAGACCGCCACGATGCTGAGCCCCATGGCGACCTCGTAGGAGATCATCTGGGCGCTCGACCGGAGACCGCCCAGCAGCGGGTACGTCGAGCCGGAGGCCCAGCCACCCAGCACGATGCCGTAGACGCCCATCGAGGAGCAGGCGAGCAGCAGCAGCACCGCCACCGGCACATCGGTGACCTGCAACGGCGTGTGGTGACCGAAGATGCTCACCATCGGGCCGAACGGCACCACCGACAGGGCGGTGACCGCGCAGATCACCGAGATCGTCGGGGCGAAGAAGTAGACGACCTTGTCGGCCGCCTTCGGCAGGATGTCCTCCTTGAAGGCCATCTTCAGGCCGTCGGCGAGGGTCTGGAGCAGGCCGAACGGGCCGACCTGGTTGGGGCCGGGCCGCACCTGCATGTAACCGACCACGCGCCGTTCGAACCAGACGCCGAGCAGGGTGGCCAGCAGACCGAAGGCGAACGCGAAGACAATCTTGCCGAGAACCAGCCACCACGGATCCCGGCCGAAGTCGGCCAGCGTCGGATCCTGGGCCAGGTAGATCGGACTCACTGGTTACCCCCGGAGTTGAGGAGCGGACCCGGGAGACCGGTCTCGTCGGCCGCCACGCGTCCGGCCGGGATGGCCGTACTCGGTGCGGGGACGGAGATCCGGACGACCGCGCCGGACGTCGCCCCGAGGCTGCGCCGCACGGTCGAGCCGGGTGAGTTGGTCGGCAGCCAGACCACGCCGTCCGGCATCTCGGTGAGTTCCGCCGGCAGGGTCAGCGCCCCGCGGTCGGTGCCGACGGTGACCGCGTCACCGTCGACGACACCGAGCGCCTCGGCGGTGCCCTTACCCAGCCGGACCACCGGCGGACGGGCGGTCCCGGCCAGGTTCTCGTCGCCCTCGGTCAGGGTGCCGAGGTCCACCAGTTGGTGCCAGGTGGCCAGCACGGCCTCCCCGGCCTTCGGCTCCGGCACGCGGCCCGGTGCGACAGACGGCGCGGACGGTCGGGACATGCGCGTCGCCGGCAGCGTGGCCAGCTCACGACGCACGCTCAGCACGTCGGCAGTGCCGAGGCGCACGTCGAGCAGCGCGGCCAGCGCGTCGAGCACCCGGCCGTCGGTCATAGCGGCGGTGTTCAGCACCGCCTCGAACGGGCGCAGCCGGCCCTCCCAGTCCAGGAAGCTTCCGGCCTTCTCGGCCACCGGAGCGATCGGCAGCACCACGTTCGCCCGCCGGGTCACCGCGCTGGCGCGCAGCTCGAGGCTGACCAGGAACGGCACCGCGTCCAGGGCGGACTCGGCCAGTCGCGGGTCGGCCAGGTCGGCCGGGTCGACACCGCCGACGACAAGCGCGCCGAGCTGCCCGTTGGCGGCCGCGGTCAGGATGCCGTCGGTGTCCCGCCCGGCCTGGCTCGGGATCACCCCGGCCGGGATGTCCCACGCCTCACCCAGCTCGGCCCGAGCGGCCGGCTCGGTGACCAGGCGTCCACCCGGGAGCAGGTTGGGCAGGCAGCCCGCGTCGACAGCGCCGCGGTCACCAGCGCGCCGCGGCACCCAGGCCAGCTTCGCGCCGGTACGCCGGGCCACGTCCGCCGCGGCAGAGAGCCCGCCCGGCACGCTGGCCAGCCGCTCGCCGACGATCAGGATCGCGCCCGGCGCGCTCAGCGCCTCGCTGACAGTGGCGTGCTCGGCGAGCACGCTGGCCTCCTCGCCCGGCACCACCCGGGCCAGCTTGGCACCGAGCTTCTCCAGGCCGCGGGTGGCGAAGGGCGCCAGCGCGTACACCGTCAGGGTCTTCTTCAGGTACGCCTTGCGCAGCCGCAGGAAGAGGATCGGGCACTCCTCCTCGGGCTCCAGGCCCACCAGCACCACCGCCGGCGCGTTCTCCACGTCGGTGTAGGTGACGTCGGTGACCCCGGCGACCGAGCTGGCCAGGAAGTCGGCCTCCTCGCGGGAGACCGGGCGGGCCCGGAAGTCGATGTCGTTGGTGTTCAACGCGACCCGGGCGAACTTGGCGTAGGCGTAGGCGTCCTCGACGGTCAGCCGACCGCCGGTGAGCACCGCAGTGCCCTGCCCGCTCTCCCGGGCGATGTGCAGCCCCTCGGCGGCGACGGTGAGCGCCTCGCTCCAGGACGCCTCGCGCAGCTCACCGGTGTGCTCGTCGCGGACCAGCGGAGTGGTCAGCCGGTCGGCGGCCCTTGTGTACTGGAAGCCCCAGCGGCCCTTGTCGCAGTTCCACTCCTCGTTCACCGCCGGCTCGTCGCCGGCCAGCCGGCGCAGCACCTTGCCGCGCCGCCAGTCGGTGCGCTGCCCGCAGCCGGCCGAGCAGTGCTCGCAGACGCTCGGGCTGGAGACCAGGTCGAACGGGCGGGCGCGGAAGCGGTACTGGGCGCCGGTCAGCGCACCCACCGGGCAGATCTGCACGGTGTTGCCGGAGAAGTAGGAGTTGAACGGAACGTCGCCGGCGTCGCCCTCTTCGCCGTACGCGTCGTCCCGGTAGATGTTGATCTCCTCGGCGGACGACCGGCCCATCAGGTCGATGAACTTGTCGCCGGCGATCTCCTCCGAGAACCGGGTGCACCGCTGGCAGAGCACGCACCGCTCGCGGTCCAGCAGCACCTGGCTGCTGATCGCCATCGGCTTCTCGTACTCCCGCTTGTGCTCGTGGAAGCGCGAGTCGGTGCGACCGGTGGACATCGCCTGGTTCTGGAGCGGGCACTCGCCGCCCTTGTCACACATCGGGCAGTCCAGCGGGTGGTTGAGCAGCAGCAGCTCCATCACCCCCTCCTGCGCCTTCTTGGCGACCGGGGAGGTGATCTGGGTACGCACGACCATGCCGTCGGCGACGGCCTGGGTGCAGGAGGCGACCGGCTTGCGCTGGCCCTCCACCTCGACCAGGCACTGCCGGCACGCGCCGGCCGGGGCCAGCAGCGGGTGGTCGCAGAACCGGGGGATCTCGGTGCCCATCTGCTCGGCGACCCGGATCAGCAGCGTCCCCTTGGGGGCGGTGACCTCGACGCCGTCGATGGTGAGGGTGACGGTCTCGGTCTGCTTGGCTACGTCGGTCATCAGTGCGCCCCTACCAGGGTCTTCTCCGACAGCTTGGGTGCGGTCCGACCCTCGATGTAGTCGAGGTAGTCCTGCTTGAAGTACTGCAGTGAGGAGGTCACCGAGCTGGTCGCGCCGTCACCCAGACCGCAGAACGAGCGGCCGAGGATGTTGTCGCAGGTGTCCAGCAGGGTGTCCAGGTCTTCGTGGGTGCCCTGACCGGCGAGGATCCGCCGGTAGACCCGGACCATCCAGTAGTTGCCCTCACGACACGGGGTGCACTTGCCGCACGACTCGTGGTGGTAGAACTCCAGCCACCGGTACGTCGCGTAGACCGGGCAGTCCTGGTCGGAGAAGATCTGGGTGGCAGTGGTGCCGAGGATCGAGCCGGCCGCCGCCACCCCCTCGAAGTCCAGTGGCACGTCCAGGTGCTCGGCGGCGAGCAGCGGGGTGGACGAGCCGCCCGGGGTCCAGAACCGCAGGTTGTGGCCCGGCTGCATGCCACCGGCCAGTTCCAGCAGCTCGCGCAGCGTGACACCCATCGAGCACTCGTACTGCCCGGGGTTGGCGACCCGGCCGGAGAGCGAGTAGATCATCGGCCCGGAGGACTTCTCGGTGCCCATGCTCTTCCACCAGTCGGCCCCACCGAGCACGATCGGCGGCACGCTGGCGATGGTGCCGACGTTGTTCACCACCGTCGGGCTCGCGTACAGGCCGTGGGTGGCCGGGAACGGCGGGCGCAGCCGGGGCTGACCCCGGAACCCCTCCAGCGAGTCCAGTAGCGCCGTCTCCTCGCCGCAGATGTACGCCCCGGCGCCGGAGTGCACCACCAGCTCCAGGTCGTAGCCACTGCGCAGGATGTTCCGGCCCAGGTAACCCTTGTCGTACGCCTCCTGGACCGCGTTACGCAGTCGACGCGCGGCGTGCACCGCCTCGCCCCGGATGTAGATGTAGGCGCGGGCGGCCCGGATCGCGTACGACGCGATGATGACGCCCTCGACCAGCGCGTGCGGGTCGTGGGTCATCAGCGGCAGGTCCTTGCAGGTGCCCGGCTCGCCCTCGTCGGCGTTGACCACCAGGTAGTGCGGCTTGCCGTCGCCCTGCGGAATGAAGCCCCACTTGAGGCCGGTGGGGAAGCCGGCGCCGCCTCGGCCCCGCAGCCCGGAATCCTTGATCAACTGGATCAGGTCGTCCGGGTGGGCCTTGAGCGCCTTGCGCAGCGCGGCGTAGCCGTCCAACTGCTCGTACGTGCCGATGCGCCAGGCGTCCGGCGAGAGCCAGCGCTTGGTCAGCACCGGCGTCAGCTTGGCCAGCGTCTCCGGGCGGGGAGTGGTCACTTCTGGGCCCCCGTTTCGTTCGCGTCCGCCGGTCCGGCGCCGTCGGCGTCCGTCGCAGCCTTCGCTTCGGTGAGGTTGCGCTCCTGCGCCCCGGCCTCGTCGCCGGCGGGCTTGCCGTCGCCGGCCGGCGCGTTGGCCGCCACGCCGGCGGCCTCGGCCGACCGCGCGTCGCCGGCCGCGGGCGCGGTGCCGGTGCCGTCCGTCGGGACCTTCGTGCCAGGGGCGTCCGGCACTGCCGTGCCCGCGTCCGGCTGCCGGGTCTCGGCGGTACGCACCTGCGGCGACTTGTCGTCCGGTGCCTTGACGTCCCGGGTGGTGCTGCCACTGGCGGCCTCGGGCTTCGCCGGCTCGGCGACTCCGGCCGCTCCCGTCGGGGCGGACGCCCCGTCGCCACCCTTTACCGGCGCCGCGCTGGCCTCGACGGGCGCCGGCTTGGCGGCCTCCGCCTTAGCCTTCGCCTCGGCGGCGGCCTTGTCGGCCTCGGCCTTGCTGCGGATCGGGGTGTTCGGGTCGAAGCCCGGCACCGAGACGCCGTGCTGCTGGGCCAGCCGCAGCCCGCGCAGGGTGGGCTCGCCCGGCCCGCCGTCGGCGACCGCGCCGTCGCGCTCGTCGGCGAAACCGGCGAGCTGCACCGCCATCTCCTTGAGGGTGCAGAGCCGGGCACCACGGGTCGGCATCGGCCGACCGCCGGCCCGCAGCTCGTCCACCACACCGACGGCGGTGGAGGCGTCCACGCCGTCGAAGAAGTCGTAGTTGACTGTCATCACGGGGCCGTAGTCGCACGCCGCCAGGCACTCGGCGTGCTCCAGCGTGATCGTGCCGTCCGCTGTGGTCTCGTCGTGCCCGACGCCGAGGTGCTCGGCGAGGGTGTCGTAGACCTCCTGGCCACCGAGCACGTTGCACATCGTGTTGGTGCAGACGCTGACCAGGAAGTCACCGGTCGGCTTGCGCTTGTACATCGTGTAGAAGGTGGCCACCGCGCCGACCTGGGCCTTGTTCAGCCCCAGCACCTCGGCACAGAACGCGACCCCGGCCGGGGAGACGTACCCCTCTTCGGCCTGCACCAGGTGCAGCAGCGGCAGCAACGCCGAGCGGGACCGGTCCGCCGGGTAACGGGCGATGATGTCGCGCGCCCGCTCCCGGGTCTCGTCAGTGAAAGTCGTCGTCATCGGTCACACCCACCCATCACCGGGTCCAACGAGGCGCCGCCGGCGATCACGTCGGCGATCAGACCGCCCTCGGCCATCGCCGGGAGGGCCTGCAGGTTGACGAAGCTCGGCTCCCGGTAGTGCACCCGGTAGGGCCGGGTGCCACCGTCGGAGACCGCGTGGACGCCCAGCTCGCCGCGAGGCGCCTCGATGGCGACGTACACCTGGCCGGGCGGGACCCGGAAGCCCTCGGTCACCAGCTTGAAGTGGTGGATCAGCGACTCCATCGACTGACCCATGATCTTCGCGACGTGCTCCAGCGAGTTGCCCATGCCGTCCACGCCGATGGCGAGCTGCGCCGGCCAGGCGATCTTGCGGTCGGCGACCATCACCGGGCCCGGACGGAGCCGGTCCAGCGCCTGCTCGACAAGCTTCATCGACTCCCGGATCTCGGCGAGCCGGACCTGGTAGCGACCCCACACGTCACCGTCGGGGTGGGTCGGCACGTCGAACTCGTACGTCTCGTAGCCGCAGTACGGCATGGTCTTGCGCAGGTCCCACGCGAGGCCGGCGGAGCGCAGCACCGGGCCGGTGATGCCGAGCGCCACGCAGCCGGTGACGTCCAGCACCGCGACGTTCTTCGTCCGCTCGGTCCAGATCGGCTGGCCGGAGAGGAGGTCCTCGTACTCCTTGAGCTTCTTCGGCATCATCTTGAGGAACTCGCGGATCTTGACGATCGCGTCGTCCGGCACGTCCTGCGCCACACCGCCCGGCCGCACGTACGCGTGGTTCATCCGCAGGCCGGTGATGGTCTCGAAGATGTCGAGGATGTACTCCCGCTCGCGGAAGCCGTACAGCATGATCGAGATCGCGCCCAGCTCCATGCCGGTGGTGGCCAGCCAGACCAGGTGCGACGAGATCCGGTTGAGCTCCATCATCAGCACGCGGATCGTGGTGGCCCGCTCGGTGATGTCGTCGGTGATGCCGAGCAGCTTCTCGACCGCGAGGGCGTACGCCGTCTCGTTGAAGATCGGGGCGAGGTAGTCCATCCGGGTCACGAACGTCGAGCCCTGGACCCAGTTGCGGTATTCGAGGTTCTTCTCGATGCCGGTGTGCAGGTAGCCGATGACCGAGCGGGCCTCGCGGACCGTCTCGCCCTCCAGCTCCAGGATCAGCCGCAGCACCCCGTGCGTGGACGGGTGCTGCGGACCCATGTTGACGACGATCCGCTCGTCGTTGATCGGGTCGGTGCCCGAGACGATCGTGTCCCAGTCCCCACCGGTGACGGTGAAGACCCGGCCCTCGTCGGTTTCGCGCTCGCTGGCGTAGTTCGACGTCGTCACAGTGCCGGCCCTCCGATCGCGACTGCGGGGCTCCGCTCCGCTGCACTCCTCGCGCTCACTGGTACGACCTCCGCTCGTTCGGCGGCTGGATCTCCGCGCCCTTGTACTCGACGGGCACGCCGCCGAGCGGGTAGTCCTTGCGCTGCGGGTGGCCCTCCCAGTCGTCCGGCATGAGGATCCGGGTCAGGTTGGGGTGGCCGTCGAAGACGATGCCGAACATGTCGTACGCCTCGCGCTCCTGCCAGTCCGCCGTCGGGTAGATGGCGGTCACGCTGGGCAGGTGCGGGGCCTCGACGGAGACCGCGGCCTCCAGCCGGACCCGCCGCCGGTACGTCATCGAGGTGAGCAGGTAGACCACGTGCAGCCGGCGCTCGTCGGCGCCCAGGTAGTCCGCACCGGACACCGAGGAGCACAGCTCGAACCGCAGCGCCAGGTCGTCCCGCATCACCTGGCACACCTCGGCGATCCGCTCCGGGCGTACGTGCAGGGTCAGCTCACCCCGGTCGACGACGACCTTCTCGATCGCGTCGTTGAAGGCCGGGTACGCCTCCTCCAGCGCGTCGCGGACCTCGTCGAAGTAGCCCCCGTACGGTCGGGACGCCTCCTCGATGGGCTGGCGCTGGCGGACCAGGCCGCCGTAGCCGGACACGTCGCCGGTGCCCTGGTTGCCGAACATCCCGCGACCGGCCGGGCTGGCCGGCGGGAACTCGGCGGGGGCACCACTGGTGGCACCGGCCGGCACCACCGGCAGCGGTACGCCGCCGTCGTTTGGCTTGTCCGTGGGTGACGTCATTTCGGGCCTGCCTGCGGGTGGAGGTGGTTCTGAGCGTTCATCCAGTTCTCGATGCGCAGCTGCTCCTCGCGGCCCTCGCGGACCGCCCGGGTCCACTCGGCGCGCCGGGCCTTGTCGCTGCGGTACGAGGAGGGCATCGAGCCGTAGGGCACGATCGGGACGTCGCCGCGCTCCTGGCGGGCCGCGAGCATCTTGCGGCCGTTCGGGCCGAGCGGCTCATACATGATCTTCTCGCGGAGCTTGAGGATCGCGTCGATGAGCATCTCCGGCCGGGGCGGGCAGCCGGGCAGGTACATGTCGACAGGCACCACGTGGTCGACGCCCTGCACGATGGCGTAGTTGTTGAACATGCCGCCGCTGCTGGCGCAGACGCCCATGGAGAGCACCCAGCGCGGCTCGGCCATCTGGTCGTAGATCTGGCGCAGCACCGGGGCCATCTTCTGACTCACCCGGCCGGCCACGATCATCAGGTCGGCCTGCCGGGGCGACGCCCGGAAGACCTCCATGCCCCAGCGGCCCATGTCGTAGTGCGGACCACCGGCGGCCATCATCTCGATGGCGCAGCAGGCCAGGCCGAAGGTGGCGCCCCACACGGACGACTTCCGAGACCAGTTGACCAGCTTCTCCACCGAGGTGAGCAGGACGCCGGCGGGAAGCTTCTCCTCGATGCCCATCTGACGTTCCTTCCTCAGTCCCAGTCCAGGCCGCCGCGCCGCCACACGTAGGCGTACGCAACGAAGACCGCGACGATGAACAGGACCATCTCCACGAAGCCGAAGATCGGCAGAGCGTCGAACGAGACCGCCCAGGGGTAGAGGAAGATGATCTCGATGTCGAAGACGATGAAGAGCATCGCCGTCAGGTAGAACTTGATCGGGAACCGCCCGCCGCCGACCGGCTGCGGGCTGGGCTCGATGCCGCACTCGTAAGCCTCGAGTTTGGCCTTGTTGTAGCGACGGGGACCGGCGAAGCGGGCGGCGCCGACGGAAAACAGCGAGAACGCCGCGGCGAGGGCGAACAGCCCGATGATCGGTGCGTAAGGCGAGAGCGACATCGTTTTCTCCTGCTCGTCCTTCCCTGCCCTCGGTGCTTGACGAAAATCACACTATTCACGTCCCTCGCAGTGGCAGTCGGCGGGGGTCGATCTTTGTCGGCATCGGCGCCGTGACCAGCGCCGATGCCGTCCTACTTATACGGCTGGTGCGGCCTTCGTCATCGCGTTGATGACCCGATCCATCGCGTCCCCGCCGCGCGGGTCGGTCAGGTTGGCCAACAGCTTGAGCACGAAACGCATCAGCGTCGGGTGCGGCATGCCGTGTTTGGTGGCGATCCGCATGATCTCGGGGCGGCCGATCAGTTTCACGAAGATGCCGCCCAGCCGGTAGTAGCCGCCGAGCCGGGCCTTCAGCTCGTTCGGGTACGCCATCAGCGCGCGCTCGCGTTCCGGGCCGGCCGGCCGGGCGAGGGCCTGGACCATGGCCTCCGCGGCCAGTTCGCCGGACTCCATCGCGTACGCGATGCCCTCACCGTTGAACGGGTTGACCATGCCGCCCGAGTCGCCGACCAGCAGCACGCCCCGGGTGTAGTGGGGCACCCGGTTGAAGCCCATCGGCAGCGCGGCGCCGAGGATCGGGCCGTCGGCGTTGGTCTCGTCGGTCATCCCCCAGTCTTCCGGGGTGTTGGCGAGCCAGTCGGTGAGCAGCCGGCGGTAGTTGGTCTTGCCGAACGCCGAGGACGAGTTGAGCACGCCGAGCCCGACGTTGACCCGCCCGTCACCGAGGCCGAAGATCCAGCCGTACCCGGGCAGCAGGTTGTCGCCGCTGTCCTTGCTGCGCAGCTCCAGCCAGGACTCCAGGTAGTTGTCCTCGTGCTTGGCCGGCGAGCGGTAGTAGCGGCGGACGGCGACACCGATCGGCCGGTCCTCCCGCTTGGCCAGCCCGAGCGCGAGCGGGAACCGGCCGGAGACGCCGTCCGCCGCGACGACCAGCGGGGCGTGGAAGGTGGTGGGCTCCTTGCCCGGCCCGACCTCCGCCTCGACGCCGGTGACGCGGCCGTCGCCGTCGAGCACCGGGCCCAGCACGTTGACGCTGGTCCGCAGTTTCGCGCCGGCGGCCACCGCCCGCTGGGCCAGCAGGTCGTCGAAGTCCAGGCGCGTGCGCACCAGACCGTAGTTGGGGAAGCTGGCCAGCTCCGGCCAGTCCAGTTCGAGGCGCACCCCGCCGCCGATGACCCGCAGGCCGCGGTTGTGCAGCCAGCCCGCCTCGGGCGAGGTGTCCACACCCATCCGGATGAGCTGGCGCACCGCGCGCGGGGTCAACCCGTCGCCGCAGACCTTCTCCCGGGGGAACTCGGTCTTCTCCAACAACAGCACCCGTACGCCGTGCCGAGCCAGGTGGTACGCAGTCGCTGACCCACCGGGACCGGCGCCCACGACAATGACGTCGGCGTCGTGTTCCACCGCGGTCATTCGCGCCTCCTCCCGCACGCTCGTGAAATGCTTCACAAGCCAGACGGGACGAGTGTATGACCGGCGTCATACCAGCGCAGGATCAGGGGTACCTAACTCGCCGATGTGACAGCTCATCACCGTCCACAGCGGTCAGGTGTCAGGCCGGGCTGGAGGCGTCCAGGCCCGCGTCGACCCGAATTGTCTCCGGTAGATGCTCGCGGAGCGCCCCACCCGCCGCCCGGTCCAGTGCCGCCAACACCTCGGCGACCACCTGCCGGACCTCCACCGGGTCGGCCCCGGCCAACTCTCGCAACTGGGAGATGAGTTCGGCCGCGTCGTCGTCGGTGGCGGCCACCGGGTCCGCCGGGTCTGCTCCGGTCATGCGATCGAGCGTACCGGGCAAAGTGGACGAAGTCCGATATTTACGGAACCTGAATAATGTCCGTAGCGGTTGGCGCGGTCCGCCCGCTACTCGCGGATCCCCCGGTGCAGGGCCACCACGCCACCGGTCAGGTTGCGCCACGCCACGCGCCCCCACCCGGCCGCGGCCACCCGGCCGGCCAGCGCGGACTGCGCCGGCCAGGCCCGGACCGACTCGGCGAGATAGACGTACGCCTCGGGGTTGCTCGACACCGTGCGGGCCACCGCCGGCAGCGACCGCATCAGGTACGACAGGTAGACGGTCCGGAAGACCGGGTTGACCGGGGTGCTGAACTCGCAGACCACCAGCCGGCCGCCCGGCCGGGTCACCCGGGCCAGCTCACGCAGCGCGGCGTCGGTGTCGTTGACGTTGCGCAGCGCAAAGGAGATGGTCACCGCGTCGAAGCTGGCGTCGGCGAACGGCAACCGCAGCGCGTCTCCCGCCAGCAGCGGCACCTCGGGCCGGGCCCGCTTGCCCGTGTACAGCATGCCGAGCGACAGATCGACCCCGACCGCGTACGCCCCGGACTGGGCCAGCTCGCGCGTCGAGACGCCGGTGCCCGCGCCCACGTCCAGCACCCGCTCGCCCGGTCGCAGCCCGAGCGCCGCCCGCGTGGCCCGCCGCCAGGAGCGGTCCTGGCCCAGCGAGATCACCGTGTTGGTCAGGTCGTAACGCTCTGCCACGCCGTCGAACATCGCGGCGACCTCGTGCGGCTGCTTGTCCAGACTGGCGCGCTGGCCCTGCGGGGTACGGCTCACCCCCTCACTCTGCCAGCCGCCCGCCAACCGACGTTCGCTGGGTGGGCGGCACGCACCCCGTATGCGAAGGGGCGGGGTGGTCGCCCACCCCGCCCTCGCGTCGTGCCGGCGTCCGTGACACCACTGTCAGAACGCCTGTCGCCATCGCACCCGTCGCGGTCGCGCCTCGCGTGCGCGCCGCTGGTCAGGGCACCGGTGTCAGTCGGTCGACTTCTCGTCGGTCGGCGAGACCAGGACCACCTTGCGGCGACGGGTGAGCACCAGCAGCGCCCCACCCACCAGCAGGATGATCACGCCGATGCCGCCGATCAGGCCGACCTGCACACCGGTCACCGGCAGGCCGCCACCGCCCGAGCCACCACCGGCGGAGCCATCACCGGCACCCGGCGAGACGGTGGTGCCCGGCGTCGTCGTACCGCCGGGGATCGGCGTCGGAGTGGCCGTCGCGGTCGGCGTGACCGTCGCGGTCGGCGTCGCGGTCGGCGTCTCCGTCGCGGTCGGGGTCGGCGTGACCGTGGGCGTCTCCGTCGGAGTGACCGTCGGTGTCGGCGTGACCGTCGGCGTCCGGGTAGGCGTCGGGGTCGGGGTCTCCGTCGGGGTCGGGGTCGGCGTTTCGGTCGGGGTGACCGTCGGCGTCGGCGTAGGCGTCTCCGTCGGGGTGACCGTCGGCGTCGGCGTAGGCGTCTCCGTCGGCGTGACCGTCGGCGTCGGCGTAGGCGTCTCCGTCGGGGTCGGCGTCTCGGTCGGGGTGACCGTCGGCGTCGGCGTCGGCGTCTGCGTCGGGGTGACCGTCGGCGTCGGCGTCGGCGATCCCGTCGGGGTGGCCGTCGGCGTGGGCGTCGGCGTCGGGTCGACGGCCTGGTCGACGAAGACGTCGAAGATCGCCTGGTTGTCGCCCTCGTCGATCTCGGTGAAGGACTTCCGCTGGGCGGTGTTGGCCCGCCGCGGCTGCTCCTCGGGCTTGCCGGCCGCCGCGTCCAGGCCGTGCGCCACCAGCTCGCCGACCCGCAGCACCGGCTCGGTGACGTCAGTGCCGACGGTCACCTTGATGTCCGCGGTGTAGTAGTCACCGGGCCGGATCACCGCGCCGTCGTCCTGGCAGAGCGCCTGAGCGACGCCGAACGTCTGCGTGGTGCAGGTGTCCGGCAGGGTGTCGAAGGTGACGCCCGCCGGGAGGGTGAGCACGTAGGCGAGGCCGGTGGCCTTGCGGCTGCCGTCGTTGTAGACCGCCCAGTCGACCGGAACCGTCTCGCCCGGCCGCACCGGCCGAAGGTCGGGGTCGTCGCCGTTGACGCCGTTCACCACGACGTTCGCGTTGACGTCCTGCACCCAACTGGTCAGGTCGTACCCGGGCTCGGTGACGGTGATGTCGTGCTCGACCTTGTTGTCGTCCTCGTTGGGGTCCTCGGTGGCCGAGCGGATGGTGACCACGAGAGTGCCGGCGGCGCCCTTACCACCGGTGGAGAAGATCGGGATGCCGAAGTCCTCGCTGGTGCCGGCGGCCAGGTCGCCGAGGCGGCAGGTGAACTTCTTGCCGTTCACCCGGCAGCCGTCGGGCACCACTACCCGAACCTTGTTCGTCTTCAGCTTGCTGGTGTCCACCGTGTAACTGACACCCTTGGCGTCTTCCTTGCTCCGGGTGTTGTCGACGGAGAACTTGAACGGCTTGCTCTTGGCCTCCGTCACACCCTTGGCCAGGTTGTAGCTGAGCGGCACCAGGGCCAGATCGGCCTCCTCGGCCGCCAGCACCGGAGCGGCAACGGCGGCGATGCCGCCGGCCGCGAGCAGCGCCACGACACTGGCGCGCACCAGCGTCGAGCGGTGGAACGCTGTCATCAGTCCCCCGGGGGTAGGGAAGAAAGAATGGTTGCGGAACGAGCGGACGTTATCGGAGGCCGATCTTCCACGCCAGCAGGCGGAGCCGTTTTCGTCCGTCCGGTCCGAGCTGCGCAGACAGTACGGGCGGGATGGTCACCCATCCCGCCCGTACTGCCGTGCGTTATATGAACGACCCGCAGCGGGCCGATGGAGGACAGCGTCGTCCGTCGACGATGGCGACGAATATGAGCCGGGACGCTAGCGGCCGGCGATCATCTCCACCAGCCCTGCACCGGAGAGGCTGACGCTGCGGCGGCGGGGACCACCCGTACCGCCGGGGTGATCCGGCGGGAGCATGAGCGTCGATCAGCCGAACGGCCGGGTGTCGACGGTCAGCTGACGTCCACCAGGGGCAGGGACTTCCCCGCGCCACCGCCGGGCAGCGCGATCGAGGAGAAGTGCGAGACCACCCGCTCGTCGGTCGGGTCGTCGGCCGGCGTGTGGTGCACGGCGAGCCGGTTGTAGAGGGTGTCGCGCTGCGCGGGGATCCGGTCCGCCGAGCGGATCATGCCGATCAGCTCGTGCAGGTTGGAGCGGTGCCGGGCGCCGGCGGAGGAGATGACGTTCTCCTCCAGCATGATCGAGCCGAGGTCGTCCACGCCCATGTGCAGCGAGAGCTGCCCGACGTCCTTGCCGGTGGTCAACCAGGACGCCTGCAGGTGCGGCACGGTCTCGAAGAAGAGCCGGGCCACCGCGACCAGACGCAGGTATTCCAGCGTGGTCGCCTGGGTGCGGCCCTTGAGGTGGTTGTTCTCCGGCTGGTACGTCCACGGGATGAACGACCGGAAGCCGCGGGTGCGGTCCTGCACGTCACGGATCATGCGCAGGTGCTCGATGCGCTCGGCGTGCGTCTCGCCGGTGCCCATCATCATGGTGGCGGTCGACTCGATGCCCTGCCGGTGGGCCAGCTCCATGACCTCCAGCCAGCGCTCGCCCGACTCCTTGAGGGGGGCGATGGCCCTGCGGGGCCGCTCGGGCAGCATCTCCGCGCCGGCGCCGGCGATCGAGTCCAGGCCGGCGGTCTTGATCCGGGCGATGGCCTCGTCCAGGCTCACCCCGGAGACCTTGGCCATGTGCAGGATCTCGCTGGGGCCGATCGAGTGGATGACCAGCTGCGGGTACGCCTGCTTGACCGAGGAGAACAGCTCCTCGTAGTACTCCACGCCGTAGTCCGGGTGGTGCCCGCCCTGGAGCATCACCTGGGTGGCGCCCAGCTCGACCGCCTCGCCGCACCGGCGCAGGATCTCCTCGGTCGGGTGGGTCCACCCTTCCTTGTGCTTGGGCGCCCGGTAGAACGCGCAGAACTTGCACGCCGTCACGCAGACGTTCGTGTAGTTGATGTTGCGGTCGATCAGGTAGGTGACGACGTTGTCCGGGTAGCGTCGCCGACGCACCGCGTCCGCCGCCTCGCCCAACGCGTGGAAGGGCGCCTCGGTGTAGAGCAGCAGCGCCTCCTCGGGCGTGATCCGCCCGCCGTCCGCGCCGCGCTGCAGGATGTCGTCGATCTCCCGGCTCACCGTCACACCCCGAGCCTACGTCGGCCCACCCGACTCGACCGCCGGACCCCGGCGGGTGCGGCACGTCCCACAGCCGCCGTCAGCTCTCGCGTACCTCGACGTGTATGCCGTAGGTGTCCCGCAGCTCCGCCGCGAACTCCGGCCCCGCCCACGCCGGCAGGTACGCCTCCCACCACGGCCGCTCGGAGAGCCCCGGCATCGTTTGCTCGGAGAGCACCGCCCGGAACCGCTCGTCCGCCGCCTCGATCCGCTCCCGGACCCACCCCATCTGCGGAAAGCCGACCAACCGTTCGTCGGTCAGTACCCGCTCGATGGCTTCCCGGATGCTGAGGTCGGACCAGTACTCGTCGAGGTTGTCGTCGTAGCCCTCCTCGCAGAACTCGACGAGCTGCTCCCACCCCTCCACGTAGCCGGTCGGCAGTCGTCCCCCGGTGACCTCGGCGAACCGCTCGACGAACTCCCTGTCGTTCGGCGTCGTCACGCGTCGTAGTCGACGGTGAGTTTGTCGGTGGTCGGGCTGGACTGGCAGGTCAGCACGTAGCCGGCGGCCAGCTCGTCGGGCTCCAGCGCGTAGTTGCGGGCCATCGTGACAGCGCCGTCGACGACCTTCGCCTTGCAGGTCGAGCAGACGCCACCCTTGCAGGCGTACGGCAGCTCGCCGCGCACCTTCAACGCGGCGTCCAGCACCCGTTCCTCGCGACCCATCGTGAAGCTCGACGACCGGCCGTCCAGCACGATGGTCACCTCGGCCCCGACGCCCGCCTGGTCGACGGGTCGGCGCACCGGCTCCGGCGGCGTGTCGACGTGGAACAGCTCGGTGTGCACCGCCGACTCGGGCAGCCCGCGTGCGGTCAGCACGTCCCGAACGTCGACCACCATGCCGTACGGGCCGCAGAGGAACCACTCCTCGACCAGGTCGCCCGGCACGATGGTGCCCAGCAACCGGCCCAGCCGCTCGGCGTCGATCCGACCGGAGAGCAGCGGCGACTCGCCCTGCTCCCGGGAGAGGACGTGCACCAGGTGCAGCCGGGTGGGGTAGCGGTCCTTCAGGTCGGCCAACTCCTCGGCGAACATCACTGTGTTCGCCGTGCGGTTGCCGTACACCAGTGTGAAGGTGCTGGCCGGCTCGACGGCCAGGGCGGTCGCGACCAGCCCGAGCACCGGGGTGATGCCGGAGCCGGCGACGACAGCGCCGTAGTGCCGCACCCGGTCCGGCGCGAACGCCGTGGTGAAGGTGCCCAGCGGCGGCAGCACCTCGACGGTGTCGCCACCGCGCAGCGCCCCGCAGGCGAACGCCGAGAAGGCGCCGCCGGGGATCTCCCGCACCCCGATCCGCAACCGGCCGTGTCGGGCCAGGTCGTCGGGGGTGGAGCAGATCGAGTACGACCGGCGCACGTCGGTGCCGTCCTCGGCGGCTCGCCGCACCGTGAGGTGCTGACCGGCGCGGAACGCGAAGGTTTCCCGTAATTCCTCGGGTACGGCGAAGGTCACCGCCACGGAGTCGTCGGTGAGCCGGTCGACGGCGGCGACAGACAACGGGTGGAAGACCGGCCGGCGGCGAACCGGGCGGGTGATGGTGACAGTCACAGCGCCTTCAGGTGGTCGAAGGGTTCGGAGCAGGAACGGCACCGCCACAACGCCTTGCAGGCGGTGGAGCCGAACCGGCTGACCTGCTCGGTCTCCGGTGAGCCGCACTGCGGGCAGCGGACCGCGAGCGTCAGCGACACGACGCCGGCGGTGGGCACCGGGGCCGGCGGGGCGATCCCGGCGGCGGCGAGCTTGGCCCGCCCACCCTCGGAGATCCAGTCGGTGCTCCACGGTGGGCTGTAGACGGTCTGGACCTGCGCGTCCGGGTGGCCGGCGGCGGTGAGCGCGCGGCGGATGTCGGCCCGGATCACGTCCATCGCCGGGCAGCCGGTGTAGGTCGGGGTGATGGTGACGGTGACCCGGCCACTGGCCGGATCCTCCTCGACCGCCCGCAGGATGCCCAGCTCGTCGATGGTGATGACCCGGATCTCCGGGTCCACCACCGACGCGGCCGCGTCCCTGGGGTTCACCACTTCGCTCCGGGGTGGGCGCGGTGCAGCACCTGCATCTCGGCGAGCAGGTAGGCCAGGTGCTCGGTGTGCACACCGGCCCGCCCACCGGCCGGGGCCCAGGCGCTGTCCGGCCGGGTGAGCGTCGCCTCGGCCAGCACCGGGCCGACGACCTCGTCGAACGCCGGCCGCAGGGTAGCCGGGTCGACCGGCGCCGCCGGGTCCGCGGCGAACAACTCGTGGGTGTACGGCCACATCTGGTCGACGGCTGCCTGCATCCGCCGATGCGACTCCTCGGTGCCGTCACCGAGCCGCTTCACCCACAGCGCGCCGTGGTCCAGGTGGTACGCCGACTCCTTGCGCGCCTTCGCACCGATCGCGGTCAACCGCTCGTCCGCGCAGCCGGCCAGCGCCGTGTACAACGGCAGTTGGTACGCCGCCAGGAAGAACAGCTTCGCCATCGTCACCGCGAAGTCGTCGTTGGGCAGCTCGACCAGTAGCGCGTTGCGGAACTCGCGGTCGTCGCGCAGGTACGCCAGGGCGTCCTCGTCGCGGCCGGCGCCCTCCAGTTCGCCCGCGTACGACAGCAGCAGGCGCGCCGCGCCGAGCTGGTCGAGGGCGATGTTGGCCAGCGCGATGTCCTCTTCCATCTCCGGCGCGCGGGTGGTCCACTCGGCCAGCCGCTGGGCCGCGACCAACGCGTCGTCAGCGAGCGAGAGGGTGAAGTCGAAGGGGCCGTTCACAGGTGGGCCACCCCGTCCGGCACCTCGTAGAAGGTGGGATGGCGGTAGACCTTGTCGGCGGCCGGGTCGAAGAAGGAGTCCTTCTCGTCCGGGCTGGACGCGGTGATCGCGCCGGCCGGCACCACCCAGATCGACACGCCCTCCTGGCGGCGGGTGTAGAGGTCGCGGGCGTTGCGCAGGGCAAGCTCGGCGTCGGGGGCGTGCAGGCTGCCGACGTGCGTGTGCGACAGCCCGCGCCGGGCCCGCACGAAGACCTCCCAGAGCGGGGTGTGTTGCGTCATGCTGCGACCGTCTCCTTCTGTCCCGCCCGCTTCGCGGCGTATGCCGCGGCGGCCTCGCGTACCCAGCTGCCGTCGGCGTGCGCGGCCCGGCGGTGGGCCATCCGCTCCCGGTTGCACGGCCCGTCGCCGGAGATCACCTGCATCAGCTCGTCGTAGTCCGGCTGGGTGTAGTCGTACGCCTGCCGCTCGTCGTTCCAGCGCAGGTCCGCGTCGGGGATGCGCAGCCCGAGGATCTCGGCCTGCTGGACGCACATGTCGACGAAGCGTTGGCGCAGATCGTCGTTCGAGAAGCGCTTGATCTTCCAGGCCATCGACTGGGCGGAGTGCGTGGAGTCGCCGTCCGGCGGGCCGAACATGGCCAGCGACGGGTACCACCAACGGTCCACCGCGTCCTGGGCCATCGCCTGCTGCGCGGGGGTGCCGTGCGCCAGGGTGTGCAGGATCTCGTAGCCCTGCCGCTGGTGGAACGACTCCTCCTTGCAGACCCGGATCATCGCGCGGGCGTACGGGCCGTACGAGCAGCGGCAGAGCGGGACCTGGTTGACGATCGCCGCGCCGTCCACCAGCCACCCGATGGCGCCCACGTCGGCCCAGCTCAGAGTGGGGTAGTTGAAGATCGAGCTGTACTTCTGGCGGCCGTCGAGCAGCAGTTGGACCAGCTCGTCGCGGCTGATGCCGAGGGTCTCGGCGGCGGCGTAGAGGTAGAGGCCGTGACCCGCCTCGTCCTGCACCTTGGCCAGCAGGATCGCCTTGCGCTTGAGCGACGGCGCCCGGCTGATCCAGTTGCCCTCCGGCTGCATGCCGATGATCTCGGAGTGGGCGTGTTGGGCGATCTGCCGGATCAGCGTCCGCCGGTACGCGTCGGGCATCCAGTCGCGGGGTTCGATCTTCTGCTCGGCGTCGACCACCTCGGCGAAGTACGCCGCCAGGTCCTCGTCCGGCGCGGGCGCGCCGCGCCGCCCGCGCGCCGCCGCTGCCCGCAGCTCGGCCTCGGCGGCCTCGACCTCGCCCAGCAGGCCGCCGGGCGCCTCGTCGGTGGCGCCGTCCGGGGCGGAGAAGTCGTTGCCATACATGACGCTAAGTGTTACAGCTTGCGCCACGTTGCACCAGGGGGTGTAACAGGAATCCGCGCATCCCATCTGTGAGCGGATGAGCGCTTTGCGCTACTTGGACGCCGCCATCTCGCCGTGACCTAGGCCACGAAACAAAGGTGAATCCCTGCAAAAACCTCATACCGGCCCCATATCCCGCCTTTATCGCAGGATGCCTAGTGTCGAACCCTGGCGGTCTGCCGGTCCGGACGTAGACTTCTGCCGGACAACCGATCGGCTGCCGACATCGACATCTCCACAGAGGCCACCTCCCCCGGCCTCGGCGATCGCACCCGATTCGTCCCGACGACAAGCCGGTCCCCCCGGCCCTGACACCTGGAGTTCACCCACTCATGCGATCTCGCGTGACCCTGGTGCTCGCCATCACGGCGGTCGTGCTCGGCGGCGTCCTACTGGTCCCCACCGCGTACGCCCGGCTCGCCAGCGACGACAGCGGCGGAGGCGGCGGAGGCGGTACGTCGAGCGTCGCCGCGCCCGCGCCCACCCCACCACCGCCGCCCACCCTGGCCGCCGGCCCGGTGTCGGTGAGCTTCAAGGGTGAGTTCTTCTCGTGGGCTCTGCTGGACCGGAAGACGGGCAAGATCTCCGGGTCGCCGAACATGACAGCGACCAGCTCCACCGAATCGATGATCAAGGCGTGGATCGTCTCCGACTACCTGCGGCAGCTCGGCGACAAGGAGCCGCCCGCAGCGATGAAGGAGCTGGCTCGACTCGCCATCGTCGACAGCAACGACGGAGCGGCCAACAAGGTCCACGCCGCTGCGGGTGGCTCCTACAAGCCCTCGTCGAGCAGCATTCCCGACGCGGTGATCCAACGAGCGATCAAGATCTGCGGGCTGACCGACACCAAGCGTGGCAACGTCAAGCCGTACACCGGCTACTGGAGCTTCACCCGGATGTCCCCCCGCGACGCGGCCCGGGTCGGTGACTGCATCGCCGACGGTAAGGCCGCCGGCCCGAAGTGGACCAAGTGGGTGTTGGACCAGATGAGCAAGGTCAAGGGCACCACCGCGGCCAAGGACCAGCGGGTCTCGTCCGGTGGTGGCCGCTGGGGAATCATCGACGGTCTACCCAAGTCGATCACCGCTCAGGGGCCGGTCAGCATCAAGAACGGATGGACCCCCATCTACAGCGACGGCAACTGGCACGTCAACTGCCTCGCCGTCACCAGCAAGTGGAGTCTCGCGGTGATGCTGCGCTACCCGATCAGGACCGGTCTGGACTACGGCGCGAAGGTCTGCGCCAGTGTGGCCACCCAACTGGTCACCCCGCAGCCGGGCGCCGCGCTCAAGGTGCCGCAGCAGCCGGTCGGGAAGCTCTGATGGCCGGCAACCGTCGGGTCGACCGGCGCAACGGCGGCGAGGCATCCCCGGTTCGGCTGATCGCCGTCGCGGTCATCCTCATCGGGCTGGTCCTGGTGTCGCTGCGGCTGCTGCCCGGCTCGCCGTTCGAGTCGTCCGCCGCAGCGAAGTGGGGCGACGCGGGCTCCAGCACCAGCGACCGCCCCACCGGCTCCGGCACCGACCGCAGCGCCCGCCAGCCGTCCTCGCCGTCACCGAAGCCCAGCCCGTCGCTGGAGCCGCTGCCCTTCGTGGCCAAGGACCTCGATCTGAACATCGAGGGCTGGTACTCCTGGAGCGTCCTCGACCGCCGAACCGGAAAGATCATCGGTTCGAAGAACATGGGCGAGACCAGCACGACCGCCTCGATGATCAAGGCCTGGATCGTCGCCGACTACCTGCGTCGCGCTGCCGACGCCGGCCAGACCCCGAGCGACGCGAAGCTCGCCGACGCGACGCGGATCATCCGGGACAGCGACAACACCCGGGCCGAACAGTTCTACAACCAGGTCGACCGGGACGCCTCGATCAAGCGGCTCATCTCCATGTGCAAACTGACCGACAGCAGCGTCGCCCCCGATGGCGGCTGGAGCCGGACGGCGCTCTCCCCCCGGGACACCGCCCGGATGGGAAACTGCATCGTCACGGGCACCGCCGCCGGGCCGAAGTGGACCAAGTGGCTGCTCAACGAGATGAAACTGGTTCGCGGCGCCGGCGACTTCGGCATCCGCAAGGCATTCCCGGCGGCCGAGCAGAAGAAGATCGCCATCAAGAACGGGTGGATCGACCGGACCAAGGAGCAGGAGATGCACATCAACTGCCTGGCCATCGGTGACACCTGGACGATGGGCGTGATGGTCAAGTACCCGATCAACATGGGCTACGACTACGGCATGAAGAACTGCGAGAAGATCACCGAGGCGCTGCTCCGCCCCGGCACCTGATCCCCGCAGGCTGACCGCCCGGCGCTTCGCCGGCCCGGCTGGCTTCGCCGGCCCGGCTGGCAGCGGTCAGCCGGCGAAGAACTCCGGACCGCCGTCCGGCAGCGCCGGAGCCTCGCCGATCGCCGCCGCCCGCCGGGCCCACTCGCGCAGCCCCGCGACCTGCCGGTCGCCAAGGGAGAAGTCGAGGGTCCGGAAGTACGTGGTCAGCGTCTCCGCGTCGAAGGTCTCCCAGCGGGCAGCCGCCTCGGCGACCTGGTCCAACTCCGCCAGGCAGAGGTCCCGCGAGCGCAGGAAAGCCTCGTGCACCTCCTTCACCAGGCCCGGGTGGGCGGCGGCGAAGTCGCGGCGGACCGCCCAGACGGCGAAGACCATCGGCAGCCCGGTCCACTCCCGCCACGCCTGCCCGAGGTCGGTGACAGTGAGGCCCTTCCGCGGTGCCTCGTAGTACGCCCGCAGCGCCACGTCCCCGATCAGCACGGCGGCGTCGGCCTCCAGCAGCATCTGGGTCAGGTCCGGCGGGCAGCGGAAGTACTCGGGCCGCACGTTGTACTGCTCGGCCAGCAGAAGCTGAGCCAGCATGACGCCGGTCCGCGAGGTCGAGCCGAGCGCCACCCGGGCGCCGTCCAGCTCGGCGAGCGGCCGGGTGGAGACCATGTTGACCGAGAGCACCGGCCCGTCGCTGCCCACCGCCAGGTCCGGCAGGAGTAGCAGCTCGTCGGCGTGCTTCAGATACTCCAACAGCGTGATCGGGCCGATGTCGAGGTCGCCGGCGACCAGCGCCGCGCTCAACCGGTCCGGCGAGTCCTTGTGCAGGTCGACGTCGAGCAGGGCACCGGAGCGCATCAGACCCCAGTAGATGGGCAGGCAGTTCAGGAACTGGATGTGCCCGACCCGCGGGCGTGCGATGCGCTCAGCCATGGCCCGACCGTATCCCCGGCGGCTGGCTCCGGCTCAGCGGGCCGGCCCCGAGTGGCCAACCCCGCACTTGACCGGGCTGCTCGTCGGCTGGCCTAACTGCCTGCCGGCGCGTCGGCTGCCCGCCGGTCGCCTACCGGCGCGTCGGCTGCCTGCCGGTCGCCTACCGGCAGGTCGGTCAGCGACGACCGTCGTACCGCCCGGGTCACGACCGGCACGAAGGCCAGCACCACCAGCAGCCCGACCACACCGGCGCCGGCGATCAGCGGCCGAGGCGGAACGACCGCGAGCAACGCCCCGCCGATCAGGAAGCCCGCCATCGAGCCACCCTGCACCGCGGCGCCGTAGGTGGCGTACGCCCGAGCGCGCATCGCCTCCGGCACCCGCCGAGCGGTGAGCAGGTTGGCGAAGACGTTTTCGCCGCCGTTGGCCGCTCCCCCCACCAGCCAGAGGGGCACCAACACGCCCGCCGCCGGCACCGTCGCCGCGAGCAACACCATCAGGCTGCACACGGCCAGAGTCGCCAGCACCCCCCGTACCAACCCGCCGTCGTCGTCGAGCCGCCTGGCGAGTCGTACGGCGAGCCAGCTCCCCGGCAGCATGCCGGCCATCCATGCGGCACTGACCAGGCCGTACGTGGTAGCCGAATCCCCCAGCGTCTCCCGGATGAAGAAGACCTCGATCACGTTGATACCGCCGATCGCCGCGATCACCACGGCGGTGGTCACCACCATGACGAGCATCAGCGGGTCGCGGCGCAGCCGCCAGCCGATGTCCGTACCCCCAGGGGTTGCCACGCCGCCCGACACGGCCGGGCCACCCGAGACGGCCTCGCTGCTCGCGGCGGCCGGGCTGGCAACTGCGGCCTCGCTGCTCCCGGCGACGGCCCGGCTACTCGCGGCGGGCCGGCGGCCGCCGCGTCGGGTCCGCAGCAGCAGGCCCGCGACCACGAGCGCCAGGTAGGTCGCCGCATCGAGAAGCAGCGGTACGCGGGTGCCGAACTGCCCCACCAACAGGCCGGCCAGCACCGGGCCGCCGAGCGCACCGAGCGAGACGGCGTTCTGACTGATCGCGCTGGCTCGCGGCAGGTCGGCTGGGCGGACCATCGCCGGCAGCAGCGCCGCCAGGCAGGGTTGCGTCACCGCGAGCCCGCAGGCCAACAGGGCGACGAGCCCGACCACCAGGACCGGCTGTTCGACGACGGCGAGGAGCGCGCAGATCGCGGCCTGCCCGAACCCGATCGTCACCAGCAACGTGCGGCTGTCGATCCGGTCGGCGAGTCGGCCCGCGAGTGGGGCGAGCACCACCCGCGGCAGCGTGGCGGCCAGCAGCAGCCCCGATACGGCCAGCCCGCTGGCGCCAGCGCCCTGTAGGGCCAGCGCCAGCGCGGTCGCGGCGAGGAAGTCACCGCAAATGGTGGTGCCCCGGGCGGCAGCGGCGAGCCAGACATCCGCCCAGCGCGACTCGTCAGATGTGAAGGACATACTTCGAAAATAATCCTTCACACCTGATTCATGCAACCCCACCTATGCCAGCGGCACCGTCCGGTACTGCACAGCGACAGTGCGCGCCCCCGGCGGCGACTCACCCCGCCGCCGCGGGTGGTACGGCCGGAGCAGCGCCAACACCGCCTCGTTCAGCTCGGCCAACTCCTCGGCGGTGAGCAGCAACAGCGTGTCGCTGAACAGGGCGGTGTCGTACCACTCGGCGGGCTCGTCCCCGGCGCGCCGCAACCAGTCCCGGGTCCGCTCCATGGCCCGGACCGCATGCGCCTCCACCAGCGCCTGCTCGGCCGCACGCGCCTCGGGCCCGGCGTCACGACCCGCCTCGACCAGCACGCTCACACTCGGTACGCGCCACAGCCGCTCGCGCGCATCCCCCCGGCTCGGCGCCTGCTCGACCAGCCCGAACTTCGCCAGCGCCCGCAGGTGGTAACTGGTCGCGCTCGGCGACAGCCCAACGATCTCCGCACACTCGGTGGCGGTCCCACCGCTCTCGCGACTGTTCAGGTACTCCATGATCGCGATCCGGGCCGGATGAGCCATCGCCCGCATCACCTGGGGGTCGCTGATCGTCATCCGGCGCGAATCGGAGCGGGCCTCGGTCATACACCCATGATCCCGGCAGCCCCGCCAACCTGCCATCACCCCCGGGCTCCGCTCGGCCCCGACCCTGCTGTCCCTGCCGCACCAAGCCGCTTCTCCCGGTGATCGACTCGGCTTCCTGGAAATCGGGGCGTCCCACCGGCCCGGACACCGCGACTTCCTGAAAGCCGAGTCGATCACGGCGTCACGGCGGTTGCGGCGTGAGAAAGCCCGGGGCGGCGCGGGGCGTGATCGCCCAGCGCCACCCGACCGGGCGACACCCCGTCTCGTACGGGTGGTCGCGTCGGTAATTCGCTGGATGCGGCGGGTTGGGGAGCGTAGGGTTGCAGCCCGCTTGACGGCCGAGGTGAGCTGCACCGGAACGGACGTCTTCGCGCCGGGCGGCCGGCCATCCGCCCCCGGACACGCGAGCGCGCAGCAGATGTGAACGATGGGACGTCAGCATGCCCGCACTTGACCTCGACACCCAGCTCAGCACCGCCACCGACACCGACCTCGACGCGGACCTGGCCGCCGAACGCGCACACCTCACCACCTCGCGGGCGGCGCTGGGTCGGATGCGGGAACGTGCCGAGTCTCTCTTCGCCACCGGTGACCAGGTGGCCGGCGACGCGTACGCTGCCGAAACGCTCGGCCGCACCCTGGCCCGCCGGGTCGCCGAGCTGGCCGACGACCCGACCACTCCGCTCTTCTTCGGCCGCCTCGACTTCGCCGACGCCCCAAACAGCAGCACCACGGACAGCGGCAGCACCAACCGCAGGCCCACGGACAGCGGCACCACGAGCGACAGGGCCACGGCCAGCAGGCCCGCCAACGGCCCGACCGCGCCCGACGCCAGCGGTGATCATCACGGTCGGCGGTATCACGTGGGGCGGCGGCATGTCACCGACGACCGTGGCGAGCCGTTGGTGCTGGACTGGCGGGCTCCGGTCTCCCGTTCGTTCTACCGGGCCAGCGTGCGGGATCCGCAGGGGGTGGCGGTTCGGCGGCGGTTCGGGTTCAGCAATGGTGTGCTGACCAGCTTCGAGGATGAGCGGTTGGATCGGGGCGAAGAGCTCGGTACCACCAGTCGGATCCTCACCGCCGAGATCGAGCGTCCACGCGTCGGGCCGATGCGGGACATCGTCGCGACGATCCAGCCGGAGCAGGACGAGCTGGTCCGGGCTGACCTCGCCGACTCGATCTGTGTGCAGGGCGCGCCGGGTACGGGGAAGACGGCTGTGGGTCTGCACCGGGCCGCGTATCTGCTCTACCTGCATCGGGAGCGGTTGCGGCGGGCGGGTGTGCTGATCGTCGGGCCGAACCGGGCGTTCCTGTCGTACATTGCGGCGGTGCTGCCGGCGCTCGGTGAGGTCGAGGTCGAGCAGGCCACGGTGGAGGAGTTGATCTCCCGGGTGGTGGTTCGGGCGGTCGAGGCGCCGGCGGTGGCCGCGCTCAAACACGACGTACGGATGGCGAGCGTGCTGCGGCGCGCGGTGCAGGGGCAGATCGGCGCCCCGACCGAATCGATCACCGTGTCGGACGGCTCGTTCCGCTGGCGGATCGGGGTGGAGCCGTTGCACCGGATCGTCGAGGAGACCCGCCGGGAAGGGCTGCCGTACGGCACGGGTCGGGAACGTGTCCAGGCGCGGGTGGTGAGTCTGCTGCAACGGCAGGCCGAGGCACGCCGTGCGGAGTCGCCCAGCGATGCCTGGCTGCGCCGGATGAGCCGCTGCCGGCCGGTGCTCGACTTCCTGGACGCGGTCTGGCCGGCGCTCACCCCGGAAGGGCTGGTGCACGGCCTGTTCTCCGATAAGGACCGGCTCGCAGCCGCGGCGGACGGGCTGCTCAGCGACGCCGAGCAGGCGCAGTTGACATGGGCGAAGCCGGCCCGCACGCCGAAGGCGGCCCGTTGGACCGCCGCCGACGCGGTGCTGATCGACGAGGCGACCGGGTTGCTGGAGCGGCTCTCCGGGTTCGGGCACGTGGTGGTGGACGAGGCGCAGGACCTCTCTCCGATGCAGTGTCGGGCCATCGCTCGGCGTAGCGAGCACGGCTCGGTCACGCTCCTCGGTGACCTCGCCCAGGGCACCGCGCCGTGGGCGGCGACGGACTGGAGGGAATCCCTCGCCCATCTGGGCAAGCCGGACGCGGTGGTGGTCCCGTTGACAGTCGGTTTCCGGGTGCCCGCCGCAGTCGTCGCATTCGCGAACCTGCTGCTCCCGGCGCTCGCGGTGGACGTACCGCCGGCCGAGTCGCTGCGCCACGACGGCGGCCTGGACGTGCGTACGGTGACCGACCTGACCTCGGCGACGGTGGCCGAGGTGCGCGCGGCGCTCGCGCACGACGGCTCGGTCGGTGTGATCGCCGCGGACGACGCGGTCGACGGCCTGCGCGCGGCGCTGGCCGAGGCCGGTGTCGAGACCGCGACCGCCGACGACGTGGCGGCCGCGCAGCGGGTCACTGTGGTGCCGGCGACGCTGGTCAAGGGCCTGGAGTACGACCACGTGGTGGTGGTCGAGCCGGCCGCGATCGTCGCGGCCGAGCCGCGTGGGCTGCACCGGTTGTACGTGGTGCTCACCCGGGCGGTGTCCCGGCTGGCGGTGCTGCACGTTGCGCCGCTGCCCGCCCCGCTCGTCGGCGGGTCAGTCGGCTGACAGGGCTGCCGCGACCTCCCGCAGCGGGCGGCTGGAGTCGGCCAGCGGCACGTGGAACGACAGCCACGACCCGTCGGCGAAGTCGATCCGCAGCCGCTTCCAGTTCAACCGGTACCTGCCGACCCGGGCGGCGACTGTCGTTCGCGGAACGGAGCCGAGCAATTCGATGTCGGCCTGCGCCTGTTCGTCCGCCGCCGAGTTGGAGAGCAGCCCGACTGGTGCTGTCGCGCCGAGCAGCAGTCGCTGGTCGGTGACCCCCAGCACGAGGTGTCGGAGGCCGGGGCCCTTCGCCGCCGTGGTCAGGGCATGGTGCAGCACTGATGCCTGGGAGTCCGGGGCGCCTCGACCTCCGACACCGAAGAAGAGCCAGTCGACGGCGTTGTCCGCCCGACCGAAGGTGATGTTCGGCGACAGCACGTTGAGCAGGACACCCAGGAAGCCCGGCCCACCGGTGGCGGGTGGGGCCGACGGCTGCGAGGGCGGCGCCGGGGTCAGCCCGCCGCCCGCTCGCACCTGGGCCACCGCGCGCACCTGCTCGCCGGCCGTCAGCAGTCGGGTGATCCCCTCGACGTACCGTGCCTGACTCTCGTCGGCCGTCATCGGCGTTCCTCGTGGTCGGCGGACCGGCGCGGACCGGCGCCCGGGTCGCCGATGACCTCGCCGACCAACTCCCGGACCCGGGCCGCGGCGGCCTCCTGCGCCCGGTTGGCGGCTGCGGTGAACTCCTCGGCCAGGCTGTAGGAGTCCAGTCGCATCGCCCGCGCGTTCAGCTCAGTAGAAACGATCTTGCCGTCGGCCGCGGCGGTGACGCGCACCAGGCCGGAGTCGCTCACGCCCTCGGCGCTGGTCTGCTCCAGCTCCGCCATCCGGTCGGCGAGTTGCCGCTGCCATCCGTCCAGGTTGCGAGCCAGCGCCTCGATTCGGTCCAGAGCGGGGAAGGTCATGGCTGCCTCTCAGTTCACGATGGAGTCGAAGACATTCTGCACACCCACCGTGTACGGGCCCAGGTCCTCGCTGTACGTGCCGTCCACCAGGTAGTTGCGGTCCTTCTGCCCGTCGGCGATGTCGTGCAGGCCCACGCCGGTGTCCAGCAGAGCCCCGCCGAAACCGGGGATGTTGACCGGCGAGACCTGGTTGATGACGAACTTGCCCGGAAAGAGGGTCTTGAACTTCTCGACCTGGAAGGCACGCCCCTCGGGCGTCCAACCGCCCTTGCTGAGCAGCTTGTACTGCTTCTTCCGCTGCTTGAGCTCCATGACGGTGTCCGCGTACTTGCGGAGCTGCCCGGCGACCTTGCCGAGCCGGGCGGCGAGGCGGGTGAGCACCTCGGCGAACCGGGCGACGATCTTGACCATCCGACCCACTGTGGTGGCCAGCCGGGCCAGCACCCGCACCACTGTGGCGGCCAACGAGACGCCGGCGCTCAGCGCCGCTGCCACCGCCGCGATGATCACCTCGGTGAGGAACCAGAGCAGGAACTCGAGGATCAGCTCGACCAGCAGGTTGAACGCGTCCACCGCCGCGTTCGCCGCCTCGACCAGCACGTCCTTGGTGCCGTCGAGCCCCTGGGCCAGTTCCTCGATCGCCGCCTCCACCGACTCCATCGAGGCATGGAAGCCCTCGGCGGCGTCGCCCGTCCAGGCGCCGCGCAACCGGGCCCGGTCGGCGATCTGGTCACCGGCGATCTCCCGTACCGCCGCGCCGGTGTCCAGGCAGAGCTGCGCGGCCCGCATCAGGTCGTCCGGTTCGCCAGCGACCAGCTCCAGCAGCTGTTCGAACGGCCAGAGCACCGCGTTGGAGAGCGGCTTGAAGGGTTCGGGCGTGCCCGCGACGATCTGCTCGAAGTAGGTCTTGTTGCGCTGCAACGCCTCGGTGCTCACGCCGGCACCGAGCCGTTCGGAGCGCCGGTGCCACCCGACCAGGGGCCGGGCGCGATGACGTCGGGAGCGGGCGGGCGGCCGGGCACGAAGAGGTCGGTGTTGGCCGCGTCGGTGCCGGTGTAGGCAGCGGCGGTGTCGGTGAGCCCTTCGGCGATGTCCGCCATCATCTCGGCGCCGTCGGCGAGCCCTTGCAGGCACGCCTCGAACTGCTCGGCGTACGTCGCGGCGAGGTTGAAGGACGCCGGCATCACCCCGAAGGCGTGCCGTGGCACGTGCCCGTCGCCGAAGGCGCGGTGCAGCTCGCGGAAACGGGCGGCCCGATCCTTGGACCCGGCGGCGTACGCCGTCAGAGCCTCCGGCTGGACCTCCAGCTCATTACTCGGGCTTGACACGAACCCTCCCCTGTGGCCTGTGCGACGGATCAGTCGCCACGACTGACCACCATAGGCACTGCTCGTCGCGATCGGGGGGTCAGATCGGTGATGGCGGGGTCACCCAACTCGACTTTGTGCCTTAAAGTAGTTTGCGTGGACCCCGACGATGATTCACCCCCCACCGACGCGGCGGCGGCGCTCCGGCTGATCCAGGACCAGCGGTCGGCGACGGCACGCCGGCTCGATCCCGACGCCCGCCTGCTCTACTGGCCGTGGGGGGTCGCCTGGCTGGTCGGCTTCGGGCTGTTCTTCCTGCGATTCCCCCCGGGTGACCGGGCGCTGGTCGACCTTCCGAGCTGGCTGCCACTGACAGTCCTCTTCGTACTGCTCGCGGCTGCCGGAGCGACCCAGGCGGTGGTCAGCGTACGGGCCTACGGCCAGGTGACCGGCGACTCCGCCCGTCGCGGGCAGTGGTACGGGTACGCCTGGGCCCTCGGTTCGGTGAGCGTCTACGCGGGGCTGGGCCGGATCTCGGAGCACCTGTCGCATGACCTGGCGGCGCTGCTCTGGTCGGCGACCGCCGTCGGGTTGACCGGCGCGCTGCACATGGCCGGCGGGGCGGTCTGGCTGGACCGGGACCTGTTCCGCCTCGGCGTCTGGGTCAGCGTGATCAACCTGATCGGTGCGATCGCCGGGCCGGGCTGGCACGCGCTCGTCGTGGCGGTCGCCGGCGGCGGCGGAATGCTGGTGGTCGGCGCGCTCGCCCGGCGGCGCCAGCGGCAGCGACAGCAGCCATGACCGAGTTGGATCCGGTCATCCACGCTCAGGCCCGGCTGCGGGTGGTCGCCAGCCTCTCCGCTCTCAACGTCGGCGACAAGATCGCGTTCCCCCGCCTACAGGAGCTGCTCGCGATGACCGCCGGCAACCTCTCGGTGCACCTGCGCAAGCTCGAGGACGCCGGCTACGTGGAGATCAGCAAGACCCATCGTGGACGCACCCCGGCGACCCTGGTCCGGCTCAGCCGGCGAGGCCGGCTGGCGTTCGAGGAGTACACCGAAGCTATCCGCGCCCTGCTCGACCCCGCCCCGTCGAAGGAGCAGCCATGACCCTCGCCCGCGCCGAACAGGCCAGCCGCCGGTACGGCGACGTCCTCGCCCTCGATCGTGTCGACCTGGAAGTCCGGGCCGGTGAGCTGGTCGGCCTGCTCGGGCCGAACGGCGCCGGCAAGAGCACACTGATGAACCTGCTGGTGGGCCTGCGCCGCCCCACCTCCGGGCGGGTGGAACTGTTCGGTGGCGACCCCCGCGACCCGGCGAGCCGGCGGCAGATCGGGGTCACCCCGCAGGAAACCGGTCTGCCCGGCACGCTGCGAGTCGGCGAGGTGGTCGACTTCGTCTCCGCGCACTACCCCGACCCGGTGCCCCGGGCCGAGCTGCTCGACCGCTTCGGCCTCGCCGACCTCGCCCGACGGCAGACCGGTGGGCTCTCCGGTGGGCAGCGCCGCCGGTTGGCGGTGGCGCTGGCGTTCGTCGGCCGGCCCCGACTGGTGCTGCTCGACGAGCCGACCACGGGCCTGGACGTGGCCGCCCGGCACACCCTCTGGGAGGCGATCCGGGCATTCCACGACGACGGCGGCACAGTGCTGTTGAGCAGCCACTACCTGGAGGAGGTGGAGGCGCTCGCCCACCGGGTGGTGGTCATCGGGCAGGGCCGGGTGCTCGCCGACGACACAGTGGACGCGGTACGCGGCATCGTGGGCGTACGCCGGGTCAGCCTGGTCGCCGACAACCTGCCCGACCTGCCCGGGGTGGTGCGCACCGAACGGGTCGACGGTCGGCTGCACCTGCTCACCACCGACGCCGACGAGCTGGTCCGAGCGCTGGTCACGACCCAGACCCCGTTCACCGACCTGGAGGTACGGCCGACCTCACTGGAGGAGGCGTTCCTCGCCATCACCAGCGGAGAAGCGCCCGGCGGCGACACAGCCAGCGGCGACACGCCCGCCGGCACCGGCCGACCCACCACCGCCGCTGCCGGCGGCCGACCCACCACCGTCTGAGGAGGCGACAGTGCAGCTCGCCCTGGTCCACGCCCGCTACCAACTCCTGGAGATCATCCGGATTCCGGTGGCCGTCTTCGGCAGCGCCTTCTTTCCGGCCGCCGCCATGATCTTCTTCGTGGTGCCGTTCGCCGGTGACGATCCGGTCGGTGCCACCTACGCCACCGCGTCGATGGTCACCTTCTCGGTGATGAGCGCCAACATCTTCCAGTACGGCGTCGGTGTCGCCGAGGACCGCGACCAGCCCTGGAACCCGTACACCCGGACCCTGCCGGCCGGGCCGGCCCCGCGGTTCGCCGGCCGGGTGCTGGCCGGCCTGGCGCTGACCTACCTCTCACTGATCCCGGTCGTGGTGATCGGCGCGACGCTGACCGCGGCCCAGGTCACCCCGGCGGCGTTCCTGCTGGCCCTCGGCACTGTGGCCGTCATCTCGGTGCCGTTCACGCTGATGGGCCTCGCCATCGGCTACTCGCTGCCGAGCAAGGCGGCGATCGTGGTGGCGCAGGTGCTCTTCCTGCCGCTGGCCTTCGGCGGCGGCCTGCTCTCCGCGCCGGGTGACGCGCCCGGGTTCATCGAGACGATCGCGCCGTACCTGCCGACCCGGGGCGCTGCCGAACTGATGTGGGCGGCGGCGGCCGACTACGACGTGGAGCCGCTGGCAGTGATCATGCTCGGTGTCTGGGTGGTGCTGCTCGCCGCGCTCGCCGGGTGGGCGTACCGGCGGGACGAGGGTCGCCGGTTCAGCTGACGATTCGTCCGTTTCCGCCCCGGGCCGCTGCGGGACGGTGCCAGGATTCCGGCAGGGGGCCGCCGTGGCCGCCCGGGCCGAGAGGGGTCTTGACGTGAGCACCGTCCCGCCGGGTACGCCCTGCTGGGCCGACCTGGCCACCCCGGACCTGACCGACGCGCGGCGTTTCTACCCGGAGCTGTTCGGGTGGACCGGCCAGGTCACCCCGGAGCCCGAGGCGGGCGGCTACACGGTCTTCCTGCTCGACGGTAAGCCGGTGGCCGGCGCCGGCCCGCCCGCGATACCGGACCAGATTCCGATCTGGTCGACGTACCTCGCCACCGACGACGCGGAACTGGTCGCCGGTCGGGTCGAACGGGCCGGCGGGCAGGTCGTCGTACCCCCGTTCGAGGTCTTCGACAGGGGCTGGATGGCGGTCTTCGCCGACCCGGCCGGGGCCACGTTCAGCGTCTGGCAGCCGCTGGCCATGGCCGGTGCCGAGGTGTTCAACGTGCCGGGCGCGATGAGCTGGAACGAGCTGGTCACCCCCGACCCCGAGGGCGCGAAGGTCTTCTACGAGCTGGTGTTCGGCTGGCAGCCCGACGACCAGGCGGTGGGCGCGATGACGTACACCGGGTGGCGGCTCGGGACGCAGATCGTCGCAGGGATGATGCCGCCGCTGGCCGACGACTTCCCGGCCGACCTGCCCGCGTACTGGACGGTGTACTTCGCGGTGGCCGACGCGGACGCCGCCGCGGCCCGCGCCGCCGAGCTGGGCGGAACGATCCTGGTCCCGCCCCGCGACATCCCGGCGGGCCGCTTCGCCGCCCTCCGCGACCCCCAGGGCGCCCTCTTCTCCGTCATCGACCTGGGCCCCTGACCAACCGCCTGCGTGCTCAGGGGCGGGTGGGGCGGACGGGGACCACCAACGGGCCGTGGGCGCCGGGGACCACCCGGACGCTGGCCCGGTAGTGGGTGGCGAGCAGTTCCTCGGTCAACACCTCGGGCGGAGTCCCGGCGGCCACCACCTGACCGGCGGCGAGCATCACCATCCGGTCGGCGTACTCACCGGCCAGCGAGAGGTCGTGCATCGTGGCCAGGACGGTCAGGCCGTGCTCGCGGCGTAGCTGGTCGACGACTTCGAGCACGTCCTGCTGGTGGCCGATGTCGAGCGCGCTGGTCGGCTCGTCGAGCAGCAGCAGCGTCGCGCCCTGGGCGAGCGCGCGGGCGAGGAACACCCGCTGCCGTTCCCCGCCGGAGAGGGTGGCCAGTTCGCGATGGTGGAAGCCGGCGAGGTCCAACCGCCCCAGCACCTCGTGCACGGCGTCGACGTCGGCAGTCGACTCCCGGCCGAGGGTGGGGATGTACGGGGTGCGGCCGAGCAGCACGTAGTCCAGCACCGACATGCCGGGCGGCACCACCGGGGACTGCGCCACAGTGGCCACTATCCGGGCGCGGTCCCGACGGCGCAGTGCGGCACTCGGCGTACCGAAGAGGGTGATCGCCTTCGGCGCGGGCAGCAGGCCGCCGACGGCGCGCAACAGTGTGGATTTGCCGGCGCCGTTCGGGCCGATCACTGTGACCCACTCGCCGACGGCGACGGTCAGGTCGACGCCGGTCAGGATCGGCGTGCCACCGAGGGCGACGTGCAGTCCACGCACCTCGACGGCCGGCGTGCCGGCGGCGGGTTCCCGGCTCACGTGAGCACTCGCCGGGCGGTCCGCAGCACGAGGACGAAGAACGGGCCGCCCAGCAGGGCGGTCACCACTCCGATCGGCAGCTCGGACGGAGCGGCGACGGTGCGGGCCACCACGTCGGTGAGCGCCAGGAACGCGCCGCCGAACAGCAGTGACATCGGCAGGATCACCCGGTAGCTGGACCCGGCGAGCAGCCGGACGGTGTGCGGCACGATGATGCCGACGAAGCCGATCAGGCCGGTCGCGGAGACCGCCGCCGCAGTGCCCAGCGAGGCAGCGGCGATCAACAGGTATCGGGTGCGCTGCGGGTGCAGGCCCAGACTTCTCGCCTCGTCGTCGCCGACCGCGAGGACGTCCAGCTCGCGGCGGTGCAGCAGCACCACGACAGTGGTCAGGGCGGCGTACGGCAACACCAGCAGCACGTCGTGCCAACCGGCGGTGGCCAGCCGGCCGAGCAACCAGGAGTAGACCGGCTGGATGCTGTCGGCGTGTCGTTGCAGGAGGTACGTCTGCCCGGCGGAGAGGAACGCGGAGACCGCCACCCCGGCCAGGATCAGCATGGCCGGTGACCCGCGTCGCCCACCGGCAGCGCCGAGCACGTAGGTCATCGTGACGGCGAGCAGCGAACCGGCGAACGCGGCCAGTGGAATGGTCATCGGCAACCCGGAGAGTGTGCCCTGCCGGCCGGCGCCGCCGAGGGCGATCGCCGCGGTGACAGCGAGGCCGGCGCCGGCGGCCACACCGAGCAGGTACGGGTCGGCCAGCGGGTTGCGGAACACGCCCTGGTAGCAACCGCCGGCGAGGGCGAGCAGACCGCCGACGAGCAGGCCCAGCACCACCCGGGGCAGGCGCAGCTCGGTGACGATCGCGATCTCACGCTCGGTCAGTCCGCTGTCGAGGTGCACCCCGGGGAACAAGTTGAGCAGCTCGGCGGCGACGCTGCCCGGGGGCAGGCTCACCGGGCCGAGCGACACCCCGACGACGAGCGCGACGAGCACCGCGACCAACCCCGCGACCAGCCACCGCATGCGCAGCCCGGCGGGCCGGGCCCCGGACGGCAGCCCGGCGGGCCGGGCCGCGGAACGTGGCTCGGCCCGCCGGGACGACGGCGGCGGCTCGGCCGGCTGACCGGTTGGTGCCGGATCGGACACCTGTCGCGGCCCGGTCACCGACGGACGACGGTCACGCGGGCACCTTGGCGACCGCGTCGATGATGACCCGGAGCAGGTCCACGACCCGTGGGCCCCAGCGGGAGGCGATGTCGTCGTCGAGGGCGACGACCTGGTTGTTCTTCACAGCGGTGAGGCCGGCCCAGCCACTACGGGCCTTGACCGTGTCGGCGCTCTGCTGGCAGCACTTGGCATCGGCCAGGAAGACGAAGTCCGGGTCGGCCTTGACGATGAACTCCTGGGACAGCTGCGGGTAACCGAAGTTCTTACCGTCCGCGTCGGCCGGGTCGGCGATGTTGGTCAGGCCGGCCTGGCCGTAGAGCGAACCGATGAAGGTCTTGCTGGTGGCGCTGTACAGCTCCGGGCCCAGCTCGTGGAAGTAGGTGAGCTTCTCGGCGCGCTGCGGCAGGTCCTTGACCAGCTTGGCGATGTCGTCCTTCATCCGGGTGGCGACGTCGGTGGCCTGGTCGGCGTGCCCGGTCAGCGTGCCCAGCTCGGTGATCTGCCGGTACGAGTCGTCGAGCGTGACCGCCGCCGGGGTCTGGTACACCGGGATCTTCAGCTTGCCGAGCTGTTCGACGATCTTGTTGCGGTCGTCGGAGAGCACCACCAGGTCGGGGTTCTTACCGGCGATCGCCTCGGCGTTCGGCTGGAAGGCGGAGAGGTCGGTCTTGGGCACGTCGGCCGGGTAGTTCGACTGGTCGTCGACGGCGGTCACCTGCGGGCCGGCACCGATCGCGAAGAGCATCTCGGTGGCGGTGGGCGACAGCACGACGATCTTCTCTGGGCGCTTGTCGAGGGTGAGCGCGCCGACGGTGACCGGGTAGGCGGCGGCAGCGGTGCCGGTGCTCGGCTGGTCGTCGGCCTTCTCGGCGCAGGCGCCGAGGGCGAGCGCGGTGACCGCGAGGGTCGCCGCGAAGAGCCGAGGGGTACGTCTGAACATGGGGGCCTCCTGTCGGTCGAGGAGTGTGGTGCTTCGCCGACAGGGACTTTCGTACGCCCGCCCACGAGGCGCCCTTCCTCGAGAGCGCGTTTCGCGACCGATCCGTAGGCGACCTGGCTCGTCCCCACCGACCGGTGGGGCATCACAGTTGCGGGACAGCGCCGGGATGAGCACCGGCTTCGCTGCGGACTGGTCGCTAAGACGGTAGCGCACCGCCAGGACGTGCCGGATCGATCAAGGGTTGATCGATCCGGCACGATCGGTGGCCCGTCACGCGCCGAGGGATATGTCCTGGATTCAGAGGCTCGGGAACGGGTGGTGGAGCCCCGCCGGGGCGGGGCGGGGCCCCACCCGATCAGGAGGACGTGATGGTGACGTTGTCCACAGCCGCCTCCACCAGGCTGGCTCCGGAAGCGTCCGCCGCCTCGACGAGCACGCGGACCGACTGGCCGGCGTACGGGGTGAGGTTGAGGTTCGCCACCGCCCAGCTCCCGTTACGGTTGCTGGCCGCGCCGGCCTGGGTGAGCAGCGCCGTGGTGCCGCCGTTGTGCACGACGCTCACCCGCAGGTAGTCCGCCGACGAGGCGTTCGAGCCGTGCGCCAGGTACCAGGCGAGCGAGAGGGTCAGCGTGCCGGACGACGGCAGGGTCACCGCCGGCGATCGGGCGCTGGTCACGCCGCCGTCGAGGTCGTAGTCACCGGCCGCCGAGCCGGCGAGCCGGCCGGTGACTAGGTCGTTGGACCCGGCGTACGGGGTGAGCTGCTTGGCTCCGGAGGACGTGGTCGCCTGGGCGGCGCCCCGCTCGAACGCGCCGAGGGTGGCGGTGTCGGTGCCGGCCGGGTTGATGGTCCAGCCGGTGGCGGTCTCGAAGGTGTCCGACCAGACGGTGGTGCCGCCACCGCCGCCGCAGTACTGCGCCTGCTTGCCGATGGCCCGGTAGGGGCAGTCGGCGTACTCGCTGAGGATCAGCACCGCCTCCCGGTTGCGCGAGGTCTGCGCTCCGATCACCTCGTCGGGCGGGTAGAAGCCGCCGCCGCCGGAGGAGCCCGGGTACATCTCGAAGGTGTACGCCCAGATGTTGTGGGTGGCCCACATCCAGTCGAGGCTGTCTCCGTCGGTGATGTAGAGATCGCTGGACTGTTCCGGGGTGTAGCCGTTGGTGGTCGCCATCTGCTGGCCGATGGTGGCGAAGGTGTTGTACTGGTCCGCGTTCATCCCGGTCGCGGTGTTCGCTGTGGTGTAGCCGTACGGCCAGAGCACCAGCTGCGAGTACGTGTGGAAGTCGATGTTGGCCTTGATCTGCTGCACGCCGCCGACCACCCGGCCGTTGACGAAGTTGCGCAGCGCCTGCGTCTCGGGCGCGGAGAACGCCGACGGCCCCCGGTAGGTCTCCGACGAGGTGGTGCCGGACGAGCCGCCGCAGCATCCCCAGTTGTAGGACCAGTTGCGGTTCAGGTCGGTGCCGACGTTGGACGAGCCGCTGTTGGGCTGCCGGTTCTTGCGCCAGGACCGGTACGACCCGGTGGCGATGTCGTACTCGCTGCCGTCCGGGTTGACAGTCGGCACGATCCAGAGCTCCCGGCCGTTGACGATGTTGGTGATCCGGGAGTCGCTGCCGTAGCTGTCGGTGAAGAGGTTGAGCAGGTAGATCGCCATCTCGACGGTCAGGTGCTCACGGGCGTGCTGCTGGGAGTTGAACAGGATCTCCGGCTCGTTCTCGTCGGTGCCGACGTTGTCGGAGATCTTCACGGCCATCAGGTCGCGGCCCTCGTACGACGAACCGATGCTGATCTTGCGGGCGATCGCCGGGTGGTCGGCGACGACCTGGTTCACGACGGCTGTCAGTTCCGCGTAGTCGTGGTAGTTCGAGTCGGCCGGCGGGAAGGCCAGCGCGCCGAAGTCGCCGGCGCCGCGCTCGGCGTTGGGTGGCGGGGCGAGCGGTTCCAGCCGGAAGCCGAGCTTGCCGATCGCGGCGGCCTCGACCGCGGTGGCCGAGATGTGCAGCACGCCGTGTTCGGAGTAGTCGATGGCGGCTCCGGTGCGGGCCACCGCGTTGCGGTCGGCGAGGGTCCGGGGTCCGAGCACCCGGTAGCCGGCGGCGGCCTGCTCAGCGGTGCGGTCCGGTGCCGGTCGGGCGGCGACCGGGCCGGCGGCGACGGTGACGATGCCCAGCCCGGTGACGACAGCGAGCACCAGGACACGGCGGAGGGGGGTGGGCGTGCGGAGGGCCATGGACTACCTCCTCGATGGGCGGGAGATCCCGCTCGGTGAAGGACACTTCACCACCTGTCACATGGTCATATCAACATTGATCGCTGCGTTGGCCATCCCAGGCGGATCATCATGGCGGCAATGATTTTCCACCTATCAACGTCTGGCGAAACTTCCCTCCAAGCGGAAAACTGACCAGCGACGATGCCCCCTCGACACCGCGGAGCACCCATGGCCAGATCCCGCCTGTGCGCGGCCGCCCTCGCCGGCGTCACCACGCTCACCCTGCTCACCAGCGCCGCGCCCGCGCTGGCGGCCCACCCGCCCGCCCCCGCCCACGACGAGCAGATCACCTACCAGGACTGGTCCGGGCCCGCCGACTGGCACCGGGGCAGCCGGGCCGGCACCCGCGTCGTGCCCGGCGCCCGAGCGGGCGTCACCCTGGCCCGCCCGGCCGGCACCATCGAGTACGCGGACCCGCACACCGGCGCCACCCGCACCTGGGAGTACGGCACCTGGACCTCGCCGGTGACCCCGGTCGGGTTCGACGCCACCGAGCTGATCGCCTCCTGGAACGCGGAGACCCCCGCCGGCACCTGGATCCAGGTGGAAATGCAGGGCAGCTACACCAGCGGCGACCAGACCCCGTGGTACGTCCTGGGTCGCTGGGCGTCCGGCGACACCGACATCTTGCGGACCAGCGTCAACCGGCAGGGCGACCCCTGGTCGACGATCTGGACCGACACCTTCAGCATCGACGACGCCACCGCCGGGGTGCTGCTGCGGTCGTACCAGCTCAAGCTGACCCTCTACCGCGCACCCGGGCAGAGCGCCGCCCCGGTGGTCCGGATGTTGGGCGCGATGAGCTCCACGGTGCCGGACCGGTTCACTGTGCCGCCGAGCGCCGGGCACATCGCCTGGGGCCGGGAACTGCCGGTGCCGCGCTACTCGCAGAACGTGCACTCCGGACACTACCCCGAGTACGACGGCGGTGGCGAGGCGTGGTGCTCACCCACCTCGACGGAGATGGTGGTCGAGTACTGGGGACGCCAACCGTCGGCGGCCGACACCTCCTGGGTGGACCCGACCTACCCCGACCCGACGGTCAACCACGCCGCCCGGATGACCTACGACTACGCGTACGACGGCGCGGGCAACTGGCCGTTCAACACCGCGTACGCGGCAAGCTTCCCGGGGCTGGAGGGCCGGGTGACCCGGCTGCACTCGCTGGACGAGCTGGAGCGTTTCATCGCCGCCGGCATCCCCGTCGTGACCAGCCAGTCCTTCCTCGCCAGTGAGCTGGACGGGGCGAACTACGGCACCTCCGGGCACCTCTTCGTGGTGGTCGGCTTCACCGCCGACGGCGACGTGATCGTCAACGACCCGGCCTCGTCCAGCAACGACGTGGTGCGCAACGTCTACAAGCGTGCGCAGTTCGAACAGATCTGGCTGCGCACCAAGCGCACAAACGCCAGCGGTGGCGTCTCCGGCGGCTCCGGCGGCATCGCGTACCTGATCAAGCCCACCACAAAGCCCTGGCCCAAGGTCCCCGGCTCCACCAACTGGTAGGCCCAACGCCCGCTCGAGCACATGTTGATCAAGAGGTTTGCGTCACCGGAAGCCGTCCTGGTGACGCAAACCTCTTGATCAACGCTGGGAGTCGGGGGTTTGGGGGTCTGAGTTGGGGGTTTGGGGTTGGTCTTCGCCGGCCAGGGCCGAGCGGAGGCGTTCCTTCTCGGTGCGGCGGCGCTCGGCTGCTTCGGCGATCTCCCCGGCCATCTCGTCCCGCCAACCGCGCAGCAGGAAGAAGGAGAGCGCGGCGGAGAACACCAACGCCAGCATCAGCTTCAAAAACACGTTCATGTCGACCAGCCAGAGGCCCGCCAGCACGGCGACGAACAGCCCGATCCGGCCCAGCGTGTACTTGAGCGCGGCGCTCACCCGCACCACTCCGTTCTCTCCGTCGCCCGCCACTGCCGGCGGAAGGGTCGAACCGCCCGACGGGCGGTCGTGGTCAGCCGGTCCGGCGGGCCAGCCAGCGGACACCCGGGAACCAGAGGGCTGCGTACGCCACAGTGAACGCCCCCGCCGCCAACGCGCCGGAGAGCAGCGGCGGCAACCCCGCGCCCAGCCCGGCGATCAGCAGCCCGGCGAACACCCCGACGGCAGCGGCGACCACCGCCGCCACCACCCGGGCCGCGCCGAACTCCCAGGCCCGGAAGTCGTCCCAGAACAGCCAGGCCGGCAGGATCACCGCCAGCCAACCGTTCGTGTGCCCGAAGTCGCCGGCGCCGATCGAGGCGAACGCCCAGTCGAACAGCACCAACGCGAGCACGCCGATGACCAGGCCGGCCAGGCACACCCCGAGCAGATCGCCCAGGGTACGGATGCGGCCCTCGGCGTCCCGGCGGGGAAAGCCGCTCTGCTGCTCAGGTCCTCGTTGCTCGGTCATCGACTGCGAGGGTACGTGGTGGCTCAGGCCCAGACCTGCTGCGGCTCGGCGCGCCGCTGCGCCAGCGACGGGGCCTTGTCGTACTCCCGGACCACGTTGTAGCGAGTGTCCCGCTCGACGGGCTGGAAGCCGGCGTCCCAGATCAGGTGCAGCAGGTCGTCCCGGTGCATCGTGTTCGGGGTGCCGTACGAGTCGGCGTCGTGGGTGATCTTGTATTCGACGACGGAGCCGTCCAGGTCGTCTACGCCGAAGTTCAACGAGAGCTGAGCCACCGACAGCCCGTGCATCACCCAGAAGTTCTTCAGGTGCGGCACGTTGTCGAAGAGCAGCCGGGAGACGGCGAACGTCTTCAGCGACTCGGCCGGCGAGGCCATCGTGGTGCGCGCCTGGATCCGGTTACGGATCTTGCCGTCCGCCGAGTCGACGAAGTCGTGCTGGTAGCGCAGCGGGATGAAGACCGCGAAGCCGCCGGTCTCGTCCTGCAACTCGCGCAGCCGCAGCACGTGGTCGACGCGGTGCCGGGGCTCCTCGATGTGCCCGTACAGCATCGTCGCCGGGGTCTTCATGCCCTTGCTGTGTGCCAGGGCGTGGATGCGCGACCAGTCTTCCCAGTGGCAGGCGTGGTCGACGATGTGCTGCCGGACCTCCCAGTCGAAGATCTCCGCGCCACCACCGGTCAGCGACTCCAGACCGGCGTCCATCAGCTCGTCGAGGATCTCGTCGGCGCTCAGGCCGCTGATCTTCTCGAACCACTGCACCTCGGTCGCCGTGAAGCACTTGAGCTTGACGTTCGGCAGCGCCGCCTTCAGCTCGCGCAGCACCTTCGGGTAGTAGCGCCAGGGCAGCGTGGGGTGCAGGCCGTTGACGATGTGCAACTCGGTGAGCTGCTCGTCCTCCATCTCCTTGGCCTTACGGACCGCCTCGTCGATGCGCATCGTGTACGCGTCCTTCTCGCCCGGCTTGCGCTGGAACGAGCAGTACGCACAGGACGCCGAACAGACGTTCGTCAGGTTGAGGTGCCGGTTGACGTTGAACATCACCCGGTCGCCGTTCAGCTCGGTGCGCTTGTGGTGCGCCAGCCGCCCCAGCCAGGTCAGGTCGTCGCTCTCGTAGAGGGCGACCCCGTCCTCCCGGGTCAGCCGCTCACCGGCGTACACCTTCGCTTCGAGCTCACGCTTGAGTCCGGCGTCCATGGCACGTCCCTTCCACCTGCGGTCCGGATCGAGCGTACGTCGCGGCGCCGACGGGCCCGGCGGCACGGTCGCCGGCAGCGACCCACTTCACCAGACTCTCAGCCTCCCGTAACCCGCCAACGCATCGACATGAGTGGCGCGGTGCGGTAGTAACAAGGTGGGGCGGAACACACACACTGGTACCGTCCCGGCGGTCGCGCCCACCGAGCGCGGCGACGAGCGGTTGGACGGGGAGCGGCATGATCTACAGCGGGCGCGGGCGACGGCAGCGACGACGGAGCCCGGTGATCTCGCCGGTCCTGCGTCCGAAGCTCTGGGCCGCCCTGCTCGGAGCGATCGCCGCGGCCGTGCTGGCCACCCCCGCGTACGCGGAGCCCGGCGTGCCGACCACAGTGCCGGACACCGGCTCGCGCCCGGCGGTCACCGGCTCGCTCCAGCTGCCCGGCGGCGCACCGGTCGCCGGCGTGCCCGCCCCTCCGGTGGTCAACATCGGCAACGGTCCGCTGGCCACCGCGATCTCCGCCGGTGAGGCCCAGGTCGGCGCGCTCGGCGAGGATCTGCTGTTGAAGCGGCAGAAACGCGTCGACGCTCAGGCGCAGCTCGACGCGGCCGGCAAGGCGCTGGCGACCGCGCAGGACGCCCTGCTCAGGGCCCAGCAGACGGCCGACACCGCCGCCGCCGAGGCCGTCAAGGCCGCCGCCGCGTTGCCGCCGGGCGACTTCGCCCAGGACATCCGTGGGCTCAGCCGCCTCCAGGCGATCACCCGTGGCGAGAAGGTCGACGGCGGCACCACCGGCGTGGCCGGGGAGCTGTCCCGGGCCCGCGCCGGCGAACAGGCCGCGTACCAGAAGCACAGCCAGGCCAAGGAGCTGCTCACCGCCGCCGAGGCGGAGTTCACCGCCGGTGAGACGGCGCTCCGCACCGCCGAGGCGAGCCTGCTCAAGCTGCGCCGGGACAACGCCGCCGCGCTGATCGAGATCGAACGTCAGCAGGAAGCCGCCGAGCAGCAGATCGGCGCCGGCTACGTCTCCAACCAGAGCATCAGCGGCATGGCCGCGCACCCCCGGGCACTGGCCGCGGTCCGGTACGCGCTCGCCCAGCTCGGCGACCCGTACAAGTGGTCCGAGGAGGGGCCGAACCAGTTCGACTGCTCCGGCCTGATGTGGGCGGCGTACCGGTCCCCCGGCGCCGACTACTTCGACCTGCCCCGGGTCTCCCGCGACCAGTACGCCGCCACCCGGGGCCGCACCGTTCCGCAGAGCGCGCTGCTCCCCGGCGACCTGCTCTTCTTCGCCTCGGGCAGCAGCTGGACGACGATCCACCACGTCGGCATGTACATCGGCAACGGCAAGATGGTGCAGGCGCCCACCACCGGCGACGTCGTCAAGATCTCGGTCGTCCGCTGGTCCCGGCTGTACGCCGCCACCCGGGTGATCGGCGCGGTGCCGGCACCGGTCGTGACCAACCCGACCCCGCCCGTCGCGACCCCGAAGCCGACGCCCACCCCGTCGCCCACGAAGACCACCAAGCCGACGCCGACCCCGTCGCCCACGAAGACCACCAAGCCGACGCCCACGCCGACGCCGACGCTGACGACCACCCCGACGCCCACCCCGACGGTCAGCACCACGCCGAAGCCGTCGAACACCCCGAGCAACACTCCGACGACACTGCCCTCGGCACCGACCAACGCGCCGACCAGCGCGTCTCCGACGACCACGCCGAAGGCGAGCACGAGCGCGACGGGCAGTGGCAGCGCGACGGGCAGCCCCAGCGCCACGGGCTGATCCGCCACGACCGGCTCCGGCTGTCCGCTCGGGAAGATCTGTGGCACCGTGACAACCAGGCACATCCGACTCGACGTCACGGGTCCGGGTGCGAGCATGGCGCGGAGGGCGGAAATGGCCGAGCAGAGAGATCCGGCGGAGACTGTCGACCCCGTGGTCGACCAGGCCGGCCCACCAGGGCCGGGCACCGCCGACCCGGTGGCCGCCAGCGACGCCAGCCCGGCTGCCACCAGCTCGACAGTCAGTGACACCAGCTCGGCGGACGCCGGCTCCGCTGACGGCGACGCCGCCCCGGCTGTCAGCGGCACGGTCGGCAGTGGCCCGGTCGGCAGTGGCCCGGTCGGCAGTGGCACGGCAGCGGCCGTCGAGGACGCCTCGACCGACGCCGACGACGACGCATCCGCTGGCAGCGAGCGCCAGAGCCCGGCCGCCGCACCGGTACGCGCACGTGCCAGCGTCGTGACCGCCGGTGCTCTCCGCAGTGACCTTCCGGCCAGCGCTCCGGTCACCGCGACCACCTACCGTGCGAGCGGCTCGGCCAGCCCCGCCGACGTGTCGTTGCCGGGCCAGCGAAGCGACTCCTCCGCGCCGGCCCGGGCCAGCGCCACGGTTCCGAGCAGCAGCCGGGGCACTGCCAGCGCCCTGGGCACCCCGGACCGCCGCGAGAGCGCGCCCGCCGTCTATCGAGCCTCGCCGGTGGGTGCCGAGCCGGCCCAGCCTCCGACGCCGTCGACCCCGGAGCCGGAGCCGGACCCCACGCCACCTGGCCCCGGGCCGACCCAGCCGTCGCCACCGGAACCGGAGCCCGCGCCGGCCCCGGGTCCGTACCCGCCCGGTCCGGTGCCGACGCCGGGTCCTCGACCCACGCCGCCGCCCGGTCCGGTCCCGCCCGTTCCGGGCCCGCCCACCCCGCCGCCCTCGCCGGTGCCGCCCATCCCCGGCCCGCCGACGCCGCCCGTTCCGAGCCCGCCGCTGCCGCCACCCGGTCCGCCGATGCCGGCGCCACCGGCCCCGCCCGGCCCGATGCCGGCACCGCCGTTTCCGCCGCCGCCGGCGATGGCCGACACGCCCGGCGTACGGGCCAGCGCTTCGGTCTCCGCACCACCGGCCGGGTGGTCGTCCCCCGGTGGGGCGACCCGCCCGACGTCCGGTGCCGGATGGGCCGGGCCGGCTGCCTCCGCGCCGCCGGTGGTGCCCGCACCAGCCCTGCCGAGCTGGCCACCGTCCACCGCCGGGGCCCCTTCGCCGACCGGGAACAGCGCCGGAAACTCCCGCGTGACCGCGCCGCCGAGCGGCCCACCGGCTGGTTCCGCCGCACGGGACGCCGCCGGCGCCCGTGGTGGGCGGCACGACAGTCGCACCGACCTGGCCGGCACCGTCTACGGCAACGGCGAGGGTGCCGGCTTCACCACTGTCGCGATACCCGCCAACGCTGTGGAGACCTCCGGCTCGCTGACCGGGCACATCCTGGCCCAGGGCTGGTCCGACACGCCGGCCGAGCGGTCCAGTAACGCCCGGGTGATGATCGTCCTGGCCGCCGCTCTGGGGCTGCTGGTGGCGATCAGTGTCATGGTCGTTCTGCTGGCTGGTGACGCCCTGGACGGTCTGGTGGGCAGCGTGCTCAACGGGTGAGCCAGCGAGCGCCAGCGATGGTGAGTCCGCCCACTACGGTCGGTCAACCGGCTGGCGGCTTCGCCAGACCGCCGTACACTGGCTGAGATCACTGACCCGGCGCGCGTGGTGTGCGCCCCTGGGCGATCTTGCGGGCGATCCGGCGGTACAGCCGCGGCAGGCCATCGCGAAGATGCGCCCCGCTCGAAAGGTTTTTGTTGACCACCTCTGCTGACCCCAGCACCGTTACGTCCGTTTTCAACTCAGTCCCGGCGGCCGATGCCACCCGGGAGCAGCTCGACGTCCCGCTGAGCGAGGCCGGCACCGCGCCGGTGGCGACCGCGCAGGCCGAGCCGACCGAGACCACCGAGCCGATGAGCTTCGCCGCTCTCGGCCTGCCCGAGCCGCTGGTCCGCGCGCTGGCTCAGCAGGGCATCACCAGCCCGTTCGAGATCCAGCGGGCCACCGTCCCGGACGCGCTCGCCGGCCGCGACGTGCTGGGCCGCGGGCAGACCGGTTCGGGCAAGACGCTCGCCTTCGGTCTGCCGATGATCGCCCGGCTGGCCACCCGCAACCGGGCCCGGCCGATGCGTCCGCGCGCCTTGGTCCTGGTGCCCACCCGCGAGCTGGCCATGCAGGTCAACGACGCCCTGGTGCCGCTGGGCAAGTCCGTCGGCATCTTCCTCAAGACCGCCGTCGGTGGCGTCCCGTACGACCGTCAGATCGACGCGCTGCGCCGCGGCGTGGAGATCATCGTGGCCACCCCGGGCCGGCTCGGCGACCTCATCGAGCGGGGCATCTGCCAGCTCGACGACGTCGAGGTCACGGTGCTCGACGAGGCTGACCAGATGGCCGACATGGGCTTCCTGCCCGAGGTGACCGATCTGCTGGCGAAGACGCCCGCGAACGGTCAGCGGCTGCTCTTCTCGGCCACCCTGGACGGTGACGTCGACGCGTTGGTCAAGCGGTTCATGACCGACCCGGTCACCCACTCCACGGCGCCGTCCACCGCCTCGGTGTCCACCATGGACCACCACATGCTGTTGATCCCGCCGCACGAGAAGTTCCCGGTGGCGGCCTCGATCGCCGCCCGGGACGGCCGGACCATGGTCTTCGCCCGTACCCAGCTCGGGGTGGACCGGCTGGTCGAGCAGCTCGCGGCCGTCGGCGTACGCGCCGGCGGGCTGCACGGCGGCAAGACCCAGCGGATGCGCACCAAGACGCTCGCCGAGTTCCGTGAGGGCCGGATGAACGTGCTGGTCGCCACGGACGTGGCGGCGCGAGGCATCCACGTCGACGGTGTCACCCTGGTGCTGCACGTCGACCCGCCGAAGGACCCCAAGGACTACCTGCACCGCGCGGGGCGTACCGCCCGGGCCGGCGAGTCGGGCGCGGTCGCCACGCTGGTGCTGCCCAAGCAGCGCCGTACCACCCTGGCGATGATGGAGAAGGCCGGCGTCGCGCCGGCCGAGACCCGGGTCCGGGTCGGGGACGCGGCGTTGGCCGAGCTGGTCGGCGCCCGCGAGCCCAGTGGCGTCCCGATCCGCCTCGAGCCGGAGCCCCGGGGCTACGGCGACCGCTCCGGCGGGCCGCGCCGGTTCGACGACCGTTCCGGCGGCCCGCGTCGGTTCGGTGACCGCACCGGAGGCGAGCGCCGCTACGGCGACCGTCCGCAGGGTGACCGGCGCTTCGGCGACCGGCCCACCGGCGAGCGCCGCTTCGGCGACCGTCCGCAGGGCGACCGGAGCTACGGTGACCGGCCCACCGGCGAGCGCCGCTTCGGCGACCGTCCGCAGGGTGACCGGAGCTACGGTGACCGTCCGCAGGGTGACCGCCCACAGGGCGACCGGGGCTACGGTGACCGTCCGCAGGGCGAGCGGCGCTACGGCGACCGGCCCACCGGCGAGCGCCGCTTCGGCGACCGCCCGCAGGGCGACCGGAGCTACAGCGACCGCCCGCAGGGCGAGCGGCGCTTCGGGGGCGACCGGCAGCACAGCGACCGGCCGCAGGGCGACCGGAGCTACGGCGACCGGCCGCAGGGCGAGCGTCGGTTCGGCGACCGGCCGCAGTTCGGCGACCGGGACGGTCGGGGCGACCGACCGACCGGCGAGCGGCGCTTCGGCGACCGGCCGCAGGGCGAGCGGCGCTTCGGCGACCGCGACGCTCGCGGTGGGTTCCGCCCGGAGAGCCGGGTCCGGGACGACCGGCCCCGCGACGACCGGCCCCGCGAGGACCGCCCGCGTGACGATCGGCGTGGTTTCGGCGGACGACCGGCAGCGCGTACCCACTGATTGATCCACCGAACGCCGTCGTGAAGCCCAGGCTTCGCGGCGGCGTTCGCGCATGCCCTGCCGATACCGAGCAGGTCGCGTAACGTCCGGCTCATGCCGACCATGCCGAAGTCAATCTTCTGGTCCCGGACGGACACCGCCGGCAGCGAGCAGGTTCTGCTCGACGACGGCCACGGGTTGGCGGCCCGGGGCACCCTGCTCGCCGTGGACCCGATCCCGTGGACCGCCCGCTACCAACTGACCACCACGCCGGACTGGGCCACCACCCGGGTCGAGGTCGAGGCCGAGGGTCTCGGCTGGCTGCGCCGAGTGAAGCTGGAACGGGCCGCGGGCCGCTGGCGGGTGACCACCGCCGAACAGGGCGACCTGGACGCGGCCCTGGTCGCGGCCGGTCACCGCCGGGCCGGTCTGCCGGGTACTGACGACCCGGACCGGCTGGCCGACGCGCTCGACGTCGACCTGAGCGGTTCGCCGCTGTTCAACACTCTGCCCGTCCACCGGCTTCGGATGGCGGCCGAGCCGGCCGACGTGGCGCACCGGATCACCGTTGCCTGGGTTCTGCTGCCCGGCCTGGAGGTGGTGCCGGCCGAGCAGATCTACACCGGGCTCGGGCCGGGTCGGGTGCGCTTCGCCAGCGGCACCTTCACTGCCGACATCGATCTGGACGACAGCGGCTACGTGGTGCGCTACCCCGGGCTGGCCGAGCGGATCGACCCGCGCTGATCAGCGCCCCGGCGGGCCAGGCCCGGCCGATCGGGCTCAGGCGGGCCAGGCCCCGCTGGCCAGGAAGCTGTCGATGGTGGCCAGGTGCGGGGTCAGGTCGAGGCCTTGGGCGGCCACCCAGTCGTCGGCGTAGTACGTGTCCGCGTACCTGTCGCCCGGGTCGCAGATCAGGGTGACCACCGAGCCGGTCCGACGCTCGGCGAGCATCGCGGCGATCAGGCCGAACGCGCCCCACAGGTTGGTGCCGGTGGAGCCGCCCACCCGGCGGCCGAGCAGCGCCGATCCGGCGCGCATGGCGGCCAGGGAAGCCGCGTCCGGCACCTGGACCATCCGGTCCACCACCGAGGGCAGGAACGACGCCTCCACGGTGGGCCGGCCGATCCCCTCGATGCGGGAGCCCTTCCCGGTGCGTACCGACCAGTCGGCGGCCAACCAGGCCGGGTAGAACGCCGAGTTCTCCGGGTCGACGACGCAGAGCTTGGTGGCGAGCCGGCGGTATCGGGCGTAGCGGCCGATGGTCGCGCTGGTGCCACCGGTGCCGGCGCCCACCACGACCCAGGCGGGGATCGGGTGCCGCTCCAGCTCCAACTGCGCGTAGATCGACTCGGCGATGTTGTTGTTGCCCCGCCAGTCGGTCGCCCGCTCGGCGTAGGTGAACTGGTCCATGAAGTGCCCGCCGGAGTCCTCGGCGAGCCACCGGGCCTCGACCACCACGCTCGCCGGGTCGTCCACCAGGTGGCACCGACCGCCCTGGAACTCGATCTGCGTAATCTTCTCGGGCGAGGTGGAGGCGGGCATCACCGCGATGAACGGCAGGCCCAGCATCCGGGCGAAGTACGCCTCGGAGACCGCGGTGGAACCCGACGACGCCTCGACGATCGTGGTGCGCGGCCCGATCCAGCCGTTGCAGAGCCCGTAGAGGAACAGTGAACGGGCCAGCCGGTGCTTCAGCGAGCCGGTGGGGTGTGACGACTCGTCCTTGAGGTAGAGGTCGATCCCCCATTCCCGGGGCAGCGGGAACGGCAGCAGGTGGGTGTCGGCGGACCGGTTCGCGTCTGCCTCGACGGCGGCGATCGCCTCGGTCACCCAGGTTCGGCTGGATTCGTCGCACCGGTCGAGATGAGTCACGCTCGGAAACCTAGCAAGCGGGCCAGCGGTGGTCAGCGCGGGTCCGGCGGCGTTGACCTGCGGCGTTGGCGGCGCTGACCGGCGCGACCGGCGGCCCGGACGATCGGGGTGAGCGCGACGGCCAGCCTGGGCAGTGCGTCCAACAGGCGTACCTGCGCTCCCCGCCAGCGGGGCAGGCTGACCACCGGACGTGGCCGGCGGGCCAGCCGGACCGCCCGGGCCGCCACCTGCTGCGCGGTCAGCATCGATCCGGTGAACGAGGCCACCGCCCCCGGGTCGTCCAGCCGGTCGTGCAGCATCGGGGTCCAGATGCCGTCCGGGCAGAGGCAGGAGACGTGCACCCGCCGGTGCCCGGCCATCCGCAGGTCGGACAGGGTGCCGAGGCTGAACGCCAGCAGGGCGTGCTTGCTGGCCGCGTACACCGTTTCGCCGGGCGCGGCGACCAGCCCGGCCAACGAGACGACGTTGAGCACGTGGCCGTGGCCCTGCCCGCGCATCACCGTCAGCGCGGCGAGGGTGCCGTTCATGGCGCCGTGGGTGTTCACGTCGAGCACCCGACGGCGGGTCGCGGCGTCGTGCTCCCACGACGCCCCGGTGACCAGGATGCCGGCGTTGTTTACCCAGAGGGCGAGGTCGCCCCGACCTGCCGCGTTCGCGGCGATGGCGGCGCAGGCATCCTCGTCCCGGACGTCCAGGGCGGCCGACCAGCCGCCGAGCGGCGCAGCGGCGCTCTGCACCGCCACCGGGTCGAGGTCGGTGAGCAGCACCGACCAACCGTCGGTGTGCAGCGCGGTGGCGATGGCGCGGCCCAGGCCGCCGGCAGCGCCGGTCACCACGGCCACGGGACGCGCCGGCGGGGTCATCGGCGCACGCTACCGCCGGCCGCCCGGGCGACACCAGGGGTACGCGGCGGTCAGGCCGCGGGCGGGCCGACCGGCTGGGGGCGGTTCTCCCACTTGGTGGAGAGCGCGATGGCGGTACGGGTGGAGGCCACCCCCGGCGTCCGGTTCAACCGCACGATCAACTGCTCCAGCTCGGCGATCGTGCCGACCCGCGCCTTGAGCAGGAACGACTCCACGCCCGCCATGAAGTAGCAGGACTCGATCTCGGGCAGCACCCGCAGCGACTCGAGCATGTCGTCGCTGTCGGCACCGGAGTCCTCGACGATGCCGATCAGCGCTGTGACACCCAGTCCGATCGACTCCGGGGCCACGTCCGCGCGGTAACCCCGGACCACGCCGCTGCTCTCCAGCTTGCCGACCCGCTCGTGCACGGCCGGGGCCGAGAGGCCCACCTGTCGGGCCAACTCGGCGTACGACAGGCGGGCGTTGCCGCGCAGCAGGTCGACGAGGCTCAGGTCGATGGCATCCACAGAGAGTGACCTTAACCGCTGACGCGTAACGTGCGGCCTTCGGCACCCGTTGGACTGAGCGGTGAGTCACTGTTCATAAACCGCCGGTCAGGGCCGAGGTAGCACCAGTAACATTACTAACTCCCCACTCAGTGCATTTTTCGCGTTTGGGCGGACAGGCCATGTCCCTGGTGCTGTAATTGCCATACGTCCCTCATGACGGCTCTGGGCTACGCACCAGCCGGGGGCAGTGTGTTCAGCCGGGGGCTTCGTCGACGCGAGGAGGGGGCTGTGGACACTGGAGATCGCCTGCTGACACCGGGTGAGGTCGCCGCGCTGTTTCGGGTAGACCCGAAAACTGTGACGAGATGGGCGGCGGCCGGCCGGATAGGAAGCATCCGGACTCCAGGCGGGCATCGCCGGTTTCGGGAATCCGAGGTGCGAGCCCTGCTTGAGGGGGAGGGCATGCTGGACGAGGTGGATGAGGTCGGTAAGCCACGCAATGTGGGGCCGGCGGCATCCACGGGGCCGGGTCCGGCCAACGCCGGCATGTACTGAACTGGTGCGGACAACGCCACGCGGACCGGACACCAGTCCGGTCCGCGTCCCGCTTCGGCCAACCGCCGGGCGGCAACACCGCTCGTGCTGAGCAGCACAATTGTGCCCAGCGCGAGCGGACGGCTCAGCACGAGCGGACGGCTCAGCTTCGGGCTGCGCCGAGCTGGCCGGACCACCGCCGGAACAGGGTGTGCGGGACGCCGAGCGCGTCCAGCACCTTGCCGGCCACGAAGTCGACAAGCTGCTGCGCGCTGGCCGCCGCCCCGGCGCCGTAAAAGCCGGGGCTGGCCGGCAGCACCACGGCGCCCGCGTCGTGCAGGGCGATGAGGTGCTCCAGATGGCTGCGGGTCACCGGTGTCTCCCGGGGGACCAGCACCACGGGACGGCGTTCCTTGAGGTTGACCTCAGCGGCGCGCTGCAACAGGTCCTTGGAGAGCCCGATCGCGATGCCCGCGCAGGCGGCCGTGCTGGCCGGGACCACCGCCATCCCGCGTACCCGGTAGGAGCCGCTGCTCGGCCCGGCGGCCAGGTCGCCGGCCGGCCAGTGCCGCACATCCGCCGTGGTCAGGTCCCGATCCAGCCAGGCGGCGAGGTCCTCGGCCCAGTGCCCGTCACGGAAGGGTCGGCCGGTCTCGTCGAGCACTGTGAGTCGTGCCGCCCGGGACACGATCAGGTCCACCGGCTCGCCCGCGTCGAGCAGTCCGCCGATGACGGCAGCCGCGTACGGCGTACCGGAGGCACCGGAGACCCCGACCACCCATGGTTCCCGCATGACCCCAAGCCTGCCTGGTCCGGCTGGTCCGCTGGTGGGCACCCCCGGGTTGGTCGGGTCCGACATGTCGGACGGGGTACCCGCGCATCCCACCGACCTGACATGCTGCCGCTGGCGATTCGCACCGGAACCATCTCGAAGAGGAGGCATCGGTGACGACCGGCGAGATCCTCCGGGCGCTGCGTGCCGAATGTCCGATCCCACCCCGGCTTCCACCACCACACGCCGACCGTGTGCAGGACTGGCTGCTCGGTCTCCTGCCCGAGCTTGGCCTTCCACTGGACGACGCCGCACTGCACCGGCTGTCCCGGGGCGCCTTCGCCCGGTACGCCGCGCGGCTCTACCCGGGGGCGACCGAAACCGACCTGCGGGTGCTGGCCGCGCTGTTCACCTGGTTCTTCCTTGTCGACGACGCCTGCGACGGGCCGAGTCGGTTGACGCCCGAGCAGATCCGGGCGCTGCGCAACGGCACCCTGGCGCTGTTGCACGACGGCACGCGGCTGCGGCAGCCCGGGCTGACCGGCCCGCTGCGGCGACTGCTGGTGCTGGCCTGGCGGGAGCCGCGCCGCCGGATGCCGGCACGGTGGCGGCAGCGCTTCGCCGACGCGGTGGCCCGCCACCTCGACGGCACCTGGCAGGAGGCCGTCACCAAGGAGGCCGGCCGCCGTCCGAGCGTGGACGAGTACGTCGAGCTACGTCGGTCGACCTCGGCGGCGGAGGTGTCGTACCCGCTGGTGGAGTTCGTCAGCGGCCGGCCACTGCCCGACCCGGTCTACCACCACCCGCTGCTGCGTCAGATCGCGCGCACCGGCAACGACCTGCTCTCCTGGTACAACGACCTGGCCTCGCTGGAACGGGACCGGGTGACCGCCGGCGGGCACAACCTGGTCCTCGCCATCGAGGCCGAACTGGGCGTTCCCGAGGCGGAGGCGGCCGAACGGGCTGCCGAGCACTGGCGGGAGGCGATGCGGCGCTTCGTCGCGTTGCGAGCCGCGGTGCCGTCGTTCGGCCCGTCGTTGGACGAGGCGGTCGCCGACCATCTCGACGGGATCGCGAACGCCGTGCGCGGGACCGTCGACTGGACCTTCGAGAGCGCCCGCTACCCGGTCAGCACCAGCCCACCAGCCTCAGGGCCGTAGGCCGAGCCAGACCACCCAGCCTCAGGGCCGTAGGCCGAGCCGGACCACCAGGTCGAGCAGGGCGAAGAGGAACAGCGCGATGCCGACGAACCCGTTCGCGGTGAAGAACGCCCGGTTGACCTTGCTGAGGTCGGTCGGGGTGACCACCAGGTGCTGGTAGGCGAACGCCACAGCGGTCAGCGCCAGCCCGATCCACCAGAGCCAGCCGAGACCGATCAGCGCACCGAACCAGACGAACAGCGCGAAGGTCACCACGTGCGCGACAGAGGAGGCGTGCAGCGCGAAGCGCCGGCCGTACCGGGCGGGCACGCTGTGCACGCCGATCTCCCGGTCGATCTCGGAGTCCTGGCAGGCGTAGATCAGGTCGAAGCCGCCGATCCACAGCCCCACTGCCGCGCCGAGCAGCCAGGCCGGCCCGGAGCCGTCCAGGGTGCCGGTGACCGCCAGCCAGGCGCCGACGGGGCCGACCGCCTGGGCGATCCCGAGGATGGCGTGCGGCCAGTTGGTGAACCGCTTGGCGTAGGGGTAGACGACCAGCGGCACCACTGCGAGCGGCGCGAGCACCAGGCAGAGCGGGTTGAGCAGGGCGGCGGCGACGAGGAAGACCACTAGTGCGACGGCCGCGCCGGTCCAGGCCGTCCGCACGCTCACCGCTCCGGTGACCAGTTCCCGACCGGCGGTACGCGGGTTCCGGGCGTCGATCTTGCGGTCGAGGATCCGGTTGGCGGCCATCGCGAACGTCCGCGCCCCGACCATCGCCACGGTGATCAGCAGCAGGTCGAGCCACCGTACCCGCCCGCCGGAACCCTGCATCGCGGCCAGCGCGGAGAGGAACGCGAACGGCAGCGCGAAGACGGAATGCTCGACGGCGACGAGCTTCAGGAAGGACTTGGTCCGGCCCGGCTTCGCCGTCGGTGCGTCGATGACGGCCATCAGATGCCGTACTCCTTCCAGCGCTTGTCGACCAGGGCGGCGACTTCCGGGCTCATGGTCATTTCCTCCGGCCAACCGCGGGTGTAGCCCTCGGTGGGCAGCTTGCGGGTCGCGTCGACGCCGGCCTTGCCGCCCCAGAACTGCTGGTACGACGAGTGGTCGAGGTGGTCCACCGGGCCCTCGGTGAGCAGCAGGTCGCGGGCGTAGTCGACGTTGCCGAACGCCCGGAAGGCGACCTCGTTGTAGTCGTGCACGTCGCAGTCCTCGTCGACGATCACGATCAGCTTGGTCAGCGACATCAGGTGCGCGCCCCAGATCGCGTTCATCACCTTCTGCGCGTGCTTCGGGTAGCGCTTGCGGATCGAGACGATCGCGCAGTTGTGGAAGACGCCGGCGGCCGGCAGGTCGTAGTCGACGATGTCCGGGATCATCAGCTTGAGCAGCGGCTGGAAGATCCGCTCGGTGGCCTTGCCGAGGCCGTGGTCCTCCTGCGGCGGCTTCGAGGTGACGATCGAGTGGTAGACCGGCTTGCGCTGCATGGTCATCGCCTCGATGTGCAGCACGGGGAACGGCTCGACCGGCGTGTAGAAGCCGGTGTGGTCGCCGAACGGCCCCTCGGGCAGCCGCTCACCCGGCTCCAGGTAGCCCTCCAGCACGATCTGCGCGTGCGCCGGCACCTGCAACGGCACTGTGAGGCAGTCGACCATCTCCACCCGCTCGCCGCGCAGGAACCCGGCGAACAGGTACTCGTCGATGTCGCTGGGCAGCGGGGCGCTGGCCGCGTACGAGACGACCGGGTCGCAGCCGATCGCGATCGCGACCGGCAGGCGCTGCCCGAGCCGCTCGGCGACCGCGTGGTGCGCCGTCGAGTCCTTGTGGATCTGCCAGTGCATGCCCAGGGTGTTGCGGCCGTGCTGCTGGAGTCGGTACAGGCCGAGGTTGCGCTTGCCGGTCTCCGGGTGCTTGGTGTGGGTCAGCCCGTAGTTGTGGAAGATCCCGCCGTCGTCGGGCCAGACCTGCAACCCCGGCAGCCGGTTGAGGTCGACGTCCTCACCCCGGTAGACGACCTCCTGGCAGGGGGCGGTCTTCACCTTGCGCGGCGGCAGCGACTTGAGCTGCATGACCTTGCCGAGGCCCTCCCGGATGCCCGACCAGCCGACCGGCAGCTCCGGCTTGATCATCGCGCCGATCCGGGCACCGATCTCGTCCAGCGAGTCGACGCCGAGGGCCATCGCCATCCGCTTCTCGGTGCCGAACAGGTTGATCGCCACCGGCATCTCGCCCCGGGTCGGACGCTCGAAGAGCAGCGCCGGGCCGCCGGCCCGCACCGTGCGGGTGACCACCTCGCTGATCTCCAGGGTCGGATCGACCGGGACGTCGATCCGGCGCAACTCCCCCGCGCGCTCCAGCGCCGCGATGAAGTCCTTGAGATCGGTGTACGGGAAGCCACGAGCCGCCATGTCGCCCAGTCTCCCGCACAGGCTCCCGCACGGCCCAGGCCGGGTGCTGTGACGCCCGCCGCCCGCCGCCGCAGCGGTGGCGGCGGCGGGCGCGGGCGGCTGGTCGAGATCGACTCGGCTTTCAGGAAACCGCGGTGTCCCAGGCCGCCGGACACCGCGACTTCAAGGAAGGCGAGTCGATCAACGCGCACCTCAGGGGCATGGTGGGCGGTTGAGCGGGTAGCCGGGCAGGCGGCAGAGGTCGGGACGGCGGACGGGGGCGGCGATGGGCGGGGAGCGGGTTCCGGCGGGGTTCACCGAGCAACGGGCTCGGGTCGGGCAGATCGCCATGAACTACGTCCGTGGCGGGGCCGGCCCGCCGCTGGTGCTGCTGCACGGGTACCCGCAGTGCTGGTACATGTGGCGGCACCTGCTGCCCGAGTTGGGGCGCTCCTTCGACGTGGTAGCGCCCGACCTGCGCGGCTTCGGCGGCAGCGACGCCCCGGACGGGGGGTACGACAAGAAGACCGTCGCCGCCGACCTGCACGGACTACTCGACCAGCTCGGCCTGGTCGGTGACCTTCGGCTGGTCGGGCACGACCTGGGGACCATGGTGGCGTACGCGTACGCCGCCGCCCATCCGCAGCGGGTGAGTCGGCTGGTGCTCACCGAGGCGCCGATCCCCGACGAGAGCATCTACACGTTCCCCGCGCTCACCTCGGCCGGGCCCGGGGTGTGGAACTTCGGCTACTTCTCCCTCGGCAACGGGCTCCCGGAGGCGCTGGTCAAGGGGCGGGAGTCGCTCTGGGTGGACAAGTTCACCGACGCGCTGATGGTGCGAAAGGGCAGCATCGCCGCGCCCGACATCGAGGAGTTCGCCAGCCACCTGCGCGACCCCGCGCACCTGCGGGCCAGCTTCGCCTACTTCCGGGCGTTCGAGCAGGACGTCGCCGACAACGCGGCGTACCGGGGCACCAAGCTGACCATGCCGGTGCTGGCCGTCGGCTCGGCGGCCAGCCTCGGCGGGCAGGTCGCCGAGCAGGTCCGCCGGTACGCCGACACGGTGCGCGGCGAGGTGATCGAGGACTGCGGGCACTGGCTGTACGAGGAGCGCCCGGACGAGATGCTCGCCCTGCTGCGCGACTTCCTTCAGTCGGCCTGAGCAGGGGTCGCTGGTGTCCTCGGTCAGGCGGCGGGCGTCCAGGCGTGAGCGGCCAGTGGCGGGTCGAGCGGTGCCCGGGTGAGCCGGTTGGCGAAGGTGGACATCGTGTACGCGCCGACGCCGAGCACCACGTCCAGCGCGTGCCGGGGCTGGTAGCCGGCGGCCAGGAAGTCGTCCAGCTCGTCGTCGGGCACTGCGCCCCGGTGGTCGAGCACGGCCAGCGTGAAGCGGCGCAGAGCCTCCAGGCGCGGGTCGGGCAGCACCGTGCCGGCACGCAGCGCGGTGATCAGCTCGGGGGTCGCGCCGAGTCGGGTGAGCTTGCCGGTGTGCAGGGCGACGCAGAAATGGCATTCGTGACTGGTGGAGACCGTCAGGATGACCACCTCCTGGTCCAGCGGGGCGAGGTCGGTCTGCTCGAAGCCCGTGCTGGCGGTGAGGAAGCCGGTGAGCAACTGCGGCGAATCGGCCATCAGCGCCACCGGGGTGGGCAGCCAGCCGAACCGGCCGCGTACTCCCTCGATGGACCGACGGGCGGCGGCGGGTGCGGTCTCGGCGGTGTGGGCGGTGAAGACGGACATGGTTACCTGCTTTCCAGAGCCTGGAGCGGAGGACGGTACGATAGTCAACGTGGTTGACGAAATAGTAAACGTGGTTGTCGAATATGGCAACCGCTGATCCCGCGCGCCCCGGCTTCGCGCTGCCACTGTTGCTGCTGGCCGGCTTCCGGACGCTGATCGACGACCTGCACGCCGAGCTGGCCCGGGAGGGGCATCCTGAGCTGCGACCGCTGCACGGGTTCGTGCTCCAGGCCGTTGGCGCGGACGGCACCACCGCCACCGAACTGGGCCAGCGGCTGGGCATCTCCAAGCAGGCCGCCGGCAAGACCGTCGACCGGTTGGTGGCCGTCGGCTACCTGGAGAGGGCCGACGACCCCACCGATGCCCGACGCAGGCTGGTCCGGGTGACCCCGCGCGGTGCCGACGGGCTACGCCGCTCGGCCGAGATCTTCGACCGACTGCGAGCACAGTGGACCGAGACGCTCGGCCCGGAACGGGTCGCCGCAATGGAAGACGACCTCGGCACGATGGCCTCGGCCAACTGGTTCCGACTCGACGTGCCCGGCTGGTTCGGCGGCTGACCCCAGAGCCGCTCTCCGGCCTGGTGGTGACCAGGATCGGCTCGGCGCGCGTCGTTGCTGCGCGGGCATGATCCGGTGGCGAGTCATGGACCGGATCGACGCCATGTCGCCGAGGTGGCGGTTGCCGGGCGACCCGTGCCGGATGCGGTACAACCTTGCGGTTGCCCGGTTCAGCGCGCGGTCAGTGGGTGCGGGCCAGCTCGACGAAGGCCCGCCACGCGGCCGGGGTGAAGGTCAGCAGGTCGCCGTCGCGGTCCTTGGAATCGCGGACGTGCACCCGGCCCGGCAGGTTGTCGGCGACCTCGACGCACGCGCCACTGTTGTTGCCGCTCCGGGTGGACTTGTGCCAGCGGGCTCCGGTCAGATCCATGGCTTCACGATCTCCTCGAGCAGGTCGATCGACTGCTGCCGGGGCAGCGCGTCACTGCGCAGACTCTCCCACCTTCCGAGCAGGGTCGCCACCTCGAAGATGTCGTCCACTGCGGTGCCGCCGGTCTGGTTGTCGAGGAAGCCGAGCCAACTGCCGTCGGCGGTGCGGCCGAGGATGAACGGCCCGAAGAGGCCGGCGTGCAGGCCCACGCCCTGCGGCAGCACGTGCACCCTTATGTGCGGGCGGCGGGCGCACGCCACCAGGTGCCGCAGTTGCTCGGCCAGCACCCCGGCGCAGCTTTCCGCGAAGCGCTGCAACGCAGCTTCGTCGATGACGGCGGTGAGCTGCGGCGGGTGCTCCCGGTCGAGGATCGTCTGCCGCTCCAGCCGCGCCGCCACCAACTCCTCCACCCGGTCGGCGGTGAGCCCCAGGTCGAGCCGGAACACCGCCCGCGCGTAGTCGGCGGTCTGCAACAGCCCGGGAATCATCGTCGCCTCGAAGCAGCGCAGTTGGGTGGCGACCCGTTCGACCTCCAGCCAGGGGCGGAACCAGACCGGCTCGCCGTCGCGCCGGCCCAGCTCGCGCAGCGAGACCAGCAGGCCGCCGGTGTCGAGCACCTCGTCGGCCCGGATCAGGTACGCCTCGTTGGGCGCCGTCTGGCCCAGCTCGACGGCCGACACCATGGACGGTGAGTAGTGCGCCCGTTTGCCGTACTCCTCCTGGGTCAGCCCGGCCGCGAGCCGGGACCGCCGGAGCTGTTCCCGGATCAGCGCTGCCGTGGACACCACTGTGGTCACTGCACCCCACCTTCCGCCGCGATTGTCGGGTCAGGCGACCCGTCCGCCGCACGGTAGCGAGCGCCTGACGCTGTGTCATGCCGTGACGCGCATATCGCGGTAACGCGAGCCGCGACCCGGCCTGACCCTCCGGCTCGACAGCCGCCACCACAAGATCCACTCGGGTTCCAGGACGTCGCGGCGTCCGGGGCCGCACGACACCCCGACTTCCTGAAAGCCGAGTCGATCAACGGCCGAAATCGTGATCGAAAACTGTCACAGGTGATCTCTAAGATCATGGATGCCGGTCGGGTCGGGGTGCTGCGAACCCGGCTTCTTCCGATCGGCTCATCCCTCTCCAAGGAGATCCATGAGATCTGTGCACGTTGCGCGTGGCAGGCTCTTGCGCGGCCTGACCGCGCTGGTCGTCGGCACCGCACTGGTCGCCGTGGCGGCTGGCCCGGCCGCGGCCCAGGACGACCCCGGTTGGGTCGACGGCTGGCTGGGTGACCTCACCGTCGGCGGCCCCGGCGCTCCCGGCCGCACTGTGCCGCTGACCCTGAACAGCACCGGCGCCAGCCAGCCCCGGGTGACAATCGACCTGACCGGCCTGGCCGGGGTGGCCACCGCCGGCTTCCCCGACTACTGCGTCACCCAGGGCACCTCGGTGACCTGCCCGATGCCGCCGACGGCCATCGAGGAGTTCGGCACGCTCACCGGCACCATCCCGGTGGTGTTCCGGCCCGCGCCCGGCGCTGTCGACGGCGCGACCGGCACCCTCGACTACACGGCGCTCGGCGAGCAGACCGAGGCGTACACCCAGCAGGCGACTGTCACCGTGCGGTCCGGGCCCGACCTGCTCGACATGGTCAACGAAAACGTCGCTGGCGTCGATGTCGGTGACAGTTACGCAATGCCGGTGGCCGTGGTCAACGCCGGCGACCAGCCGGCCGTGGATCTCCGACTCACCTTCCGTTTTCCGGTCGGCATAATTCCGGCCAGCTACCGCAACTGCCGGTACGGCACCGACCCGGCGCTCGGCACCAGGGTCGCCTGCACGGTGCGGGGAACCTTCGCGCCCGGCCAGCGGCACGAACTGCGTGGTGGCTTCCCCACCGCCGTCGGTCCGGCCGCCCTCGGCGGCAAGCGAATCAACCAGATCGTGGAGCCGCTGTCCAGCGCCGGGCCGCTTCCGAGCGATGTGAAGTTCAAGAGGCGCGACGCCGACCAGGCACTGCGCCTGCGGCCGGTCGGCGCACCGCTCGACGTGGTCCCGGTCGAGGTGACCGGCGCCGGCGGCGGGACCTACCTGGGCCAGGTCCAGGGCGCCTTCGACATCGTCGCCAAAGGCGCCGCCGTCACCGGAGCCGTCGGTGACACCGTCCAGGTCATCGTGGGCCTGCGTAATGTCGGCCCCGGCGTGCCGGACGGCACCAACTCCGGCGACGTCGTCGGCGCGTTCTACTTCACCCCACCCGTTGGCGTAACCATCGTGGACCATCCGTCAGACTGCCGGCCGTTCGGCGGCGACGAGGGCACCGCGGACACCCCGGCAACCTGGTACTGCGACGGGCGGGTGGTCGTGTTCCTCGCCGGGACCAGTCACATGGTCACGTTCGACCTGCGGATCGAGCGTCTCACCGGCGCTGCCGGACAGGTCGAGCCGCACGGCCGCTACCCGCGGGTGGACGACGACCCGAGCAACGACATCGCCCCGGTCACCGTGAGCTGACCCAGGCACGGAGAACAATGCGGGCCGGTCACTGACGATTCAGTGACCGGCCCGCATTGTCGTCAACCACGTCAGTCCAGCCCGCCGTACGAGTGCAGGCCGGTGAAGAAGATGTTCACGCCGAACAGGTTCATCAGCATGGTGAGGAAGCCGAGTACCGCGATCCAGGTGGCCACGTTGCGCTTCACGCTGGGCGTCGCGCGGGCGTGCAGGTAGCCGGCGTACACCACCCAGGAGATGAACGCCCAGGTCTCCTTCGGGTCCCAGCCCCACGGCCGACCCCAGGCCGCCTCGGCCCAGATGGCACCGGCGATCACCGCGAAAGTGAAGATCGGGAACGCGAAGGCGTGCAGCGCGAAGGTCAGCCGCTCCAGGCCGGCCGCGCCGGGCAGCCGCTTCGCCAGGGTGTACGGGAAACTCCGCTTGCCCTGCTCGTACCCGTTGCGCATCAGGAAGCCGACCGCCGGCACCACGCCGAGCAGGAAGATGCCGGACGCGAAGACGATCGTCGAGACGTGGATGATGAACCAGTACGAGTTCAGGGCCGGGACCAGCGGCACGATCGGCACGTACAGCACCAGCTCGGCGGTGGCGACCAGCAGCACCATCACCAGGGTGAGGAAGAGCCCGAGCTTGCGCAGCGACTGTCGCTTCCAGAGCACCACCAACCAGGCGGCCACCCCGATGAACGTCACGGTGAGCACGAACTCGTACATGTTGCCCCACGGCATGCGGTCCGCGGCGAGCCCACGGGTGACCAGCGCCGCGAGGTGCAGCGCGGCGGCGACCGCTGTGGCGCCCACCCCGATCAGGCCCGCGAGCCGGGCCCGCCCGGCGGAGCGGTCGGCCGCAGGTGACGAGGGGACCGGCGCGGGCGGCGTCGGGACGACACCGCCGCCGGCACCTACCAACTCGCGCACCGGAGCCGCCGTGGCAACCCGGGTACGCACGTTGCCCAGCGCGTACTCGACGGCGTGGCCGATCATCGCGATCAGGTACGCCAGGATCGCGAACGACACCAGATTGTCGGAGAGTGCGGACATCACTCGGCTCCTTCTCGCACGCCGGCCCGGTCAGCGGAGTCAGCGCCAGCACCAGCCCGTTCGGCACCGCTGACGGCGGCGACCAGCTGGGTGAACTCGTCGGCGAACCCTGGATAGTCGGTACGCGGCAACCCACCGACCTCCATCAAGCTACTACCGCTCGTCGGAGATCCTTCCCCGGGGTCGGCCGGCACCACCCGGAAGAACACCCGACGGCGCTTCCCGAACAGCGAACCCATCAGCCCGACCAGCAGGACGCCGCAACTGACCAGCAGCATCGTCGAGCCGGGATCGTGCCGGACGGAGAGAGTGACGTACCGCTCGGTGCCCAGGAACTCGACTGTCGTGCCGTCGTCCAGCTTCCAGGTCTCGCCCTTGCGGAGCAGTTTGGTGCCGACCTCCTTGACCTTGCCGGCCCGCACCTGCCGCTGATCGAGCTGGTAGACCGAGCCGGGGATGCCGGCGTCCAGGCCGAGGTTGCCCCGGTAGGCGACCAGGTTCAGCACCGGGTTGCGCTCGGTCGGGTACTGCGAGCGGACGAACGGCGCCTTCTCGGGCGCCGTGGGCAGGTAGATGCCGGTGAACGCCATCTGCAGATCCGGTGCGCGCTTGCCGGTCGCCGGGTCGACGTTCGCGTCCGGGAAGGCCGCCAGCCCCTCGCTGGTCAGGCCCATGTCGCCGGTGGTCAGGAACGGCTCGTCACTGATCTGGCTGTTGCCGAACCGGTCGGTGTAGCGGATCACCGGGGCGTACCCGTGGCCGAGCAGGTAGACGCTCGCGTCGTTCAGGCGCAGCGGCGAGTTCACCGAGAAGTCGGCGCTGCGGGTCGGCTCGTCCGGACCGCTGACGGTGACGGTGGCGTTGAAGAACTCCGGCTGGCCGGACGCCAGGAACCGGGCCTCGAAGTCGTCCAACCGCAGGCAGAAGCCGGGCAGGTCGGCGCTGTCCACCTGGGGGCCGAGCTTCGCCTCGGCGTACTGCTGGCGGGTGTTGCAGAACGCGTTGTCAGCGCCGGCCACCAGCAGCCGGTTACCGCTCCAGCCGTACCAGGAGCCGAGCGCCACCCCGATCAGCACCGCGATCAGCGAGGTGTGGAACAGCAGGTTGCCGGTCTCCTTGAGGTAGCCCTTCTCGGCGGAGACCTCGTCGCCGCGCACCTCGACGCGCCAACGGCGCTTGCGCAGCATCTCGGCGATCGCCGCCGCCCCACCGGGCGGGGCGGGCAGCACCGTGTGCTGCGGCAGCCGGGCCATCCGCTTCGGCGCGGCCGGCGGCCGGGACCGCAGCGTGCGGACGTGGTCGCGCAGCCGGGGCGTGATGCAGCCGATCAGGGAGGTGAACAGCAGCAGGTAGATCGCGGAGAACCAGACCGACCCGAAGACCTCGAACGCGCCGATCCGGTCCAGTCGGGGGGCCCAGTCCGGGTGGTCGACGAAGTACTCGTTGACCTTCTCCGGGCTGATCCCGCGCTGCGGCAGCACCGAGCCGGGAATGGCGGCGATCGCGAGCAGGAAGAGCAGGATCAGCGCCGTACGCATACTGGTGAGCTGCCGCCACGAGTTGCGCAGCAGGGCCAGCAGCCGGTTCGGCCGGCGGCGTGGCGCGGGCGCCACGGTCTCCGGTCGGTCGTCGACGACCGTCATCAGATGCTCACCTCGCCCACCCCGACGGTGGTCTGCAACCAGATCACGAAGCTCTGCCATCCGCCGGTGACCAGGGCCAGACCGATCAGGATGAGCAGGGCGCCGCCGACCCGGGTGACCCAGCGGCTGTTGCGCCGGACGGCGCGGAAGACCCCGAGCAGGCGTTCGAAGCCCAGCCCGAAGACGATGAACGGTATCCCCAACCCGAGGCAGTACGCCACGGCGAGCACCACGGCTCGGTCGCTCTGGCCGCTGGCGGTGGCCATGCCCATCACCGCGCCGAGCGTGGGGCCGGTGCAGGGCACCCAACTGAGCGCGAAGACCGCCCCGAAGACCGGTGCGCCGAGCAGCCCGGCGGACGGCAACCGGGAGATCCGGAACTCCCGTTGCAGGGCCGGGATCATCCCGAGGTAGCTCAACCCCGCGACGATGATCAGTACGCCGACGCCGATCTGCAACTCGCGCTCGTAGTCGAAGAACACCCGGCCGATGCTGGCGAAGAGGATCGCGGTGGCCACGAAGACGACTGTGAAGCCGCCGATGAAGAGCAGCGTCCCGGCGAGCACCCGACCCTTCACCGCGCCGGCCCGAGCGACCCGCTCCTTGACCGCGACACCCCCGCCGACCGGCGCAGGGTCGGCCTCCGGCCGCCGGCCCTCCAGGTCGGCGCCGGCCAGACCGGTCACGTACGACAGGTAACCGGGGACGAGTGGGAGCACGCACGGGGAGAGGAAGCTGACCAGGCCGGCGAGCGCCGCCGCGCCGATGGCGAGCAGCAGCGGCCCGCGGAGGGCCAGTTGCTCGAAGGTCTCACCCATCAGTTCGACGCCGGCTTCTCGGCGGCGACCCGTTCGACGATCGGCCGCAGCTCGTCCTTCGTCACCGCGCGACGGATCACCGCGGCGATCCGGCCGTCGCGGTCGAGGACCACTGTCGCCGGTGTGGAATTGGGCGGGATGTCGAAGTTCAGCGCCTGGCTGCTGGACGGGTCGAAGATGCTCGGGTAGGTCACCCGCCCCCGCTCGAAGGCGATCGCCTTGTCCTTGCTGTCCTGCACGTTGACCCCCAGGAAGGTCACCCCGGACGCCTTGGTGGCCTGGTAGGTGTCCTCCAGGTCGTCAGCCTCCGCACGGCAGGGCGCGCACCAGGAACCCCAGAAGTTGACGACCACTACCTGGCCGCGTGCCTGGGAGACGTCGTACTGGCCCCCGGTGAGCAGTTCTCCGACCACCTTGGGGGTCTTCGACCGCTGGTCCGGCGCACAGGTGATCGTGAGGCCGTCGCTGGTGCAGTGCTTCTCCCCGCCGCCCCCGGACGTGCAGCCGGCCAGCGCCACCGCGGCGACGGTGGCGAGCAGACCGGCGGTCCACCTCCGGGCGTTCATCAGGCCCCCTTGGCCGTCCGGGCGGTCGCGGAGAGAGCGATCAGGTGCGCGGCCGGCTCGCTGTAGCCGATGCCCGCGACCTTCGCGCCGTCGAAGTGGAACGAGGTGAGGCTCGCCAGCCCGCACTGCCGCTTGCGCGGGTCGTGCCAGAGCCGCTTGCGCTCGACGTAACGGCGCAACGTCCAGATCGGGAGCTGGTGCGACACCAGCACCGCCTCGCGCCCCTCGGCGGCGACCCGGGCGGCGTGCACGGCGGCGAACATCCGCTCGGCGATCACCCGGTACGCCTCACCCCAGGACGGGGTCACCGGGTCGCGCAGCACCCACCAGTTGCGCGGGTCACGGAACGACCCGTCACCCGGGGAGACCTTCTTGCCCTCGAACCAGTTGGCGCTCTCGATCAGCCGCTCGTCCACCCCGACCGGCAGCCCGAACTGGGCGGCGATCGGCTCGGCGGTCTGCTGGGCGCGCTCCAGCGGGCTGGCCACCACGTGCACGATCTCCCGATCGGCCAGGCCCTGCGCGGCGGCCTTGGCCATCTGCACACCCAGCTCGGAAAGGCGGAAACCGGGCAGCCGGCCGTAGAGGATCTGGTCGGGGTTGTACACCTCGCCGTGCCGAAGCACGTGGACCACCGTCTTGCTCAAGGTCTTCTACCCCCCGTGACCGGCCGCTGCCGCCGCGTTCGCCGCCGTCGGCAGCGCGTCGGCGATGTGTTCCAGAGCGGCGTCGTCGAGCGCCGCCGACACGAACCACGACTCGAACGCGCTCGGCGGCAGGTAGACGCCGGCGGCGAGCATCGCGTGGAAGAACGCCTTGAACGCCGGCACCTGCTGGGTGCGCGCGCTGTCGTAGTCGACAACGTCGGTGTCGGTGAAGAAGACCGAGAACATGCTGCCCGCGTACGACAGTCGGTGTGGGACCCCGGCGGCGGCCAACGCGTCGGACGCCAGCTTGCCCACGACGGCGGCCGTCTCGTCGAGGCGCTGGTACAGCGCGTCGTCGGCGAGCCGCAGGGTCGCCAGGCCGGCGGCGCAGGCCAGCGGGTTACCGGAGAGGGTGCCGGCCTGGTAGACAGGGCCGGCCGGCGCGAGCCGCGCCATGATGTCCGCGCGCCCGCCGAACGCCGCGGCGGGCAGGCCGCCACCCATGACCTTGCCGTACGTCCACAGGTCGGCGTCGGAGGCGTCGAGGCCGTGCCACCCGGCGCGGGAGACCCGGAACCCGGTCATCACCTCGTCCACCACGAGCAGGGCGCCGTGTGCGTGCGCGATCCGGGCGAGCTGCTGGTTGAAGCCGTCGCGGGGTGCCACAACGCCCATGTTGCCGGCGGCAGCCTCGGTGATCACCGCGGCGATGTGCTGGCCCTCGGCGGCGAACGCCTCCTCGACGGCCCGGATGTCGTTGTACGGGAGCACTATCGTCTCGCTGGCCGCCGCGCCGGTCACGCCGGGCGAGTCGGGCAGGCCCAGGGTGGCCACGCCGGAGCCGGCGGAGGCGAGCAGCGCGTCGACGTGGCCGTGGTAGCAACCGGCGAACTTGATGATCTTCGAGCGGCCGGTGAAGCCGCGGGCCAGCCGGATCGCCGACATGGTCGCCTCGGTGCCGGAGTTGACCAGGCGCACCTGCTCCATCGGGGTCCGGTCGACGAGCTCGGCGGCCAGCTCCACCTCGCCCGGCGTGGGGGTGCCGAAGCTGGTGCCCTTTGCGGCGGCGGCCTGGACGGCGGCCACCACCTCGGGATGCGCGTGCCCGAGGATCAGCGGACCCCAGGAGCAGACCAGGTCGACGTAGCGGCGACCGTCGGCGTCGTACAGCCACGGGCCCTCACCACGGACCATGAAACGCGGGGTGCCGCCGACCGCCTGGAAGGCACGCACAGGGGAGTTCACCCCGCCCGGCACGATGGCGCGGGCGCGGTCGAACAGGGCCTCGGAGGCCGGCGCATCGGCTGGGTAGCGGCCGGATCCGGCGGGAAAGATGTCGGTCACGATGCCGCCATTGTGACAGCGCCGGACGGTCAACCAGCAGCCACCCCGTGGTGGGGTTACCCGGCTCACCTGTGACCCGCGCCGGTCAGCAGCGCCGACATGGGGGGCCTCGTGGCCTGGACGGCAACGGCTCGCGGCCTCGACAGGCCAGGTCGGTCGGATCGCGCTAGGCTGACCGGGTGGATCGTGCCGAACTGTCCATCACGCTACACCGGACGGGCGACGAAGCAGTCTTGCGCCTGGCCGGTGAGATCGACATGCTCACGGCGGCCCAGCTCTCCACCGTCGTCAACGAGGTGCTGGCCGACCCGCCGCCGAAGATCGTGCTCGACCTCGGCGGCGTCACCTTCTGCGACTCGCAGGGCCTGGGCACCCTGGTCGTGCTCAGCCGCAAGGCCAGCCACGCGCAGAGCCTGCTGATGCTGACGCACGTGGGCGACTTCCTGATCCGCGTGCTGGACATCACCGGCCTGCGCAGCGCCCTGATGATCCGCAACGACCAGCCCACCGGCTGAGCCGCCCCGCCGCGTCAGGCGGTGTTGCCCCAACGGGCCTGTTCGAGCAGCCGTACCGCCCGGTCGCGGACCTCCGGGTCGTCCGAGCGGAGCTGCGCGGTCGCCTCGTCGACAGCGTCGGTGAGCCGCCGCCACTGCGTGTCGCGCTCCCGGACCAGATCCGACTGGGTGGCGAGCTGCCGGGTCTTCACCCACAGCTCCACGAAGACCGACACCTTGGCCCGGAGCACCCACGGGTCGAACGGCTTGGTGAGGTAGTCCACAGCCCCCACCTGGTAACCCCGAAGGGCGAGTTGGGCGTCCCGGTCGGCGGCGGTGAGGAAGATGATCGGCACGTGCCGGGTCCGCTCGCGGCGCTTGATGTGGCTCGCCGTCTCGAAGCCGTCCATGTCCGGCATCTGCGCGTCCAACAGGATCACCGCGAAGTCGTCCACCAGCAGCTGCTTGAGCGCCGCCTCGCCGCTCTCCACCGCCACGGACTGGACCGGCAGGCCCTGAAGGATCGCCTCCAGGGCCGTCAGGTTCTGCCGCCGGTCGTCCACGAGCAGCGCTTTGGCCATCTGGGTCACGAAGTCTCCTCGGTCCGGCTGCCGTTGATCCAGGACGACATCAGTTCGATCAGGTCGTCCAGGTCGACCGGCTTGGTGATGTAGTCGCTGCCCCCGGCAGCGAGCGCCGACTCCCGGTCACCCGGCATCGCCTTCGCGGTCAGGAAGACCACCGGCAGGTCGGCGAACCGGTGGTTGCGGCGAATCTGGCGGGTGGTCTCGTAACCGTCCTGGTCGGGCATCATGGCGTCCATCAGCACGATGTCCACCTCCGGATGCTCGGCCAGCAGACGGACACCGTCCGCCCCGTTGTCCGAGTACAGCACGGTCATCCCGTGCAGCTCCAACGCGCTGGTCAAGGCGAAGACGTTGCGGACGTCGTCGTCCACGATCAGCACCGTGGCGCCGTCCAGTTGACGGGTGGCCGGTGCCTCCGGCCGTTCCGGCAGCAGTTCCAGCGGCGGCATCAGCAGCGACGACGGCAGACCGGCGCGCTGCGGCGACGGAGTCTGCGGCGCCACCACCGCGTCCGGGGCCAGCACCTGCGGCACGAACAGGGTGAAGGTCGAGCCCTGACCGGGCGCGGACGACACGGTGATGGTGCCGCCGATCAGTCGGGCCAGATCGCGGCTGATCGACAGGCCCAGGCCGGTGCCGCCGTACCGGCGACTGGTAGTGCCGTCGGCCTGCTGGAACGCCTCGAAGATGATCGACAGCTTGTCGTCGGAGATGCCGATCCCGGTGTCGATCACGGTGAACGCGATCACCTGCTGGGCGTTGGTCAGCGCCGGCACGTCGAAGACGGCGTTCTCCGCGGCCGGGGCGATCCGCAGCGTCACCGCGCCGTTGTCGGTGAACTTCACAGCGTTGGAGAGCAGGTTGCGCAGGATCTGCTGCAACCGCTGCGCGTCGGTCACCAACGCCGGCGGCAGATCCTTGCTCACCCGTACCTGGAAGTCCAGGTTCTTCTCCTCGGCCTGCGGCGCGAACGCCTGCTCGACGTAGCCGCGCAGCTCGGTGAAGCGGATCTCGGTCGGCTCGACGTCCATCCGGCCCGCCTCGATCTTGGACAGGTCGAGGATGTCGTCGATCAGCCGCAGCAGGTCCGAGCCGGACCCGTGGATGGTCCGGGCGAACTCGATCTGCTTCGGGCTGAGGTTCTGCTCCGAGTTCTCGGCCAGCAGACGGGCCAGCAGCAGCAACGAGTTCAACGGGGTCCGCAGCTCGTGGCTCATGTTGGCCAGGAACTCCGACTTGTACGCCGACGCCCGGGTCAGCTGCTGCGCCTTCTCCTCCAGGCCCAGCCGCGCCAGCTCGATCTCCCGGTTCTTCGTCTCGATGTTGCCCTTCTGCTCGGACAGCAGAGTGGCCTTCTCCTCCAGCTCGGCGTTGGTGCGCTGCAACTCCGCCGACTGCTCCTGCATCTCGTGCGCCAGCCGCTGCGACTGGGCCAGCAGCTCCTCCGTACGCCGGTTGGCCTGGATGGTGTTGACAGCGATGCCGATGGTGAGCACCAACCGCTCCAGGAACGACAGGTGCAGCTCGGAGAAGGCCGACACACTGGCGAACTCGATCACCCCGAGCAGCTCGCCCTCGAACAGCACGGGGAGCACCACCAGGTCGGACGGGGGTGTCTCGGCCAGGCCGGACCGCAGGGTGAGCCGACTGTTCGGGGAGGCGCTGACCCGGATCGTGCGACGGGAGAGCGCTGTCTGCCCGACCAGCCCCTCACCCGGCCCGAAGGTGACGTCGTGGCCCCGCGCCACGTACCCGTAGGAGGAGGTCAGCCGAAGCCGCATGGTGCCGTCGGTGTCGTCGGCCAGGAAGAAGGCGCCGAGCTGGGCGTCGACCAGCGGAGTCACCTCCGTCATGATCATGCGGCAGACCTCGCCGAGGTCGCGCTGGCCCTGCAACAGGCCGCCGATCCGGGCGAGGTTGGAGTCCAGCCAGCCCTGCTCGGCGTTCTTCTTCGTCGTCTCCCGGAGGGTGACGATCATCTGGTTGATGTTGTCCTTCAGCTCGGCGACCTCGCCCTGCGCCTTGACCGCGATCCGCTGGGTCAGGTCGCCCCGGGTCACCGAGGTGGACACCTGGGCGATGGCCCGCAACTGCGTGGTCAGCGTCGAGGCGAGCTGGTTGACGTTCTCGGTGAGGTCACGCCAGGTGCCAGAGACGCCCTTCACCTGCGCCTGACCGCCGAGCTTGCCCTCGATACCGACCTCGCGGGCCACCCGGGTCACCTCGTCGGCGAACGACGACAACTGGTCCACCATCGTGTTGACAGTCGACTTCAGCTCCAGGATCTCGCCCTGGGCATCCACGGTGATCTTCTGCGACAGGTCACCCTTCGCCACGGCGGTGGTCACCGAGGCGATGTTGCGGACCTGGCTGGTCAGGTTCGACGCCATCGAGTTCACGTTGTCGGTCAGGTCCCGCCAGGTGCCGGAAACGCCCTTCACCTGCGCCTGGCCACCGAGCTTGCCCTCGGTGCCCACCTCACGGGCCACCCGGGTCACCTCGTCGGCGAACGACGACAACTGGTCCACCATCGTGTTGACAGTCGACTTCAACTCCAGGATCTCGCCCCGCGCATCCACGGTGATCTTCTGCGACAGGTCACCCTTCGCCACCGCAGTGGAGACCTGCGCGATGTTGCGGACCTGGGCGGTCAGGTTCGACGCCATCGAGTTCACATTGTCGGTCAGGTCCCGCCAGGTGCCGGCGACCCCGCGCACCTGCGCCTGGCCGCCCAACTTGCCCTCGGTGCCCACCTCACGCGCGACCCGGGTCACCTCGTCGGCGAACGACGACAACTGGTCCACCATCGTGTTGACAGTCGACTTCAGCTCCAGGATCTCGCCCCGTGCGTCCACCGTGATCTTCTGCGACAGGTCACCCTTCGCCACGGCGGTGGTCACCGAGGCGATGTTGCGGACCTGGCTGGTCAGGTTCGACGCCATCGAGTTCACGTTGTCGGTCAGGTCCCGCCAGGTGCCGGAAACGCCCTTCACCTGCGCCTGACCGCCCAGGTTGCCCTCGGTGCCCACCTCGCGGGCCACCCGGGTCACCTCGTCGGCGAACGACGACAACTGGTCGACCATGGTGTTGACGGTGTTCTTCAGCTCCAGGATCTCGCCCTGGGCGTCCACCGTGATCTTCTGCGACAGGTCGCCCTTCGCCACTGCTGTGGAGACCTGGGAGATGTTGCGGACCTGGCTGGTCAGGTTGCCGGCCAACTGGTTGACGTTCTCGGTGAGGTCCCGCCAGGTGCCGGAGACGCCGCGCACCTGGGCCTGACCGCCCAACTTGCCCTCGATGCCCACCTCACGCGCGACCCGGGTCACCTCGTCGGCGAACGACGACAACTGGTCCACCATCGTGTTGACGGTGTCCTTCAGCTCCAGGATCTCGCCCTGCGCCGCCACCGTGATCTTCTGCGACAGGTCGCCGCGCGCCACCGCCGTGGAGACCTGCGCGATGTTACGGACCTGGGCGGTCAGGTTCGACGCCATCGAGTTGACGCTGTCGGTCAGGTCCTTCCAGGTGCCGGCCACGTTCGGCACCTCGGCCTGGCCGCCCAACTTGCCCTCGGTGCCCACCTCACGGGCCACCCGGGTCACCTGCTCGGCGAAGAGCCGCAGCGTGTCGGTGAGGTAGTTCATCGTGGCGGCCAGCTCGGCCACCTCACCACGCGCGCCGACCGTGATCTTCTGCGACAGGTCGCCCTTGGCCACCGCCGTCGCCACCTGCGAGATCGACCGCACCTGGCCGGTCAGGTTCGACGCCATGGTGTTCACCGAGTCGGTGAGGTCCTTCCAGGTGCCGGCGACACCCCGCACGTCGGCCTGGCCACCCAACTTGCCCTCGGTGCCCACCTCACGGGCCACCCGCGTCACCTCGTTGGAGAACGACGACAGCTGGTCCACCATCGTGTTCACCGTGCGCCCGATGCGCAGGTACTCACCGCGCAGCGGCCGACCGTCGATCTCCAACGCCATGTGCTGGGACAGGTCACCGTCGGCGACCGCCACGATCACCCGGGCGATCTCGGTGGTCGGTCGACCCAGGTCGTCGATCAGCGAGTTGATCGCCCGCTGCCCCTCCGCCCAGGAACCGTCCAGCCCCTCGTCGTCGAGCCGCTCGGTGAGCCGGCCGTCGCGACCGACGATCCGGCTGATCCGCCGCAGGTCCAGGTACTGCCGCTCCTGGAGCGAGACCACCTCGTTGAAGGCGTCCGCCACCTCACCGGCCGCGCCGGCCCGGCGGGGAAGCCGGACCTTCAGGTCGCCGCGGCCGATCCGTCGCAGTGCCTCGGCCAACTCACCGAGGAGCGCCTCGTGGTCGGACGCGGACGGATCCGCCACCGACTGCTTCGACGTGGTCATCATTCCTCGCTCAACTCGGGGGGCGCCGGTCCGTGCGGACACACCGGCACCCCATATTGTGCCCGCGCGCGCCGTGGTGCCAGGGTGCGCGACCCGCCAGATGGCATCGATCGCCCGGTCGACCCGCCCGATCGGCGTCGAGTCGACACGGCGTGCCGCAAACCTCGCCCGGCTCCCGGACCTGTCGTTTCGACACGTCAACACGTGCGCTGCCACCGGTGCCGCTGACCGACGCGACAGGCCCGCGATCGGTGATCGGCTTGGCACCCGGCAGGGCGACGGTGGAGGATACGGGGGTGCCAGACGAGGCGGGGCCCGCGATGGCCGGGGCCCGGGACGGGGCCGTCCGGCGTGTTCGGCTGCCCGCCGACCGCCGTACGCCGGCCGCCGCCCGCGCCGTGGTCCGCTCGGTGTTGACCGAGTCACACCTGGACGAGCTGGCCAACGAGGCGCTGCTGCTCACCACCGAGCTGACCACCAATGCCGTCGAACACGCCCGCACCGAACTGGACATCGAGGTCGTCGCGGACGAGATCGGGCTGACCGTCACCGTCTCCGACTTCGCCCCCGGTTCCGGCGACGAGCTGACCGTCGGTGACCGCAACGACTCCACCGAGATCAACGAGGTCTCCGTGCGAGGCCGGGGCCTGTTGCTGGTCGACCACTTCGCCAGCCGCTGGGGCACCACGTACCTGCCCACCGGCAAGGGCGTCTGGTTCCGGCTGGACCGCCCCGGCGCCGACCCGCCCTCCAGCGGGACCATCGGCGAGTCGACACCGGCCAACGCCGGCCCCCGGACGAGCACCGACGGGTCCGCGCCGAGCGCCAGCGCGATGAGCGAACTCATGCAGACCGCCCCTGACCTGTACGGGGACGACCCGTTGCCCGACTTCGCCACCAGCCTGCTCAGCCGGGTCGCCGAGATGGTGGGCGCAGCCGGCGGCACGATCCGCCTCGACCGGGGCGACGGGCAGGGCCGCCAGGTGCTGGCCCGCTTCGGTCGGCCGCCCCGCCCCGGCAGCGACCTGCTCCGGGTGCCACTGACGGTGCACCGCCCGTACGCCGGGGAGTTGGAGTTGGACGCCGCGCCGTCGGCGTACGCCCAACCGTTGGCCGTGCTCACCGCCGAGCGGCTGTCGCTGCACCTGGAGAACGACCGGCTGCGCCGGGCCGACGTCCGCCGGCAGGTGTGGCTGACGTTCCTCGCCGAGGCGAGCGAACTGCTGGCCCAGTCGCTCGACGTCGACCTGACCATGGCGCTGGTGCCGCAGCTTGTGGTGCCGCGACTCGGCCAGTGGTGCGCGGTGCACACCACCGACGAATGGGGTCGCCTCCGGCTGGCGGCGGCGAGCCACGCCGACGAGTCGATGCTTCCGCAGTTGCACAAGGTGCTGGCCGAGACCGGGCCGGACTCGATCCAGGCCCGCCTGCGCGAGGCGTCCCGCAGCGCCGCGCAGATCCCCCTGGGCGGGCCGATGGAGGGTTTCGCGGTTCCGCTGATCGCACGCGGGCAGCGGCTCGGGACCCTGGCGGTGGGGCGGCACCAGCGGCACCGGCACGACCCGGACGAGGTGGCCGTGTTGGAGGACGTGGCCCGGCGGGCCGCGCTGGCCATCGAGAACGCCCGGATCCACGCCGAACGCCGTCGGGTGGCGCAGACGCTCCAGCAGTCTCTGCTGCCGCCGGTGCTGCCACTGGTGGACGGGATCGGTTTCGCCGCCGAGTACGTCCCGACCGGCGACGACGCCGAGGTGGGCGGCGACTTCTACGACGTGGTGCCGCTGCCCGACGGGCGCTGGCTGGTGGTGATCGGTGACGTCTCGGGCAAGGGTGTCCAGGCCGCCGCGGTGACCGGGCTGGTCCGGGACGTGATCCGGGTGCTGGTCGGCGACGGCAAACCGCTACCGGAGGCGCTGGCGCGGCTCAACGAGACGCTTGTCGAGCGCGGTGGCGGTCGCTACTGCACGCTGGCGCTGGCAGCGGTCGGGCCGGGCAAGGGTGACCAGTTGGCCGTCTCGCTGCACCTCGCCGGGCACGACCGGCCGGTGCTGCTGGCCGCGGCGGGCGGGGCCGAGTTCGTCGGCACCGGCGGCACCGCGCTCGGCCTGCTCGACACGATCACCTCGCCGACGGCGGAGATCACGCTCGCGCCGGGCGATTCGCTGATCTTCTACACCGATGGCGTCACCGAGCGGCGGCGCGGCCGGGAATTGTTCGGCACCGACCGACTGCGGGACGCCGCAGCGCCCCTGGCCGGATACTCGGCCGACGTGGTGGCCGCCCGGCTGCGCGCCGCAGCGATCAACTTCTCGGTCGAGCCGCCCCGGGACGACATCGCCATCCTGGTGCTCCGCAACGACGCGACCTGACCGCAGCGCGGCCCCCGGCCGCCGGGTCCGCTCGGTAGATTGACGGCCATGACGAGCGTCGCGCAGGTCACGTCGTACTCCCGGCCGGCGGTCCGGGCCCTGATCATCGCGCAGTTCGCGACCATCGGCGGGTTCCTCGCCGTGCTGCTGCTCTACATCGGTCGGATGACGAGCGCCGGCGTCGGCCCGGCCGAGATGCTGACCGGCGCGTACGACCCGAAGGACGTGGCCTTCTTCGGGGTGCTCCACCCCGTGGTGGCGGTGCTCTACCTGACGGGTGCGGTGCTCGGGCTGCCGTTGGCGATCGTCGCGGGGGTGGTGGTCGCCCGGGAACGCGCTGCCCTGCCCCGGGCAACCCGGTCACTGCTGCTGGCCGGCGCGGTCGGCAGCCTGCTGGTGCTGGTGGCCCGTCTCACCCCGCCGCTGCTGGACATGCACCGGTGGTGGATGGACTGACCTCGGCCGGGCCGCACCGGCCCGGCCGACGGCTCAGATGGCCGGACCTGCCTCACAGGCCACCGGGGAGCCGCCCGGGCGCGAGCCGGTGCTCCGGATCCAGGTGCCGCTTCGCGGCCCGCAACTGGGCCAAGCCGGCCAGCTCGCCCCAGAGGTCGACCGCCTGGCGGACCGCCGCCGGAGCGGAGACCACCACGCAGCGGCCCTGCCGGGCCAGCAGCACGCCTCGGACGGCGGCCAGGATGGACGCCACCCGGTCGGCCGCGAGCGCCCCGGGCAGTGCCGCGTGCACCACGCCCAGCCCGGCGGAGCCGCGCACCGGCACCGGCGCTCCGGCCGCGTCGCGGAGCGCGTAGACGGCGGCGTGCAGGTCGCCGATCGGCACCTCCAGGCGCAGCGCCGTGTCACCGGGCGCGAACGGGTAGCGGCGCCACCACGTCGGCGCGGAGTGGGCGATCGTCGCCTCCCCGTGCAGCAGGCCGACCAGCCGCTCGGCGCGCTCGGTGACGTCGGCCGGGCCGCCTTCCAGCAGCACCACAAGGCTGCCGGCCCGGGACGGTGCGCCGGCCCGGCCGGACATCGACGGATGGCGCTCGCGGGCGGTGGCCGCCGGGTGACCGGGCGGGTACGGCGTACGTGGGCGGGGGGTGCCTCCGGGCAGGTCCAGCTCGATGGCCGACGGCTCCAGCCGAGCGGCGAGGATCGTCCGGACCAGGTCGTGCACCTCCAACGGCGTCCACACCGGGCGGGACACCCAGAGCCTGCTCGCCGGCACCGGCTGCACCCGCAGGCTCGCCGACACCAGCACGCCGAGCGCGCCCTGGGAGCCGCAGAGCAGGCGGGCCAGGTCGAGCCCGGGCGCGCCACCGCCGACGCTGATCAGCTCGCCGTCGGCGGCGAGGTAACGCACACCGAGCAGTTGGTCGCAGGGGCTGCCGTGGCGGTGGCGCAGCGGGCCGGACTCGCCGGCGGCGAGCACACCGCCCACTGTCGCGCCGGGCGAGGGTGCGTCCATCGCGAGCCGCTGCCCGGTGCGCTCCAGGGTGGCCTGCACCGCCCGCAGTGGAGTGCCGGCCCCCACGTCGGTCACCAGCGAGTCGACCGGCTCGTGACCGATGCCGGCCAGCCGGCCGGTGTCGAGCAGGATGTCGACCTGAACGGGGGCGGCGCCCCAGTCGATCTTCGTGCCCGCGCCTCGGGGCACCACCGTCAGATCGTGCACGGCGGCCAGTCGCAGCACCTCGGCGGCGGCGTGCGGGCCACCCGGGACGGCCACCCAGCGCGCCGGTCGCCCCGCCACCTCGTCGGCGGGCCCGGCCAGCCGGGAGAACGGTGGACCGCAGATCGCCGCCAACCGCCGGGTGATCTCAAGGGCTCCGGACCGGCCGAGGGAACTCGCTGCTGCCGCCATGCCGGCCATCGTACATGTGTTCGAAAGGCGTGGTGGGGAGTATCGGGATGCCGCTGGTCCGGCGCGCTGCGGCTGCCGGCCGGTAACGTGGCCGCCGTGACCACCGAGACTGCCCCGCCCGCGGCGAAGCGGGTGCCCAGCGAGCGCACCCACCACGGCGACACTGTCGTCGACGAGTACGCCTGGCTCGCCGCCAAGGACGACCCGGAGACGATCGCCTACCTGACCGCCGAGAACGAGTACACCGACGCGCGTACGGCACACCTGGCCGACCTGCGCGCCGACCTGTTCGAGGAGACTCGCCGACGCACCCAGGAAACCGACCTGTCCGTGCCGACCCGCAAGGGCGGGCACTGGTACTACACCCGGACGGTCGAGGGACAGCAGTACGGGGTGCAGTGTCGCCGCGCGGTCCGCGACGGTGAGACCGACCCGCCGGTCAGCGCGGACGGCGCCCCGCTCGACGGCGAGGAGGTGCTGCTCGACGGCAACCTGCTGGCCGAGGGGCACGACTTCTTCTCGCTCGGCGCGTTCGACGTCAGCCCGGACGGTCGCTGGCTGGCCTACTCCACCGACTTCTCCGGTGACGAGCGCTTCACGCTGCGGGTGAAGGACCTGACCACCGGCGAGCTGCTGCCGGACGAGGTGCCGGACACGTTCTACGGCACCGCCTGGTCGGCCGACGCCTCGGTGCTGTTCTACGTGACCGTGGACGACGCCTGGCGGCCGAACCGCGTCTGGCGGCACACCGTCGGCTCCGCCGCCGCCGACGACGTGGTGGTCCACCAGGAGGACGACGAGCGGTTCTGGGTGGGGGTGGAGCTGACCCGGTCTGAGAAGTTCATCCTCATCGACGTGCACAGCAAGGTGACCAGCGAGGTGCTGGTGATCCCCGCCGGCAACCCGACCGGCGCTCCGGCCGTGATCGCCCCCCGCCGACAGGGCGTCGAATACACGGTGGAGCACCACGGCCACCGTTTCCTGATCCTGCACAACGACGGCGCTGAGGACTTCGCGCTGGCGTTCACCTCGGCGGACGTACCGGGCGACTGGGTGCCGCTGATCGAGCACACCCCCGGCACCCGGCTGGAGGCCGTCGACGCCTTCGCCAACCACCTGGTGGTGTCCCTGCGCACCGACGGGCTCACCGGGCTGCGGGTGCTGCCGGTGGGCAGTGACGACGGGTACGACATCGACTTCCCCGAGCCGCTGTACAGCGTCGGGTTGGACGCCAACCCGGAGTACCGCACCGGCCAGGTCCGGCTGCGCTACTCCTCGCTGATCACCCCCGACTCGGTGTACGACTACGACCTGGTCACCCGGCAGATGGTGCTGCTCAAGCAGAAGCCCGTGCTGCCCGGGCCGGACGGGCGACCGTACGACCCGGCCGAGTACGAGCAGCACCGCGACTGGGCGCTCGCCGACGACGGCACCCGGGTGCCGATCTCACTGGTCTGCCGCGTCGGCACCCCCCGGGACGGCTCGGCGCCCTGCGAGCTGTACGGCTACGGCTCGTACGAGGCCAGCATGGACCCGTGGTTCTCGGTGGCCCGACTGTCCCTGCTGGACCGGGGTGTCGTCTTCGCTGTGGCGCACATCCGGGGCGGCGGTGAGCTGGGCCGACGGTGGTACGACCAGGGCAAGCTGCTGGCCAAGAAGAACACCTTCACCGACTTCGTGGCGTGCGCCCGGCACCTCGTCAAGGCCGGCTGGACGGCCAGCGACCGGCTGGTCGCCCGGGGCGCCTCGGCCGGTGGCCTGCTGATGGGCGCGGTGGCCAACCTCGCGCCGGACGCGTTCACCGGGATCGTGGCGCAGGTGCCGTTCGTGGACGCGCTCACGTCGATCCTCGACCCGTCGCTGCCACTGACCGTCACCGAGTGGGAGGAGTGGGGCAACCCCCTCGACGACCCCGAGGTGTACGCGTACATGAAGTCCTACACGCCGTACGAGAACGTGGCCGCCGTGGACTATCCGGCGATCCTCGCGGTGACCAGCCTCAACGACACCCGGGTGCTCTACTCGGAGCCGGCGAAGTGGATCGCCCGGCTGCGGGCGGTGGCCCCGAGCGGCGACTACCTGCTGAAGACCGAGATGGGTGCCGGGCACGGTGGCCCGAGCGGTCGCTACGACTCCTGGCGCGAGGAGGCGTTCATCAACGCCTGGATCCTGGACCGCATCGGCCGGGCCTGACCCGGCGGGTCGACATGATCGCGCTCGGTGGTGGGAGTAGTTCCCTCGGCGACTCGGGGAGACCACTACTTCCGTGATCGGGCGCGATCATGGCCGGGGCGCGTATGCCCGGCCTGGCCTTTCCGAGTCGTAACGGACGTCGCGGCCTAGACTTCCGGGGTGACCGGGGCTACGGATAGTGACGGCGGAGCCGCCGAGGACGTCCGCCGACCGAGCGTGGCGGCGGTGGCGCGGGACCGCCGGGTCTGGCTGATCCTCGCGGTGGTCGCCGGCCTCCTGGTCTGCTGTTGTTCGGCTGTGGTCGGCGCCCTGATCGCACTCTCCTCCGGCCTGCTCGCCGCCTGACCCGACCGCGCGGATCAGGCCGGCCGGTGGGGCCAGTCCGGTTCAGGTCGTCCGCAACTCGTCCAGGGCGGTGCTGGCGCGTAGGAAGAGCAGGCCGACACCGACCGTCACCAGCACCGCTGCCAACGCGCCGGCACCGAGCCACGCCAGGTGCTCCAGAGGTACGGGAACGGCCTGCTGCACCTCGGGAATGTGCACGATCCGGTTGTACTGTGCGCTGGTGGCAGGGTCCTCACAGAGCGCCGCCGTGGCCTCGCAGATCGTCGCCGAGCCACCGCCCGCCGACACCTCCCCCGCGGCAAGCCCTCGGCCGAGCAGCGTGCCCACGCTGAGCGCGAGCAGGATCGCCGGTACGGCCGGCGCCAACGCCTGCCAGGCCACCGAACGGCTCAGCGTGGCGCGGGGCACCCCGGTGGCGACCAACGCGGCGTACGCGCGTCGACGGGCGACGATCCCCTCGACCAGCGCGACGATCAACCCGCCCGTCGCGATCAGGATGGCCACGGCGATAGCGCCATCGACGTAATCCATCGTGGTCAGATAGAACGGGTTGGTGCCGCCGTCCAACCCGGCGAACCGGTTCTGCTCCTGCTCAAGCTGGTCCTTGGTCCCGAAGTAGGCCCGCTGGGCGGCCGCGCCCCCGCCGAAGATCAGGGCGGCGAGCAGCGCCGCGAAGGTGCGGCTCCCCGCCCACGGGTCGGCCATCAGCCGCCCCGCCGCGAGCAGCGCAGCCGGACCGCGGGCGTGCCGACGCAACAAACGCCCGCAGTGGTACGACAGCCAGCCGGTGCCGATCACCACCCCGATCATCGCCGCGAGCGCGCCCACCGCGAACAACAACGGCACCAGCCAGGCCAGCCCCCCGTTGTCGTCGAACCGGAAGACCACCGGGCGGATCAGGGCGAACGCGGCCACGCCGAACCCGATCAGGAGCCCCGCCCACGGACCCGGACCACGCTCGCGGACGGCCTTGCGGCTCACCCCGAGCGGGCTGGTGGTGACCGTACGCACCATCAGGGCGGTGGCCAGCGCCGCCACGACCGGCAGACCGAGCACCATGCCGGCCAGCGCGCCGGTCGACGGCAGCACGTCGGTGGGCAGGGCCAGTCGACCCTGCGCGTCCGGGCGGTGCAGCAGATCGCGGCCGACCAGATAGACACCCAGCCCGACGAGCGTGCCGAGCAGAGCGGCCACGCCGGTCTCCAGCACCACCAGCCGGGTGACCTGACCGGGAGTGGCGCCGGCCAACCGGAGCGCGGCCAACCGGCGGTCCCGTGCCGGTGCGCCGAGCCGGGCGCACTGACCGGCCAGCGCCAGCACCGGAATCATCAGCATCAGCAGCGCGAACGCCGTGCCGCCACGCAACCCGGGCTGCGCCAGCAGAGCGTTGTCATACTGCTCCGACCACCTGTTCTGGTTCTCGTCCGTCGCCGCAGGGGTCGGGATGGCCAACACGGTGAGCGCCGCGAGCCCGGCCACTGTCGCCAGCAGGGCGCTGAGCGCGGTGAGCACCACCCGGGCGGTGTCGGTGCGGGTGCCGGCGAGCGCGAGGCGGAGCAGCGTCGCCGGTCTCACCGGGCACCGCCGGCCAGCGGCACGTCGAGCCCCAGGCCGGTGTGGTCCACCAGGCCGTCACGCAGCACGATTTCCCGATCCCCGTACGCGGCGATCCGCGGCTCGTGGGTGACAAGCACGACGGCGGTGCGCTGCTCGCGGGCGAGCCGGACCAGCTGGGTGAGGACCTGCTCGCCGGTGAGCGTGTCCAGTGCGCCGGTCGGCTCGTCGGCGAAGAGCATCCGAGGCTCGGTCACCAGCGCCCGCGCCGTGGCGCAGCGCTGCTGCTGACCCCCGGACATCTCACCCGGCCGCACGTCGGCCACCTCGGCCACCCCGAACCTTTCCAGCCAGGTGAGCGCCGCCGTCCGTGCCTCTCGCCGCCCCGTGCCGGCGAGGAGCAGAGGTAGTGCGACGTTCTCGGCGGCGGTCAGCTCGGCCACCAGCTGACCGAACTGGAACAGCACCCCGAACTCGGTGCGGCGCAGCCGGGACCGGGCCGCCTCCGACCAGGTGTCGATGCGGTGCCCACGCCAGGTGACCTCGCCGGCGTCCGGCCGGAGGATCCCGGCCAGGCAGTGCAGCAGTGTCGACTTGCCGCAGCCACTCGGCCCGGTGACGGCCACGATCTCGCCCTCGGCTACGTCGAGCGTCACGCCGCGCAGCGCGGGCGTCGGGCCGTACGCCCGAACCACGCCGCGAGCCTGGAGTTGCGTCACGGATGCACCTCCCGGTGCCAGTCGGCGACCCGGCCCATGGTGGCGTGCAGCCACCGCAGGTCCGCGTCGAGGTGGGCGATCGCGAAATCGGCAGCGACCACGTCGCTGAGGGTGGCGGCCGGATCGGCCTTGACCGCGGTCAACTCACGCAGCCGTGCGGTGTGCGCGGCCCGCTGGGCGATCAGGTACGACCGGGCCCGGTCGACATCGGCGACCAGCAGCGCCACCACGACCTTGGCGAACAGCGTGCTGGCCACGTACGGCATGGGCGGCTCGACTGTGGACATCCACTGGTCCAGCGTGTCGCGCCCCTGGTCGGTCAGCGCGTACGCGGTGCGGTCCGGCCCGCCCGCCCGGTCCTGGCCGGCGGGAGCCACCAGCCCGTCGCGTTCGAGGCGGCCGAGAGTGGCGTAGACCTGCCCGAAGGCCAGCGGCCGAGCCCGCGGCAGCCGCTCGTCGTGCGCGCGCTTCAGCTCATACCCGTGCCGGCTGCCCCCAGCGAGCAACCCGAGCAGAACATGCGGCGTGGACACCCCGCCCACTATTCACCCAGCGAATACCCAAGTCAACAACCCCACCCCACCCCACCCCCACCCGGTCTCCGCCCCGACCCACCTGGTTGATCAAGGGGTTTGCGTCACCAACGCGTCCGAATCTGACGCAAACCCCTTGATCACCGAGGTGGGGTGGGCGGGTCGGGGTGGGGGCAGGGGTGAGGGCCGGGGTGGGGGTTAGGGGGTTTGGGGCCAGGTGGGGGTGCGGCCGGTTTGGGTCAGGAGGTGGGCCAGGTCGGGGGTGGGGTCGGGGGCCCGGTCGGGGGTGCGGTCGGGGGTTGGGGTGGGTAGTGGGTCGGCGAAGACGCCCATCTTGCGGGCGGTGGGGCCCAGCTGCTCCACCAGCTCGTGCAGATGGGCCACCACCTCCGGGGCCGGGTGGTACGGCTGGCCGGTGGCGACCGCGAGATCCCAGCCGTGCACCGTCAGATCCAGCAGGGCCATGCCGCCGATGGCGGTCTGCGGCATGGGCATACGCGGTGACATGCCCTCCACGCTGGACGGGTCCGACCAGGCGGCGATCAACCGGCCGGTCTCCACCTCGAAGCGGTCCCGCCAGCCGTCGCCCAGGTGGTCGGGCTTCTCGGCCCACTCCACCTGTCGCTTCTCGGCCAGGTCCTGAAAGTTGATCACCACCTGGAAGAGGTGGTTGAGCAGATCACGGACCAGGTAGTCGCTGCACGGGGTGGGCAGGTCCAGCTGGTCGTCGGAGATCCCCCGTACGACATCGACGGTTCGCGGCGCGGCGGCCGCCAGCAGCTCGCTAGTCTGAGTGGACATAGGGCCAGCGTATGAGGGTGGTCTTGAACAAATGCGACAGCGACCGCGTGGTGACAGCCGGGGGATTCTCGACCCCGGTCGCCTGCTGCGCGAGATGCGCTTCCGCAGACACCTGCCGGCGGAGTCGCTGCGCCAGTGGGTCGAGCACTACTGGTTGATCGACTGGGCGTTGAGCGCGCCGTTCGAGCAGCGGGTCGTGCCGCACCCGGCGGTGAACGTGGTGTTCCGGCGGGACGACGACGGGCCCGAGTCCGGCGAGGTGGCCGGGGTGGGCCGCGACCTGTTCCGGATCACGCTCAACGGCGCCGGCCGGGTGTGCGGGGTGCAGTTCCGCCCCGGCGGCTTCCACCCGTTCTGGCGGCGCGCGGTCAGTGAGTTGACCGGTCGCAGGGTGCCGCTGCCAGCCGGCCGGCTGACCCACCCGGACGTCCCGGTGGGCGCTGGCACGTTCCCGGGAGCGCCCACCTCGGCGGCCGGCGACGACGAGCGCTGCCGGGCGTTGGACGCCCTCCTCACCGCCTGGCAGCCGGAGCCGGACCCGCTGGCCGAGGAGGCCGTCCGACTGGCCGAGGCGATCCGTGTCGACCGGACGGTGCTGCGCGTCGACGACTTCGCCGCGCGCCACGACGTTCCGGTCCGCCGGTTGCAGCGGCTCTTCATGGAGTACGTGGGGGTCGGGCCGAAGTGGGTGATCCGCCGCTACCGCCTCCAGGAGGCGGTCGAGCAGGCCGCCGGTGGCCCGCTGAGCTGGGCCGACCTCGCCGCCGACCTCGGCTACAGCGACCAGGCCCACCTGGTCCGCGACTTCACCGCCGTGGCCGGGGTGTCCCCCGCCGCGTACGCCCGCTCGGTGCGGTGAGAAAGCCGAGGAACAGACAGAGCCGACACAGCTGACAGATCAGCGACGCCGCAGGACGACCACTGCGACGTCGTCCTGGATCTCCGGTGGGGCCAGTTCCACAAGCAGTCGGGCGCAGAACTGGTCCAGGTCACCGTCGACGGTCGCGGCGACCGCAGCCAGTGCGGCCAGCCCCTCGTCGATGGTGGCGTCCCGTCGCTCGATCAGCCCGTCGGTGTAGAAGACCAGCGTGGCCCCGGCCGGCACCACGAACTCCAGGTCGGCCGGGCGCGGGGCGCGGACGCCGAGCAGCGGCGCGGAGTGCTGCACGAACTCGACCTTGCCGTCCATGATCATCAGCGGCGGAAGGTGCCCGGCACTGGCCAGCCGGACCCGTCCGGTCGGCGGGTGCATCAGCAGTACACAGAGCGTCGCCAGCTCGTTCGGCAGCAGTGTCCGCATCAGCTCGTTGACCCGGTGCAGGATCTCGCCGGGCTGATGGCCCTCGACCGCGTACGCCCGCACCGCGTGCCGCAGCTCGGCCATCACTGTCGCCGCGTGCAGTGAGTGGCCGGCGACGTCCCCGATCGCGAGCAGCAGGTGACCGTCGAGCATCACCAGCTCGTAGAAGTCGCCGCCCACCTCGGTCTGCGCGCTGGCCGGCTCGTAGCGCACCGCGAGGTCCAGCCCGGCCACCGTGGGCAGCCCACGCGGGAGCAGGCTGCGTTGGAGGGTGACAGCGATCCGGTGCTCCTCGTCGAACGAGCGCTGCCCCTCCACGGCCGCCGCCACCGCCTGAGCCAACTGCTTGAGCACCGGGGTCCGCGCGGTCTGGGTGGCGGTCGGGACCACCACGTACAGCGGGGCCCGGTCCTCGCGCAGTCGGGCGGCGGCGACCGTCACCGTGTCGTCCGCCGGCCAGTCGACGAGCGCCCAGTTCCCCGGGGCCTCCACCCGCACCGTGGCACCGGTGGGCACACCGGTGTCGTCGACGACCCACGGCACCACGGCGGCCACCGCGCCAGGACCGGCGCAGACACCCGCGAGGCAGTCGCCGTCGAAGGTTTCCGCGATCACCGCGGCCGGGCTCTTGAAGATCTGGGCGGCGCCCTCGGCGGCGGCCTCCAGCAGGCGCGCGAAGGTCGGTGCCGCATGCACCGCGACTGTCGTGTCGGCCAACCCGAGCAGCCGCTCGGCGAGCAGTTCGGCGCGCTGCCGGGCCTGGTAGTAGCGCAGCACCGCCCGGGTGGTGGCGATCAACTCCTCGGGTTCGATCGGCTCGGTCAGGTACGCGTCCGCGCCCCGGGTCAGCCCCTGGGCCCGGTCGGCCACGTCCACCGCGTGCGCCGACACGTGGATCACCGGCATCGCCGGGTGCCGCGCCTTGATCTGTTCACAGACCTCGTAGCCGCTCAGGTCTGGCAGCCGGACGTCGAGGACCACCAGGTCGATCCGGTCCACCTCGACCCGGGCCAACGCCTCGGCGCCGTTCTCGGCCTCCAGCACTGTGAAGCCGGCCCGGGTCAGCCAGCTGACCAGCAGGTAACGCTTGGTACGACTGTCGTCGACCACCAGGATGGTTGTCGGCATGCCGTCCACGCCGTCACGCCCCGCCAGTGGGCAGGGAGACGGTAAATGTGCTGCCCTCACCGGCCGCGCTGGTCAGCTCCAGCGTCCCGCCGAGCAGCGTCACCAACCGCCGGGCGTACGGCAGACCGAGGCCGGTGCCACCGACCCGGGTGGCTCCGGGGATCTGGTAGAACTCCTCGAAGATCCGGTCGTGCAGCTCCGGAGCGATGCCCGGCCCGGTGTCGCTGACCTCGAACTGCCAACTGTCGCCGCGTTGGCTGGCCCGCAGGCGCACCTTGCCGCGCTCGGTGAACTTCAACCCGTTGTGCAACAGGTTGCGCAGCACCTGGCCGAGCAGCACCTCGTCGGTGCGCAGCAGGGCCGGCGCGGCCGGCTCCTCCACGACCAGCTCCACGCCCGGTCGGGTGGCCAGCGCGCGCAGGGTGCCGCGTAGTTGACCGAAGACCGGCCGCAGGTCGACCTCGGTCAGGTCCGGCTCGATCCGACCGGACTCCGCCTTGGCCAGGTCGAGGAGTTCGTTGACCAGATTGAGCAGGTCCGCCGCCGACGAGCGGATCAGATCGATCTGGCGGCCCTGCTCGTCGGTGAGCGGGTCGGAGGCGGAGTCGGTGAGCAGCCGACCCAGACCGATGATCGCGGTGACCGGGGCGCGCAGCTCGTGGCTCACGTTGGCCAGGAACCGGCTCTTCGACTCACTGGCCGCACGGAGCTGGGCCGACTTCTCGTCCAGCTCGGCGTAGAGGGCGACGACGCCCCGGTTGGTCTCCTCCAACTCCTCGGTGAGCTGGTTGTAGAGCGCCAGCACGCCGCGGTTGGTCTCGGCCAGCTCCTCGTTCAGCACTGCCAGCTCGTCGCGCTGACTGCGCACCTCGTCCAGTGCGGCGATGAGCTGCCCGTTCTGCACTGTCAACTCGTCCAGCGCACTGCCCGGCGCGGTGCGGCCGAGTTCGGTACGGAACTCGGCCAGCCGCTCCGGGGTTGGCGTCGGCGCGTTGGCCGGGACTCGTCGGGACATCCGTACGACCGTAACCCCCTGGACGGTCGACACGCTCAGTGTGTCGACCAGTCGGGACACCGCGCCGGACTGCGGTTGGTAGCGATCGTCCGACAGCGGGGACACCGGGGCCAGGTCGGCGCGCAGGTGGAACCGGCCGTCGGCACCCGCGTCGACGTAGAAGGAGACGTCCGCACCGCCGGTCGTCCGCAGCAGATCCCGGGCGACCTCACTGAGCGCGGTGGCGATCCGCACCTGGTCCTGGTGTTCGAGGCCGACCACAGCGGCCACCTCGCGCCCCCGCTGACGAATCACGAAGATGTCCTGCTCGACCCGCAGCGCCATCTGAAGCAGCGGCAGCGCTGCCGGCTCCCCGCTCACGCCCACGACCTCGCAACCAGTACGCAGGCGTCGTCACGTCGCACACCGGCGTCACGGAGCAGGGTCGCCGCCATGATCAGCGGGGATCGCTCCGCCAGGCCCGGGTAGTCGGTCATCCGCCACCGGTCGACCACCCCGTCGCTGTGCATCACCAGCCGGGCGCCGGGACCGAACGGGTAGTCGTACTCCCGGATCGTCGGCCGTTGGTGGCCGGCGATGCCCGGCAGCGACACCAGCCCTCGACGGCGGCCGTCACCCTCGACGACCACGCCGGAGATGTTGCCCAGGCCGGCGTAGTGCAGCACCCCGGCCTCCGGCATCAGCTCGCCGACGGCGAGCGCGGCGCCCCGGGTGTGCGACATGCTCCGGTGCAGGTGACCGACCACCATCGCCGGTGGGCCGACCGGGGCGTCGCGGAACGCGGCCAGCGCGGCGTCGGTGGCGGCTCCGGCCAGCGGGCCGTGCCCCAACCCGTCACTCACCAGCACCTGGTGCCGCCCGTCGACGACCCGCACGGCGTAGCCGTCGCCGCTGATCGTCTCGCCGGTCAGCGGTCGGGCAAGAGCGCCGGCCCAGGACGGCCGAGCCGCCTCGGCCGGCCAGATCTGCACGGCGAGGACGGTGCCCCGGCCGGGCAGCGAGTATCCGTCGAACCAGCTGGCCTGCCGGACGATGGCACCCAGACCGATGCCGAGTGTGCCGGTGGTGGAGTGCCCGTCCTGGGACGAGACGGTCAGGTCGGCCATGCCGGGCCCGGAGTCGATGGCCACCAACTCCACCCCGGCCTGCCCGGCGCGGCGTACCGGCCGGAGCAGCAGGACACCGTCGTCGGCGTGCTTGACCAGGTTGCTGGTCAGCTCGGCGGCAACGATGGCCAGGTCCGCGATGCGCGCCTCACCCATCTCCACCTGCGCGCCGAGGCGTTCGGCGGCACGCCGGACGGCACTCGCGGCGCTGCTGGCCTCCACCCGGAACCAGATGCCACTGTCGGTGACCGCGTCGGCGTTCACCTGGACCACTTGGTGACCGTGATCCGCGTACCGGTCTCCGCTGACGTCTCGATCTGGAACTCGTCGACCAGGCGTCGTGACCCACTGAGCCCGAGGCCGAGGCCACCGCCGCTGGTGTAGCCGTCGGTCATGGCCAGGTCGAGGTCGGCGATGCCCGGCCCGGAGTCGGCGAACACGATCTGCACGCCCTTGCGTCGGCCGTTGTCCACGACAGTCACCTCGACCGAACCGCCGCCGCCGTACACCAGGGTGTTGCGGGCCAACTCGCTCGCCGCGGTGACCACCTTGGTCTGGTCGACGAGGGACAGCTTGCTGGCCACCGCCACGGCGCGGACCAACTGCCGGACGCGCACCACGTCCTCATCGCTCCGGACCGACTGCGCCTGTGGCTGGCCCAGGTCGATGCCCGCGGTCACGGCGTGGCCGTCTCGGCGTCCGAATCGTCGTCGAGCTGGTAGTCGAGCTCGTCGGCGTGGGCCGCCGCGATCAGCTCCATGCCGCGCTCCACGTTCAGCGCGGTACGGATGCCGTTCAGCGACAACCCGAGTTCGACAAGGGTGATGGCGACGGCCGGACGCATCCCGACCACCACCGTCTCCGCGTCCAGCACCTTGGAGATCGACGCGATGGTGGAGAGCATCCGCCCGACGAAGGAGTCGACGATGTCCAGTGCCGTGATGTCGATGATGACGCCGTGGCAGCCGGTCGCGACGATCCGCTCGGCCAGGTCCTCCTGGAGCGCGACCGCCGTCTGGTCGGACATGTCGAGCTGAATCGAGACGAGCAGGATGTCCCCGATCTTGAGGATCGGCACCCTCTCCATCAGGCGTCCCGACGCGGCTGGCGGCGAGCGGTCTCCACCCCGTTGAGCCGCAGCACGTGGCGCAGCGCGTCGGCGAGGCTCGCCTTGGTGGCGATGTCGCCGAACTCGATGCCGAGCGCCACGATGGTCTGCGCGATCTGCGGACGGATGCCGGAGATGATGCAGTCGGCGCCCATCAGCCGGGCAGCCACCACGGTCTTCAGGATGTGCTGGGCGACCTGGGTGTCCACCGCCGGTACGCCGGTGATGTCGATGATCGCGTACGGCGAGCTGGTGTCGACCAGGGTCTGGAGCAGCCGCTCCATGACGACCTGGGCCCGGGCCGAGTCGAGGGTGCCGACCAGCGGCACGGCGACGACGCCCTCCCAGAGCTTGACCACCGGCGTGGACAGCTCGAGCAACTGCTCGGCCTGATCGGCGATCAGGCTCTCGCGGGTGCGGACGAAGCTCTCGAAGGTGAACAGGCCCATCTCGTCGACCAGCTTCGAGAAGGCGACGTAGTCCTGGAGCGCGTTCGGGCCGCCGGTCTCCTGCACCAGCTCGGCCAGCACGTCCTTCAGCGCGAAGATGCTGATCGTGGTCTCGGTGGCGGAGAAGCCCTGCCGGGCCCGGCCACGGGACAGCTCGGAGAGCGCGGCACGCAGTTCGCCGGCGCTCTCGGCGGACAGGTCGATGGTGCCCTTCTCGCCGGTGGTGACGATGGCACTGTGCAGGTCCTGGACCTGTCGGCGCAGCTCCGCCTGGCTCAGCCGGCCTCGCAACGAACTGGTGACGATCTCGGTCCACCGAGTCGTGACCCGTTCGTCCTGCCCGCTCAGCAGCGCGGCGAGCCGACCACTTTCTTCGGTGCTCAACGCCATTTCGAACCCCCTTGACCTGGACCGGGCGGACTCTATCACCGGGGTCTGATCAACTACTTGCCCCGTAGCAACGGAATGACGATGGCCACCGGATCACGGCTCCCGTTCTACCTCCGACCATGGTCGTGGGATACCGTTCCCCCGATAACAGGAGGTCTGGCGAATGTCGTTGACGGTGCACACGGAACAACGCGGCGACGTGGTCGTCGTGGCGGTCGCGGGCGAGCTTGACATGGCCACCGCACCGCAGCTGCAGGACCAGATCACCGACCTGCTCGACAAGGGCCGCAACCGGCTGGTGTTCGACCTGGCAGACGTCTCGTTCTGCGACTCGACCGGTCTGTCGGTCTTCGTCCGCGCCAAGAACAGTTGCGACGAGGCTGGCGGCGTGGTCCGGCTGGCCGCCCCGCAGCGCGGCGTGCTGCGCATCCTTGAGGTGAGTGGGCTGGTCGAGGTGCTGCACACCTACCCGACGGTGGATGAGGCAGTCGCCGGCGAACCGACGCCGGCTTCCTCCTGACCGTCAGCGCGCGTCACTCGTCCTCGACGTAACGGGGACGAGCGATCGCCATGCCTGCCGTCGTCTGCACGGCCAGGGCGCCCAGCAGGAACCCGATCGGCGCGGTCCAGCCGCCGGTGGCCTCGTAGAGGATGCCGACCATCAGCGGGCCGAGGGCGGCGATCACGTACCCGGTGCTCTGCGCGAACGCGGAGAGCGCGACGGTGCCCTCGGCGGTGCGGGCGCGGAGGCCGATGGCGGTCAGGATCATCGGGAACGCGCCCTGACCGATCGCCAGCAGGGCGACCCAGAGCAGCGCGGCGCCGTGCGGCGCGAACGCCAACCCCAGGTAGGCCAGTGCCGACGCGGTGGTCAGCCCGAGCACCAGCGGCCGCAGGCTGCCGAGCCGGCCGGCCAGGGTGGGCATCAGCAGCGCGATCGGCACGCCGAGCGCGGTCACCCCGGCGAGCAGCAGCCCGGCCGACTCCGGCTGGTAACCGGCGTCGCGGAACAGTTGGGCCAGCCAGCCCATGATCGCGTACCCGCTGAGCGACTGCGCCCCGAAGTAGACGGCCATCGCCCAGCCGAGCCGGGTCCGCGCCGGCCGGACCCGCACTGGCGTGGCGACGACCGCCGTCGGGGTCGCCCGCCGCGCCGCGGCGCGGGTCCGCAGCGCCAGCGGCACCCACGGGAGTACGGCCACCGCGGCCATCGCGGCCCAGACGCCGAGCCCGGCCCGCCACGACCCGAAGGCGTGCGCGATCGGCACCGCGGAGGCGGCGGCCACCGTCGTGCCCACTGTCAACGCCATCGTGTACGCCCCGGTGACCAGGCCGGTGCGGTGCGGGAAGTGCTGCTTGACCAACATCGGCAGCAGGATGTTGGCGACCGCGATGCCGGACAGTGCCAGCGCGCTGGTGAGCACGAAGATCAAGGCCGAGTCGGTGACGACCCGGAGCACCTGGCCCACGGCGAGGGCGAACATGGCGACCACCAGCACCCGGGCCGGTGCCACCCGGCGGACCAGCCACGGGGTGAGCGCGCCGAGGCCGGCGAACGCGATGGTCGGCAGGGTGGTGACCAGGCCGGCGGTGACGCCGGAGAGGCCCAGCCCGTCGCGTACCTCGTCGAGCAGCGCACCGAGGCTCGTCACCACGGCGCGCAGGTTGAGCGCGACCAGCAGCATCCCGACCAGCACCAGCGCGCCGCCGGTCGCCGGGTGCGTCCGCCGGCCGGTGCCGGGGTCCCGCGTCGGGCGAGGGTCGACGGCGACGGGGGCGGGCAGCGCCGGAGCGGCGGTTGGTGGCGGGGTCATGACCTCTAACCTACAATCATGGGATGAATTTGGGACCGGTGATGTAACCAGTGCCACCGTCGGTTGATTTCCCCTCCGCGCCGCCAGCACCGCCCCGCGGCCAGCCCGCCGTGCCGTCCCACGGCCAACCCGCCGTGCCGCCCCGCGGCCACCGGGTCCGGCAGACCACCGAGCAACTCCGCGCCCGGATCCTCGGCGGCGAATGGCCCGTCGGCGGGCGCATCCCCACCGAGCCACAACTGGTCGCCGCGCTGGGCGTCGGGCGCAACACGGTCCGCGAGGCGGTCCGTGCCCTGGTGCACGCCGGGGTGCTGGAGTGCCGGCAGGGCTCCGGCACCTACGTGGTGTCCACCGACGAACTGGCACCGGTGGTCGCCCGCCGACTCGGCGACGACCGGATGACCGAGGTCATCGAGGTACGCCGCGCCTTCGAGGTGGAGGCCGCCCGGCTCGCCGCGTTGCGGCGTACCCCGGAAGACCTGGCGGCGCTCGACGGCGCGCTCGCCCAGCGCGAGGCCGCCTGGCACGGCGGCCGGGTCGACGCGTTCGTCGAGGCCGACGCGGCACTGCACACGGCCGTGGTCGCCGCCGCGCACAACGCCATGCTCGCCGAGCTGTACGCCTCGGTGGGCACCGCCCTGCGCAGCACTGTCGCCCAAGCCATGGGCGGGGAGCTCACCCCCGAGCGCTACGTCGACCACACCCGGCTGGTCGAGGCCATCCGGGCCGGCGATCCCGGCCGGGCAGCGCTCGAAGCCGGCGCTTTTCTGGAACCCGCCGAACGGGCATAGGTTGTGCCCGACAGAAAAGCGGACACCTCGGGAGTACGAATGCTCAAGGGCTTCAAAGACTTCATCATGCGCGGCAACGTCGTCGACCTGGCGGTCGGTGTCGTCATCGGCGCCGCGTTCACGGGCGTGGTCACCCAGCTCACCAAGTCGTTCCTCGAACCGCTGGTCCGGGTGATGATCGTGTTGATCACCGGAAACAAGAACGGCCTCAGTGGCTCGACCCCCAAGTTCCGGGAGATCCCGTTCGACTGGGTGGCGTTCGTCAACGCGGCCATCACCTTCCTGCTGACCGCGCTGGCGCTCTACTTCCTGGTCGTCTACCCGATGAACCGGCTGGCCGAGCGGCGCAAGCGGGGCGAGGAGCCGCCGCCCTCGGCGCCGAGCGAGGAGGTCAAGCTGCTCACCGAGATCCGGGACGCCCTGGTCTCCGCCGGCCACACCACCCCCGGCCAGCAGCGTGGGGCGCTGGACGACGTGCTGGGCCGCCGCCCGGAGCCGCCGACGCAGCGCTGACCCGAACGGATGCACATCGGCCCCTGTGGGATTCCCGCAGGGGCCGCACCTTCTCGTACGTGTGTTCGATAGAGTCCCGACATGGAGCAGCGAAAGCACTGGTGGAACGGGAAGTGGGGGCGGCTGGCCCGGCGGGACGTCTTCCTGAGGGTGGACGCCGACCGGTGGCACGTCGAGCAGCGGGCCGGCGGCGCCGAGGGCATCTCCCGTTTCTACGAGTACGGCAGTGCGGACGAGGCCGAGGACACCGTCCGGGCGCTGCTCGACGGCCCGGACACCTGGCGGGAGCTATCCCCCCGCCCGCCCGGCGGCTGGACCCTCCCGAACAGCTGAGTGGGCGGTGCAGCAGACAGTGCGGGGGGCCCTTCGTCCGCCACCGTTGCTCCGCCTCCCGGTGGCGGTACCGCTCTTTACGGTGATGACTCTGAGACATATTGATGCCACACAGTCATCACGCTCTCCGAACCCATCGCCTGGAGCCACTGCCGCTACCCCATCGGCGAGCGGGCCAAGCGGCGCGCGTCAGCGAAGTGGCGGTGCCTGCGAGCGGCGGCGTTTAGCGGCGCGCCGCCCTGGGAACCGCAGCGGGATGGACCAGCAGGACGAGCAGCAGGCGACCATCTCGCGGATCACCACCGGGATGCCGGTGATCGACTCAGCTGGCACCGAGGTCGGCACCGTGGACCTCGTCCAGCGGGGTGACCCGAACGCGGTTACCGTCCAGACACCGACCGCCGACCCGGGCAGCAGCCTGGACGAGCTGATCGAGGCGACCGCGGTCGAGGAGCCGGACGTCCCGGCCGATCTGGCGGCGCGGCTGATGCACAGCGGCTATCTGAAGGTCTCGACCGACCTGACCCGCACCGGCGCGGTCTACGTACCGGCCGACCGGATCGGTTCCGTGGCCGACGGCCGGGTCCTCCTGGCCGTCGGGGTGGCCGACCTGCCGCCCGAGGAGTGACCCAACCGCCCTGATCGACTCGGGTTCACGGAAGTCGGGGCGTCCGGAGCCTCGGGACAGCCCGACTTCATGAAACCCGAGTGGATCTTCCCTGCGCGGCGGTGGCGGGCTGCTCCGGCGCGGCGGAGGCGGGCTGCTCCGGCGCGGCGGAGGCGGGCTGCTCCGGCGGGGCGGGTTGGCGGCGGTGGAAGAGCAGCAGCATCAGGCAGCCCGCGACCAGGCCCCAGAACGCGCCGCCCACGCCGATCAGCGTCACCCCGGACGCGGTCACCACGAAGGTGACCACGGCGGCCTCGCGGGTCGCCGGGTCGGTCACCGCCGAGGCGAGGGCGGTGGCGAGGGCGCCCAGTAGCGCCAGCCCGGCGACCGCCTCGATGAGGATCGGTGGGGCGACCGCCACCAGCGTGGTGGCCACGCCGGCGCCCAGTCCGAGCACGGCCAGTCCAGCGCCTGCGGTGACCGAGGCGATCCATCGGCGCTCCGGGTCGGGGTGCGCGTCGGGGCCGGCGGCCAGCGCGGCGGTGATCGCCGCGAGGTTCACCGCGTGCCCGCCGGCCGGGGCGGCGAGCAGACTGGCCAGGCCGGTGGTCCGCAGCGCGGCGCCGAACGGCGGCCGGTAGCCGTAGCCGACCAGCACCGCCATGCCGGGTACGTTCTGCGCGGCCATGGTGACCAGGAACAGCGGCAGGGCCAACCCGACCAGTGCGGACGCGTTCCAGGCCGGCGCGGTCAGCGTGACCGACGGGATCAGCGCGGCACCGGTCAGGCCGGTCGGCGGTGCGGTCAGTGCGATCGCCGCCACGGCCACCACCAGCGCACCGGGCACCGCCCAGCGTCGGGCGAACCGGTGCAGCAGCAGCCAACCGACCACCACCGATCCGGCCACCACCGGCAGCTCGACAAGCGCGCGGACCGGGGCGGTGCACAGCGGCAACAGCACCCCGGCGAGCATCGCGCCCGCCACCGGCTTGGGGATGGCGGCCACCGCACGGCCGAGCGGCGGGAACAACCCGGCCGCGACGATCAGCGCACCGGAGACGAGGAAGGCGCCCACCGCCACCGGCCATCCTCCCGGCGGCGGCCCGGTCGCCACCAGCAGCGCGGCGCCCGGAGTGGACCAGGCCGCGCTCATCGGTATCCGGTACCGCCAGCCCAGCCAGACGGCGACGAAGCCACTCGCCACGCAGAGAGCGAGCAGTCCGGAGGCGGCCTGTGCGTCCGACGCGCCCGCCGCTCGGAGCCCGGCCAGCACGACTGTGAACGAGCTGGCGAAGCCCACCAGCGCGGTCACCACCCCCGCCAGCACCGGTTGTACGCGTCCGGCCACCCCACCCTCCCGACTGTTCCGTTTACGGAACGGAAGCGTGTAGCACGATAGTCGGGTGCCGCACCCACCACCAGCCCCGCGCCCGGGCCTCGACGTGGATCCCGCCGTCGTCGGGCGCCGGGTCCGTGCCCTGCGCGAGGAGCAGGGGATCTCGCTGTCCACACTCGCCCGGCTCGCCGGTGTCGGAAAGGCCACCCTCTCCGGCCTGGAGCACGGCACCCGCAACCCGACCCTGGAGACGCTCTGGGCGGTCACCGCGCAGCTCGGCGTACCGTTCACCGCCCTGCTGGCCGAGCCGTCCGCCGAGCCCGTCGTGCACGGGACCGCGGTCACCGCGACCCTGCTGGAGGTCTTCACCGACACCGACGCGACCTACGAGCTGTACCGAATGCGGGTCGCACCCGGCGTCGCGCAGCTCTCCCCCGCCCACGCGCCGGGAGTCACCGAGCACGTCACCGTCTTCGCCGGGGTGCTGCGCGCCGGGCCGGCCGACGCACCGCTGACCGCGCCGGCCGGCGGTCACCTCCGCTGGGTGTCGGACGTGCCACACAGCTACGCGGCGGTGGGTGACGAGGAGGTCGCCGCGAGCCTGCTCCTGCGCTATCCGCGCCGCTGAGACCCCGCCGAACGGTCACGGACCGTCGGCTCCGTCGACGAAAATCGCAATCATTTCTCGACCTAGGTAGGAGGCGTAGAGACGAATGCGGGTTGTTCTTGGCAAGCTTGACCCCATGACGCTGATCCTCCGCTCGGTCATCCTCAACGACATCGGCTTGGTGCGCACCAACAACGAGGACTCCGCCCTCGCCGGTGACCGCCTGATCGCCGTCGCCGACGGCATGGGTGGGCTACCTGCGGGCGAGGTGGCGAGCGAGATCGTGATCCGGATCCTGGACGAGCTGGCTCCGCCCACCGACCCCGACGGCGCCGCCGACGCGCTGCGTGCCGTGGTCAGCACCGCCAACCAGCGCATCCACGCCGCCATCACCGTCGATCCGAGCCGGGACGGCATGGGTACGACGCTCACCGCGGCGCTGCTGGCCGGGGAGACACTGGTGCTGGCCCAGGTGGGCGACTCCCGCTGCTATCTGCTGCGTGAGGGGGAGCTGACCCAGCTCACCCGGGACGACACGTTCGTGCAGGCGCTTGTCGACCAGGGCACCCTCTCTCCCGAGCAGGCCCGCCACCACCCGCAGCGGTCCCTGGTGACCCGGGCCGTGCAGGGCGCCGACACCCCACCCGCGGTCGGGGTGCTCACAGTGGTCCCCGGTGACCGGCTGCTGTTGTGCAGCGACGGGCTCTCCGACTACGTCGAGGACGAGGCCATCGCCGCGGCCCTGGGCATGTACGCCGACCGCCAGCAGTGCGGTGAGCAGTTGGTGAAGCTGGCTCACCACGCCGGCGCGCCGGACAACGTCACGGTCGTGGTCTCCGACGTCGTCGCCCGCTGACCCGTACGGCTCACTCGGCGGCTCACCCGAACCGACTGGTTCGGGTTCCGCTGCCACAGTAGGTGGTTGTGCCATCTAGCTTGCGCCGCTACTGTCCGACGGGTGGATTCCGACCGGCGTGGGCAGTGGCTGCGGGGGGTGCTCGACATCTGCGTCCTGGCCCTGCTGTCCAAAGGCGAGTCCTACGGCTACCAGCTCGCCCAGGCGCTCGACGCGGCGGGCGTCGGGCCGATCCAGGGCGGCACGCTCTACCCCGTGCTGCTGCGCCTACAGAAGACCGGCCTGGTGACCGCGCAGTGGCGGGAGGGCAGCGCCGGGCCGGCCCGCAAGTACTACCGGCTCACCGACGACGGGGACGCGGCGCTCCGCGCCGGCGGCAGCGCCTGGCTCACCTTCGTCCGGCCGGTGAACGACATCGTCACGAAGGGGGTCACCCGGTGAACGCCGACGATTGGCTGCGTACGCTCACGGCCGAGCTGCACCAGCGCCGGGTCGCGGCGGACGCCGCACGGCACGTGGTCGCCGAGGCCGCCACGCACCTGCGCGAGGGCGGCGGCGACCCCTGGGTCGTCTTCGGCCCACCCCAGCAGTACGCGGGTGCTGTCGTGGAGAGCATCGGCACCGCGCCCGGACCGCGTCCCGGTCCGGTCCGGCTGCACGCGGCAGGCATCACCAAGAGGTACGGACGGCGAACCGTGTTGCGCGACGCCACGCTGACCGTCCGGGCCGGACAGATCGCAGCCGTCGTCGGCGCGAACGGCTGCGGCAAGAGCACCTTCCTCCGGATCTGCGCCGGCCTCATGTCACCGGACGCCGGTGAGGTGACCGTCTCCGGGCGGCTCGGCTACTGCCCGCAGTCCGGCGGCACCGCCGACTTCCTGCTCGCCGACGAGCACTTCGTGCTGATCGGCGCCGGTCAGGACGTGGCCCGGGGCCCGGCCCGCCGCGCCGGTCGGGCGGCGGCCCGGCAGCTCGGCTGGGAAGCGGGTGGTGACGTGCAGGCCCGTCACCTCTCCGGCGGCACCCGACAGAAGCTCAACCTCACCATGTCCACGCTCAGCGCCCCCGACGTGCTGCTGCTCGACGAGCCGTACCAGGGCTTCGACCAGGGCACGTACGTCAACTTCTGGGACCAGCTCAGCAGGTTGCGCGACGCCGGCACAGCCATCGTCGTCGTGACCCACCTGCTCAACCAACTCGACCGGGTGGACATCGTGCTCGACCTGACCCCCGCACACGAGACCCTGTGGCACGCGCCCGACATCCAGGGAGGCCGCCCGTGAACCGGCTCGTCACCGTCGCCGAGATGACCCTGCGGGAGCTGCTGCGGCGTCGGGGCGTACTCCTGCTGTTGTTGTTGATGCCGTTGACCTTCTACCTGATCCGGCGGGACGCCTACCTCGGGCAGTCGGTTCGCTCGCTGCTGCTCGGCGTGGGCTGGGCGGTGAGCACCGCCGCGCTGTTCGCCACGACCGCGGCCCGTGAGTTGGAGCCGCGGCTGCGGCTGGCCGGCTACCGCCCACACCACCTCTACCTCGGTCGGATGCTCGGCCTGTGGACGGTGGGGCTGGTCATCTCCGTACCCTTCTTCCTGCTCCCGATGATCGACGGCGCGGACCTGCGGTACGGCGGCCTGGCGGCGGCGCTGCTCTGTTCCGTCGCGGTTGCGGCGCCGTTCGGGATGCTGATCGGTGCGCTGCTGCCCCGCGAGTTGGAGGGCACACTGCTGCTGCTCACAGTGGTGACGGTGCAGATGCTGATCGACCCGGCCGGGTCCGGGGCGAGGTTGACGCCGTTCTGGTCGAGCCGGGAGATCGCCACCTGGACCGTCGACAACACCGACCAGGGCTACCTCTCCCGTGGTCTGCTGCACGGGCTCGTCGTCACCGCCCTGCTGGCCCTGGGCGTGGCCGCGGTCGCCAGCGTCCGTCTGCGCCGCCGTCGCCACCTGCGGCACCTGCCGGTCGGCTGACCGCCGCACCGGCAGCGGATCGGGCCAATCCGGTTGCTGCAACCCGCGCGGCGGGTTGAGATAGGCGAATGACCATTCGCCGGGTGACCGACGACGACCGTCTCACCACCAGCTTCCCGCTGGCCGCGTACGCCTTCGAGTCCTCGCCGCTCAGTGCTGCCCGCACCGCCGAGTTCCGCGACTACCTGCCCTACAACCAGGGCAACCGGACGCTGATCGCCGAGGAGGACGGCACCACGCTGGCCGCCGTCTCGGCCATCCCGATGCGACAGAACCTGCGCGGGGTGGTGCTGCCGATGGCCGGTGTCGCCGGGGTGGCGACCCATCCGCTGGCCCGCCGGCAGGGGCACGTCCGGACGCTGCTGCACCAGCTCCTCGACGAGATGCGCGACGAGGGCCATCCGCTCAGCGCGCTCTATCCGTTCCGGCCCAGCTTCTACGCCCGGTTCGGCTACGCCGGGCTGCCCAAGCCGCGCCGGGTCACCTTCGCCCCGGCCAACCTGGGTTCGCTGCTCCGGGTCGACCTGCCCGGTGAGGTCGGCTGGGAACGCGTCGCCGCCGGCTATCCGACGTGGCGGGCGTTCACCGAGCGCAACCTCCAGGAACGACACGGCTTCGCGATCTTCCCGGACTACCGGGCTGTCGGAATGCGTGACCGTGACGAGTACTGGCTGCTCACCGCCCGGGTCGGTGGGGAGGTCACCGGCGCGGTGACGTACCGGATCGACGAACACGGCGGCACGCTGCACGGAAACGAGCTGCTGGTCACCGACCCGCTCGCGCGGGCGCTGCTGTTGCAGTTCTTCGCCCGGCACGTCGACCAGATCGAGCGGATCACCGTTCAGGTTCCGCCGGACGAGTTGCCCGAGCTGTGGCTGACCGACCTGGACGTGCATGTCGAGGCCCGTATGGCAGTGCCGGGTTCGTCCGCGCCGATGGCGCGGCTGCTGTCACTGGACGCGTTGAGCGGGCTGCCCGCCGGCCCGGGCCGGGTACGGATCGAGCTGACCGGTGACCGCTGGCTGGCCGGCACCCACCTGCTCGACGGCACTACCGGCGCGCTGGAGTTGGTCGACGACACCACCGGCCGCGCGCCGACGGCCACGCTCACCGCCGCCGGGCTCTCCGCCCTCGCGTACGGGGTGCTGGACCCGGCCGAGCTGCCGCTACGCGGTCTGGGCGAGGTCCCGGTGGACGCCGCCACGGAACTGCGTGGGCTGTTCCCCCGCCGAGTGCCGTACCTCTTCGCCGATTTCTGAGCCCTCCTCACAATCGGGTTTGTCGCTCCGGCGAGCGTGGGTACGGTCCCGCGAATGCCGGAGTGGTTACAGGCGGGTGGATGGGGGCTGCTGGCCGGGTCGGCTCTGCTGGTCGGGGCGGCGATCGGCTGGTTCGCCCGGGTGCCGCAGCGCGTCATCGCGTCGATCATGGCGTTCGGCGCGGGGGTGCTGCTCTCCGCCGTGTCGTTCGAGTTGATCGCCGAGGCGCACGCGCAGGGCGGGCTGCTGCCCACCGTTCTCGGCGCTGCCGTCGGTGCGGTGGTCTACACAGTGGCCAACCTGGCTCTCGCCCGGCACGGCGCCCGGCACCGGAAGCGGTCCGGCGACCAGCAACCCTCCGAGAGCGAGCAGCCCGGTTCCGGCTCGGCGCTGGCCGTCGGCGCGCTGCTCGACGGCGTACCGGAATCGGTGGTGATCGGCGCCAGTCTGCTCGGCGGCGGCGCGGTCAGCCTGGTCACTGTGGCGGCGGTGTTCCTCAGCAACGTTCCAGAGGGGCTGTCCAGCGCGGCCGGCATGCGCCAGGCCGGCCGCACCCGACGGTACGTGTTCCTGCTCTGGACCGGGATCGCGCTGATCAGTGGCGTCGCCGCGCTGGTCGGCAACACGCTGCTGGGTGGCGCGCCGCCGGAGGTACTGGCCGCCATCACCGCATTGGCCGCCGGCGCGATCCTCGCCATGATCACCGACACCATGGTCCCGGAGGCGTTCGAGAACGCGCACCTACTGGTCGGTCTGATCACGGTCGCCGGCTTCCTGACCGCCTTCGCCCTCTCCCACACCTGACCACCGGTCACGCCGCCACAACCGGCGCGGCGGTCTGCGGCCCGGGCGGCGTGCGGGCAGCGGCGGGCGCGGCAGTGGGCGCGTGGCTTAGCGGTGCATTAAACCGGCCCGGCGGATTCGTCGCGACGCCGTCGCGGCTCCTAGCATCACGGGGTGCGCCTGACGTCGCTTGCCGCTCTCCTCGTCCTCGGTGTCGCCACCGCGACCCTGCCCGCCTGCGCGCCCAACGACCCGGCCCCCGCCTTCGAGGCCGGCTCGACCGCCTCCCCGACGGCGCTGCCGACCGGCGGTCAGAGCGACGCGCCGGGTGCGCGGGACGGCCTCGGCGGCCCGGGGGCCAGCGCCAGCCCGAAGCCCGCCAACAAGGTGCTCGCCGCCGGCAACCCGAACGGCACTGCCACCGTGCCGGCCGAGGCGCGGGCGGTGGACACCTCGAAGCCGAGCCGGACCATCGGCACCGGCACCCCGGCGAGCTGCACCTCCGGGGCGGTCGTGAAGGCCGTCGCTGCCGGCGGTGTCATCACGTTCAACTGTGGACCGGCCCCGGTGACGATCAAGATGGCCGCCACCGCGAAGGTCCGCAACGCCAACGGCCCGAAGATCGTGCTGGACGGCGGCGGCACTGTCACGCTGAGCGGCCAGGGGCAGCGCCGCATCCTCTACATGAACACCTGCGACGAGGCCCAGGGCTTCACCACCTCGCACTGCCAGAACCAGGATCACCCGCAGCTCACAGTGCAGAACCTCACCTTCGCCGACGGCAACTCCACCGGCGAGAAGGCCGAGGGCGGCGGCGGTGGGGCGATCTTCGTACGCGGCGGGCGGCTGAAGGTGGTCAACTCACGCTTCGTCCGCAACCGCTGCGACCGCACCGGCCCCGACCTGGGTGGCGCGGCCGTCCGGGTGCTGAGCCAGTACGAGAACAAGCCCGTATACGTGGTGGGCAGCACCTTCGACGGCGGTTCCTGCTCCAACGGAGGGGCGCTGAGCAGCATCGGCGTGTCGTGGGTGGTGCTGAACAGCCTGCTCAAAAACAACGAGGCGATCGGCAGCGGCGCCAACCCGGCCAAGTCCGGCACGCCCGGCGGCGGTAGCGGCGGCGCGATCTACTGCGACGGCAACGAGTTCACCGTGCGGATCGCCGGCACGATCATCGAGAACAACACTGCCAACGAGGGTGGCGGAGCGGTCTTCTTCGTGAGCAACAACCGCACCGGCACGATGAAGATCGAAAACTCGACCCTGCGCCGCAATCCCAGCGCCAAGTTCGAGACCCGCGGCTTCCCCGGCATCTTCTTCCTGGGCGCCCGCAACCCCACGCTCACCAACTCCAAGCTTTCCTAACCCGCCCGCCCGCGCCCGTCCCCGCCACCCGCCGCCCACGCCGGTGATCAAGAGGTTTCGGTCGTCGGGGCGGCGTTTTCTGACCGAAGCTCTTGATCAACAGGCTGGGGTGGGGTCAGTAGGGGTTTCCTTCGCCTGGGGGGCGGGCGTGGAGGAGGGCGGCGGGGCGGCCGGGCAGGTCCCGTGCGCCGGACATCGGCGGGCTTGGCGTGTGGTCGCCGTCGGCCATCCCGGCGAAGAGTTCCTTGAGCGCCGTCAGCGCACTGATCTTGGGCTGCCAGCCCAGCTCGGTCTCCGCACGCTCGCTGGACATCAGCGGGGCGTTCAGACCCAACTCCACCCAGCCCGCGTCGACCGGTTGCAGCCGCGCCCGCCAGGTCAGCGCCGCCGCCACCCGCAGCACCGGCGCGGCGACCGGCACCGTCCAACCGTGGAAGTGCCGGGCCACCAGCTCCGGAGTGAGCACCGGGTCCGCGGCGACGTTGAAGGCGCCGCGCGCATCACCCAGCACCGCCCGGGCGTACGCGTCAGCCACGTCATCGGCGTGCACCGCCTGCATCCGCAACCGGCGGTTCGTCGGCACCAGCGGGATCCGGCCGAAGCGCAGCAGCCGCACCGGCGCCAGCGGGCCGAGGAAGTAGCGGGTGATCTCCGCACCGGCGGCCCGCTGGAAGATCAACCCTGGTCGCATCCGTACCACCCGCAGCGTCGGTTGATCACGTTCGACCTCATTCAGCAGAGCCTCCACCTCCGCCTTGTGCTCGCTGTACGACGATCCGGGCACACCGGTGGCCGGCCACCGCTCACTGATCGGGTGATCCTTCGGGCCGGGCGCGTAGGTGCCGACCGACGAGGCGTACACCAGGGCCGGAACACCGGCCTGGACCACCGCGTTGATCACCGCCCGACTGCCCTCGACGTTGGTCCGGCGCAGCACCCGCTGGTCGTGGCTGGGCTGGATCTGCCAGGCCAGGTGCACCACCGCGTCCGCACCCGCGAACACCTCGGCGAGCTGTCCGGCCGCGCCCGGCGCGCCGATGTCGCAGGAGTGCCACTCCACCTGGTCGTACGGCTCGCCGGCGTCCGGGCCGGGCAACCGTCGTACGACCCCGGCCAGCTCGACGCCCCGCTCCCGCCGCAGCCGCCGCAGCACCGCCGTACCGACGTTGCCACTCGCCCCCACCACCACGATCCGCATGCCCGACCCCGTACCCGCCCAGCAGCAGCTCAACCACCCATCAGCGCGGCGGGGCCTCCGGCGCGCGCGGCTTGATCCACTCGGTTTCCTGAAAGTCGCGGCATCCGCGCACACAGGACACCCCGACTTCCGGGATCCCGAGTCGATCAAGGACGAGGAGACTCCCGTACCCAGCCGTGCTTTTCCTTGCCCCGCCCACCGGCGGTGGCGGCCAGGCAGCGTGGGCAGATCCAGCCCACCGCGTCCGCGTCGGTGAGCACGTCGGTACCCGAGTAGTCGAAGGGCACATGCGGGAAGCGACGCAGTCGGGTCCCGCTCAGCGCCAGGCCACAGACCGTCTGGTTCTGGCCGGGCAACCACGCGTGCACCTCGCCACCCGGCTGGCGTACGCCGTTGCGCCCGACCTCCTCCCCGGAGGCCGCCACGGCCGGCAAGCGGCTCGATCCCATGCCCGTCCTGGTTCCCCACCGACCCACACCCATGCACCACAGCGCGAGGTCGAACCCTCGACCGTGCCGCCGACAGGTGATGATCAAATGAGGCGGAAGCCAGCCAGCCGCAGCCATCGACGGCGGGCCGGAAGCCGAGAGCCGTCGACGCTCACCGTCGGGTAACCTGAGCGCGCGGGCCGCTAGCTCAATGGCAGAGCTGTGGACTTTTAATCCATAGGTTCAGGGTTCGAGTCCCTGGCGGCCCACTCCTCCGCAGCTCAGCGGCCCTTTGCGGGGCCGCTGTTGGTGTCATTCGGGCCGGTACAGCAGCGAAGTACAGCAGTCGACTCTCGCCGGTCCGACTCTTGCCGAGCCGCTGCCCATCTCGCACGCCAACTACCGGCAGAGTGAGCCGATCAGCTCTTCGAAGCCGGGGAACTCTTCCCGCGCTGCGGTAATGACCTCATCCGCCGACCTGCGATGCGATGGTGCCCAGCGTTGGGCGATCTCGGCAAGGCGCTCATCCGTGCGCGGCTCATGTTCATGATCGGGATAGGCCGTTGCTTCCCATGGACCGAAGCCGTCGGCGAGAAGCCACAGGTAGTCCCACAGGTTCTGCGCCACGACGGCCGTCTCGCCCTCCGAGCCGAGAAACACCACCGGCTGCTCCTCGATCGGCTCACTATGACGCACCAGCCAAAACGCGGCGAGGCCACCCGTGCCGTCCTGCCCGAAGACCCGGAAGTCGGAGCCGTCAAGCTGCGCATTTCCCGTCCACGCCCTCCACCACTCGGCAATCTCGCCCGAGTCGAGGAAGTGTGGGTACGGCTCGAAGTCAACGCCGGCCCCGTCCCTGTAGTCGAAGCCGACCTCGTGAGCTTCGGACAGGGGAGTCGGCAAGGTACGACCATCGTGATCCACGGCAGCACCCTAGCGACGAGAACCGACGGAACCACCGACAGCGGATCGGTCAGGGGTCCTTACCGATCCAGCGCTTGGCCGAGCCGCTTGAGTGCGTCGCGGGTGGCCGCCGAGGACACCACCGTGTAGATCTCCATGGTGATGGCGAACTGGGCGTGCCGAAGGATCTGCATTGCCACCCGGGGATGCACATCCAGGTCCGCCAGGAGCGAGGCGCAGGTCCGCCGGGCATCCCGGACGGTGATGCGCCGGACTCCCGCCGCGTCGCAGCGCCGGTCCCAGAAACGGTTGAAGTTGCGCGGCTCGACCGGCCGGCCGTAGCGGGTCGTGAAGACAAGATCTGAGGGCTGCCAGGCCGGGCCGGCGGCGTCCTGGGCGGTGGTCTGCGCGGCGCGGCGGCGGTCGAGCGCCACGGTGCAGATGTCCGGCAGCGGCAGGGTGGCGTCCGAGGCGGCCGTCTTCGTCTCTCGGTGCAGCAGCTCGGCACCGACCCGCTGAAGCTGCCGGTCGATGGTCAACTCCCCCGCGTCGAGGTCGACGTCAGCCCAGGTGAGCCCCAACATCTCGCCCTTGCGCAGACCGAGCACCAGGACCAGGACGTACGCGGCGTAGAGCGGGTCGTCGGCGCGGGCCGACTCTAGGAAGCGGCGGGCCTCGTCGCTCGTCCACGCCTTCCGCTTGCGCTTCCGCACCGGAGGCAGCTTCACCAAGGATGCGACGTTGCGGGTGATCAGCCCTTCGGTGATCGCCTGGGAGAGCAGCGTCCGGAGCACGGTCCGCAGGTGGGTGACGCTGGTTGCCGAGGGCAGATCCCGGCAGCAGCGGCCGAGGGCACAGCAGCGACGTTGGTTGGGCTTGCGCCGCTCGTCCTTGCCCTGGGCGCAGCACTGGCAGGTCCGTCCGACCTCGTTGATCCACGTTTGGACGTCGCTGACCCGGAGCTTGTCGAGTCGTTTCCGGCCTAGCCCCGGGACGAGGTAGAGCCGGGCCACCACCTCGTAGGTGACGTAGCTGCCCGGGGCAAGGTTCGGCTTGACGATCTCGCTCAACCAGTAGCCGGCGTACTCCCCCACCGTCGGGGACCGTGTCGCCACCGGGCCGGCTTTGGCCTGCCCGTGCAGCTTGATCCACTTGTCGTGGACCTCTTCGCGGGTCTTTCCGTAGACCCACTTCCGGCCCCGCTTGCCGTCGGGCTTCTCCACCCAGACGTAAGCGGCGAAGCCATTGCGGTACGGGAAGATGGAGCCTTCGCCGTTGGCGCGGGCGCGTCCGGGCATCAGGCCGCCTCCTGCCGCTCGACCTGATCGCGGATGTAGTCGTCGACCCATTCGGGGAGGATGCGGCGGTACTTGCCATCCTTGATGGAGCGCAGCTCGCCGGTGGCGATCTTCATCTTGACCTTGGAGATGCCGAAGCCGAGAAGGACGGCGACCTCAGCAGGCGAGTACCAGCGCGGGGTGAGGTCTCTGCTCATGCGGCGGCCCCGCTGAGCCACGTTTCGTGGGCGAGTTCTTCCCGGCCGATACGTCTGCTCTCTCGTCGCCGCCTGGCGGCGGTGTTGGCAAGCAGGGCGTCGCCGTCGCTGAGCCAGCCGGACCCGATGTAGGTCAGGGTGCCGACGGTGACGGCGTCGGTGGCGGCATCGTCTTCGGTGCGGCGGTAGGTAGCTCGTGTGTCTTGGAGCAGGCCGAACGTGACCGAGTAGCGGCGGGCCTTGGTGAGGAAGTGGCCGCCGAAGCCGAGCATGTGTGCCCAGCGGCGCAGCCCGGCGTAGACGTTCGGTTTGGTGTCAAGGCTGTCTTGACGGTCGTCGGCGGTTATGGCGCCGCTGGCGGTGTCGGTTTGGGTGGGGCGGCCGAGGTGCCAGCAAGCGTCGATGAGGCGGGCGAGATGGTCCCCTTCCGGATCGGCGTAGTCGTCGATGGTGGCCGGAGTGAGTCGGGTGGAGCAGTGGCCGGTGACCTCGGTCGCCTTAGTGGCGTACTTCGCCAGGTAGGCAGCGACCTTGCCGTCGGTCAGCTCACCACCGGTGTTGTTGATCCGTCGGACGTCGACCTGCTCACCCCAGGCCACCAGCCAGCCTTGCGGGCGGTCGGGATGCGGCAGTGTCGTCACGATGATCTGGGAGGTGGCGGCCTGAACCGCAGTGTCCAGGTCGTCGACGGTGATACCGGCTGGTGGCGGAATGCGAGCGCCAGGATCGTCGGAATCGACGCCGTCGAGGCGCAGCAGGACATGAAAGTGCACGACTGCTCGACGCTGCATCTCGGCGACCTTGCCGTGCGACACCCGCACGGGCGGCACCTGGCGGACCTTGCCGGAGCCGGTGACGACCTGGACGAAGGGGATGCCGCGTCGGCGGCAGAGGGCGGCGAGGTGACGTTCGATGGCTTGCTTGGTGCGCCGCCACAGTTCGCCGGAGAAGTAGTTCCAGACGGCGTGGTGGTCGTGGTCGTAGCAGTCCAGGCACAACGGCTGCCCGAGCTGCGGATCGTCGGCGTCGTGGCGGGCGAAGCACGCCGCGGGCTTCCCGTGCTGGCAGGTGCCGGCGGCACTCCGGGCACGGCAGGGAGCAGGCCGACAGTCGCAGCGCTGCCGGGAAGCACAGGTGTGACGGGCGACGTGCCGGTGGTGGACAGCGCCGAAGGATGGTGCGGTGAAGGTGGCGAAGACGACCGGGTGCCGGCCGACCGAGGCAGGCACGCCCTTGCCGCCGGTAATGCCGCAGCGCACGACCTGGTATGCGTCGCCCGCGTAGACCCAGGCGCAGTCCGGGCATTGCGATTCGCGGCGGTTGCCGCACGCCTTGTACAGCGCTCGGTCGGGTAGCTCGTCGGTGTGCTGGTCGATCAGAACCCGGCCGGTGTCTCGCTCTACGGCAGAGATGCTGCCGGAGAGGCGGATCGGGCGAGAGCAGCCGCCGGCGGAAGCGGTGTGCTCCAGCCAGCCGGAGAACTCCGGCGTAGCGGCCCGGTGCAGGGCTTGGGCGTCACGGCCGCAGGCGACGCCGGGACGGTACAGGGTGAGCGGGGTGGACACGGTCTTCTCCTCAGGGGGTGGCAGGGACGGGAGACGAAGCACCACCAGCCGTGGACGTTGGTCCGCTGGTGGTGTTCGTCGTGTCTCCTGGCACCGCCGGGAGGGCGGCTGACGCCGGAGGGCGGGTTCGTGGTGGTGCCACGTCCCGCCGATCGTCTTGTCCTTTCGCGCTCGTGGACTCGGTGACGGAGGCCGGCACGGGTGGGGAGCCCGGGATACGGGCATCCGGCCGGTTGCCGCAGGCTGTCCCCACCCTTGGAGGTGTGCGAATCCGGGCCATCGTGGACGGCAGAAGGCCGTGCTGGGCCGCTCAGCGGATTCGGGAGACCGGCGTGACGTCCGGTGCAATCGAGAGCCGGCGGGACGTGGCCCGCATCGCGGCAGGAAGGCCGCTAGGCATCTCCGAAGTCGAGTCAAGCGATCCGGCAGGAAGGCCGCGCTGCGTGCTCGACGAGCGCCAGAGTAGCACCGGGTTCCGACACGTCAACCCACCGTGATCCCGGAGGCTGTGGCGGGACGGCCGGCTGCCTGCCGTGTCGGGCTCCAGTTGATCCGCTACAGCCGGCTGCCTGCCGGTGTGGGAGGACTTTCTGTACGTCTATCAAGGCGGCCCTGAACGGGCCGCACGCGCCGCCGCCTGGACGCGCGTCCGTCGCTCCGCTGACGCTCCGACTCCGGCCACGCAACACGCCCGGCGGCTGGCGCGGAAGGCGGAAGCCCAAGGGGCCGCCGCAGGACGACAGGGGGCGTTGGCCGGATATTGGTGGGCCGGCAGCCGGCCGGGCCGCGCGGCCAGCACCGCGCGGCGTCGGGGAGTACACGCCGGCCGCGTCGGCGAGCTGGCGGCGGTCGCAGGGCTGCGGTCACTGCGCCTCCGGCGGGGGCGCTCCGGCTCCAGGATGGCCGGGCTCCGTCGGCGAGTTACGGTCCGTGGGTGGTTGCGCGCGCCACCCCGTCTGCCATCGACCCGGGCAAGCCGAGCAGACCACGGCCCGACCCGCCAGCGCCCGAACCTGCGTCAAGGCCGTCTTGACGTGGCGGGCCGGGCCGCGGCCCGCTCCCCAGGGAGGGCGGGCCGACGGCAGACGGGATGGTGCGGTTGGACGGGCCTTGCCTTGTTAGGAGGAAGCGTTATCGCCGAGGTCATGGTCTTTAGAATCTCCCGATGTCAGCGTGGGCGTAGCGCCCAGAACCGCATCCCATTCAGCCAGCCAGCGCTTCACCAAGGAGTTCCCCTCATCCACGGTCCTTTCGGCCGTTTCGAATGTGTCGGCTACCTGGCGTACGAGCCGACTGACATGCGCTCGTTGCCGAGCCCAAACGCCGGCGGTCGGATCCCCTTCCTCGAACCGCCTATTCTCTCGAATATGAACTTCCGCATGATCCAGTGCTGATCTAAGGCTAGCCAACTCGACAACTGCATCAGGAAATCCTTGAGCCATGTGAATTGCTCGCATTACGAACGGGTCTAACTCAAGCGACCGCTGCGTATAAACAGACGCGGCCTTCCGGTAACGCTCTGCGAGTGGCAGCTCCTCTTGGGCAATGCGCTGGATTAGAGCGAATTTGGCACCGCCCTGCCCCCGATTCTGCTCCAATCTGCGCAAACGGGGTCCGTAAATTCCCCAAGTGGCTAAGTAGTGCGCCTCGTTGACCTCACTATCCTCTACGGCATTCAGCCAGTCGGGGAGCAGTGCATCGATCTTCTCGATGATTTCAAGGAGGCCGGCTTCCGCGTCTACGCCTCCCTGCTCAACTGCCGCAATCTCGTTGGATAGCTGTCGTGCCGCTAGTGAAGTCGACAGATCGAAGAGGCGCTGCGCCAATTCGTGCACGGCCCGCCGGTACTGAGGAGAGCCTCCTCCAGTGAGGCGATAATCCCTCCAGTCGACGTACTGATAGCGGGAGGCCAAGACGATAAGTTCGTCTGGATTCGAGCTGCCAAATTCTGGTATTGGCGCATAAAGTATTGGAAGCAACAGTTCTGAGGCTCCCAAGTTCTGAGCGCTGCTATGGAATGCAATTAACTCTTTTCGACATTCCGTTCTGGTGAAATACCGGGGAGTGACGATGGGAATGAAAAAGGATACGGCATCTAGCGTATCGTCGATACGTCTACGCCATTCTTCTCCCCATTGCATTGCGGTGCGGTCTACGAAAATGCCAAGCTCTTGTCCTGTGATCAGGGAATATTCGTCTGCGAGGTGTTTCGCCAGACTCCGGATGCCTCCAGAATCTAGCCGATCATCCTCATGAGCGTAGCTCCAAAAAGCTCCAATGCGGATTTCAGTCATGAGGTGACCTCCCGGGACGGTGCCTCGCGTTCGTTCGATACTAGCCGTCGAGTCACGAAAGCCGACTGACCGACGCTCGGCGGCTGGGGTCTTGATGTCACGCCGCTGCTCGACAGGTGAGCCGGTGAGGGAGATTGCCCGGACCGGCACGCATCGCAGTTTGATCGCGTGCCCTCGCCGAAGTCGTGCCGGTTGCGCGCCCGATACGACGATCGGCGAGGGGCAAAGATGGTCAAGGATTACAAATCCCTAGTCATGGCCGATGAGGTTTTAACCTGTATGGACGGTGTAGTCGCCGGGTACCTGGCGGACATGCTGCACAACATCTGCGAGCTCCTGGCGGCCGGTCGGCGCATCGTGCACATGTCCACGGGCGGGAACCAGTGGCTCGGACGAGTTGCTCCGCGATCTCCGGGACGGCCCACGACGACCGTTCTGGGGCACACACAGGGCGCAAGACACTGTCAAACGTCGTCAACTAGCCATCGACGATGGCAGCCCGAGACGCCGTGCGGGCAGGTGTCGCAGGCAGTTGCAACGGGTGGCGGGACAGCGGCTCTATTGTTCCGCTTCAACGTGTGAGTCTGGCGGCTGCTATTTGTCCGCAGGGTGGACACGCGCTTGACGGCGCACCGGGGCGCAAGCCTGTCACTTCTTCGGCGGCCACGGTGACGGGTTCTGGGAGATCCACCAGTAGCCGGCGTATCGCGGGTTGTAGTGCCAGCGCGAGCGCCGCACCTCGTCTGTCCGGGGAGCCCAATCCCGGTATGGCAGCAACGCCATTCGAGACGCGATCACACCCGCCATGTACGGCCATGCGATCGCAGTGATCAGTACATCCCGACGTCGGTAGGAAACCCGAGGGGCGAGCCATGGCGTCACCGCCACCGGCAGGACGGAACCCGCCAGATACCCGAGCCAGTAGCCGCCAGTCGCATCCCAGACGAGGTAGTGGACCCCAATCGCTGGCAGCCCGATGAGGGTCCAGATGAGCACCGCACGCAGGCCCCGGGCTAGCCCTTCGCGCGGCCTGCCTGAATCAAGTGGATCGTCTGGCACTCGCGGGACGGTAGCCGCGCCGGTTGCAAACTTCAAGGGCGAGCCAGGTAGAGAGTCATCCGGAACATACGCGGAACGATCAAGCACATCACGGCGGAGCCTTCACGCGAATCCCCTGGTGAGGCGGCAGATGGCCCAGCAGCCGCTAAACCGTTCCTAAACCGTGTGTCGATCCAACTGGTCCCCGCGCACCCGGAACAGCGTCTGCCCATCCTCTGCTTCGACCCCATCCGGCTGGGTGGAGATGACCAGGGCGCCGTCCTCGTCCTGGCCGACGATGCTGCATCGCACGCGAACTGGTGCTGGCAGACGAGTGTCGGCGTTTAGCTGGCCGTCAGTGAAGACGGGGACTTTGTCGACGAAGAACCACGACTGCCCGTCAGCGTCGGCCATGCGGACTCGCAACCAGCCGGGAAAATCCTGGCTGACCCATGTGACCACTTCGCAGCGGAGAGAGCGTTCTTCGTGAGCCACTCGCCGATCTTGCCTGTTTGCTCATGCGATGCCAACCGACGATTGACGACGTCAGCCACGGGCGAGGACGAGGCTGGGGCAGCGGCGAGGCAAGAAGCTCCTGGGTCCAGGCCGGCACGACGGATCAACTGACTCGACAACTTGTGTCCGTCTCCCCCAGCGGGGTCCGCCTGGGTCGCGGCCGGGAAGGACTGCCGACAGCAGCGCTGACAGCAACGCCGCCGAACGGCGGCGCATTGACGAGCGCGGACACGAACAAGGCTCCGAGCGGGCAGCCGTTGCCGGACGGGCGCGGACGCCACGCACAGAGCTTGTAAGCGAGGCGTCCTGACTCAGCGGATGCCCGGGGCTATCAGGGGTTGGCGACGTAGACGCCCTTGCCCTGCCGCCCGTCGATCAAGCCCTCAGCTTTGAGCACGAGCATGGAGGCGCGGATCACCGTGTTGCTGACTTCGTAGTGCTCGCAGAGGGCAGCGAAGGACGGCAGCTTGTCGCCCGGCTTCAACTGGCCGGAGCTGATCTGCTCGCGGATATCACGCGCGACCTGTAGGTACGCAGCTTCAGACATAGGTGGTGCTCCCAGCTTGGCGGCTGGTGCAAGCAGACCACACCCCAGGCTCGACTTACAACGCTATGTGTTGCCAGTCGTTGACTATGCGCACATTGCGTCCTACGTTGCTTGTGGGGTTCCCCAGCTTGGCGGCCGGGTTGCCCCGCCGTGGGTGCCCTGTCTCCGGACACGGCTGACCGGGTGCCCACGGAACCCCCAAGCGTCGGCCGGAGGCAGGGTGACCAGAACAAACGATGCAACTGCCTCAACCGCAGGTGCCGGCCGTGCGACCGGGGATTCCGGACATTGGCAGCGAAGGTCGGAGAGCAGTCGGCGGCGGGTGACCTACGACGAGTACGTCATCGCAGTGGCGCTCACCCTGGCCCGACGCCACCGGCCGATTTGGTCCTGGCGGCACTGGCGACGCGTCTGCCGCTGCGGAGCCGACCTGCCATGCAGAAGCCGCCACCTCATCCCAATCAACCGCGGTCACTGGCCGAGTCAGGACGGCCCGCAATGACGACCCACCTACCGGTGACACCGGTTTGGACGTGCGGCGGCTGCGGTGCCGACTGGCCCTGTCAGACCCGGCGGCGGGAACTGCGAGCGGAATACGACCGCGCCCCGGTGTCACTAGCGCTCTACCTGGCCGCGCAGCTCGTCGACGCCGCCCAGGACCTGACCCACGTCCCCGCCGGCTACCTGCATCACCGGTTTCTCGGCTGGACCCGATGAGCATCCTGCGACCCGGCGACGAGAAGTTCCACTACAGCGACGGCTCCCACAAGTGGATCCCACCGGACCCCGACTACGACCAAGAGGTCTGGGACGAACAGGTCCGCCAACACAAGCACAGCCACTTGAGGAACGAGCGCCCCAAGGTCCGCATCCAGCGCCTCATCTGATGCCAGCAGTACAGCAGCGAAGTACAGCAACCGTGCCAGCCGAACCCGACCGAGAAGCACGCCAGCAGCCCGGGTGACCTCGAACCACACCGCAGGAGGCCGCCCCGCCGGCAATCCATAGGTTCAGGGTTCGAGTCCCTGGCGGCCCACCACAGAACCCCTCTGAGCTGCAGAAACCTTAACCAAAGATCACCCGGCACCACCAGGGCACAACTCAGGTCGGATCTTGGGCCGGTGGAAGGATCCCGGGAGTAGAAGGTGCCGTCCTTCGGCGATCCGGCGTGAGCAGTCAGGTGAAGCAGCGAAGCCACCCGAGTGAAGCCAACGGCCGGGCTGCCGGCGATGTCTGGCTTCACTCGATCCGTTACACATCAGCTTCACGTGACGGGTGACAGCCGCCGCCGGTGTTCTATGGGACCAACTCAGCCACGGAAAGTGCCTCGTCCAGCCGGCTAGCGGCCAGGTCGTCGTGGCGGATCACGAAACCCCCGTCACTGCGGTAATAGAGCTCGTTGTCTACGGGAAAGCGGGCGAGCGACACCCACTCAGTCGTCAGCCGGTGCGTCTCCTTCTCCACATGGGAATACCATTTCGCGACCGGGATGACGATCTCGCCGGTCTTCTCGCGCCACGCGAGGGTCTGCTCCGCAAAACTCTTCATTACTTCCTCGTCGGCATATCCGCCGATATAGGCGCTGGCGTACCCGTTGTCAGGCGGCCAGAGTTCGTTGGCCAGAGCACAGAGTTCGTCCAGGTGCGGCAGGTCACGCTCGAGGTCACGGGCCAACTGCTGCTGGAAGGGCGACAGGTCGTCCTCGTCGTCCTCGTCCTCGTCGTCCGCCCCGAACCAATCGGGGAACTCCGCGCGCAGCGTGGCGCCGACGTCGTACTGCTCGCCGACGAACGCGTCGTCGGTGGATCGTGTCGCCAGCTCGGTACCGGTACCGGCCGGCACATACACGACTCGCCCGTACCTTCGCTCCCCGGTGGCAGCGGCCTGCTCGTGGTTCAGGAAGAACAGCAGCGAGCCGTCTGCCGGCAGGCCGAAGCCGTCGACTCCTGGCAGCGCCGCACAGTCGACCGAGAAGATGAACGGCAACGGACTGACCCCGTCGGACGGCCAGTCCATGCCCACCGGCAGCCGGGGCAACCCACCGAACTGCCCGACCGGAACACCGCCGGATCCCCCGCTCAACCGGATCGACAAACGGAGGTGCTGGATGAACCGGCTGACCTCGTCGTCCGGGATGCCCAACGCGAGCGCTGCACGACGGACCTGCCCCTGATGATCCATAGCGCAACATGGTGCCACGAAGACCCAACGGCCAGAGGGCGAGCCCGGCGACCGCCCAGTTCAGCGGGCCGTTCCGCCCGGTTCAGCCCGATCCCCTCAGCACGAAAGGGATTCGGGGTTCGAGTCCCTGGCGGCCCACTCTTATGCAGGTGCGGCCCGTTGTGGCGCCGCTATTGCCGTGATCGGGGCCAGAACTGGGCGTGCCGAAGATCTGCATCGCCACCAGGGGGTGAACGTCCAGCACCGGCAAGCTGGTCCGGCAGTGACGCGGCTAGCCCATCTTGACTACCGGACTTCCGTCGAGACCGGGTCGAGGAAGAAGAGGCACTGGGCGGGTTTGAACTCGCCTACCTCGGCGACGAAGCGGAACTTGTCGCCTTCGCCGACGGTGGCGGGGATCTGCTTGCCGGTTAGTTTCAGGCCGAGAATGTTGACGTCCTCGTACTTGAAGGCCGGGCCGACCGTCGTGTTCGGCCCCTTGTCGCCTGGTCCCAGAAGGAAGTCGTAGCGGGTGTCGTAGTCACCGTGGGGCACCATGTTCACGATCGAGCCGTCGAACGCGACCGTCTTGCCCTCGTGCCTGGTCGCGAAGGCCAGGTTCGCGTCGTCGCAACTGTCCGCCTTCAGCAGCGCGGCGAACTCCGGATTGTTCTGCGGCGTGATCACCTCAGTGGCAGCCGACTCGACAGCGGTCGGAGCCGGCGTAGCAGATGGCTTCTCACTCACAGCAGCCGTCGACTTGTCTGACTCGTGCTTCTTTTCGTCTCCGCCGCTGAGTGCAGAGGCGGTGCCGATGACGACGGCAAGGATCACGAGGACGGCTGCCGCCGCGCCGATCAGGAGCCACGGCTGCGGCTTCTTCGGCCGACGGAAGTCGACGGTGGAGCGAAGCGTGCCTGGGGCCTGTTGCACGAGCTCCCAGCCATCCTTCTGCATCTTCGAGATGACCCAGGCGTCGGTGCCGCGAACTGGCCGTACGGTCTTGTACTCGTACTTGATCTCGTCGGCCATGCGGCTTCGGGCCCCCTAAGTGGACTGCTCACACCAACTGCCTGGCGCAGCATAGGGGACAGGCACAACTGACACCGGCTCCGTGTAACGCCGGGCTGATCGACGACGCCGGACGAGTGGAGATCTTGATCTCCAGTCCGGCCTTCACCGTCAGGGGAGGGCCGTCACTGCGACGTGAGGAACCTATGCGCCCTCGTTCCCTTTCCCGCTCGATCCGACGTACCTTCTCCACCTCGCTGGCCACCCTCGCCCTCGTCGGGGGCGCGGCGGCACTCGCTCCGGCCGACGCGGTGGCGGCCGGGCGACTCCAGCCCGATCTGGCCGTCGATCTGATGATGACCGACGTGCTGAATCCGGCGGAGGGAGAGACCTTCTCCGCCGAGATCGACATCCGGAACATCGGCACCGGCGCGTCGGACCCGATCAGCGTCACGGTCGCGGTGCCCGCAGGGCTCAGGACAACCACGCCGTCGGTCGGTGACCCGGGCTGGACCTGCACGGCGGTGAGCACGATGAGCTACACGTGCTCGCATCCGCAACTGGCTGCTGGCGGTCGGGCGAGCCGGCTGTTCGTGCCGTTCGTCGTGGCCGGCGCGGCGCCGGGCAGCAGGGTGCCCATCACCACGAGCATCACCCCGCAACGCCGCGAGGCGAACACCGACAACAACACCGGCTCCGTCACGGCGGCGATCTCGGGCACGTGCGTCATCCGCGGCAGTGTGTGGCACGACCTTGACCGGGATGGGCAGCGCGAGGCGAACGAGCCGGCCATCGGCGGTGGCCCGGACGGCGTGTTGGACGTGCGTTTGTGGAATCGGCAGGGACAGGCCATCGGCGGTGGTTCGGCCACCGTCAACCCGGACGGGACCTGGTCGATCACCGCCCGCACCGAGTTGCTGTACGAGGTCCGGCTGGAGGCGGCCGCCACGTACGGCCGGACTGTCGCAGACGTGGGTGACGACGCCACGGACTCGGACATCGTTACCTCGTACCAGTACGAGCCGACCCTGCTCGTCGCCAGCGCCGAATTCGAGGCCGTGCACGGCGGAGAGTACGTGATCGACGCCGGCCTGGTCACCCAGAGCTGAGCCCGTCACCGCCGCCCGCCTGAGACGTTTCGGGCGGGCGGCGAGCCGGACGGATGGCAGCGGCTGCCGATCGCCGCGCCGTCCAGACGGCCCCCATCGACGACGAGTTCGGCACCTGGCGTCGGGAGCCGACGTAGATATCCTCTTCAGGTGCTGGCCCGTGTGGAGATCGTTGACACGGGTCCGGCACTGCGAAGGGACTATCGACATGCCCCGTGTGGTACCGGCGGTCATCCGCGCCCTCGACGTCCTCGAACTGTTCCTGGACTGCCCCCAACTGTCGGCCCGCCAGGTGATGGAGCGACTCGACCTGCCGCGCACGACCGTCCACGAGTTGCTCGTGACGCTCGAGGCTCGCGCGTACCTGATCTCCATACCGGGTCAGCCTGTGCAGTATCGGCTCGGCATGCCGCTGTTCCAGCTGGGCGCGGCGTTCGCGGGCCGGCTTGATCTGGTACGCGAGGCGCAGGGCGTCGCGCGGGACATGGCCGCTGCGTGCGACGAGGCGGTTCATGTGGCGGTGCTCGACGGCGCCGATGTCATCTATCTCGTCAAGTTCGACAGCACCCACCCCGTTCGGATGGTTTCCGGGGTCGGGTTGCGGCTGCCCGCTCACTGCACGGCCGTCGGCAAGGTACTGCTGTCGGCTCTCGGCCAGGCGGACCTGGACGCCGTCCTGCTGAAGGGCCCCCTACCGGGCATGACACCGGACAGCATCACCGACCCGGATCTTCTTCGTGAGCATCTGAACCGTGTCCGGGCGGAGGGTGTCGCTGTCGACATCGGCGAGTCGGACACCGCGATGCGCTGTGTCGCTGCGGGGATCCGGGACCATACCGGCACCATCATCGCTGGGATGAGTCTGTCCGCGCCGATCATTCGTTGGACGCCTCAGGTGCAGGTGGAGTGGACCGGGCTGGTTCGCGACGGCGCGGCTGTGCTGTCGGCTCGCATGGGTTACCGGGCGCAACCTCGGTAGGCAACCTCCCGCTTTCGGTTCGAAACCACATCGAAACATTGACATAGGTCGTCGCACTGCCCTAGCGTCGCGACCACTCGATACGGTATATCGAACCTAGTTCGAAATCTCGAACGGCGGTGGTCCTGTGACCCGACCGAACTGGAACGCCAGCGCTACTGCCTCGGCCCGGTCGCCGATCACCTCAATCTCGTCGCGCTACCCGGAGAGCGTCACCCGACATGTCTCGGGTGGCTCCGACGAAGCGCGCGTGAGCGGACGCCCCACGGTGACGGGCGGGCCCGCTCACCAGCGTAGGAACCCACGAACGCACTGATCTCGACGGGCGTCCCTCGGTGGTCGCCGGCAGAAACCAACTGCAACACAACCATCGCGGTGTTCGCCAGCTAGGCCTTCGGCGTGCAGCCGTGCGCGGGAAAAGAAGGAGGCGGGTGTCCATGGAGGACAAGTCGGGGTGGTCACGGCGCGGCTTTCTGGGTATGGGGGTGGGGGTGCTCGGCGCGGCCGGTCTGGCCGCGTGTGGGGACGGTTCCGAATCGCCCACCAGGGTGCAGGCGGAGGTTCCGCAGGAGCTGATCGACGCCGCGGCGGCGATGAAGGGCTCCTCGATGGGCATGCTGTCGCAGAAGCTGTACTCGACGACGGCGAACGAAGCCCTCGACAGCTCGATCAAGAAGTTCGCCGACACCACCGGAACGAAGATCGAGAACAGTCTGGTCCAGGCCGACGCCGGTGACGTGGTGGCCAAGATCGACGCCGAGGTCAAGGGCGGGGTGGCCCGTGACCTGGCGTTCATGACCGACTCGCGGTTCGTCGCGCAGTTTCAGGCGCTGGGCGACCTGGAGGACGTGACGGACGTCGTCAAGGCGCTGACCGCAAAGTACGGCGAGCCCTGCGCCGAGGCCAAGAACTTCTGCGTCTTCGACGGCAAGTGGTTCGCCATCCCGTACCACTTCATCGGGATCGGGTCGTTCCTGCGCAAGGACTGGATGCAGGACAAGGGCATCTCCCCCAAGGACATCTACAGCTGGGAGGAGCTGCGGGACCTGTGCCTGGAGATCTCCGATCCGACCAAACGCCGGTTCGGCTGGGGCATGACGGTGAACCGGTCCGGTGACGGCAACGGAATGATCGAGGCGTTGATCAACGCCTACGGCGGGTCGATCGCCGCCAACGACGGCCGGAAGGTCACCTTCAACTCACCGGAGACGGTGCAGGCCGTGACCTTCCTCGGCGACATCTACACCAACCCCAAGTACAAGCCGATGTTGCCGCCGGGGATCGCGAGCTGGACCGACACCAGCAACAACGAGAACTGGCTCGCCGGGATCCTCGGTTACACCCGCAACCAGTTCAGCGTCTACGCGGACTCCAGGACCAAGAAGAACCCGGTGCACGCGAACACCCACGTGTTCTCCGACTGCATCGGACCGGCGACCGACAATCCGCTGCTGCTCGGACAGTCGCAGGGCTTCGTCGTCTTCAAGGGCGCCAAGAACCCGGCGCTCGCCAAGCTCCTGGCGCAGTACCTGGTCAGCGCGCCCGCGCTGCTCGGGGTGGCGAAGGAGGCACCCGGCCTGGTGATGCCCGCCTGGGAGAAGGTCTGGGACGCCGACCCGTTCTTCACCAGCGGCGACCCGGCGTTCCCCATGCTGCGCAAGATCACTGAGCTGAAGTTGCCGCTGAACACGAAGAACGGCCTGGCCTTCCCGCAGAAGGCCAGCGCGGGCCAGCAGGCGGTGGGTTCGGCCTACGTCCTCACCGACATGATGCAGCAGGTCGTGCAGGGAGCGGCGCCGGCGCAGGCCGTGACGGCCGCCCACGCGAAGATGGTGCAGATCTTCAACCAGCAGGGGCTGCCGCAGTGAGGTCGGTCCGTCCTGCGCGGGTCCCGGCGGCGAGGAAGCCCTCGCCGTCGGGACCTGGCTCCCTCACCGCGGTCCAGCGGCGGCTGGGTCGCGACTGGCGACTCGCGGCCCTGTTCCTGGCGCCGATGGCAGTGCTGGTCGGCGGGCTCGTTCTCGTGCCGATCGCCCGTTCGATCATCACCAGCACCACGGAACGGCACGGTCAGGACAGCGTGTTCGTCGGCCTGGACAACTATCTCGCGCTCGTCGGCGACGATCAGTTCCACACGGGCGTGGTGAACTCGTTCGTCTTCACCGCGTACGCCGAGGTTTTCAAGGTCGTGCTGGGTTTGGCCGCGGCCCTGCTGCTGCACCATCGCCGCCGCGGGCGGGCCGTGCTGGCCGGGCTGCTCCTGGTGCCGTGGGTGGTGCCGACGGTGGTGACGGCGTTCAGCTGGCGTGCGCTGCTCGACCCGATCTTCGGCAGCGTCAACGCGCTGCTCACCGCCACCGGGATCGGGCCGCTGCTGGCCAGCGCGCACCTGGTCGACAGTTGGCCAGCGGGCTGGCTGTCCGACCCGTCGCTGGCCATGCCGTCGGTGATCCTCGTCAACGTCTGGAAGGGGGTGCCGTTCTTCACAGTGTGTTTCCTCGCGGGGTTGAAGGCCATTCCGGCGGACCTCTACGAGGCGGCGACCATCGACGGCGCCTCGGCGTGGCAGCGGTTCAGAAGCGTGACGCTGCCCGGACTGCGCCACGTGATCACCGTGACGGTGACCCTGTCGTCGATCTGGACGTTCAACAACTTCGACCTGGTCTGGTTGCTGACGCAGGGCGGCCCGGGTGACGTGACAGCGCCGTACGTGCTCATCGCCTACTCGAAGGCCATCCTGCAGCTCCAGTACGGCGCGGGCGCGGCGGTCACGCTCGTCATGCTGCCGATCATCGGCGGGCTGGTGTTCGTCCTGGTCCGGTTGTTGCGCCAGGACACCAACATCAGACTGCCCCGGCGACGCCGGACAGCGCGGTGGATCGGGGCACGACGGTGGGCCGGAACGGCGCGGAAGGCGCTGCCGTGGGTCGTCGCCGCGCTGGTCACCGGTCTGTTGGCCTGGGCGTCACCGCAGATCTTCTGGAAGGCGGCGGTGGTCCTCGGCGTGATCCTGCTGATCGCGGCGGGCGTCGGCCGGGTGGTCTCGACCCTTCAGTCCCGAGGTGGTCGCCGTTCGTCGTCAGCCGTGTCGGGAGTGGGTTCCTGGGCCGCGCTGGCCGGCTTGCTCTTCTTCGTGCTGGGCCCGCTGTACTGGATCGCCGTCACGGCCTTCAAGTCCGAGGGCCAGGTCGTCATGCGTACCGACGACCTGTGGCCGACGCCGTGGACGCTTGAGCAGTTCGGCGCCCTGTTCGACAACCAGCCGTTCGGCCGCTGGTATCTCAACACCCTGCTGGTGTCCGCGGCGTCGACAGCTGTGGCACTGGTCTGCGCCGCCCTGGCGGGGTACGCGCTGGCCCGGCTGCGGTTCCGCGGGGCGCAGGGCTTCACCGTCACTGTGCTGCTCACCTACGTGATGCCGGGCGCGCTGCTGTTCATCCCGCTGTACCAGATGCTCATCGGCGCCCGGCTCACCGACTCGTTGTGGTCCCTGGTGGTGACGTACCCGACCTTCACGCTGCCGTTCGCCACCTGGCTGCTGGTGGGGTACTTCTCGTCGATCCCCATCGAGTTGGAGGAGGCCGCGCTGGTCGACGGTTGCAGCCGCATCCAGGCGTTCGGCCGGGTGGTGCTGCCGCTGGCCAAGCCAGGGCTGCTGGCTGTCGCGCTCTTCACCCTGACCAACGCCTGGAACGAGTTCCTCTTCGCCTTCGTGTTCATCACGAAGGACGAGTACAAGACGCTTCCGGTGGGGATGCAATCGATGATCGCGGGAGACGTCGTACCGCAGGGACAACTCGCCGCGGCGTCGCTGCTCGTCAGCATCCCCGTGGTGATCATGTACGCCCTCGGGCAGCGCTTCCTGACCGAAGGGCTCACCGCGGGCGCGGTGAAGGGCTGATCGGGGGCAGCCGACCCCTCGCGCTACCAGGCCATGTTGATGGCCCGCTCGAAGTTGACGTAACCGGCGCGGGCGAAGGCCTTCGCCATGGGTACGTTGCCAAGGTCGGTGGCCGCGCGGATGCGTGGGACGTCCTCGGCGGCCAGGGTTCGGGTGCCTTCGGCGAGGAGGCCGTCGACGTACCCGTGGCCCCGGTGCTCCGGAACGACGCCGAGGTAGGCGATCACCGGGTGGTAGGCGTTGCGGGCCGGAACGACGAACCCGACGGGCTCGCCGTTCTCGCCCAACGTGCCGATGCGCCACCACTCACGGGGGCTGGAGTACGTGGCGAGTTCCTGCTCGTAGTGCTTGAGCGCGGCCTCGTGGGGCGACATCTGCGCCAGGTCGGTACGGCTGTGCGCGTCCAGGGTCCCGTCCAGCGCGCGGGTCATCAGCGCGACCAACTCGTCGGTGTCCAGGGCCGGGCGGAAGACCAGTCGCCGGTCGGGCGTGGGCAGGCCGGCCGCGGGGCGCCACTCCAGGCGCAGGCGTTCGACAGTCAGCCGCGCGCCGGCGCTCTCGAGGACGCCCATCCTGGTACGCACCGCCCGGTAGGTGTCCGGGTTCTCGCGCCAGTCCGCCGGGATGAAACGGCCGTATTCGGGAGGGACCGCGCCGGGGGTCAGGACCTGCTTCGCGGCGGTCTCGTACAGCGCCTGTGCCACCTCGGTCAGGTCCTCGGCGGTGTCGTCGACGTCGAGGATGTCCAGCAGCAGCGGAGTGTCGTCGCCGCTGCGGCCCCACCAGGCGACCCTGGCCAGCAGTCGGTCGCCGCGCACTGCCACCCACATCCACTCCGGTCGGCGGCGCTTGTCGGCAAGGTCGTCGTCGAGCTCGTGATTGATGGTGTACGGCAGGCGGTTGAACAGGGCGATCTCGTCCGGCCCGGTGATGGGACGGATCGTGACGGTGTCAAGGGAGGTGCTCATGCGGACTCGTTTCCGGTCTGTGTGCGCGTGTAGGTGAGGAAGAGAGCGCCACTGTCCAGAACTGTGTGGTCGGTCAGGCGCCAGGTGCGTGGTGCAAAGACGGCGTCACGGCCGAAGAGCGGGATGCCGGCGCCAATGGTCAACGGGGCGAGCTTGATGATCAGCTGGTCGATCTCGGGGTAGAGGGCACCGGCCAGCGCGCCGCCGCCGATCACCCAGACGTCCTTGCCGTCGTGCCGCTTCAGCTCTCGTACGGTGGCAATCGGGTCTTGGCCGATGACCTCGACGGCCGGGTCCGGGCTGCTGCCCAGCGTTCGGGAGAACACCAGGTGGCGCAGGTGCGGGTACGCGTCGGTCACGCCGGCCTTCAGGCCCACCTCGTACGAGTGGCGCCCTTCCAGCACCGTGTCGAACCGGCTGCCCTGGTCGGTGATGCCGAACGCCTGCCGGGCCGGACCGGGAAGCGTCTCCGGATATTCGCCGACGAGGTGGTGCAGGTAGTCGTCCGGGATGGGCCAGAACCCGCCGGGGCCGGTCGGGTCGGCGCCGTCGGGGCCGGCGATGAAGCCGTCCAGGGTGGTGGCGATGTAATACACGAGCTTGCGCACGACGATCTCCTCGTTCAGGCTGCCGGATGCTGTTCGGCGGCAACGTCCATCAGCCTGCCCGGCGAGGCGCCGGGCTACAAGATCACGACTGGTAACGTGCCATAACCCTTCGCTAATGGGTGGATCGGGAACAGCACATGGAACTCCGCGACATCGAGATCTTTCTGACCCTGGCGGAGGAACTGCACTTCACCCGCACCGCCGAGCGGCTGCACGTGACCCAGGCCCGGGTCAGCCAGGCGATCAAGAAGCAGGAACGCCGGATCGGCGCCGCGCTGTTCGAGCGGAACAACAGGCAGGTGGCACTCACACCGATCGGCCAACGGCTCTTCGACGACATTCAGCCCATGTACCGAGGACTGCACGAGGGCATGGACCGGGCCAGGCTCGCCGCCCGCGGCAAGACCGGTGTGCTGCGGGTCGGGTCGATCGCCGTCAACCTCCACGATTTCCGCGAGTTGTTCGACGGGTTCGCCAAGGACCACCCTGATTGCGAGGTGCAGCTCCGGCACGTCGACTTCGGCGATCCCTTCGGTCGGCTGCGCGCCGGTGACATCGACGTGCAGATCGTGTGGCTGCCCGTCAAGGAGCCGGACCTCACCGTCGGCCCGGTGATCTACACCGAACCCATCGTGCTGGCCGTCGGGGCGACCCACCGGCTGGCCGGCCGGAAATCGATCTCCTACGAGGATCTGGCGGACGAGACGGTCATGGGCGGGGCCCGGCCGGACTACTGGCGGGAGATCCTGGTGCCCGTACGCACACCCAGCGGACGGTTGATTCCGATCGGCCCGTCGGTCTCCAACTTCCAGGAGATGATCCCGATCCTCGTCACCGGCGAAGCCGTCTCGCCTGTGCACGCCCAGGCCGCCCGCTACTACGCGCGGCCGGACATCGCCTACGTGCCCATCCACGACGCCCCGCCGGGCCGGTGGGGGCTGATCTGGCGTACCGGCGGCGAGACGGAACTCATCCGCTCCTTCGCCGGCATCGCGCAGGGTCTCCACCCCGTCGAATAGCCCGCCGCGTCGGCGGGCCAGGTGACCACAGCACGCCATGACCGGCGCTGTCCGCTATTCGGCGCCGGCGATGATCGCGCCGCCGACCGTGTCCACGTACCACCGCTGGTACTGCTCGATCGCCCATCCGCGTTGCCGGACGAGCCAGTCGAAGTTGCGGACGTCCTGGGCCAGCCAGAGGATGTCGGCCACCTGATCGACGCCCAGGTCGGGGCGTACGCCTCCCGTGCCGACGAGTTCGGCGGCGAACATGGCCATGCCGCGGCGGCGGTCGTCGACGTTCTTGCGCCAGATCTCGGCGGCATCCGGATCGGCAGTGGCGGCACCGGCCAGCGCGAGCATCACCTGGGCCTGCCGGGCGTTGACCTCGGCCAGGTGACGGGCGTAGCGGGCGAGCTTGGCCCGGGGGTCGGTGAGGGCGCGGATCTCGGCGACGAAGGGCCGGTCCGGCAGGGCCACCGGTTCGTCGTCGCCGGCCAGCGTGACGTCGACCAGTTGGGAGAGCAGTTGCCGCTTGCTGCCGAACACCGCGTACAGGGTCTGGACCGCGACGCCGGCTTCCACGGCGACGGCGGTCAGCGGTGTGGCCGCGTAGCCCGGGTCGACGAACAGCCGGCCAGCCGCTTCGAGGATCGCCCGCCGGGTCTGTCGGGCCTGCTCCTGTCGCCGGGATGAGTCATATCGCCGCTTGACAACCACTGTCCGAGTGTAGTGCTCTATTGGATAGAGGCTCACTCTATCGAGAGGGGACGGCCATGCCGTTCGGTGTGTTGCAGGAGATGCCCGGCGTCAGCGAGGCGGAATACCGGCAGGTGGAACGACACCTCGGACCGGACCGACCGCCGGGCCTCCTCGCCCATGTCGCCGGGCCGACGGAGGACGGCTGGCGGATCATCAACGTCTGGCAGGACGAGGCGGCGTTCCGCCGGTTCCAGTCCGAACGGCTGGTCCGGGCTGCTGGCCTGGCGGCACAGGAGGACGGCTTCGACCCGACGAAGGCGGCTCACTTCCGCTCGATGAGCGTCGACGGCGCCGAGATGCCGTTCTGATGGCCGACACCGCCGCCTTGCGGTCCCGCAATGCCGCCTTCTGGGCGGGCGCGGCAGCTGGCTGGATTCGCCACGCCGATCGGCAGGACGAGACCGGTCGACCGCTGGGAGCGGCGGCCATGGATCGACTCGCCGCACGACCCGCCGAGCGAATCCTCGACGTGGGCTGCGGCTGCGGCGGCACCACTGCCGAGATCGCCGCCGCAGTCGGCGAGACCGGCACGGCGATCGGCGTCGACATCGCCGAGGCGATGGTGACCGCCGCTCGGCAGCGGTACCCGGGCACTCGGTTCCACCTTGCCGACATCGAGACTCTCGAAGTCGTGCCGGGGGCGCCGTTCGACGCGGCGTTCTCGCGGATGACGCTGATGCTGTTGGCGGATCCGGTTGCCGGCTGCACCACGATCCGGCGATCGCTACGCCCGGGAGGGCGCCTCGCCGCGACCGTCTTCCGCGACGGCGGCGTCAACCAGTGGCTGTCCGCCGCGATGCTCGGCGCGGCACCACACCTCGGGCCGCTACCACCGCTACCGGTCGGTGACGAGCCCGGTCCGTTCGCGTTCGCCGACCCCGCGCGCCTCACCCGCGTCCTCACCACCGCCGGCTTCACCGCCGTCACGATCACACAGTGCAATGTCGCCTTGGAGACCACGGACGACGCCGACGCGGTGGCCGAATGGCTCATCGAGGTCGGCCCGGCCGGTGCCGCGTACCGGGCGGCCCCGCCGGCCGGACAGGCCGCGGCCCGAGCGGGGGCCGCCCGGCTGCTCGACCGGTTCCGTGAGCCTGGCGCCGGCTACCGACTTCCCGCCGGTCTCTGGCTCGTCACCGCGAACGCCGCCGGAACCCCCACCCACCACGAACTCCGTGAGGACAAAAGCCAATGAGTACGTTCCGACCGCTCGCACCAACCCTCTGCCTCGTGCTCGCCCTGACCGCTTGCACCGAGGCCGACGCGCCCGAGAAGGCTGCGGCGCCAGACACGACACGATCGACCAGCGCGGCCGGTTCCGCTCCGGCCGAGGGCTCCCCGGTGTCGGCGAAGGACGTGTGCGCCTACCTGGACGGCCAGGTGCCGACGCTCAAGGGGATCGGGTCCGAGACGGGCGCGATGGCCAACCTCACAGTGAACCTCTATTCCTGGTACGAGAAGCAGGGCCCCGTACCCAACGGCCGTGACATCGACGACCAGACCCGCCAGGAATGCCCGGCGACCCGGACCGAGGTGCTGAAACTCGCCGGCATGGAGAGCTTCGAGCGGCTGTAGCCGCCGCGAAAGCGACACCAGATCACCGGACGACGGCCGTCAGTGCCCCAGCTGCTTCTCGAACCAGTGGTGGGCGTAGCGCTCGGTGTTGTACGCCTCGATCTCCCGGTAACCGGTCGCCCGGTACAGGGCGATCGCCTCGGTGAGGTTGCGGTTGGTGTCCAGCCGGACCGCTGTGGCACCCCGCTCGGCGGCGTACCGTTCCAGCTCGCCCAGCAGCCGCCGCCCGACACCGAGCCCGCGTACGGTGTCGGCCACCCACACGCGTTTGATCTCGGCGGGCGCGTCGGTGTGGAGTTTGACAGCGCCGCAGCCGATCGGTTCGGTGTTGAGGGTGGCGAGCAGGAGCACCCCGTTGGGCGGGACGAGCGCTTCGTCGTGGACCGGGTTGCTCAGTGTGGTGTCGAACCCGTCGTCGAATCGTCGCGCGATGTCGCGGGCGTAGGCCCGCAGACACGCGCGGGCTCGCGGGTCGCTCGGCGGGCATGGCTCGATGACGACCATCGAGCCGATGAGCAGCCGTTCGACCTCGGCCATGGCGGTGACGAGTCGTTCGCGGCGGTGTTCGGTGAGCGGTTCGAGGATCGAGGCGGCGAGATCGTCCGACCGCCGGTCGAGGTCGGCCCACTGGGTCCGGCCGGCGTCGGTGAGCGTGGCGACGCGTACCCGGCCGTCGGCGCCGGTCTGGTCGGCCGGTCCGACGGCGATGAGGCCGTCGTTCTCCAGTGTGCGCAGGAGTCGGCTGAGATATCCGGAGTCCAGGCCGAGCCGGGCCCGCAGCGCGGCGACCTCGGCACCGGCGGGGCCGATCTCCCAGAGCAGGCGGGCCTGCCCCAGCGGGCGCCCCTGGGCCATGTACTCGTCGTCGAGCGCACCCACCCGTTGGGTGACCGTCCGGTTGAACCGCCGCACGGCGGCGATGAGAGCCGAGTCCATATGCCTGACTTTAGTCAGGCTTCTCTACTAGGCGCCAGCTCGGTGGCGGTAGGACCGGAAGCCGGCATGGTCCAGGACTACCACCACGAGCACCACCCCGGTGGCGACCGCACTGACCGCCAACAGCGGCAGCCGCACGACGGCCGCCGCTCCGGCCAGCACGACCAGGGCGGCGACCCGGGGCCAGGAGAGTCGCCGGTGGATCGCCGCCGAGAAGAGAATCCGCCCGACGAGAAACAGCAACGGGCCGCTCAGGATGACCAGGACCGCAGTGCGGTCACCGGTGCGCTGAGGGTGGGCGATGCTCAGCTCGGCGCCGACGGCGGTGACCACCAGCCCGGCGATCATCACCAGATGCAGGTATCCGGTGATGACCCCGAGTCGGGACGGGTCGGCGTGCTCGATGGCCGGGCCGAGGCGCTGGCCGGCAGGCGTGACGTAGAGCAGACCGATCAGCACCGCGGCGGCGAAGACCAACAGGAACGCGGCGGTCTGCGGGAGGGCGAGGTCGCTTTCGGCGTACGAGAGGCCGGCCACCAGGACGAGCTCGCCGAGCGCAATGATCATGATTTGTTGGTACCGCTCGGCGAAGTGCTCACCGGCAAGATGCAACTCCTGCGGCTCGGTCCGTCCCATCACTGGAGTGGGCCAGCCCAGTCGTGGGCCGGTGAGATCGATGGCGAGGGCGAGCAACCAGAGCGGCACCCGCCACTCCGGCAGAAACCCACCGGCCAACCACGGTACGGCCGAGACGCTGAACCAGCAGAGGATGCGCAGCGCCCGCCTCTGCCGCGGGTGACCTCGTAGCGCGAGAACGGTGAACACACCCCGGGCGACATGCACCGAGACGTACGCGCCGGCGAAGAGCAGGCCCCGCCCGTCCAACGCCTGCGGAATCGCCACCCCGGCCAGCAGGCTGCCCAGCGCGGCACCGACCAGCAGCCACCGAACCGCCGGGCTCTCCGGGTCGTACCAGTCCGCGAACCAGGTGGTGGTCACCCAGATCCACCAGACGCCGGTCAACAGCAGTGCGGTGTGCAGCGCGCCGGCCACGGTGAGGTCGTGCAGCAGGTGGGCGGCCAGCTGACTGAGGGCGAGTACGAACGCCAGATCGAAGAACAGCTCCAGGAACGACGCGCTCAGCGGCGAGTCACCGCCCCGCAGCAGCCGTTCGGGTCTGCTCGCCATCGGCGCTCCTCCCGCTGGCGCACGCCCTGCGTCCGTCGTACCACCCGAGGCCGGCCACCGGAGGCGAAAGCGAGCTCAGCGGCGGACGCCGACCCCCGCGTACCCGTGGGCGTCCACGGTCTCCGGCTCGCCGTCCGGTCGCCACCGGGTGGTGGCGACCAGGCCGGGTTCCACCAGGTCGTACCCGGCGAAGAAGCGTGCCGTCTCGGCGCGCGTCCGGGGCACCAGCGGTGCGCTGCTGTTGCGGTAGACCGCCTGGCCGCGCTCGGCCAGCTCCGGCGAGATGCCGTCCAACGTCAGATGGGACAGCACCAGGTGACTGCCGGGCACCGTGGCGTCGCGCAGCCGGGCGATCGCCCCCCACGGGTCGTCCTGGTCCGGCACGAAGTGCAGCACCGCGAGGAGCAGCACCGCCACCGGCTGGTCCAGGTCGAGAGTGGCCCGCACGTCCGGGTGGGCCAGCAGCTCGTCCGGCCGCCGCAGGTCGCCCTGAACGACAGCGGTGGCGGGTACGCCAGTCAGCAACTGCCGGGCGTACCCGACGGCCACCTCGTCGTAGTCGACGTAGACCACCCGCGCGTCGGGCGCCACGGCCCGTACCACCTCGTGCACGGCGTCCTGGGTGGGCAGCCCGGCGCCAATGTCCAGGAACTGGCGTACGCCCTGCTCGGCGGCGTACCGGACGGCTCGGCGCAGGAAGTGCCGGTTGGTCTGCGCGGCGACCCCGGTCTCCGGGAAGATCTCCAGCACCCGGTCGGCGGCGGCCCGGTCGGCCGGGAAGTTGTGGCTGCCCCCGAGGAAGTAGTCGTACATGCGGGCGACGTTGGGTCTGGTGGTGACGTCAGGTGCCTGCTGATCGGTCATGCGGGATCCCTTCGCGGCGGGCGCGGAACTCGATGTCTAGCACCCGCGGCGACGACCCGCTGACCCCTCGTGTCGTTGATCCGGCTGCGCCCATGGTCACCGCTGACCACGGTGGGGGCACCGACTCAACGAGGAGGGACGCCGATGACCGCTCAGCGCGAGACAGTGCAGGTCGACCACGACCTGTTCCGCGCCGTGTACGACTCGCCCGCATCACTGCCCGGCCGACACCGCTGGACCACCCCCGAGTCGGACGTCCGGCGGCTGGAGAAACTGCTCGGCATGCCGGCGCGCAGCATCGGCGCCCCGCTCTGGGTCAGCGGCGACGAACCCGACTGCCCGAAGTGCCGCCGGCGGGTCACCTGGTACGACATCGTCTCGTCGGCGCTCTCCGGCCTGCACGACAAGGCCATGATCGCCACGGTCATCCTGGGCGAGCGCAAGTACGTCAACACCGAGATCCCGGATGCCATCGCCGGGGTGCGCTGCTCCGACTGTCACACGGCGATCGACGGTCTGCGCAGCTTCAAGTGCCACAACTGGGCGTACGCCTTCGAGGCGCTGGAGGCCGTCCGCGAGCGGATGGCCGGCGGTCCCGCCCCGACCTGAGCTGGAGCCCGCGCCAACCTGAGCCGCGGCGACCCCTGAGCCGGTCGGGGCGGCTCAGTCGGCCGAGCGGCGGGTGGGGCGGCGGCCGGGCGGGGAGGGCGGCTCCGGGCCAGGGTCGGGCACCGGCGGCATCGGCCGGGTGACCGGCTCGGCGCCGGTGATCCGCAGCGACTCGCCGTGGTGCCACAGCTCGACCTCGGCGTCCGCGCCGGCGTCGGGCAGCTCGTAGCGGGCCTCGGCCCGAGTCAACGTGACCCGCAGCCGGTGGCCGCGCCAGCGCAGGCTGAACGCCAGCCGGTCGATCCGGCGCGGCAGCCGGGGGTCGAAGGAGAGCACCCTCCGGTCGTCGCGCAGCCCACCGAAGCCCTGCACCAGCGCCAGCCACGCGCCGGCCAGCGAAGCCAGGTGCAGCCCGTCGGCGGTCTTGTCGCCCAGGTCGGCCAGGTCCTGAAGGACCGACTCGGCGAACAGGTCGTACGCCAGATCCAGGTGCCCGACCTCGGCGGCCAGCACGGCCTGGGGCGCCGCCGACAGTGACGAGTCGCGGACCGTGCGGGCCTGGTAGTAGGCCAGGTTGCGGGCCTTCTCGTCGGCGGTGAACTCACCGGGGCAGAGCTGCATGGCCAGCACCAGGTCGGCCTGCTTCACCACCTGCTTGCGGTACAGCTCCAGGTACGGGAAGTGCAGCAGCAGCGGGTAGTCGTCGTCACCGGTGTTCGCGAAGTCCCACTCGGGCTGTTCGGTGAAGCCGGCGGCCTGCTGGTGCACCCCACGCTCGCTGTCGTACGGGATGGCCATGGCGTCGGCGGCGGCCCGCCAGCCGGTCACCTCGTCGCGGTCCACGCCGAGCCGGCCGGCCAGCTCGGGATGCGCCTCGGCGGCGTCCGCCGCGCCGCGCAGATTGCGCTTCGCCATCAGGTTGGTGAACACGTTGTCGTCGACCAGCGCCGCGTACTCGTCCGGGCCGGTCACCCCGTGCAGGTGGAAGCCGCCCTCGTCCGACCAGTGGCCGAAGCCGTGCCAGAGCCGGGCGGTCTCCACCAGCAGTTCCAGCCCCGCCTCGGCCAGGAACCCCTGGTCGTCGGTGGCCGCCAGGTAGCGCAACACCGCGTCGGCGATGTCGGCGTTGACGTGCAGCGCTGCGGTGCCCGCCGGCCAGTACCCGGAGCATTCCCGGCCGCCGATGGTGCGCCACGGGAAGGTCGCGCCGGTCAACCGCAGCTCGGCGGCCCGCTCCCGCGCCTCGGGCAGGTGGGCGTGCCGCCACCTCAACGCCGAGCGGGCCACCGCCGGGGCCAGGTAGGTGAGCACCGGCAGGACGTAACTCTCGGTGTCCCAGAGGACGTGCCCGTCGTAGCCGTTGCCGGTCAACCCCTTGGCCGAGATGGTCCGGTCGGAGTCCGGGCGACCGGCCTGGATCAGGTGGAACATCGCGAACCGAACGGCCTGCTGAAGCTCCGGATCGCCGTCGAGCTGCACGTCGGCGACCTGCCACGCCGCGTCCAGTGCGGCGCGCTGGTCGGTGAGCAGTGCGTCGAAGCCGTCCGCCCGCGCCGCGTCCGCCTCGGCGGCGACCAGTGCCGCCAACTCGTCGGCGGGCGTCGCGTCGACCGCCGCCCACTCGTAGGCGGCGAACTTCGTCAGCCGCAACCGCTCCCCCGGGTGCAGGCGACCCGCCACTGTCAGCCGTATGCGGTCCGCTGTGCAGTCACCGCTGGTCGTCACGGTGCCCGGGCCCTCCAGCAGGTGACTGACCGCGACCGCGACGCGCTGGCCGCTGCGCTCGGTGCGGTGCACCAGCACGCCGTCGAGGCCTGTCGCACGGTACGTCTCGGCGGTCAGCGGGTCGGTGGGCACCGAGGCGGCCCGAGGGTCGTCCGAACGCTCCGGCACCTTCTCGTTGGCCAGCAGATCCGAGCAGACCCGCAGCTCGACGGCGGTGTCCAACGGCTCGACCTCGTACCGGACGGCGGCCACCGGGCGACGTGGCAGGGACACCAACCGGGTGCTGCGGATGCGTACACCCCGCCCGGCCGGTGAAATCCACTCGGTCTCCCGGCGCAGCACGCCGGTACGCAGGTCGAGCACCCGTTCGTGGCTGCGCAGCGTCCCGGTCCGGAGGTCCAACGGCTCGTCGTCGACCCAGAGTCGGATCAGCGCGGCGTTCGGTGCGCTGATGACGGTGTCGCTGGCCGGCGGAAACGCGTACCCCTCCTCGGGGTAGCTCAGCTCGCGCCGCTCGTGGAAGCCACTGACGTAACTGCCCGGCATCCCGCACGGGGCACCCTCGTCGAGCACCCCACGCCAGCCGATCCACCCGTTGCCCAACGCGAAGATCGACTCGGTCTCGCCGAGTCGGTCCACGTCGGCCTCCGTACGCCGGATCCGCCAGGTCTCGTCGTCCGCCGCGGCGGTGGACTGCTGTTGATCGGTGGCCGAACCGGTCTGCACGAGGCCTCCTGTCGATGTCGACGTCCTGCGACAGCCAACCAGAGCCGGCTGTGCGAACCCTGGACGAAGGTCCGACGGACCACCCGACCTTCGACAGCAGCGATGCCCTCTGGCGCGTTCGTAGGGTGTGCCCAAGGTGAACAGGGTATGAACGTGAAGTGAGGTGATGCATGCTCGACAACGGCAGCATGGACGTTCCGGAGATCAGCGCCGAGTGGTACGACGACGTCGTCGACGCCGCCGCCGGCAGCCCAGAGCCGGTGCAGTGGTTCGTCGGACACGCCACCGAGGGGGTGATCCTGCTCCTCGGCGCGCTGCTGGTGATGGCCGCGCTGAGCCGCCGGTCCGGCGGTCCGCACGACCGGGCACTCGCCCTGATCGCGCCGGTGCCGGCCCTCCTGGCGTACGTGGGCAGCGAGTTCTTCAAGACCGTGGTGGACGAGGATCGCCCCTGCCGGACCATCGGTCGGGAGATCATCGCGGGTGCCTGCCCACCGCCGGGCGACTGGTCGTTCCCCAGCAACCACGCCACCATCGCCGGCGCGCTGGCGGTCACCACGTTGCTGCTCTCCCGCCGACTGGGCCTGGTCGCGCTGCCCCTGGCCGCGCTCGGCGCCTTCTCCCGGGTCTTCGTGGGCGTGCACTACCCGCACGACGTGATCGCGGGTGTGTTGTTCGGCGCTCTAGTCGCCGTGGTGGTCACCCCGTTGCTGGCCCGCCCGACCAGCGAGGTGCTCCGCCGCCGCGCCAACCGTCCCGACAGGCCGGTCGCCAAACTGGCCAGCCGCTCCCGCCCCTGACCACCGACGCCCGATGCCGGCGGGGCGGCGGGTCAGGTAGCCAGTAGGAGGGCGGCCGTCGTGCCGAGCAGCAGGAACGGGCCGAAGGGCAGGTGGGTGCTCCAGTTGGCGCGGCGGGTGGCCAGCAGGGCCAGACTCACCAGGGCGGAGAGCCCGAAGGTGAGCATCAGCCCGAGCAGCAGCACCGGCCAGCCGTACCACCCGAGCAGCGCGCCGACGCTGAGCGCCAGCTTGGCGTCGCCCAGCCCGAAGCCGCGGCGGCCGAGCAGCAGGGCGGTGCTGGCGAAGAAGAGCGCCAGCCCGGCGCCGCCGATGACGGCTCGCAGCCAGTGCCCCGGGTCGGCGTCGAGCGCGGCCACGCCGAGCAGCAGCCAGGTCCCGGCTGCCGCGGGCAGTGTGAGCCGGTCCGGCAACCGGTGCACGGCCAGGTCGACGAGGATCGCCGGGATGGTCCAGCCGAGCCACCAGATCAGCGCCGGCAGCGCCCCGCCCGGCGGACCGGCGAACGCCAGCAGCACCGCCGCCGCGAGCACTACCAGTTCGACGGTGGCCGGCGGTGGGCCGACCCGGGCGCGGCACCGACCGCACCGGGCTGCCGGGCCCAGTGCCGGCCAGGGGCGGGTCAGGCCGACCGGCGCGCCGCAGGCGTCGCAGCCGGTCCGGCTGGGCAGACCCGGGGGTACGGCGTAGCGCAGCGCGGCCAACCGCATCAGCGGGCTGATCGCGAGGATCGCGAACACCGTCGAGACCCGGGTGCGTGCCACCGCCGGTCGTTCGCTCGGCGGAGTGGGGGTTGCCTGGCCTGCGGGTGCCGTCGTAGCACCGGACGGCGGGGGTGCCGGGCTCCGATCGGGTGGGTCTTCCCGACCGGGGATGGCCGCCGGGGGGCCGGTCAGCGCCATGTCGCCTCCTTTGCGGCCAACTGCTCCCCCGCGACGGTGAACACGGATCGTGATTGAGCACTCGCTGCGGTGTAGCGGATGGCGCAGAAAGCGACCTGCCGACCAGCGCCCGCGCTGGCGCTTTCGACCGTTTCCGAGTCCGGCGGGCCGTGGGACGAGGTCGCCCGCCGACACTGTGACGACGTCGGTCGAATGCCGGGTAGAGACCGCGATGTCCCACTCCCGCGACCGGTGGCGCGACTCCGGTGAACCCATCCGGCCCGGCGACGCCCCATCAATAACGACAGTTTGCTAGCCCATTGCCCCGGGAGCAGTGTTGACACCCGCCACCACCACCTGTCATCACGCTGAGTGTTCGCTTGAATTGCCTCTGTTGCATCGGCGAGCGTCAGCCTATGCTCGCCCCTTGGGTGTGACGCAAGCCTCACCTTCACCATCGGACGACACAGGACCCCGAATTTGTAAAAGATCCGTAACGGTGAATGCAGAAGCGCAATGAACGGCTCCGGATGTGCTGATCCGGGCGCGCTTCCGCATGCCCGACGGCGGTGAACCGTCACCGCCCCGGGCGACCACGAGGAGGCTCGACGGTGCGCGGACGGCAGCTCAGAAGAGCGGCAATCTGCCTGCTGGTGGGCGTGGCGGCAATGCCGGTCACCGCCTGCGCCAGCGGACGGGAAGCGGTCGAACGGCCGACGGAAGTTCCCGACAACGGACCCCGGACCGATTCCGACGTTGAACGACGCGCTGCCGAAAAGGCGGCGCTTGACGCGTACTCCGGGTATCTCGCGGCCTCGCGCACGGCGGGCCTGCGCAGTGATCCGCGTTCGCCGGAACTGTCCCGGTTCCTCGGTGATCCACTTTTGACTCGGGTGCGGGTGTCCATTCGCGAGGCTAAGGAGCACGGCGCCATGCGTACCGGGACGTTCAAGTCCGACCCGACCGTGACCGCCGTCAGCCTGGACGCGAAGCCGGCCACCGTGGAGATCCAGGACTGCCTGGACACGACCGGCTACCGGCTGGTCTACGCCAAGGACAAGCGCTCGGTACCGGGCAGCGGTGGCGGCAGGCACCTCTCCACCGCCACCGCGACCCGTTATCCCGACGGCCGCTGGCTGATCAACTACGGCGCGACGCACCGGGACCAGCCGTGCTGAGCGGGGCCGCGACGACCCGACGGGCGCTCGCCGGGCTCGGCCTCATGCTCCTGCTGGTGGTCGGTGGGGTCCCGCCGGCCGCCGCCGCCCTCCGTGCCGACCCGGGAGCGGGCTGCCCACCCGACCAACCCGACTGCAGCGTCTGGGACGACGAGCCCGGCAATCCCGGTGACCCCGGGGGCGGCGGGGACGACGGTGGGGGCGGGGACGACGGTGGCGGTGGCGGTGGCGGCTCCTGTCAGTGGAACGGGCGGACCATCCCCTGCTACGACGAGGACCTGGGCTGGTTCAACAACGGCGACGGGTGCTACTACAAGCTGACCGAGGGGCCGGTCGCTCCCCCCGAGGGTGAGCAGTGGTACCTGCAAACCTGCAACGGCGGCGACCTGGGCGCCCAGGACGTGGTGTCGCTGGCCGACGCGCCGGCCGGCTTCGGCGCGCCGCCGGACCCGGAGGAACTGGCCCGTCGCGCCCTGGCCTCGATCAGCCTGCTGCCGGCGCGACTGAAGGTCGCCCCCCGCAAGGACATCGGTCCGGGTCTGGTTGGCCTGCCCGTGTGGATGTGGGCAACCGCAGGAAAGAACTACTTCGGCCCGATATACGCCGACGAGTCCGACCGGGGGTTGACCGTCTACATCGAGGCGAAGGTCGACCGGATCGTCTGGGACATGGGCAACGGCGAGAAGGTCACCTGCTACGACGCCGGCACCGAGTACAAGGCCACCGGCGCGCGGGCGGGTGCCACCTCCCCGGACTGCGGCTACGACAAGGGCTACCCGAAGGCAGACACCTACAAGGTCACCGCCACCACGCACTGGACGGTGAACTGGTGGACCAACAGCGACGCCACAAGGCGGGTGATCCCGCAGACCCGGAGAAGCGGCATCGTGCAGATCAGGATCAACGAACTCCAGGTGGTCACCAGATGAGCCTCGCGACGCGCAACGGGACCCCGTCGGTGGACGCACCCGTCAACCCGCCCACTGTGGTCCGCCAACGCCGGGTCCGTCCCGGGTTGCTCGGTCTCGCCGTCCTCCTGATCGCGCTGGGCGGGCTGGGCGCGGCCTTCGCTGTCACCTCCGTACGGGCCACCGGCAGCTATCTGGCGGTGGCCCGCCCGGTGGAGGTGGGCCGGGAGATCAGCGCAGCCGACCTGGTCACCGTGCAGGTCGCCGGCGGCCAGGGGTTGCGCCCGGTGCCCGCCGCACGGCTCGACGAGGTGGTCGGCAAACGGGCCGCTGTCGCGCTGCTTCCGGGCACGCTGCTCACCCTGGGGCAGGTCACCGACGACCCGCTGCTCGGCCCCGGCCAGCAGCAGATCGCCCTCGGCCTGAAGACCGCCCAGGTGCCGGCCCGCGAACTGCACCCCGGCGACAAGGTGCTGCTGGTCAGCACTCCGGACAACAATGCCGACGAAGACACGCCCGCCGCCGCCGGCACCCGGTTCGCGGCCACCGTCATCGACATGGTCAGCCCGGCCACCGACGACAAGGTCCTGTACCTGGCGCTGCTCACCCGTGACGTGCCGGCGGTGGTGGCACTCGCCGCACAGGAACGGCTCGCCGTCGTACTGACCGAGGCGGCCTGAGCATGGCGATCATCGCGCTGGTGTCCGCGAAGGGTTCGCCCGGCGTCACCACCTCGGCGCTGGCCTGCGCGCTGGCCTGGCACCGGCGGCTGGTGGTCGCCGAATGTGACCCGGCCGGCGGCTCGATCCTCGCCGGATACCTCGGCGGTCAACTGGACGGCCCGCGCGGCATCGGAGAGCTGGCCGTCGGCGAGTTGCGCGACGGCAACCTGGAGACCGCGTTCTGGTCCCAGCTGGTCGACCTGGACGCCCCCCGCCGGGAACGGCTGCTGCTGCCCGGCCTCGTCGACCCGGCCCAGAGCGGCAGCGTCACCCCGCTCTGGCAGCGCTTCGCCGACTACTTCGACGCCCTCGACCGCGGCACCCCCGGCTACGACGTTCTGGTCGACTGTGGTCGGCTACACGTGACCGGGCCCCCGTGGCCGGTGCTGCGGGCCGCCTCGGTGGTGCTGCTGGTGACCCGGGCGAACCTGCCGGACCTCTCCGGCACCCGCGCGGTGGTCACCGCCATCGAACGGGACTTCGCCGAGCACCGGGTGCCCCCGGGCACCCTGCGGCTGCTGCTGGTCGGCGAAGGGCACGGGCGGTCCGAGATCAGCCGCGCCCTGAAACTGCCGGTCATCGCACGGCTGCCGCACGATCCGCGTACCGCCGGAGTGCTCGCCCTGGGCGGGACAGTGCGGGCCGGTCGGCCGCTGATGCGCGCGGCGGCCGCGCTGGAGGTTCCGATCGGGGCGCTCCTGGAGCGGCGACGGGCCCGGTTGGCGTGGCCCGTGCAGCAGGGGGTGCCGGATGCGGTTTGAGCCGGTCTCCACCGATCCGCGCCAGCAGCCGCCGGCAGTGACCTCAACCGCGCCGCCCCTGGCCGTGCCGAACGGCCGGCACCACCAGTCCGGGCCACAGCCGCAGTCGGCGCCCACGACCAGCCCGCCGCCGGAGGCGCCGCCTCGGGCCCGGATGGACTTCCAGGTGGTCCGGGAGCTGCGCCGGGAACTCACCGAACGGCTCACCCTCTGGCAGCGCGGCCGGGAGTTCACAGTCGACGAGGAGGACACCGAGCGGGCCCGACTCGCCGTCACGGTGGTCGCCGCGTACGCGGACTCGGTGCGCCGGGCCGGCACGCCGATGGCCGCCGGCGATGAACGCCTGCTGCTCGACCAGGTGACCGCCGAGCTGGTCGGGCTCGGCCGGCTACAGACGCTGCTGGTCGACGACACCATCGAGGAGGTGCACATCCTCGGCTGCGACCAGGTACGCATCACCCGCCACGGCGGTGGGGTGGACTGGGCCGAGCCGATCGCCGACAGCGACGCCGAGCTGGTGGAGATCCTCCAGGCGGCGGCCCGTCGGGCGGGCGCGACCGAACGGTCCCTCTCCACTGTGAAGCCCACCCTCGACCTGCAACTGCCCGACGGCAGCCGGCTGGCCGCGGTGTTCCTGGTCAGCCACCGCCCGTACGCGGTGATCCGCAAGCACAACACCCTGGATGTGAGCCTCGACGACCTCGCGGGCGCCCGGGGTGACCTGGACGAGATGATCGACCCGCTGCTGCGCGACTTCCTCCGCGCGGCGATGCGCGCCGGTCTGAACATCATGGTCGCCGGGTTGGCCGGCGCCGGAAAGACCACTGTCATCCGGGCGCTGATGAACGAGATCCCGCAGGATGAGCCGTACGTGCTGCTGGAGGAGAGTCGGGAGCTGCTCCCGACCCGCCGCCGGGAGCGGCACCGGGCGGTGATGAGCTTCGAGGCCCGGGAGGGTCACGGCGAACGCGGCTTCGACGGGCGCCCAGCCGGTGAGGTGACCATCGCCGATCTGATCCCGCTATCGCTGCGGATGGGCGTCCTGCGGATCATCGTGGGCGAGGTCCGGTCCCGGGAGATCGTCCCGATGCTCCAGGCGATGACCACCAGCCGGGGGTCGATGTGCACCATCCACGCCCGTACCGCCGCCGGTGTGGGTGAACGGATCGTCGAGCTGGCCCTGGCACACGGCCGCGAGATGACAGTCGACCAGGCCCGCCGGATGGCGGGCAACGCGCTCGACCTGATCGTCTACGTCACCATCGAGGACGAGACCGCGATCGGCGGGCGGAAGCACCGGTTCGTCTCGCACGTGGAGGAGGTGATCGGGGCCGGCGAAGCCGGTCGGATCACCACCACCACTGTCTTCGGGCCGGGCCCGGACGGTCGTGCGGTCCCCCGGCACCTGCCGGAGCGGGTCCGCGACCAGTTGCTGCGGGTGGGTTACGACGCGCGGCTGCTGACCCGGTGGGTCGAGGCCGGTGCCGGTGCCTGGCGGCGGCCTCGGCAGACCCGACTGGCCCGGCGGTGACCTGATGTTGGACAGCCTGGAGTTGATCGCGGTGGTCTCCGGCGCCGCCTGTGTGGCCGGGCTGCTGCTGGCCGTGGTCGCCCTGGTCGGCACCCGTCGACCTCCCGGGCCGCGGCCGGGCAGCGGGCCGGGGCTGAGCCGACTGTGGCGCGGGCCGGGCAACACTCCGGCCGAGCAGTGGAGCTACCAGGTGCTGCTGGTCGTCGCGCTGGTAGCCGGCGCGTTGGCGTTCCTGCTGACCGGGCTGCCGGTGGTGGGTCTGCTGGTGGCGGTGGCGGTGCCCGGCACCCCGTGGCTGTTCGGAGTGGGCAAGGCCGAGCAGCGGGCCATCGCCCGGATCGAGGCGGTCGGCGAGTGGACCCGCCGACTCAAGGACGTCTCCGGCACCGGGCAGGGCCTCCAACAGTCGATCATCGGCACGATCGGCAGCGTGCCACCCGGCGTCGAGGACGAGGTACGGCTGCTCGCCGCCCGTCTCCAGGCCGGCTGGATGGCCCGCTCCGCGCTGCTGGCGTTCGCCGACGAGATCGCCGACCCGGTCTGCGACCAGGTGGTAGCGGCGCTGATCCTGCACCTGTCGGACCGGGGTGAACGGCTTGGTGACGTGCTCGGTTCGATCGCCGGCGCGGCGTCCGCGGAGGTGGCAACGCGTCGGGAGATCGAGGCCAAGCGCACCCAGCCCCGGTTCGCGGTCCGCTTCCTCACCGGGATGACGCTGGCAACCCTTGCGTACGGGCTGATCAACACCGAGTACATCAGGCCGTACGGCACACCGGTGGGTCAGCTGGTGATGGCCGCCCTCGGCGCCGCCTTCATCGGCCTGCTGGCCTGGGTGCGGTCGATGAGCCAGCCGCAACGGCCGGCCCGGTTCCTGCCGGCCCCCAACCCGGCCGAGGTGATCGCGTGAGCGCGAGGAGTGCAGCGCAGCGGAGCCCCGCAGCCGCGAGCGAAAGGCGGCTCGCATGATCGTGAACTGGCAGTTCGCCCTCGCGGTCTGCGGTGGCGCCGGGGTCGGTCTGGGTGTGTTCCTGGTGGTCCGGGAGCTCGTGCCGGCGACACCGGCGCTCGGGCCTGCGCTGCGCCGACTGCACCAGCCGCCGGGCACCGGCCGGGTGGCCACGCCCGCCTCCCGGCGGCTCGACTGGCTGACCGGGATGTCCCGCTGGTTGCGGCCGCCGCAGATGCAGCTCGCCCTGATCGGTCAGACCTCCGAGCAGTACGCGTTGTCGGTGCTGCTCTCCGCGCTGATCGGGTTGGCCACGCCGACAGTGCTCGGGGTGGTGCTGTGGGTGCTCGGCATCCCCTTCCCGGTGGTCGTTCCGGTGCTGGGCAGCCTCGGCTTGGCGCTGCTGGCCGGCCTGCTGGCGCACCGCGCCGTGCTGACCAAGGCCAACGCCGCCCGTGAAGAGTTCCGCCAGGCGGTCTGCACCTACCTCGACCTGGTGGCGTTGCAGCTCTCCGCCGCGCACGGGCCGGTGCAGTCGCTGGAGCGTGCGGCGGCGGTCTGTGACGGTTGGGTGTTCGACCGACTCCAGGAGTCGCTGCGGATCGCCCAGATGCAGATGCACGCGCCCTGGGACGAGCTGCGCGACCTCGCCGACAAGATCGGCATTCCCGAGTTGGGCGACGTCGGCGCGATCATGCGCTCCTCCGGCAGCGAGGGCGCGCAGGTGCACGAGACGCTGCGCAGCCGGGCCGACTCGCTGCGCGACCAGATCCGCACCGACAACCTGGCTCGTGCCGAGGGGATCACCAGCAAGCTCGACATCCCGGGCGCGCTGCTCGTCTTCGTGCTGCTCGGGTTCGTCCTCTATCCGTTCATCGCCCGTGTCTGACCCCTCCCCCTTGAAGGAGAACGCCATGTCCATCCTCAGCTACCTGCACGTCGTGGTGACGACGCGCCTGGCCGAGCTACGCCGTGACAGTGAGCGCGGCGACAGCCCGGTGCCCACCGCGGTGATCATCGCCGGCCTGGTCGCCGTCGCCATGGCTGTCACCGCTCTGGCCCTGACCAAGGCCAACAGTTGGATGACCGGCATCCCGAATTACACGAAGCCGTAGTAGCTGACGTGCGTCGAGCCGCGTACCCGAGGTGGAGCCGAGCGGTCACCGCCGCCCGGCGCCGCCTCGCGGCCGGCGACCGGGAGCGGGGCGCCAACCCGGTGGAACTCGCCGTGATGATGCCGCTGATCCTGGTGCTGCTCTTCGCCTCGATCCAGGTCGCGGCCGTCTTCCTCGCCCGATCCACCGCCTTGAACGCCGCGCAGAGCGGCGTCAACGCGCAGCGGACGTACCAGGCGAGCGACGGCGCCGGGGTGGACAGCGCCTCCCGCTTCCTGAGGGCCTCCGGCGGTTGGCTGGTGGGCTGGGACAGGTCCGGTCCGACGTGCGTGACCACCACGACCGACGTGACCTGCACGGTGAGCGGCCGGTCCCTGTCCGTGGTGCCGGGCGTGGACTTCGCGATTCGGCAGACTGCCCACGGCACTGTGGAGAGGGTGACCCCGCCATGACCCGTACCGCCGAGCGGGGCTCGGTCTCCATCGAGGTGGCGGTGCTGGCACCCGCGTTCATCGCGCTGATGGTGCTCGCTGGTGTGGTCGGGCGCAGCGCGGTTGCCGCGGAGGCGCTCGAAGCGGCCGCGCACGACGCCGCCCGTGCCGCCTCGATCTCCCGTAACTCCGACGTCGCCAAGGAAGAGGCGCGGGAGGCTGCCCAGAAACAGCTGGACTGGCACGGCCTGGCCTGCGCCAACGGCCTGGACCCGGAATTCAGCGGCAAGTCGCCCGACAGTGAGTCCAGCTTCGACAAGGCCTTCAGCAGCACGGTCGGCACGAACGCCACGGTGACGGTGAAGATCAGCTGTCGCGTGTCCTTCAAGGACATCACCCTCGACATCCTGCCCGGGATGGCGAGTGAACGGCTGATCTCCGCGCAGTTCACCTCCCCCCTCGACCGTTACCGGAGTCGGCAATGACGGCCACCACGTCGGCTGCCAGTCCCTCCCGGGCAGGTGAACACGGCCGGGTGAGCATCTTCCTCGCGGTGACGATGGTCGGCGTACTGGCCATCATCGGCCTCTCCTTCGACGCGGCCGGGCAGCTCCGCACCCTGCAACGCGCCCAGAACCTGGCCGCCGAGGCGGCCCGGACCGGCGGTCAGGCCATCGACCGGGCCACCGCCATCGAGGGCGGGCCGAAGCGGATCAACGAGCCGGAGGCGCGCGATGCGGTCGCCAACTACCTGGACGCCGTGAACACCGCCAGCCACACAGTCAACTTCCCCCAGGTCGACGGGGAAACCCTGATCCGGGTGACCGTCTCCATCACCTACCACCGCTCGATGATCGGACCGTTCATTCAACAGAAAACGGTCACCGTCACCGGCGAGGCGACCGCGCGTGCCATCACCGCAACACCGTAGGAAGGTAGGCAGCCATGCCCGTATCGGGTGGGTCCGTCGTACGGCGGACCGGACGGATCCTCACCGGCATCGGCGCGCTGGCCGTGCTCCTGGTGTTGCTGGTCGGCGCGCCGATCGCGCTGCTCGCCTTCGCCGGTAACCCGCTGCCCGATCACCTCCCCACGATCAGCGAGGTGGGCACCGCGCTGACCAGCCGGGACGACGGTCAGCTCTTCCTGCGGGCGTTGGCCGTGGCCGGCTGGTTCGGCTGGGCCACGTTCGCCTTCTCCGTCGTCGTCGAACTGGGCGCGCAGACCCTGCGCCGGCCGGCGCCGAAGCTGCCCGGGATGGGCCGCCAGCAGAAGGCCGCCGCCGCGCTGGTCGGCTCGGTCGCGCTGATCCTGGTCGCCAGCCCCGCCGCCGCCAGCGCCGCGGCAATCTACGGAACTCCGGTGTACGCGAGTCCGAGCGCAACGGCCGTCACCGCTCTGGCCGCGCCGACCCGCGCCGCGACGACACCGGACACGGCCGCCCCGGTGGCCCGGGGCGGCCTGCTCGGCATGGCCGGGACAGGGCTGGCCGCACGCGGCGCCTCGGCGGCGAACGACGAGGCCGCGCCGGTGTACCGGGTGGCGCGCGGCGACTACCTCGGGGAGGTGGCCGAGCGGTACCTGGACGAGTTCGGGGACTACCGACAGCTCGCCAAGCTGAACAAGCTCGACGACCCGGACCGGATCCGCCCCGGCCAACTGCTCCGACTGCCCACGGAGGCCGCCGACCAGGGGGCCCGGCAGCACGCCACCGGTCGGCTCGTCGACCGACCCGCAGCGCCGAAGCCGCCCGCGCCCCGGCCGGCGCCCGAGCGGGCCGCACCGCCGCGGGTGGCCCCGGCACCACCCAGCGGTACGGAGTCAGCGGGCCAACCACCAGCGATGACGGTCGGTGCAGCCCGGGTCGGTGCCGCCGATCGGGTGAACCGCCCGCTGGCGGTCTCCGCCGTACTGGCGGTGGCGAGCATCGTCGGCGCCCAGATCGGCGCGGTCCTGGGGCTGCGCCGCCGTCCAGCCACGGCCGGGGCGGCTCCCCGGCTGGCCGCGTCCTCCCGCACATCACGGCGCGGCGCGGGCCGAAATAGCGGTGGCGCGGGTCAAAGCGGTGGCGCGGGCCGGAGCAGCGGTGACGCGGGCCGGCGGGGCAGTGGTGGGGCGGCCGGGAGCGGTGCCGCCTGGGCTGCCAGCCGGGCGGCTGCGGCCATCGAAGCCCCGGCGACACCGCACGGCGGCGCGGCACCGAGCGGGAACGACTTCACACCTCGCGGTGTCGGGATGACGCCTACCGGCAGTGGGATCGCACCTGCCGGCGGTGGGGTCGCACCTGCCGACGGTGGCGTGACGAGAGTCATTGGCGGGATCGCACCTCCCGGCAGTGGGGTGACGCCCGCTGGCAGCGAAGTGGCACCCGCCGGAAGCGGAATGGCTTTCCCCGGCAGCACGGCGTTCCCGGGCAGCGGTATGGCTCTCTCCGGCGGCACGGCACCCCACGGCGGCGGAATGACGGGCGCCGGCCCTGGGGGCTGGGGTGGTGACGACGGCTGGGCCGGCGCTGGTGGCGAGGGCGGGCTGTTCGACGGCGGGCACGGCCTGGACTCCGTGCCCGACGGTCCGCCGGTCGGCCGACACCGACGCACCTGAGCGGCCCGCACGATCTGGTGTCTCCGCCGTCCGGCGGAGGCTCGCCGGAGGCGCGCGGGTCGGGGCAGGCCGGTCAGGGCAGGCGGGTCTGGAGCACGCCGTTCTGGATGCGGGTGGGCAGGATCTGCTGGTCGTTGCCGGACGGCCCCTGCACCACCTCACCGCCGTTGAGCCGGAAGGCGCTGCCGTGCCACGGGCAGACCACGCAGGCGTGGCCGTCGATTTCCTGCACCTCGCCCTCGCCGAGCGGCCCGCTCTGGTGCGGGCAGCGCTCCAACATCACTGTCACCTCGTCACCGTGCCGGTAGAGGATCACCGAGATGTCGTCGTCCACCTCTCGGGTGATCAGGGTGCGTTGCGGCAGCGTCGCCATGTCGGCCAGCGAGTGCCAGCCATCGGTCATCCGGTGCAGCTCGGAGACGCTCTGGTTTACCTGCGCCCCCTGCTTGTACGCGAGGTGACCCCCGATGTACGCACCAAGGCTCACAGTGGAGAGGCCGAGGAAGCCGAGGGCGCGACCCATTCCGTGGCGGCCGGACAGCCGGGCGGCCAACGAGCCGGCGTAGAGCGTCATGCCGACGGTGTTGGCGGCGGCGTGCACCAGGCCGACCCGGCGCTGGTCCCGGGCGAGTGCCGCCCAGTCGTTCAGACCGGCGACCGCCGCCGGCAGCGCGCTGACGGTGCCCAGACCGACCAGCACGGTGGCGGGCCGGCGCTGCCCGGGCATGAGGTCCAGCACCGCGGCGCTGATCCAGGCGCCGACCGGCACCTGCACCATCGCCGGGTGCAGCGGATGCCCGAGGGTCACCCCGTGCAGCAGGTCACGCAGCCGGCGTGGACGCAACGTCCCCAGGACGACCTTCTGCAACCGGTCACCCGCGCGGTCCAGCCGGGAGTCCTGCTCAACTTTCGTCAAAAGTGCTCGCACGAGTACCGACTTCCCGGCGATCGCCGTCGCAAACCGGTCGGCGGCGACAAACCTGCCGCACCAATCACCACGCCGATCTTGCAGTTCGTGCTCACATGATCCGGGGCACAAGCCGCGAACCGGCAACCCGGAGTGCAAGATCGACGGGGATTGTGGGGGTGGAGCCGGGCCGGCATGCTGGCGGGATGGGTGTGCGGGTGGAGCGGGTCGGGGCGGTCACCACTGTTGTGCTGGATCGGGCGGACGCTCGGAACGCCGTGGACGGTCCTACGGCTCGGGCGTTGGCCGACGCGTTTCGGGCCTTCGAGGCTGATCCGGACGCGTTGGTGGCCGTGCTCTGGGGCGCCGGTGGGACGTTCTGCGCCGGCGCCGACCTCAAGGCGATCGGCACACCGAGCGGCAACCGGGTCGAGCCGGAGGGGGACGGCCCGATGGGTCCGACCCGGATGACGCTCAGCAAACCGGTGATCGCGGCGATCTCCGGGTACGCGGTGGCGGGCGGGCTCGAACTGGCGCTCTGGTGTGACCTGCGGGTCGCCGAGTCCGACGCGACACTCGGGGTGTTCTGCCGCCGCTGGGGAGTGCCGCTGATCGACGGTGGCACCGTCCGGCTGCCCCGGTTGATCGGCGAGAGTCGGGCCATGGACCTGATCCTCACCGGCCGCCCAGTGCCGGCCGACGAGGCGTACACGATGGGGTTGGTCAATCGGTTGGTGCCACCCGGCCAGGCGCGGGCCTCGGCCGAGGAGTTGGCGGCGGCGATCGCCCGGCATCCGCAGACCTGTCTGCGCAACGACCGGGCGGCGCTGCTGGCCGGCGCGGGGCTGCCCGAGCCGGAGGCGCTCGCTACCGAGTTGGCGTACGGGATGGACTCGCTGGCCACGGACGCCGCGGCCGGCGCGGCCCGGTTCGCCGCGGGCGAGGGCCGACACGGCGCGACGCCGCCGGGAGGGGTGAACCTCCCGACGGCGTCGGCTTCGGGCTGGATCAGTTGCGGTTGATGGTGAAGGTTGTCGTGGGGTTCTGGATGTCCACCGCGTTGTTGCTCAACCGGAGGTTGTTGAAGGTGACCGACCCGACGGCCGGCCCCTGCCCGGCCTCCGGCATCGGGTTCGCCCAGATGGCGAAGCCGGACTTCGCGTCGTAGGCGTCCCCGCTCTTGCGGGCGCCGCTGATGGAGATGTTCGTGAAGACCGTGTCGGTGATCGGGTTCTGCGGCTGCCCACCGACGTAGTTGGTCTGGAACATGATGCCGCTGTAGGTCGGATCGATGATGTCGACGTCGCTGACCCGGATGCCCTGGAACACCTTCGAGGCGGAGAAGACCCAGATCGCCGGGAAGGTTTGTGAGCCCCAGAAATGCCCACCGGCCCGCACTATCGAGATGTTCTCGAACCGGGTGGGCGGGCTGGCACCGAAGCCGTTCATCGGGTAGCCGAAGTCGAGCGAGCTGATGGTGATGCCCGAGTAGACCAGCGTGTCCGCGATGTAGATGTTGCGGAACGTGTTGCCGTAGCCGCCGTACACGGCGACACCGGCGGCCCGCCAGGTCAGCGTCGAGGTCAGGTTCTCGTAGATGTTGTCTCTCATGTCGGCGCCGCCCGCGTCGATGGCCGAGAACAGCGCGAAGCTGTCGTCGCCGGTGGCCCGGGCGTCGTTGTTGCTGACCAGGTTGTTGGTGCTGCCGTTGGTCATGTTGATGCCGTCGGCGAACATGTTCCGGATCCGGGAGTTCTTGATCGTCATGTAGTCGGTGTTCGCGCCCCAGTAGAGGCACACCATGTGTTCGTTCCAGATGTTGTCGATCACGATGTTCGACACGTTGGAGAAGTCGAACACCTTGCCCGGACCGTCGATCCGAGAGGTGTAGTTGCCGAAGTACGCGAAGTTCTTGAACGACGAGTTGGCCGCCGAGTTCTCCGCCCGGAAGCCGATGTCGGTGTTGTCCTGGCCCGACGGCGCGTTGAACCGGGTGTACCAGGGGCCGGCGCCGGTCACCTGGACCGCCTTGCCGTACACCTGGAACTTCGACGAGGTGGAGTAGTTACCGGCCGGTAGGTACACCCCGATCAGGTTGCCGGTGGTGTCCATCCGCACCCGGTCCAGGGCGTTCTGCACGTCCTGGTGGGTGAAGCCGGTCGGCGTGGTGTAGCGCGCCGGGTCCGGGTTGGCGATCGGCGCCACCTGCTCCGTGTTGATGAAGTCGATGGCGTACGTGGTGGTGTTGGCCGGGTCCTTCTGAAGGCGGATCTTGCTGCCGGCCGGGACTGTGGAGTTGAGCATGACGTTGGCTTCGTCGTAGATGTGCCGCGGACCGCCCGCGCTCGGCGAGTTGCCCGGGCTGGTCTCGTTGCCGTACAGCCAGGCGTACCGGGACGTCAGGTCGATGGCCTTGTGGAACGTGCCGTTGACGTAGACGTTGAGCGTCGAGTTGATCCCGCCACCGCCGGCGGCGTCCGGGATGGAGAAGCGGGTGACCAGCGTGTTCGTGCTGGCCCGAGTGGTGAACTCGACGTAGCTGCCGTTCGAGTTGAGGGTCACCGCCCGCCGACCGGACGCCTCGCCGGCCAGGTCGCCGACCTCCCGGTTCGGTCCGACGACGGCGGCGCCGCCGCCGATCACGCCGTCCTCGGCCTCGTACATGTCGTACGGCATGTTGGCGCCGCGACCGACGAAGAGCGGACGGTCGCTGGTGTTGTTGGCCTGCTTCACCGGCAGCTCGTTGCCGTCCACGGCGAGCACCACCCGGACGGTGTACTTGCCGTTCGCGGCGGTCCACGTGCCCAGGTTGATCGGGCCGACAGTCGCGCCGGCGTTGATCACGCCGGAGTGCGAGCCGGTCAGGGTACGGACCACGGTGCCGGACTCGTTGAGAACGGTCAGGGTGATGCCGTGCGCACCGGACGCGGAAGCCTGGTTGCCGGCGTTGCGGATGGACACGGAGAAGGTCACCGTGTTGCCCGCCGACGGGTTGCCCGGCGACCAGGCGACCGCCGAGGCGACCAGGTCGGAGCTAGCGACCGCGGCGACGACCAACGGGCTGGGGTTCGTGTAGCTGTTGTTGGTGTCGTCCTGCTCGACGACCGTGTTCGACTCGTCGACCTTGGCGCTGAGCGGGTAGCTGCCCGAGTCCCGGGTGCCGATGCTGGCGCTGACAGTGGTCGAGGCACCGGCCGCGAGACCGCCGACCGACGCCGTGCCCACCCGGGTGGAGCCCAGGTAGAAGTTGACGTTGGTAGCGCCGGAGGCCGCCGAGCCCGCGTTACGCACGGTCGCGGAGAGCGTGATGGTGCTGGTCTCCACCGGTGCGGACGGGCTGAACGACATGCCGGTCACGGTCAGGTCCGGGTTCGGCGCGGGGGTGCCGAAGACCTGGAACTCGGCCACCTGACCGGCCGGAGCGCCGGTGTTCGAGGCGATCGAGAGCCGTACGTCGGCCGCCGCGCCGGAGACCGGGATGGTCACCGTGTTGCCGCTGCCCGGGTTGAAGGCGTAGTTCGCCGCGCCGACCAGAGTGGTGAAGCTCGACGAGCCCTGGTCCCGGCCCAGCACCGTGATGTTCTGGGTACGCGCGCCCCACGCCGAGTCCGGGTTGAGCTTCACGACGACCTGGCTGAGGCTGGCGTTCGCGCCGAGCTGCACTGTCAGCGTGCTCGGGTTGCCGTTGCCCTCCCAGTAGGTGGCCACGTTGTTGTCGTTGGCGTTGGTGGCCACGAACGTGTGCACGAACCCGGAGGCGCTGATCGGCTTGCCGATCGCCAGGTTGCTCCCGGTCGGCGGGTTGCCGGTGCCGGTGCGGGTCACCGTGTTGCTGTTCGCCGACTGGTTGCCGGCCGCGTCCTTGGCCCGGACGTAGTACGACACAGTGGCGCTGTCCGCCTGGCTGTCGGTGTACGTGAGCGTCGAGCCGCTGACGCTGCCACGCAGCGCGCCGTTGGCGTAGACGTCGTAGCCGGTCACACCGACGTTGTCGGTCGACGCCGACCAGGCGAGCCGGATCTGCCCGCTGGCCGGCTGGGTGTAGGCCAGGTTGCCCGGCACGCTGGGCGCCTGGGTGTCGGTGCTGCCGCTGGCGCCGTACACCTCGACCTCGGAAAGCTGGGCGGCCGGCCAACCGGTGTTGCCGGTGACCTGCACCCGTACGTAGCGGGTGCTGGCAGCGGTGAAGCTGACGCTCGCGGTGTTGCCGCTGCTCGGGTTGAAGGTGTAGCCGGCGGACGCCTTCAGGGTGGTGAAGGACGAGCCGTTCGTCGATCCCAACACCGACAGCGTCTGGGTACGGGTCTGCCAGTCCGACGCGGGTGGCAGCTTGAGCACCACCCGGTCCACGCTGACAGTGGCGCCCAGGTCCGCCTGGATCCACTGCGGGAACGCGTTGTTGGCGCTCTCCCAGTAGGTCGACGCGTTGCCGTCGTTGGCGTTGCCCGCCACGTAGTTCTGGTTGTAGCTGCTGGCGGTCATGGTGGCGGAGAGCCCGGCGAGCAAGGCCACTCGGGCGGCGGCCGCTGACGCGTCGGTCGCCGGTGCCGCGCTCGCCATGGGGGTGACGACCGGGGCGGTGGCGAGGAGCATCCCGGCGAGCGCGCCGGCGAGCATCCGACGGCGGCCCGTGCGGGCGGTGCGGGGGACGGTGGTGGGCGCGCCGGTTGGCGGCGTGCCTCGTCTGGTGCCGGTCCTGGACATGGGGTCGCTACACCTCTTTCGGGGGTGGGTGTGGGTGCGTTGTCCGGCGACGGGTGCAGGGGTACGCCCGTCGTTCCGCGACAGGTGGGGGACGGTGCGGGTTGGGGACGGGGTCGGACGGCTGGCGCGGCGTTGCGCCGGGGCGCCCGGACCGGGTGCCCCCGCCCGGTCCGGGCGGGGGCACCCGACCTAGCTGGAGTAGATCTCGAACTCGCTGAGCTGGCCGGCTGGCCAGCCGCTGTTACCGGTGACGGTCAGCCGCAGGTACCGCTGGGTGGTCGCCGTGAAGGTCACGGTGACCGTGTTGCCGCTGGCCGGGTTGAAGCTGTAGCCGGCGGACGCCTTCAGCGTGCTGAACGTCGAGCCGTTCGTGGAGCCGAGCACCGCCAGCGTCTGCGTACGCGTCTGCCAGGCCGATGAGGGTGGGAGCTTCAGCACGACCCGGGACACCGACCGGTCGGCGCCCAGGTCCACTGTCAACGACTGCGGGAAGGCGTTGTTGGCGCTCTCCCAGTAGGTGTTCGCGTTGCCGTCCACCGCGTTGGGGGCGGCGTACACGTCGGAGTGGCTGGTCTCGGTGATCGACCGTCCGACCGCCAGGTTGCCGCTGGGCGGCGGCGTGGTCGGGGGCGGGGTGGTCGGGGGCGGGGTGGTCGGCGGTGGCGTGGTCGGCGGCGGGGTGGTCTGGGTGCCGCCGTACACCTCGACCTCGGAGAGTTGCGCCGCCGGCCAGCCGGAGTTGCCGGTGACGGTGACCCGGATGTAGCGGCGGTCACCGGAGGGCAGCCCGATCGACACGGTGTTGCCCGCACCGGGGGTGAAGACCCGACCGGCGGACGACGCCAGTGTGGTGTACGACGAGCCGTCGGTGGAGCCGAGCACCGACAGGGTCTGGGTGCGTTGCTCCCAACCGCTGGGCAGCTTCAGCGCCACCCGGTCGACCGACCGGGAAGCACCCAGGTCGATGGTGACCGACTGGGGGAAGGCGTTGTTGGCGCTCTCCCAGTACGTCGACGCGTTGCCGTCCACCACGTTGGCGGCCGTGTAGTTCTGGTTGGTGCTGGTGGCTGTCGTCGAGCGGCCCAGCGCCAGGTTTCCGCTGGTCGGCGGCGGAGTCGTCGGGGGCGGAGTCGTCGGCGGCGGGGTGGTCGGCGGCGGGGTGGTGGTGGGCGGCGGCGAGGTGGGTCCGCCGCCCCACTGGGGGTTCGGCCACGGGCCGCAGTACGGGGTCGGGGTGTACCAGCCGGAGTTGCCGGAGCCCTGGGTGATCTGGAAGCCGGCGCCCACGCAGTTGTGCATCGGGTTGCTCTGCGCGATGTTGGTGGCCCGCACGTTGGTGAACGACACCTGGCTGTTCGCCTGCACCTGGAGCGCGTACGTGCCGGCGCCGTCGATCCGTACGTTGTTGAGGTTGATCCCGTTGGTCTGGCCCTCGATCCAGTGCAGCGCCGCGTACGAGCTGTCCAGGATGTCAGTGTCGGTGATGTTGATGGTGGGGTTCTGGAACGCCTCGTTGAGCGCCGAGAACCAGATCGCCCCGACACCGAAGTTCCAGTTGTAGTCCGAGTTGCCGTTACGGATCAACGTGTTGCGGGCGATCGTCCAGGTGCCCTGGACTCCGGTGGCGCCCTGCACGCCGGGGTAGCGGTTCGCGATGTGGATGCCACCGCCGTTGGTCAGCGAGTCGGCCGTCACGTTGTCGGTGATCTTGATGTCCCGACCGCCGTAGCTGACCAGGTGATTCGCCAGCAGGGTCACCCCGATGGTGTTGCGGGTGAAGGAGTTGTTGACGTTCGGCACGCTCTGCGCCCACATCGCCAACGCGTCGTCACCGGTGTTGCGGACGAACGTGTTCGTCACCGTCGAGTTGGTCACCCCGGTGTGGAAGTTCACCCCGTCCGCGGTCTGGTCCAGGATCCGGCTGTTGCGGATGGTGAAGTTGTCCATCGGGCCGTCCATCCACGCCCCGACCTTGGTGTTCTCCAGCCAGAGGTTGTCCACCACCGAGTTGGTCATCGCCCCGCCCAGGGCGTTTACCTGGTCGTCGTCGACCCGCTCGCGGATGTCGCCGATGATGGCGAAGTCCCGCAGCGTGACGTTGCGGCTGGGCCCGTTCGCCTCGTGCGCGCGGACCGGGCCGGTGTAGCCGCCACCGGGGACGTACTTGCCGTAGATGCCGACGGACCGGTTCCGCTCGGTGGGGTGCCGGCCGCCGAGCACCGAGTACCAGGGCCCGGCGCCGCGCAGCGTCACCCCGTCGACCACCACGTGGTCCCAGAGCGTGAAGGTGCCGGTCGGGATCCAGACCGCACGGCCCTGCGCCTTGCCGGCGTCGACCGCCGCCTGGAACTTCGCCGTCGAGTCGGTAGCGCCGCTCGGGTCGGCGCCGAAGTCGGTGACCACGTCGAGCACACCGGAGGGCTTGGTGATCGCCGGGGCGACCAGCTCGAAGTCGGCCAGGTCGATGGTGAACGAGGGCGACTGGGCGGTCGAGGAGACCTGGAAACGGATCTTCGTGCCGGCCGGCTGGGTGCTGCCGAACAGCGCCCGGGTCTCGTCGTAGAAGTGGTGCGGGTTGGTGTCACCCGGGTTGTTGTTGAACGGATATCCGCCGTAGTACCAGCCGTACCTCGACGTGACCGGTACCGACTTCAGCAGCGACCCGTTGGCCCGCAGGTCGATGGAGGCGTCGCGGCCGGTGCCGGCCGGGCTGTCCGGCAGGCTGTAGCGGAAGGTGACAGCGTTGGCCGGGGCGGTGAGGGTGAACTCGACGTACTCGCCGACGGCGTCGAGGGTGACCGCCTCCCGGCCGGACGCCTCGGACGGCAGCGTGCCGTAACGCCGGTCCGGGCCGATCTTCGTGCCGTTGTGGGCGGTCTCCTCCGCCTCCTGCTCGACGAACGGAACAGTGGCGCCCCGGTTGGGGATGTCGAAGGGGGACAACCCCGCCGCCGAGGCCGGGGTAGCGGTGCCGGTGACCGCGAGGACGGTGACCGAGGTGGCAGCGAGCAGGGTGGCGGCGATGGCGGCCAGCCCTGCCCGGGCCGGGTGTCGAAGGTGGTGCGGGGTGCCGGTGGTGTGGTTGGCCATGAGCTGCGCTCTCCCTTTCGTCAGGCAGGCCAGATCCCCCCGTGTCGGTGCGGTGTCGCGCGTCCCCCCTCGGTTCTCCCTTCTTGGTGGCGTGGTGCCGGCGGCCGGGACGGGCCGCCGGCACCACGGCGAGCAGAGTCAGGTCAGGCCGGGCCGTCCGCCCCGCGCGGCCCGTCGGTGGATTCGGCGGTACGCAGCCAGACCGCGGTGTCGGACGGCAGCAACCCGTCGTCGAGCGGCCCGCTGGCCAGCAGCAACTCCCCCTGAGCTGGCATCGGCACCGGCGCGGTGGACAGGTTGACCAGGCAGGTGAAGCCACCGCCGCGCTTGAACGCCAGCACCCCGTCCGGGGCGGGCAACCAGGTCAGCTCACCGTCACCGAGCGCCGGGTCGGCCTTTCGGGCGTGGATCGCCGCCCGGTACAGCTCCAGCATCGAGGCCGAGTCGCCGGTCTGCGCGCTGGCCGTCCGGTCCTTCCAGTCGGCCGGCTGCGGCAGCCAGGGCGCTGCGGCACCCTCGGGGCTGAACTCGAACGGCGGCTCGTCACCGGCCCACGGCAGCGGTACGCGGCAGCCGTCCCGACCGGGGTCGATCCGGCCGGACCGCTCCCACATGGGGTCCTGCCGCATCGCGTACGGGATGTCCTCGACCTCGTAGAGGCCCAGTTCCTCGCCCTGGTAGACGTAGGCGGCACCGGGCAGCGACAGCGAGAGCAGCGCGGCGGCGCGGGCCCGGCGGGTGCCCAGCTCAAGGTCGGTGGGGGTGCCCTCGCGTTTGGCGGCGAAGCTGAACCGGGTGTCCGCGCGACCGTAGCGGGTGACGTGCCGGGTGACGTCGTGGTTCGAGAGCACCCAGGTGGCCGGCGCGTTGACCGGCGCGTGCGCGCTCAGCGTCCCGTCGATGCTCTCGCGCAGCGCCGCGGCGTCCCAGGCGCAGCCGAGGAAGTCGAAGTTGAACGCGGCGTGCAGCTCGTCCGGGCGCAGGTAGTTGGCGAACCGCTGCCGGTCCGGCAGCCACACCTCACCGATCAGCGCCCGGTCGGCGTACTCGTCGGCGACCCGACGCCAGCCCCGGTAGATCTCGTGCACCCCGTCGAGGTCGTGGAACGGGTGCGGGTGGTCCTCGCGGACCTCGGGCAGCGTCCCGTCCTTGACCAGGAGCCCGGCCGAGTCGATCCGGATGCCGTCCACGCCCCGGTCGAACCAGAACCGCAGGATGTCCTCGAACTCCTCCCGCACCCGGGGGTGGTCCCAGTTGAAGTCCGGCTGCTGTGGGGCGAACAGGTGCAGGTACCAGTCGCCGGGGGTGCCGTCCGGGTTGGTGGTGCGGGTCCAGGTCTCGCCGCCGAACTCGCCGACCCAGTCGGTGGGTCGTTCGTCGCCGTCGGGGCCCCGGCCGGGTCGGAACCAGAACAGGTCCCGTTCGGGCGCGCCGGGGCCGCCGGCGAGCGCTGCCTGGAACCAGGGGTGCGCGTCGGAGCAGTGATTGGGCACCACGTCGACGATGGTCCGGATGCCCAGCGCGTGCGCCTCCGCGATCAGCGCCTCGACCTCGGCCAGGGTGCCGAAGACGGGGTCGATGTCGCGGTAGTCGGAGACGTCGTAGCCGGCGTCGGCCATCGGGGACGGGTACCAGGGGCTGAACCAGATCGCGTCGACGCCGAGCGCGGACAGGTGGTTCAGCCGGGACCGGATGCCGGCGATGTCACCGATTCCGTCGCCGTTACCGTCGGCGAAGCTCCGGGGATACACCTGGTAGATCACGGCTCCACGCCACCACGGACTTCTGTCAGCTGTGGACACGAGCACCTGCTTTCTGCGTCAGTACGTCGGCGGGTTCGCCGGAGGAAGATATGTATCGGGCGAACGGTCGTTGTTCGCCGCGCGGGAGGACCGGTGGTCGCTATCCCTTGATGCTGCCCGTGGTCAGACCGGACATGATGTTCCGCTGGAAGATCAGGAAGATGATGACAGTCGGGATGGCGGCGATGACCGAGGCGGCGATCACCACGTTCATGGGTGTGCCACCGGCGAAGGCGTAGATGCCGACGCTGACCGTCCGGGTCTCGGGCGACGGCATGACCAGCTTCGGCCAGAGGAAGTCCTTCCAGACCGCCGTCACGGCGAAGATCGAGACGACGCCGAGGATGGGACGCGACAGCGGCAGGATGATCGACCAGAGTGTGCGCAGCGACGTCGCCCCGTCCATCAGGGCCGCCGCCATCAACTCCTCGGGGATGGAGTCGAAGAACCGCTTCAACAGAAAGATGTTGAACGCGTTAGCGACCAGGGGCAGCCAGATCGCGAACGGTGAGTCCAGCAGGTTGATGTGCACGATCGGCAGGTCGATCACCGTCACGTACTGCGGCACGATGAGGACCATCGCCGGGATCATCAGCGTCCCCAGCATCAGGGCGAGGATCGCGTTGCCGAAGATCGGTCGAAGCTTGGACAGCGAGTACGCGGCGGCGGTGTCGAAGACCAGTTGGAACAGCACCGCGCCGACCGCGTAGTAGAAGGTGTTGAAGAGCAGCTTGGCGAGGGCCAGGTTGTTCCACGCGTCGATGTAGTTCTGCGGCTGCGGGTCCTTCGGGAACAGCGACGGTGGGGTCTGCGCGATCTCCTGGCCGGACTTGAGCGCGCCGGTGACCATCCAGTAGAGCGGCCCGAGGAAGACGAGCGTGAACCCCGCCACGACCACTACCAGCAGCGTCCAGTAGATGACCCGGCCGCGCCCCCGGCTGAGCTGGGATTGGGAGATGAGGGTCCGGGTTCCGGAATCCTGTGCCATTCCTCGCCGTCCTAGTCCTGTTTCGCAGTCAGCCGCACGTACACGGCGGAGAAGCCGGCCAGCACCACGAGCATGATCACGCCCAGGGCGGCGGCGCCGTTGAGGTCGTTCTGGAAGAACCCGTGCTGGTAGATGAGGTACGCCACCGAGGTCGCCGAGTCCTCCGCGCCCGCGCCGTTGGCGAGGATCAGCGGCTCGATGAAGAGCTGCATCGTGGCGACGATCTGCAACATCGCCAGGAGCGCGAGAATCAGCCGGGTCTGCGGGATCGTCACGTGGACGATCCGGCGCCAGATCCCGGCGCCGTCGAGCTCCGCCGCCTCGTACAGCTCGCCGGGGATGTTCTGCAACGACGCCAGGTAGATCAGCACCGCGCCACCCATGTTCATCCAGGTCGACGCGAACACCATCGCCGGCATCGTCATCTCGGGCGACTGCATCCACTGCGAGGTGGGCAGGTGCAGTGCCTTGAGGATCGCGTTGAAGAGCCCGGCCTCGCTCGGGTCGTACGCGTAGAACTTGAAGAGGAACAGCGCGGAGGCCGGCGGCAGCATCACCGGCAGGTAGACCAGGATCCGCAGGTACCCCTTGGCGTGGCGGAACTCGTTGAGCAGGATCGCCACGAAGAACGGCACCACGTACCCGAGGGCCAGCGCCAGGACGGTGAAGTAGAAGGTGTTCTGCCAGGCCGTCCAGAAGCTGGGGTCGGCGATGATGCGGGAGTAGTTGTCCCAGCCCACCCAGGTGGTCTCGCCGCGCCGGGTCCGCTGGAAGCTCATGATGATGCCGCGGACCATCGGGTACCAGGAGAAGACGACGAAGCAGAGCACCGCCCCGATCAGGAACGCGTGACCGGTGAGGTTGTCCCGTACCTTGCGGCCGAGACTGGTGCGCTGTGGCCTCGCCGAGTACGGCGACGGCGGGCGGCCCGGTTTCCTGGGGGTCTCCGGGACGGTGGTGATCGCCAAGGCAACTCCTGGGTGAGTCGGTGACGTCGAGATGCGGTGCGAGTGGCGTGGGGGTCGGGTCGGCGTCCCGACCCCCACACGATCGGTCAGCTCTCGGCGGCGAGGAGCTGGTTGACCTTCTCCTCGGCGGTCTTGAGCAGTGCGTCGATGTTCGAGTTCGGGTTGGTCAGCACACCCGACATCGCGGCGTCGAGCACCGCGTAGACGGCCTGGGCGTTGCGCGGCTCACCCTTGATCGGAACCGGGGTCGCCTCGAAGAGCGCGAAGTTCGTGGTGTCGACGTTCGCGTTCGCCTTACGCAGCTCCAGCTCCTGCTTCTGCGCGTCACTGCCGTTGGCGAAGAGCAGCGGCTGGGGCAGACCCACCGGGTAGTTCTGCGGCTTGGCCCGCACGTAGTCGAACTGGCCCTTGCCCGGGGTGAGCTTCTGGTACGCGATCCACTTCAGACCGGCCTTGACCTGCTCGGGAGTGAGGTCCTTCTTGAAGAAGTAGCCCTCGCCACCACCGAGCGTGCCCTTCGCCGCACCGTCCTGGCCCGGCAGCGGAGCCATCGCCCAGTCCTGGAACTTGCCCTGGAACTGGCTGACGATCGCCTGGGTGGCGTCCGGCGCGCCGATGAACATGCCGACCTTGCCCGCGCCGGCGTTCGTCAGCAGGTCGCCCCACTGGAGGAGCTGACGGGCGCCCATGCTGTTGTCGCCGTACCGCATGTCCTTGAGGTTCTGCAGGACCTGCTTGCCCATGGCGTTGTTGAAGTCGGCCTTCTTGCCGTCCTCGGTCAGCACCTGGCCACCCTGCGAGTAGAGCAGGGAGGTGAAGTGCCAGCCGCCGGTGTTGCCGGCGCTGTACTCCGAGTAGCCGGCGATGCCGTTGCCGAGCGCGGAGATCTTCTTGGCGGCGGCACGGACCTCGGCCCAGGTCTTGGGCGGGTTGTTGACGTCCAGCCCGGCCTGCTGGAACAGGACCTTGTTGTAGACCAGGCCCATCGAGTAGTTCTTCACCGGAACGGCGTAGAGCTTGCCGCCGTCGGTGAAGACCTCCTTGAGCGCCGGGTCGACGCTGTCCCAGGTCGAGATCGCGTCCTTGTTGACGTGCTGGCTGATGTCCATCGCCTGACCGGAGTCGAGCACCTGCTGGAGATCGGTCATGTAGCCGTAGAAGACGTCGGTCACGGTGCCGCCGGCGAGGCGGGCGGTGAAGTCCGGCGGGTTGTTGCACTGCTCGCCGACGCTGACGCTCTTGATGGTGATGTCCGGGTTCTGCTTCTGGAACTCGGCGACGTCGTCGTTCCAGTTCTTCAACAGCTCTTTCTGGGCGCCGACCGGCTGGCAGTCGACAGTGATGGTGACCTTGCCGCTGGCGTTCGAACCCTTGTCGTCGCTCTTCGTGGAGCATGCCGTGAGGCTGAGCCCCAGGCCGGCCACGAGCGCAACCGCCGCAGCCTTTCGGTATTGCGGTACGGACATCTGTCCATCCCTTCGGGAACGGGTGTCTCCAATGACCTTCGCTGATCTGCGGTGATACGACCTGACGCCCAGTAGCTGCGTCGGAGCCAGGTGTGAGTGGAGTCACTGTAGCGAGGCCGACTCATTTCGGCAAGGTATCGACCCTGTTCCGAAAGGACACGACGTGATGACGACAGATGTTGGCAAGACGCTGAAAGCAGCCCGGCTTGCCGGCTATTGATACCTTATGACCGGTCATTCGGCCTGGTCGATGCCGACCATGGCGAGCAACGACGAAAACGGCCGCCGACCGCGAGAGGCGGTCGACGGCCGAAGCGTCGTTCGGTGTGGTGCCTAGCGGCCGGGGGCGGGCGCGGTGGAGCCCCGCACCACCAACTCCGGCTCGAACAGCAGCTCGTCCTGAAGGACCCCGGCACCCTCGATCTGGGTGACCAGCAGATCCACGGCGGCCTGCCCCATCGTCTCGATCGGCTGCCGCACCGTGGTCAACGGCGGATCGGTGCACGTCATGAAGGCGGAGTCGTCGAAACCCACCACCGACACGTCGGCCGGAACCGAACGGCCCAGCCGGCGGGCCGCCCGGATCGTGCCCAGCGCGAGCACGTCGCTGGCGCAGATGATGCCGGTCACGCCCCGCTCGACCAACTTCGTCGCGGCGACCCGCGCACCCTCCATCGAGAAGCTGGAACGCTCGACGCACTCGGCGTCACCCTCGTCCCAGCCCGCAGCCTTCATCATCGCGTCGAGCTTGCGTCGGGACGGCACGTGCCCCTCCGGGCCGAGCACCATGCCGATCCGTTCGTGCCCGAGCGAGCGCAGGTGCCCGTACGCCTGCTCCACCGCCACCGCGTCGTCCGTGGAGACCCGGGGGAAACCCAGCTCGTCCACACCGGCGTTGACCAGCACTACCGGAAGCCCGCGGTCGGTCAGCCGACGGTAGTGGTCGTGTTTGGCGTCGGCGAGCGCGTACGAGCCACCGGCGAAGATCACCCCGGAGACCTGGTGGTCGAGGAGCATCTCCACGTAGTCCATTTCGGAGACCCCGCCGATGGTCCGGGCACAGAGCGCCGGGGTGTAGCCGCGCTGGGCGAGAGTGCCGGTGACGACCTCGGCCAGCGCCGGGAAGATCGGGTTCTGCAACTCGGGCAGCACCAGCCCGACCAGCCGGGCGCGTTCGCCGCGCAGCTTGGTCGGCCGCTCGTAACCGAGCACGTCCAGCGCCGTGAGCACTGCGGTGCGGGTCGCCTCGGAGACCCCGTCGCGGCCGTTGAGCACCCGGCTGACGGTGGCCTCGCTGACGCCCGCCTTCTTGGCAACTTCAGTCAACCGCTTGGTCACGGTCGCAATCGTACGTCATCTGCATGAAAGAAATGAACAGCAATTTGCGCGCCATTTGCTGGCCGGCTGCCGTATCGACGCGGTTCCAGTGATATCGCGAGTGCGGCGGCCCTGGGTGGGGCTGGGGTCAGGACAGGTCGCGTAGGGCGGTTTCGATGGCCCGGTGAAAGGTCGGGTACGCGTAGATCATGTGCCGGAGCTGACTCAGCGGCACCGCCGCGTGCACCGCCACGACCAGCGCGGACAGCACCTCGCCCCCGGCCGGGCCGGCCGAGGTGGCGCCGATCAGCACACCCTGGTCGGCGTCCGCCACGAGCTTGATGAACCCGTCGTCGCCGACCCGGTGGATCCAGCCACGGGTCGAGGTGCCGAGCTTGGTGTAACCCACCTGCACGTTGATGCCGCGTTCACGGGCCTGCTGCTCGGTGAGCCCGACCGCGCCGATCTCGGGATCGGTGAAGGTCACCCGGGGCAAGGCGCGGTAGTCGGCTCGTGGCACGGTGCCGGCCGACCCGCTCGAGCCGCTGGCGGCCAGCGAGCTGGACGCGCCCATCGCTCCGCCGACCACGCTGGAGGTGCCGCTGGCGTCCGCCCCCGCCTTCGCCTGCCGGGCGCGGGCCAGGATGTCGGCGATCACGATCCCCGCCTGGTACATGGCGATGTGCGTGAAGGCCCCCTCGCCGGTGATGTCGCCGACCGCCCAGACGTGGTCGGTGACGTGCAGACGGTCGTCGACCGGGAGGTAACGCTGGCTGGCGTCCAGCCCGATCGTGTCCAAACCCAGCTCGGTCAGGTGGGCCTTGCGCCCGGTCACCACCAGCAGCCGGTCGGCGGTGAACTCCGCGCCACCGCCACCGCGCAGAGTGAACCTGGTCCCGTCGTGTTCGACCCGTTCGGCGCGTACCCCGGTGTGGATCTCCACGCCGTCGGCGCGCAGCGCCGCGGCGGCGACCTCGGACGCCTCGGGCTCCTCGACGGCCAGCACCCGGTCGAGCGCCTCGACCACCGTGACCCGGACCCCGAAGCGGGCAAAGACCTGCGCCAACTCCAGGCCGATCGCGCCGCCACCCAGCACGAGCAGCGACTCCGGCAGCTCCTCGACCTCGATCGCCTGGTGGTTGGTCCAGTACGGCGTGTCGGCCAGGCCGTCGATCGGCGGCACCGAGGGACGGGTGCCGGTGCCCAGCACCACCCCGTGTCGGGCCTCGAACACCTGGTCACCGACGCGGACCCGGCGCGCGCCGTCGAGCCGGCCGCTGCCCCGCACGAGTCGGCCGCCCTTGCCGACGAACCGCTCCGCCGCGACAGTGTCGTCCCAGGTGTCGGTGGCTTCCTCGCGGATCCGCTTCGCCACCGGCGCCCAGTCCGGCTGGACCTGCGCCGTCCCGGCGAGCCCGTCGACCCGGCGGGCCTCGGCGAGCGCGTTGGCGGCTCTGATCATCATCTTGCTCGGGATGCAACCCCAGTACGGGCACTCCCCGCCGACGAGATCCCGTTCGACGCCGACGACGCTCAGGCCGGCCTCGGCAAGTCGCTCGGCCACCTCCTCGCCGCCGACCCCGAGCCCAACCACGACCACATCCACCAGCTCCGGCTCCGCCACACCGAACAGCATCCCCCAGCGGCACCACCCCAACCACCGGGGTCGGCGGAAAAGTCGGCGCGCGCACCGGCCCTGACGCCTACCGTGGCCGGATGCACGCACGCTTCGCTCCGGTCCGGGACTGCTTCCACGACCTGCTCGCCTCCGGCCGGGAAACCGGCGCCGCACTGACCATCTGGTACGACGGGCAGCCGGTGGTGGACCTGGTCGGCGGCTCGCGCCGCGGCCAGGGGGCGGGCGGCGAGCCGTGGCTGCCGGACACGCTGGTGAACGTCTACTCGGTCGGCAAGCCGGTGGCCGCGCTCTGCCTGTTACTGCTCGTCGATCGGGGAACCGTCGATCTCGACGCGCCGGTGGACCGGTACTGGCCGGAGTTCCGCACTCCCGCCACTGTGCGTCAGGTGTTGTCGCACACCGCCGGGCTGCCGGCCTTCCCGGTGCCGCGGCCGGCCGCCGCGATCGCCGACTGGGCGCTGCTCACCGGCGACCTGGCTGCCGCCGACCCCGAGTGGTCGCCGGGCACTGTCGCCGGGGAACACGCCTGGACGTACGGGCACCTGGTGGGCGAGCTGGTCCGCCGCGTCGACGGGCGGTCGGTGGGCCGGTTCCTGGCCGAGGAGATCGCCGGCCGGTGGCAGCTCGACCTCGGCTTCGGGCTGACCGAAGCGGACCAGTTGCGCTGCGCGGACCTGCGGTACGGCGACCCGGGATGGCCGGCCCGGGCACTCGGCGAGACCGGCTCGATGCGGGCGCGGGCGATGGGCAACCCGGCCGGCGGGCTGGACCTGGCCGTGCTGAACAGCCCGCTGTGGCGGGGCGCGGAGGTGCCCGCCGTCAACCTGCACGCCACTGCGCCCAGCCTGGCCCGGCTCTACGCCGGTCTGCTGGCCGGTGGTGTCCTGGACGGGGTTCGGCTGTTCAGCCCGGAGTTGGTGGCGGAGGCGACACGGGTCCAGTACGACGGGCCCGACCTGGTGCTGGACCGCGACGCCCACTGGACCCTGGGCATGCAGTGGGAGCCGGACGGCAGTTGGGGCATGGGCGGCATCGGCGGCAGCAGCGCGTGGGCCGACCCGGAGCGGGGCTACACCTTCGCGTACGCCACGGCGCACCTCGCCGAGCACGACCGGGTGGACGAGCTGGTCGAGGCGTTGCACTCGGTGCTCTGATCAGCGCAGCCAGACGGGGTCGGTGCCCGGTACCGAGAGGGGCGGTGGGTAGTCGAGCGTCTGGCGCAGGGCCTCCGGCAGCCGCCACGGTTGGTGAATGGCCTTGCCCTGCACTCCCGCCAGCTCCGGCACCCACCGGCGCACGTAGTCGCCGTCCGGGTCGTACCGTTCGGCCTGCCGGACCGGGTTGAACCCCCGGTAGGGCTTCGTGTCGTTGCCGGTGCCGGCGACCCACTGCCAGTTGCCGGAGTTGTTCGCCACGTCCCCGTCGAGCAGCCAGCGGAAGAACACCGCCACCCCGGACCGCCAGTCCTGCCCAAGGTGCTTGGTCAGGTAGCCGGCGGTGATCAGCCGGGCCCGGTTGTGCATCCAGCCCTGCGCCAGCATCTGCCGCATCCCGGCGTCGACGATCGGCATCCCGGTGCGTCCCTCGGTCCAGGCCGCCAACGCGTCGTCGTCGTAGCGCCACTGCTCGGTGGCACCCCGCCGGTACGCCGCCGTCGAGATCTCCGGGAAGGCGGCGGTGACCTGGTAGTAGAAGTCCCGCCAGCAGAGCTGCCTGACGAACGGGCCAGACCGGTCGCCGGCACGGTTCGCCACCGCCAGCGGCGACACGCAGCCGAAGCGCAGGTACGGGCTGAGCCGGGACGTGTCGTCGCCGGCCATGTCGTCGTGCTGGTCGCCGTACCGGGCCAGGTCGGGCAGCCAGTCGGTGAGCCGCTGCCGGGCGATCCGCTCACCACCGCTGGCCGCGTCGGGCGAGTCACCGGTTGGCAGCGTCGGCAACCGACCCACGCGTACCCGATCGGGCAGCGCGATCCGGCGCGGCGCGGCCAACTCCTCGCGCCACCGGTTGGCCGCCCAGGCCCGGTGGTACGGGCTGAACACCCGGTAGTGGTCCCCGCCGCCACCGGGCCGCAACGCTCCCGGCTCGACCACTGTCAGCCCGGGAAACAGTCGCAGGTGCAGCCGGTGCCGCTCGCACTCGGCGCGTAGTCGCCGCTCCCGGCGGACGGCGTAGTGGCTGACGTCGGCCGAGAGCGCGACGGCGGTGGCCCCGACCTCGCCGGCCAGCCGGATCGTCTCGGCCACCGGGTCGCCGTGCCGGACCACCAGGTCGCCACCACGCTCACGGAGTTGGTCGCGCAGGTCGGCGAGGGCCTGGTGCAGGAAGCGGGTGCGGTTGGCGGAGAGGTCGGCCAGCGCCGGGTCGAGCACGTACAGCGGCACCACCTGGTCGAAGGCCGCACAGGTGGTGGCCAACGCCGGGTGGTCGTGCACCCGCAGGTCGCGGGTGAGGAGCACGATCGCCGTGCTCGCTGTCACCGGCTCTCCGGCTGGATCGTCGGCCCGGGGATGACGACAGGCGTACCGGTCGAGCTGAGCAGGGCCCGCGCGGCCACCGCCATCCGTCGCCGCTGCGGCACCAGGGCCCGCCGGACGAAGACGTCGTAGTCCTGTGCGGCCACCTCGTCGAGGATGCCACCGTAGAGGGCGTACGCGGTGCGCATGCAGGCCTGCGAGGCGGGCGCCAGCATGGTGATGCCCGGTGCGGCGGCGGCGTAGTGCGCCTGGGCGCGGGTCACCTCGTACTCGATCAGCTCGCGGATCCGGGGTGTGACGCGGCTCCGGGCGCGGGCCTCGGCCAACTCCTCGCGGGTGACTCCGAACTTCGCCATGTCCTCGTCCGGCAGGTAGGTGCGGCCCCGGTCGAGGTCCTCGGCGACGTCCCGGATGAAGTTGGTGAGCTGGAAGGCGAAGCCGAGTTGCCGGGCCGGCTCCCGGGCCGCCACCGGGTCGGAGCTGCCCAGGATCGGCAGCATCATGGTGCCGATGACCGCCGCCGAGCCCTCCATGTAGTCGAGCAGGTGGTCGTAGGTCGGGTACGCGGTGACTGTCAGGTCCATCGCCATGCTCTTCAGAAACGACGCAAAGTCGTCACGGTCGAGATCGAAGACGGCGATCGTGTGCAGCACTGCCGGCAACAGTGGGTCGTCGACCGGCGCACCGTGCAGACCGGCCACGAACTGGCTGGCCCAGTGGTCCAGCAGGGCGGCCCGCTCGGCCGGCGGTAGGTCCTCGGTGCGATCGACGATTTCGTCCGCGTACCGCGTGAACCCGTAGAGGGCGTGCACATGTCGTCGTTTCCAAGCGGGGAGCAGACGGGTGGCGAGATAGTAGGTGCGGCCGTGGCGTTTGTGCAGCTCACGGCACCGGTCATAGGCAGCGGTGAGATCAGTTTCCACCGGCCCTCCTCCATTTATCGACGCACCAATCGACGCAACTCGTAGCCTAGGGTACGCTCAGCCGCATGGCCAACGACGCAGTTGCGGGCAACGTGACCCGCGTGGCGCCGACAGGGCCGGGGGACGGGGACGATCCGGTCCGCGCCGTTCTGGCTGCTTACACCCACGATCTGGTCACGGCGGTCGACGAGACCCTGGACGCCTTCCTCACCGCCGAGGTCGACACCCTCAACGACATCGACGCGTCGATGGGCAGCTTCGCCGCCACCGCGCGGGAGGCCGTCCTGACCGGCGGCAAACGGATCCGCTCCACGTTCGCCTACTGGGGGTGGCGCGGGGCCGTCGGTGGCACCGCACCGCTGCCACCCGTGCTGCCCGCGCTGGCCGCGCTGGAACTGCTGCACACCTTCGCGCTGGTGCACGACGACGTGATGGACGCGTCCACCACCCGCCGCGGCCGGCCCACCGCGCACGTCGCGCTCGCCGAACAGCACGTCGCCGCCGGCCACCGAGGCGATCCCGGCCGGTTCGGCGAGGCCGTCGCCGTGCTCATCGGCGACCTCTGCATGGTCTGGGCCGACCAGTTGCTGGCCCACGCCTCGGTGCCGTCGACGCGACTCTTCGAGGTGCGCCGCTGCTACGACCAGATGCGGGTCGAGACGGTCGCCGGGCAGTATCTGGACGTGCTCGGCGAGAACGACCCGGGCAGCTGGTCGGTCGACCGGGCACTACGGGTGGCCCGCTACAAGACCGCCAGCTACACCGTCCAGCGACCACTGCTCTTCGGTGCCTGCCTGGCCGGGGTGCCCGCCGACGACCCCCTGGTCTCCGCGTACACCCGCTATGGCCTGGCTGTCGGCGAAGCGTTCCAGCTCCGTGACGACCTGCTCGGCGTCTACGGCGACCCGGCGGCGACCGGAAAGCCGGCCGGGGACGACCTCCGCACCGGCAAGCCGACCACGCTGCTCATGCTGGCCCGTGAGCTGGCCACGCCGGCACAGCTCAGGGCGTTGGAGCGGGCCGCCGACGGGTCTGTCGACACGCTCGCCGAACTGGTCGCCGAAACCGGCGCGGTGACCCGGGTGGAGCAGATGATCGCCGAGCGGGTCAGCGACGCGCTGGCCGCGCTCGACGCCGCACCCGTGGACCAGACGGCGCGGACCGCGTTGACCGGGCTGGCCACCGCCGCTGCCAACCGGCGGGCCTGATGAGCGACTTGAGCGAGGAGGTGGTCACGTGCGGACGGTGACAGGACGGACGGACCGGGTGGTGGTCGTCGGGGCCGGGCTGGGCGGGCTCGCCTGCGCGCTGCACCTGGCCGGCAGCGGTCGACAGGTGACAGTGCTGGAGCGCGAGCCGGTGCCCGGCGGGCGGGCCGGGCGCCTCGGCGTGGACGGCTACGAGTTCGACACCGGCCCGACGGTGCTCACCATGCCCGAGCTGATCGCCGAGGCACTCGGCGCGGTCGGCGAGGAGCTGCACGACTGGCTGGACCTGACCCCGCTCGACCCCGCCTACCGGGCGTACTACCCGGACGGCTCGACCCTCGACGTGCTCACCGACACCACCCGGATGGCGGCCGAGATCTCCCGGGTCTGCGGGCCCCGGGAGGCCGACGGCTATCTACGGTTCGTCGAGTACGCGCGGGAGCTGTGGCGGCTGGAGCGTACCGACTTCATCGAGCGCAACCTGGACGCGCCGACCGATCTGATCACCGGCAACCTGCTCAAGCTGCTCAGCGGCGGTGCCTTCCGGCGCCTCCAGACGAAGATCAACCAGTTCTTCCGGGACCCGCGTACCCAGCGGATCTTCTCCTTCCAGGCGATGTACGCCGGCCTCGCGCCGCACGACGCGCTGGCCATCTACGCGGTCATCGCGTACCTCGACTCGGTGGCCGGGGTCTACTTCCCGCGCGGCGGCATCCACGCGGTCTCCAGGGCGATGGCCGGCGCGGCCGAGAAGCACGGCGTGCAGATCCGGTACGACACCACCGTGACCCGGGTGGAGACCGTGAACGGCCGCGCCACCGGCGTGCTCACCGCCGACGGCGACCTGGTGCCGGCGGACGTGGTGGTGCTCAACCCCGACCTGCCGGTCGCCTACCGGGACCTGCTCCCCGCCGCGCCGCAGCGTCGGCTCACCTACTCTCCGTCCTGCGTCGTTCTGCACGTCGGCTCCCGACAGGCCTATGCGAAGATCGCCCATCACAACATCCATTTCGGACGCGCGTGGAAGGGCACCTTCGATGAGGTCATCCGACGGGGTGAGCTGATGACCGATCCGTCGCTACTGGTGACCAACCCGAGCCGGACCGACCCGGCGGTGGCACCGCCGGACCGACACACCTACTACGTGCTCGCCCCGGTGCCCAACCTGCACCGGGCGCCGTTCGAGTGGCGCGGCGACCTGACCCAGCGCTACACCGACCAGCTGATCGGCACCCTGGAGGAGCGCGGCTACGTCGGCTTCGGCGCCGGGGTCGAGGTGCTCCGGGCGATCACCCCCGCCGAGTGGGAGGAGCAGGGGATGGCCGCCGGCACCCCGTTCGCCGCCGCGCACACCCTCTTCCAGACCGGCCCGTTCCGCCCGTCCAACCTGCACCGCGACCTGCCGAACGTGGTCTTCGTCGGCTCCGGGACCCAACCCGGCGTCGGCGTACCGATGGTGCTCATATCCGGCAAGCTCGCCGCCGGCCGGATCACCGGGGAAGGCCGATGAGCAGTCGTGAGAAGCACCTCGTCGAGCTCGTCGACGAGACCGGCAAGGCCCACGGCGAGACGACCGTCGCGGCCGCGCACCAACCACCTGGGCAGCTGCACCGCGCCTTCTCGGTGTTGCTGGTGGACCCGGACGGCCAGGTGCTGCTCCAGCGCCGAGCCGCCGTGAAGACCCGGTTCCCGCTGCGCTGGGCCAACTCCTGCTGCGGCCACCCCCAGCCCGGGGAGTCGCTCGCCGAGGCGGCCAACCGACGGCTGAGCGAGGAGTTGGGAGCGGGCCCGGTCGAGCTGACCGAGGTCGGCATCTACGTCTACTACGCCGAGGACCCGGCGACCGGTCGGATCGAGTTCGAGTACGACCACGTACTGCGAGGCGAGTTCCTGCCCCACGCTCCGCTACTGCCCGACCCGGACGAGGTGGCCGAGCTGCGGTGGGCCGACCCCGCCGCGCTGGAGGCCGAGTTGAAGCTCGACCCCCGGTCGTACGCGCCCTGGCTGGGCGGGGTGGTGAACCGACTGCTACGCCCCGCGGAGTCCCGGTCGGGCGCAACCGGCCCGGCCATGGCGCCGCCCGGATCGTCGGCGGATGACACGGCGGAGCGGTCGGGTGGTCGATGAGGCGCTGAGCGCGGGCGCTGTCGCACGTCGGTTGGGGGTCGCGGTGACAACCCTCCGCACCTGGCACCAGCGCTACGGGCTCGGGCCCAGCGAACACATCCCCGGTCACCACCGCCGGTACACACCCACCGATCTGGCCCGTCTCGAGATCATGCGACGGCTCACCGCCGAGGGGGTGAGCCCCGCCGAGGCGGCCCGCTGGGCCCGCCAGGCACCGGACCCGATGCCCAACGGCACCGGCACCGTCGCTCCCGCCCGGATCCACCCCACCGGCCGTGACGGCGGCGGCTCCATCCCGGTCGGCCGTGCCGGTCCGGCGGCCCGCGGCCTGGCCCGGGCCGCCATGCGACTGGACGCGGCGGCGATCAGCGAGACGATCGCGCACGCCCTCGCCGCCAGCGGGGTCGTCGCCACCTGGGAGGGCCTACTGCGTCCGGTGCTCGCCGGCATCGGCGAACGACACGCAGCCACCGCCGGCCTGATCGAGGTGGAACACCTGATGTCCCGCTGCGTCTCGGAAGCGCTCGCGGCGGCCAGTCGGGCCAACGTCCCCACCGGGCCGGCCCGGATCCTGCTCTCCTGCGCCGACGAGGAACAACACACCCTGCCGCTGGAGGCGTTGGCGGCGGCTCTCGCGGAGGCCGGTGTCAGCTACCGGATGCTCGGCGCCCGGGTGCCGGTGGCCGCCCTCGTCGAGGCGGTCAACCGGACCGGACCGGCCGCCGTGGTGCTCTGGTCGCACACCCGGGCCACCGCCGACCCGACCCAACTCAGCGCGCTGCTCGCCGCCCCCCGGCGCCCGTTGCTGGTGCTCGCCGCCGGCCCCGGCTGGCGAGCCGACACGCTGCCCGCCGGGGTGGTGCGACCGGTCGACCTGGCCGAGGCGGTCTCGCTCTCCGCCGCCGTCCGCGACTCCCTGGACCAGTCGAGGCGTGATTGATCGCACTGTCGCCGAATCGCGACGTGAACTACCGTCGGGCGGGTCCGCCTACCCCGACCCTCCGGGAGCGAGCAGATGCAAGCCCGCGCCATCCTGGCGTCCGTCCTCGCCGTGGCGCTGCTCCTGTCCGGCTGCGCCCAGCCAACCCGCACCATCACACCCGCCGCCGCTCCAAAGCCGGTGGAATCGACAACGCCGCCCACCCCGAAACCGCACCCCAGCGTCACCAAGCCGGCCAAGCCGCCACTGCGGCCGCTGCCGGCCAAGCTCCCCTCCGGCCTGGGGCGCAACACCGGCGTACGCCCGGTGGCCCTGACGTTCGACGACGGGCCCAACCCGGCCTGGACACCCAAGGTGCTCGACCAGCTGAAGGCCGCCAAGGTGACAGCGACCTTCTGCGTCGTCGGTCGCGAGGTGCAGCGCCACCCGGAGTTGGTCCGGCGGATCGTCCGGGAGGGACACCAGCTCTGCAACCACAGCTGGCGACACGACCTCGATATCGCCCGTCGACCTGTAGGCGAGATCCGGGCCGACCTGGACCGCACCAACAAGGCCATCCAGAAGGCCGTTCCCGGCGCGAAGGTGTCGTTCTACCGGCAGCCGGGCGGCCGGTGGACGTCGGAGGTGATCGGGGTGGCCAAGGACCTCGGCATGCGTCCGCTGCACTGGTCGGTCGACCCGCAGGACTGGGACAAGCCGACAGCGGCCACGATCGGCAAGCGTGTCCACACCGCCACCCGACCCGGTGGGATCGTTCTTCTGCACGACGGGGGCGGTGATCGGGCCGCGACACTCGCCGCATGCCCGAAGTTGATCGCCGACCTGAAGCAGCGCTTCGGCATCACCCGACTCCGCTAGAAACGCTCTGACCTGCATTTATGGCCCGTCCCAAGCCCTTGCCGACACCGATTTTGTCGACCGACGGAGCATCACGTATGCTTTCCAAGCCTCCGGCGGGGCCGGATGGGAGCAAGTCCGCTTGAAGTTGCGAATGTGCAATGATGGCGGGGCCGCCCTCATCGTCTAGCGGCCCAGGACGCCGCCCTTTCAAGGCGGTAGCACGGGTTCGAATCCCGTTGGGGGCACGACCGGCGCAAGCCGGAGCAAGGCAAGACCGGCGCAAGCCGGAGCAACACAAGCTAGGTCCTGTGGAGCAGTTGGAGTGCTCGCCGCCCTGTCAAGGCGGAGGTCGCGGGTTCAAGTCCCGTCAGGACCGCAGCGCTGACGCCGCGCCCCGCGCGGCGTTCTGCGTATCGGAGCAGGTCGCCTTGCCGCCGGTTCGTCCGGTTGGCGGGTAACATGAGCCGAGCGACACGGCCAGGTAGCTCAGTTGGTACGAGCGTCCGACTGAAAATCGGAAGGTCGGCGGTTCGACCCCGCCCCTGGCCACATAGCCTTTCGCCGGGCTACAGAGGTCCCCGCCAGCGGAAACGCAGGTGGGGATCTTGCTTTGGTGGGTCGCTTTCAGTGACGGCCACACCCACCACTCTCCGCGTGGGCTACTCCTGCGCAATCGCCGACACCTCCAGTCGGCCTACCTGACCAGCCCTCGCCGGCCTGCGTGATCGGCCCCTCCCGGCCCGCGTGATCGGCCCCTGCCGGCCTGCGTGATCGGCCCCGCCTGCCTGCGTGATCAACACGACTTTCTTGAAGTCGCGGTGTCCCGGCAGGCGCGACACCGCGACTTCAAGGAAACCGTGTCGATCATGGCCGGGGCAGCCTCCACGCCGGGCAGCGCGGCGGACGTGACGCACGACCGCGCGGCGTCAGTGGTCGCGGCGACCCTGCGGGCGATGCTGGGCCACGCTGCCCTGGATCGCCTCCCACACGCTGCGCCCGGCCTCTCGCAGCGTCTCCCCCGCCTGCTCGGCGAACTGGGCTGCGCTCTGCGCCGCAGCCTGTGCCGCGCCCGGAAGACCACCGTCGCCACCCCCGGACGGGCTCGGACCGGACGCAGCCGACTGGCCGGGCTTGTTGCCGCTCTGCCCGGAGTTCGGCCCCGCCGATCCCTCGGGGCGCTGCTGGTCCCGGCCCGCCGCCGCCGGATGCTCTCCGTCACCCGCGCCTTCGGACCGCTCTCCAGCGGGGTGACGCGACCCCTCGTGCCGCCGGCCTTCCGGACGGTTGCCACCTGGCGCGCCGCCCTCCGGCTCACGGCCCTCCGGCTCACGGCCCTCCGACTGCCGCCCATCTGGCTGCCGTCCCTGAGGATGCTGGCCCTGCGCATGCGGACCCTCAGAACGCCGACCCTCCGGCTGCTGGCCCTGCGGATGCGCGCCCTGGGGATTCTGGCCCTGAGGATGCGCGCCCTGCGGATGCTGGCCCTGAGGATGCGCGCCCTGCGGATTCTGGCCCTGCGCATGCTGCCCCTCTGGCTGCTGCTGGCCCTGCGGATTCTGGCCCTGCTGCTGCGCCTGGTCGGTAAGCCCTGGGCCGCCGGCTCGCGGCCCGGGTCCGCCGGCACCCGGTCCCGAACCGGCGGGACCAGCCCCGGACCGACCCGCATCCGGCCGACCCGCATCCGGCCGATCAGAACCCAGGCGACCAGGGCCGGACTGATCGAGACCCGGGCGATCCCGACCCGGGCGATCGGAACCCGGCCGGCCAGAACCCGATGGCCGACCTGGACCCGGCCGGTCGGAGCCCAGTCGGTCGCGGTCGGCTACCGGGCTGGCCGCGCCGACCTGCCAGCCCGGCTCGTCGCGTACGTCGTCAGAGCGTCGACTCGATGCTTTGATCTCCGCTGCGCCCGCGGCCAACTGCTGGGCGCTGCGGTTCACGTCGTCGACGGCGGTGCCGGCCGTGCGGGCGAGTGCCTCGATGATGTGTGGGTTGTGGTCGAGCGTGTCGAGCGCGCGGCCCAGGATTCTGGTCAGCTGCTCCAACCGCACCCGTAGCTGCGCCTCGGCGTTCACCCCGTCGATGTTCAACTCGCCGCCGTTGAGGTGCACGCGGACGCCGGCGTCGACCTGGAGCAGGTTGGCCACCCGGGCCCGCAGCGACAGGTCGGCCTCCAGACCGTCGACCGCCAGTCGGATGGAGTCGACGGAGACCTTCGGAATGTCGAGCAGGACGTCCGGGTCCCCGCTGTCGACGTTCCGGTCCGGCTCCCGCTGCTGCCCGCTCTCGCTCATGCTCTCCCGCCCCACCTGCACACCGACCCGGTCGTCCGGGCCGTTGGGCGCGGTTACCCGCTTTCCGGCGGGCCATCCCGTCCGTGACGACTCGACGACCCTCTGTCTGGAACCGGGCACCGCGCGAAGCTGCACACCGAGGCATCAGCCGGTATGGTCCGGGCCTATGGGACAGGAATTGACTGATCCGGCCGACATCCGGCAGGACGCCGGCCAGTTCTCTCTCCGGTGCAGCCTTCTCGTCCCGGGCTCCGCCGAGCACGCGTTCACGGTCTTCACCGACGAACTGACCGACTGGTGGGTCACCGAATACACCTGGTCCGGCCCGGACGCGCTGGCCGAGCTGGGCATGGAGCCTCGGGCGGGCGGCATGCTCTACGAGATCGGCCCGTACGGTTTCCGCGCCGACTGGGGCCGGGTGCTCACCTGGGATCCGCCTCGCCGACTGGTCTTCGTCTGGCAGATCGGCCCTGATCGGGCGCCGGTGCCGGACCCGGCCCGCGCGAGCGAGGTCGAGGTGCTGTTCCATGCCGAGGGGCCGGAACACACCCGGGTCGAGTTGGAGCACCGGCACTTCGACCGGCACGGCGAGGCTGCCGAGGGTTACCGCAAGGCGCTCACTGCCGGCTGGCACGAGCTGCTCACCCGCTACGTCGCCACGGTGTCGCGCCACCGCCCCGGCACGACGGCCTGACGACCCACCGGGTCACCGGCCGAGCCGCCGACCGGAAGCGGCGCCGCCGAGGTCCCGACCACCGAGGTTCGCGCGTTGGCCGGCCTCCGCCCCCGAGCCGAAGCCGGTGCCGCCCAACCGACGTGGCGGTGCGGTGCGCAGCCGTGGGTACTCCTCGGTGAGCCGGCGCTGCACCCGATCGGACCGGTCGGCCAGCACCAGCGCCATCGACGGTGTGCCCGACTCGGTGGCCGCCGCCGACTCCGCCGCCCAGAGTCGACCTCCGATCACCTCCGCGAAGCCGGCCAGCCAGGAGCGACGGAAGGCCGCGGGGTGGTCGTCCGCTGGCACCTCGGTGGCGGCCAGGCCGTGCGCCGCCTGCACGAGCAGTGAGGTGAAGAGCAGGTCGACCCGTTCCAGGTCACTGGCGAAGCCGAAGAGGTGCAGGGCGAAGCCGTTGCCCTGCCGACGGCGTACGCAGCGGCAGCGCAGCGGCTCGGCCACTGCGGCGAGCAGGCCGACCTTGTCGCGGGCGTACGGGGCGACGACGTCCAGCACCCGATCGCCGACCGGGTCGGTGGTCGGGTCCCGGGCGGCGAGCAGCGCCCGGTCGACGCCGTAGCGGGCGATCAGCTCGGTGGCCTTGGCGGTGAACGCGGCGGCCTCGGCCGGCGTGCAGGCCGGGTCCTCGGCCTGGGCCAGCAGCTTGCGCACCTTGCTGAGCATGGCCTCGGACATGCCTAAAGAGCTACCACACGGGCCGGACATCATCGGGGCCGCGCGGCAATCGATCGATACGTATCATCGTCACGGCCAGATGATCAGTCCGATACGGACGGTCAACCAACTGTTTGGAGGAACGAACGGATGCCATCCCCGACCGCTCGTCTGCTCGCCGTCGCCACGGCCACCGCGCTGCTCTCCGTCGGCACGCCCGCGCAGGCGGAGCCGACGACACCGACCACGCCGGTCAGCTCCGGGCCGAACGCGTTCGCCCCGCTCGCCACCTGTTACGGCGGGGCGGTCCGGTCGTACTTCGAGACTGGCCGGTACGGCGGCTCGGCCGGCCAGTACCGCACCACGACGCGCTGTCGCGACATCAACGTGCGCAACGCGAGCGTGTACGCCACCGACGCGTGCGTGATCTTCGTCGACAAGACGAGCGCCTGCAACTACTGGACGTACCTGCCGGCCAACTCGGGCTGGATCACTGTGGCGACCAACGTCCGGGACGGCGTCAACTTCCGGGTCCGCTTCGAGAACCTGCGGTACGAGTACGAACCGCTGATCGCGTACCACGCGTTCTGACCGACCCGCACGGTCGCGGCGTCCGCCCCCCGACGGACGCCGCGACCTGGCGGTTCACCCGGCGCGGCTGCGCAGGGTGGCGATCGTCGAGCCGGCGAGTGTGAGCAGGCAGTCGGGGAGCAGCCCGTCGGCGGCCGCCGCGCCGAACAGCGCCTCCCCGGTCGGCTCGTCCCGATTCGCGTACGCGCTGACGAAGCGGGCCACCCAGCGGGTGTCGTACCCGGCCTGATCGATCCCCGGAAAGTCGAGCGCCGCCCCGGTGGCCGCAGGCGCGTCACCGAGCATCGTCGCGGCCAGGCACCAGGCGACGCCGTACGCGCCGTCCAGGCCGGCCCGGTCGACGACCGCGTCGAACGCTCCCACCACCGCGTCTCCATCGCCGGTCAGCGCCGAGCGGAGCACGGCGGCCGCGTCATCGAACGTCTGCTGTGGTAGGTCGGTCACGCAGCGCACAGTAGGACGGGTGGTCAAGCGCCCCCCGCGACCGTCACTGTCCGTGTTCAACGCGAGCTACCTGCGCATTACGCCACCTCCACGGTCCCGCCGCCGGCCTCGGCACGCTAATGTGCGCAGCGGACCTTCGCCGGAGGAAGGACGACCATGTTCGTATCACGCCGCTCGCGGGTAGTCACATTGGCTGCCTGCGCGACGATCCTGCTCGCCACAAGCGCTTGCGGGGATGACAAGCCCGAAGAGGCCAGCGCCCAACAGGTGCGCCTCTACGGCACGGACGGCAACATGCTCAACTCCTATCCTGCGGAGTTGAAGGAACGAGCGAGTCTCGTCGACGGGATGAAGGGCACCACGCCCCTCGTTCCGCTCCCAGACGACTTCAAGGGCCGGCTACGGGCCGTCAATCCGGCGCTGACGGACTACGTGTACTCCGCCGAGACGTACGACGCGGTGGTGATCGCCGTGCTCGCCTCCCAGTTGGCCGGGAGCACCGACCCGGCTGCCATCACCAAGCAGATCGTCGCCGTGACCAACGACGGGCAGCGCTGCGAAGACCCGGCCAGTTGTCTCACGCTGGCCCGCAACGGGCAGGACATCGAGTACCGCGGCGTGTCGCTGACCCGAGCGGGCTTCACCGACAAGGGTGAGCCGGCCACCGCGAGCTACGCCACGCTGACCTTCGACGGGCAGCAGATCAACGACGGCAAGACCGAGTTCGTCGGCGCGGGTATCGAGTCGGCGGCGAGCACCAAGACGCCGCCGAAGCCGAAGAAGCAGCGCCCGGGTGGCGCCGCCGACCAGGAGCCGCTGATCCTGGGCGGCCTGCTGCCGAAGACCGGTGACCTCTCGATCGCCTACCCGCCGATGGCCGCCGGCGCCGCGCTGGCGATCAAGGAGATCAACGCCGCTGGCGGCGCACTGGGCAAGCCGGTGACGTGGCTCGACGGCGACGACGGCACCAACCCGGCGGTGGCCAAGGCGACGGTGGCCAAGCACGTGACGGACGGCGTCAGCGTGATCATCGGTGCCGGCGGTTCGGGCATCTCCCGGGCCGTGCTGCCGGACGTGGTGCAGGCCGGGAAGATCCTCTTCTCCCCGTCCAACACCGACGCCAGCCTGACCGACGTCGATGACCAGGGCCTCTACTTCCGTACCGCCCCACCGGACAGCCTGCAGGGCCGGGCGCTGGCCGACGTGATCCTCCGCGACGGGTCACAGAAGATCGTCATCGTCGCCCGTAAGGACTCCTACGGTGAGGGCCTCCAGGGCACCGTCCGCGACGAGCTGGAGAAGGCCGGTATCGCCAACGACCGGCTCAAGCTGTTGACGTACGAGCCGCCGGCCGACGCGAAGGCCGCCCCGGTCGACTTCAGCGGCGGCGCGAAGGAGATCAAGGAATTCGGCGCGGACGCCGTACTGATCATCGGTTTCGGTGAGTCCGCCCAGGTGATCCGCGGCCTGGCTGACGCCGGGGTGCAGATCCGGCAGTAGGCAGGGCCAGAAACCACGACGGCCGCACCGGCTTCCCGCCGGTGCGGCCGTTTCTGGTACGCGGGATCAGCGCGGCCGGCGGCGCTCCAGGAACTCGGTCATCCGGCGATGCTTCTCGTCGTCCTCGAAGAGCACCGCCTGGCTGACCAGGTCGAGGTGCGGGTGCGCGGCGGCCGGCGCGTCCACCGCCAGCTTGGTCAGCCGCACCGCCAACGGTGAGCCCAGGGCGATCTCGTCAAGCAACGCGTGCGCCACCGCCAGCAGCTCGCCCGGCTCGTCCACCACCCGGTTCACCAGGCCGATCCGCACTGCCTCGGCGGCGTCCACCCGCCGGCCGGTGAAGAGCAGCTCCTTGGCCCGGCCCTCGCCAATCAACGCCGGCAGCCGGTGGGTCGCGCCGGCGCCGGCCAGGATGCCCAACCGCACCTCCGGTTGCCCGAAGACCGCCCGCGCCGTGCACACCCGCAGATCGCAGGCGTACGCCAGCTCCGCGCCACCGCCCAACGCCGGGCCGTCGACGGCCGCCACCGTCGGCATCGGCAGCGCCCGGATGCGGGCGAAGGCGGCCGAGTTGATCGCGGCGAGGGCGTCGATGCGACCCCGTTCGCGGAGCTGGCCGATGTCGGCGCCACCGGCGAAGATGCCCGCCGCCCCGCCGGTGAGCAGCAGCAGGCGCGGGCGCGCCTCCAACTCGGCGCAGACCTGGTGCAGCTCGGCGATCAGGTCGGCGTCGATGGCGTTGCGCTTCTCCGGCCGGTCCAGGGTGACCACCAGCCGGTCCGGCCGCTCCTCGATCCGCAACCCGCTCACTGCTTGGCACCGCCTTCCCAGCGGTAGAAGCCCTGCCCGGACTTCTTACCCAGCCGCCCTTCGGCCACCATCTCCACCAGCAGCGGGGGCGGCGCGAAGCGGTCCCCGTACGCAGCCTGAAGGGTGCGGGCGATGTCCAGCCGCACGTCGAGGCCGACCAGGTCGGTGAGCTCCAACGGCCCGATCGGGTGCCGGTAGCCGAGCACCATGGCCTTGTCGATGTCCGCCGGGCTGGCGACCTCGTCGGCGACCATCCGGATCGCCTCCAGCCCGAGGGTGACCCCGAGCCGGGAGGTGGCGAAGCCGGGCATGTCGCGTACGACGACGGGGTCCTTGCCGAGCCGGCCGGCGAGCGCGACGGCCGCGGTGGTGGTCTCCTCGGCGGTGGCCGGGCCGACCACGATCTCCAGCAGCGCCATCGCCCAGACCGGGTTGAAGAAGTGCAGGCCGAGGAAGCGCTCGGGCGCGTCCAGCTCGGCGGCCAGCGCCCCGATGGCGATGCTGGAGGTGTTGCTGCCCAGCAGCGCCGGGCGCAGCGTGGCGGCGTCCCGGAGCACCGCACGCTTCAGATCGAGGCGCTCCGGCACCGCCTCCACGATCACCTCGGGGGCGGGAGCGACAGCGGCGAGGGTCGGGCGCAGCGTCACCCGCTGCCGGTTCGTGGCGGCCTCGTCGGCGCTGAGCTTCCCGCGCTGCACCGCCCGCTCCCACAGGTCGGCGAGCCGGTTCAGCGCTGCCGCACCCCGCTCGGGGTCCACCTCGACCAACTCGACGGCGTGCCCTGCGCCGGCCGCCACGTACGCGATACCAAGCCCCATCGTGCCGGCACCGACGACCACGAAACGATCGCTCATCACGCCTCCCTGTCCCGTCCGCCGACGCGCGGGGTCCCCGCTACGCCGGCCCGGGTGTCCCGCCCGCTCCGCTCGCTCATGGTGCGACCCTAGACAGCGCGACGACCCGGCACATGCGTGGGGGAGCGCCGGATCGGGTAATGACGGCCCGTCAACCGAGGGAAGGACCGCATCGACATGAGCCAGGCACCGGAGAGCGTCACCGACGGGGAGATCGTGGAGACCCGAGGCGACGAGCGGGTCGAACTGCTGCGCGCCGACACCAACAACGACGGCAAGACCGACGTGTGGGTGGTGGACACCGACGGCGACGGCAAGGCGGACCTGTTCCAGTTCGACACCGACGGTGACGGCAAGGTGGACATCACCATGGTCGACATCGACGAGGACGGCCAACCGGACGAGGTGGTCGACGGCGACGGCGGCCTTCCGCCCGAGCAGCTCCCCCCGACCGTCCAGGTCTGAGACGTACGACGGCCCCTGCTCTCCGCCCAGCGGAGAGCGGGGGCCGTCCTGCTCAGTCGACGAGGTGCAGGGTGGCCAGGTAGTAGGGGGCGTCGCTGTCGTCCACATCGGTGAGCCGCCAACCGGTGCCGTGCACCAGGCTGGCGAACTCGTCCGCCGAGCAGACCAGGTAGTCGAACCACTCGGTGCTCAACTCGCGGTAGCGCAGCCGCAGCCGCAGCTGGCCACCGAGCCGGCCACGCCGACGGTTGCGCTCGTGGTAGCCGGTGTGCAGCGGGTCGCGGGTGCCGTACGGGTCGGTGCCCTGCGCGATGATCTGTGCCCCCGGTCGGGCCAGCGCGGCGAGCGCGGCCAGGAACTCGGGAGCGCGCTCCCGGCCCTCGAACAGCCCGAGGTTGTTGCCGAGCAGCAGGAACGTGTCGTACCGCGACCCGTCGGCGACGTGCGTGTCGACGGTGCCGTGCACCAGCCGCCGGACACCGCGACGCCGGCTCACCTCCAGCGCGCCCGCGGAGGTGTCCAGCCCGGTGACCGGTACGCCGCGCTCCTGCAGCAGCAGCGCGATCCGGCCGGCTCCGGTGCCGATGTCCAGCGTCTCGCCGTGCGCCCGGTCCACCGCGCGGTGGTCGTACGGCTGCCACTCCGCCGGCCCGTCCAGGTAGTGCGCGGACGGGGCGCCGTTGATCAGACCGTCGTCCCGTTCGATGATCTCGATGACCGGTCGTGGCAGTCGACCACCGACCAGGGGCCGGGGACCCACCCCGGTGGCCACGGCGAGTGTGTCTCGCAGCAGTTCGCCGATCACGTCACCGATTAGGGGCTCACCTGTCACGACGTTCACGCTATCCGGCCACTCAGTGGCCCGCGCCGGCCGTATCCTGGCGGCGTGACCATGCTGGACCGGCTGTCGGCCGAGAAGTACATCCTGCTCACGACCTTTCGCACTGACGGTCGGGCGGTGCCGACCCCGGTCTGGGCGGTGCGCGACGGGGAGGCGCTGGCGGTCTGGACGCGGGCCGACTCGGGCAAGGTGAAGCGGATCCGCCGCAACGGCGAGGTGACAGTGGCACCGTGCGACGTGCGGGGTCGGCCACATGGGGCGGAGGTGTCAGCTCACGCGACGATCTACGGGGGCGGTGACACCGGTCGAATCCGCGACCTGCTCAAGCACAAGTACCGCGTGATCGGTCGGCTGAGCCTGCTGAGCAGCCGGTTGCGTCGCGGCGAGGGCGGCACTGTCGGCATCCGGGTGACGTTGGCCGAGCCACGGCGCTGACCCCACGGCGCTGAACCTCGGCCGCGGTCGCGCCCCGGCGGGGCATACGAAAGGGGCGGCGGATCGAGATCCACCGCCCCTGACGAAGAACTGTTGCCTGCTCAGTCGCCCTGCCGCTGCTGCGGGATCTGGCCCTGCAAAAGCGCCCTGACCTCCGACTCACGGTACCGACGGTGGCCACCCAGGGTGCGGATGGCACTGAGCTTGCCAGCCTTGGCCCACCGGGTCACCGTCTTCGGGTCGACCCGGAACATCGACGCCACCTCGGCCGGCGTGAGTAGCGGCTCTGGTTCGTGCGTTCGCGATGCCATCGGTCACTCCTCCACATGTATAGACATCGGCCGGGGTCCCGCCGGCCGACGCGTCTCCCATGGTCCGGCTAGTCCCCGATGTCCGACATGGGCCGAACGGATGAAGGTCCCTAGACGGACGGATGAACCATGCCCGATTTTTACGACTTTTACACGGCAGAAAGTACCTTATTCGGACTCATGATCACGGTTCGTGATGCGTCAACTACGAGTACAACTCACCTTGGGAGCGCTCCTAGGGTGATATGCCCTAGTTGCACCGCTCCAACAGCTGCACCGCGCGCCACCGAGCCACCAACTTGTCGTACGCGGCCGACGCCTCCTCGGCCTCGCCGCGCGACAGCCCCGCGAGGCCGCCAGCGACCAGCTCGGGCGAGTCGTCCGACGTGAGAGTCTCGTCGGAGAGCAGGTCGACCAGACCGCCGTAGTCCAGCTCGACCACGGACCGCGGATGGAACTCCTCCAGCCAGCGGGCCGCCTCCTCCACCGCCTCGGTGATCGGCGCCTCGCCCACCGACTTGCGCAGCACCGACAGCGCCCGCGACGAGCGGCGTCGAGCCTTGGAGATCTCGGTGCGGTAGCGCAACGCCCGCCGGCCCGGCTGGGTGACCAGGTCCCGCTCCGCCGGGTCGAAGAGCACGAACCACCGCAGCGGTACGCCCCAGGTGGCGATCTGCTCGTGCACCCGGGGCACCCCGTGCTCCAGCACCCGGGCGCCACTTCGCCAGTCGTCCACCACCGCCCTGGCCTGCCCGGCGAGCACCGGCGGCACGAAGGCGTCGGCGAGCACCGAGGGCACCCCGTCCCGGGCGCTGAGCGCCGCCTCAGCGACCCGGATACGCAGGTTCCAGGGGCAGACCAGCAGGCCTTCGTCCGTCTCCAGGACGTACGCCTCCTCCGGCAGGTCCGGCAGCCGGGTCCAGCCAGCACCCAGCGCCTCGATCACCGCCGTCCGCTGGCGACCGGGCCCCTCGACCGGGGCGATCGCGCGCCCCTCCGAGACGTAGCGGCGCCAGTAGCTCTGCCGGTCTCGATCGAAGGCGGCCAGCGGTTCGTACACGCGCAGGTAAGAAGCGAAGAGCGACGGCACCGCGCGATCCTCCCACGAACCAGGCCCGTACGCGGTCAGCGGCCGGAGCACGCGCGCCGCACCGTGGGACGGCGGCGGCGCGTCGAGCGCCCGCCCGGCGGCCGATACTAGGCTCGATCACACCGGCAGCATCCCCGCCGGGGTCCACCAGGTCCGCGTCCCACAAGGACGCACACCACAGTAGGAGCCAACAATGGGCGTATTCGCGAGCACCGACGACCCGGTATCGACCGGTCACGAACAGGTCGTGTTCTGCCAGGACAAGCAGAGCGGCCTGAAGGCGATCATCGGGATCTACTCCACAGCGCTGGGCCCGGCGCTCGGCGGCACCCGCTTCTACCCGTACGCGAGCGAGGACGACGCCCTCGCCGACGTGCTGGACCTGTCCCGCGGGATGGCGTACAAGAACGCGCTCGCCGGGCTGGACCTGGGCGGCGGCAAGGCCGTCATCTGGGGCGACCCGGAGCAGATCAAGAGCGAGGCGCTGCTGCGCGCGTACGGCCGCTTCGTCGAGTCGCTGAACGGCCGCTACTACACCGCCTGTGACGTCGGCACGTACGTGGCGGACATGGATGTCGTGGCCCGGGAGACCCGCTACGTGACCGGGCGCAGCGTGGAGCACGGCGGGGCCGGCGACTCGTCGATCCTCACCGCCTGGGGTGTCTTCCAGGGGATGCGGGCCGCGGCCGAGCACGTGTGGGGCACTCCGAGCCTGCGGGGCCGGCGGGTCGGCGTGGCCGGGCTGGGCAAGGTCGGCAAGTACCTCACCGGGCACCTGCTGGAGGACGGCGCCGAAGTGGTCGCCACCGACGTCAACCCGAAGGCGCTGGCGTGGGTGCGCAGCAACCACCCGCAGGTCACCCTCGTCGACGACTCCAGCGCGCTGGTCGCCGCGGACATCGACGTGTACGCGCCGTGCGCGCTGGGTGGCGCCCTGAACGACGACACCGTGCCGGCGTTGCGCGCCAAGGTGGTCACCGGGGCGGCGAACAACCAGCTCGCCCACCCGGGCATCGAGAAGCTGCTGGCCGACCGGGGCATCCTCTACACCCCGGACTACGTGGTCAACGCGGGCGGCGTGATCCAGGTGGCCGACGAGATCGAGGGCTTCAACTTCGACCGGGCGAAGCTGCGCGCGACCCGGATCTACGACACCACCCGCGAGATCCTGCACCTGGCCGACGCGGAGGGCGTGCCGCCGGCGGTGGCCGCCGACCGGCTGGCGGAACGGCGGATGGCGGATGTCGGCCGGCTGCGCGCGATCCACCTGCGCTGAGCGTCCCCCCGGGGGCGGGTCGACGAGATCCGCCTCCGGGCCCCGGTGCCGGGCCTCGCTGGGTAAGCTGAGCCGGGGTCAAATTTGATGCGGTTTGTCCGGTGTCACGGGTGCTAACCGTTCCGCTCCTTACCCGGTACACTGGGTGACGGCCGGATCGACGCGACGCGCAGAGCCGGCTGACGGTAACCCGAGGTGCCGAACGATGGCATCCCCATGTACCGTAAGAGCCACGAGAGATGCCTGACGTCATCGGGGCCCGCCTTCGGGCTGCCCCGCATTCTGTGCGAGGGGGTCGAGCCATGGGGCGCGGCCGTGCTAAGGCCAAGCAGACTAAGGTGGCGCGGGAGTTGAAGTACCACTCCCCGAACACCGACCTCACCGCTTTGCAGCGCGAACTGGCGGGTGCTGGTAAGTCTGAGCACCACTTCGACGACGACTCTAAAGAGTTCGTCGACGACGATGATGAGGATCACGCGGACGACGATCCGGATCCCTGGGTCCGTCCGACCCGCTGACCTCTCGACGCAGCTGAGCACGCGGTAACCCCCGCGTGCTCACGCACGTCCAGAGCAGGTGCAGCCGCCGACGATCAGGGGCCTGGCCCGACCGGATCCACTCCGGTCGCTCGACAGGCCCCTGACAACGGCTCCCTCAGCGCGGGCGATTGTTCCAGTTGTAGAACGTCGGGATGTTCTCGAAGTGGTTCCAGGCACAGACCGCGCTGGAGCCCTCTGCGCCCGACACCTCCGAACGCAGCCGCCGTGCGTCCTCGGCCTCCTGTAGCAGCGCGACGAGCGCGGGAGCCGCGTCCCGCACCCGTTCGGTTACTCCGTCGTCCGCTTCGCGCTCAGGCCGCCGGTGACTGGTGGTCTCGGGCATGCTCCAACACTCCCTCCAATAGGCGGATCTTGCTGTTGCGGCAGTGCTCGGTCTCCGTACCGTCAAAACGCCCCAGTTCGAAGTAGCGGTTGGCGGCATGGCCACCACCGCAGAAGCCGAAGTACGGGCAGGATGCCCGACACGCCTCCACCCCGGCCAGGAACTCCTTCACCCACGGCGTCGTCGCCGCGTCGCCGAGGATCTGCGCCAACGGGGTCGTCAGCACGTTGCCGCTGCTGAAGTCGCCGTAGTGGGGGTCGGTGAACCCGGCCAACTCCGGGGACAGCACGATCACCGAGCCGTCGTGACCGATCGTCGGGATCGGGTCCAGGTGGCGGGGAAGCACCCCGTCCGCCGAGTTGTCCAGCACCGCCGCGGCGTAGCGCAACGACCACTCGATCTCACGGAGGTGGATCCGGGGCTCCCGACGCCACGCCGCGACCAACTCCGCCCAGAACGCGGACACCGCCGACGGGTCGTGGCGGTTGTCGCGGGTGTTGACCCCCTCGGTCTCCTCGATGTTGATGCCCAGCACGTCACAGCCCAGCTCGAGGAAGTAGTCGTACAGCTCGGTGGCGAGCCCCGGCTCGGGCCGGGACACCACTGCCAGCGCGGAGAAGGGCAGACCGCGCCGCCGCAGCACCGAGATGCCGTGCAGGATCCGGTCGTACGCCGGCTGACCGCCCCGGTTGACCCGGTCGCCGTTGCGCGCCCGGGGCCCGTCGACGCTCACGCTCACCCGCATCTCGTGCCGGGCGAAGAAATCGCACCAGTCGTCGTCGATGAGGGTGGCGTTGGTCTGCACATGGTGCTCGACCTTCGGCCCGAACGGGGCGATCAGATCGGCCAGGTGCTCTCGACCAGCGGCCAGGGGCTCGCCGCCATGCCACACGACGGAGAACCGACCGTTCGCCGCCCAGGGATTGACAGCGGCCGCGACCGCCTCGGCCACCGCCACCGGCATGCGGCGGTCGGCGGCGCGAAACGGCAGATAGCAGTACGCGCAGTCAAGGTTGCAGAGGGTGGTGGGCTGCATGACGACGTACGACGGGACGGCGGCCAGACCGCGCATCCCGCTGAACGACTGTCCCCGAGCAGCCATCGCCCTCCTCCGCCTAGCCTGAGAGGCGGTCGGGAAGCCTCGCGGTTTCCCGACCGTCGCTGAAGGGTGCCCTTCAGGCTAGGCGGCATTGGCCACTCGGGTGAAGCCCTGATCAGGTGCCCGTACGATCACCGGAGGGTGATCATCCTCGGGTGTGCTGACCGACCATCTGCACGTTGCCGGTGCCCTCGATGATCTCGCCGGCCTGCCACGCCTCGACGCCACGGCCGGTCAGGGTGGCCAGCGCCCGGTCGGCGTCCTCGGCCGAGACGATCGCGAACATGCCGACGCCCATGTTGAAGGTCGACTCCATGTCGTGGTCGTCGATCCGACCCTTCGTCTGGATCAGGTCGAAGATCGGCTGCGGCTTCCAGGTGGACCGGTTGACCACCGCGTCGACGTGCTCGGGCAGCACCCGGACCAGGTTGCCGGGGATGCCGCCGCCGGTGATGTGGGACAGCGCCCGCACCTCGGCCTCGGCGATCAGCTTGAGGCAGTCCTTGGCGTAGATCTTGGTCGGCGTGAGCAGCTCCTCGCCGAGGGTCCGCTGCCGGCCGAAGTCGTCGATCACGATGTCCAGACGCATCCGGGCAGCGCCGAGCAGCACGTGCCGGACCAGCGAGTAACCATTCGAGTGCAGGCCGGAGGAGCGCATGGCGATCACCACGTCGCCCACCTCGACCCGCTCGGGGCTCAGGATGTCGGCTTCCTCGACCACGCCCACGCCGGTCGCGGAGATGTCGTACTCGTCCGGACGCAGGACGCCGGGGTGCTCGGCGGTCTCCCCGCCCAACAGCGCGCAGCCGGCGTAGCGGCAGCCGTCGGCGATGCCCGCGCCGATCTCGGCGACCTTGTCCGGCACGACCTCGCCGGTGGCGATGTAGTCGAGCAGGAACAGCGGCTCGGCGCCGCAGGCCACCAGGTCGTCGACGACCATCGCGACGAGGTCGATGCCGACCGTGTCGTGAATGTCCATCTGCTGGGCGATCACCAGCTTGGTGCCCACCCCGTCGGTGGAGGACGCCAGGATCGGGCTCTTGTACTTCTTCGTGTCCAGCCGGAACAGGCCGGCGAAGCCACCGAGGTCACCGAGCACCTCGGGACGGCGGGTCTGCCGCACCTTCGACTTGAGCAGCTCGACCGCGCGGTCACCCGCGTCGATGGAGACACCGGCGTCGGCGTACGAGACCGAGCGTTTGCGCGCCTGGCGGCCAGCACCGCCCGTCCACGGCTGGCGGTCGCCGCCGGCGCCGGTCGGGCTGCTTCCTGCGCCGCTGCGCTCGGACACGTGCGTCACGGTTCTCCCCTTTGGTTCTCGGTGCCGCCGGCGGTAGCCGGGCCGCGCCGGTTGGTGCTACGGGCGGTTTGCGGTAACGCCACCCGGAGTGGCGACGGACGAGCCGTTGGTGTGCGGGGCCTCCGACGCCGAGTTGGCGACGCGTCGACCCACCCCTTCGAGCACGTGCTTGCCAATCAGGTTGCCGGCTGGCAACTCGATCGGGTACTCCCCATCGAAACACGCCCGACACAACCTGGTCTTCGGCTGCTCGGTCGCGGCGATCAGGCCGGGAAGGGAAACGAAGCCCAGCGTGTCGGCGCCGATGGAGCGCCGGATGCCGTCGTTGTCCAACCCGTTGGCCAGCAGCTCCGCCCGGGTGGCGAAGTCGATGCCGTAGAAGCACGGCCAACTGACCGGCGGGGAGGAGATCCGGACGTGCACCTCCAGCGCCCCCGCCTCACGCAGCATCCGCACGATGGCGCGCTGGGTGTTGCCGCGCACGATCGAGTCGTCCACGACCACCAACCGCTTGCCGCGGACGTTCTCCCGCAGCGGGTTGAGCTTGAGCCGGATGCCGAGCTGACGCAGGGTCTGCGACGGCTGGATGAAGGTGCGACCCACGTACGGGTTCTTCATCAGGCCGGCGCCGTACGTGATGCCGGACGCCTCCGCGTACCCGATGGCGGCCGGAGTGCCCGACTCGGGCACCGGGATCACCAGGTCGGCCTCGACCGGGTGCTCCTTGGCCAACTGCCGGCCGATCTGCACCCGCGCCGAGTGGACGTTGCGCCCGGCGATCGTGGCGTCCGGGCGGGCGATGTAGACGTACTCGAAGAGGCAGCCCTTCGGCTCCGGCGCGGCGAACCGGGTGGAGCGCAGCCCGTTCTCGTCGATCGCGATCAGCTCGCCCGGCTCGACCTCGCGCACCACGCTCGCGCCGACGATGTCCAGGGCGGCCGTCTCGCTGGCGACGACCCAGCCGCGCTCCAGGCGGCCGAGCACCAACGGGCGGACGCCGTGCGGATCGCGGGCCGCGTAGAGGGTCGACTCGTCCATGAAGACGAAGCTGAACGCGCCGCGCAGCTGCGGCAGCACCTCCAGCGCGGCCGCCTCGACCGACAGATCCGGTCGGCTGGCGAGCAGCATCGTCACCAGGGAGGTGTCGTTCGTCGAGCCGTCGGCGATGAGGCCGCGCTCGGCGACCTCCTTCTCCAGCTCGGCGGTGTTGACCAGGTTGCCGTTGTGGGCCAGCGCGATGGTCGTGCCGGAGGTGGTCGACCGGATCGTCGGCTGGGCGTTCTCCCAGTTGGACGCGCCGGTGGTGGAGTATCGGGCGTGCCCGATCGCCAGGTGACCACGCAGGCTGGCCAGGGTGGGCTCGTCGAAGACCTGCGCCACCAGGCCGAGGTCCTTGTAGACCACCACGCCGGAGCCATCGCTCACCGCGATGCCCGCCGCCTCCTGGCCGCGGTGCTGTAGGGCGTAGAGGCCGAAGTAGGTCAGATTGGCAACCTCTTCGCCTGGGGCCCAGACGCCGAAGACGCCGCAGGCATCTTGGGGGCCAGGTCGTTGGGGGTCAAGGTCGTGGCTCAGCCGGCCGTCGCCTCGGGGCACCTACCGCTCCCTCATGCTGGTCTGGACCGGCCGGGCGGGGATCACTGGCGGATCCACTCTCCTCTGCCGGGACCACTGTCATCGCCTGACAGTGTACGCGAATCGACGTCAATACAGAAAGTCACGATTCCCCTGCTCAGCGTCACAGGGAGTGGGACATCGGGACGACTAGAGGGGCAGATACGCCGAGAGGTCCGCGCGGTTGCCACTCATCTGGACGCGACCGTCGGTGACGGCCGACGCCCAGTCGACCCTGCCGGTCGCCAGCTCCAGCCAGGTGTTCGGGGCCATCTCGACCACGTTTGGTGGATTTCCCCTGGTGTGTCGAGGCCCCGGTACGCACTGGATCGCCCCGTATGGTGGGACGCGCACCTCCACCGATCGGCCGGGGGCGCGCTCCGCGAGGACGGCCAACAACGACCGGACCGCCTCTCGGAACACCGGCCGTTCGGGTGTACGCCCCTCGTCGAGCGCCGACAACGCGGCCGTAACGGCAGCGGACTTACTGTGCGGAGAGGACACGACGGGACGATACGACCCCCAGGCCAAACACGCGACGCTGGCCCTGGGTCGCGCTCGAGCAGTCGGACAAGGCATAGTTGCCGACGGCGTATTCGTACCGTGATGATCCCCGGCCCGGCGCCCCGCCGGTCAGAGGGAAGTCAGCCCGGAAGGCGGTGGACGTGTCAACACACCGACGTGCCTGGAAGCAGCGGGCCGGTGTGGTCGTAGCGCTGGTTGCCGGCGCTCTGCTCGCCGTCCCCGCCACACCAGCCATGGCCGCTCCCAACGTTACAGATGTCTCGGCCTCGCCGAGCAGCGTCGAGGCCGGCAAGACCACGAAGATCAGCTACCGACTCGCCTTCGAAGACGGCGGAGGGCCTGCTGACATCAGTTTCAGCTCGAGCAACTCGAAGTTGACCTGTGTTGACGGGTGTTCCCGCGGCCGGGTGACATCCAGCGGCAGCTTCGACGCCACGTTCAAGGCTGCGGACGATGCAGCCAACGGCAGCGCCACGATCACCGTCAAGGCGACGGACTCGACCGGGGTCGTGAAGCAGAGCGAAGAGGCGTCGACGACTGTCACGTTGGTCGCCAAGGCAGCGCCGCCGCCGCAGAACCAGACCGTGCGGTCGGTCTCCGGCAAGGTGGTCGCGCAGGCCGACGGCAAGGCCGTGCCGAACGCGTTCGTGGTTCTCCAGGACACCGCCGGTCACCGCTACGACGCCACCAGCAATGGCAGCGGCGACTTCCGGTTCACCGGCACCACCCAGAACCCGATCGCTCCCGGGCGGATCGACCTGGGCGCGTCGTTCGACAACATCAAGGCCTTCAAGTCCCTGAACGCCAATGCCGGGCAGGCCATCACCGGTCAGCGACTCAGCCTCGCGATCAAGGTCGAGGTGACGCCCAGCGCCACCCCGTCCGCCACACCCGAGGCCACCCCCACCGACGAGGCGACCGAGGAGGGCACCGAGGAGGAGCCCACCGAGGAGGCCAGCCAGGGTGCTCCGGCGAACGCCGCGAACAACGAGGACGGCGGCGGCCTGAGCTCGTACCTGATCATCCTGCTCGGTGGTCTCCTGGTCGCCGCCGGTGTCGGCACGATCGTGCTGCTCTGGATGAAGCGCAGGGAGAACGGCGACGACGACGCTCCGGCAGCTGCCGGTGGCGGCGGTGTGGTGCCGCCCTCACGGGGCGGGTTCCGCGGTCCCGACGACCAGACCCGGGTGGTCGGCGGTCGTCCCGGCGGTGGAGCGGACCCGACCATGGTCGGCGGCGCGGCGCTGAGCGAGGCGCCGACGATGATGCACCGACCGGTGGTCGACGACGTTCCGCCGGACCCGTACGGCGCGCCTGCCCAGGCGTACGGCGGCGCGGGTCAGCAGGGCTGGGGCGGCGCCGGCTACGGCGAGGATCCAGCGTCCGCCGGGTACGGTGCCGGCGGCTACGGCAACGCCCCCGCTTCCGGTGGCGGCTACGGCGCTCCGGCCGGCCCGGAGGGCGGGTACGGCGCCGGTGCGGCCGGTGACGGTTACGGTGCCGCGCCCGGCGCCGGTTACGGCAATGCTCCGGCCTCAGGCGCCGGCTACGGGAACGCTCCGGCCTCCGGTGGCGGCTACGGCGGTCGCGACTACGACGCCCCGGGCGGCACGACCGCCTATCCGGCGGCTCCCGCTGGCGGAGCGGCGTACGGCGAGCGGTTCGACGAGCCGACCGGCCGGTACACCGGCGACACCCAGTACCCGGCCCCAGCCGACCCGTACGCCACCGGCGTCTACCAGCCGGAGCAGGGGCAGGGGTACGGCCAGCCCGAGGCCGCCCCGTACGGCGGTCGCGCCGCAGAGCCGACCGCCGGATACGGCGCTCCGGAGGCTGGCGGGTACGACCAGGGCGGCTACGGTCAACCGGCCGGCGGATACGACCAGGGCGGCAACTACGGCCAGGAGCCTCCGCAGCAACGCGGCGGCTACGACGACCGAGGTTACGACCAGGGCGGCTACGGCCAGCCCGCCGGCGGATACGACCAGGGCGGCAACTACGGCCAGGAGCCTCCGCAGCAACGCGGCGGCTACGACGACCGAGGCTACGACCAGGGCGGCTACGGCCAGCCCGCCGCCGGGCGGAACCGACCGGACACCCCGCCGCCGCCGCCGACCGAGCGCGGCGGTCGCCGCCTCGACTGGCTGGACGACTGACCCCACCACAGCACATGAAAACGGCCACCCGGAGATCCGGGTGGCCGTTTTCGCTGCAAGACCCACTCGCGATCAGTGAAGTCGGGCCATCCCGAAGACCTGGACACCGCGACTTCCGGAAAGCCGAGTTGATCACAGGGCGCGGTGCAGGCGCGGTCAGGCGCGGTCAGGCGGCGGAGAAGACGCCCTGGTGCAGCACCGGCACGACGTCCGACACGCCGATCCGGACGGCGACGTCCACGTCCGCGGCGAAGCCGTTCTCGGTCAACTCCCGTCCGGAGACGCTGCCGCGCACCGCGGCGGGCAGATCGGGGGTGCTCGCCAGCGCGGCGAGCGCCATGGCGGCCTCCACCGAGAGCCCACCGGGCACGCCGGAGAGTGCGTCCAGCACCGAGGCGGCACCGAGTTGGTCCTCCACCGACGGGCGCAGAGACCCGTCCGGCCACCGCTCCCCCGAGGCGATCACGCCGATCGGGGCGTCCAGCGTGCCGTACCCCTGGCGGCGCAGCCAATGCCCGACGGCGCGCGCGTTGCGCAGGCACGCCGCGACCACCGGCAGACCGGTGGCGCTGGCGGCGGCGCTGATGGCCGAGCCGTTCGGGGAGGGCAGCACGAGGTCCGCCACCACTGGTGCGCTGCTCAGCGCGGCGGGCGAGAGCGACCACGGATGTTCCGCGGTCGTCTGCCGCCGCCCGACCGCAGCTGTCGCACCGACCCGGACGGCGTACTCGGCGGCCTGCTCACCCCAGGGGAACGGGTGCACCCGCATGCCCCGGGCGACCGCCACCTCCACGGCGGTGGTGAACGAGAGAACGTCCACCACCACCAGCGCCGCGCAGACCCGGCCGAGCTCGGCCGCCCCGGTCAGCCCCCAGTCGAACCGGGCACCCGATCCGGGTTGGCCGTAGACGGCGGCCGTCAACGCCTCAGCGCTCGTCAGGCGACGACTCGGTGACACCGGGGTCAGACTCGGACGCCCCGCCGGGCTGCTCTGACCCGATCGGATCGACCGCGCCGGTCTCCGGAGAAGGACCCGAGGTAGCGATCGGCTCGGAGACCACCTCGGCCGCGTCGAGCGGCTCAGCCGGCGCGACCGGCAGCGGCACGGCCTCGACCGCACCCGCCACACCGGCGGCCGGGGCCGGCACCTCGACGGTCGTCGAGCCCCCGAAGAGGCGCGGCAACGTCTCGGTGTGCGCGGTGCGCAGCTCGTCCAGGCCGATCCGGAACTGGCCGTGCACCTCGAGAGCACCACCGGACGGATCGGTGACGCCGATCAGCTCGAACGGCACGCCCCGCTCGGCGCAGAGCGCCGCGAACGCCTTGTCGTGGCCGCGCGGCACCGAGACCAGGGCCCGCGTGGCGGACTCGCTGAACAGGTAGACGAACGGCATCGAGCCCTCGGCGAACTGCTCCGGCACCGCGACCCGGGCACCGACGCCGCGACGCAGGCAGGACTCGACCAGGCTCTGGGCGAGGCCACCGTCGGAGAGGTCGTGCGCCGAGGCCAGGTGACCGACGCGGGCCGCCTCGGCCAGCAACTCGGCGAGCGCCTTCTCGCGGAGAAGGTCGACCTGCGGCGGAATACCGCCGAGGTGCTCGTGCGTCACCCAGGCCCACTCCGAGCCGGACAGCTCCACGTTCGTCTCGCCGAGCAGGTAGAGCTGGTCGTGGTCGCCACCGGCGCGCGGCACGAAGCCCATCGGCACCCGGTCGGCGACGTTGTCCAGCACGCCCAGCACGCCGACCACCGGGGTCGGGTGGATGGCCGCCGCGCCGGTCTGGTTGTAGAAGCTGACGTTGCCACCGGTCACCGGGATGCCCAGCTCCAGGCAGCCGTCCGCCAGGCCGCGCACGGCCTCGGCGAACTGCCACATCACGCCCGGGTCCTCCGGCGAGCCGAAGTTGAGGCAGTCGGTCACGGCGATCGGCTTCGCGCCGGTCACCGCCACGTTCCGGTACGCCTCGGCCAGGGCCAGCTTGGTGCCGTTGTACGGGTCCAGTCGGGCGTACCGGCCGTTGCCGTCGACCGACAGCGCCACACCGAGGCCGGTCCGCTCGTCGATGCGGATAACGCCGCCGTCCTCCGGCTGGGCGAGCACCGTGTTGCCCAGCACGTAGCGGTCGTACTGCTCGGTGACCCAGCTCTTGTCGGCCAGGTTGGGCGACGCGATCATGCGCAGCACGGTCTCCCGCAGCGCCTCCGGGTCGGCCGGGCGGGGCAGCGTCTCGGCCCGGTCGGCCTGGAGCAGGATCAGGTCGGCCGGCTCGCGCATCGGCCGGGCGTAGACCGGGCCGTCGTCGACAAGCGAACCCGGCGGCACGTCGACGACCAGGTGGTCCTGCCAGGTGATCAGCAGTCGGCCTGGGCTGCCGTCCGGCTCCGGTGCGGTGACCTCACCGATCGCGGTGGCGAGGACGCCCCACTTCTCGCAGGTCTTGAGCACCGCGTCGAGCTTGTCCGGCGCGACGACCAGCAGCATCCGCTCCTGCGACTCGCTGGCCAGGATCTCGTGCGGGTCCATCGAGGGCTCGCGCAGCGGCACCCGCTCCAGCCAGACCCGCATGCCGGTGCCGGCAGCGGCGGCGGTCTCGGTGAGCGCGCAGGTCAGGCCGGCGCCGCCGAGGTCCTGGATGCCGACGACCAGCTCGGCGTCGTACAGCTCGAGGCACGCCTCGATCAGCAGCTTCTCGGTGAACGGGTCGCCGACCTGCACGGCGGGGCGGCGCGCTTCGCTGCCCTCGTCGAAGGTGGCGCTGGCCAGCACCGAGACGCCGCCGATGCCGTCGCGGCCGGTCTTGGCGCCCATCAGGACGACAACGTTGCCCGGGCCGGCGGCGGCCTTGTTCTGCAGTCGACTGACCGGCAACACGCCCAGGCAGAGCGCGTTGAGTAGCGGGTTGCCCTGGTAGGAGGGGTCGAAGACCAACTCGCCACCGATGTTGGGCAGGCCCAGGCAGTTGCCGTAGCCGCCCACGCCGGCGACCACGCCGGTGAGCACCCTGGCGGTGTCCGGGTGGTCAGCGGCACCGAAGCGCAGCGGGTCCATCACCGCGACCGGGCGGGCGCCCATGGCGAGGATGTCCCGGACGATGCCACCGACGCCGGTCGCCGCGCCCTGGTACGGCTCGACGAAGCTCGGGTGGTTGTGCGACTCGACCTTGAAGGTGACCGCCAGCTCGTCGGAGATCTGCACGACACCGGCGTTCTCACCGATGCCGGCGAGCATCCGGTCGCTGTGCGGGGCCTTCTCGCCGAACTGGCGCAGGTGCACCTTGCTCGACTTGTAGGAGCAGTGCTCGCTCCACATGATCGAATACATCGCCAGCTCGGACTGCGTTGGCCGGCGGCCGAGGATCTGCCGGATCCGGTCGTACTCGTCGTCACGCAGGCCCAGCTCGGTGTACGGCTGAAGCTCGCCCGGGGTGCCACCGGCGCGCGGCACGGTGTCCACGCCCTCGGTCCAGACGGCGACGGCCGGCTGGGCGGGAGCGGTCGCCGGTGCGACCGGCTGCGCCGCGCTCGGCTCGGTCGGCTGCGCCGGGGCGGAGTACGCCTCCGGTGTGTCCCGTACCGGGTCCGGATGGGTGGTCATGACCTCTCCTCGCTGCGCTCGTGCCCGCCAGGCCGGCGGTTGAGCTGACCGATGATCGTGCCGCCGGTCATGCCGGCGCCCCCACCAGGTGCTTGAGGACCGACGTGAAGAAGCCGAGGCCGTCCAGCGACGGGCCGGTGAGCGCCTCCACCGCGTGCTCGGGGTGCGGCATGATGCCGACCACGTTGCCGGCGGCGTTGGTGATCGCGGCGATGTCGCGCAGGGACCCGTTGGGGTTGCCGCCGACGTAGCGGGCGACCACCCGACCTTCGGCTTCGAGCTGGTCCAGCGTCGCGGTGTCCGCGACGTAGCAGCCCTCGCCGTTCTTGACCGGGATGAGCACCTCCTGGCCGGGCTGGAACGCGTTGGTCCACGCCGTCCCGGCCGACTCGACGCGCAGGACCTGGTCCCGGTTGCGGAAGTGCAGGTGCTGGTTGCGGGTGAGCGCGCCGGGCAGCAGGTGCGCCTCGCAGAGGATCTGGAAGCCGTTGCAGATGCCGAGCACCGGTAGACCACCGCGGGCGGCGTCCACGATCGTCTCCATCACCGGGGCGAACCGGGCGATGGCACCGCACCGCAGGTAGTCACCGTAGGAGAAACCGCCGGGCAGGACGACAGCGTCGACGCCGTGCAGCTCCGGGTCGCCGTGCCAGAGCCGGACCGGCTCAGCGCCGGCGATCCGGACGGCCCGGGCCGCGTCCCCGTCGTCGAGCGAGCCGGGGAAGGTGACCACACCGACCCGGGCGGTCACGAGCGGGCGTCCGCAGTCTCGTCGGCCTCGACCAGGCGGACGGTGAAGTCCTCGATGACCGGGTTGGCGAGCAGTTTGTCGGCAATCTCCCGAGCGCGGTCCAGGTCCGGTTCACCGGTGAACTCGATCTCGATCCGCCTGCCGATCCGAACCGAGGCGACGTCACCGACGCCGAGCCGGGGCAGCGCGTTTGCGACGGCCTGGCCCTGCGGATCAAGGATCTCGGGCTTGAGCATGACGTCGACGACGACGCGAGGCACTGGGCACTCCTGACTGTGTACGCAGTTGGGTGCCGACCCACAATGGGCGAGCGCAGCCAGCGTACCTGGCAGATATCGCCGCGGACGCACCGGCCGGGTGCAGTTCAGGCAGTGATCGACATTACTGACGCTCAGTCTGACCTGTCAGGCGCGACAGGTGGCCCTAGCAGGACATATACGGCGCAGCGGGTGGCCGAATCGTTACATTGGGCAACCTCGATCACCTCCTTGATAACGATCGCGTCGCGCCCTACTCTACATCGACGTAAGTCGATTTTGCCGGCTCCGGGAACCCCCGCCGCCCGGCACCATCCGCACCCGGCGACCCCGGGCCCGCCCCGTCCAAGGAGTCCACCCGATGCGCATCCGCCCCCTGCTCGCCGTACTCAGCACCGCGCTGGTCGGCGCCCTCGGCGTCACGTCCGCCGCGTCCGCCGCCCCCGCCGGCCCGCAACCCATCATCGGCGGCGGCACCGTCTCATCCGCACCCTGGGCCGCCGCGGTGCTCAGCAACGGCTCGTTCACCTGCTCCGGCAGCGTCATCGCCGCGCAGTGGGTGCTCACCGCCCGGCACTGCATCAGCGGCACCATGTCGGTGCGCGTCGGAAGCGTGAACCGCACCTCCGGTGGGGTCACCCGCACGGTCAGCGCCACCTACACCCGCAACGACCTCGCGCTCATGCGACTCTCCAGCACCGTCAGCACCTCCGCGGTGAGCCTGGCCAGCAGCAACCCGCCGATCAACTCGACGAACTCGATCTACGGCTGGGGCATGACCTGCTACAGCGGCTGCTCGGCCTCCACCGTGCTGAAGACCGCCACCGTCCGGGTGACGAGCAACAGCGCCACCGACGCGTACGGCGGCCAGGCGATCCGCACCACCCGGATCAACGGCAACGCCTGGCGCGGTGACTCCGGCGGCCCGCAGTTCTACAACGGTCAGCAGGTCGGCGTCGCCTCCACCGCCGACGGGTCGAGCATCCAGAACTACGGCAGCGTTGCGTACAACCGGGCCTGGATCACCTCGGTGGCCGGTGTCTGACGGTTAGCGCCCCGCTCGGCGCGGATGGTCGGCCGAGTGCCGGCCGTCCGCGCCGCGTCGTTTTGCAGCATCCGATCAGGTGAACAATGCACCCGATCGGGTCGGGCCACTCCTGACAGCATCGGAAACGTGCTGGTCGTGACGACAGAGCAACTGCCCGGCTACGAGATCCGCCAGATTCTCGGTGAGGTGGTGTCATCGATGGCCAGGACGCGCAACCCGTACCGCGAGGGTGTGAAGAACCTGCGCGGTGGCGCGTACGACCCGATGGCCCCGGACAACCTGACCCGGTGGCGCACCGACTCGGTGGCCCGCCTCGGCGAGGAGGCCCTGCGGCTCGGCGCGAACGCAGTGATCGGCATGCGGTTCGACAGCCGCGACTGTGGCGAGATGTGGATGGAGATCTGCGCGTACGGGACGGCAGTGGTCGCCGTACAGAAGATGCCCGAGGTCATGCCGGCCGACCAGCCGGCGGTCGCCGCCGGGACCGCGGAGGTCGCGGGCATCACGGAGTCTCCCGGCGGCATCGCCGAACCGGCCAGCGCCCCCAACCTGAGAACCGCCGCCGAAACCCCAACCGGCGAGTAACGCCCGGCCCCACCGGCCCCCTCCCCCTGTTGATCAAGAGGTTTCGGTCATCAGGGAGATCGAAAATGACGCAAACCTCTTGATCACCCGGGAGGGAAGGGGGTGGGGTGGGGTGAGGTGGGGTGGGTTAGAGGATGGGGGGTGGGCTGTAGGTGGCGGCTTCCGGGTGGGCGGTCACCACGGTGGTGATGCGGCTCGTCACTGCTGCCACCTGGGCTTGGGCGGCGCCCACGAAAGCGTTGCGGTCGGCGACCAGGGTGTCGATGTCGGCGCGGGACAGGCCGAGTCGGCCGTCCGCCGCCAGGCGGTCGAAGAGGTCGTTCTCCGGTGAGCCCTTCTCGCGCATCGCCAGGGCCACCGCCACCGCGTGCTCCTTGATCACCTCGTGGGCGACCTCCCGGCCGACGCCCCGCCGGACCGCCGCGACCAGGATCTTCGTGGTGGCCAGGAACGGCAGGAAGCGCTCCAGCTCCCGGTTGATCACCGCCGGGTACGAGCCGAACTCGTCGAGCACCGTGAGGAACGTCTGGAACAGCCCGTCGGCGGCGAAGAACGCGTCCGGCAGTGCCACCCGGCGGACCACCGAGCAGGACACGTCCCCCTCGTTCCACTGGTCACCGGCCAGCTCGCCGACCATCGACAGGTAACCCCGGATGATCACCGCGAAGCCGTTCACCCGCTCCGAGGAACGGGTGTTCATCTTGTGCGGCATCGCGCTGGAGCCGACCTGACCCGGCTTGAAGCCCTCGGTCGCCAACTCCTGACCGACCATCAACCGGATCGTGGTGGCCAGCGACGACGGCGCGGCGGCCGTCTGGGCCAGCGCGGCCAGCACGTCGAAGTCCAGCGAGCGCGGGTAGACCTGCCCGACGCTGTCCAGCACCCGGGAGAAGCCCAGGTGCTCGGCGACCCGTCGCTCCAGCTCGGCCACCTTGTCGGCGTCGCCGTCGAAGAGGTCGAGCTGGTCGGCGGCCGTGCCGACCGGTCCCTTGATCCCCCGCAGCGGGTAGCGGGCGATCAGCTCCTCCAGCCGCTCGTACGCGATCAGCAGCTCCTCCGCCGCCGACGCGAAGCGCTTGCCCAGCGTGGTGGCCTGCGCCGCCACGTTGTGCGAACGGCCGGTCATGACCAGCTCGGAGTGCTCGTGAGCCAGCCAGGCCAACCGGGCCAGGGTGGCCACCACCCGGTCGCGGATCAGCTCCAGTGAGGCACGCACCTGGAGCTGCTCGACGTTCTCGGTGAGGTCCCGGGAGGTCATCCCCTTGTGCACGTGCTCGTGCCCGGCGAGCGCGCTGAACTCCTCGATCCGGGCCTTCACGTCGTGCCGGGTGACCCGCTCCCGCTCGGCGATCGAGGCGAGGTCGACCTGGTCGAGCACCCGCTCGTACGCCTCGACCACGCCGTCCGGCACCGGCACGCCCAGGTCGCGCTGAGCGCGGAGAACGGCGAGCCAGAGCCGCCGCTCCATCCGTACCTTCTCCTCCGGTGACCAGAGGGCGACCAGTTCGGGCGAGGCGTACCGGTTGGCCAGCACGTTGGGGATCGTCGTCACGTGCCTCATTCTCTCCTACCCGGCGGCCCGTCCGGCCAGCAGGCCAGGGCGGGTGCCGGTGGGGCCGGTTGGCCGTTTTGTCACCCGGGGCGGTGCGTTACCCGCCGGTATCGGATCATGGCTCCATCTGATCTCCGGCGAAGCCGAATCCACCCTTCACGACAGAGGGCATGCATGCGTAGAAGATCCCTCGCCGGCCTCACCGCGATCGCGGTGACCGGCGGCACCCTGCTGGCCGCCGGCGCACCCGCCCAGGCAGACGACCCTGTAATTCTGTACGTCAAGCAGGCCGACGCGAACTGCTCCGACCAGGGGCCCGGCTCCGACGACACGCCGTTCTGCACGATCGGTGCGGCAGCCGCCGTGGTGACCGCCCCCGGGGCGGTTCTTATCGAAGGCGGCACCTACGCCGAGCGCGTCACCCTCACCAGCTCTGGCGTACCGGAAGCGCAGATCGCCTTCATGGCCTGGAACGCCCGCACACCGGTGACGCTTGTCGGCCCGAACGCGGGCCTGGTCATCGACGGCCAGCACGACATCTACATCCAGGAAATCAATGTCAGCGGGTCAGCCGATGTGCCCGCCCTCGATCTGCGTAACGCCTCGAACATCATGATCGCCGGCGGCAAATTCACGATGGCGAACGTCGCGACCGCGCCCGCCGTCCGACTCGCCAATGTGACGGGGGCGATGCTGGAACAGGCCACCGTCAGCGGGACGGCGCTTGCCGGCGGAGTGACAATGGATGCCTCCACCAGCGGGGTGCTCATCGACGACACGCTGGTGTCGACCGACCCGAAACACGTCGCCGCCGATGACGGCGTGGGCATTCGAATCGACGGGCCACAAAACACGATCAGCGACGGCGACGTCGCCGGCTTCTCCGGAGCTGCCATCTCGGTGGGCCCTGCCGCCTCCGGGGCGGTGATCGCCAACAACCGGATCGGCGGCGGGATCGGATACGGCATCCACAACCGCGGAGCCGTGGGCACGGCCATCGCCAACAACGACATCCAGGACCGTTGCCTGGGCGGCGTCCGGGTCGACGGGGCGTCGTCCCAGGTCTCGGTACAGAACAACCTGCTCCGCAACAACAGCGCCTTCAACCAGGGCTACTGCGATCCGCAGGCCCCCGAGGGTGCCGAGATCGGCGTCTACGACGCGGCGCCGAGCGGCACGGTGATCGATTACAACAACACCTGGCACCAAACCGCGTCCGCGACCGGCTACTCGTGGAACGGAACCAGGATGGGTCTCACCCAGTTCCGCACCGTCTCCGGGCAGGCCGCACACGACCGGTACACGTCCGATGTCCGGGACAACGTCGACTCGGCGAACTCGACGGCACCCGGCTACCAGGAGCTTGACACCAGCGGAAAGCCACGCCGGGACGATCCGGCCGTGGCGAACACCGGCGCAGGCCCGATCGCGTACGCCGACCGTGGCACTACGGAGTCCATCAAATACCCGGTGTCGTCCTTCGACGCCACGGTGGACCTCGCCACGAGCACTGTCAGGGTGGACGCCTCGGCCTCGACGCCGGGCTTCGTCCCGATCGACAGTTACGAGTTCCGTTGGGGCGACGGCACCTCCTACACGAGCCAGTCCGGTCCGATCGCCACGCACAAATACGCCAAGCCGGGCACCTATGACGTGACGGTTGTCCCCAGGGGCAGCGACGGCCTGGTCGGCACCAGCACCGAGCAGGTCAGCGTGCTGCGGCGGACCGCTTCCGTGGGCCTGCTCGCGATGTCCAACCGTCGCTACGTGGGCACCTCCGCGCCGGTTCTCCTGCCCAACCAGGTCGGGTTGACCGCCGCCGCGCAGTACGACCTGGCGGACGCCGGCAACGGCCAGGTGGCCCTCGTCGCGCGGGCCAACGGCCGCTACGTCACGCAGTCGGCCAACGAGTCTCTGAACGCCGCCGGCCAGGTGGTCGGCACCACCGAGAAGTTCACTGTCGTCCGCAACAGTGACGGCACCGTCAGCCTCAAGGCGAGCAACAACCTGTACGTCACCGCCGACGCCAGCGGCGCCGTCTCGATGAGCGCCAGCCGGTCCACCATCGGCGTCTCGGAGAAGTTCGCCCAGGTTCCGGTCGCCGACGCGAACAGGTCGCTGAAGGCCAGCGTGAACGGCCGTTTCGTGATTGCCGACGGTGCCGGTGTGAAGCCGCTGATCGCGAGCGCGGCGACCGCCGGTAGCTGGGAGCGGTTCGACTTCGCCGACCTCGGTAACGGTCAGATCGCCCTCTTCGCCCGCGCCAACAGCCGTTTCGTGTCCGCCGACGGCGCAGGCGCCAAGCCGCTGATCGCGAACGGCCCGGCCGTCAGCACCTGGGAACGGTTCACAGTGGTCCGCAACAGCGACGGCACTGTCAGCTTCAAGGCCGGCATCAACAACAAGTACGTCAGCGCCGACGGCGCTGGCAGCAAGCCGCTGATCGCCAACGGCCCGGCCGTCAGCACCTGGGAGAAGTTCACCCTCGGCTGAGCCGAATCACCACCTCGACGCCCGCCAGACCGTCCGGTCTGGCGGGCGTCGTCGCGTACGAGCCAGCGCAGCTTGTCGGACGGTGACGGAGGCGATCGGGCGACCTTGCCGGCAACGGGCCACCCGATGAAGAGATCACGAACTTCTTGGTGCACATCGCTCAGATCGGTACATCAACGACGATCGCGGCCGGGGCAACACGCCCCGATGCTGCATGATCATCTTGATCTGATCCCTGCGTACTCCGGATCCCCTCCTTGAGGACACTCATGCGCGCACCGCTTCTCGCTGGTCTCGCCACCGTCATCCTGACGGGCGGAACCCTTGGCATCACCGCCCCGAACCAGGCCGATGACCTGAAGATCCTGTACGTCCGGCAGGCGGCGACCAACTGTTCCGACCAGAACGCCGGCACCCTCGCCCAGCCTCTCTGTTCGATCGGGGCCGCGGCAGCGATCGTCACCGGCGGGCAGACCGTCGACGTCGGTACCGGCAGCTACCGCGAACGCGTCACCGTGAAGACCTCCGGCACCCCGGAGCAGCCGGTCGTATTCGTCGGCACCTCGGCGAGTCTGATCGGGGAGAATTCTGGTTTCGTCATCGACGGCCAGCACGACATCGTGCTCCAGAACATCCAGGTCAACGCGTTGGGCGACCTGCCTGCCGTCGACGCCCACGACGTCTCGGGCATCACGATCCGCGGCGGCCGCTACTCGTTGAACAGCTCCTCAGGAACACCCGTGGTCCGATTCGCGGCGGTGACCAGGTCAAGTCTGTCGCAGACGAGCATCGTCACGGGGAACGCCGCCACCTCTGGGGTGAGAATGGACGCCGCGAGCAGCGGCGTGGACATCTCAGGCACGACCGTGTCAGGCAACGTCAACCGTTCCCTTGACGTACCCAGCGTGGGGATCCGGATCGATGGGCCCGGCAACACGGTCATCGGAAGCAGCATCGGCGGTTTCACCGCAACGGCTGTCGTCCTGGGGACCGGCGCGGCAGGCACTGTGGTGGCCAACAACGTGGTCACCGCCGGAGCCGGCCACGGCATCCACAACAACGGGGCCACCGGCACCGCGATCACCAGCAACAGCATCAAGCAGCGCTGCCTCGACGGCATCCGGGTCGACGGCGCCTCGTCCGGAGTCTCCATTCAGAACAACGTGCTCGATTCCAACGGCGTCGCCGGACGGGTCGGGTGTGACCCGAAGGCTCTCGATGGTGTCGAGATCGGGATCTACGGTGACGCTGTCAGCCGGACGGTGATCGACTACAACAACGTCCACCACCATCGCACCGACTCCTATGCCTGGGGCACCCCGACCAGCCTCGCCGGGTTCCGGGCGGCATCCGGGCAGGCCGCGAACGATCGGGAGACGGAACAACCGCGGGACAACTACGATTCGGCGAACTCGGCAGCACCCGGGTTCCAGAAACTGGACCGGGCCGGCACCCCGCGCGTGGACGACCCTGCGGTGCCGAACAGCGGCGCCGGCCCGGTCACCTTCGCCGACCGGGGCGCGGTGGAAACGATCCGGCCTCCGGTGGCCTCCTTCGACGTCACGCTCAGCCTCGCGCCGCAGAAGGTGACGGTGGACGCATCCGCCTCCACCCCGGGCTTGCATCCGATCAGGTCCTACGAGTTCACGTTCGGCGATGGCAGCGTCGTCACCCAGTCGAGCCCGGTGGCGGCGCACACCTACGCCGACCCGGGCAACTACAGCGTGTGGATCAAGGTCACCGGGACCGATGGGCAGTCGGCGACCAGCTCTCAACCAATCAGCGTGCTTTACCCGACCTCGACAGTGGGTCTGCTCACCATGTCCAACCGTCGCTACATCGACGCGGGCAACGCCACCACCGGCCTTCGGGCGAACCAGCTCCGGTTGGGCGCCACCGCGCAGTTCGATGTCGTGACGGCCGGCAACCACCAGGTTGCGCTCTTCTCCCGCAGCACCGGCCGATACCTGGCCATCGGAACCGCCGACCCGACGGCGATGACCGCGACGAGTCAGTCGGTGGACGCCCGGGAGACATTCACCGTCGCGAAGAACACGGATGGCAGCATCAGTCTCAAGGCGAGCACAGGTCAGTACGTCACCGCCGATCCGAGCGGCACCGTCCCGCTGACCGCGAGCCGGCCCACGATCAGCACTTGGGAGAAGTTCCTCCAGGTGTCGACCACTGACACGAACAAGTCGTTGAAGGCCCGGGTGAACGGGCGCTACGTCAGCGCCGACGGTGCCGGCACGAAGCCGCTGATCGCGAGCGCGGCGACCGCCAGCACCTGGGAGCGGTTCGACCTCGTGGACCTCGGCTCCGGGACGGTCGCCCTGCTCGCGCACGTCAACAACCGCTTCGTTTCCGCCGATGGCGTCGGCACCAAACCGATGATCGCCGCCGCCCCGGCGGTCGGCAGTTGGGAAATGTTCTACCTCACGCGCAGCGCCGCCGGCACCGTGAGCTTCCAGGCTGCCATCAACGGCCGTTACGCCAGCGCCGACGGCGCCGGTTCGAAGCCACTGATCACGAACGGCCCGGCCATCAGCACCTGGGAGACGTTCACCCTCGGCTGAGCCCTATCGCACCATCGACGCCCGCCGGGGCCCTCGGGTCCGGCGGGCGTCGTCGTGCGAGGACGCAGTCAGCGCAGCTCGTAGACCGTGACGCTGCCGGAGACGAGGCGAACCTGCCGGCCGCTTCGATCCACTGCGGCGAGGACGGTCACGAGGCGGGTGGCCGTTTTGTCACCCGGGTCAGCGCCTCGCTTGTTGATCATGCAGGATCGCCTTATCTGACTCCCGGCGTCGCCGGATCCTCCTCATCTTCGAGGCCAGCATGCGTAAATCCTTCTTTGCCGCTTTCGCGACAGTCGTACTGACCGGCGGCGCCCTGGTGGGCACCGCGCTGCCCGCCCAGGCGGACGCTCCGACGACGCTCTACGTCCGGCAGAATCCCCCGGCCAACTGCTCCGACCAGTACCCGGGCACCTTGGCGCAACCGTTCTGCACCATCGGTGCCGCGGCCGCGGTGGTCACGCCCGGCCAGTCGGTGGACGTCGGCGGCGGCAACTACCGGGAGCGCGTCACGATCCGCACGTCCGGCACGCCTGAGCAGCCGGTCACCTTCTTCGCTAGCTCTGGGGCGACCCTGATCGGCGCGACGGCCGGCTTCGTGATCGACGGCCAGCACGATGTCGTACTCCGGAATTTCCGCAGCATCGGGTCGACCAGCGTGCCTGGCCTCGACCTGCGCAACTCCTCGCGGATCACCGTTCAGGTCGGCACCTTCGCAATGGACACCTCCTCGACCGCGCCAGCGGTGCGGTTGGCTGGCGTCATCGGGTCGACACTGAGGCAGATCAGCACCGGCGGGGTGGCCCCGAGCGGCGGGATCACCATCGACGCCGCGAGCAGCGACGTGCTCGTCCAATCCGTGAACGTGTCGAGCAACATCGCGCACGAGCCACCCACCGGCAGCATCGGCGTTCGGGTCGACGGGCCGAGGGTCAGCATCCTCGACAGCACGTTCAGCGGCTTCAGCGGTGCGGCAGTCGCCATCGGGGTGGGCGCGGTCGGCACGGTGGTGGCCAACAACCGGGTCGACGGTGGTCGTGGTCACGGGGTGCACAACAACGGTGGCACCGGCACGGCGATCACCAACAACACCATCAAGGACCGCTGCCGCGACGGGATCCGGGTCGACGGAGCCTCGTCCGGCGTTTCAGCGCAGAACAACGTGCTGATCACGAACGGCTTCTTCCGCCAGGGCTACTGCGACGCGGCGTTCCTCGACGGTGTCGAGATCGGCGTTTACGGCGGTGCGGTCGGGAAGACGGTGGTCGACTACAACAACGCCCACCACTACTACAACGACTCCCCGCAGATCTACGCCTGGAACACCCCGATGGGTCTCGCCGCGTTCCGGGCCGCCTCCGGCCAGGCCGCCCACGACCGCGAGACGGGACAGACCCGGGACAACATCGACTCGGCGAACTCGGCGGCCCCCGGTTACCCGACGCTCGACCGCGCCGGCTCGCCGCGCATCGACGACCCGACCGTGCCGAACACCGGCGCCGGCTCGGTCACCTACGCCGACCGTGGAACCGTGGAGACCATCCGAAGCCCCGTGGTGTTGTTCGACGTCGCCCTGAACATCCAGGCGCGCTCAGTCACCGTGGACGCGTCCGCCTCCACCCCCGGCCTCAATCCGATCGCGTCCTACGAGTTCTCGTTCGGTGACGGCAGCCTGGTCACCCAGACGAGCCCGATCGCCTCGCACACCTACGCGAACCCCGGCACCTACTTCGTCAACATCACGGTCAAAGGCACCGACGGTCGGTCGACGACCCGCAATACTCAGATCAGCATGCTGAGGCCGACCGGGACCGTTGGTCTACGCGCCCTGTCCAACCGGCGTTACGTCAGTTACGAGACCGGCTTCGGGCTTCGGCCCAACCAGGCCGAACCGAGCACGATCGCGCAGTTCGACCTGGCGGACGCCGGCAACGGCAAGGTCGCCCTCTTCTCCCGGGCGGTCGGACGATACGTCGCCATCTCCCAGTTCGACCTCTCCATATTGACGGCGGACAGCATCCTCGTGGACGTACGCGAGTCGTTCACGCTGGTGCGCAACGGCGATAGCACCATCAGCCTCCAGGCCCCCATCACCAACAAGTACGTGACCGCCGACGTCGACAGCGCCGTTCCGATGAGCGCCAGCGTGTCCACCATCGGCACCTGGGAGAAGTTCCTCCAGGTCGTCGTACCGGACGCGAACCGGTCCCTGAAGGCGAAGGTCAACAGCCGCTTCGTCAGCGCCGACGGCGCGGGGACCAAGCCGTTGATCGCGAGCGCGGCAACCGCCAGCAGTTGGGAGCGGTTCGACGTGGTGGATGTCGGCAACGGGCAGGTCGGCCTCCTCGCCCGCGTCAACAACCGCTTCGTGTCCGCCGACGGCGCAGGCGCCAAGCCGCTGATCGCCGGCGCATCGGCGGCCAGCACCTGGGAACGGTTCACAATGGTCCGCAGCAGCGACGGCACTGTCAGCTTCAAGGCCGCCGTCAACAACAAGTACGTCAGCGCCGACGGCGCGGGCAGCAAGCCACTGATTGCCAACGGCTCGGTCATCAGCACCTGGGAGAGGTTCACCCTCGGCTGAGCCCTACCGCACTGTCGACGCCCGCCGGGGCCCTCGGGTCCGGCGGGCGTCGCCTTGCACACACCGGCGGAGCGGCCGTTTTGTCACTGCGGTCAGCGCCTCAACCGACCGGTAATGCATGATCACCTTTATCTGACTCCCGGCGACCGCCGGATCCTCCTCATCCCCGAGGCAAAGCATGGGTAAATCCCTCCTTTCCGGTCTCGCGACCGTCGTGCTGACCGGTGGTGCCCTGGTGGGCACCACTCTGCCGGCCCAGGCGGACGCTCCGACGACGCTCTACGTCCGACAGAATCCCGTCGGCGGCTGCTCCGACCAGTACCCGGGCACCTTGGAGCAGCCGTTCTGCACCATCGGAGCCGCAGCGGCAATCGTCACCGGCGGGCAGACCGTCGACATCGGCGGCGGCAACTACCAGGAGCGCGTCACGATCGGCACGTCCGGCACGCCGGAGCAGCCGGTGACCTTCCTCACCACTTCCAGTTCCGCGGCGACCCTGGTCGGCGCGACGGCCGGCTTCGTGATTGACGGCCAGCACGATGTGGTGCTCCAGAACCTCCGCGTCGTCGGATCGGGCGACGTGCCGGCCCTGGATGCGCACAACTCCTCGGGCCTCACCATCCGGGGCGGCACCTACGGCCTGAACATGTCTGCGACGTCACCGGTGATCCGGTTCGCCGGCGTGACCAGCTCGAGCCTGTCGAAGATCACCGTCAGGGGGTTGACCGCCAGCACCGGCATCACCATGGACGCCGCCAGCAGTGACGTCGCCATCCAGGACACGAGCGTGCAGGGCTATGCCAACTACATCCTTGCCGACAACACGGTCGGCGTCCGGATCGACGGGCCGCGCAACTCGTACATCGGTGGCAGCATCGCCGGCTTCACCAACGCGGCGATCGCGCTCGGGCCCGCCGCGGCCGGCACCGTGGTGGCCAACAACGTGATTTCCGGGGGCGCCGGCCACGGCGTGCACAACAACGGGGCCACAGGCACGGCCATCGCCAACAACACCATCAATAACCGCTGCCAGGACGGCATCCGCGTCGACGGAGCCTCGTCCGGCGTCTCCGTACAGAACAACGTGCTCGCTCTGAACGGTCACTTCGATCTGGCTTACTGCGACAACAAGGCGCTGGACGGGGTCGAGATCGGCGTCTACGGCGGTGCCGTCGGAAAGACCGTGGTCGACTACAACAACGCGCACCACTACAACAGCAACTCACCGGAGATCTACGCCTGGAACACCCGGATGTCGCTCGCCGCGTTCCGGGCCGCCTCCGGCCAGGCCGCACACGACCGCGAGACGGGGCAGGCCCGGGACAACATCGACTCGGCGAACTCGGCCGCCCCCGGTTACCCGACCCTCGCCCGCGGCGGCTCGCCGCGCATCGACGATCCGGGCGTGCCGAACACCGGCGCCGGCCCGGTCACGTACGCCGACCGTGGCACCGTGGAAGCCGTCCGGAGCCCGGAGGTGCGGTTCGACGTCGCCATGAACATCCAGGCACGCTCGGTGACTGTGGACGCGTCCGCCTCCCTCCCCGGCCTCAACCCGATCGCGTCCTACCAGTTCACGTTCGGCGACGGCAGCACCGTCACCCAGACGAACCCGATTGCCTCGCACACCTACGCGAACCCGGGCGCTTACCAGATCGGCGTCACGGTCACTGGCACCGACGGTCGGTCGGGGACTTACAGCAGGCGGATCAGCATGCTGCGGCCGACCGGGACCGTCGGTTTGCGCGCCCTGTCCAACCGCCGCTACGTGAGTTACGAGACCGGCTTCGGGCTTCGGCCCAACCAGGCCGAACCGAGCACGATCGCGCAGTTCGACCTGGCCGACGCCGGCAACGGCAAGGTCGCCCTCTTCTCCCGGGCGGTCGGACGATACGTCGCCGTCTCCCAGTTCGACCTCGCCACGTTGACCGCGGACAGCGTGCTCGTGGACGTACACGAGACGTTCACGCTGGTGCGCAACGGCGACGGCACCATCAGCCTCCAGGCCCCCATCACCAACAAGTACGTGACCGCCGACGTCGACAGCGCCGTTCCGATGAGCGCCAGCGTGTCCACCATCGGCACCTGGGAGAAGTTCCTCCAGGTCGTCGTACCGGACGCGAACCGGTCCCTGAAGGCGAAGGTCAACAGCCGCTTCGTCAGCGCCGACGGCGCGGGAACCAAGCCGCTGATCGCGAGCGCGGCAACCGCCAGCAGTTGGGAGCGGTTCGACGTGGTGGATGTCGGCAACGGGCAGGTCGGCCTCCTCGCCCGCGTCAACAACCGCTTCGTGTCCGCCGACGGCGCAGGCGCCAAGCCACTGATCGCCGGCGCATCGGCGGCCAGCACCTGGGAACGGTTCACAATGGTCCGCAGCAGCGACGGCACTGTCAGCTTCAAGGCCGCCGTCAACAACAAGTACGTCAGCGCCGACGGCGCGGGCAGCAAGCCACTGATTGCCAACGGCTCGGTCATCAGCACCTGGGAGAGGTTCACCCTCGGCTGAGCCCTACCGCACTGTCGACGCCCGCCGGGGCCCTCGGGTCCGGCGGGCGTCGCCTTGCACACACCGGCGGAGCGGCCGTTTTGTCACTGCGGTCAGCGCCTCAACCGACCGGTAATGCATGATCACCTTTATCTGACTCCCGGCGACCGCCGGATCCTCCTCATCCCCGAGGCAAAGCATGGGTAAATCCCTCCTTTCCGGTCTCGCGACCGTCGTGCTGACCGGTGGTGCCCTGGTGGGCACCACTCTGCCGGCCCAGGCGGACGCTCCGACGACGCTCTACGTCCGACAGAATCCCGTCGGCGGCTGCTCGGATCAGTTCCCAGGCACGTTGGCGCAGCCGTTCTGCACCATCGGCGCGGCGGCCGCGGTGGTCACGGCCGGCCAGACGGTGGACGTCGGCGGCGGCAACTACCGGGAGCGCGTCACGATTCCCACGTCCGGCACGCCCGAGCAGCCGGTCACCTTCTTGGCCAGTGACGTGGCAACTCTGATCGGCGCGACCGCCGGCTTCGTGATCGACGGCCAGCACGATGTCGTACTCAAGAATCTGCGTACCAGCGGGTCGACCGACGTGCCTGGCCTCGAGCTGCGCGACTCCTCCCGCATCACCGTTCAGGGCGGCAACTTCGCCATGGCGGATTCCCCCACCGCGCCTGCGATACGACTGACCGGGGTCACCGGGTCGACGCTGAGGCAGACCAATGCCAGCGGGATGGGCCTGGCCGCCGGGGTCACCATCGACGCCGCGAGCAGCGACGTGCTCCTCAAGTCCATGAACGCGTTGACCGCTGGCGGAAACCGGACCACCAAGAACAGCGTCGGCGTCCAGGTCGACGGGCCGAGGGTGCGCATCCTCGACAGCAAGTACAGCGGTTTCACCGGAGCGGCAGTCGCCATCGGGGTGGGCGCGGTCGACACCGTGGTGGCCAACAACCAGATCGACGGTGGCCCCGGCCACGGGGTGCACAACAGCGGTGGCACCGGCACCGCGATCACCAACAACACCATCAAGGACCGTTGCCGCGACGGGATCCGGGTCGACGGGGCTTCGTCCGGCGTCTCCGTGCAGAACAATGTGCTGATCACGAACGGCTTCTTCGACCAGAGTTACTGCGACCCGGCGTTCCTCGACGGTGTCGAGATCGGCGTCTACGGCGGAGCTGTCGGGAAGACGGTGGTCGACTACAACAACGTCCACCACTACAACAACGACTCACCGCAGATCTACGCCTGGAACACCCCGATGGGTCTCGCCGCGTTCCGGGCCGCCTCCGGCCAGGCCGCGCACGACCGCGAGACGGGACAGGCCCGGGACAACATCGACTCGGCGAACTCGGCCGCCCCCGGTTACCCGACCCTCGACCGCGCCGGCTGGCCGCGCGTCGACGACCCGGCCGTGGCGAACACCGGCGCCGGCTCGGTCACCTTCGCCGACCGTGGTGCCGTGGAGGCCGTCCGCGCCCCGGTGGTGTCGTTCGACGTCGCCCTGAATCTCCAGGCGCGCTCGGTGAGCGTGGACGCTTCCGCCTCCACCCCCGGGCTTAATCCGATCGCGTCCTACGAGTTCTCGTTCGGCGACGGCAGTGTCGTCACCCAGACGAGTCCGATCGCCTCGCACACCTACGCGAAGCCGGACCGCTATCTCGTCAACGTCACCGTCACCGGCACCGACGGTCGGTCGACGGCTTACGGCAATCAGATCAGCATGCTGCGGCCGACCGGGACCGTTGGTCTGCGCGCCCTGTCCAACCGGCGTTACGTGAGTTACGAGACCGGCTTCGGGCTTCGGCCCAACCAGGCCGAACCGAGCACCATCGCGCAGTTCGACCTGGCCGACGCCGGCAACGGCAAGGTCGCCCTCTTCTCCCGGGCGGCCGGGCGCTACGTCGGCATCTCCCAGTTCGACAACGTCACGTTGACAGCGACGAGCAAGCTCGTGGACATCCGCGAATCGTTCACGCTGGTGCGCAACAGCGACGGCACCATCAGCCTCCAGACCCCCATCACCAACCAGTACGTGACCGCCGAATTCAGCGGCGCCGTTCCGATGAGCGCCGACCGGCCCTCCATCGGCACCTGGGAGAAGTTCCTCCAGGTCGTCGTACCGGACGCGAACCGATCCCTGAAGGCCCAGGTCAACGGTCGCTTCGTCAGCGCCGACGGCGCGGGGACCAAGCCGTTGATCGCCTCGGCTGCCACGGCCAGCCTCTGGGAGCGGTTCGACGTGGTGGATGTCGGCAACGGGCAGGTCGCCCTCCTCGCCCGCGTCAACAACCACTTCGTGTCCGCCGACGGCGCAGGATCCAAGCCGCTGATCCCCAACGGCCCGACGGCCAGCAGCTGGGAGCGGTTCACCATGGTCCGCAACAGCGACGGCACCGTCAGCTTCAAGGCCGCCGTCAACAACAAGTACGTCAGCGCCGACGGCGCAGGCAGCAAGCCGCTGATCGCCAACGGCCCGACCATCAGCACCTGGGAGAAGTTCACCCTCGGCTGAGCTCCACCGCACGATCGACGCCCGCCGGACCCTCGTGGTCCGGCGGGCGTCGCCTTGCACACTCCGCTCAGCGCTCCAGGATGGCTGTCACGCCCTGACCACCGGCGGCGCAGATGGAGATCAGCCCGCGCCCGCTTCCCCGCTCGGCCAGCAGCTTGGCCAGGGTCGCCACGATTCGCCCGCCGGTGGCGGCGAACGGATGCCCGGCGGCCAGCGACGAACCGTTGACGTTGAGTCGGTCGGTGTCGATCGCGCCCAACGGCGCGTCCAGGCCGAGCCGGTCCTTGGCGAACTCCGGCGACTCCCAGGCGGCGAGGGTGGCCAGCACCTGCGACGCGAACGCCTCGTGGATCTCGTAGTAGTCGAAGTCCTGCAACGTCAGCCCGGCACGGGCCAGCATCCGGGGCACCGCGTACGCGGGTGCCATCAGCAATCCCTCGTCGCCGTGCACGAAGTCCACGGCCGCCGTCTCCGACCAGCTGAACCAGGCCAGCACGGGCAGGTGATGCGCCGCCGCCCACTCCTCGCTGGCCAGCAGCACCGTGGAAGCGCCGTCGGTGAGCGGCGACGAGTTGCCGGCCGTCATGGTGGCCTGCTCGGCGTCCGGGCCGCGGGTGCCGAAGACCGGCTTCAGCGAACCGAGCTTCTCCAGGCTGCTGTCCGGGCGGAGGTTCTGGTCTCGGGTGAGCCCCAGGTACGGCGTCATCAGGTCGTCGAAGAAGCCCCTGTCGTACGCGGCGGCGAGGCGCTGGTGTGAGCGCAGCGCCAGCTCGTCCTGGGAGCGTCTGTCGATCTGCCAGCGCGCTGCGGTCCGGGCGGCGTGGTCGCCCATGGACAGGCCGGTACGCGGCTCTGCGTTGCGCGGGATCTCCGGCTTGAACGGCTGGAGCGGGCGCAGCTTCGCCGCGATCTTGAGCCGTTCGCCCAGCGTACGGGCCGAGTTGAGCTTGAGCAGCGTGCGGCGCATCTCCTCGTTGACGGCGAGCGGGGCGTCCGAGGTGGTGTCGACACCGCCGGCGATGCCCACGTCGAGCTGGCCGAGGGCGATCTTGTTGGCGACCAGGATGGTCGCCTCCAGGCCGGTGCCGCAGGCCTGCTGGATGTCGTACGCCGGGGTGTGTGGGTCGAGCCGGGAGCCGAGGACGACCTCGCGGGTGAGGTTGAAGTCGCGGGAGTGCTTGAGCACCGCACCGGTGACCACCTCGCCGATGCGCTGCCCGGCCAGCCCGTAGCGGGCGATCAGGCCGTCGAGCGCCGCGCCGAGCAGGTCCGCGTTCGACGCGTCCGCGTAGCGGGCGTTGGAACGGGCGAAGGGGATGCGGTTGCCCCCGATGACCGCGACCCGCCGGATGCTCTGCACGATCCGCCTCCTCGACATGTGTTGCTCGAACCCTACTCGCCAGTAGGCTACGCCCATGACCGACAGGTACGCGAGCTTCGTCCAATCGGCCGCCGGCCGCGCGCTGGTCAAGCGCCTCGGGCTGCCCGACCCGCCCCGACTGCGCCGGCACCACCCCGGCGACCCGCTGCTGGCCGGCCCGGCCCTGCTCGGCGCGGCCACCGGCGGCCGGCTCGCCGAGCCGATCGCCAAGATCCTGACCGCCGCCGGGGTCGAGCTGCGTGACACCGGCACCGCCGGGCCGCAGGATCGCTTCGGAGCCCTGGTGTACGACGCCAGCGGCATCACCGACTCCACCGAGCTGCGCCAGCTCTACGACTTCTTCCACCCGCAGGCCCGGGCAGTGCTGCCCAGCGGCCGGGTGATCGTGCTGGGCACCTCACCGGAGGAGTGCCCGACACCCCGCGAGGCGACCGCCCAACGCGCCCTCGAAGGGCTGGTCCGCAGCATCGGCAAGGAGTTCGGCCGGGGTACCACCGCGCAACTCGTCTACGTGAGCGGTGACGCGGCGGACGACCCGGCCCACTCGGCTGGCACCATCACGAGCCTCGAATCGACACTCCGGTTCCTGCTGTCCGGCCGGTCCGCGTACGTGTCGGGGCAGGTCATCCGGGTCGGTGGCGGCGCGGCGAGCGTCCCGGCCGACTGGGACCGCCCGTTGGACGGGCAGGTCGTGCTGGTCACCGGCGCCGCACGGGGCATCGGTGCGGCCCTGGCGACGGTGCTCGCCCGCGACGGCGCGAAGGTGGTGGCCCTGGACATCCCGGCCGCCGGTGACGCGCTCGCCGCGGTGGCGAACGACATCGGCGGCACCGCCGTCCAACTCGATCTGACCGCGCCGGACGCGCCGACCCGACTCGCCGAGCACCTGGCCAGCCGGCACGGCCGGGTCGACGTGGTGGTGCACAACGCCGGCATCACCCGGGACAAGACGCTCGGCCGGATGGACGCCGACCGGTGGGACCAGGTGATCGACGTCAACCTCTCCAGCCAGGAGCGGATCAACGACGTGCTGCTGGCGCGGGAGCTGATCCCGGCCGGCGGGCGGATCATCTCGGTCTCGTCGATCGCCGGGATCGCTGGCAACCGGGGGCAGACCAACTACGCCACCAGCAAGGCCGGCGTGATCGGGCTGGTCGACTCGCTCGCGCCGGCCCTGCGGCAGCACGGGATCAGCGTCAACGCGGTGGCCCCCGGCTTCATCGAGACCCGGCTGACGGCCCGCATCCCGCTGGTCGTCCGCGAGGCGGGCCGGCGGATGAACAGCCTGGCCCAGGGCGGGTTGCCGGTGGACGTGGCCGAGACGATCGGCTGGCTTGCCTGGCCAGCCAGCGGCGCGGTCAGCGGAAACGTGGTCCGGGTCTGCGGCCAGAGCCTGCTGGGGGCGTGATGGGCGCGCGGCCGGAGTCGGGCAGCCGTACCCCTGTCGAACTGACCCGGATGCCGGCGGCCGGGGCGCTGCACCGACGGGCGTTGCTCGGTGCGCTACCGGGCCTCGGCGGCGGACGGCGCGGGCCCGACCTGCCGGCGGTCGAGTTGACGGTGGGCGGGGTGAGCGTCGACCGGGCGCGGCTGGCCGACTACGACCGGGTCTGCGGGTTCCGGCTCAGCGATCGGCTGCCCGCGACGTTTCCGCACGTCATGGGCTTTCCACTGGCCCTGCGCCTGATGACCGCGCCGAACTTTCCCCTCCCGCTGATCGGCCTGGTGCACGTCGCCAACCGGATCACCACGCACCGCCCGATCACCGCCGACGAGACCCTCGACTTCACCACGTACGCCGAGAACCTGCGCCCGCACGACCGGGGGCGGCAGGTGGACGTGGTGCTCGTCGGCTCGATCGACGGAAAGGAGGTGTGGCGCGGCGTCTCGACGTACCTCGGTCGGGAGCGTAAGCCGGGCGGACGCGAGCCCGGCGAACGTCCCCCGGCGCCGACGGCCACCGCCCGCTGGCGTGTGGAACCGCGCGTCGGTACGGAGTACGCGCGGGTCTCCGGCGACCACAACCCGATCCACACGTCCCGGCTCGGGGCGCGGCTGTTCGGCTTCCGCCGGCCGATCGCGCACGGCATGTGGAGCAAGGCGCGCTGCCTGGCCGCGTTGGAGGCCCGACTGCCGGACGCGTACACGGTCGAGGTCGCCTTCAAGCTGCCAGTGCCGCTGCCGAGCACTGTGAACTTCGCGCTCTTGCCCGACGGCGGGTTCGCCCTGCACGACTCGCGTGGCCGACCGAACCTGACGGGTCTCGTGCGCTGAGCACACCCGCCGGCTTCGTGCGCTGAGCGCATCGCGCTGACTTGGTGCGCACAGTTGCCCTTGGCAGGCGCGCACTTCTGCGCTAAGTTGTTCTCACAGCGAGATGTTCTCAGGATGAGAGAGACGTAATGGACGAGCAGGAGTTCCTGGCCGCGTACGACCCCCGGGCCTACCCGTCGGTCGCCGTGACCGTCGACGTGGTGGCGCTGACCATCCGCGACGGCGCACTGCACCTGCTGCTGATCCGGCGCGGCGAGGCACCTTTCGCGGGGCACTGGGCGCTGCCTGGGGGCTTCGTCCGCCCCGACGAGGACCTGACCGCTGGCGCCCGACGGGAGCTGGCCGAGGAGACCGGGCTCGGCGGCGAGGCGCTGCGCCGCGTACACCTGGAGCAGTTGGGCAGCTACGGCGCTCCCGACCGTGACCCGCGGATGCGGGTCGTCTCGATCGCGCACCTCGCGTTCGCCCCCGACCTGCCGGACGCGGCCGCCGGCAGCGACGCCGACGAGGCCATCTGGCTGCCGGTGACCGCGTTGACCAGCCGGCAGCTCGCCTTCGACCACGGCCGGATCATCGACGACGCCTTGGAACGGGCCCGCTCCAAGCTGGAGTACACCCCGCTCGCCACCCGCTTCCTCGCCGCCGAGTTCACGATCAGCGAACTGCGCGCCGTCTACGAGACGGTCTGGGGGCACCCGCTGCACGCCGGCAATTTCCACCGCAAGGTGCTCTCCGTGCCGGGCTTCGTGGAGAGCACCGGCGCCAGCACCGAGCGCGGTGGTGCCCGAGGCGGCCCGCGCGCCCGGCTCTACCGGGCCGGCGACGCCCGCCTGCTGCACCCGGCGTTGCTGCGCCCCGCCCACGAGGAGACGGTGCGGTGAGGGCGACGGACGCCATCCGCCTGGTCACGGCCGCCCGCACCGACGCCGACCTGTTCGGCGCCGACCAGCCGGCCCGCCGCTACCGCGAGCTGGTCGCGGCCCTGCACCCCGACCGCCTGCCGACCGACCCGGCGGTACGCGCCGAAGCCATCGACGCGTTCATCCACGTCACCACCCGGTGGCAGGCCCGGCAGACCACGGTCCTCGGCGACTACCGGCTCGGCGCGCCGGCTCACTCGGGTGACCTGGCCGACCTCTACGACGTCGGCGACGACCGGCTGCTCAAGCTCCCCCGACGGCCCACCGACAACGACCTGATGGCCCGCGAGGCGCACGCCCTGCGCACCATCGCCGATCGCGGCGACCCGCGCTACCTGCCGTACGTGCCCCGGCTGGTCGACGAACTCCGGCACCGGGACACCGCCACCGGCGCGGAACGGCGGATCAACGTGCTCGCCACCGCACCCGGCCTGCACGACCTCGAACAGGTGCGGCGCGCGTACCCCGACGGGCTGGACGCCCGGGATGTGGCCTGGATGTGGCGGCGGCTGCTGGTGGTGCTCGGCCTGGCCCACTGGGCGGGCGTGGTGCACGGCGCGGTCCTGCCCCGACACGTGCTTATCGAGCCGGACGCCCACGGCGTGGTGCTCGTCGACTGGTGCTTCTCCGCGGCCGTCGGGAGCACGATCCCGGCGGTCGTACCGGGCCACGGCTGGAACCCGGAGGAGGTCCTCAAGAAGCAGCGGTGCGGGCCGGGCACCGACATCGCGATGGCCAGCCACTGCATGAGCTGGCTGATGGGGCCGCGCGCACCCCGCGAGCTGCACACCTTCGCGCAGGGCTGCCGGCAACGGTCCCTGGACGCCCGGCCCGACGACGCCTGGCGCCTGCTACGCGAACTCGACCAGGTGCTGGACCGGCTCTACGGGCCACGCACCTTCCGACCCTTCACCCTCACCCCCTAGGGAGCTGACATGGGCAGTGGAATCTGGTCCACCGACGTGTACGACGCCGCCGACCGCTACCGCCGGTCCACCGGCAGGAGCGCCTTCTCCTACAGCGACAGCGGGGCACGCACAGTGCACCCCGCGCTCGATCCCAGGGACGCGACCCGCGAGAGCCGCGACTCCGACGAGCACCCCCGGTCGACGCCCGTCGCGGTGCTCTTCGACGTGACCGGCTCGATGCGTACGGTGCCGCGGGTCCTACAGACCAAGCTGCCGCAACTGCTCGGGCTGCTGCAACGGCAGGGCTACGCCAGCGACCCGCAGATCATGTTCGGTGCCATCGGCGACGCCACCTGCGACCGGGTGCCGTTGCAGGTGGGCCAGTTCGAGTCGGACAACCGGATGGACGACGACCTCGGCCGGATCGTGCTGGAGGGCGGCGGCGGCGGGCAGATGAGCGAGTCGTACGAGCTGGCCATGTACTTCATGGCCCGGCACACGGTCACCGACAACTGGGAGAAGCGCGGCCGGCGCGGCTACCTCTTCATCATCGGCGACGAGCTGGCGTACCAGCGGGTGAAGGCCCGGGAGGTGGCCGGCCTGATCGGCGACCACCTCTCCGAGGACGTGCCGCTGCGGCAGGTGGTCGACGAGGTGACCCGCCGCTGGGACACCTACTACCTGCTCCCGGCCGGCAGCCACTACGCCGGCAACGCCAAGGTGCTCGACTTCTGGCGGGACCTGTTCGGGCAGAACGCCGTCGTGCTCGACGACCTCGACGCGGTCTGCGAGACCATCGCGCTCACCATCGGCCTCGGCGAACAGGCCATCGACCTGGACGAGGGCCTGCGCGATCTGGATCGCGCCGGCTCCGGCGCCACCGGGACCGTGTCGAAGGCGCTGGCCCGCCTCGGCCGGGAACGGCGGGCCGAGGTGTCGACGCTGCCGGCGTTCACCGACACGGCCGGCGGGGTGACCCGGCTGTGAACCACGTGGCGGTGGTCGACCTCGGCTACGGCGACGCCGGCAAGGGCACGGTGGTGGACTGGCTCTGCGCCACCCGTCCCGTGCACACGGTGGTCCGCTTCAACGGGGGCGCGCAGGCGGCACACAACGTCGTGCTGCGCGACGGGCGGCACCACACGTTCGCGCAGTTCGGCGCCGGCACGTTCCATCCCGGTGTGCGTACGCACCTGTCCCGGCACGTGGTGGTGGACCCGCTGGCGTTGGCCGCCGAGGCCGACCACCTCGCCACGCTCGGGGTGCCCGACGCGCTCGACCGGCTGACCGTCGACGGGGACGCACTGCTCGCCACCCCGTACCACCGGGCCGCCAACCAGGCCCGCGAGATCGCCCGGGGAGCCGACCGGCACGGCTCCTGCGGGCTGGGGGTGGGCGAGGCCGTCGCGTACGGTCTCGCCCACCCCGACGACGCACCCCGGGTCGCCGACTGCCACAGCCCAGCGCTGCTGCGCCGCAGGCTGACCACAGTGCGGGACCGGCTGACCGCCGAACTGGGCCCACTGGACGCGCCACCGATCGACGACTGCCTGCCCGCGTTCACCGGGTTCGCCGACCGGGTCGCCATCGTCGACGGCAGTTGGCTCGCCGGGGCGCTGCGCACCGGGACCTGCGTCTTCGAGGGCGCGCAGGGGGTGCTGCTCGACGAGTGGCACGGCTTCCATCCGTACACCACCTGGAGCACCACCACGTTCGCCAACGTCGACAGCCTGCTCGCCGAGGCGGGCCGGCCCGGCGACGTGACCCGGATCGGGGTGCTCCGCGTGGTCACCACCCGGCACGGGCACGGCCCGTTGGTGACCGAGGACCGGAGCCTGCCGTTCGCCGATGCGCACAACGCCACGAACCCGTGGCAGGGCCGGTTCCGGTTCGGCCACTTCGACGCGGTCGCCCACCGGTACGCCCTCGCCGCAGCCGGCGGTGTCGACGGCCTGGCAGTGACCCACCTGGACCTGGCCGGCCCCGACCTGCGGATCTGCCGCCGCTACGACACGACCGACCGGCTCACCCCGGGCCCGCCCGGTGACCTGGACCGCCAGGCCGCGCTCACCGCCCGCCTGCTGCGCTCCCGCCCGCTGTACGACGAAGCGCCGGTGGACTGGCCGGCAGCGGTGAGCGCGGAGCTGGACACCCCGGTGGTGCTCACCTCACGCGGCCCCACCGCCGAGAGCAAGACCCCACACGGCCCGCTGCTAGCCCCACGACCCCTGGCCCACGCAGCCTGACCCACCCCGCCCCAGCCCCACCCCCAGCCCCACCCCCGCCCCGTCGATCTTGCACTTTCGGTTGTTGTTATACGGCTTTTGCAGGGTTTGGTGCGGGCACAAAATGCAAGATCGGCGCGAGGCGAGGTGAGGGTTATCCAGCGGCTTCGGCCACCGGGCGGGTCGCGCCCGGCGAGCATGGGGGCATGGACTCCGCGCTCGACCTGCTCCGACAGCTGGTCACCTCACCGTGGGTGTACCTGTTGATCTTCGGGCTCACGGCGGTCGACGCGTTCTTTCCGGCAGTACCCGGCGAGGCGGCCGTCATCACCGCCGCCGTGCTCTCCACCAGCGGAAATCCCAAGCTGGCGGCGGTGATCGTCGCCGCCGCGCTGGGCGCCTGCGCCGGTGACCACGTCTCGTACGCCATCGGGCGCGGTGGCGGCGCGAGACGCCTCGCCGGGTTTCCCGACGGCAGCCGCCGACGAGCCAGCTCGGAGTGGGCCCGGCGCGCGCTGAACCGGCGTGGCGGGCTGATCCTGACCACCTCCCGGTATCTGCCGGGCGGGCGGACCGCCGTCACCCTCACCATGGGCGCGGTGCGTTATTCCCGCCGGTCGTTCCTGCTGTACGACGCGATCGCGACGGTCACCTGGGCCCTGTACTGCGGGCTGCTCGGCTACTTCGGCGGGCTGGCCTTCGAACGGCACCCCGTCAAGGGCGTCCTCGCCGGGATCGGCCTGTCGGTGATCGTCACGCTGGGCATCGAGGGCATCCGTTGGCTGCGCCACCGGGCGCGCCGCCGCGCCGCCACCACCACCGACCGGGCCGGATCGACCTGACACCTGTCACAGCAGGTCGGCGTCGTGCACCAGGATGGCCAGCTGCACCCGGTTGCCCGCGTGGAGCTTCGCGAGCGCCCGGCTGACGTGTGCCTTGACGGTGGCCTCGCTCATCGTCAGCCGCCGGGCGATCTCCGCGTTGCCGTGCCCGCGTGCCACCTCCCGGACGATCGCCAGCTCCCGCTCGGTCAGCGGTGCGAGACGCTCACGGGCCGCGTCCCGGCGGGCCGGGCCACGCTCGGCGAACGAGCTGATCAGGCGCCGGGTCACCGTCGGGGCGAGCATCGCGTTCCCGGCGGCCACGGTACGAACGGCGGCGGCCAACTCCCGGGGCGGGGTGTCCTTGAGCAGGAAGCCGACCGCGCCGGCCCGCAGCGCACGGTGCACGTACTCGTCGAGGTCGAAGGTGGTCAACATGATCACCTTTGGGCCGGCGGCGACCACGTCGGGCGCGACGGTCAGCCCGTCGACGCCCGGCATCCGCACGTCGAGCAGCACCACGTCGGGACGTAACCGCTGGGCCTGCTCCAGCGCGCCGGCGCCGTCCGCTGCCTCACCGACCACGGTGATGTCCTCCGCCGCCTCAAGGATCAGCCGCAGCCCGGCCCGAACCAACTGCTCGTCGTCGACCACCACCACCCGGATCACGCCGCACCCGCCAGCGGGATCAGAGCCCGGACCAGGAAGCCACCGTCCACGGGGGCTGCCTCCAACCGGCCGCCGAGCAGCTCCACCCGCTCACGCAGCCCGAGCAGGCCCTGCCCGGCACCCGGCAGCGCCGACCCGCCCTCGGACGGGCCGTTGCGGACCAGCACCTCCAGCCCGTCGGGCAGGTAGCGCAGGCAGACGGTCGTCTCGGCGTCGGCCGCGTGCTTGCGCACGTTCGTCAGCGCCTCACGGACCACCCGGTACGCGGTACGCCCCAGCGTCGCCGGCAGTGCCGTCGGCACACCCTCGTCCTGCCGGGACACCCGCAGCCCTGCGGCACGGGACTCCCCGATCAACTCGTCCAACGTGTCGAGCCCCCGCTCCGGCGTCACGGCAGGGCCGGCCTGGCGCAGCACACCCAGCACCTCGCGCAGGTCGGTGAGCGCCTGCCGGCCGGTCGTCCGGATCAGCGCGGCGGCCTCGACGGTCGCCGGGTCCGCGGCTGTCACCTCCAGCGCCCCGGCATGCACCACCATCAACGAGACCCGGTGTGCCACCACGTCGTGCATCTCTCGGGCGATCCGGGTCCGCTCCTCGGCACGGGCCCGATCGGCGCGGGCCTCCTGCTCGCGTTCCAGCCGCTCGGCCCGGTCCCGCAGAGCGGCGAGCGTGTCCTGACGGGCCCGCACCCACAGGCCGAAGACCAATGGGAGCCCCACCAGGCAGGCGGCGAGCAGCAGCACGTTGCCGGTGCTGGCGGTGGTGATCCGGCGTACGCCACCCACCGACAGCCCGACCAGCACCCCGCCGGTCAGCACCAGTGCCGCCCCGGCGAGGTAGCCGGCGAGTTGGCGACCGCGCAACCGCAGACCCGCCTGGTACGAGGCCAGCACCCCGGCCGCCGCCGCGGCGAGCACCAACCAGCCGACCGCCGCAGCCAGGAACAACGGCCAGCGGCGGGTCCGGACCGTGAGGGCGGCACCCGCCGAGCCCAGTGCGATCAACAGCACGACCACGCTCGGCAGCGGCGAGCGGACCCCGATGTCACCGGTCGCGCTGGCCCACACGGCTGCGGCGACCAGGACGGCGAGCAGCGGCGGGGCGTACCGATCGACGACCCGCCGGAGGGCGACGGCGCTGGAGGCCACACAGCGAGCCTAGGGCTCAGCCGACGTGTCGGGCCGCCCCGCAGCGCCGTACCCGGGTGAGGTGGGGGATGACCCCGATGCACAGTCCGGGCCGGCCGCTACCTAAGTAGTGCCGCCCAGCTGACCACTGGCCGATGTCGGGAGCAGCCGCCCCGACCAGCATCGAGATCATGGATCTGCTCGACCTGCTGCACGACACGATGTCCTCACCCTGGGTGTACCTGGCGATCTTCGCGATCGCGGTGCTCGACGGCTTCTTCCCGGTGGTGCCGAGCGAGACGGCGGTGATCACCGCAGGGGTGTTCGCGGCCTCCGGAGCGCCGTACCTGCCGGCGGTGGTCCTGGTGGCCGCCGCCGGGGCGCTGGTCGGCGACCACATCTCGTACGCCATCGGGAGGGGTGGCGGCACCCGGTTGCTCGACCGGCTGCCGCCCGACGGTCGACGCCGAGCCGCCATCGAGCGGGCCCGTCGGGGGATCGCCACCCGGGGCGGTCTGATCCTCACAGTGGCCCGCTACGTTCCGGGCGGCCGGACCGCTGTCACACTCACCATGGGTGCGGTGCGCTATCCACGGCGACGGTTCCTGGCCTTCGACGCGCTGGCCGCCGGCTCGTGGGGGCTCTACTCGGCGCTGGTCGGCTACGTCGGCGGGCTTGCCTTCGAGCAGGACCCGCTGCGCGGTCTCCTGCTCGGTCTGGGCCTCGCCCTGACGGTGACTGTGGTCGTCGAGGTGGTCCGCTGGCTCCGCAACCGCCGCCGTACGGCGCGGGCCGGCGAGCCGGGCACCGACGCCCTTCCCGCCGGGGCCGTCAGTCGGCCGGCGGACGCCAGGTGACGCCGTGCAGCAATTGGGCGGCACCGAGCCAGGCCACGTTCATCATCCGGGTGGCAGTCTTCTCCGGGTCGGCGTCCGGGTGGTCCGCGAGCCAGTCGGCCAACGACTCGGTAGCGCCGACCAGGGCGTACGCGACGACCTCCAGGTCGATGGCGGCGATCTCGCGGCCCTCGGCGCGCAGTGCGTGGTCGAGCATTCCGGCGACCACCTCGACCAGCCGGGCCCGCATGGTGGCCAACTCGCCGGCGAACGGCTGCTCGCCCCGGGCCTGCCGGTAGAGCACCGCCCACCCGTCCCGGTGGGCGCCCACGAAGCCGAAGAACGCCCTCAGCCCGCGCCAGAGCCGCTCGTCGGCCGGCAGGTCGGGAGCCGCCGCCCCGGCGATGGCCTGCATCATCCGGGTGCCCTCCCGGTGCAGGCAGGCGACGAAGAGCTCCTCCTTGGTGCCGAGGTACGCGTACACCATGGGTTTGGAGATGCCGGCGTCCTCGGCGATCTCGTCCATGCTGGCGGCGTGAAAGCCACGTCGGGAGAAGACCTTGACGGCCGCGTCGAGCATCTGCTGCTCGCGGACGGCGCGAGGCAGGCGCTTGAAGGCGGGGACGCTGGACACCTTGCGAGCATACCTACTCGTGCGTAGGGTTACGCGCGAGTAGCCAATCTTCCGGAAGGCGCACCTGATGACTGACTTCGACCCGGCCACCTTCGCCAACGTGGGCCCCAAGGAGTTCGCCCAGCTGGTCAAGTCCACCCCGGACGACAAGATCGCCCAGGTGATGTCCGGCGACCTGCGCGACAAGGTCCTGGGCGAGGTGTTCGGCCGGATGCCGTCGCTGTTCCGCGCGGACCGGGCCGGTTCCACGAACGCGGTCATCCACTGGATCATCACCGGTCGCCCCGACGGCGGCAGCGACACCTACGAGGTGGTCATCGCCGACGGCACCTGCGTCGTCAACGAGACCCCGCAGCACGACCCGAAGCTGAGCCTCACCATGGGCCCGGTCGAGTTCCTGAAGATCGTCTCCGGTGGCGCCAACCCGGTGATGATGTTCATGACCGGCAAGTTGAAGGCGAAGGGCGACCTCGGCCTCGCCGCCAACATCGCCAACCTGTTCGACATCCCCAAGGCCTGACATGGCTGAGTTCTCGCTCGACCTGAACGAGGAACAGCGGGATCTACGCGACTGGGTGCACGGCTTCGCCGCCGAGGTCGTGCGCCCAGCCGCCGCCGAGTGGGACGAGCGCGAGGACACCCCGTGGCCGGTGATCCAGGAAGCCGCCAAGGTCGGCCTCTACGGCTTCGAGTTCCTCGCCACCTGCTGGGCCGACCCGACCGGGCTCTCCCTACCGATCGCCAGCGAAGAACTCTTCTGGGGTGACGCCGGCATCGGCATGAGCATCTTCGGCACCTCCCTCGCCGTCGCCGCCATCTACGGTGCCGGCACCCCCGACCAGATGGTCGAGTGGGTGCCGCAGTGCTTCGGCGACGTCGACTCGCCGGCCGTCGCCGCCTTCTGCACCAGCGAGCCGGAAGCCGGCTCCGACGTCGGCGCGATGCGCACCCGGGCCGTCTACGACGAGGCCACCGACGAGTGGGTGCTCACCGGTCAGAAGGCGTACGCCACAAACGGCGGAATCGCCGGAGTGCACGTGGTCACCGCCTCCGTCGACCCCACGCTCGGCTCCCGGGGTCAGGCGGCGTTCGTCGTACCGCCGGGCACCCCCGGCCTGGCCGCCACCCGCAAGCTGCGCAAACTCGGCCTCCGCGCGTCGCACACCGCCGACGTCTTCCTCGACGGGGTCCGCGTACCCGGCCGCTGCCTGCTCGGCGGACGGGACGCATTGCTGGCACGCCTCGACCGGGCCCGCTCCGGTCAGCGGGCCACCGGGCAGGCCGCGATGCGCACCTTCGAGCTGTCCCGACCCACAGTCGGCGCCCAGGCGCTCGGCGTGGCCCGGGCCGCCTACGAGTACGCCCTCGACTACGCGAAGGACCGGGTCCAGTTCGGACGCCCGATCATCGAGAACCAGGCGGTCGCGTTCGCGCTGGCCGACATGCGGATGGAGATCGACGCGGCGCGGCTGCTGGTCTGGCGGGCCTCGTGGATGGGCCGCAACAACCGCCCGTTCACAGCGGGTGAAGGATCGATGTCCAAGCTCAAGGCCGGCGAGGTGGCCGTGTCGGTCACCGAGAAGGCAGTGCAACTGCTCGGCGGAGCCGGCTTCCTGCGTGACCACCCGGTCGAACGCTGGTACCGGGACGCCAAGATCTACACCATCTTCGAGGGCACCTCGGAAATTCAACGACTGGTCATCTCCCGGGCGATCTCCGGGATGCAGATCCGCTGACCGCCGTCGGCCCAGCCCCTCGACCGGGGTTGGGCCGACGGTGGCCCGGATTCCACGATCTGTGCCGTCTTTGTCACCCCACGCCGACGCCAACTGGGCCTTCAGCCGCGCCCAGTGCATGATCAAGGAAAGAAGCCCTGATGGACGGGGCATGCCGACGCCCCGTCCGCGCACCACCCCGAGGAGGTCTGCGGCATGGACCTGCCGTTCATCGTTGCCACGCTGACCCGTCGCGGGCTGCTCACCCCCGGCAGCCCGGTCCGGGTCGCCTCGCAGCTCAACGCGTTGCGCACGTGGGGGTGGAGCCTGGCAGGCGAGCTACGCCAAGCAGCCGCCCGAGACCCGGGCCGTCCCGCCGTCATCGACGAGAACGGCGTCGAGCTGACCTACCACGACCTGCTCGATCGGGCCGAACGGATGGCCCGCTCGATGCGGGCCGGGCTCGGCGTACAGGCCGGCGACCGGATCGGCGTGCTCTGCCGCAACCACCACGGGCTGATTGAGACGATCGTCGCCGCCACCCTGCTCGGCGTCGACGCGGTACTCGTCAACACCGGGCTCAGCGCCGCCCAACTGGGCACCGTCGCCGAGGAACAGCGGCTGCGGCTCCTCGTACACGACGACGAGTTCGCCGACCGGGTCCTCGGCCTCCCCGCCGAACTGTCCCGGCTCGACGAACGCGCGCGCGAGGAGTTGGTGGCCGGGGCACTGCCGGGTGACCTGCACCCGCCCGAGCGCGACGGCCGGATCATCGTGCTCACCTCCGGCACCACCGGTACGCCCAAGGGCGCTCGCCGGCCGACGCCCAGCGGCTTCGGCCCACTGGTGTCCATCATCGACCGCATCCCCCTGCACGCCCGGGACCGCGTGATGATCGCCGCCCCGATCTTTCACACCTGGGGATTCGCCGCCCTCCAGGTCTGCCTGGCACTACGGGCCACCATCGTGCTGCACCGCCGCTTCGACCCGGCCGCCACGCTCGCCGCCCTGAGCGAGCACCGGTGCGACGCGCTCTTCGCCGTACCCGTGATGGTGCAACGGCTGCTGGAGGTGCCCCCACCGGACCCGCGTCCACCGCTGAAGGTCGTCGCGGTCAGCGGCTCCGCCCTGCCCGGCGGACTGGCCCCGAAGTTCATGGACGTCTACGGAGACGTCCTCTACAACCTCTACGGGTCCACCGAGGTCTCCTGGGCCTCCATCGCCGGCCCGCAGGACCTGCGTCAGGCACCCACCACCGCCGGCCGCCCGCCGCACGGCACCCGGCTGGAGTTGCTCGACGACGACGGCCGACCCGTACCGGACGGACGGGTCGGGCGGATCTGCGTCGGCAACGAGATGCTCTTCGAGGGCTACACCTCAGGCGCCAACCGGGAAACCCACGACGGTCTGCTCGACACCGGCGACCTCGGCCGGCTCAACGCCGACGGGCTGCTCTTCGTCGACGGCCGGGCCGACGACATGATCGTCTCTGGTGGGGAGAACGTCTTCCCGTCCGAGGTGGAGGACCTGCTCGCACAACTGCCACAGGTCCGCGAGGCGGCCGTGATCGGCGTGCCCGACCCCGAGTACGGCCAGCGCCTCTCCGCGTTCCTCGCCCTGCACCCCGGCGAGACCCTCGACCCCGAGGCGGTGCGCGAGTACGTCCGGCACTTCCTGGCCCGGTTCAGCGTCCCCCGGGACGTGATCTTCGTGAAGTACCTGCCCCGCAACGCCACCGGCAAGGTACTCAGCCGAGAACTGCGCCGCTACTACGGCTGACGGCGGCGAGGCGCGTCGGCTGGTGCGTGCCGCCGGGTCGACGTCGGTGTTCAGCCGGGAATCGTGATCCGACCCTCGATCGCGGCGGCGGCGATGTCGGTGCGGTGCTGCGAGCCAGCCAACTCCACCCCGTCCACCAGCGCGTACGCGGCGTCCCGCGCTGCAGCCAGGTCGGCGCCGGTGGCCGTACCGCAAAGGACCCGGCCGCCAGCGGACAGCAACGCGCCGTCGCTGGCCCGGCGGGCGGTGCCCGCGTGGATGATGCCCGGACGGTCCGCACCGGTGATCACGTCGCCGGTGCGCGGCGCGGCCGGATAACCGGCCGAGGCGAGCACCACTGTCACGGCGCTGCCGTCCCGCCACCGCAGCGGCGGGTGCTCGGCCAACGAGCCGGTGGCCGCCGCGTGCAGCAGCCCACCCAGCGGGGTCTCCAGCAACGCGAGCACCACCTGGGTCTCCGGGTCACCGAAGCGCGCGTTGAACTCGATCACCCGAGGGCCGGCGGCGGTGATCGCGAGCCCGACGTAGAGCAGGCCGGCGAACGGGGTACCCCGGCGACGCATCTCCGCGAGCGTCGGGTGGACCACATCCCGCATCACGTCGTCGACCAGGCCGGACGGGGTCCAGGCCAGCGGCGCGTACGCCCCCATGCCACCCGTGTTCGGCCCGGTGTCGCCGTCGCCGAGCCGCTTGAAGTCCTGTGCCGGCACCAGCGGCAACGCCGCCTCGCCGTCGGTGACCACGAAGAGGCTGACCTCCGGGCCGTCGAGGAACTCCTCGACCACGACACGCCCACACTCGTTGGCGTGCGCCAACGCGGCGGCCCGGTCGTCGGTCACCACCACGCCCTTGCCGGCGGCGAGCCCGTCGTCCTTCACCACGTACGGCGCGCCGAACTCGTCCAGCGCCCGAGCGGTGCTCTCCTCGTCCGTGCAGACGTACGCCCGGGCGGTCGGCACACCGGCGGCGGTCATCACGTCCTTGGCGAACGCCTTGGAGCCCTCCAGCTGCGCGGCCGCACCGGATGGACCGAACACGGCGATGCCCTTGGCGCGTACCGCATCGGCGACCCCGGCGACCAGTGGCGCCTCGGGCCCGACCACCACCAGGTCAGCCGCCATCTCCACGGCCAACGCCGCCACCGCGGCCGGATCTGTCGGAGTGACCGCCCGCAGCTCAGCCACGCTGGCGATCCCCGGATTACCCGGCGCCGCAATCAGCGCGGAAACACCCGAATCCGCCACCAGGCCGAGCGCAAGCGCGTGCTCCCGCCCGCCACCACCCACCAAAAGAACCCGCACGCCCGAGATCCTACTGTCCCCCTTCACCTCACCGTTGATCATGAGGTTGACGGACCATCTGGTGATCCAATGGCCAGTCAACCTCATGATCAACGGGAACGAAGGGTTGCGATCGCTTGGTGGACCGTGTGGGGGATGTAGGTGGGGTGGAGGGTGTCCTGCCAGGTGAAGCGGAGGACGGTCCAGCCGGCGTTGACCAGGCGGTTCTGGCGGCGGCGGTCGGCGTACGCGGCCTCCGGGGTGCCATGCGCGTCTCGGCCGTCCGCTTCGGCGATCAGCTTTGGGCCGCGCCAGCCCAGGTCGCCAATGCCGAGCAGGTAGCCGTCATCGTCGCGCACCTCCAACTGCAGCGCGTCCGGCGGAACTCCCCCGTCAACGCATCGAAGTCGAGAGCGAGTCTCCAGTGGCGACTGCGCCCGGCCATCCGCCTCAGCGAGATAGCCGCGTGCTGCGACCGCACCACGTCGGCCTCGAATCAGCGCTGGAATGGTTGCCAGACATTCGGGCGTGAGCAGCCCTCGATTGATGGCGGAATCGAGCACCGAGACCGCCGCGTACCGACACTCCCGCAGGATGATTTCGGAAACAGTCAGGCGTGGCTCCGTAGCCGCGATCCCGTTCACCTGCACCACCGCGCCCAGAGGGCGTTCGAGTTGGTGCAGCACGATTGCGGGATCCGACACCCGCGCCATCTTTGCGGCCCTGCCCGGCAGCCCCACATGGATCTCGTCCTGGCGCGGCAGTCCGGCGATGCCGTACAACTCAGCCGCGGTGCCGAACACCGCATGAGCCGCCGGGCCCAGCGAGAGAACGGCAGCACGGATGCGACACCGACGAGCAGGTGGGTCACCGTTCGGGCCGCGCGTCAGATAGACCGATCGAGCAAGTGCTCGCCAACGACCAGCAGCTACCAGATGGTCGATTTCGTGCCGGCTGAAGCCGGCCCTCAGCGCCTGCGCTCGGGTGATCAGGTCATCCTGGTCGGCAGCAACCGAGCGAACAAACCTTGCGCGATCCACAAAGCCCACGCTGACCGCTCAACCACCCAACCACCACCCCTGTGGATAACCCTGTGGACAACGGTGCCCACCCTCTCAGCGATCATGGGGTTAACGGGACTTTTGTAGATCGAATAGCCCGTTAACCCCATGATCACCGCAGTGAGCGGTGGGGTTAGGGGAGGAGGGGGTGGAGGACTACGTTTTCTTCTCGGCCTGGGCCTACGCCTACGACACTCACCCTCGTGTTGCAGAGTTCTTCGACCCTCGCGATGTAGCGGCGGGCGTTCTCCGGGAGGTCGTCGATGGTGCGGGCCTTGGTGATGTCCTCCCACCAGCCGTCGAGTTCCTCGAAGACGGGCTTGGCGTGGTGGAAGTCCGTCTGGCTCATCGGCATGTCGTCGACCCGGACGCCGTTGATCTCGTAGCCGACGCAGATCGGCACCTTGGGCAGGCCGGTGAGCACGTCCAGCTTGGTGATGACCAGGTCGGTGACGCCGTTGAGGCGGCAGGCGTACCGGGCGACGACCGCGTCGAACCACCCGCACCGGCGCTCCCGCCCGGTGGTGGTGCCGTACTCCGCGCCGATCTTGCGCAGGTGGTCACCGTTGGCGTCGAACAGCTCGGTCGGGAACGGCCCGGCACCCACCCGGGTGGTGTACGCCTTGCTCACCGCGATGACCTTGTTGATCGCGGTCGGCGGGATGCCCGCGCCGACGCAGGCGCCACCGGCGGTCGGGTTGGACGAGGTCACGAAGGGGTAGGTGCCGTGGTCCATGTCGAGCATGGTGGCCTGGGCGCCTTCCAGCAGCACCGTCTCGCCCCGGTCCAGGGCGTCCCAGAGCATCGCCCGGGTCTCCGCGATGTACGGCTTGAGCCGCTCCGCGTACGCCAGGTACTCCTCGACGGTCGCCTCGAGGTCGATCGCCTTGCGGTTGTAGACCTTGAACAGGATCTGGTTCTTCTCGCGCAGCGCGAGTTCCAGCTTCTTGCGCAGGATGCCCGGGTCGAGCAGGTCCTGGAGGCGGATGCCGATCCGGGCGACCTTGTCGCCGTACGCCGGGCCGATGCCACGGCCGGTGGTGCCGATCCGGGACGAGCCGAGGTAGCGCTCGATGACCCGGTCCAGCGCCCGGTGGTGCGGCATGATCAGGTGCGCGTCGCCGGAGATCCGCAGCCGGGACACGTCGACGCCGCGCTCCGCCAGGCCGTCGATCTCGGCGAGCAGCACCTTCGGGTCGACCACCACACCGTTGCCGATGACGATCATCGCGTTCGGCGAGAGCGCGCCGGACGGCATGAGGTGCAGCGCGTACTTCTGACCGTCCGGGGTGATCACCGTGTGCCCGGCGTTGTTGCCGCCGGAGTAGCGCACGACGTAGTCGACCCGCTCACCCAGCAGGTCGGTAACCTTGCCCTTGCCCTCGTCGCCCCACTGAGCGCCGATGAGCACGATCGCTGGCATCTTTTCCGCCTCCAGAAGGCTCGGGTGCCAGGTGGCGACCGCTCGGCGAGCCCGGGGTGTCAGGTTAACAAGTAGTGACGGCGTGGCCGGCAGGGGTCGCGCCGAGAGGCAGGAGGCTCCTTCCGTGTACGACGTGGTGCTGCTCACCCTCGGTTCGGAGCGGGACGCTCCCGGGGGCTGTGGCAGCGGCGGGGCCTGCTGCGGCGGCGCGACCGGGGCCGACACCGCTCCGACGAGCCAGACCGACACCGGCCACGCCAACACCGACCAGGCCAACAGCGACCAGACCGGCACCGGCCAGGCCAGCACCGACACCGGGCAGTGCGCGACGGAGCGGCCACGGGTGCCGGTGCTGGCGTGCGCCGACGCGCTGAACGCCCGGGGCGCCCGGGTGGAGACGGTCACCGCCCGCTCCGACGCCGAGATCGACGCGGTGTTGGCCCGGCTCGACGGCCCGGCCCGCCCGGACGGCCTCACCTGGCCGGACCCGGACAGCAAGACCCGGCTGGTCGTCGCCACGGCCAGCGACGGGCAGTTGCGCGCCGTGCTGCGCCGGCTGGTCAAGCGGTACGCCCCGGCGCCGAGCAAGCGCCCGGCGGATCTGCCCGGCAACCGGACCCTGCCCGACCTGCCGCCGGTGGCCGTACTCCCGCTCGACCCGGCCCGTGGCGGCACCCACCGGGACCTGGCCGCGCAGCTCGGGCTGCCCCGTGACCCGGCGGCGGTGGCCGCCGCGGTGCTGGACGGCACGCCGCGCCGGCTGGACCTGCTGCGCAACGACGGCGGCTCGGTGACCCTGGACGGCGCGCTCCTCGGCGCGGCCGACGACGCCGGCCGGCCGCTGCACTGGCGCGCCCGGGTGGAGGTCGACGACACCATCCTCACCGACGGTGCGGAACCGCTGCTGGCCTGCGCGGTCGGCAACGCCGGCGGGTACGCGACGCTCAACGACGTGACGCTGCTGACCGCGCCGGACCCGGCCGACGGCCAGGTCGAGGTCGCGGTGGCAGTGCCGGTGGTCGTCCGCTCGGCGTGGGGGCGCAAGCGGGTACGCCTCGAAGTTCGGCGGGCCCGTGGGCGGGCGGTGTCGGTGCTGCCCAGGGAGGGCAAGGTGCCGTACCTCGACGATGGTGTCGAGGGCGAGTTGACCCGTAAGCGTTCCTGGTGGGTCGAGCCGGGCGCCTGGGCGGTCTGGTCGATCTGACCTCGCCGCACCGACCGGCCGACCTGCCTGCGCCGATCGGCCCTGTTGGGCGATTGGGCCTATCCTCGCAGGAGGACTGGGGAGGGCCGTAATGGACGAGAACGCCGACCGGGCGCAGGTGCCCGGCCAGCAGCCGGTGCCGGAGCGGGACGTCGAACCACTCTGGCCGCCGGATCCGGGCGACCGGGGCGCGGTGCCGCCGTGGGCTGCGGTCGCCGAGCAGCGGGGTGCGCCGTCGCCGGTCACGCATCCGGTCACGCCACCGGTGGCTGCGCCGCCGATCGGGCGACCGCCGGTTCCCGGCCAGCCCGGCGTTGCGGCCCAGTCGCCGCCCTCGCCGTCGGACTACCCGTCGCTCAGCGGCGCCGTCCCGGCGCCCGGGGGGTGGGGGGCCAGCGGCCCGTCCGGCGTCGGGTCGGGTTGGGCGCCGGCGCAGCCGAGTTGGCCGCCGCCGACCGACCCGGCCGCTGCGTCACCGCCGCCCGCTCCGCCAGCGACCGGTGCCCAGCCGACGCCGCCGTCGACCGGCCCGGGCGGTGTGGACCTGAACCTGCCGTTCACCCTGGACCACCCGACCGCCGCCGCCGACCGCCCCGCCGCAGCGGCACCCGCCGACCGCCCCGCCACGGCCGCAGCAAGCGACCGGCCCATCCCGGCGGCCACCGCGTCCGCCGCGAGCCCGAACGCCACCGACAGCCCGAACACCGTCGACAGCCCGCGCGTCGCCGACAGCCCGACGGCCGCCGGCCCCGCGCCGGCAGATCCCTCGGCCGCAGCCCTCGCGGCGGCCGGGCCGGCATCGCAACCTGGCGGGACCGCGCCGCAGGTTGGCGGGCCAACACCACAGACTGGCCGGCCGACGCCACAGGTTGGTGGGCCGGCACCGCAGGCCGGTGGGACCGCGCCGCAGGTTGGCGGGCCGACACCGCAGCCCGGCCAGCCGGCACCACAGCCCGGTGGGCCCGGTGCGGACGGGTCCCCCGACGGGCCGGCGCGGCCGATTGCCGAGTCGCCGTGGGCGTACCCGCCGCAACGCCCGGCCGGAACGACCGCGCCCGCCCAGGAAGAGGCCGGCGGGACGCCTCCGATTCCGCCTCCGCCGGTCGTCCCGCACGCCGGTCCCGGGCAGGCACACCCCGGGCAGCCGTTCATCCCCGGCCAGGCCGGTCCGGCGCAGATTCCACCGCCGCCCGACGTGACGCAGTTCAGCAACCCGCCGCACGGCCTTGCCGCACCGCAGCAATCTCCTGGACAGGCCGGGCCGGGGACCCCACCGCCCGGGCCGTTCCCGCCCTCCCCGGGTTGGTACCCACCGCCCTGGCAGCAGGGCTCGCCCGGGGGCACGCCCGGGCAGCCGTACCAGGAGGCCGACGGGGTGACCCGGGTACCGGCCCCCGCGTACCCGGACGCGGCCGCATACCCGGACGCGAGCTGGACACCGGACACCACCGCCGCACCGACCGCCGAGGACTTCGCCCGACGCCGCCAGGTTCGACCCGCCGATCCGGTGGCGACAATGGGTGTACGCGCGGTGGTCAACAAGATGGGCCTGCTCCGCCTCTCTCCGGGGAGGCACGAGCAGGAGCTCAAGCGGGACATCGAGATGGTGCGCCGCAACTTCGGCGGTCTGCGGCAGGTGACAGTCGTCAACCCGAAGGGCGGCGCCGGTAAGACGGTGGCCATCCTGCTGCTCGCGATGACGTTCGGTCAGAAGCGCGGCGGCTACGTGCTGGCCTGGGACAACAACGAGACCCAGGGCACCCTCGGGATGCGCGCCCAGCAGGACTTCCACGCCCGCACGGTGCGGGACATGCTGCGTGACCTCGGGCAGTTTCAGGGTGCGCACGGGCGGGTCGGCGACCTGTCGCAGTACGTCCGCTCGCAGGGTGAGGGGATGTTCGACGTCCTGGCCTCGGACGAGTCGGCCACCGGTGGCGAGATGTTGACGGCTGCCGCGTTCGCCGAGATCCGTGAGGTGGTCAGCCGGTTCTACAAGTTGATCTTCGTGGACACCGGGAACAACGTCCGGGCGCAGAACTGGCAGGCGTCGATGGACGCCACCGACCAGTTGGTGGTCACCATGTCGGCCCGTAACGACTCCGCCGAGACCGCCGCCCGGATGCTCGACCACCTGGAGCAGAGCGGCCGGCAACGGCTGGTCCGTCAGGCCGTGACCGTGGTGTCGATGCCGCCGTCCCGCAAGGAGATCGACCTGCCGGCCATCCAGGAGCACTTCGCGGCCCGCACCCGGGCGGTGCTGCTGGCCCCGTACGAGCGGCTCATCGACAGTGGCGAGCCGATCCGGTACGGCGGGCTCTCCTCGGCCACCCGGGACGCCTGGCTGAAGATCGCCGCGGCAGTCGCCGAAGGGTTGTAACCAGCCGACGGCCGGCCCGATGTCGGGCCGGCCGTCGGGGCGGGGTCAGTTGCTCGCCAGCGCGTCCGCCGCTTCCGGGTCGCAGTCGCGCAGGAACTGGGCACAGCGGGCCGCCTCGTCGGCCTCGCCGATCTCGTCTGCGGCGCGGGACAGCACGTAGAGGCAGCGGAGGAAGCCCTGGTTGGGCTCGTGTGACCACGGCACCGGGCCGTGCCCCTTCCAACCACTGCGGCGAAGCTGGTCGAGGCCTCGGTGGTAACCGGTGCGGGCGTACGCGTACGCCGTCACCACCTGGCCCTGCGCGAACGCACGCGCCGCGAGCTCAGCCCAGGCAGCGCTGTAGGTCGGGAAGCCGGCCGCCACGTTGGCGTACGCCTCATCGGTGCCGGCCTCGTCGGCGGCGGCCAGGGCGGCGTCGGCCTCGTCGTTCACGGGCAGGCGGGTGGCCGGTGGCTCTGGCAAAAGGTTCTGCATCGCCCCATTCAACCCGCTGGACAGGGCGACACGCGAGCGGGTCGGCCGACGTGTCCCGCTGAACGGCTGAGGAGTTGGTCACGCCTGCGGCCTATGCCGCTGCCTGGTGTTTTCCACTACAACTAATGGTCCGGAGCCTCCCCAGGAACCGGTTATGCAGGAGCCCGGTGGCCACGACCATCGGGCTCCTGTCGGTTCCACCCCTGGCCCGAGGTTTGACCGGCCCCGGCGGAGGGGCAGGATGGCCCGGTGCCGACCCCACCTCCCGCGGACGTCATCGAGCCGCACCTGCACGCCGGTGAGATCCAGACCCGCGCCGAGTTCGACCAACAGCTGGCCGCCGGCCGGCTGGCCGGGCTGACCGTGCAGGGCCTGCGGCTCGACCTCGCGCCGGTGCCCGACCTGACCGGCGTCGACGTCGCCGGCACCCTCTTCGTCGGTTGCCGGTTCGCGTCCCGGGACGTCGGCGCCGACCTGGTCCGGCGCGGCGCGAACGTGGTGCCGCCGTTCTCCGGGCTGCCGTACCCGACCCAGCCGACGCACCTCTACACCCCGGACGACCTGGCCGCCGGGTTCGCCGAGGGCGGGTTCACCGGGATGTACGACACCAGGGTGTACGACCACTACCGGGCCCACGGCGGCGCGTTGCCGGACGTCAAGGAGGCGCTGGGTCAGCGGTTGCACGACCACGGCGTGGACAACGCGTTGGCCGACGCCGCCCGGGTCTGGCTGAACGCGTACGGGCCGCAGTCGGTGGTGGGCATCATGGGCGGGCACGCGGTGCGGCGCGGCAGTCCCGCGTACCGGATGGCGGCCGTGCTGGGTTGGGAGCTGGCGCGGGCCGACCGGCTGGTGGTGACCGGCGGCGGCCCGGGTGTGATGGAGGCCGCGAACCTCGGCGCCTACCTGGCGGACCGCCCGGCGACCGATGTGACGGCCGCGATCGACCTGCTGGCCACCGCCCCCGACTTCACCGACCACCACCGGTACACGGCCACGGCGCTGACGGTCCGGCAGCGGTACGCGGGGGTGCCCCGGCAGCGCGGCGACGACCTGGGCTGGGCGCGTGCGGGTGGTCTGGCCATTCCGACCTGGCTGTACGGACACGAGCCGGCGAACCTGTTCGCCGGGCGGATCGCGAAGTACTTCTCGAACGCGATCCGGGAGGACACCATCCTGCGCCTCGCCCGGGGCGGCATCGTCTTCGCGCCGGGGCGGGCGGGCACTGTGCAGGAGGTGTTCCAGGCGGCCACCAAGACCTACTACGGCACCGACGGCGCCAGTGGGGCGTACATCTTCCTGGACCGCGCCTACTGGACCGTCGAGCTGCCGGTGGAGGCGCTGTTGCGTCCGCTGCTGGCCGCGTCCCCGTTCGGTGACCTGTCGTCGACGATCCACCTCACCGACGACGTTCGTGAGGCGGTACGCCTGCTGACGACCTGACGACGGCGGCCGACTCCCCGTGCGGGGAGCCGGCCGTCGGGTGGGACGTCGTTACTTGGTCATCGTGGTGCCGGTCGAGCGCAGGTGCTCGCAGGCCTCGACGACCCGGGCGGCCAGACCGGCCTCGGCGGCCTTGCCCCAGGCGCGCGGGTCGTACTGCTTCTTGTTGCCGACCTCGCCGTCGATCTTCAGCACGCCGTCGTAGTTGCGGAGCATGTGGTCCACGACGGGGCGGGTGAAGGCGTACTGGGTGTCGGTGTCGATGTTCATCTTCACCACGCCGTAGTCCAGAGCCTCGCGGATCTCGCTCAGCAGGGAGCCCGAGCCGCCGTGGAAGACCAGGCTGAGCGGCTTGTCCTTGCCGTACTTGGCGCCGACGGCGTCCTGGATCTGCTTGAGGATCTCCGGACGGAGCTTGACGTTGCCCGGCTTGTAGACGCCGTGCACGTTGCCGAAGGTCAGCGCCGCCATGTAGCGGCCCTTCTCGCCGAGGCCGAGCGCCTCGACCATGGCCAGGCCGTCATCGGTGGTGGTGTAGAGCTTGTCGTTGATGGCGTTCTCGACGCCGTCCTCCTCGCCACCGACGACACCGACCTCGATCTCAAGGACGATCTTGGCCTTGGCGGCCTCGTCGAGCAGCTGCGCGGCGATCTGAAGGTTCTCCGCGACCGGCACGGCCGAGCCGTCCCACATGTGCGACTGGTACAGCGGCTCCTCGCCGCGCTTCACCCGCTCCTGCGAGATGCCCATCAGCGGACGCACGAACCCGTCCAGCTTGTCCTTCGGGCAGTGGTCGGTGTGCAGGGCGATGTTCACCGAGTACTTCTTGGCGACCTCGTGCGCGTACGCGGCGAACGCCACGGCGCCGGTGACCATGTCCTTGATCGAGGGGCCGGAGAGGTATTCGGCGCCACCGGTGGAGACCTGGATGATGCCGTCGCTCTCCGCGTCGGCGAAGCCCTTGAGCGCCGCGTTCAGCGTCTGGGAGGAGGTCACGTTGATCGCGGGGTACGCGTACCGGCCAGCCTTGGCGCGGTCCAGCATCTCCGCGTAAGCCTCGGGGGAAGCGATGGGCATGTGATGCGCTCCTTACTTACCACTCTCGGCCTGCTGGCCGCTGTTCTTCATTTGTGCGCCGGACCGCGCTGTCCTCCGCCCGGAAGTATCCCGTAGGTGAGGTGCGCCGGAACAACCGACCCGGGTGCTAGCCGTTCACCGGCGGTCCAGGTTGTCCGGCACGATGACGCTGATCAACCAGGTCACCACTGTCATCACGATGGCTCCCCAGAACGCCGGCCAGAATCCGTCCACCTGGAACGGCAGGTCGAGCCCGCTGGCGATCCGATCGGTGAGCAGGAACAGCAACGCGTTGACCACCAGCGCGAACAGGCCCAGGGTCAGCAGGTAGAACACACAACCGACGACCCGGATCACCGGCTTGAGCACCGCGTTGATCACGCCGAAGATCAGGGCCACCACGATCAGGGTGAGGACGGTGTTGCCACCCGAACGACCATGCACGTCGACCCCGGGAACGATCAGCGTGGTTATCCACAACGCGACAGCGGTGATCGCCAGTCTGATGAGGAAGCCCACGGCACCATCCTGGCACCGGGTCGCGTCGCCGAGGGCTGATTCCGCCTACTCCGCTTCCGGGCGGCGCGCCGGCCCAACCCGTACGGTGGGTGGGAACCGTGCCCCGAGACCCCCGGGAGGGACGATGGGTCAGCCCGACGAGGACTTCACCCCCGGCGACCACCTCACGCCCAACGAACGCGACCCCGAGGCGGACCCGGCCGACGCGGTCGAGCAGGCCACTGTCGCCGGCCCGGCCGACGTCGACAGTGAGCCGCACCGCGGCCTGGAGGTCGACGACTGGGACGCGATGGAGCAGGCCCGGGTGGTCACCGGGGACGAGGACGACTACCGCTGATTCCGTAGCGAGGTCGGCTGCCCGTTGCGACAGGGGTGTTCAGCCGTTCGGGTCATTAGACGAATATCGATCCGGAAGGGGTTACCGGAGGAGTCTGGCGTCCCTAGGTTGGACGAGCGCCACCTGTACCCCCACGGGAGGACCCCATGCTCAAGCACTCGTTCCGCTGGCTGACCGGGCTCGGCGTCGCTGGCGCGTTGATCGCCGCCTCCGCCACCCCCGCCGTCGCCGCACCCACGATCGAGCCCTACTTCCAGGACGCCACACTGGCCATCGGCTCGGAGGCGCCCATCCGCGGCCTGTTGTTGCACGCCGACGAGCCGACGGTCCTCACCGACGTCTCCGTGCGGTACGACTACCGCTCCCTGGCCACCAAGATCACTGTGACTCCCGCCGACGGCCAGAAGTGCACAGCGCCGGAGCCGGGCGTTCTCGTCTGCACGGAGCCCTCGGATGTCGTCCTGTACGAGATGCCGCCGCTCGGCAGCGGGATCTACCGCAACGGGGCCAAGCGGGTGCACCTCGGCCTCACCGACGATGCGCAGCTCGGCGACTCCGGCGACGTCGCGGTCAGCTTCCAGGCGGCCGGCGGGCGGCGCGGCAGCTACACCTCACGGGTCCGGGTCGGCGAGGGGGTCGACCTGGCCGGCGGACCGTACACCAGCCTCTCCGCGAAGCCGGGTGGAAAGTTCACCGTTCCGCTGGCCGTGGCCAACGCCGGCGACAAGGTCGTCAACGGATTCGTCGCGGTCTTCGACCTCCCCTACTCGATCCGCACCAAGGACCGGTTCAGCAACTGCCGTTACGCCGACGACCACCTGGTCTCCTGCCAGTTCGACGAGGACATCCCGGTGGGCACCGGACTCGTCGCCACGCTGAACCTCGAACTCGCCAAGGACACCTACGCGCCGGCCAACCACGTCGGCTACGCCCAGTTCATGACCACTGCCGACTTCGAGGACCTGACCCGGGTGCGGACGGCCGTCGGCGCACGAGCGGCCACCCCCGGCAGCGGCCCGAAACTGACTCTGGCCGAGGCACCCAGCAGGGTGCGGAAGGCCGCCCAGACCGACATCGGCCCGGGTAACGACTACACCGGGTGGACCATCAAGGCCACCGGCAAGAACGGCACCGACCTCGCGGCGATCGGCGCCACGCTCAAGGGCACGGCCGGCGCCGTCGTCACGGCGACAGTCGGCTTCCAGAACAACGGCCCGGCGACGCTCGACGGAACGAACGGAGACTTCGAGGCCGCCACCCACACCGACGTCGAGCTACCGCCGGGCACCACCGCCGTCGAGGTCCCCGACAACTGCTGGTTGCGGCAGGACACCACCCGCACGTACCTGTGCGCCTCGGAGATGCTCCTGGTGGCCGGACAGACCTACACCATGAAGTTCCGGCTGCGTATCGACAAGGTCATCCCCAACGCCCGGGGTGCGGTGCGGGTCAACGCGCCGTGCGAGTGCCCCTCCGGCGGCGGCTTCAAGGACGACATCAAACCGGCCAACGACAAGGCCACCATCGTGGTCAACGCGGCCCAGGGCGGCGGTGGCCAAGGCGACGGTGATGGCGACGGTGGCGGTGGCGGTGGCGGTTCGCTGCCCATCACCGGCGCCCCCACCACAGTGATCGCCGGCATCGGCGCCCTGCTGCTCGTCACCGGTGCGGGCTGCTACCTGCTCGCCCGACGCCAGAGCGGCCGCTTCACCGCCTGACCCACCCCGACCCGACGACGCCCCGCCGCCCCGGTACGGGGCGGCGGGGCGTCGTCGTGATGCCCTCGTCCGTCACCGGACGGGATTGACCTGCTCCGGGTGCTGCGCCACCCACTGCGCCAACCGATCCTCGCGCAGCGCGGCAAGGAACTCCGGGCCCTGCTTCGGGTCCAGCGGCAGCCGCGAAGCATTGCCTCCCGGGGGTCCGACCGGCAGGCTGAGCCCCACCGGGTCGACGCTCTTCAGCTCGGGCAGCACCGCCACCAGCCTGGTCAGCGGCAGACCGTCGTCGTCGACCGCCAGACCCTTGCCGGCGGCCGACAGCAGCGCGGTGAGCCGTACCGGATTGGTCAGCACGTCCTGGGCGACCGCCCGCCGGACCAGCCCGGCGACGTAGCGCTGGGCGTTACGGTCCCGGTCCAACGTGCCGTCGGGCAGATAGCGCCGTTGCCGCAGCAAATCGACTGAGGCAGCTCCGTCGAGCACCTGACAGCCGGCCGGGAAGGTCCGGCGGGTGTGCCAGGACCGAACCTCCGTCGGTAGGCACACCTCCACCCCGTCGACCGCCTCGGTGATCCGGCGCAGCCCGGCGAAGGTCAGCACCGCGCCGGCGTCGACGCGTACCCCGGTCAGGTCGGCGACCACCCGGCGGGTCAGGTCGTAGCCGGCGTCCAGGTCGGGCCGGGGCTCGCCGGCACCGCTGTAGAACGCGCTGTTGAGCTTCTCGACCCCCCGGCCGGGGATCGAGACCTCAAGGTCGCGCGGCAACGAGATGAGGTACGGCCGGCTCCGGTCGGCCGGGACGTGCACCAGCAGGACGGAGTCCGCCAACCGGTACGACGGTTGCTCGCCGAAGCCGTCCACCCCGAGCAGCAGGACGTTCAGCGCCCCGGACTGCGCGCCAGCCGGTTGACCGGACAACGACGGGCCCTCCGCCGGCCGATCGGGGCCCAGTTGCGGCACCCCGACTCCGAGCGCGGCGAGCAGGGCGAGCGTGACGCCGGCGGCCTGGAACCGCTGCCGACGGCGACGGCGGACAGCGGCGATCCGGTCGATCGCGACCCGCAGCGGGCCGGTCGACGGGGTCAACGTTTCGTGCCGGGCGAACACGGCACGCAGGTCATCCTCGATCATGTTCACGCCTCCACGTACTCGGCCCGGAGCGTGGCCAGGGCCCGGGAGATGGACGAACGGACGGTCCCGACGGCACAGCCGAGAATGTCGGCGATCTCGACGTCGGGCAGGTCCTCGTAGTAGCGCAGCACCAGAGCGGCCCGCTGCCGACGCGGCAGCCGAGACAGCCAGGACCAGACCTGGTCCCGGTCCACGGCGGACTGGGCATGGTCGGTGGGGACCGGCACCGACGCGTCGGGCTCCCCGCGCAACAGAACCCGGCGCACCCACGAGCCGCGCCGCCAGTCGACGAACTGGTTGGTGAGCATCCGGCGTACGTAACGCTCGGGCGAGTCCGCTCGGGCGACCCGACGCCAGTTGAGCTGGACCCGGACCATGGTCTCCTGAACCAGATCCTGGGCCTGGTGTGGTTCGCCGGTCAGCATCACCGCGTACCGCAGTAGCGGGGCCAGCCGCGTGTCCGCGAACTCCTCGTACGTCACTGCACCTCCCGGGGCTCCTGCCTCAGATGACGGAAGCGGACCGACCGAACATTGCGGTGACTCTGATCAACCTTTTGGTTCGTCTTGCCCAGCGGGCGGCTTTGAGGGCTGCAGTCAGCCTTAGGGATTCCTTAAGATCCGCAGGCTCCACCTGATCCCCCAACTGGAGGAACCCCCCTCATGCTCACCCACTCCACCCGGCGTTGGCTCGCCGGACTGGGCGTAGCAGGCGCGTTCGTCGCTGCCTCCGCCAGTCCGGCCGTCGCCGCTCCCGCGGCCGAGTTCGACCTGTACTTCGAGGACGTCACCGTCGCCGCCGATTCAGCTGGCGTCGTTCGGTCGCCGTCCGTGTACAGCGGCGAGTCCGCAGTGCTCAATGAGGTCTCGGTCCGCTACGACTACAGCAGCCTCGCCGGCAAGGTCACGCTGGCGGGCGAGAGCGGTAACGACTGCGCCGCCGACGGCGAGAGCGTCCTCCTCTGCCGCGAGGTTGCCCCGGTCACCGTCGACGAGATGTTCGGCGGCTTCCTCAGAGAGGTCGTCATCGCGCCGACCGACAAGGCGGCGAAGGGCGACACCGGCGAGCTGAAGATCAGCCTCAAGCTCGCCGGCAAGGAGGCCGCCAGCTACGCCTCCCAGGTCCGGGTCGGCGAGGGCGTCGACCTGCAAGGCGGGCCGGACACCACTGTGACGGCGGCACCCGGCGGCAAGTTCCAGGCGCCGGTGACGGTGTTCAACGCTGGCACGACCGAGGTCGATGGTGTCGTGGCCATGTTCGACACCGATTACGGCATCCGGACCAAGGAGCGGTTCGACAACTGCCTCTACGCCGATGACTTCCTCTTCGCCTGCGAGTTCGATGAGAAGATCCCGGCTTCCGGGGGCGCGACGGCGACGTTCAACTACGAACTGGCCACCGACACCTACGCGCCAGGTCGCGAGAACAGCTACGCCTGGTTCATGACCCCTGCCGACTTCGAGGATCTCCTCGGGATCCGCAAGGAGGCCGGTGCGCAAGAGGCCCGCCGCGGCACCGGCAAGACGCTGTCGCTGAAGGCGGTCTCCGCCGCTCGCGCGGCCCGTGCCGTGCAGACCGACACCGACCCCAGCAACAACTTCAGCGGGCTCCGGGTCGACGTCACCGGCAAGAACGGGGCCGACCTGGAAGCCGTTGGTGCCACGCTCAACGGCAAGAAGGGTGCCGAGCTGACCGCCGCGCTCGGTTTCCGCAACAACGGTCCGGCAACGCTGGACTACCTGCGGACCGAGGCCGACGTCACCTTCGTCGACGTGACGGTGCCGGCCGGCACCACCGCCGTCGAGGTGCCGATGGAGTGCGCCCCGCGGATCGGCAGTGACGTTGAGTGGCCGGAGGCGGGCACCCCCGGTGCCGGCGAGTACCGCTGCTACCCGGGCCCGTTCGCGCCGGCCGGCGAGACTCTGACCGGTGAGTTCACGTTCCGGATCGACAAGGTCATCGCCAACGCCACCGGCACGGTCAAGGTCAACGTGCCGTGCGAGTGCGAGGGCGGCTTCTACGACGATCTGAAGCCCGCCAACGACGTCGCCAAGATCCTGGTCAACGTGGCCGGCGGCACGGGCGGTGGCGACGGTGACGGTGACGGCGGTTCGCTGCCGATCACCGGTCAGTCCACCGGCCTGATCGCCGGCCTCGGCGCGCTGCTGCTCGCCGCGGGCGTCGGCGGCTACCTGGTGGCCAAGCGCCGCCGGACCCGCTTCGTCGCCTGACCCACCCCGCACCACCGGTGCCCCGTCGACCACCACGGTCGGCGGGGCACCGTCCTTGGCCCTCACGGCGCGGGCGGGTGGTGACGGGCCGGTCCGGCGCGGCCGGGGCCTCGGGCTTCGGTACCCTTTGTGGCCGTGGACACAGCTGAGAAGACCCGCGCTCTCGTGGAGAGCGTCGCCCTGAACCCGCTCGATCCCAAGGATCTGTTGCAGACCTTCGGGCTGATCGGCGTGTGGGTGATCCTCTTCGCCGAGACCGGCCTGCTGGTGGGCTTCTTCTTCCCGGGCGACTCGCTGCTGTTCCTCGCCGGGGTCGCCTCGTCACCGGTGGCGGACGCGATCTTCGGCGACGGCACCCGCCTCTCCCTCGCCGGCCTGCTGATCGGTGGGCCGATCTGCGCGATCATCGGCGCCCAGCTGGGGCACTGGCTCGGCGCGCGGTACGGCCGGCCGATGTTCGAGCGGCCGAACTCCCGGCTCTTCAAGAAGGAGTACGTGGAGAAGGCCGAGTACTACTTCCAGAAGTTCGGCCCGGCGAAGGCCGTCGTGCTGGCGCGCTTCATTCCGATCGTCCGGACGTTCCTCAACCCGGTCGCGGGCGCGCTCGGCATGCCGGCCAAGAAGTTCCTGCTCTGGAACATCGTCGGCGCGGTGCTCTGGGTGGACGGCATCCTGCTGATCGGCTATCTGCTGGCCGAGCAGATCTACCAGGCCATCGGCGACAAGATCGACCACTACATCCTGCCGGTGGTGGCCCTGATCATTCTGATCTCGGTGCTGCCGATCTTCTTCGAGTTCCTGCGTGACCGGCGGGCTCGTAAGCGCGGCGAGGCGGTCGCGGTGGTAGCGGCGGCCAGTGCCGCAGGCGCCGTGGAGGCGGCCCGTGAGGCGTTCGACCACGACGGGCACCAGCACGGCCGTCAGCGCCCGGAGCACGGTCAGGATCGTTGAGCGGTACGACGACGGCCGGCCCCCTGGTGAGGGGGTCGGCCGTCGGCATGTCGGACCCGGCCTCCGGTGGTGCGACCGGGGACGAGCAGGTGTCAACCACCGGTGGCGCCACCCCTGGCTCGCCACCGGACGCCGCCCCGGCTCGGGACGGCGGGTAGTGCCTACGTCAGCGGGCCTTCTTGGTGGCCCGCTTACGCGGCGGGGTCAGCAGGTCGGCGATCGTCGCGATCGCACTCGGGACCAGGCTGTAGTACGCCCAGACACCGCGCTTCTCCCGCTGCAACAAGCCAGCCTCGGTGAGGATGCGCAGGTGATGACTGACCGTCGGCTGAGAGAGGCCGAGCGGCGCCGTCAGGTCACAGACGCACGCCTCGCCCTCGGGGGCCGACTGGATCAGGCTGAGCAGCCGCAACCGAGCAGGATCAGCAAGGGCCTTGAGGACCCCGGCGAGACGCTCGGCATCGGCACGTTCGATCGGCTCGCCGTTTAGCGGCGAGATCTGAGGCATAGTCATTTCGGCCAACGCAGTTCCCACGTATTCCATCCTTCCACCAGCAGCATCGATCCGCCTGCATATCAGCAGATCCGAATCGGCAGACTTTTACGCCACAAGGCCGAGGTCAGCCAACGTATAGGCCGCCCGGTACGGCAATCCGGCGGCTCGCACCGCGTCGCCGGCGCCTCGATCAACAATAACCACCACGCCCACGACTTCCGCCCCGGCCTCGCGAAGCGCCTCGACAGCGGTCAAAACACTTCCGCCCGTCGTGGATGTGTCCTCCACCGCCAACACTCGACGGCCAGCCACCTCCGGTCCCTCGATCCGCCGCTGAAGACCGTGGGCCTTGCCCGCCTTGCGCACCACAAAGGCGTCCAGGGCCCGGCCGGTCGGAGCGGCGGCGTGCAGCATCGAGAGCGCCACAGGATCCGCGCCCAGGGTGAGGCCCCCAACGGCGTCGAACTCCCAGTCGGCGGTGAGGTCGAGCAACACCCGGCCGACCAGAGGAGCGGCCCGGTGATGGAGCGTGACGCGCCGCAGATCCACGTACCAGTCTGCCTCGCGCCCCGACGAGAGCACGACCCGGCCGTGGACCACAGCCAGGTCGGTAATGAATTTACGCAGGTCGTCGTGGTCCCCCATGGCGATAGAGGTTACTGCGCAACTCTGAACGCCGCGTGTGGGGTCCACCCTGATCAGCCCCGAGGGGAACCGATGACTGGCGATGTTCGACTACGCTCAGCAACTGGCTCGACAGCGGCGTGCCAACGCCGTCCGACCATCAGCTCGGTGTCGGCGGGCCGGTCGAAGCTCAGCGCTCGTCGCGACCGATCCGGCCGCGGGTGTCCCGAGCGACCGCCTGGAGCAGCCGCCGTGGCGCGTGTCGCATGCCGGCGACGACCACCTTGTACTTCCACGCCGGGATGCTGACCATCTTGCCTTTGCCCAGGTCACGCAGGGCTTCGTCCACCACATCCTCGGCCCGCAGCCACAGCCACTCCGGCGTCTTGGACATGTTGATGCCGGCTCGCTGGTGGAATTCGGTGCGGGTGTAGCCGGGGCAGAGGGCCATCACCTGAACGCCGAACGGCCGCGCCGACTGGCCGACGGACTCACTGAAGTTGGTGACCCACGCCTTGCTGGCGGAGTACGTCGATCCGGGCATGGCCGTACCGAAACCGGCGACCGAAGAGACATTTATCACTGCCCCATTTCGCCGTTCAGTCATCGGTCGGAGCGCCGCCAGGGTCAGCCGCATGACCGCGTGAACGTTGAGTCGCAACAGTCGCGCCTCGTCCTCCGCCGTGGAGCGCAGGAACGGTTTGTTCAGGCTGATCCCCGCATTGTTGACCAACAGGTGCACCGGGCTGCCGTCGGCGAGCCGCTGCTCCACGGTGGCGCAGCCGTCGTCGGTGGACAGATCCGCTGAGATCGTCTCCACCTCGCGTCCGTACGTGGAACCCAGCTCGGTGGCCAGCTCGGTCAGCCGCGCCGCGTCGCGGGCAACGAGCACCAGGTGCCAGCCGTCGGCGGCCAGCCGCCGCGTGAACGCCGCGCCGATGCCGGCGGTGGCCCCGGTGATCAGGGCCCGGCGCTCGGCAGTCGTGGGGTCGAGCGTCACGGAGTGGTCCTCACCTGGGCGGGTACGGGGGCGTGTGCGGCGCCGACGGGGGCTGGTGCGGGGCGGGCAGGAACATGGGCGGTGCGGTTGGCGCCGTCGAGCGGTGGCGGCCGAACCAGCCGTTCGCCGCCGGCAGCGCCAGCAGCGTAGCTACTACAAGGTAACCGAGCGCCTGTGCGACGGAAAGCCCGGCGTTGAGCGGAATCCACCAGGACGGGTACGCGTCGCCGATCAGACCCAGCAACTCGGCGAGAGCCTGCTCGCCGGAGCCCAGTTGCAGTGGTGCGGCCCGTTCGCCGACGACCACCGCCACGCTGCAACAGCCGGCGAGCAGGCCGAGCCCACTGACCACCCAGGTCGCCACCCGGACACCGTTGCGACCGGCCAGCAGCCCGAGGGCCAGGCCGGCGAGCAGTGGTGCGGAGAGCACCGCCACCACCGCCGACAGCACAGCGGACGCGCGGAGCAGAGTCACCACGTCGTCGATCTGCTCCGGGCTCGCCGAGGTGTCGCGGGCGGCGGAGCGGAACTCGTCGACAGTCCCGCCCAGCACCACCAGGTCGACCACTGCGTACGCGAGCGCGCCGACCGCCATCACCAACAGCACTGTCGCGGCCGACAGGACGGCGGCGGGCCGGCGGGCCGGTGCCGATTCCGGGTACGACACGACGAATCCCTCCGGTAGGCGTCGGGTTGCAACCTACTCGGAGGGATCGTCGGCGTCGTGCTTATCGAGCCGTCAGTTGGTAGGCGGCGGGGTTAACCCGGGCCGATCCGTGGGCGGCGTGTCGTCCGGCCGGTCCGCTGCCGGTGGCGGCGGGTAGCTCGGCTCCCCACTCGACGGATAACCCGGCTCACCCGACGCCTGCGGGTAGCCCGGCTGACCCGGCGCCTGCGGACCGGGGTAGCTGGCGCCCGGGGTCGGCGGCTCCCAGCCCGCGGTCTGCTTGCGGAAGAACGGGTTGGCCTTCGGCAGCGCCAGCAGGACCAGCGCCGTGATCAGCGCGATCAGGCTGAGCACGCCGAGCAGGAGGCTGACCGGGGTGACCCAGGAGGGCAGGGCCTCCTCCAGGCGGCGCTGGATCTCCTCGGGGCTCGGCCCGTTGGCGGTATTCCCGCCACCGGTGTTGAAACCGCCGGCCGCGTTGCTGAGCAGGCCACCGCCCACGCAGCAGACCATGATGCCGCCGACGATCCAGGTGGTGATCCGGGCGCCGTTGCGGCCCTGGTTGTTGAACAGGGCCAGCACGCCCAGCACGACCGCGAGCAGCAGCAGGACGATGCTCCCGCCGATGCCGACGACGGCGAAGACGTCGGCCACCTGCTCACCGTCGGTGGCGGTGCCGGCGTACGCCTCGCGGAGCGCGTCCCGCGTCTTGCCGAAGGTGCTGAGCGTGATGATCAGACTGATCACCTGGAGTGCCAGGAACAGGAAGAGCAGGTAACTGGAAATCGACACAATGGATGGCCGCTGACGGGCCGGCGTGCTCTGGGAATCGACCACGATTCTCCTTCCCTAAGATCGCGCCCACACCGTATCGACAACCGGCCAGTTCGGCATGCCGTGACGAGCGCGGCGCGTCCACCCGGTCCGGCTCAGCGGGCCTCAGGCACGGGGCGGACGGATCGTCAGGTCGGCGGGGTCGAGCAGGTCACCGCGGGCGACCCGCCAACCCTCTTCGCCGTACGCCTCGAAGGAGAGCCGCGCGGCACCACCGGACTGGTAGTCGTGGTAGCGCATCGTCCCGGTCGACGGCAGCTCGGTCTCCCCGGTGGCGGTGTAACGCGCCTGCCCGGTCTCGGCCCAGGTGTAGCGCCGCCCGCCGAGTTCGATGGTCGGGGCGCCCGGGGTGACGGTGGCGCCCGGTTCGGCGGTCCAGAACACCAGCTCGAGTTCGGGGCCGTCCTCCACGGAGAGCCGGTGGCGGGTGCCGGAGTCGTCGTCGAGGAGGTGCTGCACCCAACTCCAGTCGCCCTCGACCAGACGGATCGTGGCGCTCACCGCGTACTCCCGCTCGCGGATCCGCACGCGGTCGCCCGGGGTCAGGCGGAGCGGGCCGTCGCGCGGCGGCTCCGCCGGCTGGCCGTCGGGCCGACCCGTCGGCTGCCGGCGGGCCCGCACGACGACCACTACCACCGCGAGTACGGCAACAGCCGCCACCAGGCACGTCACCAGCGCGTCCACCCGACCACCTCCCCAGGTACGTCGGCGCAGACGGTAACAACCTTCGGCACCAGGAAGGCCCGCGCTGTGGCCCACAGCTCAGCTAGCGACTGTGGTCGGGTGCGTCCTCCGGAGGTGCCGCCGGGGGTCCGGTCGGCCCTGGTGAGGTGCCCGGCGCGCTCGGTGGCAGGTGCGCGGCCGGGTCGGGGCAGATCAGGTAGCCGGGTGGGAGCGGCTGGTTCGGCGGCAGGAAACCCGGCACGAGCGGAGCTGTCGGATATCCGTAACCGGTCGGGGCGTAGGTGGGGACGGGCATCACCCAGGCCGGGCCGGGCAGCGCCTCGTTCGCGGTACGCGGCACGAACCAGCGGTTCGCCGGCGGCAGCGCCAGCAGCAGGACCACGGCTGCGGAGAGGGCCAGGACGGCGAGCACACCCAGCCCTGCCGTGGAGAGGAGCAGATCGTCCCAGGGATCGGTGCCGGCGTAGAGCGTGTCGAAGAACGTCGAGGTCTCCCACTCTTCGTCCCAGTCCGGTGGCGGCTCGTCCCCGATCTCCGGCATGGTCAGCAGCGGCACGAGAAACCCGCCGGAACAGCACTGCGCCAAGCAGACCAGCAACTGCGCGCCACTGGCCACGAAGACCAGGATCCGCGCGACGTTGGCGCCCCGCCGGACCGGGCCGGCCGTGGCCGCCAACCAGACCGCGAGCAACACCGCCGGCACGCCGAGGATCAGCGTCATCGCGACGTTGCCCCGCCGCTCGCCAGCCACCTCGTCCGGGTCGGCGTCCGGCACCAGTCGTACCGCACGGTCGATCTGGCCGTCGAAGTGCACCGCCTCGGCCACCGTCAGCGCGGCCAGGGCGAGCAGCACCAGCACCACCGCCAGTTGCAGCCAGAACGCGATGGTCACGGTGGCCGGGCGAGGCGGACGCGGCGCGGCGACGGGCGGGCTCATGGCTCGCAACGTACGGCGCGGCGTCGGCGACCGGCAGAACCAATCGGGCAGCACCGACCGGCGAATGGATCATGCTGCGGCGAGCCGCCGACTGGCGTACGTGCCAAGGGTTTCCCGGTCCATGACGCAGCCGACGAAGGTGGTGAACTCGCTCGGATCGTCCCGCAGCGACGTCCAGGCCGCTCGGGCCGCCTCCGGGTCGACCCGCTCCAGCAGCGTGGCGGCGTACGCCCGGCCGGCGGGTGTGCCGTCGGCCAGCACCCGGTCGAGCTGGCGGCGTACCTCCTCGGGGTGGTCGGTGAGGGCGGCCTCGACCCGGTGGTACGCCTCGGTCACCGGCAACAGCGTGCCCGCGATCCCCACCCCACCGAAGGCGAGCGTGTCAGCCGCCACCAACTCGTCGACGGCGGCGCCCAATTCGCGCTCCCAAGCCTTCCGCATCCCAAACATGCCTCCACCCTTTCCCCGTTCGCCCCCACTCCACCCCGTTAATCACGAGGTTTGCGCCATGAGCGGACACTTCCCTGACACAGCCGCCTCGTTCAGGCGCCAGGTGGTGGCGGTCAGTAGCCGCGCCACTCGGTGCGGGCGTAGTCGAGGACCCTCGGTTGCAGGAGGGTGCTGGGGGGCACGTTCAGGCGGGCGCGGTCGGGGGGAAAGGCCGCCGCCGCCCGCAGCACGCCCGGGTCGAGGAAACGCAGGCGGGGCGCGTCGGCCGGCAGTTCCAGCACCGGCGGGACGGTTCCCGCCGTGGCGAGCAGGAACCCCCAGTCGCCGAAGGACGGCACGTCGACGTGGTACGGCACTGTGGCGAAGCCGGCCTCCCGCACCGACGCGTCGATCGACCAGTAGGAGCGGGGCGCGAAGTACGGCGAGCCGGACTGCACCACAAGCCGTCCCTGCTCGGCGAGCACCGACCTGATGAGCGCGTAGAACTCGACCGTGTAGAGCTTGGCGGTGGCCGTCTCGTCCGGGTCGGGCAGGTCGGCGACCACCACGTCGAAGCGCTCGGCGGCCGTACGCAGCCAGCCGAACGCGTCGGTGTTCAGCACCCGCACCCGGGGGTCGCCGAGCGAGCCGCCGTTGAGCTCCCGCAGCTGCGGCACCGTGCTGGCCAGCGCCACCACCGCCGGGTCGAGGTCGACCACCGTCACCCGGCGGACGTCCGGGTACCGCAGGATCTCCCGGACGGCGAGGCCGTCGCCGGCACCGAGAACCAGGACGTCGCCGCGCGGGCCGCGCATCGCCGGATGCACCAGCGCCTCGTGGTAGCGGTACTCGTCGACCGAGCTGAACTGAAGATCACCGTTGAGGAACAACCGCAGGTCGGTGTCGGCGTGGCCGACCTCCCGCACCGACCGGGTCAGCACGATCTCCTGGTAACGGGAGCGTTCGGCGTACACGACGGGGTCCCGGTAGAGCTGCTGCCGGGCGGTCACCTCGAAGTCGGCGGCGGTCACCCAGGCGTACCCCAGGCAGAGCGCGACCACGACAGAGCCGGCGCCGAGGACGAGCCGGGCGCGGCGGCTCAGCTCCCTCCGGAACACCGTGCAGACCAGGGCGAGACCGGCCACCGCGTTCACCGCGCCGACCACCAGGGCACCCTTGAGCTGGCCGAAGACGGGGATCAACAGGAACGGGAACGCGAGCCCGCCGAGCAGCGCGCCGACGTAGTCGGCGGCGAACAGGTCCGCCACCGCACTGCCGGCAGCCTGCTCGCGGATGCGCTGCAGCATCACCATCAGCAGCGGAATCTCCGCGCCGATCAGCAGGCCCAGCACGAAGGCGGTGCCGACCAGCGCCGGGCCGTACAGGTCGAGCCAGGCGAAGGCGGCGTAGAGGCCGAGCACGGACAGACCACCGAGCAGGGCCAGGGCCAGCTCGATCACCGCGAACGCGGCGGCGGCCCGGGGCTGCAACGGCTTCGCGACCAGCGCGCCGACCCCCATCGCGAAGACCATCACGCCGAGCACGATCGACGCCTGCCCGACGGTGTCGCCGATCAGGTAGCTGCCCAGCGCGACGAGGGCCAGCTCGTAGACCAGCCCGCAGGCGGCGCAGACGAAGACCGCTACCAGCACCGCCGCCCGGGCCAGCCGCCAGTGCGGCCGGGCCTCGGTGCCGCCGTCGACCACCGGCGGCGCCCCGGTGCTCATGACTGCCCCGGGTACGGCCGGCCGGCACCGCCCGGTCGCGGTCCCCCGGTCATCAGAGGATCGCGGCGGCGATGATCGCGCCGGTGGCCAGGTGCACCACTGCCGACACCCACACGGCGGGGTGCGGCTCCGGGTCGACCAGCAGCTCCCCGAGCCGGCCCGGGGTCACCGCGTCGAGCAGCAGGAACGCGGCGGCCATGATGACCAGGCCGACGATCCCGTACGCCGCCGCACCGACCAGCCCCAGGGCGAGGTCGTCGTCGCTGGCGACGATCGCCGCGACCACGATGGTGCCGACGCCGAGCAGGTTGGACGCGAGCAGCAGCGCCGCGTTGCGGTTGCGCTCGGTCCAGATCAGTTCGTGCAGCTTGCCGGGAGTGGTCAGGTCGACCAGCCCGTAGCCGACGCCCATGAGGACGACGCCGACCGCGCCGAAGGCGAGGGTGGCCAGCAGATCGGTGACGAGGTTCTGCACGGAGGGCTCCAGGTGAAGGGGTCGGGCGTCGGGCTACTTGCCGGCGCCGGGGCCGCCGCCCCGCACGCTGCTGCCGCGTCCCCAGCCCCAGTACGACCCGACGGTCGAGTGGTAGCGGGGGTGAGCGGTGTCCATGTCTTCGAGCAGGATCACCGAGCCGGCGGCGATCGGCAGGATCACCACCGAGTCGTCGTCGTAGCGCAGGTAGACGCCGCTGCCGTCGGCGTACCGGTCGGACGGCTTCCACGCGTCGGTCAGTTCCTTGGCGACGGTGGTCGGTGACTTGGACGAGGTGTACGCGGTCGCTTCCCGGCCGATGTCCCGGCTGGCCGCTCGCGAGTACCTGTCCTGCACGTAGGCGCGCGGGGAGAAGGTGCCGTTGACGAGCGCGAAGGTCGCGACCAGCGCGCCGACCACGGCCGCTGCCGCGCCCACAACGAACCAGCGTCGGTACGTCATCGCAGTGCCACCACCGTCTCGGTCAGGACCAGCTCGTTGGTCTGCGGGTACGCGTGCCAGGTACGCCAGCCGACCGACAGGTGCGGCAGGTCGGTGCGCACGGCCAGCGCGGTGACCGCGTCCGGGTCACCGGGAAAGACTCCGACCAGGGCGTACGGGTCGTCGGCCAGGTCGGCGCGGAGCCCGGCGATCCGGGTGTGCAACTCACCGTCGGCGGGGCGTAGCACGCTGGCGGTGAAGCGGTATCCGCCTGCCTCGTCGTGCAGGGTGCCGGGCAGGTGCGGCGGCCGACCAGGAAGGCAGGCGACCGTCTCGGTGAGTTCGGCCGCGCCGCCGGGTTCGGCCAGAACTACCTGGTGGGACGCGCCCAGCAGGCGCAGCCGTAGCCGGACGTCCCCGGGCAGCGTGAGGTCGCGGACGTGCAACGCGGGCCGCTCCGGGCCGCCGAGCGCCAGGCTCAGGTCGGCGGCGCAGGTGTCGACGTATGGGGTGTGGAGGGTCACCAACACGTCAGCTGGCCTCCGGACCGGCCTGCGGGTACACCATCACGTCGGCGCGGTGCAACTGCTCGCCCCGGGCGACCTCCCAGCCAGCCTGGCCGTACGCCTCGAAGGAGAGCCGTTCGCCGCCCTGGGCCCGGTAGTCGTGGTATCGAAGGGTGCCACTGGGGTCGAGGCCGGTGCTGCCGGTGGCAGTGAAGCGGGCCTGACCGGACTCTTCCAGGGCGTAGCGGCGGCCGGCGAAGTCGAGGGTGGACGCGCCCGGGGTGATCGTGGCGGCCGGCTCGGCGGTCCAGAGCACCAGCTCCAGGTCCGGGTCCTCCTCCACGGAGAGCCAGCGCTTGTCGCCCTCGACCGTGTCCAGCAGGTGCTCGGCCCAGCTCCAGCCGCCCTCGTTCAGATGCACCGAGCCCCGGACCGCGTACGACACCCGGCGGATCTCGACGATGTCGCCGGGCTTGAGCCTGCGCGGGTCGCCGCGGAGCGCGTCGCTGTCGGTGTCCCGGAACGGGTCTGCGGGTGCGGCCGGCCGGGCGGCCTTGCGGCCCTTGCGCACCGCCACCACCGCCACCACGACCCCGGCGACTCCGATCAGACACCCCAGCGTCGTCACCAGGTACGCCACTGGACCGTTCATGCCGACCACCTCCCCAAGTGCGTCGGCGGGAACGGTAACAACCCCGCGCACCTGGAGAAACTCATCATTGTCTGGTGATGCGGCGGCTACGGAGCGTCCCGGCGGGGTGCCGTCGGGGCCGTTGAACGCGGTCGGGCCGACCCCGCCTGCGAGGCGGGATCGGCCCGGGTGCGACGGATCAGGCGGCGGTTACCGACAGGGTGTTGGTTTCGGTGGCGCGGTCCACCTTCACCGTCTCGCCGTCTCGGATCGTCCCGGAGAGCAGCGCCTTGGCCAGTTGGTCTCCGATTGCCGTCTGGACCAGGCGGCGGAGCGGTCGCGCACCGTAGATCGGGTCGTAGCCATGCTCGGCCAGCCAGTCCCGGGCGGCATCGGTGATCTCCAGACCCAGCCGGCGATCGGCCAACCGCCGCCGCATCCGGTTCAACTGGATGTCGACGATGGAACGCAGGTCGTCCCCGCGCAGCGAGGCGAAGACCACGATGTCGTCGAGCCGGTTGAGGAACTCCGGCTTGAAGTGCGACCGGACCACTGCCAGCACGCCCTCCCGGCGCTGCTCGTCGGCGAGCGTCAGATCGCTGATCACCGACGACCCGAGGTTGGACGTGAGGATCAGGATCGCGTTACGGAAGTCCACGGTGCGGCCCTGGCCGTCGGTGAGCCGGCCGTCGTCGAGCACCTGGAGCAGCACGTCGAAGACGTCCGGGTGGGCCTTCTCCACCTCGTCCAGCAGCACCACCGAGTACGGCCGTCGGCGCACCGCCTCGGTGAGCTGACCACCCTCGTTGTAACCGACGTAGCCGGGCGGGGCACCGACCAGGCGCGCGACCGAGTGCTTCTCGCCGTACTCGCTCATGTCGATGCGGACCATGGCCCGCTCGTCGTCGAAGAGGAACTCGGCGAGGGCCTTGGCCAGCTCGGTCTTGCCGACGCCGGTGGGGCCGAGGAAGAGGAAGCTGCCGGTCGGGCGATCCGGGTCGGCGATACCGGCCCGGGCACGGCGTACCGCGTCGGAGACCGCGCCGACCGCCTCGGTCTGGCCGACCACCCGGCCGCCCAGCGACTCCTCCATCCGCAGCAGCTTGGCCGTCTCACCCTCCAGCAGGCGGCCGGCGGGGATACCGGTCCAGGAGGCGACCACAGCGGCGATGTCGTCAGCGCCGACCTCCTCCTTGAGCATCGCGCCGTCGGCCTGGAGCTGGGCCAGCTCCTCCGCGGCCTGCTTCAGCTCGACCTTCAGAGCGGGGATCCGGCCGTAGCGCAGCTCGGCGGCGCGTTCCAGCTCGCCGTCCCGCTCGGCCCGCTCGGCCTCACCGCCGAGGCGTTCCAACTCCTCCTTCGCGGTGGAGAGCTTGGTGATGTGGCTCTTCTCCGTCTGCCAGCGCTCGGAGAGCACTGTGAGCTGCTCGCGCTTGTCGGCCAACTCCTTGCGGAGCCGCTCCAACCGCTCGGCCGAGGCGGCGTCCGGCTCCTTGGCCAGGGCCATCTCCTCGATCTCCAGCCGGCGGACCGCCCGCTCGATCTCGTCCACCTCGACCGGACGCGAGTCGATCTCCATCCGGAGCCGGGACGCGGACTCGTCGACCAGGTCGATCGCCTTGTCCGGCAGGAACCGGTCGGTGATGTAGCGGTCGGACAGCGTCGCGGCGGCGACCAGCGCGGCGTCGGTGATGCGTACGCCGTGGTGCACCTCGTAGCGCTCCTTGAGCCCGCGCAGGATGCCGATGGTGTCCTCGATGGTCGGCTCACCGACCAGCACCGGCTGGAAACGGCGCTCCAGCGCCGGGTCCTTCTCGATGTGCTCGCGGTACTCGTCCAGCGTGGTGGCGCCCACCATCCGCAGCTCGCCACGGGCCAGCATCGGCTTGAGCATGTTGCCGGCGTCCATCGAGCCCTCGCCCTTGCCAGCGCCGACGACCGTGTGCAGCTCGTCGAGGAACGTGATGACCTGCCCGTTGGAGTTCTTGATCTCCTCCAGGACGGACTTCAGTCGCTCCTCGAACTGGCCGCGGTACTGGGCGCCGGCGACCATCGCGCCAAGGTCCAGCGAGATCAGCTTCTTGTCACGCAGGGACTCGGGCACGTCGCCGGTGACGATCCGCTGGGCCAGGCCCTCGACGATCGCGGTCTTGCCGACGCCGGGCTCACCGATCAGCACCGGGTTGTTCTTGGTACGCCGGGAGAGCACCTGGATGACCCGACGGATCTCGGAGTCCCGGCCGATGACCGGGTCGATCTTGCCGTCCCGGGCGCTGGCGGTGAGGTCGACGCCGTACTTGGTGAGGGCCTGGTAGGTCTGCTCGGGGTCGGCGGTGGTGACCCGACGGTCCCCACCGCGAACGGTCGGGAAGGCGGCTACCAGGGCCTCCTCGGTGGCGCCGGCGGTCTTCAGCGCGCCGGACACCGCCCCGCCCACCCGGGCCAGGCCGGCGAGCAGGTGCTCGGTGGAGGTGTACTCGTCGCCCAGCGGCCGGGCGATCTGCTCGGCGGCGCCGATGGCGTTGACGAACTCCCGAGCCAACGTCGGCTCGGCGATGCTGGAGCCGCGGGCGGCCGGCAGGTTGTCGACAGCGCGCTGGGCGGCCTGGCGCAGCTCGGTCGGGTCGGCCCCGACGGCGCGCAGCAGACCGGTGGCGGTCGAACCGTCGGTGTCCAGGAGTGACAGGAGCAGGTGCCAGGGCTCCACCGTGGCGTGACCACGCTGGTTGGCCAGCGCGACAGCGCCAGTGATGGTTTCGCGGCTCTTGGTGGTGAGTCTTTCGGTGTTCATGGGCTCCCCCGGATCGGCGTTGTCCATTGGGTTGGACACAACCAGAGTTGAGCGTATTCCACTCAACCTTAGCGCGTGACGGCCATCACTCCCGACGCCGCCACCGCCAGTCGAACTCGCCGGCCGCCGGGGGCGGGCCGGGCAGCGGGTCCGCGTCCGGCGCCGACGACAGGCCGGCCAGCAGGACCGCGAGCTGCCGGCGGCGCAGTTGGCGGGTCCGCTCCGGATCGGGTACGCGCACCGCAGCGCACGCCTCCAACAACAACCCCAGATCGTGTACGACAGCGTCGGGGCGCAGCCGGCCGCTGGCGTGGGCGCGGTCGACCAGGGCGGTGGCCAACTCGCCGGCGCGCATCGCGTCCCGACCCATCTCCTCGGTCGGGGTGAAGGTGCCGGCCAGGTGGACGGTGAGCGAGTGCACGTCGGCGTCGACCACCCGGGCCAGGAAGCCGGTGAACGCGGCCCAGTCGTCCGGCTCGTCGAGGGCCGTCTCGGCCTCCGCGACGTACCGGCGCAGCCCGTCGTGGCAGAGCTGGCGCAGCAGGTCCTCCTTGCCCGCGTACCGCCGATAGAGGGCGCTGATGCCGACGCCCGCGCGCTCCGCGACGGCGGCGATCGGAGCCTTCGGGTCGTCGAGGAAGACGGCGCGGGCAGCTTCGAGGATGACCTCGTCGTTGCGGGCTGCCTGGGCGCGGCGACCGCCCAGCGTCTTGCCGGAAGTCGTTGACATGCCCCCAGCCTAACAGTGGAACGGATCGTTCCGCTCTGCTATGGTGATAGCAGAACGAAACATTCCGTTCCGAAGGAGTTCCCGCATGAGCGACACCGCGATCCGCCCGTTCCGCGTCGAGATCCCGCAGACCGCCCTCGACGACCTGGCCGCCCGGCTGGACCGCACCCTCTGGCCCGCCGACCTGCCCGGCGCGGGTGATTCGTACGGGATGAGCAACGACCGGGTGCGCGACCTCGTCGACCGGTGGCGGGGCGAGTTCGACTGGCGTGCCGTCGAGGCCCGCCTGAACGCCCACCCGCAGTTCGTCACCGAGATCGACGGCGAACGGATCCACTTCCTGCACGTCCGGTCGTCCCGGCCGGACGCCACGGCGCTGGTGCTCACCCACGGTTGGCCCGGCTCGGTGCTGGAGTACCTCGACGTGATCGCCCCGCTCACCGAGCCGACCGACCCGGACGCGCCGGCCTTCCACGTGGTCGTCCCGTCACTGCCCGGCTTCGGCTTCTCCGGCCCGACCCGCAGCGCCGGCTGGAACCGGTTCCGCATCGCCCGCGCCTGGGCCGAGCTGATGGACCGACTGGGGTACGACAGCTACGGCGCGGTCGGCAACGACGCCGGCTCCATGGTCGCGCCGGAGCTGGGCCGGGTCGATCCGGAGCGGGTGCTCGGCGTACACGTCACCCAACTCTTCTCGTTCCCCTCCGGCGACCCGGCCGAGTTCGCCGGGCTCTCCGAGGCGGACCAGGCCGCGCTCGGGCACCTCCAGTGGTTCTACGAGAACAAGTTCTCCTTCAACCAGGTGCACAGTCAGCAGCCGCAGACACTGGCGTTCGCGCTGACCGACTCGCCGGTGGGACTGCTCGCCTGGAACTCCCAGCTCTTCGACGAGAGCCTGGACGCCGACTTCGTCCTGGCCAACGTGGCGCTCTACTGGTTCACCGGCACTGCCGCCTCGGCGATCCGGCTCTACTGGGAGGACGCACACGCCGGCGAGCCGCCGACCGAACCGACCACCGCTCCGACCGCGCTGGCCATGTTCCCCGGCGACTTCCAGTCCATCCGCCGCTTCGCCGAGCGGGACCACGCGAACATCGTCCGGTGGACGGCGTACGAGACCGACGTCGACGGCCGGGGCGACGTCGGCGGTCACTACGCGGCCCACCAGGCCACCGAGGTGCTGGTCACCGACATCCGCGAGTTCTTCGCCAGCCTCCGCTGACCTCGGCGTCCGGCGCCCGACGCGGTTGATCCACTCGGCCTTCAGGAAGTCGGGGTGTCCCGCCCCGCCGGATGCCCCGACTTCAATGAACCGGAGTGGATCACGGCCGCTGAGGTGCTCCGGGGCAGGCCCGAAGTGCGCTGAACCTCCAAGATCTGCGCTCTGTTCACAAAGCGGTAGCCTTGGAGGGTGCGAGTACGTGTCGAGCAGACCGCCTTACCCGGGATCGGGGTACGTCACGATCTGGTGACGGAGTCCGGACGCCGCCTGGGCGTCGTCTCCCACCGCAACGGCCGCCGTGATCTCGTTCTCTACGATCCCGACGACCCCGACGCCTGCCAGTCGGACATTCCGCTGACCGACGACGAGGCCGAGGCTCTGGCCGACATCCTCGGCGCGTCGCTGATGCTCGGCCAGCTCTCCGGGCTCCGCGAGCAGGCCGCCGGTCTGCTCACCGAGCAGATCGCCATCACTGCCGGCTCCCCGTACGTCAACCGGAAGCTCGGCGACACCAAGGCGCGTACCCGCACCAGCGCCTCCATCGTGGCGGTACTGCGTGAAGGCGAAGTGATCGTCTCGCCACTCCCCTCCTTCCGCTTCGCGGCCGGCGACGTGGTGGTCGTTGTCGGGACCCGTAGAGGTCTCGACGGCGTTTCCGCCATCCTCGCCGACAGTGACCCGGACGGCTGAGGCGGATGCACGATTTCACCACGCTGCTCATCGAAGTCGGTGCGCTGCTGCTGCTGCTCGGGCTCCTCAGCCGGCTCAGCCGACGCTTCGGCCTCTCTCCCATTCCCCTCTACCTGCTCGCGGGGCTCGCGTTCGGGCACGGCGGGCTGCTGCCGCTGGACGCCAGCGAGGAGTTCTTCGCAGTCGGCGCCGAGATCGGCGTCATCCTTCTGCTGGTGATGCTCGGCCTGGAGTACTCGGCCAACGAGCTCGTCGGCAACCTGCGCTCGGCGGCACCGGCAGGGCTGATCGACGGCGTCCTCAACGCGCTACCCGGCGCGGGGTTCGCCCTGCTCCTCGGGTGGGACTGGGTCGCCGCCCTGGTACTCGGCGGCATCACCTGGGTCTCCTCCTCCGGGGTGATCGCCAAGGTCCTCGCCGACCTGGGCCGGCTCGGTAACCGGGAAACCCCGGTTATCCTCTCGGTGCTGGTCATCGAGGACCTGGCGATGGCCCTCTACCTGCCGCTCGTCACCGCCGTACTGGCCGGGACCGGCCTGCTCGGCGGCGGGATCGCGCTCACCGTCGCGGTGGGCACCGTGCTGATCGTGCTGGTGGTCGCCATCCGGTACGGCCACCTGATCTCGTCCGCCCTGTCGGCAAAGGACCCGGAGGCGCTGCTGCTCGGCGTACTCGGTCTGACGTTGTTGATCGCTGGCATCGCCGCGTCGCTCCAGGTGTCGGCGGCGGTCGGCGCGTTCCTCGTCGGCATCGCCCTGTCCGGCCCGGTGGCGCACCACGCCACCGAGTTGCTCTCGCCCCTGCGGGACCTGTTCGCCGCTGTGTTCTTCGTCTTCTTCGGCCTGACCACCGACCCGCAGGACATCCCGCCGGTGCTGCTGCCGGCACTCGCCCTGGCCGTGGTCACCATGGCGACGAAGACACTCACCGGCTACCTCGCGGCCCGCCGGGTCGGCATCGCGGAACCCGGTCGATGGCGGGCCGGCCTGGCGCTCGTACCCCGAGGTGAGTTCTCCATCGTCATCGCCGGTCTCGCGGTGGCTGCCGGGAGCGTCGAGCCGCGGTTGGCGGCGCTGGCCGCGACGTACGTCCTGATCACCGTGGTGACCGGGCCGATCCTGGCTCGGCTGCCCGACTTCCCGTGGTTCAAGCGGTGGCTGCGCAACCGCGCGGCGGCCCAACGGCGGGAGCCGATCCCGGCCGTCGACTCACTGCACTGAGCTCCACCTGAACGCCGCGGCGGCGTGGGTCGCACCCTCGCGGAGGTAGAAGCGGTGCGCCTCGGTCCGGGCGAGGCCGGACTCCAGGAAGACGTAGTCGGCACCCTGTTCGTGCGCCCACGCCCTGGCCGCCGCGAGGAGGTTGGAGCCGACACCCCGAGAGCGCCACTCGGGGTGCACGGCGAGATCCTCGATCGACGCCCGACGGCCGAAGCGCACGGAGAGGATGTCCAGGTAGGCGCTTGCCACGCCGATCAACTGATCGTCGTCCGATCGCGCCGCGAAAAGTGCGACGTCCTCGTGGGCGAGCAATTGCGCGGTCCGCTCGACGGCGCGGTCGCGGTCCCAATCCCCGGGACGGCTACCGGGAGGGGCGAAAAGCCACTCCAGCCCCGCGACGAAGTCGGCCTCGGCACCCCGCTGGAACCGTCTAACGTGGATAGTCATAGGAGCATCATCGGCTGCGCTGTCGATGCAATGGACCCGCCCGTGCCAACGGTTGCGGAATTGCTCCTCGCGGGTACTACCGCAGCACCCCACGGCGGGTTACCGTTTCGCCCCAGCAGCCACGGTCCGCAGGCAGCGTTGCCAGACGCGGGCGAGAGCGGAAGGTTGGCCGGTGAGCGTGCAGGAGTCGACGTTCCACGGCTTCGCCAACCCCGTCGATCCGACTCCGGCGGAGTTGCGAGCTTGGGCGTACAAGCCCGATTCGGTGCCGTTGGCCTCGATGCCACCCGACTGGGACCTGCTGGTCTCCGGCGACCGGCTGGTGTTGACACTCTTCGAGTTAGCGATGGATCCGACCTGCCCGGCCCGGCGTTTCGCGCTGCACTGCCTCTACATCTACGCGGCCGACGGCATCCGGACGAACTTCCGCGCCCACCCCAAGCGCCGCTTTCGCAAACTCGTCGAACAGGCCGAGCGTGACGGCGACGAACTGATGAAGGTCTGGGCGCACAACGGCCGCGTGCTGTTGGCCCGACCGGACCTCTTCGTCTACCGGGACTGGTGCGAGGGCGGCCTGGTCCGCGAAAACCGCCGCCTCGGCTGAGACGGCCAGGCGGCTCCCTCGCCCGCGGTGGCTGGGTGCTGTTGCTGTTTGCGGCTCCTTTGGAGCTGATGTCGCAAACGATTCACGCCTGGCCCGCACTGCGGAACGGCGAACGGGCCGGGACCCCCCGTGGGTCCCGGCCCGCACGTCGGTCACCGGTCAGTCCTGCTTGCGTTCCTTCTCGGCTCGGCCCCGTTCGCCGGCGTGGTCGCCGTCTTCGGCGAACCGGCCCGCGATGATCCGGTCCCGGTAGGTCCCCTCGGTCACCTTGTCGAACTTCTTGCGGACGGTCTCGGCCAGGTTCTCCAACCGGTCCTCGGTCTGCTGGGCCACCTTCTTCGCCGATTCCGCCATCGCTCCCCCTCGCCATGCCGGTAGGTCCAGATTGAGCCGATTGGACCCTTATCGACAGGCTAACTGAAGCGGCCCGGACCGCGCCGGGAATCCAGCGTGGTCCGGGCCGAGAAGACAGATCCGGGTGAGCGGCAGGTCAGCGATCGGGCATCCGGCGTGGGCGCCACACCACCAGGGCGGTGGACGTGCGGTTGGTCGGCACCAGATCCCGGCCCGGGAAGCGGGCCAGCGACTCCAGCTCCGCCACCCGGCGGTACGCGGCGTCCAGCTCCGCCTCCAGTCGGGCCACCCGCTGCTGTGCCTGCTCCAGCAGCCGCTCCAGCCCGATGATCCGCTTGACACCGGCCAGGTTGATCCCGTCGTCCTGGCTGAGCCGCTGCACCTCGCGCAGCAGCACCACGTCGCGGACGCTGTAGCGACGCCCGCCACCAGCAGCTCGGCCAGGCTGCACCAGCCCCAGCCGGTCGTACTGGCGCAGGGTCTGCGGGTGCATCCCCGCCATCCGTGCCGCTACCGAAATCATCAGCACCTTGGCCTCGTAGGCAGGGTCGCCCGAACCGAGGAACTCGCCCGACATCCCGCTCACCTCCGCGTCCATTCCACCGGACTAACTGACTCGACGCACCCGTGCGTCGAGATGTTCCCGGGCCGCCGGCGGGGTCTGCTCGGCGAACGACTCCAGCGCCGTGCGGGCCTCGTCCGACAGCCGGGCCGGCACCACCACGTCCAGCGTGACCAGCAGGTCACCGGCCTGCCCGTCGCGGCGGACCACACCCTTGCCCCGGGCCCGCAGCACCCGCCCGCTCGGCGTCCCCGGCGGCACCCGCAGGGTCATCGCACCGTCGAGCGTGGGCACCCGCAGGTCCGTGCCGAGCACGGCCTCCGCGAAGGTGACCGGCACGGTCAGCGTCAGGTCGTCCCCGGTACGCCCGAACAGCTCGTCCGGCCGGACCTTGACGTGCACGAAGAGGTCGCCGGCCGGGCCACCGCGCTCGCCCGGCTCGCCACGCCCGGCCAGCCGGATGCGTTGACCGTCGGCCACACCGGCCGGGAAGCGCACGTTCATGGTGCGGGTCTTGGTGACACCGCCGCTGCCGTGGCACTCCGGGCACTTCTCCTCGACCACGGTGCCGACGCCCTGGCAGTTGCGGCACGGCTCGGAGAAGCTGAACGACCCCTGGTTGCGGGTGGTCACGCCGGCACCATGACAGACCGGGCAGGTACGCGGCTGGGTGCCGGGCTTGGCCCCGTTGCCGTGGCAGGTGTCGCAGACTCCCGGCGCGCGCAGCGTCAGGGGCAGCGTCACGCCGCGCACCGCGTCGCCGAAGTCCAGCGCCACCTCGGTCTCCACGTCCCGACCACGGGCCGGACCGTGTGGTGCGGCCTGCCCACCGGCCTGACCGCCACTGAAGATGGAGCTGAAGAGGTCCTGGAAGCCGGCGCCGCCGAAGCGACGATCGCCGCCTCCGCCGCCGCCGAACATGTCGGAGACGTCGAACGGCATGCCGCCCGGCTGACCCCCACCCCGGGCGTTGCGCCGGAACGCGCCCGAGCCGAACAGCGAACGCATCTCGTCGTACTCGCGACGGCGGCCGCTGTCCGACAGCACGTTGTACGCCTCGGACGCGGCCTTGAACCGCTCCTCGGCCTTCGGGTCACCCGGGTTGTGGTCCGGGTGCGACTCCCGGGCCACCTTGCGGTACGCCTTCTTGATGTCATCCGCGGAGGCGGCCTTGTCCACGCCGAGCACGGCGTAGAAGTCCTTCTCGATCCAGTCCTTCGAACTCACCGGTCCACCTCCTTCCGACCCTGGTGGCCCGGCCGTCCCGCCCACCGCTGAGCGGTGGGCGGGACGGCTCGGTCACTGTCTGGCACTATTCCGGATCCGCGACCGCGACCAGCGCGGGGCGCAGCAGCCGCTCACCGAGCTGGTAGCCGCGTCGCATTACCTGTACGCAGGTCGGCTCGCTGACGTCGGCCGAGGTCTGGTGCGCGACCGCCTCGTGCCGGGTCGGATCGAACGGGTCGCCCTGCTCGCCGAAGGCGTTCAGGCCGAACTTGCCCAGCGCGGTGGTGAGTTGTTCCGCCACCGTGCCGAACGGCCCGACCAGGTCGCCGTGTTCCCGGGCCCGGTCCAGGTCGTCCAGGATCGGCAGCAGCGCGGCCAGCACCGAGCCGGTCGCCTGCTCCTGTACGAGGCTGCGGTCGCGGTCGACCCGCTTGCGGTAGTTGGCGTACTCGGCCGACACCCGCTGCAGGTCCCTGGTCCGCTCGTCGAGCTCGGCCCGCAGCGCCTCCAGTTCGGCGCCGAGCGAGGTGCCCGTGCCGCCGCCGTCCACCGGCTGCGCCGGGGCGTCCACCACCGGCGGACCGGACGGCTCCGGCCCGTCGGTGGAGTTGACCTCGACCTCGATCTCGTCGACCACGACCTCGGCGTCCTCGACCAGACCCTCGGCCGGCACACCGGTCTCCGCGTCGGCGGCGGTCCCCTCCGGCTCGGCGGTGTCGACGAGCTTGCGGTTGTTGCGGATGACGACCCGCTCCCCGTCGCCGGTCGGCTCCGTGGTCGCGGAGCCACCCGGCGCCGACCCGGTGTCGCCCGGGTCGGCGGCTCGTGGCTTCTGCGTCATGCGGCTACCTCATCCCCTTCGAGGTGGAAACGTGTCGGAGGCCGACGGTCACTTCTTGCCGTCCTCGTCCACGATTTCCGCGTCGACCACGTCGTCGGCGCCGCCCGCCTGCGCCCCGGTGGCACCGGTCGCGCCGGTCGCACCCGGGCCGGGCTCGCCACTCGGCTGCTGACCCTGCTCGGCCTGCTGCGAGTAGAGCAGCGAACCGGCCTGCTGGGAGACCTGAGCCAGCTTCTCGTGCGCCGACTTGATCTTCTCGATGTCCTGGCCGCCGAGGGCGCCACGCAGCTCGCCGAGCGCCTCGTTGAGCTGCTCGCGGTTCTCACCGGGCAGCTTGTCGCCGCTCTCGGCGAGGAACTTCTCGGTCTGCCACTGGAGCGCCTCGGCCACGTTGCGGGTCTCGGCGTCGTCGCGGCGGCGCTTGTCCTCCTCCGCGTGCTCCTCGGCGTCCCGGCGCATCCGCTCGATGTCGTCCTTCGGCAGCGAGGAGCCGCCGGTGATCGTCATCTTCTGTTCCTTGCCGGTGCCCAGGTCCTTGGCGTGCACGTTGACGATGCCGTTGGCGTCGATGTCGAAGGCGACCTCGATCTGCGGCACGCCGCGCGGCGCCGGCGGGAGGCCGGTCAGCTCGAAGGTGCCGAGCTTCTTGTTGTACGCCGCGATCTCACGCTCACCCTGGAACACCTGGATCAGCACCGACGGCTGGTTGTCGTCCGCCGTGGTGAAGACCTCGGAACGCTTGGTCGGGATTGTGGTGTTGCGCTCGATCAGCTTGGTGAAGATGCCGCCCTTGGTCTCGATGCCCAGGCTCAGCGGGGTCACGTCGAGCAGCAGGACGTCCTTGACCTCACCCTTGAGCACACCGGCCTGGAGGGCGGCGCCGACGGCGACGACCTCGTCCGGGTTGACGCCCTTGTTCGGGTCGCGGCCGGTGAGCTGCTTGACCAGGTCCGTCACGGCGGGCATCCGGGTCGAACCGCCGACCAGGATGACGTGCTCGACGTCGGAGATCTTGATCCCGGCGTCCTTCACGGCCTGCTCGAACGGGCCCTTGCAACGGTCCAGCAGGTCCTGCGTCATCCGCTGGAACTCGGCGCGGCTGAGCGTCACGTCGAGGTGCAGGGGGCCGGCCGCGCCGGCGGTGATGTACGGCAGGTTGATGTTGGTGGTGGTGGCGGCGGACAGCTCGATCTTGGCCTTCTCGGCTGCCTCGCGGAGCCGCTGGAGGGCCATCTTGTCCTGAGCCAGGTCGATGCCGTGCTCACCGCGGAACGTCTTGACCAGGTGGTCGATGATCCGCTGGTCCCAGTCGTCGCCACCGAGCTGGTTGTCACCGCTGGTCGACTTGACCTCGACGACGCCCTCGGCCAGCTCCAGCAGCGACACGTCGAAGGTGCCGCCGCCGAGGTCGAAGACCAGGACGGTCTGCTCCTTGGAGCCCTTGTCCAGCCCGTACGCCAGGGCGGCCGCGGTCGGCTCGTTGACGATCCGCAGCACGTTGAAGCCGGCGATCTCACCGGCCTCCTTGGTGGCCTGGCGCTGGCTGTCGTTGAAGTAGGCCGGAACGGTGATCACCGCGTCGGTGATCTGCTCACCCAGGTACGCCTCGGCGTCCCGCTTGAGCTTCATCAGCGTCCGGGCCGAGATCTCCTGCGGGGTGTACTTCTTGCCGTCGATGTCGACGGACCAGTTCGTGCCGACCTCGCGCTTGACCGACCGGATCGTCCGGTCCGGGTTGGTCACCGCTTGGCGCTTGGCGACCTCACCGACGAGCACCTCGCCGTTGCGGGCGAACGCGACGATCGAAGGAGTCGTCCGCGACCCCTCAGCGTTGGCGATGACGGTGGGCTCACCGCCCTCGAGAACGCTGACGCAGGAGTTCGTCGTGCCGAGGTCGATACCGACCGCACGTGCCATCTTCGCTTCCTCGCTTCATAAGGTTGTGCAGGTGACGGGCATCGCCCGTGGGCTGCTGGCGAGCACCGCCCGCAGCGGGCCCCACCACAAGTTGAGTGAACTTGACTCAATAGTGCCACGCGTTGGCCAATCGTCAAGTTGACTTGAGTCAACCCGACGCAACCCAGCCGTTATTACCGTCCGGTTGTCTTCCCTTGCATCGGTCGGGCACGCTTTAGCGGTGACGACGCACGGCGATCCCGCCACCCGTTCCGGTGCGCCCGCCGTCGCAGCCCGTACCGACCCGCCGGACGCCGCGGAGGAGCCGCCCGCCACCACCGGGGACGACAGCCTCCCCGGCGCACTGTCGGGCCTCCGGGAGGCGATTGGCGCGACCCGGTATCCCCTCGCGCTGCCCTCTGCCAACTCGGCCCGGCACAGCGCCACAGCACTCACCGACCAACTCGACGACTACCTGCTGCCCCGGCTCGCCCGGTTGGACGCACCACTGCTCGTGGTGGTCGGCGGCTCCACCGGCGCGGGTAAGTCGACCCTGGTCAACAGCCTGGTCAAGGCCCGGGTCAGCGCCGCCGGCGTGCTCCGGCCGACCACCCGCTCCCCGGTGCTGGTCTGCAACCCGTCCGACGCGGCCTGGTTCCGGCAGGGTGACCTCCTGCCCGGGCTGACCCGCACCACCGAGCCGAGCGACGATCCGCGCGCCCTGCACCTCGTCACCGCCCCGGCCCTGCCCGCCGGGCTGGCGTTCCTCGACGCGCCCGACATCGACTCGGTCGTCGACGCCAACCGGGCGCTCGCCACCCAACTGCTGGCCGCCGCCGATCTGTGGCTCTTCGTCACCACCGCCGCCCGGTACGCCGACGCGGTGCCCTGGGAGCTGCTGCGCAGTGCCCGGGCGCGCGGCGCGGTGATCGCCATGGTGCTGGACCGGGTGCCCGCCGAGGCCACCGACGAGATCGCCGCGCACCTGACCGAGATGCTCGCCGAGCAGGGCCTCGGCCGGGCGCCGCTGTTCGTGTTGCCCGAGACCTGGGTCGACGGTCAGGGGCTGCTGCCCGAGGGAGTCACCGCCCCACTGGCCGACTGGTTCGCCCGGTTGGCCGCCGACGTGGACGCGCGGGCCGCAGTGGTCCGCCAGACCCTCGACGGGGCGCTGGCCGCACTCCACCCCGCCGTGGAGGATCTGGCCGACGCCGCCGACGAGCAGCTCGCCGCCGCCGACGGGCTCGACGAACGGGTCCGGGCCGCGTACCGGGGTGCCGAACGCACCGTCGAGCAGGGGCTCCAGGACGGCCGGCTGCTCCGGGGTGAAGTGCTCGCCCGCTGGCAGGAGTTCGTCGGCACCGGCGAGCTGTTCCGCACGCTGGAGGCACGGATCGGCCGCCTCCGGGACCGGGTCGTGGCCGCCGTCACCGGTCGGCCGGCACCCGCCGCCGAGCTGCGCAACGCCATCGAGTCCCAGCTCGTGACGCTGCTGCGCGGGGTGGCCTCGGAGGCCGCCGAGTCCGCGTACACCGGGTGGAAGGCACACCCGGCCGGCGCCGGCCTGCTCGACCCGGCGCTCGCCCACCCGAGCGACGACCTACCCGAGCGCGCCGAGCGCATGGTCCGGGACTGGCAGCGCGGAGTGCTGGAACTGGTCCGGGTCGAGGGCGGTGACAAGCGGTTCGTGGCCCGCACCGCCGCGTACGCGGTGAACGCCACCGGGCTGGCCGTGATGATCGCCGTCTTCGCCTCCACCGCGTTCATCCCGACCGGGCTGGAGCTGGCCACCGGGGCCGGCACCACTGTCGCCGCGCAGGCCGTCCTCCAGGCGATCTTCGGCGACCAGGCGGTGCGTACCCTTGCCGCCAAGGCCCGCGCCGACCTGCTGGACCGGGTGCGGACGCTGCTCGCCGTGGAGGCCGACCGCTTCCTGAGCCGCACCGCCGACGCCCGCCCCGCCGAGGACGCCGGCGACGGGCTGCGCCGGGCCGCCGGCCGGGTCGAGCTGGCCCGGCACCGCAGCGGCCTGTCCGCCGCCGACGAGGAGGGTTCCCGGTGAGCAACATCGCCGGCCGGGTACGCGAGGTGTTCCGCGGGGACCAGCGGGTCGACGCCGACGCGCTGATCGCCCGCCTGGACGCGGTACGCCGGTTCCTGACCGCCGTGGACGGTCTGCTGCCGGACTCCGACCTGGTGCCCGCGCACACAGTGGTCGAACGGGCCGGCACCCGGCTCGCGCTGTCCCGGGACCACACGGTGGTCGCCCTGGCCGGCGCCACGGGCAGCGGCAAGTCCAGCCTCTTCAACGCGTTGGCCCAGCTGGAACTCTCACCGGTAGGGGTCCGCCGGCCGACCACAGGCGTCACCCACGCCTGCGTGTGGGGGCCACTGGAGGGCGCCAACCATCTGCTCGACTGGATCGGCGTACTGCCCCGACACCGCTTCGTCCGGGAGAGCGCCCTGGACGCGGACGACGAGACGGCCCTGCACGGGCTGATCCTGCTCGACCTGCCCGACTTCGACTCGGTGCAGCGATCTCACCGGCTCGAGGTGGACCGACTCCTGGGCCTGGTCGACCAGGTGGTCTGGGTGGTCGACCCGCAGAAGTACGCCGACCGGGTCATCCACGACAGCTACCTGCGCGAGTTCCACAGGCACCGCGACGTCACACTGGTAGTGCTCAACCAGGCCGACCGGCTGCCCCCGGCCGAGGTGCCCCGGGTCCTGGACGATTTGCGTCGGCTGCTCGACACCGACGGGCTGACCGGGGTGCCCCTGCTGGCCACCACCGCCATCGATCCGGCCGGGATGGTCGGGCTGCGCAACGCGCTGGAGCGCACCGTCGCCGAGCGGCAGGCCGCGTTGCGCCGGCTCGCGGGTGACGTCGACACCGTCGTCGCCGGCTTGGACGAGCTGGTCGGTTCGGCCCGGCCCGCGGGCGGGCCGGACGACACCGCCGTCAAGGGGCTGAACCGGGCGCTGGCCGGGGCGGCCGGGGTGCCAGCGGTGACCGAGGCCGTGGAGCGGGCGTACTGGCATCGGGCCGGCGCGGCCACCGGCTGGCCAGTGGTCCGGGGCTGGCGGCGGTTGCGGCCCGACCCGCTGCGTCGGCTGCACCTGCCCGGCTCGACCGGCGACCAGGCCGACCCGGCGGAGAGCCTGGTAGCGGCCACCTCGGTACCGGACCCGACGGCCGCTCAGCGCTCGGCGCTCGGTCTCGCCATCCGCGCGGTGGCCGACCGGGCCGCCACCGACCTGCCCGCCGCCTGGCCCGGAGCGGTGACCGCCGCCGCCCGGTCCCGCCTCGGCGACCTGCCGGACGCCCTGGATCGCACGATCGCCGGCACCGACCTCGGCCTCGACCGTCGCCCGCTGTGGTGGCGGGTCGTCGGCGGTGTGCAGTGGTTGGTCACCCTCGCCGCCGTGGTCGGGCTGGGCTGGCTGGTGCTCGGCTACGCGCTGCGGGCGCTCGGCCTGCCCGCGCTGGACAACCCGATGGTCGGCCAGGTGCCGCTGCCGACAGTGCTGCTGCTCGGCGGCCTGCTGGCCGGGCTGCTGGTGGCGGCGCTGACCCGGCCGGTGGTGCGCTGGGCCGCCCGGCGCGCCCGGACCCGCGCCGACCAGCGGCTGACGGCGCGGGTCGCCCAGGTGGGCGACGAGTACGTGCTGACACCGGTACGGAACGTGCTCGGCTCGTACGCGCAGGCACGCGACGCGCTGCGGGACGCCGCACGCCGCTGACGCTCCGCACGGCTCGCTACCGCTCTGCGTACGCCTCAGGCGGCGTAGGGTCGGAGCATGGCCACGCCTCAGACCCCCTACGACGCGGTGCTGCACGCCGCACGCGACGTGACCAAGCTGGAGTCCGCCCTCGACGCCGAGATGCTCGGCAGCGCCCTGCTGGGCAGTGTCTACGCGATCGCGGAGTCCGACCGCGACGCCGCCGTACGGGAGTTCGTCACCGGCTTCCTCGCCGCCACCGCCCGTCGCAGGATCGCGGCGGCCACCACCATCCGGCAGGTCTTCGCCACGCTCGTCCCGACCGCCGAGGGTGCCGATCGGGTGCGCCCGGGCAGCCAGGCGCCCACCTGGACGGCCCAGCTCGGCCGGGTGCACCTCACCGGCACCTGGGCGTACGGCGACGTGTACGGCGACCAGACCTCCTACCTCGCTACCTTCGCCTACGACGACGAGTCCGGCGGCTCGGAGCACGCGCTGGTGGCCCTGGTGGACCACAACATCGGGATCACCAAGGACATCTTCGTGGGCGGGCCGGCCGAACGGATCCTGGACCAGGTCCGGCAGATGTGCGCCGACGACGAGCTGACCTGGTTCCGTACCGAAGATCCGGCCCGGTTCCGGGGCGAGGTGGCTCGCCATCTGGCGGTCACCGACGACCTGGGCGAGTTGCCCGGCGAGGGGTCACTCGCCACCGACCGGGCATTGGTCGGGGCCCGGCTGGCGATGCTGCCCACCGCGGCCGACCCGACCGGTCCGGCGGAGGTCGAGCCGCTCTCCGCGGCCGAGCGCACCGACCTGGTCCGACGGTTCCTCGCCGCGCCGGAGGCCGCCCGCTTCGGGCTGGACGCCGTCGACGGCCCGGAGTTGGCCTCCCTGCACTTCTGCCTGAGCCTGCTGCTGGACCACTCGGCGAGCTTCCCGGACGCCGATCCGATGCGCTGGAGTCCCGCGGTGTCCGGGCTCTTCCTGCTCGACTGGGTGCACCGCCGGGCCGTGCTGGACATGGACGACGCGGCGATGCTCCCCCGGGTGCTGCGGGCCTGGGCGCGGTACGCGTCGCGCCAGCGCGGGCTGTCCGAGGCGGCGGCGACGCGCACCGACGAGGCGATCGAGGAGATGGTGCCGGAGTTCGCCCGCCTCTACTCGACCGGTGAGCGGCGCAGCGCTGCCACCGCCGCGGTGGCGCAGCTGATGGCCGACGGGGTGGACCCGGACGACCCGGCCGCGCTGGACGCGTGGATCGAGGCGAACCGCCACCGCCTCGCCGACGACGGCGCCTGACGGCGTCCGAGGGTGGGCGGCTACGCGCCGTCCGCCCTCGGCCCGGCCGGCGTCGCGCGCCAGGGCTGAGCGGCACGCCGCCCCGCCCCATGGATCGGGCTAGCGCAGCGGGCCGAAGATCGCCGCGGCGATCAGGGCGCCGAGCGCACCTCCGGTCAGCACCTGCGCCAGCGTGTGGTCTCTCAGCCGCACCCGTGACCAGCCGACCAGCGCCAGCAGCGGTGCGGCGGCGACCAGCCGGGTCCCGAAGGTCAGCATCAGGATGACCAGCGTGCCGGCGGCCACCGCCGAGTGGATCGACATCTTCCACCAGTGGCTGACCGACACGGCGACGACGAGGCCGACGAGGCCGGCCACCGCCAGTGCCAGCACCGGGCGGGGCGCGCCGAGCACAGCGAGAAGGGCGAGCCCCGCCGCGACCGAACCGAGGCCGACCAGCAGCGGCGCCCGGCGCTGCTCCCGGCGGCCGACGTGGTGGTCGGTGAGCCGGCCACGGCGTACGCCGCCGACGATGTAGGCGAACGGAATGCCGGTGACGAACAGAGTGGCGAGCAGCCCCCAGACGAGGCCCTGACCGGGGCGGGTGGCGCTGTGCCAGCTCACCGTGATGATCAGCAGCGACACGAGCACCGCCGGTGCGGTCACCTCGGTGACCAGCCGGGCGATCCGCAACCCCGGGCCGGGCCGGGTGGTGACCGGGCGGGGTTCCGCACCGCCGCCCACGCCACCCCCTCCGGTACGCGCCTACCGCCGAACGCCGCCGTCGCCGGACAGACCGCGCCTGATCGTCACCGTACCGTCGGCGACACCGCCGGGTACGTCGGTCCGGCCAGTGGCGCCGGGCCGACGCTGGGCGTCGAGGCGACGGCCGACGGCGACGGGATCGCCGGGCCGGGTCGGCGGGTCGGAGCAGTGGGCGGCGTGGGTGTGGGTGCCGGCACGGACCAGGTGCTGGTCGGCACGGCGGTCGCTGTCGCATCGTCGGTCGGCGTGGATGTCGGCCCCAGCGTCGGGTCCGGTGTGGGCGTCGGGTCCACCGTCAGCGTCGGGGTCGGATCGGGATCGGCCGAGCCGGTCGGGTCCGGGTCGGTGGGGTCCGGCGAGTCGGTGGGGTCCGGGTCGGTCGGCTCCGGGTCCGGCGGATCGGTCGGGTCGGGGTCGGTCGGGTCCGGCTCCGGCGAATCGGTCGGATCGGTCGGGTCGGGGCCGGTCGATGGTGGCGGAACGACGGGCGGGGGCACCGGCGGCGAGGTGCTCCGCGTGGGTCTCGGTGCCACCGGCGGGGCTGTCGTCCACCGGGCGGGCCCGGGATCGGCCGCGGCGGGCCCTTCGCGTGGACGCGACGGGGCGGCCGGCAGCCAGCCGCTGGTCGGGCCGACGCTGGGTGTGCCGAGCGCGGGAAGCGGTGGTTGGCTGGTCATCGGCATGGGGATCACCACCGGCCCGACGGACGGGGTCGGCATGAACGGGGTGCTGCTGTCCGGTAGGGCGGTGCTGCCCGGGGTGGCCGAGCCCGCGCTGATCGCGGCGAGGATGGGCATCGACGCCGTGCCGGCCAGCAGCGCGACGGTGAGCAGGTAACCGCGGGAGGGGCCACCGGCGCCGGGGGCCCGGTGGACACCGACCATCCGGCGGTAGCCGCCGGCCGACCGGTGCCGACCAAGCGCTGGTGTGCCGGGACCGTCTCCTGGCTCGTACACCGCACACACCCCTAGTCGTCGGCCGTCGGAGGACATGAATGGACGCCGCCGGGGGCAGAAAGCCGACAAATAACCCGATAGGCGCGATCCTGCGGGAATCAGCCTCGCTCAGTCACTGTGGGTCAGCCAACCTCCACCGCGTGTCGACACGCAGTGCTGCCCGAACGGTGACGAATTGTGCCGCAACGCATGGGAAACGCGGGCCGGCATGATGGCGACAAACGGCGTCAAAGCATGGGCGGTCGGATTGCGGAGGCAGGCGTACTGTGGGCGCGCTCACCTGCTCTGCGAATATGGAGCACGACGGCAACGCAGCCGTGACCTCCGCGCACCCTCGCGGCAGGCGCGGTTGAGCGCCGGCGCTCCCGATCCGGGTTCGGCCAGAACCCGGATCACGCCGTGCGGCAACCCCCACCGGGGCTAGGCGCGGCCGCCAGGAACCGGTCCGGCAGCAGCCGGGCAGGCGCACGAGTTGCGCGGCCGGGTGACCCCCCGGTGCCGACGCAGACACGACAGGGAGAGACCGATGGCAAAGGGCGACCCCGGGGGCACCACCCGCAGCAGGCGGGCCGCACCCCGCTCCAAAAAGGGCGCGGCCGGCGACCCCGCGCTGGTGCAGCTCCTCACCCCCGAAGGCGAGCGGATCGACAGCGCCACCGGGCCGGACGGCACCGAGTACCGCGTCGACTTCACCGACGAGGAATACCGCGGTCTCTACCGCGACCTGGTGCTGGTCCGGAAGCTGGACGCCGAGGCGACCGCTCTCCAGCGTCAGGGCGAGCTGGGCCTGTGGGCCAGCCTGCTCGGCCAGGAAGCCGCCCAGGTCGGTTCCGGGCGGGCGCTGCGCACCCAGGACATGGCCTTCCCGACCTACCGGGAGCACGGCGTCCTCTACTGCCGGGGCATCGACCCGATCATGCCGCTGGGCCTGTTCCGCGGCGTCGACCAGGGCGGCTGGGACCCGAACGAGTTCAAGTTCAACATGTACACGATCGTCATCGGGGCGCAGACCCTGCACGCGACCGGCTACGCGATGGGAATCACCATCGACGGCAAGACCGGCACCGACGACGGCGAGGCGGCGATCGCCTACTTCGGCGACGGCGCCACCAGCCAGGGCGACGTGAACGAGGCCTTCGTCTGGGCCAGCGTGTTCAACGCGCCGCTGGTCTTCTTCTGCCAGAACAACCAGTACGCGATCTCCGAGCCGCTGGAGCGGCAGACCCGCGTCCCGCTCTACCAGCGGGCCGCCGGCTTCGGCTTCCCCGGCGTACGGGTGGACGGCAACGACGTGCTCGCCACGTACGCGGTCACCCGCACCGCGCTCGACAACGCCCGCCTCGGGCAGGGTCCGAGCCTGATCGAGGCGTACACCTACCGGATGGGCGCGCACACCACCTCCGACGACCCGACCCGCTACCGCATCGCCAGCGAGGTCGAGGCGTGGCAGGCCAAGGACCCGATCGCCCGGGTCAAGGCCTTCCTGGAAAAGCAGCAGATCGCCGACGCGGCCTTCTTCGCCGAGGTCGACGAGCAGGCCCGCCGCGAGTCGGTGCACCTGCGCGAGCGGGTGCTCGAGATGCCGGACCCGGAACCGGTGACGATGTTCGACCACGTCTACCCCAACGGGTCTCCGCTGCTCGACGAGCAGCGCGCGAAGTTCAGCCGCTACATGGAGTCGTTCGAGGGGAGCGCCCACTGATGGCCACGGAGACGCTCACCATCGGCAAGGCCCTCAACACCGGTCTGCGCCGCGCCCTGGAGAACGACCCCAAGGTCATCATCATGGGCGAGGACGTCGGCAAGCTCGGCGGCGTCTTCCGGATCACCGACGGTCTCCAGAAGGACTTCGGCGACCAGCGGGTGATCGACACCCCGTTGGCCGAGTCCGGCATCATCGGCACCGCTGTCGGTCTGGCCATCCGCGGCTACCGGCCGGTCTGCGAGATCCAGTTCGACGGCTTCGTCTACCCCGCGTACGACCAAATCGTGTCGCAGGTGGCGAAGATGCACTACCGCTCGGGCGGCCGGCTCAGCATCCCCATGGTGATCCGGATCCCGTTCGGCGGCGGCATCGGCGCCGTCGAGCACCACTCCGAGTCGCCGGAGGCGTACTTCGCGCACACCGCCGGCCTGAAGGTGGTGACCTGCTCCAACCCGCAGGACGCGTACGTGATGATCCAGCAGGCCATCGCCTCGGACGACCCGATCGTCTTCCTGGAGCCCAAGCGGCGCTACTGGGAGAAGGGCCAGGTCGACCTGGACGCGCCGCTGTCCGACGCGTACCCCCTGCACTCGGCCCGGGTCGTGCGGCCCGGCACCGACGTCACCGTGCTGGCCTACGGCCCGATGGTGCGGACCTGCCTGGAGGCGGCGACCGCCGCCGCCGAGGACGGCCGGGAGCTTGAGGTCATCGACCTGCGCTCGCTCTCGCCGCTGGACCTGACCGCGGCGTACGAGTCGGTGAAGCGCACCGGCCGTGTGGTCGTGGTGCACGAGGCGCCGTCCAACATCGGCCTCGGCGCCGAGTTGGCCGCCCGAATCACCGAGGAGTGCTTCTACTCCCTGGAGTCGCCAGTGCTGCGGGTTACCGGCTTCGACACCCCCTACCCGGCCGCCCGGGTGGAGGAGGAGTACCTGCCCGACCTCGACCGGGTGCTCGACGCCGTCGACCGCACCTTCGGCTGGTGAGCGACATGTCCCGGATCAAGACGTTCAACCTGCCCGACCTGGGCGAGGGGCTGACCGAGGGCGAGATCCTGGCCTGGCTGGTCAAGGTGGGCGACACCATCGAGCTGAACCAGCCGATCGTCGAGGTGGAGACGGCGAAGGCGGCCGTGGAGATCCCGGCGAAGTGGGCCGGCCAGGTTCAGGCGATCCACCACCCGGAGGGCACCACTGTCGAGGTCGGTACGCCGATCATCGCGATCGACACCGACCCGGGCGCCGGGCCGCTGGACGCGCCGTCGACGACTGCCACGCCCAGCGGTGACCTGCCCACCCCGTCGGCGGCCTCGCTGGCGGCGGTGGAGGTGGCACCGGCCGAGGGCATGGTCGAGCCCGGCCTGATCGGCGGTGCGGCCCCGGGCGGGCGGACCGCGGTGCTCGTCGGCTACGGCCCGCGTACCACCGCGGCGAAGCGCCGCCCCCGCAAGGGCGCGGTCCCGGCGCAGGCCGTGACGGCTCCCGCACCGGCCGCGCCGACTCCGTCACCGGTGGTCACGCCGGCGGTGGCGCCGGCCCAGAACGGGCGGGCCGCGACGGTGACCGGCGGGGTGCTGGCCAAGCCGCCGGTGCGCAAGCTCGCAAAGGATCTCGGGGTCGACCTCGGCACGTTGACCGGGTCGGGGCCGCTCGGCTCGATCACCCGGGAGGACGTGCAGCAGGCGGCGAGCGGTGCGAGCGTGGTGGTTGCCGAGCCGATCGTGGCGACGACAGCGCCCAGCTTCGGAGCGGACCGGGAGCAGCGCATCCCGGTCAAGGGCGTCCGCAAGCTGACCGCCGAGAACATGTCCCGCTCGGCGTTCACCGCCCCGCACGTGACGGAGTTCCTGACCGTCGACGTGACCCGGGCGATGAAGGCCCTGGACCGGCTGCGCGGCCGACGGGAGTGGCGCGACGTACGGGTCTCGCCGCTGCTGCTGGTGGCGAAGGCGGTGCTGCTGGCGGTGCAACGGCACCCGATGGTCAACTCGACCTGGGCGGGCGACGAGATCGTGGTCAAGGAGTACGTCAACCTCGGTATCGCGGCGGCCACCGAGCGCGGTCTGATCGTGCCGAACGTCAAGGACGCCGGCCGACTCTCGCTGCGGGAGTTGGCGGACGCGCTGACCGACCTGGTGCAGACGGCGAAGTCCGGCCGGACCTCGCCGGCGGCCATGTCCGGCGGCACCCTGACCATCACCAACGTCGGCGTGTTCGGGGTGGACACCGGCACACCGATCCTGCCGCCGGGTGAGTCCGCGATCCTGGCCTTCGGCGCGGTGCGGGAGATGCCCTGGGTGCACAAGGGCAAGGTCAAGGTTCGCCAGGTCACCACCCTGGGGCTGAGCTTCGACCACCGGATCGTCGACGGTGAGCTGGGCTCGAAGTTCCTGCGGGACGTCGGCGAGTTCCTCACGGATCCGGAGGCGGCGCTGCTCGCCTGGACCTGATCGGTTCGAACGCCAGCCACGGCCGGTGTGCCACGGGTTAACGCCCGGCACACCGGCCGTGTCCGTTGGGCAACGGAACCGTCGGCCAGACGGCTTGTTGACCTTTGATTGTTAGGCAGGTGTCTCAGCTCACCTAATAATCGATGGAAGTTCGCCGGCTCATGCTGTTGAATAGATGCATCAGGGGCTGACAACCGAATAGCCAGGGGGACCCACCAATGAGCATGATCGAGCGAATCCGCAACCACCGCGACGCGACCCGCCGCGCCCGTGCCATCGAGCACGCGCTGCGCTCGGCGAACTCGCCGGCGGTTCGCGAGGAGATCCTCGCCATCGCCCAGCGTCACATGAGCTGACGCTCCACGACTTTCCTCACCTCCTCCAGATCGATAGCCCACCCGGCCCACCGGGTGGGCCATCGGCGTTTCCCAACCACCACCACCGGGATTCCGCCCTGCCGCAGCGCCCGGTACGGTGGGCTTCGGTCGCCGCCCGCCGACCCGGCAGAGGCCGAGCCGACAGAAACTGCTCGACATCAACCGGCAACGGTGAGTGACGACCAGTGCTCCTTGGACGTGTCGTGCCACCACCCGATACCGTGCGGGGAGCCGGCACAGCGGTACGCCGGTGACGCCGGCAGCCACGCCGAGGAGACCAATCGGCACCGGCGAGCCGACATGTGATGGAGGAGGCGCACCCATGACGTCCGAGGGCCCGCACCGACCCGGCCAAGAGCCGGACGAGGTGTCACCGGGCGCCGGCGGACCGGCGCCGTACGGCGACCGCCCGGCGCAGCCGGACAACGGCCAGAACGCGGCCGGCCCCGACCTGGGCTGGGCACCCCCGCCCCCGACGCGGCCCAACCCGTCGACGCCGGCATGGGCGGCCCAGTCCGAGCAGCCGCCGGCCCCCGCCTGGGGTGCCGCCGCCGCTGGGCAGCCCCACGACCCGGCGCAGCCCGCCTGGGCCGCCGGTGGTGGCGCGAGCGAGCCGCCGCAGCAGCAGCCCGGCGCGTGGTCCGGCAACGACGGCACGCCTGCTGCTGCACAGCCCGACCCCTGGGCCGCGCAGCAGCAGGGCTGGACGCCAGCCGAGCAGAGCGCACCCGCACCGACCTGGACCCCGAACGCCCCCGCCGAGCAGCCGGACTGGGTGCAGGCCCAGCCAGCCGCACGGGGCGCCGCGCAGGTTCCGCCGGCCACCGCCGCCTGGCCCGCCCAGGAGGACCCGGCCAGCGGCTGGGGCGGCGCGGCGCAGGCCAACCCGCCCGCAGCCGACTGGCGGGCGACCGAATCTCCGCAATCCGACGAACCGCAGGCCGCCGGCTGGTCCGGCGGCGCCCAGCAGGACCAGGCCACCGGCAACGGCGGCTGGCCCGCCGCCGGCGCCGCCCGCGACGACCAGCCGGTGTGGACGCCGGCGGAGCAGTCGCCACCGACCTGGGGCCAGCCCGCCGAAGCGACCGAGCAGCCCGCCCCCGGCTGGGGTCAGGCCGCCCAGCCGAGCCCGGCCCGTGGCGCCGCCCAGGTCCCGGCCCCGACGACGAACTGGCCCGCGCAGGACGATCCGGCCAACTCCGGCGGATGGGCCGCGCAGCAGCAGGCGCAGCCCGCAGTGTGGAACGACGGCAACGACGCGCGGCAGGACCAGCCCGCGCAGCCGGCCGCCTGGGGCGAGGCCGAGGGCCGTCCGCAGCAGCCCGACTGGGTGCTCTCCCAACCGGAGCAGCCGACCGAGCGGCCGGAGCAGGCAGGGTGGACCCCGGCGGAGCCGAGCAACCTCCCCGCCCGGGCCAGCGCCAGCGTGCCCACCAGCGGCGGCGCGCCCAACTGGGCCGCCGGCCCGGACAACGCCGCCCAGGGCAACTCCGGCGGCGTGCCGGAGGTCGAGCCGTGGGCCCCCGGTGAGGTATGGGGTCGCGCGGAGGCCGAAGCTTCCGCACAGTCCCGCGGCGGTTGGGAGGCGGACCGGGGCGACGAGGCGCCGGCCTACCAGCCCGGGCCCGCGCCGGGCATCTCGCCGGCGAACGCGGTGCCGCTGCCCCCGCAGGAGCAGCGCGTCCCGGGTGCCAGCCTGGCCGCCGCCCCGCCGGCCGACTACGCGCCCCAGGCACAGTTCGCTCCGATCCCCGAGCAGCCCGCCTACGCCGAGCGGGAGACCCCGGACGCCGCCGCGCAGTACGGTGGCCGCCCCGACGACGTCTCCGCGAGCGGCGCTGTGGTGCCCGCCCCGCGTACCTCTCCGGAGTCCGGAGCGGGCCGCGCTGTCGTATCGGTGTCGGACGCCGAGTCGGCAGCCGGCGCAGCGGCCCGGGCCACGGCGAGCGCTTCGGTGCCGCTGGCCAGCCGGGTGATGCCCCCGACCGACCAGGCCATCCGACCGACCGGCACGGCCAACCCGCAACCCCGGGTGTACGGCCGTCCGGCACGACCGGAGCCGGAGGCCGAGCCGGAGCCGGAGGCGTTCCAGGGCGACCAGGGCGCCGACCGCCAGGGTGCTCCGGAGTGGCAGAACGACGCGCCACGGCAGGCCACGCCCGACTGGCAGCACGAGGGGCAGCGGCAGATCGCTCCCGACTGGCAGAACGAGGCGCAGCGGCAGCAGTCCGCACCCGACTGGCAGAACGACGCGCAGCGGCAGGCTGGGCCCGGCTGGGGCGGCGAGTCCCCGGCCGATCCGCGCTTCGACGACCGGCAGCCCGCACCGAACGCGTTCAACGAGGCACCGTCGCCGCCGCCGGCGTTCCCGCCGGGTGTGCCGTCCTTCGTCGACGCCCCCGGCAACAACAGGCCGGTGAACGGCACCCGCCCGCACTCCGGCGGCGAGCCGCCGGCGGACCAGTTCGGCGGCCCCGGGTCGCCAGCCGCCGGCACCGCGAACGGAACGGCGACCTTCGGTGCGCCGAACTTCGGTGGCCCGGGCTCCGGCGCGCCGGGCTTCGGCGGGCCGGGGACCGAACCGGCGCAGGGCGGCGGCTTCCCGCCGTCGTTCCCGCCACCGCCACAGCCCGCTTCGTCCTGGGGCCAGGAGGCCGGCCAGTCGGACCAGGGCCGATTCGACGCGTTCAAGCCGGACGCCGTCGACGAGCCGAAGGTGGAGCCACCGACCCCCAAGGTGCGCAACGGCCGGGTGCTGGCCGCGGTGCTGATCGCCGCCATGCTCATCCTGGCGGTGCCGCTCGGCCTGCTGCTGCTGCTCGGCAAGGTCGGCGGGAACGACACGCCGGCCTTCGACCCGGCGGTCGGCACCTGCGTGAAGCAGTCCGGGCAGGGCGGCGCCTCGGCGGCGGACTGCGGCGAGGCGGGCGCGTTCACGATCGTCTCGAAGGTGGACGCCAAGGAGAAGTGCACCGACACGACGCAGCCCCACGTGGTGCTGCCGGGTGAAGGCACCAACCGGGTGCTCTGCCTGAAGCCGGCCACGAAGTAGCTGCACCGACGGCGGGGTCACGGGCAACCGTGGCTCCGCCGTCGTCGTACCCGGAGCCTCTTGCTTCAGGCACAATTCGATCGTGCAACGCGAGCTGGCGGCGGCGCTGGAGCCGATCTTGTCCGATCTTGGGAAGCCTGACGGGGTGCAGCCCGATCTTCGCGACGAGCCGTGGCGAGACGACCCACAGACCGCCAGCGCCTTCCTCTACGCCTCCGACGGTTCCGGCCACGGGATCTCGATCGATCTCGGCCTACCCACCGTGACACAGGTCGTCGCGCTCGCCGACCAGGTTCAGGAGTGGGCGGTGGAGGCACTGTGGTCACTGGGCCGTGCCACCAACTGGCCGCCCTGTCCCCAGCATCCCGAGAGCCACCCCCTGACAGCGGTGGTACGCGCCGACCGAGCGGTCTGGGCCTGTCCCACTCTTGGGACCGAGATCAGCGAGATTGGGACGTTAGGTAGCTAGGAGTCCTCGGTCGAGCAGAGGCGGAGTCCGGATGTCGGTCCGGCGTCGTGAGTCGCCCCCTTGATCGTTGGAAGCTGAGCAACCCGACACGCCGAGTACTGCACTAGGACGCTTGTCGTACGGGTCACGGCGGCTGGGCCCACGGGGCGTGGCAGGCTGACAGGCATGGGAACGACAGCGCGTGTACGTGCCCCCGAACTGCGTGGTCGGGGCTGGCTGAACACCGGTGGGCGCGAACTGAAGCTCGCCGACCTTCGCGGCAAGATCGTCATCGCGGATTTTTGGACGTTCTGCTGTATCAACTGCCTGCACGTGCTCGACGAGCTCCGCCCGCTTGAGGAGAAGTACGGCGACGTGCTCGTCGTGATCGGCGTGCACTCGCCGAAGTTCGAGCACGAGAAGGACGCCGACGCGCTCGCCGCCGCGGTCGAGCGGTACGGGGTGCACCACCCCGTGCTCGACGATCCTGAGCTGGACATGTGGCAGCAGTACGCGGCCCGGGCCTGGCCGACCCTGTCGGTGATCGACCCCGAGGGTTACGTGGTGGCCACCATGGCCGGCGAGGGGCACGCCGAGGGGCTGGCCCGACTGATCGACGAGTTGATCTCCACCCACGAGGCCAAGGGCACCCTGCACCGGGGGAACGGCCCGTACGTCCCGCCGCCGGCACCGGAGACCGCGCTGCGCTTCCCGGGTAAGGCGGTGCTGCTGCCCAACGGCAACCTGCTGGTCTCGGACTCGGCCCGGCACTCAGTGGTCGAGATCGACCCGGACGGCGAGACGCCGGTGCGTCGGATCGGCTCGGGCGAGCGCGGCCGGGCGGACGGGCCGGCCGCCGCGGCGACGTTCTCCGAGCCGCAGGGGGTGTGTCTGCTCCCCACGCACGTCGCCGAGGTGGCCGGCTACGACCTGGTGGTGGCCGACACTGTCAACCACCTGCTGCGCGGCGTACGGCTGGAGTCCGGCGAGGTGGTCACAGTGGCCGGCAGTGGGCGGCAGTGGCGCGCCGAGGTCGACGACCACGCACACGACGCGTTCGCCGTCGACCTCTCCTCCCCGTGGGACCTGGCCTGGTACGACGACAAGCTGATCATCGCGATGGCCGGCATCCACCAGCTCTGGTGGTTCGACCCGATCAAGCGGACCGCCGGCATGTACGCCGGCACCACCGTCGAGGCGCTGCGCGACGGCCCGTTGGCCGAGGCGTGGATGGCCCAGCCGTCGGGGCTCTCCGTCTCCGCCGACGGCACCCGTCTCTGGGTGGCCGACAGCGAGTCCAGCGCCGTCCGGTACGTCGAGAACGGTGTGTTGGGCACCGCCGTCGGGCAGGGCCTGTTCGACTTCGGGCACGTGGACGGTCCGGCGGAGTCTGCCCTGCTCCAGCACCCGCTGGGCGTGTGCGCGCTGCCGGACGGCTCGGTGCTGATCGCGGACACGTACAACGGCGCGGTGCGTCGCTTCGATCCGGCCAGCAACCGGGTCTCCACAGTCGCCGACGGGTTGGCGGAGCCGAGCGATTTGGTGCTCACCCCGTCCGGTGAGGTGCTGGTGGTGGAGTCCGCCGCGCACCGGTTGACCCGGCTCGCCCCCGGCGCCCTGTCGGCGGCGGGTGCCAGCACCGTGGACGGGCCCCGCCGCCGCACCGAGCGCAAGCCGACCGACGTGGCCGCCGGCGAGGTCACCCTGGACATCGTCTTCACCCCGGCGCCGGGGCAGAAGCTGGACGAGACGTACGGGCCGTCGACCCGGCTGGTGGTCTCCGCGTCCCCGCCGGAGCTGCTGGTGGACGGTGCCGGTACGGGCACCGAACTGTCCCGCCGGCTGGTGCTCAACGGCGAGGTCACCGCAGGGGTGCTTCAGGTGACCGCGCAGGCGGCGACCTGTGATGCGGACGTCGAGCACGCGGCGTGCCACCTGACCCGGCAGGACTGGGGCGTACCGGTCCGGGTGGTCGACGGCGCCATGACCCGGCTGCCGCTGGTGCTTCGCGGCCTGGACGCCTGACGCGACCGGAGGGGCCCGCTGGGCCCCTCCGGTCAGGCGAAGGGGGCCAGTGTGATGTCGGCGTCGATCAGGGTGGCGCGGACGAGTTCGGCGGCGGAGACCGCGCCCGGGGTGTCGCCGTGGACGCAGATCGAGTCGACCGAGCACGGGATGACTGTGCCGTCGACCGCCACCACGCTGCGTTCGGTGGCCATCCGCGCCGCCCGTTCGGCGACCTGCTCGGGGTCGGTGATCACCGCGCCGGGGGTGCCGCGCGGCACCAGCGCCCCGTTGGGCAGGTAGGCGCGGTCGGCGAACGCCTCGGCGACCACCGGCAGGCCCGCTCCCACGGCGAGTTGGGCGAGCGTCGAGCCGGGAAGGCAGAGTACGGGCAGCTCGGGGTCGTAACCGGTGACGGCGGCGACCACCGCCGCCGCCTGGGACTCGTCGGTGCTGGCCGCGTGGTAGAGCGCGCCGTGCGGCTTGAGGTAGCGGACCCGGGTGCGGAACAGCCGGCAGAACGCGTCCAGCGCCCCCAACTGGTAGGTCACCTCGTCGCGCAGCTCGGCGAAGTCGTACGCGATGTGCCGCCGGCCGAAGCCGGCCAGGTCCCGGTAGCCGACCTGCGCACCCACCGCGACCCCGCGTCGCGCGGCGCCCTCGCAGACCCGCCGCATGGTGGACGGGTCGCCGCCGTGGAAGCCGCAGGCGACGTTGGCGGAGGTGACGAGGCTCAGCAGCGCCTCGTCGTCGCCGAGTCGCCAGATGCCGAATCCCTCGCCCAGGTCAGCGTTGAGGTCCATGGAATCTGACGGTAGTACCTGGCCGGGCCTGCGCGAGCGGGGTCACGTCGGTGACCACCCCGATGACTGGGTATCCACCGGTGGTCGGATGGTCCGCGAGGAAGATCAGGGGTTGTCCGTCGGCCGGCACCTGCACCGCGCCGAGCACGATGCCCTCGCTGGGGAGTTCGCCGGCCACCGCGCGGGGCAGCGCCGCGCCGGCGAGCCGCGCGCCGACCCGGTTGCTCACCGGGCTGATGGTGTACGCGCTGCCGAAGAGCCTGTCGAACGCGGTCGGCGTGAACCAGTCCTCGCGAGGGCCGGGGCCCAGCGTCAGGTGCAGTTCCTCCGGCGGCGTGGGGCACACGGTCAGGTCCACCGGTGCGGGGGTGCCGACCGGATCACCGAGCGGCAGCAGGTCACCGTCCCGTAGCCGGGGCGGGCCGAGCCCGGAGAGGGTGTCGGTGGCCCGGCTACCGAGCACCGGTGACACGTCGATGCCGCCCGCCACCGCCAGCCAACTCCGTACGCCCCGCCGGGCGGGACCGATCCGCAGCACCGTCCCGGCCGGCACTGTGAGCGGGCGTCCGGTGTCACCGGGCCGGGCACCCGCCTGGACGGGGACCTCGGCGCCGGTGACCGCCACCGTGGCCGCCCGGGTCAACCGCACCGTGCAACCGGTCAGGGTGATCTCCAGGCCGGCCGCGTGCTCCGGGTTGCCGACCAGTCGGTTGGCCAACCGCAGGGCACCCGGGTCGAGGGCGCCGGACCGGGGTACGCCCAGGTGCGCCCAGCCGGGCCGGCCCAGGTCCTGAATCGTGGTGAGCGCACCGGCGCGGAGCACCTCGATGGTGGCCGGGTGGGTCACGCCGCCACCATCCGCACGGTGGTGCCCGGTCCGAGTCGGGCCGGCGGGTCGGCGGCCACGTCGAACAGCAGCAGGTCGGTCCGACCGACCAGCAGCCAGCCGCCCGGGGAAGCGCCCGGGTAGATGCCGGCGTACGGGCCGGCCAACGCGACCGAGCCGGCCGGCACCCGGGGACGGGGCGTGGCCAGCCGGGGCAGCGCCAACTCGGCGGGCAGCCCGGTCAGGTAGGGGAATCCGGGGGCGAATCCGCAGAAGGCGACCCGGAACCGGGTGCTGGTCAACCGGTGCCGCACTGCCGGCGCGTCCACGCCCCAGTGTTCCGCCACCGCCGGCAGGTCCGGCCCGTCGAAGACGACCGGTACGACCACGTCCGCCGCGTGGTCGGCTCCGTCTTCGGCTGTGCCGTTGTGGTCCTGGGCATGGGCGTCGGCATTGGCGGTGGTGTGGTCCTTGGCGTCGGCCTGGTTGGGGCGGGTGGTCGCGGCGGTGACGGCGGACGCCCATCGGGTCAGCTGCTCGGCCGTGGTGGTCGGGTCGGGCAGGCCGTCGAGCAGCACGGTCCGGGCCGCCGGCACGATCTCCACGGCGATCAGGTCGCCCTGCTCCCGACGCCGCCACAGCTCGGCCCGCCACGCTTCGACGAACGCGGCCTCCGGGATGTCGGCCACGGCGTCGGGGGCGTCGGCGGGGGCGGTGCAGTCGAGTAGCAGGGCGTGCGCCCCGACCTGTCGGATCCGCATCCGCTCATCCTCGCCGATGTCGTGTCGATCCGGTGTTCACGGTGACGGTGCCGGGTGTCACCAACGCCACTACTTACAAGTAACCTACGGTGCCGTAACCTGACTGGGTGACCACCTCCGCCCCGCTTCGCCTGAAGCCGGTCGACATCGGTAAGCCCCGGATGCGCGGCTGGCTACACACGTACGCCTTCTTCGTCGCCGTGGTCTGCGGCATCGTGCTCTGCTCGATCGCCGCCACCCGGCCGGGGTGGGCACCCCTGGTGAGCTGCCTCATCTACAGCCTGACGGTCTGCGGGCTCTTCGGCACGAGCGCGCTGTACCACCGTCGCGTGTGGTCGGAGCGCGGCTACCAGGTGATGCGCCGGATGGACCACTCGATGATCTTCGTGTTCATCGCCGGCACGTACACGCCGCTCTGCGCGATGCTGCTCACGCCCCGGCCGGCCACGGTGATGCTGGCCCTGGTCTGGGGCGGCGCGCTGGCCGGCGTGGCGGTCAAGGTGATCTGGCCGCACGCGCCGCGCTGGGTGTCCGCGCCGCTCTACCTGGCGCTGGGCTGGGTGGCGGTGGCCATGCTGCCGGAGATCCTGCACGGGGGCGGCGTCGCAGCGCTGGTGCTGCTGATCGTCGGCGGCGCGATCTACAGCATCGGCGCTGTCTTCTACGCGTTGCGCCGACCCAATCCGTGGCCCACCGTCTTCGGCCACCACGAGTTCTTCCACGCCTGCACGCTGCTGGCGGCGCTCTGTCACCACATCGCGATCTACTTCGCGCTGTTCGCCTGACCCAACCAGCTTCTGGGACGGGCCCGCACCTCAAGATCCGCGCAACTTCGGGGAAACTGCTGCCTGGACGCGCCCTCAGGCAGCATTTTCCCCGAAAGTGTGCGGATCTTGGCAGGGGTAGCGGGGTGCCGGCGGTCCCGGCGCACAGACGCGAGCCGGGCGCACACGCGAGCCGGGGCCCCGCGACGCTGCGGGACCCCGGAGTGTGTGGGCGAGGATCAGACCGGTCGGCCCGGCCGACGCACCTCGCGGTATTCCTGCATGACCTGGTTGTCCTGGACCGGCACGACCCGGTCGGCCACCACGCGCTCCTCGCGTACCGGCGCGGCCACCACCGGGCGGCGGCGGCTGTTCCAGAAGTAGAGGGTGGTGAGCAGGCCGGCGACGCCGGCGAGCATCAACACCCAGCCGACCACTGCGAGGTCCAGCCAACCCAGGTCGGCCTCCACTGCGAACGCGAAGATCGCGCCTAATGCGATCAAGAAGATGCTGCCACCAATGCCCATGTCTCGCTCCTCGGCTCTAACCTGGCGTACGTCGCGCCGCGGCCGTCGGTAGGGGTGCGGCATCCATCGACTTACCCAGGCACAGAGATCGCCAATCGGGCAAGCTGGGGGCATGACGGACGCCGACCCCGACACACGGACTCTGGTGTTGCTGCGGCACGCGAAGGCCGAGCAGGGCAGCGACGCGGCGGACGACGCGGAGCGGCCGCTGAGCGCACGCGGGACCGCCGACGCGGCTGCGGCTGGGGCCTGGTTGGCGCACCAGGGGTTGCTGCCCGACGTGGTGATCTGCTCGACGGCCCGACGCACCCGGCAGACCTGGCACGGGGTGGCGATGGGGATGACCGGTTCACCGCCGGAGGGTGGTCCGACCGGTCCTCGCCCGACCGTCCGTTATGAGCCGGGTGCGTACGACGCGCACCCCGAGGAGTTGTTGTCGCTGGTCCGCACTGTGGACCCGGCGGCCCGCACGGCGCTGCTCATTGCCCACAATCCGGGCATCTCGCTGCTCTCCGCGCTCCTCGATCCGGAGGGCGTGGACGACGAGGGTTTGCGTACCGCTGAGCTGGCGGTGCACAGCTGCCCGGCCGGCTGGGCGGACTTGAGCAGGGCGGGAGCGCCGCTCACGGCTCGGCACACCGCACGCGACTGAGCCACCCGCCGATCCGACGGGTGGCTCAGGGGTACGCATTGTGCGGGGATCAGGACGGCGGCGCGGTTGGTGGCGGCGGGTCCGGCGGTGGCGGCATCATCGCCGTCGGATGAGACAGCCGGTTCTCCTCCACGATGAGGGTTCGAGCCCGCTTGCGCCGGTCCTGCCAGAACCAGACAGTGGTCAGCAGTACGGCCAGCCCGGCCAGGATGAACACCCAACCGACCGCGCGTACGTCGATCCACCAGACGTTGGCTCTCAGCGCGAAGGTCAGGATCGCGCCGATCGCGATGAGAAAAATGCCGCTTCCTACACCCATGTGCGCTGCACTCCCCCGTGCGGTGGCTCTGGGCGTTCCCTTTCGAGGTCACGCGACGGTTACCCGCCACGCCAGCGGCATACCCGACCGGGCTCGGCCAATACGTGCCGCCACCGGGCGGAGACGGCGACGGCCGGCGGGGCAGAAGCCCCACCGGCCGTGGCAAGTGCCGGGTGGTGCGACCCAGCACAGGACCTAGAAGGCCTCCTCCGGGAGGTCCATGATGTCGAGGTCGGCACCCTCGATGATCCGCCGGTCGGCGCCGATGCGGGGCAGCACCTCACGGGCGAAGAAGCGGGCAGCGGCCACCTTGCCGGTATAGAACGCCTTGTCGCTGGCGGAGACCTCGCCCGCGAGGGCCTTCAGCGCCACCTCGGCCTGCCGCTGGAGCAGCCAGCCGACCACCAGGTCGCCGATCGCCAGCAGGAACCGCCGGCTGCTCAGCCCGACCTTGTAGAGCGCGCGGGTGTCGCCGCCCTGCGCCTCGCCCAGCCAGCCGGTCAGCACGCCGAGGATGTTCTGGATCTCGGCCAGCGCCTTGCCGAGCGACTGCCGCTCCTCCTTGAGCTGGCCGTTGCCCGCCTCGGAGGAGAGGAACTCCTGGATCTCGCCGGAGACCGCGAGCAGCGCCTTGCCGTTGTCCCGAACGATCTTGCGGAAGATCAGGTCGAGGCTCTGGATGGCGGTGGTGCCCTCGTACAGGGTGTCGATCTTGGCGTCGCGGACGTACTGCTCCAGCGGGTAGTCCTGGAGGAACCCGGAGCCGCCGAAGGTCTGCAGGGCCTCGTGCCCGAGCATCTCGTACGCCCGCTCCGAACCGACGCCCTTGACCAGCGGCAACAGCAGGTCGTTGATCCGCTTGGCCAGCTTGGTGGCCTTCTCGTCGCCGGCGGCCTCGGCCAGCGCGATCTTGTCCTGCCAGGTGGCGGTGTAGAGGACCAGAGCGCGAAGACCCTCGGCGTACGACTTCTGCAGCAGCAGCGAGCGGCGTACGTCCGGGTGGTGGGTGATGGTGACCCGGGGGGCGGTCTTGTCGGCCTGCTGGATCAGGTCGGCGCCCTGCACCCGGTTCTTCGCGTACTCGAGGGCGTTGAGGTAACCGGTGGAGAGGGTGGCGATGGCCTTGGTGCCGACCATCATCCGGGCGTACTCGATGATCATGAACATCTGCCGGATGCCGTCGTGCTTGTCGCCCAGCAGCCAACCCTTGGCCGGCACGCCGTGCTCGCCGAAGGTCACCTCGCAGGTGTTGGAGACCTTCAGGCCCATCTTGTGCTCGACGTTCGTGGCGTAGACGCCGTTGCGCTCGCCCAGCTCGCCGGTGGTCTCGTCGAAGTGGAACTTCGGCACCACGAAGAGCGACAGACCCTTGGTGCCGGGGCCACCGACACCCTCCACGCCGACGGGACGGGCCAGCACGTAGTGCACGATGTTGTCGCTCAGGTCGTGCTCACCCGAGGTGATGAAGCGCTTCACACCCTCGATGTGCCAGGTGCCGTCGGGCTGCTGGATCGCCCGGGCGCGCCCCGCGCCAACGTCCGAGCCGGCATCCGGCTCGGTGAGCACCATCGTGGAGCCCCACTGCTTGTCGATGAAGAGCTTGGCCCACTTCTTCTGCCGCTCGTTGCCCTCGACGTGCAGCACGTGCGCGAAGGACGGGCCGGAGGCGTACATCCAGACCGGCGCGTTCGAGCCGAGCACCAGCTCGGCGAGCGCCCACCAGAGGGCGCGCGGCGCGTTGGTGCCGCCCAGCGCCGGCGGCAGGTCCAGGCGCCAGAACTCGGAGTCCATGAATGCCTGGTACGACTTCTTGAACGACTCCGGCAGCGGCGCGGTGTGCGTCGCCGGGTCGAAGACCGGCGGGTTGCGGTCACTGTCCGTGTAGCTGGCGGCCAGATCCTCGCGGGCGAGGCGGTCGACCTCAGCGAGGAAGCTGCGGGCGGTGTCGGTGTCGAGATCCGAGTACGGCTCCTGGCCGAACGCCCGGTCCGCCCCGAAGACCTCGAAGAGGTTGAACTCGAGATCCCGGAGGTTGCTCTTGTAGTGGGTCATGCTCGCTGGCCCCGCTTCCGGACAGGTGTTACCGATCAGTAACCCCGACTGTATTACTCGCGGGTAGGCAGCGACAAGCGGATCACCCAAGTGACGGCGATTACACACCTCCGGGCGCGGTCTGCCGGCTCAGCTCTCGGCGGCGCCGACCTCCCAGCTCGGGACAGCTACGGCCGCGCCGGTACGGGCACCCACGTACTCCATCAGGACCAGCGCGATGTCGTCGTCGAGCCGACCGTGCACCCACTCGACCAGGGCGGTCTCCAGCGATGCCAGCCCGTCGGCGACGGTGCCATGGCCGAGCAGTCGCCACGCCCGGTCGGCGGTCGGGAAGAACTCGCCGTCCCGCCGCGCCTCGCCGAGACCGTCGGTGAACAGCAGCAGCCGGTCCCCGGGCTCCAGGCGTTCGACCCGGGGGCGGACCACCGGCATGAACCCGAGCGGAGGCGCCGGGGCCGGCGGTTCCAGTGGGATCACCGCACCCCGGCGTAGCAGCAGCGGCGGCGGATGCCCGCAGTTGACGATCGTGAGGGTGCCGCCACGCTCCTCGACCAGTGCCGCCGTGACGAAGTCCTCGTCGCCGACGTTGCGGGCCACCGCGCGGTCCAGGTCGGCGACGACGGCCCGCAGGTCGGCCCGCTCGTACGCCACATGCCGGTACGAACCGAGGACGATGCTGGCCAGCCGGACCGCGTCCAGACCCTTGCCCCGCACGTCACCGATGATCATGCGGACGCCGTAGGGCGTGTCGATCGCCTCGTACAGGTCGCCGCCGATCTCGGCCGTCGCGGTGGAGGAGATGTAGCGTCCCGCGACCGAGAGCGTGCCGACCTGCGGCCCGAGCGGGCGCAACACCGCCTGCTGGGCCACCGAGGCGAGCTTGGTCAGCTCCACGATCCGCTCGGCCTGCCGCTGGCGAACCCACGCCACCGCCACTGCCATCCCGGTGGCGAGCGCGACCGCGACAACGTTGACCGAGGTGACCAACGAGACCTTCGGCGCGACGAGCGCGAAGCCGGCGCCGATCACTGTCGCCGCGACGCCGACCCCCAGGACCACCACCCAGGACGCCAGGGCGGCGGCGAGAACCGGCGCGGCCGCCAGGAGCGCGACGTAGTGCACCTTGCGGCCGTCCGCCGCCTCCACCGCCGACACGATCGCGAGCAGAACGAGGGCCGCGCCGAGGCCGGCGCGGGATCCGGGGCTCAGCGGGCGACGGCCCGACTGGAGGAGTCGCGTGGGTACGACTGACAGTTTGCCTGATCCACGTGAACCGGTGAATGAACCTGACCCGTCGTCCGAGGAGGTTCTGTCCGGCCGGCCCAGTCTGCCGGCCGAATCGGCGTCGCCGGCCCCGCTCAGCCGAGGACCTCGTAGCGGACGGTGAGCGCGCCCACGTCGACCGAGGCGATGCTGGCGAAGGCGGCCCGGGACAGGTCCAGGCAGCGGCCGTCGATGAACGGGCCGCGGTCGTTGATCCGCACCGTCACCGACTTGCCGTTGGCCGGGTTGGTGACCCGGACCTTGGTGTTGAACGGCAGTGTCTTGTGCGCGGCGGTCAGCGCGTCGGGGTTGAACGACTCGCCGTTGGCGGTGAGCTGCCCGTCGGAGTAGAACGAGGCGCCGCACGAACCGCTCTCCAGCACCTTCGCGGCGGCCGTGGTCTTCTTGACGGTCGGCTTCGGCTTCGGCGACGACGTGCGCTCCTTGCCCCGGGAGGCGGCCTGCTGCGACCGGGTCGCCGACGGGCTGGCGGTCACGCTGGGCGAGGCGCTGACGCTCGGGGTGACGGCCGGGGAGCTGGGGGTCAGGCTGCTCGCGGCGGTGGTCGGGGTGAGGTCGAGAGCCACCTGCCCCGACTGGTCGGGGCCGGAGACCAGCTGCACGGCGCCCACAGTGCCTCCGACGGCGAGGGCGACGCCGACCGCAGCAGTGGCCACGATGCCCGCCGGGGAGGAGAAGATGCGGGTACGAGAGTGCTTGCCTGCCACCGGCCCGGTCCTTTCGTCGTCTGAACAAACCGGGTCGGACCGTAACGAGAGAAGCACTTCCGAAGTCAACGTGATCATGGTTTTATGCCCGCATTTGCACAGGTACGTGTAGCCGATCATCCGACCCGGGGTGGGCCGGGTGGCCCGGGTGCCGCCACGCCCGCCGCTCGTGCCGCAGGATGAGCAGATGCCCGCCGATCTGACCGAACGCCTGGCCGCCCTGTTCCAGTGGATCGACCCCGGCCCGGACACCAGCCACCTGGTCAGCGACATCTCCGGTTGGTGGCGGGACCCGGCGGTGCTGGCCGAGCTGGGGCCGGCCCTGGTCGCGCCGTACCGGGCCGCCCGACCCACAGTGGTGCTCGCGCCGGCCGTCACCGGGCTGCTGCTCGGGCCGTTGGCCGCCACCGCCCTCGGGGTCGGCTTCGTGGCCGCCCACAAGCCCGGTGACGGACGACTGCCGGCCGGGCCACTCACCTGGGCACAGAGCCGACCGGACTACCGGGGCCGACGGGTGGACCTCGCCGTACGGGACCGACACCTCGGCCCCGACGACCGGGTGCTGGTGGTGGACGACTGGGTGCGTACCGGCGCGCAGCTACGCGCCCTCTACGACATCTGCGCCGCACGGGGCGCCGAGGTGCTGGGCACCGCCGCGGTGGCGGTGGACTGCCCGCCCGAGGTCGCTGCCGACCTACGGATCACCGGCCTGATCGACGCCGCGGATCTGCCCTCTTGACCTGAAGCGAGGTTCAACACCGACGATCGGCGGATGAGCGACGGAGTTCTCGACGAGGCGTACGAGCGGTTGCATCGCACCGGCCCCGAATATCAGGGCTGGCTGTCCAACCACGGACCGATGGCCGTCGAGGCGTTGGTCCGACACGGGCACCCGCACCGGGTGCACCGTTGGCTCGACGACTACCTCGGCCGCCTCGACGAGTTGCCCCGAGGGCTGCACCCGATCGACGACTGGCGGTCGGCGCTGGGCGATCCGAAGCGCGCCGGCGACTGGCTGGACTACTTCGACAGGCAACTGCGCGAACACCAGTGGCGTGCGGTGCTCGGCACCTGGTGGCCCCGGCTGCTGCCGGGCATCGCCGCCGGCGCCACGCACGGTGTGATCCGGGTCGGGCACGCCGTACGCGCACTGGACCCGGACGACGAGAACCGACAGCGGCTCACCGAGTTGGGCCAGGCCCTCGGCTACTGGGCGGCCCGCTGGCAGCCGATCCCCGGCACCGACCGGCTGCTCACCGGCGATCCGGACCAACCGGGCACCGACGACGTCGACGTGGCGACCGCGCTGGCGGGACTGCCCCGGATCGACGACCAGACCGGCGGCGTCCGGGAGCGGCTGGACCAACTGCCGGGCGTACCCCGATGGGAGCCGGCACTCGCGACGCTGCGCCCGGTGCGGAGCCCGGCCGAGGCGGAGCGTGGGCTCACCACGCTGGTGCACCGGGCCGGCCTCGACTACCTGCGCTTCGGGCACGCCGCGCCGGTCATGCTGGTGCACGCGGTCACCGCGCCGACCGCCGTGCTGCGTACCCTGCCGGCACTGGACCGGGGCCTGTGGGCGCCGAGCCTCGCCGCGGCCTGGGCCGCGACGGCGGCCATGACCTCCGTGTACGCCCCAGCCCACGGCATCGCGCCACCAACGGTGACCCCCGCGACGCCGGCGGAGGTCTTCGCCCGCGCGGCCCGCCACGGCGACGAGCACGTGGTCAAGCTCGCCGACGCGATCCTCGACGCGTACGCGACCAGTGCCGACGAGCGGCTCCTCACCGCACCCGGCTACGCCGGCCAACTGATCTGAGCGGGGCGACGGGTATAGCGGCGGCGGCCCGGGCCGCGCTGGCCTAGCCTCGGCAGGATGTGGCCTCGGATCGGTGAACTGCGCGCCCTCGCCCTCGGCACCCCCGGCGAGTTGCGGTCGACCCTCAACACCCTGGTGCTGGCCGGTGTGAAGACCGCGACGGCCGGCCGGCTCGCCGAGTACGCGGAAGAAGGTGAGGAGTTGGAGCACGTCGGCGAACGCCTGGCCCTTGTCGACGACGACAACGCGCTGGCCGGCGTCGTGGAGATCACCGGAATCGAGGTGGTCCGCTTCGCCGACGTGCCCTGGGACTTCGCCCACGCCGAGGGCGAGGGTGACCGCTCGATCGAGGAGTGGCGGGCCGGGCACTCGACCTACTGGGCGCGGCTCGGCACGCCGGTCGACGCCGACACCCCGATCGTCTGCCTGCGCTTCCGCCTGGTTTCCGGCGGCGAGGGCGGTGTGGCCAGCGGCGACCTCGGCACCTGACCGGCCGCCCCAGCCGCGCAGTTGTGGCGGCCTCAGCCGCGTAGTTGTGGCAGCAATCGCGTCGCCACGTCCACCAGGATGGCCTCGTCACCGGCGTACCAACTGCTGGCGCGCGGCCAGTGCGTCACCACGTCGGTGAAGCCCAACTCGGCGGCCCGGCCCACCTGATCGGCGAAGAACTGTGCGCTGCTGAGCGAGAAGACCGGCGCCGCGTCCAGCGAGAGGTAGCGGTCCAGGCTGGCCGGATCGCGGCCGGCCTCGTCCAGGGTCCGGTCCATCCGCGCGGACAGCGCCGACACACTGGCCCACCAACCCGCCAGGTCGTTGTCGTCACCGGTGCCGGTGGTCACCCAGCCCTGCCCGAAGCGGGCAACCAACCGCATCGACCGTGGCCCGTTGGCGGCCACCACGAACGGCACCCGAGGCTGCTGCAGGCAGCCGGGGTTGTTGCGGGCGTCCACAGCGGCGAACCAGTCGCCACGCCAGGTGGTGCCGTCCTCCCGCAGGATCAGGTCCAACAATTCGGTGAACTCGGCGAACCGGTCGACCCGCTGACGCGGCGGCAGCGTCTCACCACCCAGCACCGCCGAGTCGAAGCCGATGCCGCCCGCGCCCAGACCGAGCAGCAGCCGGCCGGCGGACACGTCGTCCACAGTGGTGATCTGCCTGGCGAACGCGGCCGGGTGCCGGAAGTTCGGCGACGCCACGAGGGTGCCCAGTCGAATCCGCGAGGTCACCGTGGCGGCCGCGGTCAGCGTGGCCATCGAGTCGAACCACGGGCCGTCGACCAGGTCACGCCAACCCAGGTGGTCGTACGTCCAGGCGTGGTCGAAGCCCCACTCGTCGACCTGCCGCCAGCGACGCTGCGACTCCGCCCACCGCTGGTCCGGCAGGATCACGATGCCAATCCGCATGATCGCCACCCTAGTCGGGCCGGTCATCCGCCCCCAGCATCACGCTGAGCAGGGGACGGCCGGCGTCCGGAACACCTTCGCCGACCGGCAGTCCCAGATCCACCGCTGCGGCCAGCCCGTACCCTCCGGGGATGCCCGCCGAAGCAACTGCCGCCCGCGTCTCCCCGGATCGCCGGGCGCGACGGGTCCGCATGATCCGCACGGTGGCGTTGCTGGTCGGGGTGGTCGTTCCGTCCCTTCTCCTCCGCGAGCTGATCGAGGCTCGATTCGGCAGCGGGCCGGTGGCCGACCTCAGCGCGGTCGCGGTGCCGATGGCGGCGACCGCGTGGCTCGCGCCGTACGCCTCCTATCGGCGGCGCGACGCCCTGTTCTGGCTGGTCGGTCCGGGCCTCTACTTCTTCGCGGTGATCGCCTGGCGGGTGGCCTTCGCGCCGTACCGGGACTGGAGCCCCCGCCCAGAGGAGAAGACCCGGATGCGCTGGTCAGGCGACCCGGAACACGCCGGCACGTGGTACCTGACCGTGCCCGAGAGTGGCACGCGTCACACTTCTTCCCGGTAGGGACATCGCTGTCGGCTCCGACTCCTCGGCGAGCGGCACCCAGGCGGGGTGTCGCCCGAGGAGAGGACCAGAGCGCGATGACGAAGGTGACAGCACAACTGTCGGTGTCGGTGGACGGCTTCTACGCCGGCCCACAGTTCGACGGGAACGGCAACTGGATGGTCTCGGCGGAGAGCGCGAAATTCTTCCGGGTCACCCGGTGGGCGACCGAAGCGGCGGCCTGGCGCGAACGGCAGGGCTTTGCCGGCGGGGAGCAGGACACCAACTCCGAGGTGATCGCCGAGTCGTTCGGGGCGGCCGGCGCGTACGTGATGGGGCGCCGGATGGCCGACGGGGGTGAGATCCCCTGGGGTGAGGAGCCGCCGTTTCGCGCGCCGGTCTTCGTCGTCACCCACCGCCCCCGCCAGCGGCTGGTGAGGGGCGGGGGCACCAGCTTCACCTACGTCACCGACGGCGTGGCCAGCGCCGTCGAGCAGGCGCGCGCCGTGGCCGGCGACAAGGACGTCGCGGTGGCCGGAGGCGGCAGCCTGGTGCGGCAGGTACTCAAGGCCGGCCTGCTCGACGAGTTGGAGCTGCACGTCGTACCGGTAGTGCTCGGCACCGGCCTGCGGCTCTTCGACGCGGACCTCGACCTGGGGGACCGGGAAGGGATCGAGCTGACGCCGACCCGCGTCCTTGCCACCCCACAGGTGACCCACATCCGATACGCGGTGCGCGGTCGCGCCCCGCTCGTGCTCGACGATCGGGGCAGCGGAGGCGGCCCGACGGTGACCGCGAACTGAATCACGGCCCATCGAAGGAAGGAGGAGACACCATGGCGCAACTGTTGCGGGTGCAGTGCTTCAACGTTTCGCGCGACGGGTTCGGGACCGGGGAGGGACAGAGCCTGGAACGGCCCTTCGGTCACGCGGACCCCACCCCACTGTTCTCCTGGCGTTCCGCCACCGCCAGCTTCGTGTATCGCACCGAGCCGGGCGGCACTCGTGGCCTGGACGACTACCTGACCCGCGACGCCGAGTGCAACATCGGCGCGGAGATCATGGGTCGCAACAAGTTCGGCCCCCAGCGTGGCCCCTGGAAGGACCACGAGTGGCAGGGCTGGTGGGGGGACAACCCGCCGTTCCACACGCCGGTCTTCGTGCTCACCCACCACGTGCGCCCCTCGTTCAGCCTGTCCGACACCACGTTCCACTTCCGCGATGTCAGCCCGGCCGAGGCACTGGCCGAGGCGAAGCGGGCAGCCGCCGGTCGGGACGTACGCCTCGGCGGTGGTGTGGCGACAATCCGCGAGTTCCTCGAGGCCGACCTGGTCGACACGATGCACATCGCCGTCGCGCCCGTCGACCTTCACCGGGGCGAGCGGCTGTGGGACAGCCCTGACGAACTGCTCGACCGCTTCCACCTCGAGTCGGTGCCCAGCACCAGCGGGGTCACCCATCTGCTGTTCTGGAGACGATGACCGCGCTCGGTCGTCTAGAGCCGGGCCAGCACCAGCAACCGGTTGCCGTCGGGGTCGGTGACCCGCGCGGAGCGCTCACCCCAGGACTGGTCGACCGGCTCCTCGGTGACTGTCGCCCCACCCCTGCGAAGCGCGCCCACTGCTGCGTCGCAGTCGTCGGCATAGACGCACAACTCCCAGCGGTGCGAGTCGGCCGGCCGGCCAGCCTCCGGGTTGGCGGCCAGGCCGAGCTCACTGCTGCCCAGCCGCAGCGCGACGAACTCCGGGGCGCCCTCGTCCGGGAACCGGTAGGTCAGCTCGAAGCCGACCACGTCCCGATAGAACGCGATCAGTCGTGGCAGGTCGGGTGTCGTCACGATCGGAAAGGCTTCGGTGAACACGGACCACCTCCAAACCGGACATTAGCCGGTGCCGAGCTTCGGCAGTAACCACCACTGTCGATCTCCGCAGATGTCGTCAGTTCGCTGGGACTCTTGCGCAGAATGATTTGTGCTGCAAACCTATTGGTAGTGCAGCATCCGCGCAGCAGCCTGGAGGTCACCGTGTCGGACCGATCGAGCACCGCGCCCAACAGCGGCAGCACACCCGGAGAGCTGCTGGCCTCGGTGACCGCCCTCCAGCGGCGTACCCGGGCCGTCCGCAACGCCTACTGGCTGCCGCTGCTGCTGTTCGGCCTCCTGATGGCGGCGGCCGCACCCCTGTACGCCGAGTCGACCAATCCGCTCGGCATGCGTGTCGGGCAGGACAACCCTGCTCTGACCGGCCTCGGTGGGGACTTCCTCGAACGCTCGGCGACCCTCGGCTGGTACTGGCTGGCGGCGCTCATCGGCGGCTACCTGCTCAGCCTCTGGTGGTATCGGTGGCATGGTGTGCGGGTGGGGGTCCAGACACCGGCCCGGCCGTACGTCATCGCCGGCATCGTGGGCACCATCGTCGGGCTCCTGCTGCCGATCGTGCTGCGGTTCCTGTTGCTCAACACGGCGACGGCGGTTTCGAGTGCGACCAGTTGGGTGACCACACCGCTGCTGGGCATCTCCGATCGCGGCATGTTCCCGCACCTGGTCATCGCGGTGGGGCTACTGGTCCTGGCTCGACTGGAACGCAGCCGTGGCCTGACGGTCGTGGCCGCGGTCTACGCCGCCGCGGTCGTCCTCGTGAACGTCTACTTCCAGACCGCCGACTTCCAGCCGGGGGACCTGAACCGCCACAGTTTCCTGCTGGCGGCCCTGCTGCCCGCACCGATCCTGCTCGTCGGCGGCGGCATCGCCCTCCTCAACACCATCAAGAGGTCGGCGTGAGCAGCAACGCAGAGGCCGCCGCCACCGGCAACGGCGGGCACCCGACGAACGGGCTCAGCGACACCGTCCACCAACGCAACCGGCTCGGCATCCTCACCATCGCGGCGGAGGCCGAGCGGGTGGAGGTCGCCTACCTGCGCGACGCCCTCGAACTCACCGCCGGCAACCTCTCCCGACACCTCGCCGTGCTGGAGGAGGCCGACCTGATCCAGATCGAACGGGGCTACCACGGCCGCCGGCCCAAGACCTGGATCAGGATCACCGAGCAGGGGCAGGCGGCACTGGCTGCCGAGATCAGCGCACTACGGGAACTCCTGCGACGCCATCAGGAGCTGGGCGGCGCGTCGCGGCCGACCGGGTAGGAGCCTGCCGTACGGGTGTCGAAGGCCGCCGTTGATCAAGGCGTTGAGACCCGTGTCAGTGGCCGTGTCAGGGCCATGTCAGGGGGGTGACAGCCCAGCCGCCGATGGTAGCTGCATGACGAGTTCAGCGATTGCAGTCTCCGGGCTGCGAAAGGCCTACAAGGACAAGGTCGTGCTCGATGGCATCGACCTGGATGTCCCTGCGGGCACGATCTTCTCCCTGCTCGGCCCGAACGGGGCGGGTAAGACGACGACGGTGAACGTGCTGACCACGTTGGTGAAGGCCGACGGTGGGACCGTACGCATCGCGGGGCACGACGCCGCCACCCAGGCCAAGGCGGTGCGCGCCGCGATCGGTGTCACCGGTCAGTTCGCGGCGGTGGACGAGCTACTGACCGGCCGAGAGAACCTGCAGCTGATGGTGGATCTCAGTCAGGTTCCCGGCAAGGACGGCAGGCGGGTCGTCACGGAACTGCTGGAGCGGTTCGATCTGGTGGAGTCGGCACAGAAGCCGGTGTCGACCTATTCCGGCGGGATGCGCCGCAAGCTGGATCTGGCGATGACGCTCGTCGGCGACCCGCGAATCATCTTCCTCGACGAGCCGACCACGGGCCTGGACCCACGCAGCCGCCGCACGATGTGGTCGATCATCCGTGACCTGGTGGCCGACGGCGTGACGATCTTCCTCACCACTCAGTATCTCGAGGAAGCCGATCAGCTCGCCGACCGGATCGCCGTCCTCGACCAGGGGCGCCTGGTCGCCCAGGGCACGCCCGACGAGCTCAAACGCCAGATCCCCGGCACTCACGTCCGGCTCCGATTCGCCACCGTCGCCGAACTCGACGCGGCCGCCCGGGTGCTCACCGACTCCACGCGGGACGACGAGGCACTGGCCCTGCGAGTTCCCGGCGATGGCGGCACGGCCTCGCTGCGGGCCCTGCTGGACCGGCTCGACGAGTACGCGATCAGCGCCGAAGGGTTCTCCGTGCAGACGCCGGACCTCGACGACGTTTTCCTCGCCCTGACGGGCAGCCGCACCCAGGAGGTCTCCGCGAAATGAGCACCAAGTCCCACTCGATCGTCATGCTGCGTCGCAACTTCAAGCACATCGCCCGAAACCCGACCTCGGTGTTCAACGCGGTCCTGATGCCCATCGTGATCATGTTGATGTTCGTCTACATGTTCGGTGACGCCTTCAACGTCGGTGTCGACTACATCGACTACGCGACTCCCGGACTGATGCTGTTGGCGGTCTGTTACGGGCTGGGGGCCACCGCGACCGCTGTGAACTCCGACATGACGAAGGGCATCATCAACCGGTTCAAAGTCATGCACGTCTCCCGCGGTGCCGTGCTGACCGGTCACGTCGTCGCCAGCGTGCTGACCAACCTGGTCGCCATCGCGGCCCTTGTCGGAGTGGCCTTCCTGCTCGGATTCAGCCCGTCGGCGAGCCTCCTCGGCTGGCTCGGCGCGCTCGGCATCATCGTGCTGCTCGGCTTCGCCGCCGGCTGGCTCACAGTCGCCCTGGGCCTTTCGGCGAAGTCTCCGGAAACGGCGGGTCTGGCCTCCGTCCCGCTGGTCATGCTGCCGTTCTTCAGCAGCGCGATCGTGCCGGCGGACAAGATGGGGCCCGGGCTGCGGGAGTTCGCGGAATACCAGCCCTTCACGCCGATCATCGAAACTCTGCGCGGGTTCCTCAACGGGACACCGTCCAGCGGTGACGTGATCCCCGCCCTCGCCTGGTGCGTCGGCATCGCTCTCGTCGGCTACCTGTGGGCACGTTCCACGTTCACGAAGCGAGCGTGACAGCTACCAACCGGTTCCAGTCCGTCCGACTGCCTTCTCGCGCCGCCTCTGCGAAACTCACTTCGCCGAGGCGGCGCCGTACTTCCTGCTCGATCCGGGCCACATCCGGCTGGGAATGATCCTGCCGTCCGCGCACACCGCTGCTGGCCGCGAGCAGCCGGGCGGCGTGCTCGTACTGGTCAAGGCGCAGCGCCAGGTCCGCGACGCCGACGAGTACCCGCGCGATCGAGGGCGCGTGCCCTGTCTCGGCGGCCGCCACGCAGGCCGAGGAGTGGTGTCTGCGCGCCTCACCAAGATCTTCCGCGACATAACCGAGCAGGTCGTGCGTCACCACGCGGATGTACGCCTGCTTCGCCTCGTCGCGCAACACTGTCGTCGCGACACCGACCTGGCGGCCCACCTCTTCGGCATCACCACTCCAGCGAGCGAGTTCCGCCTGTGACAGAGCCAGCACGGCCAACGCACCCGGCCACGTCACCCGCTCCGCGCATCGCCGCGCCTCGGCCATGGCAGCCGCGCTGGACTTCTCATCGCCACGCAACCAGTACAGCTGAGCCTGCCGGGACCGCATCCGGATGATGTCCTCGACGGTGCCGACCTCGGTGACGACCGCTGTCGCCTCTTCGTAGAGCTCGCACGCACCGACGAACTCACCGCGTACGGCAATCAGCTCCGCCAGCTCGGTCAGGGCGAATGAGATCCCGAACCGTTCGCCGAGCGCCCGGAACTCGGCGAGCGCCGCCACGAGATACTCGTCCACATCCGGACCGTCCTGGCCGAAAATGATCCGCATCTTGCCGAGTTGCAACCGGGCCAGTGCGCGTACCCACGGATCCTCGTCGTTCAGCAGCGGTTCCCATGCGGGCAGGATCGCGTCCGGGGCTCGCAACATCCGTTCCAGCGGGACGACGAGTGCCGTCCCCGGGTGGCTCCCGTTACTGCGCTGGCTGAACTCGTACGCCTTGTGGATCCACTCGGCCGCCTGGTGCTCGTCGCCAGGCCCCGAGTTGATGAAGAGCACGACGAGCGCGTACACAGTGGCCCGGATCTCGTCGCTGACCTCACCAGGCGTCTCGGTGGCCGCCGTGATCAACTCCATGCCTTCGGTCCGGTGGCCACCGAGCCACCAGTACCAGCCGGCACCCGCGGCCAGCCGCATGGCCGCGTGGGCTTCGCCGGCAGCGAGGGCACCGCGCATGGCGGCACCGATGTTGTCGTGCTCGACTTCGAGAATGTTGAGCCATCTCACCTGGTCCGCGCGGCGAAGCTGCGGCTCTGCGGTCTCGGTCAGTTCGGTAAAGTACGCCAGATGCGCGTGGCGAGCCAGGTCCGATTCCCCCGCCTCGGCGAGGCGGTGCACGGCGTACTCCTTGATCGTGCCGAGCATCCGGTAGCGCGGGGCTTCGCCGCCCTCGGCGACCAACAGCGACTTCTCGGCCAACGCGGTGACCAACTCGAGCACGTCCTCCTGCTCGACCTCGTCGCCGGCGCAGACCCGTTCGGCCGATTCCAGGCTCACGCCGCCCGAGAACACCGACAGCCGGCGCAGGACCGTCCGTTCGGCGTCGGTCAGCAGCTCCCAACTCCAGTCGACCACCGCGCGCAGCGTCCGGTGCCGGGGCAACGCGGTACGGCTGCCGCCGGTCAGCAGGCGGAACCGATCATCGAGTCGCCTGGCGAGCTGGTCGATGGACATGGTGCGCAACCTGGCGGCGGCCAGTTCGATCGCCAGCGGCATCCCGTCCAGCGCCCGACAGATCCGCGCCATCGTCGACAGCATGGAGGCGTCGACCGCCAGATCCCGCCGCACCGCGACCGCTCGGTCCCGTAGCAGTCGGACAGCCGGAGAGGCTTCGATCTCGCTGGCGTCGGCGTTGACGTCCGGCAGGGCCAGCGGGGCAACCGGCCAGAGCGCCTCACCAGTGATGCCGAGCGGCTCCCTGCTCGTCGCGAGGATCCGCAGTCGCCGACACTCCCCGAGCAGCCGGTCGGCGAGCACCGCCGCCGACTCGATCACGTGCTCGCAGTTGTCCAGGATCAGCAACGCCTCCCGCTCGCGGATCGCGGCGACGAGCCGGTCGATCAACTCCATGCTCGGTGGCTCGCCGAGCAGAGCGTCCCGGAGTCCGAGCCCCGCGAGCGTCGCCTGCACCACGTCACCGTCCGCGCCGATGGCAGCGAACTCGACCAGCCAGGCCCCGTCCGGCAGGTCGTCGAGCATTCTGCGCGCGGTTTCCGTGGCCAGCCGGGTCTTCCCGGAGCCACCCGGCCCGATCAGGGTCGTGAGTCGATGTTCGGTGACGAGCGCGCCGACCGCGGCAACGGCCTCGTCCTTGCCGATGAAGCTGCTCAACTCGGCGCGAAGGTTCGTCTTCCGGCCCTCCGCGCGCCGCCGCACCTCGCCCCGCAGGAGCGCGACGTGCAACGCCGAGAGTTCCGGCGAGGGGTCGACGCCCAGCGCGTCGGCCAGGGCCTCACTCGTGCGCTGGTACACGAGCAGCGCCTCGTTGTCACGGCCGCTCGCGGCGAGGGCTTGCATCAACCCGAGAACCAGCCGTTCCCGCACCGGGTGCGCGGCCACCAGGTCGGTCAGCTCCGCGACCAGCTCCGGACCGTGGCCGAGACTGATCTCCACGTCGAAGCGATCCTCCAGGGCGGTCAGACGCAGCCTGTCGAATCGGGTGACCGCCGCGTCGAGCGACGCGCTGTCGACCAGACCGACGTCCTGCATCGCCGCACCGCGCCACAGGTCGAGGGCCTCGCGCAACCGCCGTACCCGCTGCGGGCCCTCGTCGTCGCGAGCCAGGCCGACGAGGCGTTCGAACCGTACGGCGTCGACGACGTCGGGTTCGACCATCAACCGGTAGCCGTCCGTCTGTCCCTCGATCGACCCCTCCGGCAGCGCCTTCCGGAGCCGGGAAACCAGGCGGTGCAGGGCGTTCGCCGCATCGGAGGGCGGATGTTCGCCCCAGATCCAGTCGACGAGGGTCCCCTTCGGGACCACGTGACCCGGGTGGAGCGCGAGGGCGGTCAGCAGCCCGCGCAGCCGCGCGCCCGGCACGTCGATGAGGGTGCCGACGTCCGCGCGAACCTCGAATGGACCAAGCATCCTGACCTGCACCTGGCAGATCCTGCCATGAACATGAAAGGCATCCGTGTCGCCGATGCCCACTCCGCCGACGGCGGTCGACCACGCGTTCCTGGCCCACTTGCACGCCGGTAGATCCCCCGTCGTTGTCCTGGGACGCGTCTCGAAATGAGATGCGTACGGGCTCGCGCACCTGTTGGATCTCGACATGGAGCATGAGCTTGTTCGTCCTCGGAAGGCCCGCCCGGGGGACCGCCTCGCGGTCCTCTCGCCGTCCTTCGCCGCGGCCGGCGCCTATCCCGGGATCCACGAGCAGGCCATGCGACGGCTTGCCGACCTGACCGGCCTCGTTCCGGTCGAATACCCCACCACCCGCCAGGTGGACGCGAGCGCGGCGGCGCGAGCGGCGGACATCAACGCCGCCTTCGCGGATCCCCAGGTACGCGGCATTCTCGCCGTCGTCGGCGGCGACGACCAGATCACTGTCATCCCCCACTTGGACGCCGACCTGGCCCGTGCCGACCCGAAGCCGTTCCTCGGCACCAGCGACAACACCAACCTGCACCACTGGCTCCGGGGCCTCGGCATCGCCAGCTTCTACGGCGGATCCTCCCAGGTACACCTCGGCCCCGGACCTGCCGTCGACGACATCCACGTCCGGTCGCTGCGAGCGGCGTTACTCACGGGGGAACGGCTCGAGATCACCGACCCGGGTGAGTCCGAGGACGTCGGCATCGACTGGGCAGATCCGCAGGCGTTGAAGTCGTTCGGAGAGCGCGAACCGACGGAGCCGTGGAGCTGGTACGGGCCGTCCCGCGCAGTCACCGGCCCCACCTGGGGTGGCTGCCTGGAAGTCATCCAATGGATCCTGACGGCGGGACGCTTCCCGTTTCCCCCGGAGGTCCTGCACGGCGGGGTGCTGATCATCGAGACGTCGGAGGAACTTCTCCCCGCCCGCGAGGTCGGCTGGATCGTCCGATCGCTGGGTGAACGCGGTCTTCTCAGCGCCGTCGACGCGGTCCTGGTCGCCCGTCCGCCGGTCTCCGACCACACCCGTCGACCCCCGGCCGAGGAGCGGGCGCGACTTCGCGAGCAGCAGCGCGACACTGTCGTCGACGTGGTGACCCGCTACAACCCCGAGGCGGTCGTCTGCGTCGGCGTCCCATTCGGCCACACCAGACCACAGTGGATCCTTCCCCACGGCGGCCCGGTCACCGTCGACGGCGTGCAACGCCGCATCTTCGCCGACTACCGATAGGGCCTGGCAGGGTGGAGGATCTTCGCCGTGTCCCCTCTGCCGCAACCCGACGACCTCGCATCGCTCGTGCTCCGGACCGACTTCACCGACGACGGCGCCTGGGAGGCCGTCAAAGGAGAGTTTCGCCGGTGGGACTGCTACTACAGCGCGACCTTCGTCGACGACCCCGCCTACAGCAAGGCGACCGTCGAGCAGTTGATCGACGCGAACGCCCCTATCAGTGATGAAGACTGGCTCACCTACCTGTTCGTGGCCGATGCGGCCACGATGACCGACGTCGAACGCCCGCTGCTCGCCGTCGACCTGACCCGCGAGCCCGGTCGCACCTTCCGCGTGCCGCCCCGCTGGTACGCGGACGTCTCGGCCAACCTCACCATCGCCAACATGGACTTCGCCGAGTTCGCCGACGCCGCCGACGAGTCCGGAACGTACCGGGGCTTCGAGGGGACCTGACGACTTGGCGAAGCAGCGGCTAATGGCACGGCACGTGATGGTTTGACCGTGAACGTCGAAGGCCCCGGTCGGGACTCACGTCCTGACCAGGGCCTTCGCAGTGGAGCGGGTGACGGGAATCGAACCCGCACTGTCAGCTTGGGAAGCTGATGTTCTGCCATTGAACTACACCCGCAAGCGGCACCACTGTACCCGAGTCGTCGAACCCGTGCACCCAGGTACCCTCGCCGGCCGCAGGTGTCCGCGTACCCCTCCGCCCGAGGTTGATCCACTCGGCTTTCTGGAAGTCGGGGCATCCGGAGCGCTGGGACACCGCGACTTTCCTGAAGTCGAGTTGATCACCGCCGGCGGCGGGCGGCAGGCCGGTACGTACGCCCGGTGCCGACTCCGTCACTACGGAGCCGGCACCGATGATCTTCGAGCTGTGGTCAGGCGGCCGTGCACTGGACGTCACGGCTGAGGCGGGTCGGGCGCGCCTGCGGGACGGCGAGGGGCGCTGCCACCGCCGACGGGGCGTTTGGGTCGAGCCAGACCCGAACGGCCGGCCGACCCGGCGCGAGGCCCGGAATGCCCGCGATGTGCTGCTCGCGGCGGGTGAGCATGGCCACGTCGACGGTGAACTCGAAGAGCCGCCAGTCGACCTGCGGTTCGGCCCGGGCGCTCTGCGCCAACTGCGCCACCCGGAGCGGATCAGTCACCGGACGGGCGTGCCCCGCCACGTACGCCTCGTCGTCGCTCTCCTCCGCAGGGAACGAGTGCAGCGCGTAACGGCCGTCACGTTCGAGGTCGCGGCGCTTGGGCGAGTCGATGACGAAGCAGAACAGCCCCTCGGCGGTGATGACCGGGGAGACTGGATGGACGCGGGGCCCGCCGTCGGCGCGGACCGTGGCCAGATAGCCGAAGCCCGGCCCGTATTGCTGGAGGAGAACGCGGATCCCGTCGGCGAGTCGGGGCTCGTCGGCGGCGAATTCGGACCAGGAAGCCATGTGGGCATTCTATCGAACAAATGTACGAGCAGCGACCTCGACGCGCTGGTCACCGGCACCGAATCCGGGCACTTTTGGCAGCGCGGCTATGGTGGTCCGATGCTGCTCTCCGACCGTGACCTGGTCTCCGAGATCAAGGCCGGCACGCTGGGCTTGGAGCCGTTCGAGCCCACCCTGGTCCAACCGTCCAGCATCGACGTCCGACTCGACCGGCTGTTCCGGGTCTTCAACAACCACCTCTACACCCACATCGATCCCGCGATGCAGCAGGACGACCTGACCTCGGCGGTCGAGGTCCCCGACGGCGAGCCGTTCGTGCTGCACCCGGGGGAGTTCGTGCTCGCCTCGACGCTGGAGGTCATCTCGCTGGGTGACCAGCTCGCCGGCCGACTGGAGGGCAAGAGTTCCCTGGGCCGGCTCGGGCTGCTCACGCACTCCACCGCCGGCTTCATCGACCCGGGCTTCTCCGGTCACGTGACGCTGGAACTCTCGAACGTGGCGAACCTGCCGATCACCCTGTGGCCGGGCATGAAGATCGGGCAGCTCTGCATCTTCCGGCTCTCCTCGCCGGCCGAGCACCCGTACGGCTCGGTGGTCTACGGCTCGCGCTACCAGGGCCAGCGGGGGCCGACACCCAGCCGCGCCTGGCAGCACTGGCGCACCTGGCCAACCCGCTGAGGTTCGACAGCTAGAACCGAGACGACGAGGGCCCGCCGCGACGGATCGCGACGGGCCCTTCGATCACTCAGGGTCAGCCTGGACGGCCATAGCTGTGGATCGGGCCGTCGTCGACCTTCTTCATCTTGACCGGCTGACCGGCCTGCGAGGCGTGCACCACCCAGCCGCCGCCGACGTACATGCCGACGTGGTGGATGTCGCTGTAGTAGAAGACCAGGTCGCCGGGGCGCAGGTCGCCCTTGCTGACGTTCTTGGTGACCCGGCTCTGCGCGGCGGCGTTGTGCGGCAGCGACACGCCGGCCTTCGCCCAGGCGGCCAGCATCAGCCCGGAGCAGTCGTACGAGTTCGGGCCCTCGGCACCCCAGACGTAGGGCTTGCCGATCTGCGCGCAGGCGAACTTGACAGCGGTGCCCGCGGCGCCGCCGGGGTAGCTACCCGGGCAGGGCGCCGGGCGCAGCGGACCGCCGCCGCCGCTGCCGTACACCTTGAGGCGCAGCTTCTGCAGGCGGTCGATCTCGTCGTTGATCTGCTTCTTCTTCGCCGCCAGTTGAGCTTCCGTGCGGGACAGCTGGGCCACCATCTCGTCCAGTGGCGCCTTCTGCGCGGCCAGCTGGTCGCGCAGGTCGGCCACCTGGCGTACGTCCTTCTGCTGGTTGTGCGCGAAGCGGTCGAGCATTTCGAGCTGGCCGACCACCTCGCTGGGTGACCGGCTGCCCAGCATCGCGTTGACGGTCGAGACGTTCTCACCCATGTAGGCGCGTACGGCCAGGGCGCTGACCTTGTTCATCGCGGCGTCGACCTGGCGCTCGAGCGGAGTGATCCGGGCGGCCAGGGCATCGGCCTGCTTGCGCTTCACGGCGAGGTCGGTGCGGGTGGCGTTGTGCCGTTCGATGACCGGTTCGAGCTTGTTCCAGTCGGCGTCGATCTGGCGCTCGATCTCGGCGACGGACGGGTCGGCGTGGGCCGCCGTGGCACTGCCGGTCAGAACGACGGCGATGCCGGCCAGCGCGGCGAGTGCAGTGGTGAAGCGGGACCAGCGTGGGCGCGGCACGATCGACGCCGGGCCGGCTGATGCCGACCGCTCGGACGACGGCCGCGGGGCATGGAGTGCCACCGGGGTTCCGTACTCCTTCTTCCTGACCGCCTACCGGGTTAGCTGACGGGTTCGGGCGGGAAGTCGGCGCCCTACCGCAATGGCTGCGGATTCACCCCGAGGGACCTGGGTCCCCGGTTCGCTCGGAAACGACTCGGCGGTGTCGGTCCGTTACCGCCCGGGCTGGGCGGAGCTGCTGTCGGGCCGACAAATGACCAGAGTAGAGACGCCTGTTACCGATCCGCAACCCGTGCGGCAGTGACACTCCGTACGGATTGGACTAGGTCACCGACAGTGTGTGAAGAATTCTTTCCATCTACTTCGATAGATAGAAAGGTATTGACGTGACCTCCCGGACGGCGCGATGGTGACCTGACCTCACTCCGCGAGAATCTAGGGGGTTCGATGCACCATCCAACCCTGTCGACCGGCTGGCGCGCGCTGCTCGCTGCCACCGTGGTCGCCGCCGCGACCACTGTGCCACTCTCCGTCGACCCGGCCGCCGCCGCGCCCACCACCGACCGCCAGCAGCAGTACGCCGCAGCAGCCACCGAGTACGGCGTTCCGGCCGTCGTGCTGCTCGGCGTCTCCTACCTGGAGTCCCGCTGGGACACCAACGCCGGCACACCGAGCACCAGTGGCGGCTACGGCCCGATGCACCTGACCGACGCCCGGCACGTGGCCGCCCTGCCCGGGCGCGGCCACCACGACGCCGGCGCCGAGGACCCACGCGGCGACGACTCCCGTCCCGCCCGCGTGCCCGCGCCCCGGCCGGTCGAGGCACCCGCGCCGTCCACCGCCGCGTTGCAGACCGTCGACGCCGCCGCCACGCTGACCGGCGCCACCCCCGAAGCGCTGCGCACCGACGCGGGCCTCAACATCCGGGGTGGGGCCGCGCTGCTGAGCGCGTACCAGAGGGATCTGGGCGCGCCGGTCGGCGCGGACACCGACCCGGCGGCCTGGTACGGCGCTGTGGCCCGCTACTCGGGCGCGGACAGCGCCGACGCCGCGGCGGCCTTCGCCGACGAGGTCTTCACCACCATCGGCGCGGGCGAAGCCCGGGTGACCGACGACGGCCAGCGGATCACCCTGCCGGCCCGCGCGGTGCGGCCCGAGCGTTCCTGGTTGGACCGGCTGGGCCTGCGCCGGCTGGCCCGCCCGGACGGGGTGGAGTGCCCCCGCACCATCTCCTGCGAGTGGATCCCGGCGCCCTACGAGGCGTTCGGCGACGGGGACTACGGCAACCACGACCTCTCCGACCGACCAACACGGCAGAAGATCGAGTACATAGTCATCCACGACACCGAGGCGAGTTGGGCCACGACCCTGCAACTCGTCCAGGATCCGACCTACGTGAGCTGGCACTACTCGCTGCGCTCGGTCGACGGGCACATCGCCCAGCACGTCAAGACCAAGGACGTCGGCTGGCACGCCGGCAACTGGTACGTCAACGCGAAGTCGATCGGGTTGGAACACGAGGGCTTCGCGGCGCAGGGCACCTGGTACACCGAGGCGATGTACCGGACCTCGGCGAAGCTGGTCCGGCACCTGGCGCTGCGGCTGGGCATCCCCCTGGACCGCCAGCACATCATCGGCCACGACAACGTGCCCGGCACCATTCCCTCGACGGTGCGGGGAATGCACTGGGATCCGGGCCCGTACTGGGACTGGACGCACTACTTCGACCTGCTGCACGCGCCTCGCCTGGACACCGGCACCCCGGCCACCGGGCTGGTCCGGATCGACCCGGACTACACCACCAACCAGCCGGCGTTCACCGGCTGCGTCACCCCGGGCGTGCCCTGCGCGCCACGCGGCTCCTCGGCGGTGGTGCTGCGCAGCGCACCGTCCGCGGACGCGCCGCTGGTCAACGACATCGCGCTCCGCCCGGACGGCAGCCCGAACACGATGACCGTGTCGGACCACGGGGCCCGCGCGTCCGCCGGGCAGACGTACGCGCTGGCCGGACGGCAGGGCGACTGGACGGCGATCTGGTACCTCGGGCAGCGGGCCTGGTTCCACAACCCGGCGTCCGCGCCGACCGCCAGTTGGACCGTCGGCGTCGTGGCCACGCCGAAGCCCGGACGGACCACCGTTCCGGTCTACGGACGGGCGTACCCGGAGCAGTCCGCATACCCGGAAGGGGTGCCCTACCAGGCGATCTCGCCGCTCCAGTACACCCTGGCCGCCGGGCAGCGGTACGCCGTCGGCGCGGTGCTGGCCGGCGAGTACTACCGGGCCAGCACGTTCGACGGCTCGTCGCCCGGCGACTGGACCGTGATTCGCGGCAAGAACCGGTACGCGCAGATCCAGTTCGGCCACCGGATCATGTACGTCGACCTCGCCGACGTGCAGCTGTTGCCGTCCCCGGTCGGCGCGCCCCGCTGAGAACCACGAAGGCCCCCGGTCGGTGACCGGGGGCCTTCGTGTCGCGCGAGGTGGATCAGCCAGGTCTGCGGAACCCGGCGACGGGCATGGTGTTGATGCTGGACACCTGCACCGGCTTACCGGCACGTGGCGCGTGCACCATTGTGTTGTTGCCCAGATACAGCCCGACGTGACTCAGGCCGGAGAAGAAGAAGACCAGGTCACCGGGGCGGGCATCGGCTCGCGACACGGCCTTGCCCTCGTTCCACTGGTCACCGGTGTGGTGCGTCAGGTAGATCCCGGCTGCCTTGTAGGCGTACTGGGTCAGCCCCGAGCAGTCGAACGAGTTCGGGCCGGTGGCACCCCAGACGTACGGCTTGCCGACCTTGCCGCAGGCGGTTTTGATCGCGGTGCGTGCCGCCGCGCTGAACACCCCGTTGATGGTCGGGCAGGCCGCGGTCTTGACAGTGGTCTTGGGCATCGACGCTTCGAGCTGCTTGATCTCGGCGTCGATCTGCTTCTTCTTGGCCGCCAGCTCGTTCTGCTGCTTGGTCTGGGTGACGATCAGCGCGTCCAGCTTCTGCTTCTCGCCGTCGTACTTGGCCCGCACGGCCAGCACACCCTCGACCTGCTTGCGCTCCTGTGTAGCGAGCCGGTCGAGGATGGTGAGCTGCTCCGTGAGCGTGTCCGGCTTGGCGCTGACCAGCAACGCGCCGATGTCGTGCGACGGGCCCGAGATGTAGTAGCGGGAGGCGAGGTCGCCGACCCGGTTGAGCGCCATCTCGCTCTGCAGCGCCAGCGGCTCGATCTTCTTCTGCAGGTTCGCCGACTTCTGCCGGTTGACCTTCAACTGCGCCCGGACCTTGTTGTACTGCTCGATGGTGGGCTCCAACTGCTCCCACTTCTTGTCGATCTGCGCCTCGATCTCGTCGACCGTGGGCGCGGCGTGTGCCGGCGCGGTCAGCAGACCGGCGCCGACCGCCGCGGCGGCGACCAGGATCAGCACGCGGTTCGCGACGCGACGCAGGCCACCAGAGCGAGCAGACGCTTTCAGGTCGTGACGATGAGGGGGCATGGTTGCCACCGGCACCGACTCCTTTGCAACCGACCGCCGGGCGCCTCGCGTGAGGGAAGGGCCGAGGCAGACGACCCACAGCGGTCGGTGCCCCACATTAGGGAAGCTTGGGGCGGTAATCAAGGCGAGCGCCATCACCATCACTGTCGTGCAACCGCTTGCACACCAAGGGTATTGGTCCATCACCCAACGATTGCGGTCAATACATCGTCAAGAGTGACCACACCGAGTGGCCGTCGCCCGTCGCTGACCAGCACCATGTGCCGTCGTTCACGACGCATCGCCAGCAGCAGGTCGGCCAGCGTACGGTCCGGCGGCACCACCGCCAGCGGCCGGTAGACGTCGGCCGGCACCGGGGACCGGCGGCCCTGCCCGGCGTACCCGAGCACGTCCTTGACGTGCACGAAGCCCAGCACCCGACGGGTCGACCGCTGCACCACAGGGAACCGGGACCGGCCGGTCCGGGTCGCCAGCACCTCCAGTGACGCTGGCGAGACGTCCTCGGCCACCGTCACCACCGTCGACCACGGTTGCAGCGCGTCCGCCGCCGTCCGGGCGTGCAGGGCCAGCGCGCCGGTGATCCGCGCGTGCTGCTCCGCGTCCAGCAGACCCTCGGTCCGCGCCTGGGAAACCAACCCGGCCAACTCCTCGGCGGTGAACACCGTCTTCACCGCCTCGGACGCCTCGATCCGCCAGAACGCGAGCACCCGCCGGGCCGCCCATTTCATCGCGAGCAACAACGGTTTGGTGGCCACACAGAATGCCAGCATCGCTGGGCCGAGCCAGAGCGCGGAGACCTCCGGACCGGCGAGCGTGATGTTCTTCGGCACCATTTCACCGACGACCGTGTGCAGAAAGACCACCACGCCCAGTGCCAGCACGAACGCCACCGGGTGCACCGCGCGCTCCGGCAGGCCGGCCGCGTGGAACGGCGGTTCCAGCAGGTGAGCCAGCGCCGGTTCGGCGATCGCGCCGAGACCCAAGGAGCAGACCGTGATGCCGAGCTGCGCGCCAGCGATCATCAGGGGGATCTGGTTCATCGCCGACAACGCCCAGCGGGCGCGTTTCGACCCGGCGGCCAGCGGCTCGATCACCGTCCGGCGGGACGCGATGAGCGCGAACTCGCTGCCCACGAAGAACCCGTTGCCGAGCAGCAACAGCACCGTCACCAGCAGCTCAGTCATCGTCGTCCGGATCCGCCGGGCGCAACACCCGGACCTGCTCGATCCGGTGCCGCTCCACCTCGACCACTGTGAACTCCCAGCCGTCCGTCTCGACCGTCTCGCCGGCGAGCGGGATGTGCCCGAGCTGGGCCATCAGGAACCCGGCCAACGTCTCGTACGGGCCCTCGGGCAGTCGGAAGCCGGTCTGCTCGGCCAACTCGTCGGAGCGAAGCACACCGTCGACCAGCACTGTGCGCTCACCGCCCGGCACTGTCAGCTCGGCCGACCCGTCGTCGTCCACGCTCGCCGGGTCGAACTCGTCGGCGATCTCTCCGACCAGCTCCTCGACGAGGTCCTCGACGGTCACCACGCCGTCCGTGCCGCCGTACTCGTCGACCACGATGGCCAGGTCGGCCCCGGCCGCCTTCAGCGCGGCCAGGACACCGTCCAGGTTCAGGCTCTCCGGCACGTACACCGGCTCGCGGGCCACCGAACCGACCTGGGTCGACGCGCGGTCGGCCAGCGGCACGCCCAGCGCGTCGGGCACGCCGGCCACACCGGTCACCAGGTCCAGGGTCTCCTCGTACACGGGGAACCGGGTCCGCCCGGTCCGCCGCGACTGCTCCAGCAACTCCGCCACGGTGACTGTGGAGCGCAGCGCGACCACGTCCACCCTGGGCGTCATCGCCTCCGCGGCCCGCTTGTCACCGAAGCGGATGGTGCGACGCAGCAGCATCGCGGTGTCCGTGGGCAGCGCGCCGGCCCGCGCCGAGATGCCCGCCAGCAGGCCCAACTCCTCCGGCGAGCGGGCACTTGCCAACTCCTCCTGCGGCTCCACGCCGAGCGCCCGGACCAGCCGGTTCGCCGAGCCGTTCAACCCCCGGATCACCCAGCCGAACGTCCGGGAGAAGGTGTGCATCGGGCCGGCGGTGGCCAGCGCCGCCGGCATGGGCCGGGCCAGCGCCGCGTTCTTCGGCACCAACTCGCCGAAGAGCATGGAGATCAGCGTGGCCAGGGCCAACGCGATGAACGGGGTGAGCCGCGCGGTGCTGTCTCCGGCCAGTGGACGCAGCAGCGGGGTGAAGAGCCGGGCCAGGGCCGGCTCGGCCAGGTAGCCGGTGAGCAGCGCGGTGATGGTGATGCCGAGCTGCGCCCCGGAGAGCTGGAAGGAGAGTTCGCGCAACGCCGTGCGTACCGTCAGGGCGGCCTGGTCGCCCGCGGCGGCCCGCCTGTCGATCTCCGCCCGGTCGACAGTGACCAGGGCGAACTCGGCCGCGACGAAGAACGCGTTGCCCGCGGTCAGGGCTACGAAGCCGACCAGGGGCAACAGCGTCGTCAAGAGTAGGCCGTCGATGTCGCCTCACCTCGGCGAGATTCTTGCACGACGGCGGCGGCCCTCAGGGGCCGCCGCCGTCGATGAACAAATCCCAGGGGTACGCGTCTCAGCCGCCGATCGGCGCGGTCTCCTTGCCGCCCTGCGGCTGCTCGGGCTTGACCGAGCGGAGCAGCACGCTGGCCACGTCGATCACCTCGACCTGTTCGCCGGCACCCTTGCCGTTGACCCCGTCGCTGAGCATCGTCGAGCAGAACGGGCAGCCGACCGCTACCGTCCTCGCCCCGGTGGCCATGGCCTCCTCGACGCGGTCCACGTTGATCCGCTTGCCGATCTTCTCCTCCATCCACATCCGGGCGCCGCCAGCACCGCAGCAGAAGGAGCGTTCGCTGTTACGCGGCATCTCGGTCAGGTCGCCCGCGATGGCGTCGCCGAGGACCTCCCGGGGGGCCGCGAAGACGCGGTTGTGCCGACCCAGGTAGCAGGGGTCGTGGTAGGTGACGCCGCCGTCGACCGGCTGCACCGGCGTGAGCTTGCCGGTGGCGACCAGGTGCGCGAGCAGTTGGGTGTGGTGGACCACCTCGAACTCCCCGCCGAGCTGCCCGTACTCGTTGCCCAGGGTGTTGAAGCAGTGCGGGCAGGTCGCGACGATCTTGCGCTTGGCCTTGTCCCGGCCCTCGAACGCCTCGTTCAACGTCTCCACGTTCTGCTGGGCGAGCATCTGGAAGACGAACTCGTTGCCGATCCGTCGCGCCGGGTCGCCGGAGCAGGTCTCGCCCTCGCCCAGGATCGCGAACGTCACGCCCGCCTCGTTGAGCAGCGTGGCCACCGCGCGGGTGGTCTTCTTGGCCCGGTCCTCGAACGCGCCGGCGCAGCCGACCCAGAACAGGTACTCGAAGTCGTCCACCTCGCCGACCCGGGGCACCTCGAAGTCCAGGCCCTTGGTCCAGTCCTCGCGGGTGTTCTGCGGGGCGCCCCACGGGTTGCCCTTGTTCTCCAGGTTGCGCAGCATCACGCCGGCCTCGGAGGGGAAGCTCGACTCGATCAGCACCTGGTAGCGGCGCATGTCGACGATGTGGTCGACGTGTTCGATGTCCACCGGGCACTGCTCCACGCAGGCGCCACAGGTGGTGCAGGACCAGAGCACGTCCGGGTCGATGACACCGCCCTCCTCGGCGGTGCCGATCAACGGCTTGTCGGCCTCGGCGAGGGCCAGCACGTCCAGGTGGGCGAGCTGCGCCTGGGTGGCCTTCTCCTCGCCGGTCAGGTCCTTGCCGCCGCCGGCCAGCAGGTAGGGCGCCTTGGCGTACGCGTGGTCGCGCAGGCTCAGGATGAGCAGCTTGGGCGACAGGGGCTTGCCGGTGTTCCAGGCCGGGCACTGCGACTGGCAGCGACCGCACTCGGTGCAGGTGCTGAAGTCCAGGAGGCCCTTCCAGCTGAACTGCTCGACGTGGGCGACGCCGAACTGGTCCTTCTCCGGGTCCGCCTCCTCGAAGTCGAGCGGCTTGCCCTGGCTCGTCATCGGGCGCAGTGCGCCGAGACCGGAGCCGGCCGGCTTGGCCGGCTCCCGCTTGAAGAAGATGTTGGGGAACGCCAGGAAGCGGTGCCAGGCGACGCCCATCGTGACGTTCAGGGAGATGACGATCAGCCACGTCATCGAAATAATGATCTTGATGGCCGCGGCGACGCTGACGCCGTCCGCCCAGTCGGGCAGCACCGCACCGACCGCGTGGCTGACCGGGGTGGCCCAGAACGGGAACTCGAAGTGGTCGGTGGCGACCTTGAAGCCCCGGATCACGAAGCCGAAGATCAGGACCAGCAGCACGATCCACTCGACGAAGTAGCCCTGCCACATTGTCGAGCCGGTGAACCGGGACCGCCCGCCCGGGCGGGTCGGCCGGTTACGCAGCCGGATCGCCATCAGCACCAGGATGCCGACCAGACCCAGCACCCCGATGATCTCGGTGACCAGACCGAAGATCGTCCAGTGCCCGATGATCGGCAGACCGCCGTCGGTGGTGACCACCTCGAAGTACGCCTCGAGCACCAGCAGCGACAGCACGACGAAGCCGACCATCACGAACCAGTGCGCGGCGCCCACCACGCCCCACTTGAGCATCCGGGTGTGGCCGGCCGTCTCCACCAGCATCGTCCTGGCGCGGGCGACCTTGTCGGAGAACCGCTCCGGCGCGGGTTGCCCGAGCCGGATGACTGCCACCATCTTCAGGACCGCACGCACCGCAAGCCACACCGCCACGGCGGTGATGGCGGCCGCGAGGATCGTGGTGACGATCTGGACGCTGCCCATCGAGTTGGCCTCCCCGGTCTGCTGCCTGATGACCTCGCTCTGCTAGGTCATGCAGTGCAGCCTACGCGAAGGTTACCCAGCGGTAACGTGAGTCATCTCGCAGTAGGCCGCGCTGCCTGCGCACACCATAGGGGGCCCCACCCGATCCTGCTGGGCAGGGGCTCGACGGGGTGACGTGGGACCGCCGACGCGGCGGTCTGCTCGGATCAGCGCCAGCGAGAGAGCAACGCCAGCGAGGCGACCATCGCACCGAAGCCGACGGCGAGGTTCCAGTAACCCCACGCCATGACCGGGTACTCCTGCTCGGACAGGTAGTAGAGCACCAGCCAGCCGATCCCGACGACGATCAAGGCGACCGCGGTGATCGGCAACCACACCGGGCTAGGCTTGCGCGACGACGACGACGCCGTCGTCGGACGGACGTCCGTCGGCGGGGTGTACACCTTCTTCTTACGGACCTGAGACTTGGGCACGGCGCTCTCCAGAGGGGTGACGACCTCGTCCGGCCTGACAACCGGGCGCGGGGGCGACGGTCCATGGCCAATAATGTTCGAGAGCTAGCGTAGTCCCGATTGGCCGCCTGGACCACGAATGGGGTCAGGCCGGTGCACGGAGTGACCGAAAGAGGCGGGACTGTTCGCATCACCGGCCCAGCCGGCGCGGACCGATCCCCGACACGCGGAAGGAACGCTCGGTGGAGTACACATCCGGCGCAACCTCCTGGCAGAAGGTCCTCCGACGGGCCGCCGCCGGGCTGCTGCCCCGGCGACCGCGCCAACGCCGTCCGGGCTGGTCGATCGGGGTGCCCCTGATCGCCGCGGCGGCCGGGTTGCTCTTCACCACCACCGCGACCACCGCCGGCGGCACCGCTCTCCGGGAGGACCGGCGCCCCCAGCTCAACCAGCTCATCGAGGACCGCCGCGAACAGGTCGCCGCCAGCGAGCGCCGCGCCGCCACGCTGCGCGGCGAGGTCGAGCAACGGACCAACACGCTGGCCGGCTCGGACGCCCCGATCAAGGCTCAGCAGAATCGCGCCCAGGGCAGCCTCCAGAACGCCGGGTTCACCGCCCTCACCGGGCCCGGGGTCACCGTCGAGCTGAACGACGCGCCCCAGCTCGACCAGACGCAGTCGGACGCCAGCAACGACGACCTGGTGGTGCATCAGGGGGACGTCCAGGCGGTGGTCAACGCGCTCTGGGCCGGCGGAGCGGAGGCCATGTCAATCATGAATGTCCGCGTGCTCACCACCAGCGCGGTACGCTGCGTCGGTAACACCCTGCTACTGCACGGCCGGGTGTACTCCCCTCCGTTCAAGATCGTAGCGATCGGCGATCCCGCTGCCCTCCAGCAGGCCCTCGCCAGCTCTCAGGGAGTCCGGTTGTTCAAGGACGCGGTCGACGACTACCAGCTTGGCTACAAAGAGACGGTCTCCACGGTGCGAGTTCCCGCATTCGAGGATTCCACCGCCCTGCGCTCGGCTACGGTGCCCAAGTGAGCGGGCCGGACGAGCAACGCGACGGGCGACACCGGGACCAGACCGACGAGCCGACCGCCTTTCTGCCCAAGTTCGACCGGCCCGAGTCGACACCGGGCCGACCGACCCCGGCCAGCAACTGGCCCGAGCCGGTGCTGCCGCCGCCGCGAGCCGAGCAGCCGCCGCGAACGCAGCAGCCGCCGCCGAGCGCCACTCGACCCGAGCCGACCGGGACCCCTGGCCGCCAGGGTGCCGAAGCGCCGCCACCCTGGCCGGGTAGCGCAGCCGCCGGGCCGGGCTCACACGGGGGCGCCGGGGTTCCCCCCGCGACCGCCCCCGGCCGACCGACCGCCAGCAACCAGGGCCCGGTTCGGCCCGCTGCCCCCGGCAACGCCCCGACCCGACCCCCCGCTCCCGGCGCCGCGTCCACCCGACCGACCGCTCCCAGCGCCGCACCGACCCGCCCGCCGACCACCGGCAACCCACCGGGTGCCGCGCCGACCCGCCCGCCGACCACCGGCAACCCACCCGGTGCCGCGCCCACCCGCCCGGCCGCGCCCGGGGGGATGCCGACCCGGCCGACGGCCTCCGGCGCACCGAGCCGGCCTGTCTCCTCCGGGCCCTCGACGCCGCCGCTGGCCGACTCGCCGACCGCATACATTCCGCAGGTCACCGCCCGTCCCGGCCGACCCACCGGCTCCCCGGTCACCCCGGTCTCCCCGGCCGCCCCCGAGCGCGTCGTAGCGGCCGGGCCGGAAGGCTTCCCGTCGACCGGGCCCAGCCGGGTCCCGCCGACCGGGCCGGGCTGGGTCCCGCCGAGCGCTGGCGGGGATCGCGGCGCGGATCCGGCCGCCACCGCGTTGATTCCGGCAGTGCCCGCCACTCCTGCCACCAGGCCGCCGACAATGGACTCGACAGCGTTGATGGGTGCCGTCCCCCGCACCGCCGTCCCGGACGAGCCGGCCGGCGCCAACCCCGCCGACCCTCCGCAACCCCGACGCGGCGAGCGGGTGGTGCAACTCCGGCCGCACCAGACCGGCGAGGGCTACAAGAGCGTCTACTCCGAGCTGACCCGCCCGTCGTTCGGCTCGCGACTGCGCACCGGCGTCCGCGTCACCGGCGAAATCCTGATCACCTTTGGTCTGGTGGTCCTGCTCTTCGCCGGCTACGAGGTCTGGGGCAAGTCGGCCATCGTCGACGCCCACCAGAACGACCTCAACAACCAGTTGACCCAGGCGTGGGGCCCGACCGACGACCCGACTGTGGTCCCGTCGGTCGGCCCGAGCGTCAAACCGTCCCCGCCGGTACGCGGAAAGCCGCTCGCGGGCCTCTACATTCCCAAGCTCGACAAGAACTGGGTCGTCGTCGAGGGCGTCACTCAGCAGGACATCCGCTTCGCCCCCGGCCACTACCCGACCAGTGCGCTCCCCGGCCAGGTGGGCAACTTCTCCGTCGCCGGCCACCGCAACCGGGCCACCTTCTGGCGACTGGACGAGCTGGACGAGGGCGACCCGATCGTGGTCGAGAGCAAGACCGACTGGTACGTCTACCGGGTGTCGCAGTCCCGGATCGTCCGGCCCACCCAGGTCGAGGTGGTGGCGCCGGTGCCCGGCGAACCGGACAAGAAGGCGACCAAACGGATGCTCACCCTCACCACGTGCAACCCGAAGTTCGACAACTACCAGCGCCTGATCATCCACGCCGAACTGGACCGCACCCAACCCAAGTCCGCGGGCCGCCCGGCGGAGCTGGGAGGCTGACCCGATGTACGCGTTCATCTGGCGCAAGCTGCCGTTCGGCGTGGTCGGGAAGTTGACCGGCTCGGTGCTCCTGGTGGCCGCAACCGTGGCCCTGCTGTGGTACGTCGCCTTCCCGTGGGCCGAGCCCTTGCTGCCCTTCGACGACGTGCAGGTCGAGTCCGGCGTACCCGCCGAGACGGGTGGCGGCGGCGACCCGGTGACCGGGGAGACGCCGGCTGGCGACGAGCACGAACTGCCGTACGACACCGACCAGAACAACCCCGCGCCCCCCTCCCCGAGCAGGTGACCATGCGCGTCCTGGTGATCGACAACTACGACTCGTTCGTCTTCAACCTCGTGCAGTACCTGGGCCAACTCGGCGTGGACTGCGAGGTCCGCCGCAACGACGAGATCGACGTCGCCGAGGTGGGCACTGTTGGCGCCGACGGCATCCTGCTGTCGCCCGGTCCGGGCAGCCCGGACCGGGCCGGCATCTGCCTGGACGTCATCCGGGAGTACGCGGGCCAGCTGCCGATCTTCGGCGTCTGCCTCGGCCACCAGGCGATCGGCGAAGCCTTCGGGGCGACAGTGACGCGCGCCCCCGAGTTGCTGCACGGCAAGACCTCCGAGGTACGACACCACTCGGTCGGCGTACTCGCCGGTCTGCCCGACCCGTTCACCGCCACCCGGTACCACTCGCTCGCAGTGCTGCCCGAGACGCTCCCCGACGAGCTGGAGGTCACCGGCTGGACCGGCTCCGGCGTGGTGATGGCGATGCGGCACCGGACGCTGCCCATCGAGGGCGTCCAGTTCCACCCGGAGTCGGTGCTCACCGAGGGCGGTCACCTGATGCTGGCCAACTGGCTGGCCAGTTGCGGTCACCCCGAGGCGCTGGAGCGGGCACCCGCGCTGGCCGCCGAGGTGGACGCCCGTCGTCGGGCGGCCTTCGCCACCGCCTGAGGGCCGGACGTCAGGGCCCGGCACCCACCAGACCGCCTCCGGCTCCGGCCGGCCCGGTCACCGGATCGTCGGGAGCCGATGCCGGCCGGGTCAGCCCCGCAGCGCGTCCTGGACCGCGGAATTCGCTGGCGAACGCACCGCCGGCGGTCGGTCGCGTACCGCGTCCCAGGCCGCCTTGCCACTGGCGAAGTAGTCCCGAACCGACTTCTCGGCGAGCAGGGCCGCGCCGCAGCCGTCGCAGCGGGCGGTCACCCCGTCGACGTCGAGGCCAAGCTGCCGGCACAGCGTCACCGCCCGGGACAGGTGGTACGACTGGGTCACGATCAGGGCCCGCTGTACGCCGTACACCTCGCGGGCTCTCGCGCAGCTGTCGTAGGTGTCCAGGCCGAACGGATCGGCCACCACCCGACGCCTGTCGACGCCGCGCTCGGCCAGGTACGTCGTCATCACCGCCGGCTCGTCGCCGGACGCGCCACCGCCGTCGCCCGACACGAGGACGACAGTGGCTCGCCCGCTGGTCACCAGCTCGGCGGCGGTGTCCAGGCGGCCGGCGAGACGGTCACCCGGCCGCTGCCGATCGGCCGCCACCTCGGTGCCGAGCACGATCACCACGTCGGCGGCCGGCGCGTCGGCAGCGGCGTACAGGTGGCCGCGTGCGGCGAGCGTCGTCCACAGCCACGGGGAACTGGCGAGCACCAGCACGACGAGGCCCGCGGCGGCCAGGCGGCGGAGGCGTCGAGGCCACCGCCGTACCGACCCGGCCGGGGACGCTGCCGCCTCGGTCATGCCGATGCCCGCGGGTGGCCTAGTCCTGGGGCCGGCCCGGCGGGGGCGGGAACGGCAGACCGACACCGCCCCCGTTGCCGGGAGTGGTCGGCGTGCCCGTCGGCGTGCCCGTCGGCGTCACTGTGGGCGTCGGGTCGGTCTCCGGCTCGGGTTGACTCACCTTGATGGTCACCCTCGTGCCGGTGGGCTTCTTCTCCTTGCCGTTCGGGCTCTGGTCGGTGACCTTTCCAGCCTGGTCGGCGGGCACCTCCGGCCCGTTCTGCACGACGACAGTGAAGCCGTCGTTCCGGAGGACGCGGGTGGCCTCCTCCTGGCTCAACCCGACGACGTCCGGTACCTCGCGGACCTTGCCGTTCGAGACCGTAAGTGTGATCTTCGTGTTCTCGGGGACGCTCTCACCCTCGGGAGGGTCGACCTTGAGAACCTCGTCCTCGCTCGCCTCGTCGTTCACCGTCTTGATGTCGTATTTGAGCTTCGCCTCGGTGAGCCGGGCGATGGCGCTCTCCCGCTTGCTGCCCTTGAGCCCGGCGGGAACACGCACCTCGGGCTTGCCGCCACAGAGCTGAATGGTGACAGTGCCGTTCTGCCTCACCGATGTGGTCGGCAGCGGGTTCTGCTTGACGACAGTGCCCTCGGTACAGTCGCTGGCCAGCACCGGGTCACCCACCTGTGCGGACAGACCGGCTTTCTGGATCTCGGCGATTGCCACGTCCCGGGCCTTGCCGGTGAGGGTGGGCACCGACTTCAGGTCATTGTCCTTCTGCATGTTCCAGAGCAGGGCTGCGACCAGGGCGATCACCGCCAGTACGCCGACCGCGCTGAACATCGCGATCAGCCAGGAGGACGCCTTGCGCTGACGGGGGTCGCCCACCCGGGCCGGGATCTGCCCGGTCTGCGGCCCACGGCCGGAAGGCGGATAGCCGCCCCCACCGCCGGCCGGGGCCATCGCCACAGTCTCCGCCTCGCGCAGCACCGGGGTGGCCAGCACGGGCCGGCCGGCGGCGGCGCGGAGCAGGTCGGCCCGCATCTCGCCAGCGCTCTGGTAGCGGTTGAGCGGGTTCTTCGACAGCGCCTTGAGCACGATCGCGTCGACGGCAGGGGTGACGTCCGGGTTGATGTCGCTCGGCGTCGGCGGCGTCTCCCGTACGTGCTGGTACGCGACGCTGACCGGGCTGTCCCCGACGAACGGCGGGTGCCCGCAGACCAGCTCGAAGAGCACGCAGCCGCCCGCGTACACGTCGGAGCGGGCGTCGACGGCCTCGCCGCGTGCCTGCTCCGGGGAGAGATATTGGGCAGTGCCGATGACCGCGCTGGTCTGGGTCATGGTGGTCGCGCCGCTGGCAAGCGCCCTGGCGATGCCGAAGTCCATCACCTTGACCTGGCCGGTCTGGGTGAGCATCACGTTGCCGGGCTTGATGTCCCGGTGGATGATGCCGTGCCGGTGACTGAACTCCAGTGCGGCGCACATGTCGGCGCAGATCTCCAGCGCGCGGCGCGGTTGGAGTCGCCCCTCGGCGCCGAGGACCTCCTTCAAGGTCCGTCCGTTGACGAACTCCATGACGATGAACGGCAGCGTCTCACCGGTCGGCGCGGTCTCCTCGCCGGTGTCGTAGACCGCCACGATGGCCGGGTGGTTGAGCGAGGCGGCGTTCTGCGCCTCCCGGCGGAACCGCATCTGGAACGTCGCGTCCCGGGCGAGGTCGGTGCGGAGCATCTTGATCGCGACGTCCCGACCGAGCCGGAGGTCGCGACCACGGTGCACCTCGGCCATGCCGCCATAGCCGAGCAGCTCGCCGACCTGGTACCTGCCACCGAGCAGGCGGGCCTGCGCTGTCATCGCGTCTGTCGTCCTTCGCTCGTCGTCGTCCCGCCGTCGTCCGGCTGGAGTCGTACCTCTCGACGGTACGACGTCCGGGTCGGATCGTCGCGCCCGTCGAGTCGTAGCGCGCCGGACGCCACGGTGCGCGGCGCCAGCTCGGCGGATACACCGGCCTGCGACTGCTTCCGTAGGTTGTAGGAAATCACGCCAGAGCAGAGCAGGACCAGCACGGCCAGCAGGATGGCGAGAAGCACCATTCCCGGCCGGGACCGCTGGGGCTGGGGTGCGGGCGTCGCCGGGCCGGCCTGCCGGACGTACGCCGGCTGGTGTTCCTGCCGGGGTGGTCCGGACGGCACCGCTGCCGCACCGCGTGGGTAGCCGTTCGGTGCGCCCTGCGGCCGGACGGGCTGGACGGCCGGCGCGACGGCGGTGGGGCGTGGCTGCTGGGCGGGTGCGACAGCTGTCGGCCTCGCTCCGGACACCGGCGGGCGGGCAGTCGGCGGACGCATCTGGTGTGCCTGCGGCACCTGGGCCCGGCCAGGTGCGGCGGGTGAGGCGGGCGCCGCGGAGACCGGACCGGAGTTGGCGCCGGCCCGTGCCTGCTGGGAGAGCGCGGCCTTGAGCTGACGGGCGACCCCGGCGAGTGCGGCGGCGCTCGGCCAGCGGGCGGCCGGGTCCTTCGCCAACGCCCGTTCGACCAGGGCGCGCACCTGCGGAGGGATGTCGGCCGGCAGTGGCCGGGGCGTCTCCCGGACGTGCCGCATCGCGATGTCGAGGGGGTTGTCGCCCTCGAACGGCCGCCGACCGGCCAGGCACTGGTAGGCGACCACGCCGAGGGCGTACACGTCGGACGCCGGGGTGGCCACGCCGCCGGTGGCCTGCTCCGGCGAGATGTACGAGGCGGTGCCGAGCACCGAACCGGCTGCGGTGAGCTGGCCGACCATGTCGGAGCGGGCGATGCCGAAGTCGGTGAGCACCAGCGTGCCGTTCGGCCGGACCAGCAGGTTGCCCGGCTTCACGTCGCGGTGCACGATGCCCTTCTCGTGGGCGGCGTGCAGCGCGTCGGCGGCCTGCGCGACGAGGGCCATCGTCCGCGCCGGGGTGAGCCGGCCGACCCGGCTCAACGTGGACGACAGGGCGTCACCCTCGACGTACTCCATGACCAGGAAGGCGATCTGCTGGTCGTTGCCGAAGTCGTAGACGTCCACCACGCCGGGATGGTTGATGGTGGCCATGGTGCGGGCCTCGCCGCGGAACCGCTCACCGAAGTCCGGGTCGTCGAGCAGGGCGGGGAGCAGGCTCTTCACGGCGACCGTCCGGCCGAGCACCTGGTCGGTGCCGCGCCACACGTCGCCCATGCCGCCGCTGGCGATCCGCTCGTCGAGACGGTAGCGGTTGCCGAGCTGCACACCGGGGCTGAGCATGTCAGCGACCCCCTGGGTCGGCGATGGCGGCCTTCATGATCTGACCCGCGATCCGAGCGGCCTCGCCGCTACCGCCGGGGCCGGCCTGCTCCAGCACCACGCAGACCGCGGAGACCGGGTTGCCGTTCTTGTCCAGGGCGAAGCCGATGAACCAGCCGTGGTCGGGCCGGTCCGGGGCGGACTGGGCGGTGCCGGTCTTGCCGCCGACCGTGTAGCCGTTGATCGCGGCCTTTCGCCCGGTGCCGTTCTGGACCACGCTGACCATCATCTCGCGCAGGTCGGTGGCGACCTGCGGCTCGACGGGTTGGCGCAGTTCCCGCGCCTTCGCGGTGTAGTAGCTGGTGGTCCGGTCCGGAGCGAGCAGCTGCCGCACCAGGTACGGCCGCATCTGACTGCCGTTGTTGGCGATCGAGCCGGCGATCATGGCGCCTTCGAGGGGCGTCATCCGAACGTTGTTCTGGCCGATCGACGACTGGGCCAGCGCAGCCGGGTCGGTGCTGCCGTCCTGGTTCTGCATGGTCCCGGTCCGACTGGCCGCCGTGGGCAGGCCGCCCTCGCCGAGCTGGCCGACGGTCAGGTCCTCCTGCTCGAAGCCGAACTGGCGGGCCTTCTCCTTGACGGTCTCCGCGCCGAGCCGCACGCCGAGCTGGGCGAACCCGGTGTTGCACGAGTAGGTGACCGCATCCAGCAGGGTGACCTGCCGAGTCGGGCAGATCGACGGATCGGCGTTGCGGATCGGGGTGCCCGAGGTGGGCGCTGTGTAGCTGGGACCGGCCGGGATCTGGGTGTTCTTGGTGACGCCGTTCTCCAGCGCCGCCGCTGCCACCACGATCTTGAAGGTGGAGCCCGGCGGCAGCGTCTCGGAGAGCGCGCGGTTCTTCAGCGGACCTTCCGGGTCCTTTTCCAGCTTGTTGTACGCCGCCGCCGCCTCGTTGGTGTCGTGGCTGGCCAGCGGGTTCGGGTCGAAGCTCGGCATGGAGACCAGCGCCTGGATGGCACCGGTACGCGGGTCGACGGCGATCGCCGCGCCCCGCTTCGCACCCACCTCGTTGTTGCGCAGCTGGTCGTACGCCACGTCCTGGGCCCGCTTCGAGAGCGTGAGCAGCACGTTGCCGCCGCCGGTGTCGTCGCCGGTGAACATGTCCTTCAACCGGTCGCCGATCAGCTGGTCGCTGGTGCCGGCCAGGAAGTCGTTCTCCACCTGCTCGATGCCCTGGTCGGCCAGGTTGACCGGCTTGTAGCCGAGCACGTGGGCGTACTTGGCGCCGCTGGGATAGGTGCGCAGGAACTTCAGGTTGCCGGTGGTCTCCTTGCTGGTGGCCACGGCCGTGCCGCCAGCCTCGATGTTGCCGCGCTTGCGGTCGTACTCGGCGACCTGGACCCGACCGTTGTAGTCGCTGGTCCGGTATTCGTCCGCCTTGTAGGCCTGGATCCAGTTGAGGTTGGCGAAGAGCAGACCGAACAGGACCATGACGACGACGCCAACGCGGCGCAGGGGTGCGTTCACGGCTTGATCACCTCCGTGGGAGCACCGTGCAGCTGCTCGGGCGGGCCACCGCTGGGACGAGCCGCCTTGCCGCCGCCGCCTCCGGTCACCGGTCGGCGGGCGCCGTCGGAGACCCGCAGCAGCACCGCGATGAGCAGCCAGTTGGCCATCAACGACGACCCACCGGCGGACAGGAACGGGGTGGTCTGACCGGTCAGCGGGATGAGCTTGCTGATCCCACCGACGATCACGAAGACCTGGAGGCCGAGGGTGAACGCGAGACCACCGGCGAGCAGCTTGCCGAACGAGTCCCGTACCGCCAGCGCGGCACGCAGCCCGCGCTCCACGATGAGCAGGTAGACGACCAGCAGCGCGGACAGGCCGAAGAGGCCGATCTCCTCACCGATGCCGGCGAAGATGAAGTCGTTCTGCACCTCGGGCAGGATCTCCGGCTGACCGCCGCCCGGCCCCGCACCGAAGAGCCCGCCAGTGCCCAGGGCGAGCAGGCCCTGCACGAGTTGGTAGCCCTTGTTGGTCGGGTCGGCGAACGGGTCGAGCCAGATTTCCGCCCGCACGTAGAAGTTGGCGAACGGCCCGCCGACAGTCGAGCCGAGGACGTAGGCGAGGTACGCGCCGCCGAAGAAGAGGACCAGGCCGATCAGCAGCCAGCTGACCCGTTCGGTGGCGATGTAGAGCGTCACCACGAACATGCCGAAGTAGAGCAGCGAGGTGCCCAGGTCCTTCTCGAAGACCAGGACCAGGACGCTGATCAGCCAGACGCCGACCACCGGCCCGAGGTCGCGGCCACGCGGAAAGTCGATGCCGAGGAAGCGCCGGCTGGCCAGCGACAGCACCTCACGCTTGCGCACCAGGTAGTACGCGAAGAAGACCAGCAGCGCCAGCTTGGCGAACTCACCCGGCTGGATGGAGAAGCTGCCGACCCGGACCCACAGCTTCGCGCCGTTGATCTCGGAGATGCTCGACGGCAGCACCGCCGGGATCATCACCAGCACGATGCCGGCCAACCCCAGGGTGTACGCGTACCGCGAGATCGACCGGTGGTCGCGCATGATCGCGAGCAGACCCGCGGCGAGGATCACCGCACCGAGCGTCCAGGCGAGCTGACGCCCGCCCTGCCCCGCGAAGACGGCCAGGCTCTCCCGCTCGGCCACCGGGGCGTCGCCCAGGTCGATCCGGCGAAGGAAGCCCACCCCGAGCCCGTTGAGCAGGGCCACCGCCGGCAGCAGCGCCGGGTCGGCGAACGGGGCCAGGAACCGGATGACCAGGTGCAGGCCGAGGAAGACCGCGCCGAGCGCGGCGGCCGGCATCCAGAAGTCCGAGGTGACCGTGTCCAGCAGGTTCGCCTCGACGGTCGCCCCGTACGCGGCCACCAGCACCATCGCGAGCAACAGCAGGTACAGCTCGGCGTTGCGGCGCGACCGCGCCAGGCGTACGCCGGATTGCTCGCCCGCGGTGGCGGGCGAGGGTGCCGGTGTGGCCGCTACGGTCACGGGTGGAGTCCTCAGGATCTCAGCCGACGCTCACTCAGGAGACCGGCAGCCGGCCGTGTCGAGCGCCGGTGAGGCCGAGTCGGAGGGCGTGACGTCGGGTGTGGTGGTCGCGCCGGCCCCACCGAGAGCGGTGGTGGCACCGACGGTCGGGCTTGCGCTGACAACCCCGTTGGGGGTCGGCGACGCGTTGGCGCTCGGGCTGCCGTTCGGGGTCGGCGTCGAACCGACCGGGGTCGGCGTCGGCGTCGGCGTGGTGACCCCGGCGGTCGGGTCGAGCGGGCAGAGCGGCTTCAGGTTGGGGTTGCTCGGCGTGTCGCTGGTCAGCTCGGCGAGCTGACGCTCCGCGTCCGGCTCACTCTTGGCCCGGATGCCGACCTTGACGGTGTCCTGTGCGGCGACGGTGAGGTCGTCCAGGCGGGTGCCGCTGCGGCGGTGCACGCTGGACAGGTCCATGCCGGCGATCTGACCCTGGACACCGCGGAAGACGGCGACCTGGCCCTCTTCGGTGGCTCCCACGTAGTACTGCCGCTGGGTGTAGGTCCAACCACCGAACGCCGCACCGCCGACGATCACCAGCAGGGCCAGCGCCATGGCGGCGGTCCGGACCGGGCGTCGCTTCGGCCGGTCGGCGTCGTCGTCGGAGGCCGCCGGCTCCTCGGGCGCGGCCGGACGCGGCGCGGAGAGCGCCGAGGCTCGGGCGGCCGGAGTCGAGTCGTCGGCGGAGGTCGCCATGCCCCGGTCCCGGGCGGCGGCGCCGCCCACGATCGGGGTCGCCTCGACGATGTCCTGGTCCGTGGCGTCGGCGATGATCACCGTGATGTTGTCCGGCCCGCCGCCGCGCAGCGCGAGCTGCACCAGCCGCTCGACGCACTGCTGCGGGTCGGTGTACTCCCGCAGGGTCTCGCCGATGGTTTCGGCGCTGACCACACCTGAGAGACCGTCGCTGCAGATCAGGTACCGGTCGCCGGGCATGACCTGGCGGACCGAGTACTCCGGGTCGATGTCCCGACCGTCGAGGGCGCGGGTGAGCAGCGACCGCTGCGGGTGACTGCTCGCCTCCTCGGCGCTGATGCGGCCTTCGTCGACCAGCATCTGGACGTAGGTGTCGTCCTTGGTGATCTGCGCGAACTCGCCATTGCGCAGCAGGTAGGCCCGCGAGTCGCCAATGTGGACCATCCCCAGCTTGCTGCCGGTGAAGAGGGTCGCCGTCAGCGTGGTGCCCATCCCCTCCAACTGCGGGTTGGCGTCCACCGTGTCGCGGAGTTGTTGGTTGGCGGTGCCCACGGCCGAACGCAACGCATCGACGAGAGCGTCCCCCGGGACGTCCTCGTCGAGCGGCGCCATGGCACCGATGACGATGTTGCTGGCGACGTCACCGGCGGCCATACCGCCCATGCCGTCGGCAACGGCGAGTAACCGCGGCCCGGCGTAGACGGAGTCTTGATTGCCGTCTCGGATCAGACCGCGGTCGCTGTGGGCCGCATAGCGCAGGGTCAGAGTCATGGCCGTAATTCGAGGGAAGTGCGGCCGATCCGGATCGGCACGCCGAGGGGGACGGGGGTTGGTCCGGAGACCTTAGCGCGATCGAGGTACGTGCCGTTAGTCGAGCCGAGGTCCTCGACGTACCACTGCCCCTCACGCGGCACGAGCCGGGCGTGTCGCGCGGAGGCGTAGTCGTCGGTGATGACCAGGGTGGAGTCCTCAGCCCGACCGATGGTGATCTGCGCTTCACCGAGAGTGATTTTGGTGCCGGCCAGCTGACCGGCCGTCACCACCAGCTGGTGCGCCGCTCTGCCCCGTTTCACCTTCGCCGGCTTGGCCGCCTGCCCCGTCGAGGCGCCCACCGCGCGTGGCGCGGCCACCAGACGACCGGACCGGGCGCCCGCGAAGAGGTCCCGGCGGATCACGCCGACCACCGTGAACACGAAGATCCACAGCAGGATCAGGAACCCGAACCGGGCAACGGTGATGACCAGTTCCGGCAAGGCGGGTCAGCCGTCCACGCGGAAGGTCAGCGTCGTCGTCCCGAGCTGGACCATGTCACCAGGGTTGAGCGCGACGGCGGAGACCCGCTGCCCGTTCACCATGGTGCCGTTGGTCGAACCCAGGTCGGTCAACACGACCTGGCCCCCGTCGAAATCCAGCCGGGCGTGTCGCCGGGAGATGCCGACGTCGGGCAGACGCAGGTTGGCCTGGTCGCCGCGACCGATCACCGTCGACCCCATCTGGAGGGGGTAGGTGCGACCGTCGCCGGAGACCAGCCGCACGTTGCGACCGCCACCGTGCCCTGGCGGCGGGCCGTAGCCACCGCCCTGGTCGTACGCGGGGTAGGCGGGCGGGCCGGCGTCGTAGCCGGGCGCCGACACCGGGGCGACCTCGCCGCCGGTGTAGACCTCGGCCGTGACACGGAACATGCCCGTGTCCAGACCCTCGCCTCGCTCGATCTCGACGATCACGTCGCCGTAGACCGTCCACGCCTGCTCGCCGATGAACTCCGCCTGCGACTGGGCCAACTCCTGGGCCAGCGCGGCGGCGTACGGCGCCAGCCGACTGTGGTCGAACGGCGAGAGATCGATCACGTAGCGGTTGGGCACCAACGTGCGCCCACCGGCCAGGATCGCCTTGTGCGCCTCGGCCTCCCGCTGCATGGCGTTGAGGATCTCCACGGGGTGGACCACCCCTTTGAAGACCTTGGCGAAGGCCCCTTCGACCAGGCCTTCCAGACGCTTCTCGAAGCGTTGCAGCACGCTCACCGGCTCCTCCTCGGGTCCCGAGGACATGATGGTATCCGGCCGGCGCGCGCGCAGCTCACACGCCGCTCGGCCGGCTGCTCTCGACCCGTTCGGAAGGGCCGCGACTGTCGTGCTAATCTTTCGTCCGCCACGAACGGTAATCGCTCGTGGCGAGCGTCAGGGACAGCGTAGTATTCCCGAGGCCCGTTGGAGACAGCGGGGCCGGGCAGCTAGAGTGTTCCGGGTTGTGCCACGGGGATGTGGCGGAATGGCAGACGCGCACGGTTCAGGTCCGTGTGCCCGAAAGGGCGTGGGGGTTCAACTCCCCCCATCCCCACCACCGACGAGGGCTCCGCTTCATGCGGGGCCCTTCCGTCATATCGGGGCGTGCTGGACGTCACGCTATGCTCCGATGGATTCTGCCTCCAATGGACCAGGAGTGGCGTGTGAGTGTCGCGTTGGTGACAGGGTCGGGTGGTCTGATCGGCTCCGAGGCGGTCCGGCATTTCGCCGGCCTCGGTCTGGACGTCGTCGGCATCGACAACGACATGCGCCGGTACTTCTTCGGCGAGGACGGCTCCACCTCGTGGAGCCTGGAACGGCTCAGCCGTGACCTGGGTAGCGCGTACACCCACTTCGCGGTGGACATCCGGGACCGGGACGGCCTGGAGCAGGTGTTCAAGAAGTACGGCTCGGACATCGCCGTGGTGATCCACAGCGCCGCCCAGCCGAGCCATGACTGGGCAGCCAAGGAGCCGTACACGGACTTCGACGTGAACGCCGGCGGCACGCTCAACATCCTGGAGAACACCCGCCGGCACGCTATCGACGCGCCGTTCATCCACTGCTCGACGAACAAGGTGTACGGCGACCGGCCCAACAGCCTGCCGCTCATCGAGCTGGAGACCCGGTACGAGCTGCCCGAGGACCACCGCTGGTACCAGGGCATCACCGAAGAGATGTCCATCGACCACTCGCTGCACTCGGTCTTCGGCGCCTCCAAGGTCGCCGCGGACGTGATGGTCCAGGAGTACGGGCGCTACTTCGACATGAAGACCGCCTGTTTCCGGGGCGGCACGCTGACCGGCCCGGCGCACTCCGCGGCCGAGCTGCACGGGTTCCTGGCCTATCTGATGCGCTGCGTCATGGAGGGCCGGACGTACAACCTCTTCGGCTACAAGGGCAAGATGGTGCGGGACGCGATCCACTCGCACGACGTGCTGACCGCGTTCGAGGCGTTCTTCCGGGCCCCGCGATCCGCGGAGGTCTACAACCTCGGTGGCGGCCGGCACTCCAACACCTCGCACATCGAGGCGTTCCGGATCGCGGAGGAGATCACCGGCCGCGAGGCGCAGATCAACTACGTCGAGCAGAACCGCACAGGCGACCACCAGTGGTACGTCAGCAGCATGGCCCGGTTCGAGGCGCAATATCCGGACTGGAAGATCACTTACGACGTGCCGATGATCCTGCGGGAAATCTACGAGGCCAACGTGGACAAGTGGGTGGCCCAGCCGTGAGCGCCCGAACGAAGCGCAACGTGCTCGGCGTTCTGATCGACGCCACCGACTACGCCACGGCGACCGACGCGGTGGTGACCGCGGCACACGAGCGGCGTCCCCTCGCGTTGACCGCGTTGGCAGTGCACGGTGTGATGACCGGGGTCCTCGACCCGGCGCACAACGCGCGGCTGAACTCCTTCGACGTGGTCACGCCGGACGGGCAGCCGGTGCGGTGGGCGCTCAACCTGCTGCACCACGCCGGGCTCAGCGACCGGGTGTACGGGCCGACCCTGACCCTGCACGTGCTGTCGCGCTTCGCTGACGAGGGGCTACCGGTCTACCTGTACGGCTCGACCGAGGAGACCCTCGCCCGGTTGATCCCAGCCTTGGAGCGGATGTTCCCGGCGCTGAAGATCGCCGGGGTGGAGCCGTCCAAGTTCCGTGCCGTCCAGCCCGGTGAGGACGCCGAGATCGCCGACCGGATCCGGTCCAGTGGCGCCCGGTTGGTGCTGGTCGGGCTCGGCTGCCCGCGCCAGGAGGTCTTCGCGTACGCCATGCGGCCACTGCTCGACATGCCGCTGATGGCGGTCGGCGCGGCCTTCGACTACCACGCCGGGCTGCTGCGCCAGCCCCCGCCGTGGATGCAGCGCGTCGGTCTTGAGTGGTTCTGGCGCCTCGGTCTGGAGCCGAAGCGGCTCTGGCGCCGCTACGTCATCCTCAACCCGGCCTACCTGAGCCGGCTCGCCGCGCAGAAGATCGGCCTGTGGAAGGCCCGCCCGCCGGCCCCGGCCACCGAGCGGCCGGCCACCTTCTCGGTCTGACCCCGATCCGTACGACGCGAGGCCCCACCCGGCACGCCGGGTGGGGCCTTGCGTCGTCAGGGACCGGTCAGACGGTCAGGGTCCAGGTGTTGATGTAGCCGGTGTCGGCCGAGTAGGTGTCCCGCACCTGGAGTCGCCAGATGCCGTCGGCGGCCTCACCGGACACGTTGACCGTGTACGTGGCGTTCACGTTGTCGGCGCTGTCCGAGGTGCTGCTGTTCTTCAACCGGTACGAGCTGCCGTCCGGGGCGAGCAGGTCGATGACCAGGTCACCGCGGTAGGTGTGCACGATGTTCACCGCCACGGTGGAGGTCGAGGAGGCGTTGCGACCGCAGCCGGAGATGGTGATCGAGCTGGTCACCGCCGAGCCGGCGTCCGGGATCGACACGTCGGTGCCGTTGGTGCCGGTGCAGCCGGTGGGCGGCGGCGGGGTGGTGCCGGTGCCCACGTAGAGCAGCAGGTTCGGCGAGCCCGAGCCGGGGTTGCTCACCACGTTGGGCGTGGCGTTGGCCACCAGTTGGTTGCGGACCTGAGCCGGGGTCCAGCTCGGGTTGGCGCTGGCCACCAGAGCCGCCGCTCCGACCACGTGCGGGGTGGCCATCGAGGTGCCGCTGATCGTGTTGGTGGCGGTGTTGCTGTTGTACCAGGCCGAGGTGATCGACGAGCCGGGCGCGAAGATGTCCAGGCAGGTGCCGACGTTGGAGAACGACGACCGGGCGTCCGAGCTGGTCGTCGAGCCCACCGTAATGGCTTCCGTGGTACGCGCCGGCGAGGTGTTGCAGGCGTTCGCGCCGTTGTCGTTGCCGGCCGCCAGGCCGTACGTGACACCCGAGGCGATCGAGTTGCGGACGGCGTTGTCCAGTGAGCTGTTCGCGCCGCCGCCGAGACTCATGTTCGCCACCGCCGGCTTGATCGCGTTCGCGGTGACCCAGTCGACGCCGCCGATCACACCGGCGTTGGTGCCACTGCCCGAGCAGTTCAGCACCCGTACGCCGACGAGCTGGACGCCCTTGGCCACCCCGTACGCGGACCCGCCGACAGTGCCGGCCACGTGCGTGCCGTGCCCGTTGCAGTCGTCGGCCGACCCGCCGTCCACAGCGTCGTAGCCGGAGGTGGCCCGGCCGCCGAAGTCGTTGTGGGAGAACCGGATGCCGGTGTCGATGATGTAGGCGTGCACGTTGCTCGCCGTGTTCGGGTAGGTGTAGGAGCTGTCCAACGGCAGGTTGCGCTGGTCGATCCGGTCGAGGCCCCAGGAGGGCGGGTTGGCCTGCGTGCCGGAGATCGAGACGGTGTGGTTCTGCTCGACGTACGCCACCGCCGGGTCGGCCGCGATCCGCGCCGCCGCGCTCGCGTTGACCTTGGCCTCGAAGCCGCGCAGCGCCGCGCCGTAGGTGCGGGCCACGGTGCCGCCGTGGCGGCCGGAGAGCCGCTTCGCGGTGTCGCCGACCCGGTCCCGGGCCACGGCGCTGTCCTTGAGTACGACGATGTAGCTGTCCGGCACGGCGGTGGCTCCGCCGGCGGCGCGAACCACACCCACGGGTTCGGCGGCCAGGGCTGGGGTACCGACGGCCAGCACGGTCGCCGCGGCCACCCCGATCAGTACGGACCTTCGTGGAAGACCCATTTCCTACCTCCCTCTGACCGGCAGTGGAACGTGACCACCGGTCCCAACATCAATCGACACTTGCCGATCTAGCTGAGGGTAGGTCAGTCGTCGGGCAGTTGAACATGTCGAAACGGCCATACCTTCGAGTGATGACCCCCTACGGGCCCGGCGTCCGGGGCGAACGGGGGACACGCCCGGATTCGCCTCGCCGGGATTCGGGAAAGACTCTCGAACATGGAGAGTCAGCTCACCATCCTGCTCCCGGTCGCCGCCGTCTGGCTGGCCGCCGGCGTCGTTGCCGACGGCCTTCCCCGGCTGCGCAACACCCGCATGCTGCGCCGACGTACCGGATGGTTGCTGGTGCTGGCCCTCACCGGCGTGGCGCTCACCGCGGCCGTCCTCGGCGGCGGGCTGCTCAGCGCCGGCACCGCACCGGTCGACCGGGCCGCCGCCGGGCTCACAGTGGCTGCCGGCCCGGCGCTCGTGGCGACGGCCTGCTCGGTACGACGGATCCGCCGGCTGTGGGCAGGTGCGGGCGCGTTCGCCAGCGCCCCCGCCACGCCCGCGCCGCACGGGCTGCGCGCCGCCGCGGCCCACCCGCTCGTCGGGCTGCCACTACAGGTCACCGCCCTGGCCACGGTGCCGGCGTTGATCGCCGCCACCGGCTCCGACCTCGGAGCCGACCCCGGCGTCACCGGGCCGGCGATCACCGTGGGCGCGCTCGCGGTGATCGCCATCGGGGTCCGGCACGCGCTACGCCACAACCGCTTCGCGGAGCGGGCCCAGCCCGCCGTCGCAGGGTCAACGCGGGCGGCTGGCGCTCTGCACGTATAGCAGTTCCAGGATCGACCTGGTGGCCTCGAACCAGCGGTCCAGCCAGTCCTGCGAGGGCACCGTGCCCTTCGGCGGCAACTCCATCAGCAGACCACGCAGCAACGGGTGGTCCGCCAGGGACTCGGGCGGCTCCATCGGCCAGCCCGCCGGCGGGAACGACGGCTCGATCAGCGGGTTCGGGTCCAGTGAGGGCAGCGAGAGCGGAGGATCCGTCGTCTCGGAAGCACCCTCCCGCCCGCTCAACTCCTGGTCGGTCGAGACCACCTCGGTCAGAACCGTGTCCCGACGAGCGCCGCGGTACTTGCCACCGAACCGCTCCGGCTTTGCCGGACCGGTGGTGAGGTTGTCTGAACCGATCGTCGTCATCCGTCTCGCCTACTCGCTCGGTTACGGGTCGGTGCGGCGGGTCGTCGACCAGCGCCGTACCGACCGGTTCAACGAGACGGGGACGCTCTGGCGACGGGAATCCCGACGGAACCTCGCCGACCCCTCCGCGACGCGACGGTCAGCCGCGCCCACCGCGGACACGGCAGAGTCCCCGTCCGGCGAACCGGACGGGGACTCCGTTGACCAGTCGGTCAGACCGCGCCGAACACACCACCCCGGGTGCCGGCAACGAAGGAGTGCCAGTCACCCGGAGCGAAGACCAGGGCGGGGCCCGCCTTGTCCTTCGAGTCCCGCACTCCGACCGCCCCCGTCACGTACGCCACCTCCACGCAGTTGTCACAGTTCGGCCCGCTCTTCGAGCTCTTGAACCATGCTGCCTGCGTCAGGTCCACGGGGAACCCTTTGGTCGCCATTTCCACAACGGCTCCTCTGCCAGTTTTGCGATGTGTGCGACGGACTCCTCCGGACGTATGGCCGCAGCGCGGATGTGATCGAAGATGAAGCTGTACTTCTGTAGTTCGTCGCTCTTCTCGAGGAAAAGCCCACCCGTGGCGTTCTCCGCGTACACAACATCCGGATCACCGGGCTCAGGGAAGCTGAGGATCGTGAACGTGCCGTCCATGCCGGCATGCGCACCCACCTCGAACGGCAGGATCTGCAGCGTCACGTTCGGCAACTCGGCCACCTCGACCAACCGCTTGAGTTGACCGCGCATCACCTCGTCCCCGCCCACCGGCCGACTTACCACCGCCTCATCGAGCACCACCCACAGATCGACCGGATCGTCCTGGGTCAATAACGACTGACGGCCCAAACGGACACGCACTCTTTGATGCACCTGATCGGCGGTGAAGTCCGGCCGAGCCGCACGGATCATGGCCCCGGCGTACTCCTCGGTCTCCAGAAGACCCGGAACGACCTGCTGTTCGTACGCCCGGATCGAACTGGCCGCCGCCTCCAGCCCGACGTACGCGCCGACGAGCACGGTGCTGTAGGGGTGCCACCAGCCCTTCTGGCGGGCCTCCCTGGCGATCTGCACGAGCTCGTCGCTCTCGGCACCGACCACGCCGTAGATCCGCAGCATGTCCCGCACGTCGCGCGGTGTGGCAGTGGTGTGCCCGGTCTCGATCCGGGAGACCTTCGACGCCGAGCATTCCAACTGTTCGGCGACCACCTCGATGGTGATTCCGGCGGACTCCCGCTGGCGGCGCAGCTCGGCTCCGAGCCGCCGCCGTCTGATGGTGGGACTGCGCCGCTCACTCATGGCGCAACCCGTGAGCCACTGGTCCCCGCCGCTGGCTGCTCGACCCCACTCGGGCTACCTCCGGTAACGCGCCACTGGGTGACACCCGCCGGGGGCGCGACCGTCGACCGGCGAGCGTTCGCGACGAAGGGGATGGTGCCGGTCCTCGGCCGGCCGCGACGGGCGAAACCGGCCCTCAGTCTGCCGCCCGGACGCGGATGGCTTCAATAGGCCTTTCGCGCGACACGCTCACGTATCGGCAAAAGTCGACGTGCAACTTGCATGAAGCACGTCCCTGATGCACTCTGTCCGTATGGCACGGATCACTCAGCGTCTCCGTTCGGTCCCTCGGAGTGGTGACCCCACCGCTCCGGGGAAGCCGGGCACGGCGCGGGCCCGGCCGACGACAACGCGACCTGCTCCGGGGTAAGGACCCCGCCGCTGCAAGCCGGCAAGCTGCGGCGGCGGGCGCGGTTCCCGGAAGCAACCGGGTGGTGGTCGGGTGGCGGCACGTCACCAGCGGGGTACGGCCCGACCACTGCCATCCGCACCACCGGTTCACGAGGCACGACCCCGTCACCGGCCGAGACGTCCCCCGTTCAGGCACCGCCGGCGCAGCCGCCGGCCGATCCTCCCCAGGAGCCCATGTGCTTCCCCGCACCGGTGACGTACTGCACGTGACACGCGCGGCGAGTGTCCAGTTCCTCAGGCCGATCAAGTTCCGGGTGATCCGGGTGCTCGACTGGCCGACCTACGACGGCTGGCTCTGGCTCGACGGCTACGAGTTGAACGCCGCGGGCGACGCGGTCACCCGACGGTCGATCTTCGTCCAGCGGGAAGGGTTGCAGCAACTGCAGGCCGCCCCCGAACCCCGCCCGCACACGGTGCGGGCCCGCCGTCCGGTCGCGCGTACCCCGCTCCGGGTGGGCTGACCGACCCGAACCGCCGCCGGTGGGCGTGCCGTCGCCATAGAATCGGTACGCCCACCCCGGCACCGTTCCACCCGCTCGTCCAGGACCCTGACCCTGGGATGGTCATGGTCAATCAGCCCGCCCTGCGGCGGCACCACCGCTCCCGTATCGCCTACGCCTTCGGACTCCTCGCCCTCCTCGGGGCGATGGCGACACTCCTGGTCCTCGTCCGCGACCCGGCGATGTCGTCCACCCGGCTGACCGCACCGGTGCCCGCACCGGAGATCACCGTGCTCGACTCCGACCCGCCGACGGGCGACGGTCGGTCGGTCTACGACGAACCCGGCTGGATCGACACCGGGTCCCCGGCCGACCAGGCTGGTGGCGCCGACCCGACCGGGCCGGTGTCCGGCCTTGGTGCCGGAGGCCAGTCCGACGGCCGTCAGGCACTCACCGAAGCAGCTCCGGCCGGGCACAGCGCCACGGACATGCGCCGCTCCCTCTTCTGGTCCGGCATCTTCGGCCTCGCCATCTCGCTGGCCGGCATCGGCCTCGTCGGCACCCGCCGTCGGATGTGGTGACCAGCGGTCACGGCGTGTTCGTCACAGTGGGGCTCGGCGTGGTCGGGCTCGCCCCGGTCGGCGGCTCGGCCTGCGAGATGATCAACAACACCTCGTCGTCGGTCGACACCGACGTGCCCGCCTCCGGCTCGGTGCCCACCACCGTCCCCGGTGGCAGTTCCGACGGGCGGTACACCACCCGGTAGGCCAGGCCGAGCCGAGCCAACAGCCCCTCGGCGGTGGCCTGCGGCAGGCCGGCGAGCGGTGGCACCGGCACCTCGTCCGGCGCGTCAGTGGTCGGCGAACTGCTCGGCGACTCACTGGTGGGCGCCGCCGACGTGGGGGCTGCGCTGGTCGGCGGGGTGCTGGGGGCACTGGTCGGCGGCGGAGACGGGGTGGTGGGCCCCCGATCGTTGCGGTCGTCCTCCTGCTGGGCACGCACCAACCAGAGCGCGCCCCCGATCAGGGCGGCGAGCAACAGCGCCAGTACGCCCCAGAGGATCGGCAACCACCACCGCCGACCACCCTGCTCCTCGACGTACCACTCACCGCCGGCGTCATCCGGTCGGGGCGAGCGCACCTCGGCCCGACCGGACCAGGCCGGCGGTATCGGCGCCGTCTGGTCGGCCGGCGGACCCGGCCGCGTGCCGGCGGACCGGTCGATCGGCATGGTCTGATCGGGCGACGGGTCGGGACGAGCCGAGACGGTCCGGTCGATCGGTGCCGTCTCGTCCGGCCCGTCGGCGGCGGGCCCGGTCGGGGCCGGCCGATCAGCGGCGGAGGGCAGGGGCCGGGTCCGGTCGTCGTCGTGCTCGCCGGCGGGAGGCTCCTGGCGGTCGTCGCTCATCGCACGTCCTTTCCCGAACCCGGACGGGCGTCATGGCCCTCGACCGCCAACCTAGTCGCCCACACCGCCATCGGTGGGGATCAGCGTGCCGAGCCGCGCCGGCTGTCGGCGGGACAGGACCCGGCTACGGGCCGGGAGGCTCGAACCCGCGGGCCTGGAATCACTGCGTAGGTTTCGCGGTCGGCTGGCCGTCGGAGCCACACCAGATGCTGACCTGGTCGTTCCACCGGGCCGGGCCGTCCTCGGCGGGCTCCTGCCGGCTGACCTTCCCAGTGCGTCCGCTGACGTAGCGCGGGTAGAGGCCCTCGTCGACCAACTCGTCGGCGGCGTCGGCGCAACTCTTGCCGACCACGTCCGGCACCTCGGCGGCCGGCGCCGGCCCGGCGACCTGTAGCTGCACAGTCGTCCCCCGGGCGACCTCGGTGCCCACGTCCGGCGTGGTGCTCTGAACCGTGCGCCCGACGCCGCCACCGAAGACCAGCCGCCAACCCAGCCGCTGCTTGCGCAGCGTGTCCCGGGCCTGCTCGAAGTCGGTGCCGATCACCGGCGGCACGGTCAGGCCGGCGCCCTTGGTCGAGGTGGCGGAGGTCTGGACCGCCGACGGTGTCGGCCGCCCGGTGCTCGGTCGGGGTGCGGTGGCCCGGGTGGTCGAGGCGCCAGCCGTGGTCGCAACGGCCAGCGGATCACCAGAGGGCGCGTCGTCCTCGCCGGCCAGCAACCAGCCACCGGTCGCACCCACGGCGGCGAGCAGCACCGCCGCCAACCCACCACCGAGCACGACGCTGGCCCGGCCCGCACCGCCACCGGCGGCATTCTGCTGGCCCGTGTTCGTGTCCGTCATAACGCCCACCGCCTCATCACCGGCGACCGTACCGCCCGCCGCCCAATCCGCCCGCACCGGCGGTCCACACCGGCGGGTCTTTGCGACTCGCCGCGCCGACGACGGGACGTTACGCTGCCCGGCATGGCCAGACAGGGCTGGGGAGTGTCGATCGCAACGGCGATCGGGGTCGCTGCCGGCGCGGGTGCCGCGCAACTGGGCTTCGGCTACGGGCTCGGCGTCATCACCTGGACGCCCACCGATGCCGGTGCGACCGATACAGCCTGGGCGGACGGCCTCGCCTGGGCCACCTGGCTCGCCGCCAGCTCGACGGTCCTCGGGGCGGTCTGCGCGCAGCGGCTGCACCAACGGAACGCCCCGGCGAAGACCGTGATCTCGCCGCACGACGGTTTTGCCCGCCGCGAGGGCCCGCAGCTCGACGACCGGAGGCCGGAGCACGAGAGCCCGGTTGACGGGCCTTCACCGGCCGTCGACACCACCAGCCCGGTGGTGGCGGGCACGCCTCCACCGGTGGCCGAGCCGCCGCTCCACGACCGAGGTGGCCTGCTGCGTCGGGTGGCCCTGGCGCTTGGCGCCGGGCTGGGCGGGCTGGTCACTGTGCTGTTGATCGCGGTACCCGCGCGGGTCGCGACCGGCGCGGACACCGGCGCTCCGCAACGGACGGCCGCCGTACAGGCGACGCTGGGCATCCTGATCGGCGTCCTCGTCGCGATCTGGGCGCTTCGCTCCCGAGCCGCAGCGGTAAACGTGACAGCGACGGCCGCCTGGCTCTGGCTGCTCGCGGTGATCTCCGTGATCGACGGGGTACGCGTCGGACGAGGGCTGACCGGCGCGCAACTCGGTACCTGGCAGTTCGACCCGGACCACGCCCGGTACTGGATCGGGGGCCAGCTCTACTGGCCCGGTGCGCTGCTGGCGCTGGTGCCCGCGCTGCTGATCGGCGTACTGGCCGCCCGGCGGTCCGCCCGCTCGGGCGGGCACCGCGTGGGTGCGGCGGCCTCCGGCGCGGCGGGTCCGATGCTCGTCGCGCTCGCCTACCTGACCACACTGCCGCACTGGTCGACGCTGGGGCCCGCGCAGCTGTCCACCCAGCTCATCGCCCCGTACGCGGTGATCGCCGGTATCGGCGGTTCAGTGCTGGCCGCCCGCCTCGGCGAGCGAAGCGAACGGAACCGCCCGGCCGAACAGGGCCGCTCGGCCGAGCTGAGTGCGGTGCCACGTGACACGGTGGCCGACCCGGCCCCGGTCCCCGAGACCGAGCCACCGGTCCCCGCCTCGACGGCCACAACCTCAGCTCCGACGGCCGGAAGCGCAGCGCGGCGCAGGAGGGCCGACGCCCCACCGCAGACGCCCCGGACGGGCTCGCTGCCGGGCGACGCCACCGCCGCACCGCAGGTTCCCGCCCCGCGTACGGACCCAGACCTAGCGGATCCGGCCGGTCGTCCCACCGAAGCAACAGCGGCAGAGGACCTGACCCCCACCAGCCGGCGCACCCGAGCAGCCCGCCGCACCACCCGCCCCACCACCGACTAACCCCGATCCACCCTGTTGATCATGAAGTTGTTGCCACCTCGCTCGGCGTGTCATGGCAACAACTTCATGATCAACGCGTTTCGGGGAGGGGGTGGGGTGTGGGTCAGGTGGTTGGCCAGGTGTGGACGGGCTCGTTGGTGCGCTGGAGTTCGGCGTAGCGCTTGACCATGTGGTGCAGCGCGTCCGGCCGATCCATGCCGTGGTGCCGCTCCGCCGCCCAGACCGCCTCGGTCTGCCAGACGGCGCCGTTGCGGCCGGTACGGCAGCGCTGCTCGATGATGCCGAGCAGCCGGTCCCGCTGCGCCGGGGCGACACCGAAACCGTCCAGGCCGGTGGCGGCGGTGGGCAGCAATTGGTCCAGGACCAGCTTGGTGACCGGCACGTCGCCGAGCCCGGGCCAGTGCAGCACGGCGTCGAGGCCACGTCGGGCGGCGGCGTGGAAGTTCTCCTCGGCGGAACTGAAGGTGAGTTGACTCCAGATCGGTCGGTCGGCCTCGGCCAGACCGCGTACCAACCCGAAGTAGAAGGCCGCGTTGGCCAGCATGTCCACCACCGTCGGACCAGCCGGCAGCACCCGGTTCTCCACCCGCAGGTGGGGGCGGCCGTTCATGATGTCGTAGACCGGGCGGTTCCACCGGTAGACGGTGCCGTTGTGCAACCGCAGCTCCCCGAGCTGCGGCACACCGCCGGCGTGCAGGACCTCCACCGGGTCCTCGTCCTCGCAGATCGGCAGCAGCGGCGGGAAGTACCTGACGTTCTCCTCGAACAGGTCGAAGATCGAGGTGATCCACCGTTCGCCGAACCACACCCGCGGCCGTACGCCCTGGGCCTTCAGCTCGTCCGGGCGGGTGTCGGTGGCCTGCTGGAACAGGGCGATCCGCGTTTCGGCCCACAGTTGGCGGCCGTACAGGAAGGGGCTGTTGGCCCCGACCGCCACCTGCACCCCGGCGATGGCCTGGGACGCGTTCCAGTAGTCGGCGAAGCTGTCCGGGGCGACCTGGAGGTGGAACTGGAGGCTCGTGCAGGCGGCCTCGGGGGCGATCGAGTCGGTGTGGGTGCGCAACTGCTCGACGCCGCGGATGTCCAGCTCGATGTCCTCGCCCCGGGCGCCGACGATCTGGTCGTTGAGCACCCGGTAACGCTCGTTGGTGGAGAGGTTGTCCTCGACCAGGTGCCCCTCGGTGAGGGTGGGCAGGATGCCGACCAGGACGATCTTCGCGTCGGACCTGGCGGCACGCTCGTCGGCGCGGGAGAGGCTGCCGCGCAGGTCGTGCTCGTAGTCGGCGAAGCCGGTGCCCTCGATCAGTCGGGGCTCGGCGTTGAGTTCCAGGTTGAACTGCCCCAACTCGGTCTGGAAGAGGGGGTCCGCGATGTCGGCGAGGATCTCCTCGTTGCGCATCGCCGGCTCGGCGGCCGAGTCGACCAGGTTGAGTTCGATCTCCAGGCCGGTCATCGGCCGGTCGGCGTCGAAGCCGAAGTCGTCGAGCATCAGGGCGAAGACGTCCAGGCACCGCCGCACCTTCTGCCGATATCGGACGCGATCATCCCGGGTGAAGGCGCCCTCTGAGACGTCCCTGCCCATGTGTCCTCCCGACGGCCGGCGCGGTCGGGATCATGCCGTCCCGGAAGCGCTTTGTGAAGCATCCACGGTAAGAGCGCCCACCTGACCGGGGCCAGGGGCCGACGGCAGTGTTCCGACGTCGACCGGGGGCGGACGCGCTCGTGGCGCCTTCTGTACCCCGTGGTCGACCGGCTGGACCCGATTGCGGTGCGAACAACCCGTGACAATTACCACCAGCGGGAACGACGCAGGGCCCGCGCCGACGTACGGCGCGGGCCCTGCGTACCGGATCGCCGGGAGGATCCCCCCTGGCCCTCCGGCGATCCCCCGGGATCAGGCCTGACGGACGGCCTCGCCCTCGATCTCAATCTTGATCTTGCGGCTGACCAGCACGCCCCCGGTCTCCAGGGCGACGTTCCAGGTCAGGCCGAACTCCTCGCGGTCGATCTCGGTGCTCGCGGAGAAACCGAAGATGTCCTGGCCGAACGGGCTGCGGCCGACGCCCTCGAACTCCACCTCCAGCTCGACCGGACGGGTGACGTCCTTGATGGTCAGCTCACCGTTGAGCACGAACTCGCCGCCGCGACGGGACTTGACCCCGGTGCTGCGGAACTCGAGCGTCGGGAACTTCTCGGCGTCCAGGAACTCGGGGCTGCGCAGGTGCGCGTCCCGGTCGGCCTGGGTGGTGTCGACGCTGGCGGCCTGAATGGTGGCGACGACCGACGACTGCAGCGGGTCCTCGGCGACGGTGATGGTGGCGGTCGCCTCGTTGAACTCACCGCGAACCTTGCTCACCATCATGTGCCGGGCAACGAAGCCGACCCGCTTGTGCGCCACGTCGAGCGCGTAGGTGCCGGCCGCCGGGATGGTGAGGCCGTCCCAGTCGCGGGTAACCGCATCGATGCTGCTGGTCATGCTGCTGTCCTCCAGGAGATTGTTTAGTAGCCCAACGACTGCTTGAGCAACTATAACTGCAACAACATTCCCCGTGTCAAGCACTGATATGATGAGCGGGTGACCAACGTCTTCGACGATCCCCGGATCACCGCCGTCGGCCTGCTCTTCGAGGCACACGCCGGGCTGTCCGCCCGGTTCAACTCCCAACTCGAGGAGCACGGCCTCTCCGCGGTCGAGTTCGAGGTCATCACCCGACTGGCCCGCTCGCCGGGCAACCAACTACGCATGACCGACCTCGCCGCACAGACCTCCCTGTCGACCAGCGGAGTGACAAGGGTGGTCGACCGGATGGAACGCGACGGGGTGCTCACCCGCCGGGCCTGCCCGAACGACCGACGCAGCTCGTACGCGGTGGTCACCGCCGCCGGGATGCAACGCCTGAACGAGACGCTGCCCGGGCACCTGCAGATGATCGAGCAGTGGTTCACCGGACAGCTCGACCCCGAGGCGCTGGCGGCCCTCCTCGACGGGTTGCGGCGGGTCCGCGACGCCGCGCACCCGTGCGCCACCGCCGGCAGTGACGACGCCAGCCCGGAGCAGGTCGCCACCACCGACAACGCCACCCGACGGCACTGATCAGCACCCGCCGTCGGGCGGCGGCAGCGGCAGAAAGACCGGCAGAACTGACCCAGCCAAGCTGGAGGATTCGGTCCAAGCCGACTTTCTGCCACCGCACCGGTGGCAGGCTTCCCGCACCGGGGATCACCGGGGGGTGACGGCGCGGGCGATCAGCGAGGGGTAGCACCAAGGGGGCTCTTCGCCCGCGCCACTCTCCCGTCACGATCCGCTCGGGGAAAGCGCAGGCTACCGAGCCGGCCCACCCCGGGCGGCGATCAGCGCGTAGAGCAGGCCCGACTCCTGCGGCAACAGCCGGATGCCGCCCTCCACACAGACCCGGTCCAGTCGATCGAGCACCGACGGGTCCGCAGTGCTCGCCGCCAGCCCGACCAGCGCCTCCACCACGTCGCGGCGATCCTGCCCCGCATGGTCGGCGGCGGCCGCGAACCACTCGGCAGCCAACTCCCGGTCGCCCCGGTGCAGCGCCAGGTTCCCCTCGATCAGCGCACAGAGCCCGACCTCCGGCCCACCCCAGGCCAGCGCCGCGTCGTCCGAGCGCGGTCGCGGCACTGTCGGCCGCGCCGGCAGCGCCTCCACGCCCCCGGCGCGCAACTCGTTCAGCACCTCGGTCGCCTCCGCGGCCCGGCCGTCCTGGGCGAGCGCCAGCCCGACGGTCCCGAGCACCCGACGGCGACGCCCGGGGTCACCCAGCTCGGACAGGGCAGCGATCGCCCGCCGGCCACGATCGATGGCATCCGCGTACCAGCCCTCCAGTCGGGCGACCTCGGCTCGATTGGCCCAGCCCAGCACCCGCAGCCGCTGCTCCCCACTCTCGGCGGCGAGCCGGTCCACCGCGGCGAGCCGACGGCGGGCAGCAGCCAGATCGCCCGTGCGGATCTCGTGCCAGGCGAGGCTGTTCTGGGCCACCGCCAGGTCCCGGGTCCGCCCGTTGCGGGCGGCCAACCGCAGCAGCGCCTCGGCCTGCTCGCGAGCCTCGTCCTGCCGCCCGACGGAGATCAGCAGGGTGCCGAGCACGTTTCGCGCCTCCAACTCCCCGGTGACGTCGCCGGCCTGCCGGAAGGTGTCCAACGCCGCAAGGGCCGTGGACAACTCCTCGGCGCCCGCGCCGTGCTCCGCCGCCAGCCGGGCGACCCCGAGGGCGGCCCAGCCACGCAGGAGCGGATCGGCGTCGGCAGTCCGCGGGTCCGCCAGCAGCCGCCGCAACCACTGCCGCCCGACCACATCGCGTCCACGGAACCGCCACCAGCGGGTCAGACAGGCCGCCAGCCGCAGCGCGGTCAACGGGTCGTCGGTAGCCGCGTGGGCCAACGACGAGCTGATGTCACTGCTCATCTCGTCCAGCCGGTGCACCGCGTCGGGTACCCGTGGGCCGATCAGGTCGGTGGCGGTCCGGGCCACCAGGCGCGCGATGACCTCCGCATGTCGACGCCGGATACAGGTCAGCTCACCCGCACCGGCCGCCTGCTCGACGGCGTAGTCGCGGACCGCGTCGAGCAGCCGGAACCGGAACGACCCGGTTCCGCGTACGCTCAGCAGCCCCAACTCGACGAAGCGGTCCAACAGGGGAACCGGGTCGATGGCCACGGTGCCGTCCCGGTCGGCCTCCTCGGTGAGCATCTCCTCGGCCAACTCGACCGACCACCGGTTACCGAAGACGGCCAACTGCCGCAGCGCTGCCTGCTCGTCCGACGCCAACAGGCGGTAGCTGAACGCCACCGCGTCCCGCAGAGTGACGGCGATGGAGACCACCGCCCGGGTGTCGGGTCCGCTCGTCCCGCTGCCAAGCGCCTCCGGTGCGTCCCAGGCCGGGTGGGCGGACGCGTCGGCGGGAGTGGCCAGGTCGAGCACCCGGTCGCCGTACCGGTCGAGCAGTTCGGTGAGGTCGAGGAGACGGCCACGCGCGGCCATCAGCTCGATGGCCAGCGGCAGCCCGCCCAACCGGCGCACCAACGCGGCGAGCGCAGGCAGCTCAGCGGGGGTGGGCGGCTCCCGGCGGACCTGGGCGAGCCGGGCGGTGAACAACGCGACCGCCGGCCACGACTCGAGTCCGGATTGCTCGGCCTCCGGTGGTGGCACGTCGAGCGGCGCGACCGGCCAGACCCGCTCGCCGGGCAACCCGACCGGGTGTCGCCCGGTGACCAGCACCCGCAGCGAGGGCAGTGCGCCGAGCAACCGGTGCACTGTCGCGGCCACCGGGCCCGGGGCGCGCTCCACGGCGTCCATCACCAGCAGCGTCGGCCGCCCGGCGAGCAGCGCCACGAGTTCGGAAAGGCGCGCCACGCCGAGCACTGACATCGAGGCGGCGAGCACGTCCGGACCGTCCGCGCCCTCGCCCACCAGCACCCCGGCGACACCGGCCGGGTGGGCGGCGGCCACCAGGTGCGCCGCCGACGTCGCCAGGGCGGTCTTGCCGACGCCGGCCAACCCGACGAGGCTCACCAACCGGGGGCCTCGCTCCGCGGTCAGCATTCCAGCCAGCTCGGTGAGGTCGCGCTCCCTGCCGATCAACGCTACCGGCGGCGGGAGCGCGACCGACGGGTCGGCGGGTGCGGTCGCCGACGTGGCGCTGCCGCCGACAGCGAGCGTCGTCGAGGTGGCGTCCGGCGGGGCCGGTTCGGCACCGGCGCCGCGGGCCGCGGCCAGGAACGCCGCCCGACCGGCGCCGGTCAGCGCCAGCGCCCCGGCGAGCAGCTCGACAGTGGTGCGTTGTGGCCGGATCGACCGGCCACGCTCCAGGTCACGCACCGTACGCACACCCACCCCGGCCCGGGTCGCCAGCTCGGCCTGGGTAAGGCCGGCGGCGCGTCGATGCCCGCGGAGCAGCTCCGGCAGAGTGGCACGCCCAGCCGGGCTCCGCGACCAGTCATGATCCGGAGTCATGGGCACGAAGAGTACGGATGGAGTCCGACCGTCGGCAGTCGAACGTCGGGCTACTGACGCCCGCTCGCCGAAACCCGACAGCCGTACGGACAGTCCGTCCGGGACGACCGGCCGATCAGTTCGGCTGGACCACTCAGAGGCCCAGATCCCGAGCGATGATCATGCGCTGCACCTCACTCGTGCCCTCGCCGATCTCCAGGATCTTGGAGTCCCGCCAGAACCGGGCCACCGGGTACTCGTTTATGAAGCCGTACCCGCCGTGGATCTGGGTGGCCTCCCGGGCGTTGTCCACAGCGATCGTGCTGGCGTGCAGTTTGGCGATGGCGGCCTGCCGCTTGAACGGCTCGCCGGCCAGCATCCGTGCGGCGGCGTCGTAGTACGCCAGGCGAGCGGTGTGTGCCTTCAGCTCCATGTCGGCGATCTTGAACTGGATGGCCTGGTTGGCGCCGATCGGCTTGCCGAAGGCGTGCCGCTCCTTCGCGTACTTGATCGACTCGTCGACACAGCCTTGCGCGAGGCCGACGGCGAGCGCGGCGATGGCGATCCGGCCCTCGTCGAGGATCCGCAGGAACTGCGCGAACCCCCGGCCCCGGGCGCCCAGCAGGTTGGCGGCCGGCACCCGGCAGTCGTCGAAGGTCAGCTCGTGGGTGTCCGAGGCGGTCCAGCCCACCTTGGAGTAGCCCGGCGCGACGGCGAACCCGGGCGTGCCGGTCGGCACGATGATCGTCGACAACTCCTTGGAGCCGTCCGGGTTCGTGCCGGTCACCGCCGTGACGGTGACCATGGCCGTGATGTCGGTCCCCGAGTTGGTGATGAACGCCTTCGACCCGTTGATCACCCACTCGTCGCCGTCCAGCACCGCCCGGGTCTGGGTGCCGGCGGCGTCCGAGCCGGTGCCCGGCTCGGTGAGACCGAAGCCGGCCAGCGCCTCACCGCTGAGCAGCCGGGGCAGCCAGGTCGCCTTCTGCTCCTCGGTGCCGAAGCGGTAGATCGGCATCGCACCCAGCGAGACCGCCGCCTCCAACGTGATGGCCACGCTGGAGTCGACCCGGGCCAACTCCTCCAGGGCCAGGCAGAGCGCGAAGTAGTCGCCGCCCATGCCGCCGTGCTCCTCGGCGAAGGGCAGACCGAACAGGCCCATCTTGCCCATCTGCCGGATCACCTCGTACGGGAAGGTGTGCTGCTCGTAGTGCTCGGCGATGACCGGGGCGACCACCTCGCGGGCGAATTCCCGCACGCTCTCGCGCAGCGCCGCTTGTTCGTCGGTGAGCCGGAAGTCCATCTCATCCTCCTGTAAGGACGGTCCGCCTCGGCGCTCGTGACACCGGGGGCGGGTCGCTGTGCGGGCCTGAGTCGATGATCAGACCGGGGTGACGCCGTGCCGGCGGCGGGAGAAGTGCCGATCCTTGGTACGCGCCGCCGCGAATCGACGGACCAGCTCGGTGCGCAGGTCGTGCGGCTCGACGATGGCGTCCACCACCAGCTCGCTGGCCAGCCGGACGACGTCGATGTCCTGCTCGTACTCGGCCCGCTTGGCGGCGACGAAGGCCGCCCGCTCGTCCTCGTCCGCGATGGCGGCGATCTTGTTGGCGTAGACCGCGTTCACGGCAGCCTCGGCGCCCATCACGGCGATCTTCGCGGTCGGCAGCGCGATGGTGGCGTCCGGCTCGAACCCGGGGCCGGCCATCGCGTAGAGACCGGCGCCGTACGCCTTGCGGACCACCACGCAGATCTTCGGAACTGTCGCCTCGGAGATCGCGGTGATCATCTTGGCGCCGTGCCGGATGATGCCCTGCTTCTCCACCACGCTGCCGACCATGAAGCCGGGCACGTCGCTGAGGAACAGCAGCGGCACGTTGAACGCGTCGCAGAGCTGCACGAACCGGGTGGCCTTGTCGGCCGAGTCGACGAAGAGCACGCCGCCCTTGAACATCGAGTTGTTGCCGATCACGCCGACGACCTGACCGTCGAGGCGACCGAAGCCGATGGTCAACTCCTTGGCCCAGAGGGCCTGGATCTCGAAGAAGGAACCCTCGTCGAGCAGGCCCTTGACGTACCGTCGCATGTCGAACGCCTGCCGCTCGCTGGCCGGCACCAAGGCGGCCAGGTCGGCCTTCGCGGGCGCGGCGACCGCCGGTGCGGTCGGCGGCGCCTGCGTCCAGTTCGCCGGCAGGTACGACAGGTAGGTCTTCACGACGTCGAGCGCGTCGGCCTCGGTCTTGCAGAGGAAGTGCCCCACGCCGGATTCGGCGGTGTGCACCTTCGCCCCGCCCATCGCCTCCAGGGTGGTCTTCTCGCCGGTGACCATCTCGACCATCCGGTCGGAGCCGAGGTACATGCTGGCGTTGCCGTCGACCAGCGCGACCACGTCGCAGAACGCCGGGATGTACGCCCCACCGGCGGCGCTCGGGCCGAACAGCGCGCAGACCTGCGGGATCGAGCCCGAGGCGCGGACCTGGTTCCAGAAGATCTTGCCGGCGCCACGCCGGCCGGGGAAGAGATCGACCTGGTCGGTGATCCGGGCGCCGGCGGAGTCGACCAGGTAGACCATCGGCACGCCGGCGCCGTACGCCCGCTCGATGATCCTGATGATCTTCTCGACGGTGCGGGCGCCCCAGCTGCCGGCCTTGACCGTGGAGTCGTTGGCCATCAGGCAGACCTGCCGGCCGTCGATGGTGGCGGTGCCGGTCACCACGCCGTCCGCGGGCAGTCCTTCGGCCATCGTGTTGGCGTAGAGGCCGTCTTCGACGAACGAGCCCTCGTCGACCAGGAGCGCGACCCGTTCACGGGCGAAGAGCTTGCCCTTGGCCGCGTTGGCCGCGTGGTACTTGTCCGCGCCGCCGGACCGGGCCCGCTTGCGCAGCTGCTCCAGTGCCTCACCGTCGAGCGTCACGCCGACTCCTCCGCCATACTGACCTGAACGATCGTTAGGCTAGCGCATCGGCACGGTTGTCGGCGACCTACGAGCGAACCAGACAGCGAAGCCGAGAGCAAGACATTGAAAAACGTGAATACATATCGCTAGGCTCCTGGCACCCCTCCTTCCAGATCGGAGTCAGCGATGACCTCACGACTCAATCGGCTCGCCGTCGCGTTGCTCGCGACGACACTCGCCACCCTCGGCATCACGGTCGCCAACCCGTCGCCCGCGTCCGCCGCCATGACCATCTGCTACAACACCAGCCAGGCGGGAAGCTACGCCAGCGTCGCCAACCAGGCCGCCTCGATCTGGAACAACGCCACCAGCAACCTGACGCTCTCCGCCAACTGCGGCTCCAACCTGCGCATCTACCAGATCACCGGCGGCGGCTCGTACGCCCAGCGGACCAGCCTCGGCAACGGCCGGGTCTACATCGACACCCAGCAGGCCGCCCAGTACAGCGTGCTGCGGATCATGACCCACGAGATCGGGCACATCCTCGGTCTGCCGGACAACTACAACGGAAACTGCGCGCTGCTGATGTCCGGCGGCAGCGCCGGCACCAGCTGCACCAACCCCTACCCGAGTTCCGCCGAGGCGAGCCGGGTGAGCAACCTCTTCGCCGGCACGTTCAGCGCCAGCGACCGCAGCGCGGACATCTTCCGCGACAGTTGGCCGAGCGCGCTCACCTCGGTGAGCTGATCGACCTGGCACGTGGAAGGGGCCGGCGCGCGCGCCGGCCCCTTCGTCGCGTCCTCAGCTCGGCAGCGGCGTCAGCCGGGTACGCGGGCCGGCCCGCAGCACACCGGACGGCAACTTCTTGCCGAGCAACTCCTCGGCCAGCTCCGCCGCCTCGATCAGGGCCGGCAGGTCGATGCCGGTGTCGATGCCCATGTCGTGCAGCATGTGCACGGCCTCCTCGGTGGCCAGGTTGCCGCTCGCTCCCGGCGCGTACGGGCAGCCACCGAGGCCACCGACGCTGGCGTCGAACTCGGTCACCCCCAGCTCCAACGCGGTCAGCAGGTTGGCCAGCGCCGTACCCCGGGTGTTGTGGAAGTGCAGCAGGACCGGCACGTGGGCGTTGCGGTCGCGTACCGCGGTCAGCAGCTCGCGGACCCGACGCGGGGTGCCCATGCCGGTGGTGTCGCCGAACGCGACCCGGTCCGCGCCGTCGCGGACGACCCGGTCCACGATCCCGGCCACCCGCTGCGGGTCGGTGTCCCCCTCGTACGGGCAGCCGAAGCTGGTCGCCACGATCACCTCGACCCGCGCCGACGCACCGTGCAGCAGGTCGATCAGCTCGGCGATGTCGTCCAGCGACTCGTCGGTGGACCGGTTGACGTTGCGCCGGTTGTGGGTGTCGCTGGCCGAGACCACCACCTCGATCTCGGTGAATCCGGCGGCGAGGGCACGCTGGGCGCCCCGGGTGTTCGGCACCAGCGCGGAGTACCGCACCCCGTCGGCCTTCACCGCCCGCTGCCACACCTCGTCGGCGTCGGCCATCTGCGGGATCGCCTTGGGGTGCACGAACGACACCGCCTCGATTCGGCGTACGCCGGTGCCGGAGAGGGCGTCCAGCAGCCGCACCTTGGCGTCGGTCGGGATCGGGTCCTCGTTCTGCAACCCGTCCCGCGGCCCAACCTCGCGGATGGAGACGGAATCTGGCAGGTCCGCCATAAGGGGTCACCTCACTGTGACGAAAGCAGTGCTTAGGGGGTCCTCCCAGCATGCCACCCCGCTGTTGATCAAGAGGTTTGCGTCATCCGCAGCGCGAATCCCGACGCAAACCTCTTGATCACCGCGGTGGACCGGGGGGTCAGCGCATGCGGGAGACGATGCCGGTGTCGTAGGCGCCGGAGAGGAACTCGGCGTTGGTGAGCAGCTCGGCGAAGAAGGGGACGTTGTTCTTCGGACCCTCGATCTGGAAGGCCGCGACGGCTGCCTTCGCTCGGTCGAGCGCCTCGTCGCGGGTCGCCCCACTGACGATCAGCTTGGCCAGCAGGCTGTCGTAGAACGGGGTGACGGTGTTTCCCTCGGTGTAGCCGGAGTCCACCCGGACACCCTCGCCCGTCGGCTCCACCCACGTCCTGATCACACCCGGGCCGGGCAGGAAACGCTTCGGGTCCTCCGCGTTGATTCGCATCTCGATGGCGTGCCCACTCGGGGTCAACGCGTCCGGGTCGAACGTCGGCGCCAACCCGGAGGCCACCCGCAACTGCTCCTCGACCAGGTCGATGCCGTAGACGTACTCGGTCACCGGGTGCTCCACCTGCAACCGCGTGTTCATCTCCAGGAAGAAGAAGTCCTCGGAGCCGGGAGCAGTGCCAGCAGCGTCGGGCTCACGCGGGACCAACAGGCACTCCACAGTGCCCGCGTTGCGGTAGCCGACCGCCTCGCCGGCCCGCACCGCCGCCGCCAGGAGCCGGGATCGCAGCTCCGGCGAGACCGCCGGCGACGGGGACTCCTCGACCAGCTTCTGGTTGCGCCGCTGCACCGAGCACTCCCGCTCGCCGAGCGCCACCACCCGGCCGTCGGCCAGGCCGAGGATCTGCACCTCGACGTGCCGCACCCGGGGAAAGTACCGCTCGATCAACACTGAACCGTCGCCGAACATCCGCTCGGCGAACGCGCGCACCTTGTCGTACTCCGTGCGCAACGCGGCCTCGTCGACCGCCACGCCCATGCCCATGCCGCCACCGCCGGCGGCCGCCTTGACCATCACCGGGTAGCCGATCTCGGCCGCGGCCGTCACCGCAGCGTCCAGGTCGGCGGCCGGGTCGGTGGTACCCGGTGCGACCGGAACACCGGCCGCCGCCATCAGGTTCCGAGCGTTGATCTTGTCGCCCATCGCGGTGATCGCGTCCGCGTCGGGTCCGACCCAGATCAGGCCGCTCGCCTCGACGGTACGGGCGAACTCGGCGTTCTCCGACAGGAAGCCGTACCCGGGGTGGATGGCCTGCGCGCCCGTCGACTTCGCGGCGGCGAGGATCGCCTCGGTGTTGCGGTAGCTCAGCGCCGGGTTCGGTGGGCCGATGAGGACCGCCTCGTCCGCCTCCGCGACGAACGGCAGGTCGGCGTCGGCCTCCGAGTGCACAGCGATCACGCGGATGCCGAGCCGCTTGGCGGTCCGGATGATCCGGCGGGCGATCTCGCCCCGATTGGCGACCAGCAGTGACTCGATCATGTTTCCTCCCGGCGTCCGGATGGTGGGACGATGTCAGGGAATCATGACCGGCACGGTTCTGACGAGTCGGCTCAGGCGAGCAGCGCGGCCAGGGTCGCGCCGCGCAGCAACTCGGCGCGGCGTCGCCGATCCACCTCACCACCGAGGAACGGCGTCGAGTTCATCAGGCCGAACGCGGAGTGCGCGAGCACCCGCGCCTCGCCGTCGGGCATCCCCGGGTGCAGCGCGGTGAGCACCGTCACCCAATCCTCGACGTAGAGCCGTTGCAGGCGACGAATCCGCCGCCGCGGCTCCTCGGGCAGGCGGTCCAGCTCGTGCAGGTGCAACGCGATCACCGCCGGGTTGGCCAGCGCGAACTCGACGTGGAAGTCGATCAGCGACTCCAGCACCCCGCGCGGGTCGTCCGAACCCCCGGCGGCGCGTTCCCGCCCACCGGCCAACAACCCCTCACTGACCGGAATCAGCGCGGCGGCCAGCATCGCTTCCTTGCCGGCGAAGTGGTGGTAGAGCGCCGGACCGGTGACCCCGGCGGCCGCGCCGATGTCGTCCATCGACACGCCGTGATAGCCGCGCGCCGCGAACAGACCTACCGCGATCTCCAGGATCTCGTCCTTGCGGGACCTGCGCCGGCCCGCACCCGCCGCACCCCGTGCCTGCTGCTCCACCGTCACCGGGCAAGCCTAGACCGCGACGAGCCCGCGATGGTTGCCGGTCACTTCCGTCCGCTCCGGGCCGGGCCGCCCCTGACCTGGCCAGGGGCGGCCACCGAGGTCAGTCGTCCTCGTCCAGGTCGTGCTCCGCGCGCAGCGCGGCGGCTTCCGCGGGTCGATCGAGCAGATCCAGTGCCCGAGCCAGCAGCCAGGCCGTCTGGCGGACCTGCCGCGAGGCGGCCGGCAACCCACCGAGCACGCGGCGCAGCAGCGGCTCCGCCTCGGCGGGCCGCTCCAGGCGCAGCAGCAACTCACCGATCAGGGCCTCCACCTGGGCGGCCTCACCGAACGCCTCGATCGAGCGCAACCGGTCCGGTACCCCGGTCAGCCGGCCCAGGGCCTCGTCCAGTCGCTCCTCGCCGGTGAGCACCCGCGCTCCGGCCTCGGCCGCCATCGCCAGCTCGTACAGCACCGGCGGTTCGGCCTGCCCGGCCAGCTTCGCCGCCAACCCGTCCACCACCTCGACGGCGTGCAACGCCGCGTCCCGGTCGTCGGCCCAGAACCAGGCGTACGTCTCCCGCCGGCGAGCACGCAGCTCGTCCAGGGGCAGGTCACCGAGCCGGTACGCCTCAGCCGCAGCGGCGAACCGCTCGCCCGCCGCCGCGTCCCGGTCGGCGTCGTAGAGAATCCCGCCAGCCTCCTCCAGCACCTGCGCCCGGTGCGGAAGGTTGTCCGGTCCGTCCAGATTACTGGCCAACTGCTCCAACAGGGCCAACGCCGGATCGATCTCGCCAAGTCCGGCGTACACGCCGGCCAGCAGGTGCCGGCAGCGGTCGGCCTCCGCCTGGGCGCCCAGCCGATCCAGACCGAGCACGGCCTCCTCGGCGACCTCGGCGGCCTCGGCGAGCCGGCCCACCATCCGGTACGCGTTCGCCAGCTCCCACCGCAGGAACGCGTCCCCCTCGGCGCCCCGCTCCACGCACAGCGTCACCGCCTCGACGAAGTCGTCAACCGCGTCCGGGGCCCGGCCGGCCGACAGCAACGCCCGGGCGCGGGCGACCCGGACCGGCAGCTCCGCGTCCGCCGGTGCCGTCTCCAACGCCTCGTCGCAGGCGGCCACGGCGTCCGCCGGATCGTCGACGAGCCGGGCGTACGCCAGGCAGGCGGCCGTGACCACCTCGCCGACACCCAACTCCCGGCCGATCCGGCGTGCCTCGTCGACGGCGGAGTGGGCCTCGTCGACGCGGTCCAACTGCTCCAGCAGGTGCCCCCGGTGCAGTGCGATCCGGGCCGCCAGGTGCCGATCGCCGCCCGCGTCGGCCGGTACCCGGTCGAGCGCGGCGAGTGCGTCCGCCCAACGCTCGCGGTGCAGCAGCGCCAACGCCACCCGGTCGTGTCCGGCCGCCCGCTGCTGGGCGTCGCCGAGCCGGTCCAGGACCTCGGCCGCCTCCCGGACCAGCAGCAGGCCTTCCTCGGTGTCCTCGTCGGCCCGGGTCAACAACACGCCGAGCCGCCCGGCGACCGCCTGGGCGGCCACCTCGTCGTCCGCCTCCCGGTACAGCTCCAACGCCGCCCGATTCAGCTTGATCGCACCATCGATGTCGTTCTCGTCGCCACGCTCCGACGCCCGCAGCGCCAGCCGGTGCGCGGACGTGCGGGCGGGCAGCTCGGCGGAGCCGAACCGGTCGTCGAAGGTGGCCAGCGCCGCCCGGAAGGTGGCCCAGTCGTGCCGGCCCCAGCTCTGCTCCGCGAGGTCCAGCAGATCGTCCGGGCCGGCGTCGGCAGGCACTGTCACGGCGGGTCGTTCGCCCTTACCGCTTCGCACTCGCTCGCCTCGCTCCGTGGACGACACCGGGGCGCTGGGCTCCTCCCCGACCGGACGGGTCGGGCGGGCCGGGCGGCGGCGGACACTCGCGGACAGGGGCACATGCTCCCCGCTCGCCTGCACGGCCAGCCGACTGGCGACCCACTCCGACTGGTGGCTCGTGCCGTTACGGGCGTCGAAGCGGGCGGCCAGACCGGTAGCGGTCTCGGCCAGCTCGTCCGCCAACGACGCCGCCGACACCTCGGCGGCCGGCCGGCCCTCGGCGGCCCGGCGGTACACGGTCGACGGACCGGCCTGACGCAGTGCGGCGGCGGCCGCAGCCGCGAAGTGCATGGCGGCGGCCGGCGACGGCGGCCGGTCCAGCCAGTCCAGGTGCCGCTCGACCAGCTCGATCGCCCGCGCCTCGTTGCCGGTCAGCGTGCAGAACTCGACATGGTCCGCGATGTCCCACAGGTTGGCGAGGTTGCCGCGCAGCCGGCGGTACGCCTCCCGGTGCGCGTCCCGCGCCTCCTCGGCCCGCCCGGTCCGCAGGTACGGCAGGAGCAGCGCGGTGAGGATCGACTGCGGCTGCTCGTTGCAGTTGAGCCGGCCGGCGAGCACCGGCTCGGCCAGCTCCACCGCCTCCACGTCCCGCCCCGTGTCGGCGAGGTAGCCCACCTGGCTCGTGGGGTCACAGCCGGCGCAGTCGGAGAGTTCGTCGCGCGGGGTGGTCTGCCAGAGCCGGTACCAGTGCGCCGCTGCCTCGACGTCGCCCACGTGGTCGGCGACCCGGAACCGGTGCTTGTGCACTGCCTGAAGGCTGTGCCCGCCGGCCCGGTAGCGGCGTTCCATGTCGTCCAGCACGGCGTACGTGCGGTCGAGCGGCACCTCCGGGAAGTTCAGCAGGCCGTTGATCATGTATTTGAAGTGCCAGAGCAGGTTGTGCAGGTGACGCTGGTGGTACGGCTGCGGGTCACTGTCGAACTCGGACAGGCACCAGGAGAAGGTCACGAAGGACTTGGCTGGCTCACCGCCGTAGATGTAGCCGGTGGTGGCCTGCATCCGGGTGACGAACGCAAGGTGCCGATCGTCGGAGGCGTCCACCCGGCGCAGCAGCTGCTCCAGCGCGGCGATCTGCCCCGCCCCGTACGGCATGTCGGAGATGCCGCGCAGCACCCGCCACAGATCCTCGTCGCTCATGCTCACTCCCGTCCCGGGACAGCCCGGCCGAGCAGGCCGAGGAAGGAATCGTTCAGCAACGCCGCGTCGGCGGCGCGGATCGGATGGTGGCCGAGCAGCAGCGCCTGCCCGTAGAGCGCCTCGATGGCCAGACCGACCAGCTCCGGGTCGGCCAGCATGGTCACCCGTCGTACCAGCGGGTTGCGGTGGTTGAGCACCAACTGCGGACGGTCCGGCGGGGCGGTGGCGGCGAGCGCGTCGAGCACTCCGCCCCACAGCTCGTCGGCCCGGTCCCGGCTGGCGGCGAGCTGGTCGTTGAACGCCGCCGACCGGCTGACCAGGTAGAGCGCGGGCAGCGAGACCGGGTCGTACGCCCGGATGACCACCTCGCAGCCGGAACGCTCGACGGCCCGCTGCGCCGCCGCGAGGAACTGTCGCAGCGCCAACTCCACCTGCGGGTCGAGCGCGTCGAACCGGGTGGTGAGGTCGCTCGGCTCCAGCCGCTCGATCAGCACCGAGCGGTCCACCACCGGCAGCCGCTCGATCAGCTCGGTGTCGTACGTGTAGCCCGCGTTGACCACCGCCAGGTCCTGCGCCGCGGCGACTGCGGCGAGCTGACGGAACTCGTCCAGGCTCGCCGCGTAGCGGACCACGCCGTAGCGCTCCCGGAACTCGGCGAGGGTGAGCGTGCCGACGTTGGTGTCCATGGGCCACCACCTGTCGACCAGCCGGAGCATCTCGTCGTCGTGCAGCGCCAGGGCCTTCACGCCGAGGTGGTGTACCTGGAGGAACTCGGCCAGCCGGTGCGGGTCGTGCCGGGCCAACCGGACCAACCAGCCGCGCACCTGGTCGCCGAGCGCCTCCCTGGTCGCCGTCAGCAGGGTGTCCTCGTAGAGGGCCTCCCGGCTGGCGGTCGGGCGCAGCTCGGTCGCGTCCACCACGCAGTGTGCGAAGAACGCCCACTCCGGCAGCAGGCCGTCGGCGTTCTCGGTGAGCAGCATCCGCTTGAGGTAGACGCGGTGCCCGGCCCGGGCCGCCGGGTTCACCGGCGTCGGCAGGATGACGGCGACACCGGTCAGCCCGGCCTCCGGCACGGCCAGCGGCAGGACGTCGAACGGGTCCACGCCGAGCGTCTCCCGGGCGTACCGGATCAGCGCCGCGCGGTCCAGTGGCGCACCCGGCGTGGTCGGCCAGGGTGGCTCCCCGGTGGTGGTGACGACGTCGCCGACGCGGACGGTGACCGGCAGCAGCGCGCCGAAGAGCCTTGCCAGGTCGGTGACTGTCGCGGTGGTGAACCACTGGTCCGCGTCTCGGCGGGGGACCAGCGTGACGGTGGTGCCCGGCTCGGCGCGAGCGGCCTCCGGCGGGGCCACCGTCACCGCGTAGCGGCCGTCGGCGTACCCGGTCCAGCGAACCGTGGGGTTGTCGCCGTGCCGGGTGAGCACCTGGATCTCGTCGGCCACCAGGAAGCAGGAGAGCAGACCGATGCCGAACTGGCCGAGGAACTCGTGCCGGGAGAAACCAAGCTCGTCGCGCTTCGAGCTGCGGCCGATGGTGGCCAGCAGCTCGTGCACCTGCGCCTCGGTCAGGCCGATGCCGGTGTCATGCACCCGTAGGGTGCCGTCGCCGGTGCTGTCCGGGGGTTCGATGCGTACCAGAGCCGGCGCGTCCGGCTCGGTCCTGCGTCGGGCGGTGATCGCGTCCACCGCGTTCTGGAGCAGCTCGCGGACGTAGACCCGCGGGCTGCCGTAGAGGTGATGACTGAGCAGGTCAACCACGCCACGTAGGTCGACCTGGAAAGTGTGATCCACGCCTGTTGTCTCCCCGGTCCCGATGCCGGCGCTCACCGTACCGATGATCACCGACAGGCGCGGTCCCCTTTGCCCGGCGGCTTGACCCTCGACCCGGTCGAACCGGCACGGTCGCCGGCATGACTTCCTCCGCTCTGGGCCGGGACTTCCGCCTCCTGTGGTCCGCAGCCGTCTCGTCCCGGTTCGGGGACGCGCTGCGTACCCCGGCACTGGCCCTGCTGGCCGCGACAGTGACCCGTGATCCGCGGATCATCGCGGCGGTGACAGTGGCCGGGCAGTTGCCGCCGCTGCTCTTCGGCCTGCTCGGCGGTGTGTACGCGGACCGCTGGGACCGCCGTCGGACGATGGCAGTGGTCGACGGGGTACGCGCGGCAGTGGTGGCGGCTCTGGCAGTGGTGGTCGCGCTCAACCGGGTCAGCGTGCTGGTGCTGCTGGTGGCGGCGTTTCTGCTCGCCACGTTGGGCACTCTCTTCGACTCCGCGTCGTTCGCGCTGCTCCCCGCGTTGGTGCCGCCGGACGCGCTGCCCCGGGCGAACGGCCGGCTCCAGGCGGGGTCGGCGGTGGCCGGTGGCTTCCTCGGGGCGCCCGCCGCGGGTGTCCTGTTCGCCGTCGCCCCGGCCCTTCCGTTCGCCCTCGACGCCGTCACCTTCGCGGCGGCCGCAGTGCTCGTGCTGGCCCTCAGCCCGCCTCCCGCCATCATCCCGGGGACGGCGCGGCGGCACGGCTCGGTGTGGAGCGAGATCGTCGAGGGGCTGCGTTGGCTGCGGGCGCACCGGACCCTGTGGCGGGTCACGCTGCTCACCGCCGCGAGCAACCTGGCGATCAGCGGAATCATGGCGGTGCTGGTGCTCTACGCGCTGGACGTGCTCCGGGTGCCGCCGGCCGGGTACGGGCTGTTCGCCGCCGCCGCCATCGTCGGGGGCGTGGCGGGGGCGCTCGGGGCGGGACGGCTCGCCGCCGGGCTCGGCACGGTGCCGGCGCTGCGTGCGGTGCTGGCCGTGGAGACAGTGGCGCTGACCGGCTTCGCGCTGGCTCGGCACCCGGTGTCGGGCGGGATCGCGCTTGCCGTCTTCGCCGGCGGCACAGTGGTGTGGAACAGCCTGTGGGCGTCGTACGGGCAGCGGCAGGTGCCGAGCGAACTGCTGGGCCGGGTCGGTGCGACCCAGCGGATGGTCGGTCTGCTCACCGCACCGCTCGGGGCGGCGTTCGCCGGTTTGGCCGCCGCAGCGTACGGCACGGCGCCGGTAGCGGGTGCTGCGGCGGCGACGTTCGCGCTGGTCACCGTCGCCGCGTGGCGGACACTGCGACCGGCCGCGCCCGCTGTGTCGAGCCGCGCGGGCTAGCCCGGCGTCCGCTCCCGGTGCGACAGCCCGGACAGGCGCAGCGCAATGCGTCGGCGGGCCGGTGGGACGGCACCGAGCAGCCGGAGCAGCACGTCGCGGGCGGGCCGGCGAGCCGGCGAGACAGCGGCCATCCTGGTCAGCCCGGCGGCGAAGCTCAGCACGTCCTCGGCCATCGGCCGTTGCCGGGCGGTGTAGTCGTCGAGCAGCGTCTCCGGGCCCCCGTCGAGCACGTCCGCCACCGCGGTGCCGAGCGCTACCGCGTCGCAGATGCCGAGGTTCATGCCCTGCCCACCGGCCGGGCTGTGCACGTGCCCGGCGTCGCCGGCCAGCAGCACCGGCCCGGCTCGGAAGGTGTCGGCGATCCGGTGGTGCACCCGGAACCGGGAGCCCCAGAGCACCTCGGTCACCCGGTCGGGTCGTCGCGCCGGGCCGCGCTCGTCGAGCAACGCCTGGAGGTAGGCCGCGTCCGGTTCGGCCGGGGCACTCGCCACGGCGGCGACCAGCCGGACCACCCCGCCGGGGAGTGGCGCCCAGACCAGCGGTCCGGGGCGGGCGAGGAAGAGCGCCGCCTCGTCGCGGGGCAGCACGCTGCGCACCCGCACGTCGGCGAGTACGAAGGACTCCTCGTCGCTGTCGCCGGTGAAGCCGATGCCGGCCAACTGCCGGACCGTGCTGTGCAGGCCGTCCGCACCCACCACGAACCGGGCCCGCAGCGCCTCGTCGTCGACCTGCGCGAGCATGCCGTCGCCGACGCGGCTCAGCCCGGTGAGCTGGCACGGCCGTCGTACCTGGACACCGAGTTCGGCCAGCTTCTCGGTGAGCACGGCCTCGGTGACCGCCTGGGAGACCAGCAGCGCGTAGGGGAAGCGGGACGGCAGCTCGTGGAACGGCACCGACAGCAGCACCCGGTCCCGGTCGCGCACCGTGAAACGCGGCGTCCGCACCGCCTGGGCGATCAGCGGCGCCGCCGCGTCGATCCGGTCCAGCACCTCCAGGGTGTACGCGTGCACGACGGCGGCGCGGGAGGTCGTCGGCGGCGCGGCCATCCGGTCCAGCACTGTCACCTCGACCCCGCGCCGGGCCAGCGTCAACGCGGTGGCGAGACCGGTGGGGCCGGCGCCCACCACCAGGGCGTCGGTGCTCGTGGGCAGCATGGCCACCTCCAGAAGACCGTTGCCAACACTTGTTGGCAAACATGTGTTGGCAACGCTAGGGCTCGCCCGATTGCGTGTCAACACTTGTTGGCCTACGGTCGTTGGCATGACCCCCGCCGTCCAGTCGACCCAGCCCCGCCGCTCCGACGCCACCCGGGCGGCGATCCTGCGAGCGGCCCGGGAACGGTTCGCGGCGGACGGCTACGAGCGCGCCACGATCCGGGCCATCGCCGCCGACGCCCAGATCGACCCGTCGATGGTGATGCGCTACTACGGCAGCAAGGAGGGGCTCTTCGCGGCGGCGGCCGAGTTCGACCTGCGCCTGCCCGACCTGACCTCGGTGTCGCCCGCTCGACTCGGTGAGGTGTTGGTCCGGCACTTCCTCGCCCGCTGGGAGGGCGACGAGACCCTGGTGGCGCTGCTGCGGGCCGCCAGCACCAACCCCGGCGCGGCCGAACGCATGCGCGGCATCTTCGCCGACCAGCTCACCGCAGCGGTGGCCACGTTCAACAGCGACCCGGCGCTGACCGCCCGACGCGCCGGCCTGGTGGCCAGTCAGGTCCTCGGCCTCGCCTTCACCCGATACATCGTCCGCCTGTCACCCATGGTGGACGCCACGCCGGACGAGCTGGTCGCCTGGATCGCGCCGACCCTCCAGCGCTATCTGACCGGAACGCCACCGAGCTGACCCAACCTTTTCCCACCTCCCGTGCGTCTGCCAGGTGACGCGTACAGCGCGACGGCCGGGGAGGGGGGCGGATGGCGCCGACGAGGGACGACGGACGCGACGGCTACCTCGCCTTCGTGGAGAACCACCAGCACCGGCTGCTCCGCGCGGCCTACCTGATCTGCGGCAACAAGCATCAGGCCGAGGACCTCCTCCAGGACGCGCTGCTCAAGCTGGCGCTGCGCTGGTCCTCGGTCCGCGACGGCGACCCCTCCGCGTACGTGCGCGCCATCCTCTACCGCGACTCGGTGTCGTGGTGGCGTCGCCGACGGCGGGAATGGCTCAGCGCCGCGCCGCCGGACCAGGTGGCCCACGACCGTGACGGCGCGTTACGGCTGACGATGCACGACGCGCTGGGCCTGCTGCCACCGCGGCAGCGGGCCGTGCTGGTGTTGCGCTACTACGAGGACCTGACCGAGGTCGCCACCGCCGAGGCGCTCGGGGTGACAGTCGGCACCGTGAAGAGCCAGTGCCATGCGGCGCTGCGCCGACTCCGCGAGGTCGCCCCGGAACTCGCCCGCGATGCCCGACCGAGCCGAGGCTCGGCCGATCTGGCCGGCGGCCTGGAGGTGAACCCGTGAACGAGCAGGAACTGCGCCGCCTGCTGACCGTCAGCGTCGAGGACGTGCTCCCCAGCCAGCCGGCCGCCGCCGGATGGGAGCGGGCTCGGCGTACCCGCCGTACCCGCCGGGCCGTCGCGGTGGTCGCCCTGGCCGTGGTGCTGGTCGGTGGTGGCACGGTTGCGGCGCTGCGACCGCCCGCCGACCCGGCGCCGGCCCCTCCGGTCGGCCCGACGGTGACCCCGACCGTCGACCCCTCCCACGCGGGTCCGGTGCAGAAACCGCCCGCCGAGCTGACCTTCCCACCCGATCCGTTGGCCAAGCTCGGCGACCCGGCGACGGTGCCGCTCTCCGAGCGACCGGTCCAGCGGGCACTGGCGTTGTTCCAGCCGCTGACCGAGGAGGGTGGCGAGGACGGCCCGGTTCGGGTGCTCGGCGACGACGGCGTGGTGCGCAGCCTCGACGTGGTGACGTTGGCACCGACCCGGGACGCGGGCGGCAACGAGGCAGCGGCCCTGAAGCCGGGAGTGTTGTCGCCGGACGGCCGGTCGGCGGCGTTCGCGCAGACCAAAGAGCTGATCATGATCGACCTCACCACGGCGGCCGTCCGCCGGATACCGCTCGACGGCTACCTGGAGCTGGTGGTGTGGGCACACGACCGGGTGCTGGTCGGGGGCGACGACCGGACGTACGCGGTGGACCGGGTCACCGGGGCGGCCAGCACGATCGACGTGTCGACCTGGGAATTGATCGCACCCGACCCGGCCGCCGGCCGTGAGGCCCCGTTGATCGACATGTACGGCGAGGGGGCCGGCCTGAAGCTACGCAGTCGGACCGCCCGGGAGGGCGAACTCCGCTCCGAACAGCCGGTCAACGGCTCGGCGCTGCCGTCGCCCTACCAGGTCAACGAGTTCTACGGCCGGGGCTGGCTGCACGGCGAGCGATTGGCCCGGGCAGCCTGGATCACCAGCAGCGAGATCAGTGGCGCCGAGGGAGCGGCCGTGCTGGACGCGCGGACCGGGGCCGTGCTCCACCTGCTCGACCTGGGCCGGGATCGCAGCAAGGGCTGCTGCGAGGTGCTGGGCTGGGACAACAAGGGCGCGGTGCTGCTGCGACTGGAACCGGCCGCCCTGGCGCGCTGGCACCCGGAGACCGGCGAGATCACCGGCATCGTCCGCGACCTGCGCGGCGTGTTCGCACTCGCCAGCTGACAACTGTCGCGTCATCTCGACGTGATCGACTCGGGTTCATAGACATCGCGGTGTCCCGGCGAGCGGGACGGCCCGACATCAGGGAACCCGAGTCGATCACACGACGATCTGGTCAGACGGCCAGGCCGCCGGGCTGGTCGCCCTTGACGACTGGCGCCCGGACCAGGTTGCCCCACTCGGTCCACGAGCCGTCGTAGTTGCGCACCTGCGGGTAGCCCAACAGGTGCCGCAGCACGAACCAGGTGTGGCTGGACCGCTCGCCGATGCGGCAGTACGCGATCACGTCGTCGTCCGGGCTCAGCCCGAGTTGGTCGGCGTAGATCGCCTTCAGCTCGTCGGCCGACTTGAACGTGCCGTCCTCGTTGGCGGCGGACTTCCACGGCTTGCTGAGCGCGCCAGGGATGTGTCCACCGCGCAGCGCACCCTCCTGCGGGTAGTCCGGCATGTGCAGCATCTCGCCGGTGTACTCACCCGGCGACCGGACGTCGACAAGTGGCCGGCCGGAGGCGACGTGCGCCATGACCTGCTCACGGAAGGCCCGCAGCGGCGCGTCGTCGCGCAGCGGCACCGGATAGTCGGCGCGCGGGCGAGCCGGCTTGTCGCGGGTCACCTCGCGTCCCTCGGCGATCCACTTCTGCCGGCCGCCGTCGAGCAGCCGCACGTCGGCGTGGCCGAAGAGCGTGAAGACCCAGAGGGCGTACGCGGCCCACCAGTTGAAGTTGTCGCCGTAGAAGACGACGGTGTCGCCCCGGCCGATGCCCTTCGCGGCACACATCTCGGCGAAGCTCTTGGCGTCCAGGTAGTCCCGGGTCACCTGATCGTTCAGGTCCAGGTGCCAGTCGACCTTGACCGCACCGGGAATGTGACCGGATTCGTAGAGCAGCACGTCCTCGTCGGACTCGACGACGACGAGGCCCTCATCGCCCAGATGCTCGGCCAGCCACTCGGTGGTGACCAGCCGCTGCGGGTCGGCGTACGACTGGAGGCGGGGATCGGGATCGTTCGGCACAGACATGATCCCCAAGGTACGCCGGATCGCCAGCCGCGACCGCTGTAACGGGACCGGCCCACCACCCGCACGGGATGGTGGGCCGGCCGGTCGACGGGTTACTGGTCGCCGGCCTGCACCGGGTTGCTCGGCGGGGGATTGCCGACGAAGAAGATGAAGGACGTCGAACCCGACTGGGTGCCGTTCCGGTCGATGCTCCAGACGGTGAGCATGGTCAGCCCGGCCTTGGTCGGCGTCCAGGTCACCGACGCGGTGCCGTCGGCCGCCGCGGCCACGGTGCTGGTCGCCGTGTTGAAGCTGTAGCGGTAGCTGACCACGTCAGGCTGACGTGGGGTGAAGGTGAAGACACCCGGCACACCCGGCGCCCCACTGGTGGCGCCCTGCCGATAGACAGTCGCGGCGATCTTCGGCGCGGTGGACAGCGCGAAGGTGCTCGTCGTGGTGGCGGTCACACCATCGGCGGTCACGCTGGTCACGGAGAGCGTCCGGTTGCCGCCCCGGGTCGCGGTGACGGTCAGCGTGGCGGTGCCGTCGGCCGCCGCCTCCACCGTCTGCTCGGGGTCGCCGTCCAGGTGGAACCGGTAGCGGACCACACCCGTCATCTGCGGCTGCACTGTGAACGTGGTCGGCACGCCGATCTCGGTGAGTCTGCCGGTGATGATCGGCGCGACGTCGCTGGCCCGGAATTCGTACCGCGCCTCGGGCGACCTGTTCCCGGCCGCGTCCAGGCTCCACACCACGAGAGTGTTGGGCCCCGCATCCGGGCGGAGCGTGACAGTGACCGAGCCGCCGGGCTGGTCGGCCGACACCGCGTGGACGCCGTCCTCGCCGAGCAGCTCATACCGGAAGCCGACCGCGTCCGGTGTCGCCGCCGCGTCGAAGGTGAACCGACCCGGCAGCGCCGGGTGCCAGCCCTCGACGGGGAAGTCGGTGGAGGTGACGACCGGCGCTACCTCCGGGCCCTGGAAGTCGGTCCGGAGGTAGCAGAGGCCACTCCACTCGCCGGTCGCCTCGCTGTCCGCCGCCCGGACCTGCCACGCGTACAACCGGTCGTGGGTGAGCGTTTCCCGTTCGAAGAGGCCGCTCTCCCGATCGCCTTCCCGACCGTTGTACCCGAATCGCTCGATCCGAGCCGTCGGCTCGTCGACCGGCCAGAGCGCGAACGTCGCGGTCAACCGGTCGGTGACACCGTTCTCGTCGACGTCCGGGTCGTGCAGGACGGCGGAGAGCGCCAGGTCGTCGTTCTGCCACAACTGGTACGGCTCGGCCGTCGCGCACGGCTCGCCGGAGGTTTGCAGCTCGGTCGGCACACCCGGCGGCTGGTTGTCGCCGACGGAGAGCGCCTCGTCCGCTGCGGCCGGCGCGGCCGTGAGCGTGAGCGCTCCGGCGGCGACCGCAACGGAAAGCCCCATGGCCAGCAGTGCCCGGACGGGTCTTGCGGATGTCGTCGTGCCAGGTATGAGGGTCATCCCTCATCCACCTTTCCCCGATGTCCCCGCCTTCCGAACAGCGGGGGCAGCGGATGCTATCGAGGACGGCGGACATCGGGCGACCCCGATTCGATCGCTGCTATCCACAGTGGAGACAGATCGACCTGTTCAGGCGCGACGGTGGGCGATCCGACCGGCGACGACTGTCACCAGGCAGGTGCCGTCGACGCCGTGCACCGCGAGGTCGGCCCGCCCGTCCGGGCGCAGCGTCGGCGCCACGGCGGTGGCCAGCACCAGCAGGTCGCCACGCTCGGCGGCGGCCCGCAGCGCCGGGTCGGCCAGGTGTTCCGCCAGCACCGCTGTCACCCCGGTACGCAGCAGCGCGTGCACCCGCTCACGCGGGGTCGGCGCGGGCGGCAGCGGCCGGTCGTGCAGCAGACCCGGCCCCAGCGTGCCGGGCCAGCGGCGAACCCGGGCGTTGGCGTACGCCGAACTCAGCTCCGCCAGCGGGCCGACGGCCTCGATCCGGTCGCCACTGACCAGCACGGCGTGGTCGGGCACCGACTCGCCGTCCCGGTCGCGGCGCAGCAGGGCCGCCGTGTGCAGAGTGAGCATGCTCAGTCGACGAGCGGGCCGAGTTGCGGGCGCTTCGCCGTCACCGTGTCACCGGACGACCGACCGGTCAACCGCCGCTTCACCCAGGGGGCGAGGTACTGACCGGCCCACCGCAGGTCAGAAGCGCGGGCGGCCAGCCACGGCGACGGCGCCGGGTGCGGCGGAACCATCAGCCACTCCTCGTCACAACCAACCCCGAGGGCGTTCAACACCTGCCCGGCGACCCGGCGATGCCCGGCCGGGGAGAGGTGCAGCCGGTCGGTGCTCCAGAGCATGGGGTTGAGGAACGTGTCGTCGGCGTACAGGTCGACCATGATGGCGCCGTGCCGCTCGGCGGTCTCGCCGACAGCCTGGTTGAGCAGCTGCACCCGGGGGGCGACGAGGCGTTGGCCGGGCAGTCGGGCCATCACGTCCGCGAACCGGAAGAGGAGTACGTCCGCGCCACCCGAGCGCAGTTGCCGGACCACCTCGTCGAAGCGGGCGACAAGCGTGTCCGGGTCGAAGGTGCGCCGCAGCACGTCGTTGCCACCGGCCGCGAAACTGATCAGGTCGGGCTTCATCGCCACGGCGGAGGGCACCTGCTCGGCGACCACGCTGGGGAAGAGCCGGCCCCGGATGGCCAGGTTCGCGTACCGGAAGTCGGGCCCCGCGTCGGCGGCGAGCCGGGTCGCCACCAGGTCCGCCCAGCCCCGGAAGGTGCCGTCCGGGTACGCGTCGTCCATACCCTCGGTGAAGCTGTCCCCGACCGCGACAAAACTGCGCCAGCGCACCCGCGCCTCCCTCACGCCACCCGTTGCCTGCGGCGACCAGTCTGTCACCGCAGGAACGCCCGGCACCGCCCCGAATCCACTACGTGTCGGAGGTCATTGCGCGCACGACGGGCGGGACCGGCCACCCCCGTGAGTGGCCGGTCCCTCGTACCCGGTGACGCTGCACCGGGAGCTCAGCCCAGCAGACCACCCCACGGCTGGCCGGCGGGCACCGACGCGGTGGCCAGCACCCGGCCACTGGCGGCGTACCGGACCAGCCGGTACGCCGGCGCGCCGTCGGACGGCGTTCCCGCGTTGACCTGCACCACCAGACCGCCGTCGGCCAGGACGAGCCCGTCGATGGCTTGGCCGTGCCCGGTCGGCTGCTTCCAGGCCGGGTCCAACGGCGCCAGCTCGGTGACGGCCCCGCTGACCGCGTCGAGCCGGTAGTTGCGGAACCGCTCGCTGCACCCACATCCCCCGGGGCTGGTCGTGTGGGCGCTGATCACCAGCGTCCGGCCGTCGCCGGAGATCGCCGCCACCCCACCAATGACGAGGCCGGCGGGGAGGCGCGGGCTGATCGCACGTCGGACGCCTCGCTCGTCCCCGATCGCCACGGTCTGCGCGCCGACCTGGGCGATCCATCCGCCGGACACCGTCGGGCACTTCGGGTAGTGGGTGGCGAGCACCTTCTGCCCGGTCCCGTCGGCGTTGACCGCGATGAGCGTCAGCTCCTTCTCCCGCCCCAGGCCGTACAGCACCCGCCCGGAGTCGAGCCAGCTCGGCGCGCAGGTCTGCTGACCCTGGGTCGGGATGACGTGCCGCTTCGTGCCGTCGAACGCGCTGATCACCAGCCGGCGGGCGGACCCTTCCATCCAGGCCGCCCGTCGGCCGTCCGGCGAGACGGCGAGCGGGCCATTGATGTTCTTGCTGTTCTCGGGGCGGCCCGAACGCACCAACTGCCAGCTCCCACCAGGGGTACGCCGCCAGATCCGGGCCGGGTCGTTCTGCTTCTGGCCGGACTCCTCGGCGGTGTACCAGGTGAGCTGCGGCCACTGCGTCGAGCCGACCGCCGGGCGGGCCGGCGCGACAGCCGGGGCCGCATCCGGGACGGAGCCGCCAGTGCCGGCGGCCGAGGTGTCGCCGGCCGAGGGAGCGGCGGTGGCGGTGGCCGATTCGGCCGGAGCGGGCGCGGCCTTCCGGTCGGCGGTGCCGCAGGCAGCGGCACCAAACGCCAGGAGCAGCAGGGCCGCCGTACCGGCGAGCGCGCCGGAACGACGGGCCGAGGCGGGACGGGTGGTGTGGGTGAACGGGCCGAGGTTCATCGTTTCGATCCTTTGTGGAGGCCTACCGTGCCTGACACCACCCAAGACGAGCGCCCGGCCGTGGCGAGTTGCCGCCGTGGCGCGCTACTACCTGACAGTCGGATCCGCTCGCACCGGCAACCTTTTCCGCAGTTCACCGACCGTGATCAACACTGGGCCGTCGACGGTTCGCAGACGCGGAAAGGGTGGGTCACCCGAGGGTGACCCGCCCTTTCTCGCGCCGATCGTCAGTCGACGACGGCCAGGATCTGCTCGTCCTTCAGACTCGCCGGCTCGGCGGTCTCGGAGACCTTCCTGCCGTCCTCGTCCACCAACAGCACCGCATATCGGCTACCGGACTGGACCCGCACGACCATCGAACCGTCGGACTGGAAGTAGACCTGGTGCAGGGTGCGCCCACCCAACGGCAACGAGACCTGCTTGCCCGTACGGGTGTCCAACACCACGTTGGCCCGCAGATCACGCGCGAGGTTGCCGTCGTCCTCACCGAGCTTCATTCGCAGCAGGGCGATCCGGGAGCCGTCCGGGGAGAGACTAGCGATGTCGTTGCTGTGCCAACCGTCGAGGGAGAAGCCGGGGATGGCTCGCTTCTTCGTGCCGTCCGTGCCGTAGAGCACGACCCCGGCATCGACCGTGACCCCGACATCGGTGGTCATGGCGATGGTCTTACCGTCCGCCGACCAGACGGCATGGCAGGCCGAAGGTTCGGTGCGCCACCAGCGCACCGTCCTCTTCTCGGAGCGCGTATCCAATAACCCGAACCGGCCATGACCACCGCCTGGCAAATCCACGCGGAACAGCAACTGCCGCCCGTCAGGGGACCAGGCGGGAGTGACGCAGTACGGATCCACCTCCGAGCGCATCTTCTGCTTGTTCGACCCGTCGACGTTGGCGATGTAGAGGTTGCCGCTGTCGTCGGCACCCTCGCCCGCCCAGGCCACCCGGCGGCCATCCGGCGACACGTTCACGTTGAGGGTCGCCGCTGTATGCGGCAGCACCATGAGCCGCACCGGGTTCTCACCCGGACGCCATGACCGCAGATTCCCGTTCTCACCGACGGGCTTCCTGGCGGGGCCGTAGAAAAGGTTGCCGATCTGCACGGACGGGGTGTTCGTGCTGGACCCGCCGCTGGGTGGGGCGCCGGCGCCGCCCGTGCCGGCGGCCGAGGTGTCGCCGTTTGCGGGAGCGGCGGTGGCGGTGGCGGTGGCCGATTCGGTCGGAGCGGGCGCTGCGGCCTTCGGGTCGGCGGTGCCGCAGGCATTGGCACCGAACGTCAGGAGCAGCAGGGCGGCCGTACCGGCGAGCGCGCCGGAACGACGGGCCGAGGCGGGACGGGTGGTGTGGGTGAACGGGCCGAGGTTCATCGTTTCCATCCTTTGTGGAGGCCTACCGTGCCTGACACCACCCAAGACGAGCGCCCGGCCGTAGCGAGTTGCCGCCGTGGCGCGCTACTACCTGACAGTCGGATCCGCTCGCACCGGCAACCTTTTTCGCAGTTCACCGACCGTGATCAACACCGACTGGCCGGCGGTGCGCAGACGCAGAAAGGGCGGGCCACCCGAGGGTGACCCGCCCATCTCGCGCCGATCGGTCAGTCGACGACGGCCAGGATCTGCATGTCCTTCAGACTCGCCGGCTCGGCGGTCTCGGAGACCTTCCTGCCGTCCTCGTCCACGAGCAGCACGGCGTACCCGCTGCCGGCCTTGACCCGCACGACCATCGAACCGTCCGACTGGAAGTAGACCTGTTCCAGGGTGCGCCCACCCAACGGCAACGAGACCTGCTTGCCCGTACGGGTGTCCAGCACCACGTTGACCCGCAGATCGCGAGCCACGTCGCCGGCATCCCCATCCGGCTTGTGCCGCAGCAGCGCGACCAGCGAGCCATCCGGCGAGAGACTGACGACGTCGTCGGTTTGCCATCCGTCCCGGGAGAAGCCGGGGACGACTCGCTTCTTCGTGCCGTCCGCACCGTAGAGCGTGACCCCATAGTCGATGGTCATGGCGATGGTCTTACCGTCCGCCGACCAGACGGCGTTACAAGCCTCGAAATCTTCGAATTCAGTGGTCCACCAGCGAACGGCCTTCTCCGCCGAGCGCATGTCCAGCATGCCCAACCGAGCGGTTTCGAGCGGTTCTACCAACTCGCGGAACAGCAACTGCCGTCGGTCCGGCGACCAGGCCGCACCGACGCAATACGCACTGACATTCGAGCGGATCTTTTCCTTGCCGGAGCCGTCGGCGTCGGCGACGACGAGGTCGCTATTGCTGTCCACCCACGCCACCCGGTGGCCGTCCGACGAGACGCTCATGTTGCCCTTGAACGCGATGTCGGGCAGCGCTAGCAGCCGCGCCGTACTGTCGCCCGGGCGCCAGGACCGCAGGTTCGCGGTCGTTACCCGGGACACGCTGGCGGGGCCGTAGAAGAGCTTGCCGAACTGCACGGACGGGGTGTTCGTGCCCGTTCCGCCGCTCGGTGGGGCGCCGGGCGTGTCGCCGGCGCTGGTGGACGGCGTCGGGGTGGGAGTCGGCGTCGGCGTCGCGGTGACCGACGGGGTGTCGGCGGGCAACGGGGCCGGGGACTGGTCCGGTCGGATGGCGAAGGCGGTGCCGGCCGCCGCGGCGATCAGCACCAGCGCGGCTGCCGACGTGGCCACCGCCCGTTGGATACCGAGCCGGCGGGACGTACGCAGGGTCCGGTCCCGCAAGTCGACCGAGGTGACCTCGTCGGCCAGGGCGGTCAAATCGAGCCGGAGGCGCTGGTCGTTCATCGGGTACTCCCTTCCAGGACGTACAGCTCGGCGAGTTCGGGCGCAACGGTGCGCAGCCTGGCCAGTGACTTGGCCGTCTGGCTCTTCACAGTGCCGATCGTGACGCCGAGCAGGTCCGCCGCCTCCGCCTCGGTGCGGTCCTCGAAGAACCGCAGCACCAGCACGGCACGTTGCTTCGGGGAGAGCTTCGCCAGTGCCGCCCGCAGGGTGAGCCGCAGACTGGTCTGGTGGGCGTGGTCCGGGGCCGAGTCGCCTCCGCGTGGCTCGGGCAGGTCGCCCGGCATCGACTCGGGTACCCGGCGCCGACGCCACCAGGACACCTGTAGGTGGTACATGGTCTTGCGGGTGTACGCCTCGGCGTTGCCGCTGTGGTGCAGGCTGTTCCAGGAGCGGTGGGTCCGGGCCAGGGCCGACTGGACGAGGTCCTCGGCCAGGTGCTGGTCACCGGTGAGCAGGTAGGCCGAGCGCAGTAACGCCGGTGTGCGGGTACGGACGAACGAGTCGAACTCACTCAGCAGAGGGTCCACACGGGCCAATCCTTCAGGTCGGGGTACGAGGGCTTGGTGTCCTTGCAGACGCCAGCGACGGCGCCGATGGTTGCCGGTGTCGGGCCCGGCTCGGATCGAAATGGATCGCTCATCCTGCCGCACCGGCCGTAGGCTGCGCGGATGCTGCTACGCATGTCGACTTTGTTGCTGCGGACCCTGCGCGAGGATCCGGCCGACGCGGAGGTGCCGAGCCATCGGCTGCTGCTGCGCGCCGGCTACATCCGTCGTGCCGCACCGGGCGGCTACACCTGGCTGCCGCTGGGCAAGCTGGTGCTGGATCGGATCACCGAGGTCGTACGCGCCGAGCTGGTAGCGATCGGCGACCAGGAGGTGCACTTCCCGGCGCTCCTGCCCGCTGAGCCGTATCGCACGAGTGGTCGGTGGACGGAGTACGGCGACGACATCTTCACCCTCGCCGACCGGCGCGGTGCCGAGCACCTGTTGGCGCCCACCCACGAGGAGATGGCGGCGCTGCTGGTCAAGGACCTGTTCACCTCGTACCGGGACTTCCCGGTGACGCTGTTCCAGGTGCAGACGAAGTTCCGCGACGAGGCACGGCCTCGGGCCGGGTTGCTGCGCGGCCGGGAGTTCCTGATGAAAGACGCGTACTCCTTCGACCTGGACGAGGCGGGGCTGCGGGAGGCGTACGGGCGGCATCGCGCCGCGTACCGGCGGATCTTCGACCGGTTGGGGCTGGACTACACGGTGGTGCAGGCGATGTCCGGCGCGATGGGCGGCTCCGCGTCGGAGGAGTTCCTGGCGGCGACGCCGGTCGGCGAGGACACCTTCGTGGGCTGCACCTCCTGCGACTTCGCGGCGAACACCGAGGCGGTGGCCACCCGGGTGCCGAGCGCCGGTGACCCGAGTGCGCAGCCGGCCGTCGAGGTGCACGACACTCCGGAGACTCCGACAATCGCCAGCCTGGTGGAGTTGGCGAACGCGCGCCGGTTGGGCGGTCGGGTCGGCTGGACCGCCGCCGACACCCTGAAGAACGTCGTGTTGTCAGTTCGTCAGCCGGGTGCCGACCGGGCCGAACTCCTGGTCGTCGGGCTGCCCGGTGACCGGGAGGTCGACCTGAAGCGGGTCGGTGCCGCGCTGCACCCGGCACAGGTGACAGTCTTCGAGGAGTGGGCCGAGCATCCGGAGCTGGTTCGTGGCTACATCGGACCGCAACTGCTCGACAAGCTGGGCATCCGCTACCTGGTCGACCCTCGGGTGGTGGCCGGTTCGGCCTGGCTGACCGGGGCGAACGAGCCGGGCCGACACGCGACAGACGTGGTGTGCGGGCGGGACTTCACCCCCGACGGCACCATCGAGGCGGCCGACGTCCGCGCCGGCGACCCCTGCCCGGGGTGCGAGGCGGGCGAGCTGACCATCCGGCGGGGCATCGAGATCGGGCACATCTTCCAGCTCGGCCGCCGCTTCACCGACGCCTTCGCTGTCGACGTGCTCGGGCCGGCCGGCAAGCCGGTCCGGCCGACGATGGGCTGCTACGGCATCGGGGTTTCCCGGGCGGTGGCGGCAGTGGCCGAGCAGCACCACGACGACCGGGGACTGGTCTGGCCGGCGGCGGTCGCGCCGTGTGACGTACACCTGGTGGTTGCGGGCAAGGGCCCGCAGCTCGACGCGGCGCTGGAGCTCGGCGGGCGTCTCGCCGCTGCCGGACTGCGGGTGCTTGTCGACGACCGCACGCACGTATCGGCCGGGGTCAAGTTCACCGACGCCGAGCTGATCGGCATCCCCCGGGCCGTCGTGGTCGGCCGCCGGCTCGCCGAGGGGTACGTCGAGCTGCGCGAACGGGCCGGCGACGGGCGCATCGAGCTGCCGCTGGACGGTCTGGTGGATCGACTCGTCCACGAGGTACGCCAGGTTCGTGCGAGCCTGGTGTAGCTGCCGCGTCACTGGGTAGTGCTGTCTGATCGGGTGGAAACGTCTTCGGAGGCTCTCATGACCGGTTACCGGGTCAGTGACGTGATGACCAAGCAGGTCGTGTACCTGCCGGCCGAGACCACCCTGGACGAGGCGGCCAGGGTGATGAAGGAGGCCGACATCGGTGATGTGGTGGTCACCGACGGCGCCAGCCTCGCCGGCATGCTCACCGACCGGGACATCGTGGTGCGGGCCGTGGCGGAGAACAGCTCCCCTGCGGCCACCACCATCGGCTCGATCGTCACCCGCGAGGTCGTCATGATCGAGCAGCACTGCACTGCGGGTGAGGCGGCGGCGCTCATGCGGGATCGGGGCATCCGACGGGTGCTGGTCTGTGACAGTGACCGCAAGCTGGTGGGGATCGTCTCGCTCGGCGACCTGGCCATGCAGCTCGACCCCACCAGCGCGCTCAGCGAGATCAGCGAGCAGTCGCCCACCGTGTGACCGGGGCCCCGACACGACGGCGGTAGCCTCGACGCATGGCTGACATGCCGGCCCGACTGGCCGAGATCGTCGACGAGTTCGCCGCCGCGCCGCGCGACCTGGTGCTGGAGATGCTCCTGGAGTACGCGGACGTGATCCCGGCGCTGCCGGAGGGCGCCGCGGAGCGCGAGGGCATGGAACAGGTGCCCGAGTGTCAGACGGCGTTCTTCCTGCGCGCCCGGGTGACACCGGAAGGCACCGTGGAGACGCTGTTCGACTGCCCGCCGGAGGCGCCCACCACCCGGGCGTTCGCCGGGATCCTCGCCGAAGGGCTGGCGGGGGCGAGTGCCGAGCAGGTGCTGGCCGTGCCGGACGACCTCTATCAGCGGATGGGGCTGGCGCAGGCGATCAGCCCGCTGCGGATCCGTGGCGGCACGGCGATCCTGGGCCGCCTCAAGCGGCAGATCCGGGAACAACTCGGCTGACCGCGAGGTTGCCACCGATCATGGAGATCGAGATCTACGCGGACGTCATCTGCCCGTGGTGCTACATCGGCAAGCGCCGCCTGGATGAGGCCCTCGCCAGCTACGAGGGCGAGGTGACGGTCCGCTACCGGCCGTTCCAGCTCGACCCGTCGCCGGTGTCGCAGCCCCTGCCACTGGTGCAGGCGCTGGCCGGCAAGTTCGGCGGCCCGGAGCGCGCCCGGCAGATGGTCGACCACGTGACCCAGGTCGCGGCGGCCGACGGGCTGCGGCTCGACTACGACCGCGCGGTGATCGCCAACACCTTCGACGCGCACCGGCTGGTCTCCTGGGCGACCGACCAGGGCAGGGCGGCCGAGATGGTGGAGGCGCTCTACCAGGCGCACTTCAACCACGGGGTGGACGTCGGCTCGCGGGAGGCGCTGGCCACAGTGGCCGGTGAGATCGGCCTCGACGCGACCGACGCGCGCCGGTTCCTCGACTCCGACGAGCGCGTGGCCGACGTCGCCGCCGACCTGGCCGCCGCCCGGGATCTGGGCATCACCAGCGTGCCGACCTTCGTGCTGGCCGGGAAGTACGCGGTCTCCGGTGCGCAGGACGTGCAGACGCTGCTCGCCGCGTTCGCCGAGGTCGAGCAGCGCGAGTCCGCAGCGCACTCACACTGAGTCACCGACGGCCGGGTGTCCGACATCGATGATCACGATGTTTCACGTGCAACAACATCGATGCCGGTGCCTGGCCAGACCGGCCTGGCCAGCCCTTCCACCACCTGGGCACCCGGCAGCGCGCCCAACGCCGGCCCCGGCAGCGCAATCTTGCTGTGCCGTACGCCGGACCCGACGATCACGTGCGGTGTGGCAATGACCCGCGCGTCCACCAGGATCGGCCACTGCGCCGGCAGCCCGATCGGGGTGATGCCGCCGTACTCCATGCCGGTCAACTCGACAGCGTCGGCCATCGGGGCGAAGCTCGCCTTGCGGACGTCCAGCGCCCGGCGGGCCACGCCATTCACGTCGACGCGAGTGGTGGCCAGGACGATGCAGGCCGCGTAGCGCACCACGCCCTCGCGCTTGCCCGCCACCACGACACAGTTGGCCGACACGTCCAACCCCACCTCGTACGCCGCGCAGAACGCCGCGGTGTCGGCGAGGTCGGCGTCGATCGGCGCGACCAGCACGTCGTTGACGTCCACCGGCGCGTCGGCCGGCCACTGCGCGATGGCTTCCGCGACCGGCGGGGCGAGCAGATCCAGGCGGGCGCGGGCCGGTTCGGTCTTCAGCGTTCCCATCACGGGTGCGATCCTCGCATCCGCGACGCTGAACCGCCCAGCGGCTCCCCGGCCCCCCGGCGACGCCACCGGCCCGGGCCGGATCGATCCGGCGCTCAACTGCCCGCGAGGAAGGCGTTGTCGCGCATGAAGGAGCGGTCGCGGGCAGCCGCCAACTCCTCCTCGCGCTGGGCCTTGGCCCGTTGCAGCTCCAGATCCTCGAACGCGTGCCGGACACCCAGCCGGATCACGCCGTAGAGGAAGACGAAGCCGAAGACGTAGAGGATCACAGTGGTGACGACAGCGAACATGGCGTCACGGTAAGACGAACGTGAACCGTTGTTGCTCTCATTTCCGGTCGGTTCCCCCGTACGTGTCAGCCAGGTGGTCGGCCCAGGTACGCACGCCCCGGGGCAGCGCCTCGGTGGCCAGACCACCGGCCCGCAGCTCGCGACCGAGCCGGCCGGGAATCCGCACCGGCAGCAACGGCCGTCGCGAGCCTCGGGCCGCACGCCACGCCCGAGCGGCCTCGTCGAAGCGGAGCACCTGCGGCCCGCCCAGCTCCTCGATGCCGCCCAACGGGCCGGCGACCAGTCGGGCCGCCAGCCGCGCCGCCACCTCGCCGGGGTCGACCGGTTGGGCGAGCACCGCCCGGTCCCCGATCACCGGGCCCAGCCGCGCGCTGGCGGTCAGCATGTCGTCCAGGAACTGGGGGAACTGGGTGGCCCGCAACACCGACCACGGCACCGGACCGGCCGCGATCACCTGCTCGGCGGCGAGTTTGTGGCGGTAGTACGGGATCGGCACCCGATCAACCCCGACGATCGAGATGTAGACGATGTGCCGGACACCGGCCGTGCCGGCGGCCACCACCAGTCGGCGGGTGCCCAACACGTCCACCTGGTAGGTCTGCCGCCCCCGAGGCGCCGACACCAGGTGCAGCACGGCGTCCACCCCGGTCACCGCCTCGGTCAGCCCGTCCCCGGTGGCCAGGTCGGTCACCACCCACTCCACGTCCGAGCTGGCGGGCGGCCGGCGGCTGGTGGCCCGGACGCTGATCCCGTCGTCGCGCAGCCGGCCCAACACCGCACGGCCCAGATTGCCGGACGCCCCGGTGACCAGAACCCTCATCTCGTCCTCCCACTCGCTTGACCTGACCTTGACGAAACGGCGCGGCATCCCGTGACGGGGTTGGGCGGCGGCTCACCCTGACCGGATCAGGTCCACCACGGTGAGCAGCGCGAAGAACGCGATCACGATCTCGTTGACGATCCAGGCGTGCCCCTCGGCCCACTCCCGCATCCGGGTCAGCACCCGCGAGGCCCGGCTCCCCAACAGCAGCAACGCCAGCAGCGGCAGCGCGAGCAGGAGCACTGTGAGCAGCACGAACGGCACCAGGTGCCACCACGGCAGATCATGTCGGGCCACGCTCGCCCCGACGGTGGCCATGGTCAGGTCGTCGGTCGGCGTCGCCACGAAGAGCAGCGCACCCAGCCGCAGCGCCTGCGGCGGACCGGCATGCTCGATGCTCCCCAGCCAGCGCGGCGGTCCGGAGCGGTCCCTTCGGACCCAGATCAGCACGGCCAGGCACACCAGCAGAGCCAGCACCACCAGGTCGATGGCGGGGCCGCGATCGACCTTCCCGGCGACGGCGCTGGCGTCGGCGGCCACCCCACCCACCAGCTTGGCCAACAGCCAGGCCACCGTCACCCCGGCGGCAACCACCAGCCCTGCGCCGGCGAGGAAGCCCAGCGACGCCGCCCGGGGCCGATCCGACGAGGCCAGGAAGACCGCCACCACCAACTGCGTCCCGGCGACCATGACCACGGCGAGCGGCAGGACGGTCAGGAAGTTCATCGCCCGCCATCCTTCCGGCACGAACGGGCGGGACGCGGCGGAATCGGCGGATCACCCGGCCTGTCGCACACCCCCGTCCACCACGACCCGGCCGGCCAGCAGCGCCCCGAGCAGCGCCAGCCCAGCGGTCACCACGAGCGTCGTCGTGTAGCTGGCCGGGCCCGGCGCGCTTCCCGCCGCCAACACGGCCCCGGTCAGCGCGAGCACCGTCGCCGCGAAGAGGGAGTCGCTCAGTTGCAGTGACGAGCTGTTGCGGCCCTGCTCACCCGGCGCGGACAACTCCAGGGTGAGCACCGACAACGGCGGATAGAGCAACCCCATGCCCAGACCGGCGATCGCCCAACCGGCCACGGCGACGGCCACCGGCAGCTCGGGCCGGACGGCCAGCGCCACAGTGGCGATGCCGACGGTGATGCAGCTCAACCCGGCGCGCGGCAGGCTGGCCCGCGACGCGGGCACCGGGATCCGGCCCTGCAACCAGGAGCCCGCCGACCAGGCCAGCGCGCCGACAGTGAGGACCAGCCCGGCCGCGGTCGGCGAGAGACCTCGTTCCCGGGAGAGCATCAACGGGATGACCACCTCGGCGCCGACGAAGGCCGCCGACGCCAGGCCACGCAGTCCCACGACGGTGGGCAACCCTCGTGCTGCCCGAAGGAACCCGGCCGGCAGCAGGCGCGGGGCACAGACCAGCAGGCCGACCACGGCGAACGCGACAAGCACCAGGGCCGTGGCGCCGCGCTGCTGCCCCCCGATGTGCAGCAGTGCGGCACTCACCGCGGCCCCGCACGCCCAACCGATCCGTGCCGCCGCACCCGTCGGCGGGCTCGTCGCCGCACTCCGACCCAGGGACCGCAGGCCGGGATGGATCAGCAGCCCCGCCGGCACCGCCACCGCCGGCACCGCCAGGAAGACCCACCGCCAGCCCAGGTGCTGCACGATCAGGCCGGCAACCGCCGGCCCGACCAGCGACGGTACGACCCACGCCGCCGCGAACGCCGCGAAGATCCGCCGGTGCAGGTCCTGCGGGTACGCCTGCCCGACGATCACGTAGAGCGCCACCGAGAGCAGCCCGGAGCCGAAACCCTGCACGACCCGCCCGACGACCAGCGCGCTCATCACGGGGGCGGTCCCGGCGATCAGCAACCCGACCACGAACCAGGCGACGCCGTGCCACATCGGCCCCTTCGGACCGCGCGCGTCGCACCAGATGCCGGAGACCACCATGGCCAGCACACCGGTGGCGAACGGGCCACCGAACGCGATCCCTTAGAGCGCCAGCCCGTCCAGGCTGCGCGCGACGGTCGGCATCGCCGTACCGACCGCCAACGCCTCGAACGCGAGGAGTGAGATCAGCGCGACGCTGCCCACCGTCATCGCGCGCAGCCGGGGTGCGAAGAGTCCCGGTGCGGCGGGTGTGGCGGTGACGGCGGTGCTCGGCATCGACCGAGCATGCGACTTCAACCCTGATTCATGTCAACCGTCCGGTGACCCGGCTCTCGTCAGGCGTCCTGCAGCGCCTCCCCGACACCCCGCACCAGTCCGGAAAAATGCTGGTCTGCCAGCAGGTGACCGGCGGTGATCACCACGGCGATCGGCCACTCGATGACATGTAGCGCGGCGAGCACCCCGAGCCCGGCGTAGTAGACGACCTTGTCCGGTGGCGGCACCGCCACCTCACCCACCATCGGCAGTTGCACCCGCCGGTTGTACATCGTGACGTTCTCCCGTGAACCGTTGAGATGTCGCGTCAGCGTGCTCATGCCGGCCTCCCCATGTCCGGTGATGGTCGTCGGGTTCCACAGCCCATCCCGTCCATGCGCCAGCGACGGCGGAAAATTCCGCCACTCAGGGGGCATAACGGATGGCAGGTCGGGAAGCCAGGCCGCCGGACGTGAGTGCGGTGGGAGGACGACATGGCCAAGGTCAGGACGAGCGGCAACAGGGAGCCGGGCCGGCGCCCGTCCAGCCGTACGCCTCGATGACGGCGGCGGGTCGCGCTGCCGGCCGCATCCTGCCGTCCTTCGGCGTGCCGCATCTGGTCGGCGAGGCGTCCCGGTCGGTCAGCTCGGCCGCGGTCCGGCTGGCCCGGACGGCCGGGCTGACGCGGCGTCGGGTCTGGTCCCGGCCGGGCCGGCACCACATCGAGGTGCACGGTGTCTGCCAGGACGGTGGCAACCGGCTGGCCCGTCAGGTGGAGGGCGCGCTGGAGCAGATGCCCGGGGTGGCCTGGGCCCGGGTCAACGCACCCTCCGGCCGGGTGGTGGTCGCCATCCAGACCCCCGAGCCGACGTTGCGCGACCTGATCGCCACCATCGACCGCGTCGAGCGGACCTGCGACCACGAACCCGACCCGGAGATCCCACCGCCGCACCCACCGGAGGAGGGGCCGCGCACCCCGCGCACCCTCGGCGCGCTCGCCTCGGACGCACTGGGCTTGACCATCTCGGCGGCCACCCGGATCCTGCCGTTCGCGCCGCTGCCCGGTGAGGTGGCCGGCCTGCTCTCGGCAGTGGATCTTCAGCCGAAGCTGCACGAGTTCATCGGCAGACGGCTGCGCTCGGACCCGCGCGCCGACATCCTGTTTCCGCTGGCCGAGGCGGTGGTGCAGGGATTGACCGGCCGCTGGACGGGCATCGTCCTGGACGGCGCCCAACGGGTGGTGCAGTGGGGTGAGGATCGGGCCCAACTCTCCGCCTGGGAGAAGGCCGAGCCACGGCTGACCGGCGACGCCGAACGGGCCACGGCCCGCTGGCCGGTGATCGAACGTCCGCGGCCGAAGCCGGACGGCCCGGTCGAGCGGTACATCAACCGCATGCTCGCCGCCGGTACGGCCGCCGGCGCGGCGGCGATGCCGTTCGCCGGGCCGAAGCGGGCCACCGCGCTGGGCCTGTCCGCGCTACCGAAGGCGCCGGGCAGCGGCCGCGAGGGGTACGCGGCTCAGCTAGGCCGGATGCTGGCCCGGCGTGGTGTGATCGCGATGGACCGGAGTGTGCTGCGCGAACTGGACCGGATCGACACGCTGGTGCTCGACGCCGCCGTGCTCGGCTCGGACCGGGGTGTCCTGGCCGATCTGGCGCCGGCGTCCGACGCGGACGTCGACCAGGTGGCCGAGCGGGCCTTCGCGTTGTTCGACCCGGACGACCCGGCCGCTTCCCGTACGGCGGACGGCTGGCGGCTCGGGCCGCTGGACCGGATGCCCGCGAACGACCCGGGCGACATCCCGGACGCGGCCCGGCTGCGCTCCGCTGGCGGCCAACTCCTCGGCCTCGCCCACGGCGACCGGCTCGCCGCCCTGTTGCGGGTCGAGCCGGAACCCGCGCCGGGCGTCGACGGCCTGCCCTCCGCCGCCCGACATGCCGGCCTGCGGCTGGTTGTTGCCGGCGGCGACGAGCAGCGGTACGGCTTCGCCGACACGATGCTCCCCGGCGGGGACCAGTTGACCGAGTCGGTACGCGCGTTGCAGCGCGACGGCGCCGTGGTGATGCTGGTTTCCGCGGACCGGAAGGCACTCGGCGCGTCCGACTGCGGTCTCGGGTTCGCCGCTCCGGAGGAGCTGCCGCCGTGGGGCGCGCACCTGCTGGTCGGTGCCGACCTGCGGGTGGTGGCGCTGGTGATCGAGGCGACCGGGGTGGCCCGGCGCACGGCCCAGCAGAACATCCGACTGGCCATGGCCGGCACCGGTCTCGGGGCGTTGGGCGCCTTCACTGCCCCACCGACCCAGCTGCCGCACCGGGCGCTCGTCGCGGTCAACGGCGCGGCCGGGCTGGCCTTCGCCAACGGGGTCTGGCAGGCCCGCCGGTTGCACGACCAGTCGGACACCCCGGCGCCCGTGGCAACCGCCTGGCACCTGATGCCGGTCGGCACCGTGCTCGACCACCTGCGCTCCACCCCGGACGGCCTGGCCAACGCCGAGGCGCAGCGCCGACGCCACGGTTCCGGTGACAACGGCGGCGCCGCACCCGGAAGCGGTGGGCTGCTGCGTGCCTTCGTGGACGAGTTGTCCAACCCGCTCACGCCGGTGCTGGCCGCCGGGGCGGTGCTCTCCGCATCGTTCGGCTCACTGGTCGACGCCGCGCTGGTGGGCAGCGTGGTCGGTGGGTCCGCCCTCATCGGGGCGGTGCACGAGCGCAACACCGAGAGGTCGCTGGCGGAGCTGCTGTCGCGCTCGGCGGTGACCGCCCGGGTCCGCCGGGACGGTGCCGAGCAGGTCCTCGCCGCCGAAGACCTGGTCCTCGGGGACGTCATCGCCCTCGAACCGGGCGACTCGGTGCCCGCCGACTGCCGGGTGCTCGAGTCGGTGGGCCTGGAGGCCGACGAGTCGTCGCTGACCGGTGAGTCGCTGCCGGTCGCCAAGTCCAACCGACCGGTGGTCGCCGCCGCCATCGCCGACCGACACTCGATGCTCTACGAGGGCACCACTGTCGCCGCCGGGCACGGCACCGCAGTGGTGGTGGCGACGGGCAACGACACCGAGGCCGGGCGCAGTCTGGCGTTGGTGCGGCAGGCACCCCCCACCAGTGGGGTGGAGGCTCGGCTCGGCGCGTTGACCAGCGCTGCCATCCCGTTGGCGGCCGGTTCCGCGGTGGCGGTGGCCGGCGCGGGCCTGCTTCGAGGCGTACCCCTTGCCGAAACGGCGGCGACCGCCGCGAACCTCGCCGTGGCGTCGGTGCCGGAGGGGCTGCCGTTCCTGGTCAGCGCGGCGCAGCTGGCCGCGGCCCGGCGGCTGGCCGAGCACGGCGCGTTGGTCCGCAACCCGCGCACCATCGAGGCGCTGGGTCGGGTGGACGTGCTCTGCTTCGACAAGACCGGCACCCTCACCGAGGGCAAGCTGCTGCTGGCCGGGGTCGGCGACAGCGTCGGCGACCGGTATGCCCCGCTGGACCGGTTGGACGACCGGCTCCGGATGACGCTGGCGGCGGCGTTGCGGGCCACGCCCGCCGCGAAAAATCCGGAGGAGTTGGCGTTGCAGACCGACCGGGCGGTCCGTCGGGGCGCCGGGGAGGCCGGGGTGGTGGAGCAGACCGGTGCCGCCGGGTGGCGGGCCGCCGGAGGGCTGCCGTTCGAGCCGTCCCGCGGCTACCACGCGAGCATCGGACAGACCGACGGTCACCTGTTGTTGAGCGTCAAGGGTGCTCCGGAGACGGTGCTGCCGCGCTGTTCGTCGCGACGCATGGACGGTCGTCAGGAGCCGCTGGACGACGCCGGCCGCGCGGAGCTGGAGCGGATGCTCGCCGACCGGGCCGGTGCGGGAAACCGGATCCTGGCCGTCGCGGAATGCCCGGTGAACGACCCGAAGGTGACCGACTCCGACGTTCGAGGGCTGACCTTCGTGGGTTTCCTGGCCCTCGCTGACGGTGTCCGGGAGAGCGCAGCCCCGGCGGTACGCCGGATCCGGCAGGCCGGCGTGCACACCATCATGATCACTGGTGATCACCCGGCCACCGCCGAGGCGATCGCCGCCACCATCAGTGAACACGACGAACAGCGGGTGGTCACCGCCGCTGAACTCGACCAGTTGGACGACGACGCGCTCGCCGAGCGGTTGGCCAACACCGACGTGGTGGCCCGCTGCACCCCGGCCCACAAGGTGCGGATCATCCAGGCGTTGCAGAAGTGCGGGCGCACCGTGGCGATGACCGGCGACGGCGCCAACGACGCCCCGGCGATCCGGCTGGCCGACGTCGGCATCGCCCTCGGCCAACGGGGCACCCCGGCCGCCCGCGCCGCAGCCGACCTGGTGGTCACCGACGACCAGCTGGAAACCATCATCGCCACCCTGATCGAAGGGCGGGCCATGTGGTCGTCGGTGCGGCACGCGCTCAGCATCCTGGTCGGCGGCAACCTCGGCGAGATCGCGTTCAGTGTGCTCACCGCTGCGGCGACCGGCCGCTCCGCGCTCACCGGACGACAACTTCTGCTGGTCAACCTGCTCACCGACCTGGCGCCGGCGCTGGCCATCGCGGTCCGGCCACCCGCGTCGGACCGCACCGACGCGCTGCTGCGGGAGGGCCCGGACACGGCGCTCGGCGAGAGCCTCACCAGGGAGATCGGGCTGCGGGCGGCAGCCACCACGCTGGGCGCGACAGCAGGCTGGACGTTGGCCCGCTACACCGGACGCCGTCAGCGGGCCGGCACTGTCGCCCTGGTCTCCCTGGTCGGCACCCAACTCGGGCAGACCATCCTGGCCGGCGGCACCAGCCCGGCAGTGCTGGCCTCCACGGCGGCGTCACTCGGCGTCCTGGTCGTGGTGGTGCAGACCCCGGGGGTGAGCCAGTTCTTCGGCTGCACCCCGCTCGGCCCGGTGGGGTGGACCATCGGGGCCGGGTCGGCGCTCGGCGCGACCTTCGCCAACGGCGCGCTCACCAAGCTGGTGGAACGCCTCCCGGAGGCCCGCCCCAACCGGACCGGATCCGGTGCCGAGGCTGCGGCGGACGGTGGTTCCGCCGACTGACCGGCCAGGCCCTAGCGTGCCGGAAAGGCCTCCCGTACCGGGCCCGACTCGGCCCAGCAGCGGCCGCCCCGGAACTCGACGCCCGGGATGTCGTCGACGAGTCGGCTGATGTCCGCGAGGCTGGCCAACGAGGCGGTCACCTCGCCCCGCAACTCCTCAGCGGCCGTGTCGAGGTCGTCCTCCTCAGTGGACCAGTCGATCCCGGCGGATCGCAGATCGGCGACCGCGTGACCGGTCACGGCGGCCGGATCGGTGACCAGCACGTCGACACGGCAGTACAGGTGCAGGATGACGGGTTCCGGCTGTTCGTCCACCCATGAATCATGGCGAGCTCGGTGCCGGGTGGAAAGCCGATTCCTCGGTGCTGATGGGTCTACGGACCCACCGGCACCGAGGCGGCTTCATGCGGCAGCGATCACGCCCGTGGCCCGTAGGTCAGGCGGCGCAGGACGATCTCGGCGGGGCCGGGCTGCTTGCGCTTGTCGAGCTGACGGGCGATCAGGACGGTGGCCAGCCAGACGGCCACCGCGATGAGCAGACCGGTCACCGTGGGGCTGCCGAACCGGTCGTCGAGGGCGAGCGTGAAGGGCGCCAGGAGAACGAGCCAGGCCACCGACTGGAACAGGTATCCCGACAGGGAACGCTGACCGAGGGCGGAGAGAGCGCCGACGACGGTGCCGGATCGGCTGGCCCGCAGGGCGATCAGGCCGAAGACGGCCACGTAGCCCGGTCCGGCGAACATGCCGCTCGCCCCGTGCAGCAGCATCATCAGGCTGGCGGCCGACTCGTCGACGTGCAGCCATCCGGCACTGACCAGGGCTGCCGGGAGGCCTCCGGCGACGGCGACGCCGAGGCCGAGCGCTGCGGTCCAGGTGAGCAGGGCCCGGTGCCGAGCCGGCTCTTCGAGGATCCGGCGGCGGGCGGCCCACATACCCAGCCAGGCGATCATGATGAAGGGCAGGACGGTCAGCGTGTGCACCGGCCACTCGCCGAGGCGATCCAGCATGGCCGCGCCGTAACCGGGCGCGGCGAGGGAGTCGACGTGTCCCGACGGCAGCGGCGCCGACCCGCCCGACCCTCCGAGCATGCCGCTCACCACCATGGCACCGATGGCCAGCACCTCGACGGCCGACAGCGCCCAGAGCACGAGCACGACGCGGTGGAACTTGTCGCCGCGGCGCAGCAGCAACACTGTCATCGCGATCCCGACGATCCCGTACGCGCCGAGGAAGTCGCCGTAGTACAGCAACGCGGCGTGCGCGAACCCGAACACGACGAGCCAGAGGTTGCGGCGCAACAGCACGGAGCGGACCTGCTTCGGGGTGGCGCCGGAGGCGTCCTGGCGGCGGGCGAGCTGGACGAGCCCGTAGCCGAACATCACGGCGAAGACCGGATAGCCGCGGGCATGGACGAGTTCGAAGAGCAGGAAGTTGAGGCCGCGGTCGACGCCTTCCGGTGTGGCGTCGAGGCCGGGCTCTCCGGCGAAGACGACTCCGGCGACGTTGGCCAGCGCGATGATCAGCAGCATCGCTCCCCGGGCCAGGTCCGGCGCGAGGGCACGCTCGGCGCGCAGTACCGGCCCTCTCGAAGTCCGCGGTGCGGTGTCAATGCTCATGGACGTCTCCCCGTAACTCGGCTTTAGTTTCAGAGATAAAGTATCAGCTATATACTAATGGCGTCTGTCATGATGTGGACGTAACCTTCCGGGGCGAACGTGGGAGCCCATGACCAGCGACGATTTCGTTCCGGCGCCGCTGCGCCGGCTGTGGGGGATGTCAGAGTCGTCGCGTCTCGGACGGCCCGCGTCCCTCGACGTCAACGTGGTCGTCGCCGCGGCGGTGGAGATCGCCGACCGGGACGGGCTCGACGGCGTGACGCTGCCAAAGGTCGCCAAGAGCCTCGGCTTCACGAGCATGTCGCTCTACCGGCACGTCGGCTCCAAGGACGAACTGCTCACCCTCATGGCCGACGCCGCACTGGGCCCGCCGCCGAACATCGCCGCCCCCGACTGGCGGGAAGGGCTGCGCCGTTGGGCCTTCGCGCACCGCGCGGTGCTTCAGCGTCGACCGTGGTTGACGCGCGTGCCCGTCGCCGGACCGCCCTCGGGGCCGCACCAGATCGCCTGGATGGAGGCCGCGCTGGCGATCATGTCCGGCACCCATCTCGACTGGGCGCACAAGATCGGCACGATGTCACTGATCAGCGGCTACGTGGTCCAGTCGGTACGGCAGTACAGCGAACTCGCCGAGGGCAGGGCCGACGGCCAGGGCCAGGCGGACGCCGAACGCGACTACGGCCGGGCGCTGGCGCGACTCGTCAACCCCGACCGCTTCCCCGAGACAGCCCGGCTGTTCTCCTCGACGCTGTTCGAGGCGCCACCGTCCGACACCCCCGACGAGGCGATCGCCGACGCGGACTTCACACTCGGGCTGGAGCTGATCCTCGACGGCGTCGCCGTCCGGATGGCGCGCTCCGACCCCTGAACCCGCCCGAATGATCGTCGCGCGGCTACAACCGTCCCGCTCACTCAGCCCGCTCGACCGCACTGCCGGTTCCGGCGGCCAGATGACAAGAAGCGGTATACCTCAGAGTCATAACGCTCGCGCCGATACCTTGACACACCCCGACCTGGCGGCACAGGTCGCCGGAGTACCCGATTCGCCGCCGGTCAGCGAATTGGCGACAGGTGCCATTGATTGACAGTTGCTGACCGACGACGAATACCGACAATTGTCGGTGCCGTTGCCAACGATCTGCTGGCACATCCACCACCTAAGGCAGACGCCCCCAGGGTGTGCTTTGCTGATCCGTTGAAGCGCCCAAAACGCCGGGCGGCTGGCAAATGTTGTCAGCCACCCGGCGTCAGGCGTTAACCTTATGGATTTCTAAGAGAAAATGCCGGTGTCGGAGAGAATTCCGCTGCCTCCGCTGGTGCCGGACGGTCGGACGCACACCATGAAATAGCGGCCTCTAGGAACATTGAAGTCCTGAAGGATGGCACTGCTCCTGGTGGAGTTCGAAAGCGCCGCGCGCTGGGTGCCACCACTGTCGTAGGCCCGACAGGTGATCGTTCCGGAACTCACCGGATACACCGCCATGCCGATCTTGGACGTAGTGTTCGGGGCATAGCCGGTGGAGCAGCTGACCGCGCTCGAAATAACGCAATTTACTTGCGCCGCCGAAGCAGGTGCGGCAGGCAACACGACTGCGACGCTTATTGCGCCCACAGTGAGCAGAGTACGACCAAGTGCATGCTTTCTCAAGGGATCCCCCGATCCGTACAGAATGCGCCTCTAGCAGCGTTGGCCGCAGCGCACCGCGTTCAATTGCCATAACCTAGCAGAGGTTACGGAACTTGTCAGCGCCTGCCATCGGTAACCACCTCTGCGCAATCGTTCGTCGGTGGCGCTGAGCTGGGGATTTGTAAGCTGAACGGTGTCTGTAGGCATATGGTGCCGTGAAGCTGGTTGGGTAGGAACTAGGTCTAGCTCTGTTCTAGACATCGTCGGCAGCGAGTGCGCCTGCTGCGCAGCAATGTCCAGAAGCAGCACGCCTGTTCGCCTGTTCTCGGCCACAGTTGCTTCCCCGAGACCCGTCCGCTGCTGGGGTTGAATGGCTTGTGCGCCCCTGGGCCCACCACCTCAAGCGGACCGTGCCGGCTCGTACGGACGCTGGCGGGTCAGGCGGTGGTCTGCTCGGCTGCCTGGGTCGATGGAGGGAGGATGGCCTACCGCGTCATTCTGAGTGTCTGGCTGACTTCCTGCTGACGGCGAGCCGGGCCGACCTTTGCAGCATCGCCATCGCTTCCTCGGGGTCAAGGGTGGTCGTAGGCCATCGCGTGCCGACGCGTAGCGCCCTTGACGCCGGGCGGGTGGCGTAGAGGATCGAGCATCCGGGGGATGGATCACGCCGCCTGGTTCTCGTCGTCGTCATCGAACCGCGGGCAGTGCCCACGAAAGTCCGGGGGGCGAAGCAGCTCCGCTGCGCGGCCGCCGATCCCCCAAACCTCGACGGGGAGCAGCCGCGACGGCGATCGTCTCGCCTCAGCGCTCTGCTCCTGGTGATTCCGTCAGCGCGCCGGCCGGCCCAGCCCATGCCCGGCGAAGATCGCCAGTAGGCCGGCGCGGCCCGCTTGTTGGCCGCCTTGATTCCCAGGCGGTCAGCGGTCAACACCTACTGCCACTTCTACGGGCGCGGGCTCCTCAGGCTGCCTCAGCATCTCGATCGTGTACTGAGCGAGGAGGGGCGGCATGACCGCCGCTCGGCTGCACTCGGACCGAGGTCAACCGGGGAAAGTGCTGGTGGAGCCCAGGGGACTCGAACCCCTAACCCCTGCCTTGCAAAGGCAGTGCTCTGCCAGTTGAGCTAGGGCCCCGTGGATGGCCTTGGCGACGATCGCTCGTCGCCTGGCCGAGCGTCAGCGCAGGTCGGGCGCGGTGGTCGCCTCGTGCCACAGGGCACGCTCATCGTTCGACGCCTTGATCTTGTTGAACACGACGGCGGCCACACCGACGACGCCAGCCAGAATCAGCAGCTTCTTGAACATGGGGCGACCCCTCGCGCTCGACTACCGTCGGACGACATGCGGTGGGGCTAGATGGAATCGAACCATCGACCTCAGAGTTATCAGCTCTGCGCTCTAACCGACTGAGCTATAGCCCCGCGTTGCGACGAGCAAGATTAACCCATCCGCTCCGCCGGCCCCAAATCGGGGTCCCAGCTTGCGAGCCAGGCCCGTCGCCGCCTGCAAAACCTACCCGAGTACGGGACGCCGGAGCGACCGCTTTCCGCGGTGCCCCGGCGTCCCGGTCACTCAGTCCCGCTCGGCGAGGGTCAGCTCGATCCCGCCGACCAGGTCGGCGCAGACGTTGTAGACGAACGCGCCAAGGGTGGCCAGCGCGGTGAAGAGCACCACGTTGACCAGGCCGATCAGCGCCGAGCTGAGAATCACGCCCTTGGCGGTGATCTGGAAGCCGCTGGTGCTCTGCCCACCGCCGGCGTTGACCAGATCACTCAGGCTCTCGTTGACGCTCTGGAACACACCCATCGCGTCCAGCGCCAGGTAGAGCACCGAGGTGGCGACCACCACGACGATGAAGAGCACCACCGACACCGCGAATGCGAACTTCATCACGGACCACGGGTCGATCCGCTTGAGGTTCAGCCGGGCCCGACGCGGTCCGCGGGAGGCGGCCGAACTGACCGACGTACGCGCCGCACGCACCGCGTCACCGACGCGGGCTGCGCCGACGGCGGACGCGTTGCCGATCCCCGGTGGCAGGCCACCGCCGCTGGCCGGGCGGCCGGCAGCGGCAGCCGTACGCGCCGCGTCCGGCTGCGGCTGGGTCATCCCGGGTGTGATCCGCGGCTGGGTGCCTGTGGACCCGGTTGACGCCGCCTGACCGGACCGGAGACCGATCGGCTGGGTGGTCGCCGGACGTGCCGAGGGTGCCGCCGCCGGACCCGGAGGATTGGCGGCGGTCGACGTCGGCGCCTCAGCGCTGGACGTCTCGGTCTTGTCGCCGGACTCGCCATCTTCGCCCGGCTGCTCAGGCGGGGGTGTCATGCCTGGAGCCCTGGTGAACTTCGGGGCAGGCGCGTCGGCGGGGACCGTCGCCCGGCCCACGGCCGCGCGGCCGGTCGCTGGTGTGCCGCTCTTGGCGGCCTCCTCGTCGACCGGTTTGGCCGAGGTCCCCGTGTTCCCCGACTTCGCCTGTGTCTCCGTCATTCAACTAGTCCTGTTCGTCAGGCTCGTCGGCATTGCGAGCAATCGCCACGATAGTCACGCCGTCCGGGAGGTCCATCAGCTTGACCCCCATTGTGTTCCGGTCACGCGTACGCCGTACAGGCTTCACCGGAGTCCGAATGACACCACCGTTGCTGGTGATCGCGAACAGCTCGTCGTCCGGATCGATCACCACCGCGCCAACCAGACCACCGCGCCGTTCGGTGATCTTTGCAGTCAACACGCCCTTACCTCCCCGGCCCTGCACCGGGTATTCCTCGATCGGGGTTCGCTTCGCGTATCCCCCGTTCGTGGCCACCAGAACGTCCAAACCTTCCCGCACGACTTCCATGGCGAGCAGGACGTCGTCGTCCGTGAAGCGCATGCCGATCACACCCGAGGTGGCCCGGCCCATCGGCCGCAACGCCTCGTCCGAGGCGTTGAACCGGATCGCCTGTGCCTTCTTCGAGACCAGCAGCAGGTCGTTCTCCGGCGCAACCAGCGCAGCACCGACCAGCTCGTCCTCATCGCGCAGGTTGATCGCGATGATGCCGCCGGAACGGTTGGAGTCGAACTCCTCGAGCCGCGTCTTCTTCACCAGGCCGTTCTTCGTGGCCAGTACCAGATAGGGGGCTACCTGGTAGTTCGGGATCTCAATGATCTGCGCGATCTGCTCGTCGGGTAGGAAGGCGAGCAGATTGGCCACGTGTTGGCCCTTGGCTACCCTACTGGCCTCCGGCAACTCGTACGCCTTGGCCCGGTAGACGCGGCCCTTGTTCGTGAGGAACAAGATCCAGTCGTGGGTCGAGCAGACGAAGAAGTGGCTGACGATGTCGTCCTGCCGCAGCGTGGCGCCACTGACGCCCTTACCGCCGCGCCGCTGCGAGCGGTACAGATCGACCTTGGTCCGCTTGGCGTACCCGGTGCGGGTGATCGTGACGACCACGTCCTCGCGGGCGATGAGGTCCTCCATCGAGACCTCGCCGTCGAACGGGATGATCTGCGTCCGGCGGTCGTCGCCCCACTTGGTGACGATCTCGCCAAGCTCCTCCGAGATGATTCTCCGCTGGCGCTCCGGCTTGGCGAGGATGTCCTTGAGATCGGCGATCTCGATCTCGAGCTTGGCCAGGTCGTCCACGATCCGCTGCCGCTCCAGGGCGGCGAGCCGGCGCAGCTGCATGTCGAGGATCGCGGTCGCCTGGATCTCGTCGATCTCCAGCAGCCGGATCAGGCCCTGCCGGGCGTCGTCCACCGTCGGAGAGCGCCGGATCAGCGCGATGACCTCGTCCAACGCGTCCAAGGCCTTGCCCAGACCGCGCAGGATGTGCGCCCGCTCCTCGGCCTTGCGCAGCCGGAACGCGGTCCGCCGGCGGATCACGTCGATCTGGTGCTCGACGTAGTAGCGGATGAACTGCGCCAGGTTGAGCGTGCGCGGCACCCCGTCGACCAGGGCCAGCATGTTGGCGCCGAAGGTCTCCTGAAGCTGGGTGTGCTTGTAGAGGTTGTTCAACACGACCTTCGCGACGGCGTCGCGCTTGAGCACCAGCACGATCCGCATGCCGGTACGCCCGGAGGACTCGTCGCGGATGTCGGCGATCCCGGCGAGCTTGCCCTCCTTGATCAGCTCGGCGATCCGCTCCGCGAGGTTGTCCGGGTTGACCTGGTAGGGCAGCTCGCTGACGACCAGGCATGGCCGGCCCCGCTTGTCCTCCTCGACCTCCACCACGGCGCGCATCCGGATCGAGCCACGACCCGTGCGGTACGCGTCCTGAATTGCGGTCGTGCCGACGATCAGGCCGTGGGTCGGGAAGTCCGGGCCCTTGACGATGCCGAGCAGGGCCTCGAGGGTGGCCTCCTCGTCCTCCTCCGGGTGCTCCAGGCACCACTGCACCGCCGCGCCGATTTCCCGCAGGTTGTGCGGCGGGATCTTGGTGGCCATGCCGACCGCGATGCCCTCGGAGCCGTTCAGCAGCAGGTTGGGGATCCGCGACGGCAGGATCGTGGGCTCCTTGGCCCGACCGTCGTAGTTGTTCTGCAGTTCGACGGTGTCCTCGTCGATGTCCCGCAGCATCTCCATGGCGAGGGGGTCGAGCTTGCACTCGGTGTATCGCATGGCGGCGGCCGGGTCGTTACCCGGCGAGCCGAAGTTGCCGTTGCCGTCGACCAGCGGGTATCGCAGCGACCAGGGCTGCGCCATCCGGACCAGCGCGTCGTAGATCGACGAGTCGCCGTGCGGGTGGAACTGGCCCATCACGTCACCGACGACGCGGGAGCACTTCACGTAGCCGCGGTCGGGACGGTAGCCGGAGTCGAACATCGCGTAGAGGATCTTGCGGTGGACGGGCTTGAGGCCGTCCCGGACGTCCGGCAGCGCGCGACCGACGATGACGCTCATCGCGTAGTCGAGGTAGGAGCGCTGCATCTCCACCTCGAGCCCGACCGGTTCGATCCGGTCGTGCGCGACCACCGCGGCGATGGCCTCGGCGGGAACCTCGGGCTCGTTCGGTGTGGACTCGGGAGAATCGGTCACTGTATACCCTTATCAGACTCAGAGTCGTTTTCGTGCTGTGGATAACGGCTGTGGATACCGGCCAAGCTGTGGATAACTCTGTGGACCGCCGGATCGGCCGGGCAGTGCCCGACCGATCCGGCGCAGTCCGTCAGATGTCCAGGAACCGCACGTCCTTGGCGTTGCGCTGAATGAACGACCGGCGCGCCTCGACGTCCTCACCCATCAGCACACTGAACAACTCGTCGGCGGTCGCCGCGTCGTCGAGAGTGACCTGACGCAGGGTACGCGTCGCCGGGTTCATCGTGGTTTCCCACAGCTCGGGGTAGTTCATCTCGCCGAGGCCCTTGAAGCGCTGAATGTCGTCCGGCTTGGCGTTCGGCTTCTTCTGCTGGCGCAGCACGATCAGACCGTCCCGCTCACGGTCGGAGTACGCGTACTGGGCGTCGTCGCCCTTCTTGTTCCACTTGATCTTGTAGAGCGGCGGGGCGGCCAGGTAGACGTGCCCCATCTCCACCAGCGGACGCATGAAGCGGAACAGCAGGGTGAGCAGCAGCGTCTGGATGTGCTGGCCGTCGACGTCCGCGTCGGCCATCAGCACCACCTTGTGGTACCGCAGCTTCTCCATGTCGAAGTCGTCGTGGATGCCGGTGCCCAGCGCGGTGATCAGCGCCTGGACCTCGTTGTTCTTCAGCACCCGGTCGATCCGGGCCTTCTCCACGTTGAGGATCTTGCCGCGGATCGGCAGGATCGCCTGGGTCCGTGGGTCGCGACCCTGCTTGGCCGAGCCGCCAGCCGAGTCACCCTCGACGATGAACACCTCGGACTCGCGGGGGTCGGTCGACTGGCAGTCGGCCAGCTTGCCCGGCATCGAGCCGGACTCCAGCAGCGACTTGCGGCGGGCCAGCTTGCGCGCCTGCTGGGCGGCGATCCGGGCGCGGGCCGCCTGGGACGCCTTCGTGATGATCATCTTGGCCTCGGCCGGGTTGCGGTCGAACCAGTCGACCAGCCGGTCGTTGCAGACCCGCTGCACGAAGCTCTTCACCGGGGTGTTGCCCAGCTTGGTCTTGGTCTGACCCTCGAACTGCGGGTTGGCCAGCTTGACCGAGATGATCGCCGCGAGCCCTTCGCGGATGTCCTCGCCGGAGAGCTTCTCGTCGCCCTTGAGCAGCTTCTTGTCGGTGCCGTACCGGTTGACCACGCTGGTCAGCGCGGACCGGAAGCCCTCCTCGTGGGTGCCGCCCTCGTGGGTGTTGATCGTGTTGGCGAAGGTGTAGACCGACTCGCCGTACGACTCGTTCCACTGCATGGCGATCTCGAGGGACATGCCCTCCTCTTCGGCCTCGAACTCGACCACTGTCTTGTGGATCGGGCTCTTCGAGGCGTTGAGGTGCCGGACGAAGTCCGCGATGCCGCCCTCGTAGTAGAAGGTGACCTCGCGCTGCCGGCCGTCCTCCTCCTCGGCCACCCGCTCGTCGAGCAGGTGGATGCGCAGGGCGCGGTTGAGGAAGGCCATCTCCTGCAGGCGCCGGTAGATGGTCTGGAAGTCGAAGTCGACGGTCTCGAAGACGTCAGGGTCGGGCCAGAAGGAGACCGCCGAGCCGGTGCGGTCGGTGGTCTCGCCCTTCTCCAGCGGGCTCGGCTTGGAGTTGGTGTAGTGCTGCCGCCACACGTTGCCGGACTTGTGGATCTCGACGAACATCTTGGTGGAGAGCGCGTTCACGACGGAGACACCGACGCCGTGCAGGCCGCCGGAGACCGCGTACGCCTTGCCGTCGAACTTGCCACCCGCGTGCAGGATGGTCAACGCGACCTCGACACCGGGCTTCTTGAGCTTCGGGTGAAGGTCGACGGGGAACCCACGGCCGTTGTCGGTGACCCGGACGCCGCCGTCGGCGAGCAGCACCACGTCGATGGTGTCGCAGTATCCGGCCAGCGCCTCGTCGACCGCGTTGTCGACGACCTCCCAGACGAGGTGGTGCAGACCGCGCTCGCCGGTGGACCCGATGTACATACCGGGCCGCTTGCGAACGGCCTCCAGCCCCTCGAGAACGGTGATCGACTCTGCGCCGTACTCCTGCTTGTCCTGCGCTGCCACCCTCGGCCACTTTCTCGCGTCAGCCGCGCCGGTAGGGCGCGTCGGGCGCGGGTTCGGCGGACAGGACGCGACGTCGGCGCGCGGACCGGCACCGGAGAACTCCGGACAGCGGGTCGAACGCGCCGGTCGCCGCGGTTGCCCGCGGATCGCGATCGGCTCGACCCGACGTGGAGAATGAATCTGGGGCCACCGGCCCCGTCCCACTCCCGCACCGGGTCTTCGTCTCGCTGTCAATCCTACTGTGCGCGGGGGACAGAACCACCACTCGGCACCCTCAGCGAGGCGGCTGAGAAGTCCATAGCCGGCAGAACCCCGCCGCCCACGACTCCCCCCACACGCCAGGCCCCCATCGCACGCGCCGCCCCGGAACGGGTTGACCCGCGGTCGGGCGGGTCGGGGGTCGCGGCCAAAGCGTCAGTGCCGTACGTTTGCGGCGCCCCGGAACCAGCCTTGATCTTTACCGGTTGGAACCGGGACGATCGACCCGATCGACCCGACACGTGCTCTTTAAGAGGTGACAGATGGGGCTGGACAACGTCGCGGTGCACTGGCCGCGTACCGGCCGCTTCTACGATCCGGTCGCGCCGGCCGAGTTCGTCGACTTCGGCGAGATCGTCGACCTGCCGCGCATCTCCGCGCCGACCGCGGCGCTGGCCGAGCTGATCGCGAAGACCGGCACCATCCGGGCGACCGCGTACACCGAGTTGGTGGATCTGCTTCTCGGCCTCGAAGGTGTGTTGTACGCCACAGACGCCGCCGCCGAGGACGAGGACCCGGTGATCGACCCGGACGGCTGCTCCTGGATCGCGAGCGGCATCGAACGGTTCGTGGCCACGCACCGCGCGACCGGCGAGGCGGTCACCTTCGAGTCGGTGAGCACAGTGCTGCGCTCGCTGCTCGGCGACGGTCGGTTGGCCGAGCAGCAGCTGCGCTGGCTGGAGAGCCGGCTCGACGCGCTGCGCGACGAGAGCGGTGACCCGCCGCAGTGGAACTTCACCTGCGCCGAGCTGGGCGTGCTGGCGGCGTTCTACCGGCGCTGCGCCGAGCGCGGATTCGCCGTCTACGCCGACGCCTGAGCCCTACGCCGACGCCTGAGCCGCCGCGTCAGTCTCCGGGGCGGCCGGTCGGTTGGCGGCCGAGATCAGCTGCGTGAGCACCGCGTGCAGGTGTTGCAGGTCCTCGACGGGCAACCCGAGCCGCTGCACGATCGCGGCCGGGATCAGCTCGGCCTGGCTCCGCAGCGCGGCACCGCTGGCGGTGAGGGTGACAGCGAGGCTGCGCTCGTCGCTCGGGTCGCGCTCCCGGCGCAGGTAGCCGGCCGCCTCCAGCCGCTTGAGCAGGGGTGACAGCGTGCCCGGGTCGAGCTGGAGCAGGCGACTGAGGTCGCGACCGGACAACGGCGCGTGCTGCCAGAGCGCCAACATCACCAGGTACTGCGGATGGGTCAGCCCCATCGGCTCCAGCAGCGGCCGGTAGACGGCCACCACGCTGCGCGCGGCGACCGAGAGGGCGAAGCAGACCTGCTGCTCCAGGGCCAGCGGGTCGACGCCGTCCGGTCGTTCGCTCATCGGTTGCCCTCTCTCCGCACTGTGACTATCGTACCGATCATTGGTACACCAACCATTGGTGCCCCAAAGGTCTGCTCGTGCGACGGGCGAGAACCGGCGAGGCGACGCGGGGAAGAGGGCGGCAGATGAGCGAGGACGGCGCGATCACCAGGACCCCGGGCGAGGGCGGCCGACTGATGCGTTGGGCCTTCCGGCACCTCGCCGGCCCGGCCGAGGGTGTGCAGGGCGCGGTGCAGGGCGGCTCGGCCGAGGCCCGCGAGGCATGGAAACGTGACCTGGCCGAGCGCAAGCGCTTCACCCGGGAGCAGCGGGAACGCAAGCGGGCAGCCCGCGAGGCCGACCGGCGCGGCTGAACGGCCGACTCAGCCGTACGTGTCGCGCGGACCCCGGCCACGTACCCGGCGGGGGCCCTTGCCCCAGGAGGGCGCGGCCGGGCCGTGGATGTGCAGCTTGCGCACCACGTTGTGCCCGACCTCGCTGGCGATCTGCTTGAGCAGCGAGCCGGCGAGCAGCCGCAGCTGGGTGGCCCAGGCGGTCGAACGCGCCTCCACTGTCAGCTCGCCGTTCTCCAACTTCACCGGGCGACTGTTCTGCGCGACCTCCGCGCCGACGACCCGCTCCCAGGCGCCGAACACCGTGGCCTCGGCCGCCGGCTGCTGCCAGCCGCGCGCCTTCACCAGCCGGTTCAGCACGGCGCTGAGCGGCTGCGGATCGCGCGGATCGGGGCCGGGGCCGGAGTAGCCGCGCAACCGCCGCCCCGAGCCGCCGGCAGCGTCGCCGCCGCCACCGGGCGTACGCCGGGCGCGCGCCGCCGCCTGCCGTCGGGACAGCGCGGCGTCGAGCACCGCCCGGGCCAGCTCCGGCCCGCTGGCGGCCGCCGCCGGCTCACCGCCCGCCGATCCCTCCGCAGCCTTAGGAGTACGCGCAGCCGGGGCATCGCCCGCCGCTGGCCGATCGGTGCCTGGCTTATCCGACACGGCGTACCGTCCCTTCGCCGACCTGGTAGCGGATGCCGCGGAGGGCGGCCGGCACGTCATCGTCCACCGCGCAGGTGACCAGCAGCTGGCTCGCCCCGCCGACCAGCTCGGCCAACCGCTCCCGGCGACCGGTGTCCAACTCCGCGAAGACGTCGTCGAGCACCAGCACCGGCTCGATGCCGTCGGCGCGCAACAGGTCGTACCCGGCCAGCCGCAACGCGAGGGCGAACGACCACGACTCGCCGTGGCTGGCGTACCCCTTGGCGGGCAGTGGGCCGAGGCTCAGTGCCAACTCGTCGCGGTGTGGGCCGACCAGGGTGGTGCCCCGCTCGATCTCGGCGGAACGGGACGCGGCCAGGGCCGCCGTCAGCGCCTCGGCCAGCGCGGCCCGATCGGTGGTCGGCTCGGCCAGCTCGATCGAGGGCCGGTAGGTGATGCTCGCCGCACCCCGACCGGCGGCCACCGCGTCGTACGCCTTGGCCACGTGCGGTGTGAGCGCGGCCACCAGCTCCAGGCGGCCGGCGAGCAGCTCCGCCCCGTGCTGGGCCAGGTGGGTGTCCCAGACCGCGAGGGTGCCGAGGTCGCCACCCCTGGAGCCACCGGTCTTGCGGGCCAGGTACGCGGTGCGCAGCAGGGCGTTGCGCTGCTTGACGACCCGCTCGTAGTCGGCCCGTACGCCAGCGAACCGGGGCTGCCGGTTGACCAGCAGGTCGTCCAGGTAGCGGCGGCGCTCGGACGGATCGCCGCGGACCAGCTCAAGATCCTCCGGGGCGAAGAGCACCAGCCGGAGCGCCCCGAGCACGTCCCGGGCCCGCCGCGCCGGGGAACGACCCAGCCGGGCCCGGTTGGCCTTGCCGGGCACGATCTCCAGCTCGACCAGGAGCTCGCGGCCGTCGTGCACCACCGCGCAGCGGATCACCGCGGACGTGGCGCCCATCCGGACCAGAGGCGCGTCGGTGGCGACCCGGTGCGAGTCCAGGGTCGCCACGTAGCCCAACGCCTCGACGAGGTTGGTCTTGCCGACACCGTTGGCGCCGATCAGGACGTTCGCTCCCGGCTGGAGGTCGACGGCCACCCGCTCGTACGAGCGGAAGTCGACCAGTTCCAGCCGGTGAACGTACACAGGTTGTGGATACCGCTCAGCGCTTGTGGACGGCGTGGCCACCGAACTGCTGACGCAGCGCGGAGACGGCCTTCATGGCGGGCGAGTCGTCCTGCCGCGAGGCGAACCGGGCGAACAGCGAAGCGGTGATGACGTTCAGCGGCACCGCCAGCCGGACCGCCTCGTCGACAGTCCACCGGCCCTCGCCGGTGTCCTCCGTGTAGCCGCTCAGGTCGGCCAGCTCCGGGTCCTCGTCGAGCGCCCGGTCGAGCAGGTCGAGCAGCCAGGAACGGACGACGGTGCCCTCGCGCCAGGACTTGATGACGCCCGGCACGTTGGTCACCAGCTCCGAGGCGGCCATCAGCTCGTAGCCCTCGGCGTAGGCGTGCATCAGGCCGTACTCGATGCCGTTGTGCACCATCTTCGAGTAGTGCCCGGCACCGACGGGGCCGGCGTGCACGAAGCCGAACTCACCCTCCGGCTTGAGCGCGTTGAAGATCGGCATCAGGCGGTCCACGTGCTCCTGGGCGCCGCCGACCATCAGCCCGTAGCCGTTCTGCCGGCCCCAGACGCCACCGGAGACCCCGACGTCCATGTAGCCGATACCCCGCTGGTTGAGCCGCTCCGCACGGGGGGCGTCGTCGCTGAAGCGCGAGTTGCCGCCGTCGATGATGATGTCGCCCTCGCCGAGCACCTCGGCGAGCTCGTCGATCGTGGCGTCGGTGACACCGGCGGGCACCATGACCCAGACCGCGCGCGGCGACTCAAGCTTCTCTGCCAGGCCGGCGATGGTCGTGACGTCGCTGATCTGCGCGTTGTGGTCGAAGCCGACCACCTCGTGCCCGGCCGAACGCAACCGCTCCCGCATGTTGCCGCCCATACGGCCGAGTCCTACTAGGCCGAGCTGCATGTGTTTCTACCTCCGTGGATCTGGGTGTTGCTGGGCGCGATCAGCGCGAGACGCGGATCGGCATGATGAGGTACCGGTACCCCGGAATGACCTCGCCATCCTCGCCGGCGGGAGAGATCACCGCGGGCTTGAAGGCGTCGACGAACGAGAGCACGGCCGTCTGAGCGCCCAGGTTTGCCAGACCGTCGATGAGGTACTGCGGGTTGAAGCCGATGGTCAGCGGTTCACCGGTGAAGGTGGCCTCCATCGCCTCGCTGGCCCGTGCCTCCTCGGAGCCGCCGGCCTCGACCACGAGGCCGTCGGCGCTGAAGCTGAGCAGCACCGGGGTGGTCCGTTCGGCGACCAGCGCGACCCGCTTGACCACCTCGATCAGCGTGCTGACCGGCACCCGGGCCGCGGCGTTGTGCGTGGCCGGGAAGAGCGACCGCACCGGCGGGTAGTTGGCGCCGTCGAGCAGCCGGCTGGTGGTACGTCGGGTGCCGCCGGCGAGGCCGACCATTCCCTCGCCCGCAGCGCCCTGGGCGAGGGCGAGGGTGACCTCGCCGCCCAGCGGGCCGAGGGCCTTGGCGGTGTCGTTCAGGGTGCGGGCGGGCACCAGGGCGTTGATGCTCACCTCGGGGTCGTCCGGCCGCCACTGGATCTCGCGCAGCGCCAACCGGTAGCGGTCGGTGGCGAGCATCGACAGGGTGGTGCCCGACAGCTCGACGCGGACACCGGTCATCATCGGCAGCGTCTCGTCCCGACCGGCGGCGATGGCCACCTGGGCCACAGCGGTGGCGAACGCTGCGGCGTCGACGGTGCCGGCGCTCTGCGGCATCTCGGGCAGCGCGGGGTAATCCTCCACCGGCATGGTGGGCAGCGTGAACCGGGCGCTGCCACAGACCAGCTCGAGATGTGCGCCGACCGCGGCGATGTCGACCGGCTTGGCCGGCAACGCCTTGGTGATCTCGGCGAGCAGGCGGCCGGAGACGAGCGCGGCGCCGTCGGCGTCGCCCTGCACCTCGACGGTCACCTGGCTGGAGACCTCGTAGTCGAACCCGGAGACCCGCAGGTTGCCGTCGGTGACGCGGAGCATCACCCCGGCGAGCACCGGTACGGATGGCCGGTTGGGCAGGCTCTTCGCGGTCCACGCCACAGCCTCGGCGAGCGCGTCGCGCTCCACTCGGAACTTCATCAATGCCTCCGCGTCGACGTCAGCGACAACTCTCTCATGCCGACCGCTGCCTACCGTCCCGCCCGACCGTGCGGGTACCCATCGCACCTTAGGGCGCGGGGACATCGGCTGTGCGCCCGACCCCATGGATCGTGTCGATGCTGACCGGCTGATCCGACAGCGTTCGGCCCGATCCACAGAAAGCCCAACGGTGATGATTGGTTTTTGTTCTCTTAGAAGAGATAACTCATCGTCTTCATCGCACCTGTGCAAACTGTGGAAAACCGAGGTCTGCGCAGGTCAGACAGGTTATCCACCGGTGATTTAGCTGTGGAGAACCGGGGGTACAACCGGCTCGTGTGTCCACAGCCCGCCGACGACGGCCGGTTGTCCACCGTTGTCCACCGGTTGTCCACCGGTAATCCACCGACTTTCTCCCCAAGCCTGTGGATCGCGGGGAAGATCACCATTGCCGTCATCCCCAGAACCTTCAACAGCTCGTACACAGGTTGATGATGATCGGTGGATAACCTGACGGTCGTCCCCAGGCGTCCACAGCCTCGTACACAGGGTTTCTCCACAGCCTGTGGGTAACTGGCGGAGGACGGATCGTAGTTATCCACCGACGGTGGACAACGAGCTGTGGACAACGAGTGGGGATCGAGGCGGTCACGGCCTCGATCCTGTGGTCTCCACCATGTCGAGAGTCCAGCTGACGGACCAAAAAAGAACGCCCGACCGGAGATCCGGTCGGGCGTGTCCTGCGGCTGCGTGCCGCCGCGAGGGCGGTCGTACGCCTCAGCTGTTCTGTTTGATGCGGTTGGTCAGCTCGGCGATCTGGTTGTACAGCGAGCGGCGCTCCGCCATCTGCTGACGAATCTTGCGGTCGGCGTGCATCACAGTGGTGTGGTCCCGGCCACCGAACGCCTGCCCGATCCGGGGCAGCGACAGCTCGGTCAACTCCCGACACAGGTACATGGCCACCTGGCGGGCGTTCACCAGCACGCGGGACCTGGACTGGCCGCGCAGGTCCTCCAGGCTCACCCCGAAGTAGTCAGCGGTCGAGGCCATGATCTGGTCAGCGTTGATCTCCGGACCGGCGCCGTCGGGCATGAAGTCCCGAAGCACCTCCTCGGCCAACGACAGCTCGACCGTCGATCGGGTCAGGCTGGCGAACGCGGTCACCCGGATCAGCGCGCCCTCCAACTCCCGGATCGAGTTCGACACCCGGGAGGCGATGAACTCCAACACGTCCGGCGGGGCGTACATCCGCTCCTGCGCAGCCTTCTTCTGCAGGATCGCGATCCGGGTCTCCAGATCCGGCGGCTGGATGTCGGCCAGCAGCCCCCACTCGAACCGGGTTCGCATCCGGTCCTCGAGGGTCGCGAGCTGGCGCGGCGACCGGTCAGAGGTGATCACGATCTGCTTGTTGGCGTTGTGCAGCGTGTTGAAGGTGTGGAAGAACTCCTCCTGGGTGCGCTCGCGGTTCTCCAGGAACTGGATGTCGTCGATCAACAGGATGTCGACGTCGCGGTAGCGCCGCTGGAACGCGCTGGTCTTGTCGTCCCGGAGCGAGTTGATGAAGTCGTTGGTGAACTCCTCGGTCGAGACGTACCGGACCGAGCGGGCGTTGCCGAGCGTCGTGGCGTAGTGCCCGATGGCGTGCAACAGGTGCGTCTTGCCCAACCCGGAGTGCCCGTAGATGAACAGCGGGTTGTACGCCTTGGCCGGTGACTCCGCCACCGCCACGCTCGCCGCGTGGGCGAAGCGGTTGGACGAGCCGATGACGAACGTCTCAAACATGTACTTCGGGTTGAGCCGGTTGCCACCGGTGTCGGCACCGGGCAACCGACGGTCGTCTCGGCCACCGGTCCGATGGTCCACCGCGCTACGACCCGGACCGCTGTCCGTTCCGCTGTCCCGCGGCAGCGAGCGGATCACGTGCTGGTCGCGCGGTGACGCCGAGTCGTCCCGGTAGCGGGGCTCGTAGGGCCGGGTGTCGGGGCCCGACGGATCCAGGCGGGCGGCCTGTTCGTCGTAGCCGCGCCGGTCCGGACCCGGCCGGGAGGGCCGCAGGGGCTCCGCGAAGGCGGCGCTGAACAACGCCTCCTGCCCGTCCCTGCTGGCCGGGATCAACCCCGCGCGATGCCCGTCGACGGGCGGCGCGAGGGGCGGACCCGCCGGTGCGGGTGGCGGACCCGGATCGGGGGTACGCGGCGCGGCCGACTGCTCAGGGATCATCGCGTCGGCCGACGGCCGAGCGCCCTGGTCGTCGAACGGCGTCATGCCCGGGCCGTCGATGTCGAGCTGCCCGGTCTCCGGGGCGCTGCGGTAGACGGTGCCCGCCGGTCGGCCGGTGGCGTCCTCGGCCACCCGAACGGTGACCGCGACCTGGATCGGTCGGCCCAGCCGGCGGGTGAGCGCCTCGGTGATCGCCGGGCGCAGTCGTGACTCGATCACGTCGCGGGTGAACGCGTCCGGAACGGAGAGCAGTGCGGTGTCCTCGACGATCGCTCGCAGCCGGGTCAGTCGGAGATAGGCACGCTGCTGGGCGGAGATGATCTCGTCGGCGAGCTCGTCGGTCGCCGCTAACCACACTGCGGCAAGGTCGGTCGTACCGGCCACCGTCGTGCCACCCCCTCGCTTCTGCTCCCGGCCGCCGCTGTCTGCCAGCCGGCCGTCCCGGGCCCGCCGCGTTCGCGGGTGGAACAACACCCACCCGGACGGTCGACCGGTGGTCATCCACAAGTTATCCACAGCCTGTGTACCGACCGATCGTGGCCGCCGCCGGACGCGGGTGGGACCTGCCCCTGCCTGAACGGGCGCTGAAGCGGGTTCACCGTGCCGAACGATTCACTGCCGTGTCCGGTCTTGCCTGCGCGACGACCGGAGCTTCCGACGCTCACCGCAATCGGGCACGGTAACAGCGTTGTCCCTGCGCCATCAACCGGCGGCGCGGCGGCGCCCTTGTCGGCATCAGCGAAAACCGCCCTTCGGCCTCGGGCGCGTCCCGTTGTCCCCTGCTCGGGGTGTTTGACGGTCATTGCCCCCCTGCGTAGGCTGGAACGGTTGCTTTCTCGCCCTCTGCTAGGGTGATGGGTGCTTGCTGTCCGCGGTCGCATCCCCGCAACGCCGAGGCCCCGCTCCGTCGGACAGCACCGATCGTGGGCCACCGTCGAGGTGGCCTGGACCACCACACGACCCCGGCGATCCCGTCGCGCGGGGCGCGTACGAAAACGGAGAGCCTGACGTGAGCAAGCGCACCTACCAGCCGAACAACCGCCGGCGCGCGAAGACCCACGGCTTCCGGCTGCGCATGCGCACCCGTGCCGGCCGTGCCATCCTGTCGAGCCGTCGCGCCAAGGGTCGCACCACCCTGTCGGCCTGAGCCGACCGGGCCGGTCCAGGGGACGTGGGCAGTCGTGCTGGCCGCCGCACAGCGACTGCGGCGCAGCACTGACTTCGCCGCAGCGGTTCGCGGTGGCCGACGTGCCGGACGTGGCGCCGTCGTGGTCCACCTGACCGTGCCGGCGACCGTCGACCCCAGCACACCGACCTTGCCGGAGCCGGTACGGGACAACAGTGCGGACCAGTCGTCCGTGCCGTCCCGTGCCGGCTTCGTCGTGTCCAAGGCGGTCGGCAACGCCGTGGTCCGCAACCGGGTCCGGCGCCGACTGCGGGCGCTGGTCCGGGAACGGTTGACCGACCTGCCCGCCGGCAGCACTCTCGTCGTCCGGGCGCTCCCCGCCGCGGCGCAGGCGTCGTACCCTCGGCTCGCCACCGACCTGGACGCCGCCATCGCGGTCGCCCGGTCGCCGCGCGAACGGCGGTCCCGATGAGCGGCACCGGGCAGAGCAGCCCACGGCCGTCGACAACCGGTGCCAAGGTGCTGATCGCGCCCATCATCGCGTACCGTCGGTGGATAAGTCCGGCACTGCCGGCTCGCTGTCGGTTCTACCCGTCGTGCAGTGCGTACGCCCAGGAGGCGGTCGTTCGGCATGGCGCGCTCCGGGGAGCCGTGCTGGCGGCCCGGCGGTTGTTGCGCTGCCACCCCTTTCACCCTGGTGGACATGACCCGGTGCCGGAGCCGGGCGGCCGCCGTCGTGCTGATGTGACTGGAGCCCCGAATTGAGTCTGAGTCTCGACTGGATCTACTACGCGATTTCGTGGATCCTGCTGACCTGGCACTCTGCCTGGGACGCCATCGGGGTGCCCGTCGGCGCGGTGATCGGCACCAACTTCGCCTGGATCCTCTCCATCATCTTCCTGGTGGTCACCGTCCGGGTGATCCTGTTCCCCGTCTTCGTCAAGCAGATCAAGTCGCAGCGGGCGATGCAGGCGCTCCAGCCCAAGGTCAAGGAGCTTCAGGAGAAGCACAAGGGTGACCGGGAGACGCTCCAGAAAGAAATGATGGAGCTGTACAAGAAGGAGAAGGCGAACCCGCTGATGGGTTGCCTTCCGATGTTCCTTCAGATCCCGGTCTTCCTGGGCCTCTTCCACGTGTTGCGCCGGCTCGACCCGGACAAGCAGAACAAGACGCTCTACGGCTGGACCGTCGACCAGTTCCAGAGCGCCTCGCAGGCGAAGCTCTTCACCGCCCCGATCGCCGGCAAGTTCGGCTCCACTGCCGACGAGCTTGCCAGCCTCGGCGCCAACGGCAGCACCGTGAAGATCATTGCTGGTGTCCTGGTCCTGGTCATGATCGCCACCACCTACCTGACCAGCCGTCAGATGATCCTCAAGACCGGCTGGGCCGAGGACCCGCAGCAGCGGATGATCCAGCGACTGATGCTCTACGGCATCCCCGCGTCGCTGCTGATCTCCGGCGCGATCTTCCCGATCGGCGTCATCATCTACTGGGTCACCAACAACCTCTTCACCCTTGGCCAGCAGCAGTGGGTGCTGCGGAAGTTCCCGCCGCCGGTGACCGCCAAGAAGGCCGTCGCGCCCGCCGCCAGCCGCAACCCGGTGCAGCCCGCCAAGTCCGGTGGCCTGTTCGGTCGCGGCAAGGCCGCCCCGCCGGCGCCGGTCAAGGCGACCGCGCCCAAGGTTGCCGGGCCGAAGCCGGGCGCCAAGCCGGCGAACAACCCGAAGAAGAGCCGCCCCGCCAAGCGGCAGGGCTGACCTCGAGGGCCGCCGCCGGATCACCGGCGGCGGCCCGTTCCGCACCGCGCAGCCGCCGTACGGCCGGCGCCGGGGCGGAACCGACCGCGCACCGCGCGGCCACGGGCGACACTGCCCGTACAGACGTGCCCGTGGGCACCGGCGACCTCCAGCCGGCCCCGGGAAACCAGTCGGACCCGACGGTCCGGCCGAGCGAGTACGGAGATGAGACCGTGACCGAGACCAGCATCCCCCGCGCCGAGCAGTCCCTGGACGAGGAGGAGACCGCCACGCTCGCGGTGGACGGCGACGACACCGAAGCCGATGACACCGAGGCGGACGACGACACCGACACCGCCGCTGGCACCCGGGTGAAGAAGGCTGTGGGCGAGGGCGACCTGTTCCGGCAGAGCGAGATCGCCGCCGACTACGTCGAGGGCCTGCTCGACATCCTCGACTACGACGGCGACATCGACGAGCTGGTCGCCGCCGGCCGTCCGATGGTCGAGGTGGTCGGCGAGCGGCTGCAGAATCTGGTGGGTCAGCGCGGGGCCACCCTGGAGGCTCTCCAGGAACTGACCCGCCTTGCCGTCTTCCGGCAGACCGGTACGCCGAGCCGTCTGCTGCTCGACGTCGGTGGCTACCGGGCGAACCGCCGTAAGGAACTCGCCGCGGTCGCCAAGAACGCCGTCGAGAAGGTCAAGGAGTACGGCGAGCCGGTCCGCCTGGAGGCGATGTCCGCGTTCGAGCGCAAGTGCGTGCACGACGTCGTCAACGCCATGTCCGGCGTGGCGAGCGAGTCCGAGGGTGTGGAGCCGAACCGGCGCATCGTCGTACGGCCGGCGGACTGACCGGGTGACCCACGACGACATCACGGCCGATGCCGTGTCCGGCCCGGGCGGCACGCCGCCCGGGCCGTCCGCTGTCCCCCCCGCCACCGCCGACACCGACGCCGAATCGACCGGGCGTGACACCGCCCCGTCACCGGCCGACGCGGCGTTGCCGCCCGAGCTGGCCCCGGCCGCGCTGACCCTCTTCGGTGACCGTCTCGACCTGGCCGCCGCGTACGCCGAACTGCTGGCCACCGACGGGGTGGTCCGTGGCCTGATCGGCCCCCGGGAGGCACCCCGGATCTGGGATCGGCACCTGCTCAACTGCGCTGCGGTCGCGGAGCGGATCCCGTCCGGCGCGACTGTGCTCGACGTCGGCTCCGGCGCCGGTCTGCCGGGTCTCGTCCTGGCCATCGCCCGCCCCGACCTCACTGTCACCCTGATCGAGCCGTTGGCCCGGCGGACGTCGTTCCTGATCGAGGTCGTCGAGCGACTCGGTCTGGCCAAGTCGGTGCGGGTGTTCCGTGGCCGGGCCGACGAGGCGGCCAGCGGGTCGAGCGGCCGGGAGCCGATCAGCGGAGACGTGGTGACCGCGCGCGCGGTCGCGCCCCTGGATCGGCTCGCGGGCTGGAGCCTTCCCCTGGCGGTTCGCGGTGGTCGGCTGCTGGCGCTCAAGGGCTCGTCCGCCGCCGCTGAGATCGAGGAGTACGCCGATGTGGTGGCGCGACTCGGCGGCGGGGAGCCGGCCGTGCAGCTCTGCGGCGTCGGGGTGATCGACCCGCCCACCACTGTCGTGGAGATCGTGCGCGAGCGGATGGTGGGCCAGGCCCGCCCGGCGGCCAAGAAGCGCGCCCGCGGTGGACGCTCCCGCCGAGGTTGACACTTCGCGCCATCGGGCTTCCGGCCGGTGGGTTGCCTCGTTGTACCGGTACGGATGGACAAGGGGATGAGAACCCGACGTGGACCGGCCGCGCCCGTCCGCCGTAGGCTGACCGCGCGTCGATAGTGTGGAGCGGGTGACGGACGTCGCGGGTCTCCGACCGCTCCCGCGGGCCGTACGCTCCGGGTTGCGGGCGAGGATGCGGCCAAGTTGACCGGGGCGCGGACCGACCATCCGAAGCGGGCAGGGATGACAGGTGCATGACGACGGCAGGTACGACGATCCACGCGTGACCGGGTCGACCAGCGATCCCGTTTCACGTGAAACCGACTACCCGAGCTGGTCGCCCGGCGCGACCGGGCCATCGACCGGACCTACCGAGGGCGATCCGCCGGCAGCGCTCGACCCGGCGTCGGGCGCCGGGCGGGCGGAGGGCTCGGCAATTCCGGAGCCGGCGACTGGTCGTCGGGCGCCGGAGGCGTCGAGTCGACCGGTCAACGCCGCCGAGGTGCGGTCGACCTCAGGTCGCCGCAACACCGCCGCGGCGGTTCGCTTCGAGCCGGCCGTCCCACACCAACCCACTGCGGCGGCCGTTCGGGACGCCGCGCCGGTGGCCGCCGACGCACCGGTCGCATCGACCGAGTCGTTGGCCGCCGTGGCGGCCGATCCCACGTACGTTTCACGTGAAACCCCGACGCGCGAAGAGGATGACCCACCGTTGGCTATGGAGGCGATGCGCGCCGTGCAGATCCTGAATCCCAGTGGCGAGGTGACCATGCCTCGGCCGGACCGGACCCGGGTCATGTGCGTCGCCAACCAGAAGGGTGGCGTGGGTAAGACCACCACCACCGTCAACCTTGCGGTGGCGCTCGCCCTGCACGGCAACCGGGTGCTCGTGGTCGACCTCGACCCGCAGGGCAACGCCTCGACCGGGCTCAACGTCCCACACCACACCGGAATCCCCGACGTGTACGACTGTCTGATCAACAGCATGCCGCTGGCCGAGGTGGCACAGGCCGTCGAGGGCATCCCCAACCTCTGGTGCGTACCCGCGACCATCGACCTGGCCGGTGCGGAGATCGAGCTGGTGTCGGTGGTGGCCCGGGAGTCGCGCCTGGACCGGGCGATCGCCGCCTACCCGGGCGAGTTCGACTACGTCTTCATCGACTGCCCGCCCTCGCTCGGCCTGCTCACTGTCAACGCTCTGGTTGCCGCGCAGGAGGTGCTGATCCCGATCCAGTGCGAGTACTACGCGCTGGAAGGGCTCAACCAGCTGATCAACAACATCAACCTGGTACGCCAGCACCTCAACCCGAAGCTCGACGTCTCCACCATCCTGCTGACCATGTACGACCGTCGCACCCGGTTGGCCGACGCCGTCGAGCAGGACGTCCGGAACCACTTCGGCGACAAGGTTCTCCAGGCGGTCATCCCCCGCAACGTCCGGGTATCCGAGGCTCCGAGCTACGGCCAGTCGGTGATGACCTACGATCCCGGTTCGCGGGGCGCCACGAGTTACTTCGAGGCGGCCCAGGAGATCGCCGAGCGGGGCGTCAAGGAGCCGGTGGGCCGGAATGCGTAGTGCGGACGAGTCGCTGGGAGGCGTGGCATGAAGAACCGTCCTCGGGGCGGTCTGGGTAGGGGCCTGGGGGCGCTGATCCCGACCGGGCCGGCGCCGGGTGCCGCTGGCACCGCGACGGCCGAGCCGGAGAACGAGCACCTGGACGACGCGGGCACCGTCGCCGTCGCCACGGTTCCGGCCGGAGCGCCTGTCCACGAGCCGGAGCCCGTGCTGAGCCCGGTGCCCGGTGCTCGATTCGCCGAGATCCCGGTCGACGCGATCATGCCCAACCCGAAGCAGCCCCGCCAGGTCTTCGATGAGGAGGCGCTGGAGGAGCTGAAGACCTCGATCCAGGAGGTCGGCTTCCTCCAGCCCATCGTCGTTCGGCAGCTCGACGACGAGAAGTACGAACTGGTGATGGGCGAGCGGCGCTGGCGGGCCGCCCAGGCGGTGGGGCGGGAGAGCATCCCGGCGATCGTCCGGGACACCCGTGACGACGCGATGCTCCGCGACGCCCTGCTCGAGAACATCCACCGGGCGAACCTGAACCCCCTGGAAGAGGCCGCCGCCTACCAGCAACTGCTGGAGGAGTTCGGGGCCACCCACGAGGAGTTGGCCCGCCGGATCGGCCGGAGTCGCCCGCAGATCTCCAACACGATCCGACTGCTGAACCTGCCCGCACAGGTGCAGCGCCGGGTTGCCGCCGGCATCCTGTCGGCGGGGCACGCCCGCGCCCTGCTGAGTCTCGACGAGGCGGAGGCCCAGGAACAGCTGGCCCTGCGGATCGTGGCAGAGGGGCTGTCGGTTCGGGCGACCGAGGAGATCGTGGCCTTGGCACTCAACGACGGACCGGCGAAGGGCCAGGCCGCGAAGCGGCGACCCAAGGCGCACGCGCCGGCCCTGACCGATCTCGCCGATCGGCTGTCGGACCGGTTCGACACCCGCGTGAAGGTGGACATCGGCCGGAGCAAGGGCAAGATCACGATCGAGTTCGCTACGGTCGACGACCTTGAGCGGATCGTCGGGATCATCGGAGTGCAACAGGAGGAGAGCGGGGAGGACTGACCCCGCCCGCTCGCCTACGGCCGCGCCACCCCACCGGGGGCGCGGCCGTTCCGCATCCCGGGGTCGGCGCGGTTTCACGTGAAACGGACGGTGGCCCTGATTCCGAGCTTGGCCGACCCATGGGCCCTCGTCATCCTCGCGGCTCGCCCAGCCAGCCCGGCGTTCCGCTCTGGCTGCAGGAGAAGTCTGGCGGGAGTGGTGGGCGGATGTGGTTGGTCGGTCGTGCTGACTTCGCACGTTCGAAAGCACCATCGGCTCGCGGCTCGCGGCTCGCGGCTCGCGGCCTGGGGCCCGTGGCTCGCGGCCCCTCCGGGCTGCGGGCGTGGCGGTGGACGCGGTGACGGGCGTTGCGGGCGGCGGGCGGGGGGCGCCACGACGGGGGTGGCGACGGGCGCGGCGATGGGGACGAGCCTGGCGTCGTGAGCGGCTAGTGGCGGAGCGGACGCAGCGGCCAGCGGCGGGCGGGGTAACGACTAGCGGCGGCCGCTGAGGTGAGTGCGTGGCGAGTGAAACCTCTACAGGCGTCGCAGAAGGCTCCGGGATGGTCCACTCGACCCACAACCACCCCATGCGCCGATCAAAGCGCCAGCGAGCCGCTCAGTGGCGCGAAACGACGTCTCCGAGGTCATCCGTAGCTGGGCCGCGGCTCTCGACTGCTGTCAGTCTGCCGAAGCAGCCTCGCAGCGACCGTGGTGGGGAGTCCCGTCGCTCCACCGCTGCCGGACCGCCCGGCCGCCAGGCCGCCAGGCCGCCAGGCCGCCAGGCCGCCCGGCCGCCCGGCCGCTGGGCCGCCCGGCCGCTGGGCCGCCCGGCCGCTGGGCCGCCCGGCCGCTGGGCCGCCCGGCCGCTGGGCCGCCCGGCCGCTGGGCCGCCCGGCCGCTGGGCCGCCCGGCCGCTGGGCCGCCCGGCCGCTGGGCCGCCCGGCCGCTGGGCCGCCCGGCCGCTGGGCCGCCCGGCCGCTGGGCCGCCCGGCCGCTGGGCCGCTGGGCCGCATGAACTGGTTGTACGAGCGGTAGGCCAGTGCGAGCCCGGCCCCGGACCACCCGGATCGCCCAGGCCTCGGGCGCGCGGTTTCACGTGAAACCGAGACAGCGGTTCGCAGGCACCGCGGTTTCACGTGAAACCGAGACGCCGGCTAACTAGCACCGATCGAAGCCCTGGGGTGGGACGGTCGAGCGGAGTCGCCTCCCCGTCTCAGATCTCGACGTCGGTGCTGCGGTTGGATCTCCCCGCCCCGGTGTCCAGAGCATCCGGGCGTCCGGGCTTCCGGGCCGAGGTGTGCACGCGAGGGCCCGCGAGCACGAGCCAAGCCCTCACCGCCGACGCCTGGCAAGCGAGCGAGCGGGCGGTCGTCGGCGGCTGGGCACCGCGCCGGCGGCGGCATGCGGTGCCGATTGGAGCGCACCCGTCCAATTCCGTCTCCAGTGGCCATCGAACCCGCCGATTTGGCGGTTCGCGGACAACGACCGACCGGCCAAAAAGTTATCCACACCCGTTGTCCACAGGCACCCCCCGTTTCACGTGAAACAGCGCGTGGGAGCGGGTGTGAGCCTGTGGATGACGGCCTGTGTTCAGGATCTCGGCAGCCTGTGGATATCGCCTCTCGGTGCCCGCGCGACCACGCGCACCCGTTCGGCGGTGGGCACCGATCCGGTGGCCCGGGACCGCTCGAACAGGTAGGGACAGCGGTGCCAGACTCGGTTAGGGTCAGCGTCGTGCACGACAACCCTCCCTCAGTCCCGGACTTCACCCAGTGGCCGTCATTTCCCTTCGAGGGTGACCTCCACGTGAAGCAACTCGATGATCCGGTCCCGGTCGAACCGCCCCGGAAGGGCGAGGGTCTCCGGGAATGCACCGCCTGCAACGCACCCGACGACGCCTACATCTGGGTGGGCGAGCGGTGGCGGGTCCGCGCCATGGACCGGCCCACCGGCCTGCCCATGGTGCTCATCCTGGAATCGCGCACGCACCTCGACCTCGGCGATCTGCCGAACCTACTGGCCGCCGAGTTGGGGGTGATGACCGTACGTCTGGAGCGGGCCATCCGGTCGCTCGACGGCGTGGCACGGGTGCACGTCAATCGCTGGGGCGACGGCTCGGCTCATCTGCACATGTGGTTCCTCGCCCGTCCGTACGGCCGGCTTCAACTGCGGGGCACGTTCCTGTCCCTGTGGGATTCGATCCTGCCGCCGATCTCCGAGGCGCAGTGGCGGGAAAATCTGGCGCTCGTCGCGGCCTGGCTCGCCGAGTTCGGTGGCCGCCCGCTCGCCGAGCCGCCCCGCATCCAGTGGCAGGCACCGTCCAGTCTGCTGGCCCAGTCCGCTGCCGCGGATGCCGCTGCCGCAGCGGAGGCTGCCTCAGCGGCAGCAGCCGGGACGGAGGCCGTCTCGGTCATCGAGGCGGCAGAGGAGATCCCGGAACCGGCGCTCGACTCCGCTCCCGATCCGACCGACGCCGACAGTGGTCCCCGCGCCGACCCGGTCGTGGACTCGGACGCCGGTGCCGGCTCGACGACGACCACCGTCACCGACCGCACGGCTGAACCCGCCCGGTCGGCCACTGTCAGCGGTCCGCCGGCTGAACCCGCTCGGGCGGCATCCGCCACCAATCTGCCCGGCATCCCGGCCTCCGGCACCCAGGACTCCACCGCCGCAGCACCGGGCAGCGCCGCATCCGGCGGCACTGCCACGACGGCCACCGACGGACTCCACGTCGGCCTGGCGGAGGCGCCCACCGACCGACCTCACGTCGTCGGCTCGGCGGAGAAGCCCACCGGCGGGCCCCACGGCGGCCCGGCGAGCGGAAGCGCCGACGGGGCTGGTTCCGCCAACGCGGCCGCGTCCGACCCGGCCACCGGGGGCGCCTCCGGTGAGGCGGTCAGCAAGACCGGCCCCGAGAAGGGCGCCGGCACTCCGCGCGCGGCCACGCGCACCAACGGCAGCGACACACCCGACGTACGCGCGACCCACTGATCTGCAACCGGCCATGAGGTTGACCCGCGAGAGGCCAACCTCATGGGCGGTGCCCCGGTCCGACGGGTTGGCGGGTGGGTCAGTGCTTGGTGAGGCGGGCGGCTGCTCGGGCGACCAGGGTGCCGAGGAGTCGGCCGAAGTCCAGCTCGGCCGCCTGCACGGCGAGCGGAAGCAGTGACGTCTCCGTCATCCCGGGCGAGACGTTGACCTCCAGCACGTGCGGCTGGCCGTCCGCGTCCACGATCACGTCGACGCGGGAGAGATCCCGTAGACCGAGTGCGGTGTGCGCGGCGAGGGCCACATCAGCGACCGTGGCAGCCACCTCCGGGTCCAGCCGGGCAGGAGCGTGCCAGGTGGTCCGCCCTGCGGTGTAGCGGGCGGCGTAGTCGTACACGCCGTTGCGCGGCACGATCTCCACCGGCGGCAGCGCCCGCGGGCCGTCGCCGAGGTCGACGACGGAGACCGCCACATCCATCCCCGGCACGTACCGCTCCACGAGCGCGGTGGAGTAGTACGCGAAGCAGCCGACCATCGCTGCGGGCAGCGCGGCGGCGTCCCGGACCACGGCCCCGCCCAGCCCGGACCCGCCCTGCGCCGGCTTCACCATCAGGGGTACGCCCAGACGGTCGACGATCCGATCCAGGACGGCGACCGCGCCGAGTTCGGAGAAACGATCGTGCGGGAGCGCCACCCAGTCGGGGGTGGGGATGCCGGCCTCGCGGAGCACCGCCTTGGCCGAGGGCTTGTCCCAGGCGACCCGGGAGGCCCGAGCGTCGCAGCCGACGTACGGCACGTCGCACAGGTCCAGCACCCCGCGCAGTGAGCCGTCCTCGCCGGTCGCGCCGTGCAGTGCGATCACCACCGCGTCCGGCGGGTCGGCCGCGAGCGCCGGCAGCAGCGCCACGTCCGCGTCTCGCAGCTCTGCCTCCACCCCGACGGCGCGCAGCGCGTCGAGCACGCGACGACCGGAGCGCAGCGAGACGTCCCGTTCGTAGGAGAGCCCACCCGCGAGCACCACGACGCGCAGGTCGGCCGAGAGGGCGGAATCGGTCACGAGGAGACGCTCGGCGGTCGTAGCCATGCCGGCATCATGCCAAGTCGGGCCCGGGCACGTCGGAGCCGGCCCGGCCGCGTCGACCGGCGGCACCACCCACGGCACCGAAGACCCGGCGCATCGCGATTTCCTGCTCCATCACACCGGCCAGCCGTCGGACGCCCTCGCGGATCCGCTCCGGTGGCGGAAAGCTGAAGTTGAGCCGCATGGCGTCGGTGCCGGTGCCGTCGGCGTAGAAGCCGGTGCCGGGAACGTAGGCGACCCGGGCGGCGACCGCTCGCGGCATCATGGCCTTCGAGTCGAGCCCGTCGGGCAGGCTGGCCCACACGAAGAGACCACCGGCCGGGGTGGTCCAGCTGGTGCCCTCGGGCATCAGGTCGGCCATCGCGTCGAGCAGGGCGTCGCGGCGTTCCCGGTAGACCTCGCGGTAGACCTTGAGCTGCTGCCGCCAGGGCATCGTGCTCAGGTAGGTGGCCACCGCGGCCTGGGCGAAACCGCTGGGGCAGAGGATCTGCGCCTCGCTGGCGATGACCAGCTTGTCGCGGACCGCGTGCGGCGCCAGGATCCAGCCGACCCGCAGCCCGGGGGCGAAAGTCTTGGAGAAGGTGCTGAGGTAGAAGACGCCGTCGCGGCGGCGGGCCCGCAGGGGGGCCGGGGCCTCGCCCTCGAACCCCAGTTGGCCGTACGGGTCGTCCTCGACGACGAGCAGGCCGGCGCGCTCGCAGATGTCGAGCACCCGTTCCCGGCGCTCCTCGCTGAGCGTCACGCCGGTCGGGTTCTGGTAGGTGGGGATCGTGTAGAGGAACTTGACCCGCTGGCCCGCGCGGGCCAGGTCGGCGATGGCCGTCTCCAGTGCCTCCGGGATCAGCCCGTCCGCATCCATCGGTACGTGGACGACCTGCGCCTGGGCGGCCTGAAATACGCCGAGCGCACCGACGTACGTCGGCCCCTCGGCAAGGACCACGTCGCCCGGGTCGAGGAAGAGCCGGGCCACCAGGTCCAGTGCCTGCTGCCCGCCCACGGTGACCACGACGTCCTCCGGGGAGGCACCGCACGCGGCGTCGATCCCGGAGAGCGACATCACCTCGCAGATCCGCTCGCGCAGCTCGAGGGTGCCTTGACCAATGCCGTACTGGAGGGTGGTCACGCCGTGCTCGGAGCCGAGCCGACCGAGCATCTCGCCGACCGCGTCCAGTGGAAGGGCGGCGATGTACGGTGCGCCACCGGCGAGCGAGACGACCTCCGGACGACTGGCCACCGCGAACAGTGCTCGGATCTCGGAGGCGGTCATCCCGCGTACCCGCCGGGCGTACCGGTCGGTGTAGTCGTCGAGTGTCGTGCCGGTCATGACCTCACCTCGATCGCTGCTCGAGTGGCTCCCGCCCCGGGTACCCCGCACACCGCTGACCATGGCGGCGGACACACCGATTGTCGATCCTAGTCCGCCGGTCTCGTGCCGCCGCCGTGCCGCAGCAGATCGACCACATGGCGGACCGTCCTCGGCGTCCCCGTTGCGGTGGGCATTCGCGCGTCCCCTCCCGTATCGCCGATCGGCGGCGTACGATCGCTCGTCGGGGGCAGGAAGGCGGCGCTGTCGTTCCATGCCGGTCTCACCACCGAGCCTATTGTGGGGATGCTCCATATGTCGCGACGTCTGGTCAGCCTGACCCTCGACACGTTGGAAGACCTCCCGCGCCCGTGCCGGCAGTGCGTCTACTGGGAGCTCGATCCGGTCTCCGCCGACCGGGCCTGCGCCGCCGGCGATCCGGGCCTGGAGAAAGAGGCGTGGGTCTCCCAGACGCTGCTGGAGTGGGGCTCCTGCGGCAAACTCGCGTACGTCGACGGCATGCCGGCCGGCTTCGTGATGTACGCCCCGCCCGCCTACGTGCCCCGGTCGATGGCGTTCCCGACCTCACCGGTCTCCGCGGACGCGGCACTGTTGATGACCGCCAACGTGGTCGCCGCGTTCTCCGGCGGCGGGTTGGGCCGGATGCTGGTGCAGGGTGTCGCCCGGGATCTGACCAAGCGTGGGATCAAGGCGATCGAGGCGTTCGGCGACGCCAAGTTCGGCGACGCGGACGACCCCGCCGGCGGTTGCGTGGCCCCTGTCGACTTCTTCCTCTCCGTGGGCTTCAAGACCGTACGTCCGCATCCGCGCTTCCCTCGGTTGCGCCTTGAGTTGCGTACGGCGCTGAGCTGGAAGTCCGACGTCGAGTACGCGCTGGAGAAGCTGCTCGGGTCGATGAGCCCGGAGACCCTGCTCCGGCCGGTCCGTCCGGCCCCGGCCACCCGCTCCACCAACGGCTGACGCCCGGCGGCGAATCAGTCCACCACAGTGCCGGCGGCCACCACGGCACGCAGCTCGCTGACGTCGAGCGATCCGGTCGGGACGTCTCGTTCGATCGGGTAGTACATCCGCTGCACCGCGGCCACGATCGCCTCCACCACCCGGTCCCGGAACCGGGGGTCGACGAGGTGGGCGCGGTCCGTCGGCGAGGTGAGGTAGCCGACCTCGACCCGGACGGCGGGCATCCGCGTCAGTCGCAGCAATTCCCACGTCTTGGCGTGGGTACGGCAGTCCCGCAGCCCGGTGCGGGCGACGATCTCCCGCTGCACCAGCCCGGCCAGGCGTTCGCCGGTCGCCGAGGTCACCCCGTTGTCGGTGCCGTAGTGGTAGGTCGCGACGCCCTCCGCGTCCGGGTTGGCGTGGCCGTCGAGGTGCAGCGAGATGAAGACGTCGGCGCCGAGCGAGTTGGCGAGCAGGGCCCGGTCGGCGTCCGGTAGGCAACTGTCGGGCGACGGGCCCCGGGTGAGCTGCACCCGCACCCCGGTGGCGGCGAGTCGCCCTTCCAGTCGGCTCGCCAGGTCGTGCACCAGGTCCGCTTCGGTCCAGCGCAGCGAGCCGTCGGGCACCACCATCCCGGGGTCGGTGCCGCCGTGCCCCGGGTCGATGACGACGGTCTTGCCGACCAGCGCCGGCCCGGACTGCCGGATCGCGTCGGATTCGCGGAGCCACTGCGGGCGGCCACCGACCACCTTGCGGCCGATCCGGCGGAGCGCGTTCATCGTGTGTGGGCCGCAGGAGCCGTCCGGGGTGAGCCCGACCTCACGCTGGAACTGGGCTACCGCCCGCGACGTCCGGACACCGTAGATCGCGTCCGCGCGGCCCACGTCGTACCCCATCTCCAGCAGTCGCTCCTGGAGCGACCGGACATCCTCGCCGGTGAGGGGCTCGGGGACCGCGTGGTAGAGGGTGCGGGCGCCGAGCCGCCAACGGGCGGCATCCAGGGCGCGCCAGGTCTCCGCGCCGACTCGGCCGTCCACACTGAGCCCCCGCGACTGCTGGAACGCGCGCACCGCCCGCTCGGTGTCGAGGTCGAACTCGTCGGTTTGCGGGCCGGCGGCGGCGAGCAGTTCGAGGCCGGTCAGGATGGTACGGATCTCCGTGACCGCGGGTCCCCGGTCACCGGGTCGGATCGGACGCACGCACGACCCCCTCTGCACGACGCTGGCTGGCCGGGCGGCCCAGGCTTGAGGCTATGCGTTTCGGGGCGGCGAGGTGGCTGGGGCCGAGAAATCCGTCGGCGGTACGGCCGAGAAGACACCGAACCCCGCACCCGGCGAGCGGGTACGGGGTTCGGTTGATGTTTCTGCTGGTCAGAGGGCCGATTCGATGAGCCGGACCAGCTCGCCCTTCGGCTTGGCACCGGCGATCGACTGCACCGGCTGGCCGTTCTTGAAGACGGTGAGCGTCGGCACCGACATCACCCGGTAGGCCCGAGCGGTCTCCGGGTTCTCGTCGATGTTGAGCTTGACGATGGTGACCTGGTCACCCATCTCCCGGGCGATCTCCTCGAGCAGCGGCGACACCTTGCGGCACGGCCCGCACCACTCCGCCCAGAAGTCCACCAGCACCGGCTTGTCGGCCTGCAGCACGTCAGCGACGAAGCTCTTGTCGGTGACCGCCTTGGTTGTTCCCACTATGCCCCTCCTCAGGGATGTGTTTCCTTGCTTCAGCTGAGCGTCGCGATGAACCGCTCGGCGTCGAGCGCGGCGGCACAGCCGGTGCCGGCCGCGGTGATCGCCTGACGGTAGGTGTGGTCGACCAGGTCACCGGCGGCGAAGACGCCGGGGATGTTGGTGCGGGTGCTCGGGGCGTGGACCTTCACGTAGCCCTCGTCGTCCATCTCGACCTGACCACGGAAGAGCTCGCTGCGGGGGTCGTGACCGATGGCCACGAAGACGCCTGTCACGTCCATCACCTTGGTGTCACCGGTGTGCACGTTGCGGACCCGTACGCCGGTGACCTTGCCGTCGTCGCCCAGGATCTCCTCGACGGCGCTGTTCCACTCGACCTTGATCTTCTCGTTGCTCAATGCCCGCTCAGCCATGATCTTGCTGGCCCGGAACGAGTCGCGGCGGTGGATGATGGTGACCGATTCGGCGAAACGGGTGAGGAAGCTGGCCTCCTCCATCGCCGAGTCGCCGCCGCCGACGACCACGATGTGCTGATTGCGGAAGAAGAAGCCGTCGCAGGTGGCGCAGGAGGAGACGCCGTGGCCGAGGAACTCCTGCTCGCCGGGCACGCCCAGCGGCCGCCAGGCCGAACCGGTGGAGAGAATGATGGATCGCGCCCGGTAGGCGGTCTCGCCGACCCAGACGGTGCTCACCGCGCCGGATCCGGCGTCGCCGGTGTCCACCAGCTCGACCCGGGTCACGTCGTCGGTGAGGAACTCGGCACCGAACCGCTCGGCCTGCTTGCGCATGTTGTCCATCAGCTCCGGGCCGAGGATGCCGTCGGCGAAGCCGGGGAAGTTCTCCACCTCGGTCGTGGTCATCAGCGCGCCACCGGACTGCACGCCCTCAATGATCAGCGGCTTCAGGTTGGCACGTGCGGCGTAGACCGCCGCTGTGTAGCCGGCCGGCCCGGAGCCGATGATGATCAGGTTGCGGACCTCGTCCACTGCCGTCTCCCGAGTTGTGTGTGTTCGGCGTCGGCGCGAGCACCGATGCTGATCCGAGTCGCCGACGCCTGGGTGGGGCCGGCAGCTGACTTCCAGAACGTCATCGTACGAACCGGGGATTCCCGAGCCGGGCATCCGGTGGGTCAGGTCACGTGGGGGGTCATCGTGCCATTGACCGTGGATTCACCCTACCCGCGCCGAATACCGGCTGTCCGAGCCGGACCCGGGCACTCCGCACTCCGGGCCACTCACCCAGGCCCACCGGGCGCCGGTCGCGTCGGTGAAGTGGATGACCAGCGCCTGATCGCCCTGGAACCGCGCGTAGTCGATCACCTCGACCACCAGTGGGGCCGATCCGTGTTCCGTCGCGACGCTGGCCAGACAGCTTGTCAGCGCGGCCTCGTCGGTCAGCCGGGCCAGCTGGTCCGACCCGTCGGGAGAGGGACGGCGACCGCCCTCGGCATCCACCTTCGGCTGGTCGCTCGGAGTGTTGCCGGTCGCCCGGCTGGCGGTCGGTGTGCGTGGCGCGTCCGTGCCGTTGGCGTTGCCGAGGGTCTGCGGGGTGTAGTTCGTACCACTGCGCAGTGCCGGCCCGGTGGTGCGGGCCGTCCCGGCCCCCGCGACGCCCTCCGGCGCGCTGGCCGGGTGGTTCATGGCGTTGGTGCCACCGGAGTCGTCCGACGCCCGCATCGAGAGCTGGTTGAGGCCCAGCGCGACGGCGATGACGGCGATCGCGGCGGCGGCCACGGGTGCGCCACGGCGGGCCCAGCCGCGCTGGCGGCGGCCCGGGCCGGTGGACGCCCAGCGCTTCGACCCGCCGGGCGTGGGGAGGGGAGGCCGGCGACCGGCCCCGCCCTGCGCCGGTACGACCAACGGCGTCGCCGCGTCGCCGTCCCGATCGACGCTGGGCGCGCCGGCGGGTGCCTCCTCGGTCGAGGTGTCGGTCGTCGGCTCCGCGGAGGCCAACGCGGCCAGGAGGCGGTCGGTGATCGCCGACGGCATCTCCGGGGACGGCTCGGCCCAGCGGGTCAGGTCCGTCCGGACCTCGGTCACGGCGGGGCCCAGCAGCGCGTACGCCTCGGCCCAGGACGGGTCCGCGGAGACCAGTTGGGCGACCTCGTCCTGCTGCGGGGTGCCGTCCAACGCCCCGCCGAGGTAGTCAGCGAGGAGGTCGATGTCGACCTCCCGGAACCCCTCGGTCGTCACGTGTCCTCCTGGTTGGCGTCCCGCCGGTATCGACCTGACCCCGATCCGACGCCCTCCACCGCGCCAGGGTTCCCCGGCGTGACGCCGGGCACGCCCCTGATCGGGGCGGTGGGGTCCGGTCGGGCCGACGGCGTCGTGACGGCGGCGGGGCGGAGATGCCCGAGCAGCACTGCCAGCCGCGCCCGGCCCCGGGCACATCGGCTCTTCACAGTGCCCTCGGCGACACCGAGGATGCGGGCGACCTCGGCGACCGGATAGCCCTGCACGTCGACCAGCACGAGCGCGGCGCGTTGCTCAAGGGGCAGCGCGGCGAGCGCCTCGCGGACCACCAGCACCGTGTCGTGGTCCGCTACCGGCGCCGCCGGCTCGAGCCCACCGGTGCCCGATCCGTCGTCGGTCCGGTTACCGTCCGGCAGTGGCACTGTGGGGTGCGCCTGCCGGCGTCGGATCCGGTCCAGGCAGGCGTTGACCACGATCCGGTGCAGCCAGGTGGTGACGGCGGAGTCGCCACGGAAGCGGGCCGCCGCCCGATGCGCCGACAGCAGGGCGTCCTGGAGTGCGTCGGCTGCGTCCTCGCGGTCGCCGAGCGTCCGCAGGGCCACCGCCCACAACCGGTCCCGGTGCCGGTGGAACAGTTCGGTGAAGGCGTCCCGGTCTCCGGCGACGTGCGCGCGCAGCAGCTCCAGGTCTCTTGCTGCGGCGCGCTCGTCCATCACCGCGTCCAGTGCGTGCGATGCCCGGATCGTGGTGCCCGGCTCACGAACCCTGGACCGTAATCTCCTGCACCCCCAGCTTGAACCCACCCTCGGCCGGAGCCAACTCGGTGATCCAGAACAGCAGGTACTGGTATTTCCGGTCGGCGTCGAAGCCGTTGAACGTCATTGTGGTGCCGTCGTGGTCCTCGAACGGCTGGCCGATGGCGGTCTTGTAGCTCGCGACCAACTGCTTGTCACCGCTGGAGCTGGACTCCGGGTTGGTAGTGCCGGCGAACAACTGGGCGGACGCGTTGGTGGCCGACAGCACTGCCTGCACCGACTTGACGGTGTGCGGCTGGCCGAGGTCGATCCAGACGCCCATGCCCTTCTTCAGGTTGCCGAAGTTGGGCCGGTCCCGGTAGGTCTCGGTCTCCCAGCCCTTGTCCTCGTCACCGTCGATGACCTTCTCGGCGCCGTCGACCTCACTGCGGTCCTTGCTGTCCGGGTCGATGATCCGGACGTTCTTCACTGTCAGCTTGCGGGCCGTCGCGGCGGCCGGGGTGGCGTCGCCGGCCGGGGCACTGGAGGTCGGCGCGGCGACCGGGTTGGACTGCGGGTCCTTGTCGTCGCCGCCCAACGCGATGATCCCGATCAGCAGACCGACCAGGGCGACGGCCAACAGACCAGCGATGCCGACGGCGACCTTGCGACCCCCGGCCGCGGCCAGCGGCGACGGCTCTTCCCCGGTTTCGGCGGCGAACCGCAGCGGCCCGCTGTTGTCGAGGTAGTGCTCGTCCTCGGCCGGCACGTCCAGTCGCGCCAACTCGGCGGCGAGCACGTCGGAGGACGGCGGCGCGATCTCGGCGTCGAGCAGGTCCATGGTCAGGTCGTCCAGGTACGCCGGAACGCCCGCCCGAACCTGGCGCGGTGCCGCGATGGCACCCCCGGCGTCCCGAACAGCGTCCGGGATGGCGGCGCGGCCGTGGCCGGCGGTGGCGCCGTGCAGTGGTGCCTCGGCGTGCGGCCAGGAGCCGGTCAGCGCAAAGTAGAGGACACCGCCGACCGCCCGGATGTCGTTCTCCTGGCTGTCGGCGCCGTCGGTGCGGGCGTCGGCCAGGACCACCCGGCCCTCATCGCTGATCATGACGGTGCCGGGGTGGACGTTGCCGTGCACCATGCCGGTGGCGTGCACCGCGGCGAGCGCGCTCGCGACGGCGTTGCCGATAGCGGTGGCCCGAGCCGGGTCCAGGGGGCCGTCGGTCGCCAGGTCCCGCAGGGACTGCCCGTCGACCCACTCGCGCACCACGTACGCCCGGTCGGCCTCGTCGATCGCGTCGTAGACGCCGACCAGGTTGGGGTGGATGACCCGGCTGGCCGCGACGGCGGCCTGAAGCATCTCGGTGGCGGAGTCGCCACCCGGGTAACGCAGCACCACGGCAACGGGACGGCGCAGGATGACATCGACCCCGCGCCAGACCAGCCGACCCGCGCTGTCGTTGTTGATGTGCTCAACCAGTTCGTACCGCTCGGCGAGGACTTCACCGGCCGTGGGAGCACCGAAGGTCATGACCGGAGGAGCGCTTTCGTCCGCCTCCTGACCCTCGCCGACCTGGGTCACCCGTCCTCCCTCGGTGATCGTGTCGATCGATGAACCCGAACTGCTGGGCATGTGGCTTCCCGCTCTGCCGTTGAAGGAACCGGCCGACCGGTGTCGACGCCCAGCGTCGGCCCCTGCCGTACCCGTCGAGAGCGACCTTACCCGGGTTGCCCGTCTCTCCGACATGTCATCTTCCCGCCGTACCTGGCGGGGTTTCCGGCAGTCGAAGAGGTCGTCCGGTTACGACCGTTGTCAGCCACGTTGCTGGCACATGTACTAGCTAATCTACGGCTTCACCGCAAGTGACCGACGCCGGGGCTGGGCTGGCGTGGCGCTCGCGCTGCCTCGTACGTTCCCACCGATCGGGTCGCCACCCTCAGCCGTACGGTTGGTTATCCACAGGCCGAAGCGGCGGTTGACCGGCGAATCGCGGAGTTATCCACAGGCGCATCCCCAGCCTGGTGATCCGTAGTCACATTCCGTATGAGTGTCAACTTGTTGTAATCGGATGCGGACGTTCAGCGACCGAGACGCCGGCGAACCATCCCGACCACCTCGGTGATCTCCCCGATCCGCAGCAGCATGGCCAGACCCAGGTAGGTCCCGCCGATCACCACGCCGCCGATCACGAGCTGCACGACTGCCTGCATCCAACTTGGCCTGTCGCCGCCAGGCAGAAGACTCACGACGAGGAGGCCGACCAGGGCGGCCCCCAACGCGGCGACCGCCACTCGGCCGAGCGTGCGCAGGATGGCGCCCATCCCGATCCGGCCTATCCGGGGCCGCAGCAGCCACGCGGAGGCGAAGGCGGCAGCCAGGTAGGACACGGCGTTGCCGATCATCATCCCGGCCGCAGCGAAGTGGGCGGCGAAGGCGACGTAGAGCACCACCTGCACACCGATCCGCAGGGCGACCACCGGGATGTTGATCAGGGCCGGTGTGCGGGTGTCCGGCAGGGCGTAGAAGGCGAAGGTGAAGAGCTGGCTGATCGCGAACGGCACCAGTGCCAGCGCCGCCAGGAGCAGCACCAGCGAGGTGTCCGCCGCGTTCTCGTCGGTGAACGCGCCGTAGCGGAACAGCGTCACGGCCAGCGGAGTCGCCAGTACCGCGTAGCAGACCGCGATCGGGGCGAGCACCGCCGAGACGGTGCGCGTGCCCCGGGAAAGGTCGGCGGCGACGTCGGAGTAACGGCCGTCGGCGGCGGCTGCGCTCATCCGGGGCATCAGTGCAGTGATGATCGATACGGCGATGATGCCGTGCGCCATCATCAGCAGCAGGAACACGTTGTTGTAGATCAGCGGGCCGGCAGCGTTCTCCTTGCCTGCCCGGTTCAGCAGATTGAACAGCACGATCAGGCCGACCTGGCTCACCGCGACGTAGCAGAACATCCAGCCGCCGAGACGCCCGAGCTCCCGTAGCCCGAGGGTGCGGAAGTCGAACCGGAACTTCCACCGGAAGCCGACCTTGCGCAACGCCGGTAGGAGGCCGGCGGCCTGGATCGCGACGCCGAGCAGGGTGCCGCCACCGATCAGCAGAATCCGGCCAGTGGTCATGTCCTCCGGCTTGACGATCTTCGCGCCGAAGATCGCGATGTACAGGCCCGCGGTGGCGATCACCACGATGTTGTTGAGGATCGGCGCCCACATCGGCGCGGCGAAGTGCCCCCGGGTGTTGAGCACCGCGCTGATCAGCGCGCTGAGACCGGTGAAGAAGATCATCGGCAACATCAGGTACGACAACGCCTTGACCAGGCCCCGGAAGTCTTCGCCGGTGTTTTCGCCGGCGTAGAGCTTGGTCAGCAGGCCGGCTGACAGCACGGCCAGCAGGGCCGCCCCCGCCAGGGTCAGCACCGCGAGGGTCAACAGCCGCTGGGCGTACGCCTGTCCGCCGTCGGTGTCGACCCTGCGCCGACGAACCAGCACCGGGATCAACACGCTGGTGAGGATGCCGCCGAGCAGGAACTCATAGACCATTCCGGGCAGGATCTGCGCGGTGGTGTACGCGTCACCCACCAGCGCCCCACCCAACGCGGCGGTCAACGCCAACGTGCGCAGGAAGCCGGTACCCCGGCTGACCAGGCTGCCGATCGCCATCACCGCGCTGTTGGTCGCCGCGCTCGCCTCGCCCACCTGCTCCTGCGGCGGCGCGGTCGACTCCATGGCCGGCTGGTTCAGCGGCTCGGCGGAGATGAAGGTGGCGCCGTCCCCGGGACGGGCGCCTGGGCCGCCATCGTTCGCGGCGTTGGCGCTGCGGTAGAGCCCGCCGCTCATCTCCAGCCTCCCAGGGGTACGTCGAGTCGGACACCGACCCGCACGCCACAGACCATAGTCAACCCCCACCCGTTACCCGCGCCCGGCGGATCGGATCACACCCCGGCCCGATAAGCTGGTGATCCCATGTCCGAAGCCTCCGCTCCTCACGCCGCCGACCGCCGCGAACTCACCGCCGCGCAGCGCAACGCCGTCGCCGAACTGCTCCGGGTGTCCCCGGTCGCCGACGAGTTGGGCCGCCGCTTCGTCCGCGCCGGTCACGAGTTGCACCTGGTGGGCGGTTCGGTGCGGGATGCCCTGCTCGGTCGACTCGGGGATGACCTCGACTTCTGCACCGACGCGCACCCCGACGAGACCCTGCGGATCATCAAGGGCTGGGCCGAGTCGATCTGGGAGACCGGTCGCGAGTTCGGCACCATCGGCGCTCAGCGCGACGGCCTCCGACTGGAGATCACCACCTTCCGCGCGGAGTCGTACGACCAGGTCAGTCGTAACCCGGTGGTGGTGTACGGCACCAGCCTCGACGAGGACCTGAAGCGGCGCGACTTCACGATCAACGCGATGGCGGTCGGCCTGCCGGACCACCGGTTCACCGACCCGCACGGTGGGCTGGACGATCTCTCGGCCAAGGTGATCCGTACCCCGAGCACGCCGGGTGAGTCGTTCGGCGACGACCCGCTGCGGATGCTGCGGGCCGCCCGGTTCGCCGCCCAGCTGCGCTTTGCCGTCCACCCCGACGTGCACCTGGCGATGACCGAGATGGCCGCCGACCTGGACCGGATCACCGCCGAGCGGATCCGCGACGAGTTCACCAAGCTGCTCTGCGGCGCCGATCCGATCACCGGACTGCGGCTGCTGGTCGACACCGGGCTGGCCGAGCGGTTCCTGCCGGAGCTGACCGGGCTGAAGCTGGAGATCGACGAGCACGCCCAGCACAAGGACGTCTACGAGCACACGTTGACGGTCGTCGAGAACGCGGTCTCCTACGAGGAGGAGGGCTGCGACTTCATCCTGCGGATGGCCGCCCTCCTGCACGACGTGGGCAAGCCGGCGACGAAGGCGGTCGGGTCCGACGGCCGGGTCAGCTTCCACCACCACGAGGTGGTCGGCGCCCGGCTGACCAAGGCCCGGATGAAGGCGATGCGCTACCCGAAGGACGTCACCGCGCAGGTGACCGCGCTGGTCGCGCTGCACCTGCGCTTCTACGGGTACGGGCGGGGCGAGTGGACCGACTCGGCGGTGCGCCGCTACGTCGCCGACGCCGGTGACCTGCTGCCCCGCCTGCACAAGCTGACCCGCTCCGACTGCACGACCCGCAACCGGCGTAAGGCCGCCCAGCTCGCGGCCGACTACGACGCGCTGGAGGATCGGATCGCCCGGATCGCGGCCGAGGAGGACCTGGCGCGGGTTCGACCCGACCTGGACGGCAACGCGATCATGGAGCTGCTCGGGGTGCCGCCGGGGCCGGTGGTCGGGCGGGCCTGGAAGCACCTCAAGGAGCAACGCCTCGAGCACGGCCCGCTGGACCGCGACGCCGCCGAGGCGGAGCTGCTGCGCTGGGCCCGCGCCGAGGGCATCCTCGGCTGACGCGCTCAACGTCAAGGCTGGTCGTGTAGCGCGACCCGCCGTCGGGTGGCGGCAGCCGCCACTGCTGACGTGGCAGGCGGCGATGCACGGCTGTCCGGTCGACGACGAAACGCGAGCGGATCGACCGAATGGCTGAGGTGCAGCGCTTTCATCGTCGTCCATGATGTCTGGGCGTCCGTCGGCTACCGGTGCATCGACACCGCCGCCGACCCCACCGCCCGTCCGGCCGTCCGGATTGGACGGGCGACGACCAAACGGGGAGACCACCTAGTGAAACGCCGTGGCGTGATACGCCGCTCGGCGGTGGCGAGCCTTGCTCTCGCCTCCGCAACCATCATCGTCAGCGCCGCTACCGGTGGGGCCGCCATGGCCGAACCGTCCGCTCCGCTGGCGCCGAAGCCCGCAAGCAAGTTGACGGCCCCGAAGCAGGACGGCCGGTTGGCCAAGGCCAAGCCCGCCGAGGTCGTACCGGACCGCTACATCGTGGTCCTCAAGGCCAAGAAGACCACCCCGGCCAAGATCAAGGCCGCCGCTTCGGCTCTGGCCAAGGAGAACGGCGGCAGCGTCCGTCGGACGTACAGCAACGCCGTCAACGGCTACTCCGCCGCCATGACCGCGAAGCAGGCCGGCCGGCTGGCTGCCGACCCGGATGTCGCATCCGTGGAGCCGGTGATCCGCTTCCACAAGAGCGGAACGCAGAGCGCGCCCCCCTCCTGGGGCCTGGACCGGATTGACCAGGTTTCGCCCAAGCCGAATGGCAGCTACACCTACCCCACCACCGGTGCCGGGGTGAAGGCGTACATCGTGGACACCGGCATCGACATCAACCACAGCGACTTCGGTGGCCGTGCCTCGAACGGCTACGACGCGATCGACCAGGACAATGTGGCGCAGGACTGCAACGGTCACGGCACGCACGTGGCGGGCACCGTCGGCGGCACGAAGTACGGCGTGGCCAAGGCCGTCAACTTGGTCGCCGTCCGGGTCCTCGACTGCGATGGCTCTGGCACCACCGAGCAGGTCCTGGCCGGGATCGACTGGGTGACCGCCAATGCGCAGAAGCCTGCCGTGGTCAACATGAGCCTCGGCGGGCCGGAGGACCCGGACTACCCGGCGCTCTCCAACGCGGTCAGCAACTCCATCGCCACCGGTCTCACCTACGCGGTGGCCGCCGGTAACGACGCGGACGATGCCTGCTACTACACCCCGGCCAGGGTGTCGGCGGCGATCACCGTCGGAGCCACCGACAGGTTCGACCGTCGGGCCTCGACCGAGTACTTCGATTCGAACTACGGCCCGTGCGTCGACGTCTTCGCTCCGGGCGTGGACATCGTCTCGGCGGCAAGCGGGACCACCGACGGGTCGGTGGCCTTCAGCGGGACCTCGATGGCGGCGCCGCACGTGGCCGGAGCCGCTGCGCTGCTGCTTCAGTCGAACCCGACGTGGTCCCCGTCGCAGGTGCGCAACACGATCGTGACCCGGGGGCTCGCTGGCGCTGTGCTGAACCCGCAGGGCGGGGTGGACCGTCTGCTCAACGTCGCGTCGGCACTCTCTCCCGCGCGCACCTCGCACGGCCTGCTGGCGCGTTCCAACGGCTATTTCGTCTCGGCTGACGGTGCGGGCAGCAAGCCGCTGGCCGCCGCCGGCCCAGTGCTGGGCGGCTGGGAGAAGCTCGACATCGTCGACGCCGGCAGCGGCTTGGTCGCGCTGCGGGCGAACGTCAACGGTAAGTACGTCAGCGCCAACGGTGCCGGCAGCAAGCCACTGATCGCCGCTGCCGCGTCGGTGAGCACCTGGGAGAGGTTCCAGCTGGTTCACAACATCGACGGCACGGTGAGCTTGAAGGCCACTGTCAACAACAAGTACGTCAGTGCGCCCAGCAACGGTGGCCCGCTGATTGCCAGCGCGGCGAACGCCAGCACCTGGGAGAAGTTCGACCTCGAGACGAACCTGATCGTCAGCTTCAAGTCGGCCGCCAGCGGCAAGTACGTCTCCGCTGACGGTGCCGGCAGCAAGCCGCTGGTCCCGGTGGCCGCGACGGTCAGCACCTGGGAGAAGTTCGAGCTGTTCGACCTGGACTACAACGGCTACTTCGGCCTGCGTTCGTTGGCCAACGGCAAGTGGGTCTCGGCGACCGGTGCCGGATCGAAGCCGATGCTTGCCTCGGCCACCGGAATCGATGCCTGGGAGGCCTTCACCTTCTGGCACCGGGGCGTCGGGACCACCGACGGGTCGGGCTGGATCTACGCGAACGCCGACGGGCAGGCGGTCAGCGCCGGCAGCGCCGGCACCAGCCAGCTGATCCCGAACAAGGACTTCGACTTCTGGAGCCCGGACTTCGGCCTCTCGGCGGGCGAGCGCTTCGTCATCGGCCTCGCCTGAGTCAGCCACTGAATCACCACCGGCGCCCGCCGGCACCCTCCCTCGGGAGGCGGTGCCGGCGGGCGCCGGCCTTTGGTGGGTAATCCGGTGTAGCCCTGACTGTCGGCCGGTCTTTCGCGCTCAGCGCGAGACGGTGCTGCCGTCCACAGTGTCGACCCCGGTGGACGGCGCGGTGGCGTCGGTCCGTCCGGCACCGAGCCGCGCCAGCAGGCCGGGCAGGTCGATCCCGGTGAGATCGCTGCCGAGCTGGAGGCCCTGGGCCACGTTGCCGGCCACCGACTTCGTGAGCGACGACGCGCCGTCGGTGGAGATGACTGTCATCTTGTCGATCGCCCCGATCGGCGCGCTGGCCGCCTCGACAACCTGCGGCAGCACCTTGACCAGCAGGTCCAGCACGGCCGCCTCTCCGTACGCGGCGAACGCCTCGGCCTTGCGCGCCATCGCGTCGGCCTCGGCCTCACCCTTGGCGAGGATGGCCGCGGCCTCGGCCCGGCCTTCCCGCTCCACGGCCTCGGCGATGGCGGAGCGTCGCCGCTGCTCGGCCTCACCTTCCTTGGCACCCTCGATGGCGTTGGCCTCGGCGAGCGCGGCCCGTCGGGCCCGCTCACCCTCACCGGTGAGGCGGGCCTGCTCGGCGGAGGCCTGCGCGGCGGCGATGACGGACTGGCGCTGCGCGTCGGCGTGCAGCACCGCCGCTGCTCGGGACGCCTCGGCCTCCTGCTCCACCTTGTACCGGGCCGCGTCGGCCGGCTTGCGAACCTCGGTGTCGAGTTGGCGCTGCTTGAGTTCGGCGTTGCGTTCGGCCACCTTCTGCTGTTCGGAGAGGATCGCCTGGTCCCGTTCGGCCTGGGCGAGCGGTCCGGCCGCCGCGGACTTCGCCTTCGCCGCGTCGATCTCGGCCTGGATGCCGGCCTGCTTGAGGGCCAGGTTGCGGTTCGCCTCGGCGATGGCCTCCTCGGCGAGCAGCCGCTCCTGCTCGGCCTGCTGCCGGGCCCGGGCCTCGGCGATCGCCGCGTCCTTGAGCACCCGGGCGGCCTCGGGTCGGCCCAGATCCTGAAGGTAGGAGCCTTCGGCGAGGATGTCCTGGAGCTGGAAGGTGTCCAACACCAGACCCTGGTTGGTCATCGAGTGCTCGGCCTCCTCGGCGACCGCGCTGGCGAACGCCGCCCGGTCCCGGATGACCTCCTCGACGGTGAGCCGGCCGACGATCGAACGCAGCGCCCCGGCCAGCACCTCCCGGGTGAAGTTGTCGATCTCGTCCTGCTGGTGCAGGAACCGTTGGGCTGCGGCCCGGATCGCGTCCTCGGTGCCACCGACCTTGACGATCGCCACGCCGTGCAGGTCGGCGCGGATGCCCTGCTTGCTGACGGCGCCCCGGATGCCGACGTCGATCCGCCGGCTGGACAGGTCGAGCGACTGGAGCTTCTGCACCACCGGCAGCACGAAGACCGAGGCGCCCAGCACGACCTTCTGGCCGGAGTTGTCGGTGGACCGCCCGCCGTCGGCGGTCTGGGTGGTGCGGCCCTTGCGACCGGTGACGATGAACGCCTCGTTCGGCCCGGCCACCTTGATCCGGGAGAGCACGAAGAGCACCAGGACGAGGGCGAGGAGGACCGCGCCACCGACGGCGATGAGTAGGGCCATATGAGGAGTCCCGTCTATGAGGGGGAGATCAGTAGGTTTCTACGTGCACGCTGGTCTCACTGAGCGCCTGCACGACGAAGACCTGGGCGCCGATCGGGATCGGCTGGTCCGCGCGGGCGCTGAGCTTGACCGGTTGGCCGGCGAGGCGAACGCGGACCTCGCCGTACCCGTTGGCCGGCACCGGGGTGACGACCAGGCCGAGCGCGCCGACCAGGTCGTCGCGGGTGGGGGTGGGGTCGGTGCGCATGTTCCGCGCCGCCCGACTCAGCCGGGACGCCAACCACCCGGTGGGCACGGCTGCGAGCACGCCGCCGGCCACCGCCCCGACGACCATGCCAGGTGTACGCGCTCCAAGCAGCTCGTTGACGATGGCCGCGCCGAACCCGAAAGCGCCGGCGAAGCCGGCGACAGTCTCGACCGAGATCGGCCCGTCCACGTCGGCGTGCCCGAACTGGAGCAGCTCGGTGCCGAGCAGCGCGAGCGCGAGCACACCGACGCCCGCCCCGCCGATGATCAGAAAGATGAGCGTCCCCGTTGCCACGACCAGCACGGTATCGACGTCCCGCAACGTATTGGTGCCCGTTGTCCTGTCGGCGATGCGACGACGACACGGGTGCGTGTCGACCGAAAAGCCGAGGTGCGCCCGGCCGGCGATCGTCCACGATGGCGAGAAGCCGGTCGGCAGTCGTGCACGTCGATGCGACACTGGCGGCGAATGTCTGACCATCCGCGGGGGATGGTCAACGAAACACGGGGAGTTCCATCTGTGAAACGTCGTGGCGTCATCCGCCGTTCGGCGGTGGCGGGCCTTGCTCTCGCCTCCGTAACCCTCATCGTCAGCGCCGGCACCGGTGGCGCCGCGCTGGCCAAACCATCCGCCCCCTCCTCGGCGGGGCCCAGCCAGGAGGCCGCGGACACGCATGCCAAGCGTCCCCAGGCCAAGCCCAGTGCCGTCGTGCCGAACAGCTACATCGTTGTCCTGGACAAGAAGGCCACTCCAGGGCAGCGCAGGGCCGCCGCCTCGGCGTTGACGAAGAGCAACGGCGGCACGGTCCGTCAGGTCTTCGAGAAGGCGCTGAACGGCTACTCCGTCACCATGACCAGTCAGCAGGCGGCCCGGCTGGCAACCAACCCGGACGTGGCCTACGTGGAGCCGGTGCGAACCCTGTCGAAGACTGGGACGCAGACCTCGCCACCCTCGTGGGGCCTTGATCGTGTCGATCAGGTCTCGCCGAAGTTGAACGGGTCGTACTCCTACCCGAACACGGGCGCCGGTGTCACCGCCTTCGTGATCGACACCGGCATCGACGTGGCCCACGAGGACTTCGGTGGCCGGGCGGTCTCCGGGTACGACTTCGTCGACCGGGACGACGTCGCCCAGGACTGCGACGGGCACGGCACCCACGTGGCGGGCACCATCGGCGGCACCCGGTTCGGGGTGGCCAAGGAGGTCAAGCTCGTCGCGCTGCGGGTCTTCGGGTGCGACGACAACGCCCGTACGGACGACATCATCGCCGCGATCGACTGGACCACCACGCACAAGACCGGTCCGTCCGTGGTCAACATGAGCCTCGGTACCTTCGACACCGGCACCCTTCAGGCCGTCGCCAACGCCATCAACAACTCCGTCGCCAACGGCCTGACCTACGCGATCGCCGCCGGCAACGACTATGACGACGCCTGCTCCTACACCCCGGCGAACGTGTCGGCAGCGATCACAGTGGGTGCGACCGACATGGTCGACTACCGGTCCTGGTGGACCAACTACGGCAGCTGCATCGACATCTACGCGCCGGGCATGAGCATCGTCTCGGCCGCGGCCGGCACCGGCAACGGCTCCGTGTCCTTCAACGGCACGTCGATGGCCAGCCCGCACGTCGCGGGGGCCGCGGCGCTGCTGCTCCAGGCCAATCCGACCTGGAGCCCGGCGCAGGTCCGGGACACCATCGTCACCAGGGGCATCGCCGGTGCCGTGCACAACCCGTGGGGCGGTACGGACCGGCTGCTGAACGTTGCGGCTGCCGTCTCGCCGGTGCGTGACTCGCACGGGTTGCGGGCACGGTCCAACGGCAAGTTCGTCTCGGCCGACGGTGCCGGCAGCAAGCCGCTGGTCAACAACGGCCCGGCGCTCGGCGGGTGGGAGAAGGTCGACATCGTCGACGCCGGTGGCGGTCTGGTCGCGCTACGGGCGAAGGTCAACGGGAAGTTCGTCTCGGCTGACGGCGCGGGCAGCAAGCCGCTGATCGCCGACAGGTCGTCGATCGGCCCCTGGGAGAAGTTCCAGCTGATCGACAACTCGGATGGAACGGTGAGTCTGAAGGCCACCATCAACGGCAAATTCGTGACCGCACCGAACACCGGTGGTGCGTTGATCGCCAGCCGGCCGAGCGCGAGCACCTGGGAGAAGTTCGACGTCGAGGCGCCGAACCCGATCGTCAGCATCAGGTCGGCCGCCAGCGGCAAGTACGTCTCCGCCGACGGTGCGGGCGCGAAGCCGCTCATCCCGCTGGCCGCCTCGGTCAGCACCTGGGAGAAGTTCGAGATGGTCGACATCGACTTCGGCTACTTCGCGCTCCGCTCGCTGGCCAACGGCAAGTACGTCAGCGCCGAGGGTGCGGGCAGCAAGCCGCTGGTGGCGTCAGGTCCCACCGCCTCGTACTGGGAGGTCTTCGACTTCCGCTGGTACCGGGGCGACGGATCGATCTGGCTGCGGGCGGTGATCGACGGACAGGCCGTCAGCGCGGGCAGCGCCGGCACCAGCCAGCTCATCCCGAACAAGACCTTCAACGGCGAGCTCGACGACTTCGGTCTCACGGCTGGGGAGCGCTTCTTCTTCAACCCGGTCTGATCGGCCTTCGCGGCCTGGCCCTCGGTGCCCGTCGGCGTCGCCCTTACCGGGCGGCTCCGGCGGGCACCGCCCGTGCGGGCACGTCGAGCGCGGCGGGCGGCACTCCGAGCGCTCGTGGGCCGGCGACCGGACCGGGTGAGCAGCCCGGTGGAACAGAAGGAGCATCGGGGAGAATGGGTGGATGCGCTGGACTGTGCTCGACGCACCGATCGGTGAGTTTTCCGTGGCCACCGACGGCACGAGCGTCTGCGGGGCACACTTCGGCCGGGTCGACACGGCCACCGAGGAGCCTGACCAGGCGCTGTCCCGGCAGGCCGTCGACGAGCTGCGGGCGTACTTCGCCGGTGAACTGACCGCGTTCACCGTCCCGGTGTCGGCGCCGCGCGGCTCTGACTTCGAGCGCGCCGTGTGGCGGGAGATGACGCGGATCCCGTACGGGGAGACGCTGACGTATGGCGAGGTGGCGCGCCTGGTCGGGGATCCCGGGGCGGCACGGGCGGTGGGAGTGGCCTGCAACCGCAACCCGGTCCCGGTGATCGTGCCGTGTCACCGGATCGTCGGGGCGGGTGGCAAGCTGGTCGGCTTTGGTGGGGGCCTGCCCCGCAAGGTCACGTTGTTGGAGTTGGAGGCTGGGGTCGCGCTGCGACGCGCCTGGTCCTGAGCCGCCCCGCGCCCCCGGCGGGCCTATGACCCGGCGCTGTACGACCCTCCCGGTCTGGCGGCGGGTCAGGTCCGGACGGGCCACGGCGGATCGACCGGGGTCCGCCGCTGGAAGAAGGCGTTGGCCGGTGGTAGGGCCAGCAGGATCAGCGCCACGAGTATCGCCACCGGCACGCCCAGGCCCAGCGTGAGCAGCAGGGGCTCCAGCCAGTTCGGCATGTCGTCCCGTGCCATCGCGGTGATCTGGTCCAGGTTCTCGGCGGAGTAGATGGAATAGAGCGGCCGCGGCGACCGGACCGCCCCGACGGTGGCGCAGCAGGCGAGGACGGGCGCCGAGGCCCAGGAGGCGATCCGCGCGCCGTTCACGCCCACGACGTTTGCTGCGGCCAGCGTGAGGAGCCCGATCGCCAGCACCGCCGTCAACAGGTCGGCCGCCAGGTCGGCGGTGCTGCCCAGGGCGGCGAAGGCCACCCCGTCCGTTGGCTCGAAGGACCTGGCGGCCGTGTGGAAGAAGTCCTGGTGCCAGTAGCGGAGTGGCAGTGCGGCCAGTTGCGCGACGGCGGCCAGGGCCAGCAGTAGGCAGGCCAGCGCGACGATGCGCGGCCGAGGAGGCCGGGCCGGGTGCGGGGCTGTCGCTGTCGTGCCGGTGCGGAGGGCCATGTCTCGATTATCGATAGCCTCGCTGACGCCAGTGGCCCCGGAAACGGTGGCGGTGATCACGGGACGGCTCTCGTACCCCGGGGGGAACCGACCCAACGTGGAAGGGCCGGGTCCGCACGGACCCGGCCCTTCCACGTGCTTGATGATTCAGCGCGTCAGCGCGTGACCTCACCGGCGATGAACTCCTCGACGGCCTGGTGGGCGTCGTGGTCGGCGTACTGCACCGGCGGGGACTTCATGAAGTACGACGAGGCCGACAGGATCGGGCCGCCGATCTTCCGGTCCAGGGCGATCTTCGCGGCCCGGACCGCGTCGATGATGACGCCGGCCGAGTTCGGAGAGTCCCACACCTCGAGCTTGAGCTCGGCGTTGAGGGGGGTGTCGCCGAACGAGCGGCCCTCCAGGCGGATGTACGCCCACTTGCGGTCGTCCAGCCACGGCACGTGGTCCGACGGGCCGATGTGCACGTCGCTCTTGCTCATCTCGTGCGGGATCTGCGAGGTGACCGACTGGGTCTTCGAGATCTTCTTCGAGACCAGCCGCTTGCGCTCCAGCATGTTCATGAAGTCCATGTTGCCGCCGAAGTTGAGCTGGTACGTGCGCAGCAGCTCGACGCCGCGGTCCTCGAAGAGCTTCGCGAGGGCACGGTGCACGATGGTGGCGCCGACCTGGCTCTTGATGTCGTCACCGACGATCGGCAGGCCCGCGTCCTCGAACTTCTTGGCCCACTCGGGGTCGGAGGCGATGAAGACCGGCAGGGCGTTGACGAACGCGCAGCCGGCGTCGATCGCGGCCTGGGCGTAGAACTTGGCGGCCTGCTCGGAGCCGACCGGCAGGTAGCAGACGACCACGTCGACCTGCGCGTCGCGCAGCGCCTGCGCCACGTCGACCGGGGTGGCGTCCGACTCCTCGACGATCTCGCGGTAGTACTGGCCCAGACCGTCGAAGGTCGGACCGCGCTGCACGCTGACGCCGGTCGGCGGCACGTCGCAGAGCTTGATGGTGTTGTTCTCGCTGGCGACGATCGCCTCCGCGAGGTCCATGCCCACCTTCTTGGCGTCCACGTCGAATGCCGCGACGAACTCCACGGCGTTGACGTGGTAGTCGCCGAAGGCGACGTGCATGAGACCCGGGACGCGGTCGTTCGGGTTGGCGTTCCGGTAGTACTCGACGCCCTGAACCAGGGACGAGGCGCAGTTACCCACACCGACGATGGCGACGCGGACGGAGCCCATAGCGTCTGCCTCCTTCTTTTCTGTCACGGCCGCTCATTCCTGGTCTCTCCAGGCGGAGGCGGGCTGTTGTCTTCTCGTCGGCCGCCGGCTGTCCCGATGTTCGGGACCGTCGGGGCTCGGCCGGAGCGCTCGTTGGCGATGAGCTCCTCCAGCCAGCGGACCTCGCGCTCACAGGCATCAAGGCCGTGGCGCTGCAGTTCCAGCGTGTAAGCGTCGAGGCGCTCGGCCGCCCGGCCCAGCACGTCACGAAGCCCTTCGCGACGCTCCTCGATCTTGCGGCGGCGACCCTCCAGAATGCGCAGTCGGGTCGCCTGGTCGGTCCGGGCGAAGAACGCGAAGTGCACCCCGAAGCCCGTGTCGTCGTACGTCTCGGGCCCGGCCTGTGCGATCAGCTGGGCGAAGCGTTCCTTGCCTTCCGCGGTGATTTTGTAGACCACCCGACCTCGTCGGCTGGTCAGCGCGGGAACCTCCTCGGCAGTGGCGGGTGTCTCAGCAGCCTCGGTGATCCATCCCGCCGCCTGGAGCCTGCGTAGCGTGGGATAGAGCGAGCCGTAGCTGATCGCCGCCCGGATCGCGCCGAGTTTGGCGGTCAGCTCCTTGCGTAGCTCATAGCCGTGCATCGGAGACTCCTGCAGGAGGCCGAGGATGGCGAACTCAAGCACTGGCCACCCTCTCTTTACCCTCCGGCGTGAGGTGGTAACCGCCGCGATGTATCGGACCGATACATCGCACGTTAGCGGGTCGTGCGGGCCAGGGCAAACCCCCGTTCCGAGATGCTGTCGTCACGGATTGTGAGCGTGGTCGCCTGGTCGAGCCGGACCGCGTACCCTTCTCCGCATGCGTACGCAGCGCCAGGTCGTCGACTACTCGCTTCAGAAGCGAGCAGTGCTGCGTGAGCTCCTGGCCGGACGAGTCGGCACGTACGACGTCTGCGACGCGTCGCCGTACCTGAAGAACGCCGCTCGGTTCCACGGTGAGCCGACCGACCGGCGCTGCCCGATCTGCCGGAGCGAAAACCTGACCCTGGTCCACTACATTTACGGTGACGAACTCAAGCAGTCCGCCGGCCAGGCTCGGACACTGACCGAGTTGCCAGTGCTGGCGATGACGCTGCGTGAGTTCCAGGTCTTCGTGGTGGAGGTGTGCCTCGGTTGTGACTGGAACCATCTGGTCGAGCAGTACCTGCTCGGCCGGGACGGTCTGACCGGCGACAACGACGGCATCAGCGAGCAGGACGCGACGGGCGCCGGAGGCGCCGGTCGGCGGAGGCGAGAGGCGCAACGGTGATCTCAGCTGGTTGGACCGGCCCCGGGGCCGCAGACGAATCCCGGGACGGTCGACCGCTTGTTGGCCCGATTGGCCCGATTGATACGGCAATGACCCCGGTCGGCCGGCACCCCCGTGCCGGTGCCCCGGGTGAAGCAACTCACGGCAACCCGGTGGCGGCGCAGCCGCGCCCCACCGCGACCGGCAGGGTGTGAGGAATGAACTCGTACGGCGATCCCAGTTCTGCGCGCGGCCGGACCCAGCACTCGGGTCCAGACGGTGACCCCGGGCCGGGCGCGGACGACGCGTACCGCCGACCCGGCGGTGATTCCGGCGGGAGCGGCTGGTCAGCCTCGGACCGAGGCGCGGCAGCCCCAGGCCGGGCCTCGGTGACGCCGCGGGCTGCCGGTGGTCGCGCCACGGTCGGCGCCGCCTCGGTGCCGCCGCGTGGCAGCGCGGCCGCCGGGTCCGCCTCGGTGGGTTCGGCAGCGAACGGCCGGTCCGGTCGGGCCTCGGTGCCGGTGTCGCCGGCACCGGGTGTGGCCGCTGGCCGCGCCGGCGCCGGTCGGGCCTCGGTGCCCGTCTCCCCGGCACCGGCGGGTCGGGCCGCGGTCGGTGCCGCCGCCGTCGGTGCGGCCTCGGTCGGCACCGCCTCGGCGGGTCGGGCCAGTGTCGGCTCCGCATCGGTCGGTGGTCGTGCGGCGGTGGCTCGGGCGAGCGTCTCACCGGTCTCCGGTGGGCCGGGCGGCCCTGGGAGTCCCGGTGGGCCGGGCGGTCCGGGGGGCCCCGGTCGGGGCGGCCGTGGTGCGGGTGACTCGGGCGCGGCACGGGCCAAGAAGCGCAAGCGGATGAACCTGCTGATCGCCGGGTTCGCCGTCTTCATCATGCTCGCCGGCATCGGCGTGGTCGGGTTCACTTACTACTCGACAAACGTGGTCATGCCGAACGAGATGCCGCTGCCGCTGTCCACCACCGTGTACGCCAAGGACGGCAAGACTCAGCTCGCCAAGCTGGGCAGCGAGAACCGCACCTTCGTGACCATCCAGCAGATCCCGCAGCACGTGCAGGACGCGGTCGCCGCGGCGGAGGACCGGAACTTCTACCGGCACTCCGGCGTCGACTACAAGGGCATCGTCCGGGCCGCCTGGAACAACGTCTCCAACGGCGACAAGCAGGGCGCCTCGACGATCACCCAGCAGTACGCCCGCAACGCGTTCGAGAACCTCAAGGACGACACGTACGGTCGGAAGGTGAAGGAGGCGATCCTCGCCTCCAAGCTGAACGACAAGTACGACAAGCCGACGATCATGCAGCACTACCTGAACGTCATCTACTTCGGTCGCGGCGCGTACGGCATCGAGGCGGCGGCGCAGACCTACTTCGCCGTGCCGGCAAACAAGCTCACCGTCGCGCAGGGTGCGGTTCTGGCCGCGCTGATCAAGCAACCGGTGGCGAGCGACACCCACCAGGGGTTCGACCCGGCGGTCAACCCGACCGACGCCAGGTCGCGGTGGGACTACGTGATCGGCGGCATGAAGAAGGAGGGCTGGCTGGACTCCCCCAACCACCCCGCGGCGCCCACCGAGTACCCCAAGGTGCTGCCGCCAAAGAAGGACGGCGTCGGCTTCGGTGTCGACAGCCCGCGCGGCAACGTCATCAACTACGTCCGGCAAGAGATGGACGAGATGGGCCTCTGCTCCGACAGCGGTGCGGAGGGCAAGACGAGCTGCGTCGACGCGCTGCGGGACGGCGGCTACCGGATCACCACCACCATCGACCCGAAGCTCCAGGCCGCCGCGGAGAACACCGCGATGCAGTCCAAGAAGGGCTCCGAGCTCAACGACCAGCCGAAGAACCTGATGGCTGCGGTGGTGTCTATCGACCCGAAGAAGGGCCGTGTGCTCGCCTACTACGGCGGTGACAGCGGCGCCGACTTCGACTACGCCGGCAAGAACATCGACAAGAACGGCGACCTGACCGGTGGGCACCAGCCGGGCTCGTCGATGAAGGTGTACACCCTGGCCGCCGCGATCGAGGCCGGCATCTCCGTCAAGTCGCACTGGGACCCCACGCCGTACAAGCCCGAGGGCTCCCGGGACACGATCGGTAACGCCAACCGCACCAACCTCAAGTGCGGCAAGTACTGCACGCTCGAAGAGTCGACGGTCCAGTCGTACAACGTTCCCTTCTACTGGGTCGCCGACACGATCGGCGCCGACAAGGTCGTCGACATGGCCCGGAAGGCCGGCGTGACCACCATGTGGGGCGTCGACCCGCCGCAGGCCTTCGACCTGTCGAAGAAGGGCCCGAAACCGTTCGACAACTACACCGGTTTCGGCAAGTACCCGATCACCGTGTTCGATCACGCCAACGCCATGGCCACGTTCGCCAACGACGGCAAGTACATCAAGGCTCACTTCGTGGTGAAGATCGAACAGCAGGACAAGGACACCGGCAAGTGGAAGGTCGTTGGCAGCGAGCGCATCAAGCCGGAGCAGCGGATCCCCAAGAAGATCACCGACGAGGTCACCGGCGTTCTGAAGCAGATCCCCCGCCCCAACAACATCTCGCTGGAAGACGGCCGCCAGGCCGCCGCCAAGACCGGCACCTGGGAGTACGACAACAAGGACAACTCCCACGCCTGGACGGTCGGCTACACCCCGCAGAACGCCACAGCGGTGTGGGTGGGCAGCCGGGATCCGAGGAAGCCGCAGATCAAGCTCGCCAGCGGTAAGGACATCGGCGGTTCGACGCTCCCCGGCCCGATCTGGGAGAAGTACATGAACACCGCCCTCAAGGGCCAGGAGGAGATCCCCCTGCCCAGCGTCACCGGCGAGGGTGACGTCACGAAGGGCAACGGCAAGGAGCCGCCGCCGCCACCGCCGACCAACCCCGGTGGCCAGGGCCCTCCCTGTAACCCGCTGATCGATCTGCTCTGCAACCCCGGGGGCAACAACCCCGGCGGCGGCAACCCTGGGGGCAACCCCGGCGGTAACCCCGGTGGCAACCCTGGGGGTAACCCCGGCGGCAACCCGGGCGGCGGCGGCACAGGTGGTGGCGGCGGCGGGCAGTTGCCCAGCCTGCCACCCAACCGGGACTGACCCGCACCAGCACACGACGCCGCCGCCGGCCGGACGACCTGTCCCGGCCGGCGGCGGCGTTTTCGTACCCGGAACTCCGCGCCGGGACGCGACGGGCACCCCTGCCGTACGGCAGGATGCCTCTTCATGAGCACCCAGTCGACGCCCGGCATCGACGACGCCGGAACCACCGATCACCCGTCACGATCCGACGGGTTCGTCCGCGGCATCTCCAGCGTCATCGGCGGACCGCTCGGCGACCACGCGACAGCGGTGGACCGGCCGGCCGGTCGGGAGCGTCGCTTCTGGACCGCCGTGCGGATCGTGCTGGCGATGGTGTGCCTCACGCTCGCGCTGCACTGGGTGCAGAAATCGCCCTGCCAGGACGGCGCCTGGCAGAACAACGTCCAGTACACCCGGTTCTGCTACACCGACGTCCTCGCCCTCTACTACGCCGAAGGACTCAACGAGGGCAAGGTGCCCTACCGCGACCACCCGGTCGAGTACCCGGTGCTGACCGGCTACTTCATGGGGGCGCTGGGTCTGCCGGTGCACGCCATCGGTGACGGCGACCCGAGCATCAACCAGGGCCAGTGGTTCTACAACCTCAACGCGCTGGTGCTTGGCGCGCTCGCGGTGGCCACGGTGGCGGTGATCCTGGCCTTGCGCCGCCGACGCCCCTGGGACGCGGCGATGTTCGCACTCGCCCCGGCGCTGGTGCTCACCGCCACCGTCAACTGGGACCTGCTCGCCATCGGGCTGGCCGCCTTCGGCCTGCTGGCCTGGGCCCGAAAACGACCGGCGGTGGCCGGAGTGCTGCTCGGGTTGGCCGGCGCGGCGAAACTCTGGCCACTCTTCCTGCTTGGGCCGATCCTCATCCTGGCTCTACGGGCCGACCGGGTTCGTGCCGCGCTCGTCGCCATCGGGACGGCGATCGCGGCAGTGGTGCTGGTCAACCTGCCGGCCGCCCGCGCGTACCCGGAGAACTGGGACCGGTTCTTCGAACTGAACACCACCCGACCGATCGACTGGGGCACGCTCTGGTACATCGGGCGCTACCTGGACGGCAAGGTCGGCAACGACCCCGCCAACCTCGGCCCGTTCGAGTGGCTCAACGCCAACATCCCGACCCTCAACACCGTCTCGTACGCGCTGTTCGGGCTGGCCTGCCTCGGCGTCGCCGTGCTGGCGCTGCGGGCGCCGCGCCGACCGCGGCTGGGTCAGCTCGCCTTCCTGGTGGTCGCCGCGTTCCTCATCTTCAGCAAGGTCTGGTCGCAGCAGTTCGTCCTCTGGCTGCTCCCGCTGGTGGTGCTGGCCCGACCGAAGTGGGGTGCGTTCCTGGCCTGGCAGATCGCCGAGGTCTGCTACTTCGTCGCCTTCTACGGGGAACTACTCGGCGCGGCAACCAGCCGTCCGGTCTTCCCGGAGGGGGTGTTCGTGCTGGCCTCGACACTGCGACTGGCCACTGTGGTGGTGCTCTGCGTCTTCGTCGTCAAGGAGATCCTGCACCCCGAGCAGGACGCGGTGCGGGCCACCTACCCGGACGACCCGGACGGCGGCGTTCTCGACGGCGCACCAGACGCCCCCTGGATAGACCGCTGGCGCCGCCCCGCGAGAAGCGAACCCTCCGTGGAACCCATCACCACCTGACCCGTAGGCCGAACGCGGCCCGGACCAGGTCAGGGTTTTCGGGGGAGCCCGCCCGGCGCAGGGATCAAGCCTGACCGCCCGGAGCCGGGCGGGCTCCCCCGAAAGCCCGCCCGAAAGCTTCAGAGGCGATAGACGACAGCGTCGCCGACCTCCTGCCGGCTGATGCCGAGCGACTCGACCGGCGCGTCGATGTTGATCTCCCACGGGGTGCCGGCCACCTGACCGCGCAGCAGCACCACAGTGCGGACACCGAGCGTGCGCAGGTAGTCGATGCTCGTCTGGTCCGGGAACGACTGGCTCACCCGACGGACGTCGTCGAGCTGGCGCGGCGTGAAGCCGCTACCGCCGTTGACCACGTCGGGGAACCCGCTGGTCGACCAGAGCATCACGTGCTGATCCAGGCTCTGATTGCTGGGCAGCACCAGCATCGGACCCTCCGCCGAACGCATCGCCGCCGGTTGGGTCGGCACCACCGGGTGTGGGGTGGTGTTCAGGCCCTCGACGGTGACCAGCAGCAACGGCAGCAGGGTGGCCATCCGCAGCCACGGCCCCGGCCACGACGGGATCCGCTGCGCGGTCAACTCGCGGACCCGGTCGGTGAGGGCGGTGACCGCGCCCGCCGCGAGCACGCCGAGCAACAACGTGGTCCAGAGCATCAACCGCCCGGGGGTACGCAGCCCGCTCCAGCCCGGCAGGTGCTCGAAGAGCGGCACGTAGGTGAAGGTGCCGTCGAAGAAACGGGTGCCCATGGCGAAGGCCATCGTCACCAGCACCCCGGCGAGCAGCAGCAGTCGGTGCCGCAGCCGCCACACCGAGAAGAACAACCCGCCCGCGGCGAGCGCGTAGAGCACGAAGCCCGGCAGCAGGGTCATCTCCGGGTGCCACGGCAGCGCTGCCCGGGCACCTTCGTGCAGCCCACCCCAGATCCGCGACTCCCCGGGCGCCGTCACGAAGCCCGACGCCGGCGGCGAGAAGAGGCTGATGTCGCCGATGGTGCGCTCGGCGTACGGGTGCAACTCGGTCACCTTGAAGAACGGGAACGCCATCAGCAGACCGACACCGGCGAACAACACCCCGCCGAGCACGTCGGCGGCGAACAACCGGCGACCGAACGGAACCGCCTGCCCGGTACGCAGTCGCCGCGCGAAGAACAGGACGGCAGCGACCAGCACCGCACCGGCCAGGAAGTACGCGAACGGCAGCCCGATGCCGAAGCCGAGGCTGAGCTGCCAGGCCGCCACCAGCCAACCCGCGTAGACCCAACCGTCATGCCGGCGCTCCGGCCGGTAGCCGTGCCGGAGGGACCACCCGTGCCCGCGCGCCAACATCGCCAGCGCCAGCGGAATGCCCCCGTTGGAGAGGACGTGCAGGTGCCCGGCCTGGGCCAGCAGCCACGGTGCGTAGGTGTAGCTCACGCCCGCGACGGCCGCACCGATCCGGCCGGCCCCGAGCTGCCGGGCCAGCGCGTACGCCCCGAGCGTGGCGAGCGCGTGCGCCAGTACGAACATGATGTTGTAGCGCAGCACGGCGTCCTCGGGACCGCTGCCGAGCATCCCGGCCGGGGCGTACCCGAGCAGCGTGTCGGAGAACGCGAAACTCCACAGCTCGGGGAAGAACGTGTTGGACTGCCACAGCCGCGCCGGCTCGGCCAGCAGGATGTGCCCGGACCAGGCCATCTGCCAGGCTTGCAGGCTCGGGTCCCAGTAGTCCTGCGGAAGGGTGTAGCGCGGATAGCGCAGCGTCGGCCAGGTCATCAACACGGCCAGTGCCAACGCGCCGAGGGCGGCCAGGGTCCACTCGTGGATCAGGAAGCGACCGACCGCCCGGCCCGCCCGACTGAAGATGGAGGGCCGTGGCTCCGGCGCGGAGGCGAACGCCTCCCATCGCTCCGGGCCGACCGGCTTCGCCTCGCTGTCGGCCTTGTCCGGACCGTCGGCGCCGTCCGCCTTCGCGTCCTTGCCCGGTTCGCCGTCCTTGCCCGGTTCGCCGTCCTTGCCCGGTTCACCGTCCTTGCCCGGTTCACCGTCCTTGGTCGGTTCGCTGGCCTTGGCCGGTGTGCTGGCTTTGGCCGGTGTGCTGGCCTTGGTCGCGCCGCTGGCCTTGGTCGTGCCATCCACCGGGTCGCTGGCCTTGGCCGGTTCGCTGCTCTTTGATGCATCGATGCCCTTGGCAGTGCTGGCGCTGGCTGCGGTGCCACCCTCGACGGGATCCTGCTTCGTCGTGGTGCCCTGCTTGGCCGCGGCGTTCTGCTGGATGGGGGCGCCGGCCGCGGCCGTGGTGGCCTGTCGACTCTCGGCGGCCGCGCCGGTGGGGGTGGGCCGGGCGTTGCCGGTCCCGGGCTGTCCGCTCGTCATGCCGCCGGGGTCTCCGCTCCGAGCTGCTCCCGCAGAAAGTCGATGTCGGCGGCCTGGCCGGTCGCACCTCCCGGTGTCTCGACGACCACCGGCGCGCCGGCCGCCCGGATCACCGCCACCACCAACTCCGGGTCGATCGTCCCGCCGCCCAGGTTGTCGTGACGATCCTGGCCGGAGTTGAACGCGCCCTTGGAGTTGTTGGCGTGCACCAGGTCGATCCGCCCGGTGATCGCCTTGACCCTGTCGACCAGGCCGAGCAGCTCCTCGCCGCCCGCGTACGCGTGGCAGGTGTCCAGGCAGAAGCCGACCTCGTAGTCACCGATGGCGTCCCAGAGTCGGGCGAGCGCGTCCAGCCGTCGGGCGCAGGCGTTGTCGCCGCCGGCGGTGTTCTCGATCAGGACCGGTACGCCGAAGCCGCCGGAGTCCGCCGCGTACGCGAAGGTCTTGCGCCAGTTGTCGAAGCCGACGGCCAGGTCGTCGCCCGCGTTGACGTGCCCACCGTGAACGATCAGGCCCTTGGCGCCGATGGCGGCGGCCGCGTTGGCGTGCCCGAGCAGCAGCTTGCGGCTCGGGATCCGGATGCGGTTGTTGAGCGTGGCCACGTTGATGACGTAGGGCGCGTGCACGTAGAGGTCGACCTCGGCGGCGCGCAGCCGCTCGGCATCTTCGCGAGGCTTGGGCGCCTTCCAACCCTGTGGGTCGGCGAGGAAGAACTGCACGGTCTCGGCGGACCGGGCGGCCGCCTCCGCCAGCGGGTCGGTCGAGTCGACGTGGGCTCCGATACGCATGCGAGCGAGCCTACGTCGCGCCCCCGACCGGCGGGGCGACGGCCGGGGCGGTGTCGCGTCACCGGAGGGACCGACGATCGTTGATGGGTTTGAACCGGCGATCAGCATCCCGGTGCCGCCAGCGGCGCGAGCGTCGCACACGGCGACCGGCGGTCGACGGCCACAGCGAGGTCACCCCCGCGGCGCGGCCCGGCGCAGCGGGGGCGACCCCATCGCACAACGGGTACCGACCGGCGACGAATCTCGGAAAATTGTGCTTTTCCCCCCGACAAGGTACGAGTGCTGTTGTATCGTCAGATAACAACACGATAAAGCTCCGCGGGGCGTCTTCGGTCCAACCTCATCGGTGTGGTCGTTCCTCCCCAGGTCCCACCCAAGGAATGCGGACCGGACGCCCCGCGGCCTCGTAGACGGGGGCCCACCACCGACCGATTGACGGTCGGACGGTGGGCCCCCGTCGGCTCGTCCGGGTCCGGAGCCGACCACCCCGGGCATGATCGTTGGGACCGGGTATCCTGGTCAGGTTGTCCGCGTCCGGCCGGGTTCCCTCGGCGCGTGCGGGCAGCGACACAAGACCTCCTGCCACGGAAGGACCGTGGCCGCTTAGCCCACAGGAGGTGAGCACGTCTTGCGTCACTACGAACTAATGGTCATCCTCGACTCCAGCCTCGAGGAGCGCACCGTCGCACCGTCGCTCGACACGTACCTGAACGTGATTCGGACCGCGGGTGGCTCGGTTGAGAAGACCGACGTGTGGGGCCGTCGGCGCCTCGCGTACGAGATCAACAAAAAGGCCGAAGGCATCTACGCCGTCATCGACCTGCAGGCCACGCCTGCTGCGGTGGCCGAGCTGGACCGTCAGCTCCGGCTCAACGAGTCCGTGCTGCGCACCAAGGTCATCCGACCGGAAATGCGCTAGAGCATCCAACCCCGGTTCGTCCGGATCAGCCTCCGCGACTCTGTCGTACGGCTCTGCGAGCCTGTACGGCGAGACGCTGAGTGCGCGAGGAGATGGTCATGGCAGGAGACACCACCATCACGGTCATCGGCAATCTGACCGATGACCCCGAGTTGCGGTTCACCCCCTCCGGGGCTGCGGTCGCCAAGTTCCGAGTCGCTTCGACGCCCCGTTTCATGGACAAGGCGTCGAACGAATGGAAGGACGGCGAGCCGCTGTTCCTCGCATGCACCGTGTGGCGCCAGGCCGCCGAGCACGTCGCCGAGTCGCTGCAGCGTGGCGCTCGGGTGATCGTGTCGGGCCGGCTGCGTCAGCGGTCGTACGAGACCCGCGAGGGTGAGAAGCGCACTGTCATCGAGCTCGAGGTCGACGAGATCGGCCCGTCGCTGCGCTACGCCACGGCGAAGGTGCAGAAGATGTCCCGCTCCGGCGGTGGCGGCGGCGGCTTCGGTGGCGGCGGTGGCGGTGGCAACCAGGGTGGCGGCGGAGGCAACTTCGACGACCCCTGGGCTTCGGCTGCTCCTTCTCCCGCGCGTGCCGGTTCGGGCGCCAATTTTGACGAGGAGCCACCGTTCTAATGGCGCCTAGCGCTCGCGATCGCAAACCAGGAGCACGTGCAACGGCCAAGGCTGCGGCACTGCGCAAGCCCAAGAAGAAGGTGAACCCGCTCGACAAGGACGGGATCGCCTACATCGATTACAAGGACACCGCGCTGCTGCGCAAGTTCATCTCCGATCGCGGCAAGATCCGCGCTCGTCGGGTGACCGGCGTGACCTCGCAGCAGCAGCGGCAGATCGCCCGTGCGGTCAAGAACGCCCGTGAGATGGCGCTCCTGCCATACACGGCCACCACCCGCTGAGAGGAGGCACCGATATGAAGATCATCCTGACTCAGGAAGTGTCCGGCCTCGGTGCCCCGGGCGACATCGTCGAGGTCAAGAACGGCTACGGCCGTAACTACCTGCTGCCGCAGGGCTTCGCGATCGTCTGGACCAAGGGCGCGGAAAAGCAGGTCACGGTCATCAAGCGGGCCCGTGGGGCCCGCGAGATCCGCGACCTCGACCACGCCAACGAGGTCAAGGCTCAGCTCGAGGGTCTCAAGGTCAACCTGAAGGTCCGCGCCGGCGACGGTGGACGGCTCTTCGGCTCGGTCACCCCGGCCGAGATCGTCGACGCCGTCAAGGCCGCCAGCGGCCCGGTCCTCGATCGTCGCCGGCTGGAGGTGCCCGGTCACATCAAGTCGATCGGCGCCTACCCGGTGAAGATCAAGCTGCACCCTGAGGTGACCGCGTCGTTCAACCTGAACGTCGTTCAGGGCTGACGTCCGCAACACCACCACGAGGGCCCGCACCGAGCGATCGGTGCGGGCCCTCGTGCGTACGTCGTCCAACCCGGCACTGCACGGTCGCCGCCGGTGTGCTCCGACCTGTCGCCCAGCGGGAGCCCCGACCTGCCTCCCCGCCCAGCGCAGGCCCCGACCCGACGCCCGCCCGAGCCCGCCCCGCCGCGGCGACGGGTCACCCGATGGGCTGGCCCGTCACCGCGCTGATCAGCACCGTGGAGAGGCCGCCGCCCACCACCGCGGCGGCAACCGCGATGGTCGCCGAGCGCCACGTCGTACCCACCCGCCGCAGCAGCGCCGCCACCACCAGGCTGCTCGCCAAAGCCAAACCGAAGCGCGGCGAACCGGCCAGAAGTGACTCCAGCGCGCGGGACCGGGCTGACTCACACCCACCCCCGCTGATGTCGGTCACACAACCAGCCGGTGCCTGGCTGTCCAACGTCAACAGCCAAACGAAGATCAGCATCGCCGGCACCAGGTAACAGGCCGCCGTGTACAGCAGAGGCCGGACGGACCCACCCGGATCCGGGTCCAGCAGGTCGTCCTCCAGGCGCCGCGCCCAGGCACCAGTGGCCGCCGACTCGACCCGCCGACGCACCGACGCCGTCCCCACCGCCGGCCGGTCCGCCCGACGCCGTGGCGTACCCGCACGCGCCGCGCCCGCACGCTGCGCAGGAGCGCTGCGCGGCCGTGGGGCGGTGTATCCCACCACCGGAGACCGGGGCGCCGACGTCGTCGGATCCATCCAACGCGGGTCGTCATCGGCCAACCGAGTGCCCGACCAGAACCCGTCTTCCCGGCTCGGCCACCCCTCGGCCGCCACCGGGCGATCGGAGCGCGGCGCCAGCGTACGGTCCCACTGGTCGTCCTCGATCGCGGACCGCTCCCACTGGCCGGTGCGGTCCGATCGTTCCCAGCCACCGACGCTCTCCACCGCCGACCACTGCCCGCTCAGATCCCCGCTGTCCGCGCCGGCCGTCGGCGGCCACGCGTGCACACCCGAGGCGTCCCACGGGTCCACCGCAGGCGGGTACGACGGTTCGGGTTCCGCCGCCCGCTCGGATCCGCGAACCCATGGGTCGGCCGCCGGACGGGACCAGGACTCCTCCGCCGCACGGCGACTACGCCGGCTGGGACGGCTCGGCTCCTGGTCGGGCACCTGCTCGCTCGGGGTGGACTCCGGCTCCCCGCCCGACCAGATCACCTGCGGACGGCCAACTGGCGCGCGGCGGGGACGCCGGTCCGAGACAGCGCCGGAGACCGGACCGTCCTCCCCGGCGTCGGCCCGTCGGCGGCCGGCGTACCCCTGGTCCTGGGGCCGGTCGAGCGTCCACTCTCGGGTGTGGTCCGAGTCTGGCGCCGGGCCGATCGCGGCCTGCTCCCGTCGACGCGGCTCACTGCCCCGCCGCCGCCCACCCGACGACTCGGCGGACCGTCGGCCTGCCCCGGAGATCGGTCGCTCGGGCTCGTCCTCGTCGTCGTCCGGTGCCGCGTGGCGACCACCGCCGTCCGCGTGCCGGACCCCTGACTCCAGCGCCCACCGGGGCAGGTAGGCGTCGACAGGCTCGTCCTGGCCGCGGTCCAACGCACGCCGCCGACTGGAGGTGCGGTAGCGCCCGTCCTCGTCGTACGGATCAACCGGAACCGACGCCGCGCGCTCACCCCACGAGGCGGTTGGCTGGCGCTCGCGCGGGCTGCCATCGCCGCGTCCCCAGTCCCGGTAATTCACGGCCGGAGTGTGACCCTTCTGAACCGAAAGCGGAATCCGCTGTCCAGGTGTAGCCGTTCGCTGGAGATAGTACGGGACGATCGTGTCACAGGCCCGACCGAAATATTCTCCTCCACAGGCTGGGGAGCATGTCTTCGCAGGTCAACGACTTATGGCCGAGAATTCCCCAATGGTTATCCACAGGCTGTGCACACGCTGCGCACATGCTGTCCACCGGGATCCACAGGTTGTCCCGAGGCTCGTCCACCGGCGTTGTTGAGTCTCTGACCTCGGGGTCCGTATGGTTGGCCCTCGACCGCCGGCGATGGCCCCCGATCGACCGGCCCGGTCGGACGGAAGTTGTCGTACCCCAGCGGTAGAGCTGGGGTTGGATCCGGCGCAGTGGAGGGGGGACCCGTGTCGGTCACCGACGACATGCGGGCAGAGCCACGCTCCGGCGGAGGCCAGTCACCCGCACAGCGGGATGGCCAGTTCGACAAGACCCCCCCGCAGGACGTCGCGGCCGAGCAGTGCGTCCTCGGCGGCATGCTGCTCTCCAAGGACGCCATCGCCGACGTCGTCGAGATCCTCAAGACCAACGACTTCTACCGGCCGGTGCACGCCACCATCTTCGACATCATCCTCGACATCTACGGCCGGGGTGAGCCGGCCGACTCGATCACCGTCGCGGCGGCGCTCGCCGACTCCGGAGATCTGGTACGCATCGGTGGCGCGCCGTACCTGCACACACTCATCGCCAGCGTGCCCACCGCCGCCAACGCCGCGTACTACGCCCGCATCGTCAGCGAGCGGGCGGTGCTACGCCGACTGGTCGAGGCCGGCACGAAGATCGTGCAGCTGGGCTACGGCACCGCCAGCGGCGGCAGCCGCGACGTGGACGACGTCGTCGACCTCGCCCAGCAGGCCGTGTACGACGTCACCGAACGGCGGGTCAGCGAGGACTTCGCGATCCTGGCCGACATGTTGCAGCCGACGCTGGACGAGATCGAGGCGGTGGGGGCGACCGGCGGCATGATGACCGGCGTGCCGACCGGCTTCAGCGACCTGGACCGACTGCTCAACGGCCTGCACGCCGGACAGTTGATCATCGTGGCCGGAAGGCCGGGTTTGGGCAAGGCGCTCGCGCTCGACACCCCACTGCCGACCCCGGATGGCTGGACCACGATGGGCGAGGTCAAGGCGGGCGATCAGCTACTGGCTGCGGACGGCTCTCCGACCACTGTCACACACGCCTTCGACGTGATGCACGACCGTCCCTGCTACGAGGTCGAGTTCTCGGACGGCACCGTCATAGTGGCGGACGCTGAGCACCTGTGGAAGACGACCACGCGGGCGATCCGGCGGCAGGAACCGGCGCGGCAGAGGCGGCACTGGCCTGAATCGTCGCTGGCCAACGTGCGTGCGGCACATGAGCGGCTGAGCTCCCTGGGGAACCAACCGATCACGCTCTTCGACACGATCGAGCAGGTTGGGCCGGAGTTCCGGCATGTCCTGCACACCGTCGCCCGTGAGGTCGGTTCGGTTGGTCGGATCAGCCGTCCCATCGTCCGCAACGGCAAGCCACAGAACTGGACCGCACCGGGCTATCCGGCCGGTCCGCTTCTGGGCACGCTTCTCCGACGAGCCGAGCGGGAGGTCAATGCCGGCAGCCGGGCCGACCACGACGGCGTTGTCACCACCGCCCAGATCGCGGCCACGCTACGCACTGACACCGCCCAGCGGCGGCTCAACCATGCCGTACGCAACTGCGCTCCCATCCAACTCCCGGACCGTGAGCTGCTGGTCCCGCCCTACACCTTGGGAACATGGCTCGGTGACGGGCACAGCGACGCCAGCCGCTTCACCACGGCAGATCCTGAGATGGTCGCGCACGTCGAGGCGGACGGCTTCGTCGTAAGGCCCAGCGGGCCGATGGTCTACACGATTTTGCTGCCGCCCGCGTCCGCTGCTCCGGGGAACGGTGTCTGCGTGGACTGTGGCGTTTCCACCAGGGCGTTGCGTGAGAATCCGGCAACCAGGAAGTGTGCCGATTGCCGTCACCGGAACGGTTCATTCCTTGGGCTCTTGCGTCAGGTCGGGGTAGCGGGAAACAAGCACATCCCGGCCGTCTACCTGCGCGCCTCGGAGCCTCAGCGCAGGGCGTTGCTCGCTGGGCTGATGGACACCGATGGGACCGTCGCCCCCTCCGGCAACTTGCAGTACACGTCGACCTCGAAGCGGCTGGCTGATGACGTACGCGAACTCATCGTCAGCCTCGGCTACCGCTGCACTGTCAACGCGAAGCCGGTGCGCGGCCGCACCCGTGACTCGTCGATCGCGTACACGCTGAACTTCTCCACCCCGGATGTCATCTTCCGGCTCGGGCGCAAGCAGGATGCCCACGCCGAACGCCGCCGCACCACCTCCGACGTTCGGACGACCTCGCGGTTCATCGTCGACGTTCGGCCGGTCCCCAGCGTTCCGGTGCGGTGCGTGACAGTCGATAACGACGAACACCTGTACCTGGCCAGTCGGGCGATGATCCCTACCCACAACAGCACGGCCAGCATGGACTTTGCCCGAAATGCTGCTATTCGCGCCAACCAGGCGGCAGCCATCTTCTCGCTGGAAATGAGCAAGGTCGAGATCGTCATGCGGCTGCTCTCCGCCGAGGCGCGGGTGCCGCTGCACGTGCTGCGCAGCGGGCAGCTCTCCGACGACGACTGGACCAAGCTGGCCCGGTGCATGGGTGAGATCAGCGAGGCGCCGCTCTTCGTCGACGACACGCCGAGCATGAACCTGATGGAGATCCGGGCCAAGGCTCGGCGACTCAAGCAGCGGCACGATCTCAAGATGATCGTGGTCGACTATCTCCAGCTGATGACCTCGCCGAAGCGCACCGAGAGTCGTCAGCAGGAGGTCGCGGACCTGTCCCGTGGCCTCAAGCTGTTGGCCAAGGAGGTCGAGTGCCCGGTGATCGCGGTCAGTCAGCTGAACCGTGGCCCCGAGCAGCGCACCGACAAGCGACCCCAGCTGTCCGACCTACGTGAGTCTGGCTCAATCGAGCAGGACGCCGACGTTGTCATCCTTCTGCACCGCGACGACTACTACGACAAGGAGTCGCCGCGGGCCGGGGAGGCGGATTTTATTGTTGCCAAGCATCGGAATGGACCCACCGACACCGTGACCGTCGCGGCGCAACTCCACCTTTCCCGCTTCGTCGACATGGCCATCGGCTGACCGACGCGGCAACCCGTCGTTGGTCAGCCGAGCAGTGGGAACCAGCCCGCCGACTCACCCAGTTCCAGCCGGTCCCGGTCGGTCAGCGGGACGCGTCCGGTGGCCTTCAGCAGGAAGTCGTGGTCGTCCCACGCGCTGGGTCGAACGGTGTCGTCGCTGAGCAGGCCGTCCATGGTGGCTACCGCGACGCGTACCGCCAGTGGGCCGGGCGGCGGCGCGTCGGGCAGTTCCAGCGTCAGGTCCAGGTGGTGGACGGCCGCCTCGGTGGTCAGGGTGGAGAGGAAATCCGGTACGCGCAGCACGTGTCCCTGGGTGGTCACGTACCCCTCGGGGTCGGCTGACGTGGCGGCGCGGACCGCCGCCGGCGCGGTGTCCCGCCAGAGCTCGACGATCCCGGTCGGGCGGTCGAAGGCGGCAGCCGATCGGCGGACCCACCAGGCGTGCCGGGCGGCCCCGTCGTCGCCGCCGGGAAAGTCACGCCAGTAGCTCACGTCGTCGACGTCGGCGGGGCCGTCGACGGGGCTGGCCAGGGCGACGAGTGCCCGCTGGGCGTCGCCGAGCACGTGCAGGAGCAGGTCGGCGACGAGCCAGCCCCGGCAGCGGGTGGCTCGTTGCAGACCGGCGTCGTCGAGGCGGGCGACCACCGCGGTGATGCCGTCGTACGCCTGGGCCAGCGCCTCGTCCGGTCGGATCGCGGTCATGCGATTCAGCCTCGCATGAAGCATCGCCCCCGCCAACGATCATTGGCCCGGGTGGTGTGCCCGGGCCGACGCGTGGATCGACCCGGGCGGAAGGTCGGCCCTGGGATCAGCCGAACATGTCGTCGAGGAAGCCCTTGCGCTTCTTCTGCCGGTAGTGGCCGTGGTAGCCGTGGTGCTGTTGCTGCTGGTGGCCGTAGGCCGGCTGCGGCGGGTAGCCGTGGGCGGGCGGGGGCGGCGGCGGGACGGCGCCGTAACCGGGCTGGTGCGGCGGGGGCGGCGGGGGCGGGTAGCCGGCCGGCTGCTGCGCGGGCTGCCCCGGCGCGCCGCCGGTCTGTTGGCGGCTCCAGTTGGCCTCGGCCTCGAACAGCTTCTCCAGCTCACCGCGGTCCAGGAAGATGCCTCGGCACTCCCCGCACTGGTCGATGACGACGCCGCTGCGCTCGTACTGGCGCATTTCTCCGTGACACTTGGGACAGGTGAGGCTACTCATCGCCCGACGGTACCCGGTGTTTCTATGCAGTTGCTGTGAGCGCCTCGGTGACTTCTTCGTCGGACACTTCGTGGAAATCGTCGTAGTAGACGCTGACCGCGCCGAAGTCGGCCGGGCGTTGCGCGCAGATGACCTGGTCGGCCTCGGCGGCGAGCAGTTCGTACGCCTCCTGCGCGCCGACCGGGACCGCGACCACGACGCGGTGTGCTCCGAGTTGGCGGACGACCTCGACGGCGACGCGGGCGGTTGCGCCGGTGGCGAGGCCGTCGTCGACGATCACGGCCGTCCGCCCGGTGAGGTCCAGCTGTGGGCGGTCGCCCCGGTAGAGCCGTGCCCGGCGCTCCAGTTCGGCCTGCTCCCGATGGCGGACCTCGGCGATGTCGTCGCTGCTGAGTCGGCTGGCCACCGCGTCGTTGAGCACCTGGACACCGCCCGGCCCGAGTGCGCCGAAGGCGACCTCCCGGGCCCACGGCATGCCGAGCTTGCGGACGACCAGTACGTCCAGTGGTGCGCCGAGGCGTTCGGCGACGACCCGGGCGACCGGCACGCCGCCACGGACGAGGCCCAGGACGACGACGTCCGGTTCGCCGATGAGTGCGGTGAGCCGTTCGGAGAGCACCCGGCCGGCGTCGGCCCGGTCGCGGTACGTCGTCATGCCTTCAGGTTTACGCCCTGATGCGCCGTTCCGCTCGGAAGTTAGGCCGAAGTGGTCCGACCGGACCGCTCATCGGCAACCGCGGCGGTCGGTGTGTCGCCCGGGCGGTGCAGGGCGGGAGCCCAGGTCAGCAGGGCCAGCGGGTACAGCAGGTAGCCGAAGCGGGTCGAGGGCATCAGGGCGATGGCGGCGAGCAGCCCGTACCCGCAGATGAGCGCGGTGGCGACGGCGGTGCGGGGCGGGCGGCGGGCGAGCCGGACGGCGATGGCCACGCCGGCGGCGACCAGCAGCCCGGCGGCGATCAGCCGGCCGGCGGGTAGCGCGTTGGCGATCAGGTAGCCGGGGAACGGGGACTGCGCGGGGCTGGTGACCAGCCCGTGGCCGAGGGGGAAGCGCAGCACGTTCTCGGTGAGGGCGTCGCGGTCCACCAGCAGCGCCGGCAGTAGTGCGGCGATGGGCAGTCCGATCGCGCCGACGGCGACTCGGGTGCCGGCGCGTCGGGTAAGGCCCCAGACGATCAGGACCAGGGCGACCGGCCAGGCGAACAGCTTCAGCGCGCCGGCGAGTCCGACCGCGAGGCCGGCCCGGCCGGGTCGGTCGGCGGCGGCGAACGCGAGGGCCAGCAGGCAGAGCGCGAGTACGGGTAGGTCGTCGCCGCCGGTGGCGAGGGTGAGGGCGCAGATCGGCAGTACGGTGGCGGCCTGCACGCCGCGCAGCAGGGCGGCGTCCCGTCGGTGGGTCGCGGCGGTGGTCGGTTCGCCGGTGGTGGCCGGTGTTCTGCGCAGGGCGGCCACGGCCAGGGCGAGCGCCAGCGCGGTGCCCACCGCGAACCAGACCCGGGAGTCGGTCCACCAGGTGTCGAGCAGTGCCCTGGGCAGGCCGAACATCGCCATGCCGGGCTGGTACGGGGTGTAGCCCATCAGTTGCTCGCCCGGTGGCAGGGCGGCGATGGCGTCGGGTCCGAGGTAGGGCGTGCCGTGTTCCAGGAGGCGGCTGCCGGCCTGCTCCACGACCAGCACCTCCTCCTGGGCCCGGTCGGTGCGCCCACCGGCCCGGTCGATGCTCTGCCAGGCCAGGGGCAGCAGTGTGGTGGTGGCCCAGGCGAGACCGGTGACCGCCCAGCGGGCTGGCAGACCGGTCAGCCGGGAGGTTGGAGAGCGTCGACGCAGCAGAAGTTGGACGATCACCGTCAGCGTTGCGAGCAGGTAGCCGACGGCGGCGACAGCGCCCCAGGCGCGGTGCGGCAGCAGGGTGGACGTGACCGCGGTGATCGCGGCGAAGGTGGCCGACACGGCGTAGAGGCCCAGGTCGAGGGCGAGTCCGCCGGCGGCGTTGTCGAGCGTGCGCCAGTGCCAGCGACTGCGGTCGGCGGTCGGGTCGTCGACGATCACGCGCGACAGTCTGGCAGACCGGGCTGCCGCGCAGCGGGGCGATGCCTGCTCAGGCGGGCAGGTGTGGCAGGCGGTCGGGCTTGGAGCGGCCCGCCTGGCGGCGGTTCTGGCTCAACCGGATCACCGCCCCGGTGTCGTGCAGCGGCGCGGCGAGGGCGCCCGGTCGGCCGCCCGAGCCGCGCTGCATCGCCGCGAGCAGGGTGCCGGACGGCATCGGCCGGGCGAACAGATGCCCCTGGCCGGCGACGCAGCCCAACTCCCAGAGGGCCCGCCGCTGCGGCTCGCTCTCCACGCCCTCGGCCACCACGTCCAGGTCGAGGCTGCGACCCAGGTCGAGGGTGGAGCGGATGACGGCGGCGGCCTCCGCCGAACTCTCCATCGTCGTCACGAAGCTCCGGTCGATCTTCAGCTCGTGAACCGGGATTCGGGAGAGCAGCGAGAGTGACGAGTAGCCGGTGCCGAAGTCGTCCAACGCCAACCGGACCCCCTCGTCGCGGAGCCGGCTGAGCACGCGGTCGACCACGTCGAGTTGGCTGAGGGTCAGCGTCTCGGTCAACTCCAGGACCAGCCGGTCCGGTGGTAGGTCGTGAGCGCGGAGTCGGGCCAGCACCGAGCCCGGGAACCGCGCGTCGAGCAGGCTGCGCGGGGACACGTTGACCGCGACCGGTACGTCGAAGCCGGCGTCGCGCCAGCTCACCGCCGCGATCAGCGCCTGGTCGAGGATCGCTTCGGCGAAGGCCGGTAGCAGGCCGGACCGTTCCACCGCCTCCAGGAACCGCAGCGGATCGATCAGGCCGTGGGTGGGGTGGTGCCAGCGGGCCAGCGCCTCAGCGCTGGTCACCTCGCCGGTGCCCAGGTCGACGATCGGTTGGAAGTTGACGACGAACTCGTGGTCGGCGACCGCGCGCGGTAGGTCACCGCCGAGGGTGAGGCGACCGAGGTCGGCGGTGTCGCGGGTCGGGGCGTACGTGGCGATCCGCTGCCCGGCCCGCTTCGCCTGGTACATGGCCACGTCGGCGCAGCGCAGCAACTCGGCCATGCCGCCGTTGGACGGGGCGCCGGAGATCCCGCCGCTGGCTTCGACGCTGATTCGCATGCCATCCAACTCGAACGGCTCGTGCAGGGCGGCGAGCAGGGTCTCGGCCCGGTGCGCGGCGACCGCCGGGGCCGGCAGACCGCGCATGAGTACGGCGAACTCGTCGCCGCCGAGGCGGGCCACCAGGTCGCTCGGCTGGGCCGCACCCCGCAAGCGGTCGGCCACCTGCACCAGCACCTGGTCGCCGGCGGCGTGCCCGAGCGTGTCGTTGACCTCCTTGAAATGGTTGAGGTCGATCAGCACCAGCGCGGTCACCCCGTCGGCATGGCGGGTGCTCAACTGTTCGGTGCCCTCGTCGAGGAGGTGCCGGCGGTTGGCCAGGCCGGTCAGCGCGTCGTGCGAGGCCGCGTACGCGTGCTCGTCGGCGACCCGGGCCAGTTCGGCGTACGCCTGGGCGTTGCGGACGGCGGTGCAGAGCGCGGAGGCGAAGGTCCGCAGGGTGTACTGCTCCCGTTCGGAGAGCTGCACCGGGCCGCGGAAGCGCAGTCGAAGCATGCCGACGTCGACCGTCCGGTCGTGGCCTTCCAGCGGCGCGGGGACGATAGTGCCGTCCACGTCGGTGGGCGTGCCGGTCGGGCCGTCGAAGGTGATGCCGCCGGTGCCGCCGCGTACGGTGCGGCCGCCGTCGTGCAGCTCGATCTCGACCTCGTCGGCGGAGAACAACTCGGCGGCCTGGGTTACGGCGGTGGTGAGGACGTTGTCCAGGTCGACCACGTTGAGCGCGTCGGTGGTGCGGGCGAGCCGCTGCCACGCCTGCTGCTCGGTGCGGCCTCGAATGCGTGCGGAGTAGGCCAGGTGCAGGCTCAGGACCAGGGGTGGGACGGCGAGCAGGAGCCGGGGGTCCGCCTGGAGGGTGAGCAGGGTCAGAGCCGCCACGACGAACCGGACCGCGTAGCCAGCCAGGCGAAGATCCAGGTTGCTGCGGAACTGAGTTGAGATTTTGGTGCCGGAGGCGAGCGCGATCACGGGGATCGCCAGCACCTCGTCGAGGAAGGCGGCGAGGAGGTACGCCACCGACAGGATCCCCACCAACTGCGGGGCCTGCATGGCGGGCCAGGTCCAACCGAGCAGTGCGAAGGCAATGCCTGCTCCGGCCGCGACGAGGATGTTCTTGCCGACGCCGAAGGCCAGCTTCATCGGTGGTAGGCGGGCCGAGGCGATGGTGATCCCGATGCAGGTGCAGAGCACCACCCATGGAACGGGAGCAATGGCAGCCGCAATGACGATGGCGGCCTCGCTCCAACTGATCAGGTGCACCGTGGACCGGACACGTACGCGCGTCTTGACGAACGCACCCAAGGCGATCATCGCGGTCAGCGTTACCAGCGTTGCTGCGTCGGGTGTCGGAGCCTCGGCGGCAGGGAAGGTCAGTCTGAGGGAGGCGAGCGCAACGATCGTGGCAGCAACGACGAGGAGACCGACGATCAGCCGTAGCCGTCGATCGGTCCCGTCATCGCGTCGTTGTGAAGAGGCCACGCAACTCCTGGATTACCTCGCCTGTCGTGCTCGCAACCATATCGCCGGGCGATGCAGAAGTCCTGCACCGATGTCAGCCCCACTCGTTTCCGCGCATTTCACCCACCCTCTCCTTCGTGAGCTTGTCGGACTCCGTTGGAGCCGACTCTCTACGAATGGAGCTTAAATGGGGTTGGCCCTAGTTAGGGATGATAAATGTCGTTATCCTCAACATTAGTTAATCCTGTGCACATAAGTGACATTCTGTTTGCGTTCCGGTGCGGAGAGCGCTGGGATGCTCGCCTGTTGCATCCGGTCCGTCGCGGAATGTCGCGAGCCGTGGCGACTGATTAGACCGCGCCCTCAGTGTGGGTGGTTTGGTGCCGCAACTCATCCGCCGATTCGGTCGACCACCCGCCAGCTTCTGGCAGGAGTCCCCTTCGTCGACTGCGGCTTTCGCTCCTTCTTTCCGTGATGCGGTAGGAGTTGAGAACGCTGAGGCAACAGATGGTTCTTGCAATGTTCGCATTGCACTCGTCGGGCCAGTCGCACTGGCCGGTCGCAGGAGCCTTCACAGCGGCGGCTTGATTGGCACCGGGCGTCACATCCGGTGCCCGTAAGCTTCGGGGCGTGATCGGCTGAATACCCCGCTGGGGCAGGGGGACGGGTGGAGATTCAACTTCTGGGCGGCCTCTCGGTGCACCTGCTCGGTCGCAAGCTGCACCTGGGTACGCCTAAACAGCAGGCCGTCTTCGCGATGCTCGCGGTCCAACCCGGGCAACTGGTGACCGTCAACGACCTGGTCGACGAGCTGTGGCCAGACGGCCCGCCGCGCTCCGCGGTGGCGAACGTACGGACCTACGCCGCCAACCTGCGCCGAACCTTCGAGACTTTCGACTCTGGTCAGGGCGTCATCGTCAGACAGCAAAGCGGCTACCAGCTCACCCTGGAGCCGGAAGCTATCGACGTGTTTCGCTTCGAGATGGAGTTCGCTGCCGGCCGGGAAGCCCTGATAACCGGCCACGTGGGCCGGGCCTTGGCACGATTGGCATCGGCCGTGGCGCGCTGGCGGGGGCCGATGCTCGCTGGCATGTCGCTTGGGCCCGTGCTCGGCGCACGCGTGGTGGCCGCCGAGGAGGAGCGTCTGCTGGCCGTGGAACTCTTCGCCGACGCGCAGCTCAGAGTGGGGCGGAGCGACCTCGCGATCCCCCTGTTGCGGGAGGCCGTCGCCCGTCATCCTCTTCGGGAACCGGCGTACGCCCTCCTCACTCGAGCGCTGCATGAGCGAGGTGACCATGCGGGAGCGCTCGTCGTGTACGACGAGGTTCGGACGAAGCTGATGGCCGAACTCGGCGTCCTCCCGGGTTCCGACCTCCAGGCTCTCCACCGCACGATCGTTTCGGCGGTGCCATCCCAGCGAACGGCGAAGCGCGCCGCACCCCGCCCGGCTGGCCCGAGCGCCCGCCGTGTTTCGGAGGCAGCTTCCCCGGGCGGTGTCCCGGTTCCCGAAAGAGCAGCACCCCGGCACGATCCGGTGGATCACCTCCCCCGAGCGGTCACCGACTTCGTCGGCAGGGAGGATATGGTGTCGCGGCTGCTGGCGGAGACCCGGCGGGTCGAGGAGAGGGTGCCAGCCGTGCACATCATCGACGGCATGGCGGGTAGCGGTAAGACGACCCTCGCCGTGCACCTGGCCCGCCGGTTGGCCGATCGATACCCGGACGCCGCGCTGTTCATCGACCTGTGCGGGCACGGCGAAAAGGGCCGGGTGGAGCCGGCGAGTGCTCTGGTCACCCTGCTTCGACAGTTGGGCGTTCCGGCTGGCCGTGTACCGGTGGAGTTCGACGACAGGGTGGAGTTGTGGCGACAGGAACTGGCCCGCCGGAGGTCAGTGGTGGTGCTCGACAACGCGGCGAGCAGCGAGCAGATCATGCCTCTGCTTCCGGCCGAGCCGACCACCGTCGTGCTGGTTACCTCGAGGCAGCGTCTGTCCCACCCGGATGTCGGGCCCTCGCAGACGCTGCCGCTCCTGAACCCGCAGGAGAGCCTGGATCTCCTCAGCCTGAGCATCGGTCGGGACAGGGTGGAGGCCGAGTCGGAGGCGGCCGCCGAGGTGGTGCGTCGGTGCGGGTATCTCCCACTGGCGATCCGGCTGGCCGGTGCGCGGCTAGCGCACCGGCGCGGCTGGCGGTTGGCGGACCTTGCCGAGCAGATGGCTGGCGACGCTGCGGTGCTGCACCACCTGGCCCAGGAAGAGAGCACTGTCACCGGAGCTTTCGCCGCTTCCTATGAGCCGCTTCCGAGTTCGACCAAGCGTGTCTTCCGATTCCTGGGCCTGTATCCCGGCAGCCGATTCGGCCCGCCAGCAGTCGCCGCACTGACTGGTCTGACGATCGCGGAAGCTCGCGCGGCGCTCGACGACCTCGTCGACCGGAACCTGGTCGAGGACCTGGACTCGACGCGATATCGACTGCACGACCTCATGCGGCAGTACTCCATCGAGCTGTGTTCGCGTACCGACTCCGCGAGTGACCGAAAGGCTGGGTTGGCTCACCTGTTCGACTTCACTCTGGCGGTGGCGTTGAAGGTCGCCAAGACGCTGGAGCCCAACGACCTGGAATTTCGCGTCACACATCTCCCGTTCGGGCGACCTGAGTTGGTCGACGCGATCGGGGAGCCCACCGCTGACTGGTTGGAAGCGGAGCGGACGGACCTGGTAACGATGGTGAGGGCAGCACTCGATGAGGGCTTCCACGAGCACTCGTGGCGGCTGGCCCGTGCCCTCTGGCGATTCTGTTACATCCGCGGATATTTCGAGGACATCATCACGACCCACCGGCACGCGCTGACCGCAGCGGACGCATCCGGGGACGTCGGTGCAGCGGCACTGATGAACAACTACCTTGCTTCCGGATATATCCGGACTGGCAACAATCGGGAAGCACTGCATCATCTGACCCGCGCTGTCGCCCTCTCCGAAGACTCGCGGGACGTGCTCAGAACCGCGCGATACCGCGCCAATCTCGCTGCTGTCTACTACTGGAGCGGCAACCTGACTGAAGCGGTGAGGGTCGGTCTTGAGCGCCTGCGTGACTACAAGGGATACGGCAAAACCAAGGTGCCGATGGCGCTGCCGAACCTCGGCATGGCACTTACCTCATTGGGTCGCTACGAGGAGGCGCTGCGGATACACCGCCTGCACCTGGCCTGGGCCCGGACGAACTCCGACGTCTTCCACACACTCAACGCCCTCAGCCACATCGGCGCCGTACGGGTCCGCATGGGCGACCTTCCGCAGGCGATCCGCATTCTCCTGGCCTCCTTGGCGCTGCGCGATCGCACCGGCCACCGGTATGCCGAGGCCGAGGTGCGCAACGACCTCGGGATCGCCTATCGCGGTCTGGGTCGTCTGGTGGAGGCCCAGCAGGAGCACGAGTTGGCTCGGAAGCTGTCGATCGGTTCGGGGGAGCGACACGTCGAGGCCGCTGCGCTCAACGAACTCGGCCGTACCTTGCTGGCGCAGGGGCGGGGTGGCGAGGCGTCCGAGGTGCACCAGGAGGCGTTGCGGTTGGCCACCCGGATCGCGCACCCCCACGAGCAGGGTCGAGCGTTGGCCGGGCTCGCCGAACACTTCGCCCGCGTCGACCCGGCCGAGGCGCGGCGGCACTGGGAGCGCGCGTTGGCGATTTTCCGACGGATGGGCGTGCCGGAGCGCTTCGAGGCCGAACGTCGTCTCGCCGAGTTGACTGGCGCGACAGTGGTCGCAGAGCGCTGACCAGCCTGAACGGCGCTTATCGATTTCTTATCGGCAGGCCCGGTAACCTACCGGCCGTATCGACGAACGGGGGAGGTTCTGCCAGTGGGCAGAACCGGGTCGTCGACACGCGCCCGCTGCCGGGTCCCCCAGCGACCTCGGCGGCGGGCTGGTGAGGGAGGAGCGGCGTCGGGGCCGTTGCGCCGTCAGCACCCGGTGCGGTGGCCAGCGTGACGCCGCTCCTTCCGACCGCCGTCGTACCGCACCGATAGGCTCACGACCGTGACCGAACCCGCGCAGCTCAGCCACGTCGATCGCGCCGGCGCGGCCCGCATGGTCGACGTCTCCGCCAAGGCGGTGACGGGTCGGTTGGCCGTCGCGGCCGGCCGTTTGCGGACCACGCCCGAGGTCATCGACCTGCTGCATCGCGACGGGCTGCCCAAGGGTGACGCGTTGGCCGTCGGGCGGCTGGCCGGGATCATGGGGGCAAAGCGCACTCCCGATCTGATCCCGCTCTGCCACCCGATCGCCCTGCACGGCGTCACCGTCGACCTGCGGCTGACCGCCGACACCGTGGAGATCACGGCCACTGCCCGCACGGCGGACCGGACGGGGGTGGAGATGGAGGCACTGACGGCGGTTGCCGTCGCCGGTCTCGCACTGGTCGACATGGTCAAGGCGGTCGACCCGGCGGCCTCGGTGGAGGCGGTCCGGGTGCTGCGCAAGGAGGGCGGCAAGACCGGCGAGTGGGTTCGGCCGGAGGACCGGCCGTGATTCGGGCTCGGGTGATCGTCGCTTCGAATCGGGCCGCGGCCGGTGTCTACGCCGACACCAGCGGGCCGCTGCTCGTCGCCGGCCTGCGTGAGTTGGGCTGCCAGGTCGACGACCCGGTGGTGGTGCCCGACGGTGAGCCGGTCGGCGACGCCTTGCGGGCCGCCCGCGCCGACGGTGTCGAGGTGGTGCTGACCAGCGGTGGCACCGGTGTGACCCCGACGGATCGGACCCCGGACGTGACCCGGGGCCTACTGGACTACGAGATCCCCGGCATCGCCGAAGCGGTCCGCGCGCACAGCCGTGACCGCGTGCCGACGTCGGTGTTGTCCCGGGGCCTGGCCGGGGTCGCCGGTCGGATGCTGGTGGTCAATCTGCCCGGCTCGACCGGCGGCGCCCGGGATGGCCTGGCCGTTCTCGGGCCGATCCTCGGCCACACCGTCGACCAGCTCCGCGGTGGGGACCACTGACCGGTGCGCGCCAGGCCCGGGCGGGTGTCGGTCCGTGCCGATAGGCTCGGTCGGTGAGCACGGAAACCGCACCCACCGCGGATCGGGTCACCGCACCACCGCCGGCCGGGTGGGAAGAAGCCCGTTCGCGGGTCTACGCGGTCGGTCTGGCCGCCGCGCTGCCCGCCGCCGCCCGACCACTTGTCGACACCGACGGGTCGACCCTGGCCGAGCCGTTGACCACCCGCACCGACCTGCCGGCGTTCCCGACCTCCAGCGTGGATGGCTGGGCGGTGCGCGGCAGTGGGCCGTGGCGTGTCGTCGGCCGGGTCCTGGCCGGCAGCACCCCCGCGCCGCTCACCGAGGACGACACCACAGTCGAGATCGCGACCGGTGCGATGGTGCCCGAGGGCGCCACCGCCGTGCTGCGGGTGGAAGAGTCGACGAGCGCTGACGGCCTGGTCACCGGTGTTCCCCGGGAGATGCCCGAGTGGCGGAAACCCGGCGAGGAGGCGTACGCCGATGAGGAGTTGTTGCCGACCGGCACGCCGGTCGACCCGGCGGTGATCGGCCTGGCCGCGGCCTGCGGGCACGACACGCTGCGGGTCCGGCGGGCGCCGCGCGCCGCGCTGCTGGTCTTCGGCGACGAGCTGCTGACGGCGGGCCCGCCCGCGGCCGGTCGCATCCGCGACGCGCTGGGCCCCGCGGTGCCGGCGTGGCTGCGGCGCTACGGCTGCCAGGTCCGCCCATCCGACGTGGTCGGCCCGGTGGCCGACACGTTGCCCGCGCACGTGGCGGCCCTACGCTCGGCGCTGGGTCACGCCGATCTGGTCTGCACCACCGGCGGCACCATGAACGGCCCGGTCGACCACCTGCACCCGACCCTGGAGGCGCTCGGCGCCGACTACGTGGTCAACACGGTGGCGGTCCGCCCGGGCTTCCCGATGCTGCTGGCCCGGCTGACCGGCCCCGACGGGCGAGCCCGGTTCGTGGCCGGGCTGCCGGGCAACCCGCAGTCCGCCATCGTCGCGCTGGTGTCGCTTGTCGCCCCGCTGCTCGCCGGCCTCCAGGGCCGGTCGATGCCGGTGCTGCCGCAGGTCACGTTGGCCGAGGCGGTGCCCGGTCGCGGTGACCACACCCACCTGGCGTTGGTCCGACTGGACCGTTCCGCCGGCGTCGCGTTCCCGGTCCGACACGTCGGCTCGGCGATGCTGCGGGGCCTGGCCGGCGCGGACGGGTTCGCTGTCATCCGGCCCGGCACCAGCGGTGAGCCGGGCGACCGGGTGCCGATCGTGCCACTGCCGTTGTTTCCCGGGGAGCGTGCGTCATGACCGCGCCAGCGATCACCTTCGGCGAGGTCACCGACCAGCCGCTCGACCTCGCCACGCACGAGGCGGCGGTCGCCGACCGCCGGGCCGGCGCCGTGGTGTCCTTCCAGGGCGTGGTCCGCGACCACGACCACGGTCGCCAGGTCACCAGCCTGGAGTACGAGGGCCACCCGAGCGCCGCACAGGTGCTGCGCGAGGTGGCCGCCGAGATCGCCGCGGAGCCCGACGTCTACGCGGTGGCGGTCTCGCACCGGGTCGGCCCCCTGGTGATCGGTGACGTGGCGCTGGTCGCCGCGGTGTGCACCGCGCACCGGGCGGCGGCCTTCGCGGCCTGCGCCCGACTGGTCGACGAGGTCAAGGCGCGACTGCCGATCTGGAAGCGGCAGGTCTTCACCGACGGCACCGAGGAATGGGTCAACTGCCCCTGACCGTCAGCGGCGGCCGTTGACCACCACGGCCCGGGCGAGCCGGTCGCCGTAGAACGCCGGCTCCGCGCCTGGGCGCCAGGGCAGCGCGGCGACCAGGACGATCAACGCGAGGGCGAGCGAGTTCTCCATCAGTGCCCCGAACAGGCCGTCCTGGTAGTGCGACATCTCCGGCAGTTGGTGTTCGTACGGCCAGATCGGAGAGATCAGGAAGAGCAGGTAGAGCCCGATCGCGGCGAAGCCGTGGCGGAGCCCGGTCAACGTCGGGTACCAGATCGGCGGGCGGAGCCCGTTGACCCCGGGTAGACCGCCGAAGACCGGCCCCTGGCCGGTGCGCTGCGGCATCCCCCGGCTCGCCTCGCGACGACGCACGGCGGCGTCGGCCAGCACGATGATCGCCGGGATCACCCAGACGAGGTGGTGCGTCCACGAGATCGGGCTGATCACGTTCGCGGTGAGACCGACCAACGTGAAGGCGGTCAGCTCGTCACCGTCGGCGCGGGAACTGGCCGCGCGGGACAGGCCCAGCGCCAGGACCAGCACCGAGAAGGCGAGCCACAGCAGCCCCGGGGTCTCGATCGAGTCGTACAGCCGGGCGAGCAGGCCGGCGAGAGACTGGTTGGGCGTCATGTCCGCCGCGCCGACCCGTTCGGTCTGCCACAGCACGCTGCCGAAGTAGGTCCGCGACTCGTCACCGACGATCGCGAAGGTCCCCACCGTCACGCCGATCGCGGTGCCGATGGCGGTGGCCGCCACCCGCCACTGACGGGTGATCAGCAGGTAGGCGATGAACAGCGCCGGGGTGAGCTTGACCGCTGTGGCGAGGCCGATACCGGCCCCCGCCCAGGCCCCGCCGTAGATGAAGCGCAGCAGCGGGCCGTCGGTGGCGGCGTAGTGGGTGCCCCGGCGGGACCGCCAGCGAAGGCCGATCAGGTCAGCCATGATCAGGGCGAACAGCAGGATGTTGACCTGGCCGTAGCCGAGCGTCTCCCGAGCTGGCTCGATGGCGACCGCGAGTGGCACCGCCAGGGCCACCGTGAACCACAGTGGCCACCCCAGTCGGTCCACGATGGGTCGGAGCAGCCCGGCCAGCACCAGCGCCAACGCGGCGATGCTGGCGGCGGCGTTGACCAGGCCGGCCGCGCCGATCGGCAGCTGCGCCATCGGCAGCATGACCAGCCCGGCGAAGGGCGGATAGGTGAACCCGAGTGTGGTTTCGGGCGCGATGAACTCGTAGAGCTCGTGACCGCTCGCCCACCACACCACGGCACCGTGGTAGATCTTCATGTCGAAGAAGTTGTACGGCCGCCCGAAGGTGCCGATGGCAAGCCATGCGGCGTAGGCGACGGCGGCCACGATGGCGCCCCGTACGACGTTCCTGCGATCGATCCCGCGCGTCACACGGTCGATCCCGCGTGTCACACGTTGGATTGGGGCGAGGCGGTCCGCCCGTCTACCGACATCCGTCGGCATGGCGTGGCCACCCCCGTACCAAGGTCGTCCTACCCGTCCAGGTCCTGCACGGAGCCTAGAACGGCGCCTCACGTCAGTGCCTCCCGCGTTATGCGACCGTGTCCGATCCCACACATGTTTTTGACATTTCCACCGCGTTAACGCCTACCGGGTGGTTCAGGTAATTCGTGGCCTTAGCGAGGGGTGGGGGTGGGACGGAGACGGATCGACGCAGGTCAGCCGGGGAGTCGACGTGCGGTGGACGCGGAGCGGACGGCGATTCGGGCCTCGCGGCGGGCGGTGCGGACGGCGCGTTGCATGGAACGTCGAGAGTGGCCGATGCGATGGCCCGTCCGCCACCGCAGGCCCGGCTTGCCGCCGGTGTCCGCCGCGGCGAGCAGCAGACCGCCGAGGAGCCCGAGGTTCTTCAGGACGTGAATCTGATTGTTGTTCTTGGCGATCGGGTCGTCGTTGTTCCAGAAGGGATGCCCGGCGATGGTCACCGGCACCAGCGTGCCCGCGAGAACCAGCGCCGCGGGTCGGCTGAACCGGCCGGTGGCCAGCATGAGACCGGCGCTGACCTGCACGGCCGCGTTGAGCCGGATCAACGTCTCGGTCTCGGTGGGGAAGCTCGGGTGTGCCTTCTTCAGCACCGGTGCGACCTTGTCGGTCACCGGTTTGGCGGCCACCGCGAGCCGGCCGGGGTCGCGTAGGTTGCGATACCCGCTGACCACGAAGATGCCGCTCAGCATGGCGCGGGCGAGGGAGCGTACGGGCGTCATGGATCAGTCATACCCCGTCGCGGCGTTTGCTACCCGGTCAACCGCAGGATCGGATTGGTGTTCGTACACGTGCGCCACGCCGAATCGAGCGACAGTCACTGATGGACGGGCGCCGGCGGGTAACGTCGCGCGGGTGACCACGCTGCGGCTACGCCCCGAGGACCCGGCCGACGCCGGCCCGGTCCGCCGCGTACTGGCCGCCGCCTTCGCCCGCCCGGACGTGGCGACGCCGCCCGAGGTCAGCCTGGTCGACGAGCTACGCGACACCACGGCCTGGTTGCCGGAGTTGGCAATGGTCGCCGAGTACGGCGGTGAGGTGGTCGGCTACGCGCTGCTCACCCGGGTGCGGCTGCGGCCGGAACGAGGCTCGGACGTGCCCGTCCTGGCCCTCGGCCCGGTGGCGGTCGCGCCGCACCGGCAGCGTGTCGGGCACGGCACGGCGGTAGTGCAGGCCGCCCTGGACGCCTCCACCGAGTTGGGCGAGCGGCTCGTCGTCGTCCTCGGTGCCCCGGTCTTCTACCGCCGGTTCGGGTTCGGCCCGGCGAGTGAACTGGGCCTGACCGGCCCGTGGGCCGGCCTCGGTGAACCCTGGCAGGCGCTGGTGCTGCCGCCGTCCACCAGCGAGGAGGGCCCCCCGCCGCGCGGTGAGGTGCTCTTTCCGGCGCCCTGGTCGAAGGTCTGACCGGGTCGACGCCGGTTGTCGGGGGTCAGGCCGGCTGTGTCCGCAGGTACCGGCCGAAGTGCGGGACGGTGAAGGCGACGGTGCCCCGCTCACCGGAGTAGATCAGCCCCTTCTTGATCAGCGCGTCCCGGGCCGGTGACAGACTGGCCGGCTTGCGGCCGAGGGCACGGGCGATCTCCGCGGTGGGCACCGCGGCGTCCATGTCGTCGCGGACCACAGCGCCGGGCTCGCCCTCGACCGCGGACATCATTGCCATGGCCCGCATGTACTCGCGTTCGGCGGGAGTGGCCCGTTCGAACCGGGAACCGAAGAACCCGACCGCCAGCTCGGCCTCCGCCTCGGGTGCGGCGACCCGCACATCGGCGGCGGTGATCGGCGAGCGTGGCGCGTGGTCCCAGGTGGCCTTGCCGTACGCCTGGACGAAGTAGGGATAGCCCCCGGACTTCTCGTAGAGCAGGTCGAGTGCCTTCTGCTCGTACTCGACCTCCTCGCGCTCGGCGGGCGCGCAGAGCGCCCGGTCGGCGGCGATCCGGTCGAGCCGGTCGATGCGTTGATAGCGGAACAACCGTTCGGAGTACGACTTGGCGGCGCTGAGCACGGCCGGCAGGTGCGGAAGGCCGGCGCCGACGACGATCAGCGGCGCGCCGAGCTGGGACAGCTCGTGGCAGGCGGCGCAGAGCGCGGACACGTCCTCCGGGCCGAGATCCTGCATCTCGTCGATGAAGATGGCGATGCCGGTGCCGACGTCGCTGGCCACGGCGGCGGCGTCACTGAACAGTTCGACCAGGTCGATCTCGATGTCGCCGGAGTCGGCCCGGCCGCTGGCGGCCGGCACGTCGATGCCGGGCTGCCATCGGTCACGCAGCTTGGTGGCGGCGCCGGCCCGGCCGGTCGGGTTGGACCGCTGGGCGAACGCCTTGAGGACGCCGAGGAACGCGTCGATCCGGTCTGGTGCGCGGTGGCGGGGGGCGAGCTCCCGGACCGCCATGTGCAGTGCGGCGGCGACCGGTCTGCGCAACGACTGGTCGGGTCGGGCCTCGATCTTGCCGCTGCCCCAGAGCCGGTTGATCGCCTGCGACCGGAGTGTGTTCAGCAGGACCGTCTTGCCGACGCCCCGCAGCCCGGTGAGCATCAGGCTGCGCTCGGGTCGACCCCGGGCGATGCGCTCGAGCACGATGTCGAAGACGTCCAGCTCTCGCCCCCGCCCGGCAAGTTCGGGCGGACGCTGACCGGCGCCCGGCGCGTACGGGTTGCGGACCGGATCCACGCATCGCAGATTATCGGGCCATCTAGCTGCGAGGCTAGACATGGATAGATGGGGCTACCGGCGTGTCGAGACCGTCGACCAAAAACTAGGGCTGTCTAGCGTGGACGCTAGACAGCCCTAGTTTTGGCAATCGGACCAGCGATCGGCCAGATCGGTCTAGCGCTTCTTCAGACAGAGCACGTAGTCGAACAGGTCGACCGAGTTGTCGTGCACATAGTTCGCTGTCGCCTGCGGCGCGAGCGTCTCGCACCGGTCGCCGTCGGTGGTAGCCGGAATTCGCAGCAGCACCTGATAGGTGTTCGGGGCGCAGGGCACCTTGCGGAGTTCCGCGTCGTCCTCACTGCCGTCGTTCACCACGCAGTCACCCCTGGCGAACTCCTCGCCCGGAGTCGGGGCGGCCGACGTCGGGGCGTCGCTGGGCAGCGCGGGTGGAACGCCCGGGGCACTCGTCGACGGGGTACGTGCCGCGTCACTGCCAGCGTCGGCCACCTTCCAGACCGCCCATCCGGCCAGGCCGAGGCACGGACAGAGCACGAGCAGCACCACCACAGTGATGATGAGGGCGACGTTGCGGCCGGTCTTCTTCGCCGGCGCGACGGGCGGCGTCCCGTACCCGCCGGGAGGCTGCTGACCCCACGGCGCGGGTGGCTGACCCGGCATCGGCCCGGCCGGCTGACCCGGCATCGGCCCGGCCGGCTGACCGGGCATCGGGCCCGCCGGTGGGTACGGCCCGGCCGGTGGGAACGGCCCCGCCGGTGGAAACGGGCCGGGCGGTGGGTAGTCCGGGCCTGAGGTGGGCGGCGGCGCCCACATCGGCGTGGTCGGCGGCTCCGGGTTGGTGGGCGGCGGCGCCCACATGGGTGCCGTCGGTGGCTCCGCGCCGGTCGGCGGGGGACCCCACTGCTGCCGCGTCGGGTCGTCACCGGGCGGCGAGGTGCTCCACTGGGGCACCGTCGGGTCGACCGGCGGTGAGCTGTCCGGCCCGCTGGGCGGGCGCTGGTACGGGTCGTCCGGCTGATCGGAACCCGCAGGTCCGTAGGTCGTCATGTCATCCCCTGGAGTGGAGGGTCTCAGCGTTGCTTGAGGCAGAGGACGAAGTCGAGAGTGTCCAGCTCACTGTCGAAGAAATACCAGTTCGTGTAGCCCTCGACCTTGCCGCACTTGGCCTCGGCGTCCCGCTCACCGCTGGTCGGACCGTCGATCCGGCTCAGCACCTCGTACGACTTCGCGGTACAGCCGCTGATCAGCAGCTTCGGCTTGCCGCCGGCGGTGCCGTCGTTGCGGACGCACTGGCCGACCTTCGCGAACCGGGGATCGGCCGACGACTCCGGCGCGGCCGCGCTCGGCGCGGGCTCGACGGCGTCCGCGCTGGGCTCACCGGCAGCGGCCGAGTTGCTCGGCGCGGCTGCCGGCGCCGGGTCGCTCTGCCCACGGCGTAACCAGAACACGCCGGCGACGGCGACCACCAGCAGTACGACGGCCAGTACCGCGATCAGCGGCCCTCGACCGCGCCGGCTCGGTGCCGGATCCTCGCCGTACGGGTCGTCGGGCCGGTACGGCTGCCCGCCGTACGTCGGGGTCGGCGGGGTCGGCTGGTACGAGCCGCCGTAGGGCGTGCGGGGCTCGTGGCCGTAGGGCGTATCCGTCCCGCCACCGTAGGGCGGGTTGGGTGCCGCACCGTAGGGCGGGTTGGGTGGACCGCCGTACGGCGGCTCGGGCCGTCCCTGCGGCGCGTGCGGGTACGCCGGAACCGCCGGCGGGTAGGGCTCCGGCGCGGGCGGGTAGGGCTGCTGCGCCGGTCGACCGGGCGTCTCGTCGGGTCTTTGCCCACGCCACGGCCCTGGGTGGCCGCCCCCCGGTTGTCCGTAGTTCGTCATGCCGCCCTCCTGCACGAGTGGTGAGAGGCCGGCCACCAAAGCGCGACGCGGGCTCCGGGGTCACCGTAGCGTGGTCCACTGATGAGCTCACCTCCACAGAGCGCCACGGCCCTCGCCGGCCGTCGTGCCAGCAGCACGCCGACACTGATCTGGACCGCGTTGATCGTGGTCTACGTGCTCTGGGGGTCGACCTATCTGGCCATCCGGATCACCGTGGAGACGATGCCTCCGCTGCTGTCGGCCGCGCTCCGGTTCGCCGTGGCCGGCCTGGTCCTGGCGGTCGTGCTGCGACTGCGTCGAGGCCCCGGCGCGCTGCGGGTGGACCGACGGCAACTCGGCTCGGCCGCGCTGGTCGGGGTGCTCCTGCTCGCCGCTGGCAACGGCCTGGTGGTGCTCGCCGAATCGGGGCCGCCGGGAGTGGCGGTGCCGTCCGGGATCGCCGCGCTGCTGGTGGCCACTGTGCCGCTGCTGGTGGTGCTGTTGCGCTCGGCCACCGGGGACCGGCCGCCGATCTGGACGTTCGCCGGGGTCACAGTGGGATTCGTCGGCCTCGTCCTGCTGGTGCTGCCGGGAGGTGGTTCGGCAGCGGTGCCGCTGGTCGGGGCGTTGACAGTGGTGGCGGCGGCCACCTCCTGGTCGGTCGGGTCGTTCCTGTCCGGACGGATCCGGATGCCCGCCGACCCGTTCGTGGCCACGGTGTACGAGATGATGGCCGGCGCGCTGGTGCTGGTGGCAGTCGCCGCCGGTCGGGGCGAACTGGCCGACTTCCACCCGGCGGCGGTGAGCACCCGGTCCTGGGTGGCGCTGGGCTACCTCATGGTGGCCGGCTCGCTGGTGGCCTTCACCGCGTACGTCTGGCTGCTGCACAACGCGCCGATCTCGCTGGTGTCGACGTACGCCTATGTGAACCCGGCGGTCGCGGTGGCGCTCGGCGCGCTGCTGGTGTCCGAGCCGATCACCCCGCAGGTGCTGCTCGGCGGTGCTGTCATCGTCGCCGGGGTCGCCCTGGTGGTGACCACCGAACGGCCACGTCGGGCGGGCACGGGATCACGATCGGGGGACACGCCGGTGCGCGACGGCCAGTAACGTCCGGCCCATGTCGGCCGCCGCGCTGGTGTCGATCGCGCTGCTCGGCGCGCTGGTCGGCCTCGTCGTACCCCTGGTGTCGCGGCGCTTCGCCATGGTGGAGGCCCGGCCACTGGCGTTTCCACTGCCGCAGCCGGTCCGGCAGCCCTGGGTCGACCCGATGGTGGCGGCCGGTGTCTTTGTCGGCCTTGCCGTCGCCGTTGGTGACGACGGGGCGCTGCCGGTCTTCCTCGCGGTCGCGGCGGTCGGTCTGGTGCTGGCGCGAGTCGACCTGGCCTGCCTGCGGCTGCCCGACCCGCTGGTGCTCGTCGCCGGGTTGCTGGCCCTCGGAGGGCTGACCACGGCGGCGCTGCTGTCCGGCACTCCCGGCCGGCTGCTCGGTGCGCTGGGAGGTGCGACGGTCGCGGGCGCGGCGCACGTGCTGCTGGCAGTGCTGCCCGGCTCACGGCTGGGTTTCGGGGACGTGAAACTCGCCGCCGTCCTCGGCCTGCCGCTCGGCTGGTTGGGGTGGGAGGCCCTGCTGACCGGGCTGCTCCTGCCGCACGTGCTGCACGGCGGTCTGGTGCTCGGCCTGCTCGCCGCCGGAAAGGTGCACCGGAACACCCTGCTGCCCCTCGGCCCGGCCCTACTCACCGGCGCCTGGCTCGCCGCCCTCCTCACCTAACCCACCCCGCCCGCCCCCCACGCCCCCCCCGCCCCCGCCCACGGCTTCGTCGATCTTGCAGTTTCTGCGCCGACATAAGGTGCATCCCACGCACAACGACGACCGAGAGTGCAAGATCGACGAAGTTGGGAGCCAGGGACCGGGGTTAGATCAGGCGGAGCTGGCGGTCCTTGGGGCGGCGGGGCTCGGCTTCGCCGAAGCGTTCGAAGAGGCCCGGGTCGATGGTGTTGAGGAACGGTGAGGGGGCGCAGTCGCGCTCCGCGCCGTGGCGGGTGCGGCGGGCGGCGTGACTGACGTACAGCCGGTCCTGGGCTCTGGTCAGACCGACGAAGAAGAGCCGGCGCTCCTCGGCGACGGCGTCCTCGTCGGGCGTCGAGCCCGGCCAGCGCAACGGCAACAGCCCGTCCTCGACACCGACCAGGAAGACCACCGGGAACTCCAGGCCCTTCGCGGCGTGCAGGGTGAGCAGCGTGACCGCCTCGGCCCGCGGGTCGAGCGCGTCCACCTCCGCGCCCGTGGCCAACTGCGACAGGAAGGCCTCAAGATCGTCACCGCAGCGTCGGGCCAGCGGGGTCAGCAGGTCCACGGCCGAGCGGACGTCCTCGGGACGGACCGTGCTGCCGGCGCCATCCAGGGTGGGCACGGCGAACCGCTCGGCGACCACCTGACCGGCCAGCCGCACCCGGGCGGCAAGCGAGCCGGCCAGACCGTCGGCGTGCCGTAGCTCGCGGGCGATGGCCGCCACTCCGGGCCTGTCCCGCAGTCGGTCGTGGGAACGCTTCTGCACGGGAATGTTCGCCCGGGTCAGGGCGTCCACGATCGGGGCGGCCTGGGCGTCGGTGCGGTACAGCACGGCGATGTCGGAGAACGACAGCGAGGTGGACCGGCCGTCGATGCGGCCCGAGTCCAGCGAACGGTGCGACAACCCGCCGACCAGATCGTCGACGGTACGCACCACGAAGTCGGCCTCCTCGATCACCGACGCCGCCGGGTAGCGCCCGACCAGCGGAGCCTCCGGGTCGAGCCGGGCCGGGTCCAGTCGCCGGCCCCGGACCAGCGAGGACGGCGCGATGGCCTGCACGGCGGCGGCCAGGATCGGGGCCGACGAGCGGTAGTTGCGGTTGAGCCGGACCAGTCGGGCGTCGGTGAAGTCCTCGGAAAAGCGCAGGAAGTAGCCGACGTCGGCACCCCGGAACGAGTAGATGGCCTGGTCCGGGTCGCCGATCGCGCAGAGGTTGCCGTCGGCGGGGCTGAGCAGCCGCAGCAGCTCGTACTGCACCTCGTCGACGTCCTGGTACTCGTCGACGAAGATCCACCGCCAGCGCTCCCGGTACCGTTCGACAAGCTTCCGGTCGGCCCGCAGCAGCTCCACCGGCAGGGTCACCAGTTCGTCCAGGTCGACCAGGTCCTGCTTGCGCAGCAGCGACACGTACGCGGCGCTGTCGTCGCCGGCCTCGGTGCGGGCCGCCGCCCGCTCGGCGTCGTCGGCGATCCGGAAGTCGGTCGGGAGACCCGCCGCGCCGACGTTCTCCCGCAGGATGGTCAACCCCAACGCGTGGAACGTACCCACCGTGACGTCCTCGGCGACCGGGCCGAGCAGGCCGTCGAGGCGGTGCCGCAGCTCCTCGGCTGCCCGGCGGGTGAACGTGATCGCGAGGCAGTGCTCGGGGAAGACGTTCAGCTCCGCGCAGAGGTACGCGATCCGGTGGGTGAGCGTCCTGGTCTTGCCGGTGCCCGGACCGGCCACGATGAGCAGCGGACCGCCTGGTGCGGAGGCCGCCACCCGCTGCATGGCGTCCAGTCGGTCCAGCAGGCCGGTGCCGACCTCCTCCATGCCGGAGAGCATCGGCTCGAACGGCTCGTGCGGAGACGGCGGCGACGCGATCGGCGGCGCGGGCGCCGGGACCGGCTTCCGCTTCGGCTCCGCCTTGGCCGCCGCCGGGCGCTTGGCCGGGACCCGGGGAGCCGGCTCCGCGGGCCGTCGCTGCGCCGGCACCGGTACGTCGAACAGCGTCTCCTGCGCGCCAAGCTCGGCCGGGTCGAAGAGCGTGATCACGCCGTACTCGCCGTCGTAACCGGGCACCCGGCGGACGTCGCCGCGCCGCAGCCGTCCGATGCCCTCGGCGAGCAGCTCACCACCGGTCTGCGCGATGTCGCTCAGCGGGGTCGTGGTCAGGATCTCCAACTCGGGGCCGAGTGCGGCCAGTAGCTCGTTGAGCCGACCCTCGACCTTCTTCGACCGGGCACCCACCTTGTTGATCTCGCCGAGGATCTCGGCCAGCGGCACCAGGTGGGTGACGTCCCGGGCGTGCGCCGGCCGGTGCCCGTCCGGGCGGTCGGCCAACTCCTCGATCCGGCTGAGGACACCCACGGTCAGTGGCTTGCCGCACTCGGGGCAGCGCCCGCCGGCGGCCCGGGTGCGCTCCGGAGACCAGTTGACCCCACACAGCCGGTGCCCGTCCGCGTGGTACTTGCCCTCCTCGGGGAAGAACTCGATGGTGCCGGCCAGGCCGTCACCCGTACGCAGCGCCTCCCGAACGGCGAAGTAGTCCCGTTCGGCGGTCAGCACCGTCGCCTCCCGGCCGAGCGCCGGCGGCGAGTGCGCGTCCGAGTTGGACACCAGTTGGTAGCCGTCCAGGCTGCCGACCCGCCAGTTCATCGCGGGGTCGGAGGAGAGCCCGGTCTCCACGGCGAAGATGTGCTCGGCCAGGTCGGCGTAGCAGTCCGCGATCGCGTCGAAGCCGGACTTCGAGCCCAGCGCGGAGAACCAGGGAGTCCAGATGTGTGCCGGCACCAGGTAGCCGTCCGGGCTGGCCTCCAGGGTGATCTCCAGCAGGTCGCGGGAGTCCAGTCCGAGGATCGGCCGGCCGTCGGAACCGAGGTTGCCGATCCGGCCCAGCGCGGTGTTGAACCGGGCCACCGCGTCCAGATCCGGCAGGTAGATCAGGTGGTGCACCTTGCGGGTCCGGTCGTCCCGCTTGTAGATGGTGGAGATCTCCACGCTCAGCATGAAACGGACCGAGCCCGCCTCCGCGTTCGGCGCGAGTCGGGGTGGCAGCCGCCGGGCGAGGTCCCGTTCCGCCTCCGGGTCGAGCCGGTAGAGCCCCGGTTCGGCCGGGCGCAGCGTCTCCCGCAGGTGATCGTACCAGGCGGGGTGGGTGAAGTCGCCGGTGCCGAGCAGGCCGATGCCCTTACGCCGGGCCCACCACGCGAGGTTCGGCAGGGTGAGGTCACGGCTGCACGCGCGCGAGTACTTCGAGTGGATGTGCAGGTCCGCGACGAATGGCGGTAGGCCACCGGGGGGTACGGCGCTGAACGGGGGCACGCCGCATCCTGTCACGCCCGCCGCACCGGCCACCCGCCGCCACGCGCGTACGTGACCTCCGCTATGCGGAGCGCAGCTCGACCAGACTGATCTGCGGCTCCGCCCCGACCCGGACCGGCGGCCCCCAGAAACCGGCGCCGTTGGTCACGTAGACCTTGGTGCCGTCGACCTCGCCGAGCCCGCTGACCACCGGCTGCTCCAGCCCGACCGCCAGGTTGAACGGCACCATCTGCCCGCCGTGGGTGTGCCCGGACAGTTGCAGGTCGACGCCGTAGCGGGCCGCCTCCTTGGCCGCCAGCGGCTGGTGCGCGAGCAGGACCACGGGTCGGCTCGGGTCGCGGTCACCGAGGGCGGCGGCGAAGTCCGGCCCGGCGGCGAGGCCGGTGCCCGCCCCGGTGAGGTCGTTCACGCCGGCCAGGTCGAGCACACCACCCCGGGCCTGGATCTCCTGCCGCCGGTTCTGCAGGACCCGCAGACCGAGCCGGTCGACCTCCTGGACCCACTCCTCCACGCCGGAGTAGTACTCGTGGTTGCCGGTGACGAAGAAGCTGCCGTAGCGGGAGCGAAGGTCGCGCAGCGGCGCGGCGGCCGAGCCGAGTTCGGCCACGGAGCCGTCGACCAGGTCACCGACGACAGCGACGATGTCCGCGTCGAGCCGGTTGATCGCGGCGACGATCCGCTCGGTGTGCGCCCGCCCGCGCAGCGGGCCGAGGTGGATGTCGGAGACGGTGGCGATGCGCAGACCGTCCATGCTGCGGGGGAGTTTGGCCAGCGGGATCCGCACCCGGTCGAGGTGGGGCGGGCCCAGCGCCGTGCGGATGCCGTACCCGGTGATGCCGGTGGCGGTGAGGCCGGCGAAGATGGCCGCCCCACGGGCCAGCAGCAACCGACGGGACGGGTCGTGGTCCGGTGCCGCTACGGCGCCGGCTGCCGGTGGCTCGGTCGGCCCGGAGGCACCGACCAGCACCGGCTCGGGCGCGGCGGTGGTGGGCTCCGCGGCAACCACCCGGCGACGCAGCACCAGCCGGGTGACCAGCATCGGGACTTCCAGCACGACCAGTACGACCAGCAGGTAGAACATCAGCGCGAGCCACAGGTAGCCCGGCCAGGCGAGCCAGTAGAGCCCGGCCTGCGTCCCGGCGAGGGTGACCGGCACGAGCAGGGCCAGCACCAGGGCGGCGATCCCGCCGATCCGTCGCCAACGGCCCGGCGTGGTGGTGTCCCGAACGAGCCGCTTCCACAGGTAGAGGTGGATCAGACCGGTGACCAGCGCCAGGACGGCCACGAACCCCAGAACCGCCATCATGTGTGCGCCTCCCTCAGCCGCCCGCGAACGGGGGCAGGACATCGATCGTGGCCCCGGCCGGTAGGGGTGCCTGACGATCATGACAGGTGACGCCGTTCACGAGGAAACTCGCCACCCGCAGCACCCCGGCGAGCCGGTCGCCGTGGCGCTGGGTCAGCTCGGCCGTGAGGTCGTCCAGTGAGCGCCCGGCGGTGATGGCCTCCTCGGCGCGGCCAGCGGCGGCGCGGGCGCCCGCGAAGTAGCGGATGGTCAGCTGTGGCCCCTCCACGCTCAGCCTCCGATCGCGGACATCGGGCGGGTCGGCTGGAGGAAGGTGGGGTCGTCGATGCCGTGCCCGGCGCGCTTGCCCCACATCGCGCTACGCCAGCGCCGGGCCAACTCGTCGTCGTCCGCGCCGGTGCGCAGCGCGGCGCGCAGATCCGACTCTTCGGTGGCGAAGAGGCAGGCGCGGACCTGGCCGTCGGCGGTCAACCGGGTGCGGTCGCAATCCCCGCAGAACGGGCGGGTGACGCTGGCGATCACACCGACCCGGGCGGGGCCTCCGTCGACCAGCCAGGTCTCCGCCGGTGCCGCGCCGCGCTCGGCCGGGTCGGGGCTCAGATCGAAGACGGTACGCAGCGACGCCAGGATCTCCTCGGCGGTGACCATGGTGTCGCGGGCCCAACCGTGCTGGGCGTCCAACGGCATCTGCTCGATGATCCGTAGCTGGTAGTCGTGATCGAGGGCGAAGCGGAGCAGCGCCGGCGCCTCGTCCTCGTTGACACCACGCATCAACACCGAATTGATCTTCACAGGGCTGAGCCCGGCGGCCGCCGCCCCGGCGAGCCCGGCCAGCACCGCGTCGAGGCGGGGGCGGCGGGTGAGCGTGGTGAACCGGTCCGGGTCCAGGGTGTCCAGTGAAACGTTCACCCGGTCCAGGCCGGCCGCCCGCAACGCCGGGGCCAGTCGGTCGAGGCCGATGCCGTTGGTGGTCAGCGAGACCCGGGGGCGGGGTTCGAGGGCGGCGACCGCCGTCACGATGTCGACCAGCCCCTGTCGGATCAGCGGCTCACCGCCGGTGAACCGCACCTCGGTCACACCGAGCAGCTCGACAGCCACCCGGACCAGCCGGACGATCTCCTCGTCGGTCAGCAACTCGGGGCCGGCCAGCCAGGGGAGACCTTCCGCCGGCATGCAGTAGGTGCAGCGCAGGTTGCACTTGTCGGTGAGGGACACGCGCAGGTCCCGGGCGACACGGCCGTACCGGTCGACGAGGACCCCGTCGGTCCCCGGGGCGACGCTCACCTGTCGACCGTAGCGCGCTCGGCCCGGCTCAGGACGCCACGGGCGGTCTGGACGACCACATCTCGGAAGCTGACGCCGAAGAGCGCGGTGTGCACGAGCAGCAGATGCAGCTGATGCACCGGCACGCGGTCACGCCAACCGTCCGGTAGTGGCCAACTCTCCTGGTAGGCGGCCAGCACCCGATCCAGGTGGGGGATGCCGCCGAAGAGGGCGAGCTGGGCGAGATCCGTCTCCCGGTGCCCACCGTGCGCTGCCGGGTCGACGAGCCAGGCCCGGTCGTCGGCCCCCCACAGCACGTTGCCCGGCCACAGGTCGCCGTGGATGCGCGCGGGCGGCTCGTCGCCGCCGAGCCCGTCGAGGCGACCGATCACCTGCTCGACCAGAGCGGCATCGGCGCTGGTCAGCGCGCCACCGTCGACCGAGCGTCGCAGGTAGGGGGCGAGGCGTCGCTCCGCGAACCAGGTCGACCAGCGCCCGGCGGTAGGGGTGTTGTCCTGTGGGAGCGAGCCGATGAACCCGGGCCAGGTGGCACCGAAGGCGGTTGCGCCCGCCCGGTGCAGCCCGGCCAACTCGCGGCCGAAGCGCTCCGCGGCCTCCGGCGTCGGTTCGCCGGGCTCCACCCAGTCGAGCGCCAGCAGCTCGGGCAGCACCACGATCACCTCGGGTACGCCGACCGCGCCCGCCTCCCGCAGCCAGCGCAGCCCGGCGGCCTCGGCGGCGAAGAAGCCCTCCGGGGCCGGTCGGCCGGCGCCTTCCGGCCAGGATTTGGCGAAGACGGAGTGGCCGTCGTCGAGGGTGAGCCGGGCGGCCGCGCAGATGTTTCCACCGGCGACCGGCGTCTCCCGGAGCCGCTGATGGGTCCGGAAGGTCGGGAGGTGTGCCGGATGCGCGCGCAGGTACGCCAGGTCCATCAGCGCACGGTAACCGCTCCTTACGACAGCCAGGTGTCGCCCGACGACATCGGCGCTCTTTCCGCACCCGTAGGTGTGGCGTGAGCAGGAAAAACACGTTCAGTAACTGTGGATAAGCCGCGTGTCGTCCACAGGGGTGGCAGGGCCTGGTACGCCCGCCGCAGGCTTCCGGCATGACCTCGACCGAACGCCCCCAGCTCGCCGTCCGCTCACCCGCCGACCTGATCGCCGCTGTCCCGTACCTGCTCGGCTTTCACCCCACCGACAGCGTGGTCGCCGTGGCGCTGGTCGGCCGACAGATCGTCTTCGCCGCCCGCGCGGATTTGCCCGAGCCGACCGAGCTGGGCGGGCTGGCCGTGCACCTGGCTGGTGTGATCCGCCGGCAGGGCGCGGAGGCCGCCACAGTCGTGGGTTACGGGCAACCGGAGCGGGTCACCCCGGCCGTGGACGCGGTGCGCGACGCGCTGAACGACTTCGGGATGCACGTGCTCGACGCGCTGCGGGTCACCGACGGCCGCTGGTGGTCCTATCTCTGCACCGAGCCCGACTGCTGCCCGCCCGAGGGTCGCCGCTACGACCCGACCGCCAACCGGTTGACCGCCTCGGCGGTCTTCGCCGGTCAGGTCGCACTCCCCGACCGGGCCGCCCTGGTGGCGCAGGTGGCGCCGGTGGACGGGCCAGCCCGGGAGGCGGTCCGCGCGGCCACCGCCCGCGCGGAGCTGAGACTGGCCGAGCTGATCGAGCAGGCACCCGAGAGTGACCTGCTCGGGGCGCGGGCGCTGCGCGCCGCCGGGGTGGCGGCGGTCCGCGAGGCCCAACGCCGGCAGCGGCGTGGTGAGCGGCTCGACGACGACGAGGTGGCCTGGTTGAGCCTGCTGATGACCCACCTGCCGGTCCGCGATCACGCGTGGGAGCGCACCGACGGCCGGGACCGGGACATTGCCCTCTGGACCGACGTGCTGCGCCGCGCCGAGCCGGAGATGGCCGCCGCGCCGGGTGCGCTGCTGGCATTCGCCGCGTGGCGCGCCGGGCAGGGCGCGTTGGCGGCGGTCGCGCTCGAACGCACGCTCAGCCTGCACCCCGACTACTCGCTCGCCCTGGTGCTGGACGACCTGCTCCGACGGGGCGTGCCCCCGGCCGAGTTGGACGGCTGGCCGTCGGTCGGGATGCCCGGCGTCATCCGGCCCCGCAAACGGAGCCGACGTGGCCGCCGCTGACGAGCCAGATGCCGGAGACTCCGCAGCAGCCGTATCGCAATCTTGCTATAGTCGGCTCTGGTCAGTCCTCTTTCACCCGGAAGCCGTGACCGAGCTGCGAGCCATACCCGCGATCGAACAGACAGCAATCGGGCACGCCGTTGAAAAGCTGGAGAGCCTCGGCCCCAACCTTGGCTACCCGCACTCCAGCAAGATCCGAACCGCCGACAACGTGCGTGAGCTACGCCCACGCGGAGGGCGTAGCCGGTGGCGTGTCTTCTATACGCAGGTTGGTGAGGCGTTCGTGGTCAGCGCCATCGGGCCGGAAGCCAGCGTCAGTCAGCGGAACTTCGCCCGGGCCGTCGCAGCCGCAGAGCGAAGGATCAAGGACGTGGAGGCGGAGTGATGAAACGTTCCGAGCTCAAGACCTCGCAGCAGGTCATCGGCGATGCCAGCCGTCACGACCCGGTGTTCCGCGCAGAGTGGGATCGGACAGCGTTCGCGCGCGAGGTCGCGCTCCGTATCGTGGCGTACCGCACTGAGAACCAGCTGACCCAGACCGCGCTCGCTCGCAAGGTGGGGATGACCCAGTCGGTCATCGCACGACTGGAGTCTGGCGACCAGCCGCCGTCGATCGCGACCCTCGTCAAGCTCTCCAAGGGCACCGGCATGGAGTTTGACGTCAAGATCTCCCGCGGAGCCGTCGAGATCGTGGCCGCATAGCCGGCGGGGCGATGATCCCTCGTCCCCCGAGGTCGATCGCCCGGGACGGGTCCTCGGGCGACGCCTCCGTCGAAGGATGTACGCGTTGCTCCTGTCCACGGCCGACGCGGCAGGCTCACCGCCGCCGGAGAATGATCTCGTGGCCCTTCTCCGCGTTGGTACGACATGACCCCCGAGTTGCTGCTGTCGCTGGCCGGGCTGGCGTTGATCGACAGCACCAGCATCGGCACCCTCTTCATCCCGGTCTGGTTGCTGCTCGCCCCCGGGCCGGTCAACGTCCGGCGGATCCTGGGCTACCTCGCCACCATCGCGGTGTTCTACCTCGCGGTCGGGCTGCTGCTGGTCTGGGGAGGCAGCAGGCTGGGCGACGCGCTGGGCGGCGCCCTGGACAACCGGGGTGTCCTCTGGGCACAACTCGTCCTGGGCGTGGGAATGCTGGCGCTCAGCTTCCGATACGACGGCAAGCGACGTCCCCGTACCGGTGGTGTGTTGCGCTGGCGGGACCGGGCCACCGCCGGAGATTCCTCGGCCCGCTGGTTGGTCGGGCTCGCGCTGCTCGCCGCGCTTGCCGAGGTGGCGACCATGCTTCCGTACCTCGGTGCGGTGGGTCTGTTGGCCACCTCGGGGGTCGGAGCGGCGAGCGTGGTGGCGCTGCTCACCGGGTACTGCCTGGTCATGGTGCTGCCGGCCGTGTTGTTGCTGGGTGCCAGGGTGGCCCGCCCGCGACTGGTCGAGCCGGTACTGGCCCGCCTGAACACCTGGATCGTCACGAAGGCGGGCAGCGCGTTGGGCTGGATCCTCGGCATCGCCGGTTTCCTGATCGCCCGTGATGCCGCCGCACGGCTGGCCCTGTTCGACCTGATCGACCGGATCGGTAAATGACGGGCCGCTCGGGTCAGGCTGGCTGCTCCACAGTGATCCGGTGCGGCCCGGTGTAGACGTTCATGGTCCGCCCCCGCAGGAAGCCGACAAGTGTCATCCCCGCCTCGTCGGCCAGTTCCGCGGCGAGGGTGCTCGGGGCGGACACCGCGGCCAGCAGCGGCAAGCCCGCCATCCACGCCTTCTGGGTCAGTTCGAAGCTGGCCCGTCCGGAGACCAGCAGCAGGTGCCCGGCGAGCGGCAGTCGGCGTTCCCGCACGGCCCAGCCGATCACCTTGTCCACGGCGTTGTGCCGGCCCACGTCCTCCCGGAGCACCACCAGCTCACCGTCGGGGGTGAACAGGCCCGCCGCGTGCAGCCCGCCGGTGCGATCGAAGCCGCGCTGGGCGGCGCGCAACCGGTCGGGCAGCTCGGCGAGCAGGGTGGCCGGCACGCTGAGCGGATCCGCCGCGACCGGGAAGAGCGACCGGGTGCGTACCGCGTCGATGCTGGCCTTGCCGCAGACCCCGCAGGAGCTGGTCGTGTAGAAGTTCCGGGACGGGTCGGTGGTCGGTTCCGGTACGCCGGGGGCGAGCACCACGTCCACCACGTTGTACGTGTTCGGCGTCTCCGCGCCGGCGCAGAGTTGCGCTGTCAACACGTCGTCGGTCGACCGGATCAGCCCTTCCGTCAGCAGGAACCCGATGGCCAGGTCCAGGTCGTCGCCGGGGGTGCGCATGGTGACGGCGAGCGGCCGACGTTTGCCGGGACCGGCCGCGCCGACCCGGATCTCCAGCGGCTCCTCCACGGCGAGCGTGTCCGGTCGACGGACCGACCCGCGCCCGGCGGTCGCCGCGTCCAGGTCGATACGGAGTACGCCCCGTCGATCAGTTGCCCGTCCCATCCCGCCATCCTGCACCCCCCGCCGGCACACCCGCACGACCACCGGCCATCGGGCACCCCCCCACCCCCCACGGGTTGATCATGAAGTTGCCCGCGCGTGCCGTCGGCGTGTCGACCGATAACTCCATGATCACCGGGGCGAGGCGGTGGCACGGCTACGGTGGCCGGGTGGGGACGTACGCCGCAGTGGTGCTCGCGGGTGGGGCCGCCCGACGGATGGGCGGGCTGGACAAGCCCGCGCTTCCGGTCGGTGGCCGGCCGATGCGTGACCGGGTGCTGGCCGCCGTCAGCGACGCGGCGCCGCGGGTGCTGGTCGGTGCGGCCGACGCCGTGCCGGCGGGTGTGCGGGTCGTCAGGGAGGATCCGCCCGGTGGAGGCCCGGTCGCCGCGGCGGCGGCCGGCCTGGCGCTGCTGGACCCCGACGTCAGCGTGGTCGCACTGCTCGCCGCCGACCTGCCGCTGCTCACCCGGGCCGCGATCGGTGAACTGCTGAAGCACCTCGACCGGGAGACCCCGGACACCGAACCGCCGGGTGACGGCTCTACCCCCGCCTCGCCGGACCACGGCGGCCTCGCTCCGGCGCCACCGGCCCGCAGTGGCGTCGCCGGCGAGCGAGGGCCGGACGGGGCGTGCTTCGTGGACGGGGACGGGCGGCGGCAGTCGCTCTGCGGTGTCTGGCGGGTCGCCGCGCTGCGGGCAGCGGTGCACCGGTTGACGGTCGAGCGGGGCGGCACCCTGTCCGGAGCCCCGGTCCGGGCGTTGCTGGCCGGTCTCGTCGTGCGGGAGGTGGCCTGGTCCGGCGAGGGCCCGCCGCCGTGGTTCGACTGCGACACTGACGAGGACGTACGCCGGGCGGAGGAGTGGGCGCGATGACGGTGATGGACGACTGGGTCACGGCGGTGTGCGCCGAGTTGGATCTGGACCCGGCCGCGGTGCCGGTGCCGGCGGTGCTGGATCTGGCCCGGGACGTCGCCCACCAGGTGCTGCGTCCGGGTGCGCCGGTCACCGCGTACCTCTTCGGGTTGGCGGTTGGCCGGGGTGCGGACCCGGCGGACGCCGCGGCCCGGCTCAGCGCGCTGGCGGGCGCCTGGCCGGTGGAGCTGGGCGCCGACCCCGCGGACCCGACGGCCCCCTGATCGCCGCTGTCCGATCCTGGTCGGGCTGATTCGACCAACAGGCGGCCTGGGTAGGGTGATCGTGACGGACGGAGGCGATCATGACGGCTGACCACCCCTCGGCGCCGCACGGTGAGCTGCCCGGCGCTTCGACTGAGCCGGCGGAATCGATCCTGCTCGACGAGCCCAGCACCACCGACCTGCGGGCGAAGGTGACCGAGGCGTGGCGCGAGTTCGCCCGCGCGCTCGCCGTACGGCTGCGGGAACTTCCCGTCGGTGCGCACCTCGACGTGACCCTGGACCCCACCGCCTCCGGCACCGGGGACGCCGTCTATTCGATAAGCATCGACGTGGACGCGGACCGGGTGTTGTCCGCCCGCGCGGTCGGCAACGCCGCTCTGCCGGCGGGCTACCGACTGGACCGGGGCGCGGTGGCGGACATGGTCGCGCTCGGTTGGTCCCCGCCCGGGGTGGTCGCCGGCTCCGGCGGTTCCTTCGGGCTGAACGCCACGACTGCCGAGTCGACCCAGGTCGCCACGCTGCTCTCCCGCACGCTGCGGGACGTCTACGGTGCTCCGCACCCGGCCTTCCTCGTCTATCTGGTGCACGACGCCGAGGGCGAGCCGTTGACCGTGGAACCGCTGGGCACCGCCCGCAGCGAGTTCGGTCCGGACGCCGACGTCGAGGCGGACCTGGAGGAGGCGCTCGCCGAGGCGGCCGCCGCGCAGGTCGAGCAGGATGACGTGCTCGACCTGGCCGATCGGGTCCGCACCGTGGTCTCCACCATGTTGAAGTCGGACACCGACCGGTTGCAGATCGACTCGGACGGCGACATCACCATCCGCGCCGGCTCGGCGATGGTCTTCGTGCGGGTGCGGGACAATCCGCCCCTGGTGGACGTCTTCTCCCCGGTGCTCACCGAGGTGGAGCCGACCGAGCGGCTCTACGTCAAGCTCTCCGAACTGACGAACCGGATGCCGATCGGCCGCCTCTACTGCGCCGACGACACGGTGTGGGCGTCCATCCCGGTGTTCGGCCGCAACTTCCAGGCGACCCATCTGATGCTGGCCGTGCAGGTGATGACCGGTCTCGCCGACGAGTTGGACGACCGTCTGCACGGCGAGTTCGGTGGCAAGCGGTTCTTCGGTGAGGGTGACAAGCCGGTCCGGCGCGACGAGTCGGAGCACCGCACCGGCATGTATCTCTGAGCCCGATCAGGCCACGTCCAGCAGGGTCTTGCCGACCGTCGCGCGCGCCTCGATGGCGGCGTGCGCGTCGGCGGCGCGTTCCAGTGGGAAACGCTGGCCGATGAGCGGTCGTAGCTGGCCGGCCGCCGCGTCCGCCAGGGCCTGTTCGGTGTACGCCCGCAGCCGGGCCGGTGGCACGTCCGGGCGGACCAGGATGACCTGCCGTGCCGTGGCGGCCTCCGCCGACACCGGGGACCACTGCCCGCTCGCCAGCCCGAAGCTGACCATCCGGCCGCCCGAGGGCAGCAGGTCGAAGGCGGCCCGGGCCACCGCACCACCGACGCCGTCGAGCACCACGTCGACAGCGCCCACGGCAGCGCGGACCTGCTCGGCCCACTCGGGCAGCAGGTAGTCGACGGCCAGCTCGGCGCCCAGGCCGGGTAGCAGGTCCACCTTGCGTCGCCCACCGGCCGCGCCGATCACCCGGGCCCCGGCCCGGACCGCGAGCTGCACCAACAGGCTGCCGACGCCGCCGGCCGCGGCCTCCACCAGCACCCGGTCGCCCGGGCGGACGCCGACCGCCTCGATCAGCATGGTGGCGGTCCGCCCGTCGGCAAGCAGTGCCACCGCCTCGTCCAGAGCCAACCCGGCCGGCACGGCGATCGTCGCCGACGCGTCCACTGCCGCGCGTTCGGCGTAACCGCCGGAACCTCCGGTGGCGCTGACCACCCGTTGCCCGGTCAGCGTCGGGTCGACGTCCGACCCGACCGCCGTGATCACTCCGCCGACGCCGTTGCCGGGGATGAGCGGTGGGGTGAGGCGGAACGGGCCGGGGTGACCGGCGCGCAGTTGCGTCTCGATGAAGGTGATGTTCGCGTGCGCGACGTCGATCAGCACCTGGCCGGGACCGGGAACCGGGTCGGGCGCGGAGCCGGGCACCAGCACCTCGGGCCCGCCGAACTCACGTAACCAGATCGCCCGCATGACAGCCCCCTCGGCCCCGATGGGCTGCCTCGCCCACTCGGGGCCAGTCCATCTCCTCAACCTGGGTTGAGGTCAAGAGGTGCCGGCGGACGGGCCGACGCCGGGTGATTCGACCAGCCGGGAGAGCACGATGGTGCTGCGGGTGGAGGTCACGAAGGATTCGGCACGCAGCCGCTCCAGTGCCGCTTCCAGGTGGGCGATGTCGGCGGCGCGCAGGTGTACGAGCGCGTCCGCCTCCCCGGAGACGGTGTACGCGCCGACCACCTCGGGGTGTCGGCGGGCGGCCACGCCGATCTGCGCCGGGGTGGTCCGGCCGGCGCAGAACAGCTCGACGAAGGCCTCGGTGGTCCAGCCGACGGCGGCCGGATCAACGACGGCCGTGAATCCCCTGATCACGCCGGTGGCGCGCAGTCGGTCGACGCGACGTTTGACCGCTGGGGCGGAGAGTGACACCCGGGCACCGATGTCGGCGTAGGACGCACGGGCGTCCGCGACGAGTAACGCAATGATCCGCTGGTCTACCGCGTCTATCTGCAACGTTCCGCCTCTGGGAAGCAACGCTTGTGGCTGTTTTCAAAGTTCCACGGTACCTACTCTTGGTGACCGTGAACCAGCAGCGTTTCCCGCGAAAGCGGACATATCTCATGTGCTCGCCGGAGTACTTCGCGGTCGAGTACGCGATCAACCCGTGGATGGACGTGACCACCCCGGTCGACCGGGACCTGGCCGTCAAGCAGTGGGACCGGCTGCGCGAGACGCTTGTCGGCCTCGGCCACGACGTGCACCTGCTCACCGCCGAGCAGGGCCTGCCCGACATGGTCTACGCCGCCAACGGCGGCTTCGTGGTGGACGGCAGCGTCTACGGCGCCCGGTTCAAGCACGAGCAGCGGGCCGCCGAGGCCGCCGCCCACCACGCCTTCTACGAGGCGCAGGGCTGGCGGTTCATCGCGCCCAGCGAGACCAACGAGGGTGAGGGCGACTTCGCGTACGTGCCGGAGGCGCACGGCGGGCTCATCCTGGCCGGCCACGGCTTCCGTACCGAGATCCCCGCCCACGCGGAGGCGCAGGAGGCGCTGGGTCGTCCGGTGGTGTCGCTGCGCCTGATCGACCCCCGCTTCTACCACCTGGACGTGGCGCTCGCGGCCATCGACGACACGAACGTCGTCTACTTCCCGGGCGCGTTCTCCGCCGCCAGCCAGCGGGTGCTCACCCAGCTCTTCCCGGACGCGGTGATCGCCGACGACGAGGACGCGATGGCCTTCGGGCTCAACCTGGTCAGCGACGGTGCGAACGTGGTGCTCAACAGCGAGGCCACCCGCCTGGCCGGCAAGCTCAAGGCGGCCGGGTACACCCCGGTCCCGGTCGAGTTGGCCGAGCTGAAGAAGGGCGGCGGCAGCGTGAAGTGCTGCATCGCCGAGTTGCGGCACTGACCTGCGAACGGCTCGGGGCCGGCCTCCCACTGGGAGACCGGCCCCTGATCGTGCTCCGGGTGGGCGCTCAGCCCAGCGTGGCCAGCTCGTTGATCAGCACGTTCGACATGACCTGACCGTCGCGCTGCACCTCGCGCAGGTACCACTTCTGCTGCGGGGTACGCGGCTGGTTGAACTGCCAGATGCCGCGCGGGCTGTCGATCTGGCCGATCTTGCCCAGGGCCAGGTTGACCTGCTGCGGCGTGGGCTTCCCACCGGTCAGCTGGATGGCCTGGTCTAGCACCTGCGCCGCGTCGTACGACGCCATCGCGTACGTGGTGGGGGTGACCTGGTACTTCTTGCGGTACGCCGAGGCGAAGACCCGGTTCGAGGTGTTGTTCAGGTCGGCCGAGTAGTTCAGCGCGGTCTGGATGCCCAGCGCGTTGTCCTTCAGGTTCTCCAGCACGGCGCCCTCGGTGAGGAAGCCGGGTGCGTAGATCGGCCCGGCGAACTTCTCGCGCAGCTGCTTGATGAACTCCACCGCCGCCGCTCCGGCGAAGAAGCAGAAGACCGCCGTGGGCTTCTTGGCCAGCGCCTTGGTGATGTCCGAGGCGTACGTCGTCTTGCCGGGGTTGGAGGTGGCGTTGGTGTAGGTCACCGGGTCGCCGATCCGCGGGTCGGTCGCGCCGAACTCCTGCCGGAAGCCGCGGACCACGTCGGGGCTGCCGACGTTCTCCGGCATGATGATCGCGATGCGGCCGTTCGCCGGCAGCTGGTCGCGTAGGTAGCGGCCCAGCGCCTTACCGGCCTCGTCGAGCACGTACGACGTCCGCCAGATGTAGAAGACGCTCTGGAGGCTGCTCGGTGAGGCGTTGGAGCCGATCAGCGGGACCCGGGCCTGCTCCACGGTGTCCCGGATGCCGACCATCACCGCCGAGTTGACCACGCCGGTGAGTGCCAGCACGCCCTGCTTGAGCAGGCCCTCGACGGCCGCCTTGCCCGTCTTGGCGGTGTCGCCCTCGTCGGCGGTCAGCAGCTCCACCGGGTGGCCGCCCAGCCGCTGGTCGTGCAGGTCGAGGAAGAGCTGGAAGCCATTGGTGATGTCGTCGCCGATGCTCTTGAAACCACCGGCCTGCGGCGTGATCAAACCGATCTTGATCGGGCCCCGGTCGGCGGTCGGCTCGGCGTCACCGTCTGAGCCGCACGCGGCGACGAACCCGGTGGTACCGAGCGCGGCCAACAGTTGGAGCGCCCGCCTGCGATTCATCTGCGACACCGAGTTCCTTCCAAGGAAGCGTTACAGGGCCGAACACCGCCCACCGGCGTTCTACCTGGTCCGCGACGCTGCGTCAATGGCTAGTGATCAACGTGCAGGGACCGCAACATGGCGAGGACCTGAGGCCAGGCGACGGCCTCCGGGTCGATCAGCCCGAAATGCTCGCATCCGGGCAGTTCAACAAGGGAAATATCGGAACCTGTGACACGCGCCTCTGCGACGAAATCCCGGCTCATCTCCACCGGGACCTGCTGATCGTCAGAACCATGAACAACTACTGTGCGTGTTCGTATCGGTACCAACATCCGTGGATCCGCTCTCGCGTACCGGTCCGGGTACTGCGCCGGGCCGCCGCCGAGCAGCGCGGCGACAGCGCCCGAGTCCAGATCCCGCCGGTACGCCTCGCCCAGATCGGCCACCGGGGCCAGGGCGAGCACCCCGCCCACAGTTGCCGGGGCGGTGGCCGCCACGTACAGCGCCAGGTGGCCGCCGGCGGAGTGCCCGACCAGGATCGGCGGGGCCAGGCTCACCCGACCGGGCAGCGCCTCGGCCGCCAGCACCGGCAGCTCGGCCACCCCGGTCAGCACGTCGGTCAGGGTGCCCGGCCAGCCGCCCCCGGGCTGCCCGGTACGGCGGTACTCCAGCTGCGCCACCGGGTAGCCGTCAGCGGCGAGGGCCGCGGCCAGCGGGCCGGTGTGCCGTCGGTCGTACTCGGCCCGCCAGAATCCGCCGTGCAGGACGACGACCAGCGGCCGGGCCGGCCCGGTTCCCGCCGGAAGGCGCAGATCGGCCACCTGATCCGGGTGGTCCCCGTACGCCACTGTCCGGTCGGGCTCCGGTGCGGGCCGGGTCAGCACGGCGCGCGGGTCGACAGGCATGGCGCGACGGTAGCGCGCCCCGCCCGGGTGGTTCGGCCCCGGTAGTCGGTCCCGGCCGGCATGGTTCGCGCCGGCTGGGTAAAGATGGACCCCATGACCGAAGCGCGCTCCGCTGGACAGAACGACGAGCCCGGCCCCGACGACTCCGGCCACTCCGGCACCGTGGTGGTGGTTGGCCCGGACGGCCGGCCGATCGGCACGATGCAGACCGACGAGGGCCAGGGCGAGGACCCGACCCGCCTGGTCGAACAGCCGGCCAAGGTGATGCGGATCGGCAGCATGATCAAGCAGTTGCTGGAGGAGGTGAAGGCCGCACCTCTCGACGACGCCAGCCGCAACCGGATGCGGGAGATCCACGAGCGGTCGATCGTCGAGCTCAAGGAGGGCCTCGCCCCCGAGCTGCGCGACGAGCTGGAGCGCATCTCGCTGCCCTTCGCCGAGGACAAGGCCCCCAGCGAGGGCGAGCTGCGGATCGCGCACGCCCAGCTCGTCGGCTGGCTGGAGGGCCTGTTCCACGGCATCCAGGCGGCCCTGGTGGCCCAGCAGATGGCCGCCCGGGTGCAGCTGGAGCAGATGCGCGGCGGCCGGCAGGCGCTGCCCAGCGGCCCCGGTGGGGTGGTCCCCGGGATGCCGGGCATCGGCCAGCCGGGCGGCGGCGAGGGTCACAACACCGGCCAGTACCTCTGACCTCAGTCCACCCCGAAGATCTTCTCCAGGTACGCCGCCACGCCGTCCTCGGTGTTCGCCGTCGTCACGTCGTCGGCGACCGCCAGGACGGCGCGGTGCGCGTTGGCCACCGCCACACCACGCCCGGCCCAGGTCAGCATCGGCACGTCGTTGGGCATGTCACCGAAGGCCAGCACGTCCGCAGCGGCCACCCCGAGCTGGTCGCAGTACCAGGCCAGCCCCGCCGCCTTGGTCACACCGGCCGCCGAGATCTCCACCAGCCCGGAGGACGACGAGTGCGTGGCCTCGGCCAACCCCGCCACCGCCGTGGCGATCAGCTCGGCGAAGGCGTCAGGGTCCTGCTCGCCGGCTCGGGCGAGGAGCTTCACCGCCGGCACCGAGAGCAACTCCTCCGGCGTCTCGATCGGCCGAATGCCGTTGGCGTCGGCGTCCCAGCGCAGCGGGTAGTGCGCCTCGTGCCGCATCTCCCGGCTGTCCAGGATCTCCACGGCGAAGCTGATCCCGGGCACCTCGGCCCGTAGCCTCCGGGCCACCTCGGCCAGGTGGTGCGGGGCGAGCGGGTCAGCCCGCACCACCTCGTCCTCGAACGGGTCGTAGACCACTGCGCCGTTCGCGCAGACCGCCGGCAGCGGTCGCGCGAGCTGGTCGTACACCATCTTGAGCCAGCGGACCGGACGGCCGGTGACCAACACGACCGGAGTGCCTCGCGCGGAGATCCGCGCGAGCAGGTCGGCGGTGCGTGGGCTGACGGTGTGGTCGTCGCGAATCAGCGTGCCGTCGATGTCGGTGGCGATGAGGCGGGGTGTGTCTCCCATTACCGGGACAGTAGCCGGTCCAGATACACCGCCACCCCGTCGTCGTCGTTGCGCAAGGTCACCTCGTCGGCGGCGGCGCGCAGCGCGGGGTGTGCGTTGGCCACTGCCACCCGCGACCAACCGGCCCACTCGAACATCGGCAGGTCGTTGGGCATGTCACCGAAGACCAGCACATCGGCCGGGTCGACCCCGAGGGTCTGCGCCACCACTGTCAGCCCGGTCGCCTTGTCCACGCCGGGCGGGCAGATCTCGATGAAGCCGAGCCCGGCCTGGGTGAGCGTGGCGACCTGCGGCGAGACGATCCGGCGGGCCACCGCCAGCAGCTCGTCCACGTGATGGTCGGCGGTGCGGGCGAACGCCTTGATCACGTCGCAGGCGAGGCACTCGTCGCGAGTGCGCGCCTCGAAGCGGTCCTGGTAGGGCCAGCTCTCGTGGTAGTCGCCCCACAGCGGGGCGTCGTTCTCGTCGGACGCCTCGACCATCACGGTCAGCGGGCCGACCTCCGCCTCCAGGTCGGCGAGGAGCCGGGCCAGCACCTCGGCGGGCAGCCGCTCGTCGCGGAGCACCACCGGGCCGCTCGGGTCGCTCTGGTCCACCACCCGTCCGCCGCCGGCCATCACCAGGAAGTCGGCGGCGCGGATGTCGTTGCGGGTCAACTCGGTCAACCGAGGGCCGCGTCCGGTTGCGCCGACCACCGGAATTCCGGCGGCGCGCACCCGGTCGAGCACCCCATGGGTGTACGCGGAGACGGTGTCATCGCTGCGGACCAGCGTCCCGTCGAGGTCGGTCGCGATCAACTTGGGCAGTCCCGGGCGGGTCATCGTTCCTCCTTCGCCCGCCGCCGTCGCACCTGCCGTGGCCAAGGAAACCGGGGCCCGGCGTGACGGCGGGCAGCAACCGTACCTCGCGGAACGGGTCGCATCCATGGCTTCCAGGCGAATCGGACGCCAACCCCGGCCCTCCGCAAGATGTCCCCCGCGCGCCGCCCTCGCCGTCCCCGCCCTCGCCGCCCTCGCGCGCTGCCCTCGCCGCCCTCCCCGTCCCCGCGATCTTGCACTTGTGGTTGCCGATTTGCCGGGTTGGCCCCGCTTTGTCGCGACAGAAAGTGCAAGATCGGCGCGGTAGGGGGTTGGGCGGCGCGGGGCGAGGTCGGCGCGGCGCGGGGTTGGGCGGCGCGGGGTTGGGCGGCGCGGGGTGAGGTCGGCGCGGTGGGGGTTCGGGTTGGGGGTTAGGGCTGGGGGTCGGGGCGGGCGAAGGGTGCGGCGGGGGTGACCGTCAGGTCGGCTGGGGCGGGGAGGCCGTCCTCGATCGGGTCGGGGTCTCGGCGGCGGCGCCGGGGCCGTGGTGCTGGCGCGTCGGCGGGGTGGTCGTCGTCCGGCGGCCCGAACGCGCCAGAGGGTGCGGCGGGGGTCAGCCGCAGGGCGGCCCCGAACAGCACACAGGCCACGAACGCCATCACCAGCCCACGGCCGTACTCGACCTGGAAGCCGTCCTGGGGCGAGTAGAAGAAGTTTCGCTGACCGGGGTTGTCGAGGCTGGCCGTGGCGGCCACCAGCAGCGCCAGCAGGGCGCCGGCGAGGGTGAGACCGGCCAGCCGGGCGTTCGGCCGCACGGACGCCGTGCCGCGCAACGTCAGCGCCACGGCGCAGACGAGGGCGAGAAGCCCGACCAGGTAGCCGATCCCGAAGCCACCGACCTCGGACACCCCGGCGGGCACCTTGATCGTCGTGTTTCCGTCGGGCCCGCCGTTCGGCAGGTTCATCACCAGCCACTCACCGACCAGCGAGGCGACCGCGGCCACCGCGCCCAGACCGGCGAGCAGGAGGGGCAGCCGAGGGTCCTGCGCGAGATCGGCCAGGGACCAGGCGAAGCGGCGTCGCGGGGCCGGCTCGTCGGCACCCCACTCGATCACCGCCGGGGCCTCGGATCGGTCGCCCTGCCGCGGGATCGGAAGCTCCTCGGACATCGGCCACCCTTCCGCCGGTCACGGACCTGGGTCGCATCATGGCACAGCAAGCTGGTGGTGACCGGGATCGCAGGGCTGGCGAGCGCGCCGCTCTGTCGCTCGGCGGTCGCCTTTCCGCTAGCGTTTGCCCCATGCCTATCCGTACCGCTTCAGCACAATGGCAGGGCAATCTCACCGAGGGCGCGGGCACCATCCGCACCGGTAAGGGCGGCCTGTCCGGCAACTACTCCTTCAAGTCGCGCTTCGAGGAGGGTGAGGGCACCAACCCCGAGGAGCTGATCGCCGCCGCGCACGCCGGCTGCTTCTCGATGGCGTTCTCCAAGGCGCTTGCCGACGCGGGCTCCACGGCCACCTCGGTCGAGACCACCGCCAAGGTGCACCTGGACAAGACCGACGCCGGCATGACGGTGACCCGGATCGACCTGGAGACGGTCGGCCAGGTCCCGGGGATCGACGACGCGGAGTTCCAGAAGCTCGCCGAGGCCGCCAAGGCCAACTGCCCGATCTCCCGCCTGCTCTCGCCGGGTGCCGAGATCACCCTCAACGCCCGCCTGGCTGCCTGAGCCAGCCGGCCCACACCGTACGTCCACGGAAGGAGCCTCCGCCCGATCCCGGGTGGTCGCTTCTTCCGTGCATGTGCGGATGACGGCCACTGTCGTCCAGCAGGACCGGGCCGCGTGCCCCCGCGTCGGGCACAATGGGCGAGGTGCCGGTGGAGATGAGCCGTGAGCGCTTCGAGGAGTTGGTCGGCGAAGCCCTCGACGAGGTGCCCGAAGAACTGCTCGGCCTGATGAACAACGTGGTGATCCTTGTCGAGGACGACCCGCCACCGGGCGAGGTCGACCTGCTCGGCCTCTACGAGGGGCATGCGCTCACCGAGCGCGGCTGGGACTACTCCGGCGTGCTGCCCGACCGGATCTTCATCTACCGCCATCCGATCCTGCGGATCTGCGACAACGACGAGGACGTCATCGACGAGGTGGCGGTGACAGTGGTGCACGAGATCGCCCACCACTTCGGCATCGACGACGCGCGACTGCACGCGCTCGGCTGGGGCTGAGCCCCGCGGGCCACACGACCCCGCCGCACGACCCGCCGCGCCGCGCCGCCCGGCCGATGGCCGGTGCTTGCCGAGGTCGCCTACCGTCGGTGCAGCGAACGCGACCCTATTCAGGAGGCCCTTTCATGCGCAGCGAGCTGTTCTCCGCGGAGAATCTGGAGAAGGAGTCCGCGCAGCCCGGCATGCGGTTGCAGAACTCCAAGATGTTGAAGATCGAGCTCAACGGCGAGGCGATGGCCCGGGTCGGGTCGATGGTCGCCTACCAGGGGAATGTGCAGTTCCAGGCGTTGGGTTCAGGTGGCCTCGGCAAGTTCCTCAAGCAGAAGCTCACCGGCGAGGGCGTCCCGCTGATGAAGGTCACCGGGCAGGGTGACGTCTTCCTCGCCGAGTTGGCCAAGGACGTACACATCATCGACCTGGAGCCGGGCGACGCCCTTTCCATCAACGGCAGCAGCGTGCTCGCCTTCGACTCCACCCTCCAGTACGACATCAGGATGGTCGGCGGCGCCGGGATGGCGTCCTCGTCCGGCCTCTTCAACTGTGTGTTCAGCGGCTACGGGCGGATCGCCATCACCACCAAGGGCACCCCGGTCGTGCTGAACGTGGACGCCCCGACGTACGTCGACCCCCAGGCCGCGGTCTGCTGGTCGGCCAACCTCCAGACCGGCTACCACCGGGCCGAGCAGCTCGGCCTCGGCACTCTGCTCGGCCGCCGCACCGGTGAGTCGTTCACCATGAGCTTCGCCGGTCAGGGCTTCGTGGTCGTGCAGCCGTCCGAGGAGCCGCCGGTCCTGGGCAGTGGCCAGCAGCAGCAGGAGGGCGGTCTGCTCGGCGGTCTGCTGAGCTGACCAGGAGTGGCGCTGGCCGCAGCTGACCTGTCGAGCTGACCGCAGCGGCGCGGGCGCTCCCGTTCTCCTGGGGGCGCTCCGCGCCGGTCAGGTCAATTCACCGGTACGCAGGCGGGTCAGCCAGGCCGCCGCGTCGGCGTAGTCGACGTCGGAGAGGCCCGCTGGCGCGGGCACCGGGCGTTCGCCGGCCTCGGCCCACCGGTGCCGGGGGTAGGAGCCCAGGAAGCGGACGTCGGCACAGACCCTGCGGAGCCCCTGCAACGCCTCGCCCAGGCGTACGTCGGCCACGTGGCCGGTGCAGTCCAGGAAGAAGACGTAGCGGCCCAACGCCTCGCCGGTCGGCCGGGATTCGATCCGGGTCAGATTGACCCCACGGACGGCCAACTCCATCAGCACGGACAGCAGCGCGCCGACCCGGTCGTGGGCGATGTAGACAGCGAGCGAGGTGAGGTCGTCACCGGTCGGCGGCGGTGGCGGCCCGGGGCGGGACACCAGCGCGAATCGGGTCACCGCGTCGGGGTGGTCGGCGATCTTGTCGGCGAGGATGGTGAGTCGGTGTCCGGTGGCGCCGATCGGTGCGCAGATCGCCGCGTCGTACTCACCCTTGCCAGCACCGGCGGCGGCCGCGCCGTTGGAGAGCACGTCGACCACCACGGCGTCGGGCAGGTGGTCGCGCAACCAGCCCCGGCACTGGGTGGACGCCTGTGGATGGGCCGCCACGGTGCGAATCGAGGTCAGCGGGGTGTCGGGCCGCGCGGCGAGCACGAACTCCACCGACAGGATCACCTCCCGGGTGATCACCAGCGGCTCGCCCTCGGCCATCTCGTCCAGCGTGACGCCCACCGCGCCACCGATCGAGTTCTCCAGTGGCACCAGCGCGGCGTCGGCGTCGCCGGCGCGGACGCTGTCCAGCGCCTCTCCGACGCTGCGGGCGGGCGTACGGGTGCCGCGTTCGGCGGCGGGTATGGAGCGCAGGGCCTGCTCGGCGAAGGTGCCCTCCGGCCCGAGGAAGACGAAACGTGTCGGCGGTGTTCCCGGCATGCCGATCAGCCTACGCACCCGGTCCGTTGGCCGGGCCGGCGTCGCAGGCGAGGGCGCGAATCCCGGCCGGGCTGGTGGCGCGTACCTCGATGGTGCAGACGTCCGTGCCGGCGGTGACCAGCGCCGGGGAACGGGGCTCACCCCGGGTGACCACCTGGAGTTCCTCGTGCCCGGTCACCGTCAGCACTGTGAACTGCCAGTCAGCGGCGCAGAGCGGCCCGGTGCGGACCTGGACCCGGACGTCCGCCGGCAGCACTCCGGCCCGGCCGCGCAACAGTTGCAGCACCCGTTGGCCGGTCGGCCCGTTGCGGCAGGCCGTCGCGACCAACCCGGCGTCCGGGGTGGGCGTGACCGTACCGAGGGACGGCGCGGTGGTCGGCGGGGTGGCCGGTGCGGTGCTCGGGCCGGACGGTGTCGGGGCTGCGGTGTGGGTGGGCACGCTGGTCGGCTCCCCCAGCCCGGGTGGGGCGCCGCAGCCGGCCAGCGCCGCGACGGCGAGAGCCATCGGCAGGACCCGGGCGAGGCTCCGCGCCGGAACGCGATCGGTTGCCCGGCCTGGAGCCGCCGGTGGGGGGTGGATCGTCGACCGCGGTGAGGGGGACGCGGGCGGGGGTGGGGTGAACGGCACGGGCCGATCCTCGGGACATCGGAGAATTCGTCGCGGCCGGGGTGGCCGAGCCCATCGTAGGGTGAGCGGCCGTTCGGGTGAAGGTCAGCCGGTGACGCGATGCCCGGCGCGCTGGAGCGCGGCCGTGCCCTCGGTCAGCCGGACGGTCGGCACCAGCAGATAGTCGGTGTCGAACGTGGAGAACGTGACGGCACTGACCCGTGCCTCGGCGAGCGGGTCGACCAGCGCGGCCAGGCTGCCGGTGCCGGCCAACGCCACCGGGGCGGTGACCCGTAGGCAACGCCAGGTCGTCTCCACCACAGCCTGTGCCGGTGCCCGGTCGGTCGGGCAGATCACGGAGATGCCGTCGGAGGTCCAGCTCACCGTCACCACGTCCGCGCCGCGCAGCCCGCTCGAGAGCGCGTACGGCAGGGTAGTGCCGGCGGCCAGCCGGCACACAGCGTATTCCCCCGGCAGCAGAGCGATATCGAGCATGGGGGCACCCTACGGCCTTCGTGCGGACCCACCCGGACAACGCCGCGTGCGGCGAAGGACACACTGCGCCGCAGGTCAGACTTCGGAGAAGAAGGTGAGTGAGCCGGCGACGGTGCCGTCGGTGAGCACCGGGGTGGAGATCGCGTCAACTGTCGCGTCGGAGCTGTTCGCCGAGGCGGCCTGCACCCTGAGTAGCCCACGGGCGAGTCGGCCGGAGGAGAGCGCCAGCAGGGGCGGAATCTTGTCGATCTCGGCTTCGGTCAGCTCGCCCCGGTTGGCGGTGAAGTCGAGCAGGCGCAGCCCGCCGTCGAGCAGCGGTCGCCCGATCAGCCCGGCCGGCTCACCGAGACAGAGCAGCTCGCACCCGGCCGTGGAGATCGCCACCACCCGGGTGTCGGCGTCGATCAGCAGGCACGGCTCGTCGGCCCGGGAGACTGTCGACGACCATTGGCCGACGTTGTCGGACTCCGGCTCTGTCGAGGCCCGCGCCGCCGGCACGAACGCTTCCGAGAGCGAAAGTTCGACGTGGGCCACCGCGCCTCCTATGTGCACCGATCGACTGTCCACGCTAGCGGGTCGCCGACGGAATCACCGAGCGCACCGGGTCACCGGGGCGCGCAGCGTGAACCGAGGCGACCGGTGACGGCGCGGAGACCGGTGAGGTGAACGGGGGGACCGGAGCCGCGTGGCGTCGCCGGTGACGTTACCGGCGGTGGGCCGGCTTGTCAGCGGCCGTTCGGCCCTCGTCGTACCACCGGTAGTCGGCGGTTGGACGGTACGTGCCGTTCAGCCAGGTGCCCGGGTGCTGCGCGACCCGGGAAAGCTTCTCGGCGGTGGCGGGGCTGATCCGGCTGCCGCCGGCCACGAGCAGCCGGTCCAGTTCCCGGTGGGTGGCCATCAGACAGTCCTTCGGAAGGCCGTAGACGCTGATCACACCAGAGCCGACGAAGGTCAGCACCGGCGTCACCGGAACGGGCAGCCCCACCGCCTCGGAGAGGGCCTTGCTGGCCCGCTTGGCGTCCCGGCGGGACTCGGCCACGTACGGAGGCCGCTTGCCGTTGATCTGCACCACGTCTCCGGCGACGAGCACGCGGGCCCGGCCGTGGTCGGCGATGGTCACGGCGAACAGGCCGCTCGGCCCGATGGCGAGGAACCCGGCTCGGTCGTCCTGACCGCGGTCGAGAACGTCCGTCACGTCGGTGCGCGGCCACTCGATCACGTGCCAGGCAGGCCCGAGGTGGTCGAGTTGGCCAAGTGCCCGTGCCCCGGCCGCCTCCAGGCGGCGTGCACCGCGCTCGGCCCGACGGCGGCGGGCCCATTCGAGCGGTGTCGGACGGACCGGTTCGAGAACCCCCGGCGCCTCGACGCGGGGGTGCGGCACCGCGACGGGCGGCAGTGCCCGAGCGGACGGTACGGCTCGTCGTGCGGGAAAGACAGTCATCGCGACCTCCGGCAAAAGGTCCCTCGAAGTTATGTCCTCACTACCCTACGTTGCCACTACCGGTGTTCGGCAAGCCGGAGCGCCGGAATGACTGTGGATGAATGCCATATTCATCCACAGTTCTTTTCTCGGATGCCGCTAAACCCTGCCCTACGCTGCGGGAGTGACCCACTACGTCGACAGTGAAGTCGGGCGGCTCGGCACCGTACTGCTGCACCGGCCCGGCCCCGAACTGGCCCGGCTCACCCCCCGCAACAACGACTCGCTCCTCTTCGACGCGATCCCCTGGGTGGGGCGCGCCCAGGAGGAGCACGACGCGTTCGCCGCCGCCCTGCGCGAGCGCGGCGTCGAGGTGCTCTACCTGGCCACCCTGCTGGCCGAGACGCTGGCCGTCGCGGACGCCCGGGCCGAACTCACCGAGCAGGTGCTGCGCTCCCGGCGGCTCGGCGACACGCTGCGCGCCCGCGTCGCCGATCACCTCTCCTACCTGGACCCGGCCGCGCTGGCCGACGTGCTCACCGCCGGGCTGGCCCACGAGGAGTTGCGGATCAGCTCCGAGCGACCGGGTGGGCTGGTCTACACGCTGATGGACCGCCACGACTTCGTCATCGACCCGTTGCCCAACCTGCTCTTCACCCGCGACTCGTCGCTGTGGATCGGCGACCGGGTCGGTGTCACCAGCCTGGCCATGCCGGCCCGCCGCCGCGAGACCACCCTGACCGACGCCATCTACCGCCACCACCCCCGGTTCGCGGGCACCGAGTTCGTCTACCGCCCCAGCCTCGAGCACCTGGAGGGCGGGGACGTGCTGCTGCTCGCGCCCGGGGTGCTGGCGGTCGGGGTGGGCGAGCGGACGACCCCGGCCGGCGCGGAACGCCTCGGCCGGCAGGTCTTCGCCGCCGGCCTGGCCCACACCATCCTGGTGGTGCCGATCGCCCAGAAGCGCGCCACCATGCACCTGGACACCGTGTGCACGATGGTCGACGTGGACGCCGTCCTGATGTACCCCAACATCGCGAGCACGCTGTCCGCGTACACGGTGATCGCCGGCGGGGACGGCGAGGACCCGCGGGTGGACGGGCCGGCGCCGTTCCTGCGGGCCGCCGCCGACGCGATGGACCTCGACCTGCTCCGGGTCATCGACACCGGGCTGGATCCGGTCACCGCGGAACGCGAGCAGTGGGATGACGGCAACAACACCCTCGCGCTGGCCCCTCGGCTCTGCGTCGGCTACGAGCGCAACACGGAGACCAACGCCCAACTGGAGCGGGCCGGCATCGAGGTGATCCCGATCGCGGGCTCCGAGTTGGGCTCCGGTCGGGGCGGGCCGCGCTGCATGTCCTGCCCGATCACCCGAGACCCGCTACCCGTAGCCGGCTGAACACGCGACCGGCCCGTCACACGGCTGAGCGAGGTGCCCCCGAGGGGGAGACTGCCTGGCTCAGCGCAGGGTGAGCTGGCGGCCGAGCAGGCCCTGACGGGCCCGGCGGCCGGCGGCGTCGAGTGGGTCGGTGACGGTGAGCGCCTCGGCGTACCGCTTGGCGAACTGCGCCACCGGCTCCTCCCACTCGGCGGCCGGGGTCTCCTCGGGCAGGTCCCAGACCGGCACGAGTCGACCGTGCGCGCGGAACATGCCGGCGAACTTGGTCTGCTCGCCGAGCGTCAGCGTGCCGGCCGCGCCGAGTCGGGCCAGCGCGTCCAGGGCGGCGTCCTCGTCGTCCGGCAGCACCCAGCGCACGTGGGCCTTTTCCGGGACCTGACACCAGTACGCGGCCTTCGCCGCGGTCAGCCGGACCGTCGGGTAGATGGCAGCGTTGGCCCGCTCCAGCGACGCCTGGACGGTCGGATCGTCGGCGGCCCCGGGGTCGAGCCAGAAGTCGAAACCGTCGTGCATGGTGATGTCCAGCGGACCGTCCACGAGGATGTCCTGGAGCCGGGGCCCGGGGCCGGGCAGTGGCGGCACTGTCACCTGGCCACCCGGCTCGGCACGCAGCGCGCTGAGCAGCGCGTCGGCCAGGTCCCGCGACACGTCACCGGACTGCTGGTGGCGCTGGAGACCGATCAGCACCCGGCCGTCCGGCTTGGTGATCGCCGGGGCGGCCATGGGCAGCACGGTGGCGAGCGTCGCCGCCCGGTCGCCGAATTCCTCGACCAGGGCGGGCGCCAGCCGCAGCGGGGCGGAGGCGGCGGGCACCAACTCGCGCAAGGCGATCCACTCGGACTCGTCGACCAGCCCGTCGAACGGACGCGGCACGAAGACGTCCCGCACCTTCTCGCGACGGGGGGTGGTGTCGGCGGCGGCGCGCTGGCTCTTTCGACGCTTACTCACGGCGTCACAGCCTAGAGCCCCGAGCGTCTCGCCGTGACCGGGACCCGCCCGAGCCGTCCTCAGCCCGCCGACACCAGGTCGGGTCGAGGTGTCGGCGCCGGGTCGAACTCCGCCCAGACGCGCTGGCCCATGCCGTCCTGGTCGACGCCCCAACGGGTGGCCAGGCCGGCCACGATGTGCAGCCCGCGCCCGTCCGCCGCGTCCGGGTTGGCCGTCCGGAGCCGTGGCCCGGTGCTCGCGCTGCCGCCGTCGGTGACCCGAAGCTGGATCAGTGCGCCGTCGGCCGAGGGCCGCAGCTGCCAGGCAACCCGGATCACGCCGCCGGGTAGCGGTCTGGCGTGCCGCACCGCGTTGCCCACCAGCTCCGCGAGCACCGCGATCAGGTCCGCGAGGAGCGTCGGGGGTACGACGTCCGCCAGCTCGGCGGCGAGCCGGTGTCGGGCCAGCCGTGCCCCGCCCGGGTGGTGGGGAACCACCACGCACCAGGCTCGATCCCTCGTTGCCGCTGCCACCGTCGCCTCCACGTCGCGCCACCCCTGGTCAACCGCGTGGTAGCCGCACCTCTGCGACCGTACCGCCGCCGGTCCTCGGACGTAGGGATACCCATCCATTCTGCTGTTCAACGATCCTGCGGACGAGATAGAGGCCGAGCCCGGCCCCCGGGTAGCCGCGACGGTCGCCGGACTCGCCCTGCCAGAACCTGTCGAACGCCCGTTCCACGTGCTCGGGTCGGATGCCGATGCCCTGGTCGCTGACCCGGAACGCCACCAGATGAGCGTCGCCCGAGGCGGTGATCTCGATGGGAGAACCAGGTGCCGAGTACTTACCGGCGTTCGTCGCCAACTCGGTCAGCACGGTGGCCAGGCTGGGCCGGTGACCGAGCGCCTTGGGCAGGTCGCTCGGGAGGCGGAGCACCAACCGGCGGCGCAGCTCCGCCGGCAGGTCGACGACGGCGGAGCGCAGCGCTTCGCCGAGGTCGAACGGGGTGGGGGGGTCGTCGCCCGGCCCCACCTCGGCCGCCGAGCTGAGTAGACGGTCGACCAGCCGGGCCAGCTCGTTGGCGCGTTGCCCGATCACCCGGGCCGCCTGCCGTCGGTCGACGTCGGTCAGCGACTCCCAGTGGTCGGTGAGGGTGTCCGCGTACCCCTTGATGACGGTGACCGGGGTGCGCAGCTCGTGGCTGGTCACCGCGACGAACAGCTCGCGGTCGTGGTCGCGGCGCTGTTGGTCGGTGATGTCGCGGAAGGTGACCACCCGTAACGTGCCCGGGCCGGGCAGGTCGCCGGAGGTGATCCGCAGCCAGCGGCCGTCCGGCATCCGGTGGTCCCGAACCTGCCCGGAGGGCGGCAGCGGGAACGGTAACGGGTGGCTCAGCGCCTGCTCGACCGTCCGGCCGGTGACCTGGGCGGCGGCCGGGTTCCAGAGCCGGACGTGCCCGTCCCGGTCGACGACGGCCAACCCGTCGGCGAGGGCCGCCACCACCGGGCCGTCGCCGTGCACCGGCAGGCCACTCTGGTCGCCGTACATGTGCCCGACGCAGGAGGCGAGATAGGCGATCACCCCCTGCTGCTCGGCGCCCGGGTCGTCGTCGCCCGGGTAGAGCGCGTGCAGGCTGCCGACTGTGTGACCGCCGATCTCGGCCCGGGAGACGACCATCCGGCGCAGGCCGCTGCCGGCCAGTTCGCCGGCCAGCTTGCCGTTGAGGTCACTCACCCGCGCCTGGCGTACCCGTGGCCCGGAGAGCAGGCAGACGGTGTCCGGGTCGTCGACAGCCAGTGGTCGGCCGAGGGCCCACTCCGCCGCGCCGGTCGCGGCGATGACGCGACCGCCGGTCGGACCGAACTCGACGAACGCCATCCCGGTCGCGCCGAGCGCCGGCTGAGCCACCCGGAGCAGTTGGGTGAGGACCGGCAGGCCCGCGTCCCCAGAGTTGATCATCTCGATCACGACGGTGTGGCCGGCGAGGAGAGCGGGGAAATCGATACGCTCCGGCATGTGCCGAGTCTGCCCCGCCGACCCGGTTTTGGGCACCCCCGCCCGGTCGATGGGTCAGCGGTCCAGCCGGGCGAGGGCGTACGCGGGCCGGTCCGTGATGATCCCGTCCGCCCCGGCGGCCAGCACCAGCTCCAGGTCGGTCGGCTCGTTGACCGTCCAGACGTACACCTGGTTGCCGGCCGCACGCAGTGCGGGCAGCAACTGCGGGCGGGCCCGGACCAGGCCGATGCCCGGCCCGGCGATCCGGGTGCCGAACGGCAGCCGACCCAGCCGCAGCCAGCGCGGCAGCACCTCCAGCAACAGCACCGTGGGCAGCGTCGGGGCCAGCTCGCGCACCCGACGGACCGCCAGCGGGGAGAACGACATGACGGTGACCTGCACCGGATCGTCCGGCGCGGGGTCGGCCAGCCCGTAGCGGCGCAGCAGGCTGACCAGTCGCCGTTCCACGTTCGAGCCGTAGCGGGACGGATGCTTCGTCTCCACCAGCAGTCGGACCGGCCGCCCGGCGGCGAGCACCGCGTCCAGGAGACGGGCCAGGGTCAGCAGCCGGGTGTGCGACTCGTCCGGTGGCAGGTCGCCGTCGGGGGCGCTGCCCGGGTGCCACGAGCCGAAGTCCAGGGCGTCCAGCTCGGCGAGCGTACGCGCGCTGACCAGACCGCGACCGTTGCTGGTGCGGTCGAGTCGTCTGTCGTGCACGCAGACCAGGTGCCCGTCCCGGGTCAGCCGGACGTCGCACTCCAGGCCGTCGGCGCCCTCGTCGAGGGCGCGCAGGTACGCGGCGAGGGTGTGCTCGGGTAGGTCGAACGAGGCGCCGCGGTGCGCGAAGACCAGTGGCCCGCCCATTCCGCCGGCCTCAGATGACCTGGCCGGGCTGCCCGTTCGCGTCGACCACCGGTCGGCCGACCGCAGCCCACTGGCGCATCCCGCCGTCGGCGTTGCGCACCTGCTCCCAGCCGTTGTTGATCAGGTAGGCGACGACCTGGGCGGAACGCCCGCCGGAACGGCAGACGACAGCCACCTCCCGGTCGGTGGGCACCTCGGCCAGCCGGGCCGGCAGCTCCATCATCGGCAGGTGGTGGGCGGTGGGCGCGTGGCCGGCCGCCCACTCGTCGTCCTCCCGCACGTCCAGCAGGTAGGTCTCGTCGGCGATCTCGGTCACGGGCACGGTGGGAACCTGGGGTCCGAACACAGGAAGCAACACTAGATCCTCGTGGGCCGGTTCGGCACCGACCGGGCCGTCGGCACCGTCACAACCGGGTCACCCAGCGGGGGTTGGCCTGCGCCCAGGCCGGCACCCGGGTGCCGCGGAGCGCCTCGAAGAGCCCATTGCCGCCGTTGTCCAGCACCACGTACGAGACCTCGTCGATGGTCTGCGGCGATGAGGGCACCTGGACGCCGCGCATCCCGTCGGGCGGCAGCGCGCGCAGCGCGAGGAGCAGGTCCTCCAGGGGTACGCCGTTGGTGTCGACCGTCAACGAGCCGCCGACCGCCCGGAGCACCTGGTCCAGTTTGACGGGGTTGCTCCGCAGGTCCGCCCTGCCGGCGCTGTCCAACATCGCCCGGAGCAGCTGCTGCTGGTGGTGCTGCCGGTCGTAGTCCCCGCCGGGCAGGTCGTAGCGCTGTCGGACGTAGTCCAGCGCCTGCGCGCCGTCCATCTGCTGGCAGCCGGTGGGGAAGACGCGGTTGGTGTGGATCGAGCGGACCTCGGTGTCCACGCACATCTCCACCCCGCCGAGCAGGTCGATGACCTTCCGGAAGCCGGAGAAGTCGATCAGCGCGGCGCCGTCGAACCGGATTCCGGTGAGCCGATGCAGGGTGGCGGAGAGCAGTTGGGCGCCGGCCTGCCCGCCGCCGCCGTGCTCGTACGCGGCATTGATCTTGTCTTGACCGCCGCCGAAGCCGTTCGCCGGCGGGATGGCGACCAGCAGGTCACGCGGGATGGAGACCAGGTACGCCTCCCGCTGCCCGGCGGGGACGTGCACGATGAGGATGGTGTCCGAGCGTTGGTCCGGGCCGCTGTCGCCGGGGCGCCGGTCGGAGCCGACCAGGAGGTAGTTGAGCGGCCCGTCGAGGTCGGTGCGCTCGGTGCGGGCGTCGGCGTCGAGCAGTTGCTCCTTGGTCACCGTGCGGTCGTAGCGGTGGCTGAGCGTCTTGAGCCCGGCCACGGCGAGCCCCGCCAGCAGGACGAGGGCCAGGCCGATGCCGAGCAGGATCCGCGGCCCACGGGCGCGAGGCGACCGGGCGGACGGGGCCGTTCCGGCCCGGCCCGCTGCGTTCCGTCCCCACCTGGACGTGACCGCCTCCCCGCAACCGATACGTGAAACCTGTTCACGTCACGTTACGGGCGGTGAGGGGGGCGTCGCTGACTTTCCGCGACTCCCGACCTCACTTGCGGCTGGAGATCACCTCGGGGTGGGTGAAGACGAACTCTGCGAGCTTGTCCTGCTTGACGGCCTGGAACATCGCCATCGTCTCTTCGCTCAAGCCCTCGGTGTTGTTGTCGTTGGCGTTGAAGGTGCCGTTGTTGGTCTTGAGCATGGTCAGCTCGTTGCCGGTGACCCCGCGCATGGTGAAGATGAAGTCCTCGATCGGCACGCCGCCGGTGTCCAGCACGAACGCCTTGCCCGCCGCCTTGATCAGGTTGTTCATCTTGGCCGGGTTGGACAACATCCCGCCCTCGGTGGCCTTCTTCGCCATCGCCTTGATCAGCTGCTGCTGGTTGGCCTGCCGGTCGTAGTCGCCGTTCTTCAGGGTCTTGCGCTGGCGGGAGTAGTCGAGCGCGGCCCAACCCTCCATCTCCTGGCAACCCTTCTTGTGCACCACGGGGGTCCGCGACTTGCCGGTCTTCTTGGCGTCGGCGTTCCACATCGGCTTGCCGTCGACGTACGACATGTGCAGCGACTTGACCTCCTGGCTGACGCAGATGCGCACCGTGCCCAGGGTGTCGATGACGTTCTTGAAGCCACCGAAGTTGATGATCGCCGCGCCGTCGAAGCTGATCCCGGTGAGCCGCTTGATCGTCTGAGCCATCAGCTGGGCGCCACCCTCCCAGCCGCCACCGTTGGCAGCGCCGGCCTGGAACGCAGCGTTGATCTTTCCGGAGCCGCCGCCGTAGCCGCTCTTCTTGAACGCCGGAATCTGCGCCTCGGTGTCCCGGGGGATCGAGATCAGGTACGCCTGGTCGTGCGTGGCCGGAATGTGCAGGACGATGATGCTGTCCGATCGGACGTCGTCGGCGGCCCAGCGCTCCCGCGCGTCAACGCCGAGCAGCAGCATGTCGATCGGGCCGTCCAGGCTCGCGCCGCCCTCGGCGTCGGACTTGCCGGCGTCACCCAGCAGGTTGCCCTTCGCGATGCCGCCGGTCGCCTGCCCGATCAGCGCCTTGCTGCCGACGATGGCCACCCCGCTGCTCAGCATCAGCACGGCACCGAAGACAACTGTCAGCCTGGCCCAGAGCGGGTCCTTGCGCTTGGTCCGCTTCTTCGACCCACCACCACCCGGGCGGTCGCCACCGCCACCACCGCCGCCGCCGGGCGGACGCGAGCCCGGCCCGCCGCCCGAGGGGCGTGCCTGGGCGGGTATGGCCGCAGCGACTCGACCGCTGGGGGCGGCGGACCCGGAGGAAGAAGGGCGACGACTGGCCTGAACCGGCATGCGTGCTCCAGCTCGTGATCAGGAGGGGGCGGCACCACTGTACGTACATGAAATCGACTTGGCGAGTTCATCCCGGGTCAATCCGGGCGTCGAATTTCGCGGACTCGGTCGATCGTCGCTCCTCGATGACCCGAACGGCTGGTGCCAGCCGGGCCGCGGTCAGCCGCCGTTGTTGCTCTTCGGCGGGTTCGCCTTGACCCAGTCGGCCATCGTGTCAGCGGACATGGCCTGGTACATCGCGAGCGCCTTCTCCCGGTCCGACACCACCACCGACTCGCCGTTGATGGTGTCGCTGCCCGAGTTCGGGCTGGTCACAAAGGTGAGGTTCTGGCCGCGCAGGTTACGGAACTGCAGCGCCATGTCTGTAACCGAGAAAGTCTGGTCGACGGTTACGGCCGCGGTCACCGATTTGAGGAAATCGTTGAGCTTCTTCGGGTTCGCCAGCGTGCCGGTGCTGGCCGCCTTGTCCATCAGTGCCCGAAGGAACTCCTGCTGGTGCCGCATCCGGGCGAAGTCCCCGTCCGGGAACTGCTTGCGCTGCCGGATCCAGTCCAGCGCCTCCGCGCCGTCCATGTGGTTGGTGCCCTTGGTGAAGGTCCGGTACGGCTTGTGGATCGAGGTGACGGTGCGCTCCACCTTCAGGTCCACCCCGCCGAGAGCGTCGGTGACCTCCTTGAAACCGCCGAAGTCGATGGCCATCACATGGTCGATCCGAACGTCGGTGAAGCACTCCACGGTGCGTACCGCCAGCGGCAGCCCACCGAACGCGAACGCTGCGTTGATCTTCGCGCGCGAACCGGAACCGCAGTCCGCGCCAGCGCTCTCCGGGATCGGCACGTACAGGTCCCGGGGGATGGAGACCAGGTAGGCCTCCTGGTGGTCGGCCGGAATGTGCATGACGATGATCGTGTCGGCACGCCACTGACTCTTGCTGTCGACCGGCGCGTCCGGGTCCCGTGAGTCGCTGCCGACCAGCAGGATGTTCAGCGCGCCGTCGACGGTCTTGGCGGGCCGACCACCGGTGATCTCCGCGAACGGATCGGTGCGGGCCAGGTCACTGTTGAGGTTGCGGGCGTACAACCAGGCGCCGACGCTGCCGAGCAGCGCCAGCACCAGCACCGCGGCCCCGGCCACCAGGGCGATCCGACCCCAGCGCGGTCGCGGGCCGCGCCGCCCCGAGCCGCCGGTGCCACCCGGGCCGTCGGGCCCGGTGGGCCCCGCCGGGCCGCCGGACCGAGGCTGCTCCTCGTCGTACGACGGGTAGAAGCGCGCCTCGGTCGGACGGGCACGCCCGGAGGCGCCCCGATCGGGGCCGGGCACCGAGGCGCGCCCGGCGCTGCGGTGCAGGTACGGATGCGGGACGCCGGCAGACGAGGTCGCGGACATGTAACTCAGGGTACGTAGCGGGAGCCACTGCCGCCTTCAGGCGACACTCAGCGGCAGGCGGTACGCGAAGATCCGGTTACCCTAGCCGCGACCGGAAGTACTCGATCGTGCGTCGGAGGCCATCTTCGGGCGCTACCGACGGCTCGTATCCGAGCAGTTCACGAGCGAGCGTGAGATCCGGTCGGCGCATCTCCGGGTCATCCGAGCTGCGGGTGACATAGGTCACCTTCGAGGTGCTGTCGGAGAGCGACACGATCAACTCGGCGAGTTGCCGCATGGTCAGCTCGTGTTCGGTGCCGCAGTTGACCGGGCCCGTCTCGGTCGAGTCGAGCAGCAGCAGGATGCCGCGCACCAGATCCTCGACGAAGCAGATGGACCGGGTCTGGTTGCCAGTGCCGTGCACGGTGATCGGCTCGCCGCGCAGCGCCTGGGAGATGAAGGTGGGGATGGCGCGGCCGTCGTCCGGGCGCATCCGCGGGCCGTACGTGTTGAAGATCCGGACGATCGCCGCGTCGAGCCCCCGGTAGCGGTGGTACGCCATCGTCGCGGCCTCGGAGAAGCGCTTGGCCTCGTCGTAGACGCTGCGGACCCCGATCGGGTTGACGTTGCCCCAGTAGGTCTCCCGCTGCGGGTGCTCCTTCGGGTCTCCGTACGCCTCGGAGGTGGAGGCCATCAGGAACCGGGCGCCGTCGGCGACCGCGCGCTCCAGCAGGTGCAGGGTGCCGACCGAGCCGACCCGGAGGATCTCCACCGGCAACTGGGCGAAGTCGGTGGGGCTGGCCGGAGAGGCCATGTGCAGAATCGCGTCGAACCGCTCGGCCAGCGCCGGGTGGTGGATCGGAAGCCCGTCGGAGATGTCCGCTTCGACGAGGGTGAAGGTCGGCCGATCCAGCAGGTGGGCGACGTTCTCCTTGGAGCCGGTCACGAAGTTGTCCAGCGCCACCACCGTGCAGCCCCGGGTGATCAGGGAATCCACCAGGTGCGACGGGACGAAACCGGCGCCGCCGGTGACGAGAACACGGTGACCGGAACCGAAGCGCTCAGCAACCTTCATACGGCTCAGCCTACCGACCGCCATTTGCACGAAGAGGCCCCCTGTTGAGCACAGGGGGCCTCTCGTGAGGAGCGCTCGGATCAGTGGGCGCCGGAGCCCGTGAGGGCCCGCACCTCCAGCTCCGCGTACTTGTCCTCGTCGTGCTCCTTGGAGATGACGGTGCCGATCCACCCGCAGAGGAAACCGAACGGGATGGAGAGGATGCCCGGGTTGGACAGCGGGAACCACTGCCAGTCGTGATCCGGGAACATCGAGGTCGCCGCACCGGAGACCACCGGCGAGAAGAACACCAGCAGCACGGCCGAGATCAGCCCGCCGTAGATCGACCACACCGCGCCGGAGGTGTTGAACCGCCGCCAGAAGAGGCTGTAGAGGATCGCCGGCAGGTTGCCTGAGGCGGCGACCGCGAAGGCCAGCGCCACCAGGAACGCGACGTTGAGGTTCTGCGCGTAGATCGACAGGGCGATCGACACCGCGCCGATCCCCAGGGCGGAGATCCGGGCGACCCGCACCTCCTGCCGCTCCGACGCCTCACCCTTCTTCAACACGTTCGCGTAGAAGTCGTGCGCCAGGCTGGACGACGAGGCCAGCGTCAACCCGGCGACCACCGCGAGGATGGTGGCGAAGGCGACCGCCGCGATGATCGCCAGCAGGGCCGCACCGCCCAGTTCGCCGCCGAAGAAGTCGATGCCGAGCGCTTCGGCCAGCTGCGGCGCGGCGGTGTTGCCGGCCTTGTCCTGTGCCGTGATCGCCTGGCTGCCGACCAGCGCCGCCGCACCGAAGCCGAGGGCCAGGGTGAGCAGGTAGAAGGTGCCGATGATGCCGATCGCCCAGAGCACGCTCTTACGGGCCGCCTTCGCGGTCGGCACCGTGTAGAAGCGGATCAGGATGTGCGGCAGACCGGCGGTGCCGAGCACCAGGGCGATGCCCAGGGACAGCAGGTCGACCTTGTTGTAGAACGTCTGTGTCGAGTTGCCGGCGACCTCGACGCCGTACCGGAGCCCGGGTTCGAGGAACGCGCTGCCCTTGCCGGATGCGGCGGCCGCCTGGCCGAGCAGCTCCGACAGGTTGAAGTTGAACTTCGCCAGCACCAGGATGGTCATCAACAGCGCGCCGCCCATGAGCAGGAACGCCTTGACGATCTGCACGTAGGTGGTGCCCTTCATGCCACCCACTGTCACGTAGATGATCATCAGCGTGCCGACCATGATGATGGTGGCCACCTTCGCGGTGGCCGCGTCCATGCCGAGGAAGGTCGTCCCCGGCCGGATGCCGAGCAGCAGCGCGACCAGCGCGCCTGCGCCAACCATCTGGGCGAGCAGGTAGAAGATCGACACCGTGATGGTGGAGACCGCCGCCGCCGTACGCACCGGACGCTGACGCATCCGGAAGGCCAGCACGTCCGCCATCGTGTACCGGCCCGAGTTCCGCAGCAGCTCCGCGACCAGCAGCAGGGCCACCAGCCAGGCGACCAGGAAGCCGATCGAGTAGAGGAAGCCGTCGTAGCCGTACAGTGCGATGATGCCGGCGATGCCGAGGAACGAGGCGGCCGACATGTAGTCGCCGCCGATCGCCATGCCGTTCTGGAAGCCGGAGAAGGACCGGCCGCCCGCGTAGAAGTCGGTCGCCGTCTTGGTCTGCCGGCTGGCCCAGATGGTGATGCCCAGGGTCACCGCCACGAAGACCAGGAAGAGCGTGATGGTCAGGTTGCGGGCGGTGTGATTGCCCGCCTCAGCCGCGAGGAACGTCTCAACCGCGTGAACCGTCTTCACGGGTCACCTCCCCGATCTCGGCGCGGATCCGGTCCGCGATGGGGTCGATCTTCCGGTCCGCGTACCGGGAGTAGAGCCAGGCGATCAGGAACGTGGAGACGAACTGGAGCAGGCCGAAGACCAGTGCGACGTTGATGTTGCTGCCGAACAGCTTCGTGCCCATGAAGTCCCGGGCGTACGCGGAGAGAATGACGTAGAGCGCATACCACAGGAAGAACGCGACGGTCATCGGGAAGACGAAGCCGCGCAGCGCACGCCGCAGCCCGGCGAACTCGTCCGACCGTTGTACGGCCAGGTACTTGTCCGACTGGGAAGCAGCCGGAGCGGGTGTGTCCGTGGACATTTGTGGATCACCACCTTCACAGGCGTCAGAGGAGTTTCGCGCACCGTAAAGAGCGCACTCCCCGGCAGGGAAGGCTGAGATCGACGCCGGTCGGCGAGTGCGCCGAGCGGTTGACTGGCTGCGCCAAGTGACTCAGGTCACTGCGGTGATCGGTCGCCCCTGGCGAGGCGTCCGTTCAGGTCGGCAGCTCGTGGTAGCGACCTCGGTAGTGCAGCAGCGGAGTGGCCTCCTCGGCCAGGTCGACAGCCTCGATCGTGGCCTCGACCAGCAGGCCCCAGCCGTACTCCCGGGCGGTGTCCAGCCGGCACCCCGCCCAGCCGCCGGCGTCCGCCGGAACCGGCCCGTACGGCGTCTCGTTCCACGCGCCGGTGGCGAAGAGCCCGCCCGGGGCGGGGAAGAGGCCGGCGAACCGGTCGGCGAGCTGCCGGTGCGGCGGGCCGAGCGGCGTGACAGCGAACCGACCCGACTCCTCGACGGCCGCCCAGAGGTCGGACTCCGGGTCGATCAGCCCGAGCAGCCGGTCCGGTTCCCCCTCGGCCACCAGCGTGGACGAGACGGTCAGCCCGGCCGGACCGGGCGCCGTCCAGAGGGTCACCGGTGCGGCGAGGCGACCACGCAGCCGGCGTACCGGCGACCGTTGCCCGGTCGGCACCGCGAACGGATCGGTGTGGTGGATCTCGGCACCCGGCTCATGATTCACGTGAAACATTGTGACCCGCCCCGCCCGTCGCCCGAACCCGACCGGCGAAGGAGCGAATCAGGGCCGCGACCTCGTCCGGTCGCGTGTCGAGCACGAAGTGCCCCCCGTCGAGCAGGTGCACCTCTGCCCCCGGCACGTCGGAGCGGTACGCCTCGGGTTCGGTGACCTCGAACGAGGTGTCGTACCGACCCCAGACGACAAGCAGCGGCGGCTGGGTCCGGCGGAGCCAGTCCTGCCAGGCCGGGTACGAGGCGACGTTGGTCCGGTAGTCGTACTGGAGGTCCACTTGACGCTCGATCTCCCCGGGGCGACTGAGGAACGCGTGCTCGTCGACCCACAGGTCGGGGTCGTACCGCTCCGGGTCCGGATCGTTGCCGACGTGCCGGGTCCGGATCGCCGCCAGCGAGAGGATGTTCTCCCGGACCGCCGCCTCGTGCGCGGCCCGGTCCTGCCAGAAGGCCCGGCGGGTGCCCCAGAGCGGGCCCAGCCCGCTGTCGTGGGCCACCGCGTTCTGCACGATGAGGCCGCGCAGGCGACAGGGATCGGCGAGGGCCATCCGGAACCCCACCGGCCCCCCGTAGTCCTGCACGTAGAGCAGGTAGCGCTCCGCGCCGACGGCGGCGGCGAAACCCGCCATCGTCTCGGCGATCCGATCGAAGGTGTACGGAGTCCGCGGATCCGGGGCGACACTGTGCCCGAAGCCGGGGTAGTCCGGCGCGATCAGCCGGAACTGGTCGGCGAGCCGATCGAACAGCGGCTCGAACATCCGCGACGAGGACGGGAAACCGTGCAGGAGCAGCAGCACCGGCGCGTCCGGTGCCCCCGCCTCCCGGTAGAAGATCGAGAGCCCGTCGACGACGATGCTGCGGTAACGCGTGTGCGAGCCCATGCCACCTGCCCCTTCGTCCCGACTGCTCGCACCATAACGAGGGTCGGGTGCCCTCGACCGGCGTTCGGCCGGACGGGGGCGGCCCGCGCTCAGCGCCGGGGGGTGACGGTGGCCAGCAGCTCCGGCTGGCGTCGGTCCAGCACGTCGCCGGCCAGGTACGCGCCCAGCAGCGCCGCGCCCAGCCCGTACGCCGCGCCGACCGGCAGGGCCAGCCAGAGCCACGCGTCACCGAGCAGCGCGGCGGCCACCACCATCGGCACCGCGGCGACCACCGAGGCGAGCATGGCCAGCAGGGTGAGAAGCCCCTTCGCCAGGCCCGCACCGCTGTTCATGGCGAACGGGTTGCTGGTCTCCGGCAGTGAGTACGCCCCGAGCACCGAGATCAGGCTGTTCACCGCCAGCCCGGCGCCGTAGGTGGCGACCAGGCCGCCGATGGTGAGCCCGATCCACTCCGGTCGACTGAGCAGAAACGACAGCACCACAGCGACGACGCCCAACATCGGCAGCACGTACAGCGAGAAAGCCGTCATCCGGGCCCGCAACTCGACCCGGCCGGGCACCCCGGCGACCACGTTCGCCGCGTACGCGCTGCCGTCGAAGCCGAACTGGTTGGCCAGGGTGACGGCGGCGAGCACGCCCACGAGGAGCATGGAGATGGTGACGACCACCGGTGAGCTGTCGCTGGCAGCCGCCGTGAACCCGGCGCCGTCCTCGAACGCGAAGTCCCCGCCCGTAACGTTGATCAACACTGGTACGAAGATGCCGACCACAGCGATCGTGATCAGGTTGGCCCGACGGCGCGCGTCCCGCCACCAGTAACGGGCCTCCCGGGCGACCAGGGCACCGAACCGGTCCCGGCCGGCCCAGGTGGCGACCCGGGGAAACAGTTGGGCGACAGCGCCGCCGGTGACCCCGCGCCGCACCGGGGCCTTGCCGGCGCTCGCCGCACCCACCATCGCCGACTCGATCGACCGGGACCACCAGGCCAGCAGGGCGCCGAGCGCCACCACCGTGATCAGCAACTTGACCGGCGCCGCCCACACCCGGCCCTGGGCCACGTCGATGCCGACTGTCCACGGGGCGCCCAACGGCGTCCAACCGATCACGGTCGCCACGCCGGTCAACCGGGTCCAGTCCGCCTCGCGCAGCGCGGCGAGGCCGAAGACCTGCAACGGGCCGAGCAGCGCGGCCGTCACCGCCAGCAGCACGGCCGCCAGGTCGCGGACCCGTCGGGACCGCAACATGGTGGCGAAGGCGCTGGTCACCGCCCGGCTGGCGGCCACACAGAGCAGCAACCCGGCCAGCACGCCCACGACGGCGACCAAACCCGCCGACCAGCCACCCAACGACCAGGCGGTCAGCACCAGCCCGAACGACGCGATGAGCACCGCCAGCACCGGCACGCTGATCAGGGCTGCCACGAACAGGCCGGTCACCAACGTGCGCCGGGGCAGCGGCAGCAGCGCGAACCGGGCCGGGTCCAGTGTCTCGTCCACACCGAAGAAGACCAGTGGCAGGAAAAGCCAACCCAGCACCAGCAGCCCGCCACCGGCCGCCGCGATCAGCACCGCGTACCGGCCGTCGCCGGTCAGGCCCGGCGCGGCGAAGAGGAAGAACCCGGCGGCGGCGAACCAGAGCCCGAGCAACGCGCCGCCGACGAACAGGGCGATCCGCCAGCCCTGGCCCCGAAAGTTGTTGCCCATCACCCGCAGCTTGAGCCGCACGAAGTGGCGGGCGGAGACGGTGCGTACGGGCGCGGCGGGGGTGGCGTCCACACTCACTGGGAGAGCCACGACAGCTCCTCGCCGGTCGCGGTGCGCCCGCCGACCACCTCGACGAAGACCTGCTCCAACGAGCGACCGCCGCGGACCTCGTCGATGGTCCCGACCCGCTTGATGGTGCCGCCGGCCAGGATCGCCACGTGCGAGCAGAGCCGCTCGACGACCTCCATGACGTGACTGGAGAAGACCACCGTGCCGCCGCCGGCCGCGTACCGGGTGAGGATGTCCCGGATCAGCGCCGCGGAGACCGGGTCGACCGCCTCGAACGGCTCGTCCAACACCAGCACCCGGGGGCCGTGCAGCAGCGCGCAGGCCAGGCCGATCTTCTTCTTCATGCCCGCCGAGTAGTCCACCACCAGCGTGCGACCGGCGTCGCCGAGCGCCAGCACGTCCAGCAGCTCGGCTGCCCGCTGGTCGACCACCGCCGGGTCCATCCCCCGCAACAACCCGTTGTACGCCAGCAGCTCCGCGCCGGTCAGCCGGTCGAACAGCCGGACCCCGTCGGGCATCACACCGAGCAGCCGCTTGGCGGTGACCGGGTCCTGCCAGACGTCGTGCCCGAGCACCCAGGCCGAGCCGGCGTCCGGTCGCAACAGCCCGACCGCCATCGACAGCGTGGTCGTCTTGCCGGCGCCGTTCGGGCCGAGCAGGCCGTAGAAGGAGCCGGCGGGGACGTCCAGGTCGACGCCGGCCACCGCGATCGTGCCGTCGAACCGCTTGGCCAGGCCACGCAGTGCGAGCGCGGGGTGCTCAACAGTCATGCGCCGACGTTATCCGCCGATCGCCAGTTCCGCCGTCCGGCGACGGGCGGACCCGCGATCATCCCCGAGGCGGACGGTCGCCAGCCGCCGCGGCGCTAGTGATCATGGTGGAAGGCGTCGCGGCAGCTCTGCTCACTGCATGCGGAGGGCTTCGGGGGTGTGTAGGCGGAGCATGATGGCGGCGACGTCGGCCGGGGCCCGCCGGCGGGTCGCCATCGACACGGCGACCATCACTGTGAAGGCCAGCGGCACCGTCCAGGCGGCCGGCTGCGCGATGAGCGTGGCCGGCCAGCCGGACAGCGGTGGGCCGAGCACTGTGACCAGCACCGCGCCGATCGCCGCGCCGCCGCCGGCCACCACACCTGCGGTGGCGCCCACGTCGGTCAGCCCGCGCCACCAGATGCCGAGCACCAGCAACGGGCAGAAACTCGACGCGGCGACAGCGAAGGCCAGCCCGACGACCTGCGAGACGTCCAGCCCGGAGACGTGCAGCGCCAGCACCGCCGGCACACCACCGGCGATGACTGTGGCCAGCCGGAACCCGCGTACCGATCCCCTACCGAGCACGTCCGTCGAGATCACCCCGGCGACGCTGGTCAGCAGGCCGGACGAGGTGGAGAGGAACGCCGCGAAGGCACCCGCGGCGACCAGCGCGGCGAGGAGCCGCCCGGCCAGGCCGTCACCCAGGGCCGCTTCGGGTAGCAGCACCACCACCGCGTCGGTCTGGCCGCTGAGCAGCAACTGCGGGGTGTAGATCCGGCCGAGCACCCCGTACAGGGTGGGCAGCAGGTAGAACGCGCCGACCAACGCCAGCACGACAAGTGTGGTCCGACGGGCCGCCGCGCCGTCCGGATTGGTGTAGAAGCGCACCAGCACGTGCGGCAGGCCCATGGTGCCGAGGAAGGTGGCCAGGATCAGCGAATACGTGGCGAACAGGCCCCGGTCGTCGTCACCGGCGGCGCTGGGCAGCAACCAGTCGTTGGCGTCGGTGGCCACCCCGGAGACGTCCGGCACCGGATCGCCGGCGGCGAAGGTCAACTCGTCGCCGGGGCGTACCTCTCGGATGTCACCGTCGGGCAGGGTGAGGGTCGCGCGATGCTCGACCACGACTGTGGTCGCGGCCCGGAACGTCGGCCCGTCGGGCGGGGTCACCGCCGGGCGGCCGTCGGCCTGCCACTGCAGGGCCAGGAAGATCACCGGTACGGCGAGAGCGGTCAACTTGAGCCAGTACTGGAACGCCTGCACGAAGGTGATCGCGCGCATGCCGCCCAGCGCCACGTTCGCGGTGACCACGGCCGCCACCAGCAGGGCTCCGAGGGGGTACGGGGAGCCGGCCACAGTGGCCAGGGTCAGCCCGGCGCCCTGGAGCTGCGGCACCAGGTACAGCCAACCGATGAAGATCACGAAGGCGGTGGCCAGGATGCGGAGTCGACGCGACCCCAGCCGCAACTCGCAGAAGTCGGGCAGGGTGAACGCGCCGGAGCGGCGCAGCGGCGCGGCCACGAAGAGCAGCAGGGCCAGGTAGCCGGCGGCGAACCCGACCGGGTACCAGAGCACGTCCACGCCGTACTTGAGAACCAGGCCGGCGATGCCGAGGAAGCTCGCCGCCGACAGGTACTCCCCGCCGATGGCTGCGGCGTTCCAGGTCGGACTGATCGCCCTGGAAGCCACCAGGAAGTCGGACGTGGTCCGGGCCAACCGCAGCCCGTAGAAGCCGATCCCGACGGTGACCAGGGTGACCGCGACGATGGCCGGGACCACGAAGTCGTTGCCCACTCAGCGCTCCGGCCGTTGCACCAGGTCGGTGAAGTCCTGCTCGTTGCGCTCGGCCAACCGCACGTACGCCCAGCCCACGGCGATCAGGAACGGGAAGGAGGCCACCCCGAGCAGCAGCCACGGCAGGTTGACGCCGGCGACCGTGGTCCGGCCGAGCGAGGGCGCGATCGCGAACAGCCAGGGCAGCCCGCCCAAACCGATGGCCACCACCAGGGACAGCCGCAGCGCCAGCGCGAGCTGGGCCCGGACCAGGCCGCGGACCAGCGCCTCACCGACCTGGGTCTGCTGGGCCAGCTCGGCGCGGGTCCGCTCGGCGCGGGTGTCCTGCCTGGTGATCTCGGCCAGCACGATCCGGGACCGCCGGGGCGGCGGTACCGCACCGCTCGACCCCACGTCGGGGAGTTGCTTGGCCACCCCGGCAGTCTCGCCCGCCGTACGCGATTGTCAAGCGTTCATGCTCACCAGCGTTGCAACCCGAGGCAGTCGGTCACGCCGGCGCTCACCGGGGTCGTGTGGAGAACCCGACGGGCGCGTTCCCTGCCGAGGTTCGCCGCCCAGAACCCGTCCCGGGGCAGCTCGGCGGCGATCTGCCCCAGTGCGCAGGAGCGCATCGGCTCGGGCAGCCGATCCAGGGCCGGTACGGCGTCGGCTGACAGCCCGGACAGGTAGCTGACGTCCAACCGGCCGGTCTCCAGGTACCTGTCGACGTTCCGTTCGGCGATCAGGCGGTCCGGGTTGAGAAGGGCCAACCCGAGCAGCGCCAGCACCGCGGTGCCGACCACCAGCCGGGGGAGCCATTCGGCCCGCAACCGCGCCACGGCAACCCCGACCAGGACGAAGAGCAGCCCGAGCCAGAGTTCGACTGTCGACACGACGAGCCGCAGCCGGGTGGCACCGTACGCGTCGGCGTAGACCTGCATCCGGTAGAGCGCCGAGGCGACGATCACCAGACTGAGCGCGGTGAGCGTGCCGAGCAGTACGCGGACCAGCAGCCGGTCCCCCCGGGTGGCCTTCGGGGCCCGGCGGGCGGCGATCGCGATCACCAGCAGGGTGAGTGCGGTGACGGCGAGCAGTTGCCAGAACCCGCCGCGGGCGTACTGGGCGTAGGTGAGCCCGGCCGTCCGCAGCACGTGCCCCGCCCCGCCGAACAACACTGTCAGCTGTACCAGCACGAACGCGGCGAAGAGGGCGTCGAGCAACACCAGCGGGAGGGTCCACTCCAGCCGGTGGGCCGGCCGGGACGACGCCGGTCGCAGGCCCGCCAGGTCGGGTGGGCGGCTGACCAGGTACGCGCCGCCGAGCAGAACACCGCCGATCAGGACCAGCCGCAGCAACCAGCCGATCACACCGGCCGGCCCGATGTCGGGCAGCAGAGCGCCGACCAGGTTGGCGAAGACCGCGTCGGCGGAGGAGAAGAGCACTCCGAACAACGTCAGCAGGACGGCGGACACCGCCAGGCTGGTCACGATGCTTCCGAACCCGATCCCCGAACCCGCCGAGCGGTTGGTGCGCACTCCGCGTACCGCCCACGGGAGCGCCCGTACCGTCGCGGCCGGTGGCAGGGTCACGGCGACCAGCATTCCGAGTGGGGTTCGCCCGCCGGTCACCGCGAGCGTCAGGGTCCCCACCGCTGCGATCAGGCAGAGCGCGAAGAGCCAACCGGCGGCCCGAAACGTGCCGACGGCGATCAACGCGACAGTCGCGGCAGCCCAGGCGACCTGCGCCACCCGCCCCGGTGCCCCCGTGGCACCGGGACGGGCGGATTCGGCGCCGGTTGCGGCGCCGGGCTCGGTCGGCTCGGTGCGGACCGCAACCGGGGAGGACGTCAGGGACCTGACGACGGCGGCGGTGGTGAGGGCGGCAGTGCCGGCCAACACGGCGACCAGCCAGCCGAGCCCCGGACGAACCATCGTGAGCACCGAGGCGCCGACGACCGCCGCCACCGCCGTCGCCACCAGCACCATCGGGCCCGCATCGCCGGATGGTCCCGGCCAGCGCCGCGCGATCATCGATGGTGGCCGGGGCAGAGCCGGCGCGGCCGGAAACGCCGGAGGTCGACCGGCCGTCGGCGGTGCGGCCGGACCGGGGCGGACGGCCGAGGCGACAGGCGCCGGCCCGGTCGGCCCGGTGGCCGGGAGGGGGGTGCTGCCGGGGCTGGTCATGCGGCCTCTTCTCGGTGTGGCCCGTCGCACGGGATGGTGACCTGGATGCGGCAGCCGGGTCGCTCGCCCCGGTGTGGCCCGGCGGGATCGAGGACACCGATCCGACCGCCGTGTAGTTCGACGACCCACCGGGCGATGGCCAGGCCGAGCCCGGTCCCGCCGCCGGCCGACCGGTCGCCGCGCGTGAACCGCTCGAACACCCGGGAACGCTCGTCCGGCGGTATGCCCTGGCCCTCGTCGCTCACCTCGAAGCGAAGCTGGTCGCCGTGTTCCTCGGCGCACACCCGTACCGTGCCGCCGGGTGGGCTGTGTCGCGCCGCGTTGTCGAGGAGGTTCGCGAAGACCTGGTGCAGCCGCCACGGGTCCGCGTCGACCGTCAGCGGTGTCGGCAGGTCACGGAGCTGGAAGCGCACGTCCAGGCCGGCGCCGGACGCGCTGGCCGTGGCGTGCTCCACCGCCTCGTCGAGGAAGTCCCCCACGTCGATGCGTACGCGCCGCAGCGGCACCACCCCGGCGTCGAGTCGGGACAGGTCGAGCAGGTCGGCGACGAGGTGCCCGAGCCGTTCGGTCTGGGCCAACGCCGAACGCAGTGCTGCGGGTTCGGGGTCGGCGACCCCGTCCACCATGTTCTCCAGCACGCCCTGCAACGCGGTGATCGGCGTACGCAGCTCGTGCGAGACGTTGGCGATCAGCTCGCGTCGGCGCTGGTCGGCGGCGTGCAGGTCCTCGGCCATCTTGTTGAACGCCTGGGCCAGCTCGCCTACCTCGTCGCGGGAGGTGGCGCGTACCCGACGTGTGTAGTCGCCGCGGGCCATCGCCCCCGCGGCCGCCGTCATGTCGCGCAACGGCGAGGTCATGCCGTGGGCGAGCACCTGCGAGGTGAGCAGTGCGACGGCGATCGCGGTGGCCGAGGTGATCGGCGGCGGCCAGCCGATGCCGTACGAGAAGTAGGCGAGCCCGGCCGCACCGGAGGCGACCAGCAGCACACCCAGCTTCAGCTTGATCGAGCGCACCGGGTCCAGCGGTCGGGGCAGCAGCTCCAGTACCCGGTCCAGCCGGGTGAGCAGGGTCGCCGTCATGACGGCATCTCCAGGGCGTAGCCGACCCCGTGCACAGTGCGGATGAGGTCGGCACCCAGCTTGCGGCGCAGAGCCTTGATGTGGCTGTCCACGGTGCGGGTGCCGCTCCCGTCGCCCCATCCCCAGACGTCGGCGAGCAGCCGTTCCCGGGGGAGCACCGTGCGGGGCCGCCCCGCGAGGTGGACCAGCAGGTCGAACTCGGTCGGGGTGAGGTGCACGTCCGCCCCGGCCCGGCGGACCCGTCGCTCGGCCTCGTTGATCTCGATGTCGCCGAGGCGGATGGCGGGCGGCGCGGGAGTGGCGGCGGCCCGCTCCATCCGACGCAGCAGGACATGCACCCGGGCGGTGAGTTCCCGCATCGAGAACGGCTTGGTGAGGTAGTCGTCCGCGCCGACCGCCAGCCCCACGAGCAGGTCGGTCTCGTCGTCCCGGGCGGTGAGCATCAGCACCGGCACCGGCCGGTCGGCCTGGATCCGGCGGCACACCTCCAGACCGTCGAAACCCGGCAACATCACGTCGAGGACGACGAGATCCGGCTGTCCGGCGTGGAACTGGGCGACCGCGCTGGGCCCGTCCGCCGCGATCTCCACAGCGAAACCCTCGGCCCGTAGTCGGGCGGCGATGGACTCGGCGATGGTCCGTTCGTCCTCGACCACCAGTACCCGGCGTGCGCTCATGGGTCCTGACTGTAGGGAGCGGCCGTGGAGATCAGTGGTTTGCGTTGTGAATAACCTGTGGAGAACCGGGCACGGCTGTGGATAACTCGAGGATCATGCCGGCTGGCGTGTGGGAACTCCGGAGGCTCGTTGTGGACAACCGACCGAGGTGCTGGAAGTCGGGCCATCCGCGCCGGTGGGATGGCCCGACTTCCAGGAACCCGAGTCGATCATCGACGGCCCGCCGGTCACTCCGGGCCGATGCGCTCCGGCCGGGCCGAGGCGGAGCCGAGCCAGGTGTGCGGGTTGCCGTACCAGCACCAGCCCAGCTTGGGTGCGCCCTGGCTGATCCACAGCGCCGGCACCCGCTTGTCGCCGCACCGGGAGCCGACCAGCGAGAAGCACCGGTTGCTCGCCAGCGCGGCCGGATGCAGCGTGATGAAGGCGAGCCCCTCGTCGATGCTCAGCGGCAACCGGCCCTGAGCGGTGATCCCCTCCATGGCCGCGGCCGGGGCCAGGTTGCGGAACTCCTCGCCCCGGTCGACGTCGAAGAGCAGGTACGCCGGACCGGCGGGCACTTCCAGCTCCTTGATCGGATCGAAGCGGGGCAGGTCGTCGTCGGCGTAGTTCCGGTCGACGACGCCGGGCTTGCTCTTGCCGGCCACTGTGGTCAGCGCCACCCGTTCCGGCACACCGATCAGGTCACGGGTGATGACCAGCAGGAACGGCACCCGGGCGTCGGTGGGGGCGGGCAGCCCGGCGGTGCCCTCGACCGCCCTGCCCCGCAGCGGCGCGACCAGGTCGCGGAAGGCGCTCTCGGTCAGCCCGGCGAGGGCGGGGTAGCCGAGCTGCACCAGTCGGTCGAGTTGGCTGTCGAACTCGGTTTCGGCGTCGAACGGGGTCTTGGTCACGGCAGGCCTCCCGGAAGTCGTACGGACTAGCGTACAACGTACGGTAGGGCTGCTTCCATTCCCGGCTCAGCGACTCCAATCCTGCTTCGCGGCCCTGACCAGCTTGTCCTTCAGCTCCCGGGTGTGCCGCCGGCTCACCGGCAGCTCAGTCGAGTCGATCACCACCACGTAGCCGGAGTTGACCAGCCGCAACTCCGCGATCAACTTCAACTGCACCAGGTACGACCTGTGCACCCGGACGAAACCGGCATCGGCCCAGCGCTCCGCCAGCGTGGCCAGCGAGACCCGCACCAGGTGCGAACCCTCCGCTGTGTGCAACCTCGCGTAGTCGCCCTGCGCCTCCACCCAGCGCACCGCCGATCGGGGCAGCATCCGGGTGGTGCCGGCCAACTCGATGGGAATGGTCGGGTCCTCCTCCGCGCGGGCCAGCGCCGCCGGGTGCGACGGCACCACCCGCGAGCCGATCACCCGACGCAGCGACTCGGCCAGCCGATCGGCGCGCACCGGCTTCCGCACGTAGTCGGTGGCGCCCAGATCGAAGGCGTCCACCGCGCCGTCGTCGTACGCGGTGACGAAGACGATCGCCGGTGGCCGGGCGAAGCGGCGCAACACCCGGGCCAGCTCCATGCCGTCCAGGCCGGGCATCCTGATGTCCAGGAAGACCACGTCCACGTCACCGTCGCGCAACAGCCGCAGCGCCTCGGTGGCATCGCCGGCCGTGTGCAGTCGGGCCACCCGGGGGTCGGCCCGCAGGTGGTACGCCAGCTCGTCGAGCGCGGGCGGCTCGTCGTCCACCGCGAGGACGCGCAGGAAACCGGACGCGTTCACCGCACCCGTCCCGGTCCGCTCGCTCACGACCCTGCCCGCACGCCCGGGTGGAACTTCGGCACCCGCATGCTCACCTTCGTGCCCGAGCCCAACCCGGTCTCCACGACCAGGCCGAACCGGTCCCCGAAGACCGAGCGCAACCGCTCGTCGACGTTGGAGAGGCCAACGTGCTGGCCCGTGTCGTCGCCCGGGTCGCCGGTGCCGCGGGCCAGCTCGGCGATGCCGGCGGTCAGCGTGGTCGGATCCATTCCCACTCCGTCGTCCTCCACCGTGATGTGGCACTCGGCTCCCGCGTCCCGGGCCTCGATGCTCACCATGCCCGTGCCCGGCTTGCGGGACAACCCGTGGCGAACCGCGTTCTCCACCAACGGCTGGAGGCAGAGGAACGGCAGCGTCACCGGCAGGACCTCCGGGGCGATCTGCAACCGCACCTGCAACCGGTCGCCGAACCGGGCCCGCTCGATGGTCAGGTAGCGGTCGATCGACCGCAGCTCCTCGGCCAGCGTGGTGAACTCCCCGTGCGCCCGGAACGAGTACCTGGTGAACTCCGCGAACTCCAGGATCAGCTCCCGGGCCCGCTCCGGGTCGGTGCGTACGAACGAGCCGATCGCTGTCAACGCGTTGTAGATGAAGTGCGGGCTGATCTGCGCCCGCAACGCACGGATCTCGGCGCGGGCCAGCCGCTCCCGCGACGAGTCCAGCTCGGCCAGGGCGAGCTGGTTGCCGGCCCAGTGCGCCGTCTCCAGGGTGGCCTGCACCAACCCCGGAGGCGGCGGGCTGTCGGCGACCGCCACCAGCGCGCCCACCACCCGGCCGTCCGCCCCCAGCAACGGCGCGACCACCGCCCCGCGGACCGGGCAGTCGACCCGGTCGCAGTGCAGTTCCTGTTCACCCAGCACCGTCGAGCGGCCGCTGTCCACCGTCCGCTGGGCCGCCGCGAGTAGTTGCTCGCCGTGGTGCGTGCCGCGCCCGTCGAGGGCCAGCAGCCGGTCGGCGTCGGTGAGCGCCAGCCCGACCGCGCCCACCAGTGCCCGCAGGTGCCGTACGGCCTTCGCCGCGCCCGCCTCGCTCAACCCCGCTCGCAGCGGCTCGGCGGCCAGGCCGGCGGTGTGCAGCACCTCGTAGGTGGCCCGCTGGGTGGCGGTGGCGATGCCACGGCGGGCCCTCAGCCGCAGCACCGCCAGCAGGGCAGCGGTCAGCGCGGTGACGAGTGAGACGACGCCGACCACGGCGGAGAGGTTGGCAGCCACGCAGCGATCCTCGCCCCTGCGAGCCGGCGCGCCAACCCTCTAGTACGCGCCCTTGCGGGCGAGCACCACCCCGACGGTGCGCCACAGGATGCTCAGGTCGTACGCGAGCGACCAGTTGTCGACGTAGTAGAGGTCCAGTCGGACCGACTCGTCCCAGGACAGGTCGGAGCGGCCGGAGACCTGCCACAGCCCGGTCATGCCGGGGCGGACCAGCAGTCGGCGCCGCACGTCACCCAGGAAGTCACCGTCGTCGGCCGGCAGCGGGCGCGGCCCGACCAGCGACATCTCGCCCCACAGCACGTTGATCAGCTGCGGCAGCTCGTCCAGCGACGTGGCCCGCAGGAAGCGACCGACCGGGAAGACCCGAGGGTCCTCCTTCATCTTGAACAGCATGCCGTCGGTCTCGTTCCGATCGACCAGGCTGGCCAGCCGCTCCTCGGCGTTCACGTACATGGTCCGGAACTTCCACACCCGGAACGTGCGCCCCTCGTGCCCCACCCGGGGCTGCCGGAAGAAGACCGGCCCGGGGTCGGAGATCCGGATCGCGACGCCGATGGCCAGGAAGAGCGGGGCCAGCAGCAGCAGCCCGAGACCGGCGGCGACCCGGTCCATCAGGTTCTTGGCCAGCAGCGCCGGCCCGGAGAGGGTGGGCTCCTCGACGTGCAGCAGCGGCAGACCCTCGATCGGCCGGATGTGCACCCGAGGGCCGGCGATGTCGGTGAGCTGCGGGGCGACCACCAGGTCGACGCCGGAGCCCTCCAACTGCCAGGCCAGCCGGCGCAACTCGCCCGGCTCCGCGCTGGCGGACCCGCAGACGGCGATGGTGTCCCCACCGACCTCACGGACCAGGGCCAGGACGTCGCGTCCGGCATAGATCGGGACCGGGGTCGGCATGCCTCGGGCCGCCGCGTACCCGTCGGTGATGTGGATGGCGACGGGCATCAGCCCGGCGGCCGGGCTGCGGGTGACCGCCGCGTAGACCTCCAGGCATTCGGGCAGGGTGCCGACCAGCACCATCCGGTGCGCGGCCTGGCCGGCCCGCCGCCGGATGTAGTGCAGCGCCCACCGGGCCACGAAACGGCCCCACAGGATCAGCAGCAACGCCCCGAGCAGCGCCGTGCCGACCGTCCAGCGGGACAACTCGGTCTTGGTGGCGAACGCGAGGAACGACACGCTCGCGGCGACCGTCACCCCAGCCCGGATCACCCGCTTGAACTCGTCCGGGCCGAGCCCCAGGTAGCGGCGGTCGTACGCCCGGTTGCTCCAGAGGATGATCACCCAGCCGAGCGGGAGCAGCAGGTAGGAGACGGTGTGGAACCAGGTCGGGTCCTGCTTGAGGTCGGAGAACCCGGAGGCGGCCTGGTCGAACAACTGGATCGCGATCCAGCTGGCGAACGCCGCCGCGCCGAAGTCGAGCAGCAGCAGGATCGCGGTGTAGGGGCGGTGCCAGCGGGAGACACGGCGTCGCGCCCTCGTCCACGCCGACCGAGGGACGCCGTTGTGGGACGGCGGCGTCGGCGGCTGGATCTCGAAGCTGTCGACGTGCCGCACGAGTTTGCTCCGGCCTTCGTTGGTTACCGGGCGCTGGAGGCTTGCCGTCACCTCACCCATGTCCTCCCGCATGACACGGGCCGCTCACTCGGCGTGAAGGCCCGGGTCGCCCACCGTCCCAGTCTCCCACGCGGGCTCCGACCGATCGTCGCCCCAAAGGAGATTGGCGACCGACGGTGCTGGTGGGATCTGGCCGGCTCCGCACCATTTCAGAAGCCGGGGACCGGGCCACTATACCGATGGATGCGCGCGTGGCGAGAAGGGCGGACCGGAGCTTCCGCTCAGCGAGGACGATTCCACTCCGTAGTCCTGAAGTGCAATTACTCACCGTACGAGGCGAGACAACCGACGGTCAGCGAGTGGCTTGCCGCCGGTCTGGCAGGTGGGGCAGTACTGGAGGCTGGAGTCGGCGAACGACACCTCGCGCACTGTGTCTCCACATACCGGGCAGGGCAGCCCGTTGCGCGCGTGCACCTTCAGCCCGGAGCGTTTCTCGCCCTTCAGCTCCGCGGCCCGCTGACCGAGCGACCGCTCGACCGCGTCGCCGAGGACCTGCCGGGTGGCGGCGTGCAGTGTGGCGATCTGGGCGTCGGTGAGCCGATCGGTGATCGCGAACGGGGACAGCTTCGCGGCGTGCAGGATCTCGTCGGAGTACGCGTTGCCCACCCCGGACAGCACCGACTGGTCGGTCAGCACCCCCTTGACCTGCCCCCGCCTGCTCCGCAGCCGCTCGGCGAAGAGAGGCAGATCCGCGGCGAGCGCGTCCGGGCCCAGCTTGGCCACCCCGGGGACCGTCGCGAGGTCGGTGACCAGATACGCGGCCAGCTTCTTCTGGGTGCCGGCCTCGGTGAGGTCGAAGCCGGAACCGTCATCCAGGCGTACCCGCACCGCGATCGGGCCCTTGCCCGGACGCAACGGGGTGGTGGCGGGGAACGCCTCCCGGTAGTGCAGCCAGCCCGCTCGCGCCAAATGCACCACCAGGTGCAGGCCACCCTCGAAGAGGACGTCGAGGAACTTTCCGTGCCGACTGGCGTCGACCACCGCCCGGCCGGCGACCTCGGTCGGCGCCGGCTCGTACGTCTTCAGGGCGCTGATCGCGGCGATCTCCAGCCGATCGACGCGCCGCCCCACCGCGCGCTGACGCAGGTAACCCGCGAGCGCCTCAACCTCCGGTAGTTCGGGCACGACACAACGGTAGCCTTCTTTCCCGTGAGCGTGAGGAATGAGCTTGCGAGTCCCGCAATCGCGAACGAAAGGCAAGCTCCGTGAGAATCGTGGTGGCACACAACCGGTACCGGGAAGCTCAGCCCTCCGGTGAGAACACGATCGTCGACTCGGAGATCGCGCAGCTCACCGCCGCCGGCGTCGAGGTGCTGCCCTTCATTCGTAGTTCGGACGAGATCCCGTCGATGTCGAAGGCGGCGAAGGCGCTGCTGCCGATCTCGCCGATCTGGGCGCCGCGAGCCCAGCACGACCTGAGCCGGCTGCTCACCGAGCACCGACCGGACGTTCTGCACCTGCACAACCCGTACCCCCTGATCTCGCCCTGGGTGGTGCGGACCGCGCACCGGCACGGCGTGCCGGTGGTGCAGACGGTGCACAACTACCGGCAGGTCTGCTCGTCGGGGATCTACTTCCGCGACGGCGTGATCTGTCAGGACTGCAAGGGTCGGGCGTTCGGTGTTCCGGCGATCAAGCACCGTTGCTACCGCGACTCGGCGGCGCAGAGCGCGCTGATGGCGACCACCCTGGCCGTGCACAGGGGCACCTGGCGCTCGGTGGATCGGTACATCGCGCTCACCTCGGCGATCGCCGACCACCTCCGCGACTACGGCATCCCGGACGAACGCATAGTGGTGAAGCCGAACTCCGTACCCGACCCGGGTCGGCCGGCGCCGCTGGGTGACGGGTTCCTCTACATGGCCCGGCTCTCCCCGGAGAAGGGCGTCGACCTGCTGCTGGACGCCTGGCGCCGGCACCCGGTGGGTTCGCTGGGCACGCTGCGGGTGGCCGGCGACGGCGAGCTGCGCCACCTCGTGGAGGCAGCCGCCGCCGAGCGACCCGACGTGGTCTACCTCGGTCAGCTCGACCGGGCCGGTGTGCAGGCCGCAGTCGAGGCGAGCGCTGTGGTGATCGTCGCCGCGATGTGGCACGACGTGCTGCCTACCGTGATCATCGAGGCGTTGTCGAACGGCCGACCGGTGCTCGGTACGGCGTTGGGCGGCATTCCGTACCTGGTCGGGGCCGACGCTCCGCACGAGCCCGCCGGCACCGGGCCCGCCGAGAACGCCTCCGCGGTCGCCGGGGGCGGCGGTGGGTCAGCCATGCCAGCGGGGATCGGTCTGGGCGAGGCCGGTTGGGTGGTCGCCCCGGAGCCGGCCGCGCTCGCGGCCGCACTGCCGGTCGCCCGCGCCGGTGCGTCCGGGCTGACCCTGGGCGCCCGCGCCCGCTACGAGCGCACCTTCCACCCCGACGTGGTCACCAAGCAGCTCATCGACATCTACGCGGGCCTGGCCCGAACCCCCAACCACGTCTGAACCCCACCCACCCCGTCCCGCCTTGCGCCGTGCCGTGCCGTGCCGTGCCGTGCCGTGCCGTGCCGTGCATGATCGCGCTCGATCCAGGAAGTAGTCCCATCCGGCTGCTCCGAGGCCACTAAATCCTGGATCGAGCGCGATCTTGGCGGCGGACGCCGCCCCGCCGCCGCCCCTCCGCGGCGCTGCGGACGGGGCAGGCGGATCTGCCCGCAAGATCTACGCAACATCAGGGATGTTGGGGTCTCCCGCCGGTCGGAGGCAGCAACTTCGGGGAAGTTGGGTGGATCTTGCGGGCGGGCAGTGCGCAGACGGGCGGGCGCGTGGGTGAGGGGTTGGGCTGGGTGGGTCAGCGCAGGGAGGCGCGGGCCGAGAAGGCGATGCTCGCCAGCAGGAAGCCGCCGTTGACGATCGTGAAGGCGACCATCACCCAGAGGACCAGCGCGGGGGCCACGGCGAGCACCACGGCTGCCACGAAGACCACAGCGCCGTAGTCGCGGACCAGCTTCACCAGGCGCACCGGCAGCGAGGTCGAGGTCACCATGCTGGCCGCGTTCGGGCCGGCCTGCATCACCGACGTCACCAGGTTGACCATCCAGGTGCCCGCGAAGGTCGCCACGAGCCAGGTCGGCGTGGACGGCTCCTGCGCCACGGCGGTGGCGGCCAGGGCCGCCACCAGGGCGATCTGCGCGGCCACGTCGCAGAGCACGTCGACCCGCGCGCCGGCCGCGCTGCCCTGGCCGGTCACCCGGGCGAGCTGCCCGTCCGCGCAGTCCAGGGAGTACGCCACCTGCCAGCCGACCAGGGCGAGCAGGCCGACCACCCAGGCCGGTACGTCGCCGGCGGCGACCGGGCCGGCGAGCGCCACAACGGTGACCGAGGTGGCCAGCCCGAGCACCAGGTTGGTGATTGTCAACGCGGTCGGTCGCAGCCCGAGCCGCTGGGCGACGAGCGCGAAGACGGCCCCCAGCCACTGGCTGATCGACTCGCTGAACAGGCCGCCGCCCCGGTTCACCCGGTGGAAGTCGGCGACGGTGGGACGGGGGTCAGCCAAGCTGGTCGCGGATTGCACCGGCGTAGTCTGCCAGCCGTTCCCGGGTCTCGGTAGGCGACAGTGCCAGGTGTTCGAGGATGGTGTACCGGTCCGGCCGGGTACGCGGCGCGAACTGCACCGCCTCGATGAACTGGTCGTCGGTGAGCGCCACCTCGGCGGGGAGCCGGGGCAGACCGTGCCGGGCGAGGCAGGCCGACATCTCCCCGAAGCGACGGAGGTCTCCGCGCAGCCAGGTGCAGAACAGCGCGCCCAGCCCGGCCAGCTCGCCGTGCGAGGCGGTCCCCGGGAAGAGCGAGTCGACAGCGTGCATGATCTCGTGGCAGCCGCCGCTGCACGGGCGGCTGGTGCCGTCGACAGCCATCGCCAGACCACTGGAGATCAACGCCTCGGCGAGGACGATCACGAAGGCGTCGTCGCTCATGTCGCCGGGGTGGTTGAGCACCGCCTCGGCGCCCGCTCGCGACAGTGAGGCGGCCAGCCCGTCGACCGGCTCGCCGCGTACCTGCCGGGACAGCTCCCAGTCGGCCAGGGCGCTGATGTTGCTGATCACGTCGCCGATGCCGGCCCGGTTGTGCCGGTCCGGGCCGCTCTCCACGAAGTCCAGGTCGACGATCACCCCGATCGGGATGTGCACGCCGTAGGAGCCCTTGATCCCGTCGGTGATCAGGCTGGCCACCGGGGAGGCGATCCCGTCGTTGGCGAGGCTGGTCGCCACCGACACCATCGGCAGCCCTCGACGGGTCGCCGCGTACTTGGCCACGTCGATGGTCTTGCCGCCACCGATGCCGACCACCGCGTCGTAGGACCGGGCGCGGAGTTTGCCGCCCAGGTCGTCGGCGGCGTCCAGAGTCCCGCCGGAGACGGTGAACACGTCCGCCGAGCGCAGCGACGGCCGGATCAGCTCCGCGATCTGGGCACCCTGACCCGGGCCGACGACCACCGCGACGTCGCCACCGGAGGAGATCCGCCCGTCGGCCAGGATCGCGCCCAGGTCGGCGACCGCCCCGCGTCGCACGTCGATGTGCAGCGGGGTGAGGACGCTCCGAGCTAGTAGAGGCACGCGATCTCCCGCGCGCGGGCCAGGTCGGCGTGGTTGTCGACCTCGACCCACGGGACGTCACCGATCGGCGCCGCCCGCACCTCCCCGCCCCGGTCGGAGAACTCCTGGTAGCCGTCCTCGTAGTAGAGGTTCGGGTCCCGTCGCCAGGTCGCCTCCAGCGCGTCGGCGAGGGCGTCGGCGACCTGCGGCTCGATCAGCGTCGCGCCGATGTACTCCCCGTACGCCTCGCCCGGGTCCATGATCTTGGTGATCCGGGTGAGCTGGCCGGCGGCGTCGAAGGTGGTCTTCATCTCCTCCTCGGCCAGCGGCTTGAGGGTGTCCACCGCGAGCAGGATGCCCGGGCCACGCTCGGCCAGCAGGGTCTTCTCCACGCTCACCGGGTGCACGGTGTCCCCGTTGACCAGCAGCACACCGCGCGCGAAGTACTCCCTGGCGAGCCAGAGCGAGTAGGCGTTGTTCCACTCCTCGGCCTTGTCGTTGTGCACCAGGGTGAGCGTGACCCCGTACCGCTTCTCCAGGTCGGCCTGCCGCTCGCGGACCGCGTCCGCCGCGTAGCCGACGACGATCACGATGTCGGTGAGCCCGACCTCGGCGAGGTTGCCCAGCGCGATGTCCAGGATCGTCGTCTCGCCGTCCACCGGCACCAACGCCTTGGGCAGGGTGTCGGTGTACGGGCGCAGCCGTCGTCCCGCTCCGGCCGCGAGCACCATTCCGATCATCGCGACATCCTCCCTAGTCCTGCTCCCGTCACCGGTGGAGGATAGCGCCGGCCGGGTGCGCCGCTCCGGCCAACCGGGTCAGCCGGGCAGTGCCGCCAGGTCGGCGAGCATGGTCAGGCGCTCCTCCGCGCTGAGCGTGGCGTACGGGGCGGCGGCCCGCCGGTCGGTCTCCAGTTCGATGGCGAGTCGCTCGGGACCGGCCGGCAGGGCTGCGATGCTCGACGCGGTGTGCCCGGCGGCGGTCCAGGCGGCGGCGTGCGCGTCGGCCCGGTGGTGTCGCAGCGTGCTGAGCCGGTTGAGCAGCAGCACGCCCGACGGGGTGCCGTCCGGTTCGTACGGGGGCGCCAGCGCGGCGAAGGCCGAGGCGGCCGGGTTCGCCTCCTCGTCGGCCAGCACCAGGGCGTACGACAGCAGTCGGCCGAGCATGGCCACCAGCCGGGCCACCCGGTCGTCGTGGCCGGCCCACAACTCCTCGGTGACCTCGGCGTGCACCTGGTAAAGCTCGGCGAGGAAGGCGGCGCCCCGCTCGGTGGCGGACAGTGCGCCGTCCGGGCCGCGGTAGATCATCCCGTGGGCCACCTGCTTGTCCACTGTCCGTCGGCAGGCGATCGGGTCCTGGTAGCGGGTGATCGCCGCGAACCCGGGCCCGTCGACAGCGCCACCGGGTGCGGCCAGCCGGGTGCGCAGGTCGACCAGGAAGCCGGTGGCGGTGATTCCGCCGTAGCGCTGGGACAACTCGGCGCCACCACCGTCCCGGCCGGCCAGGATGCCGGCGCGGAAGGTCCGGTCCACTGCCGGTGCGAGCAGCCCGGCGATCCGATGGGGCGCCAGTTCGACGGTGTTCACAGACCGATCGACCGCAGGACGGCGAAGCCCTCCTCCGCGATCCGCCGGATCAGCCCGTCGTTGACGTCGCGGTGCTCGTCGAGCACTGTCACCTCGTGCTCGGCCAGCCAGCGGTACTCGGTGTGCTTGCCGGCCTCCAGCATCGGGCGGTCGAGGTCACCGTCGACGCGGACCAGGAAGTCGTACTCGGTCCGGGCCAGGCCGTCGTCGCCGACGTAGCTGTACTCGCCCACCTGGCCCAGGACGTGGGAGAGGACCCAGCCGGTCTCCTCGGTGATCTCCCGGCGCAGTGCCTCGTCGATGTCCTCGCCCGATTCGACGTGGCCGCCGACGATGTCCCAACAGTTGGGAAACAGGCGTCGGTGTGGTGAGCGGCGCTGAAAGAAGATGCGGCCGTCATGGTCGACGATCAGCGCGCCGGCGCAGCGCAGGGGCTCGGTGGACACCACCCGACAGTAGCCAGCGTCCGCAGCTTGTGCGATGCCGCTCTTGTCCCGGAAACATCCACCGACCACCATGTCCGTACCGAATGCCACCGTCCCAAAGGGGTGATGTGTGATGCAGGTACGGGATGCAATGTCCAGCCAGGTCCTCGTCGTCGGTCCGGAGCACACGCTCCGCCAGGCGGCCCGGATGATGTCGGCCCGCGGTGTCGGGTCGGCGGTCGTGATCGACCCGGATTCCGAGGGCGTGGGGATCATGACCGAACGTGACGTGTTGAAGGCCATCGGCGCCGGCCTGGACTGCGACGTGGAACGCACCGGCGCCCACCTGACCTGGGACGTGGTCTACGCGGGGCCGGAGTGGACGGTGGCCGAGGCCGCCGCCGCGATGGCCCGGGGCGGATTCCGGCACCTGGTGGTGCTGGACGGCCGGGAGGTGGCCGGCGTGATCTCCGTACGGGACATCATGCGGGTCTGGTCGGAGAGCCAGGCGATCGCTACGACCTGACCGCAGGTGGTGTGCGGGGCCGGATCGATGGGTAGACATCCCTTGCGGGCGCGGAGATGCCGTGGCCCGTGGGGGAGGTCCCGATGCGCGACGCGGAGCGGCTGGTCGAGCAGCAGTACGCCATGCTCCTGCGTCGGGACGTGGCCCGGTTGCCGGATCTCTACGCCCCGGAGGCGTTCTACGCCATGCCGGGCGTGACGGTCCGTCCGATCGAGCTGCCCGCGCTGCTGCGCACCTGGACCGGCGCCTTTCCAGATCTACGGGTCGACCCGATGGGCGCGGTCCGCACCGGCGGTGGCGCCGCGGTCGAGCTGCGGCTGACCGGCACCCACACCGGCACCCTGCATTCGCCGTACGGCACCGTCGCGCCCACCGGCCGGCTGGTGAGCTGGGAGGTGGCCGACGTGGTCCGGGCCCGCAAGGGTCGGATCACCGCCTGGCGCTCCTACTTCGACTGGAGTCAGCTCCTCGACGCGCTCGGCGTGCGGCTGGAGGGACTTTCCCGGGCCGCGCAGCACGACGCGCTCGCCCTTCCGGTCTGATCTGCCGCCGACCGGTGGAGTGGGGTCACCCGACCCGGTGGCTCAGGATGCGGACATCGCCGTGCCGACCGCGCGTCCCCCGCCGCCGCCCGTACGCTCAACATCCATGACCGCCGAGCAGTTGATCTCCTTTGCCCGTGGGGCTCCCTCGCTGGACATCGTCGATGTCGAGGGGCTCAAGGCCGCCGCCGTCCGCGCCTTCGACGCCGACCCCGCGGGGGTGACGGCGTACGGCACCTCCGTCGGGTACCTTCCGCTGCGAAAGTGGATCGCGGAGAAGCACGGGGTCGAGGCCGACCAGGTGCTGGTCACCAACGGGTCGCTTCAGGCCGACGCGTTTCTCTTCGACCACCTGGTCCGCCCCGGCGACGCGGTGGTGGTGGAGCGCCCGACGTACGACCGGACGCTGCTCAACCTCCAGCGGATGGGCAGCGAGCTGCACGGCGTCGCCGTCCAGCCGGATGGCCTGGACACTGCCGAGCTGCGCAAGCTGCTGGAGTCCGGGGTCCGCCCCCGGCTCGCGCACGTCATTCCGAACTACCAGAACCCGGCCGGCATGACGTTGTCCCTGGAGAAGCGCCGGGAGCTGCTCGACCTGGCCGCCGAGTACGAGTTCACGATCTTCGAGGACGACCCGTACGCGGACATCCGCTTCCGTGGCGAGGCGCTGCCGTCGATGCTCTCGCTGGACACCCGCAACGTGGTGGTGCACGCGTCGAGCTTCACGAAGACGGTCTGCCCGGGTGTGCGGGTCGGTTACCTGGTCGGCCCGGCCGACCTGATCGCCTCCATCGCGAAGAACGCGACGAGCCTCTACATCTCGCCCGGGATGGTGTCCCAGGCGATCGTGCACCAGTTCTGCGTCTCCGGTGACATCGACCGCTCGATCGAGACGGTCCGGGCGGCGCTCGGCGAACGGGCCCAGGTGCTCGCCGAGTCGTTGCGCCGGCACCTGCCGCAGGCGCGGTTCGTGGAGCCCGACGGCGGCTACTTCCTCTGGGTGGAGTTCCCGGAGGACGTGCTGGTCGACCGGCTCGCCCCGGCGGCGGCCGAGCGCGGGGTCGCCGTGGTCAAGGGCAGTGACTTCGTGCTGGACGGCGGGCGACACGCTCTCCGACTGGCCTTCTCGGCGGTGACCGCCGACAAGATCGACGAGGGTGTCCGGCGGCTGGCGGCGGCCGTCGAGGCCGTCCGTAGCTGACTTAACTGTCGGGTTCCTGACAGAACGACGATGCCGGCCGTCCCGGGGCTCCCCTCCGGGCGGCCGGCTGGCCCACAATGCTGCGAGCGTCACCCCGCCAGCTGCGGAGTTCACCGCCCGGCCTCCGGGCCGGCCCCGCCGGGTTGACGCGGCAGCACAACCTCCCGCCCCCACAGGTGCCGGGTGGGCCGTGTCGTCCCCCGCACACCCCCCGATGCGGCCCGGCCCGCCCGGCGCCGCCCCCCACGCGACCGCCGTCACACCGGTCCTCGACCGCGATCGGCGTAGCCTGCAAGCCGCAGCTGAGCGCGGGAGGTGACGCGATGACGGATCGGACAGAGCGGGACCGGACGGCACCGTCGACCACCGGTCGGGTGCTACGACCTCGGGCGTGGCCCTCCCCGGTCCGGGCGATGACCCGGATCCTCAACGCCGACGGCTCGACGCCCGTTGCGGCCCCGACGGGCACGGGCACCGGTCGCAGCGCCGTGGTCGACTGCGCGCTCTACGTCGACGGCAAGCGGCAGCCCGGCGACTGGACCTACGCGGAGGCGTTGGCCGCGGCCCGGCGCGAGGAGCACGGCTTCGTCTGGATCGGCCTGCACCAGCCGGAGCTGGCCGAGATGACCGCCATCGCGGAGACGTACGGCCTGCACGAGCTGGCGGTCGAGGACGCTGTCAAGGCCGAGCAGCGCCCCAAGCTGGAGCGGTTCGGCGACGTCGTCTTCCTGGTGCTGCGCACCGCCCGCTACTGCGAGCACACCGAGCTGACCGAGAACTCCGAGGTGGTGGAGACCGGGCAGGTGATGCTCTTCATCGGCCCGAACTTCGTGATCAGCGTCCGGCACGGTGATGCCTGCCGGCTCGCCCCGATCCGCGCCGACCTGGAGACCAAGCAGGAGTTGCTGCTGCACGGCCCGTGGGCTGTGGCGTACGGGGTGACCGACCGGGTGGTGGACCTCTATCTGGAGGTGGCCGAGCAGATAGAGGACGACCTGGACGTGCTGGAGGCGGAGGTCTTCGACCGGCACGGCCACGGGCGGATCCAGCGGATCTACCAGATGAAGCGGGAGCTGGTCGAGTTCAAGCGGGCGGTGGTGCCGTTGCAACGGCCGTTGATGACGCTGACCTCCCAGGTGAACCGGGACGTGCCCAAGGAGATCCGCAAGTACTTCCGGGACGTGCAGGACCACCTGAGCCGCACCGTGGAGCAGGTGAACTCCTACGACGACCTGCTGAACTCGATCCTCCAGGCGCGGCTGGCCCAGGTCACGGTCGACCAGAACAACGACATGCGCAAGATCGCCGCGTGGGCGGCCATCGCCGCGGTCTGGACCTCCATCGCCGGCGTCGAGGGTATGAACTTCGAGAACATGCCCGAGCTGAAGATGACGTACGGCTATCCGGTGGCCCTCGCCCTCATGCTCGGCGTCTCACTGGCCCTCTACCGGTGGTTCCGCCGCAACGGCTGGCTCTGATCGTGCGATAGCGCCGCGCACGCGGAAGCGCCGACGAGTGGGCGGACCCACTCGTCGGCGCCCGATGCGCTGCTGTTGACGTCAGCGGCGGCCGTTGGTGCGGGCCGTGTCCTTGCCCAGCGCCTTGGTGAGGTCGTCGGTCGGCCGACCGGAGACGTCGGTGGCGCCCTCGGCGACCGACGGGACCTTGTCGGTCGGGCGGACACCGGTCTGCTTGGCCGGGGCCGTGGTGCTGGCGCTGGAGCCGCCGGCCACCGCCGAGCTGCCCGCGCCGGTCATCCCCGCCGCGCCCGACATGGCGGACCCGTCGGACCCGCGGGCGGCGGACGGCGTACGCACCTCGATCGAGTCGACCTCGTCGCGCATCGGCTCCAGGGTGCTGCGGGTCGGGTCGTACTCGGCCCACTCCTGCTGCTCCCGGCGGCGACGCAGCGCGACCGCGCCGGCCAGGCCGGCGATGGCACCCGCCGCCAACAGGCCGGTCATCATCGAGCCGCGACGACGCGGCTGCTTCTTCTTACCGGTGATCCGCATGGTCTTCGACTTGGCCTTCCTGGTCAGCGGCCCTGCCTGCGCGGCGCCGTCACGAGCAGCCGCCGCCAGTGGTGCCAGCGTGGTGAGAGTCGTCCCCCAGCCGGTCGACGCGCGGTCGCGCACCTTCGCGGCGGTCGGTGCGACGTAACCCCGGGCCACCTGGACCCGCGGGCCGACGGTCGCGCCGGCGCCCTTCGCGGCGTGGTTGGCTGCCAGCATCAGGTGGCTGATGCTCTGGTTCAGCTCGGCCTTGGCCAGCTGCCCCTGGGACTTACGCCGCCCGAATCCAAACACGGTCCTACCTCCTGGGAGTTGTTCCTTCGTCATCCTCCACCTTCGGATGCCTCCGCGATGCCAGATCGGGCACATGGGAGGATCCGCATGGAACTGACCAACGAGTGAGGAGTACCCGTGGCCGAGGCTGTCTACGCCACCCTGCACACCAACGCTGGCCCGATCCGGCTGGAGCTCTTCCCCAACCACGCGCCGAAGACCGTCCGCAACTTCGTCGACCTGGCCGAGGGCAACCGTGAGTACACCGACCCACGCACCGGTCAGCCGGGCAGTGGTCCGTACTACGACGGCACCATCTCGCACCGGGTGATCAGCGGTTTCATGGTCCAGATGGGCGACCCGACCGGCACCGGCCGGGGCGGACCGGGCTACAAGTTCGCCGACGAGTTCCACCCGGAGCTGCGGTTCGACCGTCCGTACCTGCTGGCGATGGCGAACGCCGGACCGGGCACCAACGGTTCGCAGTTCTTCATCACCGTGTCCCCGACGCCGCACCTCAACAACCGGCACACCATCTTCGGCCAGGTCGCCGACGAGGAGTCGGTGAAGATCGTGGATTCGATCGCGAACACCCCGACCGGTCCGAGCGACCGTCCGCTCCAGGACGTCGTCATCGAGCGGGTCGAGATCGAGCGGTCCGCTTCCTGAGCGACTGGCGAGGTACCTTTGCTCGCATGATTGAGCGCTCCGGAGCACGGCCGGTGCCGGTGGACCGTGTGGTGTCGGACGGAGGGTCGGGCCGGTGAGCGAGTCTCCGCCGACCACCCCCGTCTGCTACCGGCACCCCGGTCGGGAGACCTACGTCCGGTGCTCCCGCTGTGACCGGCCGATCTGCCCGGACTGCATGCGGGATGCCGCGGTCGGGCACCAGTGCCCGGAGTGCGTCAACGAGGGGCGTCGCAGTGTCCGGCCGGCGCGTACCGCCTTCGGCGGCGGTACGGCCGGCCGGCACGGCTATGTCACCAAGGCGCTGATCGCCGTGAACGTGCTGTTCCTGCTGGTCTCCATCGCCTCCGCCCGGGGCGGGGACGCGGCGGTCGGCGGCTCCGGCTTCGGCGGCCTGATGGGTGGCAGCACACCGCTGACCGAGTGGGGTGCGGTGCTCGGCCGGGCCTACCTCTCCGACTACACCCTGGGCGGGATCGCCGAGGGCCAGTGGTACCGGTTGGTCACGGCGATGTTCCTGCACTACGGCGTGCTCCACCTGCTGCTCAACATGTGGGCGCTGTGGGTGCTCGGCCGGTCGTTGGAGGCCAACCTCGGGCGGGTACGGTTCGCCGCGCTCTACCTGATCGCGGGCCTCGGCGGCAACGTGGCCGCCTACCTGTTCAGCAGCCCGCGGGCGGCCACCGTCGGCGCGTCGACGGCCGTGTTCGGTCTCTTCGCCGCGCTGATCATCATCGAGCGCCGGTTGGGTCGGGACATTTCCCGGATCATCCCGATCCTGGTGATCAACCTGGTGTTCACGTTGGCCGTGCCGGGCATCTCGATCCCCGGGCACCTGGGCGGCCTGGTGGTCGGTGCGTTGATGGCGTTGGTGCTCGCGTACGCGCCGCGTGGTCGGCGCACGCTGGTGCAGGTCACCGGTGGGGCGCTGATCCTGCTGATCCTGCTCGCGCTGGTGCTCTTCCGGACCGCCGCACTGCTCACCTGACAGGGCGGGCAGCGCCTCACCTGACCGGGCGGGCAGCGCGCAGGGCGGCGGCCACCTCTTCCGGGGTGGCCCCCAGGTCGTACCGGCCGAACAGATGCAGCGAGTTGCCCGCGTCGATCTCCAGGGTTTCGCTGGTCAGCCCCAGCCGGGGCCGCCGGTCGACGGCGATCGCCTCGACCGCCGACCAGGGCAGCAGCCGACGGCCGGCGAACCCGTGGATGACGGTGAGCCCGGCCGGGGCCACCGCCAGTCTGACCGGCGCCACCAGGTCACGTACCGCCCAGCCGGCCAGCGCGGCGGCGGCCAGGACGGCCAACGCCAGGCGGACAGCGTCGCCGTCGGCGAAGAGCAGCCCGAGCGCGACGAGCAGGACGGCGCCGGCCAGCTTCGCCGCCGGCAGGCCCGACGGCACCCGCCACTGCTGTGCCGGGGAGGTCTCATTCACACGCCCAGCATGCCAGCGGCCGTCGGATTCCGGCACCTCGTGCGGGTGTGGCCGGACGACCGGTCGAGAGACGACGTAGGATCGGGGCAGCCCAAGTTACCGGGGAGTAAACATGAGTGACGCGGTCATCGTCGGCGCGGTACGTACCCCGGTCGGGCGGCGCAAGGGCAGCCTCGCCAGCGTCCACCCGGTCGACCTCTCGGCGCACGTGCTGCGCGCCCTCGCCGAGCGCACCGGGCTCGACCCGGCCCAGGTAGACGACGTCTTCTGGGGCTGCGTCTCCCAGGTCGGCGAGCAGTCGTGGAACATCGCCCGCAACGGCGTGCTCGCCGCCGGCTGGCCGGAGACGGTGCCCGGCACCACTCTGGACCGGCAGTGCGGCTCCAGCCAGCAGGCCCTGCACTTCGCCGCCGCGACGGTGCTCTCCGGGCAGGCCGACCTGGTGGTCGCCGGTGGCGTCGAGTCGATGACCCGGGTGCCGATGGGTTCCAGTGTGGCCGGCGGCATGCCGTTCAGCGACCAGCTACGCGCCCGCTACCGGGGCGTCGAGGGCTTCGCCGACGACGCGCCGCTGCCGTTCAACCAGGGGGTCGGGGCCGAGCTGATCGCCCAACGGTGGCGCCTCTCGCGTACCCAACTGGACGAGTTCGCGCTGGCCAGCCACGAAAAGGCCGCCGCCGCGCAGGACGCCGGCGCGTTCGACCCGGAGCTGACCCCGGTGCCGCTCGCCGACGGTGGCAAGTTCGCCGCCGACGAGGGCATCCGCCGGGAGACCTCCCTGGAGAAGCTGGGTGAGCTGGCCACCCCGTTCCGCGCCGACGGCGTGGTGACCGCCGGCTCCGCGTCCCAGATCTCCGACGGCGCCGCGGCCCTCGCGGTGACCACCTCCGACTGGGCCAGCCGACACGGCCTGCGCCCGCTGGCCCGGATCCACACCGCAGTGGTCGCCGCCGACGACCCGGTCGCCATGCTCACCGCGCCCATCCCGGCCACCGCGAAGGCGCTGCGCCGCGCGGGGCTGGGCATCGAGGAGATCGGGGTGTACGAGGTGAACGAGGCGTTCGCCCCGGTGCCGCTGGCCTGGCTGGCGGAAACCGAGGCGGACCCGGAGCGGCTCAACCCGCGTGGCGGGGCGATCGCCCTCGGCCACCCGCTCGGCGGCTCCGGTGCCCGGATCATGACCACCATGCTCCAGCACATGCGGGACAACGGCATCCGCTACGGCCTGCAGACGATGTGCGAGGGCGGCGGCATGGCCAACGCCACCATCGTCGAGCTGGTCTGACGCGGGGCGGGAAAACGCCTCGCCTCGACCCGGAACGGCCGCCTAAGGTGCCCAGCGTGACGACGATCGCCGGTGAGCGCGCCTCCGACTGGTCCAGCGAGCAGTGGCAGGTGCGGGCCCGATCCTGGGTCGACGCGCAGCTGAGCCGGGTCGGCCGACGGGTGACCGGTCCGGTGGAGCCGAGGCTGCGGCCCTGGTCGCTGGTGTGGCGGGTGCCCACCGACGACGGTCTGGTCTGGTTCAAGGCCAACAACCCGGGCACCGTGCACGAGGCCGTCCTGATCGCGGCGCTCGCCGAGTTGACGCCCGACAGGGTGCTGACGCCGATCGCTGTGGACCTGACGCAGGGCTGGTCGCTGCTGCCCGACGGCGGCGAGTCGTTGCGCGACGTGCTGGCGCGCGACTCCGACCTGGCGCACTGGGAGCGGGCGCTGCCCGGGTACGCGGCGCTGCAACTGGCGAGCGCGTCGCGTGCCGACGAGTTGGTCGCCCTGGGCGTGCCGGACCAGCGTCCGGAGGTGCTGGCCGGTCTCTTCGCCGAGCTGCTCGACGATCACGAGGCGCTGCTGATCGGCGCCGAGGGCGGGCTCGGCCCGGAGGTGCACGAGCGGTTGCGGGCCGAGCTGCCGGCGTACGGGCAGCGGTGCCGCCGGCTCGCCGACCTCGGCATTCCGGCGACCGTGCAACACGACGACCTGCACGACGGCAACGTCTTCGCCGGCGCGGCCGGGTACCGGTACTTCGACTGGGGCGACGCCTCCGTGGCGCACCCGTTCGGCACGCTGCTGGTGACGTTGCGCTCGATCGGGCACGCCGGGAAGCTCGCCGCCGACGACACCCGACTGGTGCGGTTGCGCGACGCGTACCTGGAGGCGTGGACCGACCGGTACGACCGGCGGACCCTCGTGGAGGCGGCCGACCTCGCGATCGCCCTGGGGCCGGTGAGCCGGTCGCTCTCCTGGCGTCGGGCACTGGACACCCCCGAGGAGTCCCGCGCCGAGTACGCCGACGCGGTTCCGGGTTGGCTGGAGGAGCTGTTCGCCGCCAGTCCACTTCAGCCGAACTCCTGACCATGATCCGTCCGAGTCGGAAGTCGGACAGGCAGTGCGACATGCGGCGTGGAACTTCCAAAAAACCTGCGTGACCCACGTCACCCCGCTGGGGACGTCGTTGGGCAGGTCATGGACGTCTTCTCCCGAACGTTCCTCCCGGCCGCCGCTGAGGCTGGCCTGGCCGTGCAGACGGTGAGCCGGCACATGCCGGTCTTCCGGCGCTGCGTCGGCTCCGGTGACGCCACCATCCTGGTCACCCGTTGCAGCCGCCCCGACCGCCCGGTCACCGGCGACTACCTGTTGCTACTCACGCACCGCCGCCTGGTGGTGACCCAGCAGACCCGCCTCCTGCACCGACTGCGCCTGCACCTCAACACCGAGTTGCGCGAGCTGAGCAACGTCACCTGGAGCCCGGACCCGCGGCTGCAGTCGGTGGAGATGGCGGCCACCGCGATCGACGGGATCCGCGAGCGGTTCCTGATCCGGACCAGTCACCCGAAGCAGGTCTGGCAGCTCGACGCGTTGCTCAACCAGGCGTTCCGGACCCGCCTGCGGCCGCCCGGCGCGCGGGTCGTCGCCAGCATCGGTGACGCACCGGCCGCCGCCCGGCCCGGGATGTTCGCTCCGTCCTGGTGAGCTGACCCCGACCGAGCGTCGCCCGGCTTTACCGAACTCGAACACACACCGATCGCGCCGAGCCTTCGCAGTCGGCAATCATGGGCCGGTGACCGTCGAACCACCGCATCGCGGGCTCGTCCTCGTCGTGGAGGACGAGCCGGCCATCGCCGACCTGGTCCGGCTCTACCTGACCCGGGACGGGTTCGGCGTCCACCTGGAACGTGACGGCGAGGCCGGTCTGAGCGCGGCCCGCCGGATGCGCCCGGTGGCCTGCGTCCTGGACATCGCGCTGCCGGGTCTGCCCGGCACCGAGATCTGCCGCCGGCTGCGCGAGGCCGGCGACTGGACCCCGGTCATCTTCCTCACCGCCCGCGACGACGAGGTGGATCGGATCGTGGGCCTGGAGTTGGGCGCCGACGACTACGTCACCAAGCCGTTCAGCCCCCGGGAACTGGTCGCCCGGGTCCGCGCGGTGCTGCGCCGATCCGCCGGCGGCCCGGAGGGCGCGGACCGGCCACGTGTCGTCGGCCCGGTGACGCTCGACCCGGCCCGCCGCACTGTCACCGCCGCCGGCGCCCCGGTGCAGCTCACCTCCACCGAGTTCGACCTGCTGGCCCACCTGATGGCCCGGCCCGGCCGGGTCTTCACCCGGGAGGAGTTGCTGGCCGGAGTCTGGGGCTACGCGGCGCACGCCGGCACCCGGACGGTGGACGTGCACGTCGCCCAGGTACGGGCGAAGCTCGGCCCGGCGAGTGTGATCCGGACCCATCGCGGCGTCGGGTACGCGGTCGATGCCTGACCACCCCGGCCACGTCGAGTCGCCGACCATGGCCCTGCCGGTGGTCGGCGCCGCCCCACCCACCGCACCCCGACGCGGCCGACTCGGCCGTACGCTGACCGCCCGCGCGGTGCTCGTCACCTGCGCTGTGGCGCTGGTGTCGGTGCTGGTCACCGCCATCGTCGCGGTGCCGTTGGCGATCCGTGGCGCGGAGCGGAGCGAGCAGGAGGCGCTCGCCGCCCAGGCCCGACTCGCCGCCGAGGTGCTGCGGACCCGCCTCGACCGGGGTCGCAGCGCCGACGAGGAACGGCTCATCCAGCAACTGCGCGACCAGGGCATCGACGCGTACCTGATCCGCCGTGGGGCGGTCGACCGGGCGGGTCTGCCACCCCGGGTGGTGCAGCGGATCGGGCAGGGTCGCAACGTGTCGGCCCGCCGCTCGGTGAACGGTGAGCGGGCCCTGGTCGAGGGTCGGGCCCTGCCCGGCGGCAACGGTGTGGTGCTCTCCCGTCCGCTGGCCAACGGGCTGTGGGCCCGGGTGCTGCTCAGTCTGTGGCTGCCGCTGCTGGCCGGGTTGACCGCCGGTGTGGTGGCCGGGCTGCTGCTGGCCCGTCGGTTGGCCCGGCCGATCCGGGTCGCGGCCACCGCCGCCGCCCGGCTGCGCGCGGGTGACCGTGCCGTCCGGGTGCCGGTCGAGCCGCCGGACGAGGTCGCCGACCTGGCCGAGGCGTTGAACGGTCTGGCTGCCGCACTGGCCACCAGCGAGGGCCGACAGCGGGAGTTCCTGCTCTCCGTCTCGCACGAGCTGCGCACCCCGCTGACCGCGATCCGGGGGTACGCCGAGGCGCTCGCCGACGGGGTGCTCGGCGCCGACGACACGGTGGACACCGGTCGGACGATGCTGGCCGAGGCCCAACACCTGGACCGGCTGATCGGCGACCTGTTGGCGCTGGCCCGGCTGGAGGCCGCCGACTTTCCCCTGGAACCGGTTCCGGTGGACCTGACCCAACTGGCAGTGGACGCGGAGCCGACCTGGTCCGGTCGGTGCGCGGCGGTGGGCGTGCCGTTCCGGGTGGAGACGCCCGGTCACCCGGTTTCCGCGTACACCGATCCGGGGAGGATCCGGCAGGTGCTGGACGGGCTGCTGGAGAACGCGCTGCGGGTCGTACCCCCTGGGTCGCCGGTGGTGCTCGCGGTCCGGCCGGCCGGCGCGGACCCGGCGCACGGCGGCGTGTTGGAGGTCCGCGACGGCGGGCCCGGCTTCACCGACGACGACCTGGCGGTGGCGTTCGAGCGTGGTGCGCTGCACGAGCGGTACCGGGGCGTGCGCAAGGTGGGCAGCGGGCTGGGGTTGGCGCTGGCCGCCGGGCTGGTCCGCCGGTTGGGCGGTGAGATCGCCGCGGGGCACGCGCCGGAGGGCGGCGCCGCCTTCACCGTCCGGTTGCCCGGTGATCCTTACCTGACCCGAACATCGGCCTGACGCTCCGCTCGTCGTTCCCGGGAAGGCTGAGGGCTCCACGGACGAGAGGGAGAGTCATGCCACGTTGGGGTATCGCCACCGGCACCACGGCACTGCTCGCGGCGGTCGCGCTCGGCGTCAGCGGCTGCGGCGCGGCCGAGGTGGCCAGCCAGCCCGCCCGGGATGTCGCAGTCGAGGTCGCCGCCGCCATGGGGGTCGAGGGTCAGGCGCTGACCGCGATGGGCTTCGACGCCGACGACCTGGACGTGCTGACCGTCGCCGCACCGGCCACGCCGACGCCGGGTGCGTCCCCCACCGCCAAGGAGAAGGCCCGGGAGAAGCGCGGCGAGGAGTGGCGCAAGCGCCGCCAGGCCCGCGTGCTGCTGCGCAGGAACACACTGCACGGTGAGGCGGTGGTCAAGACGAAGGACGGCGGTACGCAGACCGTCGCCGTGCAGCGCGGCGAGGTGACAGCGATCGACGGCGACTCGGTCACCGTCAAGTCCACCGACGGCTTCACCATGACCTGGACCTTCGGCGACGACCTGCGGGTGGTCGAGCGGCGGGCCACAGTGCAGCCGAGCGAGGTCAAGGTCGGCGCGACGCTCGGCGTCGCCGGCGCGAAGGACGGCGACAAGGGCGTGGCCCGGCTCATCCTCGTTCCCCGCGCCAAGTGAGCCCAGGGGCCCTGGCCGACGCCAGGGCCCCTGCCCTCGTCAGTAGACGCGGGAGCCGACGAAGTCGCCTCAGTAGACGCGGGAGCCGATGAAGTCGTCGTGACCGTAGCCGACCGGGTTGGCTGCGGTACGGGCCTCGAACGACCACTGCTGCCGGGTGCTGCTGGAGCAGTTCGCCAACCGCAGGCGAGAGCTGCCCAGCAGCGGGTTGTCGAACGCCACGCAGAGGTTGGTGGCGCTCGCCGGCCTGATCTGGTTACCCACGAAGACGAACTGCTGGGCTCCGGTGCCGTTGCAGTCGTAGACGTTGACAGCGGTGCCGGCGGTCATCGAGCTGTTGGCGACGTCCAGGCAACGGTCGTGGGACAGCTCCGAGTGCAACGACCGTCGGGCCGAGTCGTACCAGAAGCCCTGGTTACGCCCACCGTGGCAGGAGTACGGCTGCTGCGCGGTGCCGTTGCGGGAGTCGTACCCCTTGCCGTCGACGCAGGTGCCGGTGGCCAGGTTGCGCAGTTGCTTGAACTCCAGCAGCCCCGGGTAGAGCACGCCACCGCCGGTGCTGGCCGGGTCGACGCAGCTGGCCCGGGTCTGCCCGGAGTTCCAGAACTGGGTGATGCACTGGGCGAACATGCCGTGCCCGCGGGCATTGGGGTGGAAGGACTGTCGGGCGGCGTTCTCGTTCCAGATGCCGACCTCGATGAAGAGGCCGCGGACCGAGGTGTTGTCGGTGCACACCTCGTGCCCGTGGAAGAGCCGGCTGGCGTCCAGGTAGCGGGTGCCGGTGTTCGCCGCGGCCGAGCGCAGCGCCGACTCGAACATCGGCACCGCCTTGTTCCGGGCGAACGCCGCGTCGGCCAGGTAGAGCAGACAACCGCCGGAGTACCAGCCGGGGAAGTCGGGGTTGTCCTCCACGTCGGGGCTGCCGGGGCTCGGGTACGACATCAGCACCAGTTCGTAGTCAGACCGCAGGTAGCCGGCGTTGGTCATGGTCTGCCGGATGTCGGTCAGCGCCGACTGCACTGCCTGCCGGCTGCCGTCGGTGCGGATCGTCCACTGGTCGGTGTAGGTGGGGTAGCAGGCGCCCTGGAAGAAGACCCGGCGGACGGCGCAGTCCGTGGCGACCGGACCGAACTGGATGGTGCCATCACCGTTCGCGCCGACCACCACCCAGATCAGCTTCACGTGCGTGTTGCGCGCCTTGATGCCCAGGTGGTCGCCCTGGTTCAGCTCGTTGTGCTGGGTCGGGCCGCCGACGATCAGGTTCCAGGGGGTGGCACCCGAGCAGGCGATGTTGTACTGCGCGTCCGACGTGATGCCGGTGCGGAAGACCGCCTGGTCGTACGAGCGGTCGCACCAGTTGCCGTCCTGGTGGGTGCCGGGGACGTAGTTGCCGACCCCCTCACCGGAGATCTCGCTGTCACCCATGGTGATCAACGCGGTACGCCGTTGCTCGATCGGGCGGATGGCCGGGTTGCCGTAGAGGGCTGTCGCCTCGGCGGCCCGGATGGCTTCGAGGTTGGCCGGGAGTGGCTGGACGGTTGGTCGGTCGGCGGCGGTGGCGGGGGTGGCCGGTCCGGCGAGCATCGGTAGGACGAGAGCGGCGACGGCGACGGCGACGGTGATGGCCCGTCGTCGAGTCGCGCGTTCGGGCCTGGCGGGGATTGCAGGCATCGACGCACTCCTTTCGGCTCAATCGCGGGACGTCGATTGAGTTACCAGACGGTAACGTGCGGATCAACGGATGTGAATGCGCTTCGGATCCTTGCGCGCGGGATGCCGAACCGCCCGGATCGGACTATCCGGGCCCGCGCGCCACCGTCACGGCGGCGCCGGGCCGACTTCTGGTGCAGCAGCCGGCGGCGATGCGGCCGGCTTCTGGTTCAGCGGCCCGGCGGCAGGGCGTAGCCGACGTAGCCGCGGAACTCCAGCCGCCAACCGGCCGGGACGAGTTTGGCGCAGGCCGCCTCGGTGCCGGTGCAGACGATCGCGTCGACCGAGGAGGGGTCGGCCGGCGGTCGTTCCGGCAGTACCGACTGCAACGCCACCAGGTCCGGTGAGCCTCCGTCGGGCTGCCGCAGCAGCAGCCACCACGGGTATTCCCAGTTGTCGTTCTGCTGCACCAGCCCGATCCGACGCGCACCGCTGTCCTGGACCGCTGTCGCCGCCCAGCGGAACTCGTCGGCCCACTGCGGGCGGCGCAGGAACCGGGTGTCCCAGTCCGAGGTGGTGAAGACCGAGCCGGCGCCGACCAGCCGGCGCGGGAAGCCGTACGACAGCGCGAGCACCCCGGCCAGCGCCGAGGTGGCCAGCACGGTGACTGCCGCCACTGTGGCAACCGTTCGACGTCCACCCGCGCGGTTGCGCAGGAGAGCGTCCAGCCAGAGGCCGGCGAGGGGCACGGCGAGCACCACGGCGTAGAGCAGCAGCCGGTTGCCCCACGGCTGCCACTTGATCATCGCGGTGTGCAGCAGCACGGCGGTCAGCACCACCACGGCGTACGCCCGCAGCGACCCGGCCCGCTCGGGAGCGATCCGTCGTGGTCGGGCGAGCGCGATCACCGCACCGATCACCGCCAACGCCCCGGCCAGCGGAAACGCCACCCGGTCCTCGTCGGGATACCAGGCCGGCTCCGGGAACAGCTCCCGCCCGAAGGTGATCGCACGGTCCTGCGGGTCGACCCCGATCGCCTCGGCGCCGCTGATGATCACTTCGGCCCCGGCCCGACGCAGCGGCGCCAGCGGCGTATCGAAGGCGGTGTGCCCGATGCGCAGCGCGTTGACCACTATCGACGCCGGGTCGTGCCGTTCCATGGGGATGGACTCGCGCAGCCGGGGCGGCCCCAGCGGGTGCCCGAACTCGGCTGTCACCCGGGCCAGGAACGGGCCGACCACCACGGCAGCGACCACCAGGATCAGCACCGAACCGCCGACAGTGCGGGCCAGCCCGCCGACCGGCGAGGAACGCCGACCCCCACCGGGTGTCGCCGGGCCGGTCGGCTCCGATCGACCGGTCCGGGCCAGCCTCAACTGGGCCAGTCCCCAGAGCACCAGCAGCGGGCCGACCGCGATCAGGCCGCTGGTCTTGGTCACCGCGGTCAGCCCGGTGGCCGCCCCCAGCCCGAGCAGCGTGCCCCAGCCGGTTCGTCGACTCAGCCCGTCCAGCGCCAGTGTCGCCGCGCAGGCCACCCACGCCGCGCAGATCAGGTCGGTCTGCGTGCTGGTCGCCTGGAGCACCACCATCGGCGTGGTCGCCAGGACGAACGCGGTGAGCAACTGGGCCCGCCGGCCGCCGCCGAGCTGTGCGGTGATCCGTGCGGCCACCAGGAGGCAGACCACTCCGGCCGCCCACTGCACCAGGTTGTGCAGGTGGTCCCCGCCGGTGAGCAGGCGCAGGTGTAGCAGCAGATACTCGGCGCCGGGAGGGATGGTCACCTGCCGGTGGATGGCGGTGGGCCAGAAGTCCAGGTCGCCCTGGGCCACCCAGTGCTCCACCTTCGGCAGGTGGTACGTCTGCGAGTCGAAGTTGTTCGGCTCGGCCAGCAGCGCGACCAGCAGCTCCACCAGGACCAGCGCGCCGACAGTGCCGGCGAGGAGTCGCTCACCCGGTCGGGCCGTACGCCACGCGTCGACCGCCACGGCACGACGGTCAGCGAACCCCCGACCAGCCCGGGTCGGCGCGGGGGCGGGCTCACCGCGATCGGCAACCGGGGCGGACACGTCGGGTCCGCCACCGGACGCCGCCGCGCCGACCGGCACCGGCCGCTGTGCGGTGCTGACTGCCGGCGCAGCGCTGACCGGCACCGGTGTGGCGGCGGGCGGCTGCCCGAGGCGGGTCGCCCGCCGCCAGCGCAGGCCGGCCGCCGCCGCGGCCGCGACCAGGAAGAGCAGCCAGGCGACTGTGAACGCGCCTCGGGTCAGCGCGTGCGACGCGCCGAGCACCTCGACGACGAGCACCGCGTACGCCCCGCTGAGCAGGACGGCGCGCACCACGGCGAGCCGCAGCGGTGCCACCGCGCCGGTCTCGCGTGGCATCGCCGCGACGATGAGCAGGAGCACCGCAGCGACAGGAATCACCGTGAGCAGGGAGCCGGCAGCCGACATGGCGGAAGTAAACACCATTGATCTGAGGCCGCCGCGTCGACTGCCCAGCGGTAGCGGTACGTGGTAAACAAACCAACCAGGCTAGGCTATGGCCGACGTGTTGCCGCCACCGTGGAGATCCCCGTGAAGCTCTCGATCCTCATGCCGGTCTACAACGAGGAAGAACGCATCGCGGATGCCCTCAAGCAGGCATTGGCGGTTGACTATCCCTGCGAGATCGAATTGGTAGTCGTCGACGACGGCAGCCGCGACGGCACCGGCGAGGTCCTCGGTCGCGCCGACGACGCGCGCCTGCGGGTCATCACCCACCAGCGCAACGCCGGCAAGGGTGCCGCCATCAAGACGGCGGTCGACAGCGCCGAGGGTGACTACATGGTCATCCTCGACGCCGACCTTGAGTACGACCCGCAGGACATCCCCAAGCTGCTCGACCCGGTGCTCGACGGTCGCGCCACGGTGGTCTACGGCAATCGCACCTTCGGCAGCCACAGCGCCTACAGCTTCTGGTACGTGATGGGCAACAAGGGCGTCACGATGGCGGCCAACGTGCTGTTCAACTCGTACATCGGCGACCTGGAGACCTGCTTCAAGCTGATGCCGGTGGCGCTCTACCGGTCGCTCGGGGTGCGCTCGCGCGGCTTCGGCATGGAGGCCGAGGTGACCGGCAAGCTGCTGCGTCGCCGGATCCGGCCGTACGAGGTGCCGATCAGCTACCGGGCGCGCGGCCGGGAAGAGGGCAAGAAGATCACCTGGAAGGACGGCGTCGAGGCGATCTGGATCCTCGGGCGGGAGCGCGCTCGCCGCCGCCCCGCCGTGTCAGCCGCCAACTGACCCCAAGAACGCGCTGATCGACCGCCGCAGGCGGTCGGCGTCCAGACCATGCCACCGGGCGTGGTCGGCCGGATCGCCGTACCGTCGCAGGTCGGTCTGACCCACCCCGAGCGCGAGCAGCCGGTGCGGTACGTCCGCCAGGGCCCGGCTGACCAGCGCGCTCGACGTCCCCGCCAGGTACGGCTCGACCAGCACCACGTCGGTGTTGGTGAGCGCCCGCAGCCCGGGCGTGTCGAGCGGCCGGGGCGTGTGGGTGTACGCCACTGTCACGTCCATTCCCTCGGTCGCCGCCAGAGTGGGGTCGAGCATCGGTCCGACCGCCACCACGAGCGGCGCGTTCGTCAGGCCCCGCCGGAGCACCCGTAGCCCTGTGGCGTCCGGGTATCCCTCGGCGTTGCACTGCTCGGAGAGGCGCAGGTAGATCGGATCGTCGCTGGTCACGGCGTTGCGCAGCAGCGGTGCCACCTCGTCCGGGTGGCCGGGCACCCGGACGGTCCAGCCGTCACCGAGCGAGTCGAAGAGCGCCACGTCTCCGGGCGACTGGTGGGTGCGGCCCTCAGCCGACCCGTCGTACGACGCGCCGATGCTGACCAGGACGGCGCCCACGCCCTGGTGGTCCAGATCCAGCTTGATCTGTTCGTACGTCCGGTCCACCAGGAACGTCGCGTACGAGTGCGCGATCGGACGCAGCCCGGTCAGGGCGAGCCCGCCGGCCACACCGATCATCAGTTGCTCCCGGATGCCCACGTTGAGCACCCGGTCCGGGTGGCGGTGGCCGGCAGAGGCGAACTGGGCCGCCGAGATGTCGGCCAGCACCAGTGCGGTACGCGGATCCTCGTCGAGGAGCGCGGTGGCGGTGTCGATGAAGGCGGTACGCATGTCGGTCATCCCTTGCTCTCGGTGCGGGCTACCACCAGGTGCGGGTGTCGCGGTCGGTGCCCGGTCAGCGCCGCGTACAGGGCTTCGTGGTTCCGGCCGTCGACGGTGTCGGCGGTCCAACCGTTGACGGTGAACCGGCTGGCGATGCCACCGGCCCACCCGTGGCTGGCCGACGAGTTGTCGACAACGACCGCGGTGAGGCTGTCCAGGCCTGTCGCTCCCGCGTACGCGATCGCCTCGTGGTTGGATCCCTCGTCCAGTTCGGCGTCGCCGAGCAGCACGTACACCCGGGGGTTGTGCAGCCCTTGGGCGCGCAGGCCGAGTGCGGTGCCGACGGCCAGCGCGAGCCCGTGCCCGAGGGAGCCGGAGCCGATCTCGACCCCGGGCACCAGGAGTCGGTCCGGGTGGTGGCCGAGCCGGCTCTCCGGGCCGGCCAGGTCGTCGAGCCAGGCGTCCGGGATGAAGCCGTGCGCGGCGAGCACCGCGTAGTAGGCGGCCGGCCCGTGGCCCTTGGAGAGCAGGAACCGGTCCCGCTCCGGGTCGTCGGCGGTGGCGGGGGTGACCCGCAACACCCGGTCGTAGAGGACCTGGAGCACGTCGACCGTGGAGTGCGCGCTCGGCGCGTGTTTCTCGTCGCCGGTGAGGCGTCGGATCAGCCCGGGCAGTCGGGCGCTGCTGTCGGTGGTCAGTGTCGTGGTCATGCCATTACTGTGTGAGTTGAAGTCCACTTCAACTCAAGGGCCTGGGGATGCCGGATCTATTGACCATCGGTGAGCTGTCCGCCCGTTCCGGGGTGGCGCCCTCGGCGCTGCGCTACTACGAGCGACTCGGGCTGATCCGCGCCGACCGCACGGGCGGCAACCAGCGCCGCTACGCCCGCGCCGAGTTGCGGCGGGTCGCCTTCATCCGGATCTCCCAGCAGGTCGGCGTCTCGCTCGACGAGATCCGGGAGGCACTCGACTCGCTCCCCGAGGCCCGCACCCCGAGCCCGCAGGACTGGGCGCGACTGTCGGCGAGCTGGCGCAGCCGGCTGGACGAGCGGATCCGGCTGCTCACCAAGCTCCGCGACGACCTGGACGGCTGCATCGGCTGCGGCTGCCTGTCCTTGCAGCGCTGCACGCTCAACAACCCGGAGGACACGCTTGCCGGCGAGGGCCCGGGCGCCCGGCTGGTGCTGCCCCGACCGACGGACGACCCGACGCTGGCAGGCTCGCTCAACTGACGGCCGAGCCGGGGAGCTGTGCTCAACTGACGGCCGACCCTCCGCCCGGCGGGCGGGTGAGCAGCACCTTGCCGAAGTGGTCGTTCGACTCGACGAGCCGGTGCGCCTGCGCCGCCTCGGTCATCGGCAGCCGCCGGTCCACGATCGGCCGGATCCGGCCCGCCTCGACCAACGGCCACACGTCGTCCCGTACGCCCTGGACGATCTCCGCCTTCTCGGCGAGCGGACGGGACCGTAGCGACGTCGCGGTGACGCTCGCCCGCTTGGCCAGCAGCGCGCCGAGATCCAACTCGGCCTTGCGCCCACCCTGCATCCCGATCACCACGAGCCGACCGCCGGTGGCCAGCGCGGAGACGTTCCGCCCCAGGTAGGACCCACCCATGATGTCGAGGATGACGTCCACGCCGCGCCCGTCGGTGACCCGCCGGACCTCCTCGACGAAGTCCTGCTCCTGGTAGTCGATGATCTGCGCCGCGCCCAGCTCACGCAGCCGGTCGTGCTTGGCCTCCCGCGCGGTGGTCAGCACTGTCACGCCGAGGGCTGCCCCGAACTGGATGGCGAAGGTGCCGATCCCGCTGCCGCCGCCGTGCACCAGCAGCGTGTCGCCAGCACCGAGCCGCGCGACCTGGACCAGGTTCGACCAGACCGTGCAGGCCACCTCGGGCAGCGCCGCCGCGTCGACCGGGTCGCAGGCCGGCACCGGCAGCAACTGCCCGGCGGGGACCGCCACCCGCTCCGCGTACCCGCCGCCGGCCAGCAACGCGCAGACCTGCTGCCCCACCGCCCACCCGCCAACCTCCGCGCCAACCTCCGTGATCACCCCAGAACATTCCAACCCGGGGTACGCGGGCGCGCCCGGCGGCGGCGGGTAGTGCCCCTGCCGTTGCAGCAGGTCAGCACGGTTGACCCCGCTGGCCCGCACATCCACGATCACCTCGTCCGGGCCCGGCTCCGGATCGGGCACCTCGGCCCAGACCAGCGCGTCGGGACCACCGGGCTGCGGAATCGTGATTGCTCGCATGGGCCCAGTCTTCCCGATCTTCCCGGGTGCCGCAGGCGCACCATCCAGCCCACTGTGGACAGATCAGACCGCCTGGCCGGCGCACCGGGGAGGGACGCCGGGCCGACCGGAGCGAGCCGTGGCAGACTATGCGTGGCCGTACGCCCACGGGTGGCGGCCCAGGAGGGTTCGCCTAGTGGCCGATGGCGCTGGTCTTGAAAACCGGTAAGGCAGCGATGTCTTCGTGGGTTCGAATCCCACACCCTCCGCCACCTTGATCCACTCGACTTCCCGGAAGTCGGGGTGTCAGGGCTCCTGGGACACCCCGACATCACTGAGCCCGAGTCGATCTCCTGGTCCACGCCTCGTAGCTGAGCAGCACGGCGAGGAACGCGGTGAGCAGGGCGAGCGCGGCCATGTCCGGCAGGTACCGGCCGACGGGCAGCAACGGCAGCGCCGCGACGGGAGCGACGAACTGCCTCGGTCGCACGCACCGGACGCTGAGACTCAGAAACGTCGCCCTTCCTGCGAGGAACAGGGCGGTCCCGCCGAACAGCGCGATTGCCGGCATCCACTCCGAGGTGCCGCGGGACTCCTCGTGCGCGAGCCCGGCGAGGATCTGCTCGACTCCCAGCGCCACGTAGATGGTCCCGGCGAGCAGCGGAAAGTGGGCGAGGGTGTAGGCGTTGGCGCCGACGTGGGCCCGCCGTAGTCCGGACTCCATCATCAACGCTTGGCCGGCGGCCATCGCGGTGGAGGAGTACAGCCAGTACAGGCACACGGTGACAGCCAGCGTGAGGACCGCGGCCAACAGGATCGGTCCACGAATCCGCTGCACCCCGACGCCGGCGCCGACCGAGATCAGGGACTCGCCGAGCGCAATGATCACCACGAGGCTGTGTCGCTCCGCGAAGTGACTGGGGCTTCGCACCGGCCATCCGCTCAGCACCGAGGACACCACCCCGCCGCCCATGTCGATGGTGAGGGCCGCCGCCCAGAGCAGGAGCTGTGCGGTGCCGCCGAGCATGGCACCGAGGACGAAGGGGATCCAGGACAGCACGGTCGAGAGGGCGTACAGACGAATGGTCCTGCTCAGCTGCCGGTTGTCCCCAGCGGCCCAATGGAAGAGCGCGAGAGCGATGACGCGAAGCGTGACGTAGGCCAGCACCAGGATCAGTCGTTGTCTCGTCGTGCCCGGCCCGGTCGCCCAGGCGTCGGGGATGACCAGTGCGACGAGGAAGACGGCCGCCATCGCGACGGTGACGCCGGCACGGATCAGCCCGACGTCGATGCGGACGTGGTTGCCCAGCCAGGAGTAGACCACCCAGGAGATCCACAACAGCAGGAGTACGAGGAATCCCTGCGTGAGCGCCACCGGCGACGGCCGCTCGCTCATGAACGTGGTGACCCGGATGAGTCCGAAGACGAACACCAGATCGAAGAAGATCTCGAACAGGGTGGTTCGGTGTGTCTCCGCGGTCGCCACCGGCCGCGACCGGAAGATCCGCCCCATCAGGTCATCTTCACCGGTTGCACCGAGGCAGTCCGGTGCCCCGCGTCCCGGTCACTCCGGCGGGTCGGTGGCCTGCCGTTCCCGGCGGATCGTCTCCTCGGCCAGTCGCTCGACAGCGCGTCGGCGTTCGTCGGCGATGGCTCGTTCGTCCCGGCGGCGGAACGCGGTGACAACGGCCACCACGAAGTCCCGCCAGATGCCGGCCACGATGTCCCCCTGCGGAACGTTGCCCGACCTCAAACGTAGCTCCGCGAAACCACAGCCGGTCAGCGCGCGCTTCCGGTCGTCGGGAGGGCCGAGGCGGGGTAAGAAGGGGCTGGTATCTCCGCACATCGGAAGGACGCGTCCCCATGACCCTGGAACGACCGATCGCCCCGGACCCGTACGAGCTGCTGCCGACGCTGCCCTCGTTCACGCTGACGAGCGACGACGTGCAGAACGGCGAGCCGATGGACGCCCGGCACGCGCATGGCAGCACCGGGGGTGACAACGTCTCGCCGCAGCTGACCTGGTCGGATTTCCCCGCCGAGACGAAGAGCTTCACTGTGACCTGCTACGACCCGGACGCGCCGACGGGCAGCGGTTTCTGGCACTGGGTGCTGGTGAACGTGCCGGTCAACGTCACCCAGTTGCCCACCGGGGCTGGCGGTGCGGCGGGCACCGACCTCGGCGGGGCGTTCTCGGTCCGCAACGACTACGGCGAGCAGGGCTACGGCGGGGCGGCTCCGCCGCCCGGCGACCGCCCGCACCGGTACGTCTTCGCGGTGCACGCGCTGGACGTCGACCGCCTGGACCTGACCCCGGACGCCAGCCCCGCCTACGTCGGCTTCAACCTGACGTTCCACACCCTGGCCCGAGCGGTGATCCGTCCCACGTACCAGATCAAGGACTAACCCCGCCCCCAGCTCCCGCGATCTTGCACTTTCTGTCCCGACATCCTTGACATAAAGGGCGTAAGGACGACAGGAAGTGCAAGATCGCCGGGGCCGGGGCCGGGGCCGGGGCCGGGGCCGGGGCCGGGGCCGGGGTCAGGCTGGGACGCGCGCTACGGCGAAGACGGACTGGCCGAACGGCGGGAGGACGAGCTGCTCGGCGGCCTTGGTGGCGGGCAGGACGAGGGTGTCGTACACCTTGACCATCGGGCCCTCCTTCGGCATCAGCCGGAAGACCTTGGTGGCCATGAAGTAGCCGATCAGCCCGAGCGCGTTGGCGTAGTGCATCTTCTCGATGGTCAGACCGGCGTCCGTCATCGCCGCCCCGAGCGTCTTCTTCGTGTAGCGGCGGACGTGCCCGGTGGCGATGTCGGCCGGGCCCATCGCGAACTGGAACGCGGGCACGATGATGATCACGGCGCCGCCGGGTCGGACCAGGTCGCGCATGCTCTCCAGCGCGCCCACGTGGTCCTCGATGTGCTCCAGGACGTTGTACGAGACGGCGGCGCTGTAGTCGCCCCGGTCGTTGTGCGGCAGCAGCATCTGCCGGACGTCGATGTTCGGACGGCCGGCGAGGCGCTCCTTGAGCTGCACCAGCCGGTCCGGGTCGGCCTCGGTGGCGGTGAACCGCGGCAGCCGCTCGGACCATTCCAGCGCGTAGTCACCGAGGCCGCTGCCGATCTCGATCGGGTCGTCGCCGAGGTACGGCACGGCCAGTTCGATGAACCAGCGACGGTGGTTGACAGCGGTTGCCAGGCCTTCCAGCACCTCGGACTGCACGCGCTGATCCCCAGTGATTTCTGCCATGCGTCGATTCCTCACGATATGAACTCGACCCGTGCCTGGACCGACAGAGTGAATCATTCGCTGGGAGGGCGAAAGAATCGGGGCATCGGGGTGGCCGAATTGTGGTCGGGGGGTGGGTTCGTGATCGGCGGTCGGCGAACCCGGCACATAGTACGGCAGTACCCCGAAACATGTCACGGCGGCGTCATGCGCTGACTACCCTATGAATTGTCATGACTACTCCTGAATCGGACGTGCCCAGCGACAGCGGCGGCCCGGCCGCCGCGCAGTCGGCGGAGGGGGCCTCCGGTGCCGTTCGGCCTTCCCGCAGGGGGATGTGGGCCGATTTGGCCGCCGTGCTGAGCTTCGTGGTGCTCGGCTTCTGGGTGACCTGCCGGCTGTGGCTGGACCCGGGCAGCGATGTGCGGGACAACCAGTCCGATCAGTCGCAGTTCGAATGGATGATGGCCCACGGTGCGCGAGTAGTCACGCACTTTGCGTATCCGTTCCATTCCAATCAGATGAACGTCCCCGACGGCGTCAACCTGATGGCCAATACGTCCGTATTATCCATTTCATTGCCAATGACGCCGATCACCCTGTTGTTCGGGCCGCGAGCGTCATTTCTGATCTTTCTCACCGCCGGCATGATTGCCACCGCCACGGCCTGGTATTTCCTGCTCTCCCGGGTCCTGATCGGCAGTCGGGGGCCGGCGTGGCTGGGCGCGGGCTTCTGCGCGTTCGCGCCGGCCATGGTGTCGCACGCCAATGGGCATCCGAACATCGTGTCGCAGTTCGTCGTCCCGTTGATCATTTGGCGCACGCTGCGACTCGGTGAACCGGGCCGCTGGCTGCGCAACGGGGTCCTCCTCGCGCTGGTCATCGTCTGGCAGGCGTTCCTCAACCTGGAGATCCTGCTGATGACCGCGATTGGGCTCGGCGTGGTCGTCGGCGTGCTCGCCGTCGGCCGCGCGGAGCTACGGTCGCGGGCCCGATCCTTCCTCGCCGGGCTGGCCGTCGCCGCCGGGGTCGCCCTGCTCCTGCTCGCGTACCCCCTGTACGTCCAGTTCTTCGGACCTGACGCGTACTCCGGGCTGTCCCGCCTGATCCGCGGCTACTCCAGCGACGTGGCCTCGTTCGTCGCGTACTCCCGGGAATCACTGGCCGGTAGCGCGCGCACCGCCGCGGGCCTGGCCAAGAACCCGACCGAGGAGAACAGCTTCTTCGGTTGGGCGCTGGTGGTGCTGGTGATCGCCCTGGTCTGGTGGCTGCGCCGCTCGATAGTGGTGCTCGCGCTGGCCGCGCTCGGGTTGCTCTTCGCGGTGCTCTCGCTGGGTCGGGAGGTCCGCTTCGACAACCGGGGTACGGGTGTGCCCGGCCCGTGGGCGGCGCTGGAGAACCTGCCCATCCTGCACTCGGTGGTGCCGACACGCTGGGCGTTGGCGATCACCCCGATCATCGGCCTGCTGCTCGCGTACGGCGCCGAACGTGCCCGCGAGTTGGCCGAGGCGCACCCGGCCGCTCGGGGGCAGGTCCGCTTCGCCACCGCCACTGTGCTCACGATGGCCCTGTTGCCGATCGTCCCCACCCCGTTGCCCGTGGCCCACCTCGAGCCGGTCCCCAGCTTCGTGACCAGTGGGGCCTGGCGGCCGTACGTGACCGGTGGGCGCAGTGTGGTGACCCTGCCGTTGCCGGACACCACCTACGCCGAGCCGCTGCGCTGGTCCGCGTCGACCCGGCTGGACATGCCGCTGGCCCGTGGCTACTTCCTCGGCCCGGACACCCGCCCGAACGCCGATCCGCCGAAGGTCGCGTTGTTCGGTGCGACTCCCCGCCCCACCAGCAGCTTCTTCGCCACCATCAGGCGGACCGGGGCGGTGCCGCCGATCACCCCGCAGAGCCGGGTCCGAGCGGTCGACGACCTGCGCTACTGGCGGGCCGGGGTGGTCATCCTCGGGCCACACGAGCACGAGGCCGCGCTGCGCCGGGGGATGACAGAGCTGACCGGGATCCAACCGGTCTTCACCGGCGGTGTGTGGGTGTGGGACGTCCGGTCGCTGACCGACTGAGCAGTGCGGTCAGCGGACGCAGCAGCCCTGGCAGACCTTCGGCCGGGGCAGGGTGAAGGCGAGGCAGCAGGTGCGGCGCTGCACTGTCGGCTCACCGGTCGGCCCCGGCACCAGCTCGATCAGGTCGGCCAGGTCGAGTGCGCCGAGCAGTGTGTCGATGCTCTGCACCGTGGAGCCGGGCAGGGCGTCCGCGGCCCGCAGGATGCCGTGCGCGATGCCGGAGGCGACCGAGCCGAGCAACGTTCGGGTGCCCACCCGGACCTCGGACTGGATCGCAGTGATGAGCGGCGCCAGGTGGGCGTCGAGCAGGGACGCGCGCAGCGCGGCCAGCAGCTCCGCCTCGTCGGCGACGACCCGCACCTCGGACAGGCCGGCCAGCGCCAGCGGGTCGTTCGGCAGCACCGCCACCGTGGTGCCCCGGCGCATGCCCATGGTGAGCAGCTGCCGATGGTCCTCGAAGTGGATCAGCAGGTCGGCCGGATCGAGCAGTGGCACCCGCCGGGCGGAGGCCCAGCCGAGCACGACCGGCAGAGCGGCCCAGTAGCTGTAGGACTTCCAGGCCAGCGCCGCGCAGGCGTGCGGGGTGCCGCCCCAGCGGACGGCGGCGCCGTTCAGCAGCTCCGGCAGTCGGCTGCCGTCGATCAGGGTGGTGGCGGGCGCCCAGCCGAGCTCGTCGTCGACCAGCAGGCCCCGGGCGAGGCCGGGGAGGTCGTCGGTGCCGAACATGGCCCGGAGCGCAGCGGTGACGGGGGCGAGCGGCGTGGTGGCGGTCTCGCGCCGTGGCATCACCGCTGTCACCTGAGTCGTCCCCTGTCTGCGTGACCGAGGAGTGCGCCCCGGCGGACGAACCAGTGCCGTCCTGAGCTAAGGCTAGCCTAACCAAGCCCCTGGGCGTAAGGGAAGCCTCACCTTGGTCACATCCCGGACGCCCAGGTCACCCCGTATTCGGCGGGAGTAACGCTTCGCGTACTACCCGGAGTCAGTGCTGGGAAACGCCGCCGCACAATCGATGGCCATCGGTGGATTGTCAAGCGGTGTGTCGAAAACATGCCACTTGCGTGTGTGCTCGCGCACGGAACGTGAAACTTATACCCCCGGCCACGAGGAAGCCGATGACGACCTCACCCCTCGAACGGGCTGCCGACTCCTTCGCGGCCGAACTCGCCAGGCAACGGACCGGGCGCGGGCTGTCCAAGAAGCAACTGGCCGTCCTGATGGGGTTCGACCCGTCCTACGTCAGCCACGTCGAGGGGCGCCGGCACCGCCCGACCGAGGACTTCGCCCGCCGTGCGGAGGCCGTCCTGGAGGCGAGCGGCGCGATCTGGCAGCGCTTCCGGGAGTACGACGACCTACGGCACGCCCGGGCGGGTCAACCGCATCGCGAGCCGTACCTGCCCGGCCAGTGGCTGCCACCCGGCACCGGTCTGGTCGTGGAACGGGAGCTGGCCACCCTCACCCACGTCGACGAGGGCTACCGGTGCGTCATCCACCGTGAGCTGTACAACGCCGGCACCGAGCCGGTCACCCGCTACCTGGTCCGGGTCGCCGTCGACCGCTACCCGAACGACCCCGGCCGCTCCAACCGGCACCATCGGGAGCATCCCCTCACCTTCGCCGAACTGCAGATACAGGCCCGTCGAGACGACGGCGGCGGAGACCCGGAACCGATGCACTGGCGAGCCAAGCACGATCGGGACGCGTTCAAGGAGATCTGGCTGCTCTTCGAGAACGGGGAGCGACGCTTCCCCCTCTACCCGGGCGACCGGGCCACCATCGAGTACGCGTACAGCGTCGGGCACGAGAAGTGGGGCCCCTGGTTCCAGCGAGCCGTCCGACTGCCCACCCGGCAGCTCGCCGTACGCCTGGACCTGCCCGCGGCCCTCGACCCCCAGGTCTGGGGCGTGGAGACCTCGCTCAGCGCGGAGGAGGGCCCGCTGCGGACGGCGCCGCAGCGTCACGACGAGGGCGACCGGGTGATCTACGACTGGCAGACCGACGACCCCCCGTTGAACGCCCGCTACCGGATGCAGTGGCGGTTCCGTGCCCGCCCGGACACCGAACCGGACGTCGGCCCCGGCGGCGCCCGGGTCCGACCCAGCGACCGGATGCGCGGCCTCGGCATCGTGCAACGCGGGGACGACCTGCTCCGCCAGCGGGCCCGCCCGTTCGACCTGCCCGCTGAGGAACACGTCGCCCGGGACGTGGTCGACCGGCTCACCATGGCCCTGGCCCGGCTCGACGAGCTGCACCCGTTCAGCAAGGGGGTGGGCGTCGCCGCCCCGCAGTTCGGCATCGGCCGCGCGGCGGCCGTGGTGCGGCCCCCCGACCGGTCGGCGGAGCCGCTCGTGCTGCTCAACCCCCGGGTGGTCGACGCCGACCCGGAGACCGACGAGCAGTACGAGGGCTGCCTCTCCTTCTTCGACCACCGAGGTCTGGTGCCCCGGCCGCTGCGACTGGACGTGGAACACGCCCAGTGGGACGGCAGCCGGATCATCACGTCGTTCGAGTTCGGCATGGCCCGGCTGATCGCACACGAGATCGACCACCTGGAGGGCCGGCTCTACGTCGACCGGATGGCACCCGGCGTGCCGTTGGTGCCGGTGGAGGAGTACCGCGAGACCGGGCACCCCTGGCGCTACTGACCAAAGAAGGGACCGGGGCGCGTGCCCCAGGGGGCAGGGGCACGCGCCCCGGTGTGGGGGGAGGAACGTCTAGAGGTCACCGAAGGTGTCGTAGCGGATGTTCGGTGGCGGCACGTTGTCCGCGGCCAGCACCCGCAGGGTGGAGCGGACCATCCGGGCGGCACCGGAGACGAAGCAGTCGTGCGTGGTCCACGGGCCGTACCGGGCCACGACCTCCGGGATCTCGCCCTGCTCGCCGTCGAAGTCCGGATCCTCACTGCACGCCGCGGTGACCGACAACCACGGGTGTACGGCCACCAACTCCTGCAACCCGTCCAGGCCGTACAGGTCGGCCGCCTGCCGTGCGCCGTAGAAGACGTGCACCCACCGGGTGCGGTTGAAGGTGGCCAACTCCTCCACCAGCGCCTTGATCGGCGCCAGACCGACGCCGCCGGCCACACAGAGGATGTCCCGTTCCGAGGCGCGGTCCAGGACCATCGACCCCATCGGCGCCGCCAGGCGGAGCAGGTCACCCGGCCGCACCCGCCGCACCAGGGCGCCGGACAGCCAGCCGGCCCCCGGAGACCGCACGTGGAACTCCAGCACGTTGTCGTCGTTCGGGGCGTTCGCCACCGAGTAGTTCCGCCACACCCGGGGGTGGTAGCGCGGAGCCTCCAGGCTCACGTACTGCCCCGCCTGCCAGCGCAGCGGATGCTGCAACGCCCGGCAGGTCAACACGGCGGTGTCCGGGCCGTACCGCTCGTGGGTCAGCACCTCGGCGTGCCAGAACGGCGGGTCGTCGTCGGAGGCGGCACCGGCCACCATCAGGGCGGCGATCGCTGCGTACGCCTCCCGCCACGCCTGGTCGTACTCCAGGTTCCAGCCGTCGCCGGCGGTGCTGCGCAGCGCGTCCAGCAGTGCGACGCCCATCGTGGCGTAGTGCCGCTCGTCGACGTGGTACTTGCGATGGTCGCGGCCCAGCGCCCGGAGGAACTCGTCGAAGCTCTCCGGGTCGTCGACAGTGTGGATCGCCGTGATGATCGCTTCGAGTAGACGGTCGCCCTGGCCGGTCATCTGCACCGGGAAGAGCTGCCGCAGGGCGGGGTCGAGCAGGAACAGCCGAGCGTAGAAGTGACCGCTCAACCGGACCCGGTCGTCCTCGACCAGGGTCCAGCTCTCCTTCAGCAACCGCGCGAGGTTGTCCACGGACGCTCCTTCTCCAGACGGCAACGGATCGGGCGCTCATAGAATCTCCACGGAGCGTGTCGACTGGTCGCACAGAATGTGCGATCGGCTCATGGTGGCCGGTCGGCCATGTCACGGGTGCCGTACGTCGGGCAGAGTGGTGCGGTGACCGTAGAGCTGACCCGCCCGGTGTCCCGCCGACTGCTGGGCACCGAGACGCTGCTGGTCCTCGGCCTCTCCCTCGGCCAGTCCGCGATCTACGCGGTGGTCTCGATCATCGCGAAGTTGACCGCCGACGGTCCGCTCTCCAAGCAGACCGCCTCGCTGAACACCTCGGCGTCGGCCCGCCCCTGGCTGGACCTCACGTACCAGCTGCTCGGCATCGTGTTCGCGCTGCTGCCTGTGCTGCTCGCCGTACACCTGCTCAGCCGTGACCCCGGCGACCCGGCGCGGACCCTCGGCCTGGACGCGCGGCGGCCCGGTCAGGACGTGGTGCGCGGCGCCGGCCTGGCGGCGCTCATCGGCCTACCCGGGCTGGCGCTGTTCTGGGTGGCGGCCCACCTGGGCCTCAACGCCACGCTGGTGCCGGCCGCGCTGCCGGACGTCTGGTGGACGGTTCCGGTGCTGATCCTCGCCGCCGTGCAGAACGCCGTGCTGGAAGAGGTGATCGTGGTCGGTTACCTGGTCACCCGGCTGCGCCAGCTCCAGTGGCGGCTGGCCGCGATCATCGCGGCCAGCGCGCTGCTGCGCGGCTCGTACCACCTCTACCAGGGCTTCGGCGCGTTCGTCGGCAACGCGATCATGGGCGTCGTGTTCAGCCTCTTCTACCTGCGCACCCGGCGGGTGATGCCGCTGATCATCGCGCACACAGTGCTCGACGTGTTCGCCTTCGTCGGCTACGCGCTGCTGCCCCGCGAGTGGTTCGACTGGCTCTGACCGGTCAACGCCCGAGTAAGCAGTGGCAGGTTGGTTGACACGGGGAACATAATCGATGAAAGTCAATCTATCGGTGGGCTGAACGAGCTCCGTCCCGTCCCTGAACACCGTTAGGAAGGGAAGCTCATGCGCAGATTTACCAGCCAAATCGCTGCGGGTCTCGCCGCTGCCTTGATCACCACACTGGCCGTGACGATACCGGCGTCGCCCGCAGCCGCTGTCGAGACGCTCAAGGTTCCCGACACCGGCCTCGTCTTCTACCAGGCATACACGCAGATCATCGTAGGCAGGCAGGCCACGCCCGACGATATCTGCCGCCCGGTCCCGGCCGAGGCGATCTGGGCGATCGGCTGGAACGGCTTCGGTTCCGTCTCCGGCTACCAGACCTCCGACTGCACCGGCGCTGCGTCCGAGCTCAACAACTTCCACAGCTGGCCGTACGAGGGCTACTACCTCTCCTACCGGGCCGGTTGACCAGCGTTCCCAGTGGTCGAGCGCAGACGGCCACCGGGAAAGCACCGATCCGGAATTGCCCGGATCACCCCGCCGGCCAACGAGCGACGCCGGGACGTTGCCGGGCTGGCCAGAGTGGCATACCTCTGGCAGGCGATGGTGCCGCTAGTTAGGGGGCCTCGTCGGGGTCGACCAGGGCCCGGGTTACGACATCGCCCGCATCGGCGACCCCACCGCCGTGGCGGCCGATTTAAGCGGGCCGCCGGTCGGGTCGGTAGACGGCCACCGTTCGGGCCGCGAGCCGGTCGGCCGCCGCCGCGTCACCCAACGCCGCGGCGAGCACCGCCGCGCCCGGCAGCAACCGGGCCACCAGCCGCAACGCCACCCAACCACCGGCCTGCGCCGTGAGCGGCGCGGCCAACCGCCAAGCCGCCTCCGCCGCCCGCGGCCACGCCCCCTCGACCGGGTCACCCGGCGTCTCGGCGGCGGTCAGAGCCGCCGCCGCGCTCGCCCGATCCGGGTGCACCTGGGTCAGCACCAGCAGGTCGACGGCCCGGTCGGGATGCGTCGGATCCTTGCCGTACGCCGCGGCCAGGTGCAGCACCAGCTCCGAGTGCGTCCACAGCACCGCCGCCAACTCGGCCAGCGGCGCGAAGAAGCCTGCCAGCGCGGCGGTCGCCCCACCCGCACCCGCCGAGCGGACGAACCGCCGGGCCGCCAACCTTGCCAGGCCGTCCGCCGAGGCGTCGGGATACCGGTCGCGCAACCCAGCCGCCCACTCGGCCGCGCCGGGCCCGAACGCCCGCACCGCAGCCAGAGCCAACAGCTCCGGTGCGAAGCCAGGGTGGTCGAGCACGCGCGCGGCGACCGCGCGCAGCTCCGATTCCGGGGTACGCCCCAAAGCCGGCTCAGCCTGCCGCACGGCGGGTGCTGCCGGGGTCCGCTGCTCGGTGGGTGCCGTCTGCGGCCTGACCACGGGTTCGGGGGCGGGCTTTGTCGGCGGGGTGCTCTTGGTCGGCGTGGTGCTCTTTCGTGGGGTGGCCGCGCGCTTGGTGGTCTTTGTGGCTTTGGCCGGGGCCGTTGGCGTCATGGTGCTCGCCTCGCCGGAGGTGCTCGCGGCTGTGGTGGTCTGCGGTTCGGTCGTGGTCTGCGCTTCGGTGGTGCTCGCGGCTTCGGTGGTGCCCACGGCCTTGGTGGGTTTTGCGGCGCGCTTGCGGGGTGCCGGCGTGGCCGGGGTCACCTCGGCGGGCGTGTCGGCTGCCTGCCGAGGGGCAGCCCTGCGAACAGGGGCGGTCCGCGCCTTCGGCGGGGTCGATGCGACGCCGGTTGCTGGGCTCGGTTGGTCGCCGGTCGGCTGCTCCGCGTGGTCCGGTTGCTCCGCGCTGGCCTCGGTGGTCAGCTCGGCCGGCGCGCGTCGAGGCTGTCGAGGCAGGGGGCGATCCGGCTCCGGTGGCTGGAAGAGCACCGCCGGGGCAGCCTTGGCCCGTCGAGGGCGCTGGCTCGCCGAGTCGGCTGCCGGCGATGCCGGCGTCTCAGCCGGCTCCGCCGCCTCGGTGGGCTCCTCGGCCACTGTCGGCGGCCGGAAGGTGGCCCGTGGAGAGCGCCGACGCGCTCGTTCAGCAGGCTCTCGACGGGTCGACTCGCTGGGCGGCTGCTCCTGCATATCGATGGAGCGTAGTCCCGATCACGCCGGCGCACAGCGTGGAAACACGGAGGCGGGCGGGTCGCGGTGGGCGTACCCCGGAAGTCGTTTTGCTCCCGGTGGGTGGCGACCTGTATCCTCGGGCGCGGTGGTCTGAGGATCACCAGGGAGACTTCGCCTAGTCTGGTCTATGGCGCCGCACTGCTAATGCGGTTGGGGTCTTAAAGCCCCTCCCGGGTTCGAATCCCGGAGTCTCCGCGCGAAAGCCGGGTGTGTACACTGGCTGAGCACAAGCGCCCGTAGCTCAATGGATAGAGCATCTGACTACGGATCAGAAGGTTAGGGGTTCGAGTCCCTTCGGGCGCACAGATAGCCCTCTAGCAGGCCCAACGGCCGCTAGGGGGCTTCTTTCTGTCTAGCCACTCAGCGCTACAGAATCTTACTCTCCGCGCATGGTCCAAGATCAACTCGCTCCACCTCGACGCCTACGAGCGTGACCTCAAGATCCGTAACCGCAGCCCTCGGGCGGCCCAGAACTACCGGGAGGCGCTGCTCCAGTTCTCGGCCTGGGTAGACGAGGCGGACCTCCTGGAGCTGAGCCGGACGGAGGCCGGGCCCAGCGCGGGTCTTGTACAGGAACGACATCGCGGCAAAGTGAGCCGCCTGCAGCTCGCGTGCGGTGCAGCCGACGTAGCGACGCAGCGCATGCGCGAGGTGGGCTTGGTCGAAGTACCCCAAGGTCTCGACGACTGTGCGCCAGTCAAGGCCGTCACGCAGCATCGTGGCTGCGGCGTTTGCGCGGTCGATCTGCCTCACGGCGGTTTGCGACAGTCCAATGATCGCTCGGTAGCGACGCTGCAGGGTTCGCTCGGTCGGGCTGGCTTCGGGATGCTCGGCGATTTCCTTCTCGTCCCCGAGATGCGATCGCACCAGCAGACCCGCGTCCTGCAATCGCCGGACGAAGTGCTCGACGTTCTCGAACGTCGGCGCCTCCCAGCTTTCGCCGCCGATGACGATCCTGCCCGATTCCGTCACTGGAACGGCACGTACCCGTCGACGATCGTGGCTGCGGGATGCGGCCGAAGAACCGCGCCGAATGCGAACCGGACCCCGAGGAACTCGGTGCCCGGCGGGACCGGTGCCGTGGTCGCCCTCGTTTCCGGCCCGCGCAGGCTGGCGAGTAGGCGTCCCTGCGCCCGCGAGAGGATCAGATGCCAGCAGGTGCGTGCCGCAGACGTCATCGTCTCCTCCGCGTCGGAGCGGGTGCGCCACACGCGGTCGACGAGGCTCACGTCGATCTCGGTGTCGCGATGCTCGAACCGCAACGCCACGGCCTCCTCCGTCGTCAACCTGCCGAGGTTCCCTCCCGAGGCTAGCGACGTCGACAACCAGGACCGACAACCTCCAGGAGCGCTGCTCCTTGGCGCGCCGGTGGCATCGCTGTGAGTACGCGTGCGGATGGCAGGTGCGGCCGGGGCGACCAGAATTCCCTCCATGCGAACGCGAATCATGATCGCCCTGGCCGCAGTCGGTCTGGGTGGGCTGATGGCCACCACCGGTTGCTCGTTCCGGGAGAACATCTGCGCTGGCGGTGAGTATCCGGCGATCGCGGTGGGCGGGCAGGGCGGCAGCGCCTGCTTCCCGGATGGGGAGGAGCCGACCCCGCCGTACGTCCGCTACCCGGAGGGCAAGGTCCCGCAGCACGTCGACGACGAGTGGGACGTCTATTGGCGCAGCCACGGCATCGACGAGAACAACAACATCATCGATACCTGAACCGGCCACCCGGAGGATCGTCGTCCGGCAGAGGAGCGACGGTTCGAGTCCCCGCGGTCGTTTCGCGAACGGCATCCGGTCCCGCCGCAGGTCCGATCTTCACGATCGAAGCTGTGCGGGACCGGATGCCTACCTCTTGCTACCCGGGTGCCGGGGCAATCTGGTGATCAGCCGAAGCAGTTGGGCACCGGCGGTGAGCTGGGCGTGCAGTTCGTGGGCCGGTTGCCGCTGATCACCGTTTTCTGGTCCACGGTGACCTGGCCGCCGTCGTTGAAGATCCCGCCGGGTGCCAGGAAGGAGATGTTGTCGGTGACCTTGCTTTCGGTGAGGGTGAGCCTGCTGTTGTTGTAGATTCCGCCGCCCTGGGAGTTCGTGCCGATGGCCCGGTTCCGGTCGACGTGGGTGCGGCGCAGGACGACGGTGCCGCTGCCGTTGTAGACGCCGCCGCCGTGTTCGATGGTGCTGTTCGTGCTGGCGGTGTTCTCGCTGATCGAGGTCTCTTCGGCAACGAACTGGCCGATCTGGTTGAAGACGCCGCCACCCCGTTGGCCGGCTTCGTTGTGGTGAACCTTGCCGTGCCGGAGTTGGAAGACGCCGTCGGAGAAGATTCCACCGCCCTCGCTGCCGGCTCGGTTGTCGTTGACTTCGACGTTCCTGGCCTCGGTGGTGGAGTTGATGCCGCCGCGGATGCCGCCGCCACGGAAGCCTGCGGTGTTGTTGTCCAGGTGGACGTTCTCGAGCACTGCGACGCTGCTGTTCGACAGCCCGCCACCCGCGCCACCGAGGGGCAGAGTGCTGAAGACCCCGATCGTGTTGTTGTAGCTCAGCCGGGTGTTCTGCACTGTGAGGTTGCCGTTGTTGAAGATGCCGCCACCGTCGAACAGGGCGCTGTTGTTGCTGATGATGCTGCCGCTGTCCTTCTTCTTGTCCTTGTCCTTGCCGTCCCAGTCCTTGCCGTGGTCGGCCCCGCCGAGGATCTTCGTGACGCCGAAGTTGGCGATACCGCCACCCGGACCGTTGGTCTGGTTGTAGACCACGTGGGTGTTCTCGATGACGGCCTTGCCGCCGATGTCGATCCGGATGCCACCGCCGCCTCCGCCGATTCCACCCTCGGCTTGGCCGCCCTTGATGGTGGTGTCGCGCAGCGTCAGGTCGCCTCCGGCTCCGACCTCCAGGATCCGGAACGGGGTGGCGTTGGCCGCGCGGACGATGGTGGACCCGTTTCCGTCGATCACGACCTGCTGGGTGATGATCGGCAGGCCGACCGCGCCGAAGGGCACCGGTGGCTGGGGTGCTGACCTGTTGAGCGTGTAGGTGCACTTCTCCGCGAGCCGGAGCTTCGCCCCGGAGTCGGCGTTCGCGCGGACGATCGCCGCGATCAGCTCGTCGGCGTTGCAGGACACGGACCGGAAGTCGTCGCCCCTGTCGTCCCGACGGTCGTTGTCAGTCTTGTGGTCCTTGCCGTCGCGGCCGCCCGGGTCCTGGCCTCCGTGGTCGTCGCCGTTGCCCCGGCTGCCCTCGGCGAGGACCTGGGTTCCGGCATTGGAGGGGTTGCTGCCGCTCTTTCCGGCCGCTCCGCTCACTCCGGCCGCGGTGAAGGCGGCCAGACCGACCACTCCGGTCAACCCGGCCACCCCGGCGACGAGCCAGCGGGCCCGGCGCCGCTTCGGCGGACTGGCCTGGCCTGCCGCTACTTCGCTCATGTTCGGGTGCAGATGGTTGGACATCGAGCTACCTAGCCCTTCTCCGTACACCAGGTTTCCGCACGTCACAGTCGGTGCAGAAGGCGACAAATCGGTTATCGCCACCAAGGCGAAGGTAGTCGAGCGATCCTCACATCAAACGGTCTTATGCGAAAAAAGCCTACATTCGGCGTACGTGCCACTGGCACCTCCGCAGCACCATGCGCCCTACCGGCACCTCGCGTCCCGCTGGGCAGGAACCACTCGTCTTTCATGAAGTCGGGGTATCCCTGGGGCCTGGACACCCCGACTTCATGAAAGCGGAGTGGATCACTCGCCCGGATCACCGAGGCCAGGGGCGGCAAGCGGCACGACGGTGAGTGGCGGCCGGCGACGCAGGGCGCCGCCGTCTCGCCGGGCAGGACGCCGGGGTGGCTGGCGCTTGACGCGGGCCAGATCAGCGACAAGAATTTACATGAATCGCTGTTAGCGTTAACAATCCGTCCCAGTGCTGCGACGGCATCGTCATGCCGATGTCGCGGCGGTCGCGACGGCCTGACTCCTCGGTCAGCACTACCACTGCAGGGGAGAAACCTATGCGAACGAGGGCAAGATGGCTCGCGGCGACTGCCGCACTCGGTGTTGTCCTCGCCGGGGTGCTGACCTCGACCGGACCGGCCAACGCGGAATCCAATGGCGGGGTGCGAGTGATGCCTCTCGGCGACTCCATCACCGAGGGCACCCAGGTGCCGGGCGGGTACCGCATCGGGCTCTGGCAGCGGCTCGTCAACGGTCGGTACACTGTGGACTTCGTCGGGTCGCAGTTCAACGGGCCTGCAAGCCTGGGTGACCACGACCACCAGGGACATCCCGGCTGGCGCATCGACCAGATCGACGCGAACATCGTCGGCTGGCTGAACACCCAGCGGCCGCAGACGGTTCTGCTGCACATCGGCACCAACGACATCCTGCAGAACTACAACGTGAGCACCGCGCCGAACCGGCTCTCCACCCTGATCGACCGGATCACCACCACGGCTCCCACCGCAGAAGTGTTCGTCGCGCAGATCATCCCGCTCTCCAACAGCAACCAGGAGGCGGCCGCACGCACCTTCAACGCGGCGATCCCCGGCATCGTGCAGAGCAAGGTGAATGCCGGCAAGCGGGTACGCCTGGTCGACATGCACAGCGCACTCACCACCGCCGACCTGATCGACGGCGTCCACCCCACGTCCGGCGGTTACGACAAGATGGCTGCCCGCTGGTACAGCGCGTTGCAGTCGGTGCCCGGCAGCATCGGCAACCCGGGGAGCGGCGGCGGGCAGACCACTTCGATAGTGGGTGCCCTGTCCGGTCGCTGCGTCGACGTCCCCGGCTCCTCCACCACCAACGGCACCCAGGTGCAGTTGTGGGACTGTCACGGCCGCACCAACCAGCAGTGGACCTACACGAGCAGCAAGACGCTGACCGTGTACGGCAACAAGTGTCTCGACGCCGCCGGCTATGGCACCTCGCCGGGCACCCTGGTCACCATCTACGACTGCCACGGCGGAACGAACCAGCAGTGGAACGTCAACGCCAACGGCACCATCACCGGGGTGCAGTCCGGCCTCTGCCTGGACCCGTACAACGTGGGTACGGCCAACGGCACGAAGCTCGTCCTCTGGACCTGCACCGGCCAGACCAACCAGCAGTGGAGCCGCCGATAGCTCGTGCGGTCGCGCCGGGTGGTCGGATCGCCTGTGATCCGACCACCCCGTCGGCACCTCCGTTAGGTGAATGGTCGTTCAAATCGGGTGCCATATTGATCGTTCTACGCATGCTGTCCGTGCAGGAGAAAAGTGGGCGTAGGTGCGCCTGCCTGAAACGGAGGAATCGCATGCTCAGCACGTTTCACTCGCGGGTCCGAGCGGTTGCCGTCGTCGGTATGGCAGGTGTGGTGGCGGCGGTCGGCGCGGTGACCCAGCACGCGTCCGCTGCCGAGGTGGCCGCGCCAGCTGCTGTGGGCGCCGACGCACGCCGGGTCGACATCCCGCGCATCTCCTCGACAATCACGCCACCGGCGGGATCGCGCCCCGTCGGCGCGTACGTCGTCACTCGCGGAACGCAGACCTACACATGTGCTGGCGGTGTGTTCACCGGCGCCTCGGTGCCGGAGGCCCAGTTGATCGGCACCGGCGGCCGGGTCCATCACTTCAAGGGCCCGAGCTGGCAGTCCGAGCGGGACGGGTCAGTGATCACGGCGAAGAAGACCGCGGAGAGCCCACGGGCGGGGACCATCCCCGAGCTGCTGCTGACTGTGGACACCCATGCCGGCACCGGCATTCTCAGCAACGTCGCGTACATCAGCCGTCTGCTGACGTCGGGTGGCGTCGCCCCGGCCGGCGCCTGCACCGACGGCGCGACGGTGGCCGTGCCGTACGGCGCCGTCTACGTCTTCTGGGCCTCGAAGCGGTAAGGGTCTCGTTCCGGCGGAAGCCGCCCCTGCCCGGCCAGACGGACAGGGGCGGTTTCAGTAGCGTCAGCCGCGGCGAGGCGACAGGCCCCGGTCGTGGCCGACTGATGGACGGCATCGACGGGATTCGGTGGGCGGACGATAGGCTGCGGCCGGCGTCGGAGTGACCTGAGGGGAACGGGTGATGGGCGGAACGGTTCGCGCGGTGGTCGGAGTCTGCGGGCATCTGGCGTGAGCGAAGGGTTGCGTCCCGGTGACCCGGCACGCCTCGGTGGGTACGAGGTGCTCGACCGGCTCGGCGACGGGGGCATGGGCAGTGTCTTCCTGGCCCGTTCGCCGCAGGGGCGGCTGGTGGCGGTCAAGGTCGTCCGTGCGGACCTCTCTCACGACGAGGAGTTCCGGGGTCGGTTCCGTAGTGAGGTGAACCGCGCCCGCCAGGTTCCACCGTTCTGCACGGCCGAGGTCCTGGACGCCGACCCGGACCATGACCCGCCGTACCTTGTGGTGGAGTACGTCGAGGGCCCCAGTCTGGCCGAGGTGGTCCGAACACAGGGCCCGCTGGGGGCGGCGCGGCTGCACAGCATCGCGGTTGGGGTGGCCACCGCGCTCACCGCCATCCACGGCGCCGGGGTGATCCATCGCGACCTGAAACCGGCGAACGTCCTGGTCGCACCGGGTGGGATCAAGGTTATCGACTTCGGTATCGCCCGAGCGTTCGAGGCGACGAGCCAGCACACCCGGACCAACCAGATGGTCGGGACCGTCTCGTACATGGCTCCGGAGCGGTTCGACACGACGTCCGGTCGTCCGGCGGGCCCGGCCGCTGACATTTTCGCCTGGGGCGCCCTGGTCGCCTACGCCGCGACCGGCCGCAGCCCGTTCGGGGGCGACTCCCCTACCGCCACCGCGATGCGGATCCTCACTCAACCGCCGGACCTGACCGGGCTCGGTGGGCCGTTGCGGGAGTTGGTGTCCCGGGCGTTGGAGAAGGACCCCGCTGCCCGACCCACCGCCCGGGAGTTGCTGGACGGGTTGTTGACAGCAGCGTCTCCGGTGGGTGCCGGCGGGCCGGCTCAACTCCTGGGCGTGACGCCGCCGAGTGTGACGCCCGCTGCCGGTGGTGATGATCAGGGCGCGCTGTCGACGCCGTCGGGTCTGGCCACGGCCGGTCGCGAGGGTTCACGCGGACGTGGATGGCTCACCGCGCTGGGGGCGACCGCTGCGGTGATCGCCGTGCTGGTGCCCGCCTTCCTGTTCGGCCCGCACCTGTTGAATGGGCTGTCCAAACCGGACCGGGCCGGCTCGACGCCGAGCGGTAGCCCGACGACGAGCGGGCCGGCGGCCACGACGTCCACGCCCGCGTCGGGCAAGCCGTCCGCCTCACCGTCGACCAGCGCGGACCCGACCCAGGCCATGCTGGCCGGCCAGCGGCGAATCCTGCTGCACGTTGTGGAGATCGACCGTGACCTGTCGCTGCCGTCGCACGGCGAGGTCGAGGTCGGCAACGGAACCGGCAAGGATGCGCTATTCGTCCTCGAACCGGTCGGTGTCGACTACATGATCAAGTCGGTGAACCCGGACATCGCCCACCGACCGTGCCTCGGGGTCAAGCTCGATTCCGAGGGCAACAAGTTGCTCGTGGGAGCCGACTGTCGGCCGACCAAGGCAACCTTGTTCGCGATATACCGTGAGGGCAGGGACGACAAGGGGCGCCCCGCCTACTCCATCATCAACGACGAGTACGGCCCCGTGCAGTGGAGCCCGACCAAGAAGGAGATCTTCGTCGAGTTTCTCGGCGACGCCCCGCTGATCACCACGTTCAGCCTGGTCGATCGAGGCGCGGTCTGACTCGGACGTACCCCGGCACCTGCGGACCAGCCACTCGGTGGGCGTTGACTCGCACGGCGACCGTTTCCTGACCGTCGCCGCGCCAGCGCTCCTGCCGGTCGACCCGTCAGGCTGAGTTCATCGGTGTTACCAGCGAGCCGCTGGCGATGGGCAGCCGTCGATGTTAACGCGCTCGCGGGGCCTCCTCAAGGGCTCGGGGGTAGCCCGCGCGGGGGATCAGGGGCGATGCCTGCGGGAACGCGGTTCAAGACGTTGCACCCCAAGATCCGCAGCCCGGCAGCGGCAGATGTTCCCAGCACATTACGTCTTGACGAACGGCATGTTATCGCTCACAGTCGATGCCTAAGGACGACGACACCTCGGCTTTCCGGGCAAGCCCTGCTTCGTCGATCTCGAATCAGGCGTGCGCTACTGCGCGCCGGCGTCTTGTTAACGCTAACTCTCTGACGCCTGCGTGCTCGGCCACGCGTCGCGGTACGCCCACCCTCGGGCAGGCCGTTCGGCTCTTGGTCACTGGAGGAGGATCATGTCTGCCCTCGATAGGTCTCCATCGATCGCAACGCCGTCGCGGCGGCGTTGGTGGTTGCCCCGCCTGCTCGCCGCCAGCGCGGCGGCGCTGATGGTCGGTGGCGCCGCCGTAGCGGTGGTGTCGTCTCCCGCCGCTGCGGCGTCGGTCGACACGAACGCGTGGTACGTGTTGGTCAATCGCAACAGCGGCAAGGCCCTGGACGTCTACAACCTGGCCACGAATGACGGTGCCCGGATCACCCAGTGGGCCCGCAACAACGGCAACCAGCAGCAGTGGCAGTTCGTCGACTCCGGCGGTGGTTACTACCGGGTGAAGTCGCGGCTGTCCGGCAAGGTGCTGGACGTCTCGGGCTTCTCGACCGCCAACGGTGGCAGCATCGTGCAGTGGAGTGACCTCAACGGCACCAACCAGCAGTTCCGGCTGGCCGATTCGGACAGCGGCTACGTCCGGTTGATCAACCGGAACAGCAACAAGGTGATGGAGGTGCAGGGCGCCTCGACCGCCGACGGCGGAAACATCGTGCAGTACGACGACTGGAACGGCACCAACCAGCAGTGGCAGTTCGTCCGCGTCGACGGAACCACGCCGCCGCCGACGACGACTCCGCCGCCGGGCGGCACGTGCGACCTTCCCTCGACGTACCGGTGGTCCTCCACCGGAGTGTTGGCGAACCCGAAGTCGGGTTGGGTGTCGCTGAAGGACTTCACCGTCGCCCCCTACAACGGCCAGCAGCTGGTCTACGCCACCACGCACGACTTCGGTAGCAGCTGGGGCTCGATGAACTTCAGCCTCTTCTCGAACTACTCGCAGATGGCCTCGGCCACCCAGAACACGATGAACTCCGGGACCGTCGCGCCGTCGCTCTTCTACTTCGCGCCGAAGAACATCTGGGTGCTCACCTACCAGTGGGGTGGCACGGCGTTCTCCTACCGGACCTCGACCAACCCCACCAACGCGAACGGCTGGTCTGCGGCGCAGCCGCTGTTCACCGGAAGCATCACCGGCTCCGGTACCGGTCCGATCGATCAGACGATCATCGGTGACGGTACGAACATGTACCTGTTCTTCGCCGGCGACAACGGCAAGATCTACCGGGCCAGCATGCCGATCGGGAACTTCCCGGGCAACTTCGGCAGTAGCTACACGACCATCATGAGCGACACGCAGAACAACCTGTTCGAGGCCGTTCAGGTCTACAAGCTGCAGGGCCTGAACAAGTACCTCATGATCGTCGAGGCGATCGGCTCGACGGGCCGCTACTTCCGTTCGTTCACGGCGACCAGCCTGAACGGTTCGTGGACCCCGCAGGCCGCGTCCCAGAGCAACCCGTTCGCGGGCAAGGTCAACAGCGGCGCGACCTGGACCAACGACATCAGCCACGGTGAGCTGCTGCGCACCAACGCCGACCAGACGATGACCGTCGACGCCTGCAACCTGCAACTGCTCTACCAGGGGCGTTCCCCCAGCTCCGACGGCGTCGACTACGGCCTGCTGCCGTACCGGCCGGGTCTGCTGACCCTGCAGCGCTGACCCAGTTTGATCAAGCTCGACTGACAGGAACGGGCGGGCTCGGCGTCATGCCGAGCCCGCCCGGCTCATGTCAACGCCGCGATCAGCCCGGGCTCACCGGATCGGCGTGCCTGTGACACAGGTCAGCACCTGGCCCTGACCACGGGTGGCGCTCGATGTGGTCGTGGCGAAACCGTGGGTCTCGAGCAGTGCTTCGGTCGCTGTGAGGTTCGCTGTGGCGTGCGCCTCGGTGGGTCGCTCGCCGAAGACGTAGAGCCGTCCTCCCGGCGCGAGCAGGCTGCGCATCCGAGCGATCTGCTGCGCCGCGTCGCCCAACCAGAAGAGGCTGACGTTCACCGCGAAGATCTTGGTGAAGTGGCCGGTCGGAAGGTCGGCCGACTCGAACCCCGCTCGCCGGATCTCGGCTCTGCCGGCGTCGATGTGGCTCAGGTTCCGTTCGGTCGCGAGCCGCACCATGGTCGCGGCGCGGTCGATGGCGACGATCCGACCGGTGGTGAGTTGGTCGGCGACCAGGGAGACGGCAGCGCCCCGACCGCAGCCGATCTCCAGCACCTGGTCGTCGGGCGCGACAGTCATGATCTGCACCGCCCAGCGTTGCCGATGGGCGGGCGTCGCCCGAATCGGTTCGTTCGGCGCGGGCGTCGTGCCAGCGCCGGACGAACCCGGATCGCGGGTCGAAAGCGTGGGCCTCACGACGTCACTCGCCGGTGCCTTCTCTGCTCACACCTCTGATTCCACCCTGTCAGCGGAGTCGGTGCACCGTGTCCTCGGTCACCGCGCCGGGTCGACAGGTGCGACAGCGATCAGTGCACAGGCACCGGGGTGACGTCCCCGAGGGCGTCAGTCGGGGCCGGTACGTGCTTCGGGGCGCTGGCGTTCACCATGGCCACCGAGACCACTGCCGCCGCGACCACGAATCCGACGGCGACCCAGTACGCGACCGAGTAGCCGTGCATCAGCGCCTCGTTGCGCTCCTGGGCTCGTGCCGCCGGGCCACCGTGCGAGACCAGGTAGGTGGCGGCCGAGCTGGTCGCGATGGTGTTGAGCAGCGCGGTGCCGATCGACCCGCCGACCTGCTGCGACGAGCTGATCATCGCGGAGGCGACACCGGCGTCCTTGGGCTCGACGCCGTGGGTGGAGATGCTCATCGCGGGCATGAACGCGGTGCCGATGCCGAGCCCGACAACCGCTTCGGCGAGCGCGATCTCCAGGAAGCCGCTGTCCGCGTCGAGCAGGGCCAGCAGCACCAGGCCGACAGCTGTGACGAGGTACCCGCCGACCATGATCGGCCGGGGTGCGATCCGATGCGCGAGTCGGGCGCCGATCTGCGTGGCACCGATGGCCTGCGGCACTGCCATCGGCATGAACGCCAACCCGGCCATCACCGGCGACCATCCCTTGACCTGCTGGAAGTAGTAACTGAGCAGCAGGAACATCCCGAACATGCTGACGATCGCAAGGCCCACCGAGAGGTACGCGGCGGCCCGGTTGCGTTCGGTCAGGACGCGCAGTGGCAACAGCGGGGACGTGACCCGCGCCTGCACCACGACGAAGGTCGCCAACAGCAGCACCCCGGCGGTGAACGACCCGATGGTCACCCCCGCCGACCAACCGCGGCTCTCGGCGACACCGAACCCGTAGACGAGGCCGACGAGTCCGGAGCTGGCCAGCAGTACGCCGGGCAGGTCGAGTCGGGCGCGGTGCCGCTCGCCGTCGTCGTGGACGGTGCGGCTGGCGCCCAGGATCCCGACGACCGCTATCGGCACGAGGACGAACATCGCGAAGCGCCAGTTCAGGTACTGGGTGAGCAGCCCTCCCACGATCAGGCCGACAGCGCCGCCGGCGATCGAGACCGCGCTGAACACGCCGAACGCCTTCGCGCGTTCCCTCGGCCGGGTGAAGGACAGCGAGAGCAACGAGAGCGCGGCCGGCGCGAGCAGGGCCGCGAACACACCCTGGAGTGCCCGGGCGAGCAGCAGCATCGCGGCGTTGACGGCCATGCCGCCGATGGCCGAGGCGATCGCGAAGCCGGCCAGCGCGATCAGGAAGGTGCGCTTACGCCCGACCATGTCACCGATCCGGCCACCGACCAGCAGCAGACCGCCGAAGGCCAGACCGTACGCGGTCACCACCCACTGCCTGCTCCCGTCGGTGAAGTGCAGCGCCTGTTGCGCCGAGGGGAGCGCGATGTTCATGACCGCCCCGTCGAGCACCACCATCAGTTGAGCGATGGAGATGAACAGCAGGGCCTTCCACCGCTGGGACTCGGGGGCGGCGCGACCTGTGGGCATGATTGTTCCTTAAAAGTGGTTTGTGCGGATTCGAGCGACTCGCCCAACGCTAACTACGTTGTGGAACGATCACCAAAGAATGTGCCGACTGTTACAGGGCCGGCACGAGCGATCCACAGGCCCAAATCAGCGGATTTGCCAGTCAGGGTCGAACAATTGAGAGGAAGTTTCGCCTGCGAAGGCACCGCCTGTGAGTGCCGTTACTTTGTCGAACGTTCCAGAAAAGGCTAGCGTTCCGTCTCACGAAGAGCCCTGCGGGCCCCGTGGCGGCTCACCAGTCGAAGTGGATGTGAGACGAGATGTCTGGACGGTTGGAAGCAAAGGTGCTGGTCGTGACCGGCGGTACGCAGGGCATGGGCCTGGCGTTCGCCCAGCGGGCGGCCACGGAAGGGGCCCGCGTCGTCATCGGCGCCCGGGACAAGGACCGGGGTGAGGAGGTCGCCGCGCAGATCAGGAACGCGGGCGGCAGCGCCCTCTTCGTGCCCACCGACGTGACGGTCGAGGAGGACATGGCGCGGCTCGTCGACACCGCGGTGACGGAGTACGGGCGGCTGGACGGCGCGTTCAACAACGCCGGCGGTGGCCCGATGGCCAGCGTGCGCGAGACCGACAGCGACAACTGGCACCGGTCGCTCGTCCTCAATCTGACGAGCGTCTTCTACGGCCTCAAGTACGAGCTGCCGGCGATCATCGCCTCCGGCGGTGGCGCGATCGTCAACAACGCCTCGGTCTCCGGAGTGAAGGGTGACGGGACCCAGGCCGCCTACAACGCGGCGAAGCACGGGGTCATCGGTCTGACGCGCTCGGCGGCCCTGGACGTGGCGCGCTCCGGTGTGCGGGTCAACGCCCTGGTCACCGGCCTGATCGACACCCCGCTCTGGCAGGGCGTGGTCAGCCAGGCCCCCGAGATCGCGGAGCGCTACCTGTCGGCGCAGCCGACCGGACGAGCCGGTACCTCCGACGAGGTCGCCGCGCTCACCGCGTTCCTGCTCAGCGACGAGGCCACCTTCATCAGCGGCGCGTCCATCGCCATCGACGGCGCCCTCACCGCCTGAAGTACTGAGGCACTGAGCACTGAGGTCCGGTCCGGGGCGGCGGCTCCAGCAGCCGCCACCCCGGACCGGGCAATGCGTCAGGCGATCCGGTAGGCCCGCTGGATCGTCTGCGTGACCGCGTTGCCGGCGGTGTCGGTGGCGGTCAGCCGCAGCGAGACGAATCCGGCCCGTCGGGGATGACTGATCAGCGCGACGTTCCGGATCACCGGCAAGGCGACCCACGTCCGGCCGTCGTCGAACGACGCGGACACGGCGAGCGTCCGGTTGGGTGCGGCGGTCGAGCCGGCCTGCCGGTCCAGCGCCACCGGGATCGTCATGATCCGGCCGGTCCGTGCCGTGTTGGTGTCGTCGAGCACGGGCGTCGGGCGAGCCGTGGTCAGCGGCAACCGCTCCGGCGACGTGGTGTGCGCCGAGGTGAAGGTCCAGGCCACCGAGACCGACGTCGACAGGGTGTCCGGCGCGCCTCGGGTGGCGGTCGCCTCCAGCCGGTAGGTGGCCTTCCCGGCGGGCACCGCGAACTCGGCCCACGGGCTGTCCGAGGTGCCGATCTCCTTACCGTCGCGCAGCAGCCGGAATCGCACCGGCTGGTCGTCCCGGCTGGCGGGGCGACCGGTCGCGTCACCGAACAGGGGCACCGACGCGATCGAGATGGTGTCGCCGTCGCGGCCCGCGTACCCCAGAGGTGACAGGGTCGGCGCCTGGGTCACGGAGGGCCCGAAGGGTGCCGCGTTCCAGGTCTGGCTGTACGTACGCCCCGACTTGAAGGTCGAATCCTGCGTCGTGAGGTTGTCCCCCTCGACGAACGTGGACGTCCAGACGATGCCGCCGTCGGTGTTGTAGTACTCGGTGCCCTTGAACGGCAGGTCGACAGGCGTGTTCGACCCGATCGGGCCCGCGCCTCCGGGTGCCGACGCGCGGTGGAACCGGGTGGCCGTCGCCGTCGTGGACTGGCTGCGGTAGGTCGTCTTGACAGTGGCGAGGTTCTTCGGCGACAGCTTCCTGGTCAGGCCGGTGAACATGTCGCCAGTGCCGACGTACGCCAGGTCGTAGGTGTAGGGGCTGTTCCGGAAGGTGCCGTCCTTGCCCGGCCGCGCGAGCCCGATGCCCAGCGTCGCGGTGAACTCGGGTGCCGCGACGGCGGGCCCGAGCCGGCCGAAGAAGATGTCGTTGAAGGAGGCTCCGCTGAGCTGGACGCCCGGGTAGCGCATGCCGTCGTCCCAGTTGGCGCTCACGTTGATCGAGATCGGCGCGGCGTCGCGCTGCGGCACCGTCAACGCGACCGGCTTGGCGGTGCGGGCGTCGACCGCCTCGGTGACCGGGCCGCGGACGTCCAGGACCGGCTGTGCGAGCAGTGTCGACACGGCACCCTCGTGGATGGTGCTGTACAGCGCGTACCGCCCCTTGGGCAGCCGCAGGACGCCGCCGCCCGGTGTCGCGGGGAGGGTGCTGAACTCGCCGGTGGTCAGGTTCGCCGCCACTGTCGTGTACTCGGTGGCCGGCTTGCCGTCGCGTCCGGTGTGGTTGAGCCGTACGTCGTAGCTCTCGATCTCACGGTTCAACACGAAGGGCGTCCGTACCCGCAGGTCGCCGGCGCCGGTCACGGTCAGCGCGCCCTGGTAGACGCCGTCGGGGGCGTTCACCCGGGTGTCCACAGTGATCGTCGCCTCGGCGCGGCCGCCGGCCGGCACCACGAGCGTGGCCGGGCTGACGGTGAGCATGCCGGCCGGGGCTGGAGCGATGGCCAGCGTCAGTGTGACCGGCGCGGTGCCAGTGTTGCGGTAGCCGACGACCTGGGTGATCGGGCTGTCGTCGGCGTGCGGCCAGCGCTGTACCGGAAAGTCGATGGCGGCGATGTCGGTGGCGACCGGCTGGGCGACAGCGCGGGCGATGTCCACCCGGCCGGCGCCCTGCTCGTAGATGGTGTCCTCGCCGGTCGGCTTGGCCGAGTCCATCAGGGCGGCCTTGAGCTGCGGGCCGGTCCAGTCCGGGTGCTGGCCGGCGAGAATCGCCGCGGTGCCGGCCACGTGCGGGGTCGCCATCGACGTGCCCGACATGGTGGCGTAGTCACCACCGGGGGCGGCGGCCACGATGTCGACGCCTGGCGCGCTGATCTCGGGCTTGATGTGGTTGTCGCCGACGCGCGGGCCCCGGCTGGAGAAGTAGGCCCGTTGGTCGTCGGCGTCCACTGCGGCGACGGCGAGAGCGTCGTCGGCGGAGGCCGGCGAGGAGACCGACTTCGGCTTCCCCTCGTTGCCGGCCGCGACCACGAAGAGGGTGCCGTACCGGTGGCTCAGCTCCTGGACCGCGGTCTCCAGCGGGTCGAGCCCGGGTGCGTCGTCGCCGCCCACGCTCAGGTTGACCACCCGGGTCTGCGGCGCGAGCCACTGCATGCCGGTGATGATGTCCGAGTCCTGGCATTCGGTGGTGGCGCAGACCTTGCCGACGAGCAGCTTCGCCCCCGGCGCGACCCCGCGATACCTGCCGCCGGAGGCGGCGCCGCTGCCGACGATCGTCGAGGCCACGTGGGTGCCGTGGCCGACCGAGTCGCCGGGGTCGTTGCCGCCGGTGAAGTCCCGGACCTCGGTGAGGTGGCCGGCGAAGTCGGGGTGGCTGGCGTCGATCCCGGTGTCCAGCACGCCGACGGTGACGCCGGTGCCGTCGAAACCGGCCTGCCACGCCGCCGGGGCGCCGATCTGCGGCACGCTGCGATCGAGGGAGACCGTGCGCTTGCCGTCCAGCCAGATGTGGGTGACCCCCGTGGTGAGGGTGCGCGCGGACGGCGTACCTCGGGTCAGCGACGTCCAGAGCGTCACCCGGTCGTCCCGGTCCGCCCGGACCGCGAGCGCGTGCGCGGCCGGGAGGTCGGCCCGCACCCGTCCGGCGCCCCCGGTGGTCGCGGTCCGTGCCCGTGCCGCCATGTTCTCGGGGTACGCGACAAGCAGCGGCAATTCGGCCGCCCGGTCGTCGTAGCCGAACTCGCCGAGCGTGCTGAGGTCGAACAGGCGTCGATCGAGCCGCCCGTCGCGCACCAAGGGCACCGCGTCCACCGGGATGACGTACTGGTGACCGTCCTCCCGGCTGCTCACGAACCGCATGCCGGCCCGACCCGGCCCGCGCTGGATCTGCGGGCGCCCCGCCGCGTCCAGCGAGACCCGGTCCCCGGTGATCAGGGTGAAGGTTCCGTGGGTGCCGGGGGCCGTGGCCGTCGGTGTTTCCTGCGCGTTCGCCGGTTGGGCGATCAGGCCCGCCGCAACCAGCGCGGTCGCGAGTGCGCCGGCTGTCAGGGCGCGTCGTTGCCGTCGTCGCACATCGTCCTCTCCGCCACGGGCGTCTCCCGGGTCGGCACGATGACGCCTGGCCAGGTCGTTAGGTTGATCACTCTGGTGTGACGGAGGCCACAATCCCGCCCCGCGCCGACGTCACCGGTCCACCCTTGCGAGTTCCATGCGGCGGTGACCAGGGGACGAGGGATGGGAGGGCACCGGTCGGATGCGTGACGCCGAAGAGTTCGACGCCCTCTACGCGGCCTGCGCGGGTCGGGTCGTGGGTCACGTGTACGCGCTCACCGGCAACCGCGCCGAGGCGGAGGACGCCGTCGCCGAGGCGTTCATGCGGGCCTGGCAGCGGTGGGCGACGGTGCGGGAGACGGACAGTCCGGAGGCGTGGGTCCGCCGGGTGGCCTCCCGGATCGCGGTGAGCAGCTGGCGCAAGGCGTTCAACCGGGTACGCGCGCACCGCCGGGCAGCTGTCGACCAGGGCGTGCCCGGACTGAACGAGGACCACGTCGCGCTGTTGCAGGCGCTGCAACGGCTGAGCGCCAACGAGCGGCGGGCGGTTGTGCTGCACCATCTCAACGACCTCAGCGTCGCGGAGGTGGCAGCCGAGATGGAGGCCCCCGTCGGAACGGTGAAGACGTACCTCGCCCGTGGTCGGAGAGCGATGGCCGGGTTGCTGACCGATGCGCACCAGGAGGAGACCTCCCATGGCTGATCCGCGCGACGATCTCACCGCGATCGTGGACGAGGTCCGGCGAGTCGCCACGCTGCCGGGGGCACAGACGTTGCGGCACCGCAGCGACCGGCGTCGGCGGCGTCGAGCGGTCGTCGGCGCAGCGGGGCTGGCCGTGGTGGCCCTCGCCGCTGGCACCGCAGTGGTGCAGGTGCGGAACAACGTCGAGACGCCCGGTGCCGAACCGGCCACCCAGGCAGCACCGCCAGTGGTCCCGTCCGCGACCGCCTCGGCGGGGCCGCAGGAGATCCTCGGTGGCCGGCGGCAGGTCCAGATCGTGCTGCCCGGCATGCGCGGGGCCACGTTGGCGATCGACAGCGACGGCGATCAGGTGCGGGCCACCACCGAACAGGGCATCGACGATCGGGCGCTGTGGGTGCTGCGCCCCGAGGGCGACAGGTACCGGGTCCTCCTGGCGTCCGGTGCCGACGCGATCTGCATGACAGTCGTGCACGACGCCGCGCCGGGCAGCGTACGCGGCCGGGCGTGTGATGCCGCCGCCTCGACGCAGCTCTTCCGGATCGATCAGGTTCCGGACGGCAGCTACTCGATCTTCCAGGGCAAGCGTTACGTCCAGGTGGTCGACGGCACCAACGCCCTGGTCCCCGACCTGCCCGAGGGCCTGACCACCACGTACGAGTTCCTGGACCGCGGGCCGAGGTGAGCGGCCTCGACAGCGGGCCACGATCGTGCCGTCGGTGCTCGGCGCGGACCTGGTGCCGGCCGTCGAGCCGGACGCTGACGTCGAAAGGTTTCGATAAGATAGGGCCGAAACTTTCGGAAAAACATTGACACCTTACGATGGGCCGGCTCAGGCTTGACGTGGCTGGCAATCGTGATCATCGATCTCGCTTCGTCCCTTCCTGTAACCACCACCTCGGAAGGAGACCTCTAGTGACCATCCCCTCGGGCCGTTCCAGGACCCGGTCCATTGTCGTCGTGCTGGCGCTGGCAGCGCTCACTGTCGCCGGATCGGTATCGGTAGTGACACGAACGACGAACGCTCAGGCCGCCGTAGGCACGCTGGCCGCGGCAGTGGAGGACGAGGGCGTCGACTGCCCCGTGTCCGGTCTGCCTGACCTGGGCTCGCTGCCCACCAACGCCAAGCTTCCCGACCCCTTCAAGAAGCTGAACGGGACGACCATCACCGCCAAGTCCGACTGGCGCTGCCGGCGGGCGGAGATCAAGGAGCTTGCCGAGAAGTTCGTCTTCGGCGAGAAGCCCGCCAAGCCCGCGACGGTCACGGGGACGGTGTCCAACAGCACCGTCACCGTCAACGTGGCACACAACGGCAGAAGCTCCACCTTCTCGGCGCGGGTCGAGCTGCCGAGCGGCACCGGTCCCTTCCCGGCCGTCGTGGTCGTCGGCGGGTTCGGCGCGGACACGGCCACCATCAAGGCCGCCGGCGCTGCCGTGATCAGTTACGACCCGTTGGCAGTCGGGCGCGAGGGCACTCCCCGGAACAACAAGCAGGGCGCGTTCTACAGCATCTACGGCTCATCGAGCAGCACCGGACTGCTCGCCGCCTGGGGGTGGGGCGTCAGCCGGATCATCGACGTCATCGAGCAGTCCGACGGCAGGATCCTCAAGGCGGACGCGATGGGCGTCACCGGTTGCTCCCGTTACGGCAAGGGCGCCTTCGCGATCGGTGTGTTCGACCAGCGCATCGCCCTGACCATGCCGATCGAATCGGGCAGCGCGGGCGTCCCCATCTTCCGGGGCATCCCGGGTGAGGGCGCGCAGAGCCTGAGCAGCGCGTACGGGGAGCAACCCTGGCTGGGTGACGCGTTCGGCTCCTTCACCGGTAGCCCGAACCGGCTCCCGGTGGACACCCACGAGATGGTCGCCATGGTGGCGCCGCGCGGACTGTTCATCATGGACAACCCGCACATCGCCAACCTCGGCCCCCGGTCGGCGAGCGTCGCGGCCCTGGGTGGCGCCGAGGTCTACAAGGCGCTCGGCGCCGGCGACAACATCACCTACTGGTCCGACGTGCAGGACGGCAGCCACTGCGCCAACCGCCCCGAGTGGCGTACCCCGTTGCAGAACAACATCCGCAAGTTCCTGCTGAAGACGGGCAACGAGCCGGGCGTGATCCGGATTTCCAGCAAGGCGCTCGGCCGGTTGGCCGACTGGCGGGACTGGCCGACCCCGGTCCTGACTGACGGCCCGACCACCCCGCCGCCGACCACTCCGCCCCCGACCACCCCGCCGCCGACCACGCCGCCGCCGACCACCCCGCCGCCGACCACGCCGCCCCCGGCCGGTGGTGGCTGTTCGGCGACGGTGTCGGTCAACCAGTGGACGGGCGGTTTCGTCGCCACGGTGCGGGTGAGCGCCGGCACCGCGCCGGTCAACGGTTGGACGGTCACCACGACTCTGCCGTCGGGTGCCAGCGTCACCAGCATCTGGAGCGCCAACCGGAGCGGCAGCACCGGGACCGTTCAGTTCACCAACGTCGCCTACAACGGCGCCATCGCGGCCGGGCAGTCGACCGAGTTCGGTTACCAGGGCAGCGGCACCGGTGCGGGGATGACTCCCACCTGTTCGACCGGGTGACAGGCAGGCCCGGTGCGGAGGTGCACAGCCTCCGCGCCGGGTCGCGCGGCTCGGAGGCGGAGCCCGAGCGTCAGAGCCAGACCACGAGCCCGGTCAGGTCGTTGAGGACCGCTGCCACGCCCGCCCGGATGGCCGCCGCGCACCGGTCCGCGGAGAACGAGTTCGGGTCGTACGTCGAGGACATGCCGAGCCCTTCGCCACGGAACGACGCGCCGTCCCAGTCGACAGCTGTGACGTTGTGGGTGGGTTCGGCGAGTTCCGCGCCGACCACGAGGAACTTCTCGTCCAGGTGGTTCGGGGTGACCAGCGCGAGCCCGTCGATGAGGTCGTTGCCCGCGCTGACGATGAGGTCCGGGCCCATCTCCATCGCCTTGGCGATGCTGGGGACGGTGTCGTGCGCATTGCCGACGACGATGGTCCTCAGGTCGACGTGCTCGTCGTCGGCCCACTCCTTCACCGCCGTCACGAGGGTCTTGGTCGGGTTGTCCGCACCGCTGGTCAGCAGGACGACCCGGTAGTCCTTCGGCGGGTGGACGCCGGCCCACGAACCGGGCTGCGGGGTGATGGTCGCCTCCGGCGCGGGCTTCGTGGAGGGGTCGACGAACCCCGGGCCGAGAGTGCCGACGGCGCTGGGCGCCGGACGTGGCTCGGACCAGTCGTCGCTGGAGTTGCAGGCGGTGACCAGCGCGGCGGTCGCGGCCAGCATGGCAACGGCCCGAAGCGGGGGGCGCAAGGTGATCGTCCTCCGGGTGGTGGCGGAAAGTGCGCTTACTTCTTCGTATTCCTATCTCAATTCCGGTCACCGGTAATCGGTGGGCGGTCGTTCGGGGACGTTGTTCTCCGGCGGTTCGTCGGTGCGCGTGTTGGTGTTCACCCACGGCATGCAACGTGCACTGGCCAACCGAGGGAGTCGAATGTCAGGCCGCATCCGCCGTACCGTTATCGTCGCCGCTGTCGGTTTCGCCGCAGCGGTGATTCCGTTTCTGGGCTCCGAACCGGCGTCCGCGCACGGCTTCTCGTCGACCGTGTACGCGAAAATTGCAGCGGGAGACGAGGGTCACGTTCGGACCGGGGTGGAGCTCGAATACGACCTCCTCGTGGTGTCCGCTGCGGATGCCGGCGACGACGACCCGCTCTTCCAGGCGGGAACCGCCGCGTTCGAGGCGGGCGACACCGCCGCCCAGGCCGCCGCACTGAAGGGTCACGCGTCGGCGGTTCTCGGTTACGTCTCCGACCGGTTCTCGGTGAGTTCCCGGGGTGCGGCCTGCCGGCCGACCCAGGTGGGTGACGCGACGATCGGCGAGCGCGAGGGCGTGCCGTACGCGGATCTGCTGCTCGACTGGACCTGCCCGGAGCCTGTCGACGAGCACGTGGTGCGCAGCGGCCTCTTCCCGGACGACGAGGGCTACGTCAAGGGCACGAAGACGATCGTCACGTACGAGATCGACGGCCGTTCGGGCAGTGCGGCGCTCGACGCCGCCAACCCGTCCTTCTCGACCGCGCAGGCCTGGTACGAGCGATTCGGCGAGTTCTTCCTCCTGGGCGCGGAGCATCTGCTGACCGGGATCGACCACATCCTGTTCCTGCTGGCGCTCATCGCCGGGTCTCGGCGGCTCCGGGAGATCGTGCTCGCGGCCACCAGTTTCACCCTGGCGCACTCGGTGACGTTCATGCTCGCCGCGCTCGGCCTGGTCGAGGTGCCGGGGGTGGTCGTGGAGCCGGTCATCGCGTTGTCGATCGCCGTCGTCGCCGGTTGGCACCTGTGGGGGATCTGGCGGCGTGGTGAGCACGCGGCCGACCTGGAGACGGCCGGACGCGGCCACTTCAGCCTGGACCGGGCCGGCTGGATCCGGCTCGGCGTGGTGTTCTGCTTCGGCCTCGTGCACGGCCTCGGCTTCGCGGGCGCGCTGGGCATCGACGAGGCGTGGTCGTGGACCCTGCTGTGGTCGCTGCTGGTGTTCAACGTTGGCATCGAGGTCGTTCAGTTGACGATTATCGCTGTCGTCTTCCCGCTGCTGTTCGTGCTGCGCCGTCGTGCGCCGAAAGCCGGCCTGTGGGCGACCGGGGCTGTTTCCGCAGCCGTGTCCATTATGGGGTTGATCTGGTTTGTGCAGCGTATTTCTGGATCATGAGCAGGGCTAAGTAGTTCGTGAAGTGCAGTCTTTCGCAAGATCACGTTCATGGTCGGTTCACCGGGCGGCGAAAGCGTGGAATTGCTTCCCCAGCGTCGGGTGAAGGCACAATCCATTTCTCTATTTGAAAAGGGAACAATGTCGATGACATTGAGCACCTCGACACGGGCCTCCGCGCTCGTGCGGCGGCGCCTGGTCGCCGGGGTCGCAGCCGGGTTCCTCGGAATGGGCGCGGCCCTCGGCAGTGGTCTGATGGCCACCGCGAGCGCGGCCGAGTCCACCACGATCACCGGTGTGGTCCTCGGCGTCGGCGCCAACGAGACCCAGCGCATCGTGAGCTGGTACTCCTCCGCCGACACCGCGCAGAAGATCCAGCTCGCCCCGACCGCCGAGATCGTCAACGGCGAGTTCCCGGCCGGCGCCCTCAGCTTCGACGCCGTCGGTGCGGCGAACACCTCCACCACTGGCTTCAACCGGCACGCCACGATCAGCAACCTGCGTGAGAAGACGGCGTACTCGTACCGGGTCGGCGCCGAGGGCAGCTGGTCCCCGGCGTACGCCTTCAAGACGCAGGACTTCGAGGGCGACTACGACTTCCTGTTCTTCGGCGACCCGCAGATCGGCTCCTCCGGTGACCGGCTGAAGGACCAGGCCGGCTGGGAGGACACCCTGAAGGTCGCCACCGCGGCCAACCCGAACGCCGAGCTGCTGGTCTCCGCCGGCGACCACGTCGAGAGCGCCAACGACGAGGGTCAGTGGACCTCGTTCCTGGCCCCCGACGAGCTGCGTCAGATCCCCCTCGTCGCCACCATCGGTAACCACGACGTCGGCGGCAAGTCCTACGAGCAGCACCACTTCACCCCGAACACCGACCGTTCGTCCGCGTACTACAACGGGGACCAGGCGACCCGGTCCGGCGGCGACTACTGGTTCATCCACAAGGATGTGCTGTTCATCGACCTGAACAGCAACAGCTACGCCAACCCGGCGGACGGCTCCGCCGGCGGCGACGCGGCGCACGTCGCGTACGTCACCGACGTCATCAACAAGCACGGCTCCGAGGCCAAGTGGAAGGTGCTGGTCTACCACCACTCCATCTACTCGCCGGCCAGCCACGCGACCGACACCGACAACAAGCAGCGGCGGGAAGACTTCACCACCGCGTTCTCCAACCTCGGCGTCGACATGGTCCTGCAGGGCCACGACCACAGCTACTCGCGCAGCTACTCCATCAAGAACGGTCAGAAGGAGAACCCGGCCGAGAAGCCGGGCGCTGCCGACGTGTTCCCCGGTCCGGGTGGCGTCATCTACGTGACGGCCAACTCGGCCTCCGGCTCGAAGTACTACGACATCAAGAAGCCGGACGCCACCGGCACCGGCATCCGTGGCAACGGCCCGGACCCGCTGGACGCGAACAAGTACTGGTACAACTCCGTGCAGAACCAGGAGCACGTGCGCAGCTACGTCAAGGTGCAGGTTCGTGGCGACAAGCTGGTTCTCGCGAACGTTCGCAGCGGCACCTGCGCGGCGCCGAACGCGGCCGTCGAGAAGGGCCTGTCCTGCGTCAACACCCCGGACGGTCAGCCGGTCGGCTCGATCGTCGACAACGTGACGGTGCACCCGTTCCACGGTGACGGCCAGGCCATCCAGGTCAACGTGCCGAACCCGGCTCCGGGCGAGTTCGGCTGGACGATCGACGGCTACAACGGTCTGGTCGACCTGGGTACCGCGCAGGAGCGCAACGGCACCTACTTCCAGGCCAACGGCAAGATCAACCCGATCCTCGTGTCGGACAGCCGCCGGTCGCTCGCCCCGTGGTCGATCTCGGCCAACGTCGGCGACTTCTCCGACGCCGACAAGACGTTCTCCGGCTCCTACCTCGGTTGGAACCCGTACGTGCTCGACGCCGGCGCGGGCGCCGAGGCCGGCACCCTGGTCCTGTCGTCCCTCGACGACCAGGGCAAGGGCCTCTCGGTCTCCAGCGCGCTCGCCGCGGCCGCGCAGGGTCACCCGCGTGGCGGCGCCAAGCTCGGCGCAGACCTGGATCTGAAGATCCCGGACAGCATCGCGAAGGGCAGCTACCGCACCACCCTCACGATCACTGCCTTGAGCAGCTGACCGGAGCGTCCCATTCGGCGGGGTAGGCACCTTCGGGGCCTACCCCGCCACCGGTTCACCCACTACCAAGATCACCACAAGGACTTGAGATGCAACCGTCCGTAACTCGCTGGAAGACCACGACCGCCGCACGCCTCCGTACGACAGCACTGTCCCTGCTCGCCGTCGTCGCGGCCGTTGGTGTCGGCGCCGGTCCCGCCCTGGCGGCGGACGGTAACGTCGCCTGGACGGTCCGGACGGCCTCCAACGGCTACGGCGAGGCCCGGTCCAGCTACAGCTACAACGTCAATCCGGGCGGTGCCGTCGAGGACGCCATGGTCGTGGCCAACCGCGGCCCGGCGCCGCTGACCCTCTCCGTGTACGCGGCCGACGGCTTCACCACCGACGCCGGCCAGCTCGACCTGCTCACCAAGGACAAGAAGTCGATCGCGATCGGCGCCTGGGTGAAGCCGAACGCCGGCAGCGTCGTGATCCAGCCCGGAAAGACCGCCCAGGTCCCCTTCACTGTCAACGTTCCGGAGAACGCCACGCCCGGGGACTACGTCGGTGGCATCCTCACCACGCTGACCCAGGCCGACCAGGCTGAGGGGATCAACGTCGACCGGCGCCTCGGCATCCGGATCACGTTGCGGGTGGGCGGCGAGCTGAAGCCGAACCTCGCCGTCGAGAACCTCCACGTCACGTACGCCGGGCCGACCAACCCGTTCAGCAAGGGTGACGCCACCATCACCTACAAGGTCCACAACGTCGGCAACGCGGCCCTGTCCGGTAAGCAGGCGGTGACCGTCTCGGGCCCGTTCGGCCTGCTGCGGGTGCGGGCCGAGGATGTCGCCGCGCCGCCGGAGCTGCTCCCGGGTGAGAGCTGGGACGTGACGGTGCCCGTACACGGGGTGGCTCCCGCCATCTCGCTGGCCGCGACAGCGACAGTGACACCCCTGCTCACCGACGCCTCGGGCTCCACCACCTCGCTCAAGCCGGTCCAGGTCACCGCGCACGGCTGGGCCCTGCCCTGGACGCTGGTGCTGGTGCTCGTCGTGCTGATCGCCGGCCTCGTCGGGGCGTACCTCTACCGACGCCGCAACCGGGCGCAGAGCAAGGCGCGCGAGGACGCCCGCGTACGCGACGCCGTCGAGCAGGCGCTTCGTGGCCCGGAGCCGCAGACCTCCTGATCGCGGCTCCGGTCACCTCGGCTGGCTTCGGCCGGCGGCGGTTCGCGCCCGCTGGGTCAGGCCGATCGCGAACGCGATCACGGCGATCACCAGCACCGCCGCCGGCACGGATGCCCAGGTCGGGGCCGTACGCAGCACCACAGTGCCGAGCACGGCGCCGACCACCAGCCCCGCCAGCCGGCCGACGCCACCCACGTCGGCGAACCGGTGCGGGTCGACGACGCGACGCCGGACCAACTCGGTCAGCGAGCCGGTCAGGTAGGTGGTCGATGCACCCCGTACACCGGCGGCCACGGTGATCACGCTCTGGATGCCGCTCGACACGGCCGCCATCGCCAGCAGCACGAGCCCGAAGCCGTACCCGGGACGGGCCGAGCAGGCGAACCAGCCCACAGTGAAGCCGAGCAGCAGCACCGCCTCGGCCGACGTCACCACAGCGGTACGGCGGTTCCAACCCGGCGGGGTGTGGCGCAACGGCACAGTGGCGCCGGCCACGCCCACCGCGTACCCGCCAACCGCCACCACCGCCCCGGCGAGCGAGCGGGTGTCGGCGGTGGCGAGCGCGTGGCCGAAGTGCACGAGGTTGCCGGTGACCACGCTGGCGAAGTAGCCGTTGAGCTTGGTCAGACAGATCACGTCGAGGCAGCCGGAGGCTGTGGCCAGTGCCACCAGGAGCCAGGCCGTGGCCCGCGTCGACGGAGCGTGCACGATGCCCCTTCCGTCGGTCCTGCGGCCAGCGCGACGTGCCCGGTCCTCACGTAGAACGCACCCGCTCGCGCCCGGCGCGGTACGCGGACATTCCCGGGCCCGCCCCGGCTACGCCCGGCCAGGCCCACCGAGCGCTGGCGTTCGTCCTTGTGGGTGAACGACGCTCGGCCCCGGGCCACGCCCGTTCCCGAGCCGGCATGCTGCGACGGTGACGCCGGCACGGAGAGGGAATCCACATGGTTGACGGGGACGTGCCAGAGCGGATGCAGGCCGCGGCCTTCGACGAGTTCGGCGGGCCGGAGGTGATCACCCTGCGGAAGCTGCCGATCCCGCAGGTCGCCGACGACGAGGTGCTGATCAAGGTCTTGAGCGCAGGTGTCGGGGTGTGGGACGCGTACGAGCGCGAGGGTGTGCTGGTGCCGGAGGGCTCGGCGCTGCCGATCGTGCCCGGCTCCGACGGCGCCGGAACCGTCATCGCGGCCGGCGGCAAGGTGACCAGCCTGGCCGTGGGCGACCTGGTCTACGTCTCCGCCACCGCTCGGCCCAAGGGCGGCTTCTACGCCGAGTACGCGTCGGTCAAGGCGGAGTACGCGGCGAAGGTGCCCGACGCTGTGCCCCCCGAACACGCCGGGGCCATGCCCACCGATGCGCTGACCGCGCTGGCCGGGCTCGACGCGATCAGCCTGTCGGCCGGCGCCTGGTTGCTGATCTTCGGCGCGAGCGGCGGCCAGGGCCACCTGGCCGTGCAGTTGGCGAAGCGGCAGGGGCTGAACGTGATCGCCGTGGCGTCCGGGGCGGACGGCGTCGCGCTGGTGACCCGGCTCGGCGCCGACGTGTCCCTCGACGGCCACGGCGACATGACCGATGTGCTGGCCCGGATCCGGGACGCGGCGCCGGGCGGGGTGAACGCCATCCTGGCGATGGCCGGCGGCGCGACGCTGGACCGGCTCACCGAGGCGCTGGCCGACGGCGCTGTGGTCGCCTTCGCCCACGGGGTGCGGCCGGAGCCTCAGGAACGGCCGGGCGTCATGGTCCGCGCGTACGACGGCGAATCGAGCCCTCGACAGTTGCAGCGCCTCAACGAACTCATCGAGGCGGGGCCGTTCGTTGTGCACGTCGCGGAGAAGTTCCCGCTGGGCAAGGTGCGGGACGCGCACCAGCGCCTACAGACGTCCTACGCCGGCAAGCTCCTGCTGACTGTCGCCTGAGACGTCAGGGCGTGCGCTGTTGCGGCACGCGTACCGAAGCCATGCCGGCCGCCGTCGCGGCCTGGATGCCCAGGTCGGTGTCCTCGAAGACCAGGCAGGACTCCGGGGGTACGCCGAGCTGCTCCGCCGCGAGCAGGAACGCCTCCGGGTCGGGCTTGGCCCGGGTGTAGTCGTCGGCGCAGACCAGCACGTCGAACCGGTCCAACAGGCCCAGCGCGTCCAGGGAGGCGGTGACCGACGCGCGGGTGCTGCCGGAGACGACGGCGAACGGGACCCGCCGGTGCGCGTCGTGGATGTGCGCCAGCACCTCGGGCACGGCGGCGAGCTGCGGCAGCAACTCCTGGTAGTAGCTCTCCCGGCGCTCGACGACGGCAGCCACCGGCATGGCCAGCCCCTGCTGCTCGTTCAGCGCGACGATGATGTCGGCGGTGGGCCGCCCACCCCAGGCGTAGAAGAGGTCCTCGGGGAACTCGCAGCCCCACTCCTCAAGGGCCCGCTGCCAGGCCAGGTAGTGCAGCGGCATCGAGTCGACGATGGTGCCGTCGCAGTCGAACAGGTACGCGGCGAACGGCCCGGGAGGCAGAGGCAGACTCACCCGGGAAGGGTACAGCTCACTCGGTCGTGACGGCTCTCAGCTGACGGAGCAGGTACGCGCGCTCCGGTTCGGTGCCGACCAGCGTCAACGCGCTGCGGTACGCGGCGGCGGCCTCGTCGTACCGGCCGAGCCGACGCAGCAGGTCGGCCCGCGCCGCCGGATAGGGGTGGTGGCCGCGCAGCCGAGGCTCGTCGGCCAACTCGTCGAGCAGCGCGAGCCCCGCCGCCGGCCCGTCCCGCATGGCGACCGCGGCGGCCCGGTTGAGCGCCACGATCGGTGAGGGCACCAGGCCGAGCAGCACGTCGTAGAGGGCCACCACCTGCGGCCAGTCGGTGCTGGCCACGTCGGCGGCCTCGTCGTGCAGCGCGGCGATGGCGGCCTGCACGCCGTACGGGCCGGGCCCTCGGCCGGTCAGCGCGACCACCACCAGGCTCCGCCCCTCCTCGATCATCTGACGGTCCCAGCGTCCACGGTCCTGGTCGTCGAGAAGGATCATGGCGCCGTCCGGCCCGGTACGCGCGTCCCGTCGGGCGTGGACCAGCAGCATCAGGCCGAGCAGCCCGGCGACCTCCCGTTCGGCCGGCAGCAGCCGACGCAGGATCCGGCCCAGCCGGATGGCCTCTTCGGCCAGGTCGATCCGTTGCAGATCCGGGCCGGAGCTGGCCGCGTATCCCTCCGTGAAGACCGAGTAGACGGCCTGGAGCACAGTGGGCAGACGACCGGGCAGCTCGTCGGGTCCCGGCACCCGGAACGGGATGCGTGCGTCGCGGATCTTCCGCTTGGCGCGGACGAGTCGTTGGGCCATGGTGGCGGGCGGCACCAGGAAGGCCCGGGCGACCTCGGTGGTGGTGAGGCCGGCCAGGAACCGCAGGGTGAGCGCGCCGCGATCCTGCGCGGCCAGCGCCGGGTGCGCACAGGTGAAGAAGAGCGCCAACCGGTCGTCCGGCAGGTCGCGGTCCGCGTCGGCCGGCGGCGCGTGATCGGCCCGCTCGGCCTCCGCCTGCAGTACGGCGAGCCGGGTCGCCAGCACCCGGTCCCGACGCAGCCGGTCCACGGCCCGACGCCGGGCCGTGGTGAGCAGCCAGGCGCCTGGCCGGCTCGGGACGCCGTCGGTCGGCCAGTGTGTCAGCGCCGCCTCGATGGCCTCGGAGGTGACCTCCTCGGCCAGGTCGAGGTCACCGAAGCGGCGCACGAGCGAGGCGAGCAGTCGGCCCCGTTCCTCCCGGAACACCGCCTCCACCGACGACCCGACTGCTGCCTCCTCGGCCGGCACTGTCACCCCTGCATGTCGAGCTCGAAGATCGGACGGACCTGGACCGATCCGGTGCCGATGGCCCCGGGGCTGCGGGCCGCCCAGTCCAGCGCGGCGTCGAGGTCCGGCACGTCGATGACGTCGTACCCGCCGAGCAGCTCTCGGGTCTCGGCGAACGGCCCGTCGGTGATCGTGCGCTCCCCGTCCGGGCCGACCTGCACAGTGGTGCAGGTGGTCAGGTCCTGCAGGGGGTGCCCGGAGACCCAGACCCCGGCGTCCTTCATCTCCCGGTCGTAGCGGATCCAGTCCTCGAAGCTGCACCCGTTGTCGACGACCTCCCCGTCGACCATGGGGCTCATGAACAGCAGCATGTACTTCACGTTTCGGCTCCTCTCGGTGCGGCGGGTCGCCGTACAGCATGACGACGAACGCGGGCCGGGGATATCGACACGGCGCCTCAGGATTTCCGCGGCCGAGTGTCCGACTCTGCTCAAGGCAGGTCCGGCTGCGCCGACTCGGGTCGTTCGTCGCGTCGGTCCACCCGTCGCTCGAACCAGGTCACCCCGATCAGGAAGGCGGTCAGCACTGTGAGCGCCACCAGTGGCGGCAGGGATCGGCCGATCGGCAGCAGGGCCAGTGCCAGCAGCGCGGCGACGACCTGCGTCGGGTACACCGCGCCAACTGTCAGCCGGCGGAAGACCAACCTGCTGAGCAGGTAGAGGGCGGCACCGCCGTACAGAGCGGTGGCGGCCTCCCAGCCCAGTCGGTCGGGATGCGCCGACTCCTCGGTGAGCTGGGCGATCACCTCCTCGATGCCGAGCGCGACGTAGATGGCGCCGATGATCAGCGTGGAGTGCCCGAGGCCGTACGCGTCGCCGGCCACGCTGGCCCGTCGTTCACCAGGCACGTTGCTGACGGCCTCCCGGGCGGCGGGCGCCAGCCGATCGAAGTAGAGCCACCACAGGCACACAGTGCAGGTGAGGCCGAGCAGTGCGGCCAGTAGGGCGGAGCCAATCGGTGCCATCGCCCTCGGGCCCGCGCCGGCGGAGATCAGGGACTCGCCCAGCGCGATGATGAGCACCAGGCCGAACCGCTCGCTGAAGTGGTCCACGCTGCGCAGTTGCCACGGCCGGAAGGTGGACGCGATCCGGGCGCCGCCGATGTTCAGCAGAAACGCGACCGTCCAGAGCGCCGTCTGGGCCGCACCGCCGAGAAGGGCACCGATGATCAGCGGGACCCAGCCCAGCACCACCGGCACTGTGAAGAACCGCAGCGTCGAGCGCAGTGGCGGGTTCGTCGTGCTCGCCCAGAACAGGATCACGAGCTGCACGGCCCGGCCGACCACGTAGGCCAGGGCGAGAGTCAACGGCGCGTCGAACAGTTCCGGGCTCCGCTGCCACGCGTCCGGCAACACCAGCGCGGCCACGAAGATCGCCGCCATCGCGACCAGGGTGACAGCGCGGACCGGGCCGACGTCCGGCCGGACCAGGTTTCCCACCCAGATGTACGGCGACCAGGAGTACAACAGCAGGAGCAGCAGGAGCAGCCCCTGGGCCAGGGTGAGCGCGCTCGGCGACCCCGCCATGAACGTGATGACCCGGGTGAGCGCGAAGACGAAGACCAGGTCGAAGAAGATCTCGAACATCGTGGTCCGGTGCGTCACCCCCGCCGGCACCGGACGAATGTCGAGAACCCTCCTCATCCTCGCATTCTGCGCCATGGGGGTCGACTGTTCATCCGGTCTACTCGCCTGGCGTCGCTCCGAAGAGCAGGAAGAACCGCTGGGCCGCTGCGATGTCGCCGTGCACGTCGATGTCGCCCGCCGAGACCGCCGATCGCAGCGCCGTGCCGCCGAACATCAGGTCCCGAAGTGCTCTGACCGTGCCGGTGACAGTGACGTCGACAGGGCCCGACCGACCACGGGCCACGCTGATCCCACTCGGGGAGACCCCCACCTCGAAGGCGTCGGTGCCCACCTGCAACCGGAGTCGAGCGGTCACCGGCGCGTCGGTCGGTGGTCGATAGAGGGCCTTGAGCAACAGCATGAACGCGTCCGTGCTCATCTCGACGTCCGGCTCCGCGGGCAGGCCGGCGCCCCACCGCGACAGCTCGATCAGCGTCGGCTCCAGTTGGTGACCGCGCTCGGTCAGCTCGTACGCGTGCACGCTTGCCGGCGGCCCGAGCTGCACCCGCCGGACGATGCCGGACTGCTCCAGCTCCCGCAGTCGCTGGCTGAGCACGTTCTGGCTGGCCTTCGGCAGGCCGGACCGCAGATCGCCGAAACGCTTCGGGCCGAACACCAACTCTCGGACGATCAACAGAGCCCAGCGCTCACCGACGATGTCCATCGTGCGCGCCGCCCCGCAGGCGTCCTGGTAAGTCCGCTGAGTCACATCGCCATCGTAGTCGGCGTCCACCGAACAGTGCTAACGTCGGACCACCTAGTCCTAACTTAGGAGCGCGTAATGGATGCACTGCTCGCCAAGGTGATCGAGCGCCACGGCGGCCTCGATCGCTGGAACACCGCGTCGACCCTCACCACCCGGCTCACCTACGGCGGCCCGTTCTGGGCGTTCAAGGGCCGCCCCGACTTCGACAGCACCGAACTGGTCGAGGCCGACCTGCACCGGGAACGGATCCGCCACGTCCAAGAGGGCACCGGCCAGGTCACCGAGTACGACAGCGACACCGACCGGGTCACCGTCACCGCAGCGGACGGCAGCCTGATCGACGAGCTGGCGAACCCTCGGGCCAGCTTCGCCGGCTACACCCAGGAGAGCCAGTGGACGCTCGCCCAGGCGGCCTACTTCCGTGGCTACGCCACCTGGCACTACCTGGTCGAGCCGTTCCTGTTCACCTGGCCAGGCGTCGAGGCGCACGAGGTCGAGCCGTGGAAGGAGGACGGCGAGTCGTGGCGCGTACTGCGCGTCACGTACCCCGAGAGCGTGCACACCCACAGCGACACCCAGCTGTACTACTTCGACGACGGCGGGTTGCTACGACGCATGGACTACCAGCCGGTGGTCAACGGCTCCTCCCCGGTCGCGCACTACGTCAGCGGAGCCACCGAGGTCGACGGGCTGGTCGTGCCGACACGACGCCGGATCCACATCCGCCAGGAGGACCGCACCCCGGACCTCTCCTGGACGCCGATCACCCTGGACCTGGCTGACGTCCGGATCCGCTGAGACCCCGATGGTGCCGCAGCGGACCCGGCGCCACGCCGCCGACCGGACGCCCCGGCCTTCAGGTCGAGGCGTCCGTCCGGCGCCGGCTCCGCTCAGCCCGCCGCCGCATCTGCTGGTACGCGCCGGTCAGCCCCATTGCCCGGCGTACCTCGAGCACCGTCTGGCGTACCTCCTGGCGGGTCCGTTCCGTACCCTCGACGATCAGCCGGTCGACCAGGCCCCGGTCGGCTTCGATCTCGGCCCGGCGCTGCCGGATCGGCGCCAGGAACCCCTCCAGCGCGACGATCAGCCGCTCCTTGACCTCTACGTCACCCACCCGCCCGGCGCGGTACCGCCGGGCCAGGTCGGTCACCTCGTCGCGGTCCGGATTGAAGACCGCGTGGTACGCGAAGACCGGGTTGCCTTCCACAGTGCCTGGCACGTCGGCCCGCACCCGGTTCGGGTCGGTGTACATGCCGAGCACCTTGCGACGCACCGTCGCCGCGTCGTCGGAGAGCGCGATCGAGTTGCCCCGGCTCTTGCTCATCTTGGCGGTGCCGTCGGTCCCCACCAGGCTCGGTGTGTCTGCCGGGATCAACTCGGGCACCGGGAAGACGGGGCCGTACAGGTGGTTGAACCGGCGGGCGATCTCCCTGGTCACCTCGACGTGTGCGGCGTTGTCCCGGCCGACCGGAACCACCTCTCCCTTCACGCAGAGGATGTCGGCGGCCTGGAGCACCGGATAACCCAGCAGCCCGTACGGCATCTCCTCCTTGCCGGCGTCGCGGGCCATGTCCTTGAGCGAGGGCACCCGTTCCAGCCGGGGGACGGTCACCAGGTTCTGGAGGAGGGTGTTGAGGTCGCCGACCTCGGGGATGGCCGACTGGAGGTAGAAGGTGGCCTGGTCCGGGTCGACGCCGGCGGCGAGGATGTCGGTCACCATCTCGCGGGCGTTGCCGGAGACCTGGTCGATGTCCTCCCGGCGGTTGCGGGTGGTGAGCATGTGCAGGTCGGCGATGATGAAGAAGCTCTCGTAGCGTCGGTGCAGCCGTACCCGGTTGGCGATGCTGCCGACGTAGTGGCCGAGGTGCAGGCGGCCGGTGGGCCGGTCGCCGGTGAGCATTCGTGCGACGGACATGGTGGTGCCTCTCGTTCCGTTGGTGGGTCACGCGTGGGCGCGCGCCGAGGAGGGCTGGCTCAGCCCTGGTCGGTCAGCGGGATCGACTCAGCGAGTCGCCCGCCATCGCGCGCCGGCGCGAAACCGCAGACCACCGGCACGGAGGACGTTCAGAAGTTGCTCACGGCCATCGCCGGAGCTGGTCGGGATCTCGGGCACGGCGCCGAGGAGGGGGCCGTCGACCAGGTCGACCGCCTCGGATGCGCAGTTGCCCGTCCGGACCACGGCCTCAGATTACTCGCGGGACGGCGCCGGGAGGGGGGAGGTAGCTGTCGGCGTAGTAGGTGCCGATGCGTTCCCGGTACTCCTGGTCGGCCGAAACCGGATCGAACGGTGGCGCGTCCTTGATCTGCTGGCGGGTCCGGTCGACGTGCACGACGCGTTCCTGGTGATCCACCCGGTCGACAGTCCCCGCCGGCAGCAACACCTTCTGGCCGAAGATCCACGGCCCGGTGTCCACCACCAGGTGCCCGGCGTCCGCCTCGTCGCTCGTCTCGTCGATGGTGCCGATGCGCCCGTCGCTCGCCTGCACCTGATAACCCACCAGGTCGACGGGCGTACCCGGGCCGGGGGCGTCCGGGCCGTCGTGCCCACCCTCCTGACCCTCCCCAGGGGTGACCGAGGGGGTGGTCTGCGTGTACCCGCCGGCCAAGGCGGACGGATCACGCCAGGCCCAGGGGTTGAAGATCGAGGGTTGCATGGGGCACCTCCAGGGGACGGTCCTCAGCTGTCCCCCTTCGCAGTGCCCATCCCGCTGACGCCGGAAACAGCCTGCGCTTTACGGGGAGGCGCTACTGCCGAGGTGTGGGGCGGTCCGCCCGGCGTACGTGCCGCCGCCGGTTCCGCGATGCCGGTGGCCGGCGCGGGCCCGGTGACCAGGTGCGCTGGCATACTCGGCTGCCATGGTGCTGTCGCGAGGGTGGAGTCTCTTCCTGGTCGGAGTCGGCGTCTGGACCTGGGTGATCTGGCCGAGGTTCGCGGTGGCCATCTGGCAGGACCCGCGGTCCTGGGCGTCCGGCACGGTGGCCGACGGCCCGGCCACCAGCTTCCTGTGGGTGCATGCGCTGCTGATCGCCGCGTCCCTGGCGATCGGCACCACTGCTGGCGTCCTCGGCGTCCGGGCCTGGCTCGCCACCCGGCGCCGGCATACCTCCTGAGGGCCCGCCGCTCCTGCGGATCGGGCTGGTCCGCGCCGGTACTGCTCGTGCCGCCGAACCCCCGTTGTGGCTGAACGCTTCTGACCTGCGAAGACGCTGCGGACGAGCAAATGTGACGCGCGCCGCTACCCGTGGATTTGACGATCAAACCCGCAGACGCGTAACTTTCTCTCTGCCAGCGCGGAACGGGGCAAACGGGACGAAGGTCCTAGAGCACCGAAACGGGATGGCAACCGGGTCAAGCAGGGGTTCGCTCCTGGGAGACGCGGTCCGGGCGGGGCTCGCCGGATTGGCCGCGAGGCGGATTTGGTGCGGCGAAGCCGACCGGGTAAGGTTCACGACCGGCAGGGAACCGGGCGAGACTGCGGGAAACCGCAGCGGCCGGTCTGCTGAATCCGACGACCTGACGCAGCGGTTCGCTGCTGCGTGAGTGCGCCGGCGCTGACCCGTACGAAGCATGACAGACCGGGACACACGGTTTGACACGGCGAAGACGGTGAGGTAACGTAGTAAAAGTGCCCGGCGCGAGAGCGACGGGGACGCGGTAAGGAAAGCCCCGGTTGGGGTTCCACTTGGTGGGGCTTCTGGTCGGTGTGTGGTTGTTCTTTGAGAACTCAACAGGGTGCTTGTAAAGCCAGTGCCAATTATGATTTATACCCCGGACTGGTCAGTTTTTGCTGGCTGGTTGGGATTCCTTTGGCAACATTTGTTTGTTGTCAGGATGCTGTTCAACTAATTTTTTGTTGGAGAGTTTGATCCTGGCTCAGGACGAACGCTGGCGGCGTGCTTAACACATGCAAGTCGAGCGGAAAGGCCCTTCGGGGTACTCGAGCGGCGAACGGGTGAGTAACACGTGAGCAACCTGCCCCAAGCTTTGGGATAACCCTCGGAAACGGGGGCTAATACCGAATAGGACTGCTGGCCGCATGGCTGGTGGTGGAAAGTTTTTCGGCTTGGGATGGGCTCGCGGCCTATCAGCTTGTTGGTGGGGTGATGGCCTACCAAGGCGACGACGGGTAGCCGGCCTGAGAGGGCGACCGGCCACACTGGGACTGAGACACGGCCCAGACTCCTACGGGAGGCAGCAGTGGGGAATATTGCACAATGGGCGGAAGCCTGATGCAGCGACGCCGCGTGAGGGATGACGGCCTTCGGGTTGTAAACCTCTTTCAGCAGGGACGAAGCGAGAGTGACGGTACCTGCAGAAGAAGCACCGGCCAACTACGTGCCAGCAGCCGCGGTAAGACGTAGGGTGCGAGCGTTGTCCGGATTTATTGGGCGTAAAGAGCTCGTAGGCGGCTTGTCGCGTCGACCGTGAAAACTTGGGGCTCAACCCCAAGCCTGCGGTCGATACGGGCAGGCTAGAGTTCGGTAGGGGAGACTGGAATTCCTGGTGTAGCGGTGAAATGCGCAGATATCAGGAGGAACACCGGTGGCGAAGGCGGGTCTCTGGGCCGATACTGACGCTGAGGAGCGAAAGCGTGGGGAGCGAACAGGATTAGATACCCTGGTAGTCCACGCTGTAAACGTTGGGCGCTAGGTGTGGGGGGCCTCTCCGGTTCCCTGTGCCGCAGCTAACGCATTAAGCGCCCCGCCTGGGGAGTACGGCCGCAAGGCTAAAACTCAAAGGAATTGACGGGGGCCCGCACAAGCGGCGGAGCATGCGGATTAATTCGATGCAACGCGAAGAACCTTACCTGGGTTTGACATGGCCGCAAAACTCACAGAGATGTGAGGTCCTTCGGGGGCGGTCACAGGTGGTGCATGGCTGTCGTCAGCTCGTGTCGTGAGATGTTGGGTTAAGTCCCGCAACGAGCGCAACCCTCGTTCGATGTTGCCAGCGCGTTATGGCGGGGACTCATCGAAGACTGCCGGGGTCAACTCGGAGGAAGGTGGGGATGACGTCAAGTCATCATGCCCCTTATGTCCAGGGCTTCACGCATGCTACAATGGCCGGTACAATGGGCTGCGATACCGTGAGGTGGAGCGAATCCCAAAAAGCCGGTCTCAGTTCGGATCGGGGTCTGCAACTCGACCCCGTGAAGTCGGAGTCGCTAGTAATCGCAGATCAGCAACGCTGCGGTGAATACGTTCCCGGGCCTTGTACACACCGCCCGTCACGTCACGAAAGTCGGCAACACCCGAAGCCGGTGGCCCAACCCTTGTGGAGGGAGCCGTCGAAGGTGGGGCTGGCGATTGGGACGAAGTCGTAACAAGGTAGCCGTACCGGAAGGTGCGGCTGGATCACCTCCTTTCTAAGGAGCACCTTCACCTGAAAGGGTGCAAGGAGCCCGCGGCCCACGAATGTTGGGTCGGGGTGCTCAGATGGCGGAGACACTGGCAAGTTTTTCCTCGGCAACGGTCGGGTTCACCTAGTACAGCTGCTCTTCGGGGTGGTGGGAACGGTTGGTCTCGGTGCGGCTGAGAAGGAATGTAAGCACCCTGTTGGGTCCTGAAGGAACAACCGTTGTGTTGTTGTTTCAGAGACGTGGCTGGCCTCCTGTGTGGGGGCTGGCAGTCTGCCAGGCATGGCCTGGCCCCACATACCGCTGGTCCGTCAAGGATCGGGTTTTGGTGTGGGGCGGATCGGGTTGTGGGTTGGTCGTTTGTTGAGAATTGCACAGTGGACGCGAGCATCTTTGTGGTCAAGTTGTCAAGGGCGAACGGTGAATGCCTTGGCACCAGGAGCCGATGAAGGACGTGGGAGGCCGCGATAGGCCTGGGGGAGCTGTCAACCAAGCTGTGATCCCAGGGTGTCCGAATGGGGAAACCTGGCACCAGTCATGTGGTGTCACCCACACCTGAACACATAGGGTGTGTGGAGGGAACGCGGGGAAGTGAAACATCTCAGTACCCGTAGGAAGAGAAAACAATTTAGTGATTCCGTGAGTAGTGGCGAGCGAAAGCGGATCGAGGCTAAACCGGCTGCGTGTGATACCTGTCAGGGGTTGCGTGGTCGGGGTTGTGGGACCCTGCTGAACAAGCTGACACTTGTTCGAGAAGTTACAAAGTCAGTGGCTAGTCGAACAGTCTGGAATGGCTGACCGTAGACGGTGAGAGTCCGGTAGGTGAAAGTTGCTGACCTTCTGTGGGTGTTCCCGAGTAGCGGCGGACCCCTGAAATCTGCCGTGAATCTGCCAGGACCACCTGGTAAGCCTAAATACTTCCTGGTGACCGATAGCGGACAAGTACCGTGAGGGAATGGTGAAAAGTACCCCGGGAGGGGAGTGAAATAGTACCTGAAACCGTTCGCCTACAATCCGTCGGAGCCTTGCGGGGTGACGGCGTGCCTTTTGAAGAATGAGCCTGCGAGTTAGTGGCATGTGGCGAGGTTAACCCGTGTGGGGGAGCCGTAGCGAAAGCGAGTCTGAATAGGGCGATTCAGTCGCGTGTCCTAGACCCGAAGCGGAGTGATCTAGCCATGGGCAGGCTGAAGCGCGGGTAAGACCGCGTGGAGGGCCGAACCCACCAATGTTGAAAAATTGGGGGATGACCTGTGGTTAGGGGTGAAAGGCCAATCAAACTCCGTGATAGCTGGTTCTCCCCGAAATGCATTTAGGTGCAGCGTCGCGTGTTTCTTGCCGGAGGTAGAGCACTGGATGGTCTAGGGGGCCCACAAGCTTACCGAAATCAGCCAAACTCCGAATGCCGGTAAGTGAGAGCGCGGCAGTGAGACTGCGGGGGATAAGCTTCGTAGTCGAGAGGGAAACAGCCCAGATCACCAGCTAAGGCCCCTAAGCGTGTGCTAAGTGGAAAAGGATGTGGGGTCGCATAGACAACCAGGAGGTTGGCTTAGAAGCAGCCACCCTTTAAAGAGTGCGTAATAGCTCACTGGTCAAGTGGTTCCGCGCCGACAATGTAGCGGGGCTCAAGCACACCGCCGAAGCTGTGGCATTCACATTTTATCCTCGCTTGGACTTGATTCCTTGTGCAGGTGTGTGGATGGGTAGGGGAGCGTCGTGCCGCGAGTGAAGCAGCGGGGTGACCCAGTTGTGGACGCGGCACGAGTGAGAATGCAGGCATGAGTAGCGAAAGAAGGGTGAGAAACCCTTCCGCCGGATGACCAAGGGTTCCAGGGCCAGGCTAATCCGCCCTGGGTGAGTCGGGACCTAAGGCGAGGCCGAGAGGCGTAGTCGATGGACAACGGGTTGATATTCCCGTACCCGCGAAAGAGCGTCCCTGATGAACCTCGTTGTGCTAACCACCCGAACTTGGTGAGGTCTTCGGACTGAGCTGAGGGAGCGTGGGAACCTGATGGGTAGTAGTCAAGCGATGGGGTGACGCAGGAAGGTAGCTGAGCCCGGCCGGTGGTTGTGCCGGGGTAAGCGTGTAGGCCGTGTTGTAGGCAAATCCGCAACACATGAAGGCTGAGACGTGATGCCGAGCCGATTCAGGTGAAGTCAGTGATCCTATGCTGCCGAGAAAAGCCTCTAGCGAGTTCTTAGCGGCCCGTACCCCAAACCGACACAGGTGGTCAGGTAGAGAATACCGAGGCGATCGGGCGAACTGTGGTTAAGGAACTCGGCAAATTGCCCCCGTAACTTAGGGAGAAGGGGGGCCGGAGACGTGAAGCCCCGCGCGGGTGGAGCGTTGTATGGCCGCAGAGAGCAGGGGGAAGCGACTGTTTACTAAAAACACAGGTCCATGCGAAGAAGTAATTCGATGTATATGGACTGACGCCTGCCCGGTGCTGGAACGTTAAGGGGACCTGTTAGCTCTTCGGGGCGAAGCGGAGAACTTAAGCGCCAGTAAACGGCGGTGGTAACTATAACCATCCTAAGGTAGCGAAATTCCTTGTCGGGTAAGTTCCGACCTGCACGAATGGCGTAACGACTTCCCCACTGTCTCAACCACAGGCCCGGCGAAATTGCAGTACGAGTAAAGATGCTCGTTACGCGCGGCAGGACGGAAAGACCCCGGGACCTTTACTATAGCTTGACATTGGTACTCGAATTAGCTTGTGTAGGATAGGTGGGAGCCGGTGAAGTCCATACGCCAGTATGGGTGGAGGCAATCTTGAAATACCACTCTGGTTGATTTGGGTATCTAACTTCGGACCGTTATCCGGTTCAGGGACAGTGTCTGGTGGGTAGTTTAACTGGGGCGGTTGCCTCCTAAAAGGTAACGGAGGCGCCCAAAGGTTCCCTCAGCCTGGTTGGCAATCAGGTGTTGAGTGCAAGTACACAAGGGAGCTTGACTGTGAGACTGACAGGTCGAGCAGGGACGAAAGTCGGGACTAGTGATCCGGCACTTGCGAGTGGAAGCGGTGTCGCTCAACGGATAAAAGGTACCCCGGGGATAACAGGCTGATCTTCCCCAAGAGTCCATATCGACGGGATGGTTTGGCACCTCGATGTCGGCTCGTCGCATCCTGGGGCTGTAGCAGGTCCCAAGGGTTGGGCTGTTCGCCCATTAAAGCGGTACGCGAGCTGGGTTTAGAACGTCGTGAGACAGTTCGGTCCCTATCCGCCGTGCGCGTAGGATACTTGAGAAGGGCTGTCCCTAGTACGAGAGGACCGGGACGGACGAACCTCTGGTGTGCCAGTTGTCCTGCCAAGGGCACGGCTGGTTAGCTACGTTCGGAAGGGATAACCGCTGAAAGCATCTAAGCGGGAAGCCTGCTTCAAGATGAGGTATCCCACCCACTTTGTGGGGTAAGGCCCCCAGCTAGACGACTGGGTTGATAGGCCGGAAATGTAAGCCCGGTAACGGGTTCAGTTGACCGGTACTAATAGGCCGAGGACTTGACTACTAAGCTGCTACGCGTCCACTGTGCAACTCTGAACAAGCGAACACCCGTGATTTTTGTGCCGGGGTTGTTTGATATGTTCATAGAGTTACGGCGGTCATGGCGGAGGGGAAACGCCCGGTTACATTCCGAACCCGGAAGCTAAGCCCTCCAGCGCCGATGGTACTGCACTCGTGAGGGTGTGGGAGAGTAGGACGCCGCCGGACAATCTTTCAGAAAAGGCCATCCCCTAACGGGGATGGCCTTTTCTGCGTTCGCCCTTTCTGCGTTTCCCTGCCTGGTTGATCGGCCCGGGTTTCCTGACACCGGGGTTACCCGGACGGCCGGTTAGGCCGGGTCAGGGGTCCGAGCTGGCCGAGGCCGGCAAGGTCATGCTCGATCCTGGTTGTAGTGGTGTTCGCACGTCGTGAGGCCACTACATCCAGGATGTTGCGCGATCTTGCGGCCGGACCAGGCCGCGGTCAGCGAGCGAAAGTGCAAGATCGCGGCGGTTCAGGCTGGGTCTGGCGCCCAGGGCTAGGCTCGGCCTGTGGATGAGGTCCTGATATTTGTGGTGTTCGCGGGCTGCGTGGCGGCGGTCCTGGGCATCCTCTGGTGGCTCGCTTCCCGGGTCCGTCGTCGTGGCATCGGTGGCGAGGTCATGGGTCCGTTCGAGGAGATGTGGCACCCTGCGGCGCACCGGTTCCGGGCCGAGATCCGGGTGCAGGAGACTCGCACGGTGCCGATGCCACCGCAGGGCGGCAAGCGCAACGGCACGACGGCAACGCCGCTGCACTGACTGGACCGACCTCAGAACTGACCTGACCACCCAGAGCAGAGCCCGGCCCTGGAGCAGAGCTGGGCCCTAGATTGGGAACTCAGGACGTCTTTGGCCCGCAGACGTAGCGGGGCTCCGCGTCGTAGCGCCAGGTGAACTTCTCCCGCTTGACCACCACGCCACCCTTCTTGATGACCCGGAAGGCGTCCTGGGTGAAGCCGTTGATGCCGTTGGTCTCGATGCACGAGGGGCCGGGAGCCAGATGGATCTGCTTCGGCGTCGTGACGTTGCGGCGCGGCCCGTACTCGGTCTTCACGCTGTCGTAGATCTTCGTGCTCCAGATCGACACGGTGATCGTGCTGGACGTGTACGACGTGTCGATGAGAACGCCGTACTCGGTGTTGTTGCGGAACTTGAAGTCCAGGTTCGGCCAGAAGATCGTCGACTCGATGACCGCCGGGTACCTGTCGAACCAGTACGAGTGCGGCTTGTGCTCGACGTCCTCCAAGCCGGCGTAGTAGGTCGCGTTGAAAAGCGTGGTGGTGAACTGCGAGGTGCCGCCGCCGACGCCCGGCACCAGCTTGCCGTCGAGAATGACAGGTGCGTCCCGGTAGCCCTGGGCGTAGCCGCGCTCGCCGGTGTGCCCGTTGAGCGAGAACGTCTTCCCAGGTAGTACGACAGTGCCGTCCACCTTCTTCGCGATGGTCGCGATGTTCTGGCTGCGCGACGAGGCCATGCCGCCGGTGAACCGGGTGGTGAAGGTCGACACCCGCTCCTTGATGCCCAGGCCGGCGAGTTTCTCCCCGGTGAGCTGCGGCGGTGTCGGCTTCAACTCGCCGGTCACCTCGCGGCCGTCCGCCTTCGGTAGCACGGTCAGCAGGTCTCGACTGAGGGCTGCAGTGTCCAGTTGCTGCCCGGATCGCCCCTCCTTGGCCGTGGGCCGGCCACCGGAAATCGTCATCGTGGCGTCCTTCGGCGGCACCTCGATGGCGGCCAGCTTGTCGCCGAGCGCCGCCCGCAGCCGCTTGACGTCCACCGAGGGGGTGAGCTTGCCGGTCTTGTCGGCACCGAACCGGAGGCTCTTCGCGATGGCGGCGGGCGGGATCGACACCTGGCCCTTGTTGGTGCGCAGGGTGACCGGCGCGGCGACCGCCGGCTTCGCCAGCTCGTCGACCATCCGGTCCAACTCCTCCGGGGTGGTCGCCGGGTGGGTCTCCACCAAGGGCACGGTGACCGGGGCGCCGGCCAACCAGCCGGTGCGGACCACCTCGGCGGAACGCTCCGGGTTCAGAGCCAGCCCGGGCTTGGGCTGTACGACCTTCGGCGTGGTGCCTTGATAGGTGATCGCCGGCATCGTCATGCCCTGGGCCTGGTTGCCGAGCACCTTACGGAGGGCGTCGTCCAACCGGGCCACGTCGACTGTCACCACGGGCTCGACGCTGCGGGAGCCGACCAGCCGGCTGACCGGGTGGGCGTCGGCCTCGGCGGCTGCCGCGACGGTCGCCGGCACGTCGACGGTCAGCCCCACGTCGGCGGGGTTGATCTCGGCGGTGCGGCCGTCGACGGTGACCTTCAGCGGCGTGGCCAGCGTTGCCGCTCGCCGGTCCAGCTCCGCCCGCAACTCCCGGTCGGCGTCCGCGCGGCTCCGGCCGCCCAGTTCGGTGCCGAGCACGCTGGTGCCACGGGGAACGTCACCGGCGTACGCCCAGGCGCCGGCACCCGCCACGGCGGCGAGGACGCCACCGGTGATGCCTGCGGCGAGCAGAGTGCGCACGCGACGGGGCCGGCGCGGGCCGCCGTCCGGCTCGCCGGGAGCGGCTGTGGTGACCGGCTCAGGTCCGTCGTCCGGCCAGGTGACCGCGGTGACCTGCACTGTGGGCCGGTCGTCGGCGGGTGGACTGTTTTCGCCGTACAGCGTCACTGCAACCTCGATCGCCAGGGTGCCGCGGGAGGTCCTCCCTCCCGGAGGCACCTACGGTAACGAATGCCCGGCCGTCCTCGTCGGCTACGCCCGCCAGGCGCTGCTACCGCGTGTCGTTCGGCGTGTCGCACGGGTCCGGGGGCGGTGCCGACGGCCGACCACCGACGTGGCACGGTGACCGGGTGGACACTGCGGAGCGGGTGTTGGCGTACGGGGGCGGTTCGCTGGACCGGGCGGGACCGTTGCGCACCGATCCGACGCGGTTGGGCGCGCTGCTCAGCGAGGCGACCAGCGTTCTGCTGCCGATGTGGCGGGACCGTTGTCTCGTGGACGGGCACGGGCCGGTTCGGCTCAGCGCGGAGCGCGCGGCGCTGGTCCGGTCCGCCGCCGGCGAGACCGTCTTCCTGGGGCTCGATGGGGAGTCCGCCGTGTTCGCCGCGGACCTCTCCGCGCTCCCCGAGCGGTCCGCCGTCGAGATGGCCGGTGCGGTGCGGTCCGTCGACGTGCGGGCACTGGTCGGGCGGATTGAACCCGCCGACGCGGCCGTCCTGGCGTACGCCAGGGGTTTGTTGCACTGGCACCGGCAGCAGCGATTCTGCGGGACGTGCGCCGCGCCGGCCGTCGCCGGCGGCGGCGGGCACCTGCGGACCTGCACCGGTACGGAGTGCGGACGTCTGCTGTTCCCCCGGATCGAGCCGGCCATCATCGTGTTGGTCGAGGCGCCCGGTCGGTCGGGGCGCTGTCTGCTGGCCCGGCACGCGGGCGCGGCCGAGGACGCGTACTCGACGCTGGCCGGCTTCGTCGAGATCGGCGAGAGCCTGGAGGACGCGGTCTGTCGGGAGATGGGCGAGGAGGCGGGCGTGACAGTCACCGACGTGACCTATCAGGGGTCACAGGCGTGGCCGTTCCCCGCCGGCCTGATGGTGGGTTTCCGGGCCACCGCCACCTCCGACGAGGTACGCGTGGACGGCGAGGAGTTGTTGGAGGCGCGCTGGTTCACCCGGGCGGAGCTGCGGGACCGGGTGGCCTCGGGTCGTCCGCTCGGTCGGGTGGACTCGATCGACCACCGACTGCTGACGGACTGGCTCGCGGAGGGCTAGCCGGCTCGGCCGCCGCAACCGGCGCGCGCCGACGGGCCGTCACCGCCATCAGCGCGGTGGTGACGATGGCCGTGCCCACTGCCGCGAGGAGAAGACCGGGGACGGTGTGGGGCCGGAGGGTCGCGGTGACGGCCACCAGGCCGGCCACGCCCACCCACAGCGGTGCCGCCGCCCAGCGCGCGCCGGCCGCGAGGCGGTCGTTGAGCAGCACGAACGTCACCGCGTAGAGCGCACCGACCGCCGCGAAGAGGGGCGCGTACCGGCCCAGGTGGTCGTAGTCGGGCCCACCGGCGAGGCGGAAGGCGAGCCCTCCGGCGAGCGTCGAGGCGAGGACCAGCACCACGCCACACCCGCCTGTCACCGCGAGCGCAACCGTTCGGCTGCGCCGGTCACCGCGGGCCAGCCGTGGTAGGGCGAGGACGGCGGCGACCTGCGGTGCCCAGAGCGCGCCCTTGCTCAGGACGGTGCCGACCGAGTACGCCCCGGAATCCGACGGGGACAGCAACTGCCGGGACAGCAGCAGGTCGGCGTAGGAGACGACGAGCATCGCCAGTGTCGCACCGCAGCCGGCCACGACCTGGGCGACGGTCAGCCGGGGGGCGGTGGACGACCGTTGGGGCTCGCGGGCGAGTCGGGCCAGCACCGCAGGGGTGAGGGCGGCGGTCAACGCGCCGACCGCGAGTGCGCCGGTCGGTCCCGCGCCGAGCAGCAACCCGGCGATCACGCCGCCGTAGCGGCCGGCGGCGAGCACTGCCATCCCGATGGCGAGTCGTACGAAGCGTTGCCCACCCTGCAACTCTCCGAGGGACCGGGAGGAGAGCACGATCGCCGCGGTGGTGACCGCCAGCAGCGCGGGCATCTCGACCGGGAGATCCAGGGCGGTGACCAGCAGTGGTGTCGCCGCGACGAGGGTTCCCGCGCACACTGCGGCGGTGACGGCGGTGAGCCGCCGAGTGTCGGAGGCGCCGTGCCGGGCGTGGTGCACGGCGACGGCCAGTTGCAGGCCGAGCCCGGGCACACCGACGATGGCCACCAGACCGAGGGCGGCGGCGAGCACGCTGAGGTCGGCCGGGTCGAGCCGCCGGGCGGCCAGGACCGGTACCAGGTAGGCCAGGCCGTTGACCAGGACCCCGGCCACTGTGACGCTGACCCCGGCAGCGCCGAGGCCCGTGCTCCATCCGCGGGTCAGCTCCGTCTGGGCCGTCTTCTCCCGACGGACGGGTCGTCGGAGGCTCACGTGATCTCGGAGAAGGTCGGGAGCTGCCCGTCGGCTGGCCCGGCCGACTGGCCGGGCCTCGCCGGCTCGGCCGCGTCGTGCTCGGCCGGGTACGGCTTCGATCCCTCCGCGACCGGCGCAGCCGCCGCAACGACTGGGGTCGCGGCGGTCGGTCTGGCCCGGCGTACGGGCCGTCGTCGGGCGGCGGTGGAGAGCCAGAGGGCACCCAGGGCGACGACGATGGTGAGTTGCACGAGCGCGTCGGTGTTCCGCCGCGTCGAATCGAGGTAGAGCAACCCGGCGAGCAGGACGAGCGCGCCGGGGAGCCAGGTCTCGACGGCCCGGCTGATGGTCCTGACCCGACGTGGGTCGACCGGCCAGGGCAGGCGGCGTGGGCCGGGTACCGCCAGCATGAATCCCGCCGCGACCAGCAGGCCCCCGATGAGGCCGCTCCACAGCACCAGCGCGGCGGCCCCGACGGCCAGCAGCGGCAGCGAGCGGGTGACCCGACGTCGGCCGCGTGGTGGAACGGTCGCCGAGGTGCGCCCGGTGGGCTGTCGGGCGGGCACCACAGCGAGCAGGACCACCACCGCGAGCAGGATGCCGCCGAGGAGAAGCCCCGCCCGGTACGGCGTGTCCGGTGCGAAACGCAACAGCACCTCTCCGGAGGCGCCGGCGGGAAGGATCCAGCCCTGCTGCCAACCGTCCACCACCAGTGGTTTCAGCGTCCGCCCGCCGAGGGTGGCCTGCCAGCCGATGTTGGTGTTCTCCCGCACGGCGAGCACCCGGTCGACGGGGTGACTGGCCACTCGTACCCGTCGCTCGGTGGCCGCCCAGGATTCGATCTCGGTGGCGCTGGCGGTCACCGAGGCCGGTGTGGTCGTCTTCGGTACCAGGGCGACAGTGGTGGGCGAGGCCAGCTTGCTCTGGGTGGCGACGATGCGGTGCTCCCCGCGGCCCAGGTCGAGCTGCCGGGGCGTGTCCCGGCCGCACGGCGTCACCGGCATCTCGCGCATTTCCAGCAGGTCGCGGAGCGTGCCGCGCAGCGTGGTGGTCACCCGCGCCGCGCCGATCTGGAGCGTCGGCCCCGATCCGCAGGCCAGCGTCAGGGGTGCGTCGGGGCGCGGTCCGACGGTGGGCGCTCCGGGTAGCACCGTCACCTCGCCGACCGCGACGGGCAACCGCTCCGGCAACCGCAGCTTGTACGGGTCGGTGCTGGTGGCGGACGGCTTGTCGAGGAACTGGATGGTGATCTCGTCGGTCCGCATCGGCGGGTCCAGGCGGAGCAGCCCGTCGTCGCCGAGCAGGCTGCTGCGGAAGCCGTCGTCGCCGACCACCCGCACACTGCCGAGACGGGTGGCGGGTGTCGTGTCGTCGACGGAGAAGCGGAGCCCGGTGATGGTCTGCGGCTTGAGCCACTTGAGTCGCAGGATCGGTGCCTCGTCGTCGATCGCCGGTGACCAACTGGTGGCCGGGTTCCCGTCGAGCGCCGCCCCGGCCCGGCCGGCCGGGTCGGGTACTGCCGTCGAGGAGGCGCTGATCTGCGCCGCGAGGCGTAGCGGCTGCGCGTCGGTCACCAGCTTGTCGAGGGCGTTGTCCAGGTCGGGGCCGGCCGTCGGCCGCGCCCACAGCTTGGCGTCGTACGCGCCGGCCGCCGGCAGGGTGAGGGTCCGGTCGATGGTGGACCCGTCCTCGGAACCGCGGATGACGTCGGTGGAGCAGCGCGGATGCCCGTCGACGGAGAAGCAGGCCGGCGTGGTGGGCGCCGCGGACACGACGACGGTCGCCGGCCGGTCGGTGACCGGTGCGGTGGGCAGGACGAGGGTGCGGCTGGTCTGGATGCCCGGAATCTTGATCTCGGCGATACCGACCGAGCCGTTTCCGAACGGGCGCAGGTCGTACGCGCTGTCGACCGAGACCCGGACCTCGCGGGTGGCGTGGACGCCGGGCAGTTCGAACACCATGTGGTCGCTGAACTGTTCGATGGTGCTGCTCTCGTACCCGGCGCTGACGGTCACCGTCGTGGGTAGGGCATCGGCCTTCAGGTCGAACCACACCTCGACCCGGCTGACGGTCGTCGGGTTGGCGAGGCCCACCTCGATCCACTGTCTGTCGCTGGGCGAGTACGGCGCGGACTGCCAGGAGGTCGCCGGGTTGCCGTCCATCGCCGCGTACGGCTGGTGCTCGGGGCGGGCACCGCCGGGGGAGCCCACCTGCGAGCGGGCGGTGGAGGTGCGGATCGCGTCGATGCCCTCGAAACGGGCGACGGTGGAGTGCTCCGCGCCCCACTCGGGCAGGTAGTCGTGGGCGGGCGCGGTGACCTCGAAGGTGTCGTCGGCGGTCATCGTCTGGGAGGTGTTGTCACGCAGTCCGCCGAACGACACGTCCCGCCTGCGCAGGCCATCGGTCATCGCCACCGGTCCGGCGACGTCGGCTGCCGACGCGTCGCCGGCCAGGACGGTGGGCGCCGAGCCGAGTTGCCCCGCCGCGGCGAGGTCGAGCAGTGATTCGGGGCCACCGACCACAGTGGTCACGTCGGTTCTGTCGTAGGCGACCACCGGCGAGACGGGCCGGTCGACCCGGTAGACCTCCAGCGCCCGGACGGGCACGTCGAGCCCGTGGTCGCGGAACTCGTCGGGGGACGACGGCCCGCCGCGCAGGGGGCCGAAGGACGTGACGTGGGTCAACCCGGGTGAGCGCTCCAGCGCCTGCCGGACCACCGCTGGGCGGGCCGTGTCGGAGCGGCCGTGGTCGAGGTCGGCGCGGAACAGGACGTGACTGATGCCGGATCGGGCCAGCAGGTCCGCCAGGCCGGTCGACCCGGCGCCCGTGGCGAGCGTCGACTCGATCACGTCCAGCAGCCGGATCGTGGTCGGAGGGGTGAAGGGGATGGCGTTGCGTACCGCCCACCGGCTGTTGAGCAGCGGCTGGGTGATCTCGTCGGTGGTGTTGCCCCAGTCGTACGACGGAAAACGCGCCCCGGGTACGACGAGCACCCGCCCGCGCCCCGTGTTCGCGTCGAGCCAGTCGGTGGCGTCGTGCCAGTAGCCGGGCACCTCCTTGACGCTGCCCGGGGTGGCGAGACCGCCCGCGAGGGCGGGTGTGGCGACCGCCGTGACGGCGACGATGGCGGCGCCGGCGGTCAGCCAGGCGCGTGCGACGGTTCGCGGGCGGTGCCGCGCGGGCGCGGTGCGCGCCGCCCGGACGGCCAGCCCGATCAGGTGCGCCATGCCCAGGCACAGGGGTAGGCGGAGCAGGACGTCGAACTTGTGCACGTTGCGCAGGGGTGCGCCGACGCCGTCGAGGAACTCCCGCTGCGGCCCGGCGAGGATGTTCGGCAGGTCGCCGACGTGCCCGAGGCCGACGAGCGCGACGCCGAGCACCAGACCGGTGATGAGGAACCGGCGGTGCGGCATCCCCCGTCGGGACAGCCCGAGCACACCGAGGGCGGCGACCGCCAGGGTGGCGGCGACCAGCACCGCCTCGTTGGCGAGCCGCGCACCGGACGGGATGGTCGGTCCGAACGGGGAGGCCAGGTAGGCGACCCAGTACGAGGCGCCGCGCAGTGTGGTCACCCCGTCGGTGACGCTCGTGGTGTTTCGGGCGGTCTCGATGTAGTCCAGGAAGGGTGGGCTGTACCGCCCGAGGACCAGCAGCGGAACCAACCACCACGCGGTGGCCAGGGCCACAGCGCCACACCAGGCGGCGATGGCGGTGACCCGGCGGCGTACGGGCTGGACGGTGGCGAGCCAGAGCAGGGCCAGTGGCACCACGGCGAACACGGCGGTGGCGTTGACCCCACCGGCGCAGGCGACGGCGAGGGCTGACGCGGCGACGGCGCGTCGCAGTCGCGTGCCGGCGGCGAGACCGACCAGCGGAATGAGCACCCAGGGTGCGACGGCGCTGGGCCATGCTTCCACCGAGGACCAGCCGAGCTGGGTGAGGATGCGCGGTGACAGCGCGAAGGCGACGCCGGCGATCATGCGCCCGGCGGGCGTTCCGATGGTGAGCCGGCCCGCCAGGCGCACGGCCCCCAGGTAGGCGACACAGAAGAGCAGCGCCCACCACAGCCGCTGCACCACCCACGGCGCGAGGCCGGACTCCGACCCGAGCAGGAAGAACGGGCCCATCGGCCAGAGATAGCCGTACGCCTGGTTCTGTAGTTGGCCGAACGTGCCGGTGGGGTCCCACAGGTGCAGGGAGCGGAGCAGCCACCCGGCCGGGTTGACGTTCAGGTCGACCTTGGTGTCCGGGACGACCTGGCCCGGGGCCTGCTGGAAGGCGAGGGCGGTGAGTGCGATGCAGATGACCAGGTGCCGGAACCGTCGGGCCGTGTGCCGGCTCCGGCTGGACCCCGGAGCGGCGCCACTGGCCACCTCTGCACGCATTTCGGCTCCTGTCTTCACCGGCCGGACGCGCACCTGCAGCCGACGACTGTCGCGCGACGTTATCCGGACCGGGCACGGACGGGCGACCAGGGGCGCTGCGGTGGCGTTATCGGGAGAACGGCCGTCCCCACGGCGTGTAAGCGTGTGGCAGGCTGCCGACCATGTCAATGCCAGAAGCTGAGGCCGAGACGCATCCGGAACGCGTCGCGTCCGACGGCGACGGGCCCGGGCCGATCGGCCGATGGCTCCGCGCCGACCCCGTCCGCGCCGTGGCGATCGCCCTCATCGCGGTGTCCGTCGCCTGGCGCGCCGGCCTCGCCACCCGTGGCTGGTTCTCGCAGGACGAGTTCGTCATCGCCGCCCAGGTTCTCGACACCGGGCTGGACGCGGACTACCTCCTGCGTACGTTCAACAACCACCTCATGCCCGGCGGCCTGTTGGTGGCGTGGGCGATGGTGCGGGCGGCGGGCTTCGCCACCTGGCCGTGGGTGTTGCTCCTGGCGGTTGGCCAGGCGGCGACCGGGATCGCTGCCTACCGGCTGTTGCGCGATCTGCTCCGGCCCGGTTGGGGCCTGCTCATTCCGTTGTGCCTGTTCGTGTTCTGCCCGCTGACGCTCGAGGTCTCCTCGCTGTGGTTGGTCGGGCTGCTCGTGCTGCCGATGCAGTTGGCCCTGGTCATGGCGGTCGCAGCCCAGGTCCGGTACGTGCGGACCGGTCGTCTGCGGCACCTCGTGGCGGTCGCGCTGTGGCTGGTGTTCGGTCTGCTCTTCGACACCAAGTCCCTGCTGATCGTGCCGCTGCTGTTCCTGCTGACCGTCTTCCTCTTCACCTCCGGTGGTGTGTGGCGCAGTCTCGCGACGGCGATCCGCCGGCACTGGCCGGCCTGGCTGATGCTTTCCGTTCTCGCCGGGGCGTATCTGGCGTTCTACGTGACCCGACCCGCCGCCCGCGAGCTGGACGAGCCCTCGTCCGTCGGCCCGGTCCTCAACTTCCTCGGTGACCTGGTCGGCGAGACGGTGGTGCCGGGTCTGCTCGGAGGTCCCTGGCGCTGGAGCTACGCCGGTGACGGTCCCCCGCTCGTCGACCCGTACGACATCGCCAAGTGGTTGTCGTGGGCGGTGCTGGCGACGCTCGTCGTGGTCACCGTCCGGCGGCGTCCGTCGGCCGGCCGGGCCTGGCTGCTGCTCACCTGCTACCTCGGCCTGGTCGCCGCGCTCTTCGCCATCACCCGGCTGGGCGGGCCGCTCGGCCCACTGGTCGGCGTCGTCCCCCGGTACGTCGCCGATGTGGTGCTGGTCGCCGCGATCTGTGTGGGCGCGGCCCTGCTGGGGATCAAGGACACCGACGAGGACGAGGTGTCGGCGTGGCCGGTGCCGACGGTCCTGCGGGAGCCTGGCGCGTTCGCTGTCGGCCTGGTCTCGATGATCGTCGTCCTGGCGACCATCGGCGTGGGCACCCTGTGGAGCACTGCCCGTTTCGGGGACAACTGGAGTACGAAGTACGGGCGGGACTATCTCGCGACGACGCAGGCCGAGCTCGCCGCAGCGCCGCCGGGTACCGTCTTCTTCGACACCGCCGTCCCGGACCGGGTGATCGCCGGCTACTTCTGGCCGGACAATCTCCAGTCGCACTTCTTCCGCCCGGCCGAGCGTCGACCCACCTTCGTGACGGAGGCCGCGCGACCGTCGACGTTCGATGATCTCGGCCGGATCCGTCCGGTGGTGGTCCAGGGACGGAAGATCGTCCCCGGCCCGGTGGACGGTTGCGGGCACCTCGCCCAGGGCGGGCAACCCACTCGGATCCCGTTGGACGGGTACCTGGTGGAGTGGCCGTACGCGGTGCACTTCGGCTACCTCAGCTCGGGTGACTCGACAGCGCTGTTCCGGCTCGGCGACGCCACCCGCGAGATCACCCTGCGACGCGGGCTGAACGACCTGTACTTCCTGCTGGAGGGTGCGGGGGACGCCGTCGAGGTCACCGTCGCAACGCCAGGGGTCGGGGTGTGCACCGAGCTGATCACCGTCGGCCGGGCGGTGCCGGCATCGTGAATGGTTGAGCCGACCGACGGCGTCGAGGCCGCACCGGTTCGGCGGACGCGGGACACGCTGTGGCTGTACGCGGTCGCGGCGGCGGTCACTGCGGTGGTGCTGGCCCCGCTGGCGGCGCCCGGCTACGCGTTGCTGTACGACATGGTGTTCGTACCCCGGCAGCCGTTGACCTGGGATCTCGTCGCCCCGGCGCAGAGTCTGCCCCGGGCGGTGCCGATGGACGCGCTGGTCTCGCTGGTCACCCAGCTCGTGCCGGGCTGGGTGGTGCAGCGGTTGGCGCTCGCCGGGGCGGTCTTCCTCGCGGCGGTCGGCGCCGGCCGGTTGGTGCCCACCGAACGGCGGGCGGTCCGGCTGTTCGCCGCGTTGGCGTACGCGTGGACGCCGTACCTCGCCGAGCGGTTGCTGATCGGGCAGTGGGGGCTGCTGCTCGCGTACGCCGCGCTGCCCTGGCTGGTGCGGGCGGTGCTGGACCTGCGGGCCGGGCGCGACGGCGCGCTCGCCCGGGTGGTGCTGGCCGCCGCTCCCGCCGCCATCACGCCGACCGGCGGTCTCATCGCGTTGGGCACTGTGCTGGTGCTGACGTCGGACCGGATGCGCGCGCCCCGGTCGCTGCTGGTGTCGCAGCGGATGCATCCGCACCGGTCCCGGCAGGCCTTGGCCGCGGTCGGAGTGCTCAACGCCCCCTGGGTGGTCGCGGCCCTGGTCACCGGCGCCGGGGGTTCCTCGGACCCGGCGGGGGTGGCGGCTTTCGCGGCGCGTTCGGAGAACTGGGCCGGCCCGCTGGTGGCGTTGGCCGGCACCGGCGGCATCTGGAGCGCGCAGGCCACCCCCGCCAGTCGCGCCACGCCACTGGTGCCGGTGGCGACCCTCGTGCTGCTGGTCCTGGCCGGTGTCGGTGCGGGCCTGCTGCGGCGTCGGCTACCCCCGGGTGGGGCGGCGCGCCTGGCGGTGCTCGCCGGGACCGGTTTTCTGTTCGCCGCCTTCGGGCTGCTCCCCGGCGGGGACGCCGCGCTGCGCTGGGCGGTGGTGCACCTGCCCGGCGCGGGGCTGCTGCGAGATGGGCAGAAGTTCCTGGCGCCGTACGCCCTGCTGCTGGTGGTGTGCGCGGCGTTGGGGGCCGAGCGGCTGGTGGCCCGAATCGACCGGGAGGTGGCCGGGGTGGTCCTGGTCGGGCTGCTGTTCCTGCCGGTGGCGGTCCTGCCGGACCTGGCGTTCGGCGGTGTCGGTCGGATCAGGCCGGTGAGCTATCCGGCGGAGTGGCAGCGGGTGGCCGAGCACATCGAGGAGGAGCCGGGGGAGATCCTCGCGTTGCCGCTGAGCGCCTACCGGGCGTACCCGTGGAACCCCGGCCGGGTCGTCCTGGACCCGGCGCCGCGCTACCTGCCGGGGACGGTCCTGACCGACGACACGCTCCGGGTCGGCGACGTCGCCGTGGCCGGCGAGAACCCGCGCGTCCGCGAGATGCGCCGAGCGCTGGCCGAGGGGCGGCCGGTCTGGACCACCGGGGTGCGCTGGGTCCTGGTGCAGCACGAGGTCTCCGGCGAGGTGGACTCTCAGGTGCTCGGCGGCCTCGAGCGCGTCCACGACGGACCGTTCCTGACGCTGTACCGCAACCCGGCGACCGTGCGGGAACCGGGCGGGTCCGGGCCGGCCCGACTGGCGGTGGTGGCGGCCCTCAGCGCTGCCCTTCTGGTGGTCATCGCTGCCGCCGTTTCGGCACTACACCGGCGAGCTACCGCGTGGTAACGTCCGCTCGCACGTCTCGCCATTGGAGGATTGGCATGCGTAGAGCTCTGACCCTGGTCGTGTCTGGCCTGGTGGCGGCGTTGCTGGGGATCCTGGCTCTCGGCGGGATCTCGGCCGCCGCGACCGCCACCGACGAGGAGGCCGCGAGTGAGGCCAAGCTCGTCTCGGAGGCGGCCAAGCGGGCCGGTAAGAAGGACCCGTACGCCCCAGCGGTTTACGGCGACAGGTAGGACGGCTCGCCCCGCTGCTGCACTGGGCGGGGCGACTCCACACCCTTGAGGATCGCCTCGAAGCGCCCACCGGCGGCCTGCCAGGTGAAGCTGGCGGCGTGCTCCCGGGCCTGGGCGCCCATCTCCCGCCGCAGCTCATCCCGGTGCAGAAGCGTGCGCACCTTCAGCAGATAGTCGTCGATGTCGTCGGCCAGCAGGCCGGTACGCCCGTCGACCACCGCTTCGGCGACTCCGCCCGCTCCCCGGAACGCCACGGTCGGGGTGCCCGCCGAACCCGCCTCCACGATCGTGAGCCCCCAGCCCTCCTTGAGGGACGGGGTCAGGGCCACCCAGGCCGAGGCGAGCAGGGCGGCCTTCTCCTCCTCGGTCACGAAGCCCCGGAAGTCCACCCGCTCGGTGATGTCCAGCTCCGCGGCGAGTTCACGCAGGTGCGACTCCCACCAGCCCTGGCCGGCGACGACCAGACGTAGTTGGGGCAGCTCGTCGGCGAGGGCCGCGACGGCCCGCAGCGCCACCTCCACCCGCTTGTGTGGCACCAGACGGTTCAGCGTCACGAGCAGCGGGAACGTCGCCCGTTCGGCGTCGGTGTGGGGCAGCGTCGGGGTGCCGTTGTGCACCACGGAGACCTGCTCCGGCGGCACGCCGAGCACTGCCAACTCTCGCCGGGTCGCCTCGGAGACGGTGACGTACCGGCACCGCTGGTAGAGGCGTATGGCGAGCGAGGATTCGATCCACCAGCCGAACCGGGCGGCCCACTGTGGAAGCACCACTGGCCACTGCTCGCGGTGCACGTGGTGGATCAGCTTGACCACCGGGCGTCGGGCCCACAGCGGGGCGAGGAACGGCAACCCGTTGCAGACGTCGACCAGGACGTCGGGCCGCCCGCCGCGGCGGGCCGCCAGCGGGCCGATGCCCAGCGCGCCCGCTATGTAACAGAGTGCCGCCCAGAGGTAGACGCTGTGTCGACCACCGCGCCGGACCAGCCGTACGCCCGCCTCGTTGACCTCGTCGGCGGGGGCCTGGCTGTGGGCGGCGCAGAAGAGAGTGGCGCGGAATCCGCGGGCCACCAGTTCGGCGGCGATCCGTTCGACGTACACCTCGGAACCGCCGCCCTCGGGGTTGCGGGTGTCTCGCCAGTTGAGGAACAACACGTGTCCGGGCATGCCGAAGCGACGCTCCACGCGAACCCTACTCTCAAGTAATTTAGCGACCCGCGTCACATTAGGGGCTGGTGTGCCGGCCGGCAATGCCCCGATGGGCCAGCGCTGTGCGCTACCCGCCGACTGTGGGCACCGGAGTGCCAGCCGCGACGGTCGGCGGCGTGGTGGTCGGTGCGGCCACGTCGGTGGCGGGGGTCCCGGGCGTCTGCCGACGCCCGGTGGGTCGGCGCCGACCCTGCGACCCGAGCAGTTGCAGGGGCCGCTCGACGCCGTAGTAGCTGACAGTGGCGTACACCAGACCGAAGGCCATGGTGAGGGCGAAGGTGTTGAGCAGCCCGCCGGTGAACAGGGGTCGGTCGTCGACCAGGTAGATGAGTTCGATGACCATGGGGTGCCACAGGAACAGCCCGTACGAGACCGCGCCGAGCCACCGGGCGGACGAACTGCCGAAGATCTCCTTGGCCCGGCTCGGCCCGCCGAAGGCCACCGGGATCAGGATCAGTGCCGCGATCGCGAGGTAGAGGGCCAGCTTGACGCCGAACTCGGCGGCCGTCGGCTCGGTCAGGTCGCGGGGGCCGGCGACGGGCGTCGTCGCGATCGCCATCAGGCCGACGGCGGCGGCCCAGCAGGTGACCGGCGCAGAGGCCAGGTCGTCCAGGACCCGGAAGGCCGCGGGCGCGGTCCCGGTGCGCAGGGCGACGTGCGCCGCCGCCAGTGCCATGCCGGTGCCGAACCAGGCGGCGTACGAGGGGAACCACATGGTGTGCAGGGCAGCGTCGAGCCAGCCGAGCCCCATCATGGTGAGCCATCCCGCGGTCAGCAGCGCACTTCCGCTGACGATCACGATGGTCCGGACCGGACGCCAGGACCGGCCGACGGCGAGCACGGCGACCAGCGGCAGGATCAGGTAGAACACGACCTCGGTGGCGAGACTCCAGGTCTGGCTGAGCCCGGCGCGCAACTGCCCGGCCTGGTAGATCTGGGTGAAGGTGAGGTGGCGGATCCAGTCGCCGACGGACGCCTGCCCGTTCTGCGGCAGGACGACCAGGCAGACCGCGATCGCCAACCAGTAGGCGGGCAGGATGCGCAGGGCTCGACGCCACAGGTAGCGCTTGGTGCGGGGTCGGGCCCGGCCCGTCGCGGCGTTGAGCGCCCACGGCCGAAACAGCAGAAACCCGGACAGTACGAAGAAGATGGCGACGCCGACGTCCAGTCGAGCCAGCCAGCCGCCCCAGGTGGTGTTCATGGTGACGGCGGTCTGGAACCCGACGTGGTGACCGACGACCGCCACCGCGCCGATTGCTCGCAGCGCGTCGAGGGCGGGAAGTCGGCCGGTTACCGAAGGCTCCGAAACTGTTGGCGCGGCGGCTGTGGACATCTGGACATCCAGGGGGTCGCTTTGAAGGTGACCGGGGAGTAACCTCCCGCCATGTTAAGGATCGGGTGCCCCGGACAACAGGTCGTAGGGCGGCAGGTTACAGGAGGATGAGTGAAGCTTCGCGTGGGCGCCGCGCTCTTCGGGCTTGGCGTCTTATTGCTGGTCTTCGCGGCCGGGCTGCCGTTTTATGTGGCCCCCGCCGTGACCAAGCTCCCCTACGATCTTGAGCCAACGACGTCCGTCGCCGAGGCGAAGAACGCCAGGTTCCTGAAGATCACGGCCACCGGCAGCTCGGTGAGCATCGAGGTTCCGCAGGGCGACCTTGTGTCCAACGTGGAGGTCATTCCGCAGCCCGACGACACCAAGGATCGGCTTCCCGAGGACCTCAAGGGCGACGCGGTGATCTGGGACGTCTACCAGACGGTCCGGCGCACCGACAACCAGGACGTGGTCAGCCAGTACAGCACCGAACTCGCTCTCTACCGGATCTCCGGTGCGGCCGCCTCGTGGAAGGACCAGTGGCTCAACGAGACCGGGGCGGACGGCACTCCGGTCGGCAACGTGAAGTACACCGGCCAGATCTACAAGTTCCCGTTCGGCACCGCCAAGCGCGACTACCAGATTTTCGACCGTGACCTGAAGCGGGCCACTCCGGCGAAGTTCGTCGGCACCGAGAAGATCAAGGGCATCGAGACGTACCGCTTCGAGCAGCGGATCGACAACGAGGTGCTGGCCACCCCGGAGAGCAGCATCCAGACGCTGGTCGGCAAGTTCGCGCCCGGTGCCACCAGCGGTCAGATCGTCTACAGCAACATCCGGACGGTCTGGGTCGACCCGGTCACCGGCTCCTACGTGAATGTGCGGGAGCAGCAGCACAAGGAACTGCGCCCCAACACCGGCACCCCCACCGTGCTGTTGGACGCGGACTTCAACTACACCGACGACACTGTCAGCCGCAGTGTCGAGACGGTCAAGGACAACCGCTTCAAGATCGGCCTGATCAGTTTCTGGGGCCCGATCGTCGCCGGCGTCCTCGGTCTGATCGCTGTCGTCTTCGGTGTGTGGCTGGTGACCCGACCCGAGGGTGGGACGGCCCGGCACCGCGCCGAGCCGGCGGTCGACGACCCGACGCCGACGCGGGTTGACCAGGAGCCCGTGCGTGACACGGACACCGTCGAGCAGCCCAGACCGCAGCCGGTCGGCGGGCCACTGACCGACGAGATCCCGCCGGCTTCGACCAACTGGAAGTCGGAGGACCCGACCGTGCCGACCCAGCGTCCAGCTCCGGGCGAGGTGGAGCAGCGCTGACGCGCGTACGACCGGACGTACGACCGAGGGGTGGGCCGCGACGCGGTCCGCCCCTCGGTCATGTGACAACCCGTACGACCTGCGTGCTTTACATTTGTTATTCGATTGTAATTAGTCAATGTAGAGTCACGTTGCGCTGATCCTGCCACCGTCCTACGCCCGACTTGTGGCTATGCAGGAGGGTTGTGAGGGCAAATTCGTTCACTTTCGGTGATGCCGCACCTCCGCTTGGTCGCCCGACTGTTACCGCCCGGTAATCAGGGGGTTGTGACCTGCGCCGCATCGGGTGCACCATCAAGCCCGATGGTTACCAGCCGGTAACAGAACGCGGGCTCCCAGTGCGGGCCGCCCGCTCGGGACCGGCCACTCGCGCGCATCGACCCGAGGAGGAACCCGTGCAGGATCGGTTAGACAGTCAGGGTCGTACCCGATGGTGGCGTTTCGCCGCCATGATGGTGCCCGCCACGGCGGCTGCCGGCGCCATCCTCTTCGGAATGTCGACCGGCGCGATCGCGTCCGACATCACGGTCTCCGGGCAGACGTTCAAAATCGGCGCCGACCGCCTGGAGGGCGACGGCTTCAAGCAGTACGGCGGCATCGTCCGCGAGAAGGGCAAGGACGGAAAGTCCGGTCAGGTCCACCCGATCGCGCTCTCCGAGATCAGCAGCGCCGAGTTGTACAGCCTCTGCCAGTCCGTCCGCGCCGACCTGCCGGGCCTGCCGGTGGTGCTCACCATCAACGCCGGCGAGGGCAAGGAACCCGCCCGCGCCAAGGACCTGCTGATCGCGATGGACTCGTTGAACGGCAACGCGACCTTCACCAACATCAGGATCGGTCGGGACGCCACCGACCTGAACCCGACGGCGCAGGCCGGCTCGTTCGGCCAGAACTCCGACCACGTCACCATCACCAACCTGCAACAGGTGTCCCGCTACACAACGGCGGCCACGTTCAACCTGGTCGGCCTCCGACTCAAGGTCAACGTAGGTGACGACGCCAAGGGCAAGGAGTGCTTCTGAACTGAGCCGCGGCCCGCGGTGGTCAGCACCGCGGGCCGGGCCCATGCCCCCGTCCCCGCTCGGTCCCGTCCCCGCTCGGCCAGGAGGAGTACGTGACAACCGCGAACCCGTCCCACGCCCGGCCCGGTGGTCCGGCTCAGGCGTGGCGGCTCTTCCGCCGCTGGCAGCGCAGCCGACCGTTCTGGGGCGGGTTGCTCATCGCCCTGGCCGGGCTGGAGATGTTCGCCTCCACCCGGATGACCCTCAACGGCCTCAGCTTCCACAGCGGTGCGACCGGTCTGCTCTCGCTGCTGATCCCGATCATCCTGGTGACCTGTGGCCTGCTGCTCTGGTTCACCCCGGCGCAGCGGCTGTTCTACTCGGTCGTCGCGGCGGTCACCGCTGTGTACTCGCTGATCGGGCTCAACCTGGGCGGCTTCTTCGTCGGTCTGCTGCTCGGCATCGTCGGCAGCGCGCTCGCCTTCGCCTGGACCCCGATTCACTCCACCCCACCCACCCCGCCGCCGGCCGAGATCGAGCAGAACGGCGACGACCCGGGCGGTGCCGGCCTGGCCGGCGTCGGCCTGGCCGATGGTGACGCCGACCGATCCGACAGTGGCGGCGCCGAGCAGGACGGTGTCAGCCAGACCGGCGCCAGCCAAGGCGGCGCTGGCCGGGGCGGTGTCGTGCCTGTCGATCATCCGGGGGGCGGAGCGTCCGACGAGGGTGCGCCGCCCGAGTGGCCGGGACGTTCCGCTGATCCGCGAGCCTTCGCCGTCGCTCTCGTGATCCTCGGCCTGGCAGCCGTCGGCCTGGCCAGCCAGCCCCGAGCGGTGCAGGCCGCACCGAACCGACCGGCCCCGACCAGCTGTCCCACCCCGTCCCGGGCCGTCACTCCGTCGCCCAGTCGCAGCGCGGCCACGCCGACGCCCACCCCGAGCCCCGCGCGGGGCGGCAACGTGATCACCGACATCCTGGACGGGATCGGCGACCTGCTCGGCATCGGCGGCCAAGAGGACCCCGCGCCCTCGGCGCGGCCCACCGCCACGCCGACAGCGCGGCCCACCAGCACGGCGACGCCCCGCCCCGGCCCCGCCGACTGTCCGTCGCAGCCCCCGGGCAGACCGGCCCCGGGCAAACCCGGAACGCCGGCACCCGGCAGGCCGGAAACGGTGCAGCCGGGCAAACTTCTGCCGCGGATCGCCGCCGATCCGGCCCTGCCGACCGTGGCCCAGACGCCGTCGAAGCTCACCGGGTCGTCGGTGCGAATGACCGGGCTGCGGTTCGACGGGGTCACGGACCTGCACACGGTCAAGGGCGACCTCAAGGTGCTGAAGTTCAGCATGCGGGAGGCGGTGACCGCCGACTTCCTGCTGCGGGCCGACGGCCCCGCAGGGCGCAACCAGCGGTACGCGACCAACCAGTTGACAGTGCGGGGAGACGTGGCCTTCTACGCGACCCGGTTCGTCGGCCGACTGCTCGGCATCAAGATCACGCTGACTCCGGATCTACCGCTACCGGACGGCCTTCCGATCACCTCGCCCATCCCGATCACGTTCACCGACCCCGCCATCGACCTGGCGTACGTCACCAGCGACACGCTGACCGCCCGCCCGGCGTTGGCACTCACCCTCGGCTGAGCGCACAGCCGCAGAGCGGCCTCGGGGGGTGGAGCGCCAGCAGCCGCGGCGCGCACGTGGCCGCGCGCGGCGACGGACTCGTCGTACCGTCGGCGCGCGCAGCCACCGCCGGTGTCAGAGCCGGGCCAGCGCCCGGCGCAGCGGGTCGAGACCCAGCGCGCCCAGGTCCAACGCCTGCCGGTGGAACTCCCGCAGGTCGAAATCGGCGCCCTTGCGGGCCTTGGCGTCCTCGCGGGCCTGGAGCCAGATCCGCTCACCCACCTTGTACGACGGCGCCTGCCCCGGCCAACCCAGGTAGCGGTTCAGCTCGAAGCGCAGGTTCTCGTCCGGAACCCGGCAGTGCGCCCGCATGAACTCCCAGCCCAGCTCGGGCGTCCACCGTTCGCCCGGGTGGAAACCGAACGGATTGTCCTTCGGGATCTCCAGCTCCAGGTGCATGCCGATGTCCACGATCACCCGTGCCGCGCGCATCGCCTGGCCGTCGAGCATGCCCAGCTTGTCGCCCGGATCCTCCAGGTAGCCCAGCTCGTCCATCAGCCGCTCCGAGTAGAGCGCCCAGCCCTCACCGTGCCCGGAGACCCAGCAGAGCAGCCGCTGCCAACGGTTGAGCAGGTCAGCCCGGACGGCGGTCTGCCCCACCTGGAGGTGGTGACCCGGCACGCCCTCGTGGAAGACGGTGGTCACCTCTCGCCAGGTGGAGAAGTCGGTGATGCCCTGCGGCACCGCCCACCACATGCGACCCGGGCGGGAGAAGTCCTCACTCGGGCCGGTGTAGTAGATGGCGCCGTCACTGGTCGGTGCGAGGCAGCACTCGATGCGGCGGACCTGCTCCGGGATGTCGAAGTGGGTGCCGTGCAGCTCGGTGATCGCCTTGTCGGCCAGCGCCTGCATCCAGTCCCGGAACGCCTCCTTGCCCTGGATGGTCCGGGCCGGGTCGGCGTCCAACGTGGCCACGGCCTCGTCGACGCTGGCACCGGAGCCGGCGATCCGCCCCGCCACGACCCGCATCTCCGCCTCCAGGCGGGCCAGCTCCGCGAAGCCCCAGGCGTACGTCTCGTCCAGGTCGACCTTGGCGCCGAGGAAGTACTGCGAGGCGAGCTCGTAGCGCTCCCGGCCGGCGGCCTGCTTGTCCCGCCCGTGCGGGGCCAGCTCGGTACGCAGGAACTGGCCGAACTCGGCGGTCGCCGCGGTCGCCGCCGCCGCACCCCGACGCAGCTCCGAGCCGAGCGTGCCGTCCGCCCCGAGCCGCTCGACCAGCCCGTGGAAGAAGTTGTCACCGGTCGGGTCGACCCAGATGTCGCACTGCTTGGCCACCTCGACCAGCTGCACCTTCGAGCTGACCTCACCGGCGGCGAGAGCCTCACGCAGGGTGGTCTTGTAGCCCTCCAGGGCGGCGCCGAAGCCGTTGAGCCGGGCGGCGATGTTGGCCTGGTCGTCGCTGGTAGCGGTGGGCATCAGGTCGAACACCATGCGGATCTCGTGCAGCCCACTGGTGATCACGCTGACCTCGCTGGTCACCTCGCCGGCGTCGTACCGGGCGAGGTCCAGGCCGAGCCGTTCCTGCATGGCCTCCTTGGCGGTCCGTTCCGATTCGGTCTCCGGCTCGGTCACCTCCAGCTCGGCGAGGGTCCGGCGGGTGAGGTCCGCGCGCGCCCCGTAGCCGTCGGGCGAGAGGTCGTCGAGCTGGTCGTCATGGCCGGCGATGCCGACGAAGGTCGCGCCGGTGGGGCTCAACGGCGCCCACTCGGCCACGTAGCGGTTGGCGAGTTCATCAATTCGTCCCACGCTGCGACCCTACGTGACCACCCCACCCCCGTGTCGCCGACGTTTGTCGTGTTGGAGCTGCGGGTTCAGGCACGGCGTGACTGCGGGAAAGGCGTGCGACTTTGTCGCACGGTTGCGGCAGAGTGTCAGGGGTGACCACCGATACCACTCCTGACAAAGCGCCGGTCCGCGCCTGGCTGCCCGGCTTTGTCGCCCTCGCCGCGATCTGGGGTTCCAGCTTTCTCTTCATCAAGGTCGGGGTGGCCGAGCTGCACCCGGTCCAACTCACCCTCTACCGGGTCGTCGCCGGCGCGTTGACCCTGCTGGTGGTCCTCGCCGTGCTGCGCGACCGGCTCCCCCGCGAGCCCCGGGTCTGGGCACACCTGACAGTCGTCGCCGCCTTCGGCGTGGCGGTGCCGTTCACCCTCTTCGGCTACGGCGAGCAGCGGGTCGAGTCGATGCTGGCCGGCATCTGGAACGCCACCACGCCGTTGATCGTCCTGCCGTTGGCGGTGCTGGTCTTCCGCACCGAGCGGCTCACAGTGCGCCGTGCGGTCGGGCTCGGGCTGGGCTTCGTCGGAGTGCTGGTGGTGCTCGGGGTCTGGGAGGGCATCGGCGGGGCGCACTTCACCGGGCAGCTCATGTGCTTCGGTGCGGCAGCCTGCTACGGCGTGGCCATCCCGTACCAGAAGCGGTTCGTCGCCGGCAGCTCCTACTCGGGCCTGTCGCTCTCCACCGCGCAACTCCTGCTCGCCGCCGCGCAGTTGGCCGTCGTCACCCCCTTCGTCGCCGGCCTGCCGCCGCTGCCCACCGAGCTGTCGGCGGGGGTGGTGGCAAGTGTGCTGACCCTCGGCGCGCTCGGCACCGGGCTCGCGTTCGTGATCAACATGCGCAACATCCGGGTGGCCGGCGCGAGCACCGCGTCCACGGTCACGTACCTGATTCCGATCTTCGCGGTGCTGATCGGTGCTCTGGCGCTCGACGAACGACTCAACTGGCACCAACCGGTCGGCGCACTGATCGTGCTGCTCGGGGTCGCGGTCGCGCAGGGGATGTTCAGTCGCCGCCGGAGCAGCCCGGTCGTCGGCGTCGGCGCTCCCGCCACACCCGCCGCCGAACCCGCCCGCCGCTGACGGACCACCGCTGGATCCGGTACGTGATCGACTCGGTTTCCTTGAAGTCGGGGTGTCCGGCGGACCGGGACACCCCGACTTCAAGGAACGCGAGTTGATCAGCGCGGAGGGGCCGGGCGGGGCTGGTCAGGTGCGGTCGTGCGTCCAGGCCACCAGTTGCTCCGCCGACCAGGTGTTGACCACGCGGTCGGCGGGGACGCCGCAGAGGGCGGCGCGTTCACAGCCGAACCGTTGCCAGTCGAGTTGGCCGGGCGCGTGCGCATCGGTGTCGATGGCGAACCGGCAGCCGGCCTCCAGGGCGCGGCGGATCAGGCGCTTCGGCGGGTCCTGCCGCTCCGGCCGAGAGTTGATCTCGACGGCGGTGTCGTGCTCGGCGCAGGCGGCGAAGACGGCGTCCGCGTCGAAGTCGCTCTCCGCCCGGGTACGCGCCCGGTGCCCCCGATCGCCCGGACCGGTCACCCCGGCCGGGCGGGACGACACCATCCGGCCGGTGACGTGACCGAGGATGTCCAGGTGCGGGTTGGCGACCGCCTTCAGCATGCGCCGGGTCATCTTCGACCGCTCGTCCTTCAGGCCGCTGTGCACCGACCCGACCACCACGTCGAGCCGCGCCAACAGGTCCTCGTCCTGGTCCAGGGAACCGTCGGCGAGGATGTCCACCTCGATCCCGGTGAGGATCCGGAAACCCTCGGGCAGCGCCGCGTTTACCTGCGCCACGTGGTCGAGCTGCCGGCGTAGCCGCTCCGCGGTCAGCCCCCGGGCCACCGTCAGCCGGGGCGAGTGGTCGGTCAGCACCAGGTACTCGTGGCCCAACTCCACGGCGGCCAACGCCATCTCCTCGATCGGCGAGCCGCCGTCGGACCAGTCCGAGTGGGTGTGACAGTCGCCGCGCAGGGCGGCGCGGAGCGCCGTGGCCTCGGCGTCCAGGTCGCTGCCCTCGGTCGCCACCAGCCGGCGGAGGTAGACCGGTTCCTCACCGGCGAGGGACTCCGCCACGCAGCGGGCCGTGACGTCACCGACACCGGCCAGTTCGGTGAGCGTGCCGTTGCCGGCCCGTTCGGTCAGCTCGGCCGCAGGCAGACCGGCCAGCGCCTTCGCCGCCGACCGGAACGCGCGTACCCGGTAGGTGGCCTCGTTCGCCCGTTCCAGCAGGAACGCGATCCGGCGCAGGTCGGCGATGGGATCTCTCGCGCGAGCCATGTCAGGGCGCCTTCGGGCAGCCGTGCTTGCGTTGCCACCCGGTGACCTCGGCGGCCGGCTCCCGGTTGCCGCCGCGCCGCCAGGAGTCCAGGTAACGCGCCGGCCAGATCACCCCGCGCCGGATCCACCAGCCGTCCTTGCCCGCGCACGCCGGCGAGATGCCGAAGTGCACATGACACACGTTGTTCGCGTTGCCGGTGCGGCCCACCTTGCCGAGCTGCTGCCCGGCGCGGACCCGCACCCCGGCGTCGACTCCGCTGGTCACGACACTCAGGTGCGAGCCGTAGTAGCGCACCCCGTCGTCGCCGAGCAGGGCGACCGACAGGCCGCCGTTGTCCGGGCCCTGTGGCCCACGCTTGCGGTACCGGTCCACGCGGCTCACCTCCAGCACCGTCCCGTCGGTCACCGCCACGAACGGCTCACCGCAGTCGGCGAAGAGGTCCGTCGCCGGGTACGCCCCGTGCGTCGGGTGGTAGTCGACGTCGTCGGCGCGTACCGGAAAGACGTGCTTGAGCCCGGCGCGGGGTGCCGTCGCCGACGGCCTGGCCGACGACGGCGCCGGGGAGCTCGGGTCGGTCGCCGCCGGCGGGGGCGGCTGCGACGCCGGCTGGTCGGCGGTCGCCCAGACCGGAGGTGGCGTCGGCGCGGCCCCGTCGGGCACCCCCGGCCGGGTGGTCGCACAGCCGGCGGCCAGCACCGGGGCGAGCAACAGCAGGATCGGGTACGCCGGACGAGCGCGGCGGCTGATCGTCGGCGAGGACATCCGGTCATCCTGGCAGAGCCGGTACGGTGGGCACGAGCGGCACGCGTGAGGGAGGGCAGCGACGGTGACCATTGCCCGACCCGAGCCTGGCCCGGATTTCGGTGCCGTCCGCCCGGCGCCGCGTACCCCGTCGGGTCTCTTCCCCTCCGGGCCACCGACGCGGCCCACCTACCGCGAGCCGCACCCGGTCACCGGCGGAGGTGTCGCATCCGGTGGCGGCGCGGCGGCCGGCTGGCTGCTGCTGTTCGGCCTGCTCGGCACCGACGTGGCCAGCTACGCGTGGTGGACGGTGTTCGCCGGCCTGTTGGCCTGGGTCACCGCCCTGGTGCTGGTCCGCTTCGGCGACCGAGGGGTGGCCACCGGGGTCGCCATCGTCACGGCGGGTGGTTGGAGCATCGCCGCCGCAGTGGTGGCGGTCCGCTGGGCCACCAGCGGTGACTGGCCGCTGTGGTGACCGGCACGGACAGGCCCCGAAACGGTGCTCGGTGACTGCACCGTGTGCCCGGTTGGCTGCGTAGCGAACGCCGTCTTGACGTGGCCGCCGAGACTCGGCACGCTCGGGACTATGGCCTGGACCACTCCCCGGCAGGATCCCGATCGCAATCGCCGTCGACTGCAGTTGCTGGCCGAGTTGGCGGGCGCCCGGGCGGTCCGCCAGCGCAGCCGACCGCAGCGGCAGCGCACCGAGCGTCTGCGCCAGCTCATCGCCACCCGCCGTCGAGTCGTCGGCTGATCCGACTTTGTCAGGAATGACCCGCCCTTCGGGGCGTTGACGGGTCGCCTGCCGACCCGACCGGCTAACGTGCACGCGTAACGAGTCGACGCTGTGTCGAGGGCTATTGGGGGGACCGTGTCGTACTTCGCTGCGGCCGTGGTGCGCGACGACAGTGGCTGGACCGCCGCCGAGGTCAGCCTGCGTGGCGCCACCGACATCGACGAGGTTGCCGACCGGCTGCGTGACGTCGACCAGGAGGCCGACGTGTCGCTGCTGTTCGTCGAGGCCGATGACTTGTACCTGGTGATCCTGCGCCTCGACGAGGGCGAGGACCTGCGGGTGTTCGGTTCGGACTCCGCGTACGCCGAGGAGTCGCAGCTCGGGTCGCTGCTGGTCGGTGATCTGAAGACCTCGGTCACCGGGCTCGACGGTGACGACGAGCCACGCCCGGTGAGCACCGGTGACGAGGAGAGCGAGCAGCCCGTCGTCGACCCGGAGGCCGACCCGGTCGGTGACGCCGACCTGCTGGCCAACCTGGGCATCTCCGCGCAGAAGCTGCTGACCCTCTGCTCGCACGAGGGGATGATGCCGGCCGACGTCACCGCCGAGATCTGCCAGGTGCTCGGGTGCGCCGACGAGGTCGAGGAGCTGCGTGAGGTCTGAGCCGGCAGACGCCACCGATCCGTCGCTGGAGTCGATCCGACCGGGCCAGCCGACCCCCGGAGCGGTGGGCCGCGCCGGGCCCGGCGCGCACGAGGGCCTGGCCGACCTGGGCGAGGTCGGCAGACGACAGCGGCACGACCTGTGGATGCGCCGCGCCTTGGAGGTGGCCGTCGCCGGTCCACCCGTCGACGACACCGTCGGCACCGACGTCGACGACGTGCCGGTGGGTGCGGTGCTCTACGGGCCGGACGGCACCGAGTTGGCCACCGGACGCAACGAGCGGGAGCTGACCGGCGACCCCACCGCCCACGCCGAGGTGCTGGCCCTGCGCCGGGGTGCCGAGCGCACCGGCCGGTGGCGGCTGGACGGCTGCACCCTGGTGGTCACCCTCGAACCGTGCACCATGTGCGCCGGGGCGCTGGTGCTGGCCCGGGTCTCCACTGTCGTGTTCGGCGCGTGGGAGCCCAAGACCGGCGCGGCCGGATCGCTCTGGGACGTGCTGCGGGACCGTCGGCTCAACCACCGCCCCGAGGTCTACGGCGGGGTGCTGGAGGCCGAGACCGCCACCGTCCTGCGCGCGTTCTTCCGCTGAAGCCGAGCCGCCGGTCAGGCCGGTGGCACTGTGACAGTGACGATCAGACCGCCGTCCGGGCGGGGCTGTGCCTCGGCGGTGCCGCCGTGGGCCCGGGCCACCGCGCGGACGATGGACAGCCCCAGCCCGAAGCCCCGCGCGCCGACGACCCGCTCCCGCGACAGCCGACGAAAGGGCTGGAACATCGTCTCGACGTCGTAACCGGGGATGACCGGGCCGGTGTTTGTCACAGTGAGGGTGGGCCGGCCGTCGACCAGCCCGGTGCGCACCTCCACCCAACCGTCGGCGGGCAGGTTGTGGCGCAGCGCGTTCTCCACCAGGTTGAACGTGAGCCGCTCCAACAGCACCGGGTCGCCGCTGGTGGGCGCCGGGGCCAGGGCCCGCCGAACCAGCACGTCGGGCGCCTGCTTCCCGGCCTGATCGGTCGTGTGCGCGCAGACCTCGGCCAGGTCGACAGGCGTACGCTCGGTCAGCTCGTTCTCCGAGTCGGCCAGGGTCAGCAGACCGTCGATCAGCCGCTCGTGGCGTTCGTTGACCGCCAGTAGCGACTCGCCCAGTCGCCGGGTCTCCGCCGAGGCGTCCGGGCGGGTGACAGCCAGCTCCACCAGGGCGCGGTTGAGCGCCAGCGGCGTACGCAGCTCGTGCGAGGCGTTCGCCACGAACCGGCGCTGCCCGTCGAAGGAACGATCCAGCCGTTCCAGCATCTCGTCGAAGGTGTCGGCGAGTTCGCGTACCTCGTCGGGAGGGCCGGTGAGCGCGATCCGCTCGTGCAGACCACGGCCGGCGGTGTCCGCGCCGGCGATCCGGCGGGCCGTGCCGGTGATCTGGAGCAGTGGCTGCAACGCCCGGCCGGCGAGCAACCAGCCGAACGCGATCGCCACCGTCGACACCACGATCAACGCGATGCCGCCCTGGGTGAGCAGCGACTCCAGCGCGTTGCGCTTCGCCTCGTCCTGCACCTCCTCCAACAGGGCGCGCAGGTTGTCGACGTTCTGCCCGCTGGGCGTCGTGGGGGCGGTCTTCGGCAGGTCGCGCAGTTTCACCCCGAACGGCTGCGGCATCCGCTGATCCACCAGCACGTACGTGACGGCGAGCAGGACCACGCCGGCCAACAGGAAGAGCCCGCCGTAGATGAGGGTGAGCCGGGCGCGGATCGTGAGGCGTTTCATCGGATCTGGTACCCCGCCCCCGGGACCGTCTCGATCACCGGTGGGTCGCCGAGTTTGCGGCGCAGCTTCATGACTGTCACCCGGACCACGTTGGTGAACGGGTCGATGTGCTCGTCCCAGGCGCGTTCCAGCAGGTCCTCGGCGGAGACCACCGCGCCGTCGGCGCGCAACAGCTCGGCCAGCACCGCGAACTCCTTGCGGGACAGCGCCACGTGCCGGTCGTCCCGGCGTACCTCGTGTCGGGCCGGGTCGAGTTGGATGCCGGCGCGACGCAGCGTCGGCGGTGCCGCCGGGCGGGACCGGCGGGTCAGCGCGTGCACCCGGGCCGACAGCTCGACCAGGGCGAACGGCTTGGTCAGGTAGTCGTCGGCGCCGAGCGCCAACCCCGCCACCCGCTCCCGGACCGCCGCCGACGCGGTCAACATCAGCACCCGGGTCTCCCCGCCCGCGTCCACGATCGCCCGGCACACGTCGTCGCCGTGCACCACCGGCAGGTCCCGGTCCAGGACCACCACGGCGTACTCGTTGACGCCGAGCCGTTCCAACGCGGCGTCCCCGTCGTACGCCACGTCGACAGCGAACGACTCCCGACGCAGCCACTCGGCGATGGCGTCCGCCAGCACGTTCTCGTCCTCGACCACCAGCACTCTCACCCCTCCATGGTGCTCGGGGTGCGGTAACGCCGGCATAACCGCCGACGGTAACGCCGGGGATACGTCCGCTGCCGTGCACTGGGTGTCACGTTCGGCGAACCGCGCCGGACCTGAGCGGAAGCGGACACCATGCGACGACAGATGCTTGCGATCCCCGTCCTGCTCGCCCTGGCGCTGTCCGGGTGCGGCGCGGGAGGCGACGACGGCGGCGGGGTCGCGACCGCCGGTGGGGCGAAGGCCGAGGCCACGGCGAGCGGCACGCCGGTCAGTGACTCGGAGCGGCAACTCGCCTTCGCCCGGTGTATGCGGGAGAACGGGGTGGACATGCCCGACCCGGAGCCGGGTGGCCGTCCCGGCTTCCGGTTCGGTGCGGACGTGGATCAGCAGAAGGTCCAGGCGGCCATGGAGAAGTGCCAGGACAAGCTGCCCAACGGCGGGCAGGGACCGCAGCTCAACCCCGAGCAGGCCGAGCAGATGCGCACGCTGGCCAAGTGCATGCGGGAGAACGGGGTGCCGGACTTCCCGGACCCGGACGCCGACGGGCGGGTCCGCATCGGGACGGGCGGCAACGCGATCAACATCGGCGACCCGGCCATGAAGGCCGCGCTGGAGAAGTGCCGGCAGCACGCGCCGCAGTTCGGGGCTGGCCGGTGACGGGCGCCATCCGACGCTCGCGGCTGCGCGCCGCCGTCACCGGCGGCGTCGTCCTGCTGGTCGCCGCCGTGGGCGTGGTCGCCGCGGTGGGCTTCGGCGGCGGCGCCGACGGGGGCCGCGCCCAGGCCGGCAGCGCAACACCCGCCACCGCCACTGTCACCCGGCAGACCCTCGCCGACTCGGAGACCGCGGACGGTGAGCTGGGGTACGGCGCGACGCGTACCGCCACGGCGAAGCTCAACGGCACCGTCACCGCGCTGGCGGCCACCGGATCGACGGTACGGCGGGGCAAGGCGCTCTACCTGGTCGACAACGAGGAGGTGGTGCTGCTCTACGGCGGGTTGCCCGCGTACCGGGACCTCGCCCCCGGGGTGGAGGGGCCCGACGTCACGCAGTTCGAGCGGAACCTCGAAGCGCTGGGCTACACCGGCTTCACTGTCGACGACGAATACACCGACGCCACAGCGGACGCCGTCCGGGACTGGCAGGAGGACCTGGGCCTGACCGAGACCGGTCGGGTCGAGCCGGGGCGTGTCGTGTACGCCGACCGGGAGGTCCGGGTGGAGAGCCACCAGGTCGACGTCGGCGATCTCACCCAGCCCGGGCAGGCGGTGCTGACGTACACCGGCACCAGCCGGGTCGTCACCGTCGAGTTGGACGTGGACGACCAGCGGTTGGCCAAGCGCGACGCGAAGGTCACAGTGCGGTTGCCGGACGGCCGGTCGGTGGCGGGCACGATCAGCACTGTCGAGACGGTCGTCCAGGCCGGCGCGACCGGCGCCAACGGGCAGGCCGGCGATGCCGAGACGAAGATCGAGGTGACAGTCGCGGTGACCGACCCGAAGGCCCTCACCGGCTTCGACCAGGCCAGCGCGGACGTCACGTTCACCGTCTCGGAGCGCCGCGACGTGCTCACCGTGCCGGTGGCGGCCCTGTTGGCGCTGGCCGAGGGCGGCTACGGCGTCCAGGTCGCCGAGGGCGACGCGAGCCGGGTCCTCGCGGTGACCACCGGGCTGTTCGCCGACGGCCGGGTGGAGGTCACCGGCACGGGCCTCACCGAAGGCACGACGGTGGTGGTGCCGACATGAGCGGCGAGGTGATAGTGCTCGACCGGGTCAGCAAGCGGTACGCCGGCGGTGTCGTCGCGTTGGACGACGTGTCGCTGCGGATCGGTCACGGCGAGTTGGTCGCGATCGTCGGCCCGTCCGGATCGGGCAAGTCGACCATGTTGCACCTGATCGGCACCCTGGACCGGCCGTCGTCGGGCAGCGTGCTCATCGACGGGTACGACGCGGCGAAGCTGACCGACCGGGAGCTGTCCGCGCTGCGGGCCACCCGGATCGGCTTCGTCTTCCAGCAGTTCCACCTCGCCCCCGGCGTCCCGGTCGTGGACAACGTGGCCGACGGGTTGCTCTACTCCGGCGTACCGCTGCGGCGGCGGCGCGAACGGGCGGAGGCCGCGTTGGTCCGGGTCGGCCTGGCCCACCGGTTGGGGCACCGGCCGCACGAGCTGTCCGGCGGGGAGCGGCAGCGGGTGGCAGTGGCCCGCGCGGTGGTCGGCGAGCCGGCGGTGCTGCTCGCCGACGAGCCGACCGGCAACCTGGACTCTCAGTCCGGTGCCGGGGTGTTGGAGTTGCTTCACGATCTGCACCGGGCCGGAACCACAGTCGTAGTGATCACCCATGACCGGGAGATCGCGGGAAGCCTGCCCCGGCAGGTGCGGATGCGCGACGGCGCGGTGCGGCACGACTCGGCCCTCGCGCCGGGTGGGGTCGGCTGATGGCGACGCTGACCCCGGCCCGACTGCGACCGGCGGACGTCGTACGCGTCGGTGGGGTGGGGCTGCGGACCCGTCCGCTGCGGGCGTTCCTCTCCGCGTTGGGCATCGCGATCGGCATCGCCGCGATGATCGCGGTGGTCGGCATCTCCTCGTCGTCCCGGGCCGAGCTGGACCGGGCGCTCGACGCGCTCGGCACCAACCTGCTCACCGTCGAGCCGGGCAGCACGCTGTTCGGCGCGGACGCGCAACTGCCCGAGGAGTCGATCGCGATGATCGGGCGGATCGGCCCGGTGACCGAGGTGTCCGCGACCGGGCAGGTGCCCGACGCCAAGGTGTACCGCTCGGACCGGATCCCGGCGGCGGAGACCGGCGGCATCGCCACCCGGGCGGCCCGACTGGACCTGCTCGCCACAGTGGGAGCCGAGGTGACCACCGGCACCTGGCTCAACGAGGCGACCGCCCGCTACCCGACGGTCGTGCTCGGCGCCACCGCCGCGCAGCGGCTCGGGATCACCTCGGCGGACCCGCAGGTGCAGGTGTGGCTGGGTGGGCGGCCGTTCACAGTGGTCGGCATCCTCGCCGCCGCACCGCTCGCCCCGGAGCTGGACACGTCGGCGTTGGTCGGCTGGGCGGCGGCGGCCGAATACCTGGGCTTCGACGGTCACCCGACCACCGTCTACACCAGGGCGCAGGAGTCACAGGTCGAGGCGGTCCGGTCGGTGCTCGGCGCCACCACCAACCCGGAGGCGCCGAACGAGGTCGAGGTGTCCCGGCCCTCGGACGCCCTCGCAGCCGCCGAGGCGACCGACGACGCGTTCACCGGCCTGTTGCTGGGCCTGGGCGCTGTCGCCCTGCTGGTCGGTGGGGTCGGCGTGGCGAACACCATGGTGATCTCGGTGCTGGAACGCCGAGCCGAAATCGGCCTGCGCCGGTCACTGGGCGCCACCCGCGGTCAGGTACGGACCCAGTTCCTCACCGAGTCGCTGCTGCTCTCCGCGCTCGGCGGGATCGGTGGGGTGGTGCTGGGCATCCTGGTCACAGCGGGCTACGCGCTGTCGCAGGACTGGCCGACAGTGGTGCCGGCCTGGGCGATGCTCGGCGGGGTGGGCGCGACACTGGTCATCGGCGGCTTCGCCGGCCTCTACCCGGCGGTGCGCGCCGCCCGCCTCGCGCCGACCGAGGCGCTGGCCGCCGTCTGAACGGCGTGGCGCGGGCCGGTCGGCCTGGCCCGGTCGGCCTGGCCCGGTCGGCCTGGCCCGGTCGGCCTGGCCCGGTCGGCCTGGCCCGGTCGGCCTGGCCCGGTCGGCCTGGCCCGGTCGGCCTGGCCCGGTCGGCCTGGCCCGGTCGGCCTGGCCCGGTCGGGCCGGCGTGGCTCGGTTGGGTTGGCGTGGCTCGGTCGAACCGGCGTGGCTCAGTCGGGCCGGCGTGGCTCAGTCGGGCCGGCGGGGCTCGGTTGGGTCGGCCGGCGTGATGCGAAAGAACGTGATGACTGTGAGGCATCTTGATGCCCCACAGTCATCACGCTCTTCGCGGTATTGCCGCCCGAACGGGTCAGGCGATGATCGTGTCGAGGGCGATCTCGACCATCTGGCTGAAGGTCTGCTCGCGCTCCTCCGAGGTGGTCTTCTCACCGGTCTTGATGTGGTCGCTGACGGTCAACACGGTCAGCGCGCGGGCCTTGAACCGGGCGGCGATCGTGTAGAGCGCCGCCGACTCCATCTCCACCGCCAGCACGCCGTAGTCGGCGAGGGTGTCGTACAGGTCCGGCCGGTCGGTGTAGAAGGCGTCCGCCGCCAGGATCGGCCCCACGTGCATGGTGATGCCGCGCCGCTCGGCCACCTCGACCGACGTACGCAGCAGCCCGAAGTCGGCCACCGGGGCGTAGTCGATCAGCCCGTCGAAGCGCATCCGGTTCATGTTCGAGTCGGTGGACGACCCGATCGCGGCCACCACGTCCCGCAGTTGCAGGTCGGTGCTGAGGGCGCCACAGGAGCCGACCCGAATCAGCGTCTTCACGCCGTACTCGTTGATCAACTCGTGGGCGTAGATGGAGGCCGACGGCATGCCCATGCCGGAGCCCTGGACGGAAACCTCGACGCCGTTCCAGCGGCCGGTGAAGCCCAGCATGCCCCGAACCGTCGAGTAGCAGGTAGCGCCCTCGAGGTAGGTCTCCGCGATCCACTTGGCCCGCAGGGGGTCACCCGGCATCAGGACCCGCTCGGCGATCTCGCCCGGCTTCGCGCCGATGTGCGTACTCATGGCAAAGATCCTGCCAGGCCGGCCCGGGCGATACCGGTTCGGCGTCGGAACCGGCGGTCCTGTACCCTCGTCGGCGGTGGCGTGTCCGAGCGGCCTAAGGAGCACGCCTCGAAAGCGTGTGAGGGTTAACGCCCTCCGAGGGTTCAAATCCCTCCGCCACCGCTCTGAAATGCAGAAACGCTCGGTCGATCCGCGAGGATCGACCGGGCGTTTTCGCATCAGAGCTGCTGCTCGCCGCCGTCGACGAACAGCTCGCCGCCGGTCATGAAGCTGCTCTGGTCGGAAGCGAGGAAGAGCGCGGCGTTGGCGATCTCGTCCGGGTGTGCCATGCGCTGCATGGGCACGCCCGAGGCGATGGTCTTCAGCAAGCCGGGCGCCTCGGCGGGGCTGGGTGCGAGGCCGGCGAGCCCGGGGGTCTCGGTCGAGCCGGGCACCAGGGTGTTGACCCGGATCTTCCGGCCGATCAGCTCGGCGGCCCAGGTGCGGCCGAACGAGCGGATGGCCGCCTTGGACGCGGCGTAGACGCTGAACGCCGGGGTGCCGTTGCTGGCGGCCGTCGAGCCGGTGAGCACGATCGACGCGCCCTCGTTGAGCAGGGGCAGGGCCTTCTGCACAGTGAAGATGGTGCCGTAGATGTTGGTGTCGAAGGTGTTGGCCACGTGCTCGACAGTGATCGAGTCGAGCGACCGGAATTCGCCACCGCCGGCGTTGGCGAACACCACGTCCAGGCCAGCGCCCCGCTCCTCGATCGCCCGCATGACCCGGTCCAGGTCGTCGAGCTTGCTGACATCGCTGGCGATGCCTGTGACGTTCGCGCCGATGCTGGCGACGGCCTCGTCCACCGGGCCCTTGCGGCGGCCGGTGACGAAGACGTACGCGCCTTCGGCGGCGAAGCGACGGGCGGCGGCCAGGCCGATGCCCGTGGTGCCCCCGGTGACGAGGGCGGTCTTGCCGTCGAGCTGTCCCACGATGGATCTCCTCTGTTGGGGTGTGGTGGTGTGCGGCCGGCTGTTGGGGCCGGTGGTCAATGGGTTGCGGAGGCGACGAAGCTCGGCAGGAGGGTGGCCAGCTCGCGCCACTGCGGCAGGGGCAGCGTCGGCCGGTCGGGGCCGTCGGGGCGCAGCACGTGGAGTGCGACGTGGTCCGCGCCCGCGTCCAGGTGCTCCCGGATGCGCGTGGCCACCGCGTCCAGGTCGCCCCAGGCGACGAGGGCGTCGATCAGGCGGTCGCTGCCGCCGGGGATCAGGTCGTCGTCGGTGAACCCGAGGCGTGCCAGGTTCGCCCGGTAGGTGGGGAAGCCGATGAACATCCCGATTCCCGCCCGAGCCGCGGCGCGGGCCCGGTCCGGGTCCTCGTCGAGGACGACGGCGAGGTGTGGCGCGATCAGCGGCTGCTTCCCGACGCGCTCGCGCTGGGTCGCCGTGTAGTCCGGCGTCACGAGGAACGGGTGCCAGCCGGCCGTACGGTCGGCGGCCAGGTCCGCCATCTTCGGCCCGAGCGCGCCGAGGATGCGTCGTCCGGCGGGAACCGGCCGAGGCGCGGTGTCGAGGGCGTCCAGCCAGCGACCCATCGTCTCCACCGGTCGGCCGTACTCCTGGCCCGCCTGAGCTGCGGAGTGGGCGTTGCTCACCCCGAAGCCGAGAACCGTCCGGGGCCCGTGCGCGGCGTCCAGCGCTGCCAACCGGTCGCCCAGAGCCGTCGGGTCCTGGCCCCAGATCGCCAGCACTCCCAGCGCGACCGTCGCGTGCGGTGCCGCCTCCAGCAGGTGCCCGACGTCGTCCACCGCGCCGCTGCCGTCCAGTCCGGGCACCCACAGTGCCCGGAAGCCGTACTCGTCGAGTTCGGCCGCCACGTCCCGGACGGCCGGGTCGGTGGCCCCGCGCAGCTCCATGCTCCAGAGCCCGAATGCAGGCAGCGAGGCGTTCAGTTCAGCCGTCACACCAACCTCCAGCAAGTTTTGTACCGAGCGGTACGTATCCGACCGTAGCAACCGCCGACCGGGTCCGCAAATTTCTGTACCGATCGGTTTCCGCTGTCGGTAGGATGGGCGGAGAAGGGGTGATGGGCTGTGCCGCAGCGAGGTCGACCACGGGGCTTCGACGCCGACGAGGCGCTGGAGCGCGCTGTGGAGGTGTTCTGGCGTCAGGGATACGAGGGCGCCTCGGTGAACGACCTCGCCGAGGCCATGGGGATCAACAAACCCAGCCTCTACGCCGCCTTCGGCGGCAAGGAGGAGTTGTTCCGCAAGGCCGTGGCCCGCTACGCCGAAAGGGACATGGGGTACGCGCGGGACGCCTTCGCCCAACCGACCGCGTACGAGGTGGTCGCCACCCTGCTGCGCGAGAACGCGATCGCCGTGACCCGGACCGACCGGCCGGCCGGTTGCCTGTCGATCCAGGGCGGCACCAGCTGCTCCACCGAGAACGCGTCAATCGCCGGATTCCTCGCCACCAGCCGCCTGGGCGGTGAAGGTGCCCTCGCCCACCGGCTCGCCCGCGCCGTCGCCGAAGGCGACCTACCCGCGCACGCCGACCCGGTAGCGCTCGCCCGCTTCGTCATGATCGTCACCGAGGGGCAGGCGGTGCATGCAGCCGCCGGGGTCAGCCGGGAAGACCTGCGACAGGCCGCCGAGATCGCGCTCGCCGGTTTCGTCGCCGCGTCCGGGGCGCGCCCGCCCGAGCAGGCCACCGACAGGGTCTGAGTGGTCACCGTTCGAGCAGCGCCGCCATCCCGTCGAGCAGACGTTGCAGACCGAATTCGAAGAGACTCTCGACATTGAGGTCGACCGCTGTCCGGCTGAGTCGGGCCAGATGCGGAAACTCGCCCGCCGCGAGCAGCCCACCGAACACGTCGGCCTGGGCCTCCATCCACTCGTCGTCGGTCAGGCCGGTGTCCTGCTCCGCTTCAACTGCTCGCTCCAGGTTGATGGCGGTGCCTCGAACATGGTTGGCCAGCGCGGCCACCAGGTGGAGCTGGGTGTGCTGGTCCAGGCCCTGCCGGGCGAGGGCGCGCAGCGCCCACTCGGTGTGCGCGACGGCCTTCGGTGCCATCAGCGGGCGGGTCAGCGAGACGACCTGGGCCAGCCAGGGATGCCGCCGGTAGATCGACCACTGAAGTCGGCTGAGCAACTCCAGTTGGGCTCGCCATCCGGGCGGGAGCGTGCGCGGCAGCCGATGCGCGGCGAAGGCCGCGTCCGCCATCAGTACGAGAAGCTGCTCCTTGCCCCGAACCTGCCGGTACAGCGACATGGTGGGGACGTCCAACTCCGTCGCGATGCGCCGCATGCTCAGCGCCGGTAACCCCTCGGCGTCGGCGATCGTCGTAGCGGTCCGCACCACCTGGTCACGGGTCAACCCCTGGACCGGCAACCGCCGACCGGCGGACGCGGCACCTCGACCCGGCGCGGTCGGCGCTGCGCCGGTCACCACCATGCCCACGCCCGGCACCGCCCGGACCAGGTCCTCCTGGCGAAGCGCGGTGAGCGCCCGGCTGGCGGTGGCCATGGCGACGCCCCACTCCCGAACGATCTGCCGGGTGGACGGCACCCGGTCGCCCGGGCCCAACTCGCCTGCCACGATGCGCCGTCGCAACTCCCCGACGATGCGCAGATAAGGGGGAGCGGTCCCGTCGATCTCCGCCACGATCGCCTCCCGCCAGCCTCGCGGTGACCGTAGCGCACTAGAGCACCGGCAGGCGCCCCCGTCCTTCCTGCCACGGCCGTACTAGAGCTCCCTGGCCCGACGGTCGCCAGCTCGACATGCTCGGCGCAGCCCGGTGCGTACGCCGTACCGGCGTCGACTGAATGGGGAGAGCATGAGACGAGTTTCGTACCCCCGATGGGCCGTCACGGTGGGCGCTGTCGTCCTCGTCGGCCCGGCGATGGCCGTCGGTCCGGCCGCAGCCAACGACGAGCGCCGGAGCGCGGCCGTCGTCCGGACCGACCAGGGCGCGGTGCGGGGGACCGTCGCGGGAGACCACCGCTCGTTCCAGGGCATTCCGTACGCGAGCCCGCCGCTGGGCGCGCTGCGCTGGGCACCGCCGCAGCCCGGTCCGACATGGACCGGAGTACGCGACGCGAGCCGGCCCGGTGCCGCCTGCGCGCAACTGCAAGGGCTGCCGATGGACACACCCTCGGAGTCCGAGGACTGCCTCTCCCTGAATGTCACCACCCCGCGTTCGGCCGCACGAACGCCTCGACCGGTGATGGTCTGGCTGCACGGCGGGGACTTCCGGTTCGGCAGCGGCGACGGGTACGGCGGGCAGCGGCTGGCCACCGGTGGCGACGTCGTCGTCGTGACCGTGAACTACCGGCTCGGCGCGCTCGGCTTCCTGGCCCATCCGGCGCTGGCCGGTCGGGACGGAACCACCGGCAACTTCGGGTTGCAGGACCAGCAGGCCGCACTGCGCTGGGTGCGGCGCAACGCGGCGGCCTTCGGCGGCGACCCGGGCAACGTCACGGTGTTCGGTCAGTCCGCCGGGGCGGCCAGCGTCTGCGCGCAGCTCGCCGCGCCGGGCTCCGCTGGTCTGTTCCACCGGGCGATCATGCAGAGCAACTCGTGCGCCAACCCGGTCCAGAGCCGGGCCGAGGCGATCGGGGCGGCCCAGGAGTTCGCGCGGAGAATCGGCTGCACCGACCCCGCCGTGGTCGCCGCCTGCCTGCGCGGACGTTCCCCCGCCCGGCTGGTCGAGACTGTCGGCTACCCCGGCGCCGGGGTCGACCTGGGCCCGGTCGTCGACGGGCGCACGCTCCCGGTGGACCCGGCGGACGCGCTGACCACCGGGAGGCTGCATCCGGTGCCGGTGTTGACCGGGATGAACCGGGACGAGTCCCGGCTCGTGGTGTGGGGGATGGAACGGATCGGGCTCAACTGCCCGGAGCCGCCGAAGCCGGACCAGGAGCCGGAGTCGTGCCCGCTCACCGACGACCAGTACCGCGACCAGGTGCGCGCCATGTTCGGTGACCACGCGGGGGAGGTGCTGGCCCGCTATACGCGCGACCCCGCACATCCCGCCAGCGAGACGTTGGGCGCCGTGCTGACCGATCACGACTACGCCGAGCCGGTCTACTCCGCCGCGATGGCATTCGCGCGGCGGGTGCCGACCTTCGCATACGAATTCGCCGACGAGGACGCGCCATTCTTCACTGAAGGACCCGAACCGACGTTCGCCAGCGGCGCGTACCACTGCGCCGAGCTGCCGTACCTGTTCGCTGTCGACTACGCCGAGGCGCTCACGCCCACCCAGCGGCGGCTCTCCGACGAGATGGTCCGCACCTGGAGCGACTTCGCCCGGACGGGTCAAGCGGGCTGGCCTCGACTGCGCCCTGAGGCTCCGTACGTGCGGGTGTTCGCCGGTGGCGGCGGATCGGGCAGGACGGACTTCGCGACGGCCCACTCGTACGACTTCTGGCGGTCGCTCCGCCGCTGATGCCGTCACGGGCGCGACGAGTGGGCCGACCTTCGGGGGACCCGGCCCACTCACCGGCCCGGATCCTTCAGGAAGGTGAGCACGGCGGCGACCCGGCGATGCACGTCGCCGTCGGGTGGCAGGTCGAGCTTGGTGAAGATGTTCCCGATGTGCTTGCTCACCGCGCGCTCGGTGATCACGAGCTGGGCGGCGATGCTCGTGTTGGTGCTGCCTCCGGCCATCAGCGCGAGCACCTCGCGTTCCCGTGCGGTGAGATCGGTGAGCGGGTTGCGCCGGGCGGTGACGAGTTGAGCCACGACCTGCGGGTCCAGCACGGTGCCTCCGGCGGCGACCCGACGTAACGCGTCAAGGAACTCCTCGACCCGGGACACCCGGTCCTTGAGCAGATAGCCGACGCCGCCCTGCCCGTCGACGAGCAGCTCGGTCGCGTAGGCGCGCTCGACGTACTGGGACAGCAGCAGCACCGGCAGCCCGGGGTGTAGCCGGCGCGCGGCCAACGCGGTGCGCAACCCCTCGTCGCGGAACGTGGGCGGCAGTCGGATGTCCATGATGGCGACGTCGGGCCGCTGCCTATCGATCGCCGCGATGATGTCGTCGGGTGTGTCCACCGCTGCCGTCACCTCGAAGCCGGCGGTGCTGAGCAGCAGGTTGAGCCCTTCCTGGAGCAGGACGTTGTCCTCGGCGATCAGGACGCGCACGGCAACTCCACCCGTAGCACTGTCGGCCCGCCGATCGGGCTGCTCAGCTCGACCCTGCCGTCCAGTGCCGCGACCCGGCGCCGGATGCCGGTCAGGCCGGTGCCGATCGACGATTGCGCGCCGCCGATGCCGTCGTCGGTCACGTTGACCACCAGGTGACCCGCCTGGTGCTCCACCCGCAGGTCACCCCCGGTCGCCCTGCTGTGCCGAGTGATGTTGGCCAGCGCTTCCGCCACGACGAAGTAGGCGGCGCTCTCCAACGCCGCGGGTAGTCGTCGCAGCGGGGTGACCCGGACCGTGAGCGGCACCGGACAGTCGGCGGCGAGCGCGTGCACCGCGCCCGGCAGCCCTCGGTCGGCCAGAATCGGTGGGTAGATGCCCCGCACCACCGCGCGCAGCTCGGTCAGCGCTGCCTCGACGCTCGTCCGCGCCCGCTCGATCAGCTGGTCCGCCAGCGCCGGGTCGGCTGCCCGTTGGCGTTGCGCGACGCCGAGCTGAATGGCGATCGCCACCAATCGGGCCTGGGTGCCGTCGTGCAGGTCGCGCTCGATCCGCCGCAGCTCCGCCGCGTGGGCGTCGAGCGCGCCGGCCCTGGTGGCGGTGAGCTCCGTGACCCGCCGTTCCAACCGGCTCCGGGAGGACGGCGCGAACGACGCCCGCGCCGCCTGGGCGTACGCCACGGCGCAGACCGGGACGGCCCACCGGAGAAGCGCCAGCGCGGCGAGCCCGAGCAGGGGCGGCACCAGCAGTGCGTGGGCCCAGCTCCGGATCGGCACGACAAAGGTGAGCGGCGCCTCGACCGGCACTGCCCACCACGTCAGCGGCACGATCAACCCACCCAGCGCGAGCAGCCAGAGCAGCAGCACACCGGCAGCTAGCGGCACGCCTGCGATGGCGTGCACGGTCAGCCAGAGCGCAGTTCGGTAGGTGACCGGATTGCCTGCGGCAGCGCGCAGCCACGCGGCCTGACTGGCGCACAGCACCTGGGACTCGGCCGGAAGTGCCAGGCCCAGCAACCGGTCTGCGCGGCGCCGCTCCAGGCGAGCGATCGACCGGAGGACACGCACGGCCGGCGGTAGCAGCGCGATGCCGACCAGGACGAGGCTCAGGCCGAGTGCGCCGGCGAGCGCGCCGATCGCGACCGCCGACGCCACCGCAGTGGCCCCGCCGGTCACCAGGTACGTCGTCGCGAACCAAGCCCGCCGCATCGTCACATTCTCCGTCCACAGGGGCGGCCGGGGCAGTGTAGCCAGCTACACCATTGATCCGGGTCTCTGCTCCCTCGTGGTCCGGCCTGGCCGTCCCTAGCGTCGACGACATGAGAAGACCGACACGACGACGGCACACATTCGGCGTGCTCGCCGGAGTTGTCCTGCTCGCCCTTGCCGGCGTGGGAGCACCAGCCGCAGCCCGTCAACCGGGGCCGGCGTGCTCCGACCGACCGGCGACGACCGCCGCGCTGCACGACCTGACCGGCACCCATCGGTTGGTCGGCGCGGCGATCGAGGTGAGCGGACCCGGGTGCGGCCGGTGGTCTGCTGCCAGCGGCCGGGCCGACCTGCGAACGGGCCGGCCGATGCGGGTCGACGAACGGATCCGGATCGGCAGTTCGACGAAGACGTTCACCGCGACGGTGGTGCTGCAACTCGTCGCGGAAGGCCAGCTCGTCCTGGACGCCCCAATCGAGAGGTACCTGCCGGGCCGGGTCCGTGGCAACGGCTACGACGGCCGACGGATCACCGTCCGCGATCTGCTGCGGCACACCAGCGGCCTGCCCGACCACGTCGACGCGCTCGACTGGGACCGGGTGGATCGTTGGCGGTATCGGCACTTCGCGCCGGCGGAGCTGATCGCGATGGCGCTGGCCCAGCCGCCGCCGGCCACCAGCTGGCACTACTCGACCACCAACTACGTCCTCGCCGGCCTGATCGTCGAGCAGGTCACCGGCCGCGGCATCAGTGTGGAGATCACCCGGCGGATCATCGGGCCGTTGGGCCTGCGCGATACCTACTGGCCGGGTGACTCGGTGCGGATCCGGGGTCCCCATCCGCGCGGCTACGCGTTGGTCGGCGCCGAGCGGCGGCGCGACATCACCGAGTTCAACATGTCGTACGGCGGAGCTGGTGGGGCGCTGGTCTCGACCCTCGCGGATCAGAACCGGTTCTTCGCCGCGCTGCTCGGCGGTCGACTGCTGGACCCGGTCGGCGTCGCTGAGATGACCCACACCGTGCCGACCGATCCGGACCGGCTGTGGCCTGACGCCCGATACGGGCTCGGAATCATCTCGACGCCGTTGGCCGGCTGCGGCGGGGCCCTCTACTGGGGCCACGGTGGCACGACGCCGGGCTTTCGCACCCTGGGCGGGGTCACCACCGACGGTCGCCGGGCGCAGTTGGTGGTGAACGACGAGCCGGCGTCGTACGAGAGCTGGCAGGCGCTGTCCACGACCCTGCACACCGCCCTGTGTGAGGCCCGGTGATTCGCCGCCGGACCGATTTCCCAACCGAGGAGATGACGATGACCTGGAGCAGATGGACCGCGACGGCGCTGAGAATGGTGGCGGCGCTGACCGTGCTGGCAATCACCGTCACTGCCGCCGGGCCGGTGCCGGCCGCCGCCGACGACCTGGCCGGTCCCCAGCGGCAGCGGCTCGACTGGCACACCTGCCAGCAGGGCTCGGCCGACCCGGCTGGTGCCGAGCTGGACCAGGCCGGCGCTTCCTGCACCGAGCTGGCCGTTCCGCTGGATCATGCCCGCCCGGATGGTCGCACCATCACCCTGGCACTGTCCCGGCTGCCGGCGACCGACACCGCGCACCGGCTCGGCGTCCTGCTGCTGAACACCGGCGGTCCCGGTGCGCCGGGGATGTCGGACGTTCTGCCCATCCGGCAGTGGCTGGGTGAGGTCGGGGCGAGGTTCGACCTCGTTGGGCTGGACCCTCGGTTCGTCGGTCGCAGCACCCCGCTGGACTGCGGCTGGCCAACGGGCACCTGGACTCGCTCCGCCGGGCCGGACCGCGCCACGTTCGACCGGCTGACCGCGTTCGAACGGGACCTGGCCTCCCGATGTGCCCGCCGGCACGCCGACCTGCTGCCGCACATCACCACCCGGAACACGGCCCGCGACATGGACCTGCTTCGGGCCGCGCTCGGCGAGCAGAAGCTCTCCTACCTGGGCTACTCCTACGGCACCTATCTGGGCGCGGTCTACACCCAGATGTTCCCGGGGCGTGCCGATCGGGTCGTCCTGGACAGCGCGGTCGACCCCGCCAGCTACGGCGCGAGGGTGCTGCGCGAGGCCGGTCCCGCCAACGAGGTCGCACTGCGCGACTGGGCGGACTGGACGGCCCGCCACCACGAGCGGTACGGCCTGGGCCGCACCGGTCAGCAGGTACTGGCGGTGGTGGACGGAATCCTCGCCGCCGCGGCCCGCCGCCCGCTACGGGTGGGTGGCTATCAGGTGGACCGGCAGTCGGTGCCGTACCTGCTGCTCAATCGGCTCGGCGACGATCGGGACGAATCCCAGGCCGACCTCGCGGAGACGGTTCGGGTGCTGTGGCAGGCCGTGGTGTCGGGCTCCGCGACGCCGACCGCGTCTCTGGCGGACACTCTGTCGTTCCTGTTGACCGGTGCCGAGTCGGCTACCGGCAGCGTGCAGGCCGCGATCCTCTGCGGGGACGTGCCGGTACGCCGTGATGCCGGGCACTACTGGCGCGATATTCGGCAGCATCAGACCGCTGAACCCCGTTTCGGGGAGTTGACCAGGGCGGTCAGCCCGTGTGTGTTCTGGCCTCAGCAACCCCGGGAGCGGCCGACAGTCGTGCAGAATTCCGTGCCGGCACTGATCGTGCAGTCCACGGGGGACACTCGCACGATCTACCGACATGGTCAGGCCATGCACCGGGCGCTCACCGGCTCCCGGCTGATCACCCTGCACGACGCTCGGATTCACGGTGTCTTCGGCAACTACGGCAACGTCTGCGTGGACGATGCGGTCGTCGCCTACCTCGCCGACGGACAGTTGCCGGCCAGAGACCTCGACTGCGTCAGCCGCACGCCGTCCTGATCAGTCCGCGCCGGTCAGCACGGGCCCGCACCCTCGTCGAAGAGGCGGCGGGCCCAGTCCGCGTACCCGGCGATGGTTTTTCGGACAGTGCGCCCGTCGTGCAGGAACAGGTACGCGCGGTCCCCGCTGCGGGCGAGTAACCCGTCGAGCCGATGTGTCCCCTGTGGAGCTCGTAGTCGGCTGACTTCCGGGTAGCGGTCCCAGACCTCGTCGACGGGAGACCCCGCCGTTATGCCCTCCGGTGTCCGCATCGGGTCGCCGACCCAGAGCAGCACGAGTTTGTCCTCCACGAAGACCGGGCTGACCGTGTCGTGGCCGGCGAGCATCGGCCCGCAGGCGTCCAGGCTGGTACGCAGGATGCCGCGTCGGGTCAGCTCGTCCTCGGTGGCACCGAACTCGATGTTGCGCAGGCCGTTCAGGTCGATGATCTCGACGTTGCCGGCGGGCCGGCCGTTCGGAATCGACCCGGTTGGCGGTACGCCGCTGCCCGCGATCGAGGCAGCCGTCAACAGCGCGGCGATAAACGCAAATTGTCGCAATTTCATTGGAATCCCCCAGTCCCCAACGGAACGGGAGCGTTCAGGTTGCTGCCGATCGCCGGATTACTGGTTTTCCCACTGTTCGACCAGCTCGTCCCAGTAGTCGGCGCTGAGTCGACGCCGGCCGTGCGCCAGCCAACCCTCGGTGCTCCGCTCCAGGTGCAACCCCAGTTCGGCGAACCTGTCGATCCAGGTGCCGGGCTCCACGCCGAGCTCTCTCAGCGCACAGTTGATCGGCCACTGCTCGCGCGGCGCGCTCAACTCGTCGTCGAAGCACGGGCCCCACGACAGCGCCCCGCCCAACCACACCACTGCCGACTGGTAGCCGACGCCACCACCGAACTCGGCCTCCACATAGGCCACCGGCCCCGACTGTGACCAGCGGGTCAGCGCCTCGGTCAGCGCCGTCGACAACACCAGGCCGAACGGGCGCGCGGCGCTGCGGTCGTCAGTGGCGAAATCCGGCAACGACCCGGTCAGTTCGATCACCAGCTGCGGGGTGACCGGCAGTAACGCGAAGTCCTGGCGCAGCTCGCCGAGGACCGCGTGATCCAGCTCGGCGGTCTGCTCGCGGAGCAGTTCGACGTCCGCGACCACCGCGCTGAGCTGGTAAGCCACGGAACCTCCGGTCGTCCACAGCCTGTGGATAGAACATGTGTACGACGGGCTCTCCGTCGTCGCTGCCTGGGACGGTACCGGCCGGAGGGTGGACGTGCCGGGCCCTGCTCGATGAGTGGGCATCAGCGAGCAGGGCGACGGTTGTACGGTCCTGGCCATGGCCAATCAACTGAGCGTCCCCGGTGTGCCGTTCCCGCTCGCGCCCTCGTCCGCCGAGCTGTGGCGGGTCGACGAGGCGGCCGGCACCGTGGCGGTCGAGGCGCAGCCGCACACGGACATCTTCATCGACCCCAGCACCGGCTCCGCCGAGGCGGCCGAGACCACCACTGTCAGCGCCGAGTCGACGCTCAACGCGGCGACGCTGCTCGGGGACCTGCCGACGGGGGACTTCCAGTTCAGCGCCCGGGTCAGCGTGGGCTTCGCCGCCACCTTCGACGCCGGGGTGCTCCTGCTGTGGCTCGACGAGCGGCGCTGGGCCAAGCTGTGCTTCGAGTTCTCGCCAGCCGGCGACCCGATGATCGTGTCGGTCATCTGCCGAGGCGTCGCCGACGACGCGAACGCCTTCGTCGTACCCGACCGGTCGGTGTGGCTGCGGGTCTCCCGGGTCGACGGGGTCTACGCGTACCACGCCTCGGTCGACGGTGAGACCTGGCAGTTGATCCGCGTCTTCCTCCTCGACCCCGACACGTCTCGCGACCGGATCGGCTTCGCGGGCCAGTCCCCGACCGGTGAGGGGTGCAGCGTGACCTTCGACGAGATCACGTTCCGGGCAGAGCGTCTGGGCGATCTGCGCGACGGCTCCTGACCTACCTGCCGCGGTGGGCGTGTGACCGGGCGCAGGTCAGGTGCGTCGGGTGAGCTGGGTGACGAACGCACGCCAGGCCGTGGGCGCGAAGGCGAGCGCCGGGCCGGTCGGGTCCTTTGAATCCCGTACGCCGATGACGCCGGGCAGGTTGTCGGCGACCTCGACGCAGTTGCCGCCGTTGCCGCTGCTGCGGCTGCTCTTGCGCCACCGGGCGCCGTTCAGCTCCATGACTCCGCCACTTCCTGGATGAGTTCGACCGACTGCCAGTGGGACAACGCCTCGCCGCGCACGTTCTCCCATGCCGCCATCATGGCCGCGATGTCCTCGGGGTCGCTAGCGACTTGTCCCTGAAGTTGGTTGTCGAGGTAGCCGGCGACCCGGTGGTCGTGGCTGTGCGCGATCACGAAAGGTCCGTTGAGGCCGGCATAGGCGCCGACCGTGCTGGGCACGACGTGCACCCGGATGTGCGGCTCGACGCACGCCGCCGCCACGGCCAGCAGTTGCTCGCGCATCGCCGACCGGCCGCCCACCGGACGGCGGATGACCGCCTCGTCCACGACCGCCGTGAACTGCGGCGGGTCGTCCCGCCTGAGGATGCCCTGCCGGCCGAGTCGGACCGTGAGATGCCGCTCGATCTCACCCCGGGGGATCAGGCCCGCGTCGCCCAGCACCGCGCGGGCGTACGCCTCGGTCTGGAGCAACCCCGGCAGGACTGTCGACTCGTACGACCGAAGCGACACCGCCTCGCGCTCGATCTCCTGCCACGGACGAAACCAAATGGGGTCACGACGTCTTGAAGTGTCCGGCCAGATGTCCGACACGTCCTTGTGCAGCGCCTCCGCTGCCGCCAGCCGGTGGCGTGGATGCGGGATCCGGTCCTCGGTCAACCAGCGCCCCACGGTCTTCGGGTCGACGCCGACGGTCTCGGCGAGAGATTCAGTGGTGTGTCCGGTGTCGCTGAGCGCCACCCGAAGCGCGTCGTTCACGGCTCCTCCATCGGATGTCCTAGATATCCGGGAACCATATCGCTACGCGGTGTATCTGTCTCGTAACTCTCCCGAGGGTGGTCCACAGAAGACGGCGTGGCCGGTGGAGGTGCAGGAGCCCGGCGGTCGGCGTCAGTCCGGGGTCGCCCCGACGGGGAGGCGGGGCGGCCCCCGCCCACCGCGAAGGAGATCCGCCCATGCCCCGCCGCCGCTACCGGAACCACCTACCGACCCGACCGACCTGGCGCTGTGCCGCGTGCGGCATCGCCTGGCCCTGCTCGGCGGCGAAGCTGCGGCTGCTCGGCGAATACCGGCACGACCGGCTCGCGTTGACTGTCTACCTGGCGACGCTCCAGGCTGAGGCCAGCGAACAGCTCGCCGACGTGGATCCGGCCCGGCTTGCCGACCGCTTCCTCTCCTGGGCCCGCGCCCGCGCCTGAACGGTCCCGGCGCGTGCCCCGTCGACCGGATCACACCTGCTGCAGGTGTGTGAGCGACCCCGCCTGAGCGCGGTGTCGCTCACCGGTGGGAGAGCCGGCGCCGTTCGGAGTACCCACGGACCTCCGAAGGGCGCCGGCCCGGTTCGTCCGGTCAGCCGTCGATGCTGGGCCATTCGAGACTCGAACAACTCGGCTGGATCAGGTTGTCCTTCCCGTCGACCAGGCAGATCTTGAGCCCGATGACCTCGCCCTTCGCGACGTTGTTCGGGAAGATCGTGTACGGGTCGTAGATGACCGAGGTCCACGCGCCGCTGCCGTTGTACTTCGTGCCGAGGTACTTCCCGTGCAGCCACGCCCAGACCTGCACCCCGTGGCCGTCGGCGGCGATGTCGCGGATGACCAGGTAGTCGTCGTTGTCACCGCCGCCGGCCGCGCCGGGGCCGTAGTCGATGAAGTCGACTGCGCCGCCCCACTGGCCGGTGTAGACCGTGTAGTCGTCGTTGCCGGCGGCAGCCGCCGGGTTCGAGGTGGCCAGGATCGCGGTCAGCGCCACCGTCAGCGGCAGCAGTACCCGCCTGGCAAGGGATCGTGTCATGTCCGTCGCACTCCTCTGCATCGATCGCTCCGGCCCTTCGGTCGGTGCCGACTGGCCTGATCATTGCGATGCCGGCTTGTCCAGACCTTCGACGAACCTTGAACCCCGAGGTCACGAGATCCGCGAACGGGACGCCAACCTGGAGGCGTGGTTCTCGGCGCAGGGCGCGGAGCGTGTCCAGGTGGTGGCTGACGCCACCGCACAGACGACTCAGGGCCGGTCCCCGTGGGGCCGGCCCTGTCGTTCGTGCTGCTCAGGTGAGCGGAGGATACGAGATTCGAACTCGTGAGGGTGTAAACCCAACACGCTTTCCAAGCGTGCGCCCTAGGCCTCTAGGCGAATCCTCCGCGAGCCAGGATACAGGCCCGAGTCGGGCGGGCCACCCCACCACCCCCTGAAGATCGACGGGCGGTCGGGTAGGCTGGGCGTCACCTCCCGTGCGGCGGTATCTCGTGAACCTCCCCAGGGCCGGAAGGCAGCAAGGATAAGCGAGCTCTGCCGGGTGCACGGGAGGCCTTTTTGTCTGTGGGCCGGTTGATCCACTCGGCGTCCGTGATGTCGCGGTGTCCCGGCCACGCGGACACCGCGGTTTCCAGGAAACCGAGTCGATCAAGCCCTGGCGGCCCGGTGGATCAAGCACGGCATCCGCGGCGCCGGGGTGGTGGGTGGTCACCCGCGCCCGACCGGCGCAGAATGGCTCGGTCGAGAGGAGGCGGGACGAGTGACGCTGGCGCTCTACCGCAAGTACCGGCCGCGTACCTTCGCTGAGGTCATCGGTCAGGAGCACGTGACCGAGCCGCTGTCGCAGGCGCTGCGCAGCGGACGGCTCAACCACGCCTACCTCTTCTCCGGCCCTCGTGGCTGCGGCAAGACCACCAGCGCCCGGATCATGGCCCGCTCGCTCAACTGTGAGCAGGGCCCCACTCCCGAGCCGTGCGGCAAGTGTGATTCCTGCCGCTCGCTGGCCGCCGACGGCGCGGGCTCGATCGACGTGATCGAGATCGACGCGGCCAGCCACGGCGGTGTCGACGACGCCCGCGAGCTGCGCGAGCGCGCGTTCTTCGCGCCGGCCAGCAGCCGCTTCAAGATCTACATCATCGACGAGGCGCACATGGTCTCGACCCAGGGCTTCAACGCTCTGCTCAAGCTGGTCGAGGAGCCCCCGGAGTACGTCAAGTTCATCTTCGCCACCACCGAGCCGGAGAAGGTCCTCGGCACGATCCGGTCGCGGACCCACCACTACCCGTTCCGGCTGTTTCCGCCGAAGGTGGTCCGCCCGTACCTGGAGCAGCTCACCCAGGCCGAGGGCGTCGCCGTCGAGCCGGCGGTCTTTCCGCTGGTGGTCCGCGCCGGTGGCGGCAGCATGCGGGACAGCCTCTCGGTGCTCGATCAGCTCATCGCCGGCGCCGGCGCGGAAGGAGTCAGCTACGCGCGGGCCGTCGCGCTGCTCGGGGTCACCGACTCGGCGCTGATCGACGAGATGTGCGACGCGCTGGCCGCCGGCGACGGCGCGGCCGCGTACGCCACCGTCGACCGGGTCGCCGAGGCCGGGCACGACATGCGCCGGTTCGCCTCCGACCTGCTGGAGCGGCTGCGCGACCTGATCGTGATCCAGCAGGTGCCGGACGCCGCCGCGAAGGGCCTGATCGACGGCCCGGCCGACCAGATCGAGCGGATGGCAGCCCAGGCTTCGCAGCTCGGCTCGGCCACGCTGTCCCGCTGCGCCGACATCGTGCACAACGGCCTGGTCGAGATGCGCGGCACCACCGCGCCCCGCCTGCTGCTGGAGCTGATCTGCGCCCGGATGCTGCTGCCCGGCGCGGACGACTCCACCGGCGGCCTGCTCCAGCGCCTGGAGCGGATGGAACGCCGGCTCACAGCGGGCGGCACCGACGCGCCGTCGGCCGCCGCCGGCTCCGCGCCAACCAACCACCAAGGGGTACGCCCACAGCCAGCCGCCCCGGCTCCGGCTGCCGCCACCCCGACACCAGCGAACGCCCCTACCTCCGCACCGCCGTGGGCTGTCGACCCGGCGGCGTCCCCGGCCCAGGGCGCTCCCGCCCCGGCTGCTTCGGCCAGCGGGGCACCTGCCTCGCCCGCTCCGACCTCCGGTGCGCCGGCCTCGTACGCCTCGGCAGCCGACTCGCCGATCCCGGCCTCCCCCGGCGCGTCGACCGGGTCGGCAACCGCTGACCAGGCCGTACCCGTGTCACCCGCCGGCCCGACCCCGCGTCGCGTGGTGCCACCGTCGGCGGTGCTGCCCGACCCGGCCACGCCCGCGCCGCCCCGACCCGGAGCGCCGGCCGCCGCGCTGGACGCGGTAGCGGTCCGCCGCGTCTGGCCCGACGTGGTCGGCAAGGTCAACCGGACCAACAAGCGGATCGCCGCCCTGATGCGCGACGCGGTCGTCCGCGAACTCGACGGCGACATGCTGGTGCTGACGGTGAAGTCCACAGTGCTGGCCAAGATGATGGCCGACCACGCGGCGGTGCTCACCGACGCGCTCTACGAGGAGTTGGGCGGGCGCTGGCAGATCCGGTGCGAGGTGGCTGGCGAGCGCGGTGGCGTGTCGCTGTCCGGCTCACCGCGCACGCAGCAGACCGCACCAGCCCGACCCGCCGCCCCGCCGGCCACGTCGGACACGCCCGCCGCCGCGACGAACGCCGCGACCCCGACTGCCGCCGGCCCGACGAGCGCGCCGTCAGCCGGGCCTGGCTCGAATCCCGCGCCCGGCTCGAACCCCGCGCCCGGCTCGAACCCCGCGCCCGGCTCGAACCCCGCGCCCGGCTCGAACCCCGCGCCCGGCTCGAACCCCGCGCCTGGTTCGAATCCCGCGCCTGGTTCGAATCCCGTACCTGGCTCGAACCCGGCGTCCGGCTCGAACGCAGCGTCTGGCTCGAACCCCATGCCTGGCTCGAACGGCGGGCCTGGCTCGAACCCCGCCCAGGGGCCGAACGGCGGGCTTGGCTCGAACCCCGCGCAGGGCTCGAACGGTGCGCCGGGTTCGAACGCGTCTGGCTCGAACGCCGCGTCAGGCTCGAACGCAGCGCCACGTGCGAACGCCGCCGGGCCGGGGACTGTGGGCCCCAACGCCCCGGCCGCCGCCGGCCCGACGAACGCCGCGAACCCGAGCGGCACTGCCGGCTCGGCCTCGCGTGGCGGTGCCGGTGCGGGTTCCGCTGGTCACGGTGCTGGGGGGCGGGTCGCAGCGCAGTCCGCCTCGGCGGCGGACGACGACGGCGACTGGCCGGAGGCGGCCCGCCCCGGCGGCGGCGCCCTTCCCGCCGAGGCTACGGACGACGAGGACTGGCCGGAGGCCGCCCGACCTGGCGGCGCGTCGGCCGGGAACGAGCCGAGCCCTCAATCCGCACCGGCGTCGAGCGGCGCGAACAGCAGCGCCGGGAACAGCAGCGGCACCAACGGCAGCGGCACCAACGGCGGTGGCACGAACGGCGGCGGCACCAACGGCGGTGGCGCGAACGGCACCGGGCCGGGCGGTTCCGGGTCAGCGGCCGGTGGCGGTAAGCCGGGCGGGCGGGGTAACCCGACACCTGCGGCCCGGCAGCCGGCGGCAGCCGGTGGTGCGCCGGTGAGCAGCGCCATCGCCGCGGCTCGCGCGGCGGCGGCGGGGCGCGGTGCGCGTACCGGAGCGGCAGCCCGGCCCGTCGCGGACGCCGAGTGGGCGGGCGAGCCGCCCTACGACCCGGACTTCGACGGCCCCGCGCGGGCCGGCCGACCCGGCGGCGCGGCACCGGCCGCGGCCCCGGCCTTTGAAGGGTTCGACCCGGGCGACGAGCCGTTGGACGAGATCATCGACGAGAAGACCGCACGGGAGTCCAGCGAGGAGCAGGCGGTACGGCTGCTCCGGGAAACCTTCGGCGCCGAAAAGATCAACGAGATCGACGCCCGCTAACAGCACCGCCACCCCGCACCCGGCGCCCTCGATCATGGAGTTGTGGTGGGTGACAAACCGCCCGTCGGTGACTTATTCCGGCACCACAATCCCATGATCGACGCGGGCGGGGGCGAGGGCTGGTGGGGTTTCGGCCAGCAGGACGCCCAGGGCGCAGGCCCAGAGGGGGAAGGGTAGGACGGCTACTCGTTCCATGCCGCCCACCCCGATGGCCAGGCCCTGTTGGGCGGCGAACAGTGTTGTTCCGGCCAGCGCGATCAGCCCAGCGGTGAGGGTGAGCCGTCGCCATCGGCCGAGCGTCGTGGTGCGTGGGGCGAAGCCGGCCAGGAGCAGGCCGATGTTGCCCATCCCCATGATCAGGACTGCGCCGAGGACGTGCAGGTTCTCGTCGATGTCGGCCGGGTAGAGGGCCGCGAGGGCGTAACCGCCGGTGGCCAGCAGCAGGAGTGTCTGGGCGGTGCGCACCACCGGGCCGCGGCCGAGGATTCGCCAGGTCAGCAGGAGCCCGGCGGCGAGCAGTACGGCGGTGGCCAGTGTCGCGGTGTTCATCATTGGGTGCCACGGTGAGCAGACGTAGCGGGGGCGGGTGGTGTCCCAGATGCCGCAGTGGGCGTTGCCGAGGTCGCTGATGTTGTGGGTGGCCCAGCTGTAGGCCGGCTCGCGCCATCGCAGCCCGGTGATCAGGCTGGCGACGAGGAAGATGGGCGCGGCCGCGAGCCAGCACAGTGTGCCGACCCGGCCGGTGCGGTTGAGGTTCATGCCACGAGCAGACCAGTGCGACGGCTATGGGCGCACTACCAGCAGATGGCCGGTTCGGGGTAGGGGTAGCCGTACCCGAAGGCTCGGCGTGGGCGGACGCACCGGGCGGGGCGAGGTCGGTCCCAGCGGATAGGCTGAGCGGCGGTCGAGCAGACGAGTGCGAGAAGGAGCCATCCCGTGCGCCCAGGTGGACAGCCGAACATGCAGCAGATGCTGAAGCAGGCGCAGAAGATGCAGCAGCAGATCGCCGCCGCCCAGGCCGAGCTGGCCGAGGCCGAGCTGACCGGCACCGCCGGCGGCGGGTTGGTCACCGCGACCGTCTCCGGTTCCGGTGAGCTCAAGGCCATCAAGATCGACCCGAAGGCCGTCGACCCGGACGACGTGGAGACGCTGGAGGATCTGGTCGTTGCGGCCGTGCACAACGCCGCCGAGGCGGCCCGGGAGCTGACCGAGCGCAAGATGGGCCCGGTCGCCGGCGGCATGGGCGGCCTCGGCCTGCCCGGTTTCTGAGCCGGCAGATGTACGAAGGTGCCATCCAGGATCTGATCGACGAGCTGGGTCGGCTGCCGGGCGTGGGTCCGAAGAGCGCTCAGCGGATCGCGTTCCACGTCCTCTCGGCTGATCCGGCCGACGTCAACCGGCTGGCCGGCGCGCTGCGCAAGGTCAAGGAGCTGGTGCGGTTCTGCACTACCTGCTACAACGTGGCCGAGTCCGAGCAGTGCCGGATCTGCCGCGACCAGCGTCGCACCGAAGAGGTGCTGTGCGTGGTGGAGGAGCCCAAGGACGTGGTGGCCATCGAGCGGACGGGTGAGTTCCGCGGTCGCTACCACGTGCTGGGTGGCGCGATCAATCCGCTGGAGGGGATCGGCCCGGACAATCTCCGCATCCGGGAGTTGATGATCCGGCTCGGTGGTGGCGGGGTGCGGGAGTTGATCCTGGCCACGGATCCGAACACCGAGGGCGAGGCGACAGCCACCTACCTGGCGTTGATGGTGAAGCCGATGGGCATCTCGGTGACCCGGCTGGCCAGTGGGCTGCCGGTCGGCGGCGATCTCGAGTACGCCGACGAGATCACCCTCGGTCGGGCCTTCGAGGGGCGCCGCGCGGTCTGACCCCCTGACGTACGGCCGGTGGCCGGCACCCGTGTGGGTGCCGGCCACCGCTGTGTCCCTGCCCGGAAATGATCTGACACCTGTGCCCTCATCGGGGCTGTTCGACGTAACAGTTTGGCATCGCGGGTGCTGATTGATCGGTTTTTGCCGCTGTTTACCTAAGAATCGAATGTCAAGCGGCGGTTGAGGCACGATCCGATACCAACCGTCCACTCAGCGGTTTCCGGGTGGACGCATCGGGAGCTATGGTCACCGCCATCGGTGACCCCTGTCACCACGTTGTCCGTACCCCCAAGGACGAGGTGAAGCACACATGCGTGCACCCAGGCCGAAGGTCGCGATCGCGGCCATCGCGGTCGCGGCCCTCGCGGTAGCAGGCTGCGCCGAGAGCAACCGCGACGACAAATCCGGCGGTAGCAAGAAGGACACCCTCGTCTTCGGCGTCGCCGGAGACCCGAAGGTGCTCGACCCGAGCTTCGCCAGCGACGGTGAGTCGCTGCGCGTGGCGCGTCAGGTCTTCGAGACCCTGGTCCGACCGGAGGAGGGTGGCACCAAGGTCACCCCCGGCCTGGCCGAGTCCTGGACCCCGGACGCCGCCGGCACCACCTGGACCTTCAAGCTCCGCTCGGGCGTGAAGTTCCACGACGGCACCGACTTCAACGCCGAGGCCGTCTGCGTCAACTTCAACCGCTGGTACAACGCCAAGGGCCTCATGCAGAGCCCGGACGTGACCGCGTACTGGCAGGACGTCATGGGCGGCTTCGCCAAGAACGAGAACGCGGATCTCCCGCCGAGTCTCTTCAAGTCCTGCGCCGCCAAGGACGCCACCACTGTGGACCTGTCCTTCACCCGGGTCTCCAGCAAGATCCCGGCCGCGCTGATGCTCCCCTCGTTCTCCATCCACAGCCCGAAGGCGCTGCAGGAGTTCGACGCGAGCAACGTCGCGGGCACCGCCGAGGACATCAAGTACCCGGCGTACGCGACGGAGCACCCGACCGGCACCGGCCCGTTCAAGTTCAAGACCTGGGACGTGGCCAACAAGACGCTGACCCTGGAGCGCAACGAGGACTACTCGGGCGCCAAGGCCAAGCTGAAGACCCTCATCTTCAAGACGATCTCGGACGAGAACGCCCGCAAGCAGGCGCTCCGCTCCGGCGACATCCAGGGCTACGACCTGGTCGGCCCGGCCGACGTCGAGCCGCTGAAGTCCGAGGGCTTCAACATGCTCACGCGCCCGGCGTTCAACGTGCTCTACCTGGCGATCAACCAGAAGGGCAACCCGAAGCTCGCCGACATCCGCGTCCGGCAGGCCATCGCGTACGCCCTGAACCGTCAGCAGCTGGTCACCTCCAAGCTGCCGCCGGGTGCCAAGGTCGCCGACAACTTCATGCCGGACACCGTCGAGGGCTGGAACGGTGACGTCACGAAGTACACCTACGACCCGGCCAAGGCGAAGGCGCTGCTGGCCGAGGCAGGCGCGTCGAACCTGACGCTGAAGTTCCACTACCCGACCGAGGTCACCCGGCCGTACATGCCGAACCCGAAGGACATCTTCGAGTTGCTCTCGGCGGACCTGAAGGCCGTTGGCATCACCGTCGAGGCGATCCCGCTGAAGTGGAGCCCGGACTACCTGAACGCCACCACCTCGGGTAGCAAGCACGACATCCACTTCCTGGGCTGGACCGGCGACTACGGCGACGCCTACAACTTCATCGGCACCTTCTTCGACCGGCCGAAGGACGAGTGGGGCTTCAACAACAAGGCCCTGTTCGACCAGTTCAAGGACGCGGACGGCACCGCCGACATCGCGGCCCGGACCGAGAAGTACAAGGCCCTGAACAAGTCCGTGATGGACTTCCTGCCCGGTGTGCCGATCTCGCACTCGCCGCCGGCGATCGTGTTCGGCAAGGACGTGACCGGCGTCAAGGCGAGCCCGCTCACCGACGAGCGGTACGCGACCGCCGAGTTCAAGTAAGTCCTGATCTGACGCAGCAAGGAACGCGGGCGGGCGCTGTCGCACAGCGCCCGCCCGCAACCCTCCGCACCCCTTCGAGGCCGCCGTGTTCCGGTTCATCGTCAGGCGCCTGCTTCAGCTGATACCCACGCTGTTCGGGCTCTCCCTCCTGCTCTTCATCTGGCTCCGCCGACTTCCCGGCGGCCCCGAGACCGCCATCCTCGGCGAGCGCGGCACACCCGAGATGCGGGCCGCGATCCGCCGCAACATGGGGCTCGACGAGCCCATCCTGGTGCAGTACGGCCGTTTCGTACGGCGGATGATCAAGCTCGACCTGGGCACCTCGACCTCCACCAAGCGGGCGGTCACCACGGAGTTCATCGAGCGCTTCCCCGGCACCGTCGAGCTGACCATCACCGCGATGATCATCGCGATCGGCGTCGGCATCCCGCTGGGCTACCTGGCCGCCCGTCGTCGCGGCCGCTTCCTGGACCACGCGTCAGTGGGCGGCTCGCTGATCGGCATCTGCATCCCGGTCTTCTTCCTGGGCTACGTGCTCAAAGCGATCTTCTCGGAGAACCTGCACTGGTTCCCGTCCAGCGGCCGGCAGGACCCGACACTCGGGGCGACCCGGGTCACCAACTTCTTCGTCCTGGACGGGTTGATGACCCGTGAGTGGGACGCCGCCGCCGACGCCCTCTGGCATCTGGTGTTGCCCAGCATCGCGCTCGCCAGCATCCCGCTGGCGATCATCGTCCGGATCACCAGGGCGAGCGTGCTGGAGGTGCTGAACGAGGACTTCGTACGGACCGCCGAGGCGAAGGGCCTGACCGAGCAGACGGTTCGTCGCCGGCACGTCCTGCGCAACGCCATGCTGCCGGTCGCCACCTCGATCGGTCTGCTCGCGGGCGGCCTGCTCTCCGGCGCGGTGCTGACCGAGACCGTCTTCGCCTTCAGCGGCATCGGAGCGTTCGTCGCCGAGGCCATCGGCCAACGCGACTATCCGGTGCTGATGGGCTTCATCCTGATCATCGCGGTGGTGTACGTGCTGGTGAACCTCCTGGTCGACCTCTCCTACAGCTTCATCGACCCGAGGGTGAGGGTGCGATGACACTCAGCCCAGGCAAGAAGCGCGAGAAGATCGACCGGCTCTCCGAGCTGGCCGCCCGTGACGACGAGCGGGGCGTCAGCCTCTGGCAGGAGGCGTTCCGCCGGCTGCGCGGCAACCCGGCCGCGATCGTCGGCGCGGTCATCCTGGCGCTCTTCGTGCTGGTCGCGGTCATCGGCCCGTTCCTCGTGCCGTACGCGGCGACGGACACGATCGGCATCCGGGAGGGGCTGATCAAGCCGGGTACCATTCCCGGCCCGAACGGCGACCACTGGTTCGGTTACGACCACCAGGGCCGCGACGAGTTCAGCCGGATGATCGTGGGCGCCCGCCAGACCCTGCTGGTCGGCGTGGTCTCCACCCTTATCGGTCTGGCGATCGGCGCGTTGATCGGTGGCGTCTCCGGCGCCGCGGCCGGCCTCGGTGGCCGGTGGGGACGGTGGATCGACACCACCCTGATGCGCTTCATCGACATGCTGCTGGCGATGCCGAGCCTGCTGCTGGCGGTGAGCATCGCCGCTCTGCTCGGGGCCAGCCTGACCACTGTGATGATCGCGGTCGGCGTGGTCTCGGTGCCGGTGTTCGCCCGGTTGCTGCGCGGCTCGATGATCTCCCAGGCCAACAGCGACTACGTGCTGGCGGCGACGTCGCTCGGCGTCAAGAAGTCGAAGATCGCGCTGACCCACGTGGTGCCGAACTCGCTCGCCCCGGTGATCGTGCAGGCCACGCTGACCCTGGCCACCGCGATCATCGAGGCCGCGGCGCTCTCCTTCCTCGGCCTCGGCAACCCGGACACCGCCGTACCGGAGTGGGGGGTCATGCTCGCCGACGCGCAGCAGTACCTCGGCATCCGGCCGTCACTGGCGATCTACCCGGCCGTCGCGATCATCATCACCGCGCTCGGCTTCACCCTGCTGGGTGAGGCGATGCGTGAGGCCCTCGACCCGAAGCTGCGGAAGTAGGCCCAGCAATGGCACTGCTCGAAGTTGAAGATCTCGCCGTCACGTTCGCCCGCCGCGGTCAGCGGGCCGTGCACGCTGTCGACGGGGTGTCCTTCTCGGTCGACGCCGGTGAGGTGGTCGGCCTGGTCGGCGAGTCCGGCTGTGGCAAGAGCGTCACCTCGCTCGCGATCATGGGTCTGTTGCCCAAGCAGCCCGGCCTGCGGGTCGGCGGCAAGGCCGTCTTCGACGGCACCGACCTGCTACAGCTCGACGACAGGTCGCGGCGGGACATCCGGGGCCGGGACATCGCAATGATCTTCCAGGACCCGCTCTCCTCGTTGAACCCGGTGATCCCGATCGGCTTGCAGGTGACCGAGGTGCTCACCCGGCACCGGGGGATGAAGGGCGAGGCCGCGGCGAAGGAAGCGGCGGCGCTGCTGGACCGGGTCGGCATCCCCGACCCGAAGCGGCGGCTCAAGGAGTACCCGCACCAGCTCTCCGGTGGGATGCGCCAGCGTGCGCTCATCGCGATGGCGGTGGCCTGCCAGCCTCGGCTGCTGATCGCCGACGAGCCGACCACCGCGCTGGACGTCACCATCCAGGCCCAGATCCTGGAGCTGCTCAAGGAACTGGTCCGCGACTCCGGCACCGCACTGTTGATGATCACGCACGATCTGGGCGTGGTGGCCGGCATGTGCGACACCGTCAACGTGCTCTACGGAGGCCGGGTGGTGGAGACGGCCCGCCGTCGTCCGCTGTTCCGCCAGCCGCGTCACCCGTACACGGTGGGTCTGCTCGGCTCGGTGCCGCGCCTGGACGCCGGGCGGGGCGAGAAGCTCAACCCGATTCCCGGTTCGGTCCGCGACCTGCTGCCCTGGCCGGACGGGTGCGCCTTCGCCCCGCGCTGCGCCCGGCGGATCGACGAGTGTGTGGGTGAGCCGCCGGAGCTGGTGCACGCGCACGACGGACGGAGCTACCGGTGCGTCAACCCGGAGCCGTTGCCGGGCATGGTGCCCGCCCCGCGCGAGGAGGAATCAGCGTGAGCGAGAACGACGTCCTCGTCGAGGTGCGCGACCTGAAGGTGCACTTCCCGATCAAACGGGGGGTGCTCTTCGACCGGGTGGTCGGCCAGGTGAAGGCCGTCGACGGTGTCGACCTGAGCATCGCGCGGGGCAAGACGTACGGCCTGGTGGGTGAGTCCGGCTGCGGCAAGTCCACGTTGGGCCGGGCGCTGCTCCAGCTCACCCCGCCGACCGCAGGTGAGGTCAGCTTCGACGGCGTCGAGCTGACGACGCTGCCGTCCGGCAAGCTGCGCAGCATGCGTCGCCGGATGCAGATGATCTTCCAGGACCCGATGTCCAGCCTCGACCCCCGGCAGAACGTCGAGTCGATCCTGACCGAGGGCCTCCAGACCCACGGGATCGGCACCGACCGCACCGACCGTCGACGGATCATCGGCGAGACCCTGGACGCGGTCGGGCTGCCGCGCTGGGCGCTGTCCCGCTACCCGCACGAGTTCTCCGGCGGGCAGCGGCAGCGCATCGGCATCGCCCGCGCCCTGGTGCTCGGGCCGGAGCTGATCGTCGCCGACGAGCCGGTCTCGGCGCTCGACGTGTCGATCCAGGCCCAGGTGGTCAACCTGCTGGACGAACTCCAGGACAGCCTGGGGCTGACCTACCTGGTGATCGCGCACGACCTCGCTGTGGTCCGGCACATCTCCGACACTGTCGGCGTCATGTACCTGGGCGCGCTGGTCGAGGAGGCGCCGAGCGACAGGCTCTACACCGAGCCGCTGCACCCGTACACCCGGGCGCTGATGTCGGCGGTGCCGGTGCCGGACCCGGACGTGGAGGACCGCCGGGAGCGGATCCTCCTCGCCGGTGACCTGCCGTCGCCGGCCAACCCGCCGTCCGGCTGCCGCTTCCACACCCGCTGCCCGTGGGCGCAGCCCACCCGCTGCGCCGACGAGCGACCGGTGCTGCGGGACATCGGCGCCAGCCGGGTGGCCTGCCACTTCGCGGAGCAGATCGCCAGCGGCGAGTTGCGCCCGCACGGGGTCAGCGCGCAGATCGTCCGACCCGAGGGCGAGGGGGACGCGCCGGGCGTGGTCTCCGCGCCCACCGAGCCGGGCTCGTACGTCTGAGACTGGACGCGGTGCCGGCGCTCGTCAGCCCTCGGGGCGGTTCAGCAGCCCCACAGCGACGCCGTGCACCGCGTCCAGCCCGGCCGGGTCGGCAAGCGTGACCGACGTGCCGGTCACCGCGTACCACTCGTCCGCGTCCTTGTACTGCACCCGCAGGGTGATCTTGCCGTCCGCGTACTCGGTGCGCAGCGTCAGGTCACCGGTGACGACGCCGACCTCGTCGGTCATCACGCCGCCGGGGCCGGGCACGATGTCGGTGGTGCGGGTCTGCGGGCCGGCCGCCCCGCCCGAATCCGCGACCATGCCGGCACCCGGCACGGCGGCGGGAGTCTCGGCGGTGCCGTCCGCGGTCATGCCGGCGGCGGACGGGCCGCTATCCCCGGCGGTGGTCACGAATCGCTCCCCACTGAACAGCCCTCCAACATGTCGGTCAGGGCGGCCTTCTCGGCGCTGGTCACCGTCAGCTTCCAGTAGTGCTTGACCGTCACCCAGTCCTGGGCGTATTTGCACCAGTAGGACCGGCTTGCCGGTTTCCACTGGGACGGGTCCTGGTCACCCTTTGCCCGGTTCGACGAGGCGGAAACCGCGAAAAGCTGCGGACGGGTGGTGTCGTTCGCGAAATCGCCGCGCTTCGCGTTGTCCCACTCGTCGGCACCCGAGCGCCACGCGTTCGCCAACGGCACCATGTGGTCGATGTCCACGTCGGAGGGATCGGAGAAGCTGCGACCGTCGTACACGCTCTCCCAGCGCCCACCGACCACGTTGCAGCCGGAGAGCTTCACGTCCTTGCCGTCGCGCTGGAGGATGCTGTCCCGGACATCGCAGTTCTTGCCGGTGTCCCGCCAGTGCGGGAAACGCTCCCGGCTGTAGCCCTTCATCGAGCCGGCGGTAGCGACGGTGAGCTGACTCAGCTGCTCCGCGGCGTTGCCGCCGTCGCTCGACGGCGGTGTGGTCGGCTCATCCTGCGGGACGCAACCGGCCACGCCGAGCGCCAGCGCCGCGGTGAGCGCGGCCACCGCCGCTCGCGGTCCTGATCTGGTACGCACAGACGACACCTCTCCAGCTTGGGGGCTCCCGGCGATTGCGCACAGTACCCGGGGACGGTTTCGGCGTTTCGTGGCGTCTCCCACATGATGCAAGGCAGATTGGTGGGATGACCGCACCCGTACCGGCGACCGCCCTCCGGATGGGCACCACCGCCGGCCGGGGCACGCTGCTCGCCGCCGTACTCGCCTCTGGCATGGTCTTCCTCGACAGCACCGTCGTCAACGTGGCGCTGCCGAAACTCGGGCAGGACCTCGGCGCGAACGTGGCCGATCTCCAGTGGACCATCAACGGCTATCTGCTGATGCTGGCGGCGTTCGTGCTGCTCGGCGGCGCGCTCGGCGACCGCTTCGGCCGGCGACGCATCTTCCTCATCGGCGTGGTCTGGTTCACCGCCGCCTCCGTGCTCTGCGGGCTGGCCCAGGACACCGGCATGCTGATCGCGGCACGGTTCCTCCAGGGCGCCGGTGGCGCGCTCCTCACGCCCGGGTCGCTGTCGGTGCTCCAGGCGAGCTTCCATCCCGACGACCGGGGCCGGGCGATCGGTGCCTGGGCCGGGCTGTCCGGGGTGTCCACCGCGCTGGGCCCGTTCATCGGGGGCTGGCTGATCGACGCGCTCTCCTGGCGCTGGATCTTCTTCCTCAACCTGCCGATCGCCGTGCTGGTGCTGCTGGCCGCCCTGCGCTGGGTGCCGGAAAGCCGGGACGAGAGCGCCTCCCGCACCGAGGGACGGGGTCGGACCCGACGGCGGTTCGACGTCGCCGGAGCCCTGCTCGGAGCGCTCGCGCTCGCCGGCGTCACCTACGCCCTGATCGACGCGCCGGCCCGTGGGTTCGACTCCGCCGAGGTGCTGATCGCAGCAGTGGTCGGGGTGCTCTCCGCGGTGGCCTTCGTCCTGCTGGAACGGCGGCGTGGCGACGCCGCGATGCTGCCCACCGGGCTGTTCGGCAGCCGACTCTTCTCGGTGCTGAACATCTTCACGGTCGTCGTCTACGCGGCGCTCGGCGGCTTCACCTTCTTCTTCGCCGTCTACCTCCAGAACGTGGTCGGCTGGTCGGCCTTCCGCACCGGCATCGCGTTGCTGCCGATGACACTGCTGCTGTTGGTCGGCTCCGCGCGCGCCGGCGCGCTGTCCGCCCGGATCGGCCCACGGCTGCCGCTGGCCATCGGACCGGTGATCGCCGCGGTCGGCCTGCTGCTGCTGCGCGGCGTCGGACCGGGCGCGTCGTACTGGCGGGACGTGCTGCCCGGGGTGCTGCTCTTCGGCATCGGGTTGACCCTGGTGGTGGCACCGCTGACCGCGTCGGTGCTGGCCGCCGTGCAGGACCGGTTCTCCGGGGTGGCCAGCGGGTTCAACAACGCCGCGTCCCGCGCCGGCGGCCTGCTCGCGGTGGCGGCGCTGCCGCTGCTGGTCGGGCTCTCCGGCGGCGGGTACGAGCAGAAGGCCGAGCTGACCGACGCGTTCCGGGGCGCGATGGAGTGGTGTGCCGGGCTGCTCGTGGCCGGCGCCCTGCTGGCCCTGGTGCTGGTCCACCGACCGCCCCGGAAAGCCCCGCCGTCCCAGCCCTGCCATTCACTGCCCGCCGCGACACCCCCGAAGTAGGAAGCCACTCCGGGGGTGTCGCGCTCAGGTCAGCGGCGGGCGCGGTTGACGGCGCTGGTGACCGCCTTGATCGACGCGGTGACGATGTTGGCGTCGGTGCCGACACCCCAGACCGTCCTGCCGTCCACCTCACACTCCACGTACGCGGCGGCCTGCGCGTCACCACCGGAGGAGAGCGCGTGCTCGTGGTAGTCGAGCACCCGTACGCCCACCCCGACCGACTGGAGCGCGTTGACGTACGCGTCGATCGGGCCGTTGCCGACCGCGGCGAGGGACCGCTGCTCGCCGCCCACACCGACCTGGGCCTCGATCTCGACCTTGCCGTCCACAGTGCCGATCGTGTAGCCGGCCAGCCGGACCGTCGGGTCGGGCTGGTGGTCGAGCAGGTAGTGCGTCGCGAAGATCTCCCACATGGCGGCCGGGTCGACCTCGCCGCCGTCGTGATCGGTGACCTGCTGCACCACACCGGAGAACTCGATCTGGAGCCGGCGCGGCAGGTCCAGTTGGTGCTCGCTCTTCATGATGTACGCGACGCCGCCCTTGCCGGACTGCGAGTTGACCCGGATGACCGCTTCGTAGGTGCGGCCCAGGTCCTTCGGGTCGATCGGCAGGTACGGCACCGCCCAGGTGTGCTCGTCCATCGGTACGCCGGCCGCCTTCGCGTCGGCGGCGAGGGCGTCGAAGCCCTTCTTGATGGCGTCCTGGTGGGAGCCGGAGAAGGCGGTGTAGACCAGGTCACCCGCATACGGGTGGCGTTCGTGCACCGGCAGTTGGTTGCAGTACTCGACGGCTCGCCGGATCTCGTCGATGTTCGAGAAGTCGATCATCGGGTCGATGCCCTGGGAGAAGATGTTGAGCCCCAGGGTCACCAGGTCGACGTTGCCGGTGCGCTCACCGTTGCCGAACAGGCAGCCCTCGATGCGGTCCGCGCCGGCGAGCAGGCCCAGCTCGGCAGCGGCCACGCCGGTGCCCCGGTCGTTGTGCGGGTGCAGGCTCAGCACCACGCTGTCCCGGCGCGGCAGGTGCCTGTGCATCCACTCGATCGAGTCGGCGTACACGTTGGGGGTGGCCATCTCGACGGTGGCCGGCAGGTTGATGATCAGCGGACGGTCCGGGGTCGGGTCGATCACGTCGATCACCCGGGAGCAGACCTCCAGCGCGTACTCCAGCTCGGTGCCCGTGTACGACTCCGGCGAGTACTCGTAGAAGATCTCCGTGTCCGGGGTGTGGATCTCGGCGTACTTCTGGCAGAGCCGCGCCCCGGTGGTGGCGATGTCGGCGATGCCGTCGGTGTCCAGGCCGAAGACCACCCGCCGCTGGAGGGTGGAGGTCGAGTTGTAGAAGTGCACGATGGCCCGCTTCGCGCCGCGCAGCGACTCGAACGTCCGGTCGATCAGGTGCTCCCGGCACTGCGTGAGCACCTGGATGGTGACGTCGTCCGGGATCATGTCGTCTTCGATGAGCTGCCGGACGAAGTCGAAGTCGGTCTGGCTGGCCGACGGGAAGCCGACCTCGATCTCCTTGTAGCCCATCTGGACCAGCAGCTGGAACATCCGGCGCTTGCGCTCGGGCGACATCGGGTCGATCAGGGCCTGGTTGCCGTCGCGGAGATCCACAGCGCACCAGCGGGGGGCGGCCTCGACGGTGCGGGTGGGCCAGGTGCGGTCCGGCAGTTCGACCCGGAACTGCTCCCGGTACGGCTGGTAGCGGTGGTACGGCATCCGGCTCGGGCGTTGCCGGGCGATCGGATCGGTCTCGGCGTCGGTGACAGGTTGAGCCATCTCGGAGTGCTCCCTGGAACATGTGGCGTCAGCAGATCGGAAGGTGTCGGCGAGATGCCGGGCGACGGTGCGCGGCGGTGCCGAGAAGAAACTCGGATGTGCTGGACGGCGCGATGCGACTCCGCGACGAGGTGCCGGCCGGTCAGGCCTCGTCGCGGCGGCTAAGGAGGAGCAGCGCCTGCCACATGACCAGGTCACCCTACGTGATGGAACGGGGGGTGGAAAGACAGGTCCGGACTATGGGACCGGGGTCATGGCCGGCGCTGCGGCCTCGGCACCCAGCCGCGGCGTCCGTTGCGCCCAGGCCACCGCGGGCACGATCGCCACCGCTACCAGCACGAAGATCGCTGCCGTCGGTAACCAACCCCACCCGCCGGTGGTCACCCCGAGGGCGGTCAGTCCAGCCGGGGCGATCAGGTACTGCACCTGCACGCCGAGTCCGAGCGCCCCCACGTACGCACCGCGCTGGTCGGCCGGCGGCAGGGTGGCGGTGAGCCCCCAGGCGCCCGCCGACTCGATCAGCTCGGCCAGGATCAGCAGCAACGCGGCGGCCACCAGCACCACCACTGTGAGCGCGCCCCGAGTGACGCCGGAAATCGGCAGGACCAGGCAGAACAGGGCGATCAGCAGCCCACCTCGACGGGAGGCCCGGGCCGCGCCCGCCGCGGTGTCCGCGCCCCGGCTGACGCGCACCTGGAGCAGCACGATCAGGATCGTGTTGAGCAGCACCAGCCCGGCGATCACCGTCTTCGGGGCGTCGGTGTGGGTGAGGATCCACAGCGGCATGACCGTCAGGTAGAGCACCCCGTGCGCGGTGAGCAGCCCGGACACCACCGACACCGCCATGAACGGCCGGTCCCGGAGCACGGCGAGCCGACTCATCGGCTCCGCCGGTCGGGCCACCTGCGGCAGCCGGGGCAGTCGCCGCACGAAGAGGGCCGTCACGAGGAAGACCGTCGAGATGAACCAGACCATTCCCCGGTACGCCGTGATCGTGTCCACCGCCAGCACCAGGCCGCTGATCACCGCGCCGAGCCCGAAGCCGACGTTCAGCGACGAGCGCTGGTACGCCATCGCCGTGACCCGTTCGGCCGGCGGGAGCGCGTTGATCGAGTAGACCTGCCGGGCCACGCCGACAGCGGCGTCCACGGCGGCCAGCGCCACCACCACGGCGAGGAACCCCGCGAAGCCGCCCACGAACGGGTAGGTCGCGAACAGCGCCGCGTTCAGCACCAGCCCCACCACCCAGACCCGCTGCGGTCCGTACCGGTCGGTGAGCCCACCCAGCGGCACAGTGCCCAACAGCGACACCCCCGCCGCGATGGACAGCCCCAACCCGACCTGGGCGGCGCTGAGCCCGAGCGCCCGGGTGAAGAAGACGGCGCTGCCGGCGTGGAACAGGCCGCTGCCGACGGCGTAGACCATGGCCTGCACGGCCAGGGCGCGGGTCAGCCCGGCCGGCGGTACGACGTCTCGAACGGCGGTACGGATGGTTTCTCTGGTCCCCATGATCGGGGAGTGAATCGGGTCCCCATGACCTCGGTCGAGTCTTTTAGGCTGGACCGAATCCTGTTCCTGGGGGGCGTGTGTCCGAGTTGCGGTTCAGCCTGGCCGACGTGGCGGGAGTGCGGCTCGCCGTGTCACCGGTCAACGAGACGGTCATGAGCATGTGGGCGCTGGCCAACCCGGTCCGCTACGCGGTGCACCTGCCCTGGATCGACCGGGCCCGGGTGACGTTGCGTCGTCCCGAGGTGGCCGAGCGGGTCCTACCTCTGGTGGGGTTGGTCGTGCCGGGTCGCTGGCTGCCCGACTTCCTCACCCCGGCGGCCCGACCGAACGTGGAGATGGCCGAGCAGCTCGACCAGATCGCGGCGACGCCGCCGGCCGTGGTGGTCCAGGACCTGCTGGCGACCACCTGGCAAAAGCCGCTGAGCCCGTTCGGGCGGGCGCTGCTCGCCGACCCCGGCGGGCTGTTGCCGCAGGTCGTCGACGCGGTGCGGGTGTGGCACGACGAGGCGATCGCCCCGGACTGGCAGCGGATGCGGGCGCTGCTCGACGCCGACGTGGCGTACCGGGCCGCCCAACTCGCCGAGAGCGGCGCCGGTCGGTTCTTCGAGCAGCTCCACCCGAGCCTGCGCTGGCACGGCGACCGGGTGATCAGCGACGACACGTTCGAGCGGGACTTCGACCTCCGCGGTCGTGGGCTGGCGCTGAACCCGACGGTGTTCACCGAGCAGCACGTGCTGTGGAACCTGCTGGAGGATTCGCTGCCGGCCGGCGCGTACCCGGTTCGGGCCGTGGGGACGCTCTGGGAGGCGACCGCGCCGCCGCCCGGCGACCCACTGGCACGGGTGATCGGGCCGGGCCGGACCGCGCTGCTGCACCTGCTCGAGACGGCGCTGACCACCACCGACCTGGCCCGACTGACCGGGATGTCCGCCGGGAACGTCTCCCAGCACCTGGCCGCGTTGCACGGCGCCGGCCTGGTGTCCCGGTCCCGCGAGGGTCGGCACGTCCGCTACCACAACACCGATGCCGCGGCGGTCCTCCTCCGGGCCAGCCGGGGCGGCTGAGCTCGGCGCTCGATCAACGCAACAGCAGCTCGGCGACCGGGCGGCGGTGCCGCAGGCCGGTCTCCCGGGCGTGCAGGTCGGCCGGGAGGGCGAACGGGTCCCCGAGCCGGCCGACGGCGGCGACCACCAACGGGCGGACGCCGCCGGGCAGGTCGAGTTCGGTGGAGAGGCCGGCCCGGTCGAACCGGGTGAGCTGGTGCACGTGCAGGCCGAGCGCTGTGGCCTGCACGGTCAGGTGGGCGATCGCCTGCCCCAGGTCGTACGCGGCCCGCTCGGCGTCGAGGCCGGTGTGGGCGCCGACCACCAGGGTCGCGGCGTGCCGGATCCAGATCTGGTCGTCGACCGGGAGGCTGATCAGGATCCGTTTCCAGGTCTCGTCGTCGCGGTGGCCGAGGGCGAACCGCCAGGGTTGCCCGTTCTCCGCCGACGGGGCCCAGCGCGCGGCCTCGAGCAGCGAGGCGGACTCCTCCGGGGTCAGCTCGGCGCTCGGGTCGAAGGCTCGTGGACTCCAGCGGTAGGCGAGCAGCGGGGTGAGGTCGGCCATATAGCGGATCGTCCTGTATGGGTGATTCGCCCCTCAGGATGGGGTGGCTGAATGTGGGCAAGACCACCCGTAACGGGACGAAGATCAGGGCGTTCCCGCGCCCGGGCTCTCCGACGGGTCCGGGGTCGGCGGCGCCGCGGTGTCGAGTGGCTCCCGGTCGACCACCACCGGGCCGGCCAGCTGCACGGTGGCCGGTGCCGGGCCGGGCGCAGCGGCCAGCCGCAGCGTCCCGGCCCCGGTCCGGACGCCGGTCGGCGTGCCGTCCTGGTCGTAGCAGTAGATGCCCACATCCAGCGGGGCGTTGAGCGACGCCGAGGTGGAATCCACCGAGTAGCAGGTGCCGGTGAGGCCCTCGGGCGCGTTGGCCGGGGCGACCGCCAACGGCGCGCGTCGGTCGGTGAGCACGTACAGCCAGTCGGTGAGCAGGTGCTGGACCCGGGGGTCCGACCGGCGTGGGATCGCGTCGTCGCGATCACCCAGGCGTACGCAACTCGCCGACTCGGTATGACCGGCCGACGGCAGGGCGCACTGGAACAGCCCGTCGGCAGTGCTGGCCATCGAGACGTCGGCGGTGCCACCCAAGGCGCCCCCCGGCACGTCCACCCGCCAGCTCCCGTCGTTCGCGCTGGTGAACACGATGGTGCGATCCGGTTTACCCGACTGGCTGTAGACGTACTGGGCCACCAGGTGACGGTCCTGAGCCGCCGCGGCCAGCGCGGCCAGCTCATCCCGTGCGGCCTCCACCTCGACCGGCCCCGGATCGACGGGCGGCGGAGTCGGAGGCTGCTCACTGGTGCAGGCGACAAGGAGGGCCGGCAGGGCGAGGACGAGCGGCCCGAGCACACGGCCGGCCGAGCGGAAGAGGACGGGCACCGGCCCATTCTGGTGGGTGCGGGCGGTTGGTGGGTACCGGCGCGTCCGGGCTGGTTCCGGCGTGTCGGGCGGGGTGTCCCGGCGTACCCGTCCGACCTGGTGGGACCGGTGCCGCCGGTCCCGGCCGGGCCGGATGGTGGGATCACCTGACCCGGCTTCGTTATCCGCCGGATACCCTCATGGGGTCTGACACGCGCCGCCGGCCCCGGTTCCGGCGGCGTCGGCACGCTCAGGGTCGCTGGGAGGGAGTGCACCGTCGTGGCACTCGTGGTGCAGAAGTACGGCGGGTCCTCCGTCGCCAACGCCGAGCGGATCAAGCGGGTGGCCGAGCGCATCGTCGCCGCCCGCAAGGCCGGCGACGACGTGGTGGTGGTGGTCTCCGCGATGGGCGACACCACCGACGAGCTGCTCGACCTGGCCAACCAGGTCAGCCCGCTGCCGCCGGGCCGCGAGCTGGACATGCTGCTCACCGCCGGGGAGCGGATCTCCATGGCCCTGCTGGCCATGGCCATCCACAACCTGGGGTACGAAGCCCGCTCGTTCACCGGTTCGCAGGCCGGCGTGATCACCACCTCGGTGCACGGCCGCGCCCGGATCATCGACGTCACCCCCGGGCGGCTCAAGGGCGCGCTCGACGAGGGCTCGGTGGTCATCGTGGCCGGCTTCCAGGGCGTCTCGCAGGACACCAAGGACGTCACCACGCTGGGCCGCGGTGGTTCGGACACCACAGCCGTGGCGCTCGCCGCCGCCCTGCACGCCGACGTCTGCGAGATCTACACCGACGTGGACGGCATCTTCACCGCCGACCCGCGGATCGTGCCCAACGCCCGACACATCCGGCACATCACCTACGAGGAGATGTTGGAGCTGGCCGCGTGCGGCGCGAAGGTGCTGCACCTGCGTAGCGTGGAGTACGCCCGGCGGGCGGGGTTGCCGATCCACGTCCGTTCGTCATACTCGACCAACACCGGCACGATGGTCACCGGATCGATGGAGGACCTTTCCGTGGAGCAGGCACTGATCACCGGGGTCGCGCACGACCGCAGCGAGGCCAAGATCACGATCGTCGGGGTGCCCGACGAGCCGGGTGCCGCCGCGCGGATCTTCGACACCGTCGCCGGCGCCGAGATCAACATCGACATGATCGTGCAGAACGTCTCCACCGAGGGCACCGGCCGGACGGACATCTCGTTCACCCTGCCCAAGGCCGACGGCCCCACCGCGATGGCGGCGCTCAGCAAGATCCAGGAGCCGGTCAAGTTCAAGGGCCTGCTCTACGACGACCACGTCGGCAAGGTCTCGCTGATCGGCGCGGGCATGCGCTCGCACCCCGGGGTGGCGGCCGGCTTCTTCGCCGCGCTCGGCGCGGCCGGGGTCAACATCGAGATGATCTCCACCTCCGAGATCCGGGTCTCCGTGGTCTGCCGGGACACCGACCTCGACGCCGCCGTCCGCGCCATCCACGACGCGTTCGAGCTGGGCGGCGACACCGAAGCCGTGGTCTACGCGGGGACGGGTAGGTAGCGCCGATGACGGCGCTGCCCACCCTCGCCGTGGTCGGAGCGACAGGTGCCGTCGGCACCGTGATGTGTGAGCTGCTCACCGGGCGACGCAACGTCTGGGGTGAGATCCGGCTGCTCGCCTCCGAGCGCTCCGTCGGGCGCCGGGTGCGCTGCCGGGGCGAGGAACTCGTCGTCCAGGCGCTGACCCCCGAGGCGTTCGACGGGGTCCAGGTGGCCATGTTCGACGTGCCCGACGAGGTCTCCGCCGAGTGGGCGCCGATCGCCGTCGCCCGGGGCGCGATCGCCGTCGACAACTCCGGCGCGTTCCGGATGGACCGCGACGTCCCGCTGGTCGTCCCGGAGATCAACCCCGAGCAGGTCCGCAACCGACCCCGGGGCATCATCGCCAACGCCAACTGCACCACCCTCGCGATGATCGTCGCCGTCGCGCCGCTGCACCGCGAGTACGGCCTACGGGAGCTGGTGCTCGCCTCCTACCAGGCGGTCTCCGGAGCCGGTCAGTCCGGCGTCGACATCCTGCACGACCAGCTCACCAAGGTCGCCGGCGATCGGGCGCTCGGCTCGCGCACCGGCGACGTACGTCAGGCGGTCGGCGACGACCTGGGCCCGTTCCCGGCACCCATGGCGCTCAACGTGGTCCCCTGGGCCGGCTCCCCGGCGGACAGCGGCTGGTCATCGGAAGAGATGAAGATCCGCAACGAGTCGCGCAAGATCCTCGGCCTCCCCGACCTCAAGGTCTCCGCCACCTGCGTCCGCGTGCCGGTGGTCACCGCCCACTCGGTCGCCGTGCACGCGGTCTTCGCCACCGAGGTCGACGCCGAGGGTGCCCGCGAGGCGTTGCGCAACGCCCCCGGGGTGATCCTGGTCGACGACCCCGCAGCCGGGGAGTTCCCGATGCCGATCGACGCCGTCGGCACCGACCCGTCCTGGGTCGGTCGGATCCGCCGCGCCCTGGACGACCCCCGCGCCCTCGACTTCTTCGTCACCGGCGACAACCTCCGCAAGGGCGCGGCCCTCAACACCGCCCAGATCGCCGAACTCCTGGCCAAGGAACTCCGCACCCCCTAACCCGCCCCGCCCCCCGCTGGGCCCCGCGCTCCCGCGCCCGCGATCTTGCACTTTCTGTGCCGACATAAGGGGCCAGGGGCGACAAAACGACAACCGAAAGTGCAAGATCGGCGGGGCGGGGGACGTCGGGACGTGGGGGCGTGGTTACGCGGCGGAGAGTAGGACGCCGTCTCGACCTTGGCGTTTTACCGCGTAGAGGGCCTGGTCGGCTCTCTTCAGGGTGCGGTCGGGGGTTTCGCCGGGGCGGGGTAGTGCGACGCCCACGCTGATCGTGCGGCCGATGCGTCGGGCCGCCTCGGTGAGCCGTTCGGCGATGCGGACCGCCTCCTCCGGGCGACTCACCTCGATCACCGCGACGAACTCGTCGCCGCCGATCCGGTACAACTCGTCGCCGTGCCGCAGCGCCCCCTCCAGCGCCCGGGCCAACCCGACCAGCACGCGGTCGCCGGCCTGGTGGCCGTACGTGTCGTTCACGATCTTGAAGCCGTCCACGTCGATCGCCAGCAGGGCCGTACGTCCGGGGGTGGCCGCAGCGATCCGTTGCCCGAACGGGCCGGTGTGCCGCAACCCGGTCAGCGGATCGGAGCTGGCCTGCTCCCGCAGCCGGGCCAGTGTGCGGAGCCGGTCCATGCTCGTCCAGGCCTGCCCGGCGAGCAACTCCATCAGGCTGACAGTGGTCGGGTCCGGGCGCAGCGCGCGCTCGTCGGCGACCAGCAGCACCCCACCGGCGTCCGTCGGCCCGACCGGCACGGCGACCAGCGTGCGTACCCCCGCCCGGGTCAGCGGGCGGTAGTCCTCGGTCGGGGGATGCCCGGCCTCGCCCAGCGTGTACCCGGCGCCGTACCGGTGCGCCCGTTCGACCATCCGGTCCAGGGCGGCCGGACCCGCCGCGGCCAGCTCGGCGCGGATCCGGGTCTCCAGGTCGCTCGGCGTCGCCGGGGACGGGCCGAGCTGGCCGCCGATCAGCAGTAGTGCTGTGGAGAGGGTGGAGACCTCCCGGGCGGCGCGGGCGGCCGCCCCCATCACCTCTCCCTCGGTCGGCGCGGAGGAGAGCGCGGCCGCATGCCGGAGCAGCTTCTCGCTGCGGCTCTCCGCCGGTGGGCCACCGAGGGCGGCGATCCGCGCACCGAGCCCGTCGGCCAGCCGCTGCGCGGTCTCCCGCCACGGCTCCAGGTCGGTCGGTTCACTCCACTGCAGGTCGAGTACGCCGATCGCCCGGCCCGTCGGGTCCAGCACCGGTACGCACAGCTCGGCTGTCACGTCCGGGCGGACCGGCAGGTAGTCCGGGTCGACGGCGACGTCCGGGACGACGGCGGGAGCGCCGGTCGCGTACACCCGGCCCACGATGCCGGTCTGCGCCGGCACTGTGGCGAAGACCTGCCAGGCTCCGGTCGCCGCGACGCAGCGCAGGCGGTCGTGGACCGCGAGCAGCACGGAGATGGTCGCCGGGGTGTGGCGGGACAGCGCGGTGACCGTCCACCGACACGCCTCCGGCGTGCTCGACGCCATCGGCAGGCGGACGGTGACGTCACGGATGACTCGCTGATGATCCACTCGCACGTCGTTCCAGGTAGGGGAGGAGGCTCGGCCGACGCCGAACCGCTCGATCAAGCGTACTCACGGTGGCGGGGACCGGCCGGGCTTCGTACACACGTGCTATCCACAGCCTGTGGACGCAGCCTGTGGACGCAGGCCCCGGGATGCCGCGACTGCCGATAGCGTGGAGCCTCCCGGCGCCGAGGAGGCGAGCCCATGCTCATCGCCCAGCTCAGTGATCCGCACCTGACCACCGGCCTGCTCGCCGCCGAACCGGCCGCCGGGTTGCATCGAGCGCTCGGCCGGGTGCTGGCGTTGCGACCCCGACCGGACTGCGTGGTGATCAGCGGCGACCTGGCCGACCACGGCCAGCCCGACGAGTACGCGGCGCTGCGCGAGGTGATCGGCCGCTTCCCGCTGCCGGTGCACCTGACCACCGGCAACCATGACGACCGGGAGTCCCTGCTCGACGCGTTCGGCGGCACACCATGGCTCGGCGGCGGCTTCTCGGCCTACTACCACGTCGACCACGCGGCGGCGTCCGTCGTGGTGCTCGACTCGCTCGTCCCCGGCAGCGACGGCGGCCAGCTCGGCGAGGAACAGCTCGGCTGGCTCGACGGGGTGCTGGCCGGGCGGCCCGAGGTGCCCGCCGTGATCTTCCTGCACCACCCGCCGGTCGCGGTCGGCATCCCCGCGGCGGATTCCATCCGGCTCGCCGACGGTGACGCGCTCGCCGAGGTGATCGGCCGGCACCGGCACGTGGTACGGGTCGGCGCCGGCCACCTCCACCGCCCGGTCACCACGGCGTACGCGGGCACGGTCCTCACCGTGGCGCCCAGCACGTGGAAGCAGAGCACGCTCACCATGAGCGCCGACGAGCAGATCGGTTGGGTCAACGAGCCCACCGCCTTCCTGCTGCACTCGGTCGAGACCGGCGGCTGCGTGACCCACACCGTGCAGGTGAGCCACTCCGCCGGGCAGACCTGCGGCTTCTGAGGGGTCGTCGTGCTGGCCTGGTACGTCTCGTACGGTTCGAACATGCACGCCGCCCGGCTGGGCTGGTACATCGGTGGCGGCTGCCCACCCGGCGGAAAGCGGACGTACCCGGGCTGCCGCGACCGGCGCCCACCCAGCCGCTCGACGCCCGTGTCGCTGCCCGGCGGCATCTACTTCGCCGGCGAGTCCGGTGCCTGGACCGGCGGCATGGCCTTCTACGACCCGCACCTTCCGGGCGAGGCCGCGGCCCGCGCCTACCTGGTCACCCTGGAGCAGTTCACCGACATCGCAGCCCAGGAGATGTACCGCCCGCCGGGCGACACGACCGAGCTGATCCCGGCGACCGGCGCGGCCATCGACGCCGCCGTCGCCAACGGACGGGCCACGCTCGGCCCGGGGCGGTACGAGACGCTGATCTGCCCAGGCAGCCGCGACGGTGTTCCGATGCTCACCTTCACCGCCCCCGAGGGGGCGTCAGCCGTGCCGTGCCGACCTCCCGCGCCGATCTACCTCGCCATGATCGCCCGAGGGCTGCGCGAGTCGCACGGCTGGCCCGCCGAGCGGATCGCCACCTACCTGGCGGACCGGCCCGGCGTGGCGGGCGCCTGGGCGGCGGACGCCGTCGCTGCCCTGGTCGACAAGGCGCTGGCCGACCGCTGATCCGCCGACTTCCCGCCGGCTCGCGCCTCGGCGGCCGCTGGTGCTGTCAACCGAGCAGGAACTCGCGCAGCGCGGGGGCCAGCGTCGTCGGCGGTACGTCGTGGTAACCGCCGTCGAGGCTCACGGACCGGCCACCCGGCACGGCCTCGGCCGCCGCCCGACTCGCGTCCCGCAACCACTGTGGACTGCCGGTGCTGTCCACCGCGAGGGTCGGCGCGGTGATGGCCGCCAGCCGCTCGGCGGGAAGTCGCCCTCCGGCGGTGACTATCGCGTCGTACACCAGTGTGTGCGCGACCGCCGTCAGCCCACCCCACATCGGTTGCGATCGCATCCCGGTGATCTGCTCGGCCGGCAGCCCCACCGAGGCGCTGAGGAAGGTCTCCACCGCGCCGTCCCGGTCGTCGGCGGCGATCAGCTCGATGAGCTGCGGGGTGATGTCCTTACGGACGCCCACGTGCGGGCCGACCTGAAACGGTGGCTCGAACATGACCAACCTGGTCACCGGCAGACCCTGTGCGGTGGCGAGGGCGGCCAGGACGGCCCCGGAGGAGATGCCGTAGACGGCGGCGGAACCACCCGCCGCCGCGATCAGCGCGGCCAGGTCGTCGATCTCACGGCCGACCTCGTACGGTGCGGTGTCGCCGCTGTGGCCCCGACCGCGACGGTCATAGCTGAAGGCGGTGAAATCCGGCGCCAGTGCCGCACCCAGGTCGCGGGTCGCGTTGCGATCGCTGAACGCGCCGCCGACGAGGACGACCGCCGGCCCGGCACCGGACCGCTCGAACGCGATGGGTGTGCCGTCGACCGACCGCACCTGCTCCGCCACGGGTGTCGTTCCGCTCACGATGCCGTCCCCATTCCTCGTAGGCTGTCCCGTCCTTTCTAGACCCTGGGTCCGACGTTGTCCGGCAGACCGCGCTAAACGATGATCGATAGCGGCCTCGGCGTACGCGCTGCTCCGATGCGCTGCCCGGGTCGACCGGTGGGCGTGCGGATGAGAGGCTGTCGGGGCGGAGGCGCCATGCTCGACCACCGTCATCCGCGACCCTTTCGACGGCGTTCGTCGGCGGCCACGGTCGACCCAGAGGCCGGCACCGTACGCGCCGATTCTCACGAGGAGATCCATGTTCATACCCGGGATGCGTCGGGCCGCTGTCGGCCTGACCGCGCTCGCGGTGGCCGCTTTCGGCGCGGTCGCCACCAACCCTGAGCAGGCCGACGCCGGGCCGAAGCCGGTCGACGTCACCCTGCTCGCCCTCAACGACTTCCACGGCAACCTCGAACCGCCGAGCGGGTCCAGCGGCACCATCGCCGGGCAGACCGCGGGTGGCGTCGAGTTCCTGTCCACCCACCTTGCCGAGCTGCGCGCCGCAGCCAAGAAGAAGAACACCATCACCGTCGCCGCCGGTGACCTGATCGGTGCGTCCCCGCTGCTCTCGGCCGCGTTCCACGACGAGCCGACCATCGAGGCGCTCAGCATGGCCGGGCTGGACTACGCCAGCGTGGGCAACCACGAGTTCGACGAAGGCGCCGCCGAGCTGCTGCGAATCCAGAACGGCGGCTGCCACCCGGTGGACGGCTGCATCGACGGCACCCCGTACCGGGGGGCCGGCTTCCAGTACCTGTCCGCGAACGCCTTCAAGACCGCTACCGGCAAGCCGCTGATGGCGCCGTACGCGATCCACAAGGTGCAGGGCGTCAAGGTCGGCTTCATCGGCATGACCCTCGAAGGCACCCCGCAGATCGTCAGCCAGCAGGGCGTCGCCGGCCTCAGCTTCGCCGACGAGGCGGACACCGCCAACCGGTACGCCCGCGAGCTGCGCCGCAAGGGCGTACAGGCGATCGTCGTCCTGCTGCACGAGGGTGGCACCCAGGCCGCGACCGCCGGGATCAACGACTGCGTCGGCATGACCGGCCCCATCGTGGACATCACCAACCGGATGGACCCGTCGATCGACGTGGTGGTCAGCGGTCACACCCACCAGGCGTACAACTGCGACATCAACGGCAAGCTGGTCACCAGCGCCAGCTCGTTCGGTCGCCTGGTCACCGACATCGACCTGAAGATCGATCGTCGGAGCGGGGACGTGGTCTCCGCCGCCGCGAACAACGTCGTGGTCACCCGCGACGTCGCCAAGGACCCGAGGCAGACCGCGCTGATCAACCGGTACAAGACCGTCCTCGGCCCGGTCGCCGGACGCCAGGTCGGCGTGACCAACGAGGCGATCACCCGGAGCCAGGAAACCCTCTTCGGTACGAGCCTGGGCGAATCGCCACTGGGCAACCTGATCGCCGACGCGCAACTCGCCGCCACCGACGACGAACAGAACGCCGTCGCCGCCTTCATGAACCCGGGCGGGGTCCGGGCCGACCTCGACGCCGGCCCGGTCACCTACGAGGAGGCGTTCACGGTGCAGCCGTTCGCCAACAACCTGGTGACACTGGACCTCACCGGCGCGCAGCTCTACTGCGTCCTGGAGCAGCAGTTCGTCACCGGCCGGACCCTGTACCCGTCGGCCACGGTGGGCTACGTGGTCGACCCGAACGGCACCACCGGTACGGTCGCCGACCCGTGCGCCGGCACCCGCGTGGTCCGGGGCAGCCTCACCCTCGGCGGCACCACCGTCGACACCGCCGCCACCTACCGGGTGACGGTGAACAACTTCCTCGCCGGCGGCGGCGACGGCTTCAGCGCCCTCACCGGCGGCACGAACCTGGTCACCGGCCAGATCGACCTGGACGCCTTCGTCGACTACCTGACCGCCCAGTCGCCGGTCTCCGCACCGACGGTGGACCGGATCCGCACCACCGCCGAGGTCCCCGCCGCCTGACGGCCGACCCCAGCGACATCGGGCCCCGGAGCACCAGCTCCGGGGCCCGACCCGTCCCAGACCCCACCTGTCCGCGTCTGCCCGCCCCGGTGCTCGCGCCTGCCCGCCCCGTGCTCGCGTCTGCCCGCCCCGTGCTCGCGTCTGCCCGCGCGTGCCCGTGCCTGCCCGCGCGTGCCCGTGCCTGCCCGCGCGTGCTCGCGTCTGCCCGCGCGTGCTCGCGTCTGCCCGCGCGTGCCCGTGCCTGCCCGCGCGTGCTCGCGTCTGCCCGCGCGTGCCCGTGCCTGCCCGCGCGTGCCCGTGCCTGCCCGTGCCTGCCCGCGCCCGTGCCCGTGCCTGGCCGCGCCCGTGCCCGTGCCTGGCCGCCTGGGCCTGCCTGCCCGTGCCGCCCGCGCTCACCCCGCCCGCGTTCATCCCGCCACGCTGGCGCCGCCCGCCCGCGCCTCTCTGGGCAAGATCGCGCTCGAACATGGATGTAGTGGCATCGGTGCGCGGGGAGGCCACTACATCCAGGATTGAGCGGGATCTTGGCCCGCTCCAAGATCAATGGCGACGTTGGTGAGGAAGATCCGAGCAACTTCCCGGATGTTGCTGTCTCCCGCGTGCCCAAGGCACCAACTTCCGGGAAGTTGCTCGGATCTTGGTGCGGGGTGCGGGGTGCGGGGTGCGGGGTGCGGGGTGCGGGGTGCGGGGTGCGGAGGGGATGTTCGAGGTCAGGCGGGGGCGGGAGCGGGGGTGGGGGATGCCGGGGTGGTCGTCGCGAGGCCGTCCTGCTCCGTGGTGAGCAGCCGGCGCAGGGAGAGCGCGACCAGCGAGGCGACCAGGCAGCCGCCGACCACCGTCGCCACCCAGACCATGCCGTTGGCGGCGCCGATCAGTGGGCCGGCGGTGACCGGGCCGATCACACCGCTGATTCCGAAGATCATCGAACTCATCGCGTTGTACCGGCCGCGTAGCTCGTCGGTGGCAAGCGCGTTTGTCAGTGCGGGCATCACCGGGGACAGCATCGTCTCGCCGAAACCGAAGATCGCCGAGCAGAGCACCACGCACAGGGCGGCCAGCACGGCGTTCTCAGCTTTGACCAGGCCGGCCGCGCCGAGGACCAGCCAGGCGGCGGCGAACACCGCCCCCACCACTGCCAACGCCCGGGTGCGGCTGCGCCCCTCGATGCGGCGGATAACCAGCAGCTGCGCGAGCACGATCATCACGGTGTTGGCAGCGAGTGCCCAGGCCACGACCCGGGGGTTCACCTCGGCCACCCGCACCGCGTACGCGGCGAAGCCCACCTCCACCTGCGCGTAGCCGCAGGTGGTGAGGATCAGCCCGAAGATCACCAGCCGCCGGAACGGGCGGTCGCGGAGCACCGTCAGGTAGCCACCGGACGACGGCTCGTCGACCCCTCGACGTTTGCCGAGCCGGTGGCCCACCCCGGGCAGGGTGAGCAGGATCAGCGCCGGCATCAGGTAGGTCACCGCGTCCAGCAGATAGATCGCCTGGAAGGTGCCGGGCCGGGCGGTGTCGACGATCGCGCCGGAGGTCATGCCGCCGATGCCGATGCCGAGGTTGAGCAGGGCGAAGTTCAACCCGAAGACGCGTTGCCGCTCATCGTCGTCGGTCAGCGACGCGAGGATGGTGTTCTGCCCGGACCAGATCGCCGAGCTGCCGACGGCGATCACCGTCATCACCAGCAGGGCCGAGCCCGTCGAGTGGACCAGCGCCAACGAGCCGGTGCCGATCGCCTCGATCAGCAGACAGGGCACCACCACCCGGCGGGCGCCGATCCGGTCGATCAACGTCCCGCCCAGCGGCGACAGAGCCAGGGTGACCACGCCGTACCAGCCGATGACGAGCCCGGCGCGGGTGTCGGTGAGCCCGCGTACGTCGGTCAGGTAGATGAACAGGAACGGCAGGGTCAGACCCCGCCCGATCGCCGACAGCAGAGTGCCGAGGAGGATCCGGCGAGCTTCCGAACGGCGGGGCAGGGCACGACGCAGCATGCCGGCATTCTGTTCGGTGGGTCTGACGCCGCGCGAACCGTTTTGGCCACGCCTCGCGGTCACCGGGACCAGCGGGTGACCAATCCCACGTTGATCCACTCGCCGTGATCGCGGCCGGTCGGTGTCCGCCGGGTCTGCGATGCTGGCGCGATGACCGGCACCTGGCGACATCTGCCCGCTACCGCCCGCGCCATCGCGTTGACCGCAACGACGGCCGTCGCCGCCGCCCAGGCACGCGACGGTCAGGCGTACGACGAGGCGGTCGGCGGTCTCGCCGCGGACGACCGTTCCGGCCTGGTGCTCGGCGCGGTGGTCCGGTTGCTGCTGGAGGAGAGCCATCCGGACGGCTTGACCGGCGACGACATCCGCCAGGTGTTGACCCGCTGCGTGCAGGAGTCGACGCGGTGGCGAACGGATGTCGACCCGCACGTGGTGCTCGTCCTGCTGGCCGGCGCGTTGGGTGTGTACGACCCCGAGAGCGACGAGTCACCGCCGGACGCGTCGGCGCTGGCCCGACACGCTCCGCTGCTCGTGGCAGACCTGTTGGCGGCGACCAGCGTGCCGTTGGACGACTACCTGGCCGCCGCGTTCGCGGAGATCGAGCGCACCGAGCGGCAGGACTGAGGTCGCGCACACCGAGCGGCAGGACTGACCGGCCCGCGCCACCTCGAACGGGGTGGCGCGGACGGACGTCAGGCCGGGCCGGGGCTCCGCTGCGCCACGACCTCCAGGTACTCCGCCGGGATGCGGACCGTGGCGTCGGTGGCGCGGTTGTGGGTGCGGGCCAGCTCCACCAGATCGGCGTGCAGGTCCGGGCGTCGCTCCTCGGGCAGTGCCTCGAACGCCTTCAACGTCGGCCCGTAGTTGACCCGGAAGAAGTCGGCGAACTCCTCCGGTGTGCCGAAGCGGAAGACGAACTCCCGGCGTACCGCCCGCAGTTCACCCACGGCCGCGCCGAGCAGTTCGCGGACCCGGCCCTCGTCGCCCCACTCGACCGGCGGGCGCAGCCCCGCCGGTGGCGGCACATGCCGCCCCACAGTGCGGAACAGATCGCCGATGAAGCCCTGCGGCGTCCACGACGCCAGCGCCACAGTGCCGCCGGGCCGGCAGACCCGGGCCAGCTCGGCCGCCGCCCGCTCCTGGTCCGGCGCGAACATCACCCCGACGACGGAGAGGACGGCGTCGAAGGACCCGTCGGCGTACGACAGGCGCTCCGCGTCGCCGGTCACGAACGTGACCGGAAGTCGTTCCGCAGCGGCGCGGGCCTGGCCGCGTTCCAACAGTTCGGGTACGTAGTCGACGCCGGTCACGACGCAGCCGCAGCGGGCGGCGGCGATGGCGGCGTTGCCGGACCCGGTCGCCACGTCGAGTACGCGGGCACCGGCCGACAGGTCGGCGGCGGTCACCAGGAGCTCGGAGATCGGATGGATGAGCGCGGCGACAGCGCCGTAGTCACCGCTGGCCCACGTCACCTGCTGGCGTGCCTTCACGGCGATGAGATCGGGTGCGATGGTCATTGGTGGTCTCCCTCGGACAGCGTGGTGTGCCACTGACGCTAGGGGCGACAGCCCCTCGGGGGATCGGTAGAAACACCTATACCAGCAGCTGAAGGCTGTTGGTGCGGTGTCCGAAAGGCGTCACCGTGCCGGACGCCATCACTCCTGGTCCCAGGTGTCGGTCTCGGTCGTCCGCCGGGCGCCCTGCTTGGCCACCTGACCGCTGGCAATCGTCCCGCCGGACGCGTCGAGCGCCTCCACGACAAGGCCCGCGGTCGGGCGGGGCACCTGTACGGTCGTCCCGGAGCCGCTGACGGCGCTTTTCGCCACCTCCTGCCCGTCGCGCAGGACGCGCACCGTGGTGGCGGCTGCCGGCGTCACCACGAGCAGGAGTTGCTGACCCTCGCTACCGCCGTCGTCATCGTCGATGGACACGGCCAGCACGCCGGCGGGATCGGTCGGATCTGCCGTCGTGGTGAAGGAGGTGCCGGTGCTGAGCACGCCATCGGACCGTGGCTGGTCGGGGGCGATCGACACCTCACCGACCCAGTCGCCGCCCACTGTGGGAGCAGCCAGGACGGTCACCTGGCCGTCCTCCAGGGACGGCTCGCCAGCGGCCGGCGTGTCGGCCAGGCCGGTCGGGAGGCCAGCGAGGTGCCCGCCCCACACCACGCGCGGAAGGGCGGTCAGGCGGTAGCCCTCCGACTGGCTCCACTGGTACACCAACTGCCGGGCACTTTGCTGCTCGACACTGCCGCGTACACGGGACATCGCCGTCGCGAGCTGAGCGTCGGTGATCGGCTTGGTAGCCAACGAACCCGGCCCGGGCGTTGTCTTGCGAGTCACCCCGCCGCAGTCGACCCGCCACCACTCGGGCCGGTGGGTCTTCGCGGTACGGACGAGGTAGGACCCGGTCGGCTCCGGGGCCCACCGGAAGGTGTCGCCTTCGGGCAGCGGTGAGCTGAGGAAGACGCAGCCGGCCGGGGCGATCGCCACGTGTGCCGCCTCGGCGTCGTCCACGGCCAGGCTCTCGTACGGTTGCAGAGCGTCGCTGACCGACCGGATGGCGGCGGTGCTGGCCACTTCCTGGGCGCTGGCACCCTTGTCGGCGACCAGCCACACCGCGGCGCTCGGCCAGCCGGTGACCGGATCGGGCTGGTCGCGGACGAAGGCGGCGAGCGCGACCCGGTGGTCGTCCACGTCGTCCGCGAAGAGAATCTTGACCCCGCTCACCGGCACCTTCAGGCGGGAGAATTCTCCCCGGCGTTGGGCGGCCAACAACTGTTCGGAGAGCTGACCCACGAAGCTGCTGTCCCCGGCGACGGCACCGCGCGGCGGCGACTGGAGGAGTCGGTCCGACCACGCCAGGACGGGTGCGATGGACTCGGTCGGGTCCGCCGGTAGTGGCTGCGTGGTCCGGCCCGGGCTGGCTATGGCGAAGGCCGTGCTTCCCACGGAGACCACGAGGGCCAGAACCAGCCCGCCGAGGCGTCGCTGCCGGCTTCGTCGGTATCGCGCCCTCGCTCGGCCGTACGGGTCTGGCTGCGGGGTCAGTGTCCTGCTCAACTCGGCCAGGGCCCGGCTCAGCTCATCGTCGACCGTCATGGTGTTACCCCCGTCATCTTCGTCGTCCCGGTCGGTGCTGGATCAGCTGACGCTGGTGGCGGAGTCGGAGACTGTGCCGACGGGGGTGCGTCCGGTGCCAGCGCCAGGCGCAGGCGAGCCAAGCCTCGTGATGCGCGACTCTTGACCGTTCCGACAGAGCAGCCCACAGCGGCAGCGACCTCCGCCTCCGGCAGATCGACCACGTACCGAAGCACGATCACGGCACGGGTACGAGGTGTCAGCTCCCGCATCGCCTCGTAGAGATCGCGCCGTTCGGTAACCGTCTCGGTCAGGTCCCGGGTGGGCCGCTCGGGGAAGAACGCCGTCACCACCTCGTGCATCCGGTGGCGGCGCCAGACGCTGATGTGCTGGTTGATCATGACGCGCCGCAGATAGGCCATCGGGTCGTCGACCCGCCGCCACCGACGCATCACCTTCACCAGCGCTGCCTGCACCAGATCCTCGGCATCCTGGGCCGAGCCGGTGAGGTGGTACGCCACGCGCAGGAGATCCATGTAGCGCGTCTCGACGAACTCCCGAAAATGCTCGTCGTCAGCTGCCATAAGCCCCCGCCTCGATTGGTTACCCCTCACGACTCCGTCGAGGGTCGAAAGGTTGAAGGCCGGCGGCAGACGGTGAAACTGCCGAGGGGCATCGAGGGTCGCCAGGTCGCGCTACGGGATGCGGTCGCCGTTGGGCACCTGGAGCCGCTGCGGACCGTAGATATGCCGGAGGGCACATCCATGAATCGGATGTGCCCTCTTGCCTCTGGTCGGGGTGGCCGGATTCGAACCGACGACCTCTTCGTCCCGAACGAAGCGCGCTACCAAGCTGCGCCACACCCCGAGGCGTGCCGACAAATAGTAGCCCACCCGCCTCGATGGTCAAACTCGGTACCCCCGCCGCCCCGGCCGGCGGGCGGCGCAGCGGTCAGCGCGGGATGAGGGTCAGGATGCTGGCCTCCGGGGGGCAGGCGAAGCGGATCGGGGCGGTCGGGTGGGTGCCGAGGCCGGCGGAGACGTGCAGCCAGGAGTCCGAGCCCGGCCACCGGTGCAGGCCGCGCGCCATCGAGCGGGGCAGGCCGCAGTTGGTCACCAGCGCCCCGAAGCCCGGTACGCAGACCTGACCACCGTGGGTGTGCCCGGCCAGCAGCAGCCCGAAGCCGTCCGCCGCCATCTGGTCGAGCACCCGTGGCTCGGGTGAGTGCGTCAGCGCGATCGAGAGATCCGCCGAGGACGACACCGCGCCGGCAACGGAGGGGTAGTCGTCCCGGCCGATGTGCGGGTCGTCGACGCCGACCAGGTCGAGCTGTCGACCGCCAGCCTTCAGCGTGGTCCGGGCGTTGTTGAGGTCCGCCCAGCCGGCGCCGGTGAAGACCTGACGCAACTCCTCGTACGGCAGGTCGACGCCCTCGGTGTACTCCCGGTCGGGCAGGAAGTAGGTGAAGGGGTTCTTCAGCACCGGCCCGGTGTAGTCGTTGGAGCCGAACACGAACGCGCCCGGGTAGTCCAGCAGTGGTTGCAGGGCCCGTAGCACCCCGGGCACCGCGCCAGGGTGCGCCATGTTGTCGCCGGTGACCACCACCAGGTCGGGGTCGAGGGCGGCCAGCGATGCCACCCAGCGCTGCTTGCGCGCCTGGTCGGGCATCATGTGCAGGTCCGACAGGTGCAGCACGCGCAGCGGCTCCGCGTCGGCCGGGAGCACCGGCACGTCGTACCGCCGCAGGGTGAACATGTTGCGCTCGACGAGCGACGCGTACGCGAGGGTGGCCGCGCCGATCGTGGCGGTTCCGGCGGCGAGCCGGAATAGTGTGCGCTTTCGCATGGCGTTCAGGGTAGTTTGACCGTCCATGAGCACGCTGAAGGACCGCCTCACTGCCGACATGCGTTCCGCGCTCAAGGCGCGCGACGAGCTGACCACCTCCACCCTGCGGATGGCCCTGGCCGCCGTCGGCACCGCCGAGGTCGCCGGCAAGGCCAAGCGCGAGCTCACCGATGACGAGGTGCTCGCGGTGCTGACCAAGGAAGCCAAGAAGCGTCGGGAGGCGGCCACCGCATTCGCCGACGCCGGGCGCGCCGAGCAGGCCGCGAAGGAGAGCGCCGAGGGTGAGGTGTTGGACCGCTACCTGCCCAAGCAGCTCTCGGACGCCGAGCTGACCGAGCTGGTGTCGGGGGCGCTCGCCGCTGGCGGCTTCACCGGAAAGGCCCAGATGGGCCCGGCGATGAAGGCGGCCCAGGCTGCGGTGGCGGGCCAGGCCGAGGGTGGTCGGGTGGCTGCCGAGGTACGCCGACAGCTGGGTCTCTGACCCGGGACTGTCAGCGGGGCGGCACGACGTGTCGTAGCCGCCCGCCGGTCCGGACAGACGAAACGGGCGGGCACCCGAGGAGGGTGCCCGCCCGTTGTGTCCTACTCGTCGGCTCAGCCGCCGGGGCGACCACCGGGTCGGCCCCCGGGCTGGCCGCCCGGAGTCCCGTCGGTGTTGCCCGGCGTGCCGCCGCCGCTGCTGACCTCGATGGTGACCACACCACCCTTGATCGTGCGTCCGTCCGGGCTGGTGCCGGCCGCGTCGCCCGCCTTGCAGGAGGACGGCACCTTCGCGCTGGAGACGACCGGCTCGAAGCCGGCGCCCTTCAGCCGCGTCTTCGCCTGCTCCACCGGAATGCACTTCACGTCGGGGATGCTGCGCTGGTCACCCTGGGAGATCTTCTGACCCGGCGCCTCGAAGTCGACCTTCGGCTTGCCCTTCATGGCGTCCCGCAGCGTCTCCCAGACCGGCGGGTTGATGCCGTCCTTCTCCGCGTGCTTCATCTTCACGTTGGTCTGCGGCCAGTCCGGGTCGGCCATGATGCCGGCGACGGCGTACTGCTTGGTCATCGCGACCAGCGCGGCGGTCTTCTCGGAGTCGGTGGTGCCGGACTTGCCGGCCACCGGGTAACCGACGTCGCCGCGGACGTTTCCGGCGGTCGCCCCCGAGCAGCGGGAGGACGACGACTTGTCACCGACCGGGCACCGGGCCGCGTCCACAGCGGCGCGGGCCACCTCGGTGCTGAACCGCTTCTCGCAGCGCGGGTTGGCGATGTCCAGCTTGTTGCCCTCCGGGTCGCGGATCTCCTGCACCGGGATCGGTTCGCAGTACTTGCCGTCCGCCGCCAGGGTGGCGTAGGCGTTGGCCAGATCCAGCGGGGTGGTCTGCGAGACGCCCAGGGTGAAGGCGCCCCACTGGTGCGCGCCCTTCTCCAGGTCCAGGTCTTCCTCGGACCGGAAGTTGATGCCCAGCCGCTTGGCCGCCTTGACCACGTTCTCGGCGCCGACCTGCTGTTGCAGCGGCACGAAGTACGTGTTCACCGAGCGGCCGAACGCGCTCCACATGTTGTGGACGCCGGCCATGCTCTCGGTCGAGTTGGTGGGGCAGTAGAAGTTGGTCCCCGGGCAGGCTGCCGGACCGGGTCGGATGATGTATTCCGACTTGAACTGCTTCGGCGCGTTGATGGTGTGGCTGAGCGGGATGCCCTTCTCCAGCGCCGCGACGATGGTGAACATCTTGAACGTCGACCCGGCCTGGTAGCCGGTGATGCCGTCACCGCCGGTGAGCAGCGGGTTGACAGTCGCCGGGTAGTTGCCCCGAATCTTCTTCTTGCTCTTCGCGGGATCGCTGGAGATCTTGTTCTTCGGGTTCTTCGGGTCGTCGAGCTTGAACTGCCGGTTGACAGCGAGCGCGCGTACCCGGCCGGTGCCCGGCTCGACCACCGCGACCATTGCCGCTTCCTTGCTGTTCACGCTCTTGGCCTTACGGACCGCCTTGTCCGCGGCGCGCTGCGCCTGGACGTCGATCGTGGTCACGACGTTGTAGCCGCCGCTCTTCAGCCGCCGCTCCCGGTCGTACCTGGTCGAGCCGAACGTCTCCTGATCCATCCACCAGCGGTAGAAGTAGTCGCAGAAGAAGCCCCACTCGTTGACGTTGGCGGCGACGCAGCCGTTCGGGGTGCGCTTGTCCTTCACGACCAGCTTGGTCGCCTTGGCGACGTCCGCCTCCTGCTGGGTGATGGCCTTGATGTCGACCATGTTCTGGATGACGTAGTCGCGCCGGTCCTTGGCGAGCGGGTAACCCGCCTCGGTGGTCGGGTCGTTCGTCGTCGGCGCCTTGACCATGCCGGCCAGCAACGCCGCTTCCTCGATCTTCAGCTTGCTCGGCGGCTTACCGAAGTAGACCTGGCTGGCGGCGTAGATGCCGTACGCGCCGTTGCCGAACGAGGCCAGGTTGAGGTAGCGGGTGAGGATCTCGTCCTTGGAGAATTCCTTGTCGACCTGGAGGGCCAGGCGCATCTCGCGCAGCTTGCGGGCGCTGGTGTCCTCGGTCGCCGCGACGACGTCCGCCGGGTGGGTGGCCGAGTAGGCGATGGCCAGCCGGACGTACTGCATGGTCAGCGTCGATGCGCCCTGCCGGCCGGAGCCTTCGCTCTGGTTGTTGACGAACGCGCGGGCGACACCGTTGATGTCGACGCCGTTGTGCTTGTAGAACTCATGGTCCTCGGCCGCGATGATGGCCTTCTGCATGAACGGCGAGATGTCGGCGAGCTTGACGTCCCGTCGGTTCTCGTCGTACATCGTCGCGAGCGGTGTCTTGCCGTCCGATGCCAGCAGGTAGCTGATCTGTGGCGCGCGGGCCACCGTCAGCTCCGTGGGCAGGGCACCGAATGTCTCGGCGCCGGCCTTCGCGGCCAAGCCGGACATCGCTACCGCGGGGAAGGCCGCCGCAGCGACCACCACACCGGCCAGCAGGCCACACACGGCTAGCGATGCGGCGTTGGTCAGCACATTGTGGTCACGTTTCCGCATCCAGGTCACCTCGGCATGGTACGCGAGTAGGGGACGAGGGGCGCTGGGGCGTTCTTTCCCCATTTCCTGCGCGCGCTGCCCTCGTTGTGCTAAACGCACGACCCCCGGTACTTGGTTGCGTGTGACCTGGCGTGAGTCTCCTCCGATTCAGTGAGGCGGCGCAGCGTTATCGCTGACCTCGGCGGGGTAACCGGCGGTCGAAGGCCCGGGAAGCCGGGAGTGTCCGGAATGATGGATTTCGCCGACAACGTTGCGTAATCAGTCGACTACAGAGCATGATGGGGGCGGCGACAGCGCCACATGTCGTCCGCGCCGCCTTGGGGAAGGCAGGCCGGGCGATCGGGGGGAATTGCCGGCTGACGTGCATCGACGAGGTCGGTAGGCACTGCAAGGGGGGACGTGTACACATGGGCATGATCACTGACTGGCCGTCACTGGCGGCATGTCAGAACGGGGACCCGGACGCGTTGTTCGTACAGGGCGCCGAACAGAACGTGGCGAAGCGGATCTGCCGGAGCTGCCCAGTTCGGTACGAGTGCCTGGCCGACGCGCTGGACAACCGGATCGAGTTCGGTGTGTGGGGCGGCATGACCGAACGCGAACGGCGGGCGCTCCTGCGTCGTCACCCCCAGGTGACGAGCTGGCGCAAGATGTTCGAGGCCGCGATGAAGAAGAACAGCAAGGACAAGGCCGGCAAGGACAAGATTCTCGTCAGCGCGGCCAACTGACGCCGGTCACGGCCGGCTGATAGCCGCGCCGATCGTCCGTAGCCCGTCGACGTCGTGCACGTCGGCGGGCTGCGCCGTGACCGAAACCGCCGGCACGGCCGGGAACGCCTCGGTGAAGCGCGCGGCGACCTGCTGCTCGCGTACCGCCTGGCGAGCCAGCGCCGCGTGCGCCCGCAGCACGTCGGCGGTGGCCTGATGCCCACCCAGCTGGGTCAGCCGCTCGGCGGCGACCCGGCTCTGCTCGGCGTCCAGCTCCGGGACCGCCGGACGGTGCACCCGGTTGAGCACCAGGCCGGCCAGCGGCATCCGCTCGTCCCGCAGCCGCCCCGCGAAGTAGGCGGCCTCCCGGACCGCGTCCGGCTCTGGCGTCGCGACCAGCAGAAAGGCCGTCTCCCGCGCCTGCAGGATGCGGTACGTCTGCTCGGCGCGCTGCCGGAAACCACCGAACATCGAATCCAGTGCCGCCACGAAGCCGGACAGGTCGGTGAGCAGCTGCGCGCCGAGCACCTTCTGCACCACCTTCGAGAACATCCCGAACGAGGCCGTGACCAGGCTGAACATGCTCCGCCCGCCGCTGCGCGCCGGGGCCAGCAGCAGTCGCAGCATCCGACCGTCGAGGAAGCGGGAGAGCCGAGCCGGCGCATCCAGGAAGTCCAGTGCCGAGCGGGACGGTGGAGTGTCCACCACGATCAGGTCCCACTCGCCCCGGGCGTGCAACTGACCAAGCTTCTCCATGGCCATGTATTCCTGCGTGCCCGCGAAGGTCGAGCTCATCGCCTGGTAGAACGGGTTCGCGAAGATCTCCGCGGCCTTCGTCGGGTCGGTGTGCTGCAACACCACGTCGTCGAAGGTGCGCTTCATGTCCAGCATCATGGCGTGCAACTCGCCGCCGCTGCTCTCGACGTCGATCCCCTTGACCTGGCGAGGGGTGTTGTCCAGCTCGGTCAGGCCCAGCGACTGGGCCAGCCGGCGGGCCGGGTCGATGGTGAGCACCACAGTGCGCCGGCCGTGGTGCTCGGCGGCCCGCAGCGCCAGCGCCGCGGCCGTGGTCGTCTTTCCCACTCCGCCGGCACCGCAGCACACGACGATCCGCACGCCGGGGTCGGCGAGGATCTGGTCGACGTCCAGCTGCGGCGCCGCGTCTTCGGAAGGCACCAATCGAGCGTATCGGGCCGGTGGGGTCCGCGCGCCCGTGCTGCGCTCAGGTGTGAGTCATTCGGCGCGGACGAGGGCCTGGGCCAGCGTCGCGAGCCCTGCCCGATCAACCCCGTCGGGCAGCAACGGCAGCTCGACCATCGGCAGCCCCAACTCCACCAGGTCGGCGCGGAGCGAATCTTCCAATTCGCGCCGGATGAGCTGGTCACGCGCCTCATCGTGCAACCCGGCCACGATGTCCCGATCGGCCGGCAGCCCGGCGGCGACCAGCCCGCGCTTCAACTCGGCGGCGGTGACCGCCGCTCCGGCGGGCAGCGGGGGTCGGACTCCGTTGACGAGTACCTTCCCGACGCCGAAGCCGAGGGCGGTCAGGTCGGCGATCGCGTCGACCGTCTCCTGGATCGGCATCTCCTCCAGCAGCGTGACCACGTGCACAGCGGTCATCGGGGACCGCAGCAACGCGGCGACCCCCTCGCTCTGGGTCTTGATCGGGCCCACCTTGGCCAGCCGGGCGGTCTCCGCCGTCACGTTGAGGAATCGGCCGATCCGCCCGGTCGGCGGGGCGTCCAGCACCACCGCGTCGTATGCGCGCCGCTGCCCGGTGGTGCGGGTGGTGGCCTCCTTCACCTTGCCGGTGAGCAGGACGTCCCGCAGGCCGGGCGCGATGGTGGTGGCGAAGTCGATGGCGCCGAGCTTGCGCAGTGCCCGGCCCGCCGCGCCCAGTTTGTAGAACATGTCCAGGTACTCGAGCAGCGCCTCCTCGGCGTCCACAGCGAGCGCGCGCACCTCACCGCCGTCCGGCGCGTCGGCGAGGTGCCGCTCCTCGTAGGGCAGCGGCTCGATGCCGAACAGTTGGGCGATGCCCTGCCGCCCCTCGACCTCGACAAGCAGGGTGCGCCGCCCGCCGGCGGCGAGCGCGAGGGCCAGCGCCGCCGCCACGCTGGTCTTACCGGTGCCGCCCTTGCCGGTCACCACGTGGAGACGGGCGGGCCACCCGGTACCGGCCGGGTCGATCGGACGCTCAGCTGCACACACCCGTCGAGCCTATCCAGGCTGGGCGGTCAGGCGACCTCGCAGACCCACCAACCCGTCTTCTGCACCACGGTGAAGCGCAACTCCTGGTCGGCCACCTTCTCGTCGGCGGTGGTCATGGTGAGCCGGGTGGAGACGGTGGCCCGTTCCCCGGTCTGGTTGTCCACCTTCGGGGTGGTCCACCGGAAGCGCGGGTTCTGGTAGGTGGAGGCGTACTTCTCCACCTCGGCCACCTTCGCGGCGATCTTGTCGTCGTCGCGGGAAGCGGCGCAGACGCGACCGGCCGCCTTCGTCGCGTCGCGATCCTTGTAGACAGCGGTGAGGAACTCGTCGACGGCGACCGCCGGCTCCTTGGCGCCCTCGCCGGTCTCGACATCGCGCAGGGTCAGGAAGGCCACCGCGCCACCTCCGACGCAGAGCACCATGATCACGACCAGTGCGATCGCCGCGATCAGCAGACCGCGCTTCTTCTTCGGCCCGGCCGTGCCCTGGTAGGGCGGATAGGCCGGCGGGGCCGCGGGGATCGCCGAGGAGTTCGGGGCCCCCGGCGGCGTCGGTGCGGCGGCCGAGGTGGGGCCGCCAGGCCCTTCCGGCTGCCCGGCGCCGCCGGGCAGCCCCGGGAAGCCCGGTTGGCTGGGGCCGCTGGGCTGCCCCGGGAAGGCCGGCTGCCCGGTGCCGCTGGACTGGCCGGGGAAGGCCGCCTGGCTGGGGCCGCTGGACTGGCCGGGGAAGGCCGGTGAGGTGGGGCGGGCGGGGAGTGCCGGCTGGGCGGGGGAGGCGGGGAGAGCGAGCTGCCCGGGCGGCGGAGCGGGGGTCGGCTGGCTGGGGATGGTCGGCGTGCCGGGCTGACCGGCGGGATCCGGGTGGGCCGGCGGGTGAGCGGGTGTGCCGGCCTGGTCGCCGCTGGGCGGGTGGGTCATGTCGTTCCCCCAGGGGTGCGGCGCCCGCCGCCACCCCTGGCGCCGAGCGTGATCGAGCGGGCGGCCGGGCGCTGCGCGACCGTCCGACCGGAAGGGTAGCGGTCGATGACCGGATCGGTGTCGCCCCTGCCTTTCGAGCGGTCCACCGATCCGGTGAGCGGTACCCGCGCCGATTTCGGTGTCGGGCCCCCGACCTGCGGAGTGTCGCATATGTGACTGTTGGTGACCTCTTGTGCGCGTCCTGTTGGCGGGACCGCGGCCGCAGACCTACCTTCGTCCCGGTGCGGGGGCCGGAACGGACGAACGGGTCCGGGCCGGAAGCATGGTCCGAGAGGTACGACCGGAGGCAGTGCATGCGCGACGCGGACAACATCCCTCGCACCCAGTTCCCGACGAACGACCGGCCCCGCCGGCTCGGGTCCGTGGTCGAGGCCGGCGGGCAGGTCACCAACCAGCCGATCAACGAACGGTCGTACCGCCGGATGCCGGAGCAGACGGAGACGGCCCGGGTGCCGAGCCAGCCCGCCGAGCGGACCCGCGAGGACGACGAGCCGGGCTTCGTCATCCACCTGCCGATCCGGGTGCCGAATCTGGCGGCGGCGACCGTGCTGGCCGGCCGGGTCGCGGTGTCCCTGGGCTTCCTGCCCGAGTTGGACGCCGGCGAGACCACCGTCTCCAACGCCGACGATCAGAACAACCGGCACCGGGTCTTCTGTGACCTGCTGCTGCCCGACCGGTCCCGCTGCCCGCAGGGGTACGAGCACGAAGGGCGCTGCGGGGAGCTGCCGGCCGCGCCGGAGCAGCGTCCCGTACCTCGTCCGGCCAGCGGACCGTAGGCTGTCCCTCGAACAATTCCGCACCGAGAGGGAGCCCTTCAGCGATGCAGAAGTGGGAATACTCCACGGTCCCGCTGCTGGTCCACGCGACCAAGCAGATCCTCGACAACTGGGGCGAGGACGGGTGGGAACTCGTCGCCGTGGTCCCCGGCCCGAACCCGGACCAGCTGGTCGCCTACCTGAAGCGGCCCAAGGCGTGAGCAACGGTCCGCACGCGAAGCTCGCCGAGCTGGGTCTCGACCTGCCCGACGTCGTGCCGCCGGTGGCCAGTTACGTCCCGGCCGTGCAGTCCGGGCAGCACGTGTACGTTTCCGGCCAGTTGCCGATGGCCGAGGGCAAGTTGCTGGCGACCGGCAAGGTCGGCGCCGGGATCTCCGCCGAGCAGGCGAAGGATCTGGCCCAGCGGTGCGCGCTCAACGCGCTGGCCGCTGTCGACTCGCTGGTCGGCCTGGAGAACGTGGTGAAGGTGGTCAAGGTGACCGGCTTCGTGGCCTCCGCGCCCGGCTTCACCGGTCAGCCCGCCGTGATCAACGGTGCCTCGGATCTCTTCGGCACCGTCTTCGGGGAGGCCGGCCGGCACGCGCGCAGCGCGGTGGGCGTGGCCGAGTTGCCCCTGGACGCTCCGGTGGAGATCGAGCTGATCGTCGAGGTCGCCTGACGCGTCCCCATCGCCCCGCGATCTTGCACTTTCTGCTCTGACGAAAGCCCTGAACCGGGATGAATCAGGGACCGCAAGTGCAAGATCGTGGGGTGTGGCGGGCGGGGTCGTACGATCGCAGCCATGAGCGGGCACGTGACGGGGGCGGTAGCGGCGCTTGCCGACGAGTTGCCCCGCTGGGTTTCACTGCTGCGTGCGCCGAACCCGGGACCGATGACCCTCGACGGCACCAACACCTGGGTGCTGCGCGCCCCGGCGGCCGAGTCCGGCATCGTGGTCGACCCGGGGCCGGCGGACGAGGGGCACCTGACCCGAATCGCCGAGCACGGCCCGGTCGGGCTGATCCTGATCACCCACGGCCACCCCGACCACACTGAGGGCGCGGCCCGGCTGAGTGAGCTGCTCGGCGGCGTGCACGTGCTCGCCGCCGCCCCGGCGCACACCATCGGCGGCGAGCCGCTGACCGAGCCGGGCGAGCACTTCGGCGGCTTCGGTCTGCACATCAGTCTGTTGCAGACGCCAGGGCACACCGCCGACTCGGTCTGCTTCCTGGTCGAGCACGGCGACGAGCGGGTGGTGCTCACCGGTGACACCATCCTCGGCCGGGGCACCACCGTGGTCGCCCACCCCGACGGGCACCTCGGTGACTACCTGAGCAGCCTGGAGCTGCTGTCCGCGTACCGGGGGATCCCGGCGCTGCCCGGACACGGCCCGGCGCTGGCCGACTGCGCCGCCGCCGCCGACTTCTACCTCGCCCACCGCCGGGCCAGGCTCGACCAGGTCCGGGCGGCGGTCGCCGCCGGCGCCCACACCCCCGCCGACGTGGTGGCGACGGTCTACGCGGACGTGGACCGCTCACTCTGGTGGGCGGCCGAATGGTCGGTCCGGGCCCAGTTGGAGTATCTGGGCGTCGACACCGGGGAATCCGCGCCCGGGGTCAGTGGGTTGGAGCACATGTGACCTGCCCCGTGTGTGGAACCGTTGCCGTTCCCGGCGCGCGGTTCTGCCACAACTGTGGCGCCGCGCTGCCGGCCGCCGCCACGTTGCCGGCGGCCGAGCGCCGGGTGGTCACCGTGCTCTTCGGTGACCTCTCCGAGTTCACCTCCTGGTCGGAGGATCTCGACCCGGAACGCGTCGGCGCTGTCACCGACCGGGTGCTCGCCGCCCTCGCCGGTGCGGTGAAGACGTTCGGCGGGCACGTCGACAAGCTGACCGGTGACGGCATCATGGCGGTCTTCGGCGCCCCGGTGGCGCACGAGGACGACGCCGAACGTGCCGTCCGGGCCGCCCTGTCCATGCAACGGGCCGTCCGCCGGGTGCTCGACGACGAGCGGGGTGGCGGCGCGCCGCTCGGGCTGCGGGTCGGGCTGAACACCGGCGACGTCATCGCGGGCATCCAGGCCGCTATCGAATACACGGTCATCGGCGACACGGTGAACACCGCGGCCCGGCTCGCCGACGCCGCCGCCGTCGGGGCCGTGTACGCCGGTGGACGCACCGCCGCCGCCACCAGACACGTCTCCTCCTGGCGGGCGCTGCGCCCGCTGCGGCTCAAGGGCAAGCGTGAGCCGGTCGAGGCGTACGAACTGCTGGGTCTGCTGGACGCGCCGGGCACCCGTTCGGGGCTCGGCGACGAGGCGCCGTACGTCGGCCGGGAGACGGAGATCGGTCGGGTCGCCGGCCGGCTCGCCGAGGTGATCGACCAGGGCGACCCACGGGTGCTGCTGATGACCGCCGAGGCGGGCATCGGCAAGTCCCGGTTCGCCGCCGAGGTGGAGCGCCTCGCCGCCGGGTACGACGTCGGTGCCGGCCGGTACGCGGCGCACACCGGTGCCCGGGTGCTCTCGGTGCGCTGTGCCGCGTTCGGGGAGCGGCGACGGCTCGCGCCCCTGGCCGACCTGGTGCGGGCCGCCGTCGGTCTGCCCAGCGACGCGTCCACCGCGTTGACCCGCCCGGCGGTCGAGGAGCGGCTGCGCCGGCTCGGGCAGCGGCTCGCCCGCTCCGGTGCGGAGACACCGCCGATCGCCACGGAGCAGCTCCTGGCCCTGCTCGGCTACGCCGAACTCCCGGCGCACGGTGGCAGCGACAGCGGCGAGTGGGGCGGATCGGGCACTCCGGCCGCGGACGCCGAGGTGGTGCCGAACGCCGTTGCCGACCTGCTCAGCGGGCTCGCCTCGGAGGCGCCGCTGGTGATCGTCGTGGACGACCTGCACGACGCCACCGCCGAGACGATCAAAGCCCTCGGGTTGACCCTGTCCAAGCTCACCGGCCCGGTGCTGGTGCTGCTACTCGGACGCCCCGAGTTGGTACGTACCGCTGGCGCGCTGACCCGGGTCGCGGACGCCGAGGTGCACTCGCTGCCGCCGCTGCGCGGTGCCGACGCGGCCCGGCTGCTCACGACCTACCTCGGCGGCGGCAAGCTGCCGCAGGCCGACACCGACCGGTTGCTCGCCACCGCGCAGGGCAATCCGTTCTACCTGGCTGAGCTGGTCACCCTGCTTATCGAACGGGGTGCGCTCACCACCGAATCAGTGCGCGGCGCCGCCTCGACGCGGGGTGCCGCGGGGGATCGGTCCGGCGAGCGGGAGCAGAGCGGGTCGACCGGCTGGCGGCTGGTACCGGGCTCGCTGGGTAGCCGGCTGCTCTCCCGGGACCTCGCCGCCGTGCTCGCGGCCCGGATCGACGCGTTGCCGCCGGACGCCCGGTCGGTGCTGCGCGACGCCGCGGTCACCGGTGACACGGTGCCGACCGGCGCGCTGGAGGCGATGCGGGAGCAGCGCGGCGGTCGCGACGGTCGTCCGTCGGCAGTGGTCGCCGTCGAGCTCGACCGGGCGGTCGAGGAGTTGCTGCAACGCCGCATGCTGCACCGCTCGCGTGCCGGCTACTCGTTCGCCACACCGCTCATGCGGGAGGCCGCGTACGCCGGGGTGAGCAAGGCCGAGTTGGCCGAGCGACACGCGGCGCTGGCCCGCTGGGCGGCACCGGTGGACGAGACCACGGCCAGCACCGTGGGCGGGTTCACCGACGAGGCCCGGGACGACTTCGTGGCGACGCACGTCGAGCGGGCCGCCAGGCTCGCCGACGCGGTGAAGCTGCGCCCGGACGCGCCGGCCCGAGCGGTGGTTCCGCTCGGCGTGGCCGCGCTCGGCCGGGCCGCCCGCCGGTCACTCTCCGCCGGTGAGCCGGCAATGGCCGTCGAGTACGCCGAGCGCGCCACCGAACTGGCCCGCGACGGGGTGCCGGCAGCCGATCGGGTGGTGCACGCGCGGGCGTTGCTCCAGGTCGGCCGGGTCTCCGACGCGTTGGCGTACGCCGAGAAGATCGCCGCGAACGCGGGGGACGAGGTCACCCGGGTCAGCGCCCTGCTGTTGGCGGGGCAGGCCCAGGAGACCCTCGGCGATCAGGGCCGGGCGGTGACCGCCTGGCAGGAGGCGTTGCAGGTGGCCACCGAGGGTCGGCTGCCCACGCAGCGCGCCACGGCGATGCGCCGGCTCGGCATGGCCGACTTCGTGGCGGGGCGGCTGAGTCAGGCGAGCAGCCGGTTGGCGGCCGCGTACCAGGTCAGCCTCGGTGCGCAGGACCGACGCGGGCAGGCGTGGTCACTACAGAACCTGGCCTGGGTGACCACCACCCGGGGTGACTTCGCCGGGACCGACGCGGTGCTCGGCCGGGCCGCCCGGCTCTTCGCCGAGCTGAAGGACCCGTACGGGCGGGCCTGGCTGCGCGGCACCACGGCGTTCGCCCGGCTGCTCGCCGGCCGACTGCGCGAGGCGTGTCGGATGGCGCAGGTGTTCCTGCCGTTCGGCGAGCGGGTCGGTGAGGCGTGGGCGGTGGGCACGTTGCGCGCGGTGGCGGCGTTCGCCACGGCCGAGCTGGGTGACCTGGCCGAGGCGGACCGGGAGGCCCGGCGGGCGTACCGGGAGTTCGCCGCCGCGTCCGACGACTGGGGCCGTGGGTTCGCCCTGGTGGTCCGGGCGGTGGTGGCGCGCGGCCTGGGCGAGCCGGAGCACGCGGCGGACCTGCTCACCGACGCCCTGGCGTACGCGGAGCGCACCTCGCATCCGCTGCTCACCGGGATGGCCGGCACACTGCGCGGCTTCGTCGCGTTGGACATGGGCGACTGCGAGACGGCCGAGCGGGTGGCCCGCGCGGTGCTGACCGCCGTGGAGCCGCACAACCCGCAGGCCCCGGCGCAGGTGGCGCCCCGGGTGCTGCTGGCGACGGCCCGTCTCGCCGCCGGCGACTCGGCGACCGCTGTCGGGCTGCTGGCCCCGGTGGCCACGGCCGCCGCGAACGCACCGTCGCTGCTCTTCTCCCGCCGTCAGACGATGGCCCAGTACGCTGCGGCGCTGCTCGCTCACGGTCAGCGGGAGCAGGCGTTGGACTGGGCCCAGCGGGCGGTCACCGCACCGGCCGAGGATGTGCGCAGCCAGGTGATCGCGGCGAGTGTGCTGGCCGAGGCGTTGGCCGCCTGCGGGCGTCCGGCGGAGGCGCTGTCCTGCGCGCAGGAGGCGGTCCGCCTGGCGTACGCCACCGAGCAGCGCAGCGAACGAGCCGCGGCCGACGCTCTCCACACCCGCCTGACCGCCCTGGTCTGACCCTCTCACCCACCGCTGTTGATCAAGGGGTTCGCGTCAGGATCCGAGTCCCGGGTGACCGAAAGCTCTTGATCAACGCGGCCCGGGGGTGGGGTGCAGGTTTTGCCGGTTTTGGGGATGTGGTGGATGGGGGGAGCGGCTAGCGTGTCACCACTGCGTACGGGTCCACAGTGGTGACCGTCGCCGTGCCTGGGGAGGCCCTTCATGAAGCTGCCGCGATCCATCGCGGGCTGGACCATCGCGGTCTTCGGCGTGTTGGCGCTGGTGATGGGCGCGGTTGGGCTGCTCTGGCCGGAGGCGCAGCTGCGCATGCTCGGGTTCGAGGTGCCGGCGACGCGGGCCGTCGGTGATCACACCGGGACGTTCCTGCTGGCGTCCTCGATGGCGGCCTTCAACATGGGCGTCTACTACCTGCTCGCCACGGTGACGGAGTGGCGGGTGTTCTACCGGTTCACTGTGGTCTTCCGGCTGGTGACGTTCACCGTGTTCACCATCGCGGTGCTGGCCGACATCGCTCCCGACCGGTTCTTCGGGGTGGCGGCGTGGGAAGGGCTGGGCGCCGTGGCCACCGCCATCGGTCTGCGTCTGGACGCCCGCCGGGGCATCCCGGCCGGTGGGGTCGGATCGTCCGAGGGTGCCGGGACGACTGCGGTCGCCGAGGAGGGTACCGGTCCCACCGGTGCGGCTCCGGCGGACGCGGTGCGCTGAGCCATCGGTCGGGTTGGGTATTTTCGAGCGGTGACCGACACCCCGACCGGCGGCCTGCCAGTGCCGATCGTGCCCGGCCTGACTGATTTGCGGGTCTTTGCCCGGGGCGGGTACGCGACCGTCTACCAGGCCACCCAGATCTCCGTGGGTCGCGAGGTCGCCGTCAAAGTGGAGAACCGGACGCTGGACAGCGAGCGCGATCAGGCCCGCTTCCTGCGCGAGGCGCGGGCGGCCGGCCGGATGTCGTCCCACCCGCACGTGGTGGACCTCTTCGACGTGGGGGTCACAGTCGATCAGCACCCCTACCTGATCATGGAACTCTGCGACGGCTCGTACGCCGAACGGATGCGCACCTCGCCGCTCGGCCCGGTGGAGGCCCGCGACCTCGGCATCAAGATCGCGGACGCGTTGGCCCACTCGCACGCCGCCGGGGTGCTGCACCGCGACGTGAAACCGGCGAACATCCTCTACTCGCACTTCAACTCGGCGGTGCTCGCCGACTTCGGGCTCGCCGTCCTCGCCGAGCACCGGGACGCCTCGGTCACCCTGGAGGTGCTCACCCCGGCGTACGCGCCGCCGGAGATGTTCAGTCACAGCCCGCCGTCGCCGGCCGTCGACGTGTACGCGCTCTGCGCCACCCTCTACGCGGTGATGCACGGCCGGCCGCCGCGCTGGCAGTCCGAGCGCAACCCGAGCCTGGTCACCGTGCTGGAGATGTTCAACCAGCCGCTCCCCGCCCTGCCCGGGGTGCCGGACGAGCTGATCGACGTGCTGCGCGTCGGCATGGCCAACGATCCGGGCGAGCGTCCCTCCGCCCTGGAGTTGCACGACCTGCTCACCAACCTGCCACTCGGCTCGCCGGCGACACCGGTCAGCGGCGCTCCGGTCAGCGGTGCCGCGACGCTCTCCGGCCCGTACGCGGCCAGCCAGCCGGTGCCCCGACCGCCCATCGAGGACACTCAGCGAACCGATCCCGCCGGTCGGCGGTGGCGGCGCTGGCTCTTCGGCGGCGCCGGGGTGCTCGCGCTCGCCGCCTCCGCGACCGCCGGGGCCTGGGTCGCCGACCGGGCCCCACCAACCACCCCGTACCCGTCGGCCACCCAGATCGCCGCACCGGCTACCGGGCCGTTGCCCGGCTGCGCGACCGGAACCGGTGCGCCCACAGCCCTGCCCGAGGGTGCCCGATGCCTGCCCGAGCTGGAGTGCTTCGGCCCGATGCGGATCCGCGGTAGCCGCGCCGAGGCGGCTCGGCTGTCCTGCGCCGGCCGACACACCTGGGAGACGTACGCCGAGGGCATCCTCCCGGTGTCGCTGGTCGGCGCGGACTACGACGAGGTGGCCGCCGCCGAGCCGGTGCGGCAGGTGTGCAGCGCCATGACGTTCCGGTTGACCACCGGGATCGCCGAGGCGACCGGCTGGCACCTGGAGGTGCTACCGCCGGTCGACGGGAGCATCGACCGGACCTACCGGTGTCTGGCGGGGCGCGGTGTGGACGCGCTCTCCGCACCCACGCTCACCGGCCGCTGAGCCCGTTCGACCCGCGTCGACGGTCACGCACCGCACGCAACGCGTCCCGGGGGTCCATGGCGTCGAGAGTGTCCGCGTCGATGCCGTACGGCATCAGCTCGGGCGGCCCGACGACTGCCGACCGGTCCGCCGGCTCCGGATCGTCGACCTGGCGGGCGGCGGAGACCGCGACCCCGGCGACCATCGTCATCAGCACGCAGAGCAGCGCGAGAACCACGCCGAGGAGGTCCTGTCGGCGCCACACGACCAGCATGACCAGCGGCGCAAGGGCTCCCAGCGCCGCGAGCACCGCCACCGTGCGCGCATCGGGTCTGGACAATCGGCTCACCCGTCCAGCATGTCGCGACGAGGCCGGCTGTCAACCGCAGAGCCGACCGCCGCGCCGATCGACGTCGATCCGAGCCGTCCACTCGACATGGTCCACCGCGCCCACACGGATTGGACAAGAACGGCTACTCTCGGTGTTCCGCAGGCCCTTCCGGTAGCGAGGTCGCCCATGAACTCACGCAGTTCGCAGTCCCGGCTCCGCTCGATCGCGTCGACGCTGGCGGTCGCTCTCACTCTCGTGCTCGCCGCCGCGGCCGGTTGCGACAGCCGGAAGGAACCGGAGCTGCCCTCCGTGCAGGAGAAGATGCGCGAGACACACATCTACGGTCAGTCGAAGCTGCGGATCGGTGTCGCCACGAACGAGCCGCTGATGGGTGAGTTGCGAAACGGCCAGCACGTCGGGTTCGACGTCGAGATCGCCCGGTACGTCGCGGCCTCCCTCGGCTACGAGGGGGAACAGCGGCTGGAGTTCGTGTCGGTCGCCACCGAGGACCGCATCCCGTCGCTCCAGGGCGGCACCGTCGACCTGGTCGTGTCCAGCTTCTCCATGACGGAAGACCGTGAGCAACTGGTCAGCTTCGCCGGGCCGTACTTCGTCACCACGCAGGAGGTGATGGTGCCGGTCCGACTCAAGGACAAGATCCGCACCATCGAGGATCTGCGCGACCCGGCGTACAAGGTCTGCACCAGCGGCGGCTCCACCACCGAGGCCGAGTTGGAGAAGCACCAGGTCAAGACGTTCGTGGTCAAGGACGTCGGCGACTGCGTCGATGGCATCCGCAAGGGCCGGTACGACGCGGTCAGCTCCGACGAGTCGATCCTCGCCGGTTTCCTGGCCAGCTTCCCCAAGGAGTTCGAGATCGTGGACATGCCGTTCGGCACCAGCGAGTTGCTGGGCATCGGCGTGCCGATCGGTGATCCCGCGCTGCGCGACCTGGTCGCGTTCTTCCTACAGAAGAGCTACGTGCAGGGCCGCGACGGGGATGCCAGCCCCTGGCAGACCGCGTACAACCGGACCCTGGGCCCCTGGCTGAAGGCCGAGAAGCGCCAGCCGCAGCCGCTGGAGGTGCCGAAGCTCGTCGACTTCGACGACAAGGCACCAGCGAAGTGAGCGCGGCACCGACCGCCACCAGCGGCGACGGGCCGGTCCCGCCGCCCCGCACGTCAGTGCCCGACGTAGACGCCGCGCCGGCAATCGACGGTACGGCCGCAGCATCGCCGGCGGTCGACCGTCCAGCGGCCGGCGCGGGAGGTGACGTTGCCTGGCCGGCCGGAGTGCCGGTCGCCGCACCGGCCGAGCCGATCGTCGCCGACGTCGAGCCGGGGCGGGTCCGCTGGGATCCGGCGGAGCGGCGCGCCCGCGCCAGCCAGTCGTTCTGGACGGCCGTGGTGGGCGTGCCGGCGATCTTCTCGGTGCTCCGCCTCGGCGTCGAGGCCGGCGGGGAGCTCCAGACCACGCTGCTGCTGGTGGCCAACGTCGGGACGGTCAACCTGCTCGCCGGTTTCCTGACCACTGCGGCCCGGCTGCTCTCCACCGGGCTGGTCGCCATCTTCGCGCTCGGCGCGGTACTGGCCGTCAGCGCGGATCGTCTTCCGCCGGGCACCCGTCGCCGCCCGCTCTTCGCCCGCTGGGCCGACATCACACCGGCCTGGGTGGTGCTGGCCAGCTTCCTGCTCGCTCTGATCACCTGGCCGTTGCTCTATCTGCCGTTGTTGTTGCCGGCGTTCGTGGCCGCGTTCCAACTGCGCCCGGCGCGGCTGCACGAGCTGATCGTGCCTCGGCTGCTGCTGATCGGCGCGCTGCTCGCCGGGTACGGCTGGCTGATGCTGCCCACGATGCGCGACGCGATGCGGCAGGGCGACGAGTGGCTGGTGCTGGCGCTCATCGTGGTGCCCCCACTGTTGGCGCTGTTCATCGCGGGACCGCTGCCGGGCATGGTGATCCGGCCCCTGGCGTCGGTGACCGAGGTGGCGGTGCTGGCCACCCTGATCTGGGCCGCGGTGCCGGTGATCACCACACCGGTGTTGCCGCTGACCGTCACCACAGTGGGCCCGGAGAGTGGGCCCACCGAGGACGTACGCGGGCACGTGGTCACCACCGACGACGTCAACATGGTGATCCTTCAGGAAAAGGGCGGCGTCCGGTACGTCCCGGTCGGTCTGGTCCGCGCCCAGGTGCTCTGCCCGAGCGAGGAGGAGCTGCCCCGCCACCAACTGCGCATTCACGACTTCCACGTCGAGGATTCGCTGTTGGAGGGCATGGGCCGTCGGGTCCGCCCGGTACACCGCATCGACGCCGCCTGCCGCACCCCAGCCTGACGCCCAACCGAGGAGAGCAGCGGCTACCGTGCCCGGCGGTTGGCCCGCACGAGTGCGACGGTGGCCAGTGGCACGCTGACCGCCCCGGCGGCCGCGACCCCGGCGAGTAGGTAGGCGACGCGGTGGTTCTGCGGAGCGCGGCGGTCGGCCACCTCCGCCTCCGGGTCCTGCGGGTCGTAGACGATCGGGATCTCGTCGCCCACCGCCGGAGCAGCACCGGGTGGCTCGTCGCCCTGACCGACGAGCGTCTGCGCCCGCCGCCCGTCGGGGGTCTCGAACTCGACGTGGATGCGGCCCTTGTTGACCTTGACGACCTGGGCGGTGGCCTCCACCCCCCGGTCCTGCAGCGCCTGGTCGTTGCTCCACACCGTCCAGGCGGCGATGGCGAAGCCGATGACGACGACGAGGCCGAGCCCGGCGAACAGTGGTGCCGGCGGGCGACGGGTTCGCAGCAGATCCATGCCGATCTCCATCTCCGGCGGGGCGGGCTGGCAAACACGATACGATTCGCGACGGAACGTCTAACCGTATATACAGTCCGGCGGTATATGCTGCGACCATGGCGACGGCTTCCATGCACGAGTCCACCTATCTGATCCTCACCGCGCTCGTCGAGGCCCCACGGCACGGATACGCGCTCCTCGACGAGGTCCGCCGGATCTCCGACGGGCGCGTCGACCTGCGCGCCGGCACCCTCTACGCAGCCCTCGACCGGCTGCGGACCGATGGTCTCGTCGACATCGAGCGCGAGGAGCAGGTGCAGTCCAGGTTGCGCCGGTACTACCGACTCACCGCCTCGGGCGCGCGTCGCCTGGCCGAGGAATCCGCGCGTCTGCGCAGCAACGCCGACGCGGCGAGCGTGCGACTGCGCCGTGCCGGTCTCATCTTCGACGGCGGTGCGGCGTGACGTTGGACCACGTGTACCGACGGCTGACGGCCTGTTATCCCCGCGCCTACCGCCAGCAGTACGAGGACGAGATGATCGGCGTGCTGCTGGACGACGCGGCCCCGGGCCAACGCAGGCCTGCGGCGCGAGACGTGCTCGCCCTGCTCGCGGGGGCGCTCCGGGCGCATGTCCGCCAGGCTGGTGCGCGATTCTCGGCCGGCCCGTGGCGGGAGGCGGCACAGGCGCTCGCTCTGATCGCCGCGCTGATGTTGTTCGTGCGCGCTGCGCGCGTACCGGTGCTGCACCTCGCCATGTTCGCGGACAGCTATCCCGAGGGGTTAGGAGAGAAGTTCGTCCTCTGGCCGGTCGGTTTCGTGGCGCTGCTGTGGCTCACCGTGGCGGTGTCGGCCGTGTTCGGGTGGGGCCGGGCAGCAGCCGCGATCGCCGTCTGTTGCGCGGCGTTCGAGGTGGTGCGGGTCGCCGAGGATTACGGGCAATATTCCACGGTGCGCAATCTCTGGCCCGCCGTGCTCGCCGCGATGGTTCCGCTGGTGCTCGCCGTCCGTGCTCCCCGTTCCGTGACGGCTTCCCTCGCGCGCTGGCGGCTCGGCACGCTGGCGGCGGCGACGCTGGTCAGCGTCGGTGCTCCGAGCATCGCCCAGGTGACTGGTGCTGATAACGCGACGGCTCCCATCTACGGCACGTGGATCTTCACCGTCGGTGTCGGCCGGATCGAGGCAATTCTGCTGACTGCGGGATACCTGCTCTTCGCCCTTGTCATCCTGTCGACGCCGGCGGTGTTGCGGCGACGCCTGCTCGCGCTTGTGGTTCCGGTGGGCGTCACGTTGGTGCTCACCCGGGTGGGGCTCGGCACTACGGGGACGTTCCTGGAGCGTTCCACCCACGACGGTGTCCTCGATGCGCTCACCCTGGCGCAGTGGCTGACCCTGGTGCTGGCGCCCGCGCTGCTCTTCGCGGTGGCCGTGGCGATCCTGCACCAGCGGGAGCGCTCGGGCACACAGGGCGCGTGAGGAGGCCGCGCGTCACGCGGCCGAGCGGCTGATCGACTCGGCTTCCTGGAAATCGGGGTGTCACTGGCTCTCGGACACACCGGAATTCAGGAAGCCGAGTCGATCAACGGACGGGCGGGGCGGCTCGGCCCGCCCGCCGGCGGGCTCAGTACGACTTGTCCTGGCCGAGGACGTGTTGGGCCACGAAGTTGAGGATCATCTCGCGGCTGACCGGGGCGATCCGGCCGGCCCGGACGGCGCCGAGCAGGGTCGCCACCCCGTACTCGGTGGTCATGCCGGCCCCGCCGAGCACCTGCACTGCGGTGTCCACGGCGAGCGCGGCGGCCTCCCCGGCGGCGTACTTGGCCATGTTGCCGGCCACCCCGGCCTCCAGGTCGCGGCCGGCGTCGTACAGGGTGGCCGCCTTCTGGATCATGAGGCGGGCCAGCTCCACCTGCACCGCCGCGTGTGCCAGCGGATGCGACACCCCCTGGTGGGAGCCGATGCTCCGACCACCCCAGACCTTGCGGGTGGCGGTGTACTCACTGGCCCGCTCGATGGCGTACCGGCCGGTGCCGGCACCCATCGCGGCCACCGTGATCCGCTCCGGGTTGAGCCCGGCGAAGAGCGCCGGCAGCCCGGCGTCCAGCGACTCACCGAGGAGCGCGTCGGCGGGCACCCGCACGTCGTCCAGGTAGAGCAGGAACTGGTTCTCCGGGGACACGATCTCCATGTCCAGCTTGGACCGGGTCAGCCCGACCGCGTCGGTCGGCACCAGGAACAGCGCCGGCTTGAGCTTGCCGGTGGAGGAATCCTCGGTACGGGCCACCACCAGCACGTGACCGGCCTCGTCGACTCCGGAGATGTAGCACTTGCGGCCGTTCAGCAGCCAGCCGTCGCCGTCGCGGCGAGCCACAGTGCCGAGCCGGTGGAAGTTGGAACCGGCCTCCGGCTCGGTGATCGCGAAAACGATCTTCTGGGAGCCGTCGGCGAGGCCCGGCAGGTGCCGCTTGCGCTGCTCCTCGGTGCCGTGCCGACTGAGCACTGTCGCCGCGATGGCGGGGGAGACCACCAGCAGCAGCAGCGGACAACCCGCCGCCGCCAACTCCTCGCAGACGATGGCCAGCTCGGTGATGCCACCGCCCCCGCCGCCGTACTCGGTGGGGATGTTGACCCCCAGGTAGCCGAGCCGTCCGGCCTCCGCCCAGAGTTCGGTGGTGTGTTCGCCGGCCCTCGCCTTCTCGACGAAGTAGGAGTGACCGTACCGGCGGCCCAACGCCCGCACGGCGTCGCGCAGCTGGTCCTGCTCGGGGGTGAGGTCGAAGGTCATCGGGGGTCCTTTTCGTCGACAACGGCCAACACGGCGCCCGTCTGCACCTGACCGCCGGTCGGCACCGGCAGCTCGGCGACCACGCCGTCGATCGGGGCGAGCACTGGATGTTCCAGCTTCATCGCTTCCAGCGTGAGCAGCGGATCTCCGGCGGCGACCCGCTGGCCGACCTGGACGTGCACCCGGGTCACCACACCGGGCAGCGGCGCGAGCAGCGACCCGGCCGCCACCGCAGCGGTGGGCAGCGGGAGACGCGGCAGCTCGGCCAGGCTCGCCGCCCCGTCCGGGCCGTCCACGAAGACAGCCGACCCCACCCGGTGTACGCGGTACGCGCGCCGAACCCCGTCGACGTCGAGCACCACCCGGTCCGGGGTGGCGTCGACCAGCGCCACTGTGGGTGCCGGCGGCCGCTCGGCGGACTCCTCGGCCGCCGACGTGCTGGACCAGTCGGCGAGTGCACCGGTCCGGTCCAACCGGTAGCGGATCTCGATCTCGTCGCCGTCCGGGCCGACGAAGCGGCTGACCTGCGGGACGGCGGGCACGTTGCGCCAACCGGAGGGGAGCCCGCCCAGCATCGGTGCGGTCGCCCTGCGGTGCGCGGCACCCGCCAGCGCGGCGGCGAGGGCGGTGAGTGGGACCTGGTCGGCGGGGAGCAGCGGGGTGAAGACCTCAGGGTGCCGGTCCAGGAAACCGGTGTCGATCTCCACGGCGGCGAACGCGGGGCTGCGTAGCACCCGGACCAGCAGGTCACGGTTGGTGGTCACCCCGTGCAACTCGGCCCGGGCCAGTGCGCTAGCCAGCAGCCGGGTCGCCTCCGCGCGGGTACGACCCCAGGCGATCAGCTTCGCGAGCATCGAGTCGTAGTGCACCCCGACCACCGAGCCGGCCACCACACCCGAGTCGAGCCGCAGACCCGGCCCGGCCAGCCCACCGAACTCGGCCGCCACCGCGCTTACGCCGAACCGGTGCAGGGTCCCGGTGGCCGGCCGCCAACCCGCCGCCGCGTCCTCGGCGCAGAGGCGTACCTCGACCGCGTGCCCGGTGCTCGCCGGCAGGGCCGCCGGCAGCGGCTCACCCTCGGCGACGAGCAGTTGCAACCCCACCAGATCCAGCCCGCTGCACAACTCGGTGACCGGATGCTCCACCTGAAGTCGGGTGTTCATCTCCAGGAAGAAGAACTCACCACCCGGGGCGAGCAGAAACTCCACAGTGCCCGCGTCCAGGTAGTCGACAGCACGTCCCGCGGCCACCGCCGCCTCGTGCAACGCCGCCCGCACCCGGTCCGGAACGACCGCCGGCGCCTCCTCGACGATCTTCTGATGCCGACGCTGGATCGAGCACTCCCGGTCACCCAGGGCCACCACTCGACCGTGGGCGTCACCGAAGATCTGCACCTCGACGTGCCGGCCGCGTTCGACGTACCGCTCGATGAAGACAGTGCCGTCGCCGAACGCGGCAGCCGCCTCGCGGCGCGCGGAGGCGACGGCCTCGGCCAGTTCGTCGGCGGTCCGGACGATCCGCATGCCCCGGCCACCACCGCCGGCGGACGCCTTCACCAGCACCGGGAAGTCCCTGATCCCGTCGGTGTCGGTCCAACTCGGCAGCATCGGCACGCCCGCCTCGGCGAGCAGCGCCTTCGCCGCCAGCTTGTCGCCCATCGCGGCGATCACCTTGGCCGGCGGCCCGACCCAGGTCAGACCGGCGTCGGTCACCGCGGCCGCGAAGTCGGCGTTCTCGGCGAGGAACCCGTAGCCGGGGTGGACGGCGTCCGCGCCGCTGCGCCGGGCCGCGTCCAGGATCAGGTCGACCCGCAGATACGTCTCGGCCGGCGAACTCCCCGGCAGGCGTACGGCCTGGTCGGCCTCGGCCACGAACGGCGCGTCGGCGTCCGCGTCCGAGTGCACGGCGACCGTCTCCACGCCCATCGCCCGGCAGGTGGCGAAGACCCGACGGGCGATCTCGCCCCGGTTGGCCACGAGCAGTCTGTTGATCATGAGTGGCCCCTCTACATCCGGAAGACGCCGAAGCCCTCGGCGCCCTTCACCGGTCCGTTGTGGATCGCCGAGAGGCAGAGCCCGAGGACGGTCCGGGTGTCCCGGGGGTCGATCACCCCGTCGTCGTAGAGCCGGCCGGAGAGGAAGAGCGCCCCGGACTGCGACTCGATCTGCTGCTCGACCATCAAACGCATCGCGGCGTCGGAGTCCTCGTCGTAGTCGCGCCCCCGTGCGGCAGCCGCCTGCCGGGCCACGATCGACAGCACCCCGGCGAGCTGAGCCGGGCCCATCACCGCCGACTTCGCGTTCGGCCAGGTGAACAGGAACCTCGGCTCGTACGCCCGGCCGCACATGCCGTAGTTGCCGGCACCGTACGAGGCGCCCAGGTTGACCGTCAGGTGCGGCACCGTCGAGTTCGACACCGCGTTGATCATCAGGGCGCCGTGCTTGATGATGCCGCGCTGCTCGTACTCGGTGCCCACCATGTAGCCGGTGGTGTTCTGCAAGAAGATCAACGGGGTGTCCGAGGCGTTCGCGAGCTGGATGAACTGGGCCGCCTTCTGCGCCTCCGCGCTGAACAGCACCCCTCGGGCGTTCGCCAGCACCCCGACCGGGTACCCGTGCAGCTCGCCCCAACCCGTGACCAGCGCGTCCCCGTACGCCGGCTTGAACTCGTCGAAGTCGCTGCCGTCCAGGATCCGGGCCAGCACCTCCCGGGGGTCGAACGGCACCTTCAGGTCGGCGCTGGTGATGCCGAGCAACTCCTCCGGGTCGTACTTCGGTGGCTGCGGCACCGCCGTCCGCGGCGACGGGCCCTGCTTGCGCCAGTTCAGCCGGCGGACGCACTGCCGGGCCAGCCGGATGCCGTCGGACTCGTCGGCGGCCAGGTAGTCGGCCAGCCCGGACGTGCCGGCGTGCATCGCCGCGCCACCCAGCGACTCGTCGTCGGTGACCTCGCCGGTCGCCATCTTCACCAGCGGCGGACCGGCCAGGTAGACCTGTGACCGGTCCCGAATCATGATCACGTGGTCGGACATCCCCGGCACGTACGCGCCACCGGCCGTGGCGTTGCCGAAGACCACGCTGACGGTGGGGATGCCGGCCGCCGAGAGCCGGGTGAGGTCACGGAACACCCGACCGCCGGGAATGAAGATCTCCGCCTGGGTGGGTAGGTCCGCCCCGGCCGACTCCACCAGATTGACCATGGGCAGCCGGTTGGCCAGGGCGATCTCGCCGGCCCGCCGGGTCTTCGCCAGCGACCACGGGTTGACCGCGCCGCCGCGTACCGTCGGGTCGTTGGCGACGATCAGGCACTCCACGCCCTCGACCACTCCGATGCCGGTGACCACGCTGGCCCCGACCGGGAAGTCCGAGCCGTACGCGGCGACCGGCGACAACTCCAGGAACGGGCTGTCGGCGTCCACCAGCAGCTCGATCCGCTCGCGGGGGAGCAACTTGCCGCGGGAGTGGTGCCGGGTCACGTACTTCTCGCCACCACCCGCCCGCGCCTGGTCCAGCGCCGCGTCCAACTCGGTCAACCGCTCCAGCAACGCCGCCCGGTTCGCCAGGTACGAGGGCGCGGACGGGTCGACAGCGCTGTCCAGTGTGGTCACAGGCCCATGCCTTTCGCGATGATCTCGTTCATGATCTCGGTGGTGCCGCCGCCGATGCCGAGGATCCGCGCGTCGCGGTAGTGCCGCTCCACCTCGGCGTCGCGCAGGTAGCCGAACCCGCCGTGCAGCTGCAACGCCTGGTCGACGACGTGGTCGCAGGCGGCCACCGCCACGTTCTTCGCCATCGCCACCTCGGTCACCACCGGCTCACCGGCCGCCACCCGACCCGCGACCCCGTGCACGTACGACCGGGCCGCCTCGGCCCGGGTGTGCATCTCGGCCAACCGGTGCCGAATGAGCTGCCGGCTGGCCAGCGGACGCCCGAAGGTCTCCCGGTCCCGGCACCAGCGCACCGCCAACTCGACGCAGCGCTGCGCTGTCGCGTACGCCTGGGTCGCCAGCGACAGCCGTTCCGCCGCGAAGTGCTGCATGATCGCCAGGAAGCCGGTGTTCTCCGCGCCGATCCGGTTGGCGACCGGCACCCGCACGTCCGCGAAGGCCAGCTCGGCGGTGTCCGAGCAGTGCCAGCCCAGCTTCTCCAACCGGCGTCCCACTGTGAACCCCGGCGACCCCTTGTCGATGACCAGCAGGGTGAGTTCGCCGCTGCCGGGGAAGTCGGTACACACCGCAGTGGTCACGAAGTCGGCCCGGTGTCCGCTGGTGATGTACGTCTTCGACCCGTTCACCACGTAGTGGTCGCCGTCGCGGCGGGCGGTCGTGCGGATGCCTGCCACGTCCGAACCGCCGTCCGGCTCGGTGATGGCCAGCGCGCCGATCATCGTGCCGGACAGCGTCGGCCGCACGTACCGTTCGATAAGGCTGTCGTCGCCGGGGGACGAGACGCCACCGAGCCGACCGCCCAGCGAACCACCGGTGCGGGCACCGGCCGCCGCGACCATGTGCGGCAACGCGATTCCGTGCGTGAACAGGGCCGCCACCAGCCCGGACGAGCCGCCGGAGCGGATCAGCTCCTCGGTCACGATGATCGAGTCGAGCAGGTCCCCGCCGCTGCCACCGACCGACTCCGGGAAGCCGATGCCGAGCAGGCCGAGCTTCGCGGCAGTCGCGTGCAGCGCCCGGGGCACCTCGCCGGCCCGCTCCCAGTCGTCCAGGTGCGGCAACACCTCCCGGGTCACGAACGCCCGGGTCAGCTCGCGTAGTTGCCGGCGCTCCGGGGTGTCCACGATGCTCATCGGGACGCCCCGGTCGGTAGGTCGGCCGGCAGGTCGACGATCCGGGCGCGCAGCAGCTCGCCGAGCGCCTTGGCCTGCGGGTCGAACCGGGTGGATGCGGCGACCCCGGCGCCGAGCAGGCCCTCGATCACCAAGTTGACGGCGCGCAGGTTCGACAACTCGTAGCGCCGCACCGACAGCGGCGCGGTCTCCGGCACCAGCTCGGCCAGCCGTTCGACTGTCAACCAGGTCCGCAGCCACGCGTACCCGGCGTCGGAACGCGCCCAGACACCGAGGTTGGCGTCCCCGCCCTTGTCCCCGGAGCGTGCGCCGACCACCTCGCCGAGCGTCCCGCGCCGGGTCGGGCCGTCGACCGCCGCGTCGTCACCCGGGGTCGACTCGTCCGGCGAGGTGGCGGAGGTGCGGATCGGCGGGGCGATCGGCACCCGCTCGCCACCGGGTAGCACCGCGACGTGCGCCACCGCGTCCTGCGGCACCGCGTCGGCGGTGAAGACGCCGTACGGCGTCGCGTCACCGGGAACCGTGGTCAGCGTGCAGCCCGGGTACGAGGCCAGGGCCAGCTCCACCGCGGCGGCCGAGAACGCCCGTCCGGCCCGCGTCTTGTCGCCGTCGCGCAGGTGTACGTGCAGCAGGGCGCTGGCCGCCTCGGTGTCGGCGGCGTCCGGATGGTCGGTCCGGGCCAGCGTGAACTCCAGCCCGTCCTTGCCCACCGCCTCCTCGACCTGCCCCCGGACCAGTGCCGCCTTCGCCTCGATGTCCAGCCCGCACAGGACGAACGTCATCGAGTTGCGGAAGCCGCCGAGGTTGTTGACGCCCACCTTCAGCGTGGCCGGTGGCGGTGTGCCCCGTACGCCGGAGACCCGGACCCGGTCCGCCCCGTCGGGGTGCAGCGTCACAGTGTCCAGTCGGGTGACCACGTCCGGCCCGAGGTACGCGGGCCCGCCGATCTCGTAGAGCAGTTGGGCGGTGACCGTCTCCACCGTGACCGCGCCGCCGGTGCCCGGATGCTTGGTGACCACCGATGAGCCGTCGGGGTGCACCTCGACGATCGGGAACCCGGGCCGGTGGCCGCCGTCGGGCAGCTCGGTGAAGAAGCTGAAGTTGCCGCCGGTGACCTGCGCGCCGCACTCGACGAGGTGCCCCGCGACGGTGGCCCCGGCCAGCTCGTCGAGGTCGTCGCGGCCCCACCCGTACCGGGAGATGGCCGGGCCGACCACCAGCGACGCATCGGTGACCCGGCCGGTGACCACCACGTCCGCGCCGGCGTCGAGGCAGGCGGCGATCCCGAACGCGCCGAGGTAGGCGTTCGCGCTCAACGCGTCCGGTCGCTGGATCGTGTCGCCCTCGACGTACCCGACCTGGGTCGGCAGGCCGAGCCGGTCGGCGAGCTTCTCGATGGCGGCGGCCAGGCCGGCCGGGTTCAGCCCGCCGGCGTTCGTCACGATCCGCACCCCTCGGTCGAGGGCGGTGCCGAGGCAGGTCTCCAGTTGCCGCAGGAACGTCTTCGCGTAGCCCAGGTCGGGGTCGCGCAGGCGGTCCCGGGCCAGGATCAGCATGGTCAACTCGGCGAGGTAGTCGCCGGTCAGCACGTCCAGCTCACCGCCGTCGAGCATCTCCCGCCAGGCGGTGAACCGATCGCCGTAGAAGCCGGAGGCGTTGCCGATGCGGATCATGCCCGTACCCCGATCCCGCCGGCCGGCTGCCGGCCGTCACCCGGCGGCCCGGCGAAGGCCTGCGCCACGTCGAGCCACTCGTCGGCGACCGGCCCGGTGGCGACCAGCGCGAGGTCCGCGCGGTGTCGGCGCTGGGTGACCAGCAGGCAGAAGTCCCGAGCCGGGCCGGTGACCCGGTCGGCGGCGTCCGCCGGACCCCAGCTCCAGGCCTGCCCGCCGGGCCCGACCAGCTCGACCCGGACCGGCGCCGTCGGTGCCTCCCGGCCGTGCGCGGCGAAGCCGTGCCCGAGGGTACGCACGCCCAGGTGCGCCACGTGCCGGAGTCGGTCGCTGTCGGGGCGGACCACGTCGAGGGCGTCGGCCACGTCCGCGCCGTGCGCCCAGGTCTCCATGATCCGGGCGGTGGCCATCGAGGTGGCCGACATCCGGGTGCCGTACCAGGGCAGTTTGCCGCCGGCCGGAACGGCGGCCAGTGCGTCGACGAGCGCTGTGCGCCCGGCCCGCCAGCGGGCGAGCAGCTCGGCCGGCGGGGCGAGGAACTCCTCGGCGCCGACGTCGACGAGTCGGGTCACGTCCGGCGCGGCGGTGACCGTCGCGTAGAACGCCTCGGGATCGGTAGCGGCCAACAGCGCGACGTGGTCGGTCCAGGCGAGGTGGGCGATCTGATGCCCGACGCTCCAGCCCGGCGCGGGGGTCGGCCTCGCCCAGTCGGCCACGGGCAGGGGCGCCACCAGGGCGTCCAGCTGGGCGGACTCGTCGGCCAGGTCCGTGAGCAGGTCGCTGAGGTCGACCATGGTGCCTCCGGTCGGTGGTGGCCGGTGCGGCCGGCGGTCAGGGCGTGAGCAGGGTGGCGAGCTGGCGCTTCCAGGTGGTCAACAGGGCGGCCCGGCGGGCGGAATCGTCGCTGAGCAGGTTGGCCACCCCGAGCCCACGGAGCAGGTCGAGCGTGGCCTGGACCGCTTCGCGGACACCGGGTCGACGCTCGTCGACACCGAGCAGGGCGACGGTGAGCCGGTGCATCTCCCGCCCGACAGTCGCCTCCAGCGGCACCAGGGCGTCCCGCAGCTCCCCATCGGTGCGGGCGGCGACCCAGAGCTCCAGCGCGGCCACGAACAGCGGCCCGGTGAACGCCACGGCGAGCAGGTCGACGACCCGATCCAACCGCTGCGGGCCAGCCGGCAGCGCCTCGGCCTCGGTGCGCAACTCGTCGGCCCGGCGCTCGGCCAGATGGGCCACGGCGGCCGTCACCAGCGCCGCCTTCGTCGGGTAGTGGTGCAGCTGCGCCCCGCGCGACACACCGGCCCGCGCCGCGACGACCGTGGTCGTGGTGCCGGACCAGCCGTGCTCGATCAGGCAGTCGACTGTCGCCTCCAGCAGCCGGGCCTGGGTGGCGCGGCTGCGTTCCTGCTGAGGGACACGCGTCGATGCGGTGGGCACGGGAACAGCCTGCTACCTAAGAAACAAACAGTCAAGACTGACTTTTTCTGGGTCCGCGACGCTCGGTTGGGCTCGCGGTGGGGCGGCGCGGAGGTGGGCCTGGGTGGCTGGTCTCGCTATGGAGCTGATGCCACAAACGAATCGCCCGTCGACCTCGCCCGTCGACCTCGCCCGTCGACCTCGCTCGTCGACCGCGTTCGAGGATCGGCTTGCCGATCACCTACGGCTGATGCCGCAAACGATTCAGCTCCAAAGGCTCCCTGACTGGTATCCCGCCTGCCGCCCGCCCGCCTGCCGCCCGCCCGCCTGCCGCCCGCCCGCCTGCCGCCCGCCTGCCGCCTGCCTGCCGCCCGCCTGCCGCCCGCCTGCCGCCCGCCTGCCGCCCGGCGGTCGGCTCAGGGTCGGCTCAGCGGCCGTCGCGGGGGCCGAAGGCGGTCAGCGCGTCGGCGTCGCTGTGCTGGGAGCGCAGGTACTCGTCGGCCCAGGCGACAGCGTCGGGGAAGGTCGACTCGGCCGCCACCCGAGCGCAGGCCGCGTCCACGTCGAAGGCGGTGCGGCGCATTTGGACGCCCGGGCCGAGCAGCGCCCACCACGCGCCCGCGCCCCCGTACGGCATGCCGATGCTGCCCGGGTTGACCACCAGACGCCGGTCGACCAGCCGGGTGAAGGGCATGTGCGTGTGGCCGCAGACCACCGTGGCGACCTCGGCGGGCAGACCGTCGAAGACCTCCGCCCAGCGCGCCATCCGGGAGTCGACGAGCACGACCTCCTCGTCGTCGCGGGGCGTGGCGTGGCAGAACAGCGTCGGCCCGAGGCCGTCGATCTCCAGCGTCGCCGTGGCCGGCAGCGCGGCGAGCCGGGCCACCTGGTCGTCGCGCAGCTGCCCGGCGGCCCAGTCCGACACGTCGATCGACGCCGGGCGGCCGGCCCGGGCCTCGACCAGCTCGCGGTCGGCATTGCCGCCGACCCAGCACACCCGGTCGCCCAGGCCGGCGAGCACGTCCAGCACCTCGACCGGCTGCGGGCCCGCGGCGATGTCACCGGTGAGCACGATCAGATCGGCGGCGGCGACGTCCGGCTCGGCCAGTACGGCCTCCAACGCCGGCAGGACACCATGGATGTCGGAGAGCACCGCAACTCGGTTCACCATCGACCCACCCTCACCGCCGGCACCGCCTCCAGGCCAGCGATTCTGCGTCAGGCAGACGCCAGACGTCCCCGCCTACCGTCGGTGACGGTGGGCGGGGACGTCGGGTGCTGCTCAGACGCGGGCGCGACGGGCCAGGCGCTCCGGGTCCAGGATGATGATGCTCTTGCCGTCCAACCGCAGCCAACCGCGCGAGGCGAAGTCGGCCAGCGCCTTGTTGACGGTCTCCCGGGAGGCGCCGACGAGCTGGGCGATCTCCTCCTGGGTGAGGTCGTGGGTCACCCGCAGAACGCCGCCGTCGCGGGTGCCGAAGCGGCCCGCCATCTGGAGCAGGTTCTTGGCGACCCGACCCGGCACGTCCGTGAAGATCAGGTCGGCGAGCGAGTCGTTGGTCCGACGCAGCCGCCGGGCGAGCACCCGGAGCAGCTGCTCGGCGATCTCCGGGCGGTTGTTGAGCCACGGCCGCAGCGCCTGCTTACGCAGCCGCACCAGCCGGGTGTCGGTCACCGCGGTGGCGGTCGCCGTACGCGGACCCGGGTCGAAGAGCGACAGCTCACCGACCATGTCCGACGGCCCCATCACCGCGATGAGGTTCTGCCGGCCGTCCGCTGCGCGGCGACCAACCTTGATCTTCCCGGACAGCAGGATGTAGAGGCTGTCACCGGGCTCGCCCTCATTGAAAACGATCTCGCCCTTGCGGACCTCGATCGTCTCCATCTCCTTGGCAAGCGCCTCGGCAGCTTCCGGGTCAACACCCTGGAAGATCCCGCTGCGGGCCAGTACCTCGTCCATTGCGCACCTCCGGTTGCGCGTGCCGTCCGTCGGCCGGGGCCGCCGTCCGCTGATCCCCTCGCGCGCCGCCAAGTCTAGGCGCACGTGAGCATGAATCAGAGGTCGCCCCTGGAATCTTGATCGGTGGGCGTAACCTGCCCGACGTGCTGAGCGAGCCGACTCTGACCAGCCGCGCCGAGGACGGGCGGCGCGTCCCGCTGCTCGTCTGGCGCGCGGACGTGCCCCTGCGGGCGGTCAGCAGTGCCCCGCTGGGCGGTGGCATCGGGGTCCGGCGGTGGGTGTTGAACGCGACAGTGCCGATGTCGTACGACCGGGAGGACCCCGCCGCCCACCTGGCCTCGCTCGCCGCCGAGCTGGCCCTCGACGGGCCCGGGATCGGTCTGCTGACCGGCGTCGATGTGACAGAGGTGGTGGCGCGAACCGACGCCGGGGTGCGGGCCTGGGCGACGGTCGGGCTCGGCACGCCGGTGCCCGCTGCCGCTCCGACGCCGGCCGCGCTCACCGAACGCGTCGGCACCGTCAACATCGTGGTGTACGTGCCGGCCCGGCTCGCCGACTCGGCGCTGGTCAACGCGGTGGCCACCGCGACGGAGGCGAAGACCCAGGCGATCACCGAGCTGGGGGTGCCGGGGACCGGCACGCCCACCGACGCGGTCACAGTGCTCTGCCCGGTGGACGGGCCGGAGTCCGCGTACGGCGGCCCGCGCTCCACCTGGGGTGCTCCGCTCGCCCGAGCGGTGCACGCGGCGGTGCTTGCCGGTGGTTCCCGGCCGGTCGTGCCGTGGTCCGACCAGCTCAGGGGCGCAAAGTCCAACCGATCGGCTGTCGTCGGCGCGTTTAACGACCGGTAGGGTCGCGGGCGATGTACGCTCTCGCCCCCCTCGCGTCCCGCCCGCGCCGCCGCGTCGCCCTCGGCCTCGCCGCGCTGCTGGCCGCCCTCCTCGTGGCCGGCTGTGCCGACCCCGGTGGTGAGGCGCCCGTCTGGCAGCCCGGCGCGGGAGGTGGTGGCACCGGCGCACCGGTCTCCACGGCCGGTCCGAAGGCCACCGGGCCCGCATCGTCCGGTCAGGGTGGCGCGATCTCGCTCTCCGCCACCGGCGACATCATCATGGGCAACGCGCCCAGTCGGCTGCCCGCCGCCGGCGGTAAGGGCTTCTTCAACTCGGTCACCGAGGCGCTCAAGGCCGACCTGGTGATGGGCAACCTGGAGGAGCCGCTGACAGTCGACACCGGCACCGGCAAGTGCGGGGCCAACTCCACCCGCTGCTTCCAGTTCCGGGCCCCGCCGGAGTACGCCGCGCACCTGCGCGACGCCGGCTTCGACGTGCTGAACCAGGCCAACAACCACGGCTACGACTACGGGCCGAAGGGCTACGAGAACACCCAGAAGGCCTTGGAGAAGTACGACCTGAAGCACACCGGGGCGCCGAACCAGATCACAGTGGTCGACGTCAAGGGCGTCAAGGTCGCGGTCGCCGGCTTCTCGTCGTACGTCTGGTCGAACAGCCTCGTCGACATCGCCAAGGCCAAGGCGGTGGTCGCCAAGGCGGCCACCATGGCCGACCTGGTCGTGGTGCAGGTGCACATGGGTGGCGAGGGAGCGAACATGACCCGGGTGAAGCCGGGCACCGAGATCTTCCTGGGCGAGAACCGGGGCGACCCCGTCAAGTTCTCGCACGCCATGATCGACGCCGGCGCCGACCTGATCGTCGGGCACGGCCCGCACGTGTTGCGCGGGATGGAGTTCTACAAGGGGCGCCTGATCGCCTACAGCCTGGGCAACTTCGCCGGCGGCGGCAACTCGCTGGACAACACCGGCCGACTCGGCTGGGGTGGCGTGCTGAAGGTGTCGCTCAAGCCGGACGGAAGCTGGGCCGGCGGCTCGTTCACCTCGACGTACATGAACTCCGCCCGCAAGCCGACCATGGACCCGGACGACCGTGGCCTGGGCCTGGTCACCGAGCTGAGCCGCAGCGACTTCCCGAAGGGCGGCGCCCGGTTCGACGCGCAGGGCAAGATCTCGCCGCCGACCGCCGGCTGACCCGAGCAGGACCGTCCGGGGTGCGACGTAGGCTGACCGTCGTGACCAGTAGCCCTCCCGGTGCCAGCGAGACCGATCTCGGGCGCAAACGCCGTGCCCGCAAGATCGGCCGGGTGCTGGCCGAGACGCATCCCGACGCGCATTGTGAGCTGGACCACTCCAACGCTCTGGAGCTGGCCGTCGCCACGATCCTGTCCGCGCAGTGCACGGACAAGAAGGTCAACGAGGTCACCCCGAAGCTCTTCGCCCGCTACCCGAGCGCTGCCGCGTACGCCGGCGCCGACCGGGGCGAGATGGAGGAGCTGATCCGGCCCACCGGTTTCTACCGCAACAAGACCGACTCACTGCTCAAGCTCGGTCAGGCCCTCCTCGACCGGTACGACGGCGCAGTCCCGGGCCGGCTCGTCGACCTGGTGACGCTCCCCGGCATCGGCCGCAAGACCGCCAACGTGATCCTGGGCAACGCCTTCGACGTCCCGGGCATCACCGTCGACACGCACTTCCAGCGGCTGGTCCACAGGTGGCGGCTGACCACCGAGACCGACCCGGTCAAGATCGAGCACGCGATCGGCGCGCTGTACGACAAGCGCGACTGGACCATGCTCTCGCACCGGATCATCTTCCACGGGCGACGGGTCTGCCACGCCCGCAAGCCGGCCTGCGGCGCCTGCACGCTCGCCAAGCTCTGCCCCTCGTACGGCACCGGCCCCACCGAGCCGGCGGCCGCCGCCAAGCTGCTCAAGGGCCCTCGGGCGCGCGACCTCGCGGTGGCTGCCGGGGTCGACCCGGAGCTGGTGCCGGCGCAGGCGATCACGGCGGAGGTGCCGTGAACCGCCGCCTCGCCCCCGCCGTCCTGCCGCTGCTGCTGGCGGTCACCGGCTGCACCAGCGGCACTGCCGACGACGAGCCGGCTCCCCGCCCGGCCGCGGCCGAACGACCGTCGCCGTTCCGGGACTGCGCCACGCTGGGCACACCGCCCACGGCAACGTCGCCCGGCGCCGCAACGGCGACTCCGGCATCGCCCGGCTCGGGCCCGACGGCCTCCGGAACGTCCGGCTCGACGGCTCGCGCCGCCGGCGCCTCGGCGCTGCCAGAGCTGACGCTCTCCTGCTTCACCGGCGGCGCCCCCGTCGTGCTGCGGGAGGTGGCCGGGCCAGCGGTGATCAACGTGTGGGCTTCCTGGTGCCCGCCGTGCCGCAAGGAGCTGCCCGCCTTCCAACGCCTCAGCGAGCGGGCCGCCGGCCAGCTCCAGGTGGTCGGGGTCAACAGTCGGGACAGCCGGGGCGGCGCACAGTCCATCGGTGAGGACTTCGGCGTCCGGTTCCCGATCCTGGTGGACCAGGGCGAGGCGCTACAGCGCGAGCTGAAGCGCAACGCCATTCCGCTGACCCTCTTCGTCGACACCGACGGTCAGGTGCGGCACATCGACGCCACCGGGGCTCTCGACGACGCCAAGCTCGCCACGCTGGTCCGCCAGCACCTCGGCCTGGCGGTGCCGGCGTGACCCGTCGGCCCCCCGAGTGGATCGAGCCGTTGCTGACCCGGCTGGGCACCGCCCGCGCCGAGGACTTCACCCGCCTGACCACGCCGGCCGAGGGCGGTCGGGAGAGCGCAGTGCTGGTGCTGCTCGGCGAGCAGCCCGGCGCGGGTCCCGACGTGCTGGTCCTGCAACGCGCCGCCACCCTGCGCAACCACGCCGGCCAGCCCGCCTTCCCCGGGGGTGCCGCCGACCCGGAGGACGCCGACGTCCGCGCCACCGCCCTGCGCGAGGCGAACGAGGAGGTGGGCCTCGACCCGGCCAGCGTGACAGTGCTGGCCGAGCTGCCGAAACTGTGGATCCCGGTCAGCGACTTCGTGGTCACGCCGGTGCTGGCCTGGTGGCACGACCCGCACCCGGTGCACCCACGGGAGCCGGCCGAGGTGGCACACGTCGCCCGCCTGCCGGTCAGCGAGCTGGTCGATCCGGCCAACCGGCTGCGGGTCCGGCACCCGAGCGGCTGGATCGGGCCGGCGTTCTCGGCGCGCGGAATGCTCGTCTGGGGCTTCACCGCCGGGGTGCTCGCCACCCTGCTCGAGATGGGCGGCTGGGCCCGTCCGTGGTCGCGCGGCCGGGTGGTGGAGCTTCCGCCGACCGGGGCGACACCGGCCCCGTCCGCCGGCACCGACGAGGTTGACGAGAACGCCCTGCGCTGAACGCACGGTCACCATCCGCAAGCGATGGTCATCCGGTGGGCACACTGCCCGTACGCTTGACCCGTGTCCGTCGTGGATCTCGTCCTGCTGCTGCTCATGCTCGTGTTCGCGATCAGCGGATACCGCCAGGGTTTCGTCATCGGCGTCACGTCGTTGTCCGGCTTCTTCCTGGGTCTGCTGCTGGGTCTCCAGCTCGGGCCGCTGTTCGCCAGACAGTTCGTGGACGCCGGCACCCGTGTGCTGATCTCGCTGGTGGCCATCTTCGGGCTGGCGGTGGTCGGGCAGGCACTCGCAGGTTGGCTCGGCTCGCACCTGCGTAAGACCATCACCAGCGACGTGGGCAAACGGGCCGACGACGTCGGTGGGGCACTCGTCTCGCTGTTCGCGGTGCTCCTGCTCGCCTGGCTGGTCGCCGTGCCGCTCGGCTCGTCCTCGGTGCCCTGGCTCGCCGCCTCGGTCCGCAACAGCGCTTTGATCACGGTGGTCAACCAGGTCCTGCCCGAGCAGGCCCAACAGCTTTCCACGGCGCTGGAGGACACCGTCGACACCGACGGGTTCCCGGACGTCTTCGGTGACCTCGCGCCCACCCGGGCCCGGCAGGTCGACCCGCCGGACCCGGCACTGGCCGGCTCGCAGGTGGTGGTCAGCGGTCAGCAGTCGGTCGTCAAGGTGCTCGGCTCCGCGCCCAGCTGCTCACGCCGCATCGAGGGTTCCGGCTTCGTGTACGCGGACGACCGGGTGATGACAAACGCGCACGTCGTGGCCGGCACCCGCTCGGTAGCCGTGGAACTGGGCGGCGAGCGGTACGACGGCAAGGTGGTGGTCTACGACCCGAACCGGGATCTGGCGGTGCTGCTCGTGCCCGGGCTGCCCGGGCCGTCCCTGCGGTTCGCCGCCGGCAACGCGGGCAGTGGCTCCGACGCCATAGTGCTCGGCTTCCCGCTCGACGGCCCGTACAACGCGCAGTCGGCGCGGGTCCGGGACGTCGACCGGATCAAGGGCCCGGACATCTACTCGTCCGCCGAGGTGACCCGGGAGATCTACACGATCCGGGCGCTGGTACGCAGCGGCAACTCGGGCGGTCCGCTGCTCTCCGCCAACGGCCTGGTGCTCGGCGTGATCTTCGCGGCGGCGTCCGACGACCCGAACACCGGCTTCGCCGTGACGGCGGCCGAGGCCCGGCCAGTGGCGTTGGCCGGTGCCGAACGCAACCGGCAGGTCGCCACCGGTGAGTGCACCTGAGCGTCGCTGCGGGGCCAGCTCAGCCCTTAGCCGGCAGGGCGCGACGCCAGCTCAGCCCTGGGCCGGCAGGGTGCGACGCCCGACTGTCGGTAGCTTCGCCCGCCCCCACCGCAGCCCCCGGTCCAGCACGGCACGGGCCATGATCGCGACGCACGTGCCGCCGTTGAGGAAGGACGCCACCACGTCGCTCGGGTGGTGCATTCCCCGGTACATCCGGGTCATCGCCACGCCGAGCGGCACCATCAGCAGCAGCGTCCACCAGGCGACCTTCGCGCCGGTGCTCCGGGCCCGCAGCGCCAGCAGCACGGCGATGCCGACGTAGAGCGCCACCGCCGCCGAGGTGTGCCCGGACGGAAAGCTCGACGTGGGTGGCGAGACGTCCATGTGCTCCACCGCCGGCCGCCGTCGGTCGATCGCCAGTGTGGTCAGCAGGAACACCAGCGCCTGGGCGGTCACCGCCGCGCACAGGAACAGCGGCTCGCGCCAGCGCTTCAGCCAGAGCCGTAGCGCCAACGCCACCAGCACGGTGACCACGACGATCATCTGGGTGCTGGCCAGTGTGCTGAACACCAGCGAGACGTTGTTCCAGTCGCCGGTGCGGTCGGCGGCCAACTCCCGGTTCACCGTGTCCTCCACCGTGAACGGCCAGGTTCGGGCGAACACCCGGGTGACCAGCACCCCGAGCAGCACCATGAGCCCGAGCAGGAGGGACACCGGCAGTAGCACCCGCCGGACGATCTGGACCACGGTCTCGGACATGGGTCGGCCAGTACCCGGCCGACGTCTTCCTCACTCCTCAGGCCGCTCCCGGCTGCCGCTCGACCTCGGGCGCGACGCCGTCGCGGGTCGGCCGGACCGGCCGAAGACCGGTGTGTGCCCGCCAACTGGTGAACGCGGCGGTGGTGGCCGCGACCACTGCCACCCCCAGCAGCCATCCACCCACCACGTCGCTGGTGAAGTGCACGCCCAGCGTCACCCTGCTCAGCCCGGTCACCACCGTGAGCAGGACCGCCGCCACCCAGAGCGCGATGCGCGCCGCCCCCCGCCGGGCGTACGGCAGGAGCACCAGCAGCAGCACCCCGGCGGCCAGGGTGGCGTTCAGCGCGTGCCCGGAGGGGAACGAGTAACCGGCGGCCCGGGCCACCGGGTCCAGCAACTCCGGCCGGTCCCGGCCGACCAGCAACTTGAGCAGCGGACCTACCAGACCGCCGACGACCATGGTGGTGGCCGCCCAGAGGGCCAGCCGGCGGGCTCCCCGGCGCAGCAGCCAGATCACCAGGAGCAGGGCGACGGCGCGCAGTGGCATCGGTGCGAACACCTCGGTCCAGACCCGCATCAGCACGACCCAGGCCGGGTGATCCTGGGCGTAGCCGTGCAGCGCGTCGGTGACCGCCGTGTCCAGCCGGTGCAGCGGTGCCCAGGCGCCGAGCACCAGCAGTGTGAGCAGCGCGAACGGCACCAGCACCAGGAACGCCGCCGTCGCGGCGAGAGTGAGCCGCAGGCCCAGCGCATGGTCCCTGTCGAATCGGCGGTGCCGCCAGGACGGCTGGCCGGTGGGGGCGAGGGTAGGTGGCCGGTGCGTACTCATGGGTCCGTTCTACCCGGCCGGGCAGCCGGTCAGGCCTGCCGGTCGGCCACGATCAACGGGTCCGCTGACGCAGCCGGCGCACCATCACTGCCGCACCGGCGACCAGAGCGACGAGGAGTACGACAGTGGTCCACAGTTGCGCCGGCGCGGAATTCTCCTGACCACCCGCCGCCCGAGCGGTCCAGCGGCTCTGCTGACCGGATGCGGCGAGACCGAGTGGATCGCTACCAGCACCGGCCACCGGATCGTCGTCGACCGAGCCGGGCGCCGGACCGAAACCGGTCACGCCCGGCGACGTCTGGTCGTCCAGCGGGTTGGCGGTCACCGGCGGCACCTGAGCGGTCAACGCGGCCACCGGGTCGACCACCCCGTACCCGAAGCGGTCGTCCCGCCCGGTGGGGCCCAGGTCCCGGGCGGTGGCCAACAACCGGTTGACCACCTCACCCGCGGGCATCTGCGGATAGCGGGACCGGACCAGCGCAGCGGTCGCCGCCACCAGCGGCGCGGCGAAGCTGGTGCCCTGCACCCGCCAGTACCCGCCGGGAGGCTTGGCGCCGACCAGCCCGCTGGCGGGAGCGGTGAGCACCGTCGCCCGGCCGGTGATCGAGCCGGACCACATGTTGTCGCTGCTGCGTTCGAGGCCGGACACCGCGATCACGCCCGGCTCCCGAGCCGGGTACCAGACCTTGGTGCTGGTGGAGGTGGCCAGGTTGCCGGTGCAGGCGATGACGACCACGTCCCGGACGAACGCGTAGTCCAGGGCGGCGGCCAGGGCCGGGCTGTCGCCGCTGCCGCCCAGCGACAGGTTGATCACGCGGGCGCCGTTGTCGACCGCCCAGCGGACCCCCTGGGCGACGATCAGCGCGTCGTCGTAACGGTTCTCCTCGTCCAGCACGCGGACCGGCAGGATCCGGGCGTCCGGTGCAAGGCCGACCACGCCCCGCTTGTCGTCGCTGCGCCCGGCGATCAGGCCGGCGACGGTGGTGCCGTGACCCACCGGGTCCGGGCCCGGGGCGCCACCGGGGCCCACCAGGTCCTTGCCGGGCAGCACCTGGCCAACCAGGTCGGGGTGGTTGCCGTCCACTCCGGAGTCGACAACCGCCACCGTCACGCCCCGGCCGGTCGAGCTGCGCCACGCCGTCTCGGCCTGCAACTCGTCGAGCTGCCACTGCTCGTCGCGGACCTGGTCGGTGCGGGCGACGGCGTCACCGGGGGCGAACGCCATCGGCGCGCCGGCGAGCTGTCCACCGTTTGTGGGCGCGGCGACCGGCACGGCTGCCGCGGTCGGGGCCACGACGGCGAGCGCCGCGGCCACGCCGAGCAGCGCCCGGCCGGTCGCGCGTCGGGCCGCTGACGGACCGCTGTACCGCACCCCAGTCACATACCCAGCCATTCATCCCGACGGAACCATGACGATCGGAGATTACCGGTTTCCCCACCCGTCACGGGAAGAACCGGCGAGTCAGGTCATTGCGGCGGCAGTTGCGCCAGCTGAACGAGGCGTACGCCCTCCCGCCGGGTGACCAACCGACCACGCCCCGGCGGCAGCGGTCCGGGTCGCACCGGCCCGACGAGTGCGCCCTCCTCGGGGCTGCCCGCCATCACCAGGCCGGCCGTGGACAGCTCCCGCAGGCGCTGCACGATCGGCTCGTACTGGGCCCGGCTCGCCCCTCCGGACCGGCGGGCCAGCACCAGGTGCAGCCCGATGTCCCGGGCGTGCGGCAGGTGCTCCTCCAGTGCGCGCAACGGGTTCGCCGGCCCCGCCGCCACCAGGTCGTAGTCGTCCACCAGCACGAACAGCTCCGGCCCGGACCACCAGGACCGGTCCCGCAACTGCTGCGGGGTGACCTCCGGCCCGGGAGCCCGCCGCTCCAGGTAACCGGCGGCCGACTCGACCAGGTCGGCGGTGTGTGCCGCCGCGGTGCCGTACCCGATCAGGTGTGGCGTCTCGATGGCGCCGAGCAGGCTGCGCCGGTAGTCGACGAGGATCACCCGGGCCTGCTCGGGAGTGAACCGGGTGATGATCGACGTGGCCAGCGCGCGCAGGAACGACGACTTGCCGCACTCCGAGTCCCCGAAGACCACGAAGTGCGGCTCGGTGGCGAAGTCGAGCAGGACCGGGCGCAGGTCCGCCTCCGCGATGCCGATGGGCAGCCGCAGCCCGGTCGTCGAGGCGAGGTCCAGATCGGCGTACGGCAGCACCGGCGGGAGCAGCCGCACCCGCGGCGCCGCTGCACCCGCCCACCCGTCGGCGGCCCTCTTGACCAGGTCGGCGGTGTCTCCGCCGGCGGTACCGAGCTGGGGCAGCGCGGTGAGGAAGTGCAGGCCCTCAGCGGTCACCCCTCGGCCGGAGCGCTCCGGCACGTTGGCGGCCGCACGCCGGGCCACCAACGAGTCGGCCGGGTCACCGAGGCGCAGCTCCAGCCGGGAGCCGAACAGGTCCCGGATCGCCGGGCGGAAATCCAGCCAGCGCAGCCCGGTGGCGACCACGTGCAGCCCGTACGACAGACCCCGGGTGGCCAGGTCGGTGACGAGCGGCTCCAAGTCGTCGTACTCGCCGCGGATGGTGGTCCACCCGTCGATCACCAGGAACACGTCGCCGTACGGGTCGGTGCCCGGCTGGCCCACCGTCCCCGCCGCCGCTCGACGCTGCCGGTACGCGGCCATCGACTCCACGCCCAGCTCGGCGAAGCGGCGTTCCCGGTCGACCAGCAGGGTGGTCATCTCGCCGACGGTGCGTCGTACGGCGGTCGGGTCGGCGCGGCCGGTCACCCCGCCGACGTGCGGAAGGTCGCGCAGCGCGGCCAACCCGCCGCCGCCGAAGTCGAGGCAGTAGACCTGCACCTCGGCCGGTGTGTGGGTGAGCGCCAGCGCGCAGACCAGCGTGCGCAGGGCTGTGGATTTGCCGCTCTGCGGCGCACCGACCACCGCGACGTGGCCTGCCGCGCCGTCCAGCGCCAGCCAGAGCAGGTCCCGGCGCTGCTCCAACGGTTTGTCCACCACCGCCATCGGCACGCCGAGTGCCCCGTGCAGTTCCGGGTTGCCCACTGTCAGCCCGCGTTTCGGGTGCACCTCGACCGGACCGAGCAGCTCGTCCAGGGCCGGCGGCTGGCCGAGCGGCGGGAGCCAGACCTGGTGCGCCGGCGGGCCCTGCCCGACGAGCCGGTCCACCAGCAGGTCGAGCAGCGTCCTGGTGCCCTCCTCCTCCGCCACGACGGGCACGACCGGGGCCGCCGGCTCGGGCACCGGTACGACGTGGGTGGTGAAGGTCAGCAGCCGCGCGCCTCCCTCGGCGGCGACGCCGCCCGGCGCGGCCCGACGGCGGACGGCACCGGAGACGTACGCGGCCTTGAATCGGGCCAGCGGGTCGGTGCCGGCACGCAGGTAGCCGTGGCCCGGCGAGCGGGGCAGCTCGTGCGCGTCCGCCACGCCGAGCACCGTCCGGGACTCCAGCGCCGAGAAGGTGCGCAACCCGATCCGGTACGACAGGTGGGTGTCCAACCCGCGGAGCCGGCCCTCCTCCAGGCGCTGGCTGGCGAGCAGGAGGTGCACGCCGAGCGACCGGCCCAGCCGGCCGATCTGCACGAACAGGTCGATGAAGTCGGGCTTGGCGGAGAGCAGCTCCGAGAACTCGTCGCAGATCAGCAGCAACGACGGCAGCGGGGCGAGAGGGCTGCCGGCCGCCCTGGCCCGCTCGTAGTCGCGCACGCTGGCGAAGTTGCCGGCCCGCCGCAGCAACTCCTGGCGGCGGACCAACTCCCCGTTGATCGCGTCCACCATGCGATCGACAAGGGGCAACGCGTCGGCCAGGTTGGTGATCACGGCAGCGGTGTGCGGCAGCCGGTCGAACGAGGTGAAGGTGGCGCCACCCTTGAAGTCGACGAGCACGAAGTTGAGCTGCTCGGAGCTGTGCGTGGCGGCGAGCCCCAGCACCAGCGTGCGGAGCAGCTCGGACTTGCCGGAGCCGGTCGCCCCGATGAGCAGGCCGTGCGGGCCCATGCCGTCCTGGGCGGACTCCTTGAGGTCCAGCTCGATGGCGCCGCCGTCCGCGCCCACCCCGATCGGCACCCGCAGCCGGTCCCGTGCCGAGCGCGGCAACCAGCCCTGTTCCGCAGTGAAGCTCTCCGGGTCACCGAGGCCGAGCAGCTCGGGGAGGCCCAGGTCGGCCTGGAGCGGGGCGTCCGGCCCTCTGGCCGCGCCGGCGAGCCGCAGCGGCGCCAACCGTCGGGCGACCGCCTCGGCGTCGGCCAGGTCCAACTGGTCGGCGGTGCCCACCTCGGCGTGCCCGTCGGACGACAGCGAGTGCAGCCGCCGGCCGTGCAACTCCAGCAGCAGCGCGTAGCGGTCCAGCAGTCGGGGCGGCGGGGTGTCCAGGTCCAGCACCGTGACCGCGTCGATGCCGCCGTCGCCGGTCAGGTCACTGGCGCCGGTCAGGTCGCCCCCGTCGAGGACCACCACCACGTGCGGGCCGTCGGTGGCCGGGCCGGCCGGGCTGAACCGGGACCGGGTGGTCAGCACGTCGGCCAGCAGCGACTCCAACTCGGCGGCCGAGCTGGTGACCAGGCGTACCGGGCCGAGCGCGTCGGTGCGGCCGGGATGGTGGGTGTGCGGGAGCCACTTCACCCACTCCCAGCGGGCGCGGCGCTCCGGCCCGGCGCAGACCGCGACGAGCAGCTCGTCGGGGGCGTGGAAGACCGCGAGCTGGGTCAGCACGGCCCGGGCCAGGGCCTGCGCCGCCGGGTCGCCGGTCGGTGGCCCGCCGGTGGTCGGGGTGGTCGTCCGGCCACGGCCGGCGGATCGTACGTGCACCCGGGCGAAGCTGCGCAGCGACAGCGCCACCGGCAGGTCCGGCACCACCGAGTACGCGTCCAGGAAGCGGCGTAGCGCGCCGGCGGTCATCGGCTCGAGCTCCTCCAACGGCCGGGTGACCGGTGGGACCAGTGGGGTGGCCAGTGTCTGCGGCCCGACGGCGACCCGCACCACGGCGAAATCAGGGTCGGCGGGGCGCCGCTCCCAGACCCGGTGGCTGTCCACCGTCGACCAGAGCCGGCCCGGATCCGGGTGCCGGTAGTACAAACCGGCCCGTTGCTGGCCCGCGGTCCGCCGGACCCGTCGCCGCAGTGTGGCCAGGTGGCGTAGGTACTCCCTGCGGGCGGCCATCATCTCGGACTTCTTCGGGGTGCCGGAGGCGCTGCCCCAGGACGTCACGAGCATCGCCAACGAGGAGAGCCCGAACATGCCGCCCACCACGTACGAGTAGGCCCCACCGCCCCGGCCGAACATCATCGCCATCGCGACAGTGCCGCCGAGCATGGGCAGCACCATGAGCAGCTGCTGCCACCGCCCGCCGGTCACCACGGGGATCTCCGGCGGTGCGTCGACCGACAGCTCACCGGCGGGAATCTCCGGCGCTGGTCGGCGCGGTGGGCGCTTGATGACGACGGTGGACACTCGGCCTCCTGACAGCGCTGGGTAACCCGAGCCTGGCTCATGGTAGGTAAAGTCCTGTCGTCCGCGCAGCCTCCGATCCCAGTCGATATGGAGACCAGTCGATGACTACCGGGCTGGCACGCGTCACCATCAGCGCGCCGCAACGACGGGTGGACGTCGCCCTGCCGGAGCAGGTGCCCCTGGCCGAGCTGCTGCCCGACGTGCTCCGGCACGCCGGTGTCGGGCTCGCCGACGACGGCGAGCAGCACGGCGGTTGGGTGCTCCGCCGCACCGACGGGGCGTTGCTGGTGACCGCACAGGCGCTGCTGCCGCAGGGGGTCCGCGACGGTGAGGTGCTGCACCTCGTTCCGGCCCGCGCGCACTGGCCCGAGTTGGAGTACGACGACGTCATCGAGGCGATCGCCGACGGTGCTCGCCGTCGCGGCGGCGCCTGGTCGCCCACCGCCACCCGGGCAGCCGGTCTGGCCGGTGCCGCAGTACCGCTCGCGGTCGGGCTGCTCGCGCTGCTCGCCGGTGGCCCGACACACCGGGCCGGTTGGCTGGCGGCCGTCGCGGTGGCGCTGGTGCTCACCGTGGCCGGCACTGTCGCCTCCCGCGCCAACGGTGACGGCGCCGCCGGGGCGACGCTCGGCGGTTACGCGCTGCCGTACGCGTTCACCGCCGGTGCCCTGGCCGTCGGCTCCGGCGACCCGGTCGGGCCGATCGGGCCGGCCCGCTGGGTGGGCGCTCCCGAACTGCTGGCCGGCTCGGTCGCGTTGTTGCTGGCGGCGTTGATCGGCCTCCTCGGGGTGGCCAGTCGGCTGCGGGTCTTCGTGGCCGGCGTCACTGTCGGCCTGATCGGCGCGGGGGCCGCGCTCGGTGGGCTGCTGATGACCACGGCCGGTACGGCGGCCGTGCTGCTCAGCGCACTGGTCTTCGCCGTCGGCGTGATCCCCCTGCTGGCCATCCGGCTGGGCAAGCTGCCGCTGCCGCCGATCACCCTGCCAGCCGCCACCTCCGGGGAGGAGCCGGAGCGGGTGCGGGACCTGCCGGACCGGGGCCGGGTGCACGCCGCGGTGATCCGCACCGAGGAGATGCTCACCGGGATGCTGATCGGCCACGCGCTGCTGGTGGTGGCCACCGCTGTCGTACTCGTGGCCGCCGGTGGCACTGCCGGCCGGGTGCTGGTGGCGGTCACCTCGGCCGTGCTGCTGCTGCGGTCGCGGCTGTTCGTGGCGCTGCGACACCGGGTGCCGACGGTGCTCGCCGGGCTGGCCGGCTACGCGGCGCTGGGTGCCGTGCTGGTCGGTCGGACCGACGAGACCGGGCGGTTGGTGCTGGTCCTGGGCGGGGCGGCGCTGGCCCTGGTGGCGGTCGCCAGCGGCACCGGGTACGCCCGCCGGCCGGTCTCGCCGTACCTCGGGAGGATCGCGGACCTCACCGACACGGCCCTGGTGGTCGCCGTGGTGCCGATCGCCTGCGCGGTGCTCGACCTGTACGACCGGGCCCGAGGGTTGCTCGGTTGAGCGACCCTCGGGCCCGGTGCGTCAGCGATCGTCAGTGCATGGACTCGCCGCGCGCCTCGGCGTCGCGGGCCCGCTGGTAGGAGGCGTGGATCTCGGCCTCGGCCTCGGTGCGGCCGACCCAGGTCGCGCCCTCCACCGACTTGCCGGGCTCCAGGTCCTTGTAGACCTCGAAGAAGTGCTGGATCTCCAGGCGGTCGAACTCGCCCAGGTGGTGGATGTCGCGCAGGTGCTCCTGGCGGGGGTCCTCGTAAGGCACGCAGAGGACCTTGTCGTCCCCGCCCTTCTCGTCGGTCATCCGGAACATGCCGATGGTGCGGCAGCGGATCAGACAGCCCGGGAAGGTCGGCTCGGGGACCAGCACGAGGGCGTCCAGCGGATCGCCGTCCTCGCCCAGGGTGCCCTCGATGAACCCGTAGTCGGCCGGGTACTGGGTGGAGGTGAAGAGGGTGCGGTCCAACCGGATCCGGCCGGTCTTGTGGTCCACCTCGTACTTGTTCCGGTGACCTTTGGGGATCTCAACCGTCACGTCGAAATCCATCTGCACGCTCCCTCGTCTGCCCACGCTGGCTAACGGAACCAATGGCGGCCCTCCGGACAGGTGAATGCCCACCCGCCGACTCCGGCCGCCGCATAGTCTTCGGACCGAAGTAGTGTCACCCAAGCCGATTTTCGCTGGGGGAGGAGGGGGTCGTGGGGAGGGAAGATTCACACTACCGCCCGGACGGGGGCTCCGCGCACGGTACCGGACGATCCGGCTCCGGCAGTGCCAAGGGGCGGGTCCCGGTGCCGGAGGCGCACCTCCCACGGGCTCCCGAAGCACCGACCCCGGCACCGGAGACGGTGCCCGACCGACCCCCGCCGCTGCCCTGGCGCCCGCCGGCCGGGCCGGCGTCGCCCGCTCCGAACACGGGTCACTTTCCAGTGGTCGGCGGTGAGCAACCGGTGAGCGGCCCGCCACGCGGCAGTGCCACGGTCCCGGTCAGCCCTGCGCCGCTCAGCCCGTCGTTCGGTCCCGGGCCGACCGCCCCCGCCCCCGGCCCCGGCGGCGTCCCCCCGGTGGGCCCGCCGATCTCCGCGTTGCCGGCACCCGCCGACGCAGCGCCCGCACCCGCCGCGCCGCGCCGCCGGAGGCGGCTGCCGGTGGTGCTGGCCGCCGTGCTCCTGCTGGTGCTCGCCAGCGTCGGAGTCGTGATCACCCGTCCCGGCCCGGTCGCCGGGTGGCTCGGCGATGACGCCGGGTCCGGGCCGAATGCGGTCGGCGTGACTCCGGAACCCGCCCCGTCGGACGTGCTGGGCGGCCCGGACTCGAACGCCCCGGTGCCCACCCCGGACGGGGTTCGGGCCGTGCTCGATCCACTGGTCGGCGTCGCCACCCTGGGCGACCGGGTGAACGTCTCGGTCGCCGACGTGATCACCGGTCAGACGCTGTTCGCCAAGGGCGCGGACGACGGCACCGTGCCCGCATCGGTGACGAAGCTGGCGACCGCTGTGACGGTGCTGGCGGCCCGGGGGCCCGGCTACCGGATTCCCACCCGTGCCGTGGCCGGCGCGAAGGCCGGCGAGGTGGTGATCGTCGGGGGCGGCGACCCGACCCTCGCGATCAACAAGAAGAGCTATTACCCGGGTGCGGCGCGCCTCGACGACCTGGCCGCCCAGGTGCGTACCGCGCTCGGCGGCACGCCCCCGACCAGTGTCACAGTCGACGGTTCGGTCTACTCCGGCCCGGTCTACGGCCCCGGCTGGGACGACGACATCCCCACCGGCGGTTCGGGGGGCGCGGTGACCGCGTTGATGACCGACGGCGCGCGTACCGACCCGGGCGTCGAGCACGGCTCCGCCCCGCGGTTCGCCGAGCCGGACCTGGCCGCCGGCAAGGCGTTCGCCCGGTTGCTCGGGGTGCCGACCGACGCCGTGAAACGGGGCGCGGCCCCGCCTCAGGCCTCGGCCGGTGCCAGCCCGGCACCGGGTACCGAACTGGGCGTGGTGCAGTCTCCGCCGCTGATCCGGCTGGTCGACGTCATGATCAGCGAGAGCGACAACCTGGTGGCCGAGGCGCTCGCCCGGCAGGTCGCGCTGGCCCGCGGTCAGCCCGCCTCGTTCGACGGCGGCGCCGCCGCCATGGACGCCGAGGTGGCGGAGCTGGGCCTGCCCGCCGACGAGATCAGCGTCTCCGACGGCAGCGGCCTGTCCCGCCTCAACCGGATCAGCCCGTCGCTGCTGACCGACCTGATCCGCTTGGCCGCCAGCCCGGACCATCCGGAGCTGGCCGGCGTCTTCGGTGGTCTGCCGGTGGGCGGCTGGTCCGGGACCCTCAACGAGCGCTACCGCACCGCCGCAGGCACCGCCGCGGGCGCGGGCAGCGTCCGGGCCAAGACCGGCACCCTGACCGGCGTGCACTCCGTCGCGGGCCTGGTCACCACCGCCGACGGTCGGCTGTTGACCTTCGCGGTGCTCACCGACAAGGTGCCGGGGGACCGGGACACCGCCCAGCCGGCACTGGACCGGATCGCCGCCGCGCTGGCCGGTTGCGGCTGCGGCTGACCGTCGCCGGTTCGCGGGTGACGCGACCGCCATCGGCGTCGATCGAGGGCGCGAGCCCGGGCCGGGGTGTCGCGGCGCGGGTACGGTGGGTTCATGGCGCAGTTCGTGGACTGGGATCTGGCCGCCGCCACCGCGGGGGCGTTGAGCAAGTCTGGCCCCCGCGTGTCGTACGCGGAAGCCACCGACGTGGTCGGCGACCTGCGTCGGCTGACCGACGAGGCGGCCGGGCACGTGGCCGACTACACGGGGTTGCGGGCGCAGGTGTCGCATCCGCCGGTCCGGGTGGTCGATCGCCGCGACTGGGCCGCGACGAACATCGCCGGTCTCCGCGAGGTGATCACACCGCTGGTGAGTCGGCTCTCCGGCGACAAGCAGCCGGGCGCGTTGACCGAGGCGATCGGGTCCCGGCTCACCGGGGTGCAGGCCGGCACGGTGCTGGCCTACCTCTCCGGCCGGGTGCTCGGCCAGTACGAGGTCTTCTCGGCCGACCCGGGCCAACTGCTGCTCGTCGCACCGAACATCGTCGAGGTGGAGCGCAAGCTCGGCGCCGACCCTCGGGACTTCCGGCTCTGGGTGTGTCTGCACGAGGTCACCCACCGCACCCAGTTCACGGCCGTGCCGTGGATGCGGGCCTACTTCCTCAGCGAGGTGCAGGCGTTCGTCGACGCCTCGTCCAGCGGAAGTGAGCACCTGGTCGAGCGGTTGCGGCGCGGGGTGGCCACGTTGTCCGACGCGGTCCGTGACTCGGAGAGCCGCACCAGCGTGCTGGACATCGTGCAGACCCCGGCACAGCGGGCCGTACTGGACCGGCTCACCGCGTTGATGACCTTGCTGGAGGGGCACGCCGAGTTCGTGATGGACGGCGTCGGCCCGCAGGTGATCCCGAGCGTGGAGCGGATCCGGGCGTCGTTCAACCGACGCCGGGAGGCGGGCAACCCGCTGGAGAAGGCGATCCGCCGGCTGCTCGGGGTGGACGTCAAGATGCGCCAGTACGCCGAGGGGCGCAAGTTCGTGCACGGCGTGGTGGAACGCGTCGGCATGGAAGGGTTCAACTCGATCTTCAACTCGCCGCTGACCCTGCCTCGACTGTCGGAGTTGGGTGACCCGGACGCCTGGGTCGCCCGGGTGCACGGCCCGGCCGGCACCATCCCGGCCGCTGGCTGACCACCCGCCGGTGGCAGCGCTCGCTCCGCCGGTGGCCGCGATCCGGGTGGCGGTCCGCCGCGCCCTGACCGGTCTGCCGTCCGGCGGTCCGGTGTTGGTCGCCTGCTCCGGTGGTGCCGACTCGCTCGCGCTCGCGGCGGCCACCGTCTTCGTGGCGCCGCGGCTGGGCCGCGCCGCCGCGCTCGTCACCGTCGACCACGGCTTGCAGGACGGCTCCGCGGAGCGCGCCGAGGCGGTGGCCACCTGGGGGCGAGGGGTCGGGTTCGCGTCGGCGACGGTGGCCCGGGTGGACGTGGCCGGGCGTCCCGGTGGGCCGGAGGCGGCCGCCCGCGAGGCTCGTTACCAGGCGCTCACCGAGGCGGCCCGGCAGCAGAACGCCGTCGCCGTGCTCACCGGGCACACCCGTGACGACCAGGCGGAGACGGTGCTGCTCGCGCTCGCCCGGGGCGCCGGCCCACGAGGGCTGGCCGGAATGCCCGCCCGACGTGATCTGGGCGGGGTGCCACTGCTGCGCCCGCTGCTGGAGATCGGTCGGGACCAGACGCGCGCCGCCTGCGCCGTCCTCGGGCTCAGTGCGTGGCAGGACCCGCACAACAGCGACCCGTCGTACGCCCGTTCGAGGGTGCGGGGCGACCTGCTGCCGGCGCTGGTGCGGGCGCTCGGGCCGGGCGTGGTGGACAACCTGGCGCGTACCGCCCGGCTGGTGGCCGCCGACAACGCCGCGCTCGACGAGTTGGCGGGGACGGCGCTGGCGGCGGCCCGGTGCCCCGACGGAGGGCTGTCCGTGCCGGCGCTGCTCGGCCTGGTTCCCGCCGTACGCGGCCGGGTGCTGCACTCCTGGGCCCGCGAGTTGGGCGCGCTGCCCGGCGCCCTGTCGCACCGGCACGTCGCAGCCCTGGACGCCCTGGTGACCGATTGGCACGGTCAGGGCCCGGCCGACCTGCCCGGCGGTGTCCGGGTGCACCGCCGCGACGGCCGGCTGGCGTCGGTGCGCACCACCTGACCTGACCGGCCGGTCTCAGCCGCTGTGCGCCCGGTCCCGGAAGGTGGTCCGGTAGCTGTGCGGGGTGGCGCCGACCCGACGACTGAAGTGGTGGCGCAACGCTGCCGCGTCGCCGAAGCCGGACTGGTCGGCGACCGCCTCCACGCTCAACGGGGTCTCCTCCAGCAGCCGCCGGGCGAGCAGCACCCGCTGGTTGGTGAGCCAGTCGTGCGGCGTGGTGCCGGTCTCGGCGCGGAACCGGCGGGCGAACGTGCGGGGCGCCATGCCGGCGCGGGCGGCCAACTCCTCCACTGTGATCGTCCGGTCCAGGTGACCCATCAGCCACTCCAGCACCGGTTCGAGGGTGGGTGCCTCGGGCGCCTTCGGGATGGGCGCCTCGACGTACTGGGACTGACCGCCGTCGCGGTGCGGCGGGACCACCATCCGCCGGGCCAGCCGGGTCGCGGTGGCCGACCCGTGCTCCTGGCGGATCAGGTGCAGGCACGCGTCGATGCCGGCCGCCGTGCCGGCGCTGGTGAGCAACCGGCCGTCCTGGACGTAGAGCGAGTTGCACCGCACCCGGGCGCGCGGGTGCCGGCGTTGCAGCTCGTCCACGTACCGCCAGTGGGTGGTGCACTCGCGGTCGTCGAGCAGCCCGGCCTCGCCGAGCAGGAAGGCTCCGGAGCAGACGCTGAACAGGTGCGCTCCGCGGGCGTCGGCCCGGCGGAGCGCGTCGAGCACCGGGCCGGGAACCGTGGTGCCCTGGCCGTGCGCGGGGATGGCCACCAGGTCGGCCTCGTCGACCGGGCCGAGGTCGGCGTGTGGGGTGAGGTGGAAGCCGGACGAGGTACGCACGGGAGCGCCGTCCGGGCTGCACACCTGGAAGCGGTAGGCGGGGAAACCGTCGGCTGTCCGGTCGGTGCCGAACACCTCGGCGAGCACGCCGAGCTCGAAGGGAGCGACCTGGTCGAGGGCGAGGACGGCAACGGACCGCAGCATGTGACGAGGGTAACCCGACCGGTGGCAGTAAATCGATGACCAATGGCATTCCTGCCACTGTCCGATGACTTCGTGAGGTCGCAGACTGGTCTCAGTCCGGTGCGCACCGGCGGCGAAACCGACAGCAATCATGCGAAAGCGAGCGCCGCCATGGAGTTCCTGTTCATCCTCCTGTTCCTCGTCCTCCTCGCCGCCGCCTCGGCGGCCGGCCTCACCGTCGACAGCCACGATTCGGCCGACTGGAAGCCGAGCGACGATGGCCGCCGCTGGCGGTCACGCACCAACTGATGTGATTAGCGTTATTTGCCCGGAAAATCCTCGGCGGGACCGCGCCAAAAGGTGCGGCCCCGCCGACGGAGGCCATCCGACGTACGGCAGGCTAGGAGTCATGGCTGACGGCTCCTGGTACGACGCCGACATCGACCACGTGATCATCTCCGAGGCGCAGATCCGCGAGAAGACGGCGGAGCTGGCCAAGCAGGTCTCCGCCGACTACGCCCACGTGGGCGACGGGCTGCTGCTGGTGTGCGTACTCAAGGGCGCGGTGATGTTCATGGCGGACTTCGCCCGGGCGCTGGGCCGCAACGGCCCGCCTGCGGAACTCGACTTCATGGCCATCTCGTCCTACGGCCAGGGCACCACCTCCTCCGGGGTGGTCCGCATCCTCAAGGATCTGGACCGGGACATCGCCGGTCGGCACGTGATGGTCGTCGAGGACATCGTCGACTCCGGGCTCACGCTCTCCTGGCTGCTGCGCTACCTCGAGTCGCGCTCGGCGGCGAGCGTCGAGGTGGTCGCCCTGTTCCGGAAGCCGGACGCGGTGAAGGTGCCGGTCCCGGTGAAGTACGTCGGCTTCGACATCCCCACCGAGTTCGTGGTCGGGTACGGCCTCGACTTCGCTGAGCGCTACCGGGAGTTGCCGTACGTCGGGGTGCTCAAGCCCGAGGTCTACGCCCGCTCCTGACGCCGGGCCCGACCCGTGACGGCGGCCCGCCGACCTGTCGCGGCGGCCCGCCGGTCGACATGAGCCCTACTTGCATCGGCATCCATCAAGCCGACGTTCAGCGCGCTCTCAGCTGATGCGGTTACCGTGTAGCACGGTGGCCCGGAGGTTTCTCCGCGCTCGACCCTCTCGATCGCGTGACCGGGCGCTCGGGTGGCCGAGCCGGACTCCCCGCCACGCCGGCTTCCACCCGGACTCGCCGTACGTTGGCTGCGGGGCTGGTGGGCCTGCCCACGGTGCGTGTCGTCGATGTCGAAGGCGCGCAGAGTGCGGGGGCTCGCAGGTTCGCTGTTGGCGTACAAGGTCTTTTGATGGTGCACGACTGCGGGGCTCGCAAGCTCACTCCTCGCGTGCACGGTGTACCGTCGAATGACCGCGGCGCGGTAGTTTTCGCGCCCCGGGGTCGAGGCCGGCCCGCACGGCGGCTCCGGCCGCCGCTCAACGCGGCGACACCATCAGACGGTCAGGACGTCGATCAGGAGGATGCGGGCGCTCCGGCGCTCGACAACAGTATGGAACGTACGCGTTTCTTCCGCCGACCGGTGGTCTGGATCATCCTGGTCATCCTCGGCGCCGTTGTGCTCAGTCAGCTGTTCACCAGTGGTCCCAGCTACCACCGCGTGGACACTTCCGTTGCGCTCGATCAACTGCACACCGCCAAGATCAACAAGGTGGTCTTCCAGGACAAGGAGCAGACGCTCCAGCTGGACCTGGCTCAGAAGACCAAGTTCGGCAAGACCGAGACCAACAAGATCGAGGCCCAGTTCCCGTACCAGGCTGGCGACCAGATCTGGAACGAGGTGCTGGACGCCAAGGCGAACAACCGGGTCACCGGCCCGGCCGACGCCAAGGTCTCCTCGGACAGCATCTGGGTGAGCCTGCTGGTCAACCTGCTGCCGATCGCGCTGCTCGTGCTCCTGCTGCTGTTCTTCATGTCGCAGATGCAGGGCGGCGGCTCCCGGGTGCTCAACTTCGGCAAGTCCAAGGCCAAGATGATCACCAAGGACACTCCGAAGACGACCTTCGCGGACGTCGCGGGTGCCGAGGAGGCCGTCGAAGAGCTGTACGAGATCAAGGACTTCCTGCAGAACCCGGCCAAGTACCAGGCCCTGGGCGCCAAGATCCCGAAGGGCGTGCTGCTGTTCGGCCCGCCCGGCACCGGCAAGACGCTGCTGGCCCGCGCGGTCGCCGGCGAGGCCGGGGTGCCCTTCTACTCCATCTCCGGCTCGGACTTCGTGGAGATGTTCGTCGGCGTCGGCGCCAGCCGGGTCCGTGACCTGTTCGAGCAGGCCAAGACGAACGCCCCGGCGATCGTCTTCGTCGACGAGATCGACGCCGTCGGCCGGCACCGTGGCGCCGGCATGGGCGGCGGCCACGACGAGCGGGAGCAGACGCTCAACCAGCTGCTCGTCGAGATGGACGGCTTCGACACCAAGGGCGGGGTCATCCTGATCGCGGCCACCAACCGGCCGGACATCCTCGACCCGGCGCTGCTGCGCCCGGGCCGGTTCGACAGGCAGATCCCGGTGGACGCCCCCGACATGGAGGGCCGCAAGGCCATCCTGCGGGTGCACGCCAAGGGCAAGCCGTTCACGCCCGACGTCGACCTCGACGCGGTGGCCCGTCGCACACCGGGCTTCAGCGGTGCCGACCTGGCCAACGTGATCAACGAGTCGGCCCTGCTCACCGCTCGCAAGGAGCAGCGGGCGATCAGCAACGACTCGCTCGAAGAGTCGATCGACCGGGTGGTCGCCGGTCCGCAGCGGCGGACCCGGGTGATGAGCGACAACGAAAAGAAGATCACCGCGTACCACGAGGGTGGTCACGCTCTGGTCGCCTGGGCGCTGCCGCACGCCGCGCCGGTGCACAAGGTGACGATCCTGTCCCGTGGCCGTTCGCTGGGCCACACCCTGGTGCTCCCGACCGAAGACAAGTACACCCAGACCCGTGCCGAAATGATCGACACCCTGGCGTACGCCCTGGGCGGTCGCGCCGCCGAGGAACTGGTGTTCCACGAGCCGACCACCGGCGCCGGCAACGACATCGAGAAGGCCACCCAACTGGCCCGCGCGATGATCACCCAGTACGGCATGAGCTCCAAGCTCGGCGCGATCAAGTACGGCACCAGCGGGGACGAGCCGTTCCTCGGCCGCAACATGGGCCACGAGCGGGACTACTCGGACTCGGTGGCCGCCGAGATCGACGGCGAGATGCGGGCACTGGTCGAGCTGGCGCACGACGAGGCCTGGGAGATCCTGGTGGAATACCGGGACGTCCTGGACAACATCGTGCTGGAGCTGATGGAGAAGGAAACCCTCTCCACTGCCGACATGGCTCGGATCTGCTCCCGGGTGGTCAAGCGCCCGCCGCTGGCGCCGTACAACGGCTTCGGCAAGCGCCAGCCGTCCACCGAGCCGCCCGTGCTCACCCCTTCGGAGAAGGACAAGCTCAAGGCGCAGGCCCAGGCCGACGGCGCGCAGGCGTCGGTCGGCGGCGTCGCGCCGTCCAACAACTCGGACGGCACGCACTGAGCAACGACCCGACGGCCAGCTCCCCACACCGGGAGCTGGCCGTCTCCGCGACCGAACCCGACGGCGACGACGAGCTGGACTACGTGGCCGCGCGGCTGATCAGCGGCAAACTGACCGGCCGCCCCGTCGAGGACGCTGTCGACCTCGGCCGGATCGAGAAGGCCGTCCGCGAGATCCTGATCGCGGTCGGCGAGGACCCGGACCGCGACGGACTCCAGCAGACCCCGGCCCGGGTCGCCCGTGCGTACGCCGAACTCTTCGCCGGCCTGCGGGTCGACCCGGCCCAGGTGCTCAGCACCACCTTCGAGGCCAACCACGAAGAGCTGGTCATCGTCCGGGACATCGACGTGATGAGCCTCTGTGAGCACCACCTGCTGCCCTTCCGGGGCAGCGCGCACATCGGCTACATCCCAGGCCCCGACGGGCGGATCACCGGCCTGTCCAAGTTGGCCCGACTCGTCGAGGTCTTCGCCCGTCGTCCGCAGGTGCAGGAACGGCTCACGTCGCAGGTCGCCGACCTGCTGATGAGCAAACTCGCACCACGCGGCGTCGTCGTCGTGCTCGAATGCGAACACATGTGCATGGCGATGCGCGGCATCCAGAAATCCGGTGCCAAGACCATCACATCGGCCGTACGCGGCATCCTGCAGTCGGACTCCAAGTCGCGGGCCGAGGCGATGGCGCTGATCATCCCCCGCTGACAACCCGCCGCACCACGGCCGGCCGACACCCATCCGGGACGGCCGGCCGTTGCGTTTTCCCACCCGCCCGGCGTTGTTGCGGCCTTCCGGCCTGGCGGGTCAGCCAGCGAGCAGCGCCAACAGCAGGCCGGCAGTGGCCAGCACCGCCGGCACCAGGCACACCAACGCGCCGAAACGCACCGTACGGTCCAGCCGCTCGGTGGGGCTGACCCGGAACAACCGGCCAATGCCGATCCAACCGGCGACGAACGCGACCGCCGGCATCGGCAGCCCACAGATCAACGCCGCCACAGTGGCCGGTCCCACCCCCGTCGCGGCCAGAACCACGACCTGGATCAGCGGCACCAGCAGCGCGAACGGCCCGTACACCAGGAGGTTGCGCGCCCGCGCGGGCCAGGACCCCGGCCGGAGCCGGCGGCGCGCGGCCAGCGCGGTGTCCGCCGCCTCGGCCCAACCACGCGCGGTCCGCAGCGCCGCCAAAACGGCCGCCGGGCCACCCGCCATCGACCGGGCCGCCTCGGTCAGCTCCGGCGGCGACGGCACCAGGGAGATCGCCGGTACGCCCAACTCGCGCAGCCGTTCCTGCTGACTCGCCAGCCCGGTACGGACCACAGTCAACTCCTCCCGGGCAGCCTCCGCCGACCGGGCCTGCTCACCGGCAGCGGTAGCCGCGCCCCGGCGTACCCCGTCCAACTGGCGGGCGGCCGCAAGATACTCCGTCCAGGCAGTGCTCGGCTCGACCGCCCGCGGCGTGGCGTCCCCGGTCGCCGCAGCTGCCCGCTGCCGCCCCGGCCCGGTCACCGTCGCGATCGGATCCACCTCGACACCCTCCACGCGCGCCACCCGATCAGCCGGCCTCGTCGGCGAACGGCACCAGGACGGTGCCCCGCTCGTCCGGGCCGTCCCAGAGCACCGCCCGGTCGGGGCGCACCTGCCACTCGACCGGCCGACCGAAGACCGCTGTGAGCTGCGCGACCGGCACGTCCAGCACGGCCACCGCCGCCAGCTTGTCGACCTCGCCCGCCGGCTCGAACAACGCGGCGAACGGCGGCACCGCACGCCACCAGCCCAGCAGATGCCGCCCCGCCGGCGGTCCGTCCCGCAGGAGCGACCGCAGCCGGTCCACCGGCAGCTCCCGAGGCCCCGGCCGGTCCAGCCCGAAGACCACCAGATACGTCGGCAGGTCGTCGGCCGCGTCCGCGAGCAGCGTCGGCAAATCCACCAACTCGGCCGAATGGCGGGTCGCCAAATCGGCAGTCAACGCCTCCGCCAGGACCCGGGCACCCGGATCCGGTGCCGCCACCAGGAAGCGGGCACTGCCCGGTGCGTGGTGAGCCGACGTGCTCCGCGCCGCCGTCGCCAACAGCCCGCCCGCCGCGGTGCCCGACCCCAACACCGCGAGGTTACGCCCGGCCGCCGGCCCCAACGGCACGGCGACCGTCGAGCGGGCCACGTCCACCGCCCGGCCCAACAGGGCGGCCGGTCCGTGTGCCTGTCCGGCAAGGGCCGCCCGGTGGCGCGGATCGTTGCCCAGCATCGGTCGGGCGTAACCCGCGAAGACGACCGGCGGCACCGACCCGGCCGGACGGGCCGCCCACAGCTCGTGCCGCAGCTTCTCCACGACCTCCGGATGATCCTGTGGGTCCGGGTGACGGATCAACCGTTCGTGACCCCGGGTCGCACCCCGCGGGCCGCCGAGCCCGCCGGCCGTGTTCACCACCGCGCTGCCCACCGGTAGACCGGCCGCCGAGTCGTTCGTCGGCTCCAACACCGGGCTGCCACCCGGCAGCGCCACCCGTACCGGAAACTGCCCGAGCACCGAATCCCGATGACCAGCATCCGCGCGCGTACTCAGCCCCAACTCGCCCGCACCCGCCAAGACCAGGTGCACGCCGTACGCCCTACCCGTCCGGGCCAGCCCGTCCAACTGGGAGGCCACCTCGGCGGCCAGCCGGTCCCGCTCCGCGAAGAGCAGCGGCACATTGTCCACCACACACACGATCCGGGGCAGCGGCTGGTGCTGACGCAGCTCCGCGAAGCGTTGCCCCCCGGCCCGAGCGCCCGCCTCCGTGCGGCGCTGGACCTCGGCCGTCAACTCGTCCAGCAGATCCCGGACGTACTCCCGGTCGGCGGCCATCGCGGCCGCGCGCACCTGCGGAATCCACGACCGGTCCCGTTCGGTCTGCAAGAACTCCACGAAGGACTCGCCGTCGCCGAGATCCGCCAGGTACAGCGCCAGGTCGTCCGGGCCGTACCGGGCGGCCAGGCCGAGCAACGCGGTGGTCAGGAACGCGGACCGGCCCGCAGCGGACCGGCCACTCACCAGCCAGTGCGGGGTCAACTCGGTGAAGCCCAGCGGCACCGACCGGCCCCCGGCATCGCCGACGGTCGTGGTCAGCCCGTCGGCCGAATCCGATTCCCACAGTCGCTCACCCGTCGGCGGCAGCAGAGCACCCAACGCCAACCGGGAACCCGCCTCCACCTGCTCGGCGAGCCGCCGACAGACCGCGTCGACCAGCTCGGCCGGCGGGTCCGACTCGACGAAGACCGGCGAGTTCAAACCGCCCGGCGGATCGGCGCCCGGCCCGGCGAACGACGCCCCCGGCGGATCGCCGAGCAGCGCGTACGCGTTCCGCAGCGCCAGCGAAGTGGTCTGCGGCAGCGGTGCCCGGGCCGAGTACGGGCCGGCGGGCGGCCAACCCGCCACCACCAGGTGCAGCCCAGCGGCCGGCCCCTGCTCGGCCAACGTCTCGATGCGCGCCAGATCGGTCGGGCCCGTCGACTCCGGCAGCGCGGCCACCACCAACAACAGCGTCCGATCGTGACGGCGTCGCCCACTCGCCCCCGGCGTCACCCACTGCTCCGCCTCGGTCAGCACCGCGCGCAGACCCGCCACGTCCACCGCCGGCGGCGGCAACAAGCCAGCATCCGCCAGCGCTCCGAACGGCGTCAGCACAGCTCCGGTGGCATCCACCGCGCGAATCAGCAGGGCACCCGCCGGTGCCGCACCCAACAACCGCAGAAGTACGGCCCGGAGCAACCCCGCCACCCGCGGCTCCCGCGCATCAGCGTCCACGCTGAGGTGACCGGTGCCGACAAGTGGCACCAACGCGGGGAAACGAGCGTCGTCCAACGGCGCCGCAGTACCGACCCGAACGAACGACGGCGGACCATCACCCGCCGGCGAGTCCACTGTGAGCGAGTCCAGTGCCGCGCCCGACCAGCCCGGCGCCAGCAAGGCCGCAGCCGTCCGTAACCGGTCGGCCACCTCGTACTGGCGGCGCTGATCGGCCGGAGCCGGCCGCGTCTCGTCAAGGATCCCGGCAGCCGCAGTCGCGACGGCCGCCGCCCGACGGTGCAGGGCTGCGGCGCGGTTCGTACGAGCCTTCGGACCGGCCACCGCGTCCACCCCCTCTACCCGAGGTTGGCAACCCCTCCCCAAGCAGAGACGGTATCCCAGCCGACGGTCCTCCTCCGGGAGGTGCCTCGGCGCTGCGCCGGTGTTGTAGTGGATCTCACCGGTGGGGAGGGGTCCGTCACGATCCGCTGGATCTGAGGCATTGGCTCCGGAGCGTCCAGCCGATAACTTCAGGAGGTGGAATCAGTGCAGCCCCCCGCCGGTTCCCAGGTCTCCCGCGTACCGGCCCAGCGGACACCGTCGGAGCAGCTGCCGCCCGCCCCGGCAACGCCGGCGCCGCAGCCGCCACGCCGCCGGATGCGGACGGTGCTCACCGTCGTCGCTGGCGTGCTCGCCCTGCTCTGCGTCGGCGGGGTCGCCACCGCATTGGTTTGGTACAACCGCGCCTCAACGCCTGACCGCAGCGCACCCGACGTGGTCGTGGACAACTATCTGCGCGCGTTCCTCGTGGATCGCAATGACACAAGAGCCGACCTCTTCACCTGCGAGAGCGGGTCGCAGTTGGAGGCGTTACGCGCTCTGCGGACCGATCTACTCGAACGGGAGCAGCGTTTCGGGACCACGATAACCGTCAGCTGGGGGACCCTGAACGTGCAGACGCAGGGTGAGGTTGCTGCTGTTGAGGTCACGTTGATCATCTCGGCTCGTGTCGACGGGATGAGCCAGAGCGACCGTCAGCCCTGGCAGTTCAATACTCGGCTAGCCGACGGCTGGCAGGTGTGTGGCGGAACGCGAACCGGCTGAGGTCATTCGATCCACAGGAGGTGAACCGGGACCTCCAGCGTGGTGGGTGACTGGCCGCGCCAGGCCCAGCGGTACCACTCCACCTCGGGTGTGACTCGCACGCAGATGTCCCCTTCGGCACCTGAGTAGGTCTCGGTGACCGCTCGAAGGTCACGGTGCTCCAGGCCGCCCTCGACGTGCACCACCCGCCGACCGGTGACCGCGTCCGCTTCGAAGACCGGTGTGGGGGTCCGGTGTGCCGGGCCGTCCAGCGAGACCAACCGGATGCCCGTGTCCCGGGCGTCGTCCACTCCGGGACGGCTGCCGACGGTCTCCACCCAGACCCGCTCCACCGGCACCAACGGCGCGAACACCTCGACCTGGTCGGCTTCGGCCCGGTACCACTCGTGCTCGGGGATCACCGGCACGTAGGTCCGGGCGCTCTGCACCACCCGGTCGTCCGCGCGCAGGTCCCCGCGCCAACCCATTCCGGGCAGCCCGACCAGCACCCGTTGCCCGCGTAACTCGACCCGCTCGGTCGCGGGAACGATGGCCAGGGGTCTAGGCGGCTGCGGTGCCCAGTCCGGCTGGTCGGCGAACGGGTCAGGTAACGGTCCGGTCATACCCGGGGTGGCCTCACTCAGCGGCGCGCAGCGGGGCACCCCGCTCGCGCATGAACGGGACCGGGTTCACCGCGCCGGACGCGTTGCGGTCGTTGCGCAGGTGCACCTCGAAGTGCAGGTGCGGGCCGGAGGAGTTGCCACTGCTGCCGACCTTGCCGATCACCTGACCGGCCGTCACGATCTGATCCTTCTTGACGAAGGGCTGGACCAACATGTGGCAGTACCGGGTGATGTAGCCACCGGCGTGCAGCAGGTCGACGAACCAGCCGCAGCCCCCCTTGCCCGGAAATCCGTCCACGTTGCAGTCCTGTCGGCCGCGACGGTCCTCGTCGCAGGTGGAGACCAACACTCGACCGGTCGCTGCCGCACGGATCTCGGTGCCCTTGGCCGCGCCGATGTCGACTCCGTTGTGGCTGGGTCGGCTGGCGGTGCGGAAACCGGAGCCGACTCCGCCGGGGATCGGCGCGGTCCAGCCGGAGGCCGCGATCTGACCGCGTTCGGCCGCGTTGCACACCGCCTTGCCGTTGATCTCGACGGTGCGGGCCGCGCCGCCGGCCAACGCGTCCACGATCCGGCTGGCTAGCTCTTCGTGTTTGGCGTACGCGTCCGGGTATGCGCTGACCTGGACCCGCTGCGCGACCGCGGTCAGTGGTCGGCGTTGCCAGCTCTCCACCTTGACGAGCTTCTCGTAGAACTTGCGGGCCGCGTACGCGGGGTTCAACCGCTCGGCGACGCTGCCCCACCCCGGCCGCTGCTGGAACAGGCCCAGCGAGTCGTGGTCCGCGCCGACGCCCTCGTGTGGCAGGGCCAGGGACTCGGGTACGCCGCTGTTGGCCAGGTTGCGGAGGGCGGACTCCTGCATCGCGGTGGCGAGGGCGACCACCCAGCCTCGCGAAGGTACGCCCATGTCCTGGCCGACCTTGATGATGACCGCGGCGTTGCGGACCTGGCTGTCGCCGTACTGGGCGAACCGCGGCAGCTTGCCCGCGACGTTTACCGCTCGGACCGGCCCGCACTCCATGCCAGCCATGGTGTCGCCGTTCTCGGCGTCGTCGCCTCCGAGCCCGGTGAGGAAGAACGCCGCGGTGCCGCCGGTGCAGCAGAGCAGAAGCAGCATCCCGGTGAGCACCGCGGCGACCACACCGAGCCGGAGGGGACCGCGGCGAGTTTTGGCGTTACCAACGTCGCTCATGGCCGCTCCCAGTCCAGAACGTCGACCAGCCAACCATCAGCGGAGGTGACCAGCTCCAACCGGAGCCCGCCGGCATCAAGGGGAAGCACCAACTCGACGAACGTCTCGGTCCGCTCTCGCATGGTTGGAGGACCGGTGACCTTTTCGGCCGGCACGTTCTCGGGCTCGGCGCCGGTCAACTTCTCCCTCAGCGCCGGCGTGGAAAGTGGCCGCAGACCAGCCTGCCACTCTTCGGCGGTCATCCCGGGACGGCCCAGCCAGGCCTTGGCGAAGCGGTCGGCGGTCTGTTCGGGCGTGCGGGCGCCGGGCGACGTCACTGGTGACGGCGGAGCCGCGCTGTTGAGCAGACCGTCGTCGCCGGCCGTCGGGTCCACTGTGATGATCGGCCCATCCGGACGGCTACTCAACCCATCGGCCGAGTCGCCCGGATTGGAGATCAGCCTGGCCGCCCCGAGCACACCGATGACCACCACCCCGATCACGAGCGCAACGCCCAGCCGGGACCGCAGCGCCCGGGTGAAAAGAAATTCCAACGCCCGTCGCATGACCGTCACCTCGCCTCTGAGCGCACCCGAGGTCCGGTGCGATCCGGTACACGCTCGGTGGAGCCTGGGCGGTAGACAACGAACGACGGGTTCTCAGCCGGAACATCCGGCTCGGTCCAGGTCGCTGGCTGCCGGCGTCGGGGCTGCGGGGCGGTTGGGCGGCTCCGACCCCTGCCCTCCTCCGCCGGCGCCTCGTCGGGCCGCTCTCGACCATCGGGGCGCACCGCGTCCGCGCGCCGGCCCTCGGCCGCTGCTGTCGGCACCGGGGCGGGGTCCTCCCGCCGCGCCTCCGGACGTAGCCGGGTCTGCGTTGCGTCGGGCGACCGTCGACGTCCGCCCACCGGCTCGGCGGTGCCGCCCGGCTCGGCTACGTCCAGCCGCGCCGCGGTCCGCATGTCACGGAAGAACCGGCGGTGCCAGGATCCGGCCGAACTGACCGCTTCGCTGCTGTCCTTGCCGCCGAGTTGCGTGATCCGCCGGTACGGCCGCAGCAACAGCCATCCGACCACCCCACAGAGCCACACCAGCACCACCTGAAGCCAACCCGGCAGGGCGGGGGTACTCATGATCAGGTCGACGGCGAACAGATAGATGGCGGCTCCGGTGCCGAAGATCGCGATGTTGAACACCGCAGCGACCACGGCGTTCGCCAACCGTCGCAGGCCGGCGCTGGCCGGCCGGAGCAGGCCGATGGTGCCCAGGATGGGTGCCGCGATCACCGCCCACCGGAAGATAAGGAAACCCAGCAGGACCAGCACTGACGCGGTCAGGTCGAACATCGCGAAGAGCACGGCCGCGAGCACGGCGATGAAACCAGAGCCGATTCGGTCCATGTCGCGGGTGCCCGTCAGGAACTCGTACGCCTCAGGGTCCTCGGTCTTGATCTGCTCCGCGACAGTCATCCACTGCTGCTGCTTGGCCTCGATCGTCGCTGGCCGGGTGGCCGGGTTGGCCCGTAGCTTCTCGGCCTCCTCCCAGGAAAACGCCTTGGCGTCGTACAGAGCAGGGCCATACTTTCGGGCGGTCTCGCTATCCGCCGAGCCGAGCACTCCGCGCAGCCAATTGCGGTAGAGCATCGCCTCGGTGGCAGTGTCGCTGGCCCGAACAGCGGGCGGTCTTTTATCCACACAAGCGTCTGGGTTGGGAACGGCGCACTGATCCGGCGGGGTGTCCTTTGACGCCGGGCCTATGGCGTCGTGTACGACGCCGAGTGAGGTGATCAGGGTGCCGTCGGCGATGTTCGCCGACTTGACCGGCCAGGCCGCCAGCGCGGTGACCGCCACCATCACCAGTAGCGCCCACCCTGCCGTCGTCATCGCATTGCTCATGTCCGACTGGCGAGAGCGCCAGAGCAGATAGAGACCCACCACGCAGAGCGTGACGATTCCGAAGACGCTGAATACTTTCTCGTATACGCCCTTGGTGGCCTTCTCCACCAGTGGGTCGGCCCAACTCCACATCGAGCGGGGATCCCAGGCCCGCTCCCGCAGGGCGTTCGAGGCACCCACGACCGCCGTGGCGATCATGAGCTCACCGTTGGCGACGGTGGTGGTGAACTTGTAGTCCGGATGGAGGACGGTGGATGCACATCCGCCCTCCACGTTGTAGGTGTTGAAGCTGTAACCGCCGTAGCCGTAGTCGCTGTAGATGCCCTTCGGCCCGGGCAGCTTGGACGAGTCCGGGCGGGAGGCGAACCAACCAGCCAGGCCCGAATCCGGAGCGGAAGGCACAGGTGGCTTGAGGCAATCGATCTCTGCCTTGCTGACCTGCTTGAGCTTTGCCACGCAGGCGCGGAAGTCGGCTTGCCATTCGGCGGTCGTGCAGAGGTCGGCGCGGGCCTGGGCGGTGGGCGGCGCGGCGGCTGCGGCTTCCGCACCGATCAGCGGCCAGGTGAGGGTGGCCCCGGCCAGTACGCCAAGGGCGAGCAGGAACGACGCGGTCCTTGCCCAGGCCCTAGCCATGTCACGCCTCCAGATCCGGCAGGGGGATGCTCGGCAGGACTCCGGCCGCCGCGGCGATCGCGGCGGGCGTCGTGTCGAGGTGGTCCAGCAGCCCTTCGACGTACGAGACGTCGACTCGGACCTTCTGCACCCGGCCGTCGACGTCGCGCATCACGAACTCGCGGAAGCCGAGCCGGTTGGACGAGCTGGTGTCGGCGGCGGAGAGTGAGGCGAGGGTGGCCTCGTACCCGTCGTTGACCGGCACCCGCAGCAGCCGTAGCGCTTCGGAGGCGATCTCGGCGTCCTCGGCGATGCGGCCGACGAAGACTGTGGAGACGAGGTTCTGCACGTCGAGGCCGAGGATGTCTTTGGGGTTCTGGGAGGCGACCAGTGCGGCGAGGTTCCACTTGCGGGAGTCGCGGGCGAGTCGGACCAGGAAGGAGCGACCGGACCGCCAGCCTTCCATGAAGTGCGCCTCGTCGAGGCCGACGAGTTTGCGGGACGACATCGAGCCGCCGTAGCAGCGCCGGACGGCGAGCCGGTGCGCGGTGTGCAGCATCGGCAGGGCCAGGGCTTCCTCGGCCGACCAGTACTCGCGTTCGATCTTGAGGTCGGGCAACCGTAGCCCGGCCATGGTGATCACGGTGAGTGCCGCGTCGGCACCGAGCAGCCCTTCCGGCGGTCGGCCGAAGAAGAGCATGGCCAGTGGCATCTCGGCGGTGTCCAGCAGGAGGTTGGCCAGTTCCTTGCCGGCGTCGTCGTCGAGCCGCCCGAGGCAGCTCACCACGTCGTCAAGGGTGGAGGTCTCCTCGGCGGGGACCTGGCGGACGGCGTGCCGGAAGAGGGTGGCTGTCGACGCCTCCCTGGCCACCTGCGGCGGGACGAGCATCATGCAGATGTCCTGGACCAGCATCCGTCGCTCGGCTCGGGCGTTGGAGACCGCGATCTCGAACTCCCGGTCACCGGCGGCCCCGGTGCCGAACTCGGAGCGCAGCGGCGTCGGGATGAGCGAGTAGGGCGCCAGGGTGCCGTGCTCCGAGCCGGTCAGGTTCAACACCCGGGAGTACGGCCGCAGCTCGGGCATCGCGCAGAGGCGGGCCAGCGGGCCGGACGGGTCGAGCAGGGTCACCTGGACACCTCGGCGGGCGGCCAGGTAGCCCAGGGCGCCGAGCAGTGTGGACTTGCCACCGCCCGGTTCGGCGACGAAGACCGCGAGCCCGGAGCGTTCCCGGACCTCCATGGGGAAGTGCAGGTCGAGGAAGACCGGGCGGCGGCAGGTGCCCGCGGTCCGGCCGATCAGGTCGCCCCGCCGGTCGCCCACGTTGGATGCGGCCTGGGGGAGCGCGGCGGCGAGCAACGGCACCGGCATGCGACGTACGTAGCCGGTGTTGGCGATCGGCTCGCCGGGGATGAACTCGCGGGCCAGCCAGTCCTGGTTCTTCGGGTGCTGCAGCGAGATGCGTAGCTCCCGGGAGTAGAGCTGGATGAGCCGGCGGGCCCGTTCCAGGCATTCCTCCCTGGTCCGGCCGCCGACGGCGATCCGGTGCCAGCCGTGCGCGCGGGCCGAGTCGACCGGCAGGCCGGTGGTCATCTCGTCGCCGATCACCAGGGCGCGCTTGGCCAGTCGTTCCAGTTCAGGGGGCGCGTCGATGCCGTGTTCGGCGTAGTCGAGCTGTTGCGAGCGGATCATGCGCAGCCGGTGTTCCAGGTTACGGAAGGAGTCGCCGGAGCCGAGGATGTCGACGCGGGTGGAGATCTCCATCGGCCAGGGCAGCCGCTCGTGGAAGTGCAGCCAGGGCTCGTGTCGTTCCGGGATCTCCAGCGGTTCCATCCGGCCGACCGCGAGCACTGCCACGTGCCGCTCCTCGCCGGTCATCCGGTTGACCAGCTTGACCGTTGAGCCGTACGGGGTGCGGTAGCGCTCGACCTGCTCGGTCATGGCGAGCAGGTCGCCGCGCTCCCAGCGCCCGTCGGTGACGGGGGAGAGGGTGCTCGGCGGTGACATGCACAGCGCCACCGAGCGGTAGAGCAGCCATTCCAGCTCCTGGGCGGTGACCCGCCGGCCGCGCATGCCGAACGCCCCGAGCACCTCGTCGAACTGTTCCACGGTGCGGCCCAGCTTGCGGCGTTCCCCATCGGCGGTGCCCCGGCCGAAGGTGCGCAGCAGCCGCTCGGTGAGTGAGTCGCCGAGGGAACGCCGGGCGAAGGTGACACCCAGGTAGGTCTGGCCCTCGGCGTGGTTGACAGCCATCAGGTGGCGTTGGGCGGCCACCAGGTGGTCGGCCCAGCCGGTGGTGCCGGGGACGTCGGGCAGCGGCGCCGCGGTGTGCGTGTCGATGGTGCGCGCCCACTCGTCGGCGGGGAACGGCCGGGTGGTGCGGCGCAGGTGCAGTCGGAAGCCGGCCAGGCCGGCGTACTGCTCGGAGATCGCCGACAGCAGCGCCTCGCGTTCGGCGTCCGGCCGGAACGCCCAGCGGACCTCGGGCAGCCAGTACCAGGCGGTGACGGTGTTCGGCGTGAAGGTCAGGTGGCCGGCGATCTCGGTGATGGCCAGCTCGACAGACGGATCCCGATCCCCGAATTTGATCTTCGGAGCGCGAACCCGGGTCGGCTTGATCGGTCGGTCCGGTCGGCTCGCCGTGCGCTGCCGGGGTGCGGCGATCTCCTTGCCGGTGGCCGCGGCGCCGGTGCTCCTGGGTCGATCCGGGTCGGTGGCCCGGCGCGTCGTGCCTTTAAGCGCTGGCCGATCCGCAGCCGTGATCATGGCCGGCTGCTCCGACGGAGCCGTGGACCGGCCCGCGGCGGCCGTCGGTCGGGGTGGCGCTGGAGCCGCCGGTCGGGCCGGCGACGTCGCTGTGGGGCGGCCGCCCGGCACGGTGTCGGCGGGTCGGCGGACGGAGCCGGTGGTCGCCGACGGCGACCCGCCGCCGGTGGACGGGTCGGGCTCGTCCGGCGGACGCAGCATCGGCCGTCGATCGCCGGCCTGGTGCGGCACTCGGGACTCACTGGCCGGGTGGCCGCCTGCGTGTCGTGGCTCGACGTGTCGGCCACCGTTGGGCGGGTCGGCCGGCGTCCATGGTGGCTCGAGCTCGGGAACCGCGCGGGCTGGTGCCGGGCTGGCGGTGGGTGGCGGCTGATGCGGGATCGTCGGCTGCTCGCGGGTGCTCGGGCCGGCGGTGACGGCTCGTGGGGAGGCGGGTCGCCCGCCGCCGCCGAAGAGGTCCAGGAAGGGGGAGTCGATGTCGGGGTTCTCGCCGGCCGACACGGCGGTGGGCTCGGCCGGTGGTGTCCGGCGGGGAATCGGCCGGGGTGCCTGGAACACGCCGACTGCACCATGGCCGGGTGACGTCACCAGCGCGGGGTCGAGGGCAACCTCGTCCTCGTCCTCGGTGTAGTCGAATGAGTGCGCACGGTGACCGACCGGTGCGCCGGGGCGGCCGGCCGGGGAGCCCGGCGTGGAGGAGCGGCTCATGCGATCGCCTCGGCGACTGTCGGCAGACCCCTGCCCGCGTCCTGTGAAGGACCGTTCGACGTACGTCCGGTCATGCCAGCTCCTCCCTGATCCTGATCCGGCTGCCGACCAGGCGCGGATCGCGCTGCTCGACCGCCGGCTCCCGGGTCCGTCGCCAGTCGGTCAGCGCGGTGCGGATGACCACCCGCGCCGGCCGATCGGGGTCGACGTGCCGGAAGATGAACGACGTGGTCACGATGGCGAGCGCGATCTCCCAGGCTGGGAAGAGCTCGACCGTCAACGTGAACAGCCAGTGGATGAACATGTAGAGGGGGACCAGCAGCATGAAGAGCCCGTACTGGGCGTAGGGCAGGTGGACCGGAAGGGTGTAACCGGGCGGCCCGAGGTAGACCAGGCGGGCCCGGTAGATGTCGTCGTCGGTGCGCAGCCGCATCTGGTGAACGCGCCTATTCGAAGATCAGGTCGATCAGGTAATCGCCGACGAAGAAGAGTGTTGCCGCGCCCGCGATGAAGGCGAGCCCGACGATGGCGATCGCGGAACTGGTCAGCACCTTGGAGATCTCGCCTCGGCTGGCACGCCCGATGAAGATGACGCCCAGGACGGCGAGCAGGATCGGCGCGATCTTGCTGGCGAAGAAGGTGACGACACTGTTGGTGTCGATCCCCTTCGGTGCCGGCTCCGCGAGTGGAGCCGACGCCAGGGTGGAGAGCGCGTGGGCGACGCCGGACGACGCCGTCTCCATGAGCTCGAAGGCGATCACTGGAACCTCCCCATAGCGCGGCCGGCGGTGCCGCGGCGGTGCAATAGGCAAGCCTGGCGGGAAAAGTGCTCCACAGGGCATGGCGTTCTTGACCCTGTGTTCGTTACTCACCACGGAGGGTGGCGAGGTTTGGGCGGTTTTCCCCCGCTTCGGCCCTCCCTCCAAGCTTCGCCATCTCGATGCTGGCCAATTCCAAAGCGTACGGGCCGCCCCGGATTGCGACAAGCCGCGAAGGGGATGCCCGATACTGCCCGGATGACCGATCGTACACCTGTTCTAATCGGCACGTCAGGGGTAGTGGCGTGGGGCCTACCCGGGTCGCCGAGCGCCGCCGCCGCGACCGGTACCGTCTAGTCGTGACCGATCTGGTGCGGGCTTCGGGCCCGGTGGTGATGGGCGTCCTCAACGTCACACCGGACTCCTTCTCCGACGGCGGACGGTACGCCGACCTGGACGCCGCCGTCGGACACGGCGTCCGTCTACGCGACGCCGGTGCGCACCTGGTCGACATCGGTGGCGAGTCGACCCGTCCGGGCGCCGAGCGGATCGATGCCGCGACCGAGGCCGAGCGGGTGTTGCCGGTCATCCGCGAGCTGAGCGCCGCCGGTGTTGCGGTCAGCGTCGACACCAGCCGCGCGCGGGTGGCGGAGGCCGCCCTGGCCGTCGGCGCGGCGGTGGTCAACGACGTCTCCGGTGGCCTGGCCGACCCGGACATGGCCCGCGTGGTCCGTGACGCGCACTGCCCGTGGGTGCTGATGCACTGGCGTGGGCACTCCCGTGCCATGCGCGAGCTGGCCACCTACACCGACGTGGTGGCCGACGTCCGGGCCGAGTTGGCCCAACGGATCGACGCGGCGTTGGCCGCCGGGGTGGCGGCCGACCGCCTCATCGTCGACCCCGGGCTCGGCTTCGCCAAGACGGCCGCGCACAACTGGGAGCTCAGCGCCCGCCTGCCGGAGTTGCTGGATCTCGGCTTCCCGCTGCTCTTCGGGGCGAGTCGCAAGTCGTACCTCGGTGGGTTGCTCGCCGCCGCGGACGGCACGCCGCGACCGACCGCCCAGCGGGAGGCGGCCACCGTGGCCACCAGCGTGCTGGCGGTCGCCGCGGGCGCCTGGGGCGTACGCGTGCACGACGTGCGAGCCACCGCCGACGCGCTCGCCGTCTGGGCGGCGACCGGCAGGCCCCGCCTGGCCGTGCCGCCGCACGACAGGAAGCGACCGCAACACGATCACGAGCAGGGGGTACGGCGATGACGGCGGACCGGATCCAGCTGACCGGCCTGCGGGCGCGCGGTCGGCACGGGGTGTACGACTTCGAACGCGTTCAGGGGCAGGACTTCGTGGTCGACGCCGTCCTGGAGCTGGACCTCGGCCCGGCCGCCGCCAGTGACGACGTCACCGCCACAGTGCACTACGGCGAGCTGGCCGAACGCCTGGTCGCGGTGGTGACCGGGGAGCCGGTCAACCTGATCGAGACCCTGGCGGACCGGCTCCTCGCGGTCTGCCTGGCAGACGTTCGGGTCGACGCCGCGACGATCACAGTGCACAAGCCGGAGGCTCCGGTGCCGCACACCTTCACCGACGTGGCCGTCACCATGACCCGGGCGCGTACCCGGTGACCCGGGCGGTCCTCTCGCTCGGCAGCAACCTGGGCGACCGCCTGGAGCACCTGCGCACTGCCGTCGCCACCCTCGGCGACGCGGTGCTCGTGCTCTCCGGGGTGTACGAGACTCCACCGTGGGGAGACACCGATCAGCCCGCGTACCTCAATGCGGTGGTGCTCGTGCAGGACGAGAGCGCGACCCCGCGCGACTGGCTGGAGCGGGCCCGCGACGCGGAGCGCGCGGCTGGCCGGGTCCGTGACCCGCAGCGGCGGTTCGGGCCGCGCACCCTCGACGTGGACGTGATCGCGGTCTGGGGCGACGACGACGAGCCGGTGCTCAGCGACGAGGAGGAGCTGACCCTGCCGCACCCCCGGGCGCACCTGCGCGCCTTCGTGCTGCGTCCGTGGATCGACATCCAGCCGTACGGTCGGCTGCCCGGTCACGGCTGGCTGACCGACCTGCTGACCACCGGCCCCGCGGCGGACGAGGCGTTGGAACTGCGTCCCCGGCCGGAGTTGGCGTTAGAGTCGACGGCATGACCGAGCGGAATCGGCCGGCATGACGCAGGCGAAGCCCCCACCCGGCGGGTCGGGCCCGGACGGGTCGCGGATGGGCCCCACCCGGATCTCGACCCTGGTCGTGGCCGGCCTGGGTGCGGCGGCGGTGGCCTGGCTGCTGATCAGCACCCTCTACTACAGCGGCATTCCCCGGCTGCCCTGGCTGCCGGTGGTGACGCTGGCCGGGCTCGCCGTGCTGGAGGCGTACGCCGCGATCAACACCCGGGGCCGGATCGAGCGCAAGCCGGGTCGGGAGCCGGTCAATCCGCTGTTGGTCGCCCGCTTCGTGGTGCTGGCCAAGGCGTCGGCACTGGCCGCCGCGATCTTCGCGGGCTTCTACGCGGGGCTCAGCGGCTGGCTCTTCGTGGAGACCACCCGCGCCGCCCTGGACGATCGACCGGCCGCCGGCGGTGGCCTGCTCGCCTCGCTGGCGCTGGTCGGCGCCGCGCTCTGGTTGGAGCGCTCCTGCCGGGTGCCGGAACGCCCGGACGACGAGCGTGAGCAGGACCCTCGGGAGAGCCGCCCCGGCCAGCGCTGAGCAGGGGGGTTACGCCCGGCTGCGGTCGCGGGTACGGTGCCTGCGATCGGAGAGCAAGGGCCGCCCAGGGTCCGTCCGTGCGCCGGACTGGGAACGGTCGGCCACTGGGGAGGCGGCGTGATGGGGTACGAAGAAGCGGGCCGGGACCGGTCGGCCGAACCCTCGTCTGGGGTGCCGGCCGCTGTCCTGGACAACGTCTTCGACGATCCCACCCACGGTGAGCCCGGCCGGGACCGGATCGGCGTTCACCTGGGGTGGGAGCTGCTACTGCTGGCCGGGCTGGCCGCCGTGAGCTGGCTGCTCTGGCGGGAGGATCCGGCCGCTGTGCGCGACGGCAACCTGCGCACGCTGCTGATCGACGCGGTCGGGCTGGGATTGCTCGTCCTTGCCGCCGGGCTGAGCCTGCGGACGGCCGCGCCGAACCTGGCCGTCGGCCCGATCGCGGTAGCGGCCGCCCTGCACTACGCCGAGCAGGGTGACCGGGGCCTGCCGGCGTCGCTCGGCCCGGCCGTGGCGGTCGCCGCCGTGGGCGGGCTGGCGCTGGCGCTGGCGGTGGTGGTGCTGCACGTGCCGGGCTGGGCCGCCAGCCTGGCCGGCGCCGCCGCCGTTGTGGTGTACATCGAACGCCGTTCGGCGCCCGTGCTGGTGCAGGGCGACTACGACCCCTCCAGCAGCGCCGGTTACCTCTTCGCAGGCTTCGCCGCGGTGGCCGTCCTGGGTGGGCTGTTCGGCGCGATCCGCGCGATCCGCCGGCTCGTCGGCCGGTACCGACCGATCGCCGACCCGGCCCGTCGGCGGGGCGCGGTGGCCGCCGTGGTGACCGCCGTCGCCTTGGTCGTCTCCACGGTGCTGGCCGCTCTGGCCGGCATGCTGCTCGCCGCCAACGACCCCGGGCCGGTGGCGCCCACCTCGGGGCTGGACTGGACGGTGCTGGCCATCGGCGTGGCAGTGCTCGCCGGCACCAGCGCGTACGGCCGCCGGGGCGGTGTGTTCGGCACGCTGTTGGCGGTCGGCCTGGTCACGGTCTTCCAGGTGTACGCGCCGGAGCGCGGCTGGACTCTGAGCAACTGGGTGGTCGGCGGGGCCGCGCTCGGCATCGGGTTGCTGGCCACCCGGCTGGTCGAGACGCTCGGGCGGCCCCGATCGGGCAGCCCCGAGCGGCCCGAGCCGGTCAGCGACGGCACCATCAGCTCGGGCTGGACCACGCCGCAGCCGCAGTCCGTCGACAACTGGCCTCCCACGCTGCCGACCCAGGCCGCGCCGCAACCGATCGACCCGTGGCGGGATCCGCGGTGGGAGGACGGCCCGCGACGGTGGGACACCGACGAGCGGTGAGCCGCGTCGCGTCCGCCGAGCCGGAGCTGATCTCGACCGTTAGGCTCGGCGACATGACCGACTCACCTGCCGCCACCCCGGGCGGAACCTCGTTCGAGGTGCTTGACGCGCTGTCCACCGAGGAGCTGCGGGAGCGGGCGTTCGCCCGGGCCCGGGAGCATCGGGACGTGGGCTTCTTCTGGTCGGTGCTGCGCCACCTGCCGAACGCGGACGAGGCCACGGTGCTGGACGGCGCCCCGAACTCGATCGGCCCGACGATCGACGAGGCCAACGCGCTGTGGCGGGAGCTGACCGGTCACGGCTACGAGGAGTCGGCGCCGCTGCTGCGGGCTGCCTTCATCGACTACCTGATGAAGCACTGAGCCGCTCGGGGCAGCCCAGGTCCGCACGAACCACCGGTTCGGGGCCTGGGCGGATCGCGTCGCTCATGCACCGTTCCGGCCCGGTCAGCCGCTACGGCACAGCCGCTGGCACCGGCGCCCTCGCCGTGTTGCTGCTGGTCGGCATCTGCGGCAGTCCGGCGTACACCGGCTGGGCCGTCACACTGACCGACCCGGAGTCGGCCGGTGCCTTCTACGCGCGCCTGCTCGCCTGGCCGGCCTGGCGGCTCGACGCGGACGGGCAGGCCGGCGGGTTGTTCGCCGCCGACCTGCGAGCCGTGCTGCTGGTGGTCCTCGCGGTGGCGCTGCTCTACCTGTTGCCCGCCGCCCAGGTCGCCCGGGTGCCCGGCCCGGTCAGCCAGTTCTTCTCCGGCTGGGCCGCGTACGTGCTGGCTGGCGGGCTGGCCGCAGTGCTGGCGGCGCTGCTCGGCCCGGCACCGTCGCTGCTGGGGGCCCTACAGGACGCCAGCGCCGGTGCCGGTTACGGCTTCCTCACCGGGTGGATCATCGGCATCGCCAGCCTCGGCGGTCGCGCCTGACCCGACCGAGCGGGGTCAGGCGCGGCGGTCGCACGTGCGCCGCGGCCGGGGCGGGTCAGCTGGTCGGGCGGCCGAGGTCGAGGAGGCGCTGTCGGCTGAGCGCGCCCACCGGACGGCCGGCGTCGGTCACGAGGAGTCGGTCACGGCCCGAGGTGAGCAGGACCGCCAACGCGTCGTACGCCGAGCCGTCCACAGCGACGGTGGGCAGGTCCGGTGCGGCGTCCTCGGGCACCGGCTCCAGCGCCTCCCGGTCGAGCGGGGTGACCGCCAACCGGCGGATGCCCCGGTCGGCGCCGACGAACTCGCGTACGAACGCGGTGGCGGGTGCGCCGAGCAGCGCGGCCGGGGTGTCGTACTGCTCCAGGTGCCCGCCCTCGGAGAGGACCGCGATCCGGTCACCGAGTCGGACGGCCTCGTCGAGGTCGTGGGTGACCAGCACGATCGTCTTGCGTACCTCGGCCTGGAGGCGCAGGAACTCCTCCTGGAGGCGGGCCCGGACGATCGGGTCGACGGCCGAGAACGGCTCATCCATCAACAGCACCACCGGGTCGGCGGCGAGCGCCCGGGCCACCCCGACCCGCTGCCGCTGGCCACCCGACAGCTCGTGCGGGTAGCGACCGCCGAACTCCGCCGGGTCCAGCCCGACCAGGTCGAGCAGCTCGTCGACCCGGGCCCGGGTCTGGCCCTTGGGCCAGCGGAGCAGGCCCGGCACGGTGGCCACGTTGGCCCGCACGGTCTGGTGTGGAAAGAGGCCGACGTTCTGGATCACGTAGCCGATTCGACGGCGCAGTCGCACCGGGTCGACGTTCGTGACGTCCTCGTCGCCGAGCGTGATGCGACCGTTGGTCGGTTCGATCAGGCGATTGATCATCCGCAGCACCGTCGACTTGCCGCAGCCGGACGGGCCGATCAGCACCACCAGTTCGCCGGCCCGGACGTCCAGGCTGAGGTCCCGGACAGCTTCGGTGCCGTTGGGGTAGCGCTTCTGGATGCCCTTCAGGGAGATCGACGCCGCGCGAGGGGATTGGGCCACGTCGGCAGCCTCCGGGGTAACGTCCACGTATGTCCTTCCGCCTGAGCTACCGGGCCGACCCGGGTAACCCCTGGTTCTCCTGGCAGTACGTGCGGGACAACTCTGACACGATCCTCGCCGCGGTGCGCGAACACGCCTCCCTCACCGGGCGGGCGGTGTTGATAGCGGTGCTGATCGCCCTGCCGTTGTCAGTGCTCGCGTACTGGGTCCGTCCGCTCGCCGGTCCGATCCTCGCTGTCAGCGGGGTGGTCTACACCATCCCGTCGTTGGCGCTCTTCGCGTTCATCGCCCCCTACCTGGGCACCGGGGCGACAACGGTGCTGGTCGGGCTGGTCCTCTACGCGCTGCTGCTGATCGTGCGCAACGTGGTGGCCGGTCTCAACCAGGTGCCTCCGGAGGTTCGCGAGGCCGCCGAGGGCATGGGTTACGGCCGCTGGAGGCGGCTGTTCCGGATCGACCTTCCGCTGGCGCTGCCGGGCATCGTGACCGGCGTACGGCTGGCGACCGTCTCGACGGTGGCGTTGGTCACGGTCGGGGTGCTGGTCGGGCACGGCGGGCTCGGGCAGTTGATCTTCGCGGGCTTCCAGAACAACCTCTACAAGGCCGAGATCATGACGGCCGCGCTGCTCTGCGTGGCGCTCGCTGTCGTGCTCGACCTGCTGCTCATCCTGGTCGCCCGACTGGTGACTCCCTGGTCCACCCGGAGGGCACGGTGACCATCGCGGAAAACCCGATCGGGCAGGCCGTCACCTGGATCAACGACCCACTGAACTGGACCAACCCCGGCGGCATGCTGGACCGGCTCGGCGAGCACCTGACGATCTCCGCCCTGGCGGTGGCGCTCGGCTGCCTGGTGGCCTGGCCGCTCGGGCTCTGGCTGGGGCACCTCGGTCGAGGTGGCGGCCTCGTGGTGCTGATCTCCAACGCGACCCTGGCCATCCCCACCCTGGCGCTGCTGACCATCCTCCCGGTCGTCTTCGCCAGCGGCTTCGGGAAGACACCGGTCGTGGTGGCACTGGCTGTCTTCGCCGTGCCGCCGCTGCTGGCCAACGCGTACACCGGGGTGCGGCAGGTGGACCCGGAGGCCCGCGACGCGGCCCGGGGGATGGGCCTGTCCAGCGCGCAGCTGCTGCGCCGGGTGGAGTTGCCGCTCGCGGTGCCCTACCTGGCGGCCGGCTTCCGCACCGCGGCGGTCCAGGTGATCGCGACCGCGGCGCTGGCGTCCTTCGTCAACGGCGGCGGCCTGGGCCAGATCATCCGAACCGGCTTCGGCATCGGTATCGCGGCCGGCGGCGGGCAGATCGTCGCCGGCGGTGTGCTGGTGGCCGGGCTCGCATTGCTGGCCGAGGTGGTCCTCGGAGGCGTCGAACGGCTGGTCACCCCCAAGCCGCTGCGGCGCGGGCGGCAGCGCCTCGGGCGGCCCCGGGCCGCCGACGCCACCGGTAGCGCCTGACCCGTCCGGGTGAGCCCGCGTCGAGCTGGCGACCCACGCCCGTCAAATCGGTGACGATGGGGTGACGAAGTCCATCCCAAGTTGTCGGTCGGTTCCGGAGCATGTTGGGTGGACATTCGCGGGCGGCCGACAGTCAGGATCGCCCGTCGGACACGCGGCCGGCCCGGGACGGGCCGCGCCGGGACACGGAAGGCGGGCACATGCGCGCAGCACGTACACGTCTGGCGATCGGGGCGGTCAGCGCCATCGCCGGGGCAGCACTCCTCACCGGCTGCGGTGACGCCGGCTCGTCCGGCACCGACGCACCCCAGACGAGCGCCTCCGGCGCCGGGTGCGCACCGGTCGCCGGCCAGCAGCTCATCGCTCTGCAGGACGACAAGAAGCTCCAGAACTCCGACAACGTCATTCCCGCTGTCAACAGCAAGGCGGCCAACCCCCAGCTGATCGCCGCACTGGACAAGGTCTCCGCCGCGCTCGACACCCCGAAGCTGATCCAGCTGAACAAGGCCGTCAACGAGGACCGCAAGACCCCCAAGGTGGCGGCCGAGGAGTTCGCCAGCGCGAACAACCTCACCGCGGGCATCGCCAAGGGCCCGGGTGGCGACATCACTGTGGGCGCCGGCAACTTCGCCGAGAGCCAGATCCTGGGCGAGCTGTACCGGATCGCGCTCACCGCCGCCGGCTACCAGGTCAAGGTGCAGCAGATCGGCAACCGGGAGCTCTACGCGCCGGCCCTGGAGAAGGGCGAGATCCAGGTCGTCCCGGAGTACGCGGCGACCATGGCCGAGTTCCTCAACACCAAGGCAAACGGCCAGAACGCCCAGGCGATCTCCTCGCCGGACATCAACACGACGGTGACCGCGCTGAAGACCGAGGGCGACAAGGCCGGCCTCACCTTCGGCACCCCGGCCGCCGCACAGGACCAGAACGCCTTCGCGGTGACCCAGGCCTTCGCCGACAAGTACGGCGTGCGGACCCTCTCCGAGCTGGCCGCGAAGTGCTCCGGCAGCGCGACGGTGCTGGGTGGCCCGCCGGAGTGCGAGCAGCGTCCGTTCTGCAAGCCGGGTCTGGAGAAGACCTACGGGCTGTCGGTCGGCAAGTTCTCCTCGCTCGACCAGGGCGGGCCGCTGACCAAGAGCGGGCTGCGCGACGGCTCGATCAGCGTGGGCCTGATCTTCTCCTCGGATGGCGCCTTCGCCACCAGCTGAGCCCTTACCGCACGTGCTGAGGACGCCCCCGCCCCCGACCGGGCGGGGGCGTCCGCGCGTCCCGGGGACCCCGTTCCCTCCGGTGGATATCGTGGGTAGGCTGCACATCCATGCCAGCCCCGGCCACCTCTGACGCCCGGCGTCAACCACCGCTGCTGACCATGCTCTTCTGGGCGGGCGTCGCTCTCGCGCCGGTGGCGGCGCTGATCCTGCTGGTGGCCGACGGCAATGGCCCGCTGCGTTTCGCCGCGGTGCTCGCCATCCTCGCCGTGGTGCTGATCGGCCTCTCCATCGCGTTGCGGCCCGACGGCGAGGGCGCCTCGGCGCGGACCGACGAGCTGCTGGACGAGATCGAGGAACTGCGTCGGGAGTTGCGCGGCGAGATCGTGGCCGCCGCCCAGCGCGGTAACCAGGCGCTCGACCAGGCGCAACGGGCCCACGAGGGGATCGCCGCGGTGCGCCGCCGTCTCGACGCCAGCGGTGCCGCCCTCGCCGGTGCCGCCCCCGCCGTCGAGCCGGCGGGCGCCGGACGGGCGCGGGTGGCTGCCGTCGAGCCGCCGGTGGACGACACACCGGTGGCCCGCAACCGGGGCGACGCGCCGGCCGGCCGCGCCCGGGTGTCCGGCCCGGACGACGCGCCCCGGTGGGGGCGTGCCGAGCACCCGGACGACGACGAACCGGCGTACGCCCGGGAGGCCCCCGAGCCGCCGGCCGCCGCCGGGACGTACGGCGGGGAACGGTCGGCCGCCACCGCGTACGGCTCAGCTCGCCCCCGGGAGCACGACCGCCCCGAGGCGGCGCACCGGCCGGGTGGCGTGGTCCGACACACCGAGACCGTGCACGTCACCACCCGGCACACGGTGGTGGACGGCGGCCCGGCCGAGCCGGCCGGGCGCTACGGCGGCGGGTACGCCGGTCAGTGGACCCCACCCGCGCAGGAGTGGACCCGGGGCGGCGACGCCGATCATCCCCCTCGCCCGGCCGGCCGGGCGAGGAGCGAGCCGGAGCAGCACCCCAGGGCCGGGTACGGCGACGAGCCGGGCTGGACGGGCCGCCGCGACGAACCGGAGTGGACGGATCGGCGCGACGCCTACGCCCAGCCCGACGAGCCCGCCCCGGTGGCCCGGTCACACCGCACCCCGGAGGGGCCGGCGGCGGAGTCCTGGGACAGCCCTGACGATCGGGGTTGGTCGGAGCAGCGCGAGCGGGCGGGCGCCCCGGCACCGCAGGCCGGGCCGCCGCTGCGGGCCGACGACACCGGCGAGTACTGGTCGCAGCTGCGGGCCGGTGACCGGTGGGCTGCCGTCCGCGACGACGAGAACGGTCGTGAGTTGCGGGTCGGCGAACGTCGGGCCGAGGTGCACGCCGACGCCACCGGCACCGAGTACCGGGTGGCCGACCGCTGGGCCGCCGTCCGCCACGAGGAGCCGCGCCGTCACGAGGAGCCGCGCCGTCACGAGGAGCCACGCCGTCACGAGGAGCCGCGCCGTCACGAGGAGCCGCGCCGCCACGAGGACGCCGGCCGCTACGAGGAGCCGCGCCGCTACGACGACGCGGGCCGCTACGAGGATGCCGGCCGGTATGAAGAACCGCGCCGCCACGACGGTGGTCGGCGGGCCGAGCCGGGAAGGCCCGCGCTGCCGGTGGGCGGTGTGCCGGTGCCGGACGAGTGGCGCCCACCGCGCCAACGCGGCCACCAGGCGGAACCCGCGCCGGAACGGACCGGCCGGCGGCGGGTCGACGAGCGCTACGGCTACCCGCCGCAGGACGACGTACCGCGTGCCGGCGGCGCGCCACCCACCGACCGCTGGCGGTGACCGGTCAGGCGGCTCGGGTCACTTGTCGATGTCGCCGACCACGAAGAACATCGAGCCGAGGATCGCGATCAGATCGGGGACCAGGCAGCCGGGAAGCAGGGTGGCCAACGCCTGCACGTTCGCGTACGAGGCGGTGCGCAGCTTCAACCGCCACGGCGTCTTCTCGCCCCGCGACACCAGGTAGTAGCCGTTGATGCCGAGCGGATTCTCCGTCCAGGCGTACGTGTGCCCCTCCGGCGCCTTGAGCACCTTCGGCAGACGGGTGTTGATCGGCCCGGTCAGCCGGTCTACCCGGTCGAGGCACTGCTCGGCAAGGTCCAGTGACGCGTACACCTGGTCGAGCAGCACCTCGAAACGGGCGTGGCAGTCCCCGGCGGTCTTGGTGACCACCGGCACGTCCAGCTCGTCGTACGCCAGGTAGGGGTCGTCGCGGCGAAGGTCCAGGTCGAGCCCGGACGCGCGGGCCACCGGCCCGGACGCGCCGAACGCGGCGGCGTCCGCGGCGGACAGCACGCCCACGCCGACGGTGCGGGCCAGGAAGATCTCGTTACGCCGGATCAGGTGGTCCAGGTCGGGCAACCGGCGGCGTACCTCGCCGATCGCCGCGCGGGCCCGCCCGGTCCACCCGTACGGCACCTCTTCCTTGAGGCCACCCACCCGGTTGAACATGTAGTGGATCCGGCCGCCGGAGACCTCCTCCATCACCGCCTGGATGGTCTCGCGTTCCCGGAAGGCGTAGAAGATCGGCGTGATCGCCCCGATCTCCAACGGGTACGAGCCGAGGAACATCAGGTGGTTCAGCACCCGGTTCAGCTCCGCGAGGGCCATCCGCAGCCAGGTGGCCCGCTCCGGCACCTCCATGCCCATCAGGCGCTCCACAGCGAGCACCACACCCAGCTCGTTGGAGAACGCCGAGAGCCAGTCGTGCCGGTTGGCCAGCACGATGATCTGCCGGTAGTCACGTACCTCGAAGAGCTTCTCGGCGCCTCGGTGCATGTAACCGACGATCGGTTCGCAGGCGACCACGCGCTCGCCGTCGAGCACCAGCTTCAACCGCAGCACACCATGGGTGGAGGGGTGCTGCGGGCCGATGTTCAGCACCATGTCGGTGCCGAGTTGCTGATCACCGGTGCCGGCGATCAGCCCGGCCCCGGTGCCGACGGTCAGTTCACGGAGGTCCCCGGCGTCGGTGGTCATGCCCGTCATCGTGCCACGGCCGGCCCGAGCGGGATGCCGACCGGCTGGTGCAACCACCAGTGCCCGCCGAGCCCGGCCGGGTCGGTCAGCTCGGCGACCGCCGACGCGGCGGCCAGCGCCCGCACGTAGCCGACCGGGTCGGTGCCGGCCAGGCTGAGCGGCGGTCGCCCGCCGTCGGCCCCGAGCGCCCGCAGCGCCTCCCGCTGCAAGACCAGGGAGTACGCGCACCGGGCGACCGCCGCACCAGCGGAGGCGACCGAGTCCATTGCCACGTGCGCGGTGACGTCACTCGACCCGTCGGGCACCGGAGGCACCTGCCGCCCACCCCGGTACCCGGTCAACGTCCCGTCGACCGGCCTGCTCTCCCGCAGGTGCCCGTAGTCGACCGCCACGGCTAGCCCTCGGCTGATCTTGCTCACCGCCTGCGCCCAGGCTTCGTCTCTGGTCCGTCCGATCTCGGCCCGTGTTTGGTCGCTGTGGGGGGTTGCGGGGCTGGGCCACCAGGTGGTGAGCCAGTCGAGATCATCGGGGCTGACCAACTCACCAACTGATTCGGCGCCGGTGTCGGGGTCGACCAGCAGGTATCGCCAGCCGTCCTCGGCGTGCACCGCCACGTCCAGCGGGACGTTGTCCAGCCACTCGGTGGCCAGCAGCACTCCGGTGATTCCGGCGGGGATCTCGGACTTCCAGTTGATCTCTTCCGGCAGGTTCTCGGGGCGGTCGGCGTACTCGACGGCTGTGAAGCGGACGCGGTCCGCGAGCGACGGACGGACGGCGACCGACGACGGCTCGTCGGGCGACCGACGGACGGACGCTGGGGGAGTCAGGGTTTCCGGGGAGCCCGCCCGCGGAGGGATCAAGCCTGACCGCCCGGAGCGGGTGGGCTCCCCGGAAACCCCCACCGCAACCCCGACGGCGCCCCCAGACGCGACGAGCCCCAGCAGGCTTTGCAGCAGTTCCCCACGCCCGGCCCCCACGTCGACCACGTCAAGTCGCGAGGGGTGGCCGAGGGCAGCGTCCACCTCGGTGACGAGGCGCAGCAGGGCGGTCGCGAAGGCCGGAGACGCGTGCACGCTGGTGCGGAAGTGGTCGGCCGGCCCAGTGTCGGCGACGAAGAAGCCGCCCGGCCCGTAGAGCGCCCGACTCATCGCGTCTCGCCACAGGATCGACATCAGTCCACTCCGAGTTGAGCGTGGGTCACCGTGCCGACCCTACGGTCAGGACCGCCGTTAGTGGTTCACGCCCGGAAGTAGTGCCCCTCGTCCAGGTCGGCGATCAGGCCGGGGTGGGTGGGGGTCCAGCCCAGCAGTTCGCGGGTGATGGCGGACGACGTCGGGTTGTCCATCTGTGCGAACGAGCCGAGAAAGCCGAAGTGGTCGTCTGCCTCGTCGGGGCCGATGCTCCGAACCGGGATGCCGAGGTTGTGGCCGATGGCTGCCGCGATCTGCTGGAAGGGGACGCCTTCGTCGGCGGCTCCGTGCAGGCGCGTACCGGCGGGGGCCTTCTCGAGGGCGAGTCGGTAGAGCACTGCCGCGTCGAGCGTGTGGACTGCGGGCCACCGGTTGGTGCCCGCGCCGACGTGGGCGGCGTACCCCTTCCGTCGGGCCGCGGCGATGATGGCGGTGATGAAGCCGTAGTGGTCGAGTGAGCTGTGCACTGTGGGCGCGAGCCGGACGATGGAGGAGCGCACACCGCGGGAGGCGAGGCCGGCCACGAAGTTCTCCGCGTCGATCCGGTAACCGCCGCCGGGGAAGGTGTCGTGTTCGGTGCCGGGGCGGCCGACGATGCCGCCCATCGCGAGCATGGCCGTCCCGCTCGTGCCGACCAGGGGTTTGCCGGAGCCGGCCAGGCCGTCGGCGAGTGCTGTGAGGGCGTCCAGGTCGGCCTTGGCGGCGCCGTCCAGGTCGCCGTCGACCATGAGGTCGTGGCGGAACGCCAGGTGGATCACCCCGTCGGAGGCGGCCGCCTCTTCCCGGAGCACGTCGAGGTCGGACAGGTCCCCGCGGTGTGCCTGAGCGCCGAGCTTCTCGATGGTGGTGGCGGACGTGTCGGAACGGGCGAGGCCGATGACCTGGTGTCCGGCGGAGAGCAGTTCCGGGACGACCGCGGAGCCGAGATGGCCGGAGGCGCCTGTGACGAATACGCGCATTGTGGTTCCTTCGTGAGTACCGATGTCGCCTTGTGACATCACCGTATCTCGTGTGATGTCACAGCGCGACATGCTCACGGAATTAATGTCGCAGTGTGACGTCGGATACCATCGCCGCATGGCCCGCTGGCAACCGGACGCGCGCGGCCGCCTGGAGGCGGCCGCCTTCGAGCTGTTCCGCGAGCGCGGCTTCGAACAGACCACCGTCGCCGACATCGCCGCCCGTGCCGGCCTCGACAAACGCACCTTCTACCGGCTCTTCGGCGACAAGCGTGAGGCGCTCTTCAGCGGCAGCGGGCGCGTGGAGGAGGTCCTGGTCCGGGCGGTGACCGAATCCGACGCCGGCCCATTCGAGGCGGTCGTCGCCGCCTTCCGCCGGGTGGCGGAGGAGCTCTTCGCGGACCGTCTCGAACTGGTCCGGGCGCGGCAGTCGATCATCGAGAGCAGCCCGGAACTGCAGGAGCGCGAACTGCGCAAGACCGGCTCGATGGCGGCCGTGGTCACCGCCGCCCTGCGGGCCAGGGGCCTCGACGAGACCACTGCCACACTGGCCACCGAGTCGGGTGCCACGGTCTTCCGGGTCGCGTACGCCCGCTGGGTCGCGCCCGACAGCGACGCCCCGCTCAGCGACCTGATCGCGGAGGTGGCCGCCGAGTTGCGCGCCATCACGTCGGCTCCAACGCCCTGACCGCAGGCGATCCGGACGTGCCGTCTCATCGGTGGTGAAGGTTTTCACACATGCTTGTCCCGGTTCGGTACGCCGGGCGCATACTTGCGATCGACCGGTACCCCTTCTCGAGGACTGGATCGTCGTCATGAGCGCACCGTTGCGCCCGCGTCCGGCCGGCCCGTACGGGCCCACCGCCTCGTGGGATAGCGCCGTTCCCGGCGCCCGCGCCACCTCCCGTCTGCTCACCGTCGGTGTCGTTGGCGCCGGTCGGGTCGGTGCCGTGCTGGGCGCCGCGCTCGCCGCCGCCGGGCACCCTGTGGTCGCCGTCTCCGGCAGCTCCGGAGCCAGCCGCGCCCGCCTCGCCCTGCTGTTGCCCGAGGTGCCTCGCCGCCCGGTCACCGCCGTGGCCGACGCCGCCGCCGACCTGCTGCTGATCGCGGTGCCCGACGACAAGCTGGCCGGTGTGGTGACCGACCTCGCGGAGCGGGGCGCCCTGCATCCGGGCCAGATCGTCGCGCACACCTCGGGAGCGCACGGCCTGGCCGTGCTGGGGCCGGCCGTCGCGGCCGGCGCCCGGCCGCTGGCACTGCACCCCGCGATGACCTTCACCGGTACGCCTGACGATCTGGCCCGGCTGGACGGCATCTCGTACGGGGTGACCGCGCCGGCGGAGTTGCGCCCGCTGGCTGCCCGGCTGGTCGCCGACCTCGGTGGCGTGCCCGAGTGGGTGGCGGAGTCGGACCGTCCGCTCTACCACGCCGCGCTGGCCCACGGCGCTAACCACCTGGTGACCCTGGTCAACGAGGCGACCGACCGGTTGCGGGACGCCGGGGTGTCCCGGCCGGAGAAGGTGCTCGCCCCGCTGCTGCGGGCCGCCCTGGAGAACGCGCTGCGGCTCGGCGACGACGCGTTGACCGGCCCGGTCTCCCGTGGCGACGCGGGCACCGTGCAGCGGCACCTGGCCCGGTTGGCGGCCACCGCGCCGGAGTCCGTCCCCGCGTACCTGGCGTTGGCCCGTCGTACCGCGGACCGGGCGATCGCCGCCGGCCGGCTGCGGCCGGTGGACGCACAGTCGCTGCTCGGCGTGCTGGCCGACAGTGGTCGGGAGGTGGCGGCATGACCCAGGTGGTGCACACGCGCGCCGAGTTGGCCGAGGCCCGGGCCGGGCTGAAGGGCACTGTCGGGGTCGTGATGACCATGGGCGCGCTGCACTCCGGGCACGAGACGTTGCTGCGCGCGGCCCGGGAACAGGCCGACCATGTGCTGGTCACGGTCTTCGTGAACCCGTTGCAGTTCGGGCCGAACGAGGACTTCGACCGCTACCCCCGCACCCTCGACGCCGACCTGGAGGTGTGCCGGCGGGCGGGCGCCGATCTGGTCTTCGCCCCGTCGGTGGCGGACATGTACCCGGACGGGCAGCCCCGCGTACGCCTCGACCCGGGCCCGCTCGGCGACGAGCTGGAGGGGGCGAGTCGCCCCGGCTTCTTCCACGGCGTGCTCACAGTGGTGCTGAAGCTGCTCCAGCTCACCCGGCCGGACCTGGCGTTCTTCGGCGAGAAGGACTACCAGCAACTCACCCTGGTCCGGCGGATGACCCGCGACCTGGACGTGCCGGTCGAGGTGGTCGGCGTGCCGACCGTCCGGGAGCCGGACGGGCTGGCCCTCTCCAGCCGCAACCGTTACCTGAGCGAGCCGGAGCGGGCCGCCGCGCTGAGTCTGTCCGCCGCGCTGCGGGCCGGCGCGCAAGCCGCCGACGACGGCCTGGACGCGGGGGCGGTGCTGACCGCCGCGCACGCCGCGTTCGGCGCCGGTACGCCCGGTGCCCGCCTCGACTACCTGGTGCTCACCGATACCGAGTTGGAGCCGGGGCCGGTGGCCGGGCCGGCTCGACTGGTGATCGCCGCCTGGGTGGGCGCCACCCGGTTGATCGACAACGCGGCGATCCACCTCGCCCCGCGCCCCTGACCCGGCCGAACCACCCTCCACCGATACCGCGAAAGGCCACTCCGATGTTGCGGACCATGCTCAAGTCGAAGATCCACCGAGCCACTGTGACCCAGGCCGACCTGCACTACGTCGGTTCTGTGACGGTGGACGAGGATCTGCTCGACGCCGCCGACCTGCTCCCCGGCGAGCAGGTGGCGATCGTGGACATCACCAATGGCGCTCGGCTGGAGACGTACGTGATCCCGGGCGAGCGGGGCAGCGGCGTGATCGGCATCAACGGCGCCGCCGCGCACCTGGTTCACCCCGGCGACCTGGTCATCCTGATCTCGTACGGGCAGATGGACGACGCCGAGGCCCGGACCTACCGGCCACGGGTCGTGCACGTCGACGCCGACAACCGGGTGATCGAGTTGGGCGCCGATCCGGCCGCGGCGGCGCCTGGCACGGCCGGTAACCCGGTGCCCAGCCCGTTGGCCGTGTCCGGAGTCTGATCCCGCGTACCGCGATTCCGGTCTGTCACCAGAAGGTCATTTCCGGTTACCCTGGGCACGCTGGCGGAAGCCGGTCGGTGGCTGGGGGAGGCCGCGATGAGCCGTGCCATGACGACAGTGTTCGCCGCTGCCGTGACGGCAGTGCTGCTGGTGGGCTGTGGCGGGTCCGGCGGCCTGGACGGTGATCTGACCGACGACTGGGCGGCGTTGCCGGCACCGTCGGCGTTCACTCCGGCCGCCGGTGTGTGTCACGCCGCCGACTTCACCGACCTGGTCAGCCTGGCCAGCTATGAGCCGGTGGACTGCGCCGGGCCGCACCGCCTGGAGACCGTGCACGTCGGGGCGTTCCCGGCCGAGCGGACGGCCGCTCCGGCGGGTGGTTCGGCCGAGCTGCGGGGTGCGTTCGCCGAGTGCGACACCCGGGCGACCGGCTACGTGGGTGACGACTGGCGGTCCGGTCGGCTGCGGCTGTCGGTGGCGCTGCCCAACGGGCCGGGGTGGGCGGCGGGTTCCCGGTGGTTCCGCTGCGACCTCACCGAGCTGACCACTGTCGAGGCGGCGGCCACAGTGGTGGTCCGGTCGGGCAGTCTGCGGGACGCGTTGAAGGGCCCGACCGCGCTGCGCCTCGGTTGCCAGCAGACCCGCGGTGGCGCCGGCCGGGGTGTGCAGACGCTGATCCCGGTGGAGTGCGGCAAACAGCACGACGCCGAGTTCGTGGGGGTCTGGCGCGCACCGGACCTGGCGTACCCGAGCCGGGACGCCGACTGGCTGCCGCTCTACACGGGTTGTCGTAGCGTCCTGGCCCGGTACGCGGGCGTACCGGACGACGCCAAGCTGCGCTTCCGCAGCGGTGTGGTGGTCCGTCCGCCGGGGGCGGGGCGCTGGAAGGTCGGTGATCGCGGCGTCCGCTGCTACCTGTGGCTCAGCGAGCGTACGGTGACCGCCTCGCTGAAGGGCACGGGCCCGGCTGGTCTGCCGGTCCGGACGAAGTGACCACTGCCTGACGGTCGGCGCGGCGCGGCGCGGGCCGGACGGGGTAGCCCAAAACACTCGTCCCGCCCCCGCCGCCCCGGGCGAGGATGGTTCGGGTTGACTGGGGGGATGGACCTCCCGACCGTCGACCTGCCTGCCCTGCCCGCGCTGCTGGCCGCGCCCGCGCCCGGCTGGGTGGAGACCACCGACGTGATCGTGGTGGGTTCCGGCGTGGCCGGTTTGACAGCGGCGCTGCACCTGCGTGAGGCCGGTCTGCACGTCACGGTGGTCACCAAGGTCAACATTGACGACGGTTCGACCCGGTGGGCGCAGGGCGGCATCGCCGCCGTGCTCGACCCGGCCGACACCCCGGCGGCGCATGCCCGGGACACCGAGGTCGCCGGGGTCGGGCTGTGCGACCCGGCGGCGGTCCGGGTCCTGGTCGAGGAGGGCCCGACCCGGCTCCGTGAGCTGATGCGGATCGGCGCCGAGTTCGACCGGCACCCGGACGGTTCGCTGATGCTGACCCGCGAGGGCGGGCACCGGGCGGACCGGATCGTGCACGCCGGCGGCGACGCCACCGGCGCGGAGGTGCAGCGGGCCCTGCACGCCGCGGTGCAGCGCGACCCGTGGATCCGGCTGGTCGAGCACGCCCTCGTGCTGGATCTCCTGCGCGCGCCCGGCGACGGCCCGGACGGGCTCGGCCCGGCCTGCGGGATCACCCTGCACGTGTTGGGCGAGGGCAGCGAGGACGGCGTCGGCGCGCTGCTGGCCCGTGCCGTGGTGCTCGCCACCGGCGGCATGGGGCAGATCTTCTCGGCCACCACCAACCCGGCGGTCTCCACCGGGGACGGGGTGGCGCTTGCGCTGCGGGCTGGCGCGGCCGTGACCGACGTGGAGTTCGTCCAGTTCCACCCGACCGCCCTGATCACCCCGTCCGGCGCGGGGGTGCCCGGTGCGGGGCATGCGCAGCAGCCGCTGGTCTCGGAGGCGTTGCGCGGCGAGGGCGCGTACCTGGTGGACGCGGACGGCAAGAGGTTCATGGTGGGCCAGCACGAGTTGGCCGAGCTGGCACCCCGGGACGTGGTGGCCAAGGGCATCCACCGGGTGCTGCTGGCCACCGGCGCGGACCACGTCTTCCTCGACGCACGGCACCTGGGCGGCGATTTCCTGGCCGGTCGGTTCCCCACCATCGTGGCGTCCTGCCTGGCGATCGGCGTGGACCCGGCGACCGATCTGATCCCGGTGGCGCCGGCCGCCCACTACGCCTCCGGCGGGGTCCGGACCGATCTGCGCGGCCGTACCTCCATCCCCGGCCTGTACGCCTGCGGTGAGGTGGCCTGCACTGGCGTGCACGGCGCGAACCGGCTGGCCAGCAACTCGCTGCTGGAGGGCCTGGTCTTCTCCCGGCGGATCGCCGAGGACATCGCAGCCGGCCTGCCCGAGCAGGCCCAGCCGGCGGAGACCGGCGCGTGGCGTGGCGGGACGGGCTGGGTGCTGCCCGCGGAGGTGACGCCGACCCTGCAACGGGCGATGACCCGGGGGGCCGGGGTGCTCCGATCAGCGGCGACGCTGGCCGGGACGGCCGGGACGTTGACCGAGCTGGGCGTTGCCCGGGGCCGGCCGCGGACCGCCGACTGGGAGGCGACGAACCTGCTGACCGTGGCGTCGACGCTGGTTGCCGCCGCGTACGCCCGTGGTGAGACCCGGGGCTGCCACTGGCGGGAGGACTTCCCGACGGCCGACGAACGGTGGCTGGGCCATCTCGTCGGGGCGGTCGGGGCGCAGGGCCGGGTGACGCAACAGTGGGAGGGGAACTCGTGATCGAGTCGACGGAGACGGCGTTGCGGGCGGCTGGATTGGATCCGGCGCACGTACGGCAGGTGATCGAGGGCGCGCTGGTCGAGGATCTGGGCCCGGATTTCCTGGACGTCACGAGCGTGGCCACCATTCCGGCGGAACAGACCGACACCGCCGACCTGGTGGCCCGCGCGGACGGGGTGTTGGCCGGGATGGCGGTGGCCGCCGCCGTGTTCGAGCTGGTGGGCGAGGTGACCGGCTTCGGTCGTACCGTCGAGGTGTCGGTGCTGGCCCGCGACGGCGAGCGGGTGGCCCGCGGCGACGTGCTGGCGACGGTGACCGGCCCGACCCGGCTGCTGCTGACGGCCGAGCGGACGGCACTCAACCTGCTCTGCCGGATGTCCGGGGTGGCCACCCACACCCGCGCGTGGGCGGACGCGCTGGCCGGCTCGAAGGCGATGGTGCTGGACACCCGCAAGACGACGCCGGGCCTGCGGGCGCTGGAGAAGTACGCGGTGCGGGCCGGCGGTGGCACCAACAAGCGGATGGGCCTCTACGACGTGGCCATGATCAAGGACAACCACAAGCTGGCGGCCGGGAGTATCACTGCGGCCTACCGGCGGGTCCGGGAGGCGTTCCCGGAGGTGCCGGTGCAGGTCGAGGTGACAGGAGTCGACGAGGCGGTGGAGGCGGTGGAGGCCGGTGCGGACTTCCTGCTCTGCGACAACATGACGCCGGAGGTGCTGGCCGAGGCGGTGGCGGCGGTGGGTGACCGGGCGGAGTTGGAGGCGACCGGCGGGTTGACCCTGGAGGTGGCCGGCCGGTACGCGGCGACCGGCGTGGACTTCCTCTCGGTGGGCGCGCTGACGCACTCGTCGCCGATCCTGGACATCGCGCTGGACCTGCGCGCCCACTAGTTGTCTAGGCTGCGTGCGTGCTGCTCTGCATCGACATCGGAAACACCAACACCGTGCTGGCGACCTTCGACGGCGACAAGCTGGTGCACTCCTGGCGGATCAAGACCGATGCCCGCTCGACGGCGGACGAGCTGGGCCTGATGTTCCGGGGTCTGCTCGCCGGGGACAACGTCGAGATCACCGGTGTGGCCGCCTGCTCCACGGTGCCGGCCGCGCTGCGGTCCCTGCGCACGATGCTCAGTCGTTACTACGCCGACCTGCCGAGCGTCGTGGTCGAGCCGGGCGTGCGGACCGGGGTGCAGTTGGCGATCGACAACCCGAAGGAGGTCGGCGCCGATCGGGTGGTGAACACTCTGGCCGCGTACACCCTCTACGGCGGTCCGTCGATCGTGGTGGACTTCGGCACCACCACCAACTTCGACGTGATCAGCGAGCGCGGTGAGTTCCTCGGCGGCGCGTTCGCCCCGGGCATCGAGATCTCCTTCGACGCGCTGGCCGCCCGGGCCGCGCAGTTGCGCAAGGTCGAGGCCACCAAGCCCCGCTCGGTGATCGGCAAGAACACCGTGGAGTGCCTCCAGGCCGGCCTGTACTTCGGCTTCGCCGGCCAGGTGGACCGCATCGTCGAGCGGATGACCGAGGAATTGGGCGAGGTGCGGGCGGTGATCGCGACCGGCGGCCTCGCCTCTCTGGTGATCAACGAGTGTCGCAGCATCACCCACCACGAGCCGATGATCACCCTGATCGGTCTGCGGATGGTCTACGACCGCAACCTGTGACCCCGGCCGCCGTCGGGCCGGCCTTGCGTGCGGGCGTCAGCGCCGCCGGGCGCGCAGCACCAGCGTCCGGTACGGCAGTTCGATGGTGTCCCGGCCAGCCAGGGCGGGGTGGGTGTTCAGGAGTTCGGCCAGTTCCCGCTCGACCCGCCGCTGATCGTCGGTGGAGGCGGTGAGCCAGTACGAGCGGGTGCGGACCATGCCGACCAGCTCGTCCGGCGTGAGCGTGGTGCGGTGCGTGAACTCGCGCTTTTCGACGGCGTCGAAAGCGGGGCCGAAGTCGGGGCGCTCGCCGAAGACCTGGCTGGTCGACTTGTCCCCGAAGTGGGCGATGCGACCCAGCTCGACCACCCAGTCGACGCTGCCGTCCCGGATGTTCCAGAGGGGGGCGAAGGTGCCGCCGGGGCGGAGCACCCGGGCGATCTCGGCGTGCGCGGGCTCCCGGTCGAACCAGTGGTACGCCGTCCCGACCAGCACCGCGTCCACCGTCGAGTCGGGCAGGGGTATGGCCTCGGCGCTGCCCGCCAGCGCCGTCGTGCCGGGGGTGCTGGCGGCGAGCTGCGTCCGCATCCCCGGATCGGGCTCGACCGGTATCACCTCGTGGCCCAGTGCCAGCACGGCTCGAGTCAGGATGCCGGTGCCGGCCGCGAGGTCGACCACCCGGGCCTCGCTCAGCCCGTCGAGTGCCCAACGGACCGCAGCCTCGGGATAACGTGGCCGAAACCGGTCGTAATCACTCGCTGCGGCACCGAACGACAGGGCATGAGTGTGATCGACCATGACGGGCAGGTTATCCCGTAACGGCCTCCGGACCGCTTGAGTACGCTCGGGCCTGACCCCTGTATCTCCGTGACGAGGAAGCGTGCCGTGACCGAGCAGAACCCCGTGCCAGTGGACCCCGCCGATGACCTTCCCGAGCAGATGAAGGTCCGCCGGGAGAAGCGGGACCGGATGCTCGCCGAGGGCATCGAGCCATACCCGGTCGGCTTTCCCCGCACCACCACCCTGGCGCAGGTCCGGGCGGCCTACGCCGACCTGCCCACCGACACCGCGACCGGCGACCAGGTAGCGGTCACCGGCCGGGTGATCTTCGTGCGCAACACGGGCAAGCTCTGCTTCGCCACCCTCCGGGACGGCGACGGCACCGAGTTGCAGGCCATGCTCTCCCTGGACCGGGTCGGGCCGGATCGGCTGGAGGCGTGGAAGCGCCTCGTCGACCTCGGCGACCACGTCGGCGTGACCGGCGAGGTGATCACCAGCCGTCGGGGTGAGCTGTCGGTGCTGGCCCAGCAGTGGGAGATGACCGCCAAGGCGCTGCGACCGTTGCCGGTGGCCCACAAGCCCCTTTCCGAGGAAGCGCGCGTCCGTCAGCGTTACGTCGACCTGATTGTCCGGCCGCAGGCACGGGAGATGGTGCGTACCCGGGCCACCGCAGTACGCAGTCTGCGCGATTCACTGCACGGGCAGGGCTTCATCGAGGTGGAAACGCCGATGTTGCAACTGCTGCATGGCGGCGCGGCAGCCCGACCGTTCGTGACCCACAGCAATGCGTTGAACACCGATCTGTATCTGCGAATCGCTCCGGAACTGTTTCTCAAGCGCGCTGTGGTCGGCGGCGTCGACCGCGTCTTCGAGATCAACCGCAACTTCCGTAATGAGGGTGTCGACTCTTCGCACTCGCCCGAGTTCGCGATGCTGGAGACGTACCAGGCGTACGGCGACTACGACACGATCGGCGAGCTGACCCGTAATCTCGTGCAACAGGCGGCGATCGCGGTCAGCGGCTCGACGGTGGTGACCCATGCCGACGGGCGGGAGTTCGACCTGGGTGGCGAGTGGCGGTCCGTGTCGTTGTTCGGTGTGCTTTCCGAAGCGCTGGGCGAAGAGGTCACCGTCCGCACCGAACGCTCACGCCTGGTGGAGTACGCGGACAAGGTGGGATTGGCCGTGGACCCGAAGTGGGGCCCGGGCAAGCTGGCCGAGGAACTGTTCGAGGAACTGGTCGTCCCCGGCCTGGAGGCGCCCACCTTCGTGCGGGACTACCCGGAGGAGACCAGCCCGCTGACCCGGGCGCACCGCAGCGAGCCGGGGCTGGCCGAGAAGTGGGACCTGTACGTGCTCGGCTTCGAGCTGGGCACCGGGTACTCCGAGCTGGTCGACCCGATCGTGCAGCGCGAGCGGCTGGTCGCCCAGGCCCAGTTGGCCGCCCGTGGCGACGACGAGGCGATGCGGCTCGACGAGGACTTTCTTCGGGCGATGGAGTATGGAATGCCGCCGGCCGGCGGTATGGGAATGGGAATCGACCGGCTCTTGATGGCCCTGACCGGCCTCGGAATTCGGGAAACGATCCTCTTCCCGTTGGTCCGCCCGGAGTAGTCCCGTCCGGCGTACGCCGAGCCGTAACCGGATCCTATTGACGCGACAAGCGGCGCGCGGGTTATTGTGCTCTCGTTAGCAGGAGCACCCTGCTCGAAAGGAATGTGGGACGTGGCCAAGCAGATCATTCACAAGCTGGTCGATGACCTGGACGGCGGGGACGCGGACGAGACCGTCAAGTTCGCCCTCGACGGCGTTCAGTACGAGATCGACCTGTCGAGCGCCAACGCCGCGAAATTGCGTGATGCATTTGCGTCGTACGTGGGCGCCGGCACCAAGGTCGGCCGGGGCGGTGTCGTGATCGGTGGGCGGGCTGCCCGCGGTCGGGGTGGCGCGACTGCCGATCGGGAACAGAACAAGGCGATCCGGGAGTGGGCCAAGAAGGCCGGCAAGGACATCTCGGACCGGGGTCGTATCCCGCAGGAGATCGTGGACGAGTTCCACGCGAAGCGCTGATCCGTCAGCAGCTTGGTGGCCAGCCGCCACCGCAGGCGACACCGACGCCGGGCCGGAGGAGTTTCTCCGGGCCGGCGTCGCCGTATCCGGGCGTCGTCGTGCCCGTTCGGGGCGGTGTCGTCGTGCCCGTTCGGGCGGCATTGTCGCGTCCGTTCGGGGCCGGGAAGCATTCCGGGCCCGCCGACGTTGTCCACAACCAGTGGAACAGCTATCCACAGCCTGTGGAAAACCTCCCTCAGGGGTCCGGCGCGGCGCTCGTCGCGACCGCCGGTCCGCCCCCCGGGGCCTCCCGGAGCGCTTCCGGACCCCGGATCGGGCTTCCGTCGAGCCAGTCGGATTTCGCTCTGCGCGTAGCGACAGGGCTACCGGAACACCTCCTGAGCGCGGACGGTTGTTCAAAACGACGTGCAACCGACCCAGAGCAGAGACACACGACCTCAGCTGAGTCGGTCAGCGACGATAGAGTAAGGAGGCACGGACGCCCGTCCTGGACGTTCGTGCACCGGCCCCGCCAAGATCTTGACCATCAAGGCGCACGGCACGTGAGGAGCACGAGGGCATGTTCGAGCGGTTCACCGACCGAGCGCGACGGGTTGTCGTCCTGGCCCAAGAAGAGGCCCGGATGCTCAACCACAACTACATCGGTACGGAACACATCCTGCTGGGCCTGATCCACGAAGGTGAAGGCGTCGCGGCAAAGGCCCTGGAGAGCCTCGGCATCTCCCTGGAGGGCGTCCGCCAGCAGGTCGAGGAGATCATCGGCCAGGGCCAGCAGGCGCCGAGCGGGCACATCCCGTTCACGCCGCGGGCCAAGAAGGTGCTGGAGCTGTCGCTGCGCGAGGCGCTGCAGCTCGGCCACAACTACATCGGCACTGAGCACATCCTGCTCGGGCTGATCCGTGAGGGCGAGGGCGTCGCCGCCCAGGTGCTGGTCAAGCTCGGCGCCGACCTCAACCGGGTCCGCCAGCAGGTGATCCAGCTGCTTTCCGGCTACCAGGGCAAGGAGCCTGCCGCGGCGGGCGCCGCGCCGGGTGAGGCCGCGCCGTCGACCAGCCTGGTGCTGGACCAGTTCGGCCGCAACCTGACTCAGGCCGCCCGCGAGGGCAAGCTCGACCCGGTCATCGGGCGCGAGAAGGAAATCGAGCGGGTCATGCAGGTGCTCTCCCGCCGTACCAAGAACAACCCGGTCCTGATCGGTGAGCCCGGCGTCGGCAAGACCGCCGTGGTGGAGGGCCTGTCCCAGAAGATCATCAAGGGCGAGGTGCCCGAGACCCTCAAGGACAAGCAGCTCTACACGCTCGACCTGGGCGCGCTCGTCGCCGGTTCCCGCTACCGCGGTGACTTCGAGGAGCGCCTCAAGAAGGTGCTCAAGGAGATCCGCACCCGCGGCGACATCATCCTGTTCATCGACGAGATCCACACCCTGGTGGGTGCGGGTGCCGCCGAGGGCGCGATCGACGCCGCGAGCATCCTCAAGCCGATGCTGGCCCGTGGTGAGCTGCAGACCATCGGTGCCACCACGCTCGACGAGTACCGCAAGCACCTGGAGAAGGACGCCGCTCTCGAGCGCCGCTTCCAGCCGATCCAGGTGGGTGAGCCGTCGCTGGCCCACACCATCGAGATCCTCAAGGGCCTGCGGGACCGCTACGAGGCTCACCACCGCGTCTCGATCACGGATGCCGCTCTCGTGGCTGCCGCGACCCTGGCCGACCGGTACATCTCCGACCGCTTCCTCCCGGACAAGGCGATCGACCTGATCGACGAGGCCGGTGCCCGGATGCGGATCCGTCGGATGACCGCGCCGCCAGACCTGCGTGACTTCGACGAGCGCATCGCCCAGGTGCGTCGCGACAAGGAGTCCGCGATCGACGCGCAGGACTTCGAGCGCGCCGCCCAGCTGCGCGACAAGGAGAAGCAGCTCCTCGGGCAGAAGGCTCAGCGGGAGAAGGAGTGGAAGGCCGGTGACCTGGACGTCGTCAGCGAGGTTGACGACGAGCAGATCGCCGAGGTGCTCGGCAACTGGACCGGCATCCCGGTCTACAAGCTGACCGAGGAGGAGACCTCGCGCCTGCTGCGCATGGAGGACGAGCTGCACAAGCGCGTCATCGGCCAGGAGGACGCGGTCAAGGCGGTCTCGAAGGCGATCCGGCGTACCCGGGCCGGCCTGAAGGACCCGAAGCGTCCGTCGGGCTCGTTCATCTTCGCCGGCCCGTCCGGTGTCGGTAAGACCGAGCTGTCCAAGGCGCTCGCCGAGTTCCTCTTCGGCAGCGAGGACGCCCTCATCCAGCTGGACATGTCCGAGTTCCACGACCGTTACACGGTCTCCCGGCTCGTGGGTGCCCCTCCCGGCTACGTCGGCTACGACGAGGGCGGGCAGCTGACCGAGAAGGTGCGGCGTCGGCCGTTCTCGGTGGTCCTCTTCGACGAGATCGAGAAGGCCCACCCGGACGTGTTCAACACGCTCCTTCAGATCCTCGAAGACGGTCGGCTCACCGACGGTCAGGGTCGGATCGTGGACTTCAAGAACACGGTCATCATCCTGACCACCAACCTGGGCACCCGTGACGTCGCCAAGGCGGTGTCGCTGGGCTTCCAGCAGTCGGAGGACTCCGAGTCCAACTACGACCGGATGAAGCAGAAGGTCAACGACGAGCTCAAGCAGCACTTCCGGCCTGAGTTCCTCAACCGGATCGACGACACCATCGTCTTCCACCAGCTGCGCCAGACCGAGATCCTCTCGATCGTGGACATCATGATCCAGCGGATCGAGGGCCAGCTGCGGAACAAGGACATGGGTCTGGAGCTGACCGACAACGCCAAGAAGTACCTGGCCGCGAAGGGCTTCGACCCGGTGCTCGGTGCCCGTCCGCTTCGTCGCACGATCCAGCGCGACATCGAGGACAACCTCTCCGAGCGGATCCTGTTCAACGAGCTGACCCCGGGTCAGATCGTCGTGGTGGACTGCGAGGGCGACCCGGACGACATCGACAACTCCAAGCTCGTCTTCCGGGGCTCGGACAAGCCGGTCGAAGTTCCGGACGCCGTCCCGGCCGATCTCGGTGGCACTGCCGCTGGCACCGCTGCCGCGGGCGTGGACGAGTAACACAACCAGCAAGGGGCGGGGCCCCGGTGGCGAAAGCCACCGGGGCCCCGCCTTTGTTGCGCCCCCTCAGGTCACCTCCGCCGTCCCCGCTCGTGCCCTCCCGGCCAGCCGCGGCATCGCACCTGCCCGAGGCACCCGCCCGCGTGCGGGCGCTCTGACGCTGCCGCGTCCGACAAGATCCCCACAACATCAGGGAAAGTGCTGCCTCGCGGCGTCCGGAGGCAGCACTTTCCCTGATGTTGTGGGACGCAATAGTGGGGCAGGGTCGTGAGCTTGCCAGCGGCCTCGCTCGCCGTGGAGGCCTCGGCCCCCAAGATCGCGCAACATCCTGGATGTAGTGGCATCCGGCGCGCCCGACACCACTACATCCAGGATCGAGCACGATCTTGAGGTGGAAGGCGCCGCACGCCAGCCATGGCGCCGCGCGCGCGGCGTGGCGGGGGGCGCGGGGGCGCGGGGGCGCGTGGGGCACGCGGCGTTCGGCCTGTGGCGTGCGGAGGGCGTGCGGCGCGCGAGCGCTCGGCGCGCAGGATGCGCAGGCTGGGCGGGTCAGGTGGTGAGGTCCGCGGTTGGCAGGGACGGGCCGTCACCGACCAGGCGGAAGGAGTCGGTGTCGGCGGCTTCGACCAGGCCGTCCTGCACCAGCCCGGCGAGGGCGCGGGCGCGTTGCACGTCGTCGGTCCAGACCTGGTCCAACCGCTGGTGCGGGACCGGCCCGGTACTGTCCCGGAGCACTCCGAGCAACAGCCCGCGGACCTGTCGGTCGGTGCCGGCGTACCGCTGGGGTCGGCGGGTCGGCCCGGCCGGCGCCTCCTGGCCGGACGCCCGCCAGGCGCAGACCGACTCGACGGGGCAGGCGGTGCAGCGCGGTGACCGGGCTGTGCAGATCACCGCGCCCAGTTCCATGAACGCGGCGCTGGCCAGTGTCGCTGCGGCCGGTTCGGTCGGAAGCAGTTCTTCGGTGGCGACGAGGTCCGCTGGTCGGGTGACGGGCCCGGCATCCGGTTCGCCGGCCACCGCCCGCGACACGACTCTGCGTACGTTCGTGTCGACGACCGGGTGCCGCTGCCCGTACGCGAAGGCGGCCACCGCCCGCGCGGTGTACGTGCCAACGCCGGGCAGCGCGAGCAGTTGCTCCAGCCGGTCCGGCACCTGGCCGCCGTGCCGGTCGACGATCGCGACAGCGCATTCGCGCAGGCGGACCGCCCGACGGGGGTAGCCGAGGCGTCCCCACATTCGGATCGCCTCGGCTGGCGTGTCCGCCGCCAACGCGGCTGGATCGGGCCAGCGGGCCAGCCACGCCTGCCAGGCCGGCACCACCCGGACCACTGGCGTCTGCTGGAGCATGACCTCGCTGACCAGGATGGCCCACGGGGTGACGCCGGGCTCGCGCCACGGCAGGTCACGGGCGTGCTGCTGGAACCATCGGCTGACCAGTGTGGCGAAGTCGGGTTGAGTCATGGCGTCGTCGATGATGTCACCCCGGCGTTCCCGTTGGGTGGGCGGCACGGGCGGGGTGCCACGTCCTCGTTCGGCGGACGGGGGAGAATGCGCGGATGAACGAGCTCGCGATCACCGTCATCGGTAGGGACCGGCCGGGCATCGTGGCCGACGTCGCGGAGGTGCTGGCCCGACTGGGCGCGAACCTCACCGACAGCACGATGACGCGGCTGCGGGGGCATTTCGCGATGACCCTCATCTGCACCGGTCCGGCCGCCGTCGAGGTCGAGGCCGCACTGGCGTCGCTGGCCGCCGAGGGTCAGCTGCTGGCGACGGTACGCGCGGTCACCCCGGACGGCGATGTTCCTCCGGCGGGTGAGCCGTACGTGATGGCGGTGCACGGTTCGGACCGGATGGGGATCGTCGCGGCGATGACGCGGGTGCTGGTGGACGCCGGCGGGAATGTCACGGACCTGAGTACCCGGTTGACCGGTGCGCTCTACGTGGTCCTGGCGGAGGTCGAGTTGCCGGCCGGTGTGGCGGACACTGTGCTCGACCGGCTGCACCGGACGGCTGCCGAGCTGGGCGTGGAGGTCACCCTCCGGCCGGCGGACCCGGATCTGTTGTGACCGGCGAGGAGCGCGGGCCGGACGTCGGCCTGGGGGACTGGACACCGGAGTCGCTGGACGTGCCGGGCGAGGTGCGGGCGGTGGTGTCCGCCCCGCATCCGGTGCTGAGTCGGGCCGCGGACGAGGTCGACCCCACGGCGAAGGAGACGGTCCAACTCGCGGCCGACCTGATAGCCACGATGAAGGTCTCGCCGGGCTGTGTCGGGCTCGCCGCGCCGCAGGTCGGGGTGGGCGCTCGGGTCTTCGCCGTCGACGTGACCGGGCACCCGAAGGCGGTGACGGTGCACGGCACTTTCGTGTTGTGCAACGCGCGCGTGGTCGAGGCGACGCGGTGGAAGCCGGGCCGGGAGGGCTGCATGTCGGTGCCGGACCTGACCGGGGACGTGAAGCGGGCCAGCCGGCTGGTGGTGGAGGGTGACCTGCCGGGCAGCGGCGCGCCGGTCCGGCTGGTGACCGACGGCTTCGAAGCCCGGGCGTTGCAGCACGAGATCGACCACTGCGCGGGGCTACTCTTCCTGGACCGGGTGGCCGGTGCGCACGCGGTCTATCAGCGCAAGGTCTACCTGTGACCGGGTGCCGGACCGTCCTCATTGGAGGGTGGCGCAGGCGCCCCGGAAGGGCTCCGGCGCGTCGCGCCGCACTGCCGGGTACGGCGCGGCTACGGTGGAGGGCATCATGCGTCTGACGGTCGGCCCCCTGCCACCCGCCGTGTACTGGCGGCGTCGCGCCGTCGTACTCGGAGCGGGGTTCCTGTTCCTGATTGTCCTGCTCTACTCCTGTACCGGTTCGGGTCGTTCCGGCGACAAGGAGCCGAAGGCGGGAGGCACGCCGTCGGCGACGTCCGCCGCGACGTCTGGTCCCGCTGGGCCGGTGCTGACACCGCAGACTGGCGGTCCGTCGTCGTCCGCGTCCGCTGATTCGGGTGCGACGAGTCCGAGCCCGGCGATCACCAGCAACACACCGCCGCTGGGCGCGGCGGCCGGTTCGGAGGACGACGGCACCTGCACCGACGAGGAGATCAGCGTGGTCTCGTCGGCGAGCCCGACCTCGGTGCAGCGGGGCGCGGTGGTCGAGCTGCAACTGAGGATCAAGAACACGTCGAACCGGACGTGCAGTCGCAACGTCGGCGCCGACCTTCAGGAGATCTTCATCAAGTCCGGTGCCGAGAAGATCTGGTCGTCGGACACCTGCGGCAAGGTCCAGGGCTCGGACCCGCAGTCCTTCACACCGAACTTCGAGCGCTCCTACGAGGTGCCGTGGAACGGGCGGGACACCAGCCGCTGTGACGGCGCGCTGGCCGGAGGGCCCTTCCCGGCGGTCGGGTCGTACCAGGTGTTCGCTCGGGTCGGCACGAAGCTCAGCGACCCGGTGAAGCTCACCGTCACCGGCTGAGCAGGGTCAGACGTAGCGTTCCAGGATGGATGCCTCGGCGAGCCGGGACAGCCCCTCACGGACGCCGCGGGCCCGGGCGTCGCCGACCCCTTCGACGGCTTGCAGGTCCTCCACTGTCGCGCCGAGCAGACGCTGGAGGCTGCCGAAGTGCAGCACCAGGCGATCGACCACTGCCACCGGCAGCCGGGGCACCTTGGCCAGCAGTCGGAAGCCGCGCGGGCTGACCGCGGCGTCTAGCGCGTCGGACGCGGCCGGGTAGCCGATCGCCTTGGCCACCGACACCAGGTCGATCAGCTCGGTGGCACCGAGCAGGTCCAGCTCGACGAGAGCCTCGTCCAGCGTGCGCGACTTACGGCCGACGGGGAGGTAGTCCCGGATGACCAGCGTCCGGTCGGCGTCCACGCCGGCCATCAGCTCGTCGAGTTGCAGGGCGAGCAGGCGGCCGTCGGTGCCCAGCTCCACCACGTAGCCGGCGATCTCGTCGGCGATCCGGCGGACCATCTCCAGCCGCTGCACCACGGCCACCGCGTCCCGCACGGTGACCAGATCCTCGATCTCCAGGGCGGAGAGCGTGCCGGAGACCTCGTCCAGCCGGAGCTTGTAGCGCTCCAGGGTGGCGAGCGCCTGGTTGGCGCGGGAGAGGATGGCCGCCGAGTCGTCGAGCACGTGCCGTTGGCCGTTGACGTAGAGGCTGATGATCCGCATGGACTGGCTGACCGAGATGACCGGATAGCCGGTCTGGCGGGCCACCCGCTCGGCGGTGCGGTGCCGGGTGCCGGACTCTTCCGTCGGGATGGACGGGTCGGGCATCAGGTGCACTGCCGCCCGGACGATCCTGGTGCCGTCGCTGGAGAGCACGACAGCGCCGTCCATCTTGCACAGCTCGCGCACGCGCGTCGCGGAGAACTCCACGTCCAGCGGGAAGCCGCCGGTGCAGAGGCCCTCGACCACCTTGTCGTAGCCGAGCACGATGAGCGCGCCCGTGCGACCCCGCAGGATGCGCTCCAGACCGTCGCGCAAGGCGGTGCCCGGGGCCATCAGGGCGAGATTGGCCCGTAGCGGATCTCCGGCGCTCCCAGCGGCTCCCGCAGTCACGCTCACGCTGATCGGGCGGGCGGGCGAGCCCACGGCGCCGGTGCGGGCCTGGGGCGGCGCGCCGGCTGGCTTGGTGGTATCGCGGTCGATCGGCACGGGCACAGTCTACGGACTGCCGTGCGGTGGGTGCTGTCGTGGTTACTGTGATGTGTCACGATGCCGCCCTTTCCAACGTTTCCCGCTTGCGACGTGCTGTCCGGTTTCGCCGCCCTCGTCGGCACGGTGGGTCACTCGGCGGACGCGCGGGCCGCATGGTGCAACGCCGAACGGACGTCGGTGACCTCGGTCACCCGCATCTGCTCGGGGCCCGCGCCGGTGCTGGCCGGGCCGCAGCCGGCCGGCACCAGGGCCACCTTGAACCCCAGCCGGGCGGCCTCGGCCAGCCGGCGCGGCACCGCCCCGACCCGACGCACCTCGCCGGTCAGCCCCACCTCACCGATCGCCACCAGGTTCGGCGCGATCGCCAGGTTGAGCCCGCCGGAGGCGACCGCCAGAGCCACCGCCAGGTCGGCCGCCGGCTCCACCACCCGGATCCCGCCCACTGTGGCGGCGAAGACCTCCCGGTCGTGCAGGGTCAGCCGCTCGGTGCGCCGTTGCAGCACCGCGAGCACCATCGCCAGTCGCGCCGAGTCGAGGCCGGAGACGGTGCGTCGGGGAGAACCCGCCACTGTCGCGCCGATCAGCGCCTGCACCTCGGTGACCAGGGCCCGACGCCCCTCCATGGCCACCGTCACGCAGGTGCCCGGGACCGGTTCCGCGTAGCGGGTCAGGAACAGCCCGGACGGGTCGGCCAGGCTGCTGATGCCGCCCTCGTGCATCTCGAAGCAGCCGACCTCGTCGGCCGCGCCGAACCTGTTCTTCACGCCGCGCACCAGGCGCAGCGACGAGTGCTTGTCGCCCTCGAAGTGCAGCACCACATCGACCAGGTGCTCCAGCACCCGAGGCCCGGCCACCTGACCGTCCTTGGTGACGTGCCCGACCAGCACTGTGGCGATGCCCCGCTCCTTGGCGACCGAGACCAGCGCGGCGGTCACCGCGCGGACCTGGGTCACCCCACCGGGCACCCCCTCGGTGCCGGTGGTCGAGATGGTCTGCACCGAGTCGAGCACCAACAGGCCCGGCTTGACCGCGTCGAGGTGACCGAGCACCGAGGCGAGGTCGCTCTCCGCGGCGAGGTAGAGCTGCTCGTGCAGCGTGCCCATCCGCTCGGCGCGCAGGCGCACCTGACTGACCGATTCTTCGCCGCTGACCACCAGCGAGGGGGTGCCGGCGCCGACCGCCCACTGCTGCGCCACATCGAGCAGGAGGGTCGACTTGCCCACGCCGGGCTCGCCGGCGAGCAACACCACGCCACCCGGGACCAGGCCGCCGCCGAGCACCCGGTCGAGCTCGCTCACCCCGGTGGGCACGGCGCGAGCCGGAGCGGCGCTGATGGTGGCGATCGGTCGGGCCGGCTCGGACGGCATCCGGGAGCTGACCACCCGACCGGAGACGGTCGGGCCGGTCACCGTGTGCTCGACCACCGCCCCCCACTCGCCGCACTCCGGGCAGCGCCCCACCCACTTGGGCGGCTGGTGCCCGCAGGCGTCGCACTGGTAGGCCGGACGCGGATCGCGGGCGGCGGACCGACCGCGGGCGGCACCGGCCGTGCCGCCACGCGGAGGGGTCGATCGGGAGGTGGTCACATCAGGACGCTAGCCCTCGCGTACGACGAAAACACCCCGGCGTGGTGGTCACCACGCCGGGGCGTTTGTCGATGTGCGGGTCGGGTCACTCGTGGGTCGTGCCGCCCTCGTTGCCCTCGTAGCCGCCCTCGCGCTCGATGATCGGCGACGGAGGGGCCGCCGGGGTGAGCGGAACAGCGATCGGCGCCTGCCCGGTGACCGTGTTGCCGTTGCCGAAGTCGAAGGTCACGACGACGTTCTGGCCGGAGCGCAGCGCCTCGGTCAGGCCGATCAGCCGGAGCTGCGTGGTGGACTCGGAGTTGAACTGGACGTAGCTCAACGGCGCCAGCTCGATCCGGGCCGGCTGGCCCGGGGCGGAGGGGCTGGCCGAACCGGACGCCCGCGCCGACTCCGGGGCGGACGGGGTGGCCGAGGACGATCCGGTCTCGGAGGGCGTCACCGACGGGCTCGGCGAACCGGACGTCGAGTTCGTCGGGCTGGCCGAACCGGACGGCGACGGGCTCATGGAGGCGGACTCCGAGGCGGACGGCGACGGGCTCGCCGAGCCGCCGCTGATCACCACCTCGCGGGCGCTCTCCGTGGTGACGGTGACAGTCACCGTCTCCTTGGAGTCGTTGTAGATCACGGCGCCGAGCCCGGCGTCCTGGCCGGCCTTGTAACCCTCGGTGCCCGGGAAGTCCACGAGCAGGCCTCGGACCGAGAAGGAACCGTTGCTGGTCGTGAGGCTGACGCCCTGGACCGACGGCTCCTTCAACGCGGTCTCGGCGATCTGACCGGTGCCGCATCCGGAAGCCAGCAGACTGGCCGCCGCAATCCCGGACAGCAACAGGGCCGCCCGCCGGGATCCCCTGATCGAGCGCGTCACGTCGGTCCTCCTCGTCACAATCCCCACCCGGGCCGTACGCCGGGCACGGTGGCCATACCCGCGCAGACCGCGCTCCAGGGTAGTTGGGACTGATCGAGGCCCGCACGCGGACCCGGCAATGCCACCTGCCCGGGTGGCCTTCACACCACCCGACCGCTCGCCACCAGCAGAACCACGTCGATGAGGGCCACCAGCATCACCGCCCGGAAGGCCGCCACCGGCCGCCGGCCGGCCCGGATCGCCGAGCGCCCGGCGTACCAGCTCAGCGGCGGCACCACGGCGGCCGTGCCGACCGCCGCCCAGCCGATCGCCGACGGCGGCCCGGGTGGTCCGAGGACCAGTGTCGCGGTCGCCGCGAGGAGGAGACCCGCCGCGGCCACCCGGCTGCCGGCGGCACCCAGCCGGTGGGGCAGGCCGCGCACGCCGGTGCGGGCGTCGTCGGCCAGGTCGGGCAGCACGTTGGCGAAGTGCGCACCGGCACCCAGGCAGGCTGCCGCCGTCACCAGCCAGACCGGCGGGGCCGGCTGACCGGGCAGTGCCAGCACCACGAAGGCGGGCAGCGCGCCGAACGACACGGCGTAGGGCAGCACCGAGAACGCCGTGGCCTTGAGCGGCCAGTCGTAGAGCAGGGCGGAGACCAGGGCGAGCGTCAGCCAGAACGCCGCCACCGGGTTCGTGGTCAGCGCCAGCAGCGGGCAGGCCACCGCGGCCGCCGCGGCGGCCCAGGCCGTGACGCGTCGACCGACCGCGCCACTGGCGACCGGTTTGTCGGTACGCCCCACAGTGGCGTCCCGCTCGGCGTCAAGCGCGTCGTTGGTCCAGCCGACGGCGAGCTGGCTGGCCAGCACGGCGAGCACCACCGAGACGATTCCGGCCGGCCGGTGGCCCACTCCCCAGGCCAGCAGACCGGCCACCGTGGTCACCGCCGCGGCCGGTTCCGGATGGCTCGCTCTGACCAGCCCTAACACCCTCGACGACATAAGGGAAGTCTGGTCGTTACCGAGCAGTCGTGCCACGCTCGGTTCCATGCGAGACGTGGCTGCGGCCGGGGCGTCCACCGGTCCGAGGGTGCTGCCGCGAAACGATCCGCGTCAGTACGACGATCTGGCCGGTGAGTGGTGGCGGCCGGATGGCGCGTTCGCGATGCTGCACTGGCTGGCTGAGGCCCGTGCCGCGCTGGTGCCGCCGGCCACCCGTCCGGGCGCGTTGCTTGTCGATCTGGGTTGCGGCGCCGGCCTGCTCGCGCCACACCTGGCCGGCAAGGGCTACCGCCACGTCGGGGTGGATCTGACCCGCTCGGCGCTCGTCCAAGCGGCCGAGCACGGGGTGCGGGTGGTCCAGGGTGATGCCACGGCGGTGCCGCTGCCCGACGGCTGCGCCGACGTGGTCTCGGCGGGTGAGCTGCTGGAGCACGTGCCGGCCTGGCCGCGCGTGGTGGCCGAGGCGTGTCGGCTGCTGCGCCCCGGTGGCGTGCTGGTGCTGGACACCCTCAACGACACGGCGCTGGCCCGGCTGGTCGCGGTCCGGATCGCCGAGCGGCTTCCGACGGTGCCCCGTGGCATTCACGACCCACAGTTGTTCGTGGACGCCCGCGCGCTGGTGGCCGAGTGCGGCCGACACGGTGTCGACCTGAGCCTGCGGGGCATCCGGCCGCAGGTCGGCGGCATGCTCGCCTGGCTGATGCGCCGCGCCCGCGCGAGCCGAACGGCCGGTGCGGTGCCCACCGGCCGCGCGCCGCGCATCGTGCCGACCCGCTCCACCGCCGTGCTCTACCAGGGCCGGGGGGTCCGCAAAGGATAGTCAGGCCGTGGCGGGGTATGGAACGCCGAGGAGGACGAGATGACGGTGCACGCGCTTGAGGCAGCACGCCGGTTGGCGCCGCGGTTCGCCGCGCGGGCGGCCGAGCACGACCGGGACGGTTCCTTCCCCGTGGACGACTTCGCCGACCTGCGCGAGGCCGGCCTGTTCGGGCTGATGGTGCCCCGGGCGCTCGGCGGTCTGGGCGCCACCTTCGCCGAGTACGCCGCGGTGGCCACTGAGCTTGCCCGGGGCAACGGTGCGACCGCCCTGGTGTTCAACATGCACGCCTCGGTGACCGGCGCGCTGAGCGCGGTGACCGAGGAGTTGGCCGAGGCGCTGGGCGTGCCCGACGAGGCGCTGGCCGCTCGCGACCGGCTGCTCGGCGCGGCGGCGCAGGGCTCCTGGTACGCGGTCGCGATGAGCGAGCGTGGCGCGGGCGCGCGGCTGTCCCAGCTGACCACTGCGTACGAGCCGACCGACGGGGGCTGGCATCTCAAGGGCAGCAAGACCTTCTGCTCCGGCGCCGGGCACGCGGACGGCTACCTGGTGGCGGCGCGCAGCGCAGCCGACCAGTCGGTGGTCTCACAGTTTCTGGTGCCGGCCGGCGACGGGCTGACAGTGGAGCCGACCTGGGACTCGCTCGGCATGCGCGCCACCTCCTCCCATGACCTGCACCTGGACGTCACGGTGCCCGCCGACCGGCTGCTCGGTGGGGTGGAAGGGCTCGCGCTGGTGGTGGCCCAGCTGATGCCGCACTGGTTGGTGGCCAGCTACGCGGCCGTCTACGTGGGGGTCGCCCGTGCGGCGATCGACGCGGCGGCCGAGCACCTCAACGCCCGCAACCTGTCCGGTCTGCCGGCGGTGCGGGCCCGGCTGGGTCGGGCGGACGCGGCGACGGCCGCCGCGCAGTTGGTGGTGGCCGAGGCGGCCCGTCGGGTGGACGAGGCGCCCGGTGACGAGGAGACCAACCGTTGGGTGTGGCGGGCGAAGCTGCTCGCCGGGACCACGGCCGCCGAGGTGGCGGCGTCGGTGCTGGAGGCGGCGGGCACCTCGGCGACCCGCCGTGGACATCCGCTGGAGCGGCTCTACCGCGACGCCCGCTGCGGCTCGCTGCACCCGGCCACGTCGGACGTCTGCGCCGACTGGCTCGGCATCGCCGCGCTGGGCGGCGACCCGGATCGTGACGGATCGGCACCGCGTTGGTGAGCCCGCCGCACCGGGCTCGCACGAAGGAACGACCAGCCGAGGTGGCTGGTGGGACGGCCAGGGGGAGGACAGCATCTGACGAGAGGTGGGGATCGTGTTCGTACCAGTGATCGCGGGGCTCGGGACAGCGCAGCCGCCGTCCGCTTCGCAGGACGAGTTGTGGGAGGGCTTCTTCTCCCGGCACTTCTCCGGCACCACCCGGTCGTTGGCCCAGCGAATCTTCGCCAACTCGGGGGTGACCCGGCGGCAGGCAGCGGTCAATCCGCTGCTGGAGGACGTCTCGGACTGGCCGACCGAGCGCCGGATGCGCCGCTACCAGGTGGAGGCGCTGCCGCTGGGCAAGGAGGCGGTGGGTCGGGCGTTGACAGCGGCCGGGCTGAGCGCCGGCGACATCGGGCTGTTCATCGTCTGCTCCTGCACCGGGTACGCCACTCCGGGGTTGGACATCCTGCTCGCCCGGGACCTGGGCATGGCCGCGGACACCCAGCGGATGTTCATCGGCCACATGGGCTGTTACGCGGCGTTGCCGGGGCTCGGCGCGGCGAGTGACTTCGTCACCGCCCGCGGGCGTCCGGCGCTGCTGCTCTGCGCGGAGCTGACCAGCCTGCACATCCAGCCGTCCAGCGCCCGGGTGGACACCCAGCAGATCGTCTCCCACGCGCTCTTCTCGGACGCCGCGGTCGCCGCCGTGGTCGTGCCGGGCGGCTCGGGGTACGCGGTGCGCGAGGTCACCGCCGTCACCGACACCTCGACCGCCGACCACATGACCTGGGACGTCACCGACGCAGGGTTCCGGATGGGGTTGTCGCCGAAGGTGCCGCAGGTGCTGTCGAGGCACGTCCGGGGGCTGGTCGAGGATCTGTTGGCCCGGCACGGCGTCACCAGCTCCGAGGTGGACGGTTGGGCGGTGCACCCGGGCGGGCCGCGGATCCTCAACGTGGTGGAGCGGGAGTTGGCGCTGCCTCCGGAGGGGCTGGCGGCGTCCCGGGCGACGCTGGACGAGCACGGCAACTGCTCGTCGCCGACGGTGCTGCTGATCCTGGACCGGTTGGGTCGGGCGACACCGGCGGCTCGGCGCATCGTCATGCTGGCCTTCGGCCCCGGCCTCACCCTGTACGCCGCCCTGCTGGATCGACAGGACTGAACCTCCGGCCGGTAGGCTCGACGGATGGATGCGACCTCGGACGACCGGCTGCGCTCGGTGGTCCTGTTTGGCGCGGCGGCGGCCGTCCTGGTCGTCGGTGGCTGGTGGTGGCACTCCGCCGCGCCCGCGTCGACGGCCGGGACGGGTGTCCCGTCGGCGGCGGTGCCATCGGTCGGGCCGAGCGTCAGCACGCCACTGGAACGTCTCCTCGCGGCTGAGGAGCCCGACGAGCGGATGACGGTGCGGATGGACCCCAATACCGGCGAGGTCCTCCGGGTGCGCACCGGCTCGCACGTGGTGCTCGACCCGGCGACGGGCTCGATCACCGACATCGAGGGCGATCCCGCTGTGCTCTTTCCCTCGGGTGACCTGCCCTCGTTCCAAAGGACGATCTGGCGGGAGGAGCGGGAGCTCCCTCCTGGCCAGGAAGTGACCCGGCAGGCCAGCGACGACGGCTCCCGCTACCTGCTCCAGTACCGGTGTACCCGACCCGGCACGATGGCGGTGACGAGCGACGAGGCCAAGATCAACGGTCAGCCGCGCATCGACTGCGACGGCACTGTCGCCAATGCCGAGGTGCTGGCCGGTGGCGGGCCGTTCCGGGTGTCCCTGTCGGCCGTCGACCGGCCCATCGTCATCCAGGCGCAGCTCGTCGCGCTGCCCCCTCGCTAGCAGGGCCACTCAGGTGGCGAGGGCGTTCAGGTCGTTCCGGTAGGAGTCGACAGTGCCCAGGTCGGGCAGCACCCGGGTCACGATGCCGGCCCGGTCGACCAGCAGGGCGGTCGCGGCGCCGCGGCGGGCCGGCTGGCCCAGGAACGAACGCAGGCCTCCGGCGGGGTCGGCCAGGGCGCGAGCCTGCCGCTCGATGGTGGGCCGGGCTGGTGCCGTCCGTCCGCCGGTGACGGTGACCACCGAGACGCCGGCGGGTGCGGCCGCCAGTGCGTCGGCGACCCGGTCCGGGCAGGGGCAGCCGTCCAACAGAATGATCATGGCGGGTAGCAGGCCGCGCAGTGGCACGGGTGCGTCGTCCGCGTCGACCAGGTCCAGTGCGGGCAGCGCTCGACCGGTGAGGGTCGCGGGCGGCGAGTAGGGGGCCGGGGTCGGCCGGTCGGCGCCGCGGTTGGTGCGGGGCCAGGTGACCGCCAGCAGACCGGCCAGCGTGGTGAGGACGGCCACCAGCAGGACCAGCAGTGGCAGGCCGAGGGCCCGGTAACCGCCCGGGAGACCGCTGGCCCGGCGCAGCTCACGGCGGATCTGAGCGGCCTCGGCGGCCAGCGCGGAGGCGTCGTCGGGAACCACCACGCGGCCCCATTCGGGCGGCAGGCCGGGCAGGCCGTCGGCTGGCCCGTGACCCTCTGCGTCCGGCTTGCCCATCGGACCCCCTGGAAGCGTCTCGAGAGCGGAGTGCGGCTCGTCTCTCCAGGGTCGCGCACCAGGGGCTCCTCCCGCTACATCTGGGCGCGGTCCTGCTGGCCGGGCTACCATGGGAGGAGCGCATAGCCCTTGATCTCGACGTTCTGTTCACCCGTACCGGGCAGTCATTTCCGCGTTACGGAGCGTGTTCGAACCATTGGTTTGACCGCCTGTCAAGCTGAAGCAAGACCTCTCACAGGGCCCCTGAGCTGCGCCAACGGTCAGGACATCGGTGAGACATCGGTGCCTGAGCGTGTTACCCTAGACACAGCGAAAGGGGTTTCGAACCTATGGTTTTCAGTGTCGGCGAGACCGTTGTTTACCCCCACCACGGGGCCGCACTCATCGAGGCAATCGAGACTCGGGTCATCAAGGGCGAGCCTAAGCAATACCTCGTCCTGAGGGTCGCGCAGGGTGACCTGACGGTCCGGGTGCCGGCCGAGAATGCCGAGATCGTGGGCGTCCGCGAGGTGGTCGGCGAAGAGGGCCTCGGGAAGGTCTTCGACGTTCTGCGGGCTCCGCACACCGAGGAGCCGACCAACTGGTCGCGGCGTTACAAGGCCAATCTGGAAAAGCTGGCTTCCGGCAACCCGCTGAAGGTCGCCGAGGTCGTGCGTGACCTGTGGCGCCGGGAGCGGGAGCGGGGCCTCTCTGCGGGCGAGAAGCGGATGCTCGCCAAGGCCCGCGACATTCTCGTCGGCGAGGTCGCGCTGGCCGAGAAGAGCACCAAGGATGAGGCGGAGACGCTGCTCGACAAGGTCCTCACCGAGGCCTAGTCCGCACAGCATCGTCGTACCCACTTCGTAGTGAAGAAACCACCGAGGACCGCGACGTGACCGCGCAGCTCAATCCGCGCGGTGACGTCGCGGTCCTCGTGCCTGCGGCGGGTGCCGGCGTACGGCTCGGCCCCGGCCGACCCAAGGCGCTGCGCCTGCTCGCCGGTGAGCCGCTGTTGGTGCACGCCGTGCGTCGACTGGCCGCCGCGCCGTCGGTGCACACCATCGTGGTGGCCGCGCCGGCCACCGAGGTCCAGGCCGTCCGCGAGCTGTTGGCCCCGGTCGCCCCGGTGATCGTGGTGCCCGGCGGTGCCGAACGGCAGGCGTCGGTGGCCGCCGCGCTGGCCGCGGTGCCCCCCGGTCCGACGATCGTCCTGGTGCACGATGCCGCCCGGGCGCTCACCCCGCCCGAGCTGTTCGAATCCGTCGCGGCGGCGGTGCGTGGCGGGCGTGACGCGGTGATCCCGGTTCTGCCGGTCGTCGACACGATCAAGGAAGTCGGTGCCGACGAGGTGGTGCTCGGCACCGTCGACCGTTCCGCCCTGCGCGCGGTGCAGACCCCGCAGGGTTTCCGTCGGGCCGTGCTCAGCGCCGCCCACGCCGCCGCCGGTGACCCCCTCACCGACGACGCCGGGCTGGCCGAGAAGCAGGGCGTCGCGGTGAGCTGCGTGCCCGGCTCGGAGTACGCCCTGAAGATCACCCGACCGTTCGACCTGGCTCTGGCCGAGCATCTGCTTGCCGCGGCCGGTTGACGCGTACCCTCTGATCATGATCGTTCCCCGGGTGGCCATCGGCACCGACGTGCACGCGTTCGAGCCGGGCCGGCCCTGCTGGGTGGCCGGGCTGCTCTGGCCCGATCAGGACGGCCTCGCCGGGCACTCGGACGCCGACGTGGCCGCGCACGCCGCCTGCAACGCACTGCTCTCCGCCGCCGGCCTTGGTGATCTCGGTTCCGCCTTCGGGGTGGGCCAGCCGGAGTGGGCCGGCGCGTCCGGGGTGGCTCTGCTGACCGAGACGGCCCGTCGGGTGCGCGCCGCCGGCCTGGAGATCGGCAACGTGTCCGTGCAGGTCATCGGCAACCGCCCCAAGATCGGCCGGCGCCGCGCGGAGGCGCAGGAGGTCCTCTCCGCAGCGGTCGGCGCCCCGGTCACCGTCTCGGCGGCGACCACCGACGGCCTCGGCTTCGCCGGCCGCGAGGAAGGGTTGGCCGGGGTCGCTGTGGCCCTGGTGTACGACGCGCCGGCCGCCTAAGCTCGCCGCGATGTCCAGCGACCCCGCCCCCGACCAGTCCGCCGCCGACGGCTACGTCCAGCGGGCCCAACTCCTCGCCGAACTCGGCCGCTACGACGAGGCGGCCGGGGAGTTGGCCTACGGGTTGGCCCTCCAGCCGGACGACGTCGACGCGCTCACCATGCTGGCCCGGGTGCACCTGGCCGCCGACCGCCCGGCCGAGGCGCTCACCGCCGCCGACACGGCAGTGGCCGCCGCACCGGAGGCCCTGCCGCCGCTGGTGGCCAGGGGCATGGCCCTTGCCGACCTGGAGCGCTACAGCGAGTCGGCGGCCACCGCCGATCGGATCCTCACCCTCGGCCCGGCCGACGCGTACGCCCAGCGGAGCGCGGCGGCGATCCTGGCCGGCGCCCGCAACGGTCAGCCGGCGCTGAACGCGGCCTGGCGCGGTGTCGAGCTGGCCCCGGAGGAGCCGCAGGCGCACCTGGTGCTCAGCCTGGTCGCCGCCCGCCTGGACCTGTTCGACCTGGCCGAGCGGGCCTACCGGGAGGCGCTGCGGCTCGACCCGCGGATCGGCGAGGCCGGCCACGACGTGGGTGTCATGCGGCTGGAGCAGCGCCGCTGGTCGGAGGCGTTGGAGCACGTCGCCGAGGCGGTGACGGTCAGCCCGAGCCGGATCGACTCGCCACGAACCCTCGCGTACGGGCTGCACCGCCTGGTGCTCTACGGCGCGGGCTGGTCGCTGGTGGCGGCGGTGCTGGTCGCGTTCGCGGCGTCGGCGAGCGACGGGTTCTCCCGTGTCCTGGCGGTGCTTGCCGCGCTCACCGGCGGGATCATCGTCTGGCAGCTCGCGGCCCGGTTGCCCGGGCTGACCCGGACCGTCCTGCCCGCCCTGCTGCACTCGGATCGGGCGATGGCCCTGGCCGTCTACGCCGTGGCCGCCGCGCCGCTGCTGCTGCTGGTGTACGCCATGGTCGGCTCCCCGTGGCCCCTGGTGCTGGCCATCGCCACCACGGCGGTAGCCGAGTTCGCGGTATTCACGCGAACAGCCATCCGCTGACCCAACCCCCGGCATAACCCAGAAGATCACCAGCGTCGCGTAGCTCGACCAGGTCAGGGGTTTCGCCGGAGCCCGCCCGCGTCGGGATCAAGCCTGACCGCCCAGAGCGGGTGGGCTCCGGCGAAACCCCCAAAGGGCGACTACACAGAACGCGCCCACGTCCAGGCGTACCCCTCGTCTTCGCAGGAACTGGCGGCGTCGCAGAGATCGAGCGGGCGGAAGGTGTCGACCATGACGGCCAGCTCGTCGAAGTAGTCCGCGCCGATGGAACGCTCGGCGGCACCCGGCTGGGGGCCGTGGGTGAAACCGGACGGGTGCAGGGAGATCGAGCCCTGCTCGATGCCGGAGCCACGTCGCGCCTCGTAGTTGCCCCCGGTGTAGAAGAGCATCTCGTCGGAGTCGACGTTGTGGTGGTTGTACGGCACCGGAATCGACTGCGGGTGGTAGTCGACCTTGCGCGGCACGAACGAGCAGATGACGAAGTTGGGCCCCTGGAAGGTCTGGTGCACCGGCGGGGGCTGGTGGATGCGGCCGGTGATCGGCTCGAAGTCGTGGATGGAGAACGCCCACGGGTACAGGTGCCCGTCCCAGCCGACCACGTCGAACGGGTGGTGGGCGTAGACGTAGCGGGTCCAGCCGCGCCGGTGCCGGACCAGCACCTCGACCTCCTCGCCGTCGACGAGCAGCGGGGCGTCGGGGCCGCGGACGTCCCGCTCGCAGTACGGCGAGTGCTCGAGGAACTGACCGCGTACGGAGAGGTAGCGCTTGGGCGGGCCGATGTGCCCGGACGCCTCGACGGCGAGCAGCCGGACGGGCTGGTCACCGGTGGGCACCAGCCGGTGGATGGTCGAGGTGGGGATGACGACGTAGTCGCCGGCGACCGCGTCCAGCACGCCGAACGGTGACTCGACCCGCAGGGTGCCCGACTCGACGTAGAGGCAGTGGTCGCCGGTGGCGTCGCGGAACAGCGGTGAGGGTCGGTCGGCGAGGACGTAACCGATCCGTACGTCGTCGTTGGCGAGCAGGTACTGCCGGCCGAGGATGGGGTCGGAACCGCCGGTGCCCAGTTTGTGGGTGCGCAGGTGGCGGGGCTTGAGCGGCAGGTTCGGTGCCCGGGTGAAGGCGGGCGGGGTGAACTCGTCGGCGGCCAGGATCGCGGTGGGGGCGTGCCGGTGGTAGAGCAGGGACGAGTCGGAGGAGAAGCCCTCCTGGCCCATCAGCTCCTCGGCGTAGAGGCTGCCGTCGGGCTGCCGGAACTGGGTGTGGCGCTTGCGCGGCACCTCGCCGACGCTGCGGTAATACGGCATCTCGCCTCCCGATATGTCCCGTTCACCGGCCGAAGGCGTCCGATAATCGGACGCTGTTGTCCGTTCCTCGTAGCGTCCCGTACATTCTTGTTCCGTGTCAACGCAGGTGCCAGCACTCCTGAACGGCCTGGTGGACGACGCCGCCGTCTTCCCACCGGGCAGCGCCGCGCTGCACGACGCCCTGGCCGCCCACCGCCAACACCGCGCCGCCTGGTACGCGGAGCTGGTCGGCCCGCTGCTGATCCCCGCGTCGGACGTGGCCGCCGGTGAGCTGAGCGGTCTCGTCGACCCGGGCGAGGGGCTGGTGGTCGGCGTGATCGGCGACACCGGGATCGGGAACCTGCCGTTCGCGCTGTCGTTCCTCGCCCCCGACGGTGTCACCGCGCGTCAGGTCGAGGTGGCGGTCGCCAAGCGCGGCGAGGACCCGCTGCCCGGCATCGCCGAGCTGCTGCGGCTGACCGACGTGCTACCGGGTGTGGAAACCGTCTACGCCGAACTGCCGCTGACCTTCGGGCTGATGGGCGCACTGGACGCGCTCGTCGCCGCGCGGGCCGACGGGGTGCCGATCGCTGCCAAGTTCCGTACCGGCGGCCTGGCCGCCGAACTCTTCCCCACCCCGACCGAGCTGGCCACCGTGATCTGCGCCTGCCGGGACCGGGGCCTGCCGTTCAAGCTCACCGCCGGGCTGCACGAGGCGATCCGACACCTGGACCCGGAGACCGGGTTCACCCACCACGGTTACGCCAACGTGCTGGCCGCGACACTGGCCGCCGCCGCCGACGGTGACGGTGTGCGCTCCGTCGCCGAGCTGCTGACAGTTGTCGACCCGCGCCCCCTGGTGGAGCGCACGACTGCGCGGCTGGACGGGCCTCGCCCCCTGTGGGTGGGCTTCGGCTCGTGCAGCATCCTGGAACCACTGACCGATCTGATCCGGCTTGGGCTGGTGAACGGGGGCTACGACGCATGACCTGGGTGACCGGCGCCGACGGTTCGCCGTACGGGGTGACGAACCTGCCGTACGGGGTGTTCCGGCGAAACGGGGGTCCGTCGCGGATCGGCGTACGGATCGGGTCCTGGGTTTTCGACCTCGCGGCGGCCGAGACGGCCGAGCTGGTGCTGGCCGCCGGCGCGCTGTGCCGGCCCGTGCTCAACGACTTCATGGCCCTGGGCCGTCCGCAGTGGACGGCCGTACGGCAGCGGATCACCGAGCTGCTGACCGACCCGGCGCACCGGGACGCTGTGGAGCCGCTGCTGGTGCCCCTCGACGAGGTGGAGCTGCTGCTCCCCATCGAGGTGGCCGACTACGTCGACTTCTACTCCTCCGAGCACCACGCGTCGAACGTCGGGCAGATCTTCCGCCCCGGCCAGCCGCCGCTGCTGCCCAACTGGAAGCACCTGCCGATCGGCTACCACGGGCGGGCCGGCACGGTGGTCGTCTCCGGCACGCCGGTGACCCGGCCGACCGGGCAGCGGGCCTCCGCCGAGGGCCCGATCACCGGCCCATCGGTACGCCTCGACATCGAGGCCGAGGTGGGCTTCGTGGTGGGCGTGCCCAGCGGGTTGGGCGATCGGGTTTCCGTTGACGACTTCGCCGAGCACGTCTTCGGAGTGGTGCTGGTCAACGACTGGTCGGCCCGGGACATCCAGGCCTGGGAGTATCAGCCGCTCGGCCCGTTCCTCGGCAAGTCGTTCGCCACCTCGGTCTCGGCCTGGGTGACGCCGCTGGACGCCCTCGCCGACGCCTTCGTGCCGGCCCCCGACCAGGACCCGCCGGTGGTGGACTACCTGCGGGACGTCCCGCATCTGGGCCTGGACCTGCGCCTGGCGGTCGAGTGGAACGGCGACCAGGTCAGCGAGCCTCCGTTCGCCACCATGTACTGGACCCCCGCGCAGCAGTTGGCCCACCTCACCGTCAACGGTGCTTCGCTGCGCACCGGTGACCTGTACGCCTCCGGCACCGTCTCCGGCCCGGACCGAGGACAGGTCGGCTCCTTCCTGGAACTGACCTGGGGCGGGGCCGAGCCGGTCACTGTGGGCGGCGAGAGCCGTACCTTCCTCAACGACGGCGACACGGTGACCATCACCGCCACCGCGCCCGGCCCGGACGGCACCACCATCGCCCTCGGTGAGGTGTCCGGCACGGTTCGCCCGGCCCGTTGAAACCGGGACTGCGGGCCCGGTCCATCAGCGGCTTCCTTCGTTGAGTCGGATTACTGCGACCCCTCCGGAGCGCTCTGACCATCTGGTCTTCGAGTCGTCTCGTCCACGGGACTCTTGATCGCACAGCGGGTGCGATCAAGAGCCCTCTCTGCGCCGTTGGTCCCCCGGATCAAGTCGTCCCACACGGGCCGGGCCCACGCCCGGCTCAGCGGTGGGGCAATCCCGACGCACACGGAGGTAACGACGATGCACGATCTTGCGGGCGCGGTCTGGCGTACCAGTAGCCGCTCAAACGACCAGGGGCTCTGCGTGGAAGTGGCGGACAACCTTGTCGACGTCCATGGTCTGGTCGGAGTCCGCGACTCCAAGGACCAGGCCGGTCCCACACTCGCGGTCAGCCCGCCGGGGTGGACAGCGTTCATCGGCGCGATTCGGGCCGGTCGCTTCGAGCGCTGACCGGCGCTTCGGCGCCGGTCGACGACGACCGGTGCCGAAGCGACCGCCCAATCGGACAGCGTGGCCCCCGGGTGGTGGAAATTCCGCTCCGGGGGCCCCGTCCGGCCCTCACTCCGCGTACCGTCGGGGACACGGGAGGGTGGCATGTCGACGGTGGCGATTACCGGGATCATCGAGGCGCAAGCTGTCGACGTCTGGCGTCTGCTGACCGACCTGCCCGGCCGTGCGGCCCGGTTGACCGCAGCCGGCCCGATCGAGGTGCTCACCCCTGGTTCGTTCGGGCCGGGCACCTCCTGGCGCGAGGAACGGGTCCAGCCGGGCGGCGGCACGCTGACCGAAGAGTTCCTGGTGGTCGAGGCGCTCGCACCGCATCGTCTGGTGCTCTGCTCCTCCGGCACCGGCGCCGACTACCGCATCACCTGGAGCCTGCGGCCGGTCCGCCGCCGCCGTCGGGGTTGCACGGCGGTCACCGTCACCCACGAGGCGGTGCCGACCGCTCCGTACGGCCGGGTGGTGGCACTGCTGCTCGGCGGCCTGGCCGCGCGGGCCGTCGAGGCGGCGCTCTGGCGCGATCTCGCCGACCTCGCCGTCGCGGCCGGTGCCACCGGCTCCGTCGAAGCCGCCTGAGCACCAGCCGGTCAGCCCTCGCCGTGACCTGTTCGGGGTCCGGCCCCCTGCGCTGGGTAGGGTGCCGGGCGGAGGTGCGGCATGAGGTTCCCGAGAGGCCGGCGACGGCTCACGATCGTGGTCGCGGCGCTGCTCGCGACGGCAGCCGTCGCGGTCATCGTCCACCGGGTTCTCGCACCGGCAGAGGTGAGCACTGTGGCGCGGGCCGACTATCCGGCCCCGGCCCGACCTGCTGCCGGAGTGATCGGTCGGTTGCCGGTCGCCCCGTTGATCGTCGACGGGAGACTGCGGGTGTACGCCGCACACCGCCAGGTCTACGCCGACCGGCCCGTCGACGGGCGGTACCGGACCAGCCCGTACTGGTCGTACCGGCGGTGGCCGGCGGAGCTGACCGGGGTGGTGGCCAGCGGCAGCACAGTGGTCAGCCGCTGGTCCGACGGGCAACTCGTCGCACTCGACGCCCGGACCGGCGGGGTGCTCTGGCGAGCCGACGGCCCGGAGCCCGTCGAGAGCACGGCGCCGGTGCGTCGTACCTGGGCGGCGACCGTCTGGGATGCGCCCGGGCTCCAGCTCACCGACCTTCCCGACGGGCGGATCGTGCTGGTGGTGACCGGGGATGGCCAGGCGCGTGGGGTCGAGCTGAGCGGCGGCCGGGAGCTGTGGCGGGTCGAGCTTCTCGGCAGGTGCCGTAGTGATGTCGGCACCAGCGCCACCGGGCTGCTGATCGGTCTGGACACCTGCGCCGGGGCGGCCACCGTCGAGTTCCGGGACGCGGCGACGGGCGAGGTACGTGAGCGTTGGCGCCCGCCGGGCGGCCCGGACGGGTTCGTGGTGACGCCGCTCGGCTGTCGTACCGGCGGGTCGGACTGTCTGGGGTTGCGGACCGCCGGGCCGGGTGACGAGGGCGGTCGGGGTTGGTTGTTGGCTGGTGGCTCGCCGGTCGCCGCCCCCGCGTTGGACCCGGCCGGCGCCGCACTGGTCGGTGAGCAGTCCGTCGCCGTGCTCGACGGGGCCGTGGTGGGTCGATCCGCGCGTACCGGCACCGAGCTGTGGCGGTCCGCGGGCCTGGGCACGGCCCGGGTGCTGGCCGGGCAGCCTGGCCGGGTGCACCTGCTGACCGAGGCGAACGATCTGGTGACGCTGGATCCGGTGACCGGTAGGCAGTTGTCCCGCTTCGCGCTCAACGTCGGCTCGGACGGGACCGGCTGGGCACCCGGGGCGGTGACGGCCGAGGACGGTTTCGTCGCGATCGAGCGGCTCCGAAGGCCGGTCGACCCCACCGGCGACGATCGGCGCTACTACTACACCGGCGAGACGGTGATCCTGGCCGCCACCTGATCGTGGCGTCTTCGGCAGCGGAACAGCGAACCATTCCATTCCCTTTGTCATGAAAGGGTACGTTTTTCACGGTTCAGGTTTCCGGTGGAAGGGGTCGGCGCATGGCCAGGACAGCAGCCAACTACCTCGTGGGTGGCGCGCTCGCCGCCGCCGCGAGCCTGGCGTTGGCAGCGTCGCCGGTGCTGGCCGCCGACCCCGCCTCGGCGCGGGGGTTCGGCGTCGTCCGAGCCGAGCCGTCGGCGGACACCGGCGTCACCTTCGAGATCCTGCCGGCGTCGCCGACCCCACCCCCGACGCAGCCGCCGCCCACGTCCACGCCGACCGCACCGCCCCAACCCACACCGAGTCACGGTGAGTTGCCCGTCACCGGATCGGGCGGGTCGATGCTGCTGCTCGCAGTGCTGGGCGCAGCCCTGATCGTCGCCGGGTGGTTCGCCGCCCGCCGGAGCCGGCCGAGCTGACGGGCCCGGCCGGAGCCGGTGGTCGGGCTGCCTGGCGCGGTCAACGGCCGGCCGGGGTGCGCTCCCTCGGGCGGATGGTGGGAGGCCGACCGGACCGGCGGGAACGGCGGGCCAGCATGGCGAGGCCGACGACCAGCAGTAGGCCCACGACTGCCGCCGCCACTGTCCACCCGGTGAAGATCCGGGAGACGACACTGCCCCGTTTCCCGACCTGACCAGCGTCGGGAAACGTGACCTGCGCGGTGATGCTCCGCTTTACCAGGCCGCTCTCCAGCTTCACCTCCGCCTTCCAAGGGCCGTTCGGCAACGTGGTCGGGAGCCGGGCGATGACCTGCCCGGAGGCGCCCGGCGCCAGCGTGACGCCCTGCCCGACCGCAAACGGGCCGGCCCGACTGCCGGCCGGGCCGTCGCTCAAGGTGACAGCGCCGGTCAGGTCGATGGCACGGCCTCCGGTGTTGGTGACCTGGACGGTCAGCGACGGTTCGCCCTCGGGGCTGCGGGCCGGGCGTACCTCGCCGATCGAAAAGTCGGAGGCGGGTTCGCCTCCGGGCCCGATGTCGAGGTACATCCGGACTCCGACCCGGTGGACCTGCATGATCTCGCCGCCGGCCCGGGGCGTTGAGGCGGTGGATGCCCAGACCACCCCGTACCGCTCGCCCCGGGAGGCCGCTGGCGGCACGGTGACGGTCGCTCGGACCCGGGTCTCTTCCCACGGTCCCAGCTCGACCGAGCGCTCGTCGAGGGTGACCCAGGAGGTCAGCTCGTTCTCGGCGCGACCCTCGCCGAAGCGGAACGCCGCATCCTCCAGGGTCGCGGCCGCCGGATACACGTCGACCCGACGGGTCTGGTCGGTGCGGTTGACGATCAGCAGTTGCCGCTTGATGGTGGTGCCCGGCGGTAGGTGGTCGACGACGTAGCGCAACGCCCGAGGGTCGGTGCGGCGCTCGGTCGGGGCTTCCAGCAACCGGATCCCGATGGTTCCGTCGTCCGATCCCGCTTCCGGTTCGACCGCGCCGGCCCGGGTCGACAGACCCGGACCGGCGAGGCAGAACAGGGCGAGGGCGACCGCGATGGTCGACCGCCCCCGGCGGCTACGCCACCGAATGTGTCACCGTGCCGGTGTAGATGCCCGCGATGCTGTCCAGCGGAACGTTGACTTCCAGGGTGGGGTTCCAGCTGGCGGTGTTGCCCCCGGTGCCGCCACTGTGGGTGAACGCGGTGAGCGGCGTGACGCTGGAGAGCGGCTGGGCGTCGCCGGCGGTGGCCTGCCCCGGCGTGAAGGTGCCGTTGCCAGTGGTGGCCGTCTCCGGGCCGGACCAGTAGTCGATCTCCTCGGGGAGGACCGTCTCGGGCGGGGAGCCGCCGCCGGTCTGGAAAACGCTAGCGGTCACCGAGGCGACCCAGGAGGCGTCGGCGGCGCCTCGCGAGTCGGTGACCGTCACCACGCCGAGCTGGCCGGTGATGACCCCACCGGGGGCACCGTCACCGAGGTCGGCGGCGGCCGGCGCGACGATGTCGAGGGTGCCGGCGAGCACCTCGAAGGTGGTGTCGGTGGTGTCGGTGGGCGCGGCGGCAGCCGGCGCGGCGAGGAAGCCCACCATCGCCGCGGCGGCCGCCCCGGCAAGACAGATCTTGGCAGTACGCACTGTGGTTTACCCCGTTCTCGAAGTGAGCCGGACGCGGTCCTCGGCACGTCTGGCTACTTCGCAAGATAGGGGTAAGGAAGGCACCTAAACGGACAAACAACCCATCTGTCACCACTTGCTCACAGAAGGTCGTTCGGTGCTCAGGTCAGTGCCGCCTCCGCAGCCGCCAGGAACGCGTCGTTCTCGGCCGGCGTGCCGATGGTGACCCGGACCCCGTCCCCGGCGAACGGCCGCACGATCACCCCGCGCGCCTCGCACGCCTTGCCGAACGCCACGGCCCGCTCGCCCAACGGCAGCCAGACGAAGTTGGCCTGGCTCGTCGGCACCTCGGGAACGAACTTGCGCAGCGACTCGGTGACCCGGTCCCGCTCGGCGACCACCAGGGCGCAGCGGCGCTCCATCTCCGCCACCTGGGTCAGCGCGGCGAGCGCCCCGGCCTGGGCCGCCGTGCTGCTGGAGAACGGGGTCGCCACCTTGCGGATGGCGGCCGCCACCACCGGCTGGGCGACCAGCCAGCCCATTCGCAGCCCGGCGAGCCCCCACGCCTTCGACAGCGTGCGCAACACCGCCACGTTCGGCCGGTCCAGGTAGTCGAGACCGTCCGGCACCTCCGCGTCGGTGACGAACTCCCGGTACGCCTCGTCGATGACCACCAGCACGTCGTCCGGCACCGCGTCGAGGAACCGGTCCAGCTCGGCCCGGCGCACTGCCGTACCCGTGGGGTTGTTCGGGTTGCAGACGAAGATCACCCGGGTCCGGTCGGTCACCGCCGCGGCCATCGCCGCCAAGTCGTGCCCGTGCCCGGCGTCGTTGGGCACCCGCACGCTGGTCGCGCCGCTGGTCGCCACGATGATCGGGTACGCCTCGAAGGACCGCCACGAGTAGAGAACCTCGTCGCCGGGCAGGCAGGTGGCACGCACCAGGTGCTCGGCCAGCGCCACCGAACCGCAGCCGGTGGCGATCCGATCGGCGTCCACCCCGTACCGCTGGGCCAGCGCGTCCCGCAGCGCGACCACACCCATGTCCGGGTAGCGGTGCGAGGTGGTGATCGCCTCGGTGACCGCCTCCACCACTCCGGGCAGCGGCCCGTACGGCACCTCGTTGCTGGCCAGCTTGATGGCCTCCGGCAGGCCCAACTCCCGGGCCAGGTCGGCGGGGCTGCGCCCCGGCACGTAGCTGGGCAGCGCGTCCAGGTCGACGCGGGTCAGCCGCAGCGCCGGCTGGTGACGTCCGGAGTCGGTCATGCTGTGTCTCCCGGGGGCTGGTTACGGTCGTTCGAGGGGGCGGTTTCGGTGTGTTGGGGAACTTCGACGACCACCGTCTGCGCGCGCTTGTCGTGCAGCGCCTGGCGCAGGGGATGGTCGAAGAGGGGGGAGAGAGCGTCGACCAGTTGCAGCACCAAGCCGAGCCCGGCGCAGTACCAGAGCAGAGTCGGCAGGCCCAGCGTGCTCCACCGGCTCAGCGCCCGGCGGACGCCCAGCGGCTGGTCGGCGGCCATCGGCACCGCCCGGATCCGCATCACCCGCTTGCCGACCGTCTGCCCGCCGGAGGCCATTGTCGGCACCTCGTAGGCCAGCCAGAGCGCGGTGGCGATCAGCAGGATCGCCACCAGCAGAGAGTTGGCCTGCTCACTGGGGAGCGGCAGGCCGTCGGCGGAGGTGTCGCCGCGCGACGCGCGCCGGAAGACCTCCTGCCAGTACGGCGCCCACTCCTGCGCCCAGCGCCAGACGAACCAGCCGTTGACAACCACGTTCAGCGCGAAGACGAGGCCGAAGTCGATCAGCCGGGCGACCAACCTACGGCCGTAGCCGGCCAGCCTGAGGCCGTGCGGTCGCGGCTCCGGCGGTCGTCCGGGCCAGCCGGGGTGGCCGGCCGGTGGCGCCCAGCCGGGAGGGGCACCCGGCGGGGTCCAGCCCGGCGGGCCGCCCTGCGGGCCCCAGCCGGGAGGGCCGGCCTGTGGTCCCCAGCCCGGGCCGTGCCCCGATTGCGGGCCGTAGCCAGGTTGCGGGCCGTACCCGGGGGGTGGGCCCTGCTGGGGCGACCAGCCCGGCGCGCCGGTCGCCGAGTCGGGGGTCGTCGACGCCGCAGGCGCGGCCGGGGTGACCGGCGCGGGCGGCGGCTCGGCCGGCGGCGGACCGTCCGGCGGGGTCGCGTCGACGGGAATGGGCGCGCCGAGCCAACCCTCGCCGTCCCAGTAACGCCGGGTCTCGGTGTCGGCGGGGTCGACGTACCAACCAGGTTGCACGCTCACGCCGTCGCTCCGCTTCGCTTCGCGGCGGCGCGAGGCGCCACGCTACTGAGCCTGCTGGTTCGCTCGCTGCGCTCGCTCACGCCGTCGCTCCGCTTCGCTTCGCGGCGGCGCGAGGCGCCACGCTACTGAGCCTGCTGGTTCGCTCGCTGCGCTCGCTCACTGGGACACCTTAACGACGACGGTCCCGGCGAACTTGTCGTGGAGGCACTGCTGCCACGGCTTGTCCCACAGCTGCCACAACCCGTCCAGGTAGCTCAGCCCCGGGAGGAAGCCGGAGAACTGCTGCACCAGGAACCGCTTCGCGGCGGCCCGGCGGTCGAGCGAGCGCGTCGGATCCAGCGGCACGATCCGCAGCTTCATCATCTTCTTGCCGAAGGTCTGGCCGGTCTTGAACATCATCTCGACGTAGTAGACGTACGCGAGCACGAGCGAGATCGCGATGATCCCGAGGTCGATCCAGATAAGGGGCAGCAGGAGTTCACGGAGATAGTCGGGCTCGCGGATCGAGCCGTCCGACGCGAACAGGGCGAGATCGGGCGCAACGACAACAAGAAAGATGATCGCTGCGGGCACCGTGAGCACCAGGCCGACCACCATGAAGACCGCAGCGTCGAGCAACATGGCCAACAGTCGATCGCTGAAGCTGGCCAGCGGCTGTCCGCCCGGCGTCAGCGTCGGGGGCGGGGCCACCGGTCGCTGTGGTCCGCCATAGAACTGCGGCGGGGCGTACCCGGGTGGGGCGTACTGCGGCGGCGCGGCGTACCCGTGGGGGTGTGGGCCGGGTTGCGGCGCGAAGCCGCCGGCGGTGGGTCGGGGCCCACCGACCGGCGGCGTCGGGTACGACGGAGGTTGCGTCACGCTCGCAAGTGTTACAGGTTGCCGCGGGCTTCCTGCTCCCGCTCGATCGCCTGGAAGAGCGCCTTGAAGTTGCCCTTGCCGAAGCCCAGCGAGCCGTGCCGCTCGATCAGCTCGAAGAAGACGGTGGGACGGTCCTGCACCGGCTTGGTGAAGATCTGGAGCAGGTAGCCGTCCTCGTCCCGGTCGACCAGGATCTTGCGGGCCTTCAGCTCCTCGATCGGCACCCGCACCTTGCCGATGCGCTCGCGCAGCTCCGGGTCGTCGTAGTACGAGTCCGGGGTGTCCAGGAACTCCAGGCCGGCCGCGCGCATCGCGTCGACGCTGGCCAGGATGTCGTTGGTGGCGACGGCGATGTGCTGCGCGCCCGGGCCCTGGTAGAACTCCAGGTACTCGTCGATCTGGGACTTCTTGCGGGCGATCGCCGGCTCGTTGAGCGGGAACTTCACCTTGCGGGTGCCGTTCGCGACGACCTTGCTCATCAGCGCCGAGTAGTCGGTGGCGATGTCGTCGCCGACGAACTCCGCCATGTTGGAGAAGCCCATCACCCGCTTGTAGAACTCGACCCACTCGTCCATCCGGCCCAGCTCCACGTTGCCGACCACGTGGTCGACGGCCTGGAAGAAGCGCTTCGGCTGGATGCCGGCGTCGATCATCGGCTGCCGGTCCACGATCGGGCCCCGGGCCACGAAGCCGGGCAGGAACGGGCCGGTGTAGCGGGACCGGTCGACCAGCGTGTGCCGGGTGTCGCCGTACGCGGCGATGGCCGCCATCCGGACGGTGCCGTGCTCGTCGGTCACCTCGTGCGGCTCGACGACACTGGCGGCGCCCTGCGCGATGGCGTGCGCGTACGCGGCGTCCACGTTCGGGACCTCCAGCGCGATGTCGCTGATCCCGTCGCTGTGCCGGGCCACGTGCTCGGCGCCGTCGGCGTCCGGGCGCACCGCGCCGGTCAGCACGAACCGGGCCGAGCCGCTGGTCAGCACGTACTGGGCGTGGTCCCGGTAGCCCTGCTCGGGGCCGCGGTACGCCACGCAGGTCATGCCGAAGGCGGTGGAGTAGTAGTGGGCGGCCTGCTTGGCGTTGCCGACCAGGAAGTGCACGTGGTCGAGGCCCCGGACCGGGAACGGGTCGTGGCTGATGTCGTGGTCGACAGCGCCGACGAGCCGGTCGACGTCGACGTCCTCGGTCGACTGGGGTCGGTCGATCGCCTGGGTCATGGTGGGCTCCCTCGCGTACCGGCCGGCCTTGTGGGCCGCCGTGGTCGGTTCTTGTGGCGAGGATCGCTGCCTCGGCACCGGGTGGGCAACTGTTGGCAGAAATGCTGGTCAGGTTGCGCATTCGGTATGGTCATCACTCATGAATGGTGAGCAGAATGTACAGCTCGACACGCTCGACGTGCGCTTGATCGAACTGCTCGCCGAGGAGCCGCGGATCGGGGTGCTGGAGTGCTCCCGGCGGCTCGGGGTGGCCCGGGGCACCGTGCAGGCGAGGCTGGACAAGCTCGTCGAGCGGCGGGTCATCGAGGGCTTCGGCCCCGAGATCGCGCCGGCCGCGATCGGGTTCGGGGTGACCAGCTTCGTCACCCTGGAGATCAGTCAGCGGCACGGCCACGACCCGGTCACCGCTCACCTCGCCGCCATCCCCGAGGTGTTGGAGGCGCACACCATCACCGGCTCCAGCGACCTGCTCTGCCGGATCGTGGCCCGTTCCAACACCGACCTGCAACGGGTCATCGACCAGATCGTCTCGTCCGTCGGCATCACCCGCGCCTCGACGATCATCGCGCTGGCCGAACAGATTCCCTACCGCACGCTTCCGCTGGTGCGCAGCGCTGTTCGGGCCGAGGGAAGAGCGCTGTAACACCTCCGAGCCCAGAAAGCGCGGCGACACGGCGGCGCGGGCGTACGGAAGATCCGTGATCGTGGCTACGGTGTGCGGGTGGCGAAGGGGAGCGTGCGCGGTGGGCTGCTGCTCGGCCTCGCCGTGGTCGTCGCGCTCGCCGCCACCGGCGTGTGGAACCCGTTCCCCGGCCTGTGGGACTGGGTGGACCGCAGTGAACCCATCTCCGAGCCCGACGTGGTCTGGCAGCAACGGGTCGGCGGCACTCCGCGCAGCGTGACCATCGCCGGCGACGCCGTCGTGGTCGAGCAGCGCACCCGGGTCGAGGCTCGCAGCCTGGCCACCGGCGCGCAGCTCTGGGAGCGCAAGGCGGACTGGGCGGCGGTCGCCGGCGGCGACCGGGACCCGGTAGTGGCAGTGGGCAAGCTCCTGGTCAAGGGGTACGAGCTGCTCGACCCGACGACCGGGGTGACCCGGCGGCGTGACGACGACGCGGTGGCCGTCTGGACGTACCGCAACCTGCTCCTCGATGCCAGGTGCACGGAGGCCACCGACTGCACCCTGAGCGCCTGGGACCCGCGTGGCACCACGCCGCTCTGGACGGCCTTCCTGCCCGGGGTCCACAGCGGCCTGCTCGCCGACAATCCGGGCCTGCGCGGCACCCGCCGGCTCACCGCCACCCGGATCGACGACGGCGTGGCCGGGGCGGAGGCCGCGCCACCGCTGCTGGGCTTCCCGGTCGACGGTCGGGTCCACGTGGTCGACACCGCCACCGGCCGGGTGCTGCAGAACGTCGAGCCCGGCCGGGAGGAGCGGCTCTCCGTGGTGGGCGGCCGGCTGCTGCGGATCTCCGCCCGCTCCCAGGACGGCACCTGTTACTTCGCCATCTCCGCCCGGGACTCGGCGACCGGCCAGGAGGCCTGGCAGCGGGCCGGCATCAACCTGCGCACCGCCGACTCCGCCGGCTGCGTGCAACGCGAGGACCCGCAGGGTGCGCGGAACGTGCTGATCGGCGTCGCCCCGGACGGCCGCGAGACCGTCATCGACGGGTACGACGGCCGGCTGCTCTGGGTTGGTGAGCCGGGCACCAAGTTGATCGCGGTCGACGACCGTTCGGCGGTGTTCCGGGCCGCCGACAAACGCTCGGTCATCGCCCGTGAGCTGGGCACCGAGAAGGTGCTCTGGACGCGACAGGCCAGCGGCAAGGCCGGGGCCGCGCTCACCCCGTACGCGGCGGTGGTGGCCGACGAGAAGCCGTCCCGGCTGGCGGCACTGGACCCGCGCACCGGCCGGGAGTTGGCCGCCCTGCGCACCTCGGCGAACGCCCTCGCCGTCGGGTCACAGGGGATGATCATCGGCGAGGGGCGGGAGATTGGGTACGTCCGCTTCGGCGCGTCCGGAAGCTCGCCCACCCGACCGCCCGGTGACGGTGGGAATCCCGGGCCGGGCGGTCCCGGCCCCGGCGGGCCGAACAACGGCGACTGCGGGCCGAAGGGGGAACTCTGCCCCGACCCGGACGGCGGCAAGGACGGCTGAGCGGGCAGTTCGCCCGATGATCCGGATGGCGGCCGGGTCCGACACGCCTGGTGGATGAGAGCGGCGTCCCAGGACCCGCCCGGCGGGTGGGAGTGATCGACCGGTCTGCCCTAGGCTTGCCGCTCATGAGCAGTGCCGCCGCATTCTCGTACGCCCCTCTGCTGCCGACCGGCCCGGATCAGACGGACTATCGCCTGGTCACCGACGAGGGCGTGGACGTCGTACACGGCCCGGGAGGCCGTCGGTTCCTCACCGTGGAACCGGCCGCGCTCACCGCGCTGACCGCCGAGGCGATGCACGACATCGCGCACTTCCTGCGCCCCGCGCACCTGGCGCAGCTCCGGGCGATCATCGACGATCCGGCCGCCTCGCCGAACGACCGGTTCGTCGCGCTGGACCTGCTGCGCAACGCCAACATCGCCGCCGGCGGTGTCCTTCCCATGTGCCAGGACACCGGCACCGCCATCGTGATGGGCAAACGCGGTCGGCACGTGCTGACCGACGGCGCCGACGCCGAGGCCATCTCCCGGGGCGTCTACCAGGCGTACACAAAGCTCAATCTGCGCTACTCCCAGCTCGCCCCGCTGACCATGTGGGACGAACGGAACACCGGCAGCAACCTGCCCGCCCAGGTGGACCTGTACGCCGAGGACCCGGACGGGCACCCCGACGCGTACAAGTTCCTCTTCATGGCCAAGGGCGGTGGCTCGGCCAACAAGTCGTACCTCTACCAGGAGACGAAGGCGCTGCTCAATCCGACGCGGATGATGCAGTTCCTGGAGGAGAAGCTACGGCTGATCGGCACCGCCGCCTGCCCGCCGTACCACCTGGCCGTCGTCATCGGCGGCACCTCCGCCGAGTACGCGCTGAAGACCGCGAAGTACGCCAGCGCCAAGTATCTTGACGCGCTGCCGACGGCGGGTTCGATGAGTGCGCACGGCTTCCGCGACCTGGAGCTGGAGGCGGAGGTGCTGGAGCTGACCCGCAACTTCGGCATCGGCGCGCAGTTCGGTGGGCGGTACTTCTGCCACGACGTACGGGTGGTCCGGTTGCCCCGGCACGGTGCGTCCTGCCCGGTGGCGATCGCCGTCTCCTGCTCGGCGGACCGTCAGGCCGTCGCCAAGATCACCCCGTCGGGCGTGTGGCTGGAGCGGCTCGAAACCGACCCGGCGCGGTTCCTGCCCGACGTCACCGACGATTCGCTCGACGCCGAGCTGGTGGTCCGGGTCGACCTGAACCGGCCGATGGACGAGATCCGCGCGGAGCTGTCGAAGTACCCGGTGAAGACGCGCCTCTCGCTCTCCGGGCCGCTCGTTGTCGCCCGGGACATCGCCCACGCCAAGATCGCCGAGCGGTTGGACGCCGGTGAGCCGATGCCGCAGTACCTGCGTGACCACGCGGTCTACTACGCCGGCCCGGCGAAGACCCCCGAGGGGTACGCGTCCGGCTCGTTCGGCCCGACCACCGCCGGCCGGATGGACGCCTACGTGGAGAAGTTCCAGGCCGCTGGCGGCTCCCAGGTGATGCTGGCCAAGGGCAACCGGTCGGGTCAGGTGACCCGCTCCTGCCAGCAGCACGGCGGCTTCTACCTCGGCTCGATCGGCGGCCCCGCGGCCCGCCTCGCCCAGGACTGCATCAAGCACGTCGAGGTGCTCGAATACGCGGAGCTGGGCATGGAGGCGGTCTGGAAGATCGAGGTGGAGGACTTCCCCGCCTTCATCGTTGTCGACGACAAGGGCAACGACTTCTTCGCCGAGGTCACCAAGCCGGTGCTCACCGTCGGCCGCCGCTGACCCCACAGGTACGCGAACGGGCGCCGGGCGAACTCGCCCGGCGCCCGTTCTGTCGCCCGTGCTCTGCCGACATCGGTACGCCCGCCCCCTGGGGTGGGACGGGCGCACCGCCCCCGTCGGATGCCGTCACCGACAACTCGGAATGAGTGTGCTGGGCACCGCTGTCGATCCGCTCTCAGATCACTCTCGCCTGACCGAGGCGGTCCGTCACCACGGGACTACGCTGCTGGAAGTTGCACCATTGACGCGGGAGAGCAGATGCGGTTCGGGATCCTGGGGCCCCTGCGGGTGGGCGGTGGCGAGTCCACCGTCACCGCCGGCCGCGACCGGATCGTGCTCGCCATGCTCTTGTTGCGGGCCGGCCGGCTCGTGCCGGTCGACGAGCTGGTCGACGCGGTGTGGGAGGACCGCCCGCCGGCCACCGCCCGGGCGCAGTTGCAGACCTGCGTGTCGCGGTTGCGTCGCCGGTTCACCGAACTCGAGCTGGCACCGGACCTCATCGTCACCGACCCGGCGGGGTACGGGGTGCGTACCGCACCGACCGACCTGGACGCCGAGGTCTTCACCCGGGGTGTGGAGGCGGCGCGGGCCGCCGCCACGGCCGGTCGCCTGGTCGACGCGCGTGCCGAATTCCGCGCCGCCTTGGCGTTGTGGCGCGGGCCGGCGCTGGGCGGAATCCCGAGCCGGAGCGTCCGCCGCCGTGCACAGGCACTCGACGAGCAGCGCCTCACCGTGCTGGAGGAGTGCGTCGACGTCGAGCTGCGCCTCGGGCGGGCCGCCGAGCTGATCGGCGAACTCGCCGAGAGCGTCGACCAGCACCCGGTGCGGGAGCGGCTGCGCGGACAACTGATGCTGGCGCTGTCCGCTGTCGGACGGCAGGCCGACGCGCTGGCGGTCTACCGGGAGGGCCGGCGGACCTACGCCGACGAACTGGGCATCGAGCCGGGCGCCGAGTTGCAGGAGCTGCACCAGCGGGTGCTCGCCGGTGACCTGGCCCTGGCCGGTCGGGAAGCGCGGCCAACCGTTCCGGTCCGCTCGCTGCCCCGGGCGATCGGCGACTTCACCGGCCGGCAGCAGACGATGGCCCGCCTGGTCAAGGAGGTGGAGGCCGGGGCCCGGATCCAGCTCATCGACGGCATGGCGGGCAGCGGCAAGACCACCCTCGCGGTGCACCTCGCCACCGCCCTCGCAGACGAGTACCCGGACGCCCAGCTCTACATCGACCTGCACGGGCACAGCGAGCGCACCCCGTTGACGCCGGCCGCGGCGGTCGCCACGCTCCTGCGGCAGCTCGGTGTGCCCGCCGAGAGGGTGCCGATGAGCCAGGACGACCGGTTGGCGCTCTGGCGTAGCGAGCTTGCCGGTCGGCGGGCCCTGCTGGTGCTCGACAACGCGGCGACCGCCGACCAGGTGACGCCGCTGCTGCCCAACGGCTCGCACTGCCTGATCCTGATCACCAGCCGCCGCCGGCTGGTCGGCGTGGATGAGGGGCGACCCTCGTCGCTGCCCGTGCTCGACAGCGACGAGGCGGTCGAGTTGCTCGGGCGGGTCGTCGGCGTGGCCCGGGTGGCGGCGGAGCCGGAGGCGGCCACCGAGGTCGTCCGACGCTGCGGGCACCTGCCACTGGCCATCCGGCTGGCCGGTGCCCGGCTGGCACACCGACCCCATTGGCGAATCGCCGACCTGGCCGAGCGGCTGGCCAGCCGACCGGATCCGTTGGCCGAGTTCGAAGTGGGCGAGCGGTCGGTCGGCCGGGCCTTCGCCCTGTCGTACGCCCAGGTGTCCCCTGTCGCGCAGCGCGCGTTCCGGTTGTTGGGCCTGCACCCCGGGGTGCGGTTCGACACCCCGGTGGCCGCCGCCCTCACCGGGCAGTCGCTTCCGAAGGCGCAGGACCTGCTCGACGAACTGGTCGACGCGAACCTGGTCGAGGAGACGGAGCCCGGCCGCTACCGGCTGCACGACCTCGTGCGGGAGTACGCGCGGACGCTCGTCGCCGAGCCGGGGCGGGAGGGTGAACGGCGCGACGGCATCGCGGGTCTGCTCGACCATCACCTGCACGTCGCCACTGTGATTGCCCGCAAGAGGGAACTCTCCTCCAGCTTCACACTGGCGCTGCTGCCCGCGCCGGCGCGTCCCGATCTGGTCCTCCCCGTCGCCGAGCAGGGTCGGGGATGGTTCGACGACAATCTGGCCGCGTTGACCGCCCTGGTCCGCCTGGCCGAGACGGAGGGCTTCCCCCGGCACTGCTGGCAACTGGCGCGGGCCTGCTGGTACGCCCAGTTCGAGAGTGGTCACCTGGACGAGTTGATCGAGACGCACGTGGTCGGACTGCGTGCGGCCGAGGAACTTGGTGACGAGGGGGCGGTGGCGATGATGCTCAACTACCTCGCCTCGGCCCACTACCGGTTGGGTCGGTTCGCCGAGTCGAACCGGCTGATGGAGAGGGCCCTCGACGTCTACCGCCGGCTCGGGTTGCGAAGCGATGTGCGCAACACCCTCGGGAATCTGGGCAACTCCTACGTCGCCAACGGCGACTATCGCCGGGGCCGGGATTACCTGGAGGCATCCGCGGCGCTGGCGCGGCAGATGCAGGAGCAGGTGTCACTGGCGAACACGCTCAACAATCTGTCGATCACCCTGCTCGACTGGGGCCGGTACGACGAGGCGCTGAGCACCTGTCGGCGGCATCTCTCGCTGGCCCGCGAGCTTGGCGACCCGCGACAGATCGGCAACGCGATGGGGCACCTGGGCATGATCCGCCACCGGATGGGTGATGTGGAGCCGGCACGTCGGCTGCTGCGGTCGGCTCTACGCCTCAAGCGGCAGACTGGCGCCCGTTTCGGTGAGGGTGAGGTGCTGAACGAAATCGGAACAATGGAGCGTCGGGCCGGCCGTCCGGAACAGGCCGCCGACCTGCATCGTGCGGCGCTCGTCGCGATGACCGAGGTGGGGGACCGCATCGCCCAGTGCGGCTCGCGCAATCTGCTGGCCCGGGCGATCCTGGAGCAGGGGGACGTCGCCAGCGCGCTCGACCTGCACCGCCGGGTGCTCGACGACGCCAGACGGCTCGGCGCCCGCTACGAGAAGGCCCGGGCGTTGGAGGGCATCGCCCGCTGCGTACGGGACACGGATCCGACGGCGGCCCGCGTACACCTGGAGCAGGCGCTGGCCCTGTTCCGGCAGATCGATTCGCCGGACCAGCGCGAGGTGGAACGGCTGCTCACCGAGTTGGGCTGACGGATCATCTGCGAGTCGGCCACGGGCGCGGCAGGATGGTACGCGTGACGACTCCAGAGGCGACCGGTTACCGCATCGAACGCGACTCGATGGGCGAGGTGGAGGTGCCCGCCGAGGCGCTGTGGCGGGCGCAGACCCAGCGCGCGGTGCAGAATTTCCCGATTTCCGGCCGAGGCCTCGAACCGGCCCAGATCAAGGCCCTCGCGCAGATCAAGGGCGCGGCGGCCGAGGTCAACGGCGAGCTGGGCGTGATCGACGCCAACGTGGCCGCCGCGATCGCAGCCGCCGCCGCGCACGTGGCCGACGGTGGTTACGACGACCAGTTCCCGGTGGACGTGTTCCAGACCGGCTCCGGCACCTCGTCGAACATGAACACCAACGAGGTGATCGCGACCCTGGCCGGCCGGGAGCTGGGTTCCCCGGTGCACCCGAACGACCACGTCAACGCCTCCCAGTCGAGCAACGACGTCTTCCCGTCCTCGATCCACCTGGCGGCCACCCAGTTCATCGTCGAAGACCTGCTGCCGTCGCTGGCCCACCTGGCGTCGGCGTTGGAGGCCAAGGCCGCCGAGTTCGAGACGGTGGTCAAGGCCGGGCGCACCCACCTGATGGACGCCACCCCGGTCACCCTCGGCCAGGAGTTCGGCGGGTACGCCGCCCAGGTCCGCTACGGGATCGAACGGCTGGAGGGCGCGCTGCCCCGACTGGCCGAACTGCCGCTGGGCGGCACCGCCGTCGGCACCGGGATCAACACCCCGCTCGGCTTCGCCGCCGCCGTCATCGACAAGCTGCGCGAGTCGACCGGGTTGCCGCTGAGCGAGGCGCGTAACCACTTCGAGGCGCAGGGCGCGCGGGACGCGCTGGTGGAGACCTCCGGGCAACTGCGGACCGTGGCGGTCGGCCTCTACAAGATCGCCAACGACATCCGCTGGATGGGCTCCGGCCCCCGCGCCGGTCTGCGCGAGCTGCGCATCCCGGACCTCCAGCCCGGCTCGTCGATCATGCCGGGCAAGGTCAACCCGGTGGTCGCCGAGGCGATGCGGCAGGTCTGCGCCCAGGTGATCGGCAACGACGCGACAGTCGGCTTCGCCGGCTCACAGGGCGACTTCGAGCTGAACGTGATGCTCCCGGTGATGGGCCGCAACCTGCTGGAGTCGATCCGGTTGCTGTCCGCGGTGAGCCGGCTCTTCGCCGACCGGCTGGTGGTCGGCCTGGTCGCGGACGCCGAGGTCTGCCTGGCGTACGCCGAGGGCTCACCGTCGATCGTCACCCCACTCAACCGCTACCTGGGGTACGACGAGGCCGCGTCGATCGCCAAGGAGGCGCTGGCCAAGCAGACCTCGATCCGCGAGGTGGTCATCTCCCGGGGCCACGTCGACTCCGGCAAGCTCACCGAGACCCAGCTGGACGAGACGTTGGACCTGCTCCGGATGACCCACCCCTGACCCGGCTCGCTCCACCCGCCTCGGCCCCGCCCTGCCGCGGCCTGCCCTGCTCACGGTAGGTGCCGTGGCCTCGCCCAGCCCAGGAAGCGGGCGAAGAGCGCGGCGGGGTCGGGGCCGTCGTGCGGGTTGAGTCGATACAGGTCGGCAGCGGCCTCGTGCAGGACCGTGCACAGGTAGACGCTCAACCCGATGCGGTCGTGCGCGTACTCCTGGCGCAGGGCGAGTCGGGCGACCGGGCAGGGCCAGGGCGCGGCGCAGACCCGGCAGAGCCAGAGCGGGCGCAACGGCAGGTGCGGTCGACGTGGTGTCGTCGCGCGGCCGTCCGGGGCGATCCGGGACATGCTGTGGCCTTTCGTTGACCGGGCTTGCGCCGGGCTTGGGCCGGGCTTGGGCCGGGCTGCGCCAAGATCGCGCTCGATCCTGGACCGCGCCGATCTTGCAGTTTCTGTTGCCGACATGGGTGGATATGCCCCTTGCGTCGGGACAGAAAATGCAAGATCGCGGAGCAGTGTCAGGTCGGGCTTGGCGATCATGGAATGGTGGTGCCTGGTTTGGTCCTTGACGGGTGCTTTGTGGTCCACCACAACTCCATGATCGGCGAGACAGTGCCGGGTGACGAGCAGCCGTTCCGCCCACCTCGGCGGCGTTGTCCTGGATGAACGGCTTCCGCAGGTCGGGGCCCTACTGTTTCCACAATCGAGCACGATCTTGCCTCGGGGTCTCCCTGGCGGTGGCGAAGGCCGCTGCCGGCAGCGCCTCGGTCGGCCGGGGTGGCTGGCGTGGTCGGGGTGTCGGTCGGGTCATGGTGGTGGGCGTGGTCGGGGTGTCGGTCGGGTCGTGGTGGTGGGCGTGGTCGGGCCGGGGCGTGGTCGGGTCGGGGTGGTGGGTGTGGTCGGGCCGGGGTGGTGGGTGTGGTCGGGTCGGGGTGGTGGGCGCGGTCGGGGGATGCCGTGGGATGTCTTCGGCGGATGCTTTGGAGCTGACTCGTTTGTGGCATCACCTCCGCTGTCCTTGGGGTGCACTCCCGCCAGGGCTGGCTGGGAAGTGGGACCGCCCGGCACGGGGGAGCGGGCGGTCCCGTGCGGCGCCGGCAGATCCCGGGGGACGGGGAGCGGTGCCGCGCTTCACAGTCTGGTGATCAGGCGACTACGGTCGGAAGGGTTTGGCCGCGTCGTCATAGCCGCCCTGTTCTGGGTGGCAGCGCCGCTGGCGGCCGGCTGGAGATGATCGTCGGCGGGGTGGAGGGCGGGCACGGCATGGCCGATGGACAGATGACGGCGGCGGCGTTCCTGATCGCGGAGCTGCGCCGGGCGCGGGCTCGGCGCGGTTGGAGTCAGGACGAGCTGGCCAAGGCGGTCAACTACTCGGCGTCGATGGTCAGCGCCGTCGAGCTGGGTCAGCAGCCGCCCACCGCCAAGTACCTGGAACTCGTCGACCGCGCCCTGGACACCGGCGGCCTCTTCGGCCGGATGTCCACCGAACTGGTCAGTCTGGACAAGGCTCAGGTCTGGCTGCGCGGCTGGCGTGCGATCCTCTCGGAGGCGCGGGCGCTGCGATGGTTCGACCCGCTGCACGTTCCTGGGCTACTGCAGACCGAAGGCTATGCCCGTGCCATCTTCGAGTCGGACCGACTGCTCGATGCCGACGAGGTGGAGCGTCGGTTGACGGACCGGATGGACAGTCAGCGGGTTCTCTACGGGGATCGTCCGCCGCACGTAGTCGCGGTGCTCGACGAGTCGGTGCTGAGACGACGCGTCGGCGGCCGGAAGGTCATGTGCGAGCAGTCTCTGCACCTGGCGCGCTTGGCGACCGAGCATCCGCGGGTTCAGCTCCATGTGGTGCCTCGTTCGGCCGAGGAGTATCCCGGCCTGAACGGGCCATTCATCCTCGCCACCGTGGCCGACCATACCGATCTTGCCTACCTTGGTGGCCAGATCGGCGGCCAAGAACTCGATCGGCCTGCGGATCTGTTGCGTCTACAACGGACCTGGGAAGCTACCCTCGGGCAGGCGTTGCCACCGCAGGAGTCGATCGAGTTGCTGAGGGAAGTGGCAGAGTCGTGGAGTTGACCCGAGCCCGCTGGCGTAAGAGCAGCCGGAGTGGTTCCAACGACCAGTGCGTCGAGGTGGCGACGAATCTCGGGGACGTGGTCGGGGTGCGAGACAGTAAGGACTCGGACGGGCCCGTGCTCGTTGTCGACGCGTACTCCTGGCGGCTCTTCGTGGGCGCGCCCCCGCGCTGACCCGACCGCCTCGCCCGCGACGGCGGTCGGGTTTTCCGCGCACCTGGCCCTGATAAACGGCTCGACGGGGTCCTGAGCGGCACGGATGATCCGAGCCATGGGTGACGATGGCGCGGCGGTGCCGGCGGGGACCGAGCGGCTGCGGTTGCGGCGGCTGACCATTGCCGACGTGGACGCGCTGGTCGAGTTGGACAGCGACCCCGAGGTGATGCGTTTCCTCACCGGGGGCGTCGCGACCCCGCTGGCCACCGTGCGTGACGAGCAGTTGCCGAGGCTGCTGGCCCAGTACGACAGGTATCCCGGGCTGGGTCGGTGGGCGGCGCATGATGGGGAGTCCGGCGAGTTCCTGGGTTGGTTCGCGTTGGACCCGTCGCCGGACGGCACCGAGGCCGAGTTGGGCTATCGGCTGCGCCGCTCGACGTGGGGGCGAGGGCTGGCCACCGAGGGGTCGCGGGCGCTGGTCCGGCACGCCTTCGACATTGTCGGGGTGCGTCGGGTCTGGGCCGAGACGATGACTGTCAACGAACGCTCCCGACGGGTGATGGTGAAGGCCGGGCTGCGCTACGTGCGGACCTTCCACCTCCAGTGGGACGACCCGATTCCGGGCACCGAGCAGGGTGAGGTGGAGTACGAGGTGCGGGCCGAGGAGTGGGCGACCGTCGGTCAGGAGCGGCCGGCGGCCCGGCGCGCGCGGTAGGCGGTCACCGCCGCGCGGTTGCCGCAGCCGGCCTCGCAGAACCGCCGGGACCGGTTGCGGGACAGGTCGACGACGACGTTGTCGCAGTCCGGGTATTCGCAGATCCGCAGTCGGCTCAGCTCGCCGCTGCGGACCAGGTCGGCCATCGCCATGGCGGCCTCGACCGCGATCCGGGTGGCCAGCGGCGCGTCGCGGGGAACGGCGTGCAGGTGGTACGGCTCGTCGTCGTGCTCGATGAGCTGGGGCAGCGCCTTGTGTTCCAGCAGCAGGCCGTTGACCACCGCGACGATCTCGGGTGGTTCGGCGTACCAGATGCGGCGCAGTTGGGGCCGCAGCTCCCGTACGGCGCGCAGCTCGGCCTCGGTGTGCTCGTGCCGGCCGCTGTACGAGTGGCGGACGAAGAACGCGTCCAGCGCCGCGATGTCGGGCAGCAACTCACCGTCCCGACCTGCGGTGTTGACCAGCGCCGCGGCAGCGATCAGCGAACACTCGGTGTCATGAGCGAATAGCAACTTGACTCCTGTCACGGCTTCCGCCTAGCGTCATCAGTACAAGGATAGTTTGCTCATGACACGGTGCCCATCCCGAGGAGCGCGACATGCACTCACGATCTGCCGCCGGCGTCGGGCTGGCGCTGCTCGCCGCAGTCACCTTCGCCACCTCCGGAACCTTCGCCCGTTCGCTCATCGAGGCCGGCTGGTCAGCCGAGTCCGCAGTGATCGCCCGCGTCGGCGTGGCCGCCCTGGTGCTGGCGATCCCCGCCCTGCTGTCGCTGCGGGGCAAATGGGACGTGCTGCGGAGCAACGCCACAGCCATCGGGCTGTTCGGGCTCCTCGGTGTGGGGCTGGCCCAGGTGTGCTACTTCAACGCCGTGCGCTACCTGCCGGTCGGTGTCGCGCTGCTGCTGGAATACCTGGGCATCATCCTCGTCGTGGCCTGGATGTGGCTGCGGCACGGGCAGCCGCCCCGCCGACTCACCATCGCCGGGTCGGTGGCCGCGCTGGCCGGGCTGGCGTTCGTGCTCGACCTCGCCGGCACCGCCGACTTCCACCCGGTGGGCGTGCTCTGGGGGCTCGGCGCGGCGTTCGGCCTGGCCGGATACTTCGTGCTCGCCGGCCGGGTCGACCCCCGGCTGCCCTCGGTCGCCATGGCCAGCGGCGGAATGGCCGTCGGCGCCGCCATGCTGCTCCTCATCGGGCTGACCGGCCTGCTGCCGCTGCACGCCACCTTCGGCGAGGTCACCTTCGCCGGGCAGCCCACCAGCTGGTTGGTGCCCATCGCCGGGCTGTCGCTGGTGGCCGCCGTCATCGCGTACCTCGCCGGCATCGCCGGCACCCGGATCCTCGGGCCCCGCCTGTCGTCGTTCCTCGGGCTGACCGAGGTGCTCTTCGCGGTGCTGATCGCCTGGCTGCTCCTGAACGAGCTGCCCACCGGCTGGCAGTTGTTCGGCGGTGCGCTGATCGTCGCCGGCGTCGCCCTGGTACGCCTCGACGAGCTGCGCGGGTCGCCCTCGACGCCCGCGCCGGCCACGCCCGAGCCCGAGCTGGCGCTCGACGGTCGGTGAGGATCGGCGGTCGGTGGGCTCCGCTGGCGGTGAGAGGGTGGGTGTCGTGCTGACCACTGTGGTGTTCGACGCTGACGAGACGCTGTTGGACCTGCGTCCGGCGGTCACGGGCGGGCTGGTGGCCGTCCTCGACGAGATGAGGCGACGCACATCGGCGGCGGCCGGGGTGACGCTCGCCGAACTGGAGTCGGACTGGGACGCGGTCTTCGGCGAACTGAGCGCCGCCCCGGTGGCGGAGATCCGACGTGCCGCACTGGCCCGGTCGCTGGCCCGCGCCGCGCTGGTCCACCACCTGGACGAGATCGCCGACCTCTTCTTCGCCCAGCGCTTCGCTCTCACCCGACCGTTTCCGGACGTACCACCGGCGCTGGCCACGCTGCGCGCCCAATACGCGCTGGGCTTCGCCACCAACGGCAACAGCCGCGCCGAACGGTGCGGGCTCGCCGGCGAGTTCGCCTTCGAGCTGTACGCGCACGAGAACGGCCTGCCCAAGAAGCCGGCCCCGGAGTTCTACACCGCGGTGGTCGCGGCGGCCGGGGTGCCAGCGGGGCAGATCGTGTACGTCGGCGACTCGTGGGAGCACGACGTGGTGGCGCCTCGGCGGGCCGGCCTGCGATCGGTGTGGCTGAACCGGCTCCGCCTGCCTCGCCCCATCGGCTGCCCACCCGACGCCGAAGTTTCCAGCATGGCCGAGCTGCCGGCCGCGCTGGCGAATCTTGCTGTCGACGCGGTGGGTGTGTAGGTCGAGGCGGCCGGTGCGTGTGTCTCCGCGGCCTGTTTTCGTGCGGCGTGCGTCTGCGCGGCCTGTCTCTGCGCGCCGTGTCTGTGCGGCCTGTCTCTGCGCGGCGTGTGTCTGTGGCCTGTCTCTGGGCGGGTGTGTCCGTGCGGCCGGGTGCCGCTCGAACTGGCGGGATTCACTGCCATAACGGGCGCTCAACTGGCGTAATCCGGATCGTTGTTGTGTGATGGCTGCCACGTCCCTCAACGAGAGGATCCGATGTGGTGAGCAAGCGCTTCACCGCCCGTACGGTCGCGACCGCGGCCGTGCTGGCACTTACGGCTACGGGGTTGGGTGTGCCGGCCAACGCCGCGCCGAGCAACTCCCGGACCTTCACAGTCGTCGCCGAGGATGGCGTCGCCACCGACACGGCCGTCGCCGCGATCCGGGCGGCTGGCGGCACTGTGGTGTCCCGGTCCGATGAGGTCGGCATGTTCCAGGTCAGCAGCGACCGGGCCGACTTCGCGGCCAGGGCGACCGCGGCACCGACGCTGATCGGCGCCGCCGAGCAGAAGGCCATCGGCCGCAAGCCGAAGCTGGACCGGGTCGAGCAGGAGCATCTGGTGGCCGCTGCCGGTGCTCGTGCCGGTGCTGCCAAGAAGGGCGCCAAGCTCGATCCGCTCGACGACAAGCTGTGGGGCCTGGAGATGATCCGGGCCGACAAGGCCCGCAAGATCGAGCCGGGCGACCGTCGGGTGACCGTCGGCGTCCTGGACACCGGCGTCGACGCCAGCAACCCGGACATCGCGCCGAACTTCAACTGGTCGCTGTCGCGCAACTTCGCGCCCGACCTGACCGATGTCGACGGCCCCTGCGAGGTGTCGAGCTGCCTCGACCCGGTCGGCACCGACGACGGCGGGCACGGCACCCACGTGGCTGGCACCATCGGCGCCGCGGCCAACGGCTTCGGTCTCTCCGGCGTCGCCCCGAACGTCTCGCTGGTCGAACTCAAGGGTGGCCAGGACTCCGGCTACTTCTTCCTCGACCCGGTCGTCAACGCCCTGGTCTACGCCGGCCGGTCCGGGATCGACGTGGTCAACATGTCGTTCTATGTCGACCCGTGGCTGTACAACTGCACCGCCAACCCGGCCGACTCCCCCGAGGACCAGGCCGAGCAGCGGGCCATCATCAAGGCCATGAAGCGGGCGCTGGTCTTCGCGCACAACAAGGGCGTCACCCTCGTCGGTGCGCTCGGCAACAACAACGAGGACCTGGGTGCACCGCGCACCGACGTCACGAGCCCCGACTACGGCGCCGACCCGTATGACCGCCCGATCGACAACGAGAGCTGCTGGGACCTGCCCACCGAGGGCCCGCACGTGATCGGAGTGTCGTCGGTTGGCCCGTCCGGCAAGAAGTCGGACTTCTCCAACTACGGCACCGAGCAGATCTCGGTCGCCGCGCCGGGAGGCTGGTTCCGGGACGGCTTCGGCACCGACACCCACCGGACCCCGGCCAACATGATCCTCTCCACGTACCCGCTGAAGGTGCTCCAGGAGGAGCCGATCTCCGCGACCATCCCGGACCCACGGGTGGACGCCGACGGCAACATCGACCCCCGCATTGCCAACGAGGTCTTCAAGCAGTGCAAGGCCAACGGTGAGTGCGGCTACTACACGTACCTCCAGGGCACCTCGATGGCGTCCCCGCACGCCGCCGGTGTCGCCGCGCTGATCGTCAGCCGGCACGGCAAGGCGCAGGGTCGGACTGGCTTCGGGATGTCGCCGGACCAGGTCGAGCAGCACCTCTACCGCACGGCAGCCGAGCACGCGTGCCCGGAGCCGCGCCTCCAGCAGTACCGCAACGAGGGCCGGGACGAGACCTACGACGCGTACTGCGCCGGTGGGGTCAACTTCAACGGCTTCTACGGCTACGGGATCGTCGACGCCTATGCGGCGGTGAAGACCCCGCTCAAGCCGAACGCCCGCCCGTAGCGCACCGCAGTACGAAGGTGGCCCAACCGCCACCATCCCCGGGGCCCGGTCGACCTGTCGTCGACCGGGCCCCGGCTCGTCAAGGCCTGGTGTCACCGGCCGTCGCCCGTCGCCCGTCGCCCGCCGCCAGTCATGATCGACTCGGCTTCCTTGAAGGCGCGGTGTTGGTGCGTGAGGGATGGCGCGTTTTCCAGGAACCCGAGGTGATCCTGGTCATCTGGACGATCCCTGTCGCCAGCCGCGGCTGACCAGCGCGTCGCGTACCTCTCGAAGCACCGCCGGGAACTCGCCGTGCAGCCGGCGGCTGGTCACGTGCAGGACCAGCCAACCCGCGCCGACCAGCTGATTCAGCCGGCGGCGGTCGCGGTGCAGCTGCTCGACGTCGGAGTGCCACTTCCCGTCGTACTCCACCGCTACCCGATATTGCGGCCAAGCCAGATCGGGGTGCAGAACAATGCCGGTGGGCAGGCGTACCGGATGTTGAACCGCTGGGCGCGGCAGCCCACCCAGCACCAACCGCACGCGTAGCTGGGACTCCGGCGGAGACTCGGCTCCGCCGTCGGCCAGGTCGAACACCCAGCCTGCTCGTCGCGCACCCGGCCGGTCAGCATTGCGGGCAGCCATGGCAGCCAAGGTCGCGCGATCGGTCAGCCCCTGCCCGAGCAGCGAATCGACGATGGCGACCGCCCGGACCGGGTCGAGCCAGACAGCCGTCTCCCAGGCGGCCCGCCCGGGGTCGGATCGGGGGATTGGAAGGTCCTGCCCCCTGGACCTGGGCGGGCTGGCCGCCGCCCACCCATCGCCCCGACCGGCCACCACCATCCCCCCTGCTCCGACGGACACGGCGGCAGGGCGGGACAGATGCCGTGCTGGTCGTTGTGACATTCCGCCGGCAGGTGGGCGGCCCGCTCCCGCAGGTCGCGCTGAATCACGTGGACTTCCAGCGCTCGGCGGTCGTCCCGCGTCCGGCGGTCGTCCCGCGTCCGGCGGTCGTCCCGCGTCCGGCGGTCGGAGCGGGGTGATGGCGTTGACGTGCACGCGGAGGCCACGCTGTGGGCCGATCCGCAGCGGTCGGGGCACGAGGACGTGCACATCGTCGGTGAAGCTCGCGGCGTGTTGGACGCCGTGCAGGTAGGCGGCCGACGGGCCGCCGACCACCACCCCGGGTGGGAGCCGGAGGAGGGCGGCGCGACACGCGAGGGCGTGATCGCGGTCCAGCCGCGAGTCGGCGTAGATGTCGTGGCGCAACCGCACCCAGGCGGAGTTGCGCAACTGATGTTCGGTGAGCAGGCCGTCCCGGACAGCGTCGGAGCCGCGGAAGACCTGCCAGGCCAGGGCATCGGGGCGATGCGGACGTGGGGGCATGCCGAGCAGCGTGCCGACCACCGACTGGCCACCGAAACCCCTGTGGACAACCCGGCCCGCGTATGCCGCCGGGCCTGTGGACAACCGCGAATCCACCTGCCGATCGTGCTATGGCAACGGCCAGAACGGCCGACCAATCAGCCATCGGAGCCGTCGACCGGGCCGTGATCCACTCGCGTTCCTGAAAGTCGGGCGGTCACCGGTCCGGTGACACCGCGACTTCCTTGAACCCGAGTCGATCAAGCCACGGGGGGCGCGCGGCGGTGAAGCGCGCGCTGCGGTGGGGTGGCGCGCGGCGCGGTGAGGGGTGGCGCGGGCCGGGGCGGGGCGCGGTGGGGTGCGGCGGCCGGGTCAGCTGAGGGCGGTGGTGATGGCTCGGGCGGCGGCCAGCACCAGGGGGCCGATGGTGTCGACGTCCAGCGGGGCGAGCGCGACCACGCCGACGCTGGCCTCCAGGCCGGGTACGCCGAGCACCGGTGCGGCCACCCCGTACGCCCCGGCCTGCAACTCGCCGCTGCTGCTCACCGGCTCGGCCACCCCGGCCCGACCGGCCAGGATCGCCCGGCCGGCCGCTCCCCGGTCCAGTGGATGCCGTGCCCCGGCCCGGTACGCGACGTGGAACGACGTCCAGCTCGGCTCGACCACGGCCAGGGCGACGCCTTCGCCACCTTCGACGACGGTCAGGTGCGCGGTTGCGCCGGCCTGCTCGGCGAGGCGGCGTAGCGCGGGCAGCGCACCCTCGGCGAGCAGCGGCTGGGCCCGTCGGGCCAGGTGCAGCAACCCGGCACCGAGGCGCAGTCGACCGTCTCCGTCGCGGCGCAGCATGCCGTGCCCGGTCAGTGCACTGACCAGTCGGTAGACGGCGGCCCGGCCGATGCCGAGCCGATTCGCGGCCTCGGTGACGGTCAGACCGCCCGAGGCGTCGGCGACCAGGTGCAGCAGCCGCAACCCCCGGTCCAGCGTCTGCGACGTCTCCCCGCCCCGCCCCGCGACCGCGTCGGCCCGCCCCACGCCAGCCTCGATCCGCCCGAGGGCCGCGTCGGCCGCGCCGGAGGTCCGCCCGAGGGCCGCGTCGGCCCGCCCTCCACCTGCGTGGGCCGATCCGAAGGTTGCGTCGGTCGGCCCGAAAGCCCACTCGGAGGCCGGGTCGGCGGGGGCGGTGGGGTTGGCTGGCGGGTCACCGGAGCCACCGGAGCGTGCGGTCGCATCCACGCCTGGCAGCGTACGACCCGGCACCGGCGGACCCGGACAGGCACGGACAGCTACCCTTGTACGGTGACGCTACGCCTGTATGACACCGCCACCCGATCGGTGCGGGACTTCGTCCCGCGGGAAGCCGGCAAGGTGGGGGTCTACCTGTGTGGTCTCACCCTTCAAGCCCCGCCGCACATCGGTCACCTTCGCTCCGGCGTCAACTACGACGTCCTGCGTCGTTGGCTGTTGGCCGCCGGCTACGAGGTCACCTTCATTCGCAATCTGACCGACATCGACGACAAGATCCTGGTCAAGGCGGGCGAGCAGGGTCGTCCGTTCTGGTCGATCGCGTACGCGAACGAGTTGCTGCTCGCCGAGTCGTACCGGTCGTTGAACGTGCTGTCGCCCACCTACGAGCCGCGCGCCACCGGGCACATCCCCGAGATGCATGAGCTGATCACCAAGTTGATCGCCGACGGGCACGCGTACCCGGCGAGTGACGGCTCCGGCGACGTCTACTTCGACGTGGCGTCCTGGCCGGCGTACGGGTCGCTGTCGGGCCAGTCTCCGGACGCCATGCAGTCCGCCGGGGACGCCCCGGATCGGGGCAAGCGGGATCCGCGCGACTTCGCGCTGTGGAAGGGCGCCAAACCGGACGAGCCGGCGGACGCCTACTGGCCTTCGCCGTGGGGGCTGGGCCGTCCGGGCTGGCACATCGAGTGCTCGGCGATGTGCTGGCGCTATCTCGGCCCGGAGTTCGACATTCACGGCGGTGGCCTGGATCTGACGTTCCCGCACCACGAGAACGAGATCGCCCAGTCCCAGGCGGCCGGGTTGCCGTTCGCCCGCTACTGGGTGCACCACGGGCTGTTGAGCATCGGCGGGGCCAAGATGGGCAAGTCCGCCGGCAACGCGCTGGGCCTGGCGTACGTGGACTCGCTCGGGGTGCGGCCGGTGGAGCTGCGCTACTACTACGCCGCCGCGCATTACCGCTCGGTGATCGACTACTCGGAGGATTCGCTGCGCGACGCGGCCACCGCGTACCGGCGGATCGAGGGTTTCGTGCAGCGGGCGGCCGAGCGGGTCGGCGCCGGGCAGTTCGGTGAGCTGCCCGCCGGGTTCGTCGCGGCGATGGACGACGACCTCAACACGTCAGCCGCGCTGGCCGTGCTGCAACAGCACATTCGGGACGGCAACACCGCGCTGAGCGTCGGCGACGATGTGACCGTCCGCACCACGCTGGCCGTGGTGCGGGCAATGCTGGATATTCTCGGGATCGACCCCCTCGATCCGGCCTGGACCGGTGGCGGCCGATCGGACGACCTTCGTGCCGTGGTGGACTCCCTGATCGCGCTGGCCCTGGAGCAGCGTGCGCAGGCGCGGGGCCGCAAGGACTGGACCGCCGCGGACGCCGTGCGTGACCAGCTCAAGCTGGCCGGCGTGGTGGTCGAGGACACCCCCCAGGGCCCCCGTTGGACTATTGGAGAGCAGGACTGATGGCCGGCAACTCGCAGCGCCGTGGCCGGCGACTGACGTCGAAGGCAGGCGCCCCCAAGGGCACCGGCGGCAAGAACAAGGACTCGTTGGCCGGGCGGGGTCGCACCCTGCCCGCGGACGAGCGGCCGTGGCACAAGGGCTACTCGGGCACCGAGAAGCTGCCGCAGCGCACCGCCTGGAAGCAGGACAAGGAGCGCCGCGCGGCGGCCGAGGAGGGGCGCGCCCCCAAGATCGGCCAGCCGGGCAGCAAGGACACCACCTGGGGCCGGGGCGGCGGTCGGGGCGTACCGGTCGGCCGGGGTGCCGCCACCGGCGGACGGGGCGGCAAGCCCACCGGCCGGTCCGGTCCTCGGGTCACGCCGGGGCGAAAGTCCAACCCGTCCAAGGACACCCCGGAGCTGCTGGTCGGGCGTAACCCGGTGCTGGAGGCGCTGCGCGCCAACGTGCCGGCGACGGCCCTCTACACGGCCCAGGGCATCGACATGGACGACCGGATCAACGAGATCATCCGGACCGCCGCCGACCGGGGCATCGCCAACCTGGAGATCAGCCGCGCCGAGTTGGACCGGATGACCGGCGGGGTGCTGCACCAGGGCGTCGGCTTGCAGGTGCCGCCCTTCGCGTACCAGCCGTTCGAGGACATGGTCGCCGCTGCCCTGGAGCAGCAGGCCCCGCTGCTGGTCGCGCTGGACGGTGTCACCGACCCGCGCAACCTGGGCGCCGTGATCCGGTCGGCTGCCGCGTTCGGCGCGCAGGGTGTCTTCGTACCCGAGCGTCGTGCCGCCGGGATCACCGCGACCGCCTGGCGGACCAGTGCCGGCGCGGCCGCGCGGGTGCCGGTGGCGCAGGTGACCAACCTGACCCGGTCGCTGAAGGCGTGCCGGGACGCCGGCTTCATGGTCGTCGGCCTGGATGCCGACGGCGACACCGACCTCTACAACCTGGAGGCCGCTGTCGGTCCGCTGGTGGTGGTGGTCGGTTCCGAGGGGCGCGGTCTTTCCCGCCTGGTCGGGGAGACCTGCGACCTGACCGTCAGCATCCCGATGATCTCCGAGGTCGAGTCGCTCAACGCCAGCGTGGCGGCGGCGGTCGCCCTGGCCGAGGTCGCCCGTCGGCGCTCCGTCGAGCTGTAGCGCACGTCGAACGAAGGCCCCTTCCCGCCGAGCGCGGGAGGGGGCCTTCGTCGTCGGGCGCCCAGGCAGGGTGAAGAGCCATTTTTGGTACGACGACAGGGGCGGCCCGCCGAAGCGGACCGCCCCTGTCGGTAAAGGCGTTACGTCAGATCCGGCCACCGGTGGAGGCGTGGAAGACGTGGCTGCGACCGGCAACCGGCCTGACGAACACGGTGTCACCCATGTTCGGCATGTTGCGCCGGTCGGTGCGGACGACGAAGCGCTCCGAGTTGCCACCCAGCGCGGCGTGGCCGTAGACGTTGGCGTCCGAGCCGAGGTCCTCGACCAGCTCGACAACCACCGGCATGCCGCCCTCGGTCGGGCTGACCAGCTCGCAGTCCTCCGGGCGGAAGCCCACGGTGACCTTGCCGTCGCCACCCTCGGCGCGGGCCGCCTCGACCTGCTCGCGGGTCAGCGGGATCTGCAGCTCGGCGAACTCGGCGCCCCGCTCGTTCAGCGGAACGGTCTTGATGTTCATGGCGGGCGAGCCCATGAAGCCGGCGACGAACACGTTGGCCGGGGTGTCGTAGAGCGCCCGCGGGGTGTCCACCTGCTGAAGGACACCGTCGAGCAGCACCGCGACCCGGTGACCCATGGTCATGGCCTCGACCTGGTCGTGCGTGACGTAGACCGTGGTGACGCCCAGCTTGGCCTGCAGGGACGCGATCTGGGTACGGGTCTGCACGCGGAGCTTGGCGTCGAGGTTCGACAGCGGCTCGTCCATGAGGAAGACCTGCGGCTCGCGGACGATCGCCCGGCCCATCGCGACACGCTGACGCTGACCACCGGAGAGCGCCTTCGGCTTACGGCTGAGGTACTCCTCCAGCTGGAGCAGCCCGGCCGCCTCCTTGACCCGCCGGTCGATCTCCGACTTGGAGGTCTTGCGCAGCTTGAGGGCGAACGCCATGTTCTCGTACACCGTCATGTGCGGGTAGAGGGCGTAGTTCTGGAAGACCATCGCGATGTCGCGGGCCTTCGGGGGAAGGTGGGTGACGTCACGCTGGTCGATGTAGATCGAACCGGCGTCCACGTCCTCCAGGCCGGCGAGCATCCGCAGGCTGGTGGACTTACCGCAACCGGAGGGGCCGACCAGGACGAGGAACTCCCCGTCGCCGATCTCGAGGTCCAACTCGTTGACGGCGGGACGCTCTTGGCCCGGGTAGACCCGGGACGCCTTGGAATAGGTGACCGTAGCCATGGTGAAGCGCTTCCTTTCACCGGCAGGAACGTGCCGGACGATCCGAGTGAAGGAGCAACCGGCACGTGTCCGTGCCGGTTCAGCGGACGGCGGCGCGGTCGCGGGGGCGCCCGGTCGTCGTCCGTGTCAGTGAACCGTAAACGCGTTTACCCGTGCTGCCAAGGCGGGGGGCCGTCCAGCCCACCAGGCGGGCTACGCATTCCGGTCACTCGGGCACGGTCAGACATCAATCGACGCCGTGGGAAACGAGTCTGCGTCGGGTTGTTGACGATTCCCGTGCTCGGGAGGCCACGCCATCGGGATATCCGTACGTCAGTCGCTATGCTGACCTCGACGCACGCGCCCCTGTAGCTCAGCTGGCCAGAGCACTCGCCTTGTAAGCGAGATGTCGCCGGTTCGATCCCGGCCGGGGGCTCCAATTACATCAGACGTATCCGAGCGGCACCGCTGTGTTTCCGCCGGGCCGCCCCGAGGGGCAACCGGGCGTCGACCAAGTTCGCTATCGTGCCTCCGTCCCGCCATCAGGCGGCGGTCCACGGGGGAATGACAATGAAACACAGCACCACTCTGCTCATGCTGGGTCTGACCGGCGGTCTGTTGTTTGCTGCCGGCTGCACTCCGACGACTGAGCCCACGCGCACCGACGAACCGGTTGCGGCCACCGCCACCGCCACTGCCGCGCCGTCCCCGACGCCCGACGTCCGCGGTGAGCTGGTCGCGGCATTGCAGCGGTCGCATGGGGCTTCCCACCGGTACGCGGTGCGCGGCAACCTGCCCGAAGGGCAGAAGGTCAACGGCACGGGTGCCTTCGATCCGAAGAAGCGCCGTTTCCAGACCACGATCTCGGTCACCGGCGGGAAGTACCCGTCGGCGGGGAGCCGGACCGTGATCGGCAACGACAGTTACGTGCGGCCGTCCGACGACAAGAACTGGGTGCACGTCGATCTGAAGCGAGTGAAGCGCGACGACCCCTTCCTCCGCTTCGACTGGGTCGACCCGACCGGCCTGAAGGCGTTCACCTCGTCGATCGCCTCGGTGGACCGCGTCGACCCGCACACCTACACCGGCCGTTTCGACCCCACCGGCAAGGACGCCACGTCGTTCCTCCCCGTGGGCGCACCGAGCATCGTCTCGATCGGCATACGCCTGTCGCCGTTCACGATCACCACCGACGACAAGGGTTGGGTCACCTCGATCAAGGTCGAGCTGAGTCCCAGCGAGGGCCCGAAACTGACGCTGACCACCACCATGAAAGATCACGGAAAGCCCTTGAAGATCAACGCGCCGGCACGCGCTGGTGAGGCCGCCGACTTCTACTACCGCAAGTGACAGCCCAGCCGCCGGTGTCACTCCCGGCGGTAGCCTGGGGCCGGAGCAGCGCGGAGCTGGGCGGGGGTTGATGAGTCGGGCGGTGGAGGAGTCGAACCGGGCGATGCTGCGCGCCCGGGACGCGATGGACCGGGCGTACGCCGAGCCTCTGGACATTCCCGCGTTGGCCCGGATCGCGCACGTCTCGCAGGCGCACTTCATCCGTACCTTCCGGGCCACCTTCGGTGAGACCCCGCACCGCTACCTGCAACGCCGTCGGGTGGAGCGGGCGATGTCGTTGCTGGTGGAGACCGACCGGGACGTGACGGACATCTGCTACGCCGTCGGCTTCGGCAGCCTGGGCACGTTCAGTAGGACGTTCCGGCAGATCGTCGGGGATTCGCCCTCGGATTTCCGGCGTCAGCGCGTCGCGCCGGCAAACGTGCCGTCGTGCTTCACCAAAGCCTGGACCCGACCCAGCAGTTTTGGATAAGCCGCAGGTCACGGTCTACCTCTAGCGTCATGGGCATGACGATGAACGCGATCAGCCGCTCCCAGATCTACGTCCTCGACCAGGACGCCGCGCTTGACTTCTACGTCAACAAGCTCGGCATGGAGGTCAACACCGACCAGGACCTCGGCTTCATGCGGTGGCTCACTGTCAACCTGCCCGGCGACCCGGAGCGCGAGATCCTGTTGGAAAAGCCCGGTCCGCCCGCGCTGGACCCGGCCACCGCCGAGCAGGTTCGGGAGCTGCTCACCAAGGGTGCCCTCGGCGGGTACCTCTTCATGACCACTGACGACGCCCGCAAGACGCACGAGGATCTCGTGGCGAAGGGCGTCGAGATCACCGACGAGCCGACCGAGCGCCCGTACGGGATCGACTTCGGCATCCGGGACCCGTTCGGCAACCGGATCCGCATCGGCCAGATGTTTCCCCGGGCGTAGGGGCGGGCGATGAGCCAGGCCGCGGCGTTTCCCGTGGTACGACCGACCGCCGTCGGTCGGGACCGCCTGCTGTTGATCGGCGGGGTGTTCGCCGGCCCGATCTTCGTCGGCTCGGCGATCGCGCAGGCGGCGACCCGGGACGGCTTCGACTTCCGTCGCCACCCGGTCAGTGTGTTGAGCACCGGCGAGCTGGGCTGGATTCAGATCGTCACGTTCCTGGCCACCGGGGTTCTCTGCGCGCTGGCCGCCCAGGCGCTGCGCCGCCGTACCAGCGAAGGCGCCGGATCGGTCTGGCTGCCCCGACTGCTCGCGCTGTACGGCCTGGGCCTGGTCGGGGCGGCGATCTTCTCCGCCGACCCGGCCGACGGGTTCCCGGCCGGTACGCCTCGGGGCGCCGGTGAGATCAGTTGGCACGGGGGCCTGCACTTCCTGGTGGCGGCGGTCGCCTTCGTGTCGCTGATCGTCGCGACGGTGGTGGCCGCCCGTCGGGCCGCACGGCAGGGGGCGCGCGGTCGCGCCGCCTACGGCCTGGTGACCGGGATCTTCTTCGCGGCGGCCTGGGTGACGCTGATCGTCCGGCCGGCACCGGCCGTGATGGTGGCGTTCGGCCTGGCGGTGACGGCCGGCTGGCTGTGGGTGTCGGTCACCTTCGCGCGAGCGGCGTCCGGTCGGGCCGACTGAGCCGACAGCCGCAGGACCGGGAGGTACGGGTCGAACTCGTACCTCCCGGTGTGTTGAGGTGGGGGTCATGGTGACCCGGTTGCTGTACCTGACCCGACACGCCGAGCAGGATCTCTCCGAGCCGAGTGGGTCGGAGGCCGGCGAACCGGATACCGGCCTGTCGGAGCGCGGCCGGCGGCAGGCCACCCTGCTGGGCGAACGCCTGCGGGCCCGGCGGTTCGCCGCCGTCCACCACGGGCCGCTGCGCCGGGCCGCGCAGACCGCCGAGCTGGTCGCCAAGTCGCTGCTCGACGTCCCGGTGTACGAGACGGAGCTGGCCGGTGACCACCTCCCACACGACACCGATCCGGCTGGCCTGCCGTCCGCGTACGCCGAATTTTTGACGCAGTTCTCGGCGGCCGAGCGGGTCGACGGGCCGCGAGTGACTGCGGACGCGGTGCGGCGGTTCGCCGGCCCGGTCGCCGAGGGGCCCGCCGACGGCGAACCGGTCCGCGAGCTGGTCGTGACGCACAGCTTCCTGATCGCCTGGCTGGTGCGGCACGCCCTCGACGCGCCCCAGTGGCGGTGGCTGGGCTTCAACTCGCACAACGCGGGGCTGACCGTCATCCGGTACAGCGCGGCCGGCCCGCCGAATCTGGTGGCCGTCAACGACGTCGCCCACCTGCCGCCGGAGCTGCGTGCGACAGGCCTGCCCCCGGACTATCTGGTGTGAGTGCCGGTGGCCCGTAGCAGCAGCTTGACCACGTCCTGCGTGGCCGGTGGCGGGGGCCCCTCGGCCGGGCAGTCGACGTACCCGGTCTCGATCGTGCCGACGGTGACCCGGTAGGTGAACACGTCCGCACAGTTGGTCGGGCTTGTCGTCCGGCTTGCCTCGGCGGCCAGTCGGGGGTCGGCGGCCAGAGCTGTCAGGCGGCCGAGGTCGGCGGGGCTGAGCCGACCGGTACGCCGGCTGCCGGCCCGGTCCACAGCGGTCCACTGACCGTCCGGCTCGACGGTCACCACGTCACCGCGCCCGGCGAAGCCGCCGGAGCTTCGCAACATCACCCGGGCGGCCGCGCCGCTGGCCTGGGGGGCGGTGGTGGGGGCGGTGGTCGGAAGCAGGGTGCCGGTCGGGCCGGGAGCGGTGGTGACCGGGGGCTGGCTCGGGGTGGTGGGGGTGCGTTCGGCGCCGGTGCAGCCGGTCAGGAAGGCGACCAGTAGCGCGATGGCGGCGCCGGTTGTCGAGGTGGGTCTCATGGTCGTCGGACGCATGGTGGGCGGCGTCGGTTCCCTTGTCAAGAGCCTCACCCGAACGGCCATTGTCGATGTCTGGAAGCGGTCCGAGGCACCCTTCCTCCCTCCTGGTAGCTGAATGTACATGCGTGACTACCCCCGTCACACTCTTCTCCTTCCAGGAGGGCACGTGAAACGAGCTCCTGCCGCCGTCAGCGCACTGCTGCTCACCAGCGGCCTGCTGGCCTGCGTCGTCACCCCGGCGCACGCGGCCCCGCCCACCTCTCCCTCGCCGGACGCCTCCGCCGTGGCCCGAGCGGCAACCGTCCTACGGACGAACCCCGGCGCGGTCCAGGGTTCGAGCGCCGAGTCCTACCAGGTGCACAGCACCACTGTGGATGCCAGCGGCGCCGCCCACACCCGCTACACCCGCACCTACCGGGGCCTGCGGGTGTACGGCGGTGACTTCGTCATCCACACCGCACCAAACGGCACGTACGCCGGCAGTTCGGTCGGACTGGCCGCGCCGCTGACCCTCGCCACCTCGGCCAGGACCAGCGCGGCGGCCGCGAAGAAGGCCGCCAGCGCCCGGTTCGCCGGCAAGGCCGAGGCGGTGGGCACGCCGGAGCTGTTCGTCGACGCCAGTTCCGGGCAGGGTCGGCTGGCGTGGGAGACGGTGGTCAGCGGGTGGCAGCCCGACGGGCAGACCCCGTCCCGGCTGCATGTCATCACCGACGCCACCACCGGAGCGGCCGTCGGCGCCTACGACGAGATCGAGTCGGTGACCGGCACCGGCAACAGCCTCTACTCGGGCACGGTCAGCGTCGACACGACGCTCTCCGGCAGCACCTACCAGCTGGTCGACCCCTCCCACGGCAACGGGTCGACCTGCGACATGAACAACGGCACGTCGAGCTGCACCACGTTCACCGACGCCGACAACACCTGGGGCACCGGGGCCACCTCGAACCGGCAGTCCGCCGGCGTCGACGCCCACTTCGGCGCCGCCAAGACGTTCGACTACTACAAGAACACGCACGCCCGTAACGGCATCTTCGGCAACGGCACCGGAGTGCCGAGCCGGGTGCACTACGGCAACAACTACGTCAACGCCTTCTGGGACGGCTCCCGGATGACGTACGGCGACGGCTCGGGCAACGCCCGCCCGCTGGTCGCGCTCGACGTGGCAGCCCACGAGATGAGCCACGGCGTGACCGAGAACGTGGTCCCCGGCGGTCTGACCTACTCCGGTGAGTCCGGCGGCCTGAACGAGGCGACCAGCGACATCTTCGGCAACATGGTCGAGTTCTACGCCAACACCTCGGCCGACCCGGGCGACTACCAGGTCGGCGAGAAGATCAACATCAATGGCAACGGTACGCCCCTGCGCTACATGTACAACCCGTCGCTGGACGGCGGGTCCGACAGTTGCTGGTCGAGCAGCACGAAGAACAAGGACGTGCACTACTCGTCCGGCGTCGCCAACCACTTCTACTTCAACCTCGCCGAGGGCACCGGCGCCACCGCGTACGGCACCTCACCGGTCTGCGGTTCCGCTCCCGCGGTCACCGGCATCGGCCGGGCCAAGGCCGAGAAGATCTGGTTCCGGGCGTTGGACGTCTACTTCACCTCCAACACGTCGTACGTGAACACCGCCAACCCGGCGAACACCGCCCGTGCCTACAGCCTGCGGGCGGCCACCGACCTGCACGGCAGCTGCTCCACCGAGTACAAGGCAGTGCAGGCCGCCTGGACCGCTGTGAACGTCGCCGGCAACGACGCGCCCTGCTCGACCGGCAACGACTTCTCCGTGGCACTGTCGCCGACCGCCGGCTCGGTGAACCCGGGCAGCTCGGTCTCCACCACCGTCTCGACCGCCACCACCAGCGGCTCGGCGCAGACGGTGACGTTCTCCGCGTCCGGCCTGCCCAGCGGGGCGAGCGCCGCGTTCAGCCCCGCCTCGGTGAGCTCGGGCGGCTCGTCCACCCTCACCATCAGCACCTCGGCGAGCACACCGCCGGGCACCTACTCGGTCACTGTCAACGGCGCGGGGTCGGTCACCCGCAGCGCCACCTACCGGCTCACCGTGAACGGCACCGGCGGCGGCTGCACCGCGCCGGGGCAGAAGCTTGCCAACGCGGGCTTCGAGTCCGGTACGACCGGCTGGTCGGCCAGCTCCGGCGTGATCACCAGCGCCAGCAGCCAGCCGGCCCGCACCGGGACGTACAAGGCATGGCTGAGCGGCTACGGCAGCAGCCACACCGACACGCTCGCCCAGTCGGTGAGCCTGCCGACCGGCTGCTCGTCGTACACGGTCAGCTTCTGGTTGCACATCGACTCGGCCGAGACCACCACCAGCGTCGCGTACGACACGCTGCGCGTGCAGGTGCTGAACTCGGGCGGAACGGTGCTGGCCACCCTGGCGACCTACTCGAACCTGAACAAGGCCACCGGTTACAGCCAGAAGTCGTTCTCGCTGGCGGCCTACGCCGGCCAGACCGTCAACCTGAAGTTCACCGGCACCGAGGACTCCTCACTGCAGACGTCCTTCGTGGTCGACGACACAGCGGTCACCGTCTCCTGACCTGACGGCCCGGCGGCCACCCCTCACGGTGGTCGCCGGGCTCGCCGGTGCGGTTTCCTGGCAGTCCGCGTGACCTGACCCATCGCCGCGCCGTTATGGTCGCCGCACGGGTGCACGGCGTCGGCTCGCCAGATCGGCGCCGTCGGGCGGTGGCGCGGAAGGGGCGGACGTGTCGGACGCGGAGTTGACAGTCGAGGTGACCGGACCGGTCGCGACCGTGGTGATCCACAACCCGGCTCGGCGCAACGCGATGACCGCCGCCATGTGGCGTCAGCTTCCCGAACTGCTCGACAAGCTGGAGCCCGACCCCGACGTACGGGCGTTGGTGCTGACCGGCGCCGGCGACGCCTTCTGCGCGGGCGCCGACCTCGGTGACCTGGCCGAGCTGCTGGACGCCGGTGACGCCAGCATCGCGGTGGCCGCCGAGGAACGGCTGGCCCGGTTCGCCAAGCCGACGATCGCGACCATCCGAGGCGCGTGCGTCGGCGGTGGGGCTCAACTCGCTGTCGCCTGCGATCTGCGGATCGCTGCCGACGACGCCCGTTTCGGCGTACCGCCGGCCCGACTCGGGCTGGTCTATCCGGCGCCGACGACGCGCCGGCTGGCCCGGCTGGTCGGCCCGTCCGCCGCCAAGCTGCTGCTGTTCACCGCCGAGCTGATCGACGCCGAGCGCGCCCTGCGGATCGGCCTGGTCGACGAGCTGCTCCCGGCCGACCGGCTCGCCGCGCGGGTGGGCGAACTGACAGCGACGATCGCCCAGCGGTCCCCGCTGAGCATCGCCGCCGCGAAGGAGATCATCGACGAGCGCGCCGAGGCCGCGCGGATCGCCTGGTGGCACCGGAAGGTGACGACCACCGGCGAAGCTCGGGAGGGGGTGGCGGCGATCGCCGAACGTCGAACGCCCCGCTTCGCCTGGCAGCCCCCGACCGATCACTGACTGCGTTTCAGTCCGACGGATCTGAGCGGACGGTAGCCGTAAGCCCGTCCCACTCATCGCGAGATTTCGATCCCGGGTACCCGGTTCCCAAGCCGGTACGGCAGGCTGTCCGTCGTGCAGCGTGATCAGTTGCTTGCGGGCCGCTACCGGCTCCTGGAACGCCTCGGCAGTGGCGGCATGTCGGCGGTGCATCGGGCGTACGACGAGGTGCTCGAACGGGACGTGGCGGTGAAGGTGCTGGTCGCCTCGGACACCAACGCCCGACAGCGGATCCGAGGCGAGGCCAAGGCCGCGGCCCGGCTGTCGCATCCCCACGTGACGAGCGTCTACGACTACGGCGAGTCGGCGCTGGACGGTGCCCAGGTCCCGTTCGTGGTGATGGAGTTGCTCGGCGGTCACACCCTCGAACACCGGTTGGTGGTCGGGCCGTTGCCGCCGCGCGCCGGTCTGCGGGTGTGTGCCGAGGTGGCCTCGGCCCTCACCGCCGCGCATGAGCAGGGGTTGGTGCACCGCGACATCAAGCCGGGCAACGTGATGCTCACGCCGACCGGTGCGAAGGTGCTCGACTTCGGCATCGCGGCAGCCGCCGGCGCGCCGGAGATCGACTTCGAGGGGCGGCTGCTGGGCACGCCGGCGTACCTGGCGCCGGAGCGGTTGCAGGCCGGCGACGTGCTGCCGGCCAGTGACGTGTACGCCCTCGGCCTGCTGCTGTTCCGGGTGCTCACCGGCCGGTTGCCGTGGCCCGCCGAGGCGCAGACCGGGATGCTCCGCGCCCACACGCACGTCGAGCCGGACCCGCTGCCCCCGATCGACGGCGTACCGCCCGAGGTGCACCGGCTCTACCGCTGGTGCCTGGCCGGCGACCCCGCCGACCGGCCGTCGGCCGCCGACGCGGCAGGCATACTGCTCGCCGCCGCCAGCGAGGTCGCCCCCGAGGCGGCTGCCGTTGCCGCTGCCTCGGCGGCAGACGTCGCCGAACCGACCGGCCCCGAGCCGACCGGTGCCACAACCAGGGCCACAACCAGGGCCGCACCCACCGGCACCGGGTCAACCGACACCGAGCCGACCACGGCCGAGCAGGCCGGCGCCGAGCAGGCCGGCGATTCGGCCGCGCGGATGAGGCGCGGGCCGTGGCGTCGGGGGCGAGCCATTTTGACGGTCGGCGGCGTCGTGATCGCCGCTGTGGCGCTCGCCGGGTCGCTCGGTGACTTCAGCAATCGTCGACAGGGACAGAGCGCCGTGCCGACCGGCAGTGGCCCGGGCACCACCACTGTGGGGATGCCCCGCATCGAAGAGCCGACCGGCGCGGCCGATACCGGACCGTCCGCCGTGCCGCCGACCAGGAACACCGCGCCCGCTACAGGGATCAGCCCTCCGACCGGTCCGGGCGGGACACTGGTGCCCGGCCCGACGCCCGCCACTTCTGGCCCGACCCCGACCCCGACCCCGACCACTGCCGCGCCGACTCCCACCGCTGCCGCCGTTGTACCAGTCGACGCGCTCGGCGGGACGGTCACTGCTCGCTGCGTGGGAAAGTCGGTCGAGGTGCTCACCGTGGTGCTCGCGCCCGATTTCCGGGTCGAGGACTACGACAGGGGGCCAGCCAAGCAGATCGTTGTCGAGCTGACCTCCGCGCAGCACCGCAGCGAGATCCGGGTGCAGTGCCCCAGTGGCCAGCTGAAGTCGAAGGTCAAGGAACGCGCCGCCTGATCGGGGGCCGGCGGGTGCCGCGCCCGGGACGTACCCGGGACGCGGCCCCCCGTTCCCGCCGGCCGGTCCGTCACCGCCCGGCCAGCGCCGTCCAGCCCGGGTTTCCCGGCTCACGGCGCAGCGGCATTCCCGCCTCCGCCGGCGTCCGGTCCCCCTTGCGCTGGTTGCAGGCGTAGCAGGCGGCGGTGGTGTTCCGCCAGGTGTTCCGGCCGCCGCGCGAGCGGGGCAGGATGTGGTCGATGGTCGAGGCCGGGCCGCCGCAGTACGCGCAGCACCTGTTGTCGCGGCGCAGCACACCGGCGCGCGACCAGGCCGGCCCGGAGTTGAACCTCCACCGGGTGACCACGAAGCGGACCAGCCGCACCACCCGGGGCATCGGGAAGACCCCGATCACCCGGTCCGGCTCGGCCTCGTGGATCTCGGCCACCCGACGGCAGAGCATGCGGACAGCGTGTTGGACGGTGACCCGGTGCAGCGGGCCGAGGTCGGCGTTGATGACGAGGACGGCGTCCACCGGGACTCCTTTCCAGAGGTGACGGACAGCAAGAAGCCGCCCGGTCCGGCTGTCGGACGGGGCGGCTCAGCGCGTACGGGTACGCGTCAGTCGGGCCGGCCCGCCCGGGGACCTTCCGCTCGGTAACCGTCGCCGGGCAGCGTCGACGGCACTGTGGTGACGTGCGACATCGTCATGAGCTGCTCCCGCGGTGGTGGTTGACCTTGCGCGCTCACGGTAGGTCGACGGGGGAGACAGGGGCAACGTATTTCGATCGGCCGGCCTCGTCGGGACGCCGCTGGCGGCGGGTGCGGGGAGCTGCCTTCGCCGCAACCTGGGCGGTGGTCAGCGGCCGGTTCAGCCGCAGGGCCATTCGTGCGGTGAGTTCGCTGTCCAGCAGCGGCCGGTTGACCTCGCCGGCGACCGCGAGGGCGGGCCCGGAGACCGACCGCCAGATCGCGGCCAGCCCGGCGCCGAGGCCCACCAGGGCCACGGTCGCCCGGGTGGTCGGTGAGCCGGCGGCCGCGGCGGCACTCACCCCGACGACCGCGAAGAGCACCAGCAGCAGGGGTACGAGCACCGGCCAGAAGATGCCTCGGGCCGCCTGCGCCACCAGGCGGCGGTCCCGGATGATCAGATTCCTGGCGATCACCGCGTAGTCCTCCTCGTCGAGCAGGTCGCGCGGGTGCAGGCCACCGGTGAGCACGTCGCGCCAGAGGTCACCCTGGCCGCGCAGCGCCCGGCTCAGGGTGGCGGGCGTCGGCTCGGTCGGGTCCTCGTGGCCGGCGCGGTCGACGGCACTCGCCCAGGCCGCCAGCGAGCGGCGCACCACAGCGGCCGAGTACGGCGGCAGGACGCTGGCCAACTCGTCCAACCACCTGCTGATCTGGACCTGCCGGCCGCCGAACTGGCGCAGCAACTGTGTGACGTCGCCGGCTCGGACGGTGTCGGCCACCGATCGACCCAGTCGGTAGGCCAGCCCGACCCGGTGGTTGGCTGCCATCGCCCAGCGCAGCACCTCCACGTTGAGGTCGTCGAGGGCGAGCAGCAGCGGCACCGGGTCGGCGGGGTCGGGCTGGCCCAGGTCGGGGAGCAGGGCTCGGGCGGCCGACGTGTCGGGTACCGGCCCGGTGTGCCGGGTGAGGTCGGCGATCTGGGCCAGGGCGACGTCCACCCCGTCGAGGTACATCCGCATCCGACGGTGGACGGACATCTCGGTGAGGTTGGAGAGTTTGGCCGGCGGTACGGCCGGGCGGGCCTCGACGAAGGCGCGGGGCTCCGCGTGCTGCCCGTGGTGGTAGGCGTCCGCCATCCACCAACCCAGCCGGAGCGCGGTGACGATGCAGGCACGCTCGTCGCGGATCAGCGGGTACGCGTCGTCGCGGCCGATCTCGTCGATCGACGAACCGTCTTCCGCGCCGGCGCGGTGCAGTGGTGACATCTCCCGCTGCCCTCCCGCCCGGCCGATCGACGGTTGATCATTCGAGCGTACGGCAGCGTACGGTGGCTTATGTTGTGTTTTGTCGATTTGGCCTGGTGCGACCGGCAAGCAGCCCACGCGGTCGGATCGAGCGCACCGGCTCGGCCGCGCCACCCTCGGCGCGCAGGATGTGGTTCGCGGCGATGATCCCCGTCGCGGCCGAGCGTTCCATCAACGCGCTCGGGAAGTCCGTGGCGATGCCGTCGCCGGCCAGGTAGAGGCCGTTCGCGTCGGTGCGTACCCCCGGTCGCCAGGCGTGGCTGCCCGGCGTGAACGCCGGCGCCTGCGCCTCCACCCGGGCCCGCAGCTCACGGACGCGCAGGTCGCCGGCCTCCGGCCAGAGCACGACCAGCTCGCGGCGCATCCGCTCGGCCAGCTCCTCGGCCGGCACGCCGGGCTCGCAGGCGTACGCGTGCAGCTCGACGACCGACCCGCCGGTCTGCTGCGCCCAGCGCCGCGGCTCGTTCTCCAACCGGTGGTAGAGCGTCACCGAGTCCAGAGTGGGCTGGCGGGACACGCCGCTGAACACCGCCCGCTCGGCGGCCACGTCCCCGTCACACCAGTACCGCGCCACCGCGTACGGCGGGCCGGGGGTGCCGAAGGCCGGCATCCGTGCCGCCAGCTCGGGTGCCTGCTCGGCCAGGTCCGGGGAGGCCGCCACCAGCGCGGCGAGCGCCGGCGGGTCGACGGCGAGCACGACATGACCCGCCGGATGGCTGCCGCCGTCGGTGGTCGTCACCCGCCAGCCCTCGGCGTCCCGGTGCACGCCGGTGGCGGCGCAACTGGTGAGGATCCGGCCGCCGTGCTTCTCCACGTGCCGGGTCAGCGGCTCCCAGATCGCCGTGGCGTAGTCCTCGTCGGGGCAGTCGAAGGCCAGCCCCTCCGGGTTGCCGAGCAGATAGAAGTGGAACTGGGCGACCATCTCGGCGGCCGACATCTCCGCCTCGTGGTTGAAGAACGAGTGCGAGAAGACCTCGAACAGCATCGCCCGCGCCCGGTCCGGCAGCCGCAGCGACGCCAGCAGCTCGTCGGCGGTGCTGTTGTCCAGGTCGGCGTAGGTTTGCACCGGGTCGTAGCTGAGCAGCGGCAGCGCCGCGTCCCGGTCCATCAGTCGCAGGTCGGCCAGGCGCAGGCTGGGGCTGCGCAGCAGCAGCGCCAGCAGGTTCGCCGGCGGCGCGGGTGGCAACCTGCCGAACTCCTCGGTCGGCCACTGCTCGCTGAGAATCGGGTAGCCCGGAATCGGCTTGAGAAAGCCCAGGTCACTGTCGATCCGGCGGAGGATCGACCGCCAGTTGTAGTACTGCCGGAAGAACGCGTGGAAGCCGTGCTCGTTCTGCTGGTGGCCGTCGGCGAGCGCCTCCGGCCAGGCGCCCAGCCGGCCGCCGAGGGTGGGTGCCGCCTCCAGCACCGTGACCGCCACACCCCGCTCGGCCAGCACCACAGCCGCCGACATCCCGGCGATGCCGCCACCCACCACCAGCGCCGTGGTCGGTCGCGGCACGCGGTCGGCGCCACCGCCGCCCGGGTCCACCTGGTGCTGCCGTACGCCGATCAGTCGACCTACCACTTGCGACAGCGCCATGGGCCCAGTCTGCCCCACCTCGGCTCAGTCGGCCGGTAGGCAGCGGCGGGGGCGGTCGGAGGCGGGCCAGACGTACTCCAGATCCTCCGGCACGTCGTCGCCGAACAGCGGGCGGTAGTGCGCCGGGTCCTTGCGCAGCAGCGACGAGCGGTGACTCAGGTGCAGGTCGTCGCGGCCCAGCCACGGTGGCAGCTCACCGGCTCGGGCCAGCTCGTCCTGGGTCCGGATCACGCCCGCCCCGCAGGCGGCGGCGAGGTCGACGGTCATCGTGGTGGCGCAGGTGTCGGCCCGCCCCGGTTCGGTCCAGACCGCGCACATGTCCAGCCCGTAGCGGACGAGCGCCTCCTCGTACCCGGCCCACATCTTCACCGCCGGGTGGTTGCGCCAGCCGTACCCGGGTCGGGTGAGTCCACGCAGCACCTGGATGGCTTCCACCCGCTGCTTGCCGAGCCGCTTCTGGTCCAGCGTGCGAGCGCTGGCCAGAAAGCCCGGATACGGGAGGAACGTCTGCATGTCGCTGCTCTACCCGTCGCCGGGGCGGACATACCTGGCCACGGGATGATCCGGACGGGGTCGCCCACCGTGGCCGTGCTGATTACGATCCGGGCATGGCGGAGCCGTGGCGGGACCGGGCGCGACGGGCGGTCGAGTGGAACTGGCGGCTGCGGTCCGTCGGTGATCCGCGCCCGCACTACGTGATCTGTGGCAAGGACGCGCTCGCCTACTACGTGGCCCGGGCGATGCTCGAATCCGAGCTACCGGCCGGTGGCGCCCGGGTGACGGTCGTGGTGCCGGAGCGTTACCGCAGCAACGGGCCGGACGTGGCCGGGCTGCGCGGCGTCCGGGTGGTCCGCTCGGACCGGCTGGACGTGGCCACCTTCGAGGCCGCCGGTCTGGCCGGCGCGACCGGGCTGGCCCTGTTGCACCAGGACGACGTGGGCAACCTGCACGCCGCGCTCTGCGCCCAGGCTGTCGACCAGCGGGTCCGCCAGGTGCTGCGGATGTTCAACGGCACCCTCGCCGACGGCGTACGCAAGCTGCTCAAGGCCCCGGTCGAGGTGCTCTCCGACGCCGAGATGGCCGCGCCGGCCTTCGTGGCTGCCGCGCTCAACGAGGTCGACCCGAGTTCCTTCCAACATCGGGACAAGACGCTGCGGGTGGCGCGTCGGGCCGACGTCCGACCGCAGGACGTGGTCTGCGCGTTGGCGCACCTCAGCGAGACGCAGGGTGTGGAGCTGCTGCCGGCCGAGCAGGCCGGCGCCGACCTGGTGCTCGCCGAGGCGACCGGTCAACCACCGGGCACCGAGGTCGCCGCCCGCCGGTTGGTCCGGGCACGTCGGCGGCGTCGTCCGGTCGCTGTGGTGCTGGGGGCCGTACGTGGCTTCGCCACCCGCAAGATCGGCATTGCGGTGATGGCGGTGCTCGCGCTGATCGCGGTGCTGGGGGCGCTGATCTCCCGAGCCGAGGACGTCTCTCCGCTGGAGGCGCTGTACCTGACGCTGGTCACCACGCTCAGCGGCGCCGACCCGGACACCACCAAGGCGGCGGACGCCCAGATCATGCAGGTGGTGCTCAACCTGGCCGGGTTGGCGCTGATCCCACTGATCACCGCCGTCGTGGTGGACGGCATCGTCAACGCCCGGCTGGCCCTGCACACCGGCCGCCTGCAACCCCCGCGGGTCGGGCACGTGGTGGTGATCGGCCTGGGCAACGTCGGCACCCGGGTGATGGCGCAGCTACGCGAGTACGACGTCGAGGTGGTGGCGATCGACAAGGATCCGGAGCCGCGCGGCGCCGCCCTGGCCCGCCAACTGGAGGTGCCGCTGATCGTCGGCGACGCCGCGTTGCCGGAGACGCTGGTCGCCGCCTCGGTGGCCGACTGCCAGGCGCTGGTGGTGGCGTCCACCGACGACGTGGCCAACCTGGAGGCGGCGCTCGCTGCCCGCGACCTCCGCGCCGACCTGCGCGTGGTGCTTCGGCTCTTCGACGGCGACTTCGCCGAACGGGTGGAGGAGACCTTCGCGCTCGGCGTGTCCCGCTCGGTCTCCTACCTGGCCGCCCCGGCCTTCATCGGGGCGCTCACCGAACGCGCCGTGATCACCACCATCCCGGTCGACCGGCACGCGTTGCCGGTCGCCGAGGTGCCGGTCGCCGCCGGCTCCGAGCTGGACGGCCGACCACTGGGTGTGGTCAACCGGGACGGGCAGGTCCGGCTGATCGCCCGCACCCCGGCGGGCGGCGCCAAGACCATCTGGTGGAAGGACCTGGATCCCAGGCAGGTGATCTTCGCCGGTGACCGGCTGACAGTCGTCGCCCGGCGGCGAGGGTTGGACTGGCTGACGCGGCACTGCGCCCCACCGGCCCACCCGATCCCGGTCCCCCGGCCGGCCGGGGCGGTCCACGGCGGGGTGCACACCCCAGCGGCGGCGTCTCCCGCGGTGCCGGGCCAGACGGACCCGGGGGCCGGCGTGGCGCACCCCGTTGCGCCAGCCGGGGGCGCCTCCTCGACAATCGCTGGCGGCCCACCGGACGACTTCGAGCTGACCCGCCGACATGACGGGAACGGCGAGGTGAACTGACACCCCCGGCGCAGCCGACCATTCGACGCGGAGGTGTTCCTTGGGCAAGGAGACTGAGCCCACTCGTCGTCCTGAAGCTGGAGCAGCGTCTACCGAGAGCTTCGACGGTCAGCGGCTGCGCACGGTCCTTACCGCACTGGAACCGTGGCAGCGTGTTGCGTTCGCGGTTAGTTGCGTCGAGGTTCTGGTGCCGTCCTACACAAAGTTCAGCGAACCGGACCAGGTCGGTGACGCTGACCTCGTCCGGGCCAGCGTCGATGCTGTCTGGTCGGCCTTGGCAGGTAATCAGCCGGCCGTGCACCATCCCGAGTTGCCCTCGCCGGACGCAGTGAAGGAGCTGCTGCCCTCAGAGGATGACTGGAATGACTGGGCACCTCAGGCGGAGGATGCGGTCGCTTCGCTCGTCTACCTGATCGAGCTGCTGGGCAGCGATGACGTCACTTACGCCGTCTACACCGCCGAGCGGGCATATGCGGCGGTCGACGAGCTCTCGGCTCGGGAGCAGGACCTTGAGGTGCTTCACGCCGATGACCGTGAGGCTCTGCTTGGGTCGCCGTCAGTCCAGGTTGAGCTGCGGCGGCAGGTCGAGGCTCTCACAATTCTCGGAGACCCGGCCGGCGATCGGACAGCAGTCGCTGAGCTTCGCGCCGCTGCTCGACGAACTCCGGTCGGTGGTGTCCTGTAACTGCCGTGGGACGACGATGTGTTAGCGGCGATCCGACTTTGTCGGGGCGTACGTTGTGCGTACACTCGGGTGGTGAGTGCGAAGGCGGAGCGGCTGCACCTGCGGGTGGATGAGCAGCAGAAGGCGTTGCTGGAGGCGGCCAGTCAAGCCGCCGGAGACAGCGTCTCGACGTTCGTGTTGAAGGCGGCGACCGAGGCCGCGGCGGATGTGCTCGCCGACCGGCGGGCGTTCCTGCTCGACGAGGACGCCTGGCGGGTCTTCGACGAGGCGTTGCAGGGGCCGGCCCAGGACGTCGCCGGGCTGCGGGAACTGTTGACCGGCCCGACGGTGCTCGACCCGCCGACTGATGGTGCGCCACTGTGAGTTCCCGCTTCTCGGCGGTCGAGCCGCTGTCGGCCGAGTTCGCGGTGACCGGGTTCGACTGCGGATCCCGCGCGCAATCGGTGTGGCTGGTCGAGCATGCCCTGCAAGCCCATCGGGCGGGCTTGTCCCGGGTGTACGCGGTGCGGGACAACGAGCACCCCGATCAGCGAGTGGCCGGCTACTACGCCCTGGCTGCCGGCAGCGTCGCCCCCGCCGATGCCTCGCCTCGCCTGCAGCAGGGGGCCGGCCGCTACCACCAACCGGTGGTGATCCTGACTCGGCTCGGGGTCGACCGCAGCGCCCAGGGCGTCGGACTGGGCCGAGCCCTGGTGGTCGACGCACTGCGGCGGATAGCCGCCGCCTCCGAGGTCATCGGCGTACGTGCGGTGCTCATTCACTGTGAGACGGAAGCCGCCCGCGACTTCTATCAGGGGCTGGCGAAGTTTGAGGCCAGCCCTACCGACCCCATGCACCTGTTGCTGCTGATGAAGGACCTTCGCCGCGCGGTCAACGGCTGATCGGTCAGCCGGAACCGGCCGGAGCTGAGCGACAATCGACGGCATGCGTTTCCGCATCCTGGGGCCGACCCAGGTGGTACTGGCCGACGGGCGAGAGGTCCCCGTGGGCGGTCCGCGGCTGCGTGCCCTGCTGGCGCTCCTCCTGCTCGACGCGGGTCGGGTGGTCTCCGCTGAGCGCCTGATCGACGGCCTGTACGGGGAGCATCCGCCCCGGGGTGCCGCCAACGCCCTCCAGTCCCAGGTGTCGCGACTGCGCCAGGCCCTGCCCGCCGGGCACGACCCGGTCGAGTTTCACCCGGCCGGCTATCGCCTGGCCGTGGACCCCGACGATGTCGACGCGTACCGGTTCGAACGGCTCGCCGAGGCGGGACGACGCGCGCTCGTCGACGGGGACTGGCCCCGGGCGGCGGCGGTGTTGCGCGAGGCGCTGGAGCTGTGGCGCGGTCCCGCCCTGGCCGATGCCGTCGGCGCAGCCGGCGCGCCCGCGCAGGCGGCCCGGCTGGACGAGTTGCGGTTGGCCGCCATCGAGGATCGGGTCGAGGCGGACCTGGCGTTGGGCGCACAGAGCGCGCTGATCGCGGAGTTGCGGGAGTTGGTCGTCGCGCATCCCCTGCGGGAGCGCTCGCGGGGCCAGCTGATGCGTGCCCTGGCGGCACTGGGTCGGCCGGCGGAGGCGCTGGCCGAGTTCGAGGACGCCCGGCACACGCTGGCCGAGCAACTCGGCGTCGACCCGTCGGCGGAGTTGGCCGCGGTCCACCTGGCGGTGCTGCGCGGTGAGGAACGCGGGTCTGCCGAACCGGTGCTGCCGAGTCAACTCACCACCTTCGTCGGGCGCGAGGAGGAGCTGAAGCGCGTCGGCGACCTGCTCGTCGAGCGCCGGCTCGTCACCCTCACCGGCCCCGGGGGCGCGGGCAAGACGCGCCTGGCGATCGAGGCCGCGGGCCGGGTCGACGGGGAGGTCCGTTTCGTCGAGCTGGCCGGGCTGGCCGACGGTTCGGACGTTCCGCAGGCGGTGCTGAGCGCGCTCGGCCTGCGCGACGCGGGCCTGCGCGCACCGGCCGAGCCGGGCTGGCAGACCACCGACCGGTTGGTCGAGGCGCTCGCCGAGCGGCGACTGTTGCTGGTGCTCGACAACTGTGAGCACGTCCTCGTCGACGCGGCCCGGCTGGCGGCCCGGTTGCTGAGCGCGTGCCCGGCGTTGCGCGTCCTGGCCACCAGTCGGGAGCCGCTCGGGCTGGCCGGTGAGGCGCTGTGTCCGCTGTCCGGGCTCACAGTGCCACCGCTCGGCGCGTCCGCGCTGGACGCCGACGACTACGCGGCGGTCGGTCTCTTCGCCCAACGGGCCGCCGACGTCGCGCCCGACTTCACCGTCACGCCGGCCAACGTCGAGATGGTGCTGCGGATCTGCCGCAGCCTGGACGGCCTGCCGCTGGCGATCGAGTTGGCCGCCGCGCGGCTGCGTGCGTTGTCCGTCGCCGAGGTGGCCGCCCGTCTCGACGATCGGTTCCGGCTGTTGTCGACGGGCAACCGGGCTGTGTCGCCGCGACACCGCACCCTGCGGGCGGTGGTCGAGTGGAGTTGGGATCTGCTCGACGACGCCGAACGGGAAGTGGCCCGACGGCTGACCGTCTTCGCCGGCGGGGCCACGCTGGAGGCGGCCGAGCGGGTCTGCGGCCTGCCCACCGCCGAGTTCGTCGACGCGCTCACCGGTCTGGTCGACAAGTCCTTCGTGGAGATGACCGGCGGCCGGTACCGGATGCTCGAAACGGTGCGGGCCTTCTGCGCCGAGCGTCTCGCCGAGGCCGGCGAGGCTGACCAATTGCGTCGCGCGCACACCGCGTACTTCCTGGAGTTCGCCTGGACCGCCAGCGACCACCTCCGCTGCGCGGAGCAGCTGCACTGGCTGCGACGGCTGGACGCCGAGCGGGACAACCTGCACGCGGCGTTGCGCCGGGCCACAGCGGCCGGTGACGCGTCCGACGCGGCCGGAATGGTCGCGGCCCTGTCGTTCTACTGGTGGCTGCGCGGCATGCGCGGGGAGGGGGCGCGGCTCGCCGCCGACGTTCTCGAACTGCTCGGCACCGAGGCGCCACCGGGGCTGGGTGAGGAGTTCGCCCTCTGCGTCTACAACGCCTCGCTCGCCGGCTCCGGCCCTCTGCGGTCCCTCGGGACGCAGCGGTCCGTGATCCGCAGCCTGGACCGGCCGCCCCGACAGCCGTTCCTGCTGTACCTGTCGGGGATTTCGACCGGGCCGCCGTCCGGAGGCGCCGAGGATGTCGACGAGCTGATGGCGGAGCTGCGACGGCTCGTCGGCCCGGACCCGTGGATCAACGCGCTCGGCGCGATGGGCAGCGGCTCGGCGCTGATGTGGAGCGACCAACGGGACCGGGCCAGGGCGGCGCTGACCACCGCGCTCGACGGCTTCCGCGGCACCGGGGACCGGTGGGGCACCATGATCACCCTCGGTGCGCTTGGTGAACTGGCCGCCTGGCAGGGCGACGCGGAGACCGCAGGCGCCCACATGGACGAGGCCATGGGATTGGTCGAGGCCCTCGGGTCGGCCGTCGACCAGGCCGACATGCTGCGTACCCGGGGAGAGACGAGGCTGCGCGCCGATGACCTCGCGGGGGCGCACGACGACTTCGCCGGTGCGCTGCTCCTCGCGCAGCGCAGCGGCGCGCCCGAGTTCGTGGCCAGCGCCCGGCTCGGTCTCGCCCAGGTGGCCCGCGTGCGCGGAGACCTGGCCGCCGCGAGGCGGTTCTGCGAGGAGGCGTTGGCCGGCGGACTCACCGGCTGGTACGTCGGCGAAGCCGCCCGTGCGGAGATCATTCTCGTCCTGAAGGAGATCACCGAGGCGGAGAAGGTCGGTGCGCCGCCGTCAGCGGACGGTGCGTGACCGGTCAGCGCCCCGCCGCATCGTGGGGGCATGACGACATTCGAGGTGGTCGCCGAGGGTCTGGGCAAGCGGTACGGCCCGACCCGCGCGCTCGACACGTTCGACCTGACCGTGCCGCCCGGCACGGTCCACGGACTGCTGGGCCCGAACGGCGCGGGCAAGACGACTGCCGTACGGATCCTCACCACACTGCTGCGCTTCGACACGGGAAGGGCCACAGTGGCCGGGTACGACGTGGCGCGCCGGCCGGACGAGGTGCGCGCCCGGATCGGGCTGACCGGGCAGTACGCGGCGGTCGACGAGATCCTCAGCGGCCGGCAGAACCTGGAGCTGTTCGGCCGGCTGTTCCGGCTCGGCCGACGGGAGGCCCGCCGACGCGCCGGTGAGCTGCTGGAACGGTTCGGGCTCGACGAGGCGGCGAGCCGGTCCGCCGGTGAGTACTCGGGTGGGATGCGTCGCCGGTTGGACCTCGCCGCCAGCCTGATCCGTACGCCGAGGGTGCTGTTCCTGGACGAGCCGACGACCGGCCTGGACCCGCGCAGCCGCAACCAGGTGTGGGATCTGGTCCGTGGTCTGGTCGCGGACGGGACGACGGTGCTGCTCACCACGCAGTACCTGGAGGAGGCCGATCAGCTAGCCGACCGGATCTCGGTGATCGACGCCGGTCGGGTGGTGGCGGAGGGCTCACCGGATGAGCTGAAGGCGATGACCGGCGGCGACCGGATCGAGGTGGTGGTCCGCGACGCGGTCGAGCTGAGCCAGGCTGCCCGTCTCGTCGCGCCGATCTGCGGTGCCGAGCCCGAGCTCGATCCGGAGGTCCGACGGCTCAGCGTGCCGGTGGTCGATCGGGTCGCCGGCCTGGTCGACGTGGTTCGCGCGCTGGACGACGCCGGGATCGCTGTCGAGGACATCGGCCTGCGGCGCGCGACGTTGGACGAGGCGTTCCTGCACCTGACCGGGCACCGCCCGGACGACACCCGCGAGCCCGTCGGGGCCGGACGAACTGTGGAGACGGCATGACCACTGCGATCGCCGACGGCTGGACGATGACCAGGCGGAACATGACCCACGTGGTCCGCGCGCCGGAGGAGCTGATCCTCTACTTCTCGCTGCCGATCATGTTCGTGCTGGTCTTCGGGTACGTGTTCGGCAGCGGCATGCAGGTGGCGGGTGGCGGCAACTACCGCGAGTTCCTGCTGCCCGGGGTCTTCGTGATGACGATGCTCTACGGGCTGGGGGCCACAGCGACCGGCGTGGCGCTGGACCTCAGCCGGGGCGTGGTCGACCGGTTCCGGTCGATGCCGATGGCACGGTCCGCGCTGATGACCGGTCGCAGTGCCGCCGACCTGCTGCGCGCCCTGCTGGAGATGTCCACCCTCCTGGTGTGTGGCCTCCTCGTCGGGTGGCAGTGGCGACAGGGTGTCGGCAAGGCGATGCTCGCCGTCGGTCTTCTCCTGCTGCTGCGAATCGCGATCACCTGGGTCGGGATCTACCTGGCGTTGCTGGTCCGCAACCCGGACACGGTCGGTGTGATCGTCTTTCCGGCGGCGTTCCCGTTGAGCGCGATCTCCAACGTCTTCGTGTCGCCGGAGCTGATGCCTCCGGTCATCGGAACGATCTCGGAGTGGAATCCCTTGTCGGCCACAGTGGCGGCGATCCGCGAACTGTTCGGCAACCCGGGCCTGGGTGGCGACTCCTGGCCGGCGGAGCACGCGATGCTGTTGGCGGTGCTGTGGCCGGTGCTGCTGATCGCGACGTTCGCCCCGCTGGCCGTGCGCCGCTACCAGCGGTTGAGCCGCTGACTGCGGCCGCCGGCCACTGTCAGCGGCGGGCCCGCAGCGCGTGGAAGGCGGCACCGACGGCGAGCACACCGAAGCCGGCGAGAACGCTGCTCAGCGGCAGGTTGACCGCCAGCAGCAGACAACCGAAGAGCCCCAGACCGGCGAGCGCCCGGACCGGCAACCGCCGGTCCGGGTCCCGGCCCAGTGTGAGCGCAGCCGCGTTGGTGATCGCGTAGTAGACGAGCACAGTGCAGCTGGAGAAGCCGATCGCGTCGCGGACGTCGCCGAGCAGCACCACCACGATCACCACGGCGGCGACCGCCAGTTCGGCGCGGTGCGGCACCTGGTGCACCCGGTGTACGGCGGCCAGCGCGCCGGGCAGGTCACGGCGGCGGGCCATGGCGAGGGTGGTCCGGCCGACCCCGGCGACCAGGGACAGCAGCACCCCGACGACAGCGATGGTGGCACCGGCGCGGACCACCCACGCCAGGCCGGGCAGCCCGGCGGCGGTCACCACGTCGACCAGGGGCGCTGTCGACTCGGCCAGCCGGTCGGCGCCGAGTACGCCGAGGGTGACAACGGCCAGCACCAGGTAGATCACGAGCACCACCCCGAGCGCCAGCGGCACCGCGCGCGGGATGGTCCGCTGCGGGTCGCGGACCTCCTCGCCGAGCGTGGCGATCCGGGCGTACCCGGCGAAGGCGAAGAACAGCAACCCGGCGGCGGTGAGCACTCCCCGCGCCGAACCGCCGGGCTCGCCGAGCCCGTCCAGGTGAACCGGCCCACCGACCAGGCCGACGACGGTGACCAGTGCCAGTACCGCCAGCACCAGTGCGACCAAAGCCCTGGTCACGCTGGCGGTCTTGCCGATACCGCGCAGGTTCACGGCGGTCACCGCGAGCACCGCGCCGACGGCGACCAGCCGGGCCTGGCCCGGCCAGAGGTACGCCCCGACGGTCAACGCCATCGCCGCACAGCTCGCCGTCTTGCCGACCACGAAGCCCCAACCGGCCAGGAACCCGGCGAACGGCCCGAGGCGCTCCCGGCCGTAGACGTAGGTGCCACCGGACTCCGGGTAACGGGCCGCGAGTCGCGCCGAGCTGGTCGCGTTGCAGAAGGCGACGAAGCCGGCCAACGCCAGCGCGGGCAGCAGGCCGCCACCGCCGGCCGCCGCCACCGCCGGGCCGAAGACCACGAAGACGCCCGCGCCCAGCATCGAGCCCAACCCGATGACAACCGCATCGGGTACGCCCAGCCGCCGCGCCAGTTGATTCACGAATCAGAACCTAGGGGTACGAGGTGAACGGCCGATCCCACTCGCGTAACCGGCCGGGGAGCGGCACGCCGTCCCAGGGTGCCCGGTGCAGCAGCCGGTCCAGGAGCAGGCCCAGCAGCAGCCCGGCCACCGAGTCGGTCAGCCAGTGCCAGCCGAGGTAGGTGGTGGTGGTGAGGACTACCAGCGGCGGCACGACGCGGATCACTGTGACGAGCCGGGCCGGGAGTTGGCGGCCGACGCTGCGGGCCAGCGGGACGAGCATCAGCGCGATGACCCCGTACCAGACGATCGCGTTGGCGACGTGCCCCGACGGGTAGGACTGGGCGAACCGCACCGGCAGGTCGTCGTGGAACAACGGCAGGGTCTGCTCGGGCGTCAGGAACGGCTCCTTGACGCTGGCGCTCGGTGCCGCCCGCGCGGTCCAGATCTTGAGTGGGCCGATCGTCAGGTTGGTCAGCACGAACGCGACCACCGGAGGCAGGATCGGTCGTACCGACCGCAGCCGGACGGCCAGCAGCACGCCCAGCCCGGCGGCGATCAACGTCAGCGGAGTGCCCTGGCCGAGGAAGTTCAGCACCCGGGCGACCCAGTACGCGGCGGCCGGTCGGTGCCCGTCGGCCCAGTCGGCGACCGCCCGGTCCACTCCGAAGAGCTGGTCGGCGGCGAGCGCCACCGTCAACCCGACCAGACCGACAAGCAGGAGCGCGTCGAACCCCCAGCCGGCCGGGCGGACGGGCCGTAGCCGCAGGTCACGTCGTACCGCTGTGGGTTTGAGCACGCGACCACGCTACCGGCCCGGCGCGAGGCCGGGGTGTGCGGCGCTGTGGGCCCAACCACGATCAGGGGCGGATGCGGGGGGCGACCAGTCATGCTTGTGCCCGTGCGGATCACGTCTGCCCTCGTGGACCCGGCGCTGCTCGACCTGCCCTGGTCGACACCGCTGGAGGAGTGGCCTGCCCAACACCTGGTGGCGCTGCCGCAGGGCATCTCCCGGCACATCGTCCGTTTCGTCCGGTTGGGCGACTACGTGTACGCGTTCAAGGAGACCCGCGAGCGGATTGCCGAGCGGGAGTACGACCTGCTCCGGGCCTTGGAGCGGATCGACTTTCCCTCGGTCGAGGCGGTGGCGGTGGTCGCCGACCGGCAGACCGAGGACGGGGAACCCCTCGAATCGGTGCTGATCACGCGGCACCTCCAGTTCTCGCTGCCGTACCGGGCGCTCTTCTCGCACACCCTCCGGCCGGAGACGATGAGCCGGCTGCTCGACGCGCTCGCCGCCCTGATCGTGCGGATGCACCTGACCGGCTTCTTCTGGGGCGACTGCTCGCTGTCGAACACGCTGTTCCGGCGGGACGCTGGCGCCTTCGCCGCCTACCTGGTGGACGCGGAGACGGGTGCCCTGCACAACAAGCTCTCCAACGGTCAACGTGGCGAGGACCTGGAGATCGCCCGGGTGAACATCTTCGGTGAGGCGCTGGACCTCCAGGCCGCCGGCCTGCTGCACGAGTCCATCGACCCGGAGGTGGTCTGCGAGGAGGTCGTGCAGCGCTACGAGCGGCTCTGGCACGAGATCACCTATGAACAGGCGATCGAGCGGGAGGCCCGGCACGACATCGAGGGCCGGATCCGCCGCCTCAACGAGCTGGGCTTCGACGTCGCCGAGGTGGCCATGTCGTCCATCGACGACGGGCGGTTCCTGGTCCGGCCGAAGGTCGTCGACGCCGGCTACCACACCCGCCGGCTGCTGCGGCTGACCGGCCTGGACGCCGAGGAGAACCAGGCCCGCAAGCTGCTCAACGACCTCGACGCCTACCGCGCGGAGAGCGACCTGATCGACGAGCAGCAGGCCGCCCACCGCTGGCTCACCGAGGTCTTCGAGCCGGTGGTCCGGGCCGTCCCCGCGCACCTGCGCCGCAAGCTGGAGCCGCAGGAGCTGTTCGCCCAGATCATCGAGCACAAGTGGCTGCTCTCCGAGCAGGCCGGCCGGGACGTCGGCATGCGCCACGCGGTCCAGTCGTACCTGTCCGACGTGCTGGTGCACCGCCCCGACGAGCAGGCCGTCCTCGGCGTCGAGGTCCCCGCCATCGGTTGAGCTGGGCCTCCGCCTGCTCCGCGTGGCCTTGGGAGTACTGCTGGGGTCCTTTGGAGCTGATGTCGCAAACGAATCGGCTCACGTCCGGTCGCCGAGCCCGTCGGCACGAGGCTGATGTCGTAAACGATTCAGCTCCAAAGGCTCCCTGGGCGGCCTGTCGAGCCGCCCCGGACAGGGGCCGGCGGTGGCGCCACGCGGCGACAACGAGCGTCCGCCCACCTGCGCGCGAGGGGCCCGGCGATCACTCCACCCAGGAGCCTGCGCGCAGCACCCGCACCACGTTGAGGTCGTCGTCGAGCACCACCAGGTCGGCGCGGAGGCCCACCTGGAGGGACCCGACCCGGTCACCCAGGCCGATGGCCCGCGCCGGGGTGGTGGCCACCATCCGTGCGGCGTCGGCGATCGGGATTCCGGCGTTCACTGCGTGCCGCAGCGCGGCGTCCATGGTCAGTGTGCTGCCGGCGATTGCGCCGTCGCGGGCGAGTCGGGCCACCCCGTCGGCGACGGTGACGGCCTGGCCGCCCAACTCGTACTCGCCGTCGGGCATTCCGGCGGCTGCCATCGCGTCGGTGATCAGCGCGGCGCGGTCCGGGCCGGCGGTCGCGGTGACGAAGGTCAGCATGCCGTCGTGCAGGTGGACCCCGTCGGCGACCAGCTCGCAGATCACCGTGGGCGCGTCGAGCAGGGCCACCACCGGCCCCGGCTCACGGTGGTGCACCGGCCGCATCCCGTTGAACAGGTGGGTGCCGACGCTGGCGCCGGCGGCGACCGCGGCGCGGGTCTGCTCGTACGTGGCGTCGGTGTGGCCCACCGCCGTCACCACCCGCTGCGCGGTGAGCAGCTTGATCGCCTCCAGCGCGCCGTCGCGCTCCGGGGCGAGGGTGACCATCCGGATCGCGCCCCGACCCAGCTCGATCAGCTCGGTCAGCTCGTCGGTCGACGGGTCACGCAGATACTCCGGGTTCTGCGCGCCACAGCGGGCGGCCGACAGGTACGGCCCTTCGAAGTGGATTCCCGCCAACACGCCCTCCTCGACCAACGGGGCGAACGCCTCGGTGGCCGTACGCATCAGCGGAAAGGGCGCGCTGACCAGGCTGGCCAGCAGCGTGGTCGTGCCGTGGGCGAGGTGGAAGTCGGCCGCCGCGCGGGCCTCGTCGGCGTCACCGGTGGTGAAGGTATGCCCGCCACCGCCGTGCGTGTGCATGTCGACGAAGCCGGGCACGATCCAGTGCCCGTCGCGCACCGACGGATACTCGGCCACCGCTGTGATCCGATCACCGTCCCACTCGACGCAGCCCTGCCGGACGACTCCGGTCGGGGTCACCACTCGGCCGTTCACCCGTACGGTCATCGCTTCTCCTGATGGTCACGGACACCCACGGTGTCCAGAGCGAGCAGGGCGGCACCGAGGCAACCGGCCTCGTCGCCGAGGGCTGCCGCGACCAGCTGCGGCTCCCGGTGGAAGGTCATCCGTTCGTGCAGCGCCGCCCGCAGCGGGGTCAGCAGCAGGTCCCCGGCCTGGGCCAGACCGCCACCGAGCACGATCGTCGCCACGTCGAACAGCGCCTGCCCGCTGGCGAGGCCATCGGCGAGCGCCTCGATCGCCTCCTGCCAGACCTGGCCGGCGAGCGGTTCGCCGGCCGCGGCCCGTTCCGCCACCTCGGCCGCCGTCACCGGGGCGTCCGCGGTGTCACCGGCGAGTTCGGCGTAGCGGCGGCCGATGGCGGCGGCCGACGCCATCGCCTCCAGGCAGCCCGGGCGGCCGCAGCCGCAGCGGGGACCGTCGGGCCGGACCAGGATGTGGCCGATCTCCCCGGCGGCGCCGTGGGCACCCACGGCGGCCGTGCCGTCCACTACGTGCGCGGCGGCGATGCCGGTGCCGATGGCCACGAACAGCACGTGCCCGGTGCCGCGTCCCGCGCCGAGCCGGGCCTCGGCGAGACCACCGACACGCACGTCGTGGCCGAGCGCCGTCGGCAGGCCGAGCCGCCGCACCGTCAGGTCCCGCAGGGGTACGTCCCGGAAGCCCACGTTCGCCGACCAGACCGCGACGCCGCGCGCCTCGTCCACCACCCCGGGCACTGCGATGCCGACAGCGATCGGGGTGAGCCCGTCGGCGCGGGCCTTGTCGGCCAGCCCGGCGGCCACCTCCAGGATGGTGCCGACCACGGCGGCCGGGCCGCGTGCGGCGTCGGTGGGGTGCCGTTCGGTGCGCACCACGACGCCGTCCGGTCGGACCAGGGCACACTTCATGCCGGTGCCGCCGACGTCCAGCGCAACGACCACGCTGTCGCTCACGCCAACACCACGGACCGGGTCAGGTGGCGGGGCGCGTCCGGGTCGAGGCCCCGGCTGGTGGCCAGCGCGACAGCGAAGCGCTGGGCCAGGATGAGGTCGGCCATCGGATCGACCGGGGTACGGCCGGCGGACCAGCTGCCCAACACCGTGCGCCAGCCGTGCGTGCGGCTGTGCACGAAGGCCGCGCCGGTGGCGGCCACGTCCTCGGGCAGCCCGTCGGGCAGCTCACCGAACGCCCAGACCAGCCGGCCCGGCGCGGCGACCGAGATGGGCCCGTGCCGGTAGTCCATCGCCGGGTACGCCTCGGCCCAGAAGGTGGCCGCCTCGCGGCACTTCAGTGCCGCCTCCTGGGCCAGCCCGATCGTCCACCCCCGACCGAGGAAGGTGACCTGCTCGATGGTGGCCGGGTCGATCGGCAGCGGGGATCGCACCGCCACCTCGGCGTCGGCGGCGAGCGCTGTCACCGGGTCGCCGAGCTGGGCCCGGAGCAGGGCCAGCGCGGTGGTCGCGAAGCGGGTCTGCACCACCGACCGTTCGTCGGCGAAGGGCAGGGCCACGGTGGCGGTGGCCAGCTCGACCGCCGGGGACGCGGGGTCACCGACGATGACCGTGGTGGGTGTCCGTCCGCGCAGCGAGGCGAGCAGCTCCAGGACCTCGGTGGTGGTGCCGGAACGGGTGATCGCGATCAGCCGGTCGTAGCGGCGGCCGGCGGGGAACTCGGACGCCTGGAACGCGTCGGTCTCACCCTGGCCGGCCTGCTCGCGGCGGGCCGCGTACGCCATCGCCATGAACCACGACGTGCCGCAACCGACGACGGCAACCCGCTCCCCGGGGCGCGGCAGGTCACCGCGTACGACCTCGGCCAGCCCGGCCGCCTCCCGCCAGCAGTCGGGTTGGCTCGCGATCTCCGCGTCCACGTACGCCATGGGAAACTCCTCGCAGGGCCGATCGATGCGCAATACGGCTCGTTAGACCCGCATTTCGCGCGTTATTCTGCGCGAACGCGGGTGACCATGGCAACCGGCCGGCCGATCGCGCAGGTCAGTCTTTTGCGCCAGCCTAGTTTCGCGCATTAGTGTGCACGCAATCAATCACCGTCCGTGCAGTTGCTGGGAGGGCCCCCGCGGTGGACCGGTACGCCAGATGGAACGCCCTGCTCGAAATGCTGACCGACAACGGCCGGGTCAGCGTCGAGGCGGCAGCCGAGCGGCTGGACGTCTCCCAGGCCACCATCCGGCGTGACTTCGACCAGCTCGCGCAGCAGCAGATGATCACGAGGACCCGGGGTGGCGCGGTCGCCAACGGCGTGTCGTACGACCTGCCTCTGCGCTACAAGACGGCCAAGCACTCGGCCGAGAAGCAACGGATCGGGGCGGCCGCCGCCGCGCTCGTCACGCCGGGCACAGTGGTCGGCCTGAACGGCGGCACCACCAGCACCGAGGTGGCGAGGGCGCTCGCCGTGCGACCGGACCTGAACACCAGCGCCGAGGGTGCCCAGCTCACAGTGGTGACGAACGCGCTGAACATCGCCAACGAACTGCTGGTCCGATCCCGGATGAAGGTAGTGGTGGCCGGCGGCGTGGTGCGCCCGAAGTCGTTCGAGCTGGTCGGCCCGCTGGGCGGGGCGCTGCTGCGCGAGGTCACCCTGGACGTCGCCCTGCTCGGCGTGGACGCGATCGACCCGCAGCTCGGCGCCGCCGCCCACCACGAGGGGGAGGCGGCGATGAACAACCTGATGGTGGCCCGCGCCAAGCGCGTGGTGATCATCGCGGACTCGTCCAAGCTGGGCGGTCACGCCTTCGCCCGGATCTGCCCGGTCGAGCGGGTGGAGACCCTGGTGACCGACTCCGGTGCCGCGCCGGAGGTGGTGGACGCGTTCCGCGCTGCCGGCGTGCAGGTCATCTGCGCCTGAGAGGTCACGCTCCGTCGATGAACTAGCCTGATCGGCGCGTCGATGCATACCGCGTATTGCGCGCTCCTGCATACCGCGTATGGTGTCGGCTGTCACGCCCACCCATCGGGGGAGGTGCAGCTTGCCAGCTGTCCTGGAGATCGAAGGTCTACGTAAGACGTACAAGAGTCGTCGACGCGGCACCCGCAACGCGCTCGACGGCTTCGACATGCGGGTCGACGCGGGGCAGGTGCACGGCTTCCTGGGTCCCAACGGATCCGGCAAGACGACCACGCTGCGTACCCTGCTCGGCCTGATCCGACCCGACGGTGGCCGGATGGCGCTGCTCGGACACGAGGTCCCCGACGCGCTGCCCACCGTCGCCGGCCAGGTCGGCGCAATCGTGGAGAGCCCGCAGTTCTTTCCGCACTTCACGGCCCGGGACACGCTGTCCCTGCTCGCGGGGGCGGGCGAGGTGCCGGCCGTCCGGGTCGACGAGGTGCTGGAACTCGTCGGGCTGCGCGACCGGTCCGGCGAGCGGGTCAAGACGTACTCGTTGGGCATGAAGCAGCGGCTCGCCGTGGCCTCGGCCCTGCTGAAGAACCCGAAGCTGCTCATCCTCGACGAGCCGGCCAACGGCCTCGACCCGGGCGGCATCCGGGAGATGCGCACGCTGATGCGCACCCTCGCGGAGTCCGGAATGACTGTGGTGCTGTCCAGCCACATCCTCGGTGAGATCCAGCTGATCTGCGACTCGGTCACCATCATCTCGCTGGGCCGGCGGGTCGCGTTCGGCCCGGTCGACGAGGTGCTCGCGCAGCACTCGTCCGGTGCGGTCCGGATCCGGCTGGAGGCGGTCAGCGACCTGCCGGTGGCCACCGAGGCGCTCACCCAGGCCGGGATCCGCGTCACCGGTCACCCGGACCACCTGATGCTGGCCGGCGTCGACAAGCCGGCGTCGGTGACCCGGCTGCTCGCCGAGAAGAACCTCTACGTCAGTGAGTTGGCGCCGATCGCCGTCGACCTGGAGAGCGTCTTCCTCGAACTGACCGCCACCGCGCCGGTACCCGGTCAGCACCGGCAGGTCGACGAGTCCATGAAGGTCGGTGGGACGGGTCAGCCCGGTCCCGCCGGAGGAGGGTGGGGCGCGTGAGCCTCTTTCGTACCGAGCTGCGCCGGCTCAGCAAGCGGCGTTTCACCCGCTACATGACACTGCTCGGCCTGCTGGTGCTGGCCGCGGTGGTGGTCGGCGTGTTCTTCACCAACCAGAAGATCGACGCCAGCCAGCTCGCCCGGGCCGAGCGTCAGGCCGACCAGCAGTACCAGGAGCAGGTGCGCTGGAGCGAGCAGGAACGCGCCGCGTGTGAGCAGGCCAAGACGGCTGGCACGCCGACCGACGGCCGCTACCCGGACGACTGCTCGGTGATCACTCCGCCGCCCCGCGAGGAGATCAAGGCCGAGTGGTTCCTGCCCTCGACGTTCGACTTCAAGGAGACGTTCGACGAGACGCTGATCCCGTTCGCGGCGATCCTCGCCCTGGTCGGCTTCGTCATCGGCGCTTCCTTCGTCGGCGCCGAGTGGAGCACCGGCGGCATGATGAACCTGCTGCTCTGGCGGCCGAAGCGGCTCACCGTACTGCTCACCAAGCTGGCCGCGCTGATCACCGGCATCCTGGCGGTGACGCTTCCTGCCGCGGTGCTGTGGTTTGCCGGGTTCTGGGCGGTCGCCAACTTCCGGGGCAGCACCGAGAAGATGACCTCGGGGGTCTGGCAGTCGTTCATGCTGACCGGTGTACGCGGCGTGGTGCTGGTGTTGGTGCTCACCACCATCGGCTTCGCCCTCGCCTCGCTCGGTCGGCACACCGCGATGGCCCTCGGTGGCGTGGTGGCGGTGATGGTGGTCGGCCAGTTCGGCCTCGGCATCCTGCTGTCCATGGCGAGCGTGCGGTTCGCCGAGGCATGGCTGCTGCCCACGTACGCGCTGGCCTGGATGACGAAGACGGTCACGTTGCAGGACTGGAACTCCTGCAACGCGACCTACTACGGCGAATGCAAGCCGGCCACGATGGACATCACCTGGCAGCAGTCCTCCATCCTGCTCTCGGTCGGGGTGGTGGTGATCCTCGGGGCGGCGCTCTGGGCGATGCGCCGCCGCGACATCACCTGACCTGACCGAAGTGACGCGGCGCGGCCGGCCCGGCCGTCGGGGTTCCCGGCGGTACGGACCGGCCGCGCCGCTTGCTGCGTCCCTGGTCGCCGCTGACTAGGCTGGAAGACATGTCCGCCGACACCACCCCGGCCGCCCCTGAGCCGTCCATCGACGCTCGTCCGGGTGAGGCAGTGGGTGCTGCCGGGCCGACAGTCCCGAATCCCCGACCGGCGCCGCCCATCGAGACCACCGACGCGCCGGCCGTCGACGAGGCGGCGCAGCCCACTGACCCGGCGGCGGGGCTGACCGAACGGGAGCGGGCCATCCTTGCCTTCGAGCAGCAGTGGTGGCGGCACGCCGGCGCCAAGGAGCAGGCCGTCCGGGACACCTTCGGGATCTCGTCGACCCGGTACTACCAGCTGCTCAACGGCCTGCTGGACAATCCGGCAGCTCTCGCCGCCGACCCTGTGCTGATCAGCCGACTCCGCCGGTTGCGCTCGTCGCGCGCCCGTAACCGCCGCCGCTGAGCGCACGTTCCGCGCGATCTCGCACTTACTGTCGCCGATTCGCACCTTTTGTGGGTCTTTGTCGGCACACAAAGTGCAAGATCGCTGCGTCGGTCGGTCGTTGGGCAGCCGGCCCAGCCGCATGCGGACTGACCTGGCGGGTAGGCGGGAGGCGTTCCGGGGTCGCACGCGACCTCGGGCCCAGGAAGGGAGCGGGGTATGACGGCAACGAACCAGAGCGGCACCGGACAGCAGGCCCGCCAGGAAGCCTCCCGCGTCGGCCAGCAGGCCGCGCAGGCCGGCGGACAGGTCGCCCATACCGCAGCCGAGCAGGGCGGGCAGGTGGCCGCAGAGGCGCGGCGACAGGCCCAGCAGTTGACCGGTGAGGCGACCGGACAGCTCCGGGATCAGGCGCAGACGCAGCAACGGCGAGCCGCTGCAAGCCTGCGCGACCTGGGTCAGAACCTCAGTTCGATGGCCGAACGGGACGGCGATTCCGGGCTGGCCGGTCAAGTGGTGCGCAAGGCGGCCGACGCCGCCCAGCAGGCCGCCGGTTGGCTCGACGAGCGCGAACCCGGCGAGGTGCTCGACGAGGTCCGCACGTACGCGCGGCAGCATCCGACGACGTTCCTCGCGGGCGCGGCGGTGGCCGGGCTGCTGGTCGGGCGGCTCACCCGTGGCCTGACCGCGCCGGCCTCGGGCAACGGTCAGGGTGCAGGCGCGTCCGGCGCTCCGTCACCCGGGCAGGGTGCACCGGCGGACGTCGGTCAGCAGCCGTACGTGGGGACGGCGCGGCCGCAGAACGTCTCGCCCGCCGGTGAACAAGCGCGGGACCTGCCCGGCGGGGTGGCACCGTGAGCGCCCCGGAGAAGGAACGGACCCAGGCCTCCGTCGGCGACCTGATCGGCGACGTGACCCGGGACATGTCCACTCTGGTGCGCAAGGAGGTCGAGCTGGCCAAGGCCGAGTTGCGCGAGGAGGTCAGTCAGGCGGGTAAGGCCGGCGGTATGTTCGGCGGCGCCGGGCTGGCCGGGTTCCTGGCGGTGCTCTTCGTGTCGTACGCCCTCTGGTGGGGGCTGTCCAACACGATGGACCAGGGGTGGGCGGCGCTGATCGTCGCGGTCATCTGGGCCGCCGTGGCCGGTGGTCTCTTCATCAACGCCCGGACCCAGCTGAAGCGGGCTCGTGCGGTTCTGCCCCGGACGAAGCAGACCGCCCGAGAGCTGCCGGATGCCCTGCGGGGTCGGTGAACGAGTCGGAAGGGAACAGGTCATGTCCAGTGATCCGGATCAAATCCGGCGGGAGATCGAGACCACCCGCAACGAGTTGAGCAGTGACGTCGACGCGCTGACCGACAAGGTCAACCCGCGTCGGATCGCCGGTGACCGCGTCGGGCAGGCGCGCGGGGCGTTCACCCGAGCGAAGGAGAAGATGATGGGCAGCTCGAACCATCTGGGGCAGGAGGCTGGCCAACGGATGTCGCACGCGGCCGGTTCGGTACGCGACGAAACCCGTTCGCTCGGGCAGCACTCCCGCGAGCAGGCTCAGGGCAACCCGATGGCCGCCGGCCTGGTCGCCTTCGGAGTCGGTCTGCTGGCCGCCTCCCTGATCCCGCCGAGCGGACGTGAGCGACAACTCGCCGGACGCGCGCGGAGCATGGTGACTGAGCACTCCGGTGAGCTGCGCGAGCAGGCGAGCCAGGTTGGCCACCAGATGCAGGACAACCTGCGGGAGCCTGCGCAGCAGGCGGCGCAGTCGGTCCGGTCCAGCGCCCAGCAGGGCGTGTCCGCGGTACGCGACCAGGGCCGTTCGGCCGCCGGTCAGGTGCAGGGAGAGACGCATGCGGCCGTCGACGACTTTCGACAGCGCTGACCCGATCGGTGTGCCGGGGCCGGCGCCGGTGATGCGGGTACGCTCCGCGTCCGCGCCGGCCCCGGGTCGGCCGGTCAACGAGGACGTGGTCTTCCGGTTCGGCCCGCTGGTCGGTGTCCTGGACGGCGCGACTGTGCCGGACGGCTTCGACACCGGCTGCGTGCACGGGCCCGAGTGGTACGTCCGGCACCTGGCGGCCCGGATCGGCGTCGCCGAGGCGGTGCGCCCGGCCGCCCGGCTGACCAGCAACCTGGCCGCTGCCATCCTCGCGGTACGCGCCGACCACGAAGGGCAGTGCGACCTCGACCATCCGGGCACCCCGTCCAGCACTGTCTGCCTCCTGCGGGACTGCGGCGACCAGGTGGACTACCTGGTGCTCTGCGACAGCCCGCTGGTCCTCGACGTCGGTGGGCGGGTCAGCGTGGTCACCGACAACCGGCTGGACGCGGCGATGGCGGAGCTGCGGGAGACGGTGGCCGTCGTACCGGGCGGCGCGGCGGACCCGGTCACGCGGTTCCGGCACGCCGTGAGCGTGCAGCGGGAGCGGATGAACCGCACCCACGGCTACTGGGTGGCGGCCTCCGACCCGGACGCGGCCTTCCACGCGGTCACCGGGACCGCGCCCCGGCATGGTCCGGAGGCGCTACGGCGGGCCGCGCTGCTCAGTGACGGCGCGTCCAGCGCTGTGGAGCAGTTCGCCCTGACCGACTGGGGCGGTCTGCTCGATGTGCTGAGCGCCGACGGTCCGGGCGCGTTGATCGACCGGGTGCGGGACGCCGAGCGCGACCACCCCGACCGACTGCGCCGACACAAGTCCACCGACGACGCCTCGGTGGTGTTCTGCGAGTTCGGGTAGGCGTTTCGGGCCCGTGACACCCGGTCGGGTGACAACAGAGCGTGATGTGGAACACCCGGGCCGCCCGACCGGCCGGTACCGCTGTCCGGACCGCCAGTGGATGGCCAATGGGGTGGACTTCGGCCGATGAGGGCGGCAGACTGCGGCACGTGGCGGGTGCGGTCCGGCTGGAGCCGGTGGACGAACGGAACCTGGAGCCGTTGCTCTCCGTAGCGGCTGCGGAGGCGGAGCCGGGTGATGTGATGCCCCCAGTCGAGGCACCCGCCGGCTGGTCGCTCGCCCGTCGCGAGGCGTTCCGCGGATTCCACCGGGCAAGCTTCGGCGGGCTGGACGGCCCTACCGGTTCGCAGATGTACGCCATCCTCGTCGGCGGCGAGGTGATGGGCATGGTCCGGATGACGCGCTGTGACGAGCCGCGCACTGTGGAGACCGGCATGTGGCTCGGCCGGTCGGCGCGCGGGCAGGGAATCGGCGCGGCGGCCCTACGGGAACTTTTGAACGCCGCCGCTCTGGCGGGCATGCGGGCCGTGGTGGCCGAGACGACCCCGGACAACATCGGCGCTGTCGCCGTGTTGCGGAAGTGTGGCGCGAAACTGCGCGAGGACGACGGCAAGGTGCGCGCCGAAATCTGCCTCGATTCGACGCCGCCCGCTCTCTGAGCTGCCCGTCGGGGCCGCCCGCCTTGTGAGCTGCCCGTCGGGGCCGGCGGCGACCGCAGGGGTCGCCGCCGACCGCCCGGGTCAGGCCGGCAGCCGAACGATGTCGTAGTCGGTGCTCGGCGTGGACTCCACGTCGAACCGGCCGTTCACCACGTACAACGCCGAGCCGAGCAGGTCGCCGGTGGCCGGCGAACGCAGCTGCGGGCCGGTGATCTCCCGCTGCACCACCCCGGCGGTGTATCCGGCGTTCATCCGGACCACCGCGACGACGTTGGTCAGGTTCCGGATCACGTAGAGGGTGCGTCCGCGCAGCACCAGGCCGTCGGCCCGCTCCACCGAGTAGCCGCCGAGGTCGACGAGGCGGCTGCCGCCGGTACGAGGGTCGACGCGCACCAGCCGGCCGGACAGCATCTGCGCGACCAGCAGATCGCCGTCCGGCAGCGCCACGATCCCGTTGTGGTAGACGTCCGGGGTGGCGGCCGGACCGCTGAGTTGCAGCACCCGGAAGGCGGTGGGGGCCGGAAGGCGACCACCCGGGCCCAGGGGCACCACGTACAGCACCTGCCGCGCGGAGTCGGTGAAGTAGACCGCCCGATGGGTGATCACCAGGTCGTTGACGTAGCTGCCCGGCACGTCGGTGAACTGATAGTGGGCCAGCTCGGCGCCGGTGTCCGCGTCGTACACGCTCGCGCCGCCGCCGGAGAAGTCGGCGGTCCAGAGCCGGCCCTGCGGGTCGAGCTTGATGCCCGCCTTGTCCGTGCCGGGTGTGCCAGGGATCAGCACCGAGCCACGGCCGGTGCGTAAGTCACCCCGCCACACCGCGCCGTCAAGAATGGACCCCACGTACACGGTGGTGCCCCGACCGATGGTCAACCCTTCCGGGGTGAACCCGTTCGGCAACGCGATGCGGGCGGGGAACGGTTTCGCCGGATGCGCCGTCGCCGGTGCGCCGACCGAGACCAGTGTTGCCGCCGCCACGAGGGGGACGAGGAGGAGAGAGAGCCGCTTGCGCAAGGAACACCACCTGACGTCGCAGTGGATAACTCCACTGAGGAATGTGACGTCTTAGGAACGTCCTGGGTGCGACGAAAGGTTGTGCTGCTGTGATCACTCCCGGTTGGCGGCATACGCGGCCAGGCCGGCGACCTGCGCCGGGTCCAGCGACGGTCGTACCCGGGCCCGTGCTGTCGACACGTGCTCGGCGGTGACAGTGGCGGCGGCGAGCGACTCCCGCATCGCGGCCAGCGCCGCCTCGCGGATCAGCGCCGCGCAGTCCGCGGCGGAGAAGCCGGTCAGCTCGTCACCGAGAGCCGGCAGGTCGACGTCCGGTGCCAGCGGCACCTGCCGGGACGCCGCCCGCAGGATCTCCGCGCGGGCGGGCCCGTCCGGCGGTGGCACGTAGACCAGCCGCTCCAACCGGCCCGGCCGCAGCAACGCCGGGTCGACCAGGTCCGGCCGGTTCGTCGCACCGACCACCACCACGTTGCGCAGCGTCTCCACCCCGTCCAGCTCGGTGAGCAGGGCGGCGACCACCCGGTCCGTGGTGCCCCCGTCGGTGGCCTGGCCGCGTACCGGTGCCAGCGCGTCCACCTCGTCCAGGAAGATCAGCGTGGGGGCCGCCTCCCGGGCCCGACGGAACAGCTCGCGGACCGCGCGTTCACTCTCACCGACCCACTTGGAGAGCAGTTCGGCCCCCTTGACCGACAGCACGTTGGCCCGCCCCGACCCGGCCAGCGCGGTGACCAGGTAGGTCTTGCCGCATCCCGGCGGCCCGTAGAGCAGCACACCGCGCGGCGGCTGCACGCCGAGCCGGGCGAAGGTGTCCGGGTAGGTCAGCGGCCACAGCACCGACTCGGTCAGCGTCTGCTTGACCTCGTCCAGGCCGCCCACGTCGTCAAGGGTCACCGAGGCCAGATCCAGTGTGGACGCCGCCATCGTGGTGGGCCGGACCACCTCCCGGGCGGCGGTGAAGTCGGCCATCGACACCGTCGGCGTCTCGGCGGACTTCTGCCGCAGCGCCGCGCGTACCCCGGCCTCCCGGACCAGTGCGGCCAGGTCCGCCGCGACGAACCCCGGGGTGCGCGCGGCCACCTCGTCCAGCCGGACGTCATCGGCCAGCGGCACCTGCCGGGTCAGCACGGTGAGCTGTTCGCGGCGCAGCGCCTGATCCGGGAGCGGAACGCTGATCCGCAGCGACAGCAGGTCGGGCGCGCGCAGTACGGGGTCGACCGCCTCCGGTCGGCCGGTCGTGCAGACCACTGCGACGCCGGCGCGGATGCTCTCCGCGAGCACCTGCCGGAACACCGTCGCCACCGGACCCGGATCGTCGGCCGGTGCGAGCGCCTCGACGTCGGTGACGAGCAGGACCGCCGGCCCTTCGGCCCGTGCCGCCGACGCCGCGACGCGCAACCGCTCCGCGGCGGCCTGACTGGACAACGCGGCCACCTCCGGCGCCCAGAGCGGGTGAACGCGGGCACCGACCCGGGCGGCCACGGCCCGGACCAGCGCCGACTTCCCGGATCCCGCCGGGCCGACGAGCAACACCCCCAACGAGATGGTGGTGCCGAGTCGACCCAGCACCTCCCGGTGGTGGAAGCCGAGGTCCAGCAGCTCGGTCAGCTCCTCGGCCTGGGCCCGTAGCCCGGGCAGCTCGTCCACGTCGGGCGCGTCCTCCGCCGCAACGGCGTCGGCGCTCGTACCCGGCCGGGTCGACGCGGCGCCGACCGGGGCGGGCCCGCCGTGGGTCGTCGCACCGTGCTCCCAGGCGACCGATGTGCCCATGCTGACCAGCGCGCCGGCCGCCGGCTCGACGGCGACCACGCTGAGCAGCGTGCTGGTCCAGGCGAAACCGACGGTGTTGGCGAGGCTGCGTCGCGCCGCCTCGACCAGGCTGCGGACCGAGGCGTCCGGCAGCACGTCCTGCGGCAGCAGCGACACGTCGTCCCCGGCGGTGAGCACCTTGCCCAGCAGGGCGAGCCGGAGCATCTCCGGGCTGACCGCCGCGACGACCCCCACCGGCCCGGCCAGGACGACCCGGCTCGCCGAGACCAACGGCACCGGGCTCACCCGCACCTGACCGCCGTCGCGCAGACCCAGGTTGCCCAACGTCAGGTCGTCGGCGTACAGCAGGGCGCTGCTCGCGCCCGGGCCGGCCGCCGCCGCGATCCCGGCCGTCTCCCGGCGGCCGACAAGGCGAACCGGGTCGCCGGGGCGCAGCCCCAGCGCTGTCAGCGCCTCCGGGTGCAGGCGCACGATGCCCCGTCGGGCGTCCAGCGCCGCCGGCCGCAGGCTCGCCGTCAAGGTCAGGTCGGGTTGCGCCACTGCCCGACCGTAGCCGCCGGCAGCCAGCCCCGCCGGTCAGCGCCGCGGATCCAGCTCGTCCAACAGCGTCGGGTCGCTTCGGATCAGCTCGGCCAACCGGGCCGCCGGGTCCGGCGTCAACCCGTCCGGACCGGGTCCCCAGGCGGGCACCGTCCGGCCGGAGAGCGGCCAGGCCGGCGGGGGTTCCACAGGCGTCGGCGGGGGAACCGGTCCGACCGTGACGGCCGGCCCGTCCCAGGAGACCCGCATCGGGTACGTCCGCCCGGCGTGCTCCACCTGCACTGTCACCGCGAGCCCGGGGTAGGCCCCGACGACCTGGCGGACCGCCTCGGCCACCTCCTCGACCGGCCCCCAGCCGGCCACCTCGTTCGGCGTCTCCACCCCCGCGTGCCGTCCCGGCCGGGCATTGCGGGTGTCGCCGCCGAGGCCGGGCGGGCTCGACGGTGCGGTGGTGTCGTCACGGTCGGCGGCCCGACGGCGCGACGCCTCCACACGTCGGGCCAGCCGGGCCAGCGTCTCGTCCAGGTCGCCCCTCACCAGATCACCTCTTCCCGCCACGGCCGGAGCTGGTCGGCTCAGGCCCTCCTGTCCCGGGTAGCGCGGTCCAGCGCGCGGTCCAGGACGACAAGTAGTGCGTCCCGCACCGAGAGCCGGTCGCGGGCGTCGAACTGCACCAGGGGTACATGATCACCGATGGCCAGCGCCCAACGGATCTCGCCGAGTTCCAGGGCCAGTCGCCCGTCGAAGGCGTTGACCCCGACGACGAACGGCAACCCGGCCCGCTCGAAGAAGTCGATGGCCGGGAAACAGTCGTCCAGCCGGGCGCTGTCCACCACCACCAGCGCGCCGAGCGCTCCCCGGGCCAGGTCGTCCCACATGAAGCCGAACCGGGTCTGCCCCGGCGTGCCGAACAGGTAGAGCTTCAGGCTGCGGTCGATCGTCACGCAGCCGAAGTCCATCGCCACAGTGGTGGTGGTCTTGGTGGACCGGGCACCCGGGTCGTCCACGCCGATCCCGGCGGTGGTCATCTCGGCCTCGGTGGTCAGGGGCGCGATCTCGGAGATCGCACCCACCGTGGTGGTCTTGCCCACCCCGAACCCACCGGCCACCAGGATCTTGACCGGGATCGGCGGTGCGGCCGGCTTACCGGTCGAAGGGCTCGACCCCGCACCGGACGGGGGCCGGTACGGAGGCGGTGCGGTCGGCGGTGGGCCCGCCCGCCCGACTATCGGCCCGGTGCCCGGGGACATGCCGTAACGGGCGGCGGCGCTGTTCGCGGCGACCCCGCCGAGCGGGGCGACCGGCCATTCAGGAGATCGCACGGAGTCCATCAATCACTCGCAGGATGAGATCGGGGTCGACAGCGTCGTCGGTGTCGGTCACGTGCACGTCCAGGTGCCCGGCGGCGCGTAGGTCGCCGACCAGGACCCGCGTCACGCCGAAGTGCAGTCGGGCGCGGGCCGAGATCTCGGCCACCGAGATCGGCTCGACGCAGAGCGCGATGATGGTCTGAAGTTCCGGTGCCAGCAGGGCGCCGGGTGGGCCGGCCCACCAGCCGCTGTCCATGCGGGCGGTCACCTGGGTCTCCAGCCCGATCGCCGGGTCGGCACCCGCGACCCGCCCGGAGGTGAGCACGAACGGACGGGGACCGCTCGGTTGGTCCCCGTCCGGCTCCGGCTCGGGCAGCGCCGGTGTCGCCGCCGCGCCCACCCCGGTCGGGGATGACGTGCGCAGGTACGGGCGGATCCGAACCCTCGGGTCCGGATCCGGATCCTCGCCGGCGACGTCGGGGGTCACTGCTGAACGGCGTTCTTCAACTCGACGATCAGTCGCGGGGTCAGGGCGCCACCGGCCCGCCCGGCGAAGAGCGTCATCTCGTACGCGACGGTGCCCAGGTTCGCCGAACGGTCGGCGACAACCCCGAGCACGGAACCGCTGCTGATCGCGCTGATCAGCAGGTAGCCGTCGGCCATGTCGACGATCACCCGGTTCAGGCCGCCGAGGGCGTACCAGCTGGCGGCCCCACCGGCGAGGCTGGTCATTCCGGACACGACGGCGGCCAGGCGCTCCGCGTTGGACCGATCCTTGATCGCCGACATGGCCATCAGCAGGCCGTCCGAGGAGACCGCGATCGCCTCCAGGACCCCGGCGGTGCTGGAGGTGAAGGAGTCCAGCAGCCAGTTGAACGTACGGGCCTCCGGGCTGAGGTCCCCATTGGCGCCGGGCTGACTCTGGTCGACGTTGTCGTGCAGGAAGGGGCTGGTCACCGTGATGATCCTTCTTCGTTCCGGTGGTCGGGGCTGACTTCGCGGAGAGCGCGGGCGACGCCCGCCTCGAACTCGCTGATGAGGTCGCGGACCTCGTTCGGGTCGCCGAGGTTGGTGCTGGGCGGTTGGCAGACCGGGATGGCGGTGAGGTTCGCTCCCGGCACCCGTCGACTCAACCGGGGCCGCTCCGGTGCGGCATCTGTCGAGCCACCACCACGCGGCACCGTGGGGCCGGCGCCTCCCGGGGTGGTGGGCAGGTCGACGGTCGTGCCCAAGTCCACCACGGCCGCCCCGGCGCCGGCCGACGGGTCGCTGGCCGTCCGAGCGGACGCGCCGTCGAGGCCCGGCGCCACGTGCAGCTCGGCGCGGCGTACACCGGCTTGGAAGGCCTCGACCAGCGCACGGGCGGCGGCGGGGTCCGCGCCGGTGGCGTCCACCGGCCGGGTCGTCGGGGCGGTGGCGTGCAGCGTGGCCCCGGGCACCCGCTGCCGCACCCGTGGCCCGCCCGGCTTGCCCACCGGTTCCGGGCTCTGAGGTTCGGGAACGGCCTGCTCCGGCTGGCCCCGACCGAACGCGTTCCAGGAAGGGCCGGCGTCCAGGCTGAGGGTGGCCCGGCTCAGCAGGTCCGAGTCGAAGCGGGCCGGCACGGCGACGGCCACCGCGCTGGGTCGCGCTTCGTGCTCGGGGTTGGGCGTCGCCGTCGTACGCCGGTCCCGATCCGGCACCGCGGCGCGGGCCACTGTGGCCCCGGCGCGGTCGGCACGGCGCAGCACCAGCGACGTCGACGGGATCTCCAGTTGTGCGGTCACTCCTCCGCCGCCGGTGGCCGCCAGGGCGATCTGCCAGCCGTGCCGACGGGCCAACCGGCCCACCACGAAGAGACCGAGCACCTCGGTCGGGGCCAGGTCGAGCCGTTCCCGGCGGGTCAACCGGGCGTTCTCCTCAGCCAGGCGTTGCTCGCTCATGCCGATGCCGTGGTCCACCACCGTGAGCCGTGCGCCGAGACCGGACGTCTCGGCGGCCACCAGCACCCGGGTGTGCGGCGGGGAGAAGACTGTGGCGTTCTCCATCAGCTCGGCCAGCGCGAGGACGAGGTCACCGACCACCGCCGGCGCGGCCGAGACGCCCGCCGGCACCTGCACCTCAACCCGGGTGTAGTCCTCGATCTCACCGAGCGCCAACCGGACCACGTCGGCCAGCGGCACCGGCGCGGTGTGCGCGTCGGCCCCGGCCGAGCCGGAGAGCACCACGAGGCTGCCGGCGTTGCGCCGCAACCGGCTGGAGATGTGGTCGAGTCGGTACAGGTGCTCCAGGCGGCCCGGGTCGGCCTCCTGCTGCTCCAGCCGGTCGATCAGCGCGATCTGCCGACCCACCAGGTTCTGGGTACGCCGTCCGACGTGGCCGAACATCTGCGCCACGTTGCGTCGGCCGGCGACCTGCCGCTCGACCAGTTGCGCCGCGGTGTTCTGCACCCGGTCGAAGGCCCGCGCCAGGTCGCCGATCTCGTCGTTGGCGCGGATGTCCACCGGCTCCAGCCGGACCGCCTGGGGTCTCTCCGCCTCGTCGTCGGTGACCCGGACCAGCTCCGCCTCGGCGACCCGGGCGACCCGGTCGGCCGAGCGGGTGAGTCGGGTCAGCGGTCGGGCCACCGTCCGCGCCACCGCCACGCTGAGCAGCACCACCAGCGTCAGGATCAACGCTGCCGCGGCGCCGACCAGGTACGCGGCGGTCAGCGCGCGCCGCTGCTCGGCAGTCACCTCGGCGAGCACGTCGGCGATCAGCTTCTTCTCGACGAACTGGCCGAGCCGGATCATCGTGCGGACGGCCGGGAACAGCGCCTCGATCGTCACGTCGCTGACCGCGGCCGCCGGATCGCGGGCGCTCCTGATCAAAAAGTCGGGTTGGGTACGCGCGGCCACGGCGGCGTCGTTGAGCTGGGCCACCTTGAGCTGCTCGGGCGTGATCAGGCTGCGGAAGCGCGAGTTGTCGACCATGAGCGCGGCGATGCACGCCACGTACCCGGCGGTGGTGTCCGGGGTGCCGATCGCCTTGACCAACAGGCTCAGGGTGGCGCAGGTGCCCAGGCCCTCGTCGGCGCGGAGCAGCCCGTCGAGGGCGAGCACCTGGCGGCCCGGCAACGTGTCGGTGTCCACACCGACCACCAGCCGCAGCGACTCGATGATCCCCTTGTTGACCGGGCCGAACGCGTCCATCACCTGACCCGGTTTGGCGGCACCGGCCAGGACGGCCGTGCGTAGCTCGACGAGGCTGGACACGCCGTCGAGGGCGCTGTCGACCTGGTCGGTCAGCGCGTCGCTCCGCGCCGCCCGCAGGTCGGCCACCCGGTCGTCCACGTCGGCGGACTTACGGACCAGCTCACTGCGTTCGACCCGGCCGAGCAGGAAGCCGACGGAGAGGATGCGTTCCTGCTGGAGGTCCTGGACCAGGCTGCCGACCCGGCTGGCGAGCCGGACCCGTTCGGCGGTGTCGCCGGCCCGCTGTGCCGCGGTGACCCGGTCGAGCATCACCGGCACGGCCAGACCGATCATGCTGAGCAGCGGAATCACCACGAGCAGCGCGAGCTTGCCGCGGATCCGGAGCCTACCGAGCAGCATCGAATGCCCCCCACTGTGCGGTCTCCGGGTCACGGGCCGCGCCGACCGGTTGCAGCGCGCGCGGCTCGTCGGCCGGCGGTTGCCACGGGTCGCGCTGCGGCGGGGTGTCGGGACTCTCCGCGTGGGTCGCGGCCAGGGCGGCCCGCCGTTGTGCCCGGCGACGGGCGGCGACCAGCAACGCGGCGAGCCAGCCCAGCAGCAGGACGGCGACGACACCCGCCCCGGTGGTCAGCCAGCGGTCCCGGTCGAGCCGATCGATGCGCTCGGCCAGCAGGGAGTCCAGCTCGCCGAGGATGACCGGCTGGAGTTGGCGGGCGGAGCGGTGCGAGCTGAGCGCGGCGGCACTCAACTGGCCCGGGTCGACCACGCCGGTCTCCTTGTCCGGCAGGGAGTACCCGGCGAGCGCCTCCACCGAACGCTGGTAGGTGTCCAGCGGGGTCAGCACGTTGGCACCGAGGTCGGTGCTCTCCGAACCGTCCACGGCCGAGCGCAGGTTGTCGACGAGGTCCGCGGCGGGGGTCAGGGCGGACACCCGCAGGCCGGTCAGCTCCAGCAGGCCGCGCGGTTGCTGGGCGGCTGGCCGGCGGGAGACAAGCGTGGACAGGTCGGCCAGCCGGCCGGCGCCGACCACCGCCTCGGGCAGCTCCTGGCCGGCGCTGTCCTGGAGGAAGAACGAGTCGGCCTCGGGGTCACGGACCAGCCCGGAACTCTCCCGGACCTTCCGGTGCAGGGCCAGCAGCAGGTCGGAGACCTCGCCGTACGCGGTGTAGGCGGCTTCGGGGTCGGTGGCGGTGCGGCCGCGCAGTGCCTCCAGCTTGGCCCGTACACCGGCCCAGCGTTCCTGGCTGAGCAGTTCCCCGCCGATGCGGGCGTCCACCGCGGCGGCCTTCTCGACCGCTCCGTTCAACGCGTCCCGGGCGACGGGGCGACCGTTCACCGCGTTGGCCTGGGCCTCCACGAGGGCGTCGGTGACCGGCGCCAGCGCGGTGAGGTACTGCACGCCGAGCCGTTCCCGGGCGGCGAGGTCCCGGTCGTCGGTGACCTGCTGCCAGTTCGACGTGACGAGCAGGCCCAACGGTGCCAGCAGTGCTCCGATGAGCAGCAGGGGCAGCAGCCGGCCCAGCGTGGACGGCCGTCGACGGGCCCGCGGCGCGGGGACTGTCATGTGTGTCTCCTCCGGCGTGGGGCGCTGATCGGCGCGGCGTCGGGCTGGCCGACAAGTCCCGTGCACCGGACCGGAAAACTAATCGAACCCCCGCCTGGTCAGACCTCACTCGGCGAGTCAGGTTCGCGTCACTTCGAGCCATGTCACCATTTGTCCGCGTTGCCGGCACGCTCTGTGTCCGCTGTGGGTGTGACATGGAGGGATCGAGGTGGATATCCGCGGAAGATCGGAATTCACGGGATCCGAACTCAACTCACTGTGCCGCGTCGGACGTTGCGCGCTCGCACCCCACCGCGCACCGATCGGGGCAACCGGACGGACGTACGGCGGATCTCAGCCAACGCTCAGGCTGTGGGCCGTACCGTGTGCCGCATGACATCGCCGTCGCCGGCCGCGTGGTTCCGGCGTGCCCTGCCCACCCGCCGCCGGGCGATCGCCGCCGCGGTGGTCGTCGTGCTGTTGGCTGCCGCCGTGACCTGGGCGGTGTGGCCACAGGGGCCGGGCGTACGCACCGAGAGCGCGATGCTCACCGTCCGCTCCGGACCGTCCGGTGACCAACCGGTGAACCTGGACACCACCCTCTACCTGCCGGACGACGCCTCGGCCGGTCGGAAGGTGCCGGCGGTGCTGCTGGCGCACGGGTTCGGCGGCACGAAGGAGTCGGTGCGCTCCGACGCCGAGGAGTTCGCCGGACGCGGCTACGCGGTGCTCACCTGGACCGCGCGGGGTTTCGGCCGCAGCGGCGGTCAGATCCACCTGGACAACCCGGACTACGAGGTACGCGACGCCGAGCGACTGCTGGACTGGCTGGCGGCGCGGCCGGAGGTGCGCACCGACGCGGCCGGCGACCCGAAGGTCGGTGTGGTCGGCGGCTCGTACGGCGGTGGGTTGGCGTTGCTGTTGGCCGCCCAGGACCGTCGGGTCGACGCGATCGTGCCCATGATCACCTGGAACGACCTGTCCCGCGCGTTCCTGCCGGAGAGCACCGGCGCAGCGCCGACCGAGGGTGTGTTCAAGAAGGGCTGGGCCGGCCTCTTCTTCGGCGGGGGCGGCAACGTGGGCTCCGGCCCGGCCGGGCTCTCCGGCGCGACCGCCGCCCAACCGCAGGGCGCACCGGCGTCGGCCGGCCCGCCCAGCCCCGGACCGGGCGCCGGCCCCGGCACCGGTCCCGGTGGCGCCCCGACCGGTGCCGCCGACCCGTCCTGCGGTCGGTTCGCCGCCGACGTCTGCGCCGCGTACCTCCGGATCGCCACCACCGGCCGCGCCGACCAGGCCGCGGTGGACCTGCTGCGCCGCTCCAGCCCGGCCGGTGTGCTGGACCGGATCAAGGCCCCCACCCTGCTGGTGCAGGGCGAGGCCGACACCCTCTTCCCGCTCGGTGAGGCGGACGCCAACGCGCGCGGCATCGCCGCCACCGGCACTCCGGTACGGGTCGCCTGGTTCACCGGCGGGCACGACGGTGGCAGCGGGCCCCGCTCGGACTCCGACCGGGTGAAGTTCCTGACCGTCCAGTGGCTCGACCACTACGTCAAGGGCGAGGGCGACGCGCCCGGCGACGACTTCACCTGGTCGCGGATCGCCGGCTTCGACGCGCTCGACCGGGGTCTCGTCGCCACCGGTTTCCGTCGCGCCGACTACCCGGGCCTCACCGGCAACGCCCGCCGGGAGGTGACTGTCGCCGGCCCGGCACAGCCGATCGCGAACCCGCCGAACGGCAACCCGGCCGCCATCTCCTCGATCCCGTTCGCCGGCGGGCTCGCCTCGCTGCTGGACGGCGTGGCCGGTGACGTGCCCGGCCAGCACGCCCAGTTCGAGTCCACCCCGCTGACCGAGGCCGTGGACGTTGCCGGCGCGCCCACCGTCACAGTGCGGGCCGCGTCGCCGACCGGCGAGGCGGTGCTCTTCGTCAAGCTCTACGACGTCGACCCGGACGGGGCGGCCACCCTGCCGAACGGCCTGGTCGCCCCGATCCGGCTCACCGGCCTTCCGCAGCAGGTGCAGGACGCCCGCCCGGTCACAGTGACGCTGCCCGGGATCGTCCGCCGGGTGGAGGCCGGGCACCGGCTGCGGCTGGTGGTGGCCACCTCCGACCAGGCGTACACCACGCCGGCCGCGCCGACCGTCTACACGGTGGCAGCGGACGGCGCGGTCAGCCTGCCCACTGTCAGCGGTGAGCCGATCCCCACCGCGGCGACGATCTGGCGCTGGGTGCTCGCCGGCCTGCTCGCCGCCATCGTGATCGGGCTCGTCGTGGTCGTCGCACTGGTCCGCCGCCGGCACCGCCGCCAGGACCGGTCGGTGCACCCGGAGTACGCGGACACCCCGCTGGCCGTGCGCGCGCTGCGCAAGGAGTACGCGGACGGCTTCGTCGCGGTGTCGAACGTGGACTTCGAGGTGCACCCCGGTCAGGTAGTGGGTCTGCTCGGGCCGAACGGCGCCGGCAAGACCACCACACTGCGGGTCCTGATGGGGCTGACCCAGCCGACCGCCGGGGAGATCTACGTCTTCGGTCGTCGGCTGGTGCCCGGCTCGCCAGTGTTGTCCCGGATCGGGGCGCTGGTGGAGGGGCCGGGCTTCCTGCCGCACCTGTCGGGTCTGGACAACCTGAAGGCGTACTGGCGGGCCACCGGGCGGCCGTGGGAGGACGCGCAGTTCGACGCGGCGCTGGAGATCGCCGGGTTGGGTGACTCGGTGCACCGGAGGATCAAGAACTACAGCCACGGGATGCGTCAGCGGCTCGCCATCGCCCAGGCCATGCTCGGTCTCCCGGAACTGCTGGTGTTGGACGAGCCGACCGACGGGCTGGACCCGCCGCAGATCGCCGAGATGCGCCGGGTGCTCCAGCGGTACGCAACGGACGGCCGGGCGGTGCTGGTCTCCAGCCACCTGCTGGCCGAGGTGGAGCAGACGTGCACGCACGCGGTGGTGGTGAACAAGGGCCGGATCGTGGCGTCCGGGCCGGTGGAGGAGATCGTGGGCGAGTCGCCGAGCGTGCTCTTCGACGTCACCGACCCGGTGGCGGCGCGGGCGGTGCTGGACCGGTTGCACGGGGTCCGCGTGTTGCCGGAGAGCGACGGTCAACTGGTGGTCGACACCAACGGCACGGCCCGCAGCGAGGTGGTGGCGGAGCTGGTGCGCGCCGGCATCGGGGTGGACCGGGTGGTGCCTCGGCGGCGCCTGGAGGACGCGTTCCTCGCCCTGGTGGGCGAGAACTCTCGGGGAAGCGGTGACCGGTGATGGTTGTTACTGACGCGGGTGAGGCCCGTGGTTACCGGCCGTCGGCCACCATGCCGTTCGTGGCGGAGTTCCGTCGGCAGGCGTCCCGACGGCGGACCCAGTTGGCGCTCGGGTTCATGGTGTTGCTGCCGCTGATCATCCTGATCGCGTTCCAGTTCGACTCGGGCGGCGACGACGACAACGGTCGCAACGAGTTCGCCAGCCTGGTCGAGCTGGCCACGTCGGGCGGGCTCAACTTCACCCTGTTCTCGATCTTCGTGTCGGCGTCGTTCCTGCTGGTGGTGGTCGTCGCGCTGTTCTGCGGTGACACGGTGGCCAGTGAGGCGAGCTGGGGCAGCCTGCGGTATCTGCTGGCGATCCCGGTGCCCCGGGCGCGGTTGTTGACTGTGAAGCTGGTGGTCGCGCTCGCGTACTCGGGACTGGCCCTGCTGCTGTTGGCCGGCACCGCGTTGCTGGCCGGCACCCTGCGCTACGGCTGGTCGCCGCTGCGCAGCACCGTCGCCGCCGAGCTGGAACCCACCGAGGGGTTGCTCCGGTTGCTGGCCGTGCTGGGCTACCTGGCTGTCGTACTGCTGGTGGTGGCCGGCCTGGCGTTCCTGCTGTCGGTGATCACGGACGCCGCGCTGGGCGCTGTCGGTGGTGCGGTTCTGCTCTGGATCCTGTCCAGCATCCTGGACCAGATCACCGCCCTGGGCGCGCTGCGCGACTTCCTGCCCACCCACTTCAGCACCGCGTGGCTGGGTCTGCTGTCGACTCCGGTGCAGACCGACGACGTGGTGCGCGGCTGCATCTCGGCGATCAGCTACGCGACGCTGTTCTGGGGGTTGGCGTTCTGGCGCTTCACCCGCAAGGACATCACGTCGTAGCGGGTCGGCTCACAGCCGGCTGTCGGGCGGGCTCACCGACGACGGCACCGCGCTCGGCGCCGGCGGCGGGGCCGGCCGGGTCGGCGCCGGCGTGGACGGGTCGGCCTTCTTCCAGGCGCTGACGCCGATCCGGCCGGTGTTGCCGAGGTCGATCGGCCCGTCCGGGTCGACCTCTTCGGCCGGCTGCCCGGCGGCGGGCGCCACAGTCAGGAACTCGCCGTTGGTGGCGACCACTGTCGAGTCGGTGACCAGGTTGCGCCAGAGCACCACGGCGGTGGCCCGCTCCCCGGCGGCGAGGATGACCTGCCGGGGTGGTTGGTCGAAGCCGGAGGTGATCTCCTTGGCGCCGTTGACCACCCGCAGCATGATCGGCTCGCCCGCTTCTTCGAACACGTGCAGCACCGGGTACCCGGTGAGCTGGTAGGGGTGCTCGCCGCAGTTGACCAGCTCCAGGCCGAGGGCGCGCAGGCCCATCGCGGCGTCCCCGCCGGTCGACCGGATCCGGACGCCGCTCGCCGGGCACTCGACCGGCGGTTCGGCGCTGGCGGTCGGGCCCGCTTGCGCCCTCGCCGCAGGAGGCGGCTGGCTCGGGTCTCCGGACTGACCGCGATGGTCGCCGGGTCGACAGGCACCGAGCGCGAGGATCGCCGTCACCGCCGCGCATGCCTTGATCGTCGCGGACGCCGTGCTGGCCGGTCGCCGTGCTGACGTCTCGCGAGAGATCATCCGCCGATCTTCGCGCACGTTGGTGTCCCACCGCTGACCGGCCCCCGGACACGTGCCCTGGCTGGCTGGCGCACCTCCGTTGCGTGTTTGGCCTGGCCTTGCGCGGTTCCGTCGCTGGCGGCGGACCGTCTCCTGGGGTGCCTTTGGAGCTGAATCGTTTGCGACATCACCCGGGCAGGTGGCCACGGTCGGTCGTTACGTAGCTGTGGATGCCCCGCCGTGGTCGACCCGACGGGTGCAGCGGGCGCCGCGGGGAGGCGGTGGTCGCACCAAGCCCGGCCGAAGGCCGGCCGGTGCGCCCGGCGGGCCGCGTCGACTCGCTGATGTCGTAGACGATTCAGCTCCAAAGCGAGCGCCTGGCGCAGGTCCCACCCGCCGCCGCCGTGCGGGCCGCCGCCGTGCGGGCCGTGGCCGGGCAGTCCTGGGTGGGGTGGGGTGGAGCCTGGGTGGGGTGGGGTCAGGCCGGCGGTCGCTGGGTGAGGACCGCGTCCAGCAGGCCGGGGTAGAGCTTGTCCAGCTCGTCCCGGCGGAGCCGGACCAGTCGGCTGGTGCCGGCGGCCCGGGTCCGGGTCAGCCCCGCCTCGCGCAGCACCTTGAGGTGGTGGCTACGGGTCGCCTTGGAAACGCCGAAGTCGAAACTGCCGCAGGCGGACTCGCCGCCCTCGGCGAGCGCCCGGACGATCTGTAGCCGCACGTCGTCGGCGAGTGCGGCCAACACGCTGGTGACCGGTACGGCGGTCAGGTCGGGCTCGTGCGGCTCCATGTGACCAGTGTAACCCTTGTTCGACAACTATCGAACGACGCCCTATGGTCGGTGTCGTTGGTTCGACGATACTCGAACATTGGAGTTGCCGATGCGATCCCGCGCCACCGCGTACCCACTGGTCGCCGTGCTCGGTTGGGGCGTGATGTTCCCGATCCTGGCCAGCGCGCTCGACCGGGTCGACCCGCTCAATCTGACCACCGCGCGCTACCTGCTGGCCGCCGTCGTCCTGGTCGCCATTCTGCTGCTCCGCGAGGGTGCCGGCGCTCTCCGGCACGGTGGCCGGGCGCTGGAGGTGGTGGTGCTCGGAGTTGTCGGCTTCGCGGGCTTCAACCTGCTCACCAACCTGGCGCTCGAACACGCCGCCCCGCAGCAGATCTCCCTCTTCGTGGCCACCACTCCGGTGATCACCCAGCTCGTCCGCTGGGCCCGCGACGGCGTACGCCCGAAGCCGATGCTGCTGGCCCTCTCCCTGGTGGCGCTCCTCGGCGTCGGTCTCGTGATCACGCGCGGCAGCCTGGCCGGGCTCGGCCAGTTCGGCCTCGGCGGGCTCATGATGATCGGCGCGGTGCTCGGCTGGGGCATCTACACCCACGGCGCGAGCCGGTTCGGCGAGTGGTCACCGCTGCGCTTCACCACACTGACCGCGCTCGCCGGCACGGCTGCCATGCTCGTCCTGAGCATCGGCGCCGACGCCGTCGGCTGGCAGCACGCGCCGGCCGCCGCCGACCTCGTGGCAGTCGCTCCGCAACTGGCGTACGCCGTGCTGGTGGGCGCCGTGATCGCGGTCCTGGCCTGGAACACCGGCGTGCAGCGACTCGGCGCCGCCAACGCCGCGCTGTTCATGAACCTGGTCCCGGTGACCACCTTCGCGGTGCAGATCGCCCGCGGCTATCGCCCGGAGCCCGTCGAACTGGTCGGGGCCGCCATCACGATCGCCGCCCTGATCGCCGCGAACCTCGCCGCCCGGCCCCGGACCGCCTCACTGCCCCGGCCGAGCGCGGTGACGGATCCGATCGCGGTGACCGACCCGGTGGCGGTGAGCGCCCGCTGACCCAATAGCTGGGATCAGCTGTAGCAGCGACCGACAGCGTTGTCCTAGACTCGACGGCACAACTGAATACCTCATCCAGAGGGGCTGAGGGATACGGCCCGACGACGCCCCGGCAACCACCCCGCGCGCTCACCGCTGAGCGACCCGCGGGGCAGGTGCCAATTCCGTCCCCGCCGCACCGTGCGATGCGGGGAAAGATGAGAGGACTCTCGACATGACGTCGACGCTCGTCGCCTCCGGCATCGACACCTCCGCCAGCCCCGCCCGCGCCCTGGTCTGCCGTGCCTGTTCGGCCCGCTACCCGCTCGCCGCCCAGCACGCCTGTTACGAGTGTTTCGGCCCGCTGGAAGTCGACTACGACACCGCAGCACTGGCCGCCGTCACCCGCGAGCAGATCGAGGCCGGCCCGAACAACATCTGGCGGTACGCCGCCCTGCTCCCCGCCGGTCAGGACCCGGCCAGCCGGGTCACCCTCGACCCGGGCCTGACCCCACTGGTGGCGGCTCCGAACCTCGCCGCCGAGCTGGGCATCACCGCGCCGCTCTGGGTCAAGGACGACAGCGCCAACCCCACCCACTCGTTCAAGGACCGGGTCGTCTCGGTGGCGCTCACCGCCGCCAAGGCGCTCGGCTTCAGCCGGTTCGCCTGCGCGTCGACCGGCAACCTGGCCAACTCGGTGGCCGCCCACGCCGCGCGCGCCGGGGCGCCCTCGGTGGTCTTCATCCCCAGCGACCTGGAGCAGGGCAAGGTCATCACCACCGCCGTCTACGGCGGCGAACTGGTCGCCATCGACGGCTCGTACGACGATGTCAACAGGCTCTGCGGCGAGCTGGTGGAGACCGACGAATTCGAGGACACCGCGTTCGTCAACGTGAACGTCCGGCCGTACTACGCGGAGGGCTCCAAGACCCTCGGCTACGAGGTGGCCGAGCAGCTCGGCTGGCGGATCCCGGCGCAGGTGGTCATCCCGATGGCCAGCGGCGAGCTGCTCACCAAGATTGACAAGGCGTTCTCCGAGCTGGTGGAGATCGGCCTGGTCGAGGCGCCCGCCGACGGCTGGAAGGTCTTCGGCGCGCAGTCCGCCGGCTGCAACCCGATCGCCGTCGCCCTGCACGCCGAGACCGACACGATCGTCCCGGTCAAGCCCACCGGCATCGCCAAGTCGCTCAACATCGGCGACCCGGCGGCCGGCCTCTACGCCCTGGAGGCGGTCCGCCGCACCGGCGGCTGGATGGAGTACGCCGACGACGACGAGATCCGGGCCGGCATTCGCGATCTGGCCCGTACCACCGGGGTCTTCGCCGAAACCGCGGGTGGGGTCACAGTGGCCGTGCTGCGCAAGTTGGTCGAGTCCGGTCGGCTCGACCCGACGGCCGAGACCGTCGTGTTCAACACCGGCGAGGGTCTGAAGACCATCGACGCGGTGGCCGGCCAGGTCGGGCCGACCCACCACATCAAGCCCTCGCTGCGCGCCGCCCGCGACGCCGGCCTCCTGGGCTGACGGGCTCGCTCGCAGCCGGGGCGAGTCGATCAGTCGGTAACTGGGTTTTCGCTGTGAGTGTGGAAAACCCGCCGCTACGGACTTGACGACAGGAACCGGACGGCGCAAGATGCTCCGTGCGGGAGGGCATTTCGCCGAAGACTTTTGAAGTTCTTGCGACCCAACGCCGGAGGCGTTGTGCGAGTGCCCCTCCCGACCAACGTTCGATCGGGCCAGCGAGTAATTCGCTGGCCCGATCGCTTTTGTACGGTGCACGCTCACCGGCATGAGCATCACCATCGCGTCGTTCGACGGCGCCGACCGGACTTCCGTCGACGAGGCGTACCGGATCGGGGTGGCGGTCAACGACGCCGATCTGCCGGACCTACCGCCCTTCTGCCGGCGCCGCTTCGACGCGCTGTTCCACACGCCGTTGCCCGGCACCCGGACGCTCTGGGCGCTGGCCCGACTGGACGGCGTACCGGCCGGCTTCCTGCAACTGGACCTGCCGCAGCTCGACAACACCGACAACGCCACAGTCGAGCTGAAGGTGCTTCCGGAGCTGCGGCGTCGGGGTGTCGGTCGGGCACTGCACGAGTACGGCGTACGGCTGCTGCGCGAGCACGGCCGCAAGCGGGTCGTCGGGCTGACCGTCTCCGCGTTGCCCGACGGGCCGGCCCGGAACGTGGCGGGCACCGCGTTCGCCGCGTCGACCGGCGCCCAGGCCGCGTTGGTCGAGGTGCGTCGCCGGCTGGAGATCGCCGAGATCGACCGGGTCGCGCTCCGCGCGGCACTCGTCGAGGCCCAGCCCCGGGCGCAGGGGTACCGATCGGTGTGCTGGCAGGGCGCCACGCCGCAGGAGCACCTGACGGACATCGCCTACCTGGACGGCCGGCTGATGATGGACGCGCCCCTCGGTGACATGCAGTGGGAGCCGGAGCAGGTGGACGCCGAGCGCATCCGCGGCACCGACCGGGCCCTGGAGGCGAAGGGCCGCCGGCGGTACCACCTCGGGATGCGACACGAGGCGTCCGGCCGGCTGGTCGCCTGGACGCTGCTGGAGGTCGGCGCCTCCGCCGACTGGCACGCGTTCCAGCAGATCACCATCGTCGACCCCGCACACCGTGGGCACCGGCTCGGCCTCATCGCCAAGGCGGAGAACCTGCACCACCTGCTCACCCACGAGCCGTCGGTGCGGAGCATCGACACCATCAACGCCGCCAGCAACAGCTACATGGTGGCGATCAACGAGCAGCTCGGCTTCCGTCCGGTGGACTCCTGGACCGACTGGCAGCTCACCCTCTGAGTCGACAGTTCACTCGGCAGTCCGTTCCAGGCGCTCGACCAGCTCGCCGATCGCGGCGTGGAAGTCGTCGTCCGGAGTGAACCGGTGGCCCTGCACCGGCGGGGGCACCGTGTCGGTCGGTGGGATGAGCAGCCCCTTCGGATCCCGTACCCGACGGTCGACCCGGGCGGCCGGGTCGTCGGGTCCGTCGACGTACGGGACGAACACCGCTCCGCCCACCGCGTCGGTGTACCGCCACACGTTGATCCACCGCCAGGCCAACCGGTTGCCGACCTCGCGCAACATCTCGTCACTGACGTACGCCGGGAAGATCCGCCGGTACCGGTTGCCGAGCGGGGCGCCGTAGGTGAGCAGGGCCACCCGCCGGCGGCAGTGGTCGGGCAGTTGAAGGATCGTCACCGCCGCGAGCACGCTGCCGTGACTCTGCCCGGACAACAGCACCGCGTTCCCGTCGGTGGTGAGCTGCCCGATCCGGCGGGTCAGCTCCGGGACCGCCCGCTCGACGTAGCAGGGCGGGGCGAGCGGATGCGCGGCACGCGGCCAGAAGGTGGCCAGCTCCCAGAGCACCCCGACCAGCCGGATCGCGCCGGAACGGTAGGCGACGAGTCCCATCACCGCGAGGACAGTGGCGAACAGCCCGATCAGCAGGGCGCCCAGGTCGGTCACGAAGATCACCGGACGGGCCAGCGGCTCGCCGCCGAGTCGCAGCGCGAGCGCACCCGGGCCCGGACCGATCACCGACAGCCCGGCCGCCGCAAGGGTGAGCAGCGCCAACACCACGTACGCGGTGGCCAGCAGCGGCCCGAGCCGATCCGTGAGTCGGGCGCGCATGATCGCGTCGCGGACGGCCCGGACCCGTTCCGGGGCCGCCCGGGAGGCTTCCGGATAGTCCCGCCGGACCAGTTCCTCGGCCTCCCGGCGGCGACGATCCCGGCCGATCCGGGGTCCGAGCACTGCCGTCACCACCACCAGGAGCACGGCGAGGGAGAAGCCGAGGGTGGCCCAGCGGAAGGCGATCGGCGGCGACAGCGGTGGCGCACCAGGCGGCAGCGGCCGCGCCGGCGTCGGGCTGGAACCACGGTCCAGATATTCGGCGAGCCCGTAGGTCAGGCCCGAGTCGTAGGCAACGCCCAACCCGATCGCGACGGTGATCAGCACCGGCGCGCCCAGTCCGGCCAGCATGAAGCCGGGACGGCGAAGGGAACGGCCCTGCACCACGACCACCAGGCCGAGCATCGCGAGCAGCACCACCTGCCCCGCGAACAGCCCGGCGACCACCATGCCGTACCCCGGCAACATCCCCTCGGCCTTCCACGGCGACCGTGGCACGACCGCGTAGCCGAGGGTCAGCGCGGTGAGCGCGACGGCCACCCAGCGGATCGCCTGCGAACCGCGCTGGTCCTGCTCTCCGCGCCGTTCAATCGCCGGCCGGCAGAGCAGCACCACCGCGCCGGCGAGCAGCGCCACGTCCGCGGCCAGCAGCAGCCAGCCGGGCACTGTGGCGTCGTGCGGCGCCAGAGCCAGCAGCAGAGTGAGGTCGAGCGTGCCCAGCGCCACAGCGACGTGAACCGAGCGCAAGCGGCGCAGCAGCGAGCGGGTGTCCCAGAAGGCGGGCGCGTCGAGCCGGTCCGCACCCACACCGGGCGCGTGGTCGCTGTCCTCGGGGAGCTGCCAGGTGCGGGCACCGAGCCGCCAGATCAGGACGATCGCGATGATCGGCGGTACGGCCAGCAAAGCGAGTCGCTGCCCGGGCGGCACGTCGCCCAGCCACGACAACTCCCGCCGCCCCTCCAGGCACCTCGGGTAGGCCGCGCACTGCCACGCGATCAGGTCGAGTGACACCCCGACGGTGGAGAGCACGTACATCGCGGTCAGCGTCGCGGCCAACAGCCGGCACAGCGCCCGCCCGGCGTGGCCGTCGCGTCCGGTGACCGGCAGCATCCAGACCGCGATGTTGCTGAGCATGAACGGCAAGAGCAGGACCAGGGAAAACGTCCGGATGGCGGTGCCGCCGGTCAGCCTGCTCCAGCGGTACGCCTCAAGCATCACCCCGTTGCGGTCCGCGGCGGCACCGTAGCCGGGCCGCGGCCGGTAGAAGCCGGCGTTGTCGTCTCCCGCGACCCGCGCGACGATCGGTCGGTCGAGGATCGTCTCGGGCCCCTTGTCGGCGACCCCGTGCAGCCGGATCTCGGTGATCCTCACCCGCCGCCCTCCCTTGGCCGGCTTCCCTGGCCGGAGGCCCGCGGTTACCCGCTGCCGCCGCGGGCAACCCCGTGCCGTCGGCCATCGGCGCTTCTGCTCGCGGACCGGACTCGGGCATGATGGCGGGCATGACGGAGACCCCGCATCCCCTGTACGACAGGCACGCCGACACCCTCAACCGTGCGCTGACCGCGATCACGGAGCGGGGCTACTGGTCCGCCTATCCCGAATCCCCCAGCCCCCGGGTGTACGGCGAGACCGCCGCCGCCGACGGTAAGGCCGCCTTCGAGGCGTACCTCGGCGGTGACTTCCCGCTCGACCAGCCCGGCGCGGGCGTCCGGGTCGCCACCGAGACGAGCCCGTTCGGGGTGGAGTTGGCGGTGCGTTACCCGCACGCCGGCACCGGCGAGCTGGTCGACGCCGCCTCCGCCGCGCTGCCGGCGTGGCGCGACGCCGGCCCGCAGGCCCGGGTGGGCGTCTGCCTGGAGATCCTCGACCGGCTGCACAAGAACATCTTCGAGCTGGCCAACGCAGTGCAGTTCACCAGCGGGCAGGCATTCGTGATGGCCTTCCAGGCCGGTGGCGCGCACGCGCTGGACCGGGCGCTGGAAGCGCTGGCGTACGCGTACGCCGAGATGACCCGGCACCCCGGCACGGCGGGCTGGGAGAAGGCCGCCGGCAAGGGCGACCCGCTGCGGATGACCAAGACGTTCCACGTGGTGCCGCGTGGGGTGGCGCTGGTGATCGGCTGCAACACCTTCCCGACCTGGAACTCGTACCCCGGGCTGTTCGCCTCGCTGGTCACCGGCAACCCGGTGATCGTCAAGCCGCACCCGCGCGCGGTGCTGCCGCTGGCCATCACAGTGAAGTACGCCCGGGAGGTGCTCGCCGAGGCCGGGTTCGACCCGAACCTGATCATGCTGGCGGCCGAGGCGCCCGGCGAGAAGCTCGCCAGCGACCTGGCCCTGCACCGGGCCGTCCGGATCGTCGACTTCACCGGCTCCACCGAGTACGGCGACTGGCTGGAGACGCACGCGCGGCAGGCATCGGTCTACACCGAGAAGGCCGGCCTCAACACCGTCGTCATCGACTCCACCGACGACTTCGCCGGCATGTGCCGCAACCTCGGCTTCACGCTGACGCTCTACAGCGGGCAGATGTGCACCACCTCCCAGAACATCCTCATCCCGGCCGGGGGCATCGAGACCGACCAGGGGCACAAGAGCTTCGACGAGGTGGCCGGCGGGATCGCCGCCGCAGTCGGCAAGCTCACCGCCGACCCGGCCCGAGGTGTGGAGCTGACCGGCGCCATCGTCAACGACGGGGTGCTGGAGCGGCTGGCCGAGGTGACCAAGGTCGGCGAGCCGGTGCTGGAGTCGCGGGCCGTGGCCCACCCGTCGTACGCCGACGCGGTGGTGCGTACCCCGACGATCGTGAAGCTGACCGCTGACGACGCGGAGACGTACGGCCGGGAATGGTTCGGGCCGATCTCGTTCGCCATCGCTACCGACTCCACCACGCACAGCCTGGAGTTGCTGCGCCGGACGGTCGGCGAGAAGGGCGCGCTCACCGCCGGGGTCTACTCGACCGACGAGGCCGTGCTTGACGCAACCGAGGCGGTGGCGGTCGAGGTCGGGGTGCACCTGTCCTGCAACCTCACCGGCGGTGTCTTCGTCAACCAGTCGGCGGCGTTCTCCGACTTCCACGGCAGTGGGGCCAACGCGGCGGCCAACTCGGCGCTGACCGACGGGGCTTACGTGGCTAACCGGTTCCGGATCGTGCAGTCTCGGCGGCACGTCTGATCTGTGGTTGCTGTTGTGGGTTTCCGGGGCAGCCCGCCCCGCTCCGGGCGGTCAGGCTTGATCCCTGCGCGGGTCGGGCTGCCCCGGAAACCCTTTGTGGGCACGGTGATGGCGTCGCTGCCGGCTTTTGAGGGCAGCTCAGTGGTTCTGCCTTGGGATGGTTCTTGGGGTCAGGCTGTTCGGCGCATCTGTAGCTCGTTCAGGGCCGGGATGTTCGGGTGGGGGACTCGTACCCCGGTGTCCTTGAAGCCCAGGCGCTGGTAGGCGCGGTAGGCGCGGTCGTTGCCGACCACCACCTCCAGCAGCAGCTCCGGTCGGCCACAGGCTCGCGACCAGGCGGCCACCCCGTCGATCAGCTCGCCGAGCAGGCCGCTGCCACGCCAGGTCGGCGTGACGTACACGGCGTAGATCACGGTCAGCCCCGGTTCGTTCGGGTGGGTCGTGCCCCCGGCGTGCCCGACCAGCCGGCCGCCCGGGTCGGCGACGAACTGCGCGTTACCGGCACCGGCCGAGGTGTACGCGACCCGGGCGGCGAACTCGTTGTGCGGTCGGGCAGCCGCGTCCGCCAGGGTCTCCAGGAAGGCCAACGGCGCGTCGGCGAGCATCTCCAGGCGCAGCGCCCGCATCCGGGCGGCGTCCTCCGGCCGGACCCGGCGGATCTCCGCGAGCCGCAGGGCCGGCGAGCCCATGTCGGTGGTCATGTCCGCATGCCTACCACAGGGCAGGGCGGGCGTTTCGCGAGCTGGGCCCGTTCGCCGTCATCTCCGGGGCCGCCCTGTGGCCCTCCTCCATTTCGCAATGACGTCGGCGAATCCGGTGGCGGGGGAACCGGGCCGATCAGCCCGGTCGGGAAGCCCCGAAGTGTGTCTGATTTGTGGCAGTGCGCGGCCGTCACTCCTCGTGTAGCGTGCGATTTCGGTCACCTGCTTCAATGGCGGTCATCGATCGCTGAGTCGGTGGTCCGGGGCGCCCGGCCGTGCCGTGCGCCCAGTCAGGCAACGCCGCGCAGAGTGAGGGAAGTGCACCGTGGCACAGGGCTCCGTGAAGTGGTTCAACGCCGAAAAGGGCTATGGCTTCATCGCCGTCGACGGCGGTCAGGACGTGTTCGTTCATTTCTCCGCGATCGAGATGGACGGTTACAAGGCGCTGGACGACGGTCAGCGGGTCGAGTTCGAGATCACCCAGGGCCAGAAGGGTCCACAGGCAGAGCACGTACGCGTCATCGGCTGAACTTCCTGGCCGATTGGCCCCGTGAGTCGGGGCTGCGGCAGGGGCGCGCAGCCGGGAAGATCGTGAACCGTTCCAGCCGATGTGAGGAGCGTTCATGACCGACCAGCCACCCCCGCCCACTCCGTCCTCCGGGTCGGGGGAGCCGGACCCGTCCGATCCGTCCTCGCCCGTCGGCGGCCCCGGCCACGCCGGCCCGCCCCCCGGCTGGGGCCCGGGCGTGCCCCCGGCCGGCCCGTCCTCCGGCCCCGCCGCTCCGCCGCCCGGCTGGGAACCCGCGCAGGGTGCCTGGGGTGCGGCCCCGCCACCGCAGGGCTGGGCGTTCCCGCCCACCGGGGGCTACCCGCCCGGGTCGGGTCCGTACGGCGGGCAGCCGTGGTACCCGGGGCCGCCGGTCGGCTGGTACCCGCCGGGTTACGGGTTCGACCCGAACGACGCCCTGGTCACGCCGCCCAGTGCCGGTATCGGCGGCTGGTTCAACCGGTGCGGAGGGGCGCTGCGTCGGGGCTGGCGGCAGTTGGTGCCGATCATGCTGCTCACCCAGGTGCTGCCGGCGGCGGTGCTCTCGGTGGTCTCCCTCGGGCTGGACCCGTCGGCGAAGTGGACCGCCCAGGCCGAATCGACGTCGACCCCCGCGCTGCCGGACAATTTCGCCGCCGACCTGCTGGGCCTCCTGGTCCTGCTGGTCGGCGGCAGCCTGGTGGTCGGGTTGGTGCAGGCCGTCGGGTGGGCCGCCGGCACCTGGGTGATCACCCGACAGGCGGCCGGTCAGCCGGCCAGCCTGGAGGCTGCGCTGCGCTACGGCCTGCGTCGGGCGCTCGGGCTGTGGGCCTGGACCCTGGTGGTCAGTCTGCTCATCGGCGTCGGTGTCTGTTTTTGCGTGCTGCCGGGCATCTACCTGGCCTTCGCACTGAGCATGGCGGGCCCGGTCTATCTCTTCGAACGGCACAACCCGATCGGTCGATCGTTCCGGATGTTCCACGACCGGCTCGGCCTGCTGCTCGGACGGGTGGCCCTGGTGGCCGTGGCGGTGATCGTCGGCACCCTGATCCCCGGTGGCCTGGAAGGGGTCGGCACCTCCGCGCTCGGAACGGACCCGTTCTCCTCGGCGGGTACCGCCGCCGGAGCGGTGGTGGTGATCGGGATCACCGCCGTGCTGGCCCTGCCGGCCCACCTCGCGCAGATGATCGGTCTGCTGGTGACGTACGCCGAGCAGCGTGCCCATGAGGCGCCGGTGAACAGCGCTGGACTGGCCGCGGAACTCGGCTGAGCGGCGGCATCGTGCTTGCACTCGGCAGGTGAGAGTGCTAAACAAGTCATTGGCACTCGCATACCGTGAGTGCCAATGGTCGGGACGGTGGGGCCAGGTTGCACCGGCGTGGAGACGCCGGGGCGGCACATGGCCGGTCGTCGCGGGCTATCCGGCCCGGCCGAAGGACGTCGTCGTCGCCAGGTGGCGACGTCCCAAGGTGCGTACACCAGGCGGCCCATCCGGGGCACACATCTCGGGTGGCCCGTGAGTGTCCAGGAGGACAACGCCGTATGGCCAAGATGATCGCGTTCGACGAAGAGGCGCGCCGCGGCCTCGAGCGGGGCATGAACCAGCTCGCCGACGCCGTAAAGGTGACCCTCGGCCCCAAGGGCCGCAACGTCGTGCTCGAGAAGAAGTGGGGTGCCCCCACCATCACCAACGATGGTGTGAGCATCGCCAAGGAGATCGAGCTCGAGGACCCGTACGAGAAGATCGGCGCTGAGCTGGTCAAGGAGGTCGCCAAGAAGACCGACGACGTTGCCGGTGACGGCACGACGACGGCGACCGTCCTGGCCCAGGCCCTGGTTCGCGAGGGCCTGCGCAACGTGGCCGCTGGCGCCAACCCGATGGCCCTGAAGCGGGGCATCGAGGCCGCGGTCGCGAGCGTCTCGGAGGAGCTGTCCAAGCTCGCCAAGGACGTCGAGACCAAGGAGCAGATCGCCTCCACCGCCTCCATCTCCGCTGGCGACAGCACCGTCGGCGAGATCATCGCCGAGGCGATGGACAAGGTCGGCAAGGAAGGCGTCATCACCGTCGAGGAGAGCAACACCTTCGGGCTGGAGCTGGAGCTCACCGAGGGTATGCGCTTCGACAAGGGCTACATCTCGGCCTACTTCATGACCGACCCGGAGCGTATGGAGGCCGTCTTCGACGACCCGTACATCCTGATCGCCAACAGCAAGATCTCGTCGGTGAAGGACCTGCTCCCGATCCTGGAGAAGGTCATGCAGTCGGGCAAGCCGCTGCTGATCATCGCCGAGGACCTGGAGGGCGAGGCCCTCGCCACCCTGGTGGTCAACAAGGTCCGTGGCACCTTCAAGTCGGTCGCCGTCAAGGCGCCGGGCTTCGGTGACCGCCGCAAGGCCATGCTGACCGACATCGCCATCCTCGCCGGTGGCCAGGTCATCAGCGAGGAGGTCGGCCTCAAGCTCGACGCCGCCAGCCTCGACATGCTGGGCCGCGCCCGCAAGGTCGTGGTGACCAAGGACGAGACCACCATCGTCGACGGTGCCGGTGACGCCGAGCAGATCCAGGGCCGGGTCAACCAGATCCGGGCCGAGATCGACAAGAGCGACTCCGACTACGACCGGGAGAAGCTGCAGGAGCGGCTGGCCAAGCTGGCCGGCGGCGTTGCGGTGATCAAGGTCGGCGCGGCCACCGAGGTCGAGCTCAAGGAGCGCAAGCACCGCATCGAGGACGCCGTTCGCAACGCGAAGGCCGCCGTCGAGGAGGGCATCGTCCCGGGTGGTGGCGTCGCGCTGGTCCAGGCCGGCAAGACCGCCTTCGACAAGCTCGACCTGGTCGGCGACGAGGCGACCGGTGCGAACATCGTCAAGGTCGCGCTCGACGCCCCGCTGCGGCAGATCGCCGTCAACGCCGGCCTTGAGGGCGGCGTCGTGGTGGAGAAGGTCCGTAACCTCGAAGCGGGTCACGGTCTGAACGCCGCCAACGGCGAGTACGTCGACCTGCTGGCCGCGGGCATCATCGACCCGGCCAAGGTGACGCGCTCGGCGCTGCAGAACGCCGCTTCCATCGCGGCGCTCTTCCTCACCACCGAGGCCGTTGTCGCGGACAAGCCGGAGAAGAACCCGGCTGCCCCGGCTGGCCCGGGTGGCGGGGACATGGACTTCTGAGTCCAGTTCCGACACCGAACGGGGCGGGCCGCTGACGCGGTCCGCCCCGTTCGTCGTCAGGTCGGTAGTGGGCGCTGGTTGCGCCGTTTCTGTGCCCGGTTGTACGGCGGAGGCAGTTTGATCGGCGCGTCCACCATCTCCTGCGGTTCCTCGGCCACCGAAGGCTCGCCGTCGGTGGTCATCTCGGCCAGTTGCTCGGCGTCGCCGTAGTCGAGCCGGTCGAACGGCAGTTGGCCGGGGAGTTCACCCACCGGTTTCCAGGTGATCGGCGGGCCGTCCTCGGTCTGGTTGTCATCCGTGGTCATGGCTGCCTCCTCTACCGAAACGGTAGGGGGCGTCGATGGCCGATGCGGGCGAATGGATCAAAGTCCTGTTTGCCCCGGTTATCCCCTGGGCAGGGTACGTCGGTACAGGAAGAAGACGCGCTCGATCCACGCACCCGCGCTGCCCGAATAGAACGGCACCGGTCCCACCCAGCCGATCTGTGCCCGGTCCAGCCCCGCCGCCCGCTGGTCGCGCAGGCAGCGCCGCAACAGCACCCCGCCGATACCCGACCCCTCCGCGGCCGGCGCGGTGCCCATCGGCCCGAACCAACTCGGCCGCGACGACCCGTACGCGGCGAAGCCGAGCACCTCGCCGTCCCGCTCCGCGAGGTGGCAACCGGCGTCGGCGCGTCCCACCGACCCGGCCAGCTCGCCGTCCCACGTTCCGCCGAAGGTGGACCGAGCGAACGCGGTCAGCGCCGGAAGGTCCGCCGGCTCCGCCCGGCGTACCGTGACGCCCTGGTCGGCCAGCCGCCGCTCCGTCGCCTCGGTGGACCGCAGTGCCGGCGACCCGTCGTACGACAGGTCCGCTGTCATGTTCCAGGCGGTCCGGTCCTGCTGGTAGCCGAGCGCGAGGGCGGCGCAGACCGCCGGCGTGTAGCGGACGTCGATTCCCGGCCACGCGTAGTACGGCGGATTTCCGGCCAGCAGCACCTCGGTCGCCCCGCGCTCGGCGAGCACCTGTTCGGCCCGCTGGAGCAGTGCCCGGCCGATGCCCCGACGCCGTTGATCCGGAAGGACCGCTACCAGGTCCACGTGCCCGATCCCCGGCTCCGCCGACGACACCGAACAGATCAGCACCCCCACCAGGTCCGCACCTCGGTACGCGCCCAGCCCGACCACCGGCCGGTCGGCGGTGGCCCGGGTCCAGAGCACGTCCACGATGGATGCCGCCTCGGCGGAGTCCTCGGGCAGGTCGAGAGCCTGCTGGCAGAGCTGTACGACGTTGGTGACCAGGTCGGCGGTCAGCTCGGTGACGGTGATCTCGGCGTCCATGGTCGCCGACCCTAAATCACCGACTGTCGAGCCGCACCCTCGGCTCAGCGCTCCAGGAAGGAAACCTGCCTATTGCTGGGCGGCGCGAACGGCGGCGTAGGCGTCGACCTGGCCGGCACCGGTGACGTTCGACGGGGCACCGCAGGCGTCGGAGGGGCTGTCGGAGCGATAGGTGGGCGTCGCCGCCGTGGCGGTGTCCCGAAGGATCTGCCGGGTCCGGGTCACGTCACCGACCAGCGCCGGGTTCGCCGACCACATCAGCGCGACCACCCCCGCCACCTGCGGGGTCGCCATCGACGTGCCGTCCAGCGCGGCGTACGTGCCGCCCGGCATGGCCGACACCACCCCCACCCCCGGTGCCAGCACGTCCGGTTTACCCGAGCCGCCCGGCACCGGCCCGCGCGAGGAGAACTCGGCGACCCGCCGCTGGGCGTCCACAGCGCCCACTGTCAGCACGTCCGGGTACGGGGCGGGCGGATCGTCGATCGACGCGCACCACGGGCCGGTGTTGCCGGCCGCGGCGACCACGAAGATCCCGGCGGCGTCGAGGGCGGCGGTGGCCGGCCGCAGAACGCCCTGGTCGCAACCCTCGATGGGCGGGCAGCCCCACGAGTTGGTCAGCACCTGGGGGGCGCGCTCCGGACGGCCGTCGGTGAACGGGTCGCCGCCGGCCGGGAAGGGCGCCAACATGAACTGGAGGCAGTCCAGGTAGTGCGCGGGGCTGCCCAGGTTGCGGTCCAGGTTGACGCAACCCACCCACTGCGCGTCCGGCGCCACCCCGATGCCGTCCCGCCCGACCGCGCTGCCCACCGTGTGGGTGCCGTGCCCGCCCTGGTCGGTCGGGCTCCGGGTGTCGTCCCACGGGTCGTACCAGGAGTCGTCCCCACCACGGAACCCGGCTCGTAGTGCCGGGTGGGCGCCGTCCACCCCCGAGTCGGAGCTGCCGACCACGATGCCGGTGCCGGTGACCCGGAGTTGGGACCACACCCGGTCGGCGCCGATCTGACTGATGTTCCACTGCGGGCCGGCGGGCTTGGGCAGGGTGCCCCGGTTCTGCCCGGCCGGTGCCGGCAGCGGTCGCAGGCGCTGGCTGACCAGCACCCGCGCCACCTCCGGTCGGCGGGCGAGCCAGGCCCGCACCGCCGGGCCGCCGTCCACCTCGACCGCGTTGACCAGGTAGTACGACACCGGGTCGAGCCGCAGCCGGTTCAACCCTCGGAGCAGGTCGCCCTGGCTCTGCTCGGCGGTCGTCACCAGCCGCCGGTAGACCTCCGCCGCGCGGGCGTCCCGCCCGGCCCGACCCGGCGCGGCAGCCGGAAGATCGCTCAGGTCGGCCTGCGTACGCAGCACCACGAACAGCCGCTCGCCGTACAGGCCCGGCTGGCCGGGGCCGAGGTCGACGACCCCGAACGCCACCAGCAGCACCACGGCCGCCACCGCGGCGACCCGCCTGTTCGGGGTGCGTGCCGTCGGCCGGGCGAGCAGCACCGCGTACCCGATGGCGACCACTACCGCGACGGCGAGCCCGACGCCGGCGGCGGCCGCCACCCAGAACGGGATGTCGCGGGTGCCGACCAGCAGCAGGCTGATCTCTTCCGGGTCGGTGAAGGCCAACGGGCCGAGCGCGGCCAGGCCCACGAGCCAGCCGGTCGCCGTTCGGCCGGCGCGGGTGGCGGTAGCCGGGTCGGCGGTGGCCGGGTCGGCGGTGGCCGGGTCGGCGGTGGCCGGGTCGGCGGTGGGCCGCCAGGTCGCGGCCCAGAGCGCGGCCAACGCGAAACCCACCGGCGGCACTGTCAGCAGCGCGGGCAACTGCGCGCCGGACTGCCCGGTCCCGGCCGCGAGCAGCAGCAGCGCCACCCCGGCGACCAGGCCGCCGACCAGCACCAGCCGAGCCGGCCGAGGCGGTCGCCCAACCGCGAACGGGGACCAGAAGGGGGTGTCCAGCAGAGCCGCGGCCAGCACCCCGAGCGCGGCGGCCGCCAGCACCGCGAGCGCGGTCTCCAGGAGGCCGCCGAGCGCGCCCAGCCAGGCCCACGGCAGCAGCAGCGCCAACCCGGCGGCGACCGCGAGCAGCGGCACCGGGCCGGGTCGGCGCACGCGCCGTCCGCCCGGCACTTCGGCGGCTGCGGGCCGCGTGGCGTCGCCGTTCCCGGTGGCCTCGGGCCGCGTGGCGTCGCTGTTTCCGGCGGGTGCCGGGCCGCCGACCGGGCCAACCAGCCCGGGGTACGCCCACCGGCGCGCCGACCAGCGCACGACGAGCGCGCCGAGCAGCGCGGCGCCGGCCAGCGCGGCGAGGTACGCCTCATGGTGCACCGGCGGCACGACCCGGAGCAGTGTGAGCACGCCGAGCGCGAGTGCCCCGATCAACCAGGCCCGCCCGGCGGCCCGGACCGCGCTCGACCGGGGCAGGAGGGCCAGCAGCAGGGCGGGCGTGCCGGCCAGCACGACGGTGGCCAGGCCGAGCACCGGCCAGAGCCAGCCGAGCCGGTCCCGTCCGAAGCTCAGCAGCACCTGATCGGTGAGCCAGCCACCGGTCTGGGTGCCCACTGTGACCGCAACCGTCCAGCAGCCGACCAGCACGGCCGCTACCACCGGCCACGGGGAACTGCGGTCACTGAGGCCGGGGTGCGCAGGTTGACCTTGCATCCGAGAACCTTACGACTACGACGAAGGGTTTCGACCCGACCGTCGGGTTCCGGGGCTTCGAAGAACCGTGCAGATCTTGGACAGTTTCCGTCAGGCGATGACGGAAACTGTCCAAGATCTCCGATCGGTCGGCCTGGATCGGTCGGCGGGACGTGCCGTGCGCTTCGGAGCAGGTAGGCGCGGTGCGGGGCGGGCGGCGAATGTCGGCTCGGTGGCTCGACGGTTACGGTGGACAGGTGCGCGACCCCAATGTCTCCCGATCCGTCGCCGGTCAGCTCTCACCGGTCCGCCGTGCGTCCGACCTGCGCCGACTGCGTGCCGAGCGCTTCGACGTGCTGGTCATCGGGGGCGGGGTGACCGGAGCCGGTGCCGCCCTGGACGCGGCGTCCCGTGGCCTGAAGGTGGCGCTGGTCGAGGCGCGTGACCTTGCCGCCGGGACCTCCAGCCGGTCCAGCAAACTCATCCATGGTGGCCTGCGCTACCTGGAGCAGTTGGAGTTCCACCTGGTCCACGAGGCGCTCACCGAGCGGGGCCTGCTGGCCACCCGGCTCGCGCCGCACCTGGTACGCCCGGTGCCGATCATGGTGCCGCTGCCGGCGGGGCGGGGCCTGCGGGACCTGCCGGCCCGGGTCTTCCGCCGCTCGTACTACGGCGCCGGGGTGGCCGCGTACGACGCCTTTGCCGGGATCTTCGGCGGTGGCCGGGGCATGCCCCTGCACCGTCACCTGACCCGGGAGGGTGCCCGGCGGATCTTCCCGAGTCTGCGGGCCGACGCGCTGGCCGGGGCGATCCGCTACTACGACGGGCAGGTCGACGACGCCCGGCTGGTGGTCACCCTGGCCCGCACCGCGGCCAGCCTCGGCGCCACTGTGGTGAGCAGTGCCCGCGCCGTCGGGTTGATCCGGCAGGCGCGCGAGGTGACCGGCGTCCGCGTCCGGGACCTGGAGGCGCCGCCGGGCTCGCCGGACGCGGAGTTCGAGGTGCAGGCTCGCACCGTCATCGCCGCCACCGGCGTGTGGAGCGACGACATGTCCCGGATGCTCAACGACGTCGGCCTGCGGCCCGGCGTCCGGGTGCGCGCCTCCAAGGGGGTGCACCTGGTGGTGCCCCGCTCGGCGATCACCGGCGAGACGGGGCTCATCCTGCGTACGGCCAGTTCGGTGCTCTTCGTCATCCCGTGGGGCGGGCACTGGATCATCGGCACCACTGACACCGACTGGCGGCTGGACCGTTCCCACCCGGCCGCCTCGGCCCGCGACATCGACTACCTCCTCCAGCAGGTGAACACCGTGCTGGACCGGCCGCTGACCACCGCCGACATCGAGGGGGTGTACGCCGGGCTGCGGCCGCTGCTGGCCGGCGAGGCCGACTCGACCTCGAAGCTCTCCCGGGAGCACGCGGTCTTCGAGCCGATGCTCGGGCTGCTGCTGGTCGCCGGCGGCAAGTACACGACGTACCGGGTGATGGCGTCCGACGTGGTCGACCGGGCCGCTCGGCGGCTCGGTGGCGCCCGCTCGTCGCGTACCGCCGACCTGCCGCTGCTCGGCGCCGACGGGTACCCGGCCATGTGGCGGGACCGGGCCGACCTGGCGCGCCGCCACGGCGTGCCGGTGGGCGTGGTGGAGCACCTGCTGGAGCGGTACGGCACCCTCACCCTGGACCTGTTGGCGCTTGTCGACGCCGATCCTCTGCTGGCGTCCCCGCTGGCTGGTGCTCCGGAGTATCTGGCGGCGGAGGTCGCCTATGCGGCGCGGGCCGAGGGCGCCCTGCACCTGGAGGACGTGCTGACCCGGCGGACCCGGATCTCGTTCGAGACCAGCCACCGGGGGCTGGAGTCGGCGGAGCACACCGCCGAGTTGATGGGCGCGGTGCTCGGGTGGGACGCGGCCACCCGGGCACGCGAGGTCGAGCACTACCGGGCCCGGGTGGAGGCGGAGCGGCAGTCCCAGTTGATGCCGGACGACGCGGCGGCGGACGCGGCCCGCCTCGGTGCCCCGGATGTCCGGGGTTACGCGGCCGACCGGGGCGACGACGACCAGGCGGAGCTGCGCCCGTCCGCTCGATGACGAATTGCGACGTTACCGAAGGGTAACCATCGATACCGGCCCGGATGGTGGTTTCGAACGCTACCTACGGTGGGGTAGGTTTCCGCGCGTGCTACCCCGCGCGCGCCCTCGTCTGCTCGTACCCCTGCTCGCTGTCGCGCTCGTCGGCGCCCTGACCGGGTGCTCCCTCTTCGACGGAGACAAGCCGAGCACCCCGGTGGCGCAACCGACCGCCGGCACGGCGGGTGGCGGCTCGCAGTTGGAGATTCCCACCACCGTCGCCGCCGGTCAGGTCAGCCTGCTCCAGCGGCTCGGCGAGGACGGGCCGATGCGCACCCTGAGCGTCGAGCGGAACGGCGCGTGGCAGTGCGTCGACTGCGCCGGCGACGGCGTGACCTCCCGGGGCACCCTCGCACCGGAGCTGACCGAACGGCTCCAGGTGCTGCTCGCCAACCCGAGGCTGGCCGACGAGACCGATCAGGCCCGGCGGTACCGGACGACCTGCATCGACGCGCTGACGTCCAGCCTCATCACCTCGGCCGGGCTGATCACCTCGCAGGACTGCCCGGGTGAGGAGCTCACGCCGGTCGCCGGGGAGATCCTGCTGCTGCTCACCCAGGCGACCCCGGCCGAGGTCAAGGGCTGAGCGCAGCAGGTCAGAGCACCTTGCCCGGGTTGAGCAGGCCGGCCGGGTCGAGCGCCGCCTTGATCGCCTGATGCACCCGGACACCGACCGGCCCGATCTCCCGGGCCAGCCAGTCCCGCTTGAGCAACCCCACCCCGTGCTCGCCGGTGCACGTGCCGCCCAGGTCCAGGCCGAGCCGCATGATCTCGTCGAAGGCCCGTCGACCCCGCTCGACGCTCGCCGGGTCGGCCCGGTCCACGACGATGTTCGGGTGCATGTTGCCGTCCCCGGCGTGCCCCACCACGCCGATCGGCACCGCACACTCGGCCGCGATCCGGGCGACCCCGTCCAGGAGCGCGGCGAGCGCGCCGCGCGGCACCGCCACGTCGTCGATCACCAGACCGCCGTTGCCGCCCGGGTAGGCGTCCGCCGCGAACTTCTCCATGGCCGGGTGGGCCAGCCGGCGAGCCTGGAGCAGCGCCGCCGCCTCCACCGCGTCGGTGGCCGCGTAGACCTCGTCGGCGCCGACGGCCTCGCACACCTCCGCCAGCGCTGCCAAGTCGTCCACCGCCCGGGAGCCGGTGTCGGCGGCGGCCAGCAACAGGGCCTGCGCGTCGGTCCGCAACCCCATCGGCTGGTACGCCTCGATCGCCCGCAGGTGGGTCTGGTCCAGCAACTCCAGCAGGCTGGGGGTGAGCCCGCGAGCCGCGATCTCGGCCACCGCCGCGCCGGCCGTGGCGGTAGAGGGGAAGACCGCCACCAGGGTCAGTGAGTCGGCCGGGGTGGGCCGCAGCGCCACTGTCACCTCGGTGACCACGCCGAGGGTGCCCTCCGAACCGACGAACAGTCGGGTCAGGTCGTAGCCGGCCACCCCCTTTGCCGTACGCCGGCCGGTGCGCAGCACCTCACCGGAGGCGAGCACCACCTCCAGGCCGAGCACGTACTCGGTTGTCACTCCGTATTTCACACAGCACATGCCGCCGGCGTTGGTGGCCACGTTCCCGCCGATGGTGGACGACTGCCAGGAGCCGGGGTCCGGCGGGTACCAGAGGCCCTGTTTCGCCACCGCCCCGGCCAGGGCCGCGTTGACCACCCCCGGTTGGACCACGGCGATCCGGCTCACCGGGTCGATCTCCCGGATCTCGGTCATCGCGACGGTGCTGAGCACCACGGCGCCGTCCACAGCGTTCGCCGCGCCGGCCAGCCCGGTCCGCGCGCCCTGCGGCACCACCGGTACGCCGTGCCGCGCCGCCGCCTGGATAACGGCGACCACCTGCTCGGTGTCGCGCGGACGGGTCACCACCAGCGGGACGCCGGCGGCGCACAGGTCGGCCTCGTCCCGCTGGTGCATGCGCAGCAGGTCCGGGTCGGTGAGCACGGCGTCGTCACCGAGCGCGGCGCGCAGGTCGTCGAGGAGCGCGGTGGGGGCCATGCAGCCGAGGCTAGGTCGCCGACCGGCGATCATCAACATGATCGACTGGGCGGGATAACTTGGGCACCATGCTCTACCTGGACCGGCCGGCCTGGCCGTGGCGCGGTCGGCTCTGGTCACACCTGATCAGTGACGTCTCGTACGCCGAGCTGCACGCCTTCGCCGAGGCGCTCGGCGCGCCCCGGCGCGGCTTCGACCGGGACCACTACGACATTCCGGCCGACCGGTTCGCAGCGGCGGTATGGCTCGGTGCGCAGGTGGTGCCGAGCCGGGAGTTGGTCCGGTTGCTCCGCGCCGCCGACCTGCGTCGGCCGAAGCACCTGGTCAACCCGCGTTCTCCGGCGCCCCGGTGAGGGTGGCCAGCTCGCGGCGCACATTGTCCCGGGCGGGCTCTTCCCACCGGCTCGCCAGCGGTGGCGACCGGAACAGCGCGGGCAGCGACAGCAGGCCGGTCAACACGGCGGCCCGCCCAGCCCGGAAGGCCGGCTCCGGCACATGGGCGTACTCCCGGCGGATCGCCGCCGCGTACCGCTCGTAGCAGGCCGGTGGCGCGGCCAGCACGGCCAGGTCCGCGTCGCAGAGCAGCGCGCCGTCCCGGTCGCCCGGTGCCACCGTGTGCCCGGCGGTCAGCAGCACCAGCCGACACACCTCGGCCACCGTGGGCGCCGACACCCCGAGCCCGGTGAGCACGCTCTCGGACAGCGCGGCGCTGTCCCGTTCGTTGGCGTCGCCGGCGGCGCGGGGGTCGTAGACCGCGTCGTGGAACCAGGCCGCCAGCCGGACCGCGTCGGCCCGAGTGGCCAGGTCGGCGTGCTGGTCCACCACGTCGAGCACCGCCGTCAGGTGGGCCAGCGTGTGGTAGTGCCGGTGCGGCTCCCGCCACCGGACGAGCACCTGCTCCCCGGCCCGGGTGGTATCCGGGTCGGGCCTCGCGCCGGCACCCCGGGCCGCCGCCCGCCACCGGTCCAACAGATCAACCACCGCCCGAGTCTGCCGCATGGGCCCGCGACGCACGGGAAGGGAGGGTTGCGCGGGCCCACCACGGGTAGTCGCGCCCATGGCCGTGGCCCGGGACAAGCGACAGCCGATGGTGCGACGTACCGCGCTGCGCGACGGTTTGGTGGACATCGACGGCGCGCGGATCGCCGAGGCCACCGAACAACTGCGCCACCGCGGCCGGGCCACCCTGCACGATCGGCTGCACCGGGTACGGATGGCCGGCGGACTCGCCGTGCAGGCCGGGTTGGCCGCCGGGCTCGCGTACCTGATCTCGCACAAGGTGCTCGGCAACCCGCAACCGGTCTTCGCGCCGATCTCCGCGGTCGGCACCCTGGCCGCGTCGGTCGGTCAGCGGTTCCGCCGGACGGTGGAGCTGATCGTCGGGGTGGGGGTCGGGGTGTTCGTCGGCGACCTCCTGATCTACCTGCTCGGCACCGGGGCGTGGCAGCTCGGCCTGGTGGTCACGGTGGCGATCCTGCTCACCATCTTCGCCGGAGCGAGTGTGGCCATCGTCATCCAGGCGGCGGCCACGGCGGTGCTGATCGTGACGCTGAGCCCGTCGACCCAGAACCTGGAGATCCCCCGCTTCGTCGACGCGTTCCTCGGCGGTGGGATCGCGCTGCTGGTCACGGCGGTACTGCTGCCGCTGAACCCGCTCCGAGTGATCAACCGGGCGGCCCGCCCCGCCCTGGACCTGCTCGCCGCCCAGCTCGACGCCACCGCCGACGGGCTGCGCAACCGGGACCGTGCCGCCATCCAGAGCGCGCTGGAGAGGCTGCGCAACAACAAGGAGGAGTTGGCCACGTTGGGCGAGGCGATCGAGGGGGCGAAGGAGACGGCCACCCTCTCCCCGGCCCGCTGGCACCGCCGCGACGAACTGACCCACTACGCCGAGGCAGCCGACCCGATCGACCGGGCGATGCGCAACAGCGGCACGCTGATCCGCCGGTCCGTCACGCTGGTCGAGGACGAGGAACCGGTGCCCGATCCGATGCCGGACGCGATCGGCCACCTCGCCGAGTCGGTCCGGCTGCTCAAGCACGAGTTCGCCGCCGGTGAGGAGCCGGAGAAGGCCCGGGAGCGGTCGCTGCGGGCGGTCAGCGAGGCCGGCCGGGCGTACGGCGCCGGGGTGGGCTTCTCCGGCAGCGTGGTGATCGCCCAGATCCGCACCACCGCGAGCGACCTGCTGGTCGCCTCCGGGATCGAGCAGGAGGAGGCGAACCGGTGGATCCGCACCGCCTTCGGAGAGCAGGAGCGCCCGGTCGGTGAGCCCGCCGAGCCCGGCGAGGCACCGAAGCCACCCACCGCCCCGCCCGTCGGCTGAGCGCCGGCAACCGCCGGCCGGGCCTCAGCCCAGCTCGGCCAGCGCCGCGAGCAGCCGGTCCACCTGGGCGGCCGTGCTGCCCAGCCCGATGCTGGCACGCAGCGCGGTGGGCGGCAGGTCCCGCCGGCCGGTACGCCCCGCCGCCTCGCCGAGCAGACGCCGGGCCAGCGGGTGGGCACAGAACAACCCGTCCCGTACGCCGATGTGGTGCTCGGCGGCCAGCCGCGTGGCGACCTCGGTGGAGTCCCGGTCGGCGACCACGAACGAGACGATGCCGACCCGGGGCGCGTCCGGGCCGAAGGTGCGCAGCTCGACGACGTGCGGCAGGGCGGCGAGGCCGGTCCGTAACCGGGCCAGCAGGGCCTGCTCGTGGGCGGCCAGCGCGCCCTGGTCCGCCTCGTCGAGCGCCTTGCACACCGCCGCCAGCGCCACCGCTCCGAGCAGGTTCGGGGTGCCGCCCTCGTGTCGGGCCGGGCCGGTCGCCCAGGTCACGTCGTGGGTGGCCGGCCCGACGTGGCTGGTGGCGCCGCCGCCGGCCAGGTAGGGCGGGGCGGCGTCCAGCCAGTCGGCCCGACCGATCAGCACGCCCGCGCCGAACGGCGCGTACAGCTTGTGGCCGGACACGGCCAGGTAGTCGACGTCGAGCGCGAGCAGGTCGACCGGGGCGTGCGGGGCGAGCTGCGCGGCGTCGAGCACGATCCGGGCGCCGTGCCGGTGGGCCACCCGCGCCAGTTCGGCGACCGGCCACCGCTCACCGGTCACGTTGCTCGCACCGGTCACCGCGACCAGCACCGGCAACGCCGGGCTGCTGCCCCGGCGCAGCTCGGTGAGGGCGGCGGCGAGATCGCGTACCGCCCCGTCGGGGTCGCTGGGCACCGGAAGGCGCACCGACCCGCGCGGCCAGGGCAGCAGGTTGGCGTGGTGTTCGGAGGCGAACGTGACCACAGTGGTGCCGGCCGGCACGGCCCGCGCCAGCAGGTTGAGAGCGTCAGTGGTGTTCCGGGTGAAGATCACATGATCGTCGGCGCGAGCACCGAAGAAGTCGCCGATGGTCTGCCGTGCCTGCTCGTACGCGAGGGTGCAGCGCCGCGACAGCGCTCCCGCTCCGCGATGCACGCTGGCGTACCAGGGCAGCAGCTCGGCCACCGCGTCGGCGGCGGCCCGCGCGCACGGCGCACTGGCCGCGTAGTCCAGGTTGATCTCGCCGGGCACCCCGAGGACGTCGAGCGGCGCGGGCGGCGCCGACGGCACAGTGGGCAGGCTGGGCAGCGAGGGGACGAGAGTGACGGACACGCCGGAACCTCCGGGGTCAGGGACCCCGGGTGCGACATCGGGACGGGGTCCGCGCTTGCCCAGCACACCGATCGGGCTGGGCCCGGTCATCACCCGGGGCACCCCACCGCGAACTCGACGAGGGTTGCCGGCCAGCAAGCCGGGGCTGAACGCTGGCACTCGTGACCTGCCGGCAGCATAGCGGCTACCGATGCGACCGAACCAGCCGGCGGCGGATGGCTACGCTGACCGCATGGCCGACACCCCGCCCGGTTCACCGCTGCCGCCGTCGCCCGCCGCCGCGCCTGCGCCCGTCGTCCCGCCCACGGGTGAGACGCCCCGGATGCCGCTGCGCCGACTGGGCTGGCGGCGGTTCCTGGTGCTGGCCGGGGTGGTGCTGTTGATCGCGGCGTGCGCGGTCTTCATGGTCTTCACACTCGGCCAGTCGCTCGGTGCGCAGGCCCTGCTGATCGGGGTGGTCGCCGCCATCCTGCCGGTGCCGGTGCTGGTCGCCTGCTTCCTCTGGCTGGACCGGTACGAACCGGAGCCGTTGAAGTATCTGATCTTCTGCTTCGCCTGGGGGGCGTTCGTCTCCACCGCCGCCTCGCTCACTGTGAACGACTTCGCGGCCAACCGCTTCGCCGACTGGGGTCTGCCGTCCGCGCTCACCGGGGTGCTGGTCGCGCCGTTCATCGAGGAGCTGACCAAGGCGCTGGGCCCGATCCTGCTGCTGGTGTTCCGCCGCCGCGAGTGGTCGGGGATCACCGACGGCCTGGTCTACTGCGGGCTCTCCGCGGTCGGCTTCGCGATGGTGGAGAACATCCTCTACCTGGGCGGGTTGGGGTACGCGTCCGGCGCCGACCGGTACGGCCCGGCCACCGGCATCCAGCAGGTCATCGCGATCTTCATCCTGCGCATCCTGCTGTTCGGGTTCGCCCATCCGCTTTTCACCTCGATGACCGGTGTGGGGTTGGGTATCGCCTCCCGGACGGCCGACCGGCGCATCCGGGTGCTCGCCCCGATCGCCGGCCTGCTGCTGGCGATGATGCTGCACGGCACGTGGAACCTGCTGCCCACGCTGACCCAGGCCACCGGCGAGGCCATGATCATGCTGTACGGCTTCCTGGGGCTCATGGTGCCGGTCTTCTTCGGCACCGTGGGGCTGGCGCTGTGGCTGCGCGCCTGGGAGGGGCGGCTCACCGAGCGGGTCCTACCGGACTACGTACGCGCCGGCTGGCTCAGCCCGCCCGAGGTGGCCGCCCTGAGCAGTCTCGGCCGGCGGCACGCCGCCCGCAGTTGGGCGCGGCGGGTTGCCGGCGACGCCGGGGTGCGGGCGATGCGGGGTTACCAGTCCGCGGCGACCCGGCTGGCCCTGCTGCGCGACGGGGCGCTGCGCGGCCTGGACCGCAAACCGGTCGACCAGGAGCGGACCGCCCGCGAGGAGCGGGAGCTGCTGGACGCGATCACCGAATACCGGTCGTTCTTCGTGGGTCGGGACCCGCAGGCCCCGGCGGGGGTCTGGGACGGCAGCCGCTACCACCTGCGCTTCCCGGACGGCACCCAGCGCGCGGTGGAGGCGCCGGACGAGCCGGTGGTGCCGATCCCGGTGGTGCTGGCTCCCGCCCCGGCTCCGGTGGGGTACGCCCCGCCCGGTTGGCCCGGCCTGCGCCCGGCGTCTCACTGGCCGCCGACGCACCCCTGACGGCCGTGGCCTGGCGGCTGACCAGCAGCGCGGCTCAGGCCAGTAGCGACGTGAGGAAGTCACCGAGGCCCTGGAACATCGCGATCAGCGCGGCTCCGATCGCCCGGAACATCTGCGCGGCGCCGTCCGGCCGGAAGGCCATGAAGTAGATCAGGAACGCGACACTGCCCCAGGTCAACAGCTTCTTCACGAATACCGGCATCGTCCCTCCCCAGGGCCACGGTCGCCGGATGGCTTCCCGTCGTGCGGCTGGGCAAACGGTGCGCGACCGGGCCGGGTGGCCGGGGGAGGTGCGTCAGAGGTAGAGGCCGGTCGAGTCGTTCTCGATCCGCTCGGCGGCCACGGCGTGCACGTCCCGCTCCCGCAGCAGCACGTAACCGCGGCCGTGCAGCTCGACCTCGGAGCGCTCGTCCGGGTCGAAGAGCACCCGGTCGCCGGAGACGATGGCGCGCACGTTCGGCCCCACCCCGACCGCTGTGGCCCAGGCGAGGCGCTTGCCGACCGCGGCGGTCGCCGGGATGACGATGCCAGCGGTGGAGCGGCGTTCGCCCTCGCTGCCCTCCATCCGCACGAGCACACGGTCGTGCAGCAGGCGGATCGGCAGGCCGGCGTCGAGATCGTTGTCGGCGGTCACGTCGCAGACGCTACCGTGTGGCCGACGGTGGCCGGCCGGTGGTTACGCCCGAGGTGGTCGGGGCATTGTGTGGCGGAACCGCCCTACGGTGTCGGGAACGGACGTATGCTGTCCGACCTGTCGCCGTCGGCGGGCCGGGTTTTCTGCCAGGAGGTGCGCTTGAGCCGCTTCGAGCGGGTACGCGGGCGGCTTCGCCGCGCCTACCAGTCACGACAGGAGTCGGCGCGCGCCGACGAGGGCGTCGCCGGTGACGCGCTGAACGACGCGTCGGAGGCGGCCCGGGTGGCGTCGCCGGCGGTGCCGGGGCCGACCGCGCCGTCGAGCGCGACGGTCTACGGCGCGGAACCTCCGGTGGACCTGCACAGCTCCACCGCCAGTCGGGACGACGCCGACGTCCCGCACGGGCTGCGGATCGCCGCCGCGTGGTGTTGGCGACTGATCGTGATCGGCGTGGTGGCCTGGGCCCTGCTGATGATCGTCAGCAGGATCAAGATCGTGATCATCCCGTTGGCCATCGCGCTGCTGCTCTCCGCACTGCTCGCGCCGGCGGTGGGCTGGCTGCTGCGGGCCCGGTTCCCCCGGTCGCTGGCGACGGCGGTGGTGCTGGTCGGCGGCCTGGTCGCGGTGATCGGCACGCTGACGCTGGTGGTCAACGAGTTCATTCGTGGCGTACCGGAACTGAGCGAGAAGTCGTCCGAGGGTGTCCGGCAGATCCAGAACTGGCTGAAGACGGGCCCGCTGCACCTCTCGGACACCCAACTCGACCGCTACATCGACGAGGCGCAGGCCTGGATCAACGACAACACCTCGAAGTTCACCAGCGGCGCGCTGAGCACCGCCGCGACGCTGGCCGAGGTGCTGACCGGCACGCTGCTGGTGCTCTTCGCGACGTTCTTCTTCCTGCGCGACGGCAACCGGATCTGGCGCTTCCTGGTCCGGCTGCTGCCGGTCGCCGCCCGGTGGAAGGTCGACGACGCCGGCCGTGCCTCCTGGCACACGCTCGGCGCGTACGTCCGAGCGACGGTGCTGGTCGCCTTCATCGACGCGGTCGGCATCGGCATCTTCCTGGTCATCTTCGACGTCCCGTTCGCCTTCCCGCTGGCCGCGCTGGTCTTCCTGGGCGCGTTCATCCCGATCGTCGGTGCGGCGCTCTCCGGCGGCGTGGCGGTCCTGGTGGCCCTCGTCGACAGCGGCCCGGTCACCGCGTTGATCATCCTTGGGGCGGTGATCGGCGTACAGCAGATCGAGGGGCACGTGCTCCAGCCGCTGATCATGGGCCGGGCGGTGGCCCTGCACCCGCTCGCGGTGATCATCGGTATCGCCGCCGGTGTCGTACTCGCCGGGATCACCGGCGCGCTGGTCTCCGTGCCGCTCATCGCGGTGCTGAACACAGCGGTCCGGCGGCTTGCCGCCCGCAGGGTGCCGGACACCCCGCCCGACGCCGTGGTCGTCGCCTCCCAGGCCCCCTAGACCCGCGCATCCGCTAGATCACGCAGGATCATGGAAAGAGTGGCCTTCCCGCCAGCGGGAGACCACTCTTTCCTCGTTGTAGCGCGATCTTTGGTGTGCCCGAGCGGCGCGGGTCAGGACTTGGCCAGGCGTTCCAGAGCGCCCCGGGCCACCTCGGGACGGGTCGTGTACCAGAAAGGCGGCAGCGAGCGGCGCAGGAACGGCCCGTAGCCTCGGGCCGTCTCCAACCGGGAGTCGAGCACGGCGACCACGCCCTTGTCGCCGGTCGCCCGGATCAGCCGGCCCACACCCTGAGCCAGCCTCACCGCGGCGATCGGCACGCTGACCGCCGCGAAGCCGGAGCCGCCGCCCGCGTCCACCGCCGCCGCGCGGGCCGCCGCCAGCGGCTCGTCCGGGCGGGGGAAGGGCAGCCGGTCGATGACGACGAGCTGGCACGCGTCGCCCGGCACATCCACCCCCTGCCAGAGCGACATCACCCCGAACAGGCAGCTGGCGCGCTCCTCGCGGAAGCGACGCACCAACAGCGGCAGCGCCTCCTCGCCCTGGAGCAACACCGGCAGGTCGGTCCGTGCGCGCAACAGCTCCGCCGCCTGCTGCGCGGCCCGCCGGGAGGAGAAGAGCCCGAGAGTACGACCACCGAGTGCCTCGACCAGCCCGAGCAGCTCCTCTCCGGCAGCATCGGGCAGCCCGGAGACGCTGGGGCGGGGGAGGTGCGCGGCGACGTACAGGATGCCCTGCCGGGCGTAGTCGAACGGCGAACCGACGTCGAGTGACCGCCACCCGGGGCCCTCGGTGGCCGGGACGACGGCGTTCGCTGTGACATCGCCGGCGAGGCGACGGCCCGGTGCCTCGGCAGCCGGCCGGCCGGGACCGGTGCGGGCGGCCAGTGCGGCAGCGGCGGGGGTCGGCGGGGCGGGCGGTGGCGCGTCCAGCCCGAGGGCGCGGGCGACAGTGTCGAACCGGCCGCCCAGCGCCAGGGTCGCCGAGGTGGCCACGACGGTGCGTTCGTCGTACAGGTGGGTGGCGAGGGTGCCGGCCACCGACAGCGGCGCGACCACCAGTGCCCGGCGGTTGCCGCTGTCGTTCTTCTCCACCCAGGCCACGTCGTGGTCGCCCTCCTCCAGTAGCCGCTGCGCGGTGGTGGAGAGCTCGTCCAGGGCGGCCTTGGCCTGCTGCTTGCGGACCGGGTCGGGGTCGTCGGACTTGATGTCGCCGATCGCGTCCAGGGCGGAGCGGGTCGCCGCGTCGAGCAGCGTGCACGCCTCCCGCAGTGGCGTCGGCAGCCCCGCGGTGATCCGCCCGGCCGGTGCCTCGGCCAGCCCGACCGCCAGGGCGTCGCCGGCGGCGGTGAGCGCCTCGGCGGTCTCCGGGCGCAGCAGCGTACGGGCCCGCCGGGTGGTCCGGTCGATCAGCTCCGGCACCAGCTCCGCCTGTGCGGCGGAGGAGACCCGGTCGGCCAGCTCGTGCGCCTCGTCGACGATGAGCAGCTTGTGCGGTGGCACGATGTGCCGGTCGGCGAGCATGTCGACAGCGAGCAGGCTGTGGTTGGTCACCACGATGTCAGCCTCCCGGGCACGGGCGCGCGACGCCTCGGCGAAGCACTCCTGCCCGAACGGGCAACGGGCCGCGCCGACGCACTCGCGGGCCGGCATCGACACCAGCCGCCAGGCCTGGTCTTCGACGCCCGGGTCCAGCTCGTCCCGGTCGCCGGTGGCGGTCTTCTCGGCCCAGTCGCGCAGCCGCTCGACCTGCTTGCCCAGCCGGCCCGCCTCACCGAGCCACTTCGTCCCGCCGCCGGGGCGCGACGCGGGGGCGTCGAAGAGGGTGTCCTCCGGCTCCTCCTCGGTGGAGTTGTCCAGTCGGGCGAGGCAGAGGTAGTGGTGGCGGCCCTTGAGCACGGCGAAGGTGGGCCGACGGCCGAGCACCGGCTCGACCGCGTCGGCGAGCCGCGGCAGGTCGTGGTCGACCAGCTGGGACTGCAACGCCAGGGTGGCAGTGGAGACCACCACCGGGCCGTCCACAGTGAGCGCCGGCGCGAGGTACGCCAGCGACTTGCCGGTGCCGGTGCCCGCCTGCACGAGCAGATGCTCGCCGCCGGCCACGCACTCCTCGATCGCCGTGGTCATCTGCAGCTGGCCGGGGCGCTCCGCGCCGCCGGGCACCGCGCCGACCGCCGCCGCCAGCAGCTCGGTGCCACTGGGCCGGGCACCCCGCCGCCGGCCCTTGGCACGGGCCGACGGGGTGGCGGAACCGGTGGCGGTGCGGGGCGGAGTCACCGTGCGACGGTACCCGGCGCCGCCGACACCGACAGCGCCCATCCGCCGCGTGGCGTGATGCCGACCGGAGCGAGTGTTGCGGCCGACCCCGTCCGGTTACGGCCGCGCTACGACGCGTTGGGCTGTATCGGTTAGGGTGCGAATCATGCCGAGCGACATGGTCCGCGTGATCTACCGCAAGTACGACGGCAGCGCCCACCGCGACTACCCGGCCCGCCGGCTCACCGAGGACGATCTCGGCATCTGGCTCGGGGTGCCCGAGGGCACCGAGTCGGTCTACCACGGCCGGCCCTCGGTGGAGAAGATCCCGTTCGTGCTGTTGGTGCCACATCGCGCCTGGTGGACGGCCATGTTCAACCCCCCGCCCCGCACCAGCGAGGTCTACTGCGACATCACGACACCGGCCCGCTGGGAGTCCGACGACACGGTCCACCTGATCGACCTGGACCTGGACGTCGTCCGGCGCCGAGCCACCGGCCTGGTGGAGCTGCTCGACGAGGACGAGTTCGCCGAGCACCGGGCCCGGTTCGGCTACCCGGACGACGTGGTGGCCGAGGCCGAGGCCGCGGCACAGCGGCTGTTGGGGGCGCTGGGCGACGGCACCGAGCCGTTCGCCACCGCGTACCGCAAGTGGTTGGCTCTGGTGGTCTGAGGCCGCGCGCCCGGTCGGGCCGGCTCACCAGCGTGGCGGCCAGCCGTCGTCGGCCGCCAGCGGTGGCAGGTCGGTCAGCTTCTCCGGGTTGAGCTGGTTGTAGATGGCGGTGATCCGGCCCTGGTCGACAGCGAACGCGGTGACCAGGCGGATCGGTCGCCCGTCGCTGTGCGTCGTCTCCAGCTGTAGGCCGAGAATGCCGTCGACGAGCACGGGCCGAGCCAGCACCCGGTCGGTGTACCGGCCGGTCCGGCCGAACAGGCCGAGCGTGAGGCGAGCCACGGAGTCCGCGCCGAGCACCGGCCAGCGGGCGGCCGGGAAGTGCCCACCCGAGTCGCCGACGAAGACCACGTCCGGCGCGAGCACCTGAAGCAGTTGGTCCAACTCGCCGGACTCGGTGGCGGTGACGAACGCCTTGAGCACCCGACGTTGCTCGGCCGGGTCGGCGGTGTGTCGGGGTACGTCCGGTGAGGTGACCGCCCGTCGGGCCCGGGAGGCGAGCTGCCGGGCGGCGACCTCGGTGGTGCCGAGCACTCCCGCGACCCCGGCGAACGGCAGCGCGAACACGTCGTGCAGCACGAGCGCGATCCGTTGCTCCGGCGCGAGCCGCTCCAGCACCACCAGCAGCGCCGTGCCGACCTCGTCGGTGCGGACCGCCCGCTCCGCCGGGTCGGGCGCGTAGCCGTCGGCCGGCGACCGGCCACCCAACGGGCTCACCACCGGCTCCGGCAGCCACTGCCCCGGGTACGCCTCCCGGCGGACCCGGGCCGAGCGGAGCACGTCCAGGCAGATCCGAGCGCAGGTGGTGGTCAGCCACGCGGACAGTTCCCGGATCTCGGCGCGGGCCGCCGGGTCGGCCAGCGCTCCGGCGTAGCGCAGCCAGGTCTCCTGCACCGCGTCCTCCGCCTCGCTGCGGCTGCCCAGCATTCGGTGGGCCACCGCGAGCAGCCGGCCCCGCTCGGCCTCGAACTCCGTCGCCAGTTCCCGCACGACCCACCACCCCTTCCGGTCGGCGTCCCGGCCTACATCCTCCCGCCGAGTCGGCCCGCCGGCAGCCCCGAAACGGCCCGGTGGACCGGTGCCTGCCGTGGCGGAGGTCGGTCGGCGCCGATCAGCGGCCCAAGGTTCGGAGGTGGCTCTCGGCGGGCGGAACGGCTGTGGGTGGGCGATGATCCGTGCATGAGCGCACCCGAGCAAGGGCAGATCGTGGCACCGGACGGCGGTTCCGTGCGGGACCTGCTGCGGGTCACCGCGCCGGTGGATCTCGGCGCGATCGACCCGCGATCCATGCCCGGCCTGCCGGGGCCCGCAGGCCGCGGCGAGCACCGTAAGACCTGGGCGCGGGAGCAGGTGGAGCTGGTCGGCGAGGAGTTGGGCCGGCAGCAGGAGATGCTCTTCGCGATGGCCAAGACCGGGTCGGAGCGGCCGGCGCACCGGGTGCTGCTGGTGCTCCAGGCCATGGACTGCGGCGGCAAGGACGGCACGATCAAGCGGGTGGCCGGCGCGATGAACCCGCTGGGCCTGCACATCCGCTCGTTCGGGCCGCCGACCCGCCAGGAGCTGCGGCACGACTTCCTCTGGCGGATTCGCCGGGAGCTGCCGCCGTCGGGGTACGTGGGGATGTTCAACCGTTCGCACTACGAGGACGTGTTGATCGCCCGGGTCGGCTCCCTGGTGCCGGAGACGACCTGGCGAGCCCGCTATGACGAGATCAACTCGTTCGAGCGGGAGCTGACCGAGGGCGGGGTCACCCTGATCAAGGTGATGCTGCACATCTCGTACGAAGAGCAGGGCAAGCGCCTGATGGACCGGCTCACCGACCCACGCAAGCACTGGAAGTACAACCCTTCCGACATCGACTCGCGGGGGCACTGGGACGACTACCAGGCCGCGTACGCCGAGGCCCTGAGCCGGTGCGGCACGGACGCCGCGCCCTGGTTCGTGGTGCCGGCGGACCGCAAGTGGTACCGGGACTGGGCGGTGGCCCACCTGCTGCGTGAGACGTTCGACACGCTCGACTTGGGGTATCCGGCTGCCGATTTCGACGTGGCGCGGGAGCGGAAGCGCCTGTTGGCTGGGGGAGTGGGTGCGGGTGGGGCGGCCGAGATGAACGGCAGGTGAACGAGCGGTGAATGGTGCCTGGCCAGGGGTGGGCCGGCGAATTCCCCGTTCGGCCGTTTCCTAGCATTCACCGAGCGGGCGCTCTCGGGCGCCGCCACCCTTCCACCGACGCGACGAGGTCTGTGCTGTGAAGTTTTCCTTCCGCCCCACCGAGGGCGCCTTCTACGAGCTCTTCACCAGGGCCGCGCAGAACCTGGTCCGGGGCACCGCGCTGCTCAACGAGCTGGCCCTGCCCGGCGTGGACGTGCAGTCCGTCAGCGAGCGGCTGACCGAGGTCGAGCACGACAGCGACCAGATCACCCACGAGCTGTACAAGAAGATCAACTCGACCTTCATCACCCCGTTCGACCGGGAGGACATCTACCGGCTCGGCTCGCTGCTGGACGACGTGATGGACCACCTGGAAGCGGTGGGCGACCTGCTCTACCTGTACGGGCTGACCGAGCTTCCGGCGCTGCCCCGCGAGCTGCACGAGATGGTCAACGTGCTCGACCAGCAGGCCAAGCTGACCGCCGACGCGATGCCCCGGCTCAAGTCGATGAAGGACCTCGAGGACTACTGGATCGAGTGCAACCGGCTGGAGAACGAGGGCGACCGGATCAACCGGCAGCTGCTCGTCCGCCTCTTCTCCGGTGAGTACGACGCGTTGACGGTGCTGAAGATGAAGGAGGTGGCCGACGAGCTGGAGGCCGCCTGCGACGCCTTCGAGCACGTGGCCAACACCGTCGAGACCATCGCGGTCAAGGAGTCCTGAGCCGGTGTCCCCTGAACTCATCGCCGTGCTGGCGGTGATCGCGGTGGCCTTGGCGTTCGACTACACCAACGGCTTCCACGACGCCGCCAACGCGATCGCCACAAGCGTCTCCACCCGGGCGCTGACACCTCGGATCGCCCTCGGGCTCGCCGCGGTCGGCAACTTCGTCGGCGCCCACTTCGGCGCCGGTGTGGCAAAGACCGTCGGCGACGGCCTGGTCACCCTCCCCACCGGGGTGAGCAGCCTCGGCGTGGTCTTCGCCGGGGTGCTCGGGGCGATCGCCTGGAACCTGATCACCTGGTACTTCGGTCTGCCCTCGTCGTCCTCGCACGCGCTCTTCGGCGGCCTGGTCGGCGCGACCCTGCTGTCCACCGGCGGCATCGTGCAGTGGGGCAACATCGGCGAGAAGGTGCTGCTGCCGATGGTGCTGTCGCCGATCGTCGGCCTCACCCTCGGTTACCTGCTGATGCTGGCCATCCTCTGGCTGTTCCGCAAGGGACAGCCGGGCAAGCTCAACCGGGGCTTCCGCTGGGCGCAGACCGCCTCGGCGGCCGCCATGTCGGTCGGCCACGGCATGCAGGACGCCGCCAAGACCATGGGCATCGTGGTCCTGGCGCTCTACACCGGTGGTTTCCAGGAGAGCAAGACTCACATCCCGGGGTGGGTGTTCTGGACCTCGGCGACGATGCTCGCCCTCGGCACGTACGCCGGCGGCTGGCGGATCATCCGTACCCTGGGTCGCAAGATCATCGACCTGGGACCACCGGAGGGCTTCGCCGCCGAGACCGTCGCCAGCGCGGTGCTCTACTTCAACGCGCTGGTCCTGAAGGCGCCGATCTCCACCACCCACACCATCACCTCGGCGATCATGGGTGTGGGCGCGACCAAGCGGCTCTCCGCCGTCCGCTGGAACGTGGCCGGCAACATCGTGCTCGCCTGGATCATCACGTTCCCGGCCGCCGCGCTGATCGCGTGCGTCATGTACCTGCTGGTCCGGCCGCTCTTCGGCTGAGTTTCCGGAAGGGCCCCCGGTCACGGTCCAGCCGTGGCAGGGGGCCCTTCCGCTGTTCAGACGTAGCGCACGCCGATCTGCTCGCGGACCGTGTCCAGCAGGGTCATCACCTCAAGGGTCGTGGCATGCGGTACCACAGGGCTCTCGGTCAGGCCGGCGGCCAGGCAGCGCTGCACCTCGATCGCCTCGTACTGGTAGCCGTTGCCGGCCCCGTCGGCGACGATCGTCTCCGGCTCCGTGCCGGCCCGATGCAGCGTCACCGAACCCGGCCGGAAGAACGGCTCCGGCAGGTCGATCCGCCCCGTGGTGCCGGTGATCGAGGCGGTCTGCCCGCTCAACCCGACCATGCCGCAGCTCAGGGTCGCCAGGGCTCCGCTGTCGTAGCCGAACAGCATGCCGGTGTTCTCGTCAGTCCCCTCCGGGCCGAGCTGCGCCCAGGACCGGATGTGCTGCGGCACCCCGAGCAGCAGGTGGGCCAGGCTGATCGGGTAGATCCCGAGGTCGAGCAGTGCGCCCCCGCCCAGCGCGGCGTTGCGCATCCGATGCTCCGGCGGGAACGGCCCGGCCACCCCGAAGTCGGCCCGGACGCCGGTCACCGTGCCGATCGCCCCGTCCGCGATCAACTCGACCACCCGCAGGATCAGCGGATTCAGCCGCATCCACATGGCCTCCATCAGGAAGACCCCGGCGGCGCGGGCCGTCTCCACCAGCTCGGTGCTGGTGGCCAGGTCGAGGGTGAACGGCTTCTCCAACAGCACCGCCCGCCCGGCGGTGAGGCAGGTCATCGCCGCCTCGTAGTGCGCGGAATGCGGGGTCGCCACGTAGATCGCGTCCACCTCGGGGTCGGCGGCCAACTCCACCCAGGAGCCGTAGGCGCGCTTCGCGCCGTACGTGTCGGCGAAGCGCTGCGCGCTCTCCGCGGCGCGGGAACCGACCGCTACCAATTCGGCGTCCGGCACCAACCGGAGGTCTTCGGCGAAACGGCTGGCGATGTGGCCGGTGGCCAGGATGCCCCAACGAGTCATGCCGGAACGCTAGCCGAGCCAGGCGAACCGCCCACTGCCCGGCCCGCGCTGTCCCAGCGGCCACCCTCGTCGATCATGAAGTTGTTGCCCGCCGGCACGGCGTGTCGTGGCAACAACTTCATGATCCCTCATCGCCTGGCGCCCGCCGGTGGTCGCGCTGTCGGGAACTAGGCTCGCGGGCATGACGATCGACAGTGACGGCTTCGCCGCCCCGGCCGCCCTGGTCGAGCACGCCCGCCGGTTCCAGGCCGAGGGTGGCACCCCGGCGACGCCGCGGGTCGCGGCCACCGTGCTGCTGCTGCGTCCGACCGACGCCGACTTCGAGGTGTACGTCATCCGCCGGGTCGCCGCGATGACCTTCGGCGGGATGTACGCCTTCCCCGGAGGCGGGGTGGACCGCTCCGACTCGGAGGCGCACCTGGACTGGGCCGGCCCGACGCCGGGCGAGTGGGCGGACCGGCTCGGAGTGGCCCCGCAGGCCGCGCAGGCGGTGGTCTGCGCCGCCGCCCGGGAGGTCTTCGAGGAGGCCGGCGTACTGCTCGCCGGTCCGAACCGGGAGACAGTGGTGGGCGACGTCAGCAGCGACGACTGGGAGGCGGCCCGGCAGGACCTGGAGGGACGGAGGCTGGGCTTCGCGGCGCTGCTCGCCGACCGTCAGCTCACACTTCGGTCGGACCTGCTGCTGCCCTGGAGCAGGTGGATCACTCCCGAGTTCGAGCCGCGCCGCTTCGACACGTACTTCTTCATCGCCCTGTTGCCGGCTGGCCAGCGGACCCGCGACGTCTCCGGCGAGGCCGACCACACCCTGTGGATCCGCCCGGCGGACGCGCTGGCCCGCGCGCAGGCCGGCGAGCTGACCATGCTGCCACCGACAATGGTCACGCTGGCCCAGGTGGCAGCGGCCGGTGACCTGGCCGGAGTGGCGCGGGCGGCGGCCGATCGGGACGCCGCCACCCCGGTCACCCCGCGCCTGGACCTGCCCCCGGACGGCGAACCCCGCTTCGTCCTGGGCTGAGCGCTCCCGATCGCTGCCCCGGCGCTGCGACAGCGCTCGTGCCCGACGCGCACCGTCAAGATCAGCACAACTTCAGGGATGCTGCTGCCTCGGACGCGTGGGAGACAGCAGCATCCCTGTAGTTGCGCCGATCTTGGGCGCCGCAGGCCCGCACGACCTTGGCCGCGCCGAAACCGCGTCGGGGTACGCGTGAGGGGCGCCGGTCAGGTCGACCGACGCCCCTCACGGACCGGGTGTCAGCGGCTCAGCCGAAGCGGCCGGTGATGTAGTCCTCGGTCTTCTTCACGCTCGGGTTGCTGAAGATCTTCTGGGTGTTGTCGTACTCGATCAGCCGGCCCGGGTCGCCGGTCTTCTCGATCGAGAAGAAGGCGGTCCGGTCCGACACCCGGGCGGCCTGCTGCATGTTGTGCGTCACGATGATGATCGTGAACTTGTCCTTGAGCTGGAACATCAGGTCCTCGATCGCCAGCGTGGAGATCGGGTCCAGGGCGGAGCACGGCTCGTCCATCAGGACGACCTGCGGCTCGACCGCGATGGTCCGGGCGATGCAGAGCCGCTGCTGCTGACCGCCGGAGAGGCCCGCGCCGGGCTTGCCCAGCCGGTCCTTGACCTCGCCCCACAGGTTCGCGGCGCGCAGGGCCTTCTCGGCCGCGTCCTCCAGGATCGACTTCTTGCGGACCCCGTTGAGCTTCAGCCCGGCCACCACGTTCTCGAAGATGCTCATGGTGGGGAACGGGTTCGGCCGCTGGAAGACCATGCCGATGGTGCGGCGGACGGCTGTGACGTCCACGTCCCGGTCGTAGATGTCCTGGTCGTCGATGGTCAGGCTGCCCTCGACCCGTGCCCCCGGCAGCACCTCGTGCATCCGGTTGATCGACCGCAGGAACGTCGACTTGCCGCAGCCGGACGGCCCGATGAGAGCGGTGACGGTCTTCGGCTCGACCGTCAGGTTGATGTTCTCGATTGCCTTGAAGCTGCCGTAGTACGCAGTGACGTTCGAGGCGGAGACGCGCTTGGCCATGGTGGTACCTCCGGGGTTCATCGGCTGAGCCTGTTGCGACGGGCCAGCAGCTTCGCCGCGATCGTCAGGATGAGCACGAGGGCGACCAGGGTGAGTGCCGCGGTCCACGCCCGTGCCGGGGCGTACTTCGACGCGTCGCCGGCCTGCTGGTAGACGAAGAGGGACAGCGACGACTGGTTGTTCTCGAAGGGGTTGGTGTTGATCGCGGCGCCACCGCCGGCGACCAGCAGCACCGGCGCGGTCTCACCGGCCGCGCGGGCGATGGCGAGCATGACGCCGGTGACGATGCCGGGCAGCGCCGTCGGCAGCACCACCCGCAGGATGGTCTTCCACTTGGGTACGCCGAGCGCGTACGCGCCCTCGCGCAGTGGCGCCGGTACGAGGCGGAGCATCTCCTCGGTGGACCGGACGATGGTGGGCAGCATGAGCACGCTCAGCGCGAGCGCGGCGGCGAAGCCGGAGAAGCTGGGCCGACCGTCGTTGAACCACGGCGACACGATCAGCACCCAGAACGCCAGCACGAAGAGGCCGGAGACGATCGACGGAATGCCGGTCATCACGTCCACGAAGAACCGGATCGCGAAGGCGAACTTGCCGCGCCCGTACTCGACGATGTAGATCGCGCAGAGAACGCCGAGCGGGACGGTGATCAGGGTGGCGATGCCCACCTGCTCCAGCGTGCCGACGATCGCGTGGTACGCGCCGCCGTTGGCGTCCCGGGCCCCGATGTTGTTCATCGAGGTCTGGAAGAAGTTGGCGTCCAGTCGGTCGGCACCCTTGCTGACCAGCGTCCAGACCACCGACACGAGCGGCAGCACCGCCAGCACGAAGGCGGAGTGGATCAGTGCGCTCCAGGTGCGGTTGCGGGCCGATCGGCGCCCCTCGACCGCGTTGGCGGCGGCGAAGAGCCCGACCAGGTAGAGGATCGCGCCGAGGACGACCACGAGGACCGGGCCGCCGATGCTGGCGCCGTAGACGATCACGGCGGAGAGCGCCAGGGCTGCCACGGCGATGGCCGGGGCGGCGTACCAGGGCAGCCGCTTGGCCCGCAGCGAGTTGGGCTGGGCCGGCGGCCGGGTGCGGTGGGAGGTGGCGGTTGTGGTCATGCGGCCGACTCCGTGAACTCCCGGCGGCGGTAGATGATCGCCCGCGCCGTGATGTTGACGATCAGCGTGATGGTGAACAGCACCAGACCGGAGGCGATGAGCGCGCCCCGGCCGGTTTCGTTCGCCTCGCCGAACGCGTTGGCGATGTTGGCGGCGATGGTGTTGCCGCCGTTCTGGATGAGGTTGAACGAGATGCCGAAGGTGATGCCGAGGGTCAGCGCCAGGGCGATGGTCTCGCCGAGCGCCCGGCCGAGGCCGAGCATCATCGCGGCGATGATGCCGGGACGGCCGTAGGGGAGCACCGCGGTGCGCAGCATCTCCCAGCGGGTGGCGCCCAGGGCGAGGGCGGCCTCCTCGTTCGCGGTGGGGGTCTGGAGGAACACCTCGCGGGAGAGTGAGGTGATGATCGGCAGCACCATGATCGCGAGCACCAGGGCACCGAGCATGACGGACGCCCCGAAGGGGCCGTCGCCGCCGAAGAGCGGGATCCAGCCGAAGTGATGGTTCAGCCAGACCGAGAAGTCCCGGACGGGGCTGCTGAAGACGTCCCGCCCCCAGAGGCCGAAGACCACGCTCGGTACGGCGGCCAGCAGGTCGACCAGGAAGCCGAGCGCGGTGCCCAACCGGCGCGGCGCGTAGTGCGAGAGGTAGAGCGCGATGCCGAGCGCCACCGGCACCGCGATGAGCAGTGCGAGCGCCGAGCTGAGCACGGTGCCGAAGGCGAGCGCACCGATTCCGAACTTCGGCTCTGTCTCGTTGGGGGACCAGCCCTCGTAGGACCAGAAGTTCTCGGTGTTGGCGCGTAGGGCCGGCACCGCCTTGGCGACCAGGAAGATCGCGATGGCGGCGATGATGACCAGAACGGCGGTGCCGGCGGCCAGGGTGAGGCCGCGGAAGGCCCGCTCGGCGCCGAACTTACGGCTGCGCGGCAGCGCGCCGCCGCCGCCCAGCCCGGTGCCGCCCGGGGAACGGGTGCTGACTGGTGCCTCGGCCACACGCGCCGAGGCACCGGCGGGCCACTCGTGACTCTGGGTCACGCGCGTCCCGCCGGTGCCGGCGTCGGCCGAGCGGTGAGGGGTTTCACCCATCTGCTCGCTCGATTCGGTTGCGAAGGTGTGGAATCGGGTCAGGAGAGGTTCTTGACCGCGGTCTCGACCTTGGTGCGGACCGTCTCCGGCAGCGGGGCGTAGCCCAGCTCGGTGAGAGAGGCCTGGCCCTCGGCGCTGGCGGCGTGCCCCAGCAGGCCCTTGACGAGCTTCAGCTTGTCGGCCGCGAGGCCCTTGCTGCAGACGATCTCGTACGTCGCCAGGACGATCGGGTAGGCCCCGGCCTCCTTGGTGTTGTAGTCGATCTTCAGCTTGAGGTCGTCGCCCTGACCCTCGACGGCAGCGCCGGCGATGGTCTTGCCGGCCGCCTCGGCGGTCAGCGCGGCGAACTCGCCGTTGCCGTTGCCGATCTTCGACATCTTCAGACCGGCGTTCTCGGCGAACGACCACTCCATGTAGCCGATGGAGCCGTCCGCGCCCTTGACCCGGCTGGCCACGCCGTCCGAGCCCTTGGCGCCGGTGCCGCCCGGGGCCTTCCACGCCTTGGCGTTGCCCAGGGTCCAGTCGCTCTCAGCGGTCTTCGAGAGGTACTTGGTGAAGTTGTCGGTGGTGCCCGACTCGTCCGAACGGTGGACGGTCTGGATCGTGGTCGCCGGGAGCTTGGCCTCCGGGTTGTCGGCCTTGATCGTGGCGTCGTCCCACTTGGTGACCTTGCCGGCGAAGATCTTCGCCAGGGTGGCCGGCTTGAGCTGGAGGTTGTCCACGCCGCTGACGTTGTAGGCGACGGCCACCGGGCCGATCACCATCGGCAGGTGGATGGCCTTGCCACCGACGCACTTGGCGTCCGCCTGCGGCTGCTCCTCCGGCTTGAGCGCGGAGTCGGAGCCGGCGAAGTCGGCGGTCCCGGCGATGAACGCCTGGATGCCGGCGCCCGAGCCGGAAGCCTCGTAGTTGATCGTGGTGCCCTGGCACTTCTGCTGGTACGCCTTGATCCATTCGGCCATGGCGTTCTTCTGCGCCGACGAGCCCTGGGCGTTCAGCGTGCCGGTAGCGCAGTCGACCGCGGCGGCCGAGCCCGAAGCACTCGCGCCGGAGGCGGGCTCGTTGTTGTCCGAGCCGCATGCACTGAGGCCGAGCGTCGCGGCAAGAGCGAGGCAGGCAATAGTGCCGTACCGCTGGAGCTTCACCTGAGGGGTTTCCCTTCGCGTCTGACTTGGCGCCCCGATCCCGGGGCCCGAGGACCGGCACTGACCGGCTGACACGAAAGTTAGAAGTGCCAGGTAGCCGGTTCGCCGGTCGCAAGTGAACGCAAGGTGAACACGTACGGCCCCTGAGGTGACCGCTTGCCGAGGGTGAGTTGTCCGTTAAGTGAACCCGGATACACCTGTCGGAAGTATGGGTATATTTCCGGTTCAGCGTTATCTCGCCGACGCTCGGCCGTTACCGACCGGTGACGCGGTCAGGGCGACGGCCGACGGTCAGCCCAGGTGGTAGTTGATGTGCGCGGACCAGCGGGCGAAGCCCAGCCGCTCGTAGAGCGCGACGGCCCCGGTGTTCGAGTCGTCCACGAAGAGCATCACCCGGTCGAGGCCACGCTTGTCCCGCAGGTGTGCCAACCCGGCGGTGGTCAGAGCCCGACCGAGCCCGCCACCGTGCGCTGTCGGCTCCACCCCCAGGACGTACACCTCGCCGATCCGGGCCGACCCCGGCCGCTCGTGCACCTTGGTCCAGTGGAAGCCGAGCAGTCGGCCGGTCGCGGTCTCTTCGGCGAGCAGGAAGCCGGCCGGATCGAACCACGGCTCGGCGAGGCGGACCCGCAGGTCGTCCGACGTCCACCGGCCCTGTTCAGGGTGCTCGACGAAGGCTCGTGCGTTGAGGGCCAACCAGGCCGTGTCGTCCGCCCCGGGCCGGAACGCGCGTAGCGCCACCCCGTCGGGCAGGCGCGGCTCACCCAGCGGGGCGGCCAGGGGCCGGCGCAACTGCCAGAGCACCCGGGCGCGGGCGAAGCCGAGGTCGACGGCGAGCGCGGCGGCCGAGGGGTGGTCGCCGTGCGCCCACGCCCGCAGCGGCCCGGTGGCCGAGGCGAGTACGCCCCGGGCCAGCGCCCGTCCGGTGCCCCGCCGCCGGTACGCGGGGTGCACCACCAGCTCGACCCCGATCCCACCGACCGGGTCGGTGGTGTCCAGGTGCGCGTAGCCGGTGAGGGTGCCGTCGTCGGCGCGGGCGATCAGGTGAACGGCGGGGGCGTCGGGGTCGCGCAGCCGCAGCAGGACGTGTTCGTCGAGCGGGTCCGCTCCGTCCGTGTCACCTGCGGCGCTGGCGAGGGCGAGTACGTCGGCGATTTCCGCCGGCGCCAGTTGGTCGCTCCGGGTCACCTGGTCGCTGGTCGGCTCCGCGCTGCTCATCCCGCCACCGTATCCGTTGCGTGTCGTGACGCCCGGAGCGTCGCCGTAAAGCCGTGGGTCACGTCGGGTCGGTGGGGAGTGCCTCCAGCTCGAACCGGGCGGTCAGGTCGGGCAGGATCCGGCGCAGTGCCTCCATCGTGCCCTGTCGGTCACCACCGGCGTCGTGCAGCAGCACCACCGAACCCGGTTGGGCCTGGCTCAGCACCGTCGCGGTGATCTTGCTGGCGCCGGGTAGCTCCCAGTCCGACGGATCCACCGACCAGTGCAGCGGGGTCATGCCGAGCTGCTGCGCCACCGACACCACCGGGTACGTCCAGGCGCCGCCCGGCTGGCGGTACCAGACGATCGGCGCGTTCGGCACCGCCGCCCGGATCGCGGCGTTGGTGCGCAGGAGGTCGGAGCGGATCGCGTCGGCCGACCGGGCGCCCAGGCCGACGTCGTGGTGCCAGGAGTGGTTGCACAGGGTGTGCCCGGCGTCCACGATCGACTGGATCAGGTCGGGGTGGTTCTGCGCGTTCTCGCCGACCACGCAGAACGTGGCGCGGACGTCGTATTCGCGCAGGAGGGCGAGGACCTGCGGCGTGTAGCGCGGGTCCGGCCCGTCGTCGAAGGTCAGCGCGAGCCGCGGGGTGCCGGTGGTGGCGTGGGCACCGAACAGGTTGTCGTCTCCGGCGTCCCGTCCGGACCCGTCCTGGCCGGTCTCGGCCGGGCCGGTCTCCGCCGCGCTTGCGCTGGCGCTCGGGGCTCCGCCCGGCTCGCCAACGCTGGGTTGGTCGGCGTAGTGCGGTCCGTCGGCGCTCGTGGTGACACCTGTGGACTGCCGAGGCGTCTGGTCGGGGACGAGGCTGCGGCCCAGCACGTACGCGGAGCCGAGCAGCCCCGCCACCACCAGTGTCACGATCCCCGCGGCGCGCGCGGTCGAGCTGCCCCGCGTCACGACTTCCGCCTGGTTTGCCGGTCACGCCGGCCCGTCGCCCCCGTGTTCAGTGCGCGCACCGTCGCCCCTTTCTCCGACAAACCCGGCAGTCAGAATAGATCTGCCAAGCTGCGCAAAAAGGGCATATGGGAAATCGCCCGGAGTGGTCTCCGGATCAGACCGGCAGGGGCGCGTGCTCCGCCTCGGGAAGCGACCGCGACGGCGGAACGACGAACTTGTAGCCGACCTGGCGGACGGTGCCGATCATCGACTCGTACTCCGAGCCGAGCTTGGCGCGCAGTCGCCGGACGTGCACGTCCACGGTGCGGGTGCCGCCGAAGTAGTCGTAGCCCCAGACTTCGCGCAGGAGCTGGTCCCGGGTGAACACCCGGCCCGGGTGCTGGGCCAGGAACTTCAGCAGCTCGAACTCCTTGTAGGTGAGGTCGAGCGGACGGCCCTTGAGCTTGGCCGCGTAGGTGTCCGGGTCGATGTTCAGCTCGCCGGCCCGGATCGAGCCACCCGCGCCAGCTGTCGTGTTGTTGAGCCGGCCCACCGCCAGCCGCAGCCGTGCCTCGACCTCGGCGGGGCCGGCCGAGGCGAGGATGACGTCGTCGACGCCCCAGTCGGCGTTGAGGGCGATCAGACCGGCCTCGGTCACCACCGCTACCAACGGCACGCCGAGCCCTGTGGCGTGCAACATCCGGCACGTCGCGCGGGCCTCGCTCAACTCCGATCGGGCATCCACCATCACCGCGTCGGGGCTGGGGCCCGCGACCAGGGTGCGAACATCACGCGGCGCGGTGCGGACCGAGTGCGGCAACAGGTCGAGCGCCGGCAGCACAGCCGACGGTTCACCTGCGCGCGCAGTCACCAGCAGCAGGATCTCCACGATCACCTCCGTCCCGGCGGCGCACGGCCGCACGCGACCAGTCGCACCCATCAAGGAGTGCGCTGAGAAATTGCGTGGTCCCGGCGTCGCTGACGGGCGGGTAACGCGTTGAGCCTAACCGATCGCCTCGGCCGCGCCGTCAGGCCATTTCCCGTTTGTCTATCTTGCCCCTGATCGCGGCCCGGATTTTAACGTCGCCGAAACCCGTGACCACCGCGTCGGGCCGTCGGTCTGGCACGATCGGGTCGTGTTTCCCTCCACCTCGCCCGAGGCCGGCCGCGAATCGTGGCCCGCTGGGCCCCAACCGGGTCCGGCCGCCGCAGCGACGCGCGGCCAACCGCCCGCGCCGCGTACCGGTCCGGCCACCACCGATGGCGACCGCCGCGAACGGGGTGGGCCGCGCCGTGCCCGCCGCGCCGGCGAGCCGGCCCGCCGATCCGAAGAAGAGATCGACGAGCCGGAAGAGGAGGTCATCCCCCCGGTCGCTGTGCACCGTCAACTGGCGCTGACCATCGCCGGCTTCGCCGCGTTGCTCGGTGTCGGCCTGGTGCTCGGCGCGCAGACGTCCGGCCCCGGTCACCGGCTGCCGTTCGCCTTCATCATCTTCGGCGTCCAACTGCTGTTCGTGCTCGCCTGGACGATGGCCATGCGTCCGCCCGCGCTGCTGGTGGTCGCCGGGATCAGCGCCGCGGTCGCGGCGTTCGTCGACATCGCGGCGGTGCAGACCGACGTCGCCGGCCTGGCCCCGCTGGGCTACCTGGCCGCCGGTGGGTTCCTCGCCGCTGTGCTCGGCCAGCTGGTCCGTCGGGTCGACCGGGTCCGGGTCACCGACTCCCTCGGCTCCACGCTGCTCATCGTGGTCGGGGTGGTGGCCTTCGGCACCCTGATCGTGCTCAGCCGGATCCCGGCCGGCACCCAGGCGATCACCGTCTGCCTGACCGCGAGCGGTGTCGCGCTCACCGTCGCCCGGCTCACCGACGCCGTACTGCCCTGGCCCCGGCTCGCACCGCAGGTGCCCCGTGGCGCCGCCGGCGTGGTGGCCGGCGCGATGGTCGGCACGCTGACCAGCGCCCTCCTCGGCAGCTACCTGGTGGCGCCCTTCACGCCGACCCGGGCCGCCGTGATCGGCCTGGTCGCGGCGGTCACCGCCGTCCTCTCCGACCTCGCCGTGGGGTACGCGGAGGCGGGCCGGTTGATGGCCGGCGAACCGCCCACGATGTGGGTGGCCCGGCACATGCAGGGCCCGCTCGGCGGCTTCGCCCTGGCGGCGCCCGCCGCGTACGCCATGTGCATGCTCTTCCTCTGAGTCACGGTTGAGCGCTGAGCCGGTCGGGTACCTACGGGTGCGCCGCCCTGCGGCGTCGGTACGAACGACCCGTCGCGGCGCGACGGGCGGAGACAGGAGGCGGCGTGGCGCAGGACTATCCGGTGGACCAGGCGCGACCCCGACGGCGTGGCCGCAAGCTGCTCATCGGGCTGTTCGTGCTGCTCCTGCTGCTGGCGGGGTTGCTGGTGGTCGCCGACCGGGTCGCGGTCGGGGTCGCCGAGCGGATGATCGGCGACCGTGTAAGCCAGGAGATCGCCAAGCAGGGCGCGCAGTCCGCCGCACCTGAGGTGGAGGTGGGCGGAACTCCGTTCCTCACCCAGGTGCTGGACGGCCGTTACCAGCGGATCACCATCAACCTGCGGGACGTGCAGGCCTCGGTCGAGGGCGACGCCGTCCGGCTGCCGGTGCTCGACGTGACCGCCCGCAACGTTCGGGCCTCGCTGGACACCCTGCGCACCGGCCAGGGTGACGTCGTGGCGGACACCGTCAACGGTGCCGGCACGATCAGCTACGAGAGTCTGGCCGCGCTGCTGAACCGCCCGGGTCTCACCCTCGGCGAGCAGAACGGCAAGCTCACCGTCAAGGCCCCGGCCGACATCCTCGGTCAGAAGCTCACCATCAGCGGCACCGCCGACGTCACTGTCGCCGACAACGGCGCGGTGGCCCTGCGGTTCAACGACCTGGACGCCGCGGGTCTGCCGAACCTGCCGCTGGCTCGGGCCTTCCTGAGCAACTACGCCAAGAGCATCTCGATCGACGTGCCCCTGCCGGAGTTGCCGTTCCAGCTCGCGGTCCGGGAGGTTCGTCCACTGCCGGAAGGGCTGGCGGTCACCGCCGACGCCAAGAACGTGCCGATCAACTCCGCTGGCTGACGCCGGAGGCGCGGTGGGCCGCCGAATTTCTCGGCGGCCCGAACGATCCCGGATGGTGGTCGGCCCAGTGGCAGCACGGTCACTGGCTGGTACGCTCCCTGACCATGGGGACCCACCTCACCAAACGGCGCGCGGTCGACCTGTGCCGCGTGGCCACCTGCCTGTGTCGCCCCGTCATCTGACGGCGGGGCTGTCTCCGGCCGCCTGACGGCGGCCACCGGCAAAGGGTTCTCGCACCCTCCGGTCAACCCACCGAACGCCCGGCAGCGGCGCCGTCGCACGAACCCGTGATCCCGTCCTTCCGCTGGGTCCCGCGCGTGGTGCGACAGTTACACCTAGCGATTCGCGCGCGTTGGCTCACCATCCATCCTCACCAGGGAGTGATTCGATGAGTCGCGACACCGCACTCGTTTCGGCCGAGTGGGCCGAGAAGAACCTCGACGCCTCGGGCGTCGTCTTCGTCGAGGTCGACGAGGACACCTCGGCCTACGAGACCGGCCACATCGCCGGCGCCATCAAGATTGACTGGAGGACCGACCTCCAGGACCAGGTCCGCCGGGACTTCGTCAACAAGACGCAGTTCGAGGCGCTGCTCTCCGAGCGGGGCATCAGCAACGACGACACAGTCATCCTGTACGGCGGCAACAACAACTGGTTCGCCGCGTACGCCTACTGGTACTTCAAGCTCTACGGCCACCGTGACGTGAAGCTGCTCGACGGCGGCCGCAAGAAGTGGGAGCTGGACGCCCGTCCGCTCGTCACCGACGCGGTGTCCCGCCCGGCGACGCAGTACGTCGCGCAGGAGCCGGACACCTCCATCCGGGCCTTCCGCGACGAGGTCGTCGCCGCGATCGGCACCAAGAACCTGGTCGACGTGCGCAGCCCCGACGAGTTCGCCGGTCGCCTGCTCGCCCCCGCCCACCTGCCGCAGGAGCAGGCGCAGCGGGCCGGCCACATCCCCACCGCGATCAGCGTGCCGTGGTCCAAGGCGGCCAACGAGGACGGCACCTTCCGGTCCGACGACGAGCTGCGCAGGATCTACGGCGACGCGGGGCTCGACGACGGCAAGGAGACCATCGCGTACTGCCGGATCGGTGAGCGCTCGTCGCACACCTGGTTCGTGCTCCAGGAGCTGCTGGGTCACCGCAACGTCAAGAACTACGACGGCTCCTGGACCGAGTACGGCTCGCTGGTCGGTGTGCCGGTCGCGCTCGGCGACGAACCCGGGGAGGCCTGATCATGACTCTTCCCACCGCCGCGGGTTGCGCCGCACCGGACCAGGCCGCGCCGCTGCCGGCCAGCCTGGATCTGGAGAAGGAAACCGTCATCACCGGCATCGTCCGCTCCGCCGAGGCCGAGCCGGTGCCGGGCGCGTACGTCCGGCTGCTCGACTCGACAGGTGAGTTCACCGCCGAGGTGGTCACCTCGGCCGCCGGGCAGTTCCGGTTCTTCGCCGCGCCGGGCTCCTGGACGCTGCGGGCGTTGTCCCGGCACGGCAACGGCGACACCGCTGTCACTGCCGGCCGAGGCGTCAACGAGGTTGCCGTCACCGTCGCCTGACCCACTGCTCTGATCGACCGGGGCCGGTCACCCTCCCGGGGGTGGCTGGCCCCGGTCGTTTCTTCGTAGCGCGCCGGCACGTCGGGGCGGGTCCCGAAATCCATCGGCATGCGTCACTATCTACTGGTGAATTTCAGGGATGAAAGCGGCGGGTCCGGCGAAGCGGTCCCCATCGTCCTCTGCGTGGGCACTGACATGTCGCTGCGGGAGCGGGTGCTGAGCCAACTCGACGGGCGCGCCCCGGTGCTCAGCTGTTCCGATCTGACCGAGCTACGCGAGCTGTTGTCGTCGCCGACGGGCCGGGCGTCGGTCAGTCCCACGGTCCTGCCGCTCACCGAGGCGCGGGGCCTGGTGAAGTGGGGTGAGCTGGTCGTCGACCGGGCCGGACGTCGGGTCACCTGGCGCGGCGAGGTGCTCCCGCTGACCCCCACCGAACGGGAGTTGCTCACAGTGCTCATCGGCCCACCGCTGGCGGTGTGGAGCTACGAACGGCTCTGCGCCGCCGCGCTGGGTGGCGCGGACACCGCAGCGCTGCAATCCACGATCAGACGGCTTCGTCGCAGGCTGCGGGGCCTGCCGGGCGGACCGCAGGTGCACACAGTGCGAGGGGTCGGCTATCGACTCGACCCGCCGCCCCGGCTGCACGACCACTGACCCGCTGTCGCTCCGTCGGGTCGACCGCCTCCGCTGCCGGCCCGGCGGCGGGCGCGTGACACCATGGCCGGGTGAGCGGTGCTGTGCAGACGGGTTGGGCCTCTTCGGCCGGCCCTGCCGCGCCGACACCGGCCCGGTCGCGGCGGCGTTGGCTGCTGGCCGTGACGGTGGCCTGGGCGGTGCTGCTGGCCGGGCTCACCTGGACATCGGTGCGGAACGACCCGCCGACCGTGCGCGAACAGCGTTCCCTCGATCAGGCCGGCCCGGTGGTCGACCGGGCGGTCGGCGAGTTGGCTCGCGCGGCCGGTGCGGCCGGTCTGCTGGAACTGAGCCCCGCGCGGGTCGCGTCCGGCTGCCGGGTCACCCCGTTCGCCGACGGGGCGAGGTTGCGGCGCGAGGTGGGGGTGCTCGCTGCCACCGGTGACGAGCGGGCCGTGCTGGCCGGCATCGCCGAGCGGCTGCCGGCGAGCTGGCGGGCCGGCGTCGGGCCCGGGGTGGACGGTCCCGAGCTGCGCGCCGACGCCGGAGAATTCGTGGCCGTCGAGGGCCGGCCGACAGTGGACGGCCGGCTGCGACTGGTCGTCGACACCGGTTGCCGACCGGTCGGCGCCGGCTACACGCCGTCCCCGGCCACCGCCGCCGGCCCGGAGGTCGCCGCGCTGACCGCCGCACTGACGGCCCTTGACCGACCGGGTGACGCCGCGTCGGAGCTGGTCACCGCGCCCTGCCCGGGCGGCGGGCTCGCCCGTACCGCCTGGTCCACGAACGGTCCCGGCCCGGCGGCCTCGACGGCCGCACTCGCCCCGCTGGCCGGCAACGCCCCACTGCTGGACCAACCCCCGGTGTACGCGTACCGCAGCGGTGCCGTCACGGTGCTGGCCGAGATCAGCGCGGACGCCACCCGACTGGCCGCCACCGTCGGCTGCCCGAGCTGAGCCGGGCCGTCCGCTCGGGTCAGCCGCCGTCCGGCTGGTCCTCAGGGCCACGGCTGCGGCCCAACGCGTCGACCATGCCCCACCGGCCGGGGATGTCCAGCAGCTCGACCCGGCCCATCCCCGGCGGTACGGCCGGATCGATGATCAGGTGCTCGCCCTGCGGCTCCAACCCCAGCATCACCCGCAGCAGCAGCAGCGGGGTGCCGGTCGACCAGGCCTGCGGGCTGCACGCGGTCGGGTACTCCACCGGGTAGTCGGTGAGGTCGCGGGCGTAGCCGGCGAACGCCTCCGGCAGCCGGCCCTCGAAGTACCGGGACGCGGCCAGCATCGTGTCGCAGAGCAAACCTGCCTCCTCCCGGAAGCCGTACCGCCACAACCCCCAGGCGATGATCGAGTTGTCGAACGGCCAGACGGTGCCCACGTGGTAGCCGATCGGGTTGTACCGCCCCTCGTCCGCGGCGAGAGTCCGCACCCCCCAGCCGGAGAACAAACGTGGCCCGAGCAGGTGCTCGACCACCTTGCCGGCGCGCGACTCGTCCACGATGCCGCTCCACAGCAGGTGCCCGATGTTCGAGGTGAGCGCGTCCACCTGCCGGCCGTCGGCGTCCAGCGCGAGCGCGTAGTACTCGCGGTCGGCGATCCAGAAGTCGCGATCGAACCGCCGTTTCAGGTCGGCGGCCTGCCGCTCCAGCTCGTCGGCGAAATCCGGATCGTTCCAGAAGGTCCGGGCCAGCCGGGCGGCCCGGATCTTCGCGTCGTACGCGTAGCCCTGCAACTCGCAGGTGGCCCGGGGGAAGCCGGGCAGTTGACCGTCGGCGTACGAGATGGCGTCCCAGGAGTCCTTCCAGCACTGGTTCTGCAGGCCGGTCTCCGGGTTGCGGGTCTGGTACCAGAGGTAGCCGGTGCCGAGCAGGTCACCGTAGGTGTCGATCCACTCCAACGCCGCGCGGACCTGCGGTTCCAACTTGCGGACGAGTGCCGCGTCACCGGTCCACCGCTCGTACTCGTCGATCAGGATGATGAACAGGGGCGTCGAGTCGGCCGACCCGTAGTACGGCGAGTGTGGCTGCTCCTCGAAGCCGGCGGTCTCCCCGTACCGCAGCTCGTGCAGGATCTTGCCGGGCTCCTCGTCCCGGAAGTCGTCCACCCGCTGCCCCTGGAGTCCGGCCAGCATCAGGATGGTCGGCGGGACCAGCTCCGGCAGGAACGGCAGCACCTGCAACGAGGTGATGATGCTGTCCCGGCCGAACAGGGTCATGAACCAGGGGAGTCCTGCGGCGATCAGCCGTACGCCCAGGGCGATCGACTCGTAGCGCAGCGCGGCCAGGTCGTTGAGGCTGCGCCGGTACGCCCCGGCCAGCGGCTCGCAGTCGCAGCCGAGCTTCGGCGCCCGGTCGATCAGCTCCTGCTGCTCGGCCCGGATGGCGTCGGCGCTGCGGCTGCCGCCGTACGGGAGGGTGGCGCGGATGTCCTCGCCCCGGGCCCCGTAGACGACGCTGGAGACGTGCAGCCTGGTGGCCCATCTGTCGTTGCGGCCTATCCGGATTCGGAAGGTCATCCCGGTCTCGTCGACCTGGGCCGGCGCGGTGCTGCTGACCACCATCTCCCGGTGGAACGCCTCCCGCCGGTAGGTCAGCCGCAGCTCGTTCTCGGCGACGGTGACTGTGGTCCGTCCCCGCTTCTGTCGAGAATTCTTGATCTCGAAAAGGTCCGCGAAGTCGGCCCCGATCTCGATCCGGAGGGTGCACTCGACCTCCGCGCCGAGGTGGTTCAGCACCGTCAGCTCCTCCTCGAAGCTGCCCACGATCGCCCGGCTGCGGATCACCGACGCCTTGGCGTCCAGGTAGTGCGTGGGTTCGCCGGGGGCGAGGAAGAACTTGGTGCGGTACGACTCGGCGTCGTCGACGGAGAGGGCGTGCAGCCGTTCGCCGTCCAGGGTGAGCACCCACGTGGACAGGAAGCGGGTGTCGAAGGAGAACAGCCCGGTGGGGAAGTCGTAGGACGGTTCGATGTCCCCACGCCGGTCGCTGACCAGGAAGGTGTTGCCGTCCAGGATGCTGACGAGGTCCTTCACCTGAGTCGCCCGGCTGCTCGGCGGGCCGTTTCGCGGGGGTCGCGGGTGCCGGGCGGGTTCGGGAAGAACCGCCGGAAGGCGAGGAAGAGCACCACGTTCCCGCTGAACGTGCTCTCGTTGCGCAGCACCGCCGCGACCCCCTGGGCCTCGCCGGTGATCAGCCGGCCGAAGAGGGCGGCGCTGCTGTACCAGATCGCGTCGGCCGGGCCGCGCCCCCGGCTGACCTGCACCGACCCGGGCCGCATCCGGACCAGCCAGTGTTCGGTGCGGTGGTCCTCGCCGAGGTCGATCTGGAGGGTGCCGTCGGCCAGGCCGCCAAGGACCTCGGCGGCGCGCGACGGCAGTGCCTCGAAGAACCTCTCCGCCGCCTCGGTCACATCCGAATCGTAGGCAGCTGTCCGAGATGTCGGGTCGGTATCGACACTCCGCTCGGATCGACCCACCGCCGCCGTGCGGTCAGTAGACGAGTGCCTGCGCGCCCTCGGCCAGGGCCTCCTCGACGAACACCGCGGCACCGGCGATCCGGACCCCGGGAAGTACGTCGTCCGGGCCGATCTCCCGCCGGGCCGCGCACTGCGTGCAGGCGGTCACCCGGCCGCTGGTCAGGATGACGTGCAACAACTCGGCCAGGGGCGCGGAATGCGGCAGGTCGAACTGCTGGGCGCGACCGGGCAGCGCGAACCAGGTGGACTCACCGGTCAGCCAGAGCGAGACGTCCACCCCGGCCGCTACCGCCGTCGCGGCGACGGTGAATGCCTGCGCGCACCGCTCCGGGGCGTCCGCCCCTGCGGTGGCCTTCACGACGAGATTGCGGGCCATGTGGCCCAGCATAGGATGGCCGGGATGGTTACCGAGATCGGGTTTGTCAGCCTGCTGGTCGCGGGCCTGGGCGGGCTCGCCGGTGGCCTGGTCTACCTTGCCGTACGCATTTCGAGAGGACGCTGGTGAGCGAGAACCCGCTGCAGCCGCCGTGGCTGAACGCGCCGCCGGTCGAGGAGTACCCGTTCGAGGAGAGCCACGACCTGCGGGTCGGGCCGAAGCTGCACCCCGCGCTGGATGCCCTGCTGCCGTACATCGGTCTGTGGCGCGGTCGGGGCAAGGGCGGTTTCCCCACCATCGAGGATTTCGACTACGCGCAGGAGATCCGGATCAGCCACGACGGCCGACCGTTCCTGCACTACGAGTCGCGTGCCTGGATCCTCGACGAGCAGAGCAAGCCGGTCCGGCCGGCCGGCCGCGAGGTGGGCTGGTGGCGGCCGGTGCTGGTGGACGGGCGGGCGACCGACGAGCTGGAGGCGCTGCTGACCACCCCGACCGGGGTGATGGAGCTGCACCTGGGCAAGCGCACCGGCACGCAGCTCGAGTTCGCCACCGACGCGGTGATCCGGACTCCGACCGCCAAGGAGGTCACCGGTGGGCACCGGCTCTTCGGCATCGTCGAGGGTGCGTTGCTCTACGCCCAGGAGATGGCCGCCATGGGGCACGGGCTCAGTCCGCACCTGTCCGCCCGACTCGTCCGGGTCGGCGGCTGACCTCGACGGTCGGCGGCCGGCTAGACGGGGAAACCCAGCACTGCCTGTAGGGCGGGGGTACGCGGGCAGCGAGCCCGCCGTACCCCGTCCAGCGTGTGGACCTCGGCGGCTCCGCGCAGCGACGAGGTGAACCACACGCCGTCCGCCGCGTGCAGGTCGGCGGTGCTGACCATCCGTTCGGCGGCGCGCAGGCCCAGCTCGCTCGCGTGGGCGAGCAGCCAGGCCGCCGTGGTGCCGGCGAGGATGCCGGTGCTGGCGGCCGGCACCGTGCAGAGCGTGTCGTCGGTGAGCCACACCACATTGGCGGTGGGGCCCTCCAGCGCGTACCCGTCGGAGGAGATCCAGAGCACGTCGTCCACGCCGGCCCGGCGGGCCCAGCGGCGGGCGGCGCTGTTGACCGCGTACGACGTGGACTTGATGCCGGCCGGCAGCCAGGTCAGCCCGCTGCGGGCGGCGGCGGGCAGCCCCAGCGGCAGGGTGGCCACAGTGATTCCGTCCCGCCGGGCGGCCCGGGAGGCCGCCGGCACCGGGGCCAGCGTGGCGTAGATCGTGGGAGGACCGCCGGCCTCCGGGCCTCGGGTGCAGACCAACCGAAGTGCCCCCTCCACACCTGCTGGCCAGCCCGTCCGCACCTGGTCCAGCAGGTCGATCAGCGCGGCGGTGGGGGGCACTGGCAGCTCGACGGCTGCGGCCGCAGTGGCCAGGCGAGCCAGGTGTTCGTCGCGCAGCCACGGCTGGCCGTCCCGCAGGTGCATGGTCTCGAAGAGGCCGTCGCCGTGCAGCACCCCGAGGTCGTCAGCGCGGAGCACCGGGTCGCCGGGCGGCACCGGGCCGCGCCCCAGGACGGCGATCCGCGCGGTCGGGTCGGCCGCGACCTCCCCGACGGACGACCTCACCATGACCGTCCAGCGTAGCGGTGATCGATCGCGGTGCGGTGAACAGCCTGGTGGCCGAACTATGATCGGACGGTGTCCGAATCCTCCCTCGCGGAAATGCTGCGGGCCCGTGGGCTGCGTCTGACGGCCCAGCGGCAGCTCGTCCTCCAGGCGGTGCTCGATCTGGGCCACGCCACCCCGGAGCAGGTGCACACCGCGGTCCGGGAGGTCGCCGCCGGCGTCAACATCACCACCATCTACCGCACGCTCGAGCTGCTGGAACGGCTCGGTCTGGTCACCCACACGCACCTGTCGCACGGCTCACCGACCTATCACGCAGCCGGTGAACACCAACACGTCCACCTGGTCTGCCGGGAGTGTGGCGCGATCGACGAGATCGATCCGGAGCTGCTCCGCCCCCTCGCCGACCAGTTGGCCGCGCAGCGCGGGTTCCGGGTGGACATCGGGCACGTGTCACTCTTCGGCGTCTGCGTACGCTGCGAGAACGGGGACGAAAAATGATCGACATCGCGGGTGCGGTGGCCGTCGAGGGCATCGACGAGGCCAGCCGTGACCAGCCGGATCCGGCGCACGTAGCGGCCGGGGTGCGGGGGGTGGCCGCGCACTACGGCGACCCGCTGCGCGAGCAGCGCACCCTCGACACCGCTGTCGGTCTGGTCGACCGGTCGCATCGAGGGATCATCGCGGTGGCCGGGGAGGAACGGGCCAGCTGGCTGCACACCGTCACGTCGCAGCACCTGACCACGCTCTCCGCGGGTGAGGGCACCGAGTTGCTGGTGCTGTCGCCGCACGGCCACATCGAGCAGCACGCCATGGTCGCCGAGGACGGCGAGACCACCTGGCTGGACACCGAGCCCGGAGCGACCCAGGGCCTGCTGACCTACCTGGAGAAGATGCGGTTCTTCAGCAAGGTCGAGCCACGCGACGCGACGGCCGAGCGCGCGCTGTTGTCGCTGGTCGGGCCGGCGGCCATGGAGGCGCTCGGCACGCTCGGCGTGACCGGGCTCGCCGCGCCGGACGTGGTCGCGGTGCCGGGTCCGAAGTTCCCGCACGGTGCCGTGCCACTGCGGGCGAGCGCTCGGTACGACGTACGACCGCTGCCGATCGGCGGCTGGGCCCGACGTGGTCCGCTCGGGGTGGACCTGCTGGTGCCCCGGTCGGCGATGGACCAGGTGGTGGCGGAGCTGCGCGGCGCCGGGGTGCCGGTCGCGGGGCTGTGGGCGTACGAGGCGATCCGGGTGGCCGCCCGGCAGCCGCGGGTCGGGGTGGACACCGACCACCGGACCATTCCGGCCGAGGTCGACCTGATCGCCCCGGCGGTGCACCTGGACAAGGGCTGCTACCGGGGGCAGGAGACGGTGGCCCGGGTGCACAACATGGGCCGGCCGCCGCGTCGCCTCGTACTGCTGCATCTGGACGGGGTGACCACCGACCAGCCGCCGGTGGCCGGTACGCCGGTGACGCTCGACGGCCGAGCGGTCGGCTTCGTCGGCACCGCCGTGCTGCACCACGAGCTGGGCCAGGTCGCTCTCGCGGTGCTGAAGCGGAACGTCCCGGACGACGCCGCGTTGCTGATCGGCGAGACCGCGGCGGCGATCGACCCGTCCTGAGCGGGGCGTCTAGGATCGCCGGCATGACGACAGGGACGTTGATCACGGTGGCCCCGACCGGCGCTGAGTCGGCCAAGGCGGAGGTGCCGGCGCTGCCGGTGACCCTCGACGAGTTGCTGCTCACCGCCAAGGAGTGCGAGGCGCTCGGCGCCGCCGTGATCCACGTCCACATCCGCGACGACGAGGCCCGGCCGACGCTCGACCAGATCCGGCTGGCCGACACCGTGGCGGCGCTGCGGGACAGCACCGACCTGATCGTGCAGCTCTCCTCCGGTGGCGCGGTGACCGACCCGGAGGCCGCCCGGCTCGCCGTGCTCGACGCCCGTCCGGACATGGCCTCCTGCACCATGGGCACCGTCAACTTCGGCGACGACGTCTTCCTCAACCGCTGGGAGTTCATCGTCGACCTGCACACCCGGATGCAGGAACGGGGGATCGTGCCGGAGTACGAGATCTTCGACCTCGGCCACCTGTCCGCGTTGCAGCGGTTGCTCGGCAAGTACGGGCTGCCGGCCGGCGGGCACGTGCACGTCGACTTCGTGATGGGCGTGCCGGGCGGGATGCCGGGCACCACCGAGACCCTGGTCGCGGCCCACCGGATGCTGCGGGACCTGCCCGAGGGCACCACCTTCTCGGCCACCGGCGTCGGCCGGAGCACCATCGCGGTGCTGCTGGCCTCGCTGTCGACCGGCGGGCACCTGCGGGTCGGCATGGAGGACACAGTGACGTACGCGAAGGGCCGCCCGGTGGAGTCCAACATGCAGTTGGTCGCCCGCGCTGTGGGTTTCGCCCAGCTCGCCCAGCGCCCGCCGCTGACCACCACCGAGGCCCGCGAGATGCTCGGGCTGTAAGGCCGGGTCTGTCCCGCGCCCCTGTCACCCGGGCGGTGGACCTCCTGGTCACCCCGCCGCCGGGCACCCCCGGACCGTCGGTACCGTCCAGCGCGTGACGAAGACGTACGAGGGCGGCGCGCCGCTCGCCGAGGTGGTCCGGTCCGGGTTCGTGGAGGGTGCGCACCGCGGCTCGGTGGTGGTGCTGGACGCCGCAGGTGTCGCGGTGGCGTCCGCCGGGGACGTGACCTCGCCGATCTTCCCCCGGTCGGCCAGCAAGCCGATGCAGGCGATCGGGATGCTCCGGGCCGGCCTGGCCCTGACCGACCCGGCCGACGTGGCGCTGGTATCGGCCAGCCACGCCGGCGAGGAATTCCACCTGGCCCGGGTCGGTGCGCTGTTGGAGCGCGCCGGGTTGGACGCGTCGGCGCTGCACTGCCCGCCCGACCTGCCGGTGGGGGCCGCGGCCCGGGAGGCGGTGCTTCGGGCTGGTGGCGGCCCGAGCCGGGTGCAGATGAACTGCTCCGGCAAGCACAGCGGGATGCTGTTGACCTGCGAGGCCGCCGGTTGGTCCCGGGAGGGCTACTGGCGGCCGGAGCACCCGCTTCAGCAGCGGCTGCGGGCCGCCATCGAGGAGTTCACCGGTGAGCAGGCGGCGGCCGTGGGGGTCGACGGTTGCGGGGCCCCGGTCCTCGCGGTGTCGCTGACCGGCCTGGCCGGGGCGTACCTCCGGCTGGTCGACGCCGAGCCCGGCTCGGTGCCGCGCACGGTGGCCGACGCGATGCGGGCGTACCCGGAGATCGTGGGTGGCACCCAGGCCGACGACACCCGGCTGATGCGAGGTGTCCCGGGGCTGCTGGCCAAGGTCGGTGCCGAGGGCGTGATCGCCGTGGCGCTGCCGGGCGTCGGCGCCGTCGCACTGAAGATCGACGACGGCGCCGACCGGGCCCGGATGCCGGTACTGGTCTCCGCGCTGCGCCGGCTCGGCGTGGACGCTCCGGTGCTGACCGAGTACGCCGAGGTGCCGCTCTTCGGTGGCGGTGTCCCGGTCGGGGCGGTCCGCCCGCTCTGGTGAGACCCGTCGGCGGCGGTGGTGGTCAGCTCAGGAAGTCGAGCAGCGCGGCGTTGACCGGCTCCGGGCGCTCCAGCGGCAGCAGGTGCGCGGCGTCCGGCACGTCGGGCAGCCGTACCGCGCCGGGGACCTCCGCGGCGATCCGGTCGGCGAGCCGACTGATGTCCGGCACGTCCGCGGCGCCGGCGGTGACCAGGACGGGGATCTTCAGCTCGCCGAGACGACCGATCGCCGGTGGCGACAGCTCTCCCACCTCGACCGCGCCGAGCGCCAGCTCGGCGGCGAGGGCACGCTGGTCCATCTCCTGCGCGAACGCGACCAGCTCCGCGTCGACGTCCTCCGGCCGGCGTCGCGGGCCGACCACCCAGAACCGCACCTCACCGGCCGCGCCGGCGACGAAGTCGTCCGGGTCGACCTCGCCGACCAGGCCGTCCCAGAGGTCGTTCGCCTCGTCGGACCACTCGTTGCCGGAGACCGCCGTGTCGAACAGCGCGAGCGCGCTCACCCGGTCGGGGTGGGCCAGCGCGGTGTCGATGGCTACCGCCCCGCCGAAGGAGCAGCCGACCAGGGCGGCCCGCGGCAGGTCGAGCGCGTCCAGCAGCCCGGCCACGTCGTCGTGGTGCGCGAACGGGGTCGGCGGGAGCTCCGAGTCTCCGTAGCCGCGCAGGTCCGGGACGATCACCCGGTGCCGGGCGGCGAGCGCTGACACCTGCCCCCGCCACATCCGCCGGTCGGCGATTCCGGCGTGCAGCAGGACGACTGGCGAACCGCTGCCGGCCTCGTCGTACGCGATGCTTGCTCCATTGACTGTGATCTTGTGCACGGAACGGACCGTACGGATCGGCCGAGCGGCGCGCAAACGGGGTGCTGAGACCTTGCTAACTATGGTTAGCGTTTTGCTTGCAAGAGCTAGCGCGGACGGTTAGCGTCGCTGCCATGGCCACACCCAAGGACCTTCCCGACGTCGGCGGGTTCATCCGCGATCTTCGGCGCAACGCCAAGATCTCGCTACGGCAGCTCGCCGAGCAGGCGGGGGTCAGCAACCCGTACCTCAGCCAGATCGAGCGCGGCCTGCGCAAGCCCAGCGCCGAGGTGCTCCAGCAACTGGCGAGCGCGCTGCGGGTCTCCACGCCGGCGATGTATCTGCGCGCCGGTCTGCTCGACGACAAGGAAGGCCACGGGGTGCTGGCCGCCATCGCCGTGGACGCCGACCTGACGATGGCGCAGAAGCAGTCGCTCAGTCAGATCTACGAGACGTTCCGCCGGGAGAACACCCGGCTGGCCGAGGCCGAGGCCGAGACCGCGCAGGCCGACCAGCCCGTCGATCAGCCCGCCAGCCAGGCCGCGGACATGGCCAATGTGGCCGCCACCGGCCCCACCACAGTGGGCGGCACCCCGACCGAGGCCGTGCTCGAGTCGGTAGCCGTCACCGAGGCGGGCACCGCCCCCGCCCCGGGCAGCACCAGCATCCCCCAGAAGAAGAAGGCCGCCGAGGCGGCCGAAGAGGAGACGTCATGAGCGAGCCGAAGACCAACCGCATCCCCGCCCCGATCTACGCCGCAGCCGGCGCCGGTGAGCTGGCCATCGAGCAGCTGCGCAAGCTGCCGGCCGTGGTCGGCGTCCTCAGCACCCGGGTCGTCGCCGACCTGGGTGGCCGGGCCGTGCTGACCGGCTTCGAGCTGAAGCAGAAGGCCACCGAGACGCTGCGCACCGCCAACGAGACCGCCGACCTGGCGAAGCTGCGCGAGGTGGCCGACATCGACAAGCTGCGCGCCGCCGCGACCCGCAACGCCGCCCTGGTGGTCGCGAGCGCCCAGGTCGCCCAGGAGCGCGCGTTCGCCGCGTACGGCGCGCTGGTCGCCCGGGGCGAGCGGGTCGTCGGTGCCGGCGTGCTGGAGGCCGCCGAGACGGTAAACGCCGACATCGAGGCCACCGAGGCCGTGACGCCGGCCACCACCGCGGCTGCCACCACCCCCACCACTGCGGCCCCCGCCGACGCGCCGACCCCGGCCGACGTGGCGGAGATCGCCGAGGCCAAGCCGGCCGCGGTCAAGAAGGTCGCCCGCGCGCCGAAGGCCGCCAAGCCGGCCGAGACCCCGTCGGCGAAGCTTCCCCGGGCCACCAAGCGGACCCGTCCGGCCGCCGAGTAGCTCGTCGGGTCCACGACCCCGGCGGCGTCCTTGTCGGACGTAGCCGGGGTCGTGGACATAAACTGGCCGACATGGCCAACGCCGCGCCGATCTTCGCCTTCGCCGTCCGTGACGTGATCGAGCTGATCCTGCTCGTCTTCGCGCTGATCGTTCAGGGCGTCGCCCTGGTGCACGCCGTCACGCAGCGCTCCGACGCCTTCCCCGCCATCGGGACGCTGCCCAAGGGCGGCTGGATCGCCATCCTGGCGGTCTGCCTCGTGCTCACCCTGCTCGGCTTCGGTCCGATCAGCCTCTTCGGACTGGTCGGCATCGCCGCCGGTCTGATCTACCTGCTCGACGTCCGGGTCGGTCTGCGCGACCTGAGCGACGGCAAAGGGTTCTGGTGAGAGGTTTTCGCTGGCCGCCCCCACCCGACAGCGGGCCCCGCACCTGGGGGCCCGGGCCGGGTGGGCCGCGTACCGGTCGGCCGGCGCTGCCGGAGCCGGAGACCGAGCTGGTCGACACCCCGCACGGCGTACGGCTGGAGCGGCTGGTCACCGGCACCGGTGATCCGGTCACCGTGTTCGCGCACGGGCTGGGCAACGGCATCGCCACCACCCGCCCGTTCGGCAGTGGGGTGAACGGGCGCAAGGTGTTCTTCCAGTTCCGCGGGCACGGCCGATCCGTTGCCCCGGACGGGCCGTGGGACTACCTGGATCTGGCCCGGGATCTGCGGGCGATCGCCGACCTCGGCGGCGCCAGCCGGGCGTTCGGCGCGAGCCTCGGCGCGGGTGCCCTCTGCCGACTCCTCGTGGAGAGCCCCGAGCGTTTCGACAAGCTGGTCTTCTTCCTGCCGGCGGTCCTCGACGAGCCACGCGGGCCGCTCGCCCGGGAGCGCGTCACCGACCTGCTGGAGGCGGTGGAGAGCGGGGACGCCTCGGCGGTCGCCGACATCGTCACGCTGGAGTTGCCCCCGGCGGTGCGCAACACCCCGGCCGGCTGGGCCTACCTGCGACAACGGCTCGACCAACTGCTCCGCGACGGTCTGGCCGACGGTCTGGCCACGCTCACCGACCAGACACCGCTGCGCCAGATCGGTGACCTGACGGCGGTCACCGCGCCGGCGTTGGTGATCGGTTGCGCGGGCGACGACCTGCACCCGGTCGAGGTCGCCGAGCGGCTCGCCGTCGCGCTGCCCCAGGCCACCCTGCACGTGTACGACCGGCCCGGCGTGCTCTGGTCGGAACGCGCCGACCTGCGGGACCGCATCTCCGGCTTCCTGAACGAGTAACCTGCCCTGTCATGGGCGTCACACAGCACGGCCGGACGCACCGGCTGGACCTTGCCGACCCGACTCTGCGCGAATGGACGTGCACGGTCCTGCACTCCGATGCGGAGCAGGGCATCGTGCTGGACCGTTCGGCGTTCTATCCGGGCGGCGGTGGTCAACCACCCGACCACGGCGTGCTGCTCTGGCAGGGCGTGCAGACGCGGATCGTCGGCACCCGCAAGGGCGACGACCCCTACCTGATTCCCGCCGAGGGTGACCCGCTGCCGCCGGTCGGCACCGAGGTCGTCGGCGCGGTGGAGGACGAGCGCCGCACCCGGCTGATGCGTACCCACTCCGGGTTGCACGTGCTCTGCGGTGTGGTGTTCCGCGACTTCGGCGCGCTGGTCACCGGCAACTCGATGGAGCCGGGCGAGGCCCGGATGGACTTCAACCTCCCCGAGGTGCCCCCGGACTTCAAGAGTCGCATCGAGGAGCTGGTCAACGCCGAGGTGGCCGCCGACCGCTCGGTCGCCACCCGGGTGCTACCGCGCACCGAGGCGCTGGCCCTGCCGGACATCATCCGTACCCAGTCCAACCTCATCCCGCCGGACGAGCAGGAGGTCCGGATCGTCGACATCGTCGGGCTGGACGTGCAGGCCGACGGCGGCACCCACGTCGCCTCCACCGCCCAGATCGGCAAGGTCCAGGTGGTCAAGGTGGAGAGCAAGGGCCGGGCCAACCGCCGGGTCCGGGTCCGACTGGTCGACTAGATCGAGTAACGAATTCGGACGTCGGTTGTCAGGTATTCCTGACACCGTCGCAGGCATGACACAACCGCTCACAGGAAAGATCGCGCTCGTCGCCGGTGCCACCCGTGGTGCCGGGCGGCAGATCGCCGTTCAGCTCGGCGCGGCCGGTGCCACCGTCTACGCCACCGGTCGCAGCTCCCGGGCCGGCCGCTCCGAGATGGACCGGCCGGAAACCATCGAGGAGACCGCCGAGCTGGTCAGCGCGGCCGGCGGCACCGGCATCGCCGTTCAGGTCGACCACCTGGTGCCCGAGCAGGTCCGCGACCTGGTCGCCCGGATCGACGCCGAGCAGGGCCAACTCGACGTGCTGGTGAACGACATCTGGGGCGGCGACTCGCTGGTCACCTGGAACAAGCCGGTCTGGGAGCAGCCGCTGGACGCGGGTTTCCGTAGCCTCCGGCTCGGCATCGACACGCACATCATCACCAGCCACTTCGCCCTGTCGCTGCTGATCCGCAAGCCCGGCGGGCTGGTGGTGGAGATGGGCGACGGCACCAAGGCGTACAACGACGAGAACTACCGACTGTCGGTCTTCTACGACCTGGCCAAGACCTCGGTCACCCGGCTCGCCTTCAGCCAGGCGCACGAGCTGAAACCGCACGGGTGCACGGCCGTGGCGCTCACCCCCGGCTGGATCCGTTCCGAGGCGATGCTGGAGCACTTCGGCGTGACCGAGGAGAACTGGCGCGACGCCGCTGCCACCGACCCGAACTTCCTCATCTCGGAGACCCCGGCCTTCGTCGGCCGGGCGGTGGCCGCGCTCGCCGCCGACGAGGAGAAGGCCCGCTGGAGCGGTAAATCCGTCGACGCCGGCACGCTGTCAAAGGTGTACGGCTTCACCGACCTCGACGGCAGCCAACCCGAGGGTTTCCGCTACATCACCGAGGTGGTCGACGCGGGCAAGCCGTCGGACGTGACCGGCTACCGGTAGAGCGCAGCGAGCCGGTCGGCGCTCTCCGCGAACAACCGCCGCAGCTCGGGAGGGTCGAGGACCTCGACCTCGGGGCCGAGCCCCAGCAGTTGGTGGTACGCCACCGGGACCGACTCGACGGGCAGCCGTGCCACCACCCAGCCCTGCCCGTCGGGCGGGCCGGCGGCGGCGAGCAGTTCGTCGTACACGAAGGGGGCATCGACCAGGTGCCGGAGCTGGCGCAGGCCGGCGGGGCTCAGCCGGACGGTGACCTCGGCCCGCAGCATGGTCCGCAGGAACGACCCTGCCTGCTCGCGCCAGTGCCCGGCCAGGTCGAAGCCCTCGTCGCGGTCGAAGTGCGCGTCGCCCACCTCGACCCCGGTGACCCGGTCCACCCGGTAGGTGCGCACATCGTCGCCGACCCGGCCGACCAGATACCAGACACCGCTCTTGAGCACCAGGCCGTATGGCTGGACCTGACGGGTCGCCTCCCGGTCACCGCGTCGGTAGCGCAGCTCCACCACCCGGTCGCCCCAGACCGCCCGGGCCAGCTCCGACAGCCAGATCGGTGGCGCGGTCTCCCGGAACCAGCCCGGTACGTCCAGGTGGAAACGCTGCCCGGCGCGGGCCGGCGCGTCGCGCAGGGCGGGTGGCAGCGCGGCGAGCACCTTCAGCTCGGCGGACGCGACGGCGTCGGCGAGCCCCATCTCGCCGGCCGGCCCGGGCAGCCCGGCGAGGAAGAGCGCCTCCGCCTCGTCCCGGGTCAGCCCGGTCAGTCGGGTGCGGTACCCGCCGAGCAGGCGGTAACCGCCGGCCCGCCCCCGGTCGGCGTAGACCGGCACGCCCGCCGCGGAGAGCGCCAGGACGTCCCGATAGACGGTCCGCTCGGAGATCTCCAGCTCACGCGCCAGCTCGCTCGCTGTCATCGACCCGCGTGACTGCAACAGCAACAGCAACGAGATCAGTCGGGACGCGCGCATACGCCCATCCTGCCCGGTGCCGCTCACCGCCCGCCGGGCGTCAGCAACCCCCTGTCGTACGCGGTGGCCACCGCGGCAGCCCGGTCGTTGACCCCGAGCTTGGCGTACAGGTGCAACAGGTGTGTCTTGACGGTGGCCTCGCTGATGAACAGGCGGGTCGCCGCCTCCCGGTTGGAAGCACCCCGGGCCACCAGGGTGAGCACCTCCAACTCCCGTTGACTGAGCGGCTCCTCGGCGGGAGCGCGCAGCCGGCCCATCAGTCGGCCGGCGACACTCGGCGCGAGCACCGACTCGCCCCGGGCCGCGGCCCGGACCGCCCGAACCAGGTCCTCCCGAGGTGTGTCCTTGAGCAGGTAACCGGTCGCACCGGCCTCGATCGCCGGCAGCACGTCGGCGTCCGTGTCATAGGTGGTGAGCACCAGCACCCGGGCGGCGCTGCCGGCGCGAGCCAGCCTGCCGATGGCGGTCACCCCGTCCATGCCGGGCATCCGCAGATCCATCAGCACCACGTCCGGCCGCAGCGTCGCGACCAGGGCCAACGCCTCCGAACCGTCCGCCGCCTCGCCCACCACCTCGAAATCGGGGTCGCCGGTGAACATTCCCCGCAGGCCGTCCCGCACCACCGGATGGTCGTCGACGATCAGCAGTCGAACCGGGGCGCTCAACCGGCACCTCCGGGTAGCGCGGGGACGGACGCCGAGATGGCGGTGCCGCTGCCCGGCTCGGATTCGACTGCCAACTCGCCACCGACCAGGGTCACCCGTTGCCGCATGGCGGTCAGCCCGTACCCGCCGCCCGGCTCACGGGGCAGCGGCTGGTCGGTGAGGTCGAAACCCGCCCCGTCGTCACGGACGTCAAGCGTCACCACGTCCGCCATGTACGACAGGGTCAGCCCGACCCGCGACGCGGCGGCGTGCCGGGCCACGTTGGACAGCGCCTCCTGGGCGGCCCGTAGCAGCGTCACCTCGACCTCCGGGTGCAGTGGGCGGGGCGTGCCGGTGGTGGCCACGTCGGCCCGTACCCCGTTCAGTGCCGACCAGCGTCCGCCCAGCTCGACGAGGGCGTCCGGTAGTCGGGCCGTCTCCAACGGTTCCGGACGGACCGCCTGTACCGAACGGCGGGCCTCGGTGAGGCTCTCCCGGGCCAGGGCGAGCGCGTTGTCGACGTGCCGGCGCCAGTCGGCGGACCGGTCGCGGGTCTGCTCGGCCGCCTCCAACTGGGTGATGATGCCGGTCAACCCCTGCGCCAGGGTGTCGTGGATCTCGCGCGCCATCCGTTGCCGTTCGTCCAGCACGCCGGCCTCCCGGGCCTGCGTGAGCAGTTGGGCGTGCAGCCCGGCGTTCTCACTGACCGTCTCGGTGAGTTGGCGGTTGGTCTCGCCGAGTTCCGCCACCAACCGTTTGCGTTTGGCGTCCTCCTGTTCGGCGACCATCGCGAACCAGCTCACCGAGCCGGCGACCACCAGGTTGAACAGCACCAGCACCAGCCAGAGCGGCAGGTGCGACGTCACCACCGACAGACCGCCGCCCTGCGACGTGGCGACCAGGGTGGCCGTGGTGACCACGCCGGCGACCCGCCAGCGCCCGGGCAGCACCGGAAAGGCGTGGATGTAACCGATCCAGGCGAAGAAGCCGTACCACGGGCTCGCGGCCACCAGCGCGGCGGCGAACGTGAGCAGCCCGGCATAGTAGACCGCCATCAGCGTGCGCCGGCTCTGCCAGCCGGGGTGCACTGTGACGAACCAGGCGACCCAGCACCCGGCCGCCACGGCGACGGCGAGGGTGGGCAGCGCCCCGAAATGATCGGGTGCCGGTGCGACGAGGGCCAGCAGAGTGCCCAGGGCCAGCCCGCCGAAGGGGAACACGCGATAGAGGCTCGCCTCGCGCTCTCGCCAACTGGCCAGACGGTCGTGCCCACCGTTGCAGGTCATCGCATCTCCGCTCACTCCCAGCGGAACAGTTTCGCCGCGCCGACGCCGGCCGCCACGGCGATCACCGCCATTATCCCCAGGTGCAGCGGCTGCGGCGGGGTGCCGGTCCAGGCGTCGAGGAGCGCCTGCACCCCGGGCGGCGTGTAGTCGCCGATCCGCGCCACGAAGTCCGGGAGCAGGAACCGGGGAAGGTAGACCCCGCCGAAGAACATGGTGACCAGGAACAGCGGCACGGCCAGAGCCTGTGCCGCCTTCGTCGTCCGGGCCACCGCGGCGACCAGCAGGCCGAGCGACAGCAGGGCGGCAGTGCCGAGGATGAACGCCAGCGCGAAGCCGAGCGGGTGCCGGGGGAACGGCACCCCGAACGCGATCCGGGCGACGACGATGAGCAGTAGCGCGCTGGCCAGGATCCCGGCCAGGGCCAGCACCAGTTGGGCGGCGAGCAGGGCCGCCGGGTGCGCCGGGGTGGTCGCCAGCCGGCGCAGCACGCCGCGTTCCCGGTAGGTGGCCAGCACGGCGGGCAGGATGTTCACCCCGACCATGGCGAGGGTGACCACCAGCAGCGACGGGGCGAAGTAGCTGACGAAGGTCTGCCCGTCGAAGGTCGGATCCGGCTTGCGCAGCGACGGGATCAGCCCCAGCACCACCAGGATCAGGGTGGGCAGCCCGATCGTGGTGAGAAGCGTCGGCAGGTCCCGCAGGTAGAGCCGCGCCTCGGTTCTCAGGATGTTACGGAAGGCGTGCATTGCCGGCTCCCTCTCAGTTGGCGGGCCGATGCCCGGTCAGCTCGACGAAGGCGTCGTCGAGGGTGGACTGCTCCAGCCGCAGGTCCGCGGCGACGATCTGGTGGCGGGCGAGCACCGAGGTGACGGCGTGCAGCAACTCGCCGGTGCCGGTCACCACCACCTGGCTGCCGGTTCGCTGCACGGCGGACACCTCGGGCAGGTCGGTGAGGAGCTTGTCGTCGACCGGAGCCGACGGCCGGAACCGGATCCGCTGCTCCGGCGCCACCGTCGACACCAGGCCCGCCGGGCTGTCCAGGGCGACCACCCGCCCCCGGTCGATCACCGCGACCCGGTCGCAGAGCCGCTCGGCCTCCTCCATGAAGTGGGTGACCAGCACGATCGTCACCCCGCTGTCGCGGACCTGTTCGATAAGGCCCCAGGTGTCCCGGCGGGCCTGCGGGTCCAGCCCGGTGGTCAGCTCGTCGAGGATGGCGATCTCCGGGTTGCCCACCAGGGCCAGCGCGATGGAGAGCCGCTGCTTCTGACCGCCGGAGAGCTTCTTGTACGCGGTGTTCCGCTTCTCGCCGAGGCCCAGCTTGTCGATCAGCTCGGCCGGGTCGGCCGGGTTGCGGTAGAACGAGGCGTACAGCTCCAGCGCCTCGGCCACCCGCAACCGGTCCGGCAGTTGACTCTCCTGGAGTTGCACCCCGACCCGCTGGCGTAGCTGGGCCGCGTCCCTGCGGGGGTCGAGCCCGAGGACCGACACCCCGCCCCCGTCGGGGACACGTAGCCCGGCGACACACTCCACTGTGGTGGTCTTGCCGGCGCCGTTCGGACCGAGGACGCCGAAGATCTCCCCGGCCTCCACGGCGAGCGACACGTCGTCCACCGCCACCAGGTCGCCGTACCGCTTCTTCAGGTGGGTCACCTCGATGACCGGCATCGTGCCGCCTTCCGCCGCCGCTGACTTCGTACCCCTCAAGGGTTGTCGTGGTGGCCCGCCGGCGGATCGACCGGTCAGCGACGAACCTCGGCGTCCCCGGTGGATCACTGCCGTCCGTCAACCGGTTGATGTGTACGTGGTGAGTCGCTGCTAGCGCTCCGCCCGGCGGATCCGATCACGGCTGGTTAGGCTGCTCGATCGTGGATGCCAGCAGAATCGCCAGCCCGGTGACCGGGGCCGTCGGACGCTTCCTCGCCGGGGCGGGGCTGCTCCTGCGCGGGTTGGGCCTCTACGTCCGTAGCCCGGGGCTGATGCTGCTCGGCATCGTGCCGGCGCTGATCTCCGGCGTCCTCTTCCTGGCCGCGCTCGCCGCGCTCGTGTACTTCGTGGACGATCTCGCCGCGCTGGTCACCCCATTCGCTGACGACTGGTCGAGCACAGGCCGCAGCCTGGTCCGGGTGATCGCCGGGTTGGCCTTCCTGGGGCTCGGCGGCCTGCTCGGCGTGCTCACCTTCACCGCTGTCACCCTGGTCATCGGCGACCCGTTCTACGAGAAGATCTCCGAGCAGGTCGAGCAGCGGTACGGCGGCACGCCGGGCGCTGTGGACGTGCCCTTCTGGTCGTCGCTGCGCCGCAGCCTCGCCGACTCGGTACGTCTGGTGGCGCTCACGGCGCTGGTCGGCATCCCGCTCTTCGTCGCCGGCTTCATCCCGGTGGTCGGCCAGACGGTCGTCCCGGTCATCGGGGCGGCCGTGGGCGGGTGGTTCCTCGCCGTGGAGTTGGTCGGTGCACCCTTCTACCGACGGGGGATGCGGCTGCCGCAGCGCCGGACGATCCTGAAGGCCGACCGACCCACAGCGCTCGGCTTCGGGGTGGCCGTCTTCCTCTGCTTCCTGATCCCGCTCGGCGCCGTGCTGATCATGCCGGCCGCGGTCGCCGGTGCCACGTTGCTGGCCCGCCGCTCGATGGGTCAGCCCATCGAGGAGAGCTGACATGGAGATCACCCTGGTCGAGGGGGACATCACCACCCAGCGGGTGGACGCCATGGTGAACGCCGCGAACTCGTCCCTGCTCGGCGGCGGCGGGGTCGACGGTGCCATCCACCGGCGCGGCGGGCCGGCGATCCTGGCCGAGTGCCGGGCGCTGCGGGCGTCCCGCTACGGCAGGGGCCTGCCCACCGGTCAGGCGGTGGCAACCACGGCCGGGGAGCTACCGGCCCGCTGGGTGATCCACACCGTGGGGCCGGTCTGGTCGGCCAGCGAGGACCGGTCGACGCTGCTGCGAGAGTGGTCCAACCCCCGCGCTGCCTCGTCGATCATGGAGTTGTGGTGGGTGACAAAGTGCCCTTGTTGCACCAAAACAGGCACCACAACTCCATGATCGACGAGTTCAGGCTCGCCCTTTCCGCGATCTTGCATTTTCTGTCGCGGCATTGAGGGGCATTCCGTGCATTCCGGCGACAGAAACTGCAAGATCGGCGGGGGCGGGGCGAGGCCGCTACCGCATTCCGGAATACCGGTCAGGTCACTGCGGCCCTCATCCGGGAGCGCTGATCAGGTCAGGTCGGCCAGGCAGGACCACTCGGCCGCCACCTGGCGGTAGCCCAGCCGGGTGTTGATCGCGAGCATCGGCCCGTTTGCCTCGTCGTTCGAGGTGTAGGCGACGCGCACACCGTTCGCGGCGGCCCGCTGCAGCGCTGCCGCCTTGGCGAGCCGGGCGAGGCCCCGCCCCCGGTACGCCGGGAGACTGCCGGTGAAGTCCGACCACATCCGGTCCCCGTCCCGCTTGACGAGACTGAAGGCGGCGACCTCCCCGTCGACCTCGGCGGCGATGCTGGCTGTCTTGTCCAGGCCGAGGTTGTCCCAGACGTCGTAGTGCCAGCTCTCGTAGCTGATCGAGTCGACCGGCACGTCGCCCGGCTCGTCGACGGATGCGGCCACATCGGCCGCGTACAGCAGATGCGGGTCGAGGTCGGAGATCGGGAGCAGCCGTACGCCCGGCGGCGGGTCGGGCAGCGCGGGTGCCGGGTTCAGTTCGAGCGCCGAGAAGCGCAGCTCACGACTGGGCTCGTAGCCGTGCCGACGGGCGAACGGCAGCGCATCCGGCTGGGCGAAGGCGCGGAGCCGGCGGACCCCCAGCGGGGCGAGGTGACCTGTCGCGGTCGTCAGCAGCGCGGTGCCGATGCCGCGCCGCCGGTGATCGGGGTGTACGTGCAGCAGGGAGATGTCACCGAAGTTCGCAGTCGAGGTCGAGGCATTACGTTGGGCCGTCACCCAGCCGACGACCTGGGCGTCGACCTCGGCCACGAAGGCGACCCAGTCCCTGTCCGGTACCGGCTCGGCGATCATTTTCCGGGTCGACTCGACCCCGCGTACCTGGTACGGGTAGACCGTCGCCCGCAGGGCCACCACGCCCGGGGCGTCGTCCGGCTGCGCTTTACGAATCCGCATGTCAGCCCTCCATCCGTACGGCCGTGACGGGTCGACACCTCGTGCTCGCGTCCTTTGGAGCTGATGTCGTAAACGAATCAGCCGGAGCGCCCCAACTGTCGGCGTCGCCCCGACCGCCGATGTCACCTGGGCCGCTGATGTCATCGCGGCCGCCGATGTCACCTGGGGCCTCGACCTCGAGCAGTTGGTCGGAACAGCTGGGCATGGGCAGCAGCGCTACAGGATCCGGCATATGGGCGAGGCTAACCAAGATCGTCCGCCCGAGCGACGCATTAACCATGTGCTCCCGCAGCCTGCGACCGACCTACAGGCAGCAACTTCAGGGAAGTAGTGGCCTCCGTGCGCCGGGGAGGCCACTACTTCCCTGAAGTTGTGCGGATCTTGCGGGGCGGGGCGGGGCGGGGCGGATCTTGCGGGGCGGACCGGACCGCCGGGCGGGCGCCGCGCGGCGGGCGTGGGCCGCGTGTCAGGCGGAGGCGCGGCGGATCAGCTCCGTGGGGAGCATGATCGCCTGCTCGATGCTCTCCCCGGCGGCCAGCCGGAGCAGTTGGCGGGTCATCCGGCGGCCGAGTTCCACGATCGGCTGCCGGACGGTGGTCAGCGGCGGCTCGGTGTAGGCGGCGGTCTCGATGTCGTCGAAGCCGACCACCGCCACGTCGTCGGGCACCCGCCGACCAGCCTCGCGCAGCGTCCGCAGGGCGGCGTGCGCCATCAGATCGGAGGCGGCGAAGACGCCGTCGAGGTCGGGATGCTCGGCGAGCAGGCGGCGCATCGCCGCCGAGCCGGACTCCCGGGTGAAGTCACCGATGGCGATCAGCTCGGGAAGCCCCGCGTCGGCGACGGTGCTGCGGTAGCCGCTGAGCCGTTCGATCCCGGCGACCATGTCCTGTGGCCCGGCGATGGTCGCGATCCGTCGACGACCGCTGTCGATCATGTGCCGAACGGCCTCGGTCACCCCGCCCACGTGGTCGACGTCGACGTACGGGACGGGCACGTCGCCGAGCGGGCGGCCGCTGACCACCACCGGGATGCCGAGTCGGGCCAGCGTGCCGGGCAGCGGGTCGGCACCGTGCAGCGACGCGAAGAGCACGCCGTCGACGTGCCGGCCGGTGGTGTACCGCTCGACCCGGTGGTGCCCGGCCGGCGAGCCGGCGAGCATCAGCACCAGTTGCTTGTCGGCCGCCTCCAACTCCTGGCTGACGCCCCGGATGATGCCGGGGAAGACCTGGTCGTCGGAGAAGACCCGGGTGGCCGCCTCGGGCATGACCAGGGCGATCGAGTCGGTGCGCTGGGTGACCAGGCTGCGGGCCGCCAGGTTGGGGACGTACCCCAATTCGGCGACCGCCCGGGTGACCGCCTCGCGGATCGGCTCGGCGACGGTGGTGGAGCCGTTGACCACCCGGGAAACGGTGGCGCGGGACACCCCGGCCCGCGCTGCCACCGCTTCGAGCGTCGGCCGCTGCGCCGTCGTCATCGCGCTTTCCCCCCGCTCGTCACAGCCCGTTCCGGGAGATCACCTCCTGGTACCACCGGGCGCTGGCCTTCGGTGTGCGCCGCTGGGTCAGGTAGTCGACGTGCACGATCCCGAACCGCTTGCGGTAACCCTCCGCCCACTCGAAGTTGTCCAGGAATGACCATACGAGATAACCGCGCAGGTCCACGCCCCGGGAGATCGCCTCGTGCGCCGCACGGAGGTGCCCGTCGAGGTAGGCGATGCGATCGGCGTCGATCACCTGCGTCGGGCCGTCGGGCGAGTCGGCGCCGGGCTTGTCGGGGAACGCCCCACCGTTCTCGGTGATCAGCAGCGGCACACCTGGGTAGTCGGCGGCGATCCGCTCCAGCAGCCGGGTGAGCCCGGCCGGTTCGATCATCCAACCCATGTCGGTGAGCGGCCCGGCCGGCGGCAGGAAGTGCACGGCGCCCTCGGTGCCCGGGTACGCGCCGTCGCCGGCGCCGTCGGGCCGACCGGCCACGTAACTCGGGGCGTAGTAGTTGATGCCGAGCAGGTCGATCGGGGCGGCGATCACCTTCTCGTCGCCGTCGCGGATGAACGTCGGCTCGACGATCCGGGACACGTGCTCGCGGACGTCGTCCGGGTAGCCGCCGGCCAGCAGTGGATCGAGGAAGATCCGGTTGTGCAGGCCGTCGACCAGGCGGACCGCGGCGGCGTCGGCAGCGCTCTGCGGGTCGGCCGGGCGTACGTCGGCCGGGTTGACGGTGACGCCCACGCTGCGCGCGCCGGCCGCCCGCAACGCCCGCGCCGCCAGGCCGTGCCCCAACAGCAGATGGTGTACGGCGGTGAAGGCCGCCGCCGGATCCTGCTCGCCCGGAGCGTGCAGGCCGTTGGCGTAACCGAGGTAGGCCGAGCACCACGGTTCGTTGAGCGTGGTCCACACGTCGATCCGGTCGCCGAGGCGGGCGTACACCGCCGTGGCGTAGGTGGCGAAGTGTTCGGCGGTGTCCCGGTTGGTCCAACCGCCCCGGTCGCCCAGGGCCTGCGGCAGGTCCCAGTGGTAGAGGGTGACGATCGGGTCGATTCCCCGGTCGAGCAGCGTGTCGGTGAGCCGGTCGTAGAAGTCCAGCCCACGGGGGTTGGCGGGGCCGGTGCCGTCGGGCTGGATCCGCGGCCAGGCGACCGAGAACCGGTACGCCCGCAGGCCCAGCTCGGCCATCAGCGCCACGTCGTCGGCGTACCGGTGGTAGTGGTCGCAGGCGACGTCGCCGGTGTGGCCCTGGTACACCTTGCCCGGCGTACGGCTGAAGGTGTCCCAGATGGACGGACCGCGGCCGTCGTCGCGGGCCGCACCCTCGATCTGGTACGCGGCGGTGGCCGCCCCCCAGAGGAAGTGTTCGGGGAACCGGATCTCGTTGCCGGGCCGGTTGGTTGGCTCGCTCCGCTCGTTCACGCCTTGACCGCACCTTCCATGATTCCGCCGATGATCTGCCGGCCGAACAACACGAAGACCAGTAGCAGGGGCAGCGTCGCGATGGCCGTTCCGGTGAACACCTGCGACATGTCCTGGTAGTACCCGTCCGACAGTGCTCGTAGGGACAGCTGCACTGTCGGATTCGCCGGATCGTTCAATACAGCGTACGGCCAGAGGAAGTCGTTCCAGGTGGTCATGAAGGTGAGCAGACCGAGGACGGCGGCGGCGGGACGCAGGGCTGGCAGCACGACGTGCCACCAGATCCGGGCGGTGCCACAGCCGTCCATCCGGGCGGCCTCGATCAGTTCGTCGCTGATGGCCTGGCCGGCGTACTGCCGCATCATGAACACCCCGAACCCGGTGACCAGCACCGGGACGATGACCGCCGGCAGCCGGTCGTTCCACTGCAGCTTGGTCATGAGCAGGTAGAGCGGGATCACGCCGAGCTGCGTCGGCACCATCATGGTCGCGATGATCACCAGCAGCAGGGCGTTGCGGCCGCGGAACCTGAGTTTGGCGAAGGCGAACCCGGCCAGGCTGGAGAAGAACACGACGGAGACGGTGACCGTGGTGGCCACGATCGCCGAGTTGATCAGGCCGGTCAGGAAGTACGCGTCGGTGTTGTCGAACAGGCGGGCGATGTTGGCGCCCAGGTTGCCGCCGGGGGTGACCGGGGGTGGCAGTTGGCCCATCGCGTCGTTGCTGCGGCTGGCGACGACGAACATCCACCAGATCGGGAAGACCGACAGGCCGGCGGCGACGACCAGGGCGAGGTAGGTGAGCGGGCTGGCCCGCCAGAGCCGGCTCATCGAGCCGCTCCCTTCTGCTGTCGGTTCCCGCCGCCGAGTCGGCGCAGGAGCAGCACGTTGACCGCCGCGACGATCGCGATGAGCGCGAAGAGCAGCCAGGCCACGGCCGAGCCGTACCCGAAGTTGTAGTGCGGGGCGAAGGCGTTCTCGAACATGTACATGGTCAGGGTCTGCGACTCGCGCAGCGGTCCGCCTCGGATCGGGTTGGTGCCGGAGTGGAACATCCGGGGCTCGGTGAAGAGTTGCAGGCCGCCGATGGTGGCGATGATGGCGCAGAAGATGATCGTCGGTTTGAGCAGCGGCACTGTGACCGACCAGAACTGTCGGGCCCGGTTGGCGCCGTCGATCGCCGCCGCCTCGTACAGGTCGCGGGGGATGGCCTGCATCGCGGCCAGCAGGATCAGCGCGTTGTAGCCGGTCCACCGCCAGTCGACCATGGCGGAGATGGCCACCCAGGAGGCCAGCCGGTTGGACTTCCACTCGATCGCGTCCATCCCGACCAGGTCGAGCAGCCAATTGATCATGCCGAATTCGCGGCCGAAGAGCACCCCGAACACGATCGCCACCGCGGCGGTGGACGTGACATTGGGGACGAGCACCGCCATTCGCCAACCGGTGCGCGCCCGCAGGCCGCGGTTGAGCAGGTTGGCCAGCCAGAGCGCGGCGAGCAACTGGGGCACTGTCGAGATGACGAAGATCCCCAGCGTGTTGACGAGCGCGTGCCAGAAGTCGGCGTCGGCCAGCAGCCTTGTGTAGTTCTCCGCGCCGACGAAGGGATGGTCGGCTCCGAGCAGGTCCCAGTCGTGCAGCGAGACCCAGAAGGTGTACGCCAGCGGGTACGCCCCGAAGACGCCGAAGATCAGGAAGAACGGGGCGATGTAGAGGTACGGCGAGAAGCGGGTGTCGAGCCGGCTCAGCCGACCCGAGGATTGGCGGTGGTTACCGGTTGCCGGTGTGGCCGGCGGGTGGGCGTCGAGCTGGACGGTCATGCCCGAGAACTCCTTTCCGTCGTGCGGGCGGGACCTCTGCGCCGAGGCCCGCCCGCACGCTCGCTCGCTCGGGCTACTTGGCGGCGGCCTTCTTCGCGTTGGCCACCGCGTCGGTCCAGCCCTGCGCGGGGCTGCGCTGACCCAGCTCCACGGTCCGTACGGCGTTCTCCACCTCGGTCCGTACGGCCTGGTTCTTCGGGCCCATGTAGACCGGCTTCAGGCTCTTCGCGCCGGTGCCGAAGATGGCGCCGACCGGTGCCCCCGAGAAGTACGCGTTGGTCGCGCCGGTGATCGCCGGGTCGTCGAGCGCCTGCGGCGAGGAGGGCAGCGGGCCCTTGGCCTTGAACGCCCCGATCTGCCCCTTGGCGCTGGTGAGGAACTTGGCCAGCTTGATCGCCTCGGCCTGGTGCTTGCTCTGCTTGGGCACGGCGAGGTGCGATCCACCCCAGTTGCCGCCGTTGCCCGGCACCTGGGCGATGTCCCACTTGCCCTGCGCGCCGGTGCCGGCGTTGGCCTCGATGACGCCGGTCATCCAGGCGGGGCAGGCGATGGTGGCGAACTTCGACTGCTTGAAGGCGGAGACCCACTCCTCCGACCAGGATCCGTACTTTCCGGAGAGGCCCGAGTCGATGATGTCCATTGTGGTGTCGTAGGCCTGGCGCACGGCCGGGTTGCTGTCGACCACCAAGTTCTCGCTGGTGTCGTAGTAGCTGTAGCCGCTGCCGTTGCCGGCCGTCTGCAGCAGGATCGTGTTGAACGTGTTGGTGGCCGCGTCGAGGAAGGACGCCCCGGTCTTGGCCGCGACGAACTTCTCACCAGTGGCGATGTAGTCCGACCAGGTCGGCCAGAGCTTCGAGACCGCGTCCCGCTCGGTGGGCAGGCCGGCCTTCTGGAAGAGGTCCTTGCGGTAGCACATGGCGATGCCACCCACGTCGGTGCCGAGACCGATGAGCTGCTTGCCGTCGGCGGTCAGACCGGCGTTCCACTTCCACTCCAGGAAGTTGCCCTTCAGGTCGGCGGCGCCGTGGTCCAGCAGGTTGACGAAGTTCGCCGGGTTGGCCTTGTACTCGACAAGCAGACCCTCCTCGATGGCCACCACGTCGCCGGCGCCCCGGCCGGCGGCGAGCCACTGGGTGAGCTTCGGCGAGTACTCGTCGAGGTTGGTGCCGGTGCCGCGCTCGACGATCTTCACGCCGGGGTTCGCGCTCATGTACTCCTGGTAGAGCTGCTCGTAGCCGAACTGGCCGAAGACGTCGACGGTCAGGGTGACCGGTCCGTCGCCCGGCTCGTCGCCGCCGCCGCAGCCAGCGGTGACGAGCAGGGCGGTGGCGGCGGCGAGGGCCACCGCGGCGAGGCGGCGGCGAGGGAAGACAGCCATGGGTTATCGACCTCTCTCAAGGCGGGCGGGTGATGGCGGATGGCTAAGAGAGCGCTCTCACGACAGGGTGGTGGGTCGCCATCCCACTGTCAAGAGAGCGCTCTCTCAGCGTTGTGGTCCCGTGATGAACGCCCGCCGCCGGTGCGGCGTCCGGCAGGCGGGGGAACCACCGACATCGACGAAGGGCGCCACCCCGGATGGGGTGACGCCCTTGTGTCGTGGTGGGTCGGTCAGTCGGTGCGCAGACCGTCCAACAGGGTGCGGTCACCGACGACGTCCAGCGTCTCGAAGCTCACCCGACCCCAGAGCGCCAGCAGCAGATCGCTCGCCGTGCCGCTGACCTGGGCGCGGGCGTGGTGATCGTCGTGGTCGAAGATGGTCGCCGTGTCGAGCAGCGCCACCCCCTCGCCGCGCAACCGCAGATACCACTCCTGGGCCGCATCGGTCGCGCAGAGCTGCACCACCCCGTGCCAGTCACCCGGCACCTGCCGCCGGCCCGCCGGCAGCCAGGTGTCCAGCACCTCACTCACCCCGTCGGCCGCGAGCTTGGCCTCCACCGGGTCACCGGCGCCGATGGCGAGCTGGGCGTCCCAACGGTGCACAGCCGTCTCGTGCGCCATCCGACGCGGCCAGAAACCGGCCCTCTTCGGCTGCGGGGCCCAGTTCCACGCCGGCGCCTCGGGGTCGAGCCCGTCGAAGACTGTCATCACCCGGTCGTAACCCTGCTGCCACAGCTGGAGCGCGTTCACGGCCGGGTCGGCCTCGATCTTCTCCCGCCGAGGCGGCTGGCTGGTCTGGCCGGAACCGGCGAACGACGAAACCCAGTGGTAGATGCCGGCCATGTGCAGTGTGAGGTCGTTGACCGTCCAGCCCGGACAGGACAGCACCGGTGTCTCCGGCGGCGCCTCGGCCACCGCTGCCGCGAAAGCCGGACCCTCCGTCCGGAGCGCCCCGATCCAGAAATCCTTGCTGCCCTGCAGTCTGCTCATCGCCATCCTCCCGGGGGTGCCGGGCGACCAGTTGGGTGCCACGGCTACTTGTCAGCCTAAGGTGAAAGGCGTGCCAGACGCCTCCGCCCAGCCGACAACCGACGCCGATCGTGCCATCCCCGGTCCACTCGCCGGCCACACCACCCTGCAAACGGGTGGGCCGGCCGAGCGGATCGTGGCCGCCGGCAGTGCCGACGAGCTCGTCCAGGCGGTACGCGCCGCGGCGGAGCCGGTCCTGATCCTGGCCGGGGGCAGCAACGTGGTGATCGGCGACGCCGGCTTCCCCGGCACCGTCGTGCTGGTGCGCTCCCGTGGCATGCGGGTCATCTCCGAGGACGCCACCTCGGTCACCGTACGGGTCGACGCCGGCGAGCCGTGGGACGACCTGGTCGCCGCCACCGTCGCCAACGGCTGGGCCGGGCTCGAATGCCTCTCCGGCATTCCCGGCTCGACCGGTGCCACCCCGATCCAGAACGTCGGCGCGTACGGCCAGGAGGTCGCCGAGACGATCACCGGCGTCGAGGTGTACGACCGGGTCGAGGGCACCCGCCAGGTCATCCCCGCCGCCGACTGCGGCTTCGCCTACCGGGGCAGCATCTTCAAGTACGTGGACCGCTGGGTGGTGCTCTCGGTCGACTTCCGACTCACCAGGTCTCCGCTCTCCGGGCCGGTGCGCTACGCGGAGCTGGCCCGAGCCCTCGGTGTCGAGGTGGGCGACCAGGTGCCGCTGGCCGACGCCCGAGCGGTCGTGCTGCGGCTGCGGGCGGGCAAGGGCATGGTGCTCGACGCCAACGACCCGGACACTCGCTCGGTCGGCTCCTTCTTCACCAACCCGGTGCTCGACCGCGCGACGTACGAACAGCTCCTGGAACGCTCCGCCGAGCTGGGCGACCCGCCCGCCTGGCCCGGGGCGGACGGGCTGGTCAAGGTGAGCGCCGCCTGGCTGATCGACAAGGCCGGCTTCGCCAAGGGCCACCCCGGCGAGGGTGGGGTGGCCATCTCCAGCAAGCACACCCTGGCCCTGACCAACCGCAGCGGCACCGCCCACACCGGCGACCTGCTCGCGTTGGCCGCCACCATCCGCGACCAGGTCCACGCCCGCTTCGGCGTAACCCTGCACCCCGAACCAGTCCTCATCAACTGCACCCTCTAACCCACCCCACCCCGCCCCCGCCGGCCCTTGTCGATCAAGGAGTTGTGGTGGGAGACATTTGCCCCTGCTGCGGCCAAAATGCCCACCACAACTTCAAGATCGACGGCGAGGGTGACGGGGCAGGGCGGGGCGGATGTGCGGGGTGGGGTCTGTGGGGTTTGTGGGTTAGGGGAGGGGCCAGGGGAGGGTTAGTTCGCCCTGGCGCCAGCGGGTCGGGTTGTCGAGGATGGGCCAGCCCGTTTCGCGGAGGCGGGTCACCGCGTGCAGCCAGCGTTGGCGGGGGCCGAAGGTGGCGTACGGTGCGGCGGCCTGCCAGGCGTCGTCCAGTGCGCGGATCAGCGCGTGCACCGGCTCACCGGGAACGTTGCGGTGGATCAGCGCCTTGGGTAGACGCTCGGCCAACTCGGCAGGGCTGCCCAGCGTGGTGAGCTTCGCGGCCACTGTGAGCGTCCGAGGGCCGTCGGCGTCGATCAGCAGCCAACTGGCGAGCCGCCCCAACTCGTCACACGTGCCCTCGACGAGCACTCCGCCGGGGGCGAGCGCGGCGGTCATCGTCTGCCAGGCTTCGGCCACCTCGCTCTCGTCGTACTGTCGCAGCACGTTGAACGCGCGGACCAGCACCGGCCGGAGCCCGGCCAACTCGAACCCACCCCGGGCGAACGTCAGCCCGGGTGGGTCGGCGGCCGACGCCGCGGCCGCCACCCGGGCCGCGTCGATCTCCAACCCGACCAGCCGTACGTCCGGACGGACCCCGGCCGCCAGTCGAGCGCGCAACTCCACAGCGGTCACCGGGGTGGCGCCGTAGCCGAGGTCGACCACCAGGGGGTCGTCCGCCGCCAACAGCCGGTCGGCGCAGGTGGCGACGATCCAGTTGTCCACCCGACGGAGCCGGTTCGGGTTCGTCGTGCCGCGCGTGACCACGCCGACCGGCCGCCGCCGTGCCGCAGGGCTCATGTCGACCTCAAGGCCAATCTCCGTTCGCGGCTGCGGGGCTCGCAGACCCGGCTCACTCCTCGCGCAGCACTGCTAGACCCGGTGCACCTTGTGCTGGGCGGCCTGTGCCCGGGGCCGGACCACCAGCCGGTCGATGTTGACGTGCTCGGGGCGGGTCGCGCACCAGGCGATGCAGTCGGCGACGTCCTCGGCGACCAGCGGCCCCGGCACCCCGGCGTAGACGGCGGCGGCCCGTTCCGCGTCGCCCTCGAAGCGGACCAGCCCGAACTCGTCGGTCTTCACCATGCCCGGGTCGATCTCGATGACCCGCAGCGGCCGGCCACACAGTTCCAGGCGGAGCGTGCCGGCGATGGCGGTCTGCGCGTGCTTCGCGGCGGTGTAGCCGCCCCCGCCCTCGTACACGGTCAATCCGGCGGTGGAGGAGACCACCACGACGGTGCCGGAGCCGGAGGCCTCCAGCGCCGGCAGGAGCGCCTGGGTGACCCGCAGGGTGCCGAGCACGTTCACGTCGTACATCCACTGCCAGTCGGCGACCGAGCCGGACTCCACCGGGTCCAGCCCGCGCGCTCCGCCGGCGTTGTTGACCAGGAGCGCGACCGGCCCGGGTGCCTGGGCGGCGGCCTCGGCCAGCCGGGCCACCGACTCGTCCGAGGTGACGTCGCAGGTCACGGCGGTGGCCTGCCCGCCGGCGGCGGTGATCTCGGCGACCAGCTCGGTGAGCCGTTCGGCGCGGCGGGCGGCGGCGAGCACGTGGAAGCCCTCGGCGGCGAGTCGGCGGGCGGTGGCCGCGCCGATCCCGCTGGACGCTCCGGTGACGATGGCGACTGAGGTCATCCCGACATTGTCACAGCGGGCGTACGACCCGCCCCGACCGGGCGTAGGGCAGCCATCGGCGGGCGTTCGGTGATGAGGTCCGTCACGCCGAGGGGCCGCGCCGGGGAATTTCCGAAGCCCGATGGGGAAGATGACATCCGGCGTACAGGTTGACCGAGAAGCGCCGGTCGTGCGAGACGGCATCAACCGTGAAGAAGGAGCGGATGTGGCGGATATGCACACCGGTGTCGGGCGTCAGCGAGGTGCCCGACCGTGGCCCCGGCCTCGCCGCATCGCCACCCTGTCGGTACACACCTCCCCCCTGCACCAGCCCGGCACGGGTGATGCCGGCGGAATGAACGTCTACATCCTCGAAGTCGCCAGGCGTCTCGCCGAGGCCAACGTGGAGGTGGAGATCTTCACCCGGGCCACCTCCGGTGACCTCCCCCCGGTGGTCGAGATGGCGCCCGGAGTGCAGGTCCGACACATCACCTCCGGCCCCCTGGAGGGCCTCACCAAGGAGGAGCTGCCCGGTCAGCTCTGTGCCTTCACCGCGGGGGTGCTGCGCGCCGAGGCGTCCCGTCCGCCCGGCCACTACGACCTGATCCACTCCCACTACTGGCTCTCCGGCCAGGTCGGTTGGCTGGCCAAGGAGCGCTGGGGGGTGCCGCTGGTGCACACCGCGCACACCCTCGCGAAGGTCAAGAACGCCCAACTCGCGGCCGGGGACCGGCCGGAGCCCAAGGCCCGGGTCATCGGCGAGGAACAGGTCGTCGCCGAGGCGGACCGGCTGGTCGCCAACACCCGGTTCGAGGCCAGCGACCTGCTCGACCGGTACGACGCCGACCCGACCCGCGTGTCCGTCGTGCAGCCGGGCGTCGACCTGGCCCGGTTCCGGCCCGCGCCGGGTGACAGGTCCGCGGCCGGCCGCCAGGCCCGTCGCCGGCTGGGGCTTCCCGTCGACGGGTACGTGGTTGCCTTCGTCGGTCGGATCCAGCCACTCAAGGCCCCCGACGTGCTGATTCGCGCGATTGCCGCGTTGCGGGAGCGGGATCCGGCGCTGGCCGACCAGGTGACGGTGGTGATCTGCGGCGGGCCCAGCGGCAGTGGGCTGGACCGGCCGACCGCCCTGATCGAGTTGGCCGCCAAGCTCGGGGTCAGCGACGGGGTGCGGTTCCTGCCGCCGCTCACCGGGGACGACCTTCCGGCCCTGTACCGGGCGGCGGACCTGGTCGCGGTGCCGTCGCACAACGAATCGTTCGGGCTTGTCGCCCTGGAGGCGCAGGCCTGCGGTACGCCGGTGCTGGCCGCCGCCGTCGGAGGGCTGGTCACCGCCGTCCGCGACCAGGTCAGTGGCGTACTGATCGACGGTCACGACCCGGTTGACTGGGCCCGTGCGATGGGCAGCCTGCTGCCGAACCGGGCGCTGCGGTCGGTGCTGGCCCGAGGCGCCGAGCAGCACGCTCGGCACTTCTCCTGGGACCGTACGGTCGCCGGTCTGCTCGGGGTCTACGGCGAGGCGATCGCCGGGCAGCGCGCCCGGCTCGCGGCCGACCTCGCGGGCGGCCCGGCGCTCTCCTGCTCCTGGTGACCCGGGGGCCCGGTTGTCACCCGGTGCGCGAGCCGGGTCGGTCGTAGAGTGGGTCCGGTGAGCCCGAAGAGCGATCTTGCGACCCTGATCGAGTCGGTCTGCGCCGAGCGGGACCTGGCCTGGGAGTCGACCGGCCCCGGCTCGTACGCGGTGACGCTGCCGGGCACCCACAAGCTCAAGACGATCTGCAACCTGATCGTCGGCGAGCACGCGCTGCGGATCGAGGCGTTCGTGATGCGCCAGCCGGACGAGCGCCGCGAGGAGCTGTGGGCCTGGCTGTTGCAGCGCAACGCCCGGATGTACGGCGTCTCCTTCTCCACCGACGCGGTCGGCGACGTGTACCTGACCGGTCGGGTCAACCCGGCCGGCGTGGACGCCGACGAGTTGGACCGACTGTTCGGCGCGGTGCTCACGTACGCCGACGAGTCGTTCGACACGATGCTGGAGATCGGCTTCGGCAGTTCGATCCGGCGCGAGTACGAGTGGCGGGTGAAGCGGGGCGAGTCGACAGCCAACCTGGCCGCCTTCGCCCACCTCTTCGAGCCTTCCGGCGCCGGCCCCGACCCGACCTGACCCACCAGCCCGCGCCCGGGGCCCCGCGCCCGGGACCGCCTCCCCTGATCGTGCTCGAACGAGGAAGTGGTGGTGTCGCCGCAGCGGCGTCACCACTCGATCCTGGATGCAGCACGACCATGGCGAGTTGACTGTGGTTCGGAGTGCTCCTGACGGGTATGCCGCACCGCGCGGTGCGGCAAGGGACCCCCGCGCGCCGATGACGGAGTGCCAAGGAGCGGAGCGTCCCATGGCTCAGCGGAACAGCTCAGGTCGCGGCGCGACTGCGACCAGGACGAAGCGACAGGCCGGCAACCAGACGCCGGGTACGCCCGGAGTCTCCGAGTCGGAGATTTCCCGGATGCGGGTGGACGACATCCGCGGACAGTTGCGCAAACGCGGGGTCTCCGGGATCTCCGCATTGCGCAAGCCCGAGCTGGTGAAACAGCTGGTGCGCTCGATGCGCTCCGGCGCGGGTCGGAGCAGCACCGGCCCCTCGGGCCGGGCCGCCGGCACCAGGGCGTCGGCGGGTCGTGCCGCCGCCACCAAGAAGTCGGCGGCCAGGCCGGCGTCGAGCCGCGCGAAGGCCGCGCCGGCGAACAAGAGCGCGCCCGCGAAGCGGGCCGCCGCAACGAAGGCGACCGCCGGGCGGAAGTCGACGGCGGCGGCGAAGAAGGCGCCGGCGAAGAAGGCGACCGCCGCGAAGAGGACCACGGCGGCGACGTCGACGGCCGCCCGCAGGACCACTGCCGCGAGCCGGACGACGGCCGCGAGCAGGACCGCCGCCGCCCGGAAGACCACGGCGGCCCGTAAGACAGCGACGGCGCGTACGGCGCCTGCGCGGAAGGCGCCGGCGAAGAAGGCGCCGGCACGACCGGCGGCGAAGCGTACGACGCCGGCCAAGAGCGCGGCGGCCAAGCGCACGACGGCGAAGCGCGCGGCACCGGCCAGGAGCGCGGCAGCCAAGCGCACGGCACCGGCCAAGAGCGCGGCGGCCAAGCGCACGTTGACGCCGTCGACCGGTGGCGGGACGGCGGTCGGCGGGATCCGGACCGGACGGGGTACGGGGCGGTCGGTCCGTAGCTCGCAGGTGATCTCGTCGCTCACGGACCGGCCGGAGCGGCCGGGACGGAGTTTGATCACGGCGAACCACGAGGTGATCCAGCGGTGGGCCCGGGAACGCGGGGCCAAACCGGCGACCATCGCCGGCACCGAGCGGGATGGCCGGGCGGGGGTGTTGACGTTCAACATTCCCGGATACCGGGAAAGCAGCCGGATCCGCGAGATCACCTGGGATGACTGGTTCTACACCTTTGACCTGCGGCGGCTGAACCTGATTTATCAGGAACAGTTGCGGAACGGCCGGCAGAGCAGCTTCTTCCGGACCGAGTCACCCGATCGGGAAGACGGTTGAGGTGTTTGCGGGAATGGCCGACGGGTACCCGGCTGTTGCCAACGGACGAGGCCGGAGCAGCGGATACTCGCCAGTTGTGACCGGCGAGACAGCCGTTCTGGGTTGAATCCAGAATCCGGGCGAACTAGCTTTATTGCACCGCGCCACGTTTGGAAACGTTCGGGGGAGCGGCGGATCGATCAGATCCGCGCACCAGACGAGGCGCGAGGGGACGGGTGGAATAACCGTTGGGGGACGGTTCCCACCTGTTTGGACCGGCGGCGTGAGCGGGCGATGCTTACGGGGGTGAGTGTTGCCCGCCGCCGCCGGCCCCACCGGCGGGCGCCCACCACGACCTTCAGGGACGTGGTGGGCGCTTTGCGTCGGTTATCCGGTCGGTACGCGGTCTGCCGGGGGTGTCCGCTCCCTGTCGACAACCCGGCGCAGCGCGGCGACGTGCCGCTCCCGGGGTGGTCCGGCGAGCAGGTGCCCGAGCGCGGCCAGCAGACCCAGCCCGCCCACGATCAGCCAGTGCCGGTCGCCGAGGTGCTGGAGGCTCACGCCTCCGAGAGTGGGCGCGACGAACGCCGCGGCGGGGAACGTCAGGTAGAAGACCGACTGGTAACGCGCTCGTAGCTGCGGTGGCGCCAGGTCCGCGTTGATCTGCGCGTTGGGCGGGGCGGCGAGCATCGAGCCGACCGTCCAGACCACTGCGGCACCCAGGTAGATGGCCAGTTCGTCGGCGATGGCGAGCGCCCCGAAACCGAGCGCGAGCAGCGCCGTGGAGGCCGCCAGCACGACGTCCTTACGGTGCCTGTCGATCAGCCGGGGCACGAACAACTGCCCGACCACGATCAGCGCGCCGCCGAGCGCCACCACCACCCCGTACGCCGACGGGCCCAGGCCGTCCGCGCGCATGGCCAGCGGCATGATGGTCGACGTCTGCATGGTGAGTACGGCCAGCACGAAGGTGAGCCCGACGAAGATCAGGAAGGTGCGGTCGGTGAGCGCGGTGTGCAGGCCCGGCCGACGGGTCCGGACGGATGTCGGTGCCGCGCCCGTGGCGGGCGCTGGGCCGGCCGCTGGCCGGGCCAGCCGCAGGGTTTCGGGCACCTTCCAGGCGATCACGGCAGCGGCGGTCAGTGTGGCGCCCGCGTCGACCAGGAACAGCGCGGTGAAGCTCGCCTCGGCCAGCACCCCGGCGAGCAGCGAGGCGACAGCCATGCCCAGGTTGAACGCCCAGAACTGAAGGTTGAACGCCCGCGAGCGGCGCTCGGCGGGCACCACGTCGACGATCGCCGCCACGAACGCCGGGCTGGGCATCGAGTGGACCACGCCGATCAGCGCGGACAGCACCGCGATCAGCAGCAGGGGTCGGGTGAAGGCGAGCGCCATCATCAGGCCGACAGTGGCCAGGTGCGCGGCGAGCAGGGTCGCCCGGCGTCCCCACCGGTCGGCGAGCACCCCGCCGAGCAGGACGCCGGCCGCTCCGCCGGCCCCGTACGCGCCGACCACTGTGCCGGCCAGAGCTTCGCTCGCGCCGCGTACGTCGGTGAGGTAGAGCGAGAGGAACAGCATGGCGAACGCGCCGGCCCGGTTTATCAGCAGGCCGGCCCAGAGGTACCAGAAGGTGGCGGGTAGTCCGCCTGCGGTTTCGTGCCACCAGCGCCGCAGGGCGTGCACCCGACCTCCCGACAGTTCAGGTTGTTAACTGTTTCCACCTGCACAGTAGGAACTGCGGCACCGCCGCGCCACTCATTACGCCTCGGCGGGCTGTGGCGCACGTGACCCGGTGGCCGGTGCCAGTGCCTCACCGGAGCGGCGCAGCGCGGCCGCACGCCGTTCCCGGGCCGGCCCCGACACCAGGTGGGCCACCGCGGTCAGGAGGCCGAGGGCGGCGCAGCCGTACCAGAGGGTGTCGTTGCCGGCGTGCTCGCGCACCAGGCCACCGAGGATCGGCGCGCTGGCCCCGGCGATCTGCCACGAGAGGGAGAACACGCCCTGGTAGCGACCGCGCAGCTCGGCCGGGGAGAGTTCGGCGATCAGCGTGGAGTTGGAGGGCGAGTTCAGCATCTCGCCGACCGTCCAGATCAGCACTGTCAGCCCGTAGAACCAGGGGGTGCCGGCGAAAGCGGTCAGCCCGAACCCCACGCCCATCACCACGGACGCCAGCGCGAGCACGTGCGAGCGGCTCCGACCCCGGATCAGTCGGGGCACGAAGAGTTGGCCGACCACGATGAGGATGCCGTTGAGCGCGATCACCGAGCCGTAGGTGGCGGGGCTCAGACCGTCGTCGCCCATCGCGATCGGCAGCATCGAGATGTGCTGGAGGAACACCAGCGCGGCGAACAGGTTGAGTGCCACGAATCCGAGGTAGACCCGGTCGGTGAGGATCGTGCGCAGCGCGCCGCGCGGAGCCGCTGCCGCAGTGACGGCGGTGGCGGGGCCGGCCTGTCGGGTCTCCGGCACCTTGCTGAAGATGATCAGCGCGGTGATCAGCATCGTGGCCGCGTCGACCACGAACAGCAGCAGGTAGTCGGCCTGTGCGGCGAGGCCGGCGAGGACGGCGGCGCAGGCGAAGCCCAGGTTGATCGCCCAGTAGTTGAGCGAGAAGGCGCGCAGCCGGTCCTTCGCCGGCACCACGTCGATCATCATCGCCCCGAACGCGGGCCGGGCCGCCTCGGCGAACATGCCGAGCAGCAGCGCGCCCAGCGCCACCGCCCAGAGATCCCGGGCCAGCCCGAGCCCGAGCATCATGGCCGCAGCGCCCACGTGGGCGGTGAGCAGCGTCGGCCGGCGGCCCCACCGGTCGGCCAGAGTGCCGCCGGCGGTGGTGCCGAACGCCCCGCCAACGCCCCACAGGCCGATCACCAGGCCGGCCTGCGAGGCCGAGAAGCCACGTTCCTGGGTCAGGTAGATGGCGAGGAAGACGAGGACGAACGAGCCGAGTCGGTTGATCAGGGTGCCCGACCACAGGTACCAGAAGGTGGTCGGTAGGCCGCCGGTGGTGTCCCGGAACCAACTCCGCATCGTCCGCATATGGCGCCCCGCTTGCAAGTAATGACCGATGTGACTGGTGTGCCTTACAACCCTAGTGGCGGCCGGATCCGCTGGTCATCAGCTTTTTCACGTGGTGGTCGTCACGACGGCTGCCCGCGTGTCCGCCGGGCGGTTGAGGCAGGATGATCCGCATGACTGCGAGCGAAGGGCCCACCGTCGGGACGCTGGTCCTGCTGCGACACGGTGAGAGCGACTGGAATGCCAAGAACCTCTTCACCGGCTGGGTGGACGTCGACCTGACCGAGAAGGGCGAGGGCGAGGCGCGGCGCGGCGGCGAGTTGATGCGCGAGCACAGCCTGCTGCCGGACGTCGTGCACACCAGCGTGATGCGCCGTGCGATCCGCACCGCCGAGCTGGCGCTCAACGCCGCCGACCGGCACTGGATCGCCGTGCGCCGGTCGTGGCGGCTCAACGAGCGCCACTACGGCGCCCTGCAGGGCAAGAACAAGAAGCAGACCCTCGACGAGTACGGCGAGGAGCAGTTCATGCTCTGGCGCCGGTCGTACGACACCCCACCGCCGCCCATCGACGACAACGACGAGTGGTCGCAGGTGGGTGACCCGCGCTACGCGCTGCTGCCGACCGAGCTGATGCCGCGCACCGAGTGCCTCAAGGACGTCGTCGAGCGGATGCTGCCCTACTGGTACGACTCGATCGTGCCGGACATCCTGGCCGGCCGGACGGTGCTGGTGGCCGCGCACGGCAACTCGCTGCGCGCCCTCGTCAAGCACCTCGACCAGATCTCCGACGAGGCGATCGCCAAGCTGAACATCCCGACGGGCATCCCGCTGCGCTACGACCTCGACCCGCAGCTGCGCCCGCTCACTCTGGGCGGCACCTACCTCGACCCGACCGCCGCGAAGGCGGCCGCCGCGGCGGTGGCCAACCAGGGGCGCTGAGCCACCAGAAAGGGGCCCCTCGTCATCGCGGAGAAGCGATGGCGAGGGGCCCCTTTGCGTGCCGGTCAGTTACCGCTGGGGGAGCTCTCCCCGGTGATCAGGTAGATCACGTGCTCGCCGGCGTTGACCGCGTGGTCGGCGAAGCGCTCGTAGAAGCGGCCCAGCAGGGTGGCGTCGATAGCCGTCTCCACCCCGTACGGCCAGTCGTCGCCGAGCAGCACGGCGAACAGGTTCTTGTGCAGCTCGTCCATGGCGTCGTCGTCGCGGTCCAGTTCGCCGGCGAGGTCGGCGTCGGGCTTCGCCAGCACCGAACCGATCTTCACGGCCATCCGGTCGGCGATCTCGGACATCTCGGTGAAGACCGTCCGCAGCTCGGCCGGGACGGCGGGAGAGGGGTGCCGGCGCAGGGCGGTCTTCGCCACGTGCTCGGCGAGGTCGCCCATCCGCTCCAGATCAGCGGCCACGTGCAGCGCGGTGATCATCGCCCGGAGGTCGGAGGCGACCGGCGCCTGTCGGGCGAGCAGGTCACAGACCCGCTCCTCGACGTGCCGGTAGAGGTCGTCGATCTCGGCGTCCCGCTCGATGACCGTCTCGGCGGCCTGCCGGTCGGCGGTGAGCAGGGCCCGGGTGGCCTGGCGCATGGCGGCGCGGACGCCCTCCGCCATGTCCACCAGCAGTTGGCTGACGATCTGGAGGTCGGCCCGGAACTCGTCGCGCATCATCACGTCCTGTGGTCGGTCGCCGCCGACGGGTGCCGGCGCAGGGGGTTGAGCAGGTGCGACGCCAACGGTAGGGCGCGTGGACGGATCCCGGATGAACCACGGTGAACGACGCCAGACGTGGGGGTGAACACTTCCGTAAGTGAGGGTAGTTCGTCCCGTTCTGTGTGGTAGCCAGGTTAACAATGACCCTACGATCGCCGGGTGGAGTGGGCTGTGGCGGTCGTGGTGGCCCTGGCGTTGGTGGCCGGGATGGCCGCCGGTCTGCTGCTGCCCCGGTTCCTGCCGAGGCGGGACGGTCACTCCACGTCGAAGGGGAGCGTCAGCTTCCGCTGGAGCAGGGGGAGGCCCGCGATAGCCGACGAGCAGCAGGCCGGGCTCGGCCGCCGGACGATCGACTCACTCCGGGCCGGTGTCGTGGTTCTGGACAACGACGACGTCCCCGTGCTCATCAACCCGGCCGCCCGCGCGATGGGACTGCTGCGTACCGGCAGCACCCCCGGCTCAATCGCCGCGCATCCGCTGATCCGTACCCTTGCCGGCCAGGTGCGACGCACCGGCGTGCGACGCGAGATCGAGCTGGACCTGCCCAGAGGTCGCGACAGTGCGGGGGAGAACCCGCTGGGCGTGCACCTGCGGGCGATGGGTCTCGGCAACGGCTTCATCGCTGTCGAGGCGGTCGACGTGACCGAGTCGCACCGGCTGACCCGGGTACGACGCGACTTCGTGGCCAACGTGAGCCACGAGCTGAAGACGCCGATCGGGGCCCTGCAACTGCTCGCCGAGGCGTTGCTGGACGCGACCGAGCCGGCCGACGCCGCGGCACCCGACCTCTCCGAGGATCTGGTGGCCGCCCGCCGGTTCGCCGAACGGATCCAGCACGAGTCGACCCGGTTGGGTCGGCTGGTGCAGGAGTTGCTGGAGCTGACCCGGTTGCAGGGGGCTGAGCCGCAGCCGCCACCCGAGCCGGTCGCGCTGGACTGGGTGATCGCCGAGGTGGTCGACCGGACCCGCACCACTGCCTCCGCCCGGGGTGTGGCGGTGACAGTGGACGGGGCCCGTGGTCTCACCGCGTACGGCAGCGACTCCCAACTCGCCACGGCGGTGGCGAACCTGGTGGAGAACGCCATCAACTACTCAGGCGAGGACACCACGGTGCGGGTGACCCTCCGCGGCGACGACGAGCACGTCGAGGTCGCCGTCGCCGACCAGGGCATCGGTATCGCCCCCACCGACGTGGACCGGATCTTCGAGCGGTTCTACCGGGCCGACCAGGCCCGCTCGCGTGCCACCGGCGGCACCGGGCTCGGCCTGGCGATCGTGAAACACATTGCGAGCAACCATGGCGGACGGGTCGAGGTGTCGAGCACTCTTGGTGGTGGATCGACGTTCACCCTCCGGCTGCCCGCCAGTCCACCGGACGACCTCCTGGCGACACTGCCGCCGGTTGGGATCGAGTCCGGTCCGACTGGGCTACGGCAGGTCTGACAGCAAATGGAAAGGAAATCCCCGTTGAGCCGCGTTCTGGTGGTCGAGGACGAGGAGTCGTTCTCCGACGCCTTGTCGTACATGCTCCGTAAGGAGGGCTTTGAGGTTTCGGTCGCCGCGACCGGCACCGACGCCCTCACCGAGTTCGACCGGACCGGCGCCGACATCGTGCTGCTCGACCTGATGTTGCCCGAGATGTCGGGGACCGAGGTCTGCCGGCAGTTGCGGCAGCGTTCCGCCGTGCCGATCATCATGGTCACCGCCCGGGACAGCGAGATCGACAAGGTGGTCGGGCTGGAGATCGGCGCCGACGACTACGTCACGAAGCCGTACTCGCCGCGGGAACTGGTCGCCCGGATCCGGGCGGTGCTGCGCCGGCAGAGCCCGGAGGTGGCCGAGGCGGGTGCGCCGACGCTGGCCGCTGGGCCGGTGCGGATGGACATCGAGCGGCACGTGGTGACCGTGGACGGCGGGGCCGTGCAGCTGCCGCTGAAGGAATTCGAACTGCTGGAGCTGCTGCTGCGCAACGCGGGCCGGGTGCTGACCCGCGGCCAGCTCATCGACCGGGTCTGGGGTGCCGACTACGTCGGTGACACCAAGACGCTGGACGTGCACGTCAAGCGGCTGCGCTCCAAGATCGAGCCGGAGCCGTCCGCGCCGCGCTTCATCGTGACCGTGCGGGGTCTGGGCTACAAGTTCGAGCCGTGATCGGCGTACCCGAAGGGGGTCTGCGTTCGACGCAGGCCCCCTTCGGCCTGTCCGCCCTTGAGCGGCGGGCCAGCTCCGAGAGTTGCGCCACCTGCGCGGCGGGGCGAGTCCGTTGCTGCGGCCCTTTGGAGCTGATGTCACAAACGAGTCATCCGCCGACGTCGTAGAGCTGGCGTCGTAGAGCTGGCGTCGTAGAGCTGGCGTCGTAGAGCTGGCGTCGTAGAGCTGACGTCGTAGAGCTGGCGTCGTAGAGCCGATGCCGTAAACGAGTCAGCTCCAAAGGCGTCCCGCCCGACGCACCGACTCTGTGCCCTAGGCCGTTGTGGCGTCGCTCTTCAGAAGAGCGAGCAGTGTGGCGTGGCGCCCGATGATCTCGTCGCGAAACCGCCGAAGTCCGCGGCGTCTCGCTGGGCCGGGTCGTTGTCGGCTGAATGCGTCATCGCCAGCAAATCGCTGCCGAGACCGCTAGACCTCGTCGGCGGGGTGCGGGGCGATCATGCCCTGCTTCGTTCTGGTCGCGCACAGCTCGGCCAGCCGCTCGTACGCGGCAGCGCCGATCAGGGCGGTCAGCTCCGGGGAGTACGACAGGTACATCGGCTCGGTGCCGACGTGCGCGTCCGTCGAAGAGGTGCACCACCAGTCCAGGTCGTGCCCGCCCGCTCCCCAACCCCGCCGGTCGAACTCGGACAGGGTGGAGACCAGCACCTTGCTGTTGTCCGGTCGTTTCACCCAGTCCTGATCGCGGCGGATCGGCAGCTGCCAACAGACGTCCGGCTTGTATTCCAACGGGTGCACCCCGTCGCGCAGCGCCTGGGCGTGCAGGGCGCAACCGCCACCGCCGGCGAAGTCGGCGTCGTTGAGGAACACACACGGACCGTCGGGGCCCTGCGTGGCGGTGCGGCGGGCCGGGGTCTTGCCGTCGATGGTGTCCTCGTCGGTCCAGTTCTTGAACCCGCGCCGGAAATGCTGCCAGGTCGACGGGGCGAGTCGCCGGACGGCGTTGCGAACCCGCTTCTCGTCGTCCGAGTCGGTGAAGAACGCCCCGTGCGAGCAGCAACCGTCGGCAGCCCGGCCGGCGATGATGCCGTGGCAGCCCTTGCCGAAGATGCAGGTCCAGCGGGAGAGCAGCCAGGTCAGGTCGGCCCGGATCAGGTGCGTCTCGTCGGCCGGGTCGGTGAACTCGATCCACTCCCGAGGGAAGTCCAAAGGCACCTCGCGACTGCGCGGGTCACCCGGGTCGTCCACCAGCACACGGAGCTCCATCGTCACTCGGCCCAGCGTACGCGCGGTGACGTCCGCAGGCCGGTGAGCCGCGCAAACGTGTTGCGCCTACTGTCTTCACCATGCGACTGGGTGTCCTCGACGTCGGATCCAACACGGTGCATCTCCTCGTGGTGGACGCGCACCACGGCGCGCACCCGTGGCCGGCGCACTCCGAGAAGGTGGTGCTCCGGCTGGCCGAGCAGATCGGCCCCGACGGCGCGCTGACCGAGGCGGGCGCAGACGGCCTGGTCAAGGCGGTGGGCATGGCCAAGGCGGCAGCCACCGGGTTGGCTGCCGACGACCTGATCGCTTTCGCCACGTCCGCGGTGCGCGACGCCACAAACGCGGCCGAGGTGCTGGCCCGGGTCCGGGACGAGACCGGCGTACGTCTGGCGGTGCTCTCCGGGGCGGACGAGGCGCGGATGACGTTCCTGGCCGTACGGCGGTGGTTCGGCTGGTCGGCGGGCCGGCTGCTGGTGCTCGACATCGGTGGCGGCTCGTTGGAGATCGCCGCCGGCATCGACGAGGACCCGGACGTCGCGGTCTCCCTGCCGCTCGGGGCCGGTCGGCTGACCCGCGAGCGGCTGGGGGTCGATCCGGCCAGTGCGGCCCCGCCGTCGGCGGAGGCCGTCGACAAGCTCCGGGAGTACGTGGACGGCCGGCTGGACAAGGTCGTCGACCAGATGACGGAGGTGGGCTGGGGTCGGGCGGTGGCCACCTCGAAGACGTTCCGCACCCTGGCCCGACTGGCCGGGGCGGCCCCGTCCGGTTCCGGGCTGTGGGTGCGACGCAGCCTGACCCGGGCCGGCTTGCGGCAGGTCATCGGTTTCATCCGACACATCCCACCGGCGCAGTTGATGGAGCTGGAGGGGGTCAGCACGGGTCGGGCCCACCAGTTGCTGGCCGGTGCCGTGGTCGCCGAGGCGGTGATGCGCCGCCTGGATCTGGACTCGCTGGACATCTGCCCGTGGGCACTGCGGGAGGGTGTCATCCTCCGCCGGCTCGATCAACTGGAGCCGATCTGATCGGGCGGCCGTTTTCGGTCGATTTGCCGGCGCTCGTCACGATGCCCCCGGCACTGCCGGGCTACGCTGGCTGATGTGACTTCCCGCGTTCCCGTGCTCCTGTCCAGCTCGTCGGTCTTTCCCGAGCCGACCGCGGCGGCGTTCCAACTGGCCTCGGCGCTCGGCTACGACGGCGTCGAGGTGATGGTCTGGACCGACGTTGTCAGCCAGGACGCGGGCGCGCTGCGCGGCCTCTCCACGCACTACGACGTGCCGGTGCTCTCGGTGCACGCGCCCTGCCTGCTGGTCACCCAGCGGGTGTGGAGCCCGGACCCGTGGGAGCGCCTGCGCAAGGCCGCCGAGCTGGCCGAGACGCTGGGCGCGCCGACAGTCGTGGTGCACCCACCGTTCACCTGGCAGCGCGACTACGCGCGCAACTTCGCCGAGGGTCTGGCCACCGTCGCGGACCGGTTCAGCGGGCTGCGCTTCGCTGTGGAGAACATGTACCCGGTGCGGATGGCGGGCCGGCAGTTCGTCCCGTACGTGCCCGGTTGGGACCCGACCGACGCCGGCTACCCGTCGTACACCCTGGATCTGTCGCACTGCGCGGCCTCGCACAGCGACCCCCTGGAGATGGCCGACCGGATGGGCGCCGGGCTGGCGCACGTGCACCTCGGCGACGGCACCGGCGAGGGCCGCGACGAGCACCTGGTGCCCGGGCGCGGCACCCAGCCCTGCGGGGAACTGCTCTCCTCGCTGGCCGGCCGGGGTTTCACCGGGGCGGTGGCGGTGGAGGTCGCCACCCGGGGCGCGAAGAGCCGCGCGGTGCGCGAGGCGGACCTGCGCGCCGCGCTGGAGTTCGCCCGCCAGCACCTGACCGCGTCGTCACCGGTCGACGCCTGACCCGTCCGCCCGAGACCGGGCGGTGGCGGTGTCAGCTGACCGCTGAGAGGGAATCGGCGGCGGACGTCGGCTGCGGGGCGACAGTCACCTGCTCGCCGACCGCCGCCCGCTTACGGGCCCGGTGCGCGGCGACGTGCGAGCGGGTGGCGCAGCGCTCCGAGCAGAACCGCCGGCAGCAGTTGGACGACGTGTCCAGGTAGACGTTGCCGCACCGCTCGTCGGCGCAGACCCCGAACCGGGCGCTGCCGTACTCGCAGAGCCAGACCGACAGCCCCCAGACCGCGCCGGCCAGGTACTCGGCACTGACCGAGGCGCCCCGACTGGTCACGTGCATGTGCCAGTCGCTGGAGTCGTGCCCGGAGATGCGCGGCTGCACCGGGAACGCCTCGAGCAGCGCGTTCAGCTCGGTGACCGCCTGGCCGTCCCGCCCCGAGGTGCCGTACTCGAAGACGTCGCGCAACCGTTTCTGCGCCCGGCGGAAAATGGCCACGTCCCGGTCCGCGACCTCGTCGCGCATCCAGGCGTTCTCGTCGGGGAAGAGGGCCCGCAGGTCGTCGAGGTCGTCCAGGCGGGCGTTGACCAGGTCAACGCCGGTCCGGGCGTACGCGTCGAAGTTCACGCCCCAACGGTAGACGACTCAGCGGGTGCGCGGCGCGTCGATGTAGTGCGGCAGGAACCGCGCGTAGCCGTCGGTGATCAGACTCGCGCTCTCCCGCACACCCACGCCGGCCGACTCGCCGTCGACGATCCAGCTGCCCAGCACCGTCCTGTTGCCATCGAACTGCGGCAACGCCCGGAACTCCTGGTAGCACCAGCCCTCGTCGCCGTAGATCCCCGGGTTGGTGATCTCCTCATCGGCGGTGACGATGCGTACCGATCCGCCCTCGCGGCCGAGCAGTGGCTTGGCGACGTACTCCGGCATGCCGCGCGGCGAGTCGAGGTACGCCGGGAGCAGGTACTCGTGGCCGGGGTACAGCTCCCAGAGGACCGCGAGCAGCGCCTTGTTGGAGAGCAGCAGTTTCCAGGCCGGCTCGATCCAGGTGGTCGGGGTGCCCGGGGCCAGGGCTGCCGGCCCGTACGGCTCGGCCAGCATCCACTCCCACGGGTAGAGCTTGAAGCAGGTGGTCACCGGGTTGTCGTCGGCGTCGACGAAGCGTCGGCCGTCCCAGCCGATCTCCTGGATGGGTTGGAGCTCGACGCTCAGGCCGGCCTGCCGGGCGGTCTCGGCGAGGTAGCCGGCGGTCATGTGGTCCTCGCCGGACTCCTCCTCGTTCGACCAGAGCACGTGCACCCGGGGGTCGTGCAGCCCTGCCCCGATCTTGGCCCAGGCGCCGACCAGCCGCTCGTGCAGGCTGTTCCACTGGTCCAGCTCCGGCCGGGTCTGCTCCAGCCAGTACCACTGGATGATGCTCGCCTCGACCAGCGCGGTGGGGGTGTCCGCGTTGTACTCCAACATCTTCGGCGGCCAGGTGCCGTCGTACGCCAGGTCGAAGCGCCCGTACAGGGTCGGTGGCGCCTCCCGCAGCGAACGGGCCACCGCCTCGGCCGCCCACTCCGGGATGCCGAACTCGGCGTACCGGCGCTGCGCCACCACGTGCTCGGCGGCGGCAACCGACATCCGGTGCAGCTCCTCGGTGGCCTCCTCCAGCCGCAGCACCTCGTCCAGGTCGAAGGCGTACGCGGCGGTCTCGTCCCAGTACGACATGATCCCGCCGTCGGGCAGCTCGGTGTCGACGTAGACCAGCCCCTGCGACCTGATGGTGGCGTCCCAGTCGGTGCGAGGCGTGACCGTCTCCCGGCGCACGTCAGCCGCCGCAGGCGGCGAGGTGGGTGCCGAATCCGCCGCGTTCGGGCAGGGCCGCGCTGGTCGGCTCCGGGGCGGTGCGACCGGCGGCCGGGTCGGTGACCCGCATCGCCAGCGCGACGGTGCCGCCGCCGCCGACCGGCCCGAGGGCGCAGTCGTCGTCATCGTCGTCGTCCGAGGTCATGTTGCAGCCGGAGAGGGCGAGCGCGAGAGCGGTGAGCGCGCCGAGCTGCACGGAGGCCGAGCGGAGTCGGCGGCGGGGGCGTTGGTCCACGGCATCGTTGTAGCCGATCGACGCCAACGCCGCCGCCCCGCCCCCATGTCGAGGTGGCCCGGCCGCCCCTCGGCGGGGCCCCTGGCAGGGGCGTTACGCTCGGCTCATGCTCCGTTCCGTCATCCTCGCCGCCTCCCGGTCATCCCAGGTCGAGCGGCTCGTCGCGACTGCCCCGTACACCCGGGACGTCGTCCGCCGGTTCGTCGCCGGCGCCGCCACCGACGACGCGTTGCGCGCGACCCGCGGGCTCGTCGACGACGGCCTCGCGGTCACCCTCGACCACCTCGGTGAGGACACCGTCCGTCCTGAGCAGGCCACTGCCACCCGGGACGAATACCTGAAACTGCTGAAGATGCTCGGCGACGCGGGGCTCACCCCGGCCGCCGAGGTGAGCGTGAAGCTCTCCGCCCTCGGCCAGATGTTCGACGAGCAGTTGGCGTACGACAACGCGCGGGCGATCTGCGCGGCGGCCGACGCGGCGGGCACCACTGTCACCCTGGACATGGAGGACCACACCACCACCGACTCGACGTTGGAGGTGCTGAGCCGGCTGCGCAAGGACTTCCCGTCGACCGGCGCGGTGCTCCAGGCGTACCTGCGGAGGACCGAGTCGGACTGCCGTGAGCTTTCCTCGGCCGGGTCGCGGGTGCGGCTGTGCAAGGGCGCCTACAAGGAGCCGGAGTCGGTGGCGTACCAGTCGGCCCGTGAGGTGGACAAGTCGTACGTGCGCTGCATGAACATCCTGATGTCCGGCGACGGTTACCCGATGCTGGCCACTCACGACCCGCGGATGATCGCCATCGGTGAGGACCGGGCCCGGTGGTTCGACAGGGGTCCCGAGCGCTTCGAGTTCCAGATGCTCTACGGCATCCGCCCCGAGGAGCAGGCCCGGTTGGCCGGCGAGGGCTACACGGTGCGCACCTACGTCCCGTACGGCGACGAGTGGTACGGCTACCTGATGCGCCGGCTCGCCGAGCGCCCCGCCAACCTGGTCTTCTTCGGCCGTGCCCTGATCTCCAAGAAGTAGTTCCTCCGGTTCGGCCGACGGGCCGGCGGCGACCCCTCGGGTCACCGCCGGCCCGTTTCCGGTATCCGGCTTGCCAACGTTGGCTAAGTGTCTTAGCTTTAAAGCTATGACAACTAGCCAGGTGCGGCGGGACGGCGGACACATCGCGTACGAGGCGCAGGGCGAGGGGCCGTTGGTGGTCCTCGCGCACGGCATGGGCGAGAACAGGGCGAGCTTCCGGCACCTCGTGCCGCTGCTGGTGGCCGCCGGTCACCGGGTCGCCTCGGTCGACGTCCGGGGGCACGGCGAGTCCAGCGCCGGCTGGCCCACGTACGCCCCGGCGGAGGTCGGCGCGGACCTGCTGGCAGTGGTCCGCGACCTCGACGCCGGCCCGGCCGTGCTGGTCGGCAGCTCGTCCGCCGCCGCGGCGGTGGTCTTCGCCGCCACCGACGCACCCGAACTGGTCACCGGCCTCGTGCAGATCGGCGCGTTCGTCGGTCAGCCCAAGCTCAACCCGCTGCTGCGGATGGCGATGTGGTCAGTGCTGCACAGCCCTCGACTGTTCGGGATGTTCCACAAGACCCTGTTCCCGGTGCACCGACCCGCCGACGACGCGTCCTACCGCCGCGCGATGGTGGCCAACCTGCGCGAGCCCGGTCGGATGGCCGCGACGCGCGGCGTGGTCGCACCGGCCGAGCCGCACTGGACCGCCCGCGCCCCGCAGGTGCGGCAACCGGTGCTGGTGCTGATGGGATCCAAGGACCCGGACTTCCCCGACCCGGGAGCCGAGGCGCGGGCAGCCCGGCGGCTCTTCGGCACCGCCGAAGCCCGGATGATCGAGGAGTCCGGCCACTACCCGCACGCCGACCGGCCGCAACGCACCGCCGAGGAACTGCTCGGCTTCCTGGCGGTGTGCGCCGGTGCCTAGGGTCGGCCTCAACCAGCAGACCGTCGTACGGGAGGCGGCCCGGCTGGCCGACGAGGTCGGCTTCCAGCAGCTCACCCTCGCCGCGCTCGCCAGCCGGCTCGGGGTGGCGCTGCCCAGCCTCTACAAGCACGTGCGAGGGGCGGACGCGTTGGCCCAGAAGCTGGCCGCCCTGGCCACCGCCGAGCTGGCCACCGAGATGACCACCGCCGCCGTCGGCCGCTCCGGTGGCGACGCGCTGCGGGCCATGGCGGACGCCTACCGTGACTACGCCCTCCGGCACCCCGGCCGCTACCCGGCGACGCAGCGGGTGCCCGACCCGGCCGACCCGGAACACGTCGAGGCCGGCGAACGCGCAGTCGGTGCCATCTTCGCGGTGCTGGGCGGGTACGGGCTCACCGGTGACGACGCGGTGGACGCGACCCGCGCGCTGCGCAGCGCCCTGCACGGCTTCGTGAGCCTGGAGGCCGCGGGCGGCTTCGGTCTGCCCCGTGACGTCGACCGCTCGTACCACCAGTTGGTCGCGAGCATGGACATCGCGTTCCGCTCCTGGCCGCGCACCGGCGGGTGAACGAGCGGCCGGGCCGATCGGCCCGGGGCGGCCTCGTCGCATCCAGGTAGTGGTCGTACCCTTCGGCGGGTGACTGACGAGGTGCAGCAGCCAGCACCACGGCGGCTCTGGCCGCTGTGGACGGTGCTCGTGGTGGTCGTCCTGCTGCTGGGCTGCGGCCTGCCGGCGGCGCTCGTCGTCGGAGTGATCCGGGAGACAGGCTCGCGCCCCACTGTCAGCCGGGTCGGCTCCTCGGCGGCCGACGACCCGGCCACCGCCGTGGCCCGTGGGCTGTCCGACCGGATCACCGCCCAGCTCCACCGGCAGTCCACGGCACTCCTCGGCGGCGACCGCGCCGGCTTCCTCGCCGTCGCCGATCCCGCCGCCCACAACGACCTGCGCCGACGCTTCGCCGCGCTACGCGAGCTCAAGGTGACCGGCTGGCGCGCCGAGCCGAGTGGCCTGCCCGTGCCGATCATCGGCAAGCCCGGCGAGTGGCGGCTGCTGGTGCGCTTCCAGTACTGCTTCGTCACGCCGAACTGCCGGCCCAGCCCGGTGCTGATCGGCACCCGGTGGCGGGAGAACGGCGACCAGCCCCGGATGGTCGCCATGGAGGAATCCAAGTCGGTGGAGACGGGCACCCGACCATGGGAGATCAGCGACCTGGCGGTCGCCGTCGGCGCGCGGACCATCGTCGCCACCACCCCGGCGCTGCGCGGCAAGCTGCCCGGCCTGCTCGCGCAGGCCGAGGCGGCGGCGAAGGTCGCCGACGGGTACGCGGTGACCGGCTCACCGCCGGACCGATACCGGATCTTCTACGCCGGGCGCACCGAGTGGCAGCGCTGGTACGGCGGGGAACGCCCAGAATGGACCGGCGGTTACGCGGTCACAGTGGGCGGCGGTCACCACGAGGTGGTGCTCAACGCCGAAGGGCTCTCCAACAGCGGCACCGACGACCTGCTCCGGCACGAGCTGACCCACGCGGCGTCGTTGCCGGAGCGCGGATACCCGGGCAAGCTCACCTGGTGGTTGGTCGAGGGCCTGGCCGAGTTCGCCGGTGCCGGCGGCCAGGCGGTCGACCGGTACGAGGGGATCGCCGACGTGCGCAAGATGGTCCGGGGCGGCTGGGACGGCAAGTTGGAGGGCGTCAACCCCGCCGACGATGCCTCCGCCGAACGGGTCGCCGCCAGCTACGGCATCGGCTACCTGGCCGTTCGGCACCTCGTCGACCGCTACGGGCCGCTGCGGCTGCTCACCTTCTTCAAGACGGTGGTGCACGACGGCAGGACCATCGACGCGGCCTCCGAGAAGGCGTTCGGTGAGCAGTGGTCGACGCTGCACGACGAGTGCGTGGCGTACGTCCGCGCCACCGCCGCCTGACGCAGCTCGGAGGCGGTGCGGCGGTGCGCCGTACCATCGATGGGTGCGCCGTCCTCAGTCGTCACGGCCCGCCAGCACAATGCGGCCCCGCCTGCTCATCGCCCTGACCGCCGTCGTCGTCCTCACCGTCACCACCGCCGCCTCCTGCGGCGATGAAGGCCCCGATCTCGCGTTGGCGTCGGCCGCCCGCAACCCGGTCACCGAGGTGATCGACGCACCCGCCACGGTGACCGCCCGCGCCGCCGCCACCCTCACCGCTCCCGCCGACGGCACCCTGGCCAGCCTGCGCGTCCAACCTGGACAGCGGGTCAAGCGCGGTCAGGTGCTGGCGGTGGTCGATTCTCCGAGCGCGCAACAGCGTCTCCGTCAGGCCAAGGAGGCGCTGGCCGCCGCGAAGCGCGCCGGCAGGGGCGTCGGAGCGGGCAGTCTGACCAGCAGCCGGCGCGGCACCGACAAGGCCGCCGACGAGGCGTTCGACGCGGCCCGGAAGGCCGCCGAGAAGATTGCCGACCCGCAACTGCGCGATGCGCTGCTCACCCAGGTGACGTCCGCGCAACACCAGTACGCGGCTGCCGCGCGCAGCGCCGACCAGGCGGTCCGCGCTGTGCAGCGGGGGATCAACGGGTTGAGTTCCGCCGTCGGCGCGCTCTCCGCGGCGCAGCGGCTCCAGGCCCAGCAGGCGTACGACCTGGCGAAGGCGACAGTCGACGCGCTGACCCTGCGCGCCCCGATCGCCGGGGTGGTGCAGCCTGGCGGGACCCGGGCCGGCGGTGGCGCGAATGCCGGTCTGGCTGGTCTGTTGGAGCAGGCCGGTGGCGCCGGCCTCGACCCGTCCGTGCTGGCCCCCAGCCAGGGTGGTCCACCGGCCGGGGTGGACGACGCGGTAGTGGTCGGCGGGCTGGTTTCCGCCGGAGCACCGGTGCTGACGGTGGTGGACACCGGACAGCTCGGACTGCTCGCCGAGGTGGACGAGACCGACGTGCTGCTGGTCAAGGCCGGCGTGACCGCCACCGTCGAGTTGGACGCCGTCACCGGCGCCAGCTACGACGCCACAGTCCGCTCGGTCGACGTGCTGCCCACCAACTCCGCGCAGGGCGGGGTCACCTACCGGGTCCGCCTCGCGCTGGGTGCCGGGAAGCTGGCCGAGGATGAGCCGGCCCCGACGCCCCGCCCCGGAATGAACGCGATAGTGCACCTGCGGGTACGCGAGGCCGTCGACGCGGTGACCGTCCCCGCGTCGGCGGTGTTCTCCGCCGACGGCCGGGACGCGGTCTGGGTGGTCCGTGACGGCAAGGCGGGCCGGGCGTCGGTGACAGTGGGCGTCCAGGGGTCCGACCTGGTGCAGATCCTCAACGGCGTGCAGCCCGGCGACCGGATCGTGGTGCGCGGCGCCGACCAGGTGCGCGACGGCCAGGAAGTCCGGTGACCGAACCCGCCGTCGCAGATCCGCGCGGCGATCCGCCGGCAGGGGAGCGTGTTCCGGCCATCGAGGCGGTGGACGTGTCCCGGACGTACCAGCTCGACGGGGTGTCGGTGGAGGCGCTGCGCGGGGTGTCGCTCACCGTGCAGCCGGGGGACTACGTGGCCCTGGTCGGCCCGTCCGGCTCGGGCAAGTCCACCCTCATGCACCTTCTCGGTGGGCTGGACCGGCCCACCGGTGGCCGTCTGGTGATCGGCGGGCGGGACGTCAACGCCCTCGCCCCGCCGGAGATGGCGACCCTGCGCAACGAGACCATCGGTTTCGTCTTCCAGGCGTTCCACCTGTTGCCGCGTACCTCGGCGGTGGAGAACGTGGCGTTGCCCCTGGTCTACCGGGGAGTGTCGGCCCGGCAGCGGCGGGAGCGGGCGGCGGCGATGCTGGGCCGGGTCGGCCTCGGGCACCGGCTGGACCACCGGCCCAACCAGATGTCCGGCGGCGAGCAGCAGCGGGTGGCGATCGCCCGCGCTCTGGTCACCGAGCCGACTGTGCTGCTGGCCGACGAACCCACCGGCAACCTGGACAGCGTCACCGGCGCCGCAGTGCTGGAGCTGTTGGAACAACTCAACGCGGAGTCGGGGGTTGCCCTGGTGATGGTGACCCACGACCAGGAGGTGGCGGCCCGCGCTCACCGCCGGATCACCATGCGCGACGGGGTGGTCGTCGCGGACAGCGCCGACCCGCGCTCCGCTCATGATCGACCGCCGTCCGTTGATCACGGTCGACCTGCGACACTGGTCCCCGCTCCCAGCGCGGAGCCCCGGTCCGCGTCCGGAAGCGGTCCGGGGCACCCGTCCGGTGGCTCCGGTGGCGCCGCCGGAGCCACCGGACGCCTTCCGCGCGAGGTCGAGCGGCCCGAAACCCGCGACGCCGCCCCGGGCGAGGCGCGCGACGCGGCTGCGGGTGCGCGCGAAGCCGACCGACCCGGGGGTACGGCGTGAGAGTCGCCGAGGCGTGGCGGGTGGCGCTGGACGCCCTGCGGGCCAATCGGCTGCGTAGCGCGCTGACCATGCTCGGGGTGATCATCGGGGTGGCCTCGGTGGTGCTGTTGGTGGCCATCGGCACCGGCACCAAGCAGAAGGTCGAGCAACAGGTCGAGGGCCTCGGCTCCAACCTGCTGCTGGTCGTCCCCGGCCGGATCGAGGTGGGCAACGCGCCTGTCGTCTCGCCGCTGACCCTCAAGGACGTGGACGCCGTCACCCGGGTTGTCGGCGACCCCGATCGGGTGGCGGTCACCGTCGCGTCCGGGGCGACCGCGCGGGCCGGCGCCCGTTCCGACTTCACCACCGTGCAGGGCGTCCTGGAGACGACCCCGGCGGTGTTCACGCGCTCGCTGGCGCGGGGACGCTACCTCACCGGCACCGACGTGGACACCAGCCGACGGGTGGCGGTGCTTGGTGACTCGGTCGCCCGTGCGCTCTTCCCCGACCGGGACCCGCTCGGTCAGCAGGTGGCGTTGGCCGGGGTGCGGTTCCGGGTGATCGGTGTCTTCGCGCCCCTCGGGCAGAGCCTCGGCGTCGACCGGGACGACGAGGTGCACGTGCCGGTGACCGCCGCGCAACGACTCTGGGGCACCCAGCGGGTCGACGGCATCGCGGTGAAGGCGCCGGACCGGGAGCGGATCGACGAGCTGGGCGAACGGATCGTCGCCGAGCTGAACCGCCGCCACCCGGACACCGAGTTCAGCGCCGTCACCCAGCAGCAGATCCTCGGCGTGCTCGGCGACATCCTCGGTGTCCTCACCGGCGTGCTGGCGGCCATCGCCGGCATCTCGCTGCTCGTCGGCGGCGTCGGCGTCTCCAACATCATGCTGGTCAGCGTCCGGGAGCGGACCCGGGAGATCGGGCTGCGCAAGGCCGTCGGCGCGCGTCCCCGCGACATCGGCGTGCAGTTCCTGTTGGAGGCGGTGCTGCTCACCACGATCGGAGGGCTCACCGGGATGGCGCTGGGAGTGGGAAGCGCCCTGCTGGTCGACGCGCTGTCGCCGATTCCGGCGGCGATCACCTGGTGGTCGTTGGCGCTCGCCTTCGGGGTTTCGGCGGTGGTGGGCATCGTCTTCGGAGTGGTTCCCGCGCAGCGCGCCGGCCGTCTCGACCCGGTGGTCGCGCTGCGCACCGAATGAGCAGTGCCGGAACAACCGGACGACAGGCGCGGACGGGCGGATACCGGGAGCGCGGATCGGGTGAACCGGCCACCGAAGCATGATCAGTTGCAGGAAGGGATCGCGCCGGTCACAACCGCCCCGCTACCGTACTGGTAACACGCGCGTCGTCGGCCCGGCCCGGAGCATCCGTCGGGTTGGCACGCGCCGGGCATGGGATGGGTCGGTGAGCCATGGCCGGGTCACAGTCCGACGGACGGCTGTCGGAGGTCAAGTTCCTGACCGTCGCGGAGGTGGCGACGGTCATGCGGGTGTCAAAGATGACTGTCTATCGCCTGGTGCACAGCGGTGAGCTCACCGCCGTCCGGGTCGGCCGGTCATTCCGGGTGCCCGAGCATGCGGTGCACGAATATCTCCGGGGTGCCTTTCAGGAGACCGCCTGAGCCACCGCCCCGCCCTCCGATCGCCGGCTGACCGGCATCGGTCGGCGTGAGGAGTGAGCTCGCGGGCCCCGCGGTCGCGAACCAGAGGCGGCCGGGACGGGGGCGCGTTGGTCCGGCTGACGCCCTGCGGCTACCCTGGAGCCCGACCGAGACCCCACCGGTGCGCCCCGCCGCCCAGACTGGTCCGGTCCGTTGTCCGCAAGCGGTCGCCGTCGCCACCTGCGTGGTGTCATCCGGTCCGCCCCGCACGTTGTATCGAAAGGCTGTCGTATGGGCTCGGTGGTCAAGAAGCGCCGTAAGCGCATGGCTAAGAAGAAGCACCGCAAGCTGCTGCGCAAGACCCGCGTCCAGCGTCGCCGTCTCGGCAAGTGATCGCCGCCGGGCTGTCGGCCCGGCGTTCGGCGTCACTTGCCAAACTGTCGACCTCCGGAGGCTCAGGTGATCAGGCCGTGGTCGTCCCGGCTCGGTCCATCCTGCCGGCGTAGGTGCGTCAGATGACCCCCGGTGGCACCTCAGGTGCTCCGGGGGTCGTCGTCGTCACCGGAGTGGGCCGTTACCTCGGCGCCCACGTGGCGGCCCGACTGGCCGCCGACCCGCGCATCGAACGGGTCATCGGGGTCGACGCACCGGACTCCGGCACCGAGTTCACCGACCTGCTGGACCGGGTCGAACGCATCCGCGTCGACAGCGGTTCCCTCGGTGGCCTCCTCGCCGACCTGGACGTCGACGCGGTGGTGCACCTCGCGCTGGTCACCTCACCCGACCCGCAGCACGGCGGCCGGTCCGGGATGAAGGACCAGAACGTCATCGGCAGCATGCAGATGCTCGCCGCCTGCCAGCGGGCACCCCGACTGCGCAAGCTCGTGGTCCGCTCGTCGACCGCCGCGTACGGTGTGTCGTTCCGGGATCCGGCGGTCTTCACCGAGGAGACCGAACCCCGCGAGGTGCCGCGCGGCGGTTTCGGCCGCGACATCCTCGACCTTGAGGGGTACGTGCGCGGCTTCCGCCGCCGCCGGTCCGACGTCACCGCCACAGTGCTGCGCTTCGCCCCGTTCATCGGTTCGACCGCCGACACCACGTTGACCCGCTACTTCTCGCAGCCGTTCGTGCCGACAGTCTTCGGCCGTGACCCCCGCCTGCAGTTCCTGCACTTCGACGACGCGTTGGAGGTGCTGCACCGGTCGATCGTGGAGGACCATCCCGGCACGTACAACGTCGCCGGCCCCGGCGTGCTGTCGCTGTCCCAGGCGATCCGGCGCGCCGGACGGGTCGCCGTCCCGGTGCTGGAGCCGGGTCTCTCCGGGGCCGCCGCGCTGGCCCGCACCATGGGCTTCGGCCGCTACGGCCTGGACCAGGTAGACCTCTTCGTGCACGGCCGGGTGGTCGACACCAGCCGGCTCGAGCAGGAGTACGGCTTCACGCCCCGGTCGACCGCTGAGGCGTTCGAGGACTTCATCCGCGCCCATCACGGTGGAGTGGTGGTCACGCGGGATCAGCTCGCCGCCGCCGAGCAACTCGTCCTGGACGGCATCCGGCAGGTCCGCTCAGCGGTACGGGAGCGGTCGTCATGACTGGTCGGCCGGAGGAGGGGCGCGACCCGCAGTCGGTCGGGCGTTTCGACGTACCGCAGCAGGTGCCCGCGCCGGACGCGGAGCCGGCGCGGCGCAACGGACATCGGCCGGCCGCGCAGGCCGCGCCGACCCCGACTGCACCGCCGGCCTCGACCCCGGCGCCGGTCCCGGTCGACGCCGGGTTGCCCGGCGGCACCGAGCCTGCGGTGTCGGACCGCCCCGGGGACCACTGGGACCGCAAGGTCGCGAACGGGTTGGCGTTCCTGCGCCGGCGGCTGTCCGGTGACTACGAGGTCGACGAGTTCGGTTTCGACTCGGAGTTGACCGACGCGGTCTTCCACCCGCTGCTGCGGCTGCTCTACCGGGACTGGTTCCGCACCGAGGTCAGTGGGGTGGAGCACGTCCCGGTGGACGGGCCCGCCCTGGTGGTCGGCAACCACTCAGGGACTGTGGCACTGGACGCCCTGATCCTCTCGGCGGCGCTGCACGACAAGCATCCCGCCCACCGCTACCTGCGGCTGCTCGGCGCCGACCTGGTCTTCCGGATGCCGGTGGTGTCCGAGTTGGCCCGCAAGACCGGCGGCACCGTGGCCTGCAACCCGGATGCCGAGCGGCTGCTCGGCGGCGGCGATCTGGTCGGTGTGTTCCCCGAGGGCTTCAAGGGCATCGGCAAGCTCTACGCCGACCGTTACAAACTGCAACGCTTCGGGCGGGGCGGGTTCGTCTCGGCGGCGCTGCGCACCGGCACCCCGATCGTGCCCGTCGCCATCGTCGGCGGCGAGGAGATCTACCCGATGCTCGCCGACATCAAGCCCCTGGCGCGGCTGCTGAAGCTGCCCTACTTCCCGGTCACGCCGACGTTTCCGCTGCTCGGCCCGCTGGGCATGGTGCCGCTACCCAGCAAGTGGCTGATCGAGTTCTGCCCGCCGATCCCCACCGCCCACCTGACCGACTCGGCGGACGACCCGCTGGTGGTCTTCAACCTCGCCGATCAGGTGCGGGAGACCATCCAGCAGACTCTGCACACGTTGCTGGAGCGACGACCCGACCCGTTCGGCCCCTAGGGCGCGAGGTCGGAGCCAAGGCTTCGACATACGTCCGGAACGGGCGGCTCAGCCGGCGCGGCGGCGGCGTTGCAGGGCCAGGCCGGCGGTGACCGCGCCCGCGACCAGCCCGGCGGCAGCGGTCGACGGTACGGCGATCTTGACCGCTCGGCGGCCGGTGCGGAAGTCCCGCACCTCCCAGCCGTGCTGGCGGGCCTGCCGCAGCAGGGAGCCGTCCGGGTTGACGGCCACCGCCCGGCCCACCGCGCAGAGCAGCGGCAGGTCGTTCGCCGAGTCGCTGTAGGCCGCGCAGCGGGACAGGTCGAGCCCTTCCACTGTGGCGAGCTGGGTGACCGCCTCAGCCTTCGCCGGCCCGTGCATCAGGTCACCCACCAACCGCCCGGTGTACGCCCCGTCCAGCACCTCGGCCACAGTGCCGATGGCACCGGTCAGGCCGAGCCGGGCGGCGATCACCCGGCCGATCTCGACGGGGGCGGCACTGACCAGCCAGACCCGCTGACCGGCGTCCAGGTGACGCTGAGCGAGTTGGTGGGTGCCAGCCCAGATCCGGGGGGCCATCATCTCGTCGAAGATCTCCTCGGCGAGGTGTTCGACCTCGTCGACCCGCCAGCCCTGGACGAAGGCCAGCGCCGCCTCCTTGGCCAGTGACATGTCACCGGCGTGCTCCCGGGCCAGCAGCCGGAAGCGGAGCTGCTGCCAGGCGAATCGGGCCAGGTCGGCGGTGGTCACGTAGTTTCGGGAGGCGAGACCACGGGCGAACCAGTAGATCGACGCGCCCTGCATCATCGTGTTGTCCACGTCGAAGAACGCCGCGGCGGTCGGGTCGGGTGCGCTGACCGGGGCCAGGTCGGTCTCCGCCCAGGCTGCGGTGTGCCCCTCGGCGTCGGTGCTGACCGTCACCTTACGGCTACGCGCCACGCGAATCCCTTCCTCACCGGTACGACGGATGCTCCCCCGCGAGGGTATCCGCCGTAGACGGGCGACCGGCCGGGCACACAGCGAACTGTGGCGCGGCCGGTCGGACGTGCGGTATAGGGACGCGGGTCAGCGGGCCCCGGGGCAGGTGCTCGGGTTCGGCCCGAGGGCGTCGCTGGCGGTCGGTGCCGGCAGGCCGCAGGCGATCGCCGCGCGCAGGTCGTCCGAGCGTTCCCGGATGCTGTCCAGCAACACCAGCGACCGCTGGGTCCGTTCCCGGTCGACCCGGGTGCTCCCGTCGAGCAGACCGCGTACCACCCGGCGCTGGCTCGCCACGAAGGTGTTGAGAGTGTCCAGGCTGCCGGGCTCGCCCCGCTGGACGGCGGCCGAGGTCAGCAGGCGAACTCCCTGCCGGCTGTCGGCATCCATGTCGTCGAGGACCGCGCTGTAGCCGATCCGGTCACCGCGCAGCTTGGCGGCTTCGCCGACTCTGGTCCGGGCAAAGTCCAGGAAGAGTTGGCCTCGGCTGATGTCGGAGCTGGCCAGGGCGAGCTGTGCCCGTTCGGTGGAGCGCTTCATGCCGTACAGCGCGTCACCGGGCACCGCGTTCTCGCTGGCGGCGGAGATCCCGGAGACGGCGATGGCCCCGGCGGCGATGCCGACCAGGATCGCGCCCCGGGCTCGGGCCCGCCGTGCGGTGACCGCCGGCAGTAGCCGTCCGCGGGTGGTAGTGGCGGCCGGTTCACTGACCGCCGCTGGCGTGCTGCCCAGCCCTTCCCGCTCGGCGGTTGCGAGCAGCATCGCCCGCAGGCCGGTACGGAATTCCTGGTCCACCTCGACAGCCGGGGGGTCGACGCTGAGTCGCTGACCCACTGCGACGAGCGGCGCCAGTTGGCCGTCCACCCGGGATCGCACGTGGTGTCGTCGAGCGCCGTTGGCCTCGTCGAGAAGCTGCGCGAAGCGCTCCGCGCGCCGGCGGGAGAAGAGGGTGTTGTCCACCGCAGGCACCTCCTCTCGCTGGTCACGGCCGGTCGGCCGCCGTCGTTGCCAGCGACCGGGCGGCAGTGTGACACCACGGAGGTGAGGTGCCGCCGGCATGCCGGTCGGACCTCGGTGACCCGGGCCTGCCGGGACATCCACCGGTCGCACCCGGAGAAACGCGGCGGACCGGGCACGGGTTACGGGCCTGGCGGGGCGGAAATTACAGAAAGTGATGGTCATCACCGGGCGGGACCGACTTTGAGCTGCGCGGACGCTGATCGACGCCCGTCGGTCCCGCCGTAACAAACTACGGCTGGAAGCCGTCGGGCAGCAGCCGGGCCAGGGCGCGGACGGCGCGGTACTGGAGGGCCTTGATGGCTCCCTCGTTCTTGCCCATCGCGCGGGCCGTCTCGGCGACCGAGAAGCCCTGGAGGAATCGGAGCACTATGCACTCCTGCTGCTCCGGGTTGAGCTGCTTCACGGCGGTGAGGAGCGCGACGTTGGTGATGTGCTCCACCACCGCCGCCTCCGGGCTGCCCTCCGGGCCCCGGTCCTCCCGGTCGGCGTCGAGCACGTCGCCGGTGGTGACCTCCAGCCGGTACCGGCCCGACTTGAAGTGGTCCGCGACGAGGTTGCGGGCGATGGTCACCAGCCAGGCGCCGAGGTCACGGCCCTGCCAGGTGAAGCTGCCGATCCGCTTGAGCGCGCGCAGGAAGGTGTCCGAGGTGAGGTCCTCGGCGAGTTGCCGGTTGCCGACCCGGAAGTAGACGAACCGGAAGACGGTGTCCACGTAGCGGTCGTAGATCAGACCGAACGCCTCGGACTCGCCGGCCTGGGCCCGCTCGATCAGCGTCCAGACCTCGGTTGCCGGGTCGGACGGGTCCGGGCGGCTCGGGAAACCGGTCGGGGTGGTGGCGGTGGTGGCCGGCACCGCCGGGATCACCGCTGTCTCACCCGCCGCCGGGTCGGTGGTGACCGCCGGTGTGTCGGCTACCCGACGACCCTGCACGGGCATTGCGGGCCGCGACGGTACGGCGACCCGGCCGCCGGCCGGCTTCGCGTTTCCACCGGGCACCGCGGGTCGCGGCGGTGGCTCGTTGTGGTGTGGCCGGCTGCGGATCCGGTGCGACGCGCCGTCACCCCGCACTCCGCCGCCGTGCTGTTCGTCCGATGGGGCACGGGCCGCTGGCCGCTCGTTGACGTGGGAGCGGGCGGGTTGACCGGTCAGGCCGACCGGGCGTTCCGCGTAACCGAAGGCGGTCACCGTGTTGCCCCCGTCCCGTCGGTCGCCGGGCGGGCCGGTCTAGGTCTCGTCGGGGCGGACCGACCGGGTGACCGGTCGGGCAGGACGGTCACGGGAGTTGCCGACTGGCGGCAATTCCCCTGGAGGTGCTGGTCCAATGCGCTCACAGGCACGGGGGCCTCCTCGGGCTGAGGGGTGTCGACTCACGGCAAATGGGGTGAGCCGACCCGAGTGATGATAGGGCCAACGTCACCCGCGCGTGGCAAGTCCGTTACACAAGGCGGAAGTATTTCCCGCTCCGTCGCACCAGTGGCGGACCGGTTGTCCGTCGTGTGCGATTGACTTTCCGTCGACCGGGTGTTCCAGGATGGATCCCCAGGTCGGAGGCTTACCACCCGTTCGGCTGACCCGCCGCGCCCGCCGGGCGTACGAGGGCGGCCGAACTGCCCGTGGGCAGCGTCGCACGTCCCATCGACAGGACCTGATCGGATCGCCGGTGGCACACCGGACAGTCCCGTACATGGGACTGTCGCGGTGTCGCCCTCCGGGCGTGGCCCCGACCGTCGGGCGTGGCCCGTCGCCGTCCGCTGTGCCAGACTCGATCACCGTGCAGGACGCCTCGGAAAGCCCCGCGCCGAACCTTGCCGACCGGGTCCGCCGGGCGGCTCTCGACCGCGCCGACCGGCCCGCGCTGCACTGGCGTGAGCACACGGTGAGCTGGTCCGAACTGGACGCCGCAGTGGACGCCGCCGCCCGCGGCCTGTCCGCCGCCGCGCCGCCCACCGACCCCGGCGGTACGCCGCCACGCGTCGCCATCGCGCTGCCCAACACGCCGGACTTCGTGATCGCCTGGCTCGGCGCCCTCCGCGCCGGGCTGGTCACCGTGCCGGTCAACCCCGGCCTCACCGCCCCGGAGCTGCGGCACGTGCTGGCCGACTCCGGCGCGTCGATGCTCATCGCCACCGACCACGTCCGAGGTCTGGTCGCCGACGTGGCCGCCGAGCTGCCCGCCCTCGCCTCGGTGCACGGCACGCCACCGACCGCCCAGGCGCCCGGACCGGCACCCCGCCCTCGACGCGGCGGCGCCGACCTGGCTGTACTGCTCTATACGTCCGGCACCGAGGGGCGACCCAAGGGGGCGATGCTCTCGCACCAGGCGCTGCTCGCCAACCACGAACAAGTCGCGGAGATCTCGCCGCCGGTGGTCGGGCCGACCGACACTGTTCTCCTGGCGTTGCCGCTGTTCCACGCGTACGGGCTCAACTCCGGGCTCGGCGCGGTGGTGCACCACGGGGCGACCGGTGTGCTGCTCGACGAGCCGGGCCCGACGGCAGGGCTGGACGAGGTCGCGCGGCACCGGGTCAGCGTGCTGGTCGGCGTACCGTCGATGTTCCTGACCTGGGCCGGCGCGGCCACGGCCCGCGCGGCGACCGCGTCGGTGCGGGTGGCGGTCTGCGGCGCGGCACCGCTCGAACCCGCTGTCGCGGCGCGCTTCACGGAGGTCACCGGGCATCAGGTGCACATCGGCTACGGCCTCACCGAAACCGCGCCGGTGCTCACCTCCACCCTGGTCGGCGGCGTGGCCAAGCCGGGTTCGATAGGCCGACCGCTGCCCGGGGTGCGCCTACGCCTGGTCGGCGCCGACGGGACGGACCTGTGGCGCGAGGGGCTGGCCGTTCCCGACGACGACCCGGACGAGCTGGACATCTCCGACGTGGCGCCGGGCACCGACCCGGGGCAGATCGTGGTGTCCGGCCCCAACCTCTTCACCGGCTACTGGCCCGACGGTCGGGGCGGCCCGAACGCCGAGGGTTGGTGGGGCACCGGTGACATCGCGTACGCCGACGAGGACGGTGACCTCTTCCTTGTCGACCGGCTCGGCGAGTTGATCCTGGTCAACGGTTTCAACGTCTATCCGCACGAGGTCGAGCTGGTGCTCGCCGGGCACCCCGGGGTGGTCGAGTCGGCGGTACTGGGTGTGCCGCACCCGCGGACCGGCGAGACTGTGCGGGCGTACGTGGTGCCGGTGCAGGGCCGACCGGTGACCAGCGAGGAGCTGCTCGCCCACTGCGCACGGAACCTGGCCCGGTTCAAGTGCCCGACCGCTGTCGAGTTCGTCGACGCCCTGCCGCACTCGGCGATCGGCAAGGTACGCAAGACCCAACTCCGGTCGGCGACGCCGACCGACCGCACGGAGGTAACCGATGGCCAGTGACGCCCGACTCGCCCTGATCACCCGACCCGGCTGCCACCTGTGCGACGACGCCAAGGCGGCGCTCGACCGGGTGGTCGCTGTCACCGGCGACAAGTGGGTCGAGTGGGACGTCACCGGCGACGAGGGGCTGGAGCGGGAGTACGGGGACCGGCTGCCGGTGGTGATGCTCGACGGCAAGGAGCACGGCTACTGGCGCGTCGAGGAGGACCGTTTGCTGCGGGACCTGACCACGCCGCAGCTCTGACGGGTGCCTATGGTGCTCTGATGACCCCTGCGCACCCGCACCTCGTCTGGGACTGGAACGGCACCCTGCTCAACGACCTCAGCCTGGTGGTGTCCGCCACCAACGTCGTGTTCGCGAGCCTGGGTGGGCCGACGGTCACCTCTGACGAGCACCGTGTGCGGTTCCGCAGGCCGATCGCCGAGTACTACGCCGAGGTGCTCGGGCAGGCAGTGGACGACGACGAGTTCGGTCGACTGGACAAGATCTTCCACGACGCGTACCGCACCGGGCTGACGACCTGCGAGCTGGCCGCCGACGCGCGCGCCGCGATGGCGGCCTGGCCGGGCAGCCAGAGCCTGCTCTCCATGTGGTTCCACGAGGAGCTGGTCCCGACCGTGCACACGTACGGGTTGACCGGCCACTTCACCCGCGTGGACGGGCTGCGGGCCACTGTCGGCGGCGGCCACAAGGCCGAGTCGCTCCAGCTGCACCTGGCCGAACTGGGAGTGGACGGCCCCTCGGTGGTGCTGATCGGCGACTCCATCGACGACGCGGACGCGGCGCTCGCCGTGGGTGGCCGTGCCGTGCTCTACACCGGCGGGTTCACCGACCCGGGCCGGCTGCGCGCCTCCGGTCACCCGGTGGCCGACACCCTCACCGACGCGGTGGCCCTGGCCCGGGAGGTCAGTTCCGCAGATAGGTGAGGACGGCCAGCACCCGCCGGTGCTGTTCGGTGTCCGGCGGGAGGGTGAGCTTGGTGAAGATGTTGCGCACGTGCTTCTCCACGGCGCCGTCGCTGACCACCAGGGCGCGCGCGATGGCGGTGTTCGAACGCCCCTCGGCCATCAGCGCGAGCACCTCGCGCTCGCGGGGGGTCAGCTCGCGCAGCGGGTCGTCCCGGCGACGCCGGGCGAAGAGCTGACCGACCACCTCCGGGTCGAGCACCGTGCCGCCGCCCGCCACCCGCCGCAGCGCGTCCAGGAACTCGTCGATCGCCGCCACCCGGTCCTTGAGCAGGTAACCGATCCCGCCGCCGGCGCCGCCGGTGGTGGCGAGCAGATCATCGGCGTACGACACCTCGACGTACTGGGAGAGCACCAGGATCGGCGTACGCGGCACCAGCCGGCGGGCCTCCACCGCAGCCCGCAGCCCCTCGTCGGTGTGCGACGGCGGCATCCGGACGTCGACGATCGACACGTCGGGCCGGTGCTCGACCACCGCCTCGACCAGGGCGTCACCGTCCCCGACAGCGGCCACCACCTGGTGCCCACTCTCGGTCAGCAGCCGGACCAGCCCCTCCCGGAGCAGTACGGCGTCGTCGGCGATCACGATGCGCATGGCTGTGTTGTCTACCACGTCAGGCCCGTCGTGCGGGCTCGGCGCGGTGCCGGACCGGTCACAGCATCTCCGTTGGTCGCGACTGCGGGGCTCGCAAACCCGGCTCACTCCTCGCGCTCACAGCGGCAGCTCGGCGCGGATCTCGGTGGGGCCGCCGGTCGGGCTGACCACCACCAGTTCGCCACCGGCGGCCCGGACCCGGTCGGCGATGCCTGCCAGCCCGTGCCCCTTGGCCAGGTGCGCGCCGCCCTGCCCGTCGTCGCCCACCCGCACCTGCAGGTGGGTGTCCCGCCGGGCCACGGCGACCGTGGCCTCGGTGGCCCGGCTGTGCTTGGCGACGTTCGTCAGCGCCTCGGACACCACGAAGTACGCGGTGTTCTCCACCGCCGGGTCGAGCCGCCCGGCCGGGGTGCCGAGCTGCGGGTCCACCTGGAGCTCGATCGGGATCAGCCCACGGCCGGCGATCGCGGCCAGAGCGCTGGGCAGGCCCCTGTCGACCAGGATCGGCGGCGCGATGCCCCGGGACAGCGCCCGCAGCTCGGCCAGGGTGTCCCGGGTCTGGGTGACCGCCTCGTCGATGGTGCGGCCGGCGGCCTCCGGGTCCGAGGCGAGCTGCATCCGGGCCCGGCTGAGGTCCATCGCCAGCCGGACCAGGCGCTGCTGGGGGCCGTCGTGGATGTCACGTTCCAACCGGCGTAGCGCGGAGGCCTCGGCGGACACGGCGGCCCGCTTCTGCTCCTCCAGCACCGTGATCCGGTCGCGCATCTCGGCCACCCCGGTCAGCATCGCCTTGGCGAAGCTGGCCTGGAGCAGCGCGCACCCCCGCACCACGATCGGCAGGGTGATCAGGAAGAACACCCCGAGCGCGGTGTACAGGCCGATCCGGGCGGTGGTCGAGTCGCCCAGGCCGAGCAGCTGCGCCAGGTCCTGGTCACCCTCGCCGTCGGCCCGGGGCAGGGCCCAGTCGTACGCCCAGTACAGCGAGCCGGCGATCGCCGCGGCCCACCAGGACAGCGTCACCACGAAGGTGCCCGCCGCCGCGATCAGCCGCAGGATGCCGTGCGCCAGGTCGAGCCAGGACTGGGCGTCCCGCATCGGCACGAAGATCCGCCGCCAGGCGTTCGCGCCGGCCTCGGGCAGCCGGTAGTGCGGCCGGATCCGGGGCTGGTGGAGCACCGCGGGCAGCCGCAGCCGCTCGACGTCGGCCAGCCCACGGGCGGTGTACAGGGTGCCGCTGAGGATCGGCAGGCCGATCACCGTGACCACCAGGCCGATGCCGACCGCGAGGCCGACGATGAGGACGACGAAGCTGGCCAGCGCCAGGGGCAGGCCGAGCAGCACGTACCCGGAGTCGACGAAGAGCTGGCGGGGGATGCTCGGTGCCAGCGTCGGTCTGTCGCTGGTGGCGGCAACGGCGGTCATGCTCAAAGGCTAGGCATCTGGGCTCGGCGTCCCCATCCCGAAACCCCGCCTCTCCTCCGTAGTGCTGCCCCTACCCCGCCACCCCGCCGCCGCCCCCGACCGCGTCGATCTTGCACTTGCTGTTGGTGATTTGCCCGGGTACGGGCGGAAGGCGGGGACAGCAAGTGCAAGATCGCGGGACCCGGCGGCGGGCGCGCGCCGGGCCGGCGCGGGATTGGTCAGAGAAGTCGGGATTGAGCAATAATCGCCCGGGGCGGTGAGCGGACCAGGCCGTTCAATCGATCTTGTGGAATGGAGGGGCTGGTGAGGTCGCGCCACGCAGCGACAAGATCGCGATTTGTGCACGTCTTCACAAGCGCCTACGCTGTGACTCCGACGCGCCCTGCTAGCACAGCCGGCAATCTCGGTCGCCAGCGGGAGTCCACAAACGGCCGACCAGCGGAGTTGGCCGAGGATCGCACCGCACGGAGTCTCATGAGTCAGCACCGTCACCCAGGCGCGCCCGGCCGCGCCGGTGCCGTACCGGCGCTCCCGGATCTGCCCGAGGCGACCGTCGCTCGGCTCCCGGAGTACCTGCGCGCGCTGCACAACCTCGCCGACGCCGGGCACGAGACGGTCTCCAGCGAGGGCCTCTCCGCCGCCGCCGGGGTCAACTCCGCCAAGCTGCGCAAGGACCTCTCCCACCTCGGCTCGTACGGCACCCGGGGCGTCGGCTACGACGTCGCGCTGCTGATCGAGCAGATCGAGTATGTGCTCGGGCTCACCCAACGCCGGGCGGTCGCCCTGGTCGGCGTGGGTAATCTCGGTCACGCTCTGGCCGGCTACGACGGCTTCGCCAGCCGGGGCTTCCGGATCGCCGCACTGCTCGACGCCGATCCCTCCCGGGTCGGTGAGGAGATCAACGGCCTGGTGGTCCGGCATGTCGACGACCTACCGACGGTCGCCGCGGAGGAATCCCTCGCGATCGGCGTGATCGCCACCCCGGCCGCCGCCGCCCAGCAGGTCGCCGACCAACTGGTCGCCGTCGGCGTGACGAGCATCCTCAACTTCGCGCCGTGCGTACTCTCGGTTCCGGAGGGGGTCGACGTGCGCAAGGTCGACCTCGCCATCGAGCTGCAGATTCTGTCCTTCCACGAGCACCGCAAGGCGTCGCTGACCGCGCTGCCCGCCACCGGCGGGACCGCTCTCACCGCCCTGCCGGGCGGGTTCGCGGCCACCGACACCCAGGAGGCGATAGGCACGTGAAACTGCTCGTCGTCGGCGCGTCCTACCGGACCGCCCCGGTCGCCACGCTGGAGCAGCTGGCAGTGCCCCCCGCCGACCTGACCCGCACACTTGACCGCCTGGTCGCCCAGCCGTACGTGGCCGAGGCGGTGATCGTCTCCACCTGCAACCGGGTGGAGGTCTACGCCGCCGTGTCCGGTTTCCACGGTGGGCTCGGCGACGTCTGCGCCGTGCTGGCCGAGCAGGCCGGCAGCTCGCCGACCGCGCTCGCCAGCCACCTGTACGTGCACTACGACACCGCGGCCGTTGACCACGTCTTCCGGGTCGCCACCGGTCTGGACTCGATGGTGGTGGGCGAGGCGCAGATCCTCGGCCAGTTGCGTGACGCGTACCACTGGGCCACCGGCGCCGACTCGGCCGGGCGGCTGCTGCACGAGCTGATGCAGCAGGCGTTGCGGGTCGGCAAGCGGGCCCACGCCGAGACCGGCATCGACCGGGCCGGCCAGAGCGTCGTCACCGCCGCCCTGGAGCTGGCCGCCGGGCACCTCGACGGCGACCTCGTCGGCCACCCGGCCCTGGTGGTCGGCGCCGGTGCGATGGGTTCGCTCGGGGTGGCCACGCTGTCCCGGCTGGGCGCCGGGCCACTCGCCGTCAGCAACCGGGGCGCCGACCGGGCCGTCCGGCTCGCCGAGTCGTACGGGGCGAGTGCCGCGCCGATGACCGAGCTGGCCGACACCCTCTCCACAGTGGACATCGTAGTGGCCGCCACCGCGTCCACCGAACCGGTCCTCACCCGGTCGGTGGTCACCGCGGCGCTGGCCGAACGCGACCCGTCCCGGGGCCCGCTGGTCCTGCTCGACCTGGCCGTTCCGCGCGACGTCGAGGAGGGCGTCGCCGAACTGCCCGGCGTCGAGGTGATCGACATCGACCGGATGGCGGCGCTGCTCGCCGACGGTCCGGCGGCTGCCGACGCCGCAGCCGTCGAACGCATCGTCCTCGGCGAGGTGGAGGGCTTCCTCACCTGGCTGCGCGGCGCCGACGTGGCACCGACGGTGGCCGCGCTGCGCGGCCGGGCCGACGACGTGGTCACCGCCGAGCTGCGCCGACTGGCCCAGCGTCGCCCCGACCTCGGCGACGACCTGCGGGCCGAGGTGGCCCGCACCGTGCACCGGGTCGTGCAGCGGCTGCTGCACCAGCCCACAGTCAAGGTCCGCCAGTTGGCCGCGGAGCCCGGCGGCGACCAGTACGCGGCACTGCTGCGCGAGCTGTTCGACCTCGAGGTGCCGCAGACCTCGCCGGTGGACACCGTCCCGGACGTGCTGACTCCCGACCTCGGCATGGCGTTCCCCGGCACCGATCCGGTGTCCGGAGCCGACGCCGCCGAGCCCACCTCACCCACCGGAGGTGCGCGATGACCGCCCCCCTGCGCCTCGGCACCCGGGGCAGCGCCCTGGCGATGGCCCAGTCCGGCCAGGTCGCCGAGGCGGTGACCGCCGCCACCGGCCGTCCCGTCGAGCTGGTCGAGGTGGTCACCGCGGGCGACCGCTCCAACGCTCCGGTGCACCGGCTGGGCGTCGGGGTGTTCGTCTCCGCCCTGCGCGACGCGCTGACCGCCGGCACCATCGACTTCGCGGTGCACTCGTACAAGGATCTGCCCACGGCTGCCGCCGGTGGGCTGCACATCGCGGCGGTGCCGGCCCGGCAGGACCCGCGCGACGCGTTGGTGGCCCGCGAGGGCCGGACGCTCGCCGAGCTGCCGCCCGGGGCCACAGTGGGCACCGGCGCGCTGCGTCGGATCGCCCAGTTGCACGCCCTCGGCCTGCAACTGGAGGTCACCCCGATCCGCGGCAACGTCGACACCCGCCTGGGCCGGGTGCTCGGCCCCGAGGCCGACCTCGACGCCGTCGTCCTGGCCCGGGCCGGTCTGGCCCGACTCGGCCGGCTCGACGTGATCACCGAGTCGCTGGACCCGATGCTCATGCTGCCCGCTCCCGCTCAGGGTGCGTTGGCAGTGGAGTGCCGGGTCGACGACCAGGACCTGGTCGAGCTGCTCGCCGTGCTCGACCACGCACCGTCGCGTGCCGCGGTCACCGCGGAACGTGCGTTTCTGGCAACCCTGGAGGCCGGGTGCAGCGCACCCGTCGCCGCCTATGCCGAGCTCGCCGAAGGCGAGACCGGCGATGAGATCTACCTGCGCGGGGCGGTGATCAGCCCGGATGGCACTCGTGACCTCCGGCTGTCCCGCACCGGAACGCCCGCCGACGCGGCGGAGATCGGTAAGGCACTCGCCGCCGAACTCCTCGAGCTCGGCGCCGACTCGATCCTCGGCCACGAAGGACACACCGGCCCGGGGACCCAGCAATTTGGGAGCACAGAATGACCCGCACCCGTAAGCCCGTCGGCCGTATCGCGTTCGTCGGGGCTGGCCCCGGTGACCCGGGCCTGCTGACCCGTCGGGCCCACGACGCCCTGGTCGACGCCGACCAGGTGATCTACGACCGGGGAGTCCCGGAGTCGTTGCTCACCGTCGTTCGCGCCGAGGCCAGGGACGATGCCGAGTTCACCCCGGCCGAGGGCGCGCCGGGGGACGTGGCGAAGGTGCTGATCTCCGCGGCCCGCTCCGGGCTCAACGCGGTGCACCTGGTCGCCGGTGACCCGTTCGGGCACGACTCGGTGGTCAAGGAGGTGCAGGCGGTGGCCCGCACCGCCGCCCACTTCGAGGTGGTGCCCGGCGTCGGCCAGGCCGAGGGTGTTGCCACCTACGCCGGGGTCCCGCTGCCGGGTGTGCGTACGGCCGCCGACGTCGAGGACGTCAGCGCGCTGGACTTCGAGGCGCTGGCCACGGCCGTCGGCCGGGGTTCGCTCGCGCTCGCCGTGGACGCCGGTGACCTCGCCGCCGTCCGCGACGGGCTGCTCGCCGCCGGGGTCGACGGCACCACCGGCGTCGGGGTGACCGGCGACGGCACCGGCGAGACCCAGTACACGACCACGTCGACGGTGGACAGCTTCGTGGCCGCCGCGCTCGGCTTCACCGGCCGGGTGGTGCTCACCGTCGGCGTCGGCGTGGGGCAGCGCGACAAGCTGAGCTGGTGGGAGAACCGCCCGCTGTACGGCTGGAAGGTGCTCGTACCCCGCACCAAGGAGCAGGCCGGCGCGATGAGCGCCCGGCTGCGCGCGTACGGGGCGATCCCCTGCGAGGTGCCGACCATCGCGGTCGAGCCGCCGCGCACCCCGGCGCAGATGGAGCGGGCCGTCAAGGGTCTGGTCGACGGCCGGTACGCCTGGGTGATCTTCACGTCGGTGAACGCGGTCCGCGCGGTCTGGGAGAAGTTCGCCGAGCACGGTCTCGACGCCCGGCACTTCGGCGGCGTCAAGATCGCCTGCATCGGTGAGGCGACCGCGGACGCGGTCCGCGCGTTCGGCATCCAGCCGGAGCTGATCCCCGCCGGGGAGCAGTCCTCGGAGGGCCTGCTGGCCGAGTTCTCGCCGCACGACGAGATCCTCGACCCCGTGGGCCGGGTGCTGCTGCCGCGCGCCGACATCGCCACCGAGACGCTCGCCGCCGGGCTCACCGAGCGCGGCTGGGAGGTCGACGACGTGACCGCGTACCGGACGGTGCGGGCTGCTCCGCCGCCCGCCGAGATCCGCGACGCGATCAAGTCGGGCGGGTTCGACGCGGTGCTCTTCACCTCGTCCTCCACCGTGCGCAACCTGGTCGGCATCGCCGGGAAGCCGCACGCCCGGACGGTTGTTGCCGTCATTGGGCCCAAGACGGCGGAGACCGCGACGGAGTTCGGCCTGCGCGTCGACGTCCAGCCGCCGCACGCCTCGGTGCCCGACCTGGTGGAGGCGCTCGCCGCCTACGCCGTCGAGCTGCGGGAGAAGCTGGCCGCCATGCCGGCCAAGCAGCGCCGTGGCTCGAAGGTGCAGGGCCCGACCGCTCTGCGCTTCCGGTAGTCGTTCGAGGAGGGCCTTCCATGTCGTACCCCGAGATCCGGCCCCGCCGGCTGCGCCGCAACCCGGCGGTGCGCCGGCTGGTGTCCGAGACCCGGGTCGACCCGGCCGAGCTGGTCGTGCCGATGTTCGTCAAGGAGGGGCTGACCGAGCCCCGCGCCATCGGGTCGCTCCCGGGGGTGCTCCAGCACTCCCGGGACTCGCTGCGCAAGGCGGCGGCCGAGGCGGTCCAGGCCGGTGTCGGTGGGATCATGCTCTTCGGCGTGCCGGAGAAGCGGGACCCGACCGGCTCCGGCGGCATCGACCCGAACGGCATCCTCAACGTCGCCATCCGCGACGTGGTGGCCGAGGTGGGCGACGCCACAGTGGTGATGAGCGACCTGTGCCTCGACGAGTTCACCTCGCACGGGCACTGTGGGCTGCTCACCCCCGACGGTGAGGTCGACAACGACTCGACCCTGGCCGCGTACGCCGAGATGGCGGTGGCCCAGGCCGCCGCCGGGGTCGGCATGGTCGGGCCGTCCGGGATGATGGACGGCCAGGTCGGCGTGGTACGCAAGGCTCTCGACGCCGCCGGCTACCAGGACGTCTCCGTGCTGGCGTACGCGGTGAAGTACGCCTCCGCCTTCTACGGCCCGTTCCGGGAGGCGGTGGAGTCGGCGCTGGAGGGCGACCGGCGCACCTACCAGCAGGACCCGGCCAATCTGCGTGAGTCGCTGCGCGAGGTCGCGTTGGACGTGGCCGAGGGCGCCGATCTGGTGATGGTCAAGCCGGCGCTGCCCTACCTCGACGTGGTGTCGGCGGTGCGGGCCGCTGTGGACGTCCCGGTCGCCGCCTACCAGGTCTCCGGGGAGTACGCGATGGTCGAGGCGGCCGCCGCGAACGGCTGGATCGACCGCGAGCGGGTGATGCTGGAGACGCTCACCTCGATCAAGCGGGCCGGCGCGCAGGTCATCCTGACCTACTGGGCCGTCGAGGCCGCCAACCTGCTCCGTCAGCGCTACTGAGCGGCCCGCCCTGACGATCAGGGCAGCTGCCCGGCACGGTCGACGATCGCCAGTCGGGTGACGGCGGTGCTCGTGTAGGGCGACTCCTTGCCATCCCGCACGATGAGACGGCGGGTGCCGAGGTAGGCGTGTGTCTCCCGGTCGAAGATCAGGTCGATGTGGGCACCGAACACGCCAGGCGTCCGCAGTGCCACCCCCCGCCGGCCGGCCGCGTCCCGAATCTCGTCGGGCAACACGGTGGCCCCGGGCACCTGGGCCATGGCCTGGAACAGCGCACCGAGCGACTGCGGCGGCACGTACCCCTCGAGCATCCACATTCCGTCGCCGAAGATCGTCGTAGGGTCGTTCCGGATGGCCTCCAGGTCCGCGCCGGCGGGCAGGCCGAAGTCGATCGGGTGATCCCGCAGGTACTGCACCATCTGCTCCGGCTCGGTGGGCAGGCCCTGGAAGTAGCCGGGCGGCGGCGCCAGGTGCGAGACGCTGTCGGTCCGCCACTCGTCGGGGCGGCTCTCCAACCTCCGCCGCTGCTGCCAGGTGGGGTCGTCGCCGACCGGCACCCAGCGCTGGAGCCGCTCCTCGGTGTACGGGCCGGCATCCGGCCGGTCCCGCCAGGTGAGTCGCAGTTCGACGAAGAGGAACTGGCCGGGGCGTGCCACCAGGTCGGGCTGCTGCCGGGCCGTATCCGCGGCCTCGGTCAGGATCTCGGCCGCGCTCGCCGTCGGTGGCGCGTCGTCCACCGTCTGCACCACCAACCCGCCGATGGTCAGCAGGGCGACCAGCCCAGCGACCCCGGCCAGGCGCCAGCCCGGCGTACGCCACCGCTGGCCCCGGCGGGCTGCACGAACGGGAGGCGCGGTCGGTGCCGGGTCGGAGGTCTGGTTCGTGACGTGGTCCCGCAACTCGCCGAGGAGTCGTTCCTCGAAGTTGCCCAGTGGGGTGTGGGTCATGGTGATCATCCCTCCGATCAGACGAGTGCGGATTCGGACTGTGCGAGCGCGAGGCGTACCGCGCGGCGAGCCCGGTGCACGCGGACCCGGGCGGCGACCGGGGAGATGCCGAGCGCGTCGGCGGCGTCCGCCACGGACAGGCCGTCGACGGCGACGAGTTCCAACAGGGCGCGGGTGCGCTCCGGCAGGCCGCGCAGCGCCTGGTAGGTGCGGCGGGCCAGCGCCTCGGCGTCGATGCGTTCCTCGATCCGGGCGATGTCGTCGGCGTCGAGCAGCCGTCGTCCCGCTATGCGACCGCTGGCTCGCAGGAGTCGGGTCGCCCGCCGATGTTCGGCCGCGATGACGTTGCGAGCCACGCCGAAGAGCCAGCCCACCTCGCTGCCCCGCTCCGGCCGGTAACTGGTCGCGCTGTCGATCACCGCGAGGAACACCTCTGCCGTGAGATCGGCGGCAGTGTGGGGGTCGTCAACACGACGGGCGACGAACCGGCTGATCGTCTCGACGTGCCGCCGGTAGAACCGCTCGAACGCCTCGGGGTCCGCGCCGATGGCCGCCAGGCCGTCCCCGCCTGGGCTCGGGATAGTCACAGGCCGTCCTCTCGTTGGCCGTCCTTACACCCCTTCATTGGCTCGGCGGCGGCACTGTGTTACGTCCCGGGGCAAGGTCATGCTGAAAAGCGGATGTAGTGGCCTCCTGGTCGGCGGAGGCCACTACATCCTGGATCGAGCGCGATCACGCGCGGCTGAGCGCGAACCGTCAGTCGTCGTTGGTGATCGTTCCGGTAGCGAGTGGATCGGCCAGCCGCAGGCCGGGCACCCCGGCCACCAGCAGCGTCAACTTCTCGTCGGCCTCCCGCTTGCGGTCACCGCGCACCGACACCGGGAACGCCACCGACGTCTGCCCGGCGGCCAACACCTTGCAGCCGGCGTACGGGTCGAAGTCCGAGCCCACCTGCGCCGTGAGGCCCACGGTGGCGGCGCAGAGCAGCACCGACTGGGACAGCGGCCGAGACACGGTGGCGGTGAAGGTGAGCTGCCGGACGCCCTGGTCACCCTCGGCCACCGCCGTGTCGGCCACCGTCAACGACGCCCGCGACCGGAACCGGGCCACCTGCGGGTCGTGGTCACTGGAACCCCGCGACCCGTCACCGGCGAACTCCGCCGGCCAGTCGGCGTTGATGTGCGCCGCCCGCACCTGCACCAGGTCGCCGTAGAACGCGTCGTTGACGAACAGGTGGTCGAGAGTCTGCGCATGCCCCTCGAAGCTGTACGAGTAGGCCGACGCCGGCACGTCCGCGACCAGGTTGTCCCACAGGTTGTGCAGGCCCGCCTCGTAGAGCGGTGCGAGCTGGTCCGACGGCGTGGGCTGGTCACCGGTGGCGATCGGATCGTCCGGACGGGGGAACACGTTCAGGTCCCCGCCGTAGACCACCCGTGCGGTCTGGTCGGCCGCCTCGATCGCGGTGACGATCGCCGCGCCGTAACGCGCCTGCTCTCGCCGCTGCCCGACCCGGCTGTCCGGGCCGGAGGAGTAGTGGTTGCTGAGGGCGTACAGGGTGAACCGCTCGGCCGAGCCGGGCGCCGCGGCCACGCTGAACTTGCCCAACTGCGGGGCGCGGGTGAAGACGTTGCTCCCGTCCCGACCGGTCGAGGTGTCCACATCCGCCGGCAACACCGCGTTGAGGGCCTTCGGGTTCTGCACGTCGGCGTTGGGCGGCAGCCCCGCAGCCCGGTACTGAACGGTCGGTGCCGACCCCAACAGCGGGTCCGCCGCCGTCGCGGCCGCCAGCGACACCCGGTCCGTGCGGTACAGGAAGGCTGCGGTGATACCGCGGGCGTCCGCGCCGGTCCGGTCATAGGCGGCCGCGTACGCGGGCCCACCGGCCGCCGCGACAGTGAGCGCCAACTCCTGGATGCTGTCCGGAGCGCCATCGGCGTCGTTGGTGTCGCCGCAGCTCAGCGCCGCCCCGGAGACCGTGCAGATGTCCTGGTCCTCGGCCTCCTGCACCAGGATCAAATCCGGTGCGTGCAGGTCGGTGACGATCTGGTCGGCGAGCGCGGCCAACTGCTCGCGGTACTCCGCCTCGCTGCCCGGGACGTAGTCGAACGGCGGGGCGACGCCCACGCAGCCGGCGTTACCGGCGAAGTCGCAGCCGTCGAACGGGTCGTCGCGGTAGTCGTACAGGTTCTCCACGTTGTAGGTGGCCACTGCCACCTCCTGCGACCTGTCGGCCGGCTTGGGCGGGTTGTTCTTCGACGGGTCGGCCCCGGCGGCGAACTCCGCCCGCTCGACCTGGACGCCGTACTTCTCGAACGAGTAGTAGACCCCGCCCACCGCGTCCGCCCGCAGCGTGTCGAAGGTGTGCGCCGGCGGGAGCAGCGTGGCGCTGTCCCCGGCGGTGGCCTTCACGCCCATGCTGCCGAGCAGCGTCCGCTGGCCGTTGCCGTCGTCGAAGAGGCGGGTCGGGTCGTTGTCCAGCGGGTGCGAATCACGGAAGACCCGCCGGGAGTACGGGTCGGCGCGGTCCAGCAGCGGGTCGTCGCGGTCGACCACCCACAGCTCCGCGTCGGCGGTGGAGGAGAAGACGTCCCGGCCGCTCACCGCGCCGCTGCCCGCGCGTACCCGCATCCGGGAACCCTCGTGCCGCTCCCAGAAGCGCTGCGCGTCGGTCAGCACTGCCGGCGGCACCGCGTCGGCCACCGCGACAGCGGTGTCCACTGCCAGGCCGCCACCGATCCGGCGGACCAGCGACGCACCGGAGAGCTGGGTGAAGTTGTAGTACTCCGACACCCGGGCCCGCAGCACCACCTCGTCGCCGACAGTCGGCACGTAACCGCCGATCAGCGACGTGAACGTGCCCATGAAGACGAAGATGCCGTCGGAGCTGGTCGGGTCGCCGTCGGTGTCACCGACACGGCTCTGCAGGAAGAAGCCGTGCTGCTCCGCCCCGGCCGAGGTGCGGGCCAGGGTCAACTGGGTGATCACGCCGCGTACGTCGTACATGGTGCTGCTCGTGCCGTTGCCGCTCGCCGGTGCGAGCGGTGACCTGTCGCTCGGACCGGACTCGGCGTCGGTGGTCGGACCCTGCACCTCGCCGACTGTCAGCTCCCGGGTCACCTGCACGGCCAGCGCGCAGCTCGCGGTGCCACCGCCCGCGTCGGTGGTGGTGAGGGTGGCGGTGTACGCCCCGGCGGCGAGGTCGGCGCTCACACCGACAGTGGCGCGGGCGGTGCCGCCCACCCCGTCGGCGGGGGTGAACGCGGTACGGGTGATCGAGCCGGACGTCGGGCTCGGGCTGACAGCGGTCACCGCCAGGTCGACGATCGTGTCGTCGGCGTCGGCGGCGGTCACCTCGCGGCTCGCAGCCGTGCCCGCGGCGGTGACCAGCGGCCCGCCGCAGGTCAGCGTGGCCGGCACGTCGACCGGGCCACCGCCGTCCACCGTGTGCGCGCCCAGCCCGTCGAACGTGTCGACGGGGAAACCGGCCCACTGTGCGGCGGGGTCGAACGCGTCCGACGGGTCGGTGTCACCGGCGGCCACGCTCGGCAGTCGGCGCACCGTGTTGTCGGCCGTGCTGGTGACGCCGGCACCCCACTCGGTGCCCGGGTCGACGCCCACCTGGCCGATCGAGTCGAGCACCGTGGTGCCCCGGCGCAGCACTATCGCGTCGTCACCGTTGAAGAGGCTCGCCCCGGTGGTCTGGTCGGCCTGGGCGAGGATGGCGGCCCCGGCCGAGGCGCTGGCGAACACGAACGCGTCGCCGGCCGCCACGCTGCCGGTCAGGGCGATGGTGGTGGCCGTGGTGGCGCCGTTGAAGTAGAGCTGCAACTGGTAGCCACCGGCCGCCAGGTCGACGGCGGCGCCCGTGCCGTTGAACAGCTCGATCGCCTTGTTGTTCGACGAACCCTCGACGTACTCCGAGATGAACAGGTCGGTGGGCGCGGCGCTGGCCGCGGTGGGTGCGACGCCGAGCGCCGTGACTGTCACGGCGGCGGTGGCGGTCGCGAGCGCGGCGATTGAGCGGCGCGGGCGCATAGGGCCTCCACGATGGGTGGATGGGGGTCAACGCACGTTAAGGTGCGCGACTGTCCACCGTCCATCCCCTAATGGACAGTTTCGTGAATTCCTCAGCGCGGCGGGTCGAGGCGGTGCACCAGCTCAGCGACGTCGACGCTGTATTCGCACCAGTCCCGGTCGGGGCGGTAGCCCAACTCCGCGTTGACCTTCAACATCGCCTCGTTGGCCTGCGCGTTCCAGGTCTGCACCTCGATCAGCTCCGGCTCGGCGGAGCGCAACTCCAGCAGCATCCGGGCCTTGATCGCCCGATCGATGCCGTAGCCCCGGTGATCCTGCGCGACGATCGTGTCGTACTGGTCGGCGCGGGTCGGGTGCTGCGCCGGCACCACCACCTCGGTCAGACCGGCAACCTCTCCGCTCTGCTCGTGCCGGGCGAGCACGATGTACGGCTTCATGCCCCGCCGGTGCAGCGTGTCGAGGCTGTCCCGCAGCCGCTCCGGGTCGTACGAGCTGGGGCGCAGCTCACCGTCGTCGACGTCGCGCACCTCGGCCTTGGCCCGCGCGTACGCCTCGATCAGGTCGTCCGGCGGCCCGCCCGGGAAGAACTCCAACTGGTAGCCCGCCCCGATGCCGGTGGCCATCTCGGCCAGCTCGGCCCAGTCCACAGCGGTCAGGTCGAGCACGCTGCGCGTCTCCACGTACTCCCGGGTGAAGCCGAGCGACTCGTAGAACCCGACCGCCGGCGTGTCGCCGACAACCTCGACCCCGATCGACCGGAAGCCCTCCTGGTAGACCCGGCGCGCGGCACGTAACACCAGGTCACGACCGAGGCCGGTGCGCCGCGCGGACGGGTGCACCAGCACCTCGAGCACGCCGATGTCACCCAGAAGGAGTACGTGCACCTGGCCGAGCACCGCGCCCGTGTCGCCCGGAGCGGTCGGCTCGGCCTGGGCGATCCAGGAGATCCGCCGCTCGCCGGGCATCACCTCGGCGAGGTACTCCCGCAGCGAAGCCTCCCGCCAGGGCGGATCCTGCGGAAGATCGGCCGCCAGGACCGCGTTCAGCGTGGCCAACAGCGACGCGATCTCGGCGGACGACGCGGTCCTGGGGTCCCACTCGCGCACCATCACCCGTCTAGCTTGCCGCTAACAGAGGCCCGGGGGAAGTGTCCAGTTCTCCAACGTATCGAGACGATCACTTCACGACCGACTGGCCCGTCCGTACCGGTTCGCGGTGTCGTAGACGTCCTGGGCGTACCGCCGTACGTCGTTGTAGGAGAGGATCGCGTTCCACCAGTCGCCCGCGATGCTCAGGTTTCGACCACCCTTGCAGAGGTAATTGCCAGCTGCCAGGGCGGCGTCGTCCAGGTCGTGCGGGTCCTTGCGGCCGTCGTTGTCCGCGTCCGCGCCGATCTCCTGCCAGGTGGTCGGGATGAACTGCATCGGGCCGATGGCGCGGTCGAGGGTCGCGTCCCCGTCGAGCGCCCCACGGTCGGTGTCGATGATCCGCATCCGACCCTCCTTCCCGTCCAGCGGCAGCCCGATGATGTTGGGTACCGCCTTGCCGTCCTGCCCCAACCGCGCGCCGTTGGCCGAACCGTGTCCCGATTCGACCTGCCCGATCGCGGCCAACGTGGTCCAGCTCAGCGCACAGCTGCGGTTGGACTGGGCGAGCACCAGCTCGGCGTAGCCGTACGCCTGCATGGCGACCGCCGGGACGCCGACCTTGGCGCCGACCTGCTGCGCCCAGCCGGCCAGGGCGTCCGACGGTCGGCCACCGATCACCGACCCGGTCGGCAGCCCGTTGCCGGGCAACCCGCCGGAGGGCAGCGGAAGGGTCGGCAGCGGCCCGGTGGGCAGCGGGCTGGTCGGCAGGCCGGACGGCATCCCCGGCGCCGCGACCCCGCTCGGCGTCGCCGAGGCGTCGACAGCGACCGGGCGGGGTGAGCGGATCGCGGCAGGTACGAGCAGCGCTCCCGCCGCGGCGGTCGCGGCCACCAACGCCAGCAGGAAGACGCCGGGCAGGGTCAGCCGACCACTCGGCCGGCGTGCCCAGGCGCGGGTCGCCTGGGCCGCGGCGGCCGCTGCCCGGCGGGGCGGCATACGTACCGCGTGGGCGAACTGCACCCGTCGCCGACGGGCCGGGTCGGACGCCGGCACGACCGGGATCTCATCCACAGTGGTCTTCGCCGGATCCGCGGCACCGGTCTTCGCGTCGTCAGCGGGCGTGTCGCCGCTCGACGCGCCGGCCCCCTTCGCGTCCTCGGCTTTCGCGTCCTCGGCCTTGGCACCGTCGGCTTTCGCGTCCTCGGCCTTCGCGTCGTCGGCCTTCGCGCCGTCGGTCTTGGGGGTGTCGGTTTTCTGGTCTTCGATCTTCGCAGCGTCAGCCTTCAGGTCCTCGGCCTTGGGTGCCTCGGTCTGGGCGGCGGTCGCTGGGCTGGCGGTCGGGACGGATTCGGCCGGAACCTTCGTGCCGGTGGCGCTCGCGTCCGGTTCGGACCCGGCGGAGTCGGCCGCGGTGGGCTTGACCGCTGGCGTGGTCGGCGCGGTGGCTGGTGCTGTGGTGGCCGGTGGCGTGGCAGGCGCGCCCGCGGAACGCCCGCTCAGCCAGGGGCGGCGGGGGCGGGGCACCTTGCGCACCAGGTCGGGCGCGGCCCCGGAGCCTTCGAGCGGCCCGTCCAGCGGCGCGGCCGGTCGTAACGGTTGCACACGCGTGTCGTCCTCGCCGTCCACCACCTGTCGAGTATCACCCATGCTCCGCGAACCGTCAGATCCACGTACCCTGGGTGGCATGCCCCGGTACGAGTTCCGCTGCCGCGCCTGCGGCGACACCTTCGAGGTCAACCGTTCGATGGCGGCGGCCGGTGAGCCTGCCAGCTGCCCTCAGGGACACGCCGACACCGTCAAGCTTCTTTCCGCGGTCGCGGTCACCGGTCGCAGTGGCGGTGCCGGTGGCGCCCCGGCACCTGCCGCTGGCGGTTGCTGCGGCGGCGCCTGCGGCTGCTGATCGGGCCAATTCGCCGCCGCCTGGTGGGCCAGCCTTGCCGGGAGCGGGTCCGAGTGGCACGTTGAGGCGGCACTTGCCCGGCCGTTCTCACGATGTGTGATCGTTCGGACTCAGGCAGCATGAACCCGACGTCACGGGCGGAGGTTCCTCGCATGTCGCCACGGATCCAGCTCCCGAGCGGTTGGGTGACCTTCGTATTTACCGATATCGAGGGCTCGACCCGGCTGGCTCAACTGCTCGGCCCGGACTACCGCCCGGTGCTCGCCGAACATCGACGGCTGCTGCGCCGCACGCTGGCCAGCACGGGTGGCGCGGAGCTGCTGACCGAGGGCGACTCGTTCTTCCTGGCCTTCGAGGAAGCGACAGCGGCGATGACCGCGTGCCTGACCGCCCAGCGCGCACTGTCCAGCCACGACTGGCCCACCGCCGAGGCCGCGCCCCGGGTGCGGATGGGCCTGCACACCGGCTATGCCGAGCCACGCGACGGCGAGTACGCCAGCCCCGAGGTGCACCGGGCCGCCCGGGTGGCCGCCGCCGCGCACGGCGGGCAGGTGCTCTGCACGGCGTCCACCGCACGTCGGGCCGAGCCGATGCCGCCGGGTGCGACCCTGCTCGACCTGGGCCTGCACCGACTGCGCGGCTTCGACGACCGGGAACGACTGTTCCAACTGGTCGCCCCGGGTCTGGAGCGGCAGTTCCCCCGGCCCCGCACCGCCGACGCGGTGGCGCACAACCTGCCCACCCAGGTGACCTCGTTCGTCGGCCGGCAGGCCGAGCGCATCGAGCTGGGCCTGCTGGTGCGTCAGCACCGCCTGGTCACCGTGCTGGGTGCCGGCGGCGCGGGCAAGACCCGACTCGCTGTGGAGTTGGCCAGCGGAGTCGTCGAGGCGTACCCGGACGGGGTCTGGTTCGTCGACATCGCCTCGGTGACCGACCCGGGGCTGGTGGCGTTCGCCATCGCCGCCGTGCTCGGCCTGCGTCCCGAGCCAGGCCGGCCGATGCTGGACACCCTCGTCGAGTACGCGGCCGGCCGCCGGATGCTTGTCGTACTGGACACCTGCGACACCCAACCGGCCGCCTGCGCCGAGGTGATCGCGCGGCTGCTGTCCGGCGGGGGCGGCGTACGGGTGCTGGCGACCAGTCGCGAGTCGTTCAGCCTGCCCGGCGAGGTGGTGTGGCGGATTCCGCCGCTCTCGGTGGACCCGCGCGCGGACGGCGCGGAGAGCGATGCGGTGGCGTTGCTGTTGGACCGTACGGCGGCGGCGCGTGGTGGTCGGCAGCCCGACCCGGCCGAGTCCGCCGACCTGCGTCGGGTGGTGCAGCGGTTGGACGGCCTGCCGCTCGCCATCGAGTTGGCCGCCGCCCGGCTGCGGGTGCTCTCCGTCGGCCAGCTCGCCGAGCGGCTGGACGACGTCCTCGGCACCCTTGACGCCGGCCGGGAGGACCCGGATCCGCCGCCGGTGGAGCGGGGCTGGTCCGGCAACCAGCAGGACACCGTGGACCTGGTCGCCGCGGCGGCCGGAGCGTCACCGCCCACCCCGGCGAGCCGGGCCGTGCAACGCTCGGCCACCGAACGGCATCTGACCATGCAGGCCACAGTCACCTGGTCCTACCGGACGTTGGGGCCCCGGGCCGCCCGCCTGCTCCGGTGGCTGGCCGTCTTCGCCGGCCCGGTGGATCTGGAAACGGTGGAGTGGCTGCTGGGTGACGATCCACTGGACCCGCTCTCGGTCCTGGTGGACAAGTCGATGGTGTTGGCCGAGCCGCGTGCCGCCGGCAGCACCTACCGGATGCTCGACCCCATCCGGGCGTACGCGGCGCGACGGTTGGGCGAGGCGGGCGAGGAGCAGGCCGCTCGGGACCGGCACGTGGCCTGGTCGGCGCACGCGTTGGACCGGGCCCACCTGGGCCAGGACGGCCGGCCGGTGACGCTGTCGTTGTATGCCCTCGATCCGCTGGCCGGTGAGCTGCGCGCCGCGCTGCGATGGTGTGCCACCGGAGGCAGCGCCCGTGCCGGTCTCGGTCTGGCGGGTGGGCTGGACCAGTGGTGGCTGGAGCGGGGCCTGGCCCGCGAGGGGCGGCTGTGGCTGTTCCGGCTGTACGGACGGATCGCGGAGACGGGGGAGCGGATCCCGGAGGCGGAGCTGGCGGCGGCGTACCACATGCATTCGTTGCATGCCAGCGCCGACGGCGAGTTCGCCGAGGAGCTGCGCTACTCCCAGCGGGCGGAGGCGGCGGCCCGGCAGGCCGGCGACGCCGGGTTGCTGGCTCGGGTGCTCGCCGGCAGGGCCGCGCCGCTTGTCGACATGGGGCAGTTCGTCGAGGCCGAGCGGGTGTGCCGGGAGGTCATCGACTGGGCGCACGGGCAGGACGTGGTCGGCGAGGCGCTGTTCGCCGTCTTCAGCCTGGCCGAGCTGCTCTGGCGGCGGGGCGCCCTGGAGGAGGCTGCGGAGCTGCTGGGCGCGGTGCGTCCGGTGGAGGCGGCCCGGCCCGTGGAGCGGGGCCGGCGTTCGGTGGACATGCTGCTCGGCATGGTCGCGCTGGCCCGCGGCGACGTGATCGCCGCACACGAGCATCTGCTGGTGGCGCTGCGCTCCCGGATGGGCCACGGCTACCACGGGCGGGCGTGCGACACCTTGAACGCGGTAGCGGTGCGCTGCGCGATCGGCGGGGAGCGGTTGACCGCCGCCCGCCTGTTCGGGGCCGCGCAGGCCACCCGGGCGAGCATGCGCGCCACCCCCGGCATCTTCGGCGGTTACTGGGCCGAGCAGCAGGGGGAGTTGCGCGCGGTGCTGGGCGACGCGGCCTTCGACGACGCGTACGGCGAGGGTGCGGAGCTGGGGCTGGACGAGGCCGCAGCGCTGGCACTCGACGTGGAACACCCGGACCTGGCGGCGGACTCGACCCGCTTCAGCACCGGCCTGTCCCAACCAACTCCCCGCCGTCCCGCCAACCCCGACCGCCACCCAGCCACCCGAACCGAACGCGCCTAACCCTCCACCCCGCCCTCCCCCCACCCCCACCCCCCACCCTTGTTGATCAAGAGGTTTGCGTCAGGAAACGCGCTTCCGATGACCGAAACCTCTTGATCAACGCGGGTGGTGCGGGTGCGGGTGGGTGGGGGGTGGGGGTGGGGTGGGTGGGGGTGGGGGTTAGCGGAGTGCGGCGTTGGCTTCGGCTTGGGCCTTCATTCGGGCGGCGCGGTCGATGTCGGCCTGCTGGACGGCCGCTACCGAACCGAAGATGCTGACCGCCTGGTAGTAGGTCCAGGCCAGGCTGTAGCAGGCCGGCCGGACGACCGAGTTGTACGTGGCGCAGACGCGCTTCAGGTCCTCGTAGAAGGCGCTGTCGAGGCGGGACTTGTTGGCGGAGAACTGGCCGACCGCCTTGTAGTTGCGGTAGCCGAAGTCGTGCCGGTAGCAGCCCAGGTTGAAGGTGAAGCCGAGCGGGTTGTCCGGGCTGGACGAGCAGTAGTCGGTGGACCAGTTGAAGTTGTAGTCGGCCCAGGGTGCCCGGTTGACCCGGGCGCTGTTCCACGAGTTGTAGCTGGACGCGCTGGTCTGGGTCCAGCTGGACAGCACGGAGAGTCGTTGGGCGGGGGTGACGGCGGCGGCGGGGGAGGCGATGGTGAGGGTGGCGAGCAGCGCTAACGCGCCCGAGGCGAGCAGGGTGGCGAGACGTCGGGGCACGGGTTACCTCCGCGGGGGTGAGCGGGTGGGACGGATGTTACCGGCGGGTTACCGGATGTCGATGAGTGTCGATCAGCTGATCAACTAGGCGGTATGCGCGTCGCCAACTATTGGTGACATACGTTGAAACAGACGAATGCCCCGGACGCGCGAGGCGTCCGGGGCATTCAGAAAGGCGGGTCAGCGCAGGACGAATGCCGGCGGGCTGACGGGGCTCTCGTTGGCCGACCGGTCCAACGCTGTCAGCTGGTAGGTGTAGCGCCGACCGGGCTCGGCCGAGACGTCCACCCAGGACTGGACGTTGCCGGGCGTGGCCCGGACGGTGTCGACCAGGTGCGCGGCGTCGGCGGTGGCGCACCGGCCGGGCAGTGTGGTGCCGTCGAACCGGTAGATCGCGTACGAGGTGGCGGTGCCGAGCGGGCCGACGCCGTCGGCGGGCTGCCGCCAGGTGAGCCGGACCCCGTCGGCCTGCCGGGTCGCCTTGCTGACCACCGGGAAGAGCAGCGGCCGGGCCGGCAGGTGGGGCATGGCCGGCACCAGCGCCGGGCGGGAGTAGTGCTCGGCCGCGTAGATGTCGGTGGCGCCGAGGCGGTTGGCCCGCACCTGCACCGCGGAGAAGTGCACGTTGCCCTGCACCTCCGGGTACGACCGGTTGAGCGTCAGGTGGTCGGACAGCTCACGCGGGTTCTGCCAGTACGGCCCGTACGCCGGGTCGCCGCTCTTGTAGTCGGCCTGGCCGATGTAGAGCTGCACGCGGGTGCCGCGCACCGTCTCGGCCCACCACGGCACGAGGCGCGCGTAGTCGGCGGCCGGGTACTGGCCGATGTACCAGTAGAGCTGCGGCACCACATAGTCGATCCATTCCTGCTTGATCCACTTGCGGGTGTCGGCGGAGATGATGTCGTACGACTGGCTGCCGGTGGTGTCCGAACCGAGCGGGTCGGCGGTCTTGTTGCGCCAGATGCCGAACGGGCTGACGCCGAACTTCACCCACGGCTTCGCCGCCTTGATCTTGCCGTTCATCTCCTGGATCAGCAGGTTGATGTTGTCCCGCCGCCAGTCGGCCCGGTCGGTGAAGCCCCGGTTGTGGGCCGCGAAGGTCGCCTCGTCCGGCACCTGGTAGGTGCCGCTGGGGTAGGGGTAGAAGTAGTCGTCGAAGTGGACGCCGTCGATGTCGTACCGCTTGACGGCGTCCATCATGGCGGTCTGGACGAACTCGCGGACCTCGGGGACTCCGGGGTTGTAGTAGAGCCGGCTACCGGCCACGCCGGCCGGTGGGTAGGCGAAGGTCCAGTCGGGGTGCTGTTGGGCCGGGTGGCCGGGGGCGAGCTGGCTCAGGTCGGCGCCGGCGCCACCGGGGGCGGGCATGGAGACGCGGTACGGGTTGAACCAGGCGTGGAACTCCAGGTTCCGCTTGTGCGACTCGTCGACCAGGAAGGCCAGCGGGTCCCAGCCCGGGTCCTGGCCGCGTACCCCGGTCAGGTACTCCGACCAGGGCTCGTACGGCGAGGGCCAGAGCGCGTCGGCGGTGGGCCGGACCTGCACCACTACGGCGTTGTGGTGCAGTCGCCCGGCCAGGTCGAGCAGCTCGCGGTACTCGGCCTGCTGGGCCGCGATCCGGTCCGGGTTGGTCTGGGACGCCTTGCTGGGCCAGTCGATGTTGACCACCGAGGAGATCCACATGGCCCGGAACTGCCGTTTCGGGGTGGCCGGGTCGGTGGCGCAGGTGGTGGTGGTGTCGGCCGCGTTGGGTGCGGCGCTCACGGGGGTGGCGGTGACGAACGTGCCGAGCAGGGCTGCGACCAGCCCGGCGACTCCGAGTCGGGTGGCTTTCATGCGGTGTGTCCCTTCGTTGGGGCTCCCGGATGTTTCGCGCGGTGCGCGGCAAGATTCGCCGTTGATGTCCGCGTTGCTGGTAGGAAATTTTCACAATCTGGCCACCGCCGCAAGAGTTCGTGGTTGACCAATCGCGCCGGTGGGTAGCAACGGCGGTCACCGGCCGCCACGGAGGTGGTCGCACGGTGGGAGGGGTGACCGGGTGTCCGTGCTGCGCACAAAACCAATCAAGGACGTGATAGCCCAAGGTGAGGCGGACGGCAGCGACGGCCAGTTGGGGCTGAAGCGACGGCTCGGCGCGGTCGACCTCACCGGCTTCGGCATCGGCATCGTGATCGGCACCGGCATCTTCACGCTCACCGGGATCGAGGCCCGGGACAGCGCCGGGCCGGGCGTGGTGATCTCCTTCGCCATCGCCGGCGTGGTGGCCCTGCTCGCCGCCCTCTGCTACGCCGAGTTGGCCTCCAGCGTGCCGACCGCCGGCAGCGCCTACACCTACGCGTACGCCACGATGGGCGAGATCGTCGCCTGGATCATCGGCTGGGACCTGCTGCTGGAGTTCGCGCTCGGCGCCGCAGTGGTGGCCCGAGGCTGGTCCGGCTACCTCGCCGAACTGCTCGACCTGCCGACCCGCTGGTTCGGCGAGGAGGGCAGCACCGTCAACGTGGGCGCCATCGCCATCGTGCTGATCCTCGGCATCGTGGCGATCGTCGGCATCCGGGAGTCCGCCCGGATCACCAACCTGCTGGTGCTGGTCAAGGTGGCCATCTGCGTCTTCGTGGTGGTAGCCGGGCTGTTCTTCGTCAAGGCCGCCAACCTCACCCCGTTCATCCCGCCGGCCGAGCCCGCCGGAAGCGGCGACGACGGCATCAAGCAGCCGGTCACGCAGGCGCTCTTCGGGCTGGAGCCGTCGGTCTTCGGCTTCGTCGGGGTGCTCAGCGCCGCCGCCGTGGTCTTCTTCGCGTACACCGGCTTCGAGGCCGTGGCCAACCTGGGCGAGGAGACGAGGAAGCCCAAGCGGGACCTCACCCTGGGTCTGCTCGGCACGCTGCTGATCTCCACGGTGCTCTACATCGGCGTCTCGCTGGTGGTGGTCGGGATGGTGCCGTACACCGAGATCGACAGGGGCGCCCCGATCGCGTCGGCCTTCGAGTCGGTCGGCGCGGGCTGGGCGGCAGTGCTGGTCTCCATCGCCGCGGTTGCGGGCCTGACCAGCGTCATCCTGGTCGACCTGGTGGCGATGGGCCGGATCGGCTTCGCCATCGCCCGGGACGGGTTGATCCCGCCCTCGATCGCCAAGGTGCACCCGCGCTGGGGCACCCCGTACCGGATCTCGGCGATCATGACGGTGGCGGTCGCGCTGCTGGCCGGCTTCCTGCCGCTGTCCGCGCTGGCCGACCTGGTCAGCATCGGCGCGCTCTGCGCGTTCGTCCTCGTGTCGGTGGCGGTGCCGATCCTGCGCCGCAAGCGGCCCGACCTGGAGCGGCCGTTCCGGGTGCCGTTCTCACCGGTGCTGCCGATCGTCTCGGCGTTGGCCTGCTTCTACCTGATGCTCAACCTGTCGGTGGAGACCTGGCTGCGGTTCCTGGCCTGGATGCTGCTCGGCGCGGTGATCTACTTCGGCTACGGCCACCGCCGCAACCGGCTGGCCCAGCACGAGCCCGCGGTCGCCCCGGCGCCCCGCGAGCCGACCGCCTGAACGACGCGTGCGGAAGGGCCCAACCTAGGGGCCCTTCCGCACGACCAGCTCAGGGCCGCGGCTGCGGTGCGGCCGTCGGGCCCTTGACGACCGGCTTGCCGTCGACCCAGGTCACCTCGTCGAGCCACACCTGCCGACCCGGGTCGGTGCTGCCCTCCTGGCCGGGCGGCCAGGCGTGGTACAGCAGCCAGGTCCGTCCGTCCTTGACCACCATCGACGCGTGGCCGGGGCCCGAGGCGGCCTCGTTGCCCTTCAGGATCGGGTTCTCGCCTGCCTTCACACACGGGCCGGTCGGGCTCTCGCAGACCGCGTAGCCCTCGGCGTACTCCGCCCGGTCGTACGCGTTGGCGGCGAAGAAGAGCAGCAGCCGACCGTCCTGACGGTGGAAGAACGGCCCCTCGATCAGGGTGCCCTCCCACGGCTCGGTCTGCCTCAGCAGCTTCGTCGGCTCGCCGATGAGGGTCAGGCCGTCGTCGGCAAGGCGCTGCGACCAGAGCCAGGTGTCCACCCCGATCGCGTTGCCGTCGTTCTTCCACAGCAACCACAGGCTGCCGTCGGTGTCCCGGTACGGGCTGGCGTCGATCGCCCCGCCCAGGTCGGCCTGGCAGATCAGCGGGCCGGCCGCATCGTCGGAGTACGGCCCCTGCGGCGCGCTGGCCACCGCCCGCCCGACGCACTGCCGCCCCGACTCCCGGCCGGCGACCGTGTAGTAGAGCAGGAACCTGTCCGGTGCGAGCTGGATCGCCTCGGGCGCCCAGGTCTTGCCGGCGTCCGCCCAGTCCGGCAGCGTCGGCAGGGCGTCCCCGGCCTCGGCCCAGTCGACCAGGTCGGTCGAGGTGAGCACCGGGACGTTGCGGCCGCCGGAGTTGGTGTGGAACAGGTACCAGGTGTCGCCCACCTGGATCGCCTGGGGGTCCGGGGCGTCGGTCTTCACGACCGGGTTGGTGAACACGCTCGAGTCGCTCCCGCTGCTCGTGGTGGGGGTGGGTTCGGTGTCGTCGGAGCAGCCCGCAACGAGCAACGCGGCGGCGAGAACGATCGCCGCCGCGCCACGTCGCCGGGCGGTCGTACGCGTCATCCCTTCAAACCGCTGCGGGAGACACCCTGGATGATGTGCCGCTGAGCCAGCACGAAGAGGATCAGTACCGGCAGGCTGGCCAGCACCGCGCCCGCCATGATCACCGGGTAGTCGGTGACGTACGAGCCCTGGAGCAGGCCCAGGCCCGGCGGCAGGGTGAGCTTCTCCGGGCTGAACAGCACGAAGATCGGCCAGAGGAAGTCGTTCCAGTTGGTGAGGAACGACAGCACGGCCAGGGTGGCCAGCGCCGGCCTGGACAGCGGCAGCACCACCTTGTAGAAGATCTGCCACTGGTTGGCGCCGTCGAGCGTGGCTGCCTCCTCCAGCTCGTTCGGCAGGGACAGGAAGAACTGCCGCAGGAAGAACACGCCGAACGCGCTGGCCGCGCCGGGCACCACGACCACGGCGAGGGTGTCGATCCAGTTGAGCTGGTCGACGATCAGGAAGTTCGGGATGATCAGCGAGGTCGGCGGGATGAACAGCGTCCCGACGATCAGTGCGAAGGTCACCCCGCGCCCCCGGAACTTCAACCGGGCCAGGGAGTACGCGGCCATCGAGGCGGTCACCAGCACCAACGCCGAGTGCAGCGTGGCGGCCAGCATGCTGTTGAGGAACCAACGCAGCACCGGGTTCGCCGAGTTGTTGAGGATCTGCTCGTAGCCGTAACCGGCGAGCGGGTTCGGCAGCCAGCTCGGTGGGATCTGCTGGGCGGCGGTGTAGGTCTTCAGCGAGGTGATGACCATCCACACCAGCGGGACCAGGAAGATCAGGGCCAGGGCGACCAGGGTGGCGTAGAGCCCGACCCGGCGCAGCCCCGGTGCGGAGCCGTCGGTGGTCGGCGTGGGCGTCGTCATGGCGGTCCCCTCAGTCTTCCTTGTAGCGGAAGAGGCGGAAGTTGGCGATGCTCACGACCGCCAGCAGCAGGGCGAACACGATGCTCATCGCGGCGGCGCGACCGGCGTTGTTGTTCCGCAGGCCCTCCTCGACGATGAACCACACCACGGTGCGGGTCTCCGTGCCGGGCGTCCCCTGAGTGATCAGGAACGACTGGCCGAACATGTTCGCCGAGGCGAGCACGGTCGTCGTGATCACGAAGAGCAGCACCGGCCGCAGCCCGGGCAGCGTGACGTTGCGGAACCGCTGCCACGCGTTCGCGCCGTCCATCCGGGCCGCCTCGTACAGCTCCGGCGAGATGTCCTGGAGACCGGCCAGGTAGATCACCGCGTTGAAGCCGGACGTCCACCAGACGGTCACCCCGACCAGCGAGATCCACGCCCACGGCATGTTCGTCACCCAGGGGGTGTCCGACGGCAACCCGACCGCTCCGAGGAGCCGGTTGACCAGGCCCAGGTTGGCGTCGAGCAGGAACCGCCAGAGCAGGCCGATCACCGCGACACCCAGCACGTACGGCGCGAAGTAGATCGCCCGGAAGAACGTCCGGCCCGGGAAGGAGCGGTTGAGTAGCAGCGCCAACCCGAGCGGTACGACCACCAGCAGCGGCACCGACAGCACCGTGAAGATCGCGGTGGCCCGGATGCTCTGCCACCAGTCGCCGTAGACGGCGGAGTCGCTGGAGAAGAGCTGCTTGTAGTTGTCCAACCCGACGAACGGACGGTTGGGCAGCTGGAAGTCCCACTGGTGCACGCTCAGCCAGAGGCCGAGGACGATCGGCAGCAGGCCGAACACCCCGAACAGGACCAGGTAGGGGGCGAGGAACAGATATGGCGTCGCCCGTCTGGTCCGACCCGCCGAGGCGGCCCGGCGGGCTGCGTTGGCCGCCGGGGGCGGCGCGTCACCGCGCGCCGCCCCGACCTCGATCACGTCCGCCACGGGGTATCAGCTCCCGTACTTCTTGCGGTTGTCCTCGAGCTGCTTGTTGGCCTTCGCCACACCGTCGTCCAGCGCCTGCTTGGGCGACTTCTTGCCCAGCGCGGCCTCGTTGAAGGAGTTGTAGAAGGTGGTCATGACCTCGCCGAGACCCGGGGCCGCCGGCGGGAACGCCGCGTACTCCAGCTCGGGGGCGAGCGACGAGATCTCCGGCAGCGCCTTGAACTCGGCGCCCTCGCGGACGGCCTTACGGGCCGGCACCTGGCCGCCCTTCGCCCAGTCCAGCGAGTGCTCGCTGAGCCAGTTGATGAAGACCTTGGCGCCGGACACCTTGTTGGCGTCGTTGGCCCGCTGCTTGACGATGGTGAAGTTGTGCGAGTTGGCCCACGCGGCCGGCTTGCTGCCGATCTGCGGGAGCGGAGCGACGCCCCACTGCACCTCGGGGCTCTTCTTCAGATCGTTGATCTGCCAGATGCCGTTCCAGGTGAAGGCGTTCTTGCCGCTCTTGAACGACAGGTAGTCGGCGTCCTGGCCGACGTTGGCCGGCGAGAAGCCCTGCTTGATCATGTCGACCAGCCAGGTGCACGCCTCGACCGCCGGGTCCGAGTTGAAGGTGGCCTTGGCCACGTCCGCGTCGAACAGGGTGGCGCCCCACTGGTTGAGCAGCGAGTAGAAGGTCATGCCGCCGGTGAACTGGAACGGGCTGACCCAGAAGCCCTGGATGCCGGCCTTCTTCAGTTCGGTCAGCGCGGCGACGTAGTCGTCCTTTGTCGTCGGCGGCTTGTTCGGGTCCAGGCCGGCCTTCTGCATGACGCTCTTGTTGTAGTAGAAGCCCAGCGGGTGCATGTCGAGCGGGATGCCGTACCGCTTGTTGTTGTAGAGCCCGCCCTTCCACACGGTGGGGGCGAAGTCGCCCTCGGCGAGCTCCAGGTTCTTGGCCACGTCGTCCAGCTCGGTGATCACGCCGCGGGCCGCGAAGGTGGCGAGCTGGTCCATGTGCATGACGGCGATGTCCGGGCCGTTGCCGCTGGAGGCCGCGCCGGGGAGCTTGTTGTAGTAGTCCTCCCACTGGTACGTGGCCACCGACACGGCGATGTTCTTGTGCTCGGTGTTGAACTGGTTCACCAGCGTCTTGAAGATCTCGCCGTCGCCGCCGGTGAAGCCGTTCCACAGCTTCAGGTCCACCTTGGGGCCGGTGTACTCCTTGCCCCCGTTGCCGGCGGCAGGCCCGGAGGCGCTGTCATTGCCGCCGCCGCAGCCCGCGAGGGTCAGCGAGGCTGCGGCGCCGAGTCCGAGACCGAGGCCGAGCAGGCGACGCCGGCTCATGTCGTTCTGGATCATGCTTTATCTCTCCTTGAGGGGGAACGGAATGAATTGTGCCTGCTCAGAACCGGTGTGACACCTACGCGTTGGCCGGGCCGAAGCGGAGCACGCTCCAGGACACGGCGGGCAGGCGCACTGTGCACCGGCCGCCGTCGGGGGTGGGGGTGGGCAGGTCCCGAGGCGTCACCCGGTCGGGCTCGGCCTCGGTGTTCGTCGCCGTCGGGTCGGACCCGGCAGCGATGCTCTGGAACGACAGGCCGGACATACCCGGCAGGCCGCGCAGATCGATCTCCAGCGGGAGATCGGTGGAGTCCCGGTTGACCGCGAAGACGGTCAGCTCGCCGGTCTCCTCGTCGTGCACGGCGACGGTGTCGAGCACCGGCACGTCCCCGTACTTCTTGGTGTCGTAGCGCGGCGACACCGGGTCGGTGCGCAGCACGGTGCCCCGGGCGTACCGGGCGGTCAGCGCGAACGGGTGGAAGATGCTCTGCCGCCAGGCCGGGCCGCCGTTGCGGGTGCGGATCGGCGCGATCACGTTGGCCAGCTGGGCCTGCGCCGCCACGCCGACCCGGTCCGCGTGCCGGAGCAGGGTGATCAGCAGGTCGCCGACGACCACCGCGTCGACGGCGGTGAAGTCGTCCTCGATCAGCGCCGGGGCCTCGACCCAGCCGCGCCGGTCCAGGTCGGCCTGGAGGCGGGACTCGTACCAGACGTTCCACTCGTCGAAGGAGATCTTCAGCTTGCGCTTGTGCCGCTGCTTGGCGGCCACGTGGTCGGCGGTCGCGACGACCTCGGTGATGAAGTTGTCCATGTCGACGGCCGAGGCCAGGATGCTGGCCTGGTCGCCGTCGGACGGGTCGTAGTAGGTGTGCGCCGAGATGTAGTCGACGTGCTCGTAGGTGTGCTCCAGCACCGTCGCCTCCCAGGAGGCGAAGGTGGGCATCCGCCGGTTGGAGCTGCCGCAGGCGATCAGGCTGATCGACGGGTCGATCATCTTCATCGCGCGGGCGGCCTCGGCGGCGACGCGGCCGTACTCGTCGGCGGTCTTGTGGCCGACCTGCCACGGGCCGTCCATCTCGTTGCCCAGGCACCACAGCCGCACGCCGTAAGGGTTCTCGGCGCCGTGCTTGCGCCGCAGGTCGGAGAGTTCGGTGCCGCCCGGGTGGTTGGCGTACTCCAACAGGTCCAGCGCCTCCTGGACGCCCCGCGTGCCGAGGTTGACCGCCATCATCGGCTCGACGCCGGCCTCGGCGGCCCACGTCATGAACTCGTCGAGCCCGAAGGCGTTGGTCTCGATCGTCTTCCAGGCCAGGTCGAGCCGACGCGGCCGGTCACCGACCGGGCCGACCCCGTCCTCCCAGCGGTAGCCGGAGACGAAGTTGCCGCCCGGGTAGCGGACGACCGAGACGCCCAACTCGCGGGTCAGATCGAGCACGTCACGGCGTAGGCCGCGGAAGTCGGCGGTGGGGTGGCCGGGCTCGTAGATGCCGCCGTAGACGCACCGCCCCATGTGCTCGACGAAGGAGCCGAAGAGGCGTCGGTCGGCCGGGCCGATGGAGAAGGCCGGGTCGATCGTCAGCTGCGCGGTCCGCAAGGGGGTGCCACCTTTCCTCGTGCCGATGCTCAGGTGAGCGCGGTCACCGTTCACCTGGTGTCCACCGTTTTACAACGTTGTAGGCAACGTTGTAAAGGGCTGCTGAGGCGGTAGGGTGCGGAGTGTTACATCGGGGAGGTTTCGGAGTGCGGCAAAGGCTCAAAGACGTGGCCGAACGGGCCGGGGTGTCGGTGAAGACCGTCTCCAACGTGGTCAACGGTTACGTGCACGTTCGGCCGGACACCCGCGCCCGAGTCGAAGAGGCGATCGCGGAGCTCAACTACCGGCCCAACCTCTCCGCCCGTCACCTCCGCAAGGGCCGCACGGGCGTGATCGCGCTGGCCGTTCCGGAACTGGACATCCCGTACTTCGCCGAGCTGGCCCGCCATGTGGTCACCGCCGCCGCCCAGTACGGCTGGACGGTGCTGATCGACCAGACCGGCGGTCGGCGTGAGCAGGAGCGGGTGGTCGCCTCCGGCATCACCGACCACCTGATCGACGGGCTCATCTTCAGCCCGTTGGCGCTCACCGCAGAGGATCTGGCCGGCCTGGACGGCACTCCCATGGTGCTGCTCGGCGAGCGGGTCGATCACGGCCCGGCGGATCGAGTGGTGATCGACAACGTGACAGCGGCCCGGGAGATCACCAGTCAACTGATTCAGCTCGGCCATCGCCGGATCGCGGCCATCGGCTCGCAGCGCACCGACGAGGGTGCCAGCGCCCGGCTGCGCCTGGCCGGTTACCGCGACGCGCTGCTCGCCGCCGGGCTCGCCTACGACGAGACGATGGTGGCGCCCGCGTCGGCCTGGCACCGCGCCGACGGCGCGGCCGCGATGCGCGGCCTGCTCACCTCCGGCGTACGCCTCGACGCCGTCTTCTGCTTCAACGACACGCTTGCCCTGGGTGCCCTGCGCGCTCTGCACGAGGCCGGCCTGCGGGTGCCGGAGGACGTTGCGGTGGTCGGCTTCGACGACATCGAGGACGGCCGCTTCTCGATTCCGACCCTGACCACCGTCGCCCCCGACAAGGAGCAGATCGCCCGCCTGGCCGTCGAACTCCTGGCCAACCGTCTGGACGGCGATCGTGCCGCCCCTGCCAAGGAACTCAAAGCCCCGTACCACCTGGAACTTCGCGAATCATCCCAACCCCGACCCCTCCGGTCCGCCAGTCAGCAGTAAGGGTGGCTCGGCGGTCAGTCGAAGAAGCGGGCCAGGTGGGACTGGGGTGCCGGGTCGGCGTCCGGGGGGAGGGGCGTCAGGTCGGCGAAGATCGAGGCGCCGTCGCAGCCCGCGTGCAGTGGGTACCAGCGCGGCGTGCCCGGTGGCCGGAGCTGGCAGATCCCCTTGAACGTCTGCACGTCCATCAGCCGGACGTGGGTCGGGTCGGCCACCGCGTTCACATGCCCCCACCAGGGGCTCATCACGTGCAGCACCCCACCGGGGCGGAGCACCCTATGACACTCGTCGACCAGCGGCAGGAAGTCGATCAGGTGCTCCAGGATGTGCACCGCGAAGAGGACGTCCACCGAGTTGTCGGCGAGCGGGAGCGAGCCGGACAGGTCCGCCACGGCATCCACGCCGGGCGCCGGGTAGATGTCCAGCCCCAGGTTGCTCGACCACTGCTTGGTCGGCCCACAACCGAGGTCCACCACCACCGGCGCCCGCCCGCCGATGCCGACCCGGCACCAGACGCCGTAGACACCGGCCAGCCGCCCCACCAGGCCCCGCACCAGCCGTAACTGGGCGGGATCGGCCACGTCGCCGCTCAGATGGGCCACCCCCCGGTCGAACCGCACCTCGACCGCCAGGTCCCGCAACCGATCATCGTGGCGGACCTGGTCCGCCCACGCCTGTGCGAGGAAATCGTCTATCGCCCGCAGCCGGTCGGCCGAGGGCGGAGTCTGTGCCAAAGCGACCATTCGGGCCACCTCCCGCCGCGCGATACCCGCAATCGCGCCCGGTATGCCCCGCTCGTCCGCCTGGTCGGCGTGGCCCGCGCAACCGTGCGGTGGGCGTGTCGCAGGATGCGGGGCAGGACCACAGTCACTTTGATGCCACACAGGCATCACGATGACTCTGGGGCATCACCCTCAACGGAGACATCGGCTCCGCCCGGGCACGGTGCGAGCCGCCAACGACCAACTCGGCCCCTGCCACAGCAGTCGGCCCGGCGCGGTCGGGTCAGCCGGAAAGGGTGCGGCGGCCGCCGCGCATCCGCTGGCGAGGCGGCGGGTCGGCAGGCTTCGGCCGCTTGAGGTGGTAGCGGTGCAGTTCGTGGTTGCCGGGCAGGGACGGGTCCTCGCTCATCGCGACCAACTCCCAGCCCTGGTCGCCGGCCCGGTTCAGGTGGGCCAGCGAGGTGTCGCCGTACGGCGTCACGTCGACCATCGAGCCGTCCGGCCCGTACCAGACGAAGACGACCTCCCAGCCGAGGTCGTTCGTCGCAGCCTGACGGCGGCGGACCAGCAGGGCGTACTCCCACTTCAGCATGGCGTCATTCTCACCCCGCGCCGACCCGCGGGCACGGATCAATCCTCGGCGATCCGCCCGGCGTCGACCCGCAGTCGCCTGTTGGTCTCGATGGCGGCCAGCATCCGCCGGTCGTGGGTGACCAGCAACAGCGTCCCAGGGTAGCTGGCCAGCGCCGATTCGAGCTGCTCGATGGCGGGCAGATCCAGGTGGTTGGTGGGCTCGTCCAGCACCAGCAGGTTGACCCCACGGCCCTGGAGCAGGGCCAGCGCGGCGCGGGTCCGCTCACCGGGTGAGAGGGTGGCCGCCGGTCGGGGCACGTGCGCCGCCCGCAGGCCGAACTTGGCCAGCAGGGTCCGCGCGTCCGCAGGCGACAGGTGGGGTACGGCCGCCTCGAACGCGTCGATCAGCGGCACGTCGCCGAGGAACAGCCCACGGGCCTGGTCCACCTCGCCGACCACCACGCCGGGCCCGAGCGAGGCGGTGCCGGCGTCCAGCGGTAGCCGGCCCAGCAGCGCTGCCAACAGGGTGGACTTGCCCGAGCCGTTCGCCCCGGTCACCGCGACCCGGTCCGCCCAGTCGATCTGAAGGTCGACCGGGCCGAGGGTGAAGCCACCACGGCGTACCACGGCTCCGCGCAGCGTGGCCACGACGGCGCCGGCGCGGGGCGCGGCGGCGATCTCCATCCGCAGCTCCCACTCCTTGCGGGGCTCCTCGACCACGTCGAGCCGTTCGATCAGCCGTTCGGTCTGCTTGGCCTTCGCGGCCTGCTTCTCGCTCGACTCGCTGCGGAACTTGCGGCCGATCTTGTCGTTGTCGGTGGCCTTGCGGCGGGCGTTCCGCACGCCCTTCTCCATCCACCCACGCTGGGTGCGGGCCCGAGCCTCCAGCCCAGCCTTGGTGTCGGCGTACTCCTCGAAGTCCGCGCGGGCGTGCCGCCGGGCCACCTCGCGCTCCTCCAGGTAGGCCGCGTAGCCGCCGCCGTAGTGGTTCACCTGCTGCTGCGCCAGGTCCAGCTCCACGACCCGGGTCACAGTGCGGGTGAGGAACTCCCGATCGTGGCTGACCAGCACCGTGCCGGCCCGCAGACCGGTGACGAACTCCTCCAGCCGCTCCAACCCGGCCAGGTCCAGGTCGTTCGTCGGCTCGTCGAGCAGGAACACGTCGTACCGGCTGAGCAGCAGCGACGCGAGCCCGGCCCGGGCCGCCTGACCGCCGGAGAGCCCTGTCGTCGGGTGGTCCAGGTCGACAGCGAGCCCCAGGTCGGCGCTCACCTGCTCGGCGCGTTCGTCCAGGTCCGCGCCGCCGAGGGCGAGCCAGCGCTCCAGCGCGTCGCCGTACGCGTCGTCGGCCCCGGCCGCCCCGGCGGTCAGCGCCTCGGTCGCCGCGTCCAACGCCGCCTGCGCGGCGGTCACCCCGGTCCGGCGGGCCAGGAAGTCCCGTACCGTCTCGCCCGGCCGCCGTTCCGGCTCCTGCGGCAGGTGTCCGACGCTCGCGGTGGGCGGGCTGAGCCGCACACTGCCTGCCTCGACCGGCAACAACCCGGCGAGGGTACGCAGCAGCGTCGACTTGCCGGCCCCGTTCGGCCCGACCAGCCCGACCACGTCGCCGGGGGCGACCACCAGGTCCAATCCGGCGAAGAGCGGGCGGTCGCCGTGCCCGGCGGCCAGGTCCTTGACGATCATCGTGGCGCTCATCAGGACGGCAGCCTATCCGGCCGCCCGCATACGACCGGCCGGCAGCGGGCAGACTCAACGACGTGGTGACCACACTGGCGATCGACTGTGGCGGCGGGGGCATCAAGGCGTCCGTGCTCGACGAGGCGGGAACGATGCGGGCCCGGCCGTTGCGGGTGCCCACCCCGTACCCGTTGCCGCCCGCGCTGTTCGTCCGGACCCTGCTGGATCTCGGCGGGCGCCTGCCGACGGCGGACCGGATCACTGTCGGCGTACCCGGGATGATCCGGCACGGAGTGGTGGTGAGCACCCCGCACTACGTGACCCGCAACGGCCCCCGCACGCGGGTCGACCCGGACCTGCTCGCCGAGTGGTCCGGCTGGGACGCGCGCGGCGCGCTGGCCGACGCGTTCGGGGTGCCGGCGCTGGTGCTCAACGACGCCGAGGTGCACGGCGCCGGAGTGGTCGCCGGCACCGGCTGCGAGCTGGTGCTGACCCTGGGGACGGGGCTGGGCAGCGCACTCTTCGACGGCGGGGTGCTCGCACCGCACCTGGAGCTGTCGCACGCGCCGGTGCGCTGGGGCACCACCTACGACACGTACGTCGGCGAGCCGGAACGGCGGCGGCTCGGCGACGCCTTCTGGTCCCGCCGGATCCGCCAGGTGGTGGACGGGCTGCGCCCGGTGTTCCGCTGGGACCGGCTCTACCTGGGCGGGGGCAACTCCCGGCTGATCCGCCCCGAGCAACTGGCCCGGATGGGCGACGACGTGGTGGTGGTGCCGAACACCGCCGGAATCGTCGGCGGTGTCCGCGCCTGGGAACTTTCCGCCGGACGCCGGGACGCCCGCACCTGACCCTTCGGCGGCCGTCAGCGGCCCGAACTGACCTGATCTCGACCCCGGGAACAGTCGCCAAACTCCCGGTGTTGTGCCAGCGTCGGAACAGGTGACGGTGCGACCCGAGGAGGTGGCAGATGGATCTTCTGGCGGACTACCGGCGGGCGACCATGTTCTTCGAAACCGGTGACCCCAGCGGGGCAGCACGACTGCTGGAGCCGATCATCGACGCCGAACCCGGCAACGCGGCGGTCCGGCAACTGCTGGCCCGGGCGTACTTCCAGTCGGCCCAGCTCAACCGGGCCGAGGAGCATCTGCGCGAGCTGGTCGAGCGGGACCCGAGCGACCACTACGCGCACCACGTGCTCGGCCGGACGCTTGAGCGGCTGAACCGACACACCGACGCGCTGCGGCACCTGCGGATCGCCGCCGCGATGTACGCGGCCAACGACGACTACCGGACCGCGCTGGAGCGGGTGGAGACCCGCCTCGGCGGCAGGCGCTGAGCCTGACCCGGTGACGCGTGCGGGGCGGCCCTTCGGGGCCGCCCCTTCGTCGTCTGGCGGGCGACCTGCCGGACGTGCCTAGGATGGCGGACATGGGACCTGACCGGCCGGGGGCTGCGGCATGAAGCTCAAGCTGGACCTGCACGAGATCTTCAACAAGGGCCAGGACATCGACCGGGCGTTGCGCGGGATCATGGACGAGGCGGTGGCGAAGAAGGCCACCCTCGTCGAGATCATTCCCGGCAAGGGGTCCGGCCAGCTCAAGAAGCGGGTGCTGCGGTTCCTCGACCAGAAGGACGTCAAGCAGCTCTACCACCGCGTGGAGAAGGACTCGAAGAACTTCGGCCGCCTCTTCGTCCACTTCCGCTGGAAGTAGAGTCCACACGGCCTCTGAGCTGCGTAGCAGGTCGCTGGCAGGGCCGGTAATCCATGATCATGCCGTGTTCAGGCCGTCAAGGCGGCCCGCTTCGCAGGCCGCTCGCGCCGCCGAACCTGGGCCGGGCCGATGGCCCGCCGCCGCGCCTTTGGCCTTCGGCCGCCAGCGCGTCGTTGATAGCCCGCCGGCGGCGCGACGTACGAAGAAGCCCCGGAACCGCCGTGGTCGATGGCGGTTCCGGGGCATCGATTTGGTCGAGACACGAGCAGTGCCTCCGGCGGGGCGCTCAGGCGCTCCGGGATGGCTAGGAGGCGCAGCCGGGGAGATGCGGCGGGCAACTACCTGGCGACGACCGGGAGGGTCACCGCTTCTCTGCCGGCCAGCGGGCATCGACTTCCTGGGCCGCAGCCACACAGGCGGCACATGCGTTGGGCCGTGACGGATCGAAGTGAAGCCGATATACCGTCACCTGGTCTCGTGGAAGACCGCATAGGGTCCCGTCGCCCACGGCGTGAAGCTTGGCACTCGGGTCCGACGAGTCTGCGGTGGCTGGGTAACCGGCCGCCCATTGCTGGTCTATCGGGGCGCGCGGCCCATAGAAGGACTCACCGGTCTTCTCGACCTGGTAGAACTGCGCTGGGCAGTGAGAGCACGAGTACCACCCGGTTGGCCCACGTCCATGGAGGTTGGTCACGCCGTTGAGAACCAGCTCACGTCCGCATATCTCACACGCCACCCGCGCAGGATTCCACAAGGCTTGACCGGCCGGCACCTCCGATGGCGCGCCATCAAGCGGCTCTGAGGCTCTCCAAGATCATGCCGTTTTCAGGCCGTCGAACGAGAACCAACAGCGTTCCTAGATCAATACCGCTGGAAGTAGAGCCCACACGGCCTCTGACCTGCGTTTCCGGGCGATCCGGGAACCACTGCCGGTGCACGAAGCCTGCCGGTCCTGATTCAGTGTTCGCCGACCGCCGGATCGTCTTGGGCTTGCATCTCGCGCAGCGCCTCGTCGGCGGCGATGAGCTCCGGGTACCACTGCCGGTGCACCTTGTACGTGTGGTCGAGCTCGAACTTGTAGTAGAGCCCGGTCGGCTTGCCGAACCAGAAATCGCGCGAGAGACGCTGTACCTCGCTGCTGCCCAGAACGAGAATCGCGCGATCGGTGACCACGAACGTCTCCGCCGGCACGGTGAAGATCCCCGAACCGGCTAGCGTGACGAAGCCCGTCTGGATCTGCTCGCCGGGCTCCAAGTGCGGTGCCGCCCGCGTGGCGATCATCTTGGCACGTCGTTCCTTGTAGCCCACGGTTTCCTCCCACACCAGACGCGCTTCCGGGCGGCCTGATTTCAGGACAGGGCGCATTGGACATTCGGCTTTATCACTGTCGCAGGCTCTCGGTGCCGTGTAGGGCGTCGACAGTGATCGTTGACCCGTAGGGTGTCCTGATGTCGACGGTGAACCTGCGGCGATCGGCGCGTGCGGTCGTCGTCGATGAAGAAGACCACGTACTGCTGCTCCGACTCGCCATTCCCGATCCGGCTGGCACGATCGCCGTTTGGATCACTCCCGGGGGTGGCGTCGAAGACGGCGAGACGCCACTGGCCGCCCTGCGGCGAGAGTTGCGGGAAGAGGTCGGACTCGCTGTCGATGTCGACCCGCCTCAGGTCTGGCGCCAGGAGATAGTCGAAGCCGGGTTCGCACCCGGCCACGATGGTGTCGTGAACGACTATTTCCTCGTTCGGACCGCGTCGTTCACGCCGCGCGGTGCGATGAGCGATGCGGAACTCGCAGCCGAGCACGTCATCGGCTGGCGTTGGTGGTCGCTGCCAGAGATCAGGGAACACCGCGGTCCGGAACTGTTCTCGCCACGGGACCTCGCCACGCCGTTGACCGCATTGATCGTTGACGGAGTACCAACCCAACCCCTCGCGCTTGGGCTGTGAACGCCTGAGAGGCGACCGCCCTAGGATCTCGCTGGTGCTGACGACTCATCCGCTCGTGCGCGCGCCGATCGTTCGTGAGATCGAGCGGGCAGCGTCGGTTCACCTCGGACGAGCGTGGGCGGCGTCCGGTTTCACCGACCTGAACGACCGCGCGTCCCATCCGTGCGGGCTCCTGCACGGCGACGCGTTCTCGGTCTTCGCGAAGCTTGACGTCTCGGCTGAGGGACACGAGCAGTTCGACGCCGAACTGCGCGGCCTCAACCTGCTCCGCCAGCGAGCCGCCGTCGTGACGCCCGCGCCCGTCGCGGCAGGGGTGATCGACTCGAGCACCGGCTCCCTGCTGCTGTTGGAGGCGATCCCGGAGGTTCCCGCCGAGGCGCGCTCGGTGAACCAGTGGCGGTCCATCGGACATGCCCTGGCCAGCCTGCACCAGGTTCACGAGGAGCGGTTCGGTCTTGAGCAGTTCGACGGCTTCTTCGGCCCGCTGCGACAGGACAACCGCCCGGTGGCCTCGAACCTGTGGGTCGACTTCTACGGTGAGCGCCGCCTGCTGCCACGGTTGAAGTCGGCGGTCGACAGCGGTCACCTGCCTCTGGGGCTGGCTGTCGGCGTCGAACGGCTCATCAACCGACTGCCCGTCCTCTGTGGGCCGGAGACCCGGCCCACGCTGCTGCACGGCGACGCTCAGCAGAACAACTTCCTCACCACCGCCACCCAGGCGATCCTGCTCGACGCGGCCCCGTACTTCGGGCACCCCGAGATCGACCTTGCCCTGATCGACTACTTCGAGCCGGTCCCCAGCGCGGTCTTCGACGCCTACACCGAGATCACGCCGATCGACCCGGAGTTCCGGCATCGGCGGGAGCTCTGGCGCCTCTTCGGCTATCTAGCGGTGATCACCGTCGACGGCACGTCGGCCTTCGGGCGTCCGTTCCTGAACCGCATCGCCCAGGCGGTCGCGACCTACGAATAGCCAGTCCCAGCTGGAGCGTCAGGCGGGTGGCGCTTGCTGGCGGCGCCGGCGCTCGATGTCGCGCTGGACCTCGGGATCCCACAGGGACGCGTTCCAGTCCTCCGGCTGCGTCTCGATGTCGAGCGCCAACCGGGCGGGCTGGTTCGCCGCCTGTCCTGGCCGAGCTTCTTCCCTGCGCAGTGGCGCGGTGCCCGTACCGGTGGCGTCGTTCTGGTCTGCGGGGGTGGCCGGGTCGGCGAGCCGGCGCGCGGCTCTGCGGTGGGTGATCAGGGCGCCGACGCCGAGGAGGATCGCGGCGGCCGCCCGGACGACGTGGAAGGCGGTCGGGGTCTTCACCGGCAGGAGGTACGACAGGAGGAAGAGCAGAGCACCCGCTCCGACCGCCCAGTGCCGGATCGACGCCGCAGCGATCGCCCGCGCGTCGATGACGCGCTTGGTGACGTTCGACCAGGTGAGGAAGGCGGCGAAGAGGGCCAGCGGCCCGGCGATCGACAGGACGCTGATGACCTTCCCGCCCGGCGGCGTCAGCAGGTCGGCGGTGATCGCAGCTCGGACCAACGAGAGTCCGGCGAAGAGCACCGCGAGCGTCACCAGCGCCCACTGGGCCGCGTGCCAGTACGCGGGTGGCTGGGGAGGCGGTGTGGCGTCGCCGAGGCAGGTGTGCCCCTGCCCAGGATGGTCGAGCTGGCTCCCGCAAGTCGAGCAATTCATGCTGCATCCCCGTGCTGGCTGTCGCGACGCGCCAGGCTAACAGCGCTGTCGGGGTGCCGGGGGTAGCTGTGTGGAGGGTCAGCCCGTGAGGGCGTCGGCGCGGGTGCCGTGGCCGGTGGGGCGTCGGGACCAGCACTGTGGACGCTGCCGGACGGCGAGCTCCAGAGCCTGATGGTCGGACTCGATCATTTCCCGGGCTATTCGACGCGCCATTTCCAGGCGGTCGACGTGCATGTCAAGATCCGTCGGGCCGGCGCCTGCCATCTCGAACTCCTTGTCAGCGTTCGAACTAGTCGCATCATGCGTCACGCCGAGAATCGTCACCATTCCCCGATCGGTGGAAAGCTTCCGCCGTACGGTTCGGTGTCACCTACCCCGGTTGCGCCGATGGTAGCGGTGGCCGCGCCACGCCGCCCGGAACTGCGGTTACCGCGTCTTGCCTGCGGTTTGTACATTGCACGGTGCGCGGGTCGGGGGGCGCGACAAGTCCGGTGAGGGATCTTCGTTACGGGAGGACCGCCGTGCAGCATTCGAGCACTACCGATCCCTTGTTCGTCGCCGTCGAATCAGAATCGATCACCCGAGCGGATGTCGCCGGGCTCATCGCGGGGCGGCTGGCCGCCGTTCGGGTGCCGGGGTTGCTCTCCGCGGCACGCTGCCAGGCGATCACCGCCGCCCTCGCCAACGCGCCGATGGACCGGTACGACGAGAGCCGGGTCTTTCCCGTCGTCGCGAAGTTCGGTCCGGCCATCAACGACCACCGGTCCGCCGGCGCACTCCGCGAGGACTACTGGGACGCGGCTCGCGCGGCCGAGAAGAGCTGGTCCACGCTGGGCCTGTCGGACTCGCCCCGGGACCTGTGCCTGGCCGCGTTCCGCGGTGCCTGGCCGGACGTGGCACCCGGGCGGCGGCAGGGTCGGGAGATGCACGTCGGCATCGTCCGTGAGATCAACGCGGGGCTCCAGGTGCACTTCGACGACGCGGTACGGGAGTACGCGGGCCGGCTGCTCGACAGCGAGGTGGTGGCCCAGTTGGCGTTCAACATCTACATCCGGGTGCCACCCGCCGGTGGTGAGACGGTGCTGTGGCGGCGGCGCTGGCAGCCGGACGACGAGCCGTTGCGGATCCCCGGCGGGTACGGCTTCCAGGAGGCGGTGGCCACCGACACGCAGTCGTTGACGTTGCGCCCCACGCTCGGGGAGGGCTTTCTGTTTGATCCGCGGCACTATCACACGGTGCGTCAGGCGTCGGATGGCCGACGGATCTCCATAGGATGTTTCGTCGGGCTCACCGACGATGGTCGACTGGCCCTCTGGTCGTAGTGAAGGGCGTTTCCCCATGGTGGACAGAAGCGACGTCGAGGCGGCCGCGGCCCTTGTCGAGGGGCGGGTCCGGGAAACCCCGGTCATCGCCGTCGACGGCGCCGATCTTGGTGTGCCCGGGCAGCTCAGCCTCAAGTTGGAGTTGCACCAGCACACCGGCTCGTTCAAGCCGCGTGGCGCGTTCAACCGGATGCTCCAGGGGTCGTTGCCCTCGGCCGGGGTGATCGCCGCGTCGGGTGGCAACCATGGCCTCGCCGTCGCGTACGCGGCCCGGTCGTTGGGCGTGCCGGCGGAGGTCTTCGTGCCGGTCACCGCCTCGCCGGTGAAGGTGCAGCGGTTGGCCGGGTTGGGCGCGCAGGTGCGCCAGGTGGGCCAGCACTACGCCGAGGCGTTGGCGGCGAGCACCCAGCGGGCCGGGGAGACCGGCGCGCTGGTGGTGCACGCGTACGACCAGCCGGAGGTGGTGGCCGGTCAGGGCACCGTCGGCCGGGAGTTGGAGCGGCAGGTGGACGGGATCGACACGGTGCTGGTGGCGGTCGGTGGCGGCGGGTTGGTGTCCGGTATCGCCAGTTGGTTCGGTGGCTCGGTACGGGTCGTGGCGGTCGAGCCGGAGCAGATCCCCACCCTGCACTCGGCCCTCAAGGCGGGTCGGCCGGTCGACATCGAGGTGGGTGGCATCGCCACCGATTCGCTGGGTGCCCGGCGGATCGGCGAGATCGCCTTCGACACCGCCCGCCGGACCGAGGTGGTGTCAGTGCTGGTCCGCGACGAGGACCTGGTGCGGGCGCGCCGGTTGCTCTGGTCGGAGCTGCGGGTCGCTGCCGAGTTGGGTGGTGCCGCCGCGCTGGCCGCGCTGGTGGGCGGCGCGTACGTGCCGCAGCCGGGGGAGCGGGTGGCAGTGATCATCTGTGGTGGCAACACCGACCCGAGTGACCTGGGCCCGGCGGCGCCGCACTGACCGGTCAGTCGCCGTCGCGTAGCCGGCGCAGCGCGTGCTCCACCTGGAGGGTGTCCAGGTGGGTGTCGCCGAGGAGTCGCCGACGGTCGGCCAGCAACTGCTCGTACACCTCGATTGCCGCGTCGACCTGCTCCTCGAGCAGCAGCACCAGGGCCAGGGTGGATCGGATGGCGAGCACCTCGCTGCGGTCGGCATGCCGGGGTTCCACTGTGGCCAGGGTGGCCCGCAGCTCGGCCTCCGCCTCGGCGAGCCGGTCCTGCGCCTGCATGCAGCGGGCCAGCGTGTGCCGGGCCTGCCAGGTCTCCGGTTGGTTGAGCGGCCACAACCGGTAGCGGACCTCCAGGATGGCGTGCAGCATCTCCTCGGCCTCGGGCGCCCGTTGCTGGGCAAGCACCGCCAGCGCCAGGCTGTGCCGCACGATCATGGTGTCCCAGTGTTCCGGGCCGCGTACCTGGTCTTCGGCGGCGACGATCTGCCGCAGCTCCAGCTCGGCCTCCGGCCACTGGCGCTGCGCCATGATCGCCTTGGTGAGCTTGTGCCGGCTGGCGAGGGTGTCGGCGTCGTCGCTGCCCAGCACCCTGGTGCGGTCCGCGATCACCTCGCGGAGCACCCGGTCGGCCATCTCCGGCTGGTTGCGCTCCAGCCAGGTGCGGCCCAGTTCGTGGCGCAGCGCCAGCACCTGCGGCCGGTCCAGGTCGTGGTCGTACGCGGCGCAACCGCGCACGATCGGGTCGAGGATGTCGAAGGCCGAGCCGGGTAGGCCGACCGCGATGAGGTAGCGGGCGGTGAGTCGGGTCAGCTCCAGCGCGCGGCGTACCGTCTCGGGGTCGTGCTTGTGTTTCTGCGGCACGAGGTACTCCCGCACGGCCTCGACCAGGTGCGGCACCAGCACGTCCCAGTTGGTCCAGGCCGCCGAGTCGTCCGGGTTCTGCCCCTCGGTGGCGGCGAGCAGCAGCTTCATGACCAGCCCGTGGTATTCGGCGATCTGCTCACGCACCTCGTCGCGGTCGCGGAACATCGCGTGCACCAGTGGGTGCAGCGAGAGCACGTGCGCGAACGCCGGGTCGGTGACCTCCTCCTGCACGTCGAAGTCGACAAGGGCCAGGTTGCCGATGCCCTCCAGCACCTTCACCCGCTGCCGGCCGGTGAGCCCCTTGAAGAGCGGCGACTCGGCCAGGATGGCCGGCTTGAGCACCACCTCGTAGGGCACCGGGGAGATGCTCAGGCAGGCCAGCACGTTGAGCAGTGGCCGGCTCTGTTGGAGCTGGCGGCGGGCCAGCAGGTCCAGTGAGATGTCGTCGACCTCGCGGACGATCTCCAGGCCGAGGGACTCGTCGAGGTCGACGTCGGCGGCGTCGCGCGGTGAGCGGAACCGACGCTGCACGGCAGTCCGGTAGTGGGCGAAGGTGGTGATCGTGGATGAGCCGCGCCAGACCGGGCTGGCGTTGACCGACCGCAGGTAGTTGCCGGCGGCGCGCAGGGCGAGGGGCAGCCCGCCCAACTCCCGGGCCAGCTCCCGGGCGTCGGCCAGGCCGCCGGCCTGGGCGCCGGCCCGGTCGATGAGCACCTTTGCGCCGGCGTCGGCGTCGAGCGGGCGCACCTGGTGCAGCACCGACCAGGTGCCCCAGGTGGCCCGGTTGCCGTCCCGGCTGGTCACGATGACAGTGCCGTCGTCGGCCTCCGGGCTGCGTAGCCAGCCGGTGCCGTCGGCGAGCACTCCGTCGGTGGGGCCCAGACTGGCGGGCTCGTCCGCACTATCGAAGATCAACAACCAGGGCTGCGCGGCCTGGTTGAGGTAGCGCCACACCAGGTCGGTGGCGCTGATCATCCCGGCCCAGGCCTGGTCGACCTGGGTCTCCGACGCGCCGAGTTGACTGACCACCTCCCGCATCCCGGAGTTGAGCCGCCCGGCCTGCACCCACCAGACCGTCCGGCCGTCGGCCCGGGCCCGACGGGCGATCTCCAGCGCGACGTGGCTCTTGCCGGAGCCGCCCATGCCGCACAGGATGTGCACCGCAGGCCGACCCCGGGCGATTTCCCCCGGCTGGACGATCTCGTCGATCAGGTCGTCGCGCCCGTGCAGTGGGCTGTCCAGTCGTCCGAGCGGTGGATCGACGGAGACCCGACTCGGCCTGTCGTACGCAGGCCGAGGCACGCCGACATCCTCGGGTGGAACGTCCGCAGTCAATGCGGTCCCCCTTCGGTGGCGAATTCACAATGGGGCGGCGGCGTTTTGATCCTGTCCATCTGGTGGACAGTCGGAGGGATTGCCACGCGCACCATGTCGACCGCAAGCGTATCCACCCCCGTACCGGGTTGCACACTCTCCGTTCAGGCCGCCCGGCTGACCAAAATCAGTGTCGGAATTCCCAATTCGCTGCTGATTCCGGCCGATCCGCCGTGCGTGGCACTCGACACGGGCATCCACGATGGACTTATGAACTGGTCGCCAATCCAGGACGTCGTCGACTGGGGTTCCGTGCCGGACTGGTTCGGCGCGGTCGGCTCCATCGCCAGCGTGCTCTTCGTCTACCTCGGACTGCGGCGGGAAATCCGTGCCCGTCGCAACGACGATCTGCGGGTCCGGGCCACCCAGGCGCGGTTGGTCTCGGCGGTGGTCGAGATTCGCGGCACCTCGGTGCTGCGGGTCGCCGTGGCCAACGAGAGCGACGCCCCGGTGCTGGACGTGGTGGTGCTGGCGCGACTCGTCCCGCCCGACGATCCGGACGCCCCGCCGGTCGGGCTGGCCGCGGCGAAACAGGTCCGTCGGATCCCCGGCCACGACGTGCACGACCTCTTCGTCACCGTCGCGGCGGAGCACCGGCTCCGCTCGGCCGACACCGTTCTGGTGGACCTCACCTTCACCGACCACGACGGTAATCGCTGGCACCGGGTAGGTGCCGGCCAACCCGAACCGGTGGGCTGACCGAAGAGAGAAAACGGTGGTCCGGCGTAAAGCCACTCCGCCGGACCACCGTTTCACCTCAGATGGGATAGGTGCGGGCGACCGCCAACATCTCCGAGCTGTGCGACCCGACGACGCCGACAGCCGGCGGACGGGGGCGGAAGCCGGGCAGCGCGTCCAGCCCGTCACTGGCGTCCATGGCCCGCAGCGTGACCTGTCCGGCGATCGGGCGCACTGTCAACGTGACCTCGACGCCCTCCGCTGGCGGGGCGTGGAACACCAGCCCGAAGCCCCACTTCCCCGCGCGGGGCTCCACCGGCACCGACCGCCCCGCCACGTCGGCGCGCAGCACGGTGGCGGTCGACGTGTCGACGTGCAGGGTGGCGAGCCGGGCCGCACGTTGCGGGGTGAGCCGCAGCCGCAGCGTGCGCTCGCCACCCGCAGTGGCGTCGGCCACCACCTCCAGCTTCGGTGCCGGCAGGTTCGCCGACTGCGCCGGGCCAGCCCGCAGCTGGCCGTCGCCAAGCCCGGGGAAGTCGTCGCCGACGTCGGTGACCCCGTCCACGTAGCCGTCCGTCCACGGCTGCGGGTCGCTCTCGTGGCTGAGCCAGCGGGCCTGGCCGGTGCCGGCGTCCATCGCGTACATCAGGTGGGTGGGTGCGGGGTGGGCGGCGTCGAAGCGGTCGACACCCAGGCCGACCCCGGCGAGCACCACCGTCGCCACCGCGGCGGCACCGGCCGGCAGCACCGCGAGCCGCCGGGCCCGCAGCGCGAGCAGACCGCGCTGGCCGCCGGCCTGCGGGTGCAGCAGGTCGACCACGGGCAGGGCGACCAGGCCGAGCAGCACCGCGACCAGCGCGGCCACCCCGCCCATGGCCATCCCCAGCGCGGGGAAGAGCAGCACCACAGTGGGCAGCAGGATGACCACACCCACGGCCGCGGCGGCCGTCACCGCCACCACCGGCCACGGTCCGGTCTGCCGGGTACGCAGCGCGACCAGCCCGCCGAGGGCGCCGGCCAGCGCCGGCACCGTGGTGAGGTACGCCCCACCCGGCACCGCCACGGCGAGCAGCACCCCGAGCAGGGCCAGCCAGGCCAGCCCGCCGACGGCGAGCGCGGCCGGGCCGATCCGGCGGCGGGTCAGCGCGTACCAGGTGAACAGGATGGCGGTGGCGAGCGCCAGGACGGCCAGCCGGTACCAGATCGGCCGGTACGGGTCGAGCAGCTCCGCGTACCCCGGTCGGATCGTGGTGATGGCCAGCCAGAGCAGTTGGGCGGCGACCGGCGCGGCGACGATCGGCACCAGGGCCAGCGCGAAGCCGGCGGCCAGCCGGCCGGTGCTGGCCCGGCCGCTCCGGCGGGTCAGCCAGCCCAGTACGCCAACCAGTGCCACCGCGAGCAGGGCCAGCGGGAGGGTGAGCCAGCCCGGGTAGCGGACCAGCCCGCCGGGGACGGGGAAGTAGGTGGCGTCGTGTCCGGAGCGCAGGTCGGTCAGGTCGGTGCCACCGAACTCCCGGGCCAGGCCCAACGCGTTGTCCCCGTGCTGCTGGAGGCTGCCCCGGTCCATGGCGGCAGGGGCGTCCAACGGTGTGTGGTAGATCGCGCCCCCGTCGATGTACGCCGAGTTCAGCCCGACGAACTTCTGATCGAGGAAGGCGGTGAAGTCGGTGTCGTTGGGCAGCGCGCGGTAGATCTCCACAGCGAACGAGGTGCCGACCGGGTGTGGGGCTGCCCGGCCGAAGACGTCCACCAGCTTCGCGTTGTTCCGGGACGTCTCGAACATGATCACCGGCCCGGTGGAGCCCCGGGCCTCCAGGTTGAGCACCACACCGCCGTCGGCGGCCAGCGGGTGGCTGGCGGCGAACGCGGCCGCGCCGCAGAGGCACGCCTCCTCGGCGTCGGTCAGCACGAAGACGATGTCGTTGCGCGGCCGGGGGCCGGTGGTCAGCGCGCGGGCCACCTCCAGGATTGTCGACGTGCCGGCCGCATCGTCGTTGCCGCCCGGCCCGGTCTGCACCGAGTCGTAGTGGGAGACCAGGAAGACCCGACCCGTCGAGGCGGTGCCGGGCAGCCGGGCCACCACGTTGCGGACCCGGGCCAGTGTCGCCCCGCCCGCCGCCCCGCTGAGCTGACCGGCCTCCGGTGCCACGGTGTCCTGCACCTCGGTCTCCAGGCCCAGCCCCCGCAACTTCTGCTCCAGGTGCGCGCGGACCTGCTCGTTGGCCGGGCTGCCGGCGACGTGCGATCGGGCGGCGATCACCTGGACGTCCTCGTACGCGCGGCCGGCGCTGAACTCGCCAACCGGCGCGGCGGCCGACTTCGGTGCCGGGGTGCGCAGGTCGAGCAGACTGCCGGCGCCGACCGCGGCCAGCGCGACCAGCGCCGCCGCGGCGGCCACGAACCGCCGACGCGGCCGGGTCAGCGCACGGCTGGCAGGGGGTACGCCCGGAATCGGACGGGGCGGCGTGCCCGTCGTGGCCGGGGTGGTGGGTGCGCCCACGGGAACTCCTCGGGGGGTGGTGGGGCCTGGGGTGGGATCATCCTGCCCGTCGGGGGCTGCGGATGGGATGGCCGGTACGTCCCGCGTCCGTCAGCCGCCCGGTTTGTCCACGGCCGGGCAGTGATGCGCCCCATCCCCGCCCGCGCCGCAGGCATCGTGTTGTGTGCGACCGTTGTCTAATACAGGATCAGCAGGGCACTCGGAAGGAGCCCGACATCACCAGCGAACTCCCGCGTCTCGCGGCGGTGACCCGGCCGCACCGGGGGGCCGGCTTGGCCGGTTCCCCAGTTGTGCCGTACCCGCACGGTGGCCTGGCGCGGCACGCCAACCTGCCGCCGGGTGAGCGGTTGCGCGTGCTGCTGGTGGAGGACGACGAGGGCGACGCCTTCCTGGTCGGTGAGCTGCTCGCCGAGACGAACTCGATGATCGACCTGTTGGTCGCCACCAGCCTTCGGGAGGCGCGGCAGCGGATCAACGACGTCGACTGCGTCCTGCTCGACCTGGGCCTGCCCGACGCGCAGGGGCTGGACGGGCTGCGCCAGGTGTTGGAGATGTCCAGCGGCGCCGCGGTCTGCGTGCTGACCGGCCGCACGGACGAGCACCTGGGCGTCGTGGCGGTCGCCGAGGGTGCCCAGGACTACCTGGTCAAGGGCCAGGTCGACGGGGTGCTGCTGACCCGGGCGCTGCGCTACGCCGTGGAGCGTAAGCGCGCCGACGAGAATGCCCGCCGGCTGCGCGAGGTCGAGCTGCGCCAGGCCGAGTCGGCCCGACTCGAACGCGGCCTGCTGCCCCAACCGCTGATGACGACCGACCAGGTCGCTGTGCACACCTTCTACCGGCCGGGCCGGCACGCCGCGTTGATCGGCGGAGACTTCTTCGACGTGGTGCAGACCCACCCGGACCGCCTCGACCTGATCGTCGGCGACGTCTGTGGGCACGGGGTGGACGAGGCCGCGCTCGGGGTCGAGCTGCGGGTGGCCTGGCGCGCCCTGGTGCTCGCCCGGGTGCCGGACGACGAGGTGCTGCCCGCCCTGGAGCAGGTGCTGATGAGCGAGCGCCGCCTCCAGGAGATCTTCGCGACGGTGGCCACCGTCCGCCTGGACCTGGACGCCAACCGGGCCACCGTCCGACTGGCCGGGCATCCGCCACCACTACTGCTCTCCGGCGGCCGGGTCGCCCCGGTGCCCGCGCCCGGCGGCCTGCTGCTGGGCGTACGACCCCGCCGGCCGATCGCCTACGACCTGGAGTTCGACACCGATGACTGGTCCCTGTTGATGTACACCGACGGCCTGATCGAGGGGCGGGTGGGCGCCGGCAACGAACGGCTCGACGTGCCCGGCCTCAGCGGCTTGCTGGACGAGCCGGCCAACCGTTCGGTGTCGCTGCCCGAGCTGCCCGCGTGGCTGGTCGGGCGGGCCGAGCGGCTCAACGGCGGCCCGCTCGCCGACGACGTGGCCATGCTGCTGGTCAGCCGGGGTGGTGGCCGGTGAAGCCGGTCGTCGGCGGCTGGAGTCTGCGCCGCCGGGTCATCACCCTGCTCACCGTCGTGGGCTTCCTGTTGATCGGGCTGGCCAGCGCGGAAGCGGCGATGGCCGCCCGCAACCGCACCCAGATCGACGCGGTCCTGAACGAGACCGGCCCGTTGCGGGTGCAGTCCCAGGAACTGCTCAACGCGCTGCTCGACCAGGAGACGGCGATCCGCGGGTACGCGGTCAGCGGCGACCAGGACGACCTGAACCCCTACCGGGAAGGGCTCGCCCAGGAGCAGAGCGTCACCGCCTCGATGCGGACGCTGCTCGACGACTATCCGGAGATCAGCCAGGAGCTGCGGACCGTCGAGGAGCGTGTCACCCAGTGGCGACGGTCGGTCGCGGAGCCGGTGATAGCCACGACCGAGCAGAGCGGCACCAGCGCCGGCCAGGCGTTGGTCACCGAAGCGGCCCGGCAACAGTTCGACGAGGTGCGCTCGGCGGTGAACGACCTCCAGGAGGAGGTCCTGGCCGCCCGGGAGCAGACCGCCACCGACGTGCGTACCAGCAGCAACATTCTGGTTGTCCTCCTGATCGTCGCTGCGTTGGTGGTGGTCGTCGCCGGGGCGGTGCTGCTGCTCTCGCTGGACCGGATGGTGGTCCGGCCGCTGACCGGCCTCGCCACCCAGGTCCGTGAGGTCGCCGAGGGCGACTACCAGCACCGCATCGCCACCGTCGGTCCGCCGGAGTTCATCCAACTCGGCGAGGACGTGGACGCGATGCGGCAGAAGATCGCCGCCGACCTGGCCGAGGTCCGGGCCGCCCGCGAGCGCATCGAGTGGGTCAACAGTCAGCTCCAGAAGCAGGCCGAGGAGCTGACCCGGTCCAACCGTGACCTGGAGCAGTTCGCGTACGTGGCCTCGCACGACCTCCAGGAGCCGCTGCGCAAGGTCGCCAGCTTCTGCCAGCTGCTCCAGCGCCGTTACGCCGGCCAGCTCGACGAGCGGGCCGACCAGTACATCGCGTTCGCCGTGGACGGCGCGCAACGGATGCAGCGCCTGATCAACGACCTGCTCGCGTTCTCCCGGATCGGGCGGCTCACCACCGGCTTCGTCGAGGTCGACCTCAACAAGGTGATGGGCGACGTGGCCGGCCAGACCGAGGCCGCCCGGCAGTACGCGGACGCCGAGTTGACCTGGACCGAGCTGCCGGTGATCTCGGGTGAGGAACCGCTGCTCACCAACCTGCTGGCCAACCTGGTCAGCAACTCGATCAAGTTCCGCCGCCCGGACGTGCCGTCGAAGGTGCACGTCTCGGCCCGGTTGGTGGGCGCCGAGTGGGAGATCACCTGCCAGGACAACGGCATCGGGATCGAGCCGGAGTTCGCCGACAAGATCTTCGTGATCTTCCAGCGGCTGCACTCGAAGGACGCGTACCCGGGCACCGGCATCGGGTTGGCGATCGTCAAGAAGATCGTCGAGTACCACGGCGGCCGCGTCTGGGTGGACACCGACGTGCCGGAGGGCACCGCGATCCGGTTCACCCTGCCGGCACTTCCCGACGACGTCGCGGCGGCTGCCGCCGCCGACTCCGAGGGGGAGCCGAACGCCCCGACCGTGGGCGACACGACGCCCTCGACCGAGGCTCCGGCAGCGCTGACGGAGCAGGCCGACGGGCCGGACCAGCCGGACCGGGCCGACGAGACGCTGGAAAGCGGTAGAACGGGTGACATGAGGGAGACGGTGGGATGACCGCGCCGGCGGATGGCAAGAGCCCGATCGAGGTCCTGCTCGTCGAGGACGACCCGGGTGACGTGCTGATGACCCAGGAGGCGTTCGAGGAACACAAGCTGCGTAACCGGCTGACCGTCGTCTCCGACGGGGCCGAGGCGCTCGCCTACCTGCGCCGGGAGGGTCAGTACACCGACGCGGTGGCACCCGACCTGATCCTGCTCGACCTCAACCTGCCCCGGCGCGACGGCCGGGAGGTGCTGGAAGAGATCAAGAAGGACGAGAACCTGCGCCGGATCCCGGTGGTGGTGCTCACCACCTCGCAGGCCGACGAGGACATCCTGCGCAGCTACCAGCTGCACGCCAACGCCTACGTGACCAAGCCGGTGGACTTCGAGCGCTTCATCTCGGTGGTCCGTCAGATCGACGAGTTCTTCGTCAGCGTGGTCAAGCTGCCGCCGCGTGGCTGACACCCTGCTGGACGACGTCGGCGGCCTGCTGTGGGAGGCCGCCGACCAGGTCGTGCTGCCACTGTTCCGCAAGCTCGACGACGCCGACGTGTCGGAGAAGGCGCCCGGCGAGGTGGTCACCGTCGCCGACCGCCGGGCCGAGGAGCTGCTCTCGGCGGGGCTGCGCCGGCTGCGGCCGGGCTCGATGGTGGTCGGCGAGGAGGGCGTCGCCGACGATCCGGGGTTGCTGCGGCACCTACGCGACAGCGGGGACGTCTGGCTGGTCGACCCGGTCGACGGGACCGCCAACTTCGCCGCCGGTCGCCGGCCGTTCGCCCTGATGGTGTCGCTGCTGACCGACGGGCGGCCGACCGCCGGCTGGATCCTGGACCCGCTCGCCGGCACTCTCGCCGCCGGCTCGGCGGACGGGGGCACACTGCTCAACGGTCGACCGGTGGACGGCACCGGCACGGTGCCGCCGCTCGGCGAGCTGCGCGGCGCGGCGATGACCAAGTTCCTGCCGCCGGAGACCCGCGACCGGGTCCGCGCCGGCGGGCGGCGGCTCGGCGAGCTGCTGCCCGGCCTGCACTGCGCCGGTCGGGAGTACCTGGACATCCTCACCGGCGAGCAGCAGTTCACCCTCTTCTGGCGCACCCTGCCCTGGGACCACGCCCCGGGCACCGTGCTGGTCCGTGCCGCCGGGGGTGTCGCCCGCCGGTTCGACGGCGTCGACTACCACCCCGCCGACGACGGCCGCGGTCTGCTCGTCGCGGCCAACGAACAGGTCTGGGCCGAGGTGCGCGACGCGCTCCTCAGCACCTGATCCGCGCGCTGCGCGACCACGTCGGGACGCTCCGTCGACATCGAGGCAGCCCGAGGGTCAGCAGGCTGGTCACCGGCCCACGATCCGGTATCGTGACCGGCGGTCTCCGCCAGCAGGCCGCCGACCGGCGCCGCAGTGCAGTGTTCATCGGAGGCCGGCGGTCGACGGAAGGACGCTTTCGTGCCCAGGACCAGGCTCAGCCCGCGGCTCGCTCGCCGCGCTCTGTTCGCCGTGCTCGCCGCCGTCGCGCTGGTGCTCGGCGGTGCCGCAGTGCCCGCGTACGCGGAGCCTGGCGAGGGCGGCAGCAAGAAGTTGCAGGACGCGCTGGAGCTGACCGCCAAGGGCCACATCGAGGCCAAGGCCAAGCTGGACAACTCCAAGCGTCGCCAGACGGCGCTGACCGGCGAGCTGACGACGCTGGAGGGTCGGCTGGTCGGGCTCAGCAGCCAGGTGGGCGAGGTGGCCGCCCAGTCGTACCGGGTGGGGCGGCTGAGCGCCGTCTCGATGCTGCTCAACACCGCAACGCCGGAGGCGTTCCTGCAACGCGCGGGCGACCTCGACCTGATGGCCCAGCGGGACAGCAAGCGGCTGCGTGACCTCACCGACGCCCGGCAGCAGGCCCAGCAGGCCAAGGTCGCCATCGACGCCGAGGTCCGCGAGCAGCAGAAGCAACTCGCCGTGATGGCGAAGAAGAAGAAAGAAGCCGAGGAGGCGCTCGCCGAGGTCAGCTCTGGCGGCAGCAACGGTTTCAGCGGCGGCAGCTCCGCCTCGGCGAAGCCGGCGCCGCGTAACTCCGACGGGTCCTGGCCGTCGGAATCCTGCTCGGTGAAGGACCCGACCACCTCCGGGTGCATCACTCCGCGGACCCTCAACGCGCTCAAGCAGACCCAGGCGGCCGGCTACAAGCGGCACGTCTCCTGCAAGCGCAGCGGTGGCGGCGGCGAGCATCCGAAGGGCCGGGCCTGCGACTTCTCGGCCGCCACGAACGGTTTCGAGGACAAGAACGCTACCGGCGGTGACAAGTCGTACGGGGACAGCCTGGCCGCCTGGCACGTGCGAAACGCCGACCGGCTGGGCGTGCTCTACGTGATCTGGTACCGGCAGATCTGGCATCCCGGCACCGGTTGGCGCTCGTACAGCGGCAGCGGCTCTCCGGCGGCGTCGCACACGAACCATGTTCATCTCTCGATGTACTGACCCATTGCACCAGCTTCGCTGCGTACCATCGCGACGATGAGTTCCCCACCGTCCGACGTAGCGGCCCTGCCGGCACCCCCGGCCCCGCCCGTGCCGGTCACCGGCCGGGCGCTGCCCAACGGCCTGGCCGCCTTCCTGGTCTTCTTCTCCAGCGGCGCCGTGCTGGTGCTGGAGACCGTCGCGCTGCGCCTGGTCGGCCCCTACGTCGGGGTGACCCTTCAGGTGACCAGCTCGGTGATCGGCATCGCGCTGGCCGCGATCGCGTACGGGGCGTGGTCCGGCGGCTGGCTGGCCGACCGGCGCAACCCGCGGGGCCTGCTGGCGCCGGCGTTGGTGCTGGCCGGCATCGCCACCGCGATCACCCTGCCCGTCGTCCGGTACGCCGGTGAGGTGCTGCGCGGTGGTGCGGCCAGCGGCATCCTGCTGCTTGTCGCGTTGGCGGTGTTCGTGCCGGCCGCGCTGCTGGCCGCCGTCACCCCGCTGGTCGTGAAACTCCAGCTCGCCGACCTGCGCCGCACCGGCCAGGTGGTCGGTCGACTCTCCGGGATCGGCACCCTCGGCGGCATCACCGCAACCCTGCTGACCGGGTTCGTGCTGGTCGCCGCGCTGCGCAGCACAGTCATCCTGCTGGCCCTGTCGCTCGCGCTCGGGCTGGTCGGCATCGGCCTCGGCTGGTACCTGCGCCGGCAGGAGCCCACCGAGCTGCCCGGTCCGGCCCGGGCCCGGGCCGCGCTGGCAGTGCTCGGCCTGGCCGGGGCGGGGCTGACCACCGTGGCGCCCAACCCGTGCGACATCGAGACGGCGTACCACTGCGCCCGGGTCACCGCGGACCCCGCACGGCCCAGCGGGCGGACACTGCTGCTCAACTCCGCCCAGCACTCGTACGTGGATCTCGCCGACCCGAAACACCTGGAGTACGCGTACACGAAGTGGATCGGCGCGGTCGCTGACGTCGCCGCGCCGGCCGGTCAGCGCCTGGACGCACTGCACCTGGGTGGCGGTGGGTTCACAGTGCCGCGCTACCTGACCGCGACCCGACCGGGCACCGACAACCTGGTGTTCGAGATCGACGGCGGGCTGGTCGACCTGGGTGAGCAGGAGCTGGGCGTACGGCCGGGGCCGGACCTGCGGGCGGTGGTGGGTGACGCCCGGATGCTGGTTGCCGGCGAGCCGACCGACAGCCGTGACCTGGTGGTCGGCGACGCGTTCGGGCACCTGGTGGTGCCCTGGCACCTGGCCACCCGGGAGATGGCCGCCGACGTCCGGCGGGTGACCCGCCCCGGCGGCGTGTACGTCCAGAACGTCATCGACTACCCGCCGCTGCGGTTCATCCGCGCCGAGTTGGCCACTGTGGCCGCCGAGTTCGGGCACGTCGCGTTGATCGCGCCGCCGGAAGCGCTCGCCCAGGAGCAGGGCTCCAACTTCCTCATCGTCGGCTCCGACGCGCCGTTGCCGCTGGAAGCCGTCCGGGCCCGGCTGGCCGAGGTGGACCCCAAGGTCAGCCTGCTGTCCGATGCGGCGCTGACGGACTTCGTCGGCGAGGCGATGGTGTTGACCGACGACTACGCCCCGGTGGACCAACTGCTGGCCACCGCCTGATCGGGTGACAATCCTGACCGATTCCGATACTCCAGGTGTAGGCGGGCCGTTCCTGGGCAACATCGCTCACCATGGGTGGTGGGGACCGAAACAGCGCGCAGCTGCTCGATGAGCGGTACCGGCTGATCGAGCAGCTCGGCGCGGGCGGCATGTCGGTGGTCTGGCGTGGCTACGACGAGGTGCTCGGCCGCCAGGTCGCGGTGAAGGTGTTGGCGTCCCGGCTGGCCAGCGACAGGGCCTTCCGCCACCGCATCCGGATCGAGGCGCAGGCCGCCGCGCGGCTCTGCCACCCCAACATCACCAACGTGTACGACTACGGCGAGTCCGAGCAGGTCGGTCTGACAGTGCCGTACGTGGTGATGGAGCTGGTCGACGGCGCGTCGCTGGCCAGCCGCTTGGGCCGGGAGAGCCAACTGCCGTGGCGGGAGGCGGTGACCATCGGCGCCGAGGTCAGCTCGGCGCTGGCCACCGCGCACGCTCGCGGGGTCGTGCACCGCGACGTCACCCCGGGCAACGTCATGCTCACCTCGACCGGGGTCAAGGTGGTCGACTTCGGCATTTCCGCGCTCGTCGGGGAGAGCGAGAAGGGCCCGGACGGCACACTGTTGGGCACTCCCGCGTACCTCGCCCCGGAGCGGCTGGACAACGGCCAGGTCTCCCCGGCCACCGACGTGTACGCCGTGGGGCTGTTGCTCTACCGGATGCTCACCGGCCGACTGCCGTGGCAGGCCAGCACTACCACCCAGATGCTGCGCGCCCACATGTACAGCGACCCGGAGCCGATGCCCACCGTCCCGGGGCTGCCCGACGGGGTCGCCGAGCTGGTCGGACGCTGCCTGGCGAAGCGGCCCGCCGACCGGCCGGCGACAGCCGAGCTGACCCGGACGCTCGCCGAGGCGGCCGGCATGCTCGCGGCGGTGCCGGTCTCCCCGGCCGCCGGGCCACTGGACGCGGCGATGCTCGGCAGTGCGCGTACCACGATCCTGCCCTGGTCGGCGGCGACCGACGCGTTGCCGCTGTCGCGGACCCGCAACCGGGACCGTCGGAGCCAGCAGCGGGTGACCCGGCGTCGGCGGGTGGAGGCCGGAGTGGCAGCCGTCGGGCTGATCGCTGTCACCGGGGCGATGTGGGGGTTCACGTCGCGCAGCCCGGCCAGCGGCGGGGACCGGCCGACGACCGAGGCTCGGATGGGTCTGCCGGCGGCGGCGCCCTGCGAGGTGGCGTACGCCTTGCGCACCGACTCCGGCACCGAGTTCTCCGCCGAGCTGACTTTGACCAACACCGGTGGCCGTGAGTTGCGGGACTGGGCGATGAGCTTCACCTTCCCCGGGCAGCAGACGGTGACGAAGGCGGAGCCTGCGCCGGTGCACCAGCAGGGGAGCACTGTGCTGATCCGACCGGCGGCCCAGCGCACCACGCTGGCCCCTGGTGCGGCCGAGAAGGTGACCCTCACGGGTAAGTACAGCGGGGCGAACCCGTTGCCTGTGGAGTTCCGGCTCGGCGAGGCGACCTGCGGGGTTCGGGTGTCCGGCGTCGCCGGCAGCGCGCCGTCCACGGCCCCGCCGAGCAAGGCCGCCACGACGAAGGCCCCGCCCAAGGCAGCAAAGGGGTCCAGCGGCTCCGGTTCGGGCGGCGGCGCGTCGAAGGCCAAGCCGCCGAAGCCTGCGAAGGCCCCGGCGAAGCCCGCGAAGGCTAACGGTGGTGGTCCGGGAAAAGCGGAAAGGTGACCAAGGGGCCGCGTGGTCACCGGAAGTGAGCAGGCCACACCGCGTCGCGGTGCTTCGGGGCCGTCGGACCAACTGGTCCGACGGCCCCGATCGATCTCGGCGTGTGGAGCAGGTCAGCGCATCCCCGCGAATCGCTGCACCTGGTCGATCCCACCCTCGACGATGAGCACCCCTCCCTGGAGAAGCGTGGTGTCGTCGGAGGTGTACCGGAACCGTTCGCCCGGCAGCTTGGCGCCGACCACGCGTACCCCGAAGCGCTCCTCCGGTTTCAGGTCGAGCACTGTGCGCCCGACCAGGGACTCCGGCACCCGGACGGTGGCGATGGCGAAGTCGTCGTCGAACTCGATGAAGTCGAGCAACCGGCTGACGATCAGGTGCGCGACCCGGTCCCCGGTCTCCGCCTCCGGAAATATCACGTGGTGCGCGCCCACCGACGCCAGGATCTTGGCGTGCTTCTGCGAGGTGGCCCGCGCCCAGATCTGGGGCACACCCAGCTCGACCAGCGCCAACACGGTGAGCACACTCGCCTCCACCGAAGCCCCGATGGCCACCACCGCCCGCCCGAAACCGGTGATGCCCAACTGCCGCAGCGCCCCCTCCTCGGTCGCGTCGGCCTGGACCACCCGGTCGAGCTGCGCCGACCAGCGCTGCACAGTCGCCGGGCTGCGGTCGATGGCCAGCACCTCGCGGTCCATCCGGGTCAGCGACCCGGCCAGGTGGCAACCGAATCGACCCAGCCCGATCACCACGATGCCGCCGCTGTCCGCCCGTCTAGCCGACACCTCGGCCCTCCCTGCTTCCACTGGCGCGTACCCGACGTGCGGGCCGGCCGACACTTCCGAAACACGCCGTAGGGCGTGTTTCATAAGAACTGGCCGGCCTGCGGCGGGCCCGGACGACGACCGGCGGCGTTGCGGTTTCGTCCGGATACGACACCGGTATCCGGACGAAACCGCGCCTTGCCGGATCGCCGCCCGGACTCCGCCTCGGCTCGACCGCCCTTATGAAACACGCCCTAGCCGACAATGGGTTGCTCCTGGGGGTAGCGGTAGAGCCGGCGTCGGGTGTTCAGGGCGATCGCCGACCCCAGGGTGAGCGTCCCGACCCGGCCGATGAACATCAGCACGGTCAGCACCAGTTGGCCGCCGGCCGGCAGTTCGGCGGCCAGACCGATGGTCAGACCGGTGGTGCTGAACGCCGAGGTGACGTCGAACAGGGCCGCGACGAAGCGGACGCCCTCGGTGAGCAGCAGCAACAGCATGGTCCCGGCCGTCACCAACGCGACGCTGAGTAGCGCCACTGTGAGGGCCTGTCGCTGGCTCGCGGTGGCCACCCGCCGGTGCCCGATCGTCACGTCGGGTTCGCCCCGCAACTCGGCCCAGATGGTGAACGCCAGCAGGAAGAACGTGGAGACCTTGATGCCACCGGCAGTGCTGGCGCTGCCGCCGCCGATGAACATCAGCACGATCAGCAGGGGATAGCTCTCCTCCTGAAGTGCGGCGATGTCCAGGACGCTGAAGCCGCCGGTGCGGCTCAGCGCGATCTGGGTGAACGACGCGAGGATCTTCCCGGGTACGTCGTACTGGCCGATCGTGCTCGCGTTGGTCCACTCGGCGGCGAGCAGGCCGGCGAAGCCGACCAGCAGCAGCACCGCGCTGCCCCAGATCGTCAACTTCGTCGCCACCGCCCAGCGGGTGGGCTGCCGCCACTCCCGGACCGCCTCGAAGAGCGCGGGAAACCCGAGACCGCCGATGATCGCGCCGATCGCCAGGGGCAGCGACACCCACGGGTCACGGCTGAACGCCAGCAGGCCCTCGGTGTAGAGCGCGAAGCCACCGTTGTTGAACGCCTGCACGGCGTGGAAGACGCCCGACCAGAGAGCCTGCCCGAAGGGGTAGTCGTAGGTCAGCCAGAGCCGACCGGCGACCACCACTGTCATCACCGCCTCGCAGGCGAAGACGGTCAGCGCGATCCGGCGAAGCAGCCGTCCCACGTCACCGATGCCGAACTCCGCCGTCTCGGCCTGAACCAGCAACCGGTTGCGCAGTCCGAGCTGACTGGAGACCACCAGGATGACCAACGCCGCGACGGTGAGGATGCCGAGGCCGCCGAGCTGGGTGAGCAGGGTGATCACCAGCAGTCCCCAGCCGGACCAGTAGTTCGGCGTGTCGGTGATCGCCATGCCGGTGACCGACACGGCCGAGGTGGCGGTGAAGAGCGCTGTGACAACGGGTGGGCGTACGTGTTCGGCGGTCGCCCAGCGCGCCATGAGCAACAGGGTGCCGAGCAGGATCGGCACCAGGAACGCGAACGGCACCAGCCGCACGGGATTGCGGAAGAACCGGCGCACCAGACAATCTTCCTGTCCGCCCGCGGCCCTGGAGTGGGAACGGGCATTCCGGAGATTCATCTGCCGGCCAGCCATCGACCAACTCCTGGCAAGTCACGGGCGGTCTGCTTACCCGGACCATCGATGACAGGAGACGGCGTTGCGACGTACCCTCTCGACCCTCGGCGTGGCCGGCGTTCTGCTCGCCGCCGCCGTGGCCCTGCCGACAATGGCCGCGGCCGAACCAACTGCCAGCGCGGACCGCTCCCGGGCCACCGATCGACCAATCGTGATCGGTCACCGTGGCGCCAGCGGCTACCGGCCGGAGCACACGCTGGAGGCGTACCGGTTGGCGATCCGGATGGGTGCCGACTACATCGAGCCGGATCTGGTCTCCACCTCCGACGGCGTGCTGGTCGCCCGGCACGAGAACGAGATCTCCGGCACCACCGACGTGTCGACCCGCCCGGAGTTCGCGGCCCGCAAGGTGACGAAGACCATCGACGGTGTCGCGGTGACCGGGTGGTTCACCGAGGACTTCACCCTCGCCGAGCTGAAGACGCTGCGGGCCAAGGAGCGGCTGCCGCAGGTACGCGTGGCGAACACCGCCTTCGACGGCCGCTTCGAGGTGCCCACCCTCCAGGAGGTCATCGACCTGGCCCGGACCGAGGGGCGGGCACGGGGCCGCACCATCGGCATCTACCCGGAGACCAAGCACCCGAGCTACTTCGCCTCGATCAAACTGCCGTTGGAGGAGCCGCTGCTGCGGGTGCTGCGGCAGAACAAGTTGGACCGGAAGAATTCGCCGGTCTTCATCCAGTCGTTCGAGACGGCCAACCTGCGCAAGCTGAGCCGCCGGACCGACGTGAAGCTGGTCCAACTGCTCGACGCCGCCGGCCGTCCGTACGACTTCACCGTCGCCGGTGACGCCCGCACCTACCAGGATCTGGTCACGCCGGCCGGCCTGAAGTGGATCGCCGGGTACGCCGACGGCATCGGCGCGAACAAGAACCTGCTCGTCCCGCGGAACGCCGCCGGCGCCCTGCTCGCCCCCACCAACGTGGTGCGCGACGCGCACCGGGAGCACCTGCTCGTGCACTCCTGGACGTTCCGCGCCGAGAACCAGTTCCTCCCGGTGGACTTCCGGATCGGCGCCGACCCGAATGCGCGCGGCGACATCACCGCCGAGTACGAGCTCTTCCTCGGCCTGGGCCTCGACGGTGTCTTCAGCGACCACCCGGACACTGCCGTCGCCGCCCTCGCCGGCCGCTGACCCACGTCTCGGCTCGGAGCTGATCCGCTCCGAGTCGATCACCGGGCCGACCACGCCCGGCCCACACGCTGGCCCGCCTTCCGCCACCCGGACGGCGGGCCAGCGGCACGTTCGGGCAGCCCCCGCCGCGAGATCGCGCTCGAACCAGGAAGTAGTGGTGTCGCGGCCGTCCGAGGCCACTACGACCAGGATCGAGCGCGATCGTGAAGGGGTAGCCCTGACCGAACCGGGCGAATGGCGCGGGACGACACACGGGTCGGGTGGTCCGTGGGGGTTCGGGCCATCGAGAGCGTGGGCTCCCGGCTGGTGGTGCGGCCCGTTGTAACCTCCGGCCACCTCATTCCTGTTACTTGTGTGTTTCCGCCACATAGCTCGTGGGTGACGTCACTTCTAGCGTGAGCCGTCACGAAGAAGTTCTCTCCCTCTGAGTCCTCATGTGGAGTCGCAATGACGGTCCGGACGACGCGGCGGGCGTTCCTCTCCGCCGCCACGATGATGGCCGCGGCGCTGGCCGCCACGGCCTGTGGCAGCCCGCAGGACACCGCCACCGGCGGCGGCGACAGTGCCGCGCCGGTCAAGGTCGGCCTGGTGTACTCCCAGTCGGGAGCCCTGGCCAGCTACGGAAAGCAGTACGTCGAGGGGTTCAAGGCGGGGCTGGACTTCGCCACCCAGGGCACCGGCAAGGTCGGTGACCGGAAGATCGAGCTGACCGAGGTCGACGACGCCGGCGACCCGGCCAAGGCGGTCTCCGCGGCGAAGGACCTGATCGGCAAGGGCACGAAGATCATCGCCGGCTCCACCGCCTCCGGTGTGGCGCTCCAGGTCGCGCCGATCGCGGCGCAGAACAAGGTGCTGTTCATCTCCGGCCCGGCCGCCACGGACGCGGTGACCGGCGCGAACAAGTACACGTTCCGCTCCGGCCGGCAGTCGTACCAGGACGTGGTGACCGCCAAGTCGTTCATCGGCGACCCCACCGGAAAGAAGGTGGTGGTCTTCGCCCAGGACGGCGCGTTCGGTGACGCCAACGAGGCTGCCGTCAAGGCCGTCATCGGCAGTGCGGGCGCGACAGTGAGCAGCGTCCGGGCCCCGGCCAGCGCCACCGAGTTCACCCCGTTCGCCAGCCAGATCAAGGCCGCCAAGCCGGACCTGCTCTTCGTGGCGTGGGCGGGCACGACCGCCCCGGCCATGTGGCAGACCCTCGACCAGCAGGGCGTCCTCTCGTCCACCACTGTCGTCACCGGCCTGGACATCCGCGCCTCGTGGCCGACCTTCGGTGCTGCCGGCGCGAAGATCTCCTTCCTGTCGCACTACTTCGACGGTGCCAGCGACACCGAGGCCAGCAAGGCGCTGAAGGCCACTGTCAACACCATCGACCTGTTCCACCCGGACGGCTTCGCCGCCGCGCAGATGGTGGTCCGGGCTGCGCAGGAGGGTGGGGACGACGTCGACAAGATGGTCACCGCACTGGAGGGCTGGAGCTTCGACGGGGTCAAGGGCAAGATGACCATCCGGGCCGCCGACCACGCGCTGCTCCAGCCGATGTTCCAGGCCAAGCTGACCGGCAGCGGCACCGCGTTCACGGCTACTGCGCAGAAGAGCCTCACCGGTGACGAGACCGCGCCGCCGGCCGTGGCCATGAAGGGCTGACCATGCTCGCCACCCGCGGTCTGACCTGGCGGATCGGTGAGGTCGCCATCGTCGACAGCGTCTACCTCGACCTGGCACCCGGAGAGTTCCTGGGCGTCATCGGGCCGAACGGCGCCGGTAAGACCTCACTGTTCAACCTGATCACCGGCCTGCGCCGGGCCACCGAGGGCCGGATCGTTCTGGACGGGCAGGACATCGGGGCGCTTCCGCCGCACCGGCGGGCCCGCCTCGGTCTGGGCCGTACCTTCCAGGCGTCCTCGGTCTTCGGCTCGCTGAGCGTGCGGGAGAACGTCCGGCTGGCCGTGCAGGCGCACCGCGGGGGCTCGATGGCGCTGTGGCGGCGGGCGGCGGCCGACCGGGAGGTCGCCGCCGCCGCCGACGCGGCGCTCGACCGGGTCGGTCTCGCCCACCGGGGTACGGCCCTCGCCGGCACCCTGGCCCACGGCGAGAAGCGCAAGCTGGAGATCGCCCTGCTGCTCGCCGGTGAACCGCGGGTGATGCTGCTGGACGAGCCGATGGCCGGGGTCAGCGCCGAGGACGTGCCGGAGCTGGTCGCCGTCATCAAGTCGTTGACCGGCGACAGCGGTCGGGCGGTGCTGATGGTCGAACACCACATGGACGTCATCCTGGAACTGGCCGACCGCATCGCCGTCATGCACCACGGCGCGCTGCTGGCCTGCGACACCCCGGAGACGGTGATGGCCAACCCCACTGTGCAAGAGGCCTATCTGGGGGAGTCGCTGTGAGCGCGAGGAGTGAGCCGGGTTCGCGAGCCCCGCAGTCGCGAACGGAGGCAGCCCGGATGGAACCGATCCTCAGTGTGGAGGAGCTGTCGGTCCGGATCTCCGGGCTGCACATCCTCCAAGGGGTGTCCTTCACTGTCGCCCCGACCGGCGTGACAGTCCTGCTCGGTCGCAACGGCGTCGGCAAGACCACCACGCTGCGCGCGATCGTCGGCCTCACCCCGCCCGCCGGGGAGGTCCGCGGCACCATCCGGATGGGCGCGCAGAGTCTGCTGGCCCGGCCCACGCACCGGCTGGTCCGCGGTGGGCTCGGCTACGTGCCCGAGGACCGCTGCGTGTTCGCCGGGCTCACCGTCGCGGAGAACCTGCGGCTCGCCGAACGGCGCGGCACCACCCCGGCGTACGACAAGGTCTTCGCGCTCTTTCCGGAGCTGGACCGGCGCGGACGGCAACGGGCCGGTTCGCTCTCCGGCGGGCAGCAACAGATGCTCGCCATCGGTCGGGTGCTGCTCAACGACAACCGGCTGCTGCTCGTCGACGAGCCGACCAAGGGGTTGGCGCCGAAGGTGGTGACCGAGGTGGCCGAGGTGTTGGAACGGGTCGCGGAATCGGTGCCGGTGCTGCTGGTCGAGCAGAACCTGGCAGTCGTACGCCGACTGGCCCGCGACGCGGTAGTGCTGGCCGCCGGCAAGGTGGCCTGGACCGGCGACGCCCACGAGTTGCTGTTGGAGACCGCGTTGACGAAGTCGCTGCTCGGTGTCGGCTCCGCGGAGGTGTCCCACTGATGGGCACCGTGATCCTGTTGGCGTTGACCGGGCTCGGCCTGGCGGCGCTGTACTTCCTGGTCGCCTCCGGTCTGTCCCTGGTCTTCGGCCTGGCCGACGTGCTCAACTTCGCGCACGGGCTGTTCCTCGGCGTCGGCGCGTACGGCACCTGGTGGGCGGCGGGCAACCTGCCGGGCGCCGGCCCGGACGGGTTCGGCTTCGTGTTCGCTGTCGCCTTCGGGGTGGCCGCCGGCACGCTGGTCGCGATCCTGGTCGAGCTGGTGCTGATCCGCCCGCTGTACTCCCGCACCATCGAGCAGGTGCTGGTCACCGTCGGGCTGTCGCTGGCCGGGGTGGCGTTGCTCCAGGCCACCTGGGGTGCGGACGCAAGGCCCTTCCCGCGTCCGGACTGGACCCGGCAGGTGACCGGCATCTTCGGCGCGCAGGTGCCCAACGGTGGCCTGCTGCTGATCATCGCGGCGGTGCTGGTGCTCGGCGCGATCCTGGCGTTCCTGCGCTGGACCCGGTACGGCCTGGTGATCCGGGCCGGGGTGGAGAACCGGGAGATGGTCACAGCGCTGGGCATCGACGTCCGCAAGGCGTTCACGCTGGTCTTCGCGATCGGTGGGGCGGCCGCCGCGCTCGCCGGCGCGCTCGGCGGGGTCTACTTCGGCACCGTCTCGCCCGGGCAGGGCGGCTCGCTGCTGATCTTCGCGTTCATCGTTGTGGTGATCGGCGGGATGGGCTCGGTGGTCGGCTCCGCGTACGCGGCGGTCGTGGTCGGGCTGGTGCAGCAGTTCGTCAACTACTACGGCACGTCCGGGCTGGGCGACATCTGCGTGGTCGGGCTGCTGGCCGTGGTGCTGCTGCTGCGCCCGCAGGGCATCGCCGGAAAGGTGGCAACGGCATGACGGTGATCGACGCGCCTCGCGCGCAGGTGCCCGACGAGTTGAGTCCGCAGCGGGGGCGGTGGCACCGGGTCCGCCCGTTCCTGCCGCTCGTCGCACTGGTCGTGCTGGCGATCCTGCCGTACTCGACGATCTCCCTGCCGGGGATCTTCGAGGGGCCGGTCAACTCACCCGGCACCCTGCAACTGCTCGCCATCTGCCTGATCTTCGGCGGGCTGGCGGCCGGGTACGACCTGCTCTTCGGCCGGACCGGGATGCTCTCCTTCGGGCACGCGCTGTACTTCGCCGCCGGTGTCTACGGCACCGACATCCTCATCACCCGGGCCGGTCTGCCGCTGTGGCAGGCGGCGCTGCTGACCATCACCGGCGGCACCATCCTCGCCGCGCTGCTCGGCGCTGTGGCGCTGCGGACGGTGGGCATCGCGTTCGCCATGGTCACGTTGGCCTTCGCCCAGGTGGGCGCGATCCTGGTGGCCCGGGACTTCGGCGGGCTCACCGGTGGCGAGGAGGGCCTGCCGCTGGACGTGTCGGGGCTGCCCGCCGGGCTGGTGGGGGTGACGAACACTGTCAACCTGTACTGGTTGGCGCTGGCGTACCTGACCCTGGTGGTCTTCGTGGTGCACCGGGTGAGCGGGTCACCGACCGGTCGGGTGCTCGCCGGGCTGCGTGACGACGAGCGGCGGATCGGCGTGCTCGGGTTGGACCCGTACCGCTACAAGTTGGTGGCGTTCACACTGGCCGGCGGCTTGGCGTCGGCGGGCGGGGTGGTCTACGTCCTGATCGTCGGCGGCGCGTCGCCGCACATCACGTCGTCCGAGTTGACCCTGTCGCTGCTGGTCATGGTGGTGCTCGGCGGGCCGGGCACCAGATGGGGTCCGGTGCTCGGTGGTGTCCTCTACATGTACCTGGATCACCGGCTCACCGCCTTCGGCACGAGCGACGCGGTGGACAACCTGCCGGCCGTCCTCAGCCGTCCGCTGAGCCAGCCGCTGTTCGTCCTGGGCACTGTCTTCATCCTGGCCGTCTACTTCTTCCCCGGTGGCCTGACCAGCCTCGCCCCCCGCCTGTCCCACCTGACCCGGTCCCTCCGCCCTCGCCGCTGAGGTCCCTTTCGCCCCGTCGATCATGAAGTTACTGCCATGACACGCCGTGTCGAATGGCGATAACTTCATGATCGACGGGGCTCTTCGTACGGGAGGTCGGGAGATGGACTCGCGAGTTGCGGTAGTCAGTGGGGGCGGGACGGGAATCGGGGCGGCCGTGGCGGGAGTGCTCGCCCGCGACGGTTACGACGTACTGATCGTCGGGCGGCGGGCGGACGTGTTGACGGCCGCCGCCGAGCAGATCGGCGCGGACTGCGGGCGGCCGGACGCGGTCACCACAGTGACAGCGGATCTGACCGATCCGGAGCAGCTCGACACGGTCCTCGCGGCGGTTGGTGACCGGCCGGTCGACGTGGTGGTCAACAACGCGGGCGGCTACCTGGCCGGGGACACCGGCACGTTGGCCGGAACCGCCGCGCACTGGCGGGCCAACCTGGACGCCAACGTGCTCACCGCCGTGCTGCTGACCGAGGCGCTGCGGCCGGCTCTGCGGCGACCCGGCGGGCGAGTGATCCTGGTCAGCTCGATCGCCGCCCAGCGCGGCGGCGGTGGGCCGTACTCGGCGGCGAAGGCGGCTCTGCACGGTTGGGCGTACGACCTGGCCGCGCAGCTTGGTCCGGAGCAGATCACCGTCAACGTGGTGAGCCCCGGCTACGTCGCCGAGACCGAGTTCTTCGGTGACCGGATGACCGCCGAGGGGCACGCGAAGCGGGTGGCGGCGACCCTGGTCGGACGCGCCGGGCTGCCGGACGACATCGCCGAAGCGGTGCGCTATCTGGCCAGCCCGGCGGCCGGCTACGTCACAGGCCAGATCCTGGGCGTCAACGGCGGCTCAGTCCTAGGCCGCTGACCCCGCCGCCACCCCCCGCACCCCCGCGCCATCCCCCTGTTGATCAAGAGGTTTGCGTCAGAATCCGACCCGATGGTGACGCGAACCCCTTGATCAACAGGGGGATGACGGTCGGCGCTGGTAGAAATGCCGGGTGGAGACAGCAGAGCGGGCAGCGGTACGCGAGCGGGCCGAGGCGGTGCTGCGCCGGCTGGCCGGTGACCACGCCCGGCTGCGCGAGGATCAGTGGCGCGCCATCGAGGCGCTCGTCGTCGACCGGCGGCGGGTGCTCTGCGTCCAGCGCACCGGTTGGGGCAAGTCGGCTGTCTACTTCGTGGCCACCGCCCTGCTCCGGGACCGCGAGCAGGGCCACCAGGCCGGGCCGACAGTCATCGTCTCGCCGCTGCTGGCGTTGATGCGCAACCAGGTCGAGGCCGCCGCTCGGGCCGGCATCCGGGCCCGCACGATCAACTCGGCGAACCTCGACGAGTGGGACGAGATCACCGCCGAGATCCAGAGCGGCGCTGTGGACGTCCTGCTGATCAGCCCGGAACGCCTCAACAACCCGGATTTCCGCGACGGCGTCCTGCCGAAGTTGGCAGCGACCACCGGCCTGCTGGTGGTCGACGAGGCGCACTGCGTCTCCGACTGGGGGCACGACTTCCGGCCGGACTACCGGCGGCTGCGGACGTTCCTCGCCGAGCTGCCCGAGCGCACCCCCGTGCTGGCGACCACCGCCACCGCCAACGCCCGGGTCACCCAGGACGTCGCCGAGCAGCTGGGCGACGCCCTCATCCTGCGCGGCACCCTGGACCGCGAGTCGCTGCGCCTCGGGGTGCTCGACCTCCCCAGCCCGGCGCACCGGCTGGCCTGGCTCGCCGACCACCTGGACCAGCTGCCCGGCTCAGGCATCGTCTACACGCTGACAGTGGCGGCAGCGGGGGAGACTGCCGAGTTCCTGCGCTCCCGGGGTTACCCGGTCGCCTCGTACAGCGGGCAGTCCGACGACGCCGACCGGCGCGCCGCCGAACAGGACCTGCTCGACAACAAGATCAAGGCGTTGGTCGCCACCAGCGCCCTCGGCATGGGCTTCGACAAGCCCGACCTGGGCTTCGTCGTCCACCTCGGCGCGCCACCCTCGCCGATCGCGTACTACCAGCAGGTCGGCCGCGCCGGCCGCGCCGTCGAGCACGCCGAGGTGCTGCTGCTGCCCGGCGTCGAGGACGCCGCGATCTGGCGTTACTTCGCCTCGCTGGCGTTCCCGCCGGAGCAGCAGGTCCGGGCCGTGCTGGCCGCCCTGCACACCGACCGCCCGCTCTCCACCCAGGCACTCGAACCCCTCGTCGACCTGCGCCGGGCCCGACTGGAGCTGATGCTCAAGGTGCTCGACGTGGACGGCGCGGTCCGCCGGGTGCGCGGTGGTTGGCTCGCCACGGGCGAGCCGTGGGTCTACGACGAGGCCCGGTTGCGCCGCGTCGCCGAGGCGCGCACCGTCGAGCAACAGGCCATGCGGGAGTACGCGACGACGTCCGACTGCCGGATGCGGTATCTACGGGAACGCCTGGACGACACCGAGGCGGCTGACTGCGGCAGATGCGACAGGTGTGCCGACCCACTCTTCGCCGCTGACGTGTCGACAGCCGCGCTCGCCGCCGCGCAGACCTTCCTGGGCCGACCCGGCGTGGAGATCGCGCCGAAGAAGCTCTGGCCGACCGGGCTCGACGCGGTGGGCGTACCCCTCAAGGGCCGGATCGCCCCCGCGGAGCAGGCGCTGCCGGGCCGGGCCGTAGGGCGCCTCTCCGACCTGGGCTGGGGTGGCCGGCTGCGTGCTCTCGTCGGCCCGGAAGCGCCCGACGCGCCGGTGCCCGACGACGTCGCCGGCGCGGTCGTGGAGGTGCTGAAGGCGTGGGCGCACGGCGACAACCCGTGGCCCCGTCGGCCGGTGGCGGTGGTCGCTGTCGGTTCCCGGCGGCGGCCCCGGCTGCTCGGCTCGCTGGCCGAGCGGATCGCCACGGTGGGCCGGCTGCCGCTGCTCGGCGAGGTCACCGCGGTCGGCCCCGACGGCCCGGCCGGGCCGCGTGGCAACAGCGCCCAACGGGTACGCGCGCTGCACGACACCTTCACCGTGCCGACCGACCTGGCCGACGCCCTGGCCGGGCTGGAAGGGCCGGTACTGCTCGTCGACGACCTGATCGACTCGGGCTGGACGATGACGCTGGTGGCCCGGGCCCTGCGCCGAGCCGGCGCGACCGACGTGCTCCCGCTCGCCCTCGCCGTGGCCGGCTGACCCGCCGCGTTCGGGGTCGGGTGGAAAGTTCCCGGGGGGTGTCGAGTGCGACGGTCGCCACGCCCTCCGGGCGTCGGCCTGGAGCGGCCCTGCCCGGCGGTACCGTGGGCGGCATGACCGACCAGCAGCCCGTCCGCCGCGCGCACGCCGGCACGGCCCTGGCCGCCGGTGACGATGCCGGCCACGCGCACGGCGTCGACGGTGCTGACCAGGTGTCCGCCGGGCCGGACCGGAGCACGCTCCGGCTGGCGCTGGTGGTCGGCGGGCTGGTGCTGGCGGTGCTGCTCGGCTTCGGCCTCGGCCGGCTGAACACCAACGGTGCCGTCACCGGCAGCCCGTCGTTGGCCGCCGAGCACACCGACCCACCGGGCGTCGCGCCGCACAACCACGGCAGTGCCACGGCCACCGATCAGGGCGCGGCCACCGAGCCGGGAGGTCTGGCGGTCAGCTCGGCCGGGTTCACCCTGGCGCCCCTGGCCACCGAGTTCGCGGCGGGTCGTCAGGGTCAGCTCCGCTTCCAGGTGCGCGACGCGCAGCGCCAGCCGATCACCCGGTTCGCGATCGTGCACGACAAGCCGATGCACCTCATCGTCGTCCGGCGGGACCTGACCGGTTACCAGCACCTGCACCCGACCATGGCGGCGGACGGCACCTGGTCGGTGCCGTTGACACTCGCGCAGCCCGGCCTCTGGCGCGCGTACGCCGATTTCACTGTGGTCGCCGACAACGGCGCGCAGACCGCGGTGACCCTCGGTACGGACCTGGTGGCGCCCGGCGACTACCGGCCCCGTTCACTGCCGGGGCCGGCCACCTCGACGACAGTGGACGGCTTCACCGTCGGCTACCAGGGCACTGTGCAGGTCGGGGCGGCAGTGCCGCTGACCTTCCGGGTCGACGGCGTCGGCGGCGCAGCCCCGCTGGAGCGGTACCTCGGGGCGTACGGGCATCTGGTGGCGTTGCGCGAGGGCGACCTCGGTTATCTGCACGTGCACCCGGAGACCGAGTTGGTGGACGGTCAGATCAAGTTCTGGTTGACCACCCCGGGCCCGGGCCGCTACCGCCTCTACCTCGACTTCCAGGTGAACGCCGAAGTCCGGACCGCCGAGTTCACCCTCACCGTCCCCTAGGCCCGCCCCTCCGCTGCCCCTCTCGTTGATCATGAAGGTATTGCCACTCGCCACGGCGTGTCGGGGCAATAACTTCATGATCAACAGCCTGGGAGGGGGAGGGGTAGCGGTTCAGCTGGCTCGGCGGATGGGGCGGCGGGCCAGGTAGCGGAGCAGGTCGCGGATGTGGTGCTTCTCCTCGGCGGGGACCGTGGGGTCGGCCAGCCGGTCCAGGATGGCCCGGACGTCGGCCTCGACCGGGCCGTCGTCGTGGCGGCGGCGGGGCGCGGGACCGGCGTCGGGCAGCCCGAGCGCCCGGAACGCGGCGGCGACCGGCAGATCCAGTGCGGAGCAGAAGCCGCGCACCTTGGCCAACTCGGGATAGTCCTGCCAGTCGCCGGCCAGCCAGCGGAACACGGTGGAGCGGCCCACGCCCGTGTGCGAGGCAAGATCAGTCACGGTCCAGCCACGTTCGTCGCGAGCGTCGTCGATGGCGCGCCGGACGAAGCGGGCGAAGGCCATCTGCGGTGATACGTCGGCTGATCCCATCCCTGTGTGTCTTCCCCTCCTGACGGAGCACCGGGACGATGCGCCTTCCGAGGGTAGTACGCCAGGGCACGGAAACAATTGACTGACCGCACAAACTGTCCCGTGGACGAGACTTTTCTCTGGAAGCGTGTGTGCAGAACGAAAATTGCATAGAGCGATCTTCATCGTTCTTCTATTAAGCTCGGTGCCCGTCCCGACATCGCGTCTGTCGCCTGCCGCCTCCGACCGGACCACCGCCGAGGAGCACCATGGCCGAATCGAGCCGCCCCCAGCCGTACCAGCCCGGTGCGGTGAGCCTCTTCTTCGTCGCCAAGGCCGGCGTCTTCGCCGCCGCGTTCTGGATCTGGTTGCTGGTCCTGGTGCTCCGCACCGACTCGGCGACCGGTCTCCAGGTGCTGGCCGCCACCGGCACCATCACCACTACGCTCGTCGCGGTGGTGCTCGGTGCCCGGATGGCGTTGCAACACAACGCCGCCATCCGGCACGCCGAGGTGAAGAAGCTGTTGGTGGACATCTCCTGGAACGCCTTCGCGGCGGCCGGCAACGCCGAGACCGGGGGCAAGGTCGTGCCATTCCCGACCGCCCCGGGCGACGGTGAGTGGGCCGCCCAGCGGCCCGCCGCCGACCGCGTGTCGGTGCTCGACCGTGGTGCCGGCGAGCGCAACGGTGGCCGCGACCGCCGACGCTAGCCACCCAGGAGCAAGGGCCTGTTTCATAAGAACTGGCCGGCCTGCGGCGGGCCCGAACGACGACCGGCGGCGTTGCGGTCTCGTCCGGATACAACACCGGTATCCGGACGAAACCGCGCCTTGCCGGATCGCCGCCCGGACTCCGCCTCGGCTCGACCGCCCTTATGAAACAGGCCCTAAGGCGCCTCTCCGGTGGCCAGCAGCGTCTCCAGCCGGGGAGTGACCTGCCACTGGTCCACCAGCTCGCGGTACTCCGCGCGCTGCGGGTCGGTCGCCTCGGCTCCGGTACGACGGGCGCGGATCAGCAGGTTACGTGGGGTGTGCTGCGAGTCCACGAACTCCACCACCTCGGTCCGGTACCCGTGCGCCCGCAGCAACCCGGCGCGCAGCGCGTCGGTGAGCACGTCGGCGAAGCGCTCGCGCAGGATGCCCTGCCGGGTCAGCAGCTCGTACGGGGCCGGGGCGGGGTGGGCGCGGAGCTGCTTCGCCAGATCGTGGTGGCAGCACGGCGCGGCCAGCACCCAGCGGGCCTCCCAGCGCACCGCGCGGGCCAGTGCCTCGTCGGTGGCGGTGTCACAGGCGTGCAGCGCCAGCACCAGGTCGGGGGCGGGGTCGACGACGGCGTCGGCGATCGTCCCGGCCACGAAGCTGACCTGATCGGCCCAGCCCAGCCGCTGCGCCAGCTCGGTGTTGCGCCGCCGCTGGTCCTCCCGGACGTCCACGCCGACCAGTTGGACGTCGAGCCCCCGGCTCGTCAGGTAGCGGTACGCGGCGAACGTCAGGTAGGCGTTGCCGCAGCCCAGGTCGACCACCCGAAGCGGACCGGTCAGCTCGTCGGGCAGGGTCGCGGCGAGGGCCCGCAGGAACGCGTCCACCTGGCGGCGCTTGGCTGCCGAGCCGCCGATCTCCGCGAAGATCGGGTCGCCGGGGTCGAGCAGGTATTCCTTCGTCCGGTCGTTCCCCGTGGGCGTCGCCGCCGGACGGGACGTCGCGGCCCTGTGCACCTGCGCCTCGCCGGACTTGGTCACCCGCAGTTGGAGGGTCGCGTCGGCCGTCTCGACGTGCCAGTTGCCGAACGGCTCGGCGAGCAGTTCGTCGATCGCCGCAGCGGCCTCCGGACCGGAGGCGAGGTTGCGGGTGTAGGGGCGAGCACCGTCGGACGTGGTGATCTGCATCCGCGGCCCGGCCTTGAGCCGTACCGGCCGCAGCTCGGCCCGCTCAACGGTGGGGCGGCGACCGCGTCGACGTCCGGCGGCGACCGCACGGGTCAGCGCGGGGTCGAGCAGCAGTGCCCGAACCTCGGTCAGGGCGGCGTCCAGTGGTTGCGGCATCGTTCCATCTTCGGCAGGTGGGGTGGGAGAAGGGAACATCCCCCGCACCGCGCGAGGCGGTGCGGGGGATGTCAGGTGTGGCTGGTGGTCAGTCCGCTGTCGCCTCGGCCGGCGCATCCGCACCGGAACCGCCACCACGGCGGCGGCGTCGGCGGCGCGGCTTGGACGCCTCGCCGTCGGACGCGGTGGCCGGCTCGGAGGGGCCGGCGTCGGCGGAGATCACCGCGGTCGCCTCGGCCGCTACCACCTCGCCGGTCCGGCGGCGACGCCGGCGACGGGGAGTACGGGTGCCTTCGTCGGCGGCGTCGGCGGCGTCGGCCGCAGGTGCCTCGGCGACGGCCGGCGTGCCGGCGTCGGAGCGGTCGCGGCGGCCATCGCCCCGACCACGGCGCTCGCCGCGACCCTCACCACGGCTCTCGCCGCGTCGGGGGCCCCGACCACCGCTGTCGCCCCGACGGGAGCGGGTCGTCCCACCCAGATCCTCTTCGATCTCGGCGGACAGCCCGGCCCGGGTGCGCTCGGCAGTGGGCAGCGTGCCGCTGACCTCGGTGGAGATGTGCAGGTCGGTGTAGAGATGCGGCGAGGTGTGATACGTCTCCGGCGGCTCCGGCATCTCCAGACCCAGGGTCTTGTCGATGATCCGCCAGCGCGGCATGTCGTCCCAGTCGACGAAGGTCACCGCGACACCCGTCGCGCCGGCCCGGCCGGTACGACCGATCCGGTGGGTGTAGGTGTCCTGGTCTTCCGGGCAGTCGTAGTTGATGACGTGGGTGACGCCGGTGACGTCCAACCCACGGGCCGCCACGTCGGTGGCGACCAGGATGTCGATCTTGCCGGCCCGGAAGGCCCGCAGAGCCCGCTCGCGGGCGCCCTGGCCGAGGTCACCATGCACCGCGGCGACCGCGAACCCGCGGAAGTCGAGATCCTCGGCGACCCGGTCGGCGGCCCGCTTGGTACGCGTGAAGATCATGGTCAGCCCACGCCCCTCCGCCTGGAGGATGCGCGCCACCACCTCGACCTTGTTCATCGAGTGGGTGCGGTAGACCAACTGCTGGGTCTGCGGCGACGGGCCGGTCTCGGCGGTGTGCCCGGCGTGGATCGTCATCGGCTGGCGCAGGAAACGCCGCGACAGGGTGACGATCGGGTCCGGCATGGTGGCCGAGAAGAGCATCGTCTGCCGGTCTTCCGGAAGCATCGCCAGGATCTTCTCGACGTCGTCGAGGAAGCCCAGGTCGAGCATCCGGTCGGCCTCGTCGAGGACGAGTGCGTGCACCCGGTCGAGCCGGAGGTGCTTCTGCTTCTGCAGGTCCATCAGTCGGCCGGGCGTGCCGACCAGGATCTCGACGCCCTTGCGCAGCGCGTCGATCTGCGGCTCGTACGCCACGCCGCCGTAGATCGGCAGCACCCGGACGCCACGCGTCCGGCCGGCGGCGGCCAGATCCTTGGCGACCTGGATGCCCAGCTCACGGGTGGGGACGACGACCAGCGCCTGGGGGACGCCGTCGCTGCCCTCGCCCGGGGCGAAGACCCGGTCGAGCAGCGGTACACCGAAGCCGAGGGTCTTGCCGGTGCCGGTGGGCGCCTGACCGATCAGGTCGACGCCGCGCAGCGCGATCGGGATCGCGTACTCCTGGATGGCGAAGGCGCGGGTGATGCCGGCCGAGGCCAGGGCCTCGACCGTCTCGGCGCGGGCGCCGAGTGCGGCGAACGTGGGGGCCTCCGGTCGAACCGGGGCGGTGGGGGCCAGTTCCTGGCCGTCCAGCAAATCTTGAGTCAGGTCGCTCATGTGGATGTGGGGGTGCCCTCTCGTGGGTGCGCCCGTCATGTCCTCAGGGCGCGTTCGGTATGACGCGGGCCACACGGTCGGCGGCAGATTGCCGAGCCGGACCGGGCCGCACGCGCGCCGCGGGCTGAGCTTCGATCAGATCGGCGCCCACGGCAACTGCTCCATGTTACCTGAACAGGCATGCCCCCGTCCCGATTCCCGGTCGGCCACTCGCCACGCGGGGCAAGCAAATGTGACCTACGCCACACTTATCGCACGCCGCCCATCCCGTCGACGGTGATCGGGGAGTTCGGCCGAGGTGCGAAGTGCGCGGGACGCGCAGGAGGGTCGGTACGCGATAGCCTGCCGCTCGTGTCCGCCTCCGGTTCCGCGTACGCCGACCTGCTGGGTCTTGTCGCCTTCGGTGAGCTGCTCGCCTTCGAGCGAATGGCGGGCGATGCCCGACTCGCTCCTGACCTGCGCCGCCGGGCCGCGCTGAACGAGATGGCCGCGGCCGAGATCGCCAACTACCGGCGCCTCGCCGACCGGCTCACCGCGTTGGGCGTGGCACCCGAGGATGCGATGGCGCCCTATGTCGAGCCGTTGCAGGCGTACCACGACTCGACCGAGCCACGGGACTGGGCGGAAGTGGTCACCAAGGCGTACGTGGGCGACGCGATCACCGACGACTTCGTTCGCGAGATCGCCGACGCGCTGGAGGAACCGGACCGGGCCCTGGTGCTGGACGTCCTGCACGACTCCCGGTACGCGGACTTCGCCGCGGCGGAGATCCGGGTGGCCGTCGCCGACGACCCCCGGGTGGCCGGTCGGCTCTCGATGTGGGCCCGGCGACTGGTCGGCGAGGCGTTGTCCCAGGCCGGCCGCGTCGCCGCCGAGCGGGCCACCCTCACCGCGCTGATCGCACGAGACGGCCGGGTCGACGTGCCGGGGCTGTTCGGCAGGCTCACCACCGCGCACACCGCGCGGATGGCCGCCGCCGGGCTGAACAACTGACCAACCGGCCGTCGGCCGGCGCCGGCCTGCGGCAGGTGGGCCGAGTGCCGACCTGCCGCGATGGCCGAACCGGTCAGCGAACGGTGAACCCGACCGCCCGGGACGACGCCTCGGCGATCTCGACGTAGGCGACCTTCTCGACCGGAACGATGACCCGCCGGCCCTTCTCGTCGGTCAGGGAGAGCGTGCCGCCGTTGCCGGCGAAGGCGTCGGTCACGATCTGCTCGATCTCGGCCGGCGACTGCGCGCTGTCCACTACCAGCTCGCGTGGCGCGTACTGCACGCCGATCTTGACCTCCACTGTGCCTCCTCAACTGGGGCGAAAGAACCGCCCTGCGAAGGCTATCCGATCACGGGGCCGGCGGTCAGGCTGACTCACCTTGCAGCGGGAAGCTCGCGATGCCCCGCCACGACAGCGCGGCCACCAACGCCTCGGCCTCGGCCTTGGGCACCTGCCGTCCGCCGGCCAGCCAGAACTGCGCTGCCGTCTCCGCCGCGCCGACCAGCCCGGAGGCGAGCAGCTCGGCGTGCGCCCGGCTCACCCCGGTGTCGGAGATGATGGTGTCGGTGATCGCCGCGATGCAGCCCTGCTCGACCCGTTCCACCCGCTGCCGCACGGCCGGGTCGTTGCGCAGATCCGACTCGAAGACGAGCCGGAACGCCTCGCTCTCGTGGTCGACGAAGTCGAAGTACGCCCGTACCGACGCGCTGACCCGCTCCTTGTTGTCGCTGGTGCCGCGCATCGCGTCCTGCACCTGAGCGACGATGGCGTCACAGTGCGTGTCGAGCAGCGCCAGGTAGAGGTCCATCTTTCCGGGAAAGTGTTGGTAGAGCACCGGCTTCGAGACCCCGGCCCGCTCGGCGATGTCGTCCATCGCGGCGGCGTGGTAGCCCTGGGCGACGAACACCTCCTGCGCCGCAGCGAGAAGCTGCTTACGACGCGCGGAGCGGGGCAGGCGGGTGGGCCGGCCGGCGGTCTGTGCACCGTTCCCCGCAGCGGTCATGGGATCCTCCGAGTTCTCCGTACGAGCCGGCATTTTCCCCCCAGACCGGGCGAGGCCCGTGACCTCGGTCGTGGAAATGGCCCGCCGCTGTAACTTATCGCCACTCTCGGCACACGGTAGCCTCAGCGGGGGCGACCAAGGAGCGCGCGGTGAGTGAAACAGGGCAACCCGGAGCCGCCACCCCGGGAGAGCACGGTGACGGAGCGGGTCAGCACGACGACCCGAGCCGTTCCGTCAGTGGGTGGGCACCTCCGGCGGGTGGGTGGCCCCGAGCCGCCGACCGCGAGGACGCCCGGGATGAGGCGCCGCGCTGGCAGCCCGACCCCGCGTCGGGCTGGCGGACCTCCTCGACACGGCACGGCGACCTGCCATCCCCGCTGGTCGGGCGGTCGGGCGACCCGGAGTCGCCGGCCCCCGCCAACGGCCACCACGTCAACGGCGTGCACCACCCGGACGACGTCAACGGCGTCCACCACCCCGGTCTCGAACCGCCCGCGGGACGCCCCACGCCGGTGAGCGCCCCGCCCGGGCTGCCCGCCGAGGCTCGCCCCGGGGCGGCCAGCGAGCGGCTCGTGGTGCCCGCCCAACGTCCCGCACCGCCGACCGAGCAGGGTGCCGTCGAGCCCGACCCGGGCCCCGCCCCACACTCCACCGTCGATCCGGCTGCCGCGCATCGTGCCCGCTGGGCCGAGCCCGGGTTGCCCACCTCGGCCCCTCCGGCCGTCCAGGTGCCGCCCGTCGGCACCGCGGCGTCGGGTTTCGAGGTGCCGCCCGGTTTCCACGCGCCGACCGGCGAACGGCTGGCCGCCGACGAGAGTCCGACAGCGCCGCGCGACTGGCGGGACCCGCTCGCACCCGAGCCCGCGGCGTCCTCGGGACGCACCCCGGGCCCGGCCGCGTCCGCCGACGAGGGCGAGCCAGGTCGCGCTGCCGAGGGTTCCCGGCCGGCAGAGACGCACCGTGCCGGAGAGGCGCACCGCAGCGGAGAGACGCACCGTCCCGGTGAAACGCACCGGGCCGGGGAGTCGTCGGCCATCGAGCCCGACTGGTCGGGGCCGAGCTGGAACCGTCCGAGCTGGGGTGGCGGGTGGGCCCCACCCTGGTCCCGCCAGGACGACGAGCCGGCTGGCCCGGCGGCACGGGACGAGCCGGCGCCGGACTGGGTCGGCGAACCCCACCAGCCGTACGAGCCGGTGCGCGCCGAGGTGCCCCGTCCGTACGAGCCGGTGCGCGCCGATCCGCCCCGGGCGTACGAACCCGTCCGGGTCGAATCCGAGTCCACCCCGGAACGCCCCGCCGAACCGACCAGCGCACCGCCGGCCGACCGTCCGTCCTGGGCCGGTGGCGCGTCGCCGACCAGCGGTCCGCCCGCTGACCGGCCGTCCTGGGCGGGTGGTGCGTCGCCGACCAGCGCACCGCCGGCTGACCGGCCGTCCTGGGCGGGGTCCGGGGCGACCGGCGGCCCTCGCGCCGACCGTCCGTCCTGGGCCGGCGGGGCCGACCCCACCAGCGCGTCGCCCGCGCGGCCCTCCTGGGCCGGGGGGGCCGATCCGACGCCGACCAGCGTGCCGCCGGTGCGGCCGTCCTGGGCCGGCGGGTCCGAGGCGGCGACCAGCGTGCCGCCGGTACGACCGTCCTGGGCCGGCGGGGCCGAACCGCCCGCGACCAGCGCGGCGTCGACGCGGCCGTCCTGGGCCGGTGGTGCCGATCCGGCACCGGCCAGTTCCCCGCCCACGCGACCTTCCTGGGCCTCCAGCCCGGCATCGGCCGACCCGCCCGCACCGGCCGAGGCGATACCTCCGGCACCCGCTGGACCGCCTCCGGCTCCGGCCGGGCCACCTCCCACGCTGACCGACGCGCCACCGGCTCCCGCAGGCCCGTCGCTGGTCGCGGAGCGCTCGTCCTGGACCGGGGGTTCGCCGACGGCGAGCAGTTCCCGGGCCGAGCGGCCGGACTGGTCCGAGGGCCGGCTCCCGGCCACCCCGGTCGAGCGCCCGTCGTGGCCGGCCAGCCGGTCGACCAGCGCCGGTGGGGGCGACGGAGGCGACACGCCCGGCCGGTCCCGGCCCGACGTCCGACCGACCGGACCGTTCCGGCTCCGGCCGGCGACACCCGAGCCCGGTCCGTCACCCGTCGAGCCGCCCCCGCCGGTCAACGGCTCGCCATCGACTGACGCCACCCCGTCCTCCACCTCAGCGGTCCCGCCCACCGCCACCAAGGGTTCCGGCCGCCGCGATCAGCCCGCCGCGGCGTCCACCTCCGCCTCCGCCTACGCGGCGCGCCGATCCGCTCCCGAGCCGACGTCGCCGGCCGACGACGGCCGGCAGTCGGCTGCGAGCGCGGTGGTGCTGCCGCAGCGCGTCCCTGCGGAACCGGACGTGCCCGTCGTGCCGGAGCCGCCAGCCGTGGATCCACCCGCCGAAACCCCGGAACTCGCCCGCATCGCCACTCACCTGCGCCGGGACGACGAGCCAGCCCCACTGCGCGAGCGCCCCGAGGGGTTCGACGTCAACGCCATCCTGGACGCCGTCCGGGAGGTGGCCGGTGTCCGCGACGCGGCCCTGCGCCGTACGCCGGCGGGGGCGCACAGTCTGCGACTGGACCTGGCCGACGGCGCCGACCCGGCCGAGGTGAGCCGGCAGGTGGCCCGGCTGCTCCAGGAGCGGATGGGGTTGGCCGCGGCCCCGCAGAACGTGCCCGGCCTGCCCAGCACGCCACCACCACCGGTTCGCCGTCGCGCGGCCGAGCCCGCCGAGCGGCGTACCCCGGAGACTCGAAACGCGGCTTCGCGCGATCCCGGCGAGGTTCGGTCGGCCGAGTCGCCGACGGTCGTCCGCCCGTCCGGCGGTCGGGTCGATTCTCCGCCGTCCGGCCCGGAGCAGCGGACCGGCACGGACCCGACGCGCCGCCGCCGGTCGAACGCTCCGCACCGGGGGCGCGCGACCGTGGAGGAACCCGGGTCGGTTTCGTCCGCGCCGACCGGCGCCGCGACCGGTAGCCCGGCGACGCTGGGCACGTCGTACTCCGGTGGTCAGGTGACCACGACGGAGTCGGCGCCGTCCCGGCCGCTGGAGACCGGCGGTACGCCGGGGCCCCGAGTCGTGATCGACCATGTGCAGGTCAGCACCTTCGGCCTGGACGCGAACGTGGAGGTCCGGCTGCTGGCCGGGGGCGACAGCGCCTCCGGGTACGCCACCGGGCCGGCGGTGGACGGCTACGTGTTGCGGCTCTGCGCGGTGGCGGCGGCGGCCGCTGTGGACGAGTTGCTGCGCGGTGCCGAGAACGCCGAGCGGGGGCGCTGTTTCGTCGAACACGCTGCTGTGGTGCCGTTCGGCAACTGCGAGGTGGCGACAGTGGTGGCGCTGCTGGTCTGTGAGGGCTGGGTCGAGCAGCTCGCCGGGTCGGCCCTGGTCGCGGGTGACCCGCGTCAGGCGGTGGTCCGGGCGACGCTGGCAGCGGTCAACCGTCGGCTGGAGGCGCTGCTGTCCTGAGTGGTTCGAGGCAGACTGGAGCAATGAGACGCGCCACCCTCTGGCCGGACCACCTGCTCCCCGACGACAGCGTTCCGCCGCCCTGGCCGGGCCGGGAAGTCCGCCTCGACGGCCGAGTCACGTACGTCCGGGACACCCCGGCCACCGCCGCCGGCGCGGAGCCGGCGCTGTACGTGCACGGGTTGGGCGGGTCGTCGCAGAACTGGACCGACCTGGCCGGGTTGCTCGCCGACCGGCTGGACGGTCAGGCCATCGACCTGCCCGGCTTCGGCCGTAGCGAGCCGGGCCCGAGCTACACGATTCCGGCCTTCGCGGATCTGGTCGTCCGCTGGATCGAGCAGACCGGTCGAGGGCCGGTGCACCTGTTCGGCAACTCGCTGGGTGGCGCGGTAGCGGTCCAGGTCGCCGGACTCCGGCCGGATCTGGTCCGCACCCTCACCCTGATCTCCCCGGCGCTGCCGTTCCTGGATTTCCGGCGCTCGTTGCAGGGGCGGATGCTGCCGGTGCTCGCCATTCCGCGAGGTGAGCGGCTGGTCGCCCGGCACCTCACCCAGCTCGCTCCCGAGGTGATGGCCCAGCAGGTGTTGGAGGCGTGCGTCGCCGATCTCAGCCGGATCTGCGATCAGCGCCGGGCCGAGGCGCTGGAGGAGATCCGGGTGCGGTACGAGGCCGAGCACTATGCTGCCGCGTACGTCCGGACGTTCCGTGGGCTGGTCTCCAGCTTCCTGCGGTCGTACCTGCCGGGGCCGGGGTCGCTGTGGCGCCTCGCCGAGGCGGTACGCGCACCGACCCTGGTGGTGGGCGGTCTGCAGGACCGTCTGGTCGACGTGCGGGTCGGGCCGCAGACCGCCCGGGTCATTCCGGACAGCCGATTGATGATGCTCGAGGGCGTCGGCCATGTGGCGCAGTTGGAGGTGCCCCGGCTGGTTGCCCGCGCGGTGGTCGGTCTGCTCGCCGAAATGGAGGACACCGCGGGGCGGTCTGATCTGGCAGGCTGACGTGGATGCCCAGCTCAGCCCGCCATCCTGCTCGCCGTCGGCGACGTTTCGCGCTGTTCGCCCAACTGGTGGCGGTGGTGGTGGCCGTCGGCGCGGCGGTGACAGTGATCGCCGAGGGGCCGGGTGGGCATCCCGGCGCTGACCGGTTGGCCGCCGAGGAGATCGGCCCGCCGCCGCTGGTGGCCGGGCCGCTGCCGCCCGACCCGTCGCCCTCTGACGCGGTTCCGTCCAGCCCGCCCCCGGTGTTGCGGGTGCCCGGCGTGGTTCCGAGCGCCGGCACTGGCGGGTTCGGCTACGACGTCCGCTCCGGCCCGGTGCTGGGTCGGGCGGGTGAGCTGCGGCGTTACCGGGTCGCTGTGGAGTCGGGCAGTGCCGAGGACGTCACCGAGTTCGCCCAGGCGGTGGAGGCGGCGCTCGCCGGGCCGGGCAGTTGGGTCGACAGCGGCAGGTTGCGGCTACAGCAGGTGCCGGGGGCTGCGCCTCGGGACTTCACCGTCTACCTGGCCACCGCCCGCACCGCGGGTCGGATGTGCGCGAACGGTGGGGTGGACATCCGGATCGGCGGTCGCCCGTACACGTCCTGTCGGGCGCCCGGCCAGGTGATCATCAACCTGGATCGGTGGCGGTTGTCGGTGCCGCACTTCGTCTCGGCCAAGGTGCCGTTGACTGTCTACCGGACGTACGTGGTCAACCACGAGGTGGGTCACCAGCTCGGGCATCGGCACGAGCGCTGCCCCGGTGCGGGCCGGCCGGCGCCGGTGATGATGCAGCAGACGCTCTTCCTCAACGGCTGCCGGGTCAACCCGTGGCCGTACCTGAACGGGCGTCGATACACAGGTCCCGCCCTGTGAGGTGATCGGCCCGACACGCCGACCATCGGGCCCTCCATCAGGCGTCTTGCGGCAATAGCGATAAAAACGGAGAAATGCCCGAATAATCTGACAGGCTTGATCCTATGACGCCGTCGTCCCCTTACGGCCCGCCCCGGCCGCCCGAGCCCGGGCCGGCGTTGCGGGGCGTGCGTCCCGCGTTCGTCCGGATGCACCGGCGTCGCCGTCGCAGCATGCTCCTCGGCCTGCTCGTGCTCGCGGCCGCCATCGGGGTGACGGTGAGCCGGGGCGGCGAGCCGTCGGTCGAGCCTCCGGCCACCACGCAGGGCGGAATGGGCCACGGAGGTGGGGTGGCCGCGCACCCGCCGCCCACCGGCTATCCGTCGGTCGGAGCGGGACGCTTCACGGCAGCCGACGGCGAGACACCGGTGCACGGCACGGACGGGCCGCTGCACCGATACCGGGTCGTCGTCGAACGAGGCGCCGGCCAGGACGCCGACGTGTTCGCCGCCAGTGTGGACGAGGTGCTGGCCGACCCGCGCAGCTGGATCGCGTCCGATGAGCTGCGGGTGCAACGGGTGGCCGACGCCGGGGCCGCCGACTTCACCATCTACCTGGCCACCCCTGTCACGTCCGAGCGGATGTGCGCCGAGGGCGGGTTGACCACCGAGCGCTACACCTCCTGTCGGCTGCCCGGTCAGGTCATCATCAACCTGGCCCGCTGGATGGAGGCGGTCCCCGACTACGGCGCTTCGCTGGACACCTACCGGACCTACGTCATCAACCACGAGGTGGGCCACGAGTTCGGCGAGGAGCACGAGGCGTGCCCCGGCCCGGGGGAGCCTGCCCCGGTGATGCAGCAGCAGACGTACGGGCTGCAAGGCTGCGTCGCCAACGCCTGGCCGTACCTCGACGGTCGTCGTTACGCGGGGGACATCGTCCCCTGATCTGCCGGGTCGTCGGTTATTCCCGCTCCCGCATACCGGACCACGTGTCATCCCTCATGGCCGAGGGGGGCTCCCGCGAGCAACAATGGCGCGGTTCACACCGCCGATCCCGGGGAGTCCACCGTGTCGTTGCCCCCGCTCGTCGAGCCCGCCGCCGAGCTGACCGTAGACGAGATCCGCCGCTACTCACGTCACTTGATCATTCCGGACGTCGGGGTGACCGGCCAGAAGCGGCTGAAGAACGCCCGGGTGCTCTGTGTCGGCGCCGGTGGCCTCGGGTCGCCCGCACTGTTGTACCTCGCCGCGGCCGGGGTCGGCACGCTCGGCATCATCGACTTCGACACCGTCGACGAGTCGAACCTCCAGCGCCAGGTCATCCACGGCGTCTCCGACATCGGCCGGTCCAAGGCCGAGTCCGCCGCCGCGTCGATCCGCGAGATCAATCCCCTGGTCAACGTGGAGATCCACAACACCGCGCTGGACCGCGAGAACGTCCGCGAAATCTTCGCCCAGTACGACCTGATCGTCGACGGCACCGACAACTTCGCCACCCGCTACATGGTGAACGACGCGGCGGTGCTGCTGGGTAAGCCGTACGTCTGGGGCTCGATCTACCGCTTCGACGGCCAGGCGTCGGTGTTCTGGGCCGAGCACGGCCCCTGCTACCGCTGCCTCTACCCGGAGCCGCCGCCGCCCGGCATGGTCCCCTCCTGCGCCGAGGGCGGCGTGCTCGGAGTGCTCTGCGCGTCGATCGGTTCGATCCAGGTGAACGAGGCGATCAAGCTGCTCACCGGCATCGGTGAACCGCTGGTCGGCCGCCTGATGGTCTACGACGCCCTGGAGATGGAATACCGCAAGATCAAGGTCCGCAAGGACCCGAACTGCGCGCTCTGCGGCGACAACCCGACGGTCACCGACCTGCTCGAAGACTACGAGGACTTCTGCGGCGCGGTCTCCGAGGAGGCCCAGGAGGCGACGCTCGACTCGACCATCACCGCCCTTGAACTCAAGGAGTGGCAGGACGCCGGCAAGGACATCTTCCTCGTCGACGTACGCGAGCCGGCCGAGTACGAGATCGTCCAGATCCCCGGTGCCACCCTGATCCCCAAGGGCGACATCATCTCCGGTGAGGCCCTCGCGAAGCTGCCGCAGGACCGGCAGATCGTGCTGCACTGCAAGTCCGGCGTCCGTTCGGCGGAGGCGCTCGCCGCGCTCAAGGCGGCCGGATTCAAGGACGCCGTGCACGTGCAGGGCGGCGTGCTCTCCTGGATCAAGCAGATCGACCCGTCGCTGCCCGCGTACTGACCGATCGCGCCGGGGCGGCCCTGGCGCGGCCACGCCGCCGCGCCGGGGTGGCCCAGGCGACCGTTCCGGCAAATCGACGCAGATGACGCCGAGCGGCCGTCCGGCCGGAGCGACGCAGCCATTCCGGGCTGGCCGATTCTCCGAGGCGGCAGCGCGTCTGCGCAGGTAGCGTCTCCGCCGTGGTCGACTTGGAAGCCGCGATCGGGTTCGTCGTGGCGCATGGGGATGCGGTGGAACGCGCCCGCCTCTCCTGGCTCCGCAACGGCACCGCAGTGCCCCCCGAGTTGCTGGAGACGGCCGAGGTCGGCCAGTCACCGGACGGCGGTTGGCCGGCCACCTGGGGCGGCGAGGTCGCCTCGATCGACGCCACCTGCTTCCGGCTCGTCGAGCTGGACGACCTGGGCGGGCTCGGCCGTCCCGCCGCCCGCCGCGCCCTGGACTGGCTGGCGTCCCGGCAGCAGGCCGACGGCGGTTGGGAAGAGGACGCGTCACTGGCCGACTCGGCACCGGAGTGGGCCCGTCCCGGCGACCCGGAGGCCGGGTTCCTCGTGTCGGCAAACGCCGGCTTCTGGCTCACCGTCGCCGGCCTGGACGCCCGGGCCTCGGGTCCGCTCGACCATCGGGTCGGTGGGGCGTACGCCGGGGTGGTGCAGGCGGCGGCCCACTCGCTCGCCGCGCGGCTGCGCCCGGACGGTAGCTGGCCGTCGTACCTCGCCGCCGGCTGGCTGAGCGCGGCAGTGCTGCACCGGCAGGAGATGTTCCAGGAGTCCGCCCGGATCCAGGTGGTGCTCGCCGAGCGGATGCCGAAGATGTCCCCCGGGGACGTGGCGTGGCTGGCGGCCACGTTGCGCCGCGCCGGCGTCGACCCACAGGACTGGATCATGGTGCGGGCGCTGCGCCGGCTGACCGAGACCCAGCGCAGCGACGGCGGCTGGGAGAGCGACGACGGCCACCAGTTCGACGTGCACGCCACGCTGGCCGCGATCCGGGCGGCCCGGCCCACCCCGCGCGGCTGAGCCGCCCCCGTCGCTAGCGCACGTGTCCGTCGCCGGTGACGACGTACTTGGTGCTGGTCAGCTCGGGCAGGCCCATGGGACCGCGAGCGTGCAGCTTCTGGGTGGAGATGCCGATCTCCGCACCGAAACCGAACTCGCCCCCGTCGGTGAACCGGGTCGACGCGTTCACCATCACCGCCGCCGCGTCCACCCTCGCGACGAAGTCACGGGCCGCGCTCGCCGAGTCGGTGACGATCGCCTCGGTGTGCCCGGTGCCGAAGCGGCGGATGTGCGCGACCGCCGCGTCCAGCGAGTCGACCACCGCCACCGAGATGTCGGCGGACAGGTACTCGGTGGCGTAGTCCTCCTCGGTCGCCGCAACCACGGCGGCGGAGTGGGCGGCCACCTCGGGTGAGCCGTGCACTGTCACCCCCGCCTCGGCGAACGCGGCCAGCACCGGCGGCAGGAACGCGTCGGCGATGCCCGCGTGCACCAGCAGCGACTCGGCGGTGTTGCAGGTGGACAGGCGCTGCGTCTTGGCGTTCAGCGTCACCGCGACGGCCTTCGCCAGGTCGGCGGCGGCGTCGACGTAGACGTGGCAGTTGCCCACCCCGGTCTCGATCACCGGCACTGTCGACTCCTCGACCACGGTCCGGATCAGCGACGCGCCACCGCGCGGAATGAGCACGTCGACGAGACCCCGGGCGCGCATCAGCTCCTTGACCGAGTCACGGGAGCTGGCGTCGAGCAACTGCACCGCGTCGGCGGGCAGACCGGCCCCGGCGACCGCGTCGCGCAGCACAGCGACCAGCGCGGCATTCGAGTGCGCCGCCGACGACGACCCGCGCAGCAGCGCCGCATTGCCGGACTTGAGGCAGATCCCGGCGGCGTCCACAGTCACGTTGGGCCGCGCCTCGTAGATGATGCCGACCACCCCGAACGGCACCCGGATCTGGCGCAGCTCCAGGCCGTTGGGCAGTGTGGACCCGCGGACCACCTCGCCGACCGGGTCGGGCAACGCGGCCATCTCACGCAGCGCGTCGGCGATGCCGGCCACCCGACCCGCGTCGAGCGCGAGCCGGTCCAGCACGGCCGCGGTCAGCCCGGCCTCACGGCCGGCCGCCAGGTCCGTCTCGTTCGCGGTCAGGATCTCCGGGGTACGCGTCACCAGCGCGTCGGCCATCGCCACCAGCGCGGCGTCCTTGACCGTACGCGTGGCCACCGCCAACTCCGCGGCGGCGTCCCTCGCCCGTCGCGCCTGCTCAACGACGCTCATGCCGACACTCCGCTGCGCTCCGTGCCGGCCTGAGGCACCAGCGCCCTGAATCGATGATTCGCTCGCTGACGCTCGCTCATGCCAGCACTCCTCGGTGGTGGTGGGAAAGTCCTCGGGTCACAGCAGCACCAGGTCGTCGCGGTGGACGACCTCTCGTTCGTACGCCGGGCCGAGCGCCGCGGCGAGTTCGGACGTGGAGCGACCGAGTAGCCCGGGTAGCTCCACCGCGTCGTAGTTGACAAGCCCTCGGGCGACCGATGCGCCGGCGGTGTCCACCAGGTCCACCGGGTCGCCGGCAGTGAACGTGCCGTCCACGGCGGTGATGCCGGCCGGGAGCAGCGACTTGCGCCGCCCGACGACGGCGGCGACAGCGCCCGGGTCGAGGTGCAGCCGCCCCCGGGGCGAGGTGGCGTGGGCCAGCCAGAACAGCCGGGCCGTCGGCCGTCGCCGCTGCGGGTGGAAGAGCGTGCCGACCGGTTCGCCGGCCAGCGCCGGCGTGGCCAGGTCGGCGGCGGTGAGCACCACCGGGATGCCGAAGCCGGTGGCGATCCGGGCGGCCTCGACCTTGGTCACCATGCCACCGGTGCCGACGCCGGAGCGGCCGGCCCCGCCGATGGTGATGCCGGCGAGGTCCGCGTCGTCGCGCACCTCGGCGATCCGGGTCGAGCGCGGGTTGGTGGGGTCACCGGTCCAGAGGGCGTCCACGTCGGAGAGGAGCACCAGCAGGTCGGCGTGCACCAGCGCGGCCACCAGGGCGGCCAGCCGATCGTTGTCGCCGAACCGGATCTCCTGGGTGGCGACCGTGTCGTTCTCGTTGACGATCGGCACCGCCCGCAGGTCGAGCAGCTTGCGCAGCGTCCGGTACGCGTTGCGGTAGTGCGCTCGCCGGGTCACGTCGTCGACGGTGAGCAGCACCTGCCCGACGGTGCGGCCGTGCCGGGCGAAGCTGGCCGCGTACCTGCCGATCAGTAGCCCCTGCCCGACGCTGGCGGCGGCCTGCTGGGTGGCCAGGTCGCGCGGGCGTCGGGACAGCCCGAGCGGGGCGAGCCCGGCGGCGATGGCGCCGGAGGAGACCAGCACCACCTCGCGCCCTTCGGCGGTGAGCCGACCGAGGGTGTCGACCAGCGTGTCGACGCGCTCGTCGGCCAACCCGCCCGTGGCGGTGGTCAACGAGGAGGATCCGATCTTGACGACGACCCGCCGGGCCGTCGTGACTGCGTCGCGCACCCGACCATTCTGCGTGGTCACTGCCGCACCGCCCGGCGGCCTTCCCATATGGTGGCGGATTGTGACTCCAGACGAGTACGTCGAGGCGGTTCTCGACCTGGTCGAGCGGATCCCGGAGGGCCGGGTCATGTCGTACGGCGGGGTGGCCGACGCGCTGTCCGAGCGCTCGGGACGCGCCTCGGCCAGGTTGGTCGGCAACATCATGGCCCGGCACGGCGGCTCGGTGCCCTGGCATCGGGTGGTGGCGGCCAGTGGTCGACTGCCGCCGGGGCACGAGCGGGAGGCGCGGGCCCGACTGCGGGCCGAGGGAGTGCCGCTGCGCGGCGAGGGTGTGGACATCGCGGCGGCGGGCTGGTCGCCTGATGAGGGGATGTGACCGGCGTCCTAACGTGAGTAACATTCGGCCCCATGAAAACGCCGCCGGGCGCCGGCTCGTCAGCCACCGGCTCGCTGCCCCGCTCGGTGCACGCCGGCTATGCGCTCGGTTCCCTGGCGACCGGAGCATTCGGCACCGTGCCCGGCCTGCTGCTGCTGCCGTACCTGACCGACACCCTGGGCGTGGCCGCCGGCCTGGCCGCCCTGCTGGTGTTGCTGCCCAAGGCCTGGGACGTGCTGGTCAACCCGGTCGCCGGGCGGATCTCCGACCGCACCCGGTCGCGGTGGGGCGCCCGCCGGCCGTACCTGCTCGTCGCCGGACTCGCCCTCGCCGTCCTGTTCGCGTCGATCTTCGCGGCGCCCTTCGGTAACGGTCCGGCCGCCGTGGCGTACGTGGCGTTCGCGTTCCTCGCCACCGCCACCGCGTTCGCCTTCTTCCAGGTGCCGTACGTGGCGATGCCGGCAGAGCTGACCGGCGACTACGCCGAGCGCACCCGGTTGATGACCTGGCGGATCGCGGTGCTGGCGCTGGCCATCCTGGTCTCCGGCGCCGTCGCGCCGCTGGTGGTGAGCGCCGGTGGTGACGGCGTGGCCGGGCACCGCTGGATGGGCCTGTTCGTGGCGGTGCTGATCGCCCTCGGCGCCCTCGGCGCGTTCCTGGGCACCCGGTCCGCGCCGACCGGCACGGTGGGCGAGAGCGAGCCGACGCTGCGCGCCCAGCTCGCCGTGGCCGGTGCCAACCGCCCGTTCCGGGCACTGCTGATCTGCTTCGTGGTGCAGTCCGCCGGTGTGGCGACGATCCTGGCCGGTGTCAACTACTTCGCGGGGCAGATCCTGCGCGACGAGGAGAGCGGGCCGACACTGCTCTTCGTCTGCTTCGTCGGGCCGGCGCTGCTGGTGATGCCGATCTGGAGCCGGCTCGGTGCCCGGCTGGGCAAGCGCACCGCGCTGGTCGTCGCCTCGCTGATCCTCGCCGTCGGTGCGTTCGCCCTGGTCGCCGCCCCGGTGCTGCCGGCGGTGGCCGTCTATCTCGTGGTCGCGCTGATCGGCGTGGGGTACGCCGGGCAGCAGGTCTTCGCGCTGGCCATGTTGCCGGACTGCATCGCGCACGAGACGGCGCGTACCGGTCGACGGCAGGCGGGCGTCTTCACCGGGCTGTGGACCGCCGGGGAGACCTTCGGCCTGGCGCTCGGCCCCGGCATCTACGGACTGGTGCTCCAGCTCTCCGGCTACGTGTCCTCCGACACCGGCTCGGCGGCGGCCCAGTCCGACACGGCGAGGCTGGGCGTGCTCCTCGGCTTCACGCTGATCCCGGCCCTGCTGATCGCCCCTCCGATCCTCCTGCTCCGCCAGTACACCCTCACCGCCCACAGCGACCTGGTCGATCATGGAGTTGTGCTGGGGGACGAAAGCCGTTGACCGTCACGAGAAGGGCACCGTAACTCCATGATCGACGAGAACAGGGTTGAGGCTGGGGCGCTTTCCGCCACCGGGGTTCCGGCGGAACGGGTTTTGGAAGAGGTGCGGGAGCTGCGGGCGAGTGACGCGCCCACCCACGGGGGACGGCTGTTCGCGTACGTCTACGACCCGGCGGTGCCCGGCCTGGACGAGCTGGCCGCCGCCGCCCACCGGGAGAGCGCCCACGTCAACGGGTTGGACCCGACGGCGTTCCCGTCCCTGCTGGCAATGGAGAACGCGCTGGTCGGCGCCGCCGGCCGGGTGCTGGGCGCCGGCCCCGGGACCACCGCCCCGGACGTCGTCGGCAGCGTCACCAGCGGCGGCACCGAGTCACTGATCCTCGCCGTCAAGACCGCCCGGGACGCCCACCCGGAGATCTCCGCACCCCGGATCGTGGTGCCGTCGAGCGCGCACGCCGCATTCGCCAAGGCGGCGCACTACCTACGGGTGGCGCTGGACGTCGTGCCCGTCTCCCCAGAGACGCTGCGTCCCGACCCGGCAGCGATGGCCGCCGCGATCCGCCCGGAGACGGTGCTGGTCGCCTGCTCCGCGCCGTCGTACGCGCACGGGGTGGTGGACCCGGTCACGCAGATCGCGGCCGCCGCGGCCGAGGCCGGTGTGCGCTGCCACGTGGACGCCTGCTTCGGCGGCTGGACCCTGCCCTACCTGCGCCGTCTCGGGGAGCCGGTGCCGCCGTTCGACTTCGCGGTGCCCGGGGTCACCTCCATCTCTGTCGACCTGCACAAGTACGCGTACGCGCCGAAGGGGGTGTCAGTGCTGCTGCACCGCGACGCCACCCTCCGTGCGCCGCAGTACTTCGCGTACGCCGACTGGCCCGGCTACACGATGATCAACCCGGTGATCGCGTCCACCCGCTCGGGCGGCCCGATCGCCGCCGCGTACGCCACGGTGCGGCACCTCGGCGACGAGGGTTACCTGCGGCTGGCCGCCGTCACCCGGGACGCGGTGACCGGGCTGGCCGACGCGGTCCGGGCCGTCGACGGTTTGCGGCTGATGGCCGAGCCGGAGTCGACAGTCGTCTGCTTCACCGCCACCGACGGCGGCCCCGACCTGTTCGTTCTCGTCGACGAGCTGACCGCGCGGGGCTGGCACACCCAACCCCAGCTCTCGTACGACGGCCTGCCCGCCAGCGTGCACCTCACGGTGACCGCCGCGGTCGCGCCCCGGGTCGCCGAGTTCGGGCCGGACCTGACCGACGCGGTGGCAGCGGCCAGGGCCGCCGGCCCGGTGCGGCTGCCCGCCGAGCTGGCGGCCCTGGTCGGCGCGCTGACCCCCGAGGCGCTGACCCCGGACCTGATCGTCGGCCTGGCCGCCGGGCTGGGCCTGGGCGGCGAGGCGGGGTCGGACTCGGGACCGCTGCCGGAGCGGATGGCGCTGGTGAACACCCTGCTCGACGCCGCGCCGTCGGCGCTGCGCGAGCGGTTGCTCGTGGAATTCGTCAGTCTGCTGCAACGCCCCAGCTGGGCGCCGAGCTGACCGTGCGGCAACGGGCCCGGCCGTCGGTGCCGGCCGGGCCCGATCGGCCGGATCAGGGCCTCACCCGCACCTCCACGAAGTTGTTCTTGAAGGTCAGGTCCTGCCAGCGCCGGTCCTGGTCGTCGAAGTGCACCACCCGGACGCTGGGCTGTCTCAGCGCCGTGGGATCGACGAGCAGATGGAACGTGTACGCCCGGCGCTCCCCGGCCCGCAGGCCTGCTGCGCGACAGGTGACCCCCGAGTCGTCGCCTCCCCGCCACGGCACGCAGATCGACGAGTCGGCCTTGCTCATCGCCCCGATGTGGCCAATTTCGGCGAAGCCGACGTGGGCCACGTCCACCGACCCCGTGTTGGTCAGGCTCAGGTTCAGGGTGCCCGGCCGCTTCCCGTCGGCGCCGGCCGGCCCGAGTACGAGGTTGCCGCCGGTCAACACCAGGTCGGTCAGCCGGGGGTCAGTGCCGAAGGACCTCGGCCCGTCGCTCTGGGTGAACCGGCCGTCGTCCCAGCGGTACGTCCGCCACTGGTTCTGCGCCCAGTAACTCGGCATCGAGCAGCAGGGCTGGAGGTCGGCCACCTGAGCCCGCACCTTCCCGTCCTCGGTGACGGCGGCGTCAGTGATGTCGTCGAGCCCTTCCTTCGTGCCGACGACCCGAGCCATGGTCACGATCCGACCGTGCCCGTCGCGGTCGAACGCGACGAGTTGTTTCGCCGAGGCCTCGCCGAGCCGGCAGGTGACCAGGGCGACCGTCTCGGTCGCGCCATCGCCGTCCAGGTCGGTGTAGCCCAGGTCCAGGTCCGCCAGCGTCGACACACCTGTGTCGCGTCCCGAAGGCCGCAGCCGAACGTCCGAGGTGGCGCAGTGCGACGCGTACGAGGGCCAGGCCGGCAGGTCGACGCGGGCGGCCAGCAACTGGGCCCGGCTGATCCGGCCGTCCGGCGCGGCCGGACTCGTGGTCGTGGTGGTGCTGGGCGTCAGCGGGGTCGACGGCGTCGGTGCGGGAGCACTCGGCGGCAGTGTGGTCGGCTCGCCGGTCTGTGCCGGAGTCGGAACCGATCCGTCATCTCGCAGGGCGGCGTTGGCGACGATCGGTGCGACAGCCAGGACGATCGCCGTCACGGCCACCGCCGCAGCCCTCGCCTGCCGACGCCGACGAAGAGTACGTCGGGCCTGGTCAGGTCCCGGACCGGCGATCTGGGAGATCGTCTCGGCACGGTACGCGGCCAACCGCTCCCGTAGCCGCGGGTCGATGTCAGACATTGCCCATCTCCTCGGTGCTCTCGTCGAGCAGCCCCGCCAGCGCTGTCCGGCCGCGGTGCAGCCAGGACTTGACGGTGCCCTCGGCCACCCCCTCCTGACTCGCTATCTCGTTGACCGGCAGGTCGGCGAGGTAGTGCAGGATGACGGCCCGCCGGTGGTTGGCGGGCAGTTGGGCCAGCGCGGCGTCGATCGCCACCCGATCGGGCGTCGGCCCGGCCATCGTTGCCTCGGCCCGCCGCTGCCGGAGCAGGTGGTTGCGCGCGGTCCGGAGCCGCCGCCAACGGCTCCGGGCGAGATTCCAGGCGACCTGCCGGACCCAGGCGACGGGGTCGTCGTACCGGGCCAGCCGGTCCCACCGGGCCAGGGCCCGGCAGAACGCCTCCTGCGCGAGGTCCTGGGCCTGTGAGAGGTCGCCCACGTAGGCGCCCAGTTGGCTGGTCACGTTGCGAAAGTGCGCGTGGTAGAAGTCGTCGAAGCTCACTGTCGTGGTGCGCTCCCCGGCCATCGCGGCAATCGCCCCCGGTGGCTCGTTGGCACGGGCTCCCGTCATCACTGTCACTGCCCCTCCCCGTTCGCCTCGGGCCCGTACCCGAGGCGGTCGTACCACTCGCTCGTCGGGGTCGTTCCCGTGCTCCCCGTTGTCGGCGCTGCTGCTCGGCGTGCCGTACCCCCTTAGAAGCCTCGAACGGGCCTCGGGGTTGCAGCCCGACGCTGCGGTCGACTGTCGTGTGGGGGACTGAGTGGCGAAGCGGGGTCGGATGCGGGGTCAGCGCCCGCGTGGTGAGCGAGCGCCGGCCGCGTCGTGCGCCCCCGTGGCGTACGACGCGGCCGGTGACCGTCAGCCGTAGATCATCCTCATCTGAACCAGGTTGTCGGTTCTGTTGACGTCCGGCAGGACGTCACGTTCGCCGTCCATCGGCTGGACCTCCACGTCCGCCTTGTCAGTGCTCAGCGTGATCCCTTCGAGCACCCGGAAGTCCAGGTCCAGCCGCATCTCCGCCCCGGCGGCCAGCTGACCCAGGCGGCAGGTGATCGGTTCGACGCTGTCGTGGACGCCCGCGCACGTGTTCCACCCGTCGACGTCCGCGCGCACCACAGCGGGCACGCCCAACCGCAGCACCACGTGGGCGACCGGGCCCGTGCCCCGGTTACGAATCCGCACCGTGGCCGTACCTGTCCGGGAGCCGTCGTCGGCAGTTCTCAGCACGAGGTCGCCAGTGGTGACCGCGACGTCCGCCAGGTTCGGGTTCGGACCGAAGCTCGTCGGCCCGGAGACCTGGCTGAAGGTGTCACCCTTCCAGCGGTAGCCCCGCCACTGCCGTTGTGACCACTTGGCGTTCCAGCCACCGCCGGGAGCGATGTCACCGACCTGGACGCGGACCGTGCCGTCGCCCACGACATCCAGCGCGAACAGCCACTCCGGCTTGTCGATGGTGGTCACGACCACCCGGCCGACGGTCGTCGCCTTTCCTTCCTTGTCGCGGTCGAAGGCGACCACCTGCATCGGCCCGCGGGTGCCGAGCACGCACTGCACGAGAGCCACGGTCTCCACCGCGCCGTCGCCGTCGATGTCGCCGTGGTCGAGCGCCAGGAGCCAGTTCGCGCCCTCCCGGGCGTCGGCGGTGAGCCGCGTCTGCGACGTCGGGCAGCCTGGCCCGGCCCGCCATGCCGGCAGGGTCACCGGCACCCCCAACAGTTGGGCCCGGCTGAACCGGCCGTCCGGCGCGGGGGTGGTCGGGCTGGCACTGGTCCCGGCAGGGCTGGGGGTCGGACTCGTCGGCGTCGACGTCGGCGTCGGTGACGCCGAGATGCTCGGCGTCGGGTCGACCGGACCGGGCCGGTGGTCCGGGCCGCTCAACGCCGCGTATCCGACGGCCGACCCCCCGAACAGGGCGAGCGCCGTCGTGGCGCTGGCAGCCAACCGGCGTCGGCCGCGGCCTCGTACGGTCCGTCGAACGGCGGCGGGGCCCGGCGCCTCCACCTCCGCCAGCGCGGTACGGCGGTAATGGGCGAACTCTTCGGCGAGGTCAAGAATCTCCTGCTCAGACATCCCGCACCTCCTCATTGGTGTCGCGCAGGTGTGTGGCGAGTGCGGTGCGGCCCCGGTGCAGCCAGGACTTGACAGTCCCTTCGGCGACCTGTTCCTGGGCGGCGATCTCGGCGACCGTCAGGTCGGCGAGGTAGTGCAGGACGACGGCCCGCCGCTGCTTCGGCGGCAGCTTCGCCAACGCGGCGTCGAGGGCGACCCGGTCCGGGTTCGGCTCGGCGACGTGTGTCTCCCGTTGCCGCAGCAGCCACTGCTGGGCGGTCCGCAGCCGTCGCCAGCGGTTGTGACCCAGGTTCCAGGCGACCCGACGGACCCAGGCCAGGGGGTCCTGGTAACCGACGAGCTGGTCCCAGCGGGCGTACGCCCGACAGAACGCCTCCTGAACCAGTTCCTGCGCCTGCCCACGGTCACCCGTGTACGCGGTCAACTGCACCACCAGCCCCCGGAAGTGGGCGTGGTAGAAGTCGTCGAAAACCAGCTCTGCCGACGTGGAGGTTGCGGTTCCCGGTAGGTCCGGCGGGCGTCCGCCCACCCGCACTTCTCGTGTCACAAGCACTCGTCCTCCCCGTGGCGGCTGCGGGCGGTGTGTTCGCCAGCACCGGTCACACAAGCGAGCGCGCCAGTAGGTTGCGCGTCAGTCGCTGCCGATCCTTGTCGGCTCCGGGACAGTTGGTGGGCCCCTAGGGCCGATCACCGCCGGACCGCGCGGACGCCGTCTGTGATTCACTGTCGGTGAGGAGAGGGGGCGGTCGTGCAGCTACCGGCAGTGCTCGGCGAGCCGATCCGGTTCGTGCTGAACTGGGGCCGTCGCTACTCGCTCTGGGTGTTCAACTTCGGTCTGGCCTGCTGCGCCATCGAGTTCATCGCCACCAGCATGGGTCGGCACGACTTCATCCGACTCGGCGTGATCCCGTTCGCGCACGGCCCCCGCCAGGCCGATCTGATGGTGGTCTCCGGCACGGTGACCGACAAGATGGCTCCGGCGATCAAGCGGCTCTACGACCAGATGCCCGAGCCGAAGTACGTCATCTCGTTCGGCGCCTGCTCCAACTGCGGCGGGCCCTACTGGGATTCGTACTCGGTGACCAAGGGCGTCGACCAGCTCATCCCGGTCGACGTGTACGTGCCCGGCTGCCCGCCCCGGCCGGAGGCGCTGCTGCACGGCATCCTGCGCCTGCAAGAGAAGATCGCCGCCGAGCAGTCCGGCATCGGGGGTGTGCCGCAACGGGACGTGCTGGCCGCGCCGCTGGACGCCCCGCCCCGCGAGGCCGCCGCGCCACGCTCGGTCGACTCGCTCACCGCCCCGCCGGTACGCCCACCCACCGCCAGCTGACAGGGTGAGTCACCACCCACGACGGCGCGCTCGCCGCCCTGTTGTGGACCCGCCGCACTAGCCTGCGGACTATGAGCAGTTCAGCGGACCAGCGGTCCACCCACATCGTCGACGTGCTCACCGAGGAGTTCGGCGCGTCGATGGCGATCGACCCGGCCGCCTTCCGCCGCAAGTTCCGCAAGATGGCGGCGTCGCCGTTCGCCTTCTACCGGGGCAGCGCCGCGCTGTTCTACGCCGACCAGCTCGGCGACTTCGCCGACGACCGGTTCTCCGACGAGCAGACCAGCCGGGTATGGATTCACGGTGACCTGCACGCGGAGAACTTCGGCACCTACATGAACGCCTCCGGGCAGCTCGTGTTCAACGTCAACGACTTCGACGAGGCGTACGTCGGGCCGTTCACCTGGGACCTCCGCCGGCTCGCGGCCAGCGTGGCGCTGCTCGGCTACGGCAAGGCGCTCTCCGACACGGCGATCGGGGAGCTGGTGGCCGGGTTCGCCCGGTCGTACCTGACCGAGCTGCGGGCCATCGCCGCCGGTGGTGACGACGCGATCGGTTCGATCACCCTGGACAACGCCGACGGGGTGCTGCGCCGGGTGCTCCAACGGGCCCGGCTCAACACCCGCGTGGACCTGCTCGCCGCGCAGACCACCATCGACAACTACGAGCGACGTTTCTCCATCGGCGACGGGGTCTTCGAGATCGACGACGCCACCCGGGACCTGGTCAGCGCCGCCTTTCAGGACTACCTGGGCACCCTGCCGACCGCCTCGACGCAACTTCGCCCGGTGGCGGCGCGGATCAAGGACGTGGTGCTGCGCAAGGGGGTGGGCATCGGCTCGGCCGGGCTGCCGTCGTACAACCTGCTGCTGGAGGGGCACACCCAGGCGCTGGAGAACGACGTCGTCATCTACATGAAGCAGGCGCAGGTGCCGGCCGTGGCGCGGTACGTCACCGACGAGTCGGTTCGCGGCTACTTCCAGCACCAGGGGCACCGGACCGCCGAGTCGCAGCGGGCGTTGCAGGCGCACGCCGACCCGTGGCTGGGCTTCACCGAGCTGAACGGGGCCGGTCAGCTGGTCGCCGAGGTCTCCCCGTACGCCGCCGATCTGGACTGGTCGGACGTGAACGAGCCGGAGGAGCTGACCGGGGTTCTCGTCGACCTCGGCCGGGCGGTGGCCCGGATGCACTCGGTCGCCGACGACGAATCCAGTCACGACCTGGTGGACTACTCCACCGAGGAGGCGATCGTCGCGGCGGTGGACGCCGACGAGGCGGGATTCGTCGCCCACCTGGTGGATTTCGCGCACGCGTACGGGGTGCGCGCCCGCCAGGACCATCAGCTCTTCGTCGACCTGTTCCGCAACGGTCGACTGCCGGGCATCTGATCGGGCGCGGCGTCGCTCAGGACGCGAACTCCAGCACCACCTTGATGTCGTCCGGCCCGGGGGTGTACGCGTCGGCGTACCGGTTCACCGGCACCCGTCGGGTGATCAGCGACTCGAGCCAGACCTGGTCGGCGCGGGCGAGCGCCTGCGCGGCCATGGTCCAGTGCCGTCGGTTGGCGTTCACCGACCCGAACACCACGTTGTTCTCCAGCACCAGCGCCCGGTTGAGCGCCCCGGCGTCGAAGTCGATGCTCCGGCCACCGCTGGACACCCCGGCCAGGCAGACGATCCCGGTCGGGGCCGCCTTGCACATGACGTCGAGGACCACTGTGGGAGCGCCGGTGCACTCGATCACCACGTCCGGCTCGAAGGGCAGGTCGTTGACCGGCACCGTGTGGTAGGTGGCGCCCAGCCCGGCGACCAGCTCCGGCTTCGGCCCCTCGGTGTTCCGGTCCAGCACGTGGACGGTGAGCCCACGCTGGGTGCCGAGCAATGCGGCCAGCAGACCGATCGGCCCGGCCCCGGTCACCAGGACGGTTTGCGGCTGCCACTCGGCCCGGTGCCCGATCCGCTCGATGTGGTCCCAGGCCTTCGCCACCACACTTGTCGGCTCCAGCAGCACGCCCACCTGGGCCAGCGCCGGGTCTAGCGCTACCGCGAACCGCGGTTCGACCCGCCAGCGGTCCCGGGCGAACCCGGCCAGGCCCTTGATGCCGTGTTCGGTGTACTGACCGTTGCGGCACATGTCCCACTCGCCGACAGCGCAGTTCGGGCAGGGCACCGGGTCGGGGTACCTGACGATTCCGGCCACCAGGTCACCGGGTTGCAGGGTGCCGCTGGAGTCCTCGATCACCCGGCCCAGTGACTCGTGCCCGATGACCAGGCGGTCGGCACCCGGCGGCGCCTCGCCGTACTCTCCGGCGATGATTTCGTGATCGGTGCCGCAGATCCCCACCGCCAGCGCCTCGACCAGGACAGAGCCCTCCTCGGCAGCCGGCTCCGGCTGATCCTCGACGAGGCTCAGCGAGTTGGCGACCCCTGGTCTTACCGTCACAGCGCGCACGCCCTCATCTTTCCCCGCCGAGGCGTGCGCCGCGCGCAAAGCCGGCAGATCGTTGGGCATCGGCGGCGGCCAGGTGCGGGCCCGGCCGGCACTAGGATCAGCGGCATGACTCCCGAAGAGGTCGGCGCTCGACTGGTCGCGCTGCTCGCGCCGGTCGAGGCGACCCCGTCGGTCTCCGGCGGGCAGAGGTTCGCCCGGGCCACAGTCGACGTGCCGCCCGCGAGTTGGCTGGCCGCGGTTTCCGCCGCCCGTGACGACGCCGAACTGGCCTGCGACTTCTTCGACTGGCTCTCCGCCGTCGACGAGTTGGCCGAGGGCTTCGACGTGGTGGCGCACCTGTGGTCGACGCGACTGCGTCACGGCCTGCTGCTGCGTACCCGGTTGCCGCGCGGCGCGCCCACCGTCGCCTCGGTGGTCGACGTCTACCCCGGTGCCGCATGGCACGAGCGGGAGACGCACGAGATGTTCGGCATCGACTTCGCCGGGCATGGGGAGCTGCTGCCGCTGCTGCTGCCGCCGGAGTTCGAGGGTCACCCGCTGCGTAAGGAGTTCGTGCTGGCTTCCCGGGTGGCGAAGCCCTGGCCGGGTGCGAAGGAACCGGGCGAATCCGAGGCCGGCGGCGGTCGTCGACCGATCCGCCCGCCGGGCGTTCCCGCTCCGGGTGAGTGGGGGCCCACGCCCACCCCGGCCGGCGCCGGTGGGGTGGGGGAGGGCCCGCGTGGTGGCACCCCGGCCAGACCGGCCCGTGAGCGTCCGGCGCGGCCCGCACCGGGGGCCCGTCCGGCGCGTACTCCCCGGCCGGCCGACGCCACCGACGGCCCGGTCCCTGCCGACCAGCCCGCGCCCGACGCAGGCCCGGCCGCACCTGACCAACCCGGCGGGGGCCCGGCCGTACCTGGCAAGCCCGACGCCGGCCCGGCCGCGTCGGGTGGCGAGCCGATCGCGGACCCGCCGGGCCGCGATGGCCGGAGCGACCACGACGGGGGTACGGCCTGATGCCGCTCTGGGTGGAGTTGGTGATCCGGATCGGCGGCGTGGTGGTCGCGTTCCTCACCCTGCCGTTGCTTGTCGGCCAGGCCGAGCACAAGGTGATGGCGCACATGCAGGGCCGGCTCGGCCCGATGTACGCGGGCGGCTTCCACGGCTGGGCGCAGCTCGTGGCCGACGGGGTCAAGTTCGTGCAGAAGGAGGACATCACCCCGCGCGAGGCGGACCGGGCGGTGTTCCGGTTGGCGCCGGCGGTGGCCCTGGTGCCCTACCTGCTGGTGTTGCTCGTCATTCCGCTCGGTCCGAACGACCTGGTCGGGCAACCGTTGGACATCGGTCTCTTCTTCGTGCTGGCCGTGGTCGGCGTCGGGGTGGTGGCGGTGCTGATGTCGGCGTGGGCGTCGGCAAACAAGTACAGCCTGCTGGGCGGGTTGCGCGGGGCGGCCCAGTTGCTCGGTTACGAGCTGCCGCTGGTGCTGGCCGCCGCGTCGGTGGCGATGGCGGCCGGCACGCTCAGCCTGTCGGGCATCGTCGAGGCGTGGCAGCCGTGGTGGCTGCTCTGGCAGGCACCCGCGATGATCATCTTTTTCGTCGCCGGGCTGGCCGAGATCCGTCGGCCACCGTTCGACATGCCGGTGGCCGACTCGGAGCTGGTCTTCGGCTACATGACCGAGTACACGGGTCTGCGGTTCGCGTTCTTCCTGCTCGCCGAGTACGTCGGCATCGTGGTGATCGCCGCGCTGACCACCGTGCTGTTCCTGGGTGGTTGGCAGGGCCCGTTCGCCGACGACCAGCTGGGCTGGCTCTGGACGCTGCTCAAGATCTTCGCGGTCTCCTTCGTGATCATCTGGCTCCGGGTGTCCTACCCCCGGCTACGCGAGGACCAACTCCAACGCCTCTGCTGGCTGGTCCTGGTCCCCGCGTCCCTGGCCCAACTGGTCCTCACCGCAGCAGTCCGCATAGCCCTGTAGAACCCTCAAACGTCCGCGTCGATCTTGCACTTTCTGTCCCGGCGAAAGTGACCGAGTAGGGCATTTCGGCGTCAGAAAGTGCAAGATCGACGCGCGCAAGAGGGCAAGGGCCGGTCAGCGCAGCGGGGTGTGTGCGGGGTCTACGGGCTCGGCGGGGGGTGGGGGCGGGGTGCCGTCGCCGAAGGGGCGGCCACCCAGCGCTTCCCGACCGTGTGGGGTGAGCCAGTTGGACAGGTCGGGGCCGAGCGGCACGATCCCGGTCGGGTTGATGTCGCGGTGCACCTCGTAGTAGTGCCGCTTGATGTGGTCGAAGTCGATGGTGTCGCCGAAACCGGGAGTCTGGAACAGGTCCCTGGCGTACGCCCACAGCACTGGCATCTCGCTCAGCTTCTGCCGGTTGCACTTGAAGTGGCCGTGGTAGACCGGATCGAAGCGGACCAGCGTGGTGAACAGCCGCACGTCGGCCTCGGTGATGGTGTCGCCGACCAGGTAGCGCTGGTCGGTCAACCGCTCGGTGAGCCAGTCCAGCCGGTCGAAGAGCTTGTGGTACGCCTTGTCGTACGCCTCCTGGTTGCCCGCGAACCCGCACCGGTAGACGCCGTTGTTCACGTCCCGGAACACCACGGCGTTGACCTCGTCGATCTGCTCCCGCAGGTGCTCGGGGTAGAGCTGCGGCGCGCCCTCGCGGTGGTACGCCCTCCACTGCGTGGACAGGTCCAGGCTCATCTGCGCGTAGTCGTTCGTCACCACCTGCCCGGTCGGCACGTCCACGATCGCCGGCACTGTGATGCCGCGCTCGTAGCCGGGAAAGCGCTTGAAGTACGCCTCCTGGATGCGCTCGATGCCGAGCACCGGGTCCCGGCCGTCCGGGTCGAGGTCGAAGGTCCAGCTCCGGGCGTCGTGGGTCGGGCCGGCCACCGCCATCGAGATGGCGTCCTCCAGACCGAGCAACCGCCGCACGATGATCAGTCGGTTGGCCCACGGGCAGGCCCGGCTGACCGCCAGCCGGTACCGGCCCGGCTCGACCGGATATCCGTCGCGCCCGTCCTCGGTGATCCGGGTGGCGATGTACCGCTGGTCGCGGGTGAACTCGCCGCCCGGCTCGACGTACTTGCCGCCTTTTTCCTCGCCCACGTCGCCCTCCCGGTCTGGTCAGTGTCTCTACCCAATCCTCGCGGATCTACGGCGCACAGTGGTCCCGGATACCCTGCCGGCATGACGGATGTGGAGGCGGCGGCCCGGCGGTTCATCGCCGATGTGTGGAATGCCCGCCAGGAGGAGTCGGCGTACGAGCTGGTCGCCGAGGAGTGCCCGGGGCTGGGCGGCACCGGGCCGGAGGCGACGTTGGCCTGGCATCGCGAGCGCCGGGCCGCCTTCCCGGACCTCCGCTACAAGATCGTCGACGTGGTCGCGGCCGGCGAGCGGGTGGCAGTGCACTGGCGGGCCGCCGGCACCCACGCCGGGCAGTTCGGGCCGGTGCCGCCGACCGGGCAGGTGGTCAGCTACTCGGGGGCGACGTTCCTGCGCTTCGACACGGCGGGCCGGATCGTCGAGGTGTGGAGCTGCAACGAGCTGTTCCAGTTGCTGCAACAACTCGGCGTCGAGATGCTCCCACCGGCAGTCGTCAGCGGACCCGGGGCGTGATCCGGCTGATCGGCAGATTGATCGGAAAGGGCTCGCCGGTGTCGACGAACTTCGTCCACCGCCCGGTCTCGGTGTAGACCTCGTTCACCGCGTCGATCCGGTAGGTAACGACCTCCAGCGCGGCTTCGGTCTCTATCCGCCAGTAGTAGGGGATGCCGGCCTGGGCGTACAACGCTGGCTTCAACACCCGGTCGATGGAGCGGGTGCTCGGTGAGACGATCTCGATGGCAAGGACCACCTCGTGCGGCTCGTACTTCGACGGCTCCCGAGCCGCCGCGGCAGCCGTGGTGATCAGCACGTCGGGGATGAAGGACCGGGTGCGGTTGATCCGCACCTCGACCGCCTGGGTCACGTCGTAGCCATCGGGGCATTCTTCGTCGAGCGCGGCCATCAGGTGGCCAGCGATGGTCTGGTGGGTGCGGGTGGGGGAGGGGGACATCAGCAGCACTCCATCGAGCAGTTCCCGGCGGCGGCCATCCTCGGGCAGCGCGTCCAGATCGTCAGTCGTCCATCCGCTCTCGGGCGGGTAGTCGCTCTGCAGCGCGGCGGTCATGGCAGGTCCTTCCAGGTGCGCTCGTTCTCCCCGCGACCACGGTACCGCCGTCGACCTGTGGGTGGTGGTCGCGCGCGCCGTGGCCACAGGGCAGGATGGTCGACATGAGCGACCCCAGCGAGCGCGATGACGCCAGCGGACGCGGCCTACCCGGCGCGGGCCTGGTGAAGGGGCTGGCGGTCACCCTCAAGACGATGACCAGCCGTTCGACCACCCAGCAGTACCCGGACGTGGCCCCCGACCTGCCGCCGCGCTCGCGTGGCGTTATCGCGTTGTCGGAGGAGAACTGCACGGTCTGCATGCTCTGCGCCCGCGAGTGTCCGGACTGGTGCATCTACATCGACTCGCACAAGGAGGAGGTGGTGGTGCCCGGCGCCGCCCGCCCCCGCCAGCGCAACGTGCTCGACAAGTTCGACATCGACTTCTCGCTCTGCATGTACTGCGGCATCTGCATCGAGGTCTGCCCGTTCGACGCGCTCTACTGGTCGCCGGAGTTCGAGTACGCCGAGTACGACATCAAGGACCTGCTGCACGACAAGGACCACCTCGGTCAGTGGATGGCCACCGTTCCGCCGCCGCCCGCGCACGACCCGAACGGCGAGCCGGCCAAGGAGGAGACCTCCGCCGCGCGCAAGGCGGCCGCCGCACGTCCCGCTCCGCCGGCGGTACGCCCCGACGCCGACCAGGACCCGGCGTCGTGAGCGCCCGAGCCGCAAGGGCGCCCCGGTGACCGGGGCGGACGTGCTGCTGCTCGCCCTCGGCGCGGTGGCGGTCGGTGCCGGCGTGCTGGTGGTGACCACGAAACACCTGGTCCGGGCCGGGCTCTACCTGGTGGTGTGCCTGGGCGCGTTGGCCGGTGACTTCCTGGTGCTCAGCGCCGAGCTGGTGGCCTGGGTGCAGGTGCTGATCTACGTGGGCGCGGTGGTGGTCCTGTTGCTGTTCGCGGTGATGCTGACCCGGGCCCCGATCGGCGCCTCCGACGACCTGGACCGGCCCGGCTGGCCGGCCGCGCTGATCGGTGGCGGCGCCGGGCTGGGGCTGACCGCCCTGCTGATCGACGCGTACCACTGGAGCACCGTCACGCTGCCGCACGCCGGCACCGCCGAGCGGTTGGGCGAGCAGATCTTCCAATCCTGGGTGCTGCCGTTCGAGGTGCTCTCGGTGCTGCTGCTCTCCGCGCTGGTGGGCGCGATCGTGCTGTCCCGGCCGGACATCGGCCGAGCCGCCCCGCAACGTAACGGCACGGCAGGCGACCTGGTCGACAGCGAGCCCGGGGGGCGCCGGTGAGGCCGGTCATCCCGTACGTCACCGCCGCGCTGCTGTTCGGCCTCGGCGTGTACGGCGTACTGCGCCGGCGCAACGCGGTGCTGGTGCTGATGTCGGTCGAGTTGATGCTCAACGCGGTCAACCTGATCCTGGTCACCGCTGACACCACCGCCCGCGCCGTGCTCCCGCACTCGGGGCAGGTCTTCGCGCTGTTCGTCATCGTCCTCGCCGCCGCGGAGATCGGGGTGGGGCTGGCGATCGTCCTTCAGCTCTACCGGCTGCGGGCGACAGTCGCAGTGGACGACGTGCCGCTCACCGAGTCGCCGGATCCCGTCGGCGGGCGCGAGCCGGCCGTCGGAAACTCGGAGGCGAGCCGGTGACCGGGCTGCTCGGGGCGCTGCTGCCCGCCGTACCGCTGGTCGCCGGGCTGCTCGGTCTGCTGCTGCCACCGGCCCCTCGGCGCGACGGCGCGACCGGCGGCGACCGGGCCCGGACGGCCGCGGTGACGCTCGGCGTCGCGGGTGCGGCCGGCGCGTTGGCGCTGGCCGTCGCGCTGCTGCTCACTGTCGACGGGCCGACGGAGACGTCGGCCACCTGGGTGGACTTCGGCGGGCTGGCGGTGACTCTCGGCGTACGCCTGGACGGCGCCGCCGCACTGGTAGCGGTGGCGGTCACCGCTGTCGCCCTGGCCGTGCAGGTCTACTCGATCGGCTACCTGCGGCGCGGTCCGCACGACGACGTCGACGTGGACCACCGCTACCCGCCCTACGCCGCCCAGATCAGCCTCTTCACCGGTGCCATGCTGCTGGTGGTGGTCGCCGGCGACCTGATCATGCTGTTGGTCGGCTGGGAGGTGATGGGCCTCTGCTCGTACCTCCTGATCGCCCACGACCGCCGACTGGCCGACGCCCCCGCCGCCGCCATGAAGGCGTTCCTGGTGACCCGGGTGGGTGACGTCGGGTTCCTGCTCGGCATCGCGTTGCTGGGCGTGTCGACGGGCAGCTTCCGGATCGCCGACGTGCTTGCCCACGACCACTCCGGCGCGACGTTGACCGCCGCTGGCCTGCTGCTGCTCGCCGGTGTGGCAGGCAAGAGCGCGCAGTTCCCGCTGCACACCTGGCTGCCGGACGCGATGGCCGGTCCGACCCCGATCTCCGCTCTGATCCACGCCGCGACGATGGTCGCCGCCGGGGTGTACGCGGTGGCCCGGCTCTACCCGCTGTTCACTGCCGCGCCGGTGACGCTGACCGTGCTGGGGGTGCTCGGTGCGATCACGCTGCTGCTCGGCGCGCTCGCCGCCACCGCCCAGGACGACATCAAACGCGTCCTGGCCTGGTCGACAGTGTCCCAACTGGGTTACATGACCGGCGCGCTGGCTGTCGGTTCACCGTCGGCCGCGCTGTTCCACCTGCTCACCCATGCCGCCTTCAAGGCGCTGCTGTTCCTCGCCGCCGGCGCGGTGATCCACGCCGTCGGCACCACACTGATGTCGGAGATGGGCGGGCTGCGGCGCAGCATGCCGGTGACGTTCTGGTGCACAGTGGTGGGCCTGGGCGCGCTGGCCGGGGTGCCGCCGTTGGCCGGTTTCTGGAGCAAGGACGGCGTACTGACGGTCGCCGAGTCCGCAGCGCTGGAGGGCACCGGCCCCGCCCCGTCCTGGGTGGGCTGGATCGTCTGGATCGCCGGGCTGGTCGGCGTGGCGATCACCGCCTGGTACGCAGGTCGGCTGCTGCTGCGCGCCTTCTTCGGCACCCCGCGCCTGCCCCTGGTCCAACCGCACGACCCGCCGGCCGTGCTGCGCTGGCCGGTGCTGCTGCTGGCCGTGCCGGCCGCGCTGCTCGGTCTGGCCGGGTTCGTCGGGGTGTTCGCCGACCGCCTGCGGTTCCCCACCGTGCCGGTGGCGGGCTCCGAGGACGGCCTGGTCCACCTGGGGCCGGGGGTGCTGCTGCCGCTCGCGTTCCTGCTGTTCGGCGCCGCGCTGGTCACGCTGGGCTGGCGGCGCGACAGGGCCGCCGATCCGGCTGCCGCGCTGGGTCCGCTGCGGCCGGTCTTCGCCCGCGCGTTCCGGCTCGACGACGTCCAGCGCACCCTCGTGGTACGCCCCGTCCGCGCGCTGGCCCGCGCCGCGCGCACGAGTGACGAGGTGGTGGTGGACGGCGCTGTCGAGGGCAGCGGGCGAGCCGCGTCCGGTCTGGGCGCGGGGCTGGCCGCGCTGCACCGCGCGGCGCTGCCCCGGGCTGCCGCAGGCGTACTGGCCGGCGCGCTGCTGATCGGCCTGGCCGCCGCCCTGGTTGGAGTTAACCGATGACGCTTGGGCAGGGGTTGCTGGTCGCGGTGCTGGCGGTGCCGGCGCTGGGCGCGGTAGCGGTGGCGGCGACGCCCCGGGACCGAGCGGCCCGGCTGGTCGGCACTGTCGCGGCGGCGTTGACCCTGCTGGCCGCGGTGCCGCTGGTGTTCGGCGGTCGAGGCTGGGTCGCCTGGTCGGCGGACGCGCCGGCCGTGCGCCCGTGGCACCAACTGGACCTGCCCTGGGTGCCCGGTCTGGAGTTGCGCTTCCACCTCGGCGTCGACGGCATCTCCTGGCCGCTGGTGGTGTTGACCGCGCTGCTCACGTTGCTCTGCTGCGCGTACACGATGTGGCGGGTTCCGGACGGCGGCAGCGGCCGGGCGCTGGTCGCGCTGCTGCTGGTGGTCGAGGTGGGCATCCTGGGCACCTTCCTCGCCCTGGACCTGGTGTTGTTCTTCCTCTTCTTCGAGGTCGTCCTGCTGCCGATGTACGCGATCATCGCCGGCTGGGGTGGCGCGGACCGGCGTCGGGCGGCCCGGAAGTTCGCCCTCTACACGCTGTTCGGCTCGGTGTTGCTGCTGGTCGGCGTGTACGTCGTGGTCGCCGCCGCCGGCACCGCCGACCTGGTGACGTTGACCGGTGGCGCGGGGATGTCCCGGGGCACCCAGTTGGCCGCGTTCACACTGCTGGCGTTGGCGTTCGCGGTGAAGAGCCCGCTGTGGCCGTTGCACTCCTGGCTGCCCGACGCGCACACCCAGGCACCCACTGTGGGCAGTGTCGTGTTGGCCGGTGTGCTGCTCAAGATGGGCACGTACGGCCTGATCCGGGTCGCGGTGGGGGTGGCGCCGGAGGGCGCCCGCTGGGCGGCGCCGGTGCTCGGCGTGCTCGCCGTCGCCGCGATCCTGATCGGTTCGCTGGTCTGCCTGGCCCAGTCGGACGTGAAGCGGCTCATCGCGTACTCCAGCGTGGGGCACATGGGCTTCGTGCTGCTGGGCGTCGCCACGCTGACCGCCACCGGCATCCAGGCAGCGTTGATCGGCAACGTCGCCCACGGGGTGATCACCGGCCTGCTGTTCTTCCTGGCCGGGGCGGTGAAGGACCGTACCGGCACGGGCACCCTCGCCGAGCTGTCCGGGCTGCGGGAGACCGCGCCCCGGTTGGCCGGTCTGCTCGCGTTCGCGGCGATCGCGTCGCTGGGCCTGCCGGGGCTGGCCGGCTTCTGGGGCGAGGCGTTCGCGGTGATCGCCGCCGTGCAGGTGGGCGGCCCGCTCTGGACCACCCTCGGGGTGCTGGCGGCTGTCGGTGGGGCGCTCACCGCCGCGTACTTCCTGCGGTTGCTGCGCCAGGTCACCCACAACCGGCCGAGCCCCGCCGTCGGTCGGGTCGGCCCCGGCCTGGCCGGTGCGGAGTTGACCGCCTGGGTGCCGCTCGTGCTGCTCGCGTTGGCCATCGGGCTGGCGCCGACGTTGGTCCTCGGCGTCGCCGAGGCCCCCGTCGACGCCCTGATCGGTGTGGTTTCCCGGTGAGCGCGAGGAGTGCAGCGAAGCGGAGCCCCGCAGTCGCGAACGAAGGCAGGCTCAGATGAACGTCGTGCAGAGCGTGGACAGCGTCGCTCTGCTGCCGGCCTACCTGGCCGCCGGCACGGCCGTGCTCGTGCTCATCACCGATCTGGTCGTGGCCCGGCCACGGGCCACCATCGCCGTGGCCGCGCTCGGCGCGCTCGGCACTGCCGTCGGCTCCGCGCTGGTCGGGGCGGGTGCCGAGCGGCGTACGTTCTGCGTGGGCGCCGACTGCTCCTGGATCTTCGGCGGTCGCGCGGCACTGGTCGCCGTGGTGATCGCGCTGCTCACGGTGGGCGTGCTCGGGCTGTCGGTGCCCGCGCTACGGGCCGGCCGGTCACCCGTCGGGGAGTACGCCTTCCTGTTGGCCTGCTCGATGACCGGCGGCGTTGTGCTCGGCGCGGCCGGCGACCTGATCACGCTGATCGTCGCCCTGGAGACGCTGACCCTGCCGCTGTACGTGCTGGTCGGCCTGCGCCGGGGAAGCCTCGCGAGCGCCGAGGCGGCGGTGACCTTCTTCGTGGTCAGCGTGGTGGCGACCACGCTGACCCTGCTCGGCGCGGCGCTGCTGTACGCGGTGACCGGTGGGCTGCACCTGGACCGGCTCGGCGCGTTGCTCGCCGAGCAGCCGGAGTTGCGGGACCTGCCGTTGACCACCGCCGCGGTGGCGGTGCTACTGGTCGGCCTGGCCTTCAAGGTGGCGGCGGTGCCGTTCCACGCCTGGGCGCCGGCCACCTACGACGGCGCGCCGCTGCCGGTGGCGGCGTACCTGTCCACCGCGTCGAAGCTGGGCGGCCTGGTCGCCCTGCTCGCCGTGGTGCAACGGGCGCTGCCGGCGGACCAGACCGGTCCGGTGCTCGCCCTGCTCGCCGTGCTCACCATGACCGTCGGCAACCTGGTCGCCCTGCGTCAGCGGCGGACCGTCCGGCTGCTCGCCTGGTCGTCCGTCGCGCAGGCCGGCTACATCCTCGCCCCGTTGGGAGCGTTGGCGCTGGCCGCCGGTCGCACGGACGAGGCACGGTCCGCCGCGTACGCGGCCGCCGTGGCGTACGCCGTCTTCTTCGTGGTGTTGGAGCTTGCCGCGTTCGCCGGAGTGACGGCGCTGCGGCCGGCGGGTGCGGACGGCGGCACGCTGGACGACCTGCGCGGGGCAGCCCGGCGGCACCCGTGGCGAGCTGCGGCGTTCGGTCTCGCGCTGGTGGGTCTGGCTGGTCTGCCGCCGGGGCTGGCCGGCCTGTTCGCGAAGGTGACTGTGGTCCGGGCGCTGCTGGACGGTGGCGCGGCCTGGTTGGCGCTGGTGGTGGCGCTGAACGCCGTGATCGGGCTCGCCTACTACCTGCGGGTCACCGCCGCGCTCTGGGCGCCGCCGACCACGCCCGGCCCGGCCGCGGCGCTCGCCGGTGGCGGAGCGTCGGGCGTACCGGTGGTGGGTGTGGTGGCGGTGGTGCTCGCGGTGGCGACGGTGGCCGCCGTGGTGCTCGGCGTCGCCCCGCAGTTGGTGCTCGACCTGGCCGGCCGCTGACCCTGCCGAGGCCCCGATCTCAGTCAACTCTCAGCGTTGAGACGGATGGTTGGCGGGTACCGGGTTGTTATACCGGTCAGCGGATCCCGGCGATCCGTGCACCGAAGGAGACATCGTGCACCACAACCGTCTGAAGACCGCAGCGCTGCTCGGCCTGCTCAGCGCCCTGATCCTGGCGGTGGGCTACTGGTTCGGCGGCAGCGGCGGCCTGGTCATCGCCGTAGTCGTGTCTCTGGTCATGAACGGCGTCACCTACTTCTACTCCGACAAGCTCGCACTGCGCTCGATGGGGGCGCAACCGGTCACCGAGGCGCAGTTCCCCGAGCTGTACCGCATGGTCCGGGAGTTGGCCACCGACGCCCGGCAGCCGATGCCGCGGCTGTACGTCAGCCCCACCGCCCAGCCCAACGCGTTCGCCACCGGTCGCAACCCGCAGCACGCGGCCGTCTGCGTGACCCAGGGCATCACCGAGATCCTCGACTACCGTGAGCTGCGCGGCGTGATCGGGCACGAGCTGTCCCACGTCTACAACCGGGACATCCTGATCTCCAGCGTGGCGGCCGGCCTGGCCAGCATCATCACCCTGCTGGCGAACCTCGCCTTCTTCATCCCGCTGGGCGGCGGGGACGACGAGGACCGACCCAACCCGGCCGTGCTGCTGCTCACCCTGATCCTGGGCCCGATCGCGGCCACGGTGATCCAGTTGGCGATCAGCCGGAGCCGCGAGTTCCAGGCGGACGCCTCCGGCGCCGAGCTGAGCCGCGACCCGCTGGCCCTGGCCAGCGCGCTCCGCAAGATCGACGCGGTGGCCCGACGTCGGCCGTTGCCGGCCCAGGGCCAGCTCACCAGCACCGCCCACCTCATGATCGCCAACCCGTTCCGGGGCGGCGGCATGGCAGCGCTCTTCTCCACCCACCCGAAGATGGAGGACCGCGTCGCCCGGCTGGAGCAGATGGCCCGCAACTCGGGGCCTGTGCAGTTCCAGCGCTGACCCGCTGACCCGCTGACCCGCTGATCCACTGATCGACCGCCTCCGCCCGTACCCGGCCACGCCGGGTGCGGGCGGATCGCTGTGTCGTGGACCTATTCCGCTGTCCTGCTGTCAGGCGGCGGCGTTAGGGTCATAACGGCTCACGCTCATTACATCCTCGGGAGGTTCACGGTGACCGCGCTGCGTCAGTACCTGGGTGTCTGGCGGATCCCCGGCGCGCCCATGCTGCTGATCACCGGCATCATCGGGCGGCTCGGAATCGGCATGACCCCGCTGGCGCTGCTCCTGGTCGTCGAGCAGGTGACCGGGCGCTACTCGCTGGCGGCCATCGCCGGCGGCATCTACGCCCTCGCCGGTGCCGCGCTCAGCCCGGTGGCCGGACGGATCGCCGACCGGGTCGGCCCCAGCCCCGTCCTGCTGCTCACCGCAGTCGCCCATCCGCTGGCACTCATCGGGTTGCTGCTGGCCAGCCGCTCCGGCGACGCCGCGCTCCCCGTCATCTACCTCGCCGCAGGCGTGGCCGGCGCCACCTACCCGCCGCTCACCGCCGCCATCCGAGGCGCCTGGAACGACGTGACCGGCCCCAACTCCGGCCGATACCACCTCCGCAACACTGCGCTGGCCGCCGAGACCACATTGTTCGAAATCGTCTTCGTCCTCGGCCCACTGCTCGTCGCCGGCTTCGTCCTCGTCGCCGACGCGGCGGCCGCGCTGATCGGCGCCGCCGTGGTCACCCTGGTCGGCACCACCGCCGTGGCCCTCGGCCGGGTCATGCGCGGCTGGCGTCCGCACCCGCGGGAACACCACGCGCGCGGGCTCGGCCCGCTACGGGTCCCCGGCTTCCCCGCCCTGCTGATCTGCGTCGCCGGCCTGGGCATCGCGTTCGGGGCCGCCGGCGTGATCGTGCCCGCGTTCGCGAGCGACCACTCCACCGGTGACCCGGAGAGCCTCGCCGGCGTGCTGCTCGCGGTCTGGGGGGTCGGCAGTGCCCTCGGTGGGCTCTGGTTCGGCGTCCGCAAGCCGGCACCGAACATGACCCGGCAGTTCGCCCTGCTGCTCGCCGCGCTGGCCGCCACCTTCGCCGTGTTCGCGGTGATGCCCACCCCACTCGCGCTGGGTGTCGCCCTGGTCGCCGGCGGGGCCACCATCGCGCCCGCGCTGACCCTGGAGAACACCCTGGTCGGCCGGATCGCCCCAACCGGCATGTTGAACGAGGCGTACACCTGGGTGGTCACCGTCGCGGTGGCGGCGAGCGCCGCCGGCGGCTCGGTGGCCGGTCTGATCGTGGACCACGCCGGCGGTGTCCGCTGGGCGTTCCTGTTCGCCGGGGCGGCGGTCGCCGTCGGGGCCGCGGTCGCCGCACTACCCGCCGGGCCCATCGCCCGTGCGGAAACCACAGCGGTACGCGCCGAACACCCCGTCCCCGTCTGACCGCGGTGCCGTGGTTGGTTGTCCTTGATCGACTCGGGTTCCTGAAAGTCGCGGGGTCCCACTCGCCCGGATGCCCCGACTTTCAGGAACCCGAGTCGATCTCAGCCGGACGCGCTGCGGCCGGGGACCGGATTGCTGAGGACAGCCGTCAGCGGTAGTTGTTGAACTGGAGGGCGACGCCGAAGTCCTCGCCCTTGAGCAGCGAGATGACCGCCTGGAGGTCGTCCCTCTTCTTGCCGGTGACCCGCAGCTGGTCGCCCTGGATCTGCGCCTGCACGCCCTTGGGGCCCTCTTCGCGGATCTTCTTGCTGATCGCCTTGGCCTTGTCCGTCTCGATGCCCTGGATCACCTTGCAGTCGATCTTGAAGATCTTGCCCGACGGGCGCGGCTCCCCAGCATCCAGCGACTTCAGCGAGATGTTCCGCTTGACGAGCTTCTCCTTGAACACGTCCAGTGCGGCGCGGACGCGCTCCTCGGTCTCCGCCTGAAGGCCGATCGCCTCCTCGCCAGACCAGGAGATCTCAGCGCCGGTGCCGCGGAAGTCGAACCGCGTCGCAAGCTCCTTCTCCGCCTGCCGAAGGGCGTTGTCGACCTCCTGACGGTCAACCTTGCTCACGATGTCGAACGACGGGTTCGCTGCCATGTTTCTGCTCCTGCTGTCCGGCGGTCTGGGCCTGCCGTCGGCCGCCGACCAGCGGCACGACCCCCTGACCGTACCCGGTTGCGTAGGTGCCGGGGGGAGCCGCTATCCTTGCTTCCGCCGCCGCGTTACGACGCGGTGGGGTGCCCTGGCGGGTTGCCCGAGCGGCCAATGGGAGCGGACTGTAAATCCGTCGCGAAAGCTTCAGAGGTTCGAATCCTCTACCCGCCACCAGGTGCAGACACGGCCCCTGACCAGCAGAGATGCTGATCGGGGGCCGTTGTCGTTTATCTGGTCGAGTCCGGCTGAGTCCAGTTGATGACGACTGGTTGTGGGCAGATGGTGGGCAGGTCGATCTTGCTCCTGCCGGTCGACGCCGAGCGGCCGAGTGCGGGCTCCTGGACTCGGCAGATCGGTTCTAGGCGCCTCTCGACGGCATACCGGCGCGGGGTGGCCTTGCTAGGTAGGCGCGGCCTTGCGGGCCGGCAGCCGGACGCTCGGGGGCAAGCCAATCCCGTTTCTTGGACTGGTGCGGCAGTCGGAAGCCCAGACTTCGACGGCGGCCAGCGGTGCCGGCTTCCGTACCGCCGTCCGGTGGTCGAGCTCGTCGGCTTCGGAGTCTGCTCCCTCCCGGGCCTGGGACGTCGGCGGACCGGCAGGATGGCCCGGTGAAGCGAGACACCCTGATCGTCCTTCTCGGCGCTGAGGACGGCGACGCTTACGAGTCATGTCGCGACGCTCTGCGAGCGGGCCACGACTTCAAGGTCTTCGACGGGGCGGCACCGGTTGCGGCCCTGGTCACCACCTACCGGCGTCGAGAGCGTCACACCCGTACGCGCGGCATCCGGACGCTCGGGTTCGTCCAGGCGGTGGATCGGCTGGTCTCGGCCGAAGAAATGGGAGAGTTGCTGATCGGTCAGGTTGGCGGCGCCGGGACGGCTTGGTTCTACCAACTCTTCCTCGCACCTGACGGCTCCCGCGTCGTTGCCTGCTTCGCGGTCAGTCAGGACAGGGAAGACGCTTCACGCCCGTAGCCGGCGGATCGACTGCCCCCACCTCGGCGCGGGGGCGGCTGCCCGGCGGCATTCGGTGGCTTCCCGCCCCGGCCGCGTAGCGGTCCGGGGTGGCTTGCCGCTGGGCGGTCTACCGCCCCCCGCGTTGCGCCGCGCAGCGGCGCTCTTGATCCAGAACAGAGAAATTCGGCAACGGGGCGAATCACCGGCGGGCTAGGACGTCAGCACACCGTCCCGCGAGGCTAGTTCCGCCTGCCGACCCAGGCTTGAGCCACTCCCGTTATCGAACAAGAGTGCAAGACGGGAGCTACGACGGGCGAAAAGAGTGCCGGGGTGGGCCCCGGAGGGGTGTTAAGGCTTCGCTTAAGCCCCCCAATAATCCCTCGTCGCTTCGTTGCAGAGTAGATGCAATCTGAAGCAGGGTCTGCTTCCTATATGGCGCTGTAGGAGCCCGACCGGTTTACATAGTTACCCCAGTCCAGGAACTCCCTCTCACCTTGAACAGCCTGATCGGACCTCAGGAACACGACAATCGATTCATCTCGGGAATCGCCCAAATCCCGGAGGTCCAAGCCTTCGTTGCAGCCTCGAATGTCTAGATCGCTCAACTGTTTAAGGCTGGCAAGTGGCCGTAGGCTACGGAGGTTGGACGACTCGTAGAGTGTCAAGGAGCTCAATCGCTCGCAGCCTTCTAGGAAAGAAAGGTCGTCCGTCGTCGTGCCATCTAGGTAAAGGGTGTCAAGTCGTGGCAGCTCCCATGCGTCCCGGCCGATCTGCAGCGAACCGCAGTGATCCATCGCAAGGAATTCCAAGTTACGAGGAAGTGATGTGAGGCTCACGAGGCCCGAACAGCTCGTTAAATTGAGGTGGCGAAGAGCCTCCAACCGCTTCAGATCCGGCATATGGGAAAGGGCGGCGCAATCCACGCAACTGAGAGTGCTTAAATGCGTCATTTCTGCTATTGCATCTAGGTGTTGAAGCTGCTCGCACCCAGAAATGTCGAGATTATTGATCGTTCTTGCAGAGCTAATCAATGGGTCAAGCGACGTAATCTCTGTCCCTTCCAATCCGATGATCTCTAGGGCGGTCATCTCCGACAGAGGCTCAAGGTCGGTAATATTAGTTGCGGTTAGGTAAAGCTGCGTCAGTGACTTCAGCGCCTGTAGTGGTGTCCAGTCCACGACGCGATCACAAAAAGATGCGTTTAAGTACTGAAGCCTGGGCGCACCCCGCAGACCTGCAACATCAACCAAGCCAGAACAGCCCTGGATCGCCAGCCGCCCAAGGTTCACAGACTCGCCAAGGAAGTCTAGATTCTCAATCGAGCCGCAACGAGACGTGATCAGCGTCTTCAGATTCGGCGAACGACGAAGGTGTTCGAGGTGACGTAGCCGCGGAGAGTCCGAAACATCAAGGAACGTAAGGGTCGGGGTAGGCGGTATTTCGTCGATTGGCGAACCGGGCACACGGGCGCGGACGTCGGCTGCACCGCGGAGCATATGGACAGAGGGCAGCAGGTTGGAATCTGTAATGACAACGGAACCCCTGGCAAAGGGCGTGTCAGCAAGGACTCTGCGGGCGAACTCCTCGGAGTTCTCGGCAAGTCCCCAAGCGCGAATCAATTCTTTCTGCACAGTAATTCGTCGATCGCTCCCGAATGAAGCCAGAACTTCGGTCGCGAGATCCCCCCCGACGAGCGCTGCGGTTCTTACACATGCGGCAGCGATAGGCGCGCGCTCGCGCGCGTAACGACCGAGGAGGGTCAGTGCAAGGTCGCCTGCGGACGACAAGTCCCGAGCATCAGTAAAGTTGCCTGGGGGAAGAAGCTCGTAGAGGCATTGGGTAATCCGATCGGCGAGGGCGGGCGGCAACTCTCTGGCCGTTTCCAAGCAAGCCACCGCGAGCAGATGCAAGCGGTGTCGGTTTGCTGGCTCCTCGTTTCCGCGGTCTATGATGCCATCAAGCAGCAACTCCTTTTGCCTGACACTGCAGTGGCCAGATGCCAGAATGACCACCTCTCGCCACTGATCCTCATCCGCCTTACTGATGAGGAATGGGATATTGCCTAACTCGGCAATCTCAATCGCGGCTAGATATTCTTGGAAGGTTCGATGAATGAAGTCAACCCTACCCGGGATAGGCTCCCGAAGTAGTCCGCTCCGTACGAGCAGATATCTCACAACTTCGGGGGCAGAGTCCGGGACCCCTGGCATATTCCGCAGCCTGTACTCGATCCGATCCCCAGCAATTGATAGATCGGTATCAGATTGGTCATTAAGCATCAACCAGTAAGCGAGCTCGCGCAACAATATGATCTTCTGAGGAAGCGATAGCTGAGGGTAGGCAGTATGGTCGATTTGCCGCTCTATATCTCGCCTCTCCAATAAAGTTTCAAGGGCAATCCGGTAAAGTTCTACGCGATCTCTTGGAAGGTGAGTGCGTCGATCTCGATTCAGGGCGCAGAGCATCGCACAGAGGAGTGGAGTCGTAGCCAGATTTCTGATCTGCCGATTTGTTCTGACAGATCGTAAAAGAGCAATCTTGTATCCCTCGAGTTCGCCTAGAGCCTCTGAGTCATCTACGCCGCGAGCGGCTGCCTCGTGCCAGTGTGAAACGAATGCGTGAATGTCGCTTCCGGTCATCGGCTGTAAATCCATTGGCTCGAACTCTGAAGATCGTAACCAGTTTTCTGGCACGGCCGCAGGGCGGCTTGTTACTACGTATCGGCAGTCTGGATACGTATCCATGAGGTCCTCTAGCCAGCGGCGAACACTTGGACGCGCGCTCTCAGGAACCTCATCCACGCCATCGACCATAACCAGCGCCCGACCATGGCGCAGAGTTCCATCAATCCACCCCTCAGGCGCTTCCTCGGCAATAGAAGCGCTCGTATGCTTGAGGAAGTTGCGTGGGCCAGGAAGGTTGCCCGGATCAAGCCTTCTGAGCGGAAGGAATATTGGGACTAGCCCGTTCCATTCGGCGAGCGGTCCTTCGAAATCCTCGCGCGCCGCCTTTACTGCAAGCCATTGAAGTAGAGTGGTCTTGCCGCACCCTGCTGGCCCTCTAACGAAAATTCGTTCAGTCCGGCCGATCGCCTCATCGACACGTAGGTAATCTTGGTCTCCGTCGGGGGTCTCGTCTATGAGGTCGTCTTCCACGCTTCGGTCCGCGACCGCCGTGGGGGTCCTCTGCTTGACGGAAAGCGTGATGTAAGCGACGCTCAGAGCATACCGCCGGCCTAGTTCGGATACTGACAAGCCAAACAACTCGAGGCGGTCGAACTTTCGAGCCATGAGGCGTCGATAGCTTGTTTCGTATTCCGCGAGGTGACTCTTCGAATGAGATTGCAATGCCCGCGGGTCTGGGAGCCGTTGATATACTTCGCGAACAAGGTCAATTAGGGCCGTATCACGACGTAGTAATTCGATATATGCAGACGTGGCTGCCTGTGGAAGCGTCAATGCCACCTCCACTATGTAGGTGCAGGACTCCGAAAGCACAAGGTCGTATAGCCGTGCGGCTGATCCGGACAATGCAGCTCGCTCTACCCTATGCAGATCAATTAGCTTCAACTCCTTGTAAAGACGGAAAGGGTCGAAGTCCAGTTCGGCAAGGTTAATGCGGCCGATGCCTGCCTCCAGGGAATCCGACGCAGCGATGACTGCGGCGCTCCTCTCGTTATCGGGAGTGTTTCTGAACTCCTGCTCAATCAGAGCTGAGAGCTTCTCGCCGGAGGTCTCGGCCACTTGTTCGAGTTGTCGATTGAGTCGCCGTTGTGCGAAGAACTCTGGGACACGCTGACCAACGAGGTCGTAGGCGCCGCCCGCCAGTTCCGCTCGCAAGCCGTCCCCAAGCCACGCCTTGGTGATCCACTTCGTGATCGACACACCGATGTTGATGGTGAGTACTTCTGCAAGGGCCATCAGGTGGTTATACCTGCACGCTCCCGCCCTTGGTAGCCCACCAATGGCTGGCCTAGCCACTGAGAGCGTTGAGGCACAGTCGGCGGCAAAGGGGCGGTCGCCGAGATGTCGCCCGTGGTGGCGGGCCGTAATTGCAGGTCAAGCGGTTGGGGGACAACAGTGGCATCGGTGAGGCTCTAGCGGCGCACTAGGTCCCGACCGCTACTGTCTCGTTCGAAGCAGTCGGTAGCTTCTGATGACTGTGCCGACCGCTCCGTTTGTTCGGGTAACGCTCTCTTGTTCGACTAGCGCAGTGCCGACTTCGACAGCGAAGAGGGCTGCCAGCTCCGGGTCGGCGGCGACCTGGCGTCGTCGCGTCTCCGTCTCGGAATCCGCGTCTGGCCTGCTCTCATGCAGGTGTCCCGCCGACCGAGGTCGCCCGGCGTCTGGGCCACGGCGTCGCCGTCCTGCTCCGGGTCTACGGCAACTGCATCGACGGGGGAGACGACACCATGAACGACAAGATCGGCGACGCGCTCAGATGAGACCCTGCGCACTGGCCGCAGGCCCGTGCGGAGAGCTGAGTGGACGGCGTGCGCTAGAAGGAGTGGTTGTGGAGTCGCCTATACCGCCGCACGTAGCCCAGCCCGAGGTCCAAGTGAGGGTTGGTGCGATCCGAGGCGCAAAAAGCCCAGTGCCGGAGCTGCAACTCAGGGACATGGGCCGGTCAATCGCTCTGGCAGTTGCGGTGGCGTTTCTGCTGGTCGGAGCCTTGATTGTTGCGGCCTTCTGGGGCGCAGGCTGGCCGGCCTTCAAACGTGACGCGAGCGTCACAGCGGCCACGCTATTCGATCTCCTGAAGCTTGCATTCGCAGTTGTGGCGGGTGTCGGGGGTGTCGCCGCTTTGGTGGTCGCCTACCGACGGCAGCGAGTGGCGGAGCACACGAACAAGCTGGCCGAATTCGCGCACCAACTGGCGCACGCTGCTGATCTGCGCGCCGAGGAGGCCAAGGCTTTCGCTGAAGCGGCCGATGAGCGGGCAAAGGTCGAGACTGAACGCAACGGTGTCCGACTTTTCAACGAGCGCTTCGCCAAGGCATCCGAGCAACTCGGCTCGGAGAAGGCAGCCGTACGGCTAGCCGGCGTCTATGCCATGGCTGGCCTTGCTGATGACTGGCGACAAGGGCGGCAGACGTGCATCGATGTTCTCTGCGCCTACGTTCGCATGCCCTACACGCCGCCTGCGGACGCTTCGAGCGAGACGCCTACGCGGGCTGAGGACCAAACGCCGATCGGGGCCGCAGATGAGGCCCGAGCCGCACGCGAGGAGCGGGAGGTACGTCATACCGTTGTCCGCCTCGTCGGCAGGCACTTACGTCTTGCCGACGACGACCCGGCCTCTTGGTGCGGCTACGACTTTGACTTCACCGGCGCCGTCTTCGACGGTGGGGACCTGACGGGGGCGAGGTTCAATGGCGGGGACGTCTCCTTCGAGGGAGCAACGTTCGGTGGTGGGGGGGACGTGTCCTTCGACAGGGCGACGTTCAGCGGCGGGAAAGTCTCCTTCGGCGGGGCGACGTTTAGTAGTGGAAAAGTGTCCTTTGAGGATGCGGAATTCAGTGGCGGACGGGTGCTCTTCGGCGGGGCTGCCCTCAGCGGCGGAGATGTGCTCTTTACCAAGGCGACGTTCAGTGGTGGAGACGTGTTCTTTGGGGATGCGACGTTCAGTGGCGGTGAGGTTTTCTTCGGCGGGGTGACGTTCAGTGGCGGGCAGGTGTTCTTCGACAGGGTGAGATTCACTGGCGCGAAGGTCTTCTACATGGCGATGTTCAGTGGTGGGTTGGTGTCATTCGAGAACACGGTGTTTAGTGACGGGGAGGTGTTCTTCGGCGAGTCGATATTTAGTGGCGGAGACATTTCTTTTGACGCGGCGGCGTTCAGGGGTGGGAAGGTTGCCTTCGACCGGGCGACGTTCAGCGGCGGGAATGTGTCCTTCAAATATGTCATTTTTGTTGGGGGGAACGTGTCCTTCCGCACGGCGAGGTTTCAGGTTCCGCCGAAATTCGATGATGGGCTCCTCGGTAATCCTCCGAACGGCCTGACCCTGCCGCAGAAGTGAAGCCTGTGGGTGTGGGCAGATGGTGGGCGGCTGACTGGATCGTTTCTTCCTCCGACGACCGAAACGCCAGGTCACCGGCCCTGGGTTGGATATGACCGCCGACGCTCTGTAAATCCGTCGCGAAAGCTTCAGAGGTTCGAATCCTGTACCCGCCACCAGGTGCAGACACGGCCCCTGACCAGCAGGAATGCTGATCGGGGGCCGTTGTCGTTTGTCTGGCTGACTGCGCCGTTGTAGACCGCACGCGAGGCCGGATGATCTATGCGAGCAACCCGCGGCTTGATCCTTCAAGACGGCGTTGCAAGGAACTCCCTTCTGCCGCTTTCGCCGTGCCGGCCGGCGCGAACCTTCCCGCCATCAAGGCGACCCTGCAACGAGGCGAGGCGATGCGGAGGGCGGTCAGCGTGGGTGGTAGACGACCGCTCTGACACCCGAGACAGTGCGGATCGAGGCGGCGATACGGCCGCGGTCATCGAGGCCGACGAACTCGCCGTACATGCCGACGCCGACGAGGCTGAGGTCGTGCAGGACGCCGCGTCGCCACAGCGCCGGGCGGGAGATTCCGTCGTCGGCCTGCGAGGTGGCCAGGATCTCCCCGCGGTTGTTGATCGCCCGCAACTCGGTGGAGTTGCCGCCGAGGGTGCCGACGTCCAGGGCGCGGCCGTGCCGCCAGAGGATGCCGCGCGGGAACTGGTCGGCCGAGAAATGCCAGCCGATCACCCAGCCGCGGTCGTTGAGGGCGTACGTGTTGCTGCGGTTGAAGGGGCCGGCGCCGAGGTCGGTGACCCGGCCGTTGTGCCACCGGACGGCGTGGAAGCCGTCCGGGGGCAGGTACGTCCCACCTGAGACCTGGCCGTGCTCGTTGATGTCGGACACCTCGGTGAGAGGCAGGGACCGGGCACGGCCGTTCGTCCATAGGACGGGGCCTTCGTCGGTGCGGCCGACAACCTGGCCACGGTTGTTGATCGCCAGGGGTAGGGCGGACGGGCCCAGCGGCCGCACCACGCCGTGGTCCCAGACGTACCCGCCGGAGCCGTCGGCGGGGTAGCCGACGACCTGGCCGCGGTCGTTGACGTCGGTGGGGGTGAAGGCGCCGAGATCGGTCATCCGGCCGTGCCGCCAGAGGAACCCGCGGTAGGTGCCGTCGGCGGCCTGTGCGCGGCCGACAACGTCGCCGCGGTTGTTCATGGCGGTGGCGAAGCTGCTGTCGCCGCCGAGGGTGCCGAGCTCCACCAGCCGGTAGCCGGCCACGGTGCCGCGCACGGGGGCGGCGGCGGACGCGGTTGGTGCGGCGGACGCGGTTGGTGCGGCCGTCAAGGCGGCCGCGAGGAGAGCTGCGCCGAGGATGGATGGCATGGGACGGCCCCCTTCGGAGCGTTGCCGGGCGAACCCTGCGCACAGGGTAGGCGCATCCTCTCGCTCCGTCAGGGTGTCGTCACATGGCTGACAGCCTCGCCTTTCTACGCATGAACGGCACCGTTGCTCGATGGCACACCGAGGGGCGGTCTCACTCGCGAGTCCCTTGTCGACACCGTGGCGCTGTACTGGCTGTCCGGGACCGGCACCTCGTCCGCCCGGGTGGTACCAGGAGTTATCGGGCGATTTCCGGCTGAGGTCTAGACGATTGCCGGGCCCGGCCTCTCGTACTTCAAGGAGGCCACTTCGCGGCCTGGGAGGAGCCGTCCGGAACTCGCCGATCGGTCGCGAAGGCTACAGAGTCTCGAACCGTCCGTCTCCGGTGGTGATAATCGAGAGACTCCGATCCTATGGATCCGAGAGGATTGTTGTGTTCAACTGGTCACCGGTTGCGAACCCGGCCAACCGGCGCCCATCGTCCTGGGGAGTTTCGATGGTCGGGAAGATCCGGTGCCGCCCATACCTGCCGGCTTTGCGTTCGCGGCGGGCTTTGCTACTGGAAGCGGCATCCATGACGTAGATCCAAATTGTGGCTATAACTTGAACACGCATCATCTGCGCGTCTCCTGGGACGAGCCGACGACCTTGCAGGGCTTCCGTCGTTGAAGCGTTCAGGCCGGCTGGATGGGCCTGCGCTGCTCAGCCGTCCGACCGCTTTGCGGGCTGCCTCGTGTGTGGCACCATCGTGGAATCTTGCCTTCCCGACACCCCTGCCATGAGGAGCACACGATGTCTGGTCAAAGGCTGGCCCGGCGGGTCGGCATGGTGTTCGCAGCACTGGCTTTCGTTGTAGTGGCAGGTGGGGCTTCCGGAAGTTTCGGGGAGTTCCAGGCTTTTGACTACGTCTGGACGGCGCCGCAGCGCTAGCCGGGGCTGGTGACACCAGGGTCGCATCGGACGGTGTCGTCAGCTTCGTTCCCGGCCGCGCGTCCTTCGCAGCAGTGACCGGTAAGGAGTGGGATGGCTGGCCGCCGGTCCGCGTCGGGTGGCTCGGGGTCTCCTCGGCGCCCGGCCCAGTACGCATGGTTCATCACCGGCCCGTTGATGTTCCTGGCCGTCGTCTTCTCGATGACGATCGGGTTGGTGACCCCGAACCGGCCGCACCCCTCCGGGTCCTGGGGGCTCGCCGCCGTCCTGCTGGGCGTGATGGTAATCGCCGGCCTGCCGATGCTGAACTTCGTCATCGGGCGGCAGTCCTTCGGGGTGCGGCTCGTCGAGATCCCGCTGGTGCCGGCGTTCGTCTTTCTTCCGCCGCTGATGGTCGTCCTGGTCTACACCCTCTCCACGCTGATAACCCACCTGCGGTACCGCTTCGGCGCGGAGAAACTGGCCTTCAACGTCGCCAACGCCGCTGCTGCCGTATCGCTGGCCGGCCTCGTGTTGCTGGCGCTCCCACCGGTCGTGGGGGTCGGACCGCGGACGTGGGGCGTGCTCTTCGCGTCCGTCGGCACCGTCGTGGTGTCGACCCTCGCCGGCGTGGCCGGAGTGATTGCGATCATGCACGGCCGGCACGCCGCGCTGGGTGTGCTGCGTAGCGGGTTGCCGTCTCTGCTGGCCAACGGTGTCAACCTCGTGGTCGGGCTGATCGTCCTGATCGCGGTGGACAGCACCTGGTGGTCGGCCGTGTTGATCGTCGTGCTCGGGGTCGCGCTCGCGAAGGTCTACCGGTCGTACGAGCAGTTCTTCCGGCAGCACCGGACGCTCGGCGACATGTACGAACTCACCCAGGCGATGACCGCCAACGGGCAGAGCGGCAACCTGGCTGACGTCCTGCTCGGTCGGATCCGGGGGTTGATGCAGGCCGAGTACGCGACGCTGTGGCTGCCGGCCCAGGGGCGTCACCCGGAGGTGATGCTGACCGCGCGGGTCGACGACACCGGCCTGTTGGACACGTCGCCGACGCCGGTGGTCGTTCGCGAGGAGGCCCGCCGTCAGCGCCGCAGTCTGGCCATGGGTGTGCGCCTCGGTGACGAGGAGAGCCTGCGGGGGTCGCTGCGCGCCACCGGTGTGAAGGACATCATCGTGGTGCCGCTCTACTCGGGTCAGGCGGTGATCGGCACGCTCGAGGTGGTCAACCGGCTCAGCGACGTGGGTCATTTCACGCCCGGCGACATCCCCGTCTTCGAGACGGTCGCCGCGCACGCGGCAGTGGCCCTGGAGAATTCGCGGCTGGTCGACCGGCTCCGGCACGACGCGCACCACGACACGTTGACCCGACTGCCCAACCGGCGGCGGATCACCGGAGCGCTGGACGAGTCGGTCAAGATCCGCGCACCGGGCGAGGTGGTGGCGCTGCTGCTCTTCGACGTCGACGGGCTGCGCCAGGTCAACGAGTCCCTGGGGCACGCGGCCGGGGACAAGGTCCTCATCGAGGTCGCCAATCGGTTGCGGGCCAGCGCGCCGTCGTCGGCTCTGGTCGGCCGTGCCGGCGGGGACGAGTTCCTGGTGACGCTGCGGTTGGAGAGCGCTGAGGCCGCACTCGAGTTGGCCGCCCAACTGCGCGACCAGATCCGCGACGAGATGGTCTTCGACGCGCTCACCCTCGACGTGGACACGGCCGTCGGGGTGGCCGTACACCCGGATCATGGCAGCGACGCGGCGACCCTGCTGCTTCGGGTCGACCTCGCCGCCACCGCGGCCAAGTCGGTGCCGGGCAGCGTGCAGCTGTTCAATCCCGCGCTGGAGTCCCGTTCACTTCGCCGGTTGGGTCTGGCCGGCGATCTGCGCCGAGCACTTGACCAGGACGAGCTGGAGGTCTACTTCCAGCCGAAGGTGACTCTGCGGGACCGGCGCCTGGTGGGTGTGGAGTGTCTGGCCCGCTGGGAGCACCCGGCGCACGGCACTGTCGCGCCCGAGGACTTCGTTGCGGTGGCCGAGCACACCGGCCAGTTGAGCCGGCTCACCGAGGTGGTGCTCCGGGAGGGCCTTAGGCGCAGCCGGGACTGGGCGCTGGCCGACCAGCCGCTGCCCATCGCGGTCAACCTCTCGGCTCGTACGCTCATCGACCGGCACTTCCCGGACCGGGTCCAAGAGTTGTTGACCGAGTACAAGGTGCCGGCGCAGCGCCTCACCCTGGAGATCACCGAGTCGGGGGTGCTGGACGGCACGGACCGGCCGATCCCCACCCTGCAACGGCTGCGGGATCTCGGCGTACGACTGTCGGTGGACGACTTCGGCACCGGTGACTCGTCTCTGGCGCACCTGCGCCGGCTGCCGGTGCACGAGGTGAAGGTGGACCGTTCCTTCGTGCAGGGCATGGCGACCGATCCGGGTGACCTGGCGATCGTCAACGCGGTGGTCACCCTCTCCCAGCAGTTCGGCCTGGCGGTGGTGGCCGAGGGGGTGGAGAGCGAGCTGACCCTGGAGCTTCTTCAGGACATCGGCTGCGAGATCGGGCAGGGCTTCCTGTTCAGCCGGCCGCTGCCGTACGAGCGGTTGGCTGCCTGGTTCGGCGCCCAGGTCGAGCCGGAGACAGCGTCGAACGGAGAGCTGCCGCGCCTGCGTGTCGTGCCCTGAACAGGGCGCGGACGATCACCGGGGATCCGATTTCACCTGTCGAGCCGGGCCGTGTACTCTTACTCCTGCGCGCCCCACGGGGAGATCGCGCAGGCCCCCTTAGCTCAGTCGGCAGAGCGTCTCCATGGTAAGGAGAAGGTCTACGGTTCGATTCCGTAAGGGGGCTCGAGGGTTCAGCTGGACCCATCGCAGCGGTGTAGCTCAGATGGTAGAGCAAGCGGCTCATAATCGCTGTGTCGCCGGTTCAAGTCCGGCCACCGCTACTCTCGTCTTCCGGGCTCGTTGCCGGTGGTCGTAAGAAAATGGGCGCTTCTGGCGCCCACTTTGCATGTCCGCGCTGTCAGCGTCTAGGCTGGCGCGTCGTAGTTGTTTCCGTTAGCGAGGAAGGCACTCCGCCGTGGCGAAGGCTACCGATGTCCGGCCGAAGATCACTTTGGCGTGTGTGGAGTGCAAGGAGCGCAACTACATCACGCGCAAGAACCGGCGCAACGACCCCGACCGCATCGAGCTGAAGAAGTTCTGCCCGCGTGACGGTCGGCACACGGTCCACCGCGAGACCCGCTGACTGCTGGCCGGCCTCAGGGCCGGCCGTTGTCGAAGCTTTCCGATCGCCGATCTGACCGGTTTGGTGCGGCTCCGCCGCCGCCTACCGATCAGGTCGGCGATTGGGCTTTCCGTGTAGGTTCGCGGCATGCCTCTGGACCCTTCCTTCGTCGGCCGGACGTATCCGCCGACCGCCCCCTACCAGGTGGGCCGTGAAAAGATCCGCGAGTTCGCCAGCGCCATCGGCGCCACCGACCCGGCCCACCACGACCCGGAGGCCGCGCAGGCGCTGGGCCACCCCGACGTGGTCGCCCCGCCGACCTTTCCGGTGATCGTGACGATGGCCGCGAGCAGCCAGATCATCGAGGACCCGGCCCTGGGTGTCGACTACAGCCGCCTGGTGCACGGCGACCAGCGGTTCGCGTACACCCGGCCGGTGGTCGCCGGCGACGAGCTGGTCTGCACCAACACCATCGAGGACGTCAGCACCAGGGGTGGGCACGGTTTCCTGACCACGCGCACCGACGTGAGCACCGTCGGCGGGGAGCCCGTGGTCGCGGTCTGGGCCAGGTATGTCATTCGCGGGGAGGCCTGAGATGGAGTTGCCAGCGCAGACGTTTCAGGTGACCCGGGCGGACCTGGTGCGCTACGCCGGCGCCTCGGGCGACTTCAACCCGATCCACTGGAGCGACCGGGTCGCCACCAAAGTGGGTCTGCCCGGAGTGATCGCCCACGGCATGTTCACCATGGCGCTGGTCGGGCGGGCGGTCACCGAGTGGGCCGGGTCGCCGGACGCGGTGGTCGAGTACGGCGTGCGTTTCACCCGGCCGGTGGTGGTCCCCGACGACGACCAGGGGACTGAGATCGAGGTGACCGCGCGGGTCCGCGAGGTGACCGAGGACGGTCTCACCCGACTCGAGGTGACCGCCACCTGCCTGGGCGACAAGGTGCTGTCGCAGGCGCGGGCAACCATCCGAACGGCACGCTGAACCGAGCCCGCCACGCGTGGCGGAGAGACCGGTTGGGAAAGTCGGGCGGCTACCCGTACACTGGTCCGCCGTGGGGCAAGTGACCCCTGCTCGGTCGTCTGTGGCCGCGTGGGGCGAGTGTTGCCACATAGGGGTGTAGCTCAATTGGCAGAGCAGCGGTCTCCAAAACCGCAGGCTGCAGGTTCAAGTCCTGTCACCCCTGCGCCTCAGGCCTGACCGTTCCCGTGGGTCGCGCCGCCAGCTTGGCGGCGTCCGGCCCGTGGTGGTGGCATCGGCGGGGTGGTTCCGAGGCAATCGGGGCCCTCCGGGTGATCCACCGGCCGCGGCCCGTCGCGGGACGGTTGGGTCCGGCCGGCGTGACCAGCGCCGCGTACGCCACTCGGCGTGCGACCCCAGATTCCGCGACGGAGGGCGAAGTGGCCGACAACAAGCGGCGCGACGACGACGGCGACGATCGTCTGGACGACGAGATCGTCGACGACGTGGCCGACGACGACGCCTCCGGCGCGGACGAGCCGGTTTCCCGGGGGGGCACCGCCACGCGGTCCCGTGCCCGGGCGGAGTCGGCGGACAGCAAGCCGACCACGCGGTCGGAAACGGGTCGGGTGGGCGTCTTCGGCCGCATCGCCCGGTTCTTCCGCGAGGTCGTAGCTGAACTGCGTAAGGTCATCTGGCCGACCCGCAAGGAGTTGCTGACCTACACCGCCGTGGTGGTGGCGTTCGTCGCGGTGATGCTGACGATCGTGGGTGTGCTGGACTTCGGCTTCGCCAAGGTCGTGTTGTTTGTCTTTGGCAACTCGGACTGACCGGCTGCCTCCAGCCATAGTGACGGAAGTGAGCGAGCGTGCCTGAGTACGACGAGACCGCCGGACCGGTGGACGAGCAGTCCACTGTCGCGACGGCGGCTGGTGACGAGTCGGTCGAGGCCGCCAGCGAGCCGGAGTTCCCTACTACCGAGCCCGCACCGGACGAGGACTACGACCCCGTCGCGGAGCTGAGGCAGAAGCTGCGCTACGCGCCGGGTGACTGGTACGTGGTGCACTCGTACGCCGGCTACGAGAACAAGGTCAAGACCAACCTCGAGACCCGGATCACGAGCCTCGACATGGAGGACTTCATCTACCAGGTCGAGGTGCCGACCCGGGAAGAGGTCGAGGTCAAGAACGGTAAGCGTTCGCAGATCCAGGCCAAGGTCTTCCCGGGTTACATCCTGGTCCGGATGGAGCTGACCGCCGAGTCCTACTCCTGTGTCCGGAACACCCCGGGTGTGACCGGCTTCGTCGGCGCGACCGACCGGGCCGACCGGCCTGCTCCGCTCTCGCTCGACGAGGTGCTGAAGTGGCTGGCGCCGGCTGTCGAGACCGAGCAGAAGAAGTCGAAGCCGGAGATCAAGGTCCTCGACTTCGAGGTGGGCGATTCCGTCACCGTCACCGACGGCGCGTTCGCGTCGCTGCCGGCCACGATCAGCGAGATCAACGCCGACCAGCAGAAGCTCAAGGTGCTGGTGTCGATCTTCGGTCGCGAGACTCCGGTGGAGCTCAACTTCAACCAGGTCGCCAAGATCTGATTGGTCGTCGGCGGCGGGCCCGGCCCGCCGCCGACGTCGGCGTACGCGCTCTCGCTCGACCTCGGCGGACGAGTGGGCTGCGGCCTGCGCTACTCTTGAATGTCGCCGCTGTCGCACCGCGCTGACCGTGCGCGCCCGAGGGCGGCGACAGCCGCATTTTCCCAGCTCCAAGCCCCAGGAAGTGACATGCCTCCGAAGAAGAAGCTCGTCAAGACGTTCACGCTTCAGCTGCCGGCGGGCCAGGCCACGCCGGCGCCGCCGGTCGGCCCCGCGCTCGGCCAGCACGGCGTCAACATCATGGAGTTCTGCAAGTCCTACAACGCGCAGACCGAGTCTCAGCGGGGCGACATCGTCCCCGCCGAGATCAGCGTGTTCGAGGACCGGTCCTTCACGTTCGTGCTGAAGACCCCGCCCGCTGCCCGGCTGCTGATCAAGGCCGCCGGTGTGCAGAAGGGTTCGGGTGTTCCGCAGTCCGAGAAGGTCGGCTCGGTCAGCCGCGCCCAGCTGCGTGAGATCGCCGAGAAGAAGATGGCCGACCTCAACGCCAACGACATCGCCCAGGCCGAGAAGATCATCGCCGGCACCGCCCGGTCGATGGGCATCACCGTCAACGACTGACGTCGGCCCCGGCCTTCGACCCGAATCGTGGGAGGGCTCGCGCCGAGCGGCCCGCCAGAGACCACAGGAGTAATCAGCAATGCAGCGCAGCAAGAGCTACCGCAAGGCCGCCGATGTCATCGACCGGTCGAAGCTCTACACCCCCACCGAGGCCGTGAAGTTGGCCAAGGAGACCACCAACGTCAAGTTCGACGCCACGGTCGAGGTCGCCATGCGCCTCGGCGTCGACCCCCGCAAGGCGGACCAGATGGTCCGCGGCGTGGTCAACCTGCCGCACGGCACCGGTAAGACCGCCCGCGTGATCGTGTTCGCCAGCGGCGCGAAGGCCGAAGAGGCCGCCGCCGCGGGTGCGGACGAGGTGGGCACCGATGAGCTGGTCGCCCGCATCCAGGGTGGTTGGCTGGACTTCGACGCGGCGATCGCCACGCCGGACCAGATGGCCAAGATCGGCCGGATCGCGCGGATCCTGGGCCCGCGCGGTCTCATGCCGAACCCGAAGACCGGCACGGTGACCATGGACGTCACCAAGGCGGTGTCGGACATCAAGGGCGGCAAGATCACCTTCCGGGTGGACAAGCACTCCAACCTGCACCTGATCATCGGCAAGGCCTCCTTCACGGAGACTCAGCTGGTGGACAACTACGCTGCGGTGCTCGACGAGGTGCTGCGTGCCAAGCCGTCCGCGGCCAAGGGCAAGTACCTCCGCAAGGTCATCCTGACCACCACGATGGGTCCGGGTGTCCCGGTCGACCCGAACCTGGTGAAGAACCTTCGGGAGGACCAGGCCGACGCCTGAGTCGACAGTTCGCTCCGCCGGGGCGCCGCCACGATCGTGGCGGCGCCCCGGCGCGTTCCAGGTGTGGCAGGCTCGACGCCATGCGGCTGGAAAATGTCTGGTTGCGGTACCACCGGCGAGGGCCGTGGGTGCTGCAAGGCATCGACGTGCGGATCGGTCCCGGCGAGGTGGCGATCGTGCTGGGTCGCAACGGGGTGGGCAAGTCGACACTGCTCCAGGTGGCCGCGGGGGTCCTCCGCCCGGGCCGGGGCCGGGTCACCGACCGGCCGGCGCGGGTGGGCTGGGTGCCGGAGCGTTTCCCCGCTGACCAACCGTTCACTGTGACCCGCTATCTGACCGGCATGGCCCGGGTGGCGGGGCTGGGCAGGGCTGCGGCCGACGAGGCCGTGACCTCCTGGACGGACCGGCTCGGGCTGTCCGCCTTCCGCTCGGTCCGGTTGCCGGAGCTGTCCAAGGGCACCGCGCAGAAGGTCGGCCTCGCCCAGGCGCTGCTGCGCCCACCGGGCCTGCTGGTGCTCGACGAGCCGTGGGAGGGGCTGGACGCCGCCACCCGTGAGTTGGTGCCGGAGCTGATCGCCGAGGTGCTCGCCGCCGACGGGTCCGTCCTGGTCAGCGACCACCGCGGCGAGACGGTCCGGCTCCCGGCCGCGCGCCGCTGGTCGGTGGCCGACGGCTCGCTCCGCGAGGAGACGTCGTCGACGGACGAGACGATCGCTGTTGTCGAGGTCGCGGTGCCGGCCGCGCGGGTCGCCGGCACGGTCGCCCGGTTGCGCGCCGAGGGCCACCAGGTGCTGCGGGTACGCTCCGACGCCTCCACCGCCGCATCCCAGGCCCTACCCGTCGAACCGCTCCGGCCGGTCGGTGCCGCCCGACCCGCCGAGCCGCCGCCCGGGATGGCCGGGGAGCTGACAGCGGAGCAGCCGGAGGCCGCTGACGCCGCTGTCGAGTCGGCAGCGGGGGAGTCCCGGTGAGCGCCCTGGTCCGGATGCGGCTGGCCGGTTTCCTGCGAACCGGCCGGGCGTTGGCGCCGTTGCTCGCCGGGCTGATCACGCTCGGCACCCTCTACGGCGGTGGCCGCGCCCAGCCGGCGGAGGCGTACGGGGTCTCCGCTGTGGTGCTCTTTCCGGTGCTCGCCTGGCAGACCAAGATCCTGTTGGACGTCGAGCCGGACGTGCAGCGTCGGCTGGCGCAGGTGACGGTCGGGGTGGCCCGGGAGCGGTTGGCCGGTCTGCTCGCCGCCGCGGTGGCGGCGCTGGTGACGGTGGCCGTCGCCCTGCTCTTTCCGTGGCTGGTCGGCGGGGTGTCCGGCCCGGTCGATCCGGGGGACAGGTCGATTCCGGTCGGGCTCGCGCTGGGGCTGTGGGCGCACGTGCTGGTCGTACCCGCTGCTGTTGCTCTGGGGGCGCTGGCCAGCCGGGCGTCGGTGGGCGGTGCCGGGTACGGCGTCGCGGTGTTGGCCCTGGGCGGGGTCGGCGCCGTGGTGTTCGGCCTGACCGGCTCGGTGGCCCCTTGGCTGGCGCCGCCGATCATGGCGGCCGCTCGCACCACCGCCGGCGACGCCGCCGCGCTGACCCTGCTGGGGCTGAGCGGGTGGGCGCTGGCCTGGAGCGCCGCTGTCGTCGGCGGCTACCTGTGGCGCCGGCGGGCCCAGGGCTGACCGGCGCTGGTACGGGTGACGCGGCTCACCGGGCGCGATTTGGCGCTGCTGGTCGGGGCGCGTACTCTTCAACCGTCATCCGTGTTCTCATGGATGAGGAACCACCCAAAGACCGCTGGTCACCGTGCTTCGGCACGGTCGAAGGTCCCGCGACGACGGGCGACCCGCGTAGGGCGGCAAGCGTAACTCGGCAGTGAGCATGGTCCGCCGACCATGACGATCCGCCGGCCCTCGCCCCGTGCGCCCTGCGCCGGGGTTTTTTCGTTGTCGCGTCGCCTCCGCCCCCGTTCCGGCTTCGGCCGAGACGGGGACCAGCCTCGAGTAACGAGAGAGGAGGGACATGGCGGACAAGCCGATCCGGGCCGACAAGGCCACGGCCGTCGCTGAGCTGACCGAGAGCTTCCGCAGCTCGGGCGCCACCGTGCTGACCGAGTACCGCGGTCTGACGGTTTCCCAGCTCACCCAGCTTCGGCGCTCGCTCGGCGCCGATACCAGCTACACGGTCGCGAAGAACACGCTGGCCAAGCGTGCTGCGACGGACGCGGGCATCACCGGCCTCGACGAGCTGTTCACCGGTCCTACCGCGCTGACTTTCGTTTCGGGCGACGTCGTCGAGGCGGCGAAGGGGCTTCGCGACTTCGCGAAGGCCAACCCGAAGCTCGTCATCAAGGGCGGTGTCTTCGAGGGCAAGGCCATCACCGCGGCCGAGGTCACGAAGCTCGCCGACCTTGAGTCCCGCGAGGTGCTGCTGGCCAAGCTGGCCGGCGCGATGAAGGGCAACCTGAGCAAGGCCGCGGCCCTGTTCCAGGCCCCGCTGTCGAAGACCGCCCGTCTGGCGGCTGCACTGCAGGACAAGCGCGAGAAGGAGAGCGCCGAGGCGGCCTGAGGCCCCCACGGCGCACCAGTTCTTACTTAACAGAATCAGGAAAGGACGCCAGATATGGCGAAGCTCAGCACCGACGAGCTGCTCGACGCGTTCAAGGAGATGACGCTGATCGAGCTCTCTGAGTTCGTGAAGCAGTTCGAGACGACCTTCGAGGTCACCGCTGCCGCTCCGGTCGCGATCGCCCAGGGTGGCGGCGGCGGCGCCGCTGCGGCCGAGGCCGAGCCGGAGCAGGACGAGTTCGACGTCATCCTCGAGGCTGACGGTGGCAAGAAGATCCAGGTCATCAAGGTCGTGCGTGAGCTGACCGGCCTGGGCCTCAAGGAGGCCAAGGACGCGGTCGAGTCCGCGCCGAAGGCCATCCTGGAGAAGGTCAACAAGGAGACCGCCGACAAGGCGAAGGCCAAGCTCGAGGGTGAGGGCGCCAAGGTCACCCTCAAGTGACCTGACGTTCCACCAACGCGTACCCGGCTCGTGAGCTGGGACACCATCGCGTAGCGGCGGGCGGTGATCCGACAAGGATCACCGCCCGCTGTTTTGGTGGATCTGGCTGCGACCGGTCCTGAGCTGGGCTCCGAGCATGGGTACCCTTGACCCGAACGAGCGTGGCGGGTCGCCCTCCAGTGGGAAACAAGGGACAACCCGGATACCGGCCCTTGACGCGGCCCGGGGCTGCCAGGCACGCTGACACCAGCAAGACACCGCGCTTGCGACGGCCACGACGTGGGTATGACAGCGACGGCACCATCGGCCGCTGTAACCCGAGCGGCCCAGTGGGGAGTTGCGTTCTGAGCGGCCCGGCAGACCCCGGTTGACGGGGGCCGAGGCGCGCTCCGCAAACAACCTGCGGGGTGGGCTGGACAGCGGTTAGCCTCTCGGCTACACTGCTAGTTTGCGCTGCCTTCCGACTTGACCCCTGCTCGGAAATGTCCGTTTACGGATATTTCTGGTGGGGTCATTGGAGTGCACGCGTACCAGCCGTTCTGCAGCACCGGTCCTCGGAAGGACGCATCTTGGCAGCTTCCCGCCCTGCGAAGACCAGTCGTACGTCGAGCGCATTCGCTCCCCGCCGAGTTTCATTCGGCAGGATCACCGAACACCTCGAGGTCCCCAACCTCCTTGCCATTCAGAACGAGTCCTTCGACTGGCTCGTCGGCAACGAGGCTTGGCAGGGCCGGTCGGCGGACGACCCGCACGCACGATCGGGTCTCGCGGAGATCCTTGAAGAGATCAGTCCCATTGAGGACTTCTCCGGCACCATGTCGCTCTCCTTCTCAGCGCCGCGCTTCGACGAGGTCAAGGCCTCGATCGAGGAGTGCAAGGAGAAGGACCTGACCTACTGCGCTCCGCTCTTCGTGACCGCGGAGTTCACCAACAACACCACTGGCGAGATCAAGAGCCAGACGGTGTTCATGGGTGACTTCCCGATGATGACGCCCAAGGGCACCTTCGTCATCAACGGCACCGAGCGCGTCGTGGTCAGCCAGCTCGTCCGGTCTCCGGGCGTGTACTTCGACAAGCAGCCGGACAAGACCTCCGACCGCGACCTCTCCAGCGTCAAGGTCATCCCGAGTCGGGGTGCCTGGCTGGAGTTCGACATCGATAAGCGCGACACGGTCGGTGTACGTATCGACCGCAAGCGTCGGCAGGCCGTCACCGTCCTGCTCAAGGCCATCGGATGGTCGGCCGAGCGGATCCGTGAGAAGTTCGGCTGGTCCGAGCTGATGATGACCACGCTCGAGAAGGACCACATCGCCGGCGCCGACGAGGCTCTGCTCGACATCTACCGCAAGCTGCGCCCTGGCGAGCCGCCGACGCGCGAGAACGCCCAGACCCTGCTCGACAACCTCTTCTTCAACCCGAAGAGGTACGACGTCGCCAAGGTCGGGCGCTACAAGTTCAACAAGAAGCTGGAAGTCGGCGTTCCGATCACCACCGGCACGCTGACCGAGGACGACATCGTCGCCACCGTGGAGTACCTGTGCCGGCTGCACGCCGGTGAGGACGGCTACGAGGCCGACGACATCGACCACTTCGGCAACCGGCGTCTCCGTACCGTTGGCGAGCTGATCCAGAACCAGGTTCGGGTCGGCCTGTCCCGGATGGAGCGGGTCGTCCGCGAGCGGATGACCACGCAGGACGTCGAGGCGATCACCCCGCAGACCCTGATCAACATCCGCCCGGTGGTGGCGGCGATCAAGGAGTTCTTCGGGACGTCCCAGCTGTCCCAGTTCATGGACCAGACCAACCCGCTGGCGGGCCTGACTCACCGGCGTCGGCTGAGCGCGCTCGGCCCGGGTGGTCTGTCCCGGGAGCGGGCCGGCTTCGAGGTCCGCGACGTGCACCCGTCCCACTACGGCCGGATGTGCCCGATCGAGACGCCGGAAGGCCCGAACATCGGCCTGATCGGCGCGCTGTCCACCTTCGCCCGGGTCAACCCGTTCGGCTTCATCGAGACGCCGTACCGGAAGGTCGTCGAGGGTCGGGTCACCGACCAGATCGACTACCTGACCGCGGACGAGGAGGACCGGTTCGTCAAGGCCCAGGCCAACGCGCGCCTGAAGGCTGACGGCACGTTCGCCGAGGAGCGGGTGCTCTGCCGTCGTAAGGGCGGCGAGACCGAGGACGTCCTCCCCGGTGCCGTCGACTACATGGACGTCTCGCCCCGGCAGATGACCTCGGTCGCGACCGCCATGATCCCGTTCCTCGAGCACGACGACGCCAACCGGGCACTGATGGGCGCGAACATGCAGCGCCAGGCGGTGCCGCTGGTCAAGGCCGAGGCGCCGCTCGTGGGTACGGGCATGGAGTACCGGGCCGCTGTCGACGCTGGCGACGTGGTGGTCGCCGAGGTCGGCGGTGTGATCGAGGATCTCTGCGCCGACTACGTCACCATCCACCAGGATGACGGCCACCGCCGGACGTACCTGCTGCACAAGTTCCGCCGCTCCAACGCCGGCTCCTGCGTCAACCAGAAGCCGGTCGTCTTCGAGGGCGACCGCGTCGAGGCCGGTCAGGTCATCGCCGACGGTCCGTGCACCGACGAGGGCGAGATGGCACTCGGACGCAACCTTCTGGTGGCGTTCATGTGCTGGGAGGGCCACAACTACGAGGACGCGATCATCCTGTCGCAGCGCCTCGTGCAGCAGGACGTGCTCACCTCGATCCACATCGAGGAGCACGAGGTCGACGCCCGGGACACCAAGCTCGGTCCGGAGGAGATCACCCGCGACATCCCGAACGTCAGCGAGGAAATGCTCGCTGACCTCGACGAGCGCGGCATCATTCGGATCGGCGCCGAGGTCGTCCCCGGTGACATCCTGGTCGGCAAGGTCACGCCCAAGGGTGAGACCGAGCTGACCCCGGAGGAGCGCCTGCTCCGCGCGATCTTCGGTGAGAAGGCGCGTGAGGTTCGGGACACCTCGCTGAAGGTGCCGCACGGCGAGACCGGCACGGTCATCGGTGTGCGCACGTTCTCCCGCGAGGACGGCGACGAGTTGCCGCCGGGTGTCAACGAGCTGGTCCGGGTCTACGTCGCCCAGAAGCGCAAGATCCAGGACGGCGACAAGCTCGCCGGCCGGCACGGCAACAAGGGTGTCATCTCGAAGATCCTGCCGATCGAGGACATGCCGTTCCTCGAGGACGGCACTCCGGTCGACATCGTGCTCAACCCGCTCGGTGTTCCGAGCCGGATGAACATCGGCCAGGTGCTGGAGACCCACCTCGGTTGGGTCGCCAAGACCGGTTGGAAGGTCGAGGGCGACGACGCCGACTGGAAGCGTCAGCTGCGCTCGATCGACGCGCACGAGTCCGAGGGCGACACCAACGTGGCCACCCCGGTCTTCGACGGTGCTCGCGAAGAGGAGATCTCCGGTCTGCTCGAGTCGACCCTGCCCAACCGGGACGGCAAGCAGCTCATCGGTCGTACCGGCAAGGCGCAGCTGTTCGATGGTCGTTCCGGTGAGCCGCTGCCGGACCCGATCGCTGTCGGCTACGTCTACATCCTGAAGCTCAACCACCTGGTCGACGACAAGATCCACGCTCGTTCGACCGGCCCGTACTCGATGATCACGCAGCAGCCGCTGGGTGGTAAGGCGCAGTTCGGTGGTCAGCGTTTCGGTGAGATGGAGTGCTGGGCGATGCAGGCGTACGGCGCTGCCTACGCCCTGCAGGAGCTGCTCACGATCAAGTCCGACGACGTGCTCGGCCGAGTGAAGGTCTACGAGGCCATCGTCAAGGGCGAGAACATCCCGGAGCCGGGCATCCCGGAGTCGTTCAAGGTGCTGCTCAAGGAGCTGCAGTCGCTGTGCCTCAACGTCGAGGTGCTCTCCAGCGACGGTGTGGCCCTGGAAATGCGCGAGACCGACGACGAGGTGTTCCGGGCCGCTGAGGAGCTGGGCATCGACCTGTCCCGGCGCGAGCCGAGCTCGGTCGAAGAGGTCTGAGGTGAGCGGTCGGGGGCCGGCTCGCCGGCCCCCGACCCCACCCGAGAATTAGCAGTACAGACGACGACATAGGGGACATAGTGCTCGACGTCAACTTCTTCGACGAGCTGCGCATTGGCCTCGCCACCGCCGACGACATCCGTCAGTGGTCGCACGGCGAGGTCAAGAAGCCTGAGACGATCAACTACCGCACCCTGAAGCCGGAAAAGGACGGGCTCTTCTGCGAGAAGATCTTCGGTCCGCAGCGGGACTGGGAGTGCTACTGCGGTAAGTACAAGCGCGTCCGGTTCAAGGGCATCATCTGTGAGCGCTGCGGCGTCGAGGTGACTCGCTCCAAGGTCCGCCGTGAGCGGATGGGGCACATCGAGCTCGCCGCTCCGGTGACCCACATCTGGTACTTCAAGGGCGTTCCGAGCCGGCTGGGTTACCTGCTGGACCTCGCTCCCAAGGACCTCGAGAAGATCATCTACTTCGCCTCGTACGTCGTGACGAGCGTGGACGCGGAGTCGCGTCACCGCGACCTCTCGACGATCGAGAACGAGATCCTGGCCGAGAAGCGGCAGTCCGAGAACAGCCGCGACTCGGAGATCGAGAAGCGGGCCGCCAAGCTCGAGGCCGACCTGGCCGAGCTGGAGGCCGAGGGTGCCAAGGCGGACGTCCGGCGCAAGGTCAAGGAGGGCGGAGAGCGCGAGATGCGCCAGATCCGCGACCGGGCCCAGCGCGAGATCGACCGCCTGGACGAGGTGCTGGACACCTTCCGCAAGCTGGAGCCGAAGCAGCTCGTCACCGACGAGCTGCTCTACCGCGAGCTGCGCGACCGGTTCGGTGAGTACTTCACCGGTTCCATGGGCGCCGAGGCGATCAAGGCGCTGGTCCAGAACATGGACCTCGACGCCGAGGCCGAGAGTCTGCGGGAGACCATCCGGTCCGGCAAGGGTCAGCGGAAGATCCGTGCGCTCAAGCGACTCAAGGTCGTCGCGGCGTTCCTGAACACCCGCAACTCGCCGCTCGGCATGGTGCTGGACTGCGTCCCGGTCATCCCGCCGGACCTGCGCCCGATGGTGCAGCTCGACGGTGGCCGCTTCGCGACCTCCGACCTGAACGACCTGTACCGCCGCGTGATCAACCGGAACAACCGCCTCAAGCGGCTGATCGACCTCGGCGCGCCCGAGATCATCGTCAACAACGAGAAGCGGATGCTCCAGGAGGCCGTCGACGCGCTGTTCGACAACGGCCGTCGCGGCCGGCCGGTCACCGGCCCGGGTAACCGCCCGCTGAAGTCGCTGTCCGACATGCTCAAGGGCAAGCAGGGCCGGTTCCGCCAGAACCTGCTGGGCAAGCGCGTCGACTACTCCGGCCGTTCGGTCATCGTGGTCGGCCCGAAGCTCAAGCTGCACCAGTGCGGTCTGCCCAAGCAGATGGCGCTGGAGCTGTTCAAGCCCTTCGTGATGAAGCGGCTGGTCGACCTCAACCACGCACAGAACATCAAGTCCGCCAAGCGGATGGTCGAGCGTCAGCGCCCGGTCGTGTGGGACGTGCTGGAAGAGGTCATCGGCGAGCACCCGGTGCTGCTCAACCGGGCGCCGACCCTGCACCGCCTGGGCATCCAGGCCTTCGAGCCGCAGCTGGTCGAGGGCAAGGCGATCCAGATCCACCCGCTGGTCTGCACCGCGTTCAACGCCGACTTCGACGGTGACCAGATGGCGGTGCACGTGCCGCTGTCCGCCGAGGCTCAGGCCGAGGCGCGGATCCTGATGCTGTCGTCGAACAACATCCTCAAGCCGGCCGACGGTAAGCCGGTCACCATGCCTACCCAGGACATGGTCATCGGTCTGTACCACCTCACCCACCTCACCGCCGGTGAGAAGGGCGAGGGCCGGGCGTTCAGCTCGGACGCCGAGGCGCGGATGGCCTTCGACAACGGCGAGCTGCACCTGCAGGCGCCGGTGAAGATCCGCCTGCGTGGCGTGGTCGGTGTCGACAACGGCAACGGCTCCGAGGCGTGGAGCGCCCCGGAGGGCTGGGTCGAGGGTGACCCGCTGACCGTGGAGACCACCCTGGGTCGGGTGCTGTTCAACGAGACGCTGCCGCAGGGCTACCGCTTCGTGAACTACGAGATCCGCAAGGGTCAGCTCTCCGCGATCGTCAACGACCTCGCGGAGCGCTTCCCCAAGGTGGCGCTGGCCGCCACCCTGGACGGGCTCAAGGAGGCCGGTTTCCACTGGGCCACCTGGTCCGGCGTGACGATCGGCATGGAGGACGTCATCGCTCCGCCGCGCAAGGCGGAGATCCTGGCGAAGTACGAGAAGGACGCCGACCAGATCGACAAGCAGTACCAGCGTGGTCTGATGACCGCCGAGGAGCGTCGCGGCGAGCTCATCGAGATCTGGACCAAGGCGACCAACGAGGTCGCCAAGGAGATGGACACCGCGCTGCCGCAGGAGAACCCGCTGTGGAAGATGATCAACTCGGGTGCTCGCGGTAACCTGCTCCAGCTCCGGCAGATCGCGGCGATCCGTGGTCTGGTGGCCAACCCCAAGGGCGAGATCATCCCGCGGCCGATCAAGGCCAGCTACCGGGAGGGTCTGTCCGTGCTGGAGTACTTCATCTCCACGCACGGTGCCCGTAAGGGTCTCGCCGACACCGCGCTGCGGACCGCCGACTCGGGTTACCTGACCCGTCGTCTGGTGGACGTCTCGCAGGACGTCATCATCCGCGAAGAGGACTGCGGCACCGACCGGGCGATCCCGATGCAGATCGGCGAGAAGCTGGACGGCAAGCTCGTCGTCCACACTCACGCCGAGACCAGCGTGCACGCCCGGACCCTCGCCGACGACATCAAGGGGCCGGACGGCACCGTGGTGGCCGAGCGCGGTCAGGACATCAACTCCATCGGGGTCGACAAGATCGTCGCCGCTGGTGTGGAGACGGTCCGGGTGCGCAGCGTGCTCACCTGCGAGTCGAAGCTGGGCGTCTGCGCGGCCTGCTACGGCCGCTCGCTGCCGACCGGTAAGTCGGTCGACATCGGCGAGGCGGTCGGCATCATCGCCGCCCAGTCCATCGGTGAGCCCGGTACGCAGCTGACGATGCGTACCTTCCACACCGGTGGTGTCGCGGGTGAGGACATCACCCAGGGTCTGCCGCGTGTTCAGGAAATCTTCGAGGCTCGGGTCCCGAAGGGTAAGGCGCCCATCGCCGACACCCCCGGTCGGATCCGGATCGAGGATGGCGAGCGCTCGCGCAAGATCATCGTGGTGCCGGACGACGGCAGCGAAGAGATCGTCTACGACAAGATCTCGAAGCGCGTCAAGCTCCGTACCCACGACGGCGGTCACGTAGCGGTCGGCGAGAAGCTGACCGAGGGCACCATCGACCCGCACGAGTTGCTGCGGATCATGGGTCCGCGGGCGGTCCAGGTCCACCTGACCAGTGAGGTCCAGGAGGTCTACCGCTCGCAGGGTGTGCTCATCCACGACAAGCACATCGAGATCATCATCCGCCAGATGCTCAAGCGGGTGACGGTCATCGACTCCGGCTCGACCGAGTTCCTGCCGGGTGTGCTCGTCGACCGGGCGCTGTTCGAGTCGGAGAACCGCCGGCTCGTCTCGGAGGGCGGCGAGCCCGCCGCTGGTCGTCCGGTGCTGATGGGTATCACGAAGGCCTCGCTGGCCACCGACTCCTGGCTCTCCGCGGCCTCCTTCCAGGAGACCACCCGGGTGCTGACCGACGCTGCGATCAACTCGCGCAGCGACTCGCTGGTCGGCCTCAAGGAGAACGTGATCATCGGAAAGCTCATCCCGGCGGGTACCGGCATCAGCAAGTACCGCAACGTCCGGGTCGAGCCGACCGAGGAGGCCAAGGCCAAGGTCTACTCGATGACCGGTTACCCGGAGACCGACTACGGGTTCGGGCCGGCCAGCGGGCAGGCAGTGCCGCTGGACGACTTCGACTTCGGGTCGTACCGCTAAGCACCAGTCACACGACGAGGCCCCCGGTGAAAGCCGGGGGCCTCGTCGTGTCCGTGCCCACCCACCCTCGGGCCGGGTTCGGCATGATGGGGGGATGACGACCGCACCCGGGCAGGTGTCCGTCGCCCAGCAGGGCGTGCGCCACCCGCTGGACCCGGACCCGGCCCGCGCCACGAAGGCACGGGCGGTCTTCGCGCTGGGCCTGCTCGGCATGCTGACCGGGCTGTTCATCGGTGGCGTGGTGCCGGCCACTGTGGCCCTGCAACTGGCCCGGCAGGCGCGCCGGGAGGCGTACGCCTCGGGGGGTTTCCTGACCGGCGGCGTCTGGCTGCGACGGGGGGAGTGGATGGCCTGGACCGGCCTGGTGCTGGTCGCGGTCAGTGTGGTGGTCGCTGTGGTCATCGGGGTGGTCCGTTTGGCCGGTGCCCCGTTCGGCCACGACTACCCGGCGAACATGGACTGAGCGGCCGGTGGCCGCGCCCGGCGCGGGCGGCGGTGCTCGCGGCGGTAGCCTGGCCGGTGTCCGCCGTGTGTCGGTGGCGGCCTTTCGACAGGAGGACCTCGTGACGGAACCGGCGCGGCCCCCTGCGGACGAACCGGCCGGCCCGCCGGACCCGCCGGCTCCGCCATCCGAGCCGAGCGACTGGGCGCGACCCGGTCCGAGCGGTGAGCCGCACCCACCGGTGTCCACTCCGGTCCCGCCGCCCCCTGCGGTGCCGCCTCCCGGTTGGGGTCCGAACGGTTGGGGCACGACCGCGACGCCCGGCTCCGACCAGCCGTACCCGGTCTCCAGCGCACCGACCTCGACTCCGCAGGGATGGGGCCCGCCCACCTCCGGGCCGGGTGCGCCGCCCGGCTGGGGCCCGCCGGCGGCTGGACCGGGAGTGCCGTACGGCTGGGGTCCGTCCTCGTCTGCGCCGAGTGTGCCGGCTGGGTGGGGTCCGTCGTCGTCTGCGCCGTCTGCGCCGCCTGGGTGGGGCCCGTCCACGTCCGGGCCGGCTGCGCCGTACGGCTGGGGCCCGCCGTCGTCCGGGCCCGGTGCGCCGCCCGGCTGGGGTCCGCCGCCGCCGGGGCACGGCCCCGGGTGGGGTGGCGCGTCGGGGCGTTCGGTACCGCCGCCCACCGACGACCAACGCCGGCCGCCGAAGCGGGTGGAGGGGGTTTCGGGTACGCCGTTCGGCGTCGTGCACCTGGACGTGGCACCGGTCACCTCCGGGCTGGCCATCGGGGCGCTGGTGGCGGGGATCGCGTCACTTCTGGTCTCCCTGCTGGTGATCTGCTTCGGAGTGGCCTTCAAGAACGACGGCGGGGCCTGGGCCTCCGGGGCGTTCGCCGTGCTGGGTGTGCTGGCCGGCGGGGCGGCGGTCGTCATCGGGCTGCTCGGCCGGCGGCAGATCCGGAGGCCGACCGCGCCCTCAGCGGTCCAGTTCACCGGCCGTGGGCTGGCGATGGCCGGGATCAGCTGCGGCGCGGCGGGGGCGCTGCTCAGCCTGCTGGGCCTGGGTCTCGCCCTGCTCCTCACACTGACGTGAGGGTCATCACCGAGAGATCCGGCACCTGACGGCGGTTTTCCGCGGAAGGCTTCCGGTCACCCCGGGGGCGATGGGTGCTTCTGCGGGGAAGCCGGTACACTTGTATTCGTAGGTGCCCATCGCGGGCGACGGGGCAGGACGAGATCCGGCCGGCGGGTGTGAGACGGCCGCCGGGCCATTCCGTTTTGACCTGGGCGGTTGTGGTAGGTACTCTTTCCCCTTGTGCCCGGGCATGCCCGGGCAACTCGTGCGTGCGCTGTTTCCGGCTTACGGGCGGCGGCACGACAAGCCAAGGATCCGGGGCGGGGCGACCCGCGCGCCGGTGACAAAACCCGGTACGAACGCGAGAGCGTCGCAACGGGGCCGTGACGAGGGCGACACGCCCGACCGCGGGTGCCGGGGTCTCCGTAAGGCGACCCTGGTCGGAATGTAGGAGAGCCGGTCATCAGGCCGGCTAACGAGCAGACGGCGCGGCCGCGATGCGGCCGAAGGGAGCGGAGAAACCCGGTGCCCACGATCCAGCAGCTGGTCCGAAAGGGCCGCCAGGCGAAGACGACCAAGACCAAGACCCCGGCGCTGAAGGGTTCCCCTCAGCGGCGCGGCGTGTGCACCCGCGTGTACACCACCACCCCGAAGAAGCCGAACTCGGCGCTGCGCAAGGTCGCTCGCGTGAAGCTCAGCAGCCAGATCGAGGTGACCGCCTACATCCCCGGCGTCGGTCACAACCTGCAGGAGCACTCGATCGTGCTCGTTCGCGGTGGTCGGGTGAAGGACCTCCCCGGCGTGCGTTACAAGATCGTTCGCGGCTCGCTGGACACCCAGGGTGTCCGCAACCGCAAGCAGGCGCGCAGCCGTTACGGCGCGAAGAAGGAGAAGAGCTGACATGCCGCGTAAGGGACCCGCTCCGCGGCGGCCACTGGTCGCTGACCCGGTGTACAACTCGCCGCTGGTCACCCAGCTGGTGAACAAGATCCTGCTCCGTGGCAAGCGTCAGCTCGCCGAGTCCATCGTGTACGCGGCCCTCGAGGGCTGCCGCGAGAAGTCCGGCACCGACCCGGTCGTCACCCTCAAGCGGGCGATGGACAACGTCAAGCCGACCCTCGAGGTGCGCAGCCGTCGTGTCGGTGGCGCCACCTACCAGGTTCCGGTCGAGGTCCGCCCGACCCGGGCGACCACCCTGGGCCTGCGCTGGCTGGTCACGTACTCCCGCGCCCGGCGCGAGAAGACCATGGTCGAGCGGCTGATGAACGAGCTGCTGGACGCGAGCAACGGCCTCGGTGCCGCCGTCAAGCGGCGCGAGGACACGCACAAGATGGCCGAGTCGAACAAGGCCTTCGCGCACTACCGCTGGTAACACCCTGGTTCCGGCGCCTCCGGGCGCCGGAACCGCCACCAGTTGAGTCGAGACGACGATAAGTAGGGATTGAAGTGGCCGCCGCAGACGCGCTCGCCAAGGTACGCAACATCGGCATCATGGCGCACATCGATGCCGGTAAGACCACGACCACCGAGCGAATCCTGTTCTACACCGGCATCACGTACAAGATCGGTGAAGTCCACGAGGGCGCTGCCGTCATGGACTGGATGGAGCAGGAGCAGGAGCGTGGTATCACCATCACCTCCGCTGCTACCAAGTGTGAGTGGAAAGACCACACGATCCAGATCATCGACACGCCTGGCCACGTCGACTTCACGGTCGAGGTCGAGCGGTCGTTGCGGGTCCTGGACGGTGCGGTAGCGGTTTACGACGGTGTCGCCGGCGTCGAACCGCAGACGGAGAACGTCTGGCGGCAGGCCGACAAGTACAACGTCCCGCGTATGTGCTTCGTCAACAAGCTCGACCGGACCGGCGCCGACTTCTTCCGCTGCGTGCAGATGATGATCGACCGGTTGAACGCCACCCCGCTGGTGCTCCAGATCCCGATCGGGCTCGAGGGTGACCACATCGGTGTCGTCGACCTGATCGGCATGCGCGCGCTCACCTGGCGCGGGGAGACCCAGAAGGGTGAGGACTACGCGGTTGAGGAGATCCCGGCCGAGCTGGCCGACTCCGCGGCCGAGTGGCGCGAGAAGCTGATGGAGACCCTCGCCGACGTCGACGACGCGGTGATGGAGAAGTACCTGGAGGGCGAGGACATCCCCGCCGGGGAGATCAAGGCCGCCATCCGGCGTGCCACCATCGCCGGCAAGGCCAACCCGGTGCTCTGCGGCTCGGCGTTCAAGAACAAGGGCGTTCAGCCCATGCTCGACGCCGTTGTCGACTTCCTGCCGTCGCCGCTGGACGTTCCGGCGATCGAGGGTACGGCCACCGACGGCGAGACCCCGCTGCTGCGTAAGCCGTCCAACTCGGAGCCCTTCTCCGGCCTGGCCTTCAAGATCCAGACGGACAAGCACCTGGGCAAGCTCACCTACGTGCGGGTCTACTCCGGCACGCTCGATTCCGGTTCCCAGGTGGTCAACTCCACCAAGGACCGCAAGGAGCGGATCGGCAAGATCTACCAGATGCACGCCAACAAGCGGGAAGAGCGTCCGTCGGCGCAGGCCGGCGACATCATCGCCGTGCAGGGTCTCAAGCAGACCACCACCGGCGACACTCTCTCCGACCCGGCGAACCCGGTGATCCTGGAGTCCATGACCTTCCCGGAGCCGGTCATCTCGGTGGCGATCGAGCCGAAGACCAAGTCCGACCAGGAGAAGCTGGGCACGGCCATCCAGCGCCTGGCCGAGGAGGACCCGACCTTCCGCGTCCAGCTGGACGAGGAGACCGGTCAGACGGTCATCTCCGGCATGGGTGAGCTGCACCTGGACATCCTGGTCGACCGGATGCGCCGCGAGTTCAACGTCGAGGCGAACGTCGGCAAGCCGCAGGTGGCGTACCGCGAGACCATCCGCCGCAAGGTGGAGAAGGTCGAGTACACCCACAAGAAGCAGACCGGTGGTTCCGGCCAGTACGCCCGCGTGATCGTGAGCGTCGAGCCGCTTCCGCTGGACAACGACTCGCCGACCTACGAGTTCGCCAACGCCGTCAGCGGCGGCCGCATCCCCCGGGAGTTCATCCCCTCGGTGGACGCCGGTGCGCAGGACGCGCTGCAGTACGGCATCCTGGCGGGCTTCCCGCTGGTCGGCGTGAAGCTGACCCTGCTGGACGGCCAGTACCACGAGGTCGACTCGTCGGAAATGGCATTCAAGATCGCCGGCTCGATGGTGATGAAGGACGCGGCCCGCAAGGCCGATCCGGCACTGCTCGAGCCGATGATGGCCGTTGAAGTCACCACTCCTGAGGAGAACATGGGTGACGTCATCGGTGACCTCAACTCCCGCCGCGGCATCATCCAGGCGATGGAGGAGCGCAGTGGCGCCCGCATCGTCCGGGCCCTGGTGCCGTTGTCGGAGATGTTCGGCTACGTCGGCGACCTGCGGTCGAAGACCCAGGGCCGGGCTAGCTACAGCATGCAGTTCGACTCCTACGCCGAGGTTCCGCAGAGCGTCGCGAAGGAGATCATCGCCAAGGCAACGGGCGAGTAGCGCTCTGAGCAGGTGATTCGTGGTTGGTCGCGGGAGGGTTCACCCGCCCGCGGCCACCACGATCGGATCGCGTGAGACCGGGCCTGTAGGCTTCATCGCCGCAGAACCCACAAAGGCTCTCCGGCCGTCAGGCCGGAAAGGCTGTCGACAGAGTCCTAAGCGCCGACCGGCGCGCCGGGCGTACGAACCAAGAAGTCCACAGGAGGACACCAGTGGCGAAGGCTAAGTTCGAGCGGACTAAGCCGCACGTCAACATCGGCACCATTGGTCACATCGACCACGGTAAGACGACGCTGACGGCGGCCATCACCAAGGTCCTGCACGACCAGTACCCGGACCTGAACCCCTACACGCCGTTCGACGAGATCGACAAGGCGCCGGAGGAGAAGGCCCGCGGCATCACGATCTCGATCGCGCACGTCGAGTACCAGACCGAGTCGCGGCACTACGCGCACGTCGACTGCCCTGGGCACGCCGACTACATCAAGAACATGATCACCGGTGCCGCGCAGATGGACGGCGCGATCCTGGTGGTGGCGGCGACTGACGGCCCGATGCCGCAGACCCGCGAGCACGTGCTGCTGGCCCGTCAGGTCGGTGTGCCGTACATCGTCGTGGCGCTCAACAAGAGCGACATGGTCGATGACGAGGAGCTCCTGGAGCTCGTCGAGCTCGAGGTCCGTGAGCTGCTCTCCTCGCAGGAGTACCCGGGTGACGACCTGCCGGTCGTTCGGGTTTCGGCGCTGAAGGCCCTCGAGGGTGACCCCGAGTGGACCGGCAAGCTGCTGGACCTGATGACCGCTGTCGACACCTCGATCCCGCAGCCGGAGCGCGAGGTTGACAAGCCGTTCCTGATGCCGGTTGAGGACGTCTTCACGATCACCGGTCGTGGCACCGTCGTCACCGGTCGCGTGGAGCGCGGCGTTCTCCTGCCGAACGAGGATGTTGAGCTCGTCGGTATCAAGGAGAAGAGCTTCAAGACCAAGGTCACCGCGATCGAGATGTTCCGGAAGACCCTTGACGACGCCCGCGCAGGCGAGAACGTCGGCCTGCTGCTGCGCGGTACCAAGCGCGACGAGGTCGAGCGCGGCATGGTCGTCGTGAAGCCGGGCTCGAACACCCCGCACACGGAGTTCGAGGCGACGGTCTACATCCTCTCCAAGGAGGAGGGTGGCCGCCACACCCCGTTCTTCCAGAACTACCGCCCGCAGTTCTACTTCCGGACCACTGACGTCACCGGTGTCGTCACCCTCCCCGAGGGCACCGAGATGGTCATGCCGGGTGACAACACGTCCATGTCGGTGAAGCTGATCCAGCCCATCGCCATGGAGGAGAACCTCAAGTTCGCGATCCGCGAGGGTGGCCGCACCGTCGGCGCCGGGTTCGTCACCAAGATTAACAAGTGAACTAGGTAACCCCGATTAGACCCGCCGCCGGTCGTGCGGCATACTAGTCAGGTTGCGTAACGACAGTTCGTCGCCTGTGTTCGGCTTTCGCTGAACCTCCGGGTGGCGAGGCAGTCGAGCGTAGGGTGGTTGGCGGCCCAGTCGCCAACCACCCTCGCACGGCGTTCAGGTCGCGGTAATGCGATCGGCGCCTTGACCCCCCGTGCGGTCAGCACCACTCCGGTACCTAGGGGCGGAGCTCGGCCCGAGGGCGCGACACGCCCGACCGCGGGGGTCGGCGAAGTGGGCCTGTGCCAGCCGGTACAGGCGCCCGCAACACAGCGGCATCGAGAGAAGGAACAGAAGCCACCATGGCGGGACAGAAGATCCGCATCCGGCTCAAGGCCTATGACCACGAGGTCGTCGACTCCTCGGCTCGGAAGATCGTCGAGACGGTGACGCGCACCGGGGCGCAGGTCGCGGGCCCGGTGCCGCTGCCCACGGAGATCAACCGTTTCTGCGTTATCCGCTCGCCGCACAAGTACAAGGACTCGCGCGAGCACTTCGAGATGCGCACGCACAAGCGGCTGATCGACATCATCGACCCGACCCCGAAGACGGTCGACTCGCTCATGCGCCTCGACCTGCCGGCTGGCGTCGACATCGAGATCAAGCTGTAGGGACCGGACAAATGGACAGGCAAGTCAAGGGGATCCTGGGCGCCAAGCTCGGCATGACCCAGGTCTGGGAGAACAACCGTGTTGTTCCCGTGACCGTGGTCGAGGCCGGCCCGTGCGTCATCAGCCAGGTTCGTAGCGCCGAGAAGGACGGTTACTCCGCGGTCCAGCTCGCGTACGGCACCATCGACCCGCGCAAGGTCAAGAAGCCGATCAGCGGGCACTACGCCAAGGCGGACGTGGCGCCGCGCCGGCACATCGTCGAGCTGCGCACCACTGACGCTGGGGAATACTCGCTCGGCCAGGAAGTCACTGTCGAGGAGTTCCCGGCCGGCGTCACCATCGACGTCACCGGCAAGACCAAGGGCAAGGGCTACGCCGGCCCGATGAAGCGGCACGGCTTCCACGGTCTGGGCGCCGGGCACGGCGTCGAGCGCAAGCACCGCTCGCCCGGCTCCATCGGCGCCTGCGCCACTCCGGGTCGTGTCTTCAAGGGCACCCGGATGGCCGGCCGTATGGGTGGCGTTCGGTACACCGTGCAGAACCTCACCGTCCAGGCGGTCGACACCGAGAACAACCTGCTGCTCGTCCGGGGTGCCATTCCTGGTCCCAAGGGCGCGCTCGTTCTGGTCCGTACCGCGGCCAAGAGCAAGGTGAAGAAGGGCGGTGCGGCCAAGTGACCACCGTTGACGTGCGCACCGTCGAAGGCACCACCAGCGGCTCCGTGGAGCTGCCGGAGGACATCTTCGACGTGCAGGCCAACGTCGCGCTGATGCACCAGGTCGTGGTGGCCCAGCTCGCGGCGGCCCGACAGGGCACGCACAAGGCCAAGACCCGCGGCGAGGTCGCCGGTGGCGGCAAGAAGCCGTACAAGCAGAAGGGCACCGGTCGCGCCCGGCAGGGCTCGATCCGCGCGCCGCAGTTCGCCGGCGGTGGCGTCGTGCACGGTCCCGTGCCGCGCGACTACAGCCAGCGGACCCCGAAGAAGATGAAGGCCGCCGCTCTGCGGGGTGCCCTCTCCGACCGGGCACGCGCCGGGCAGGTGCACGTCGTCGAGGCGTTCGTCTCGGGCGAGAAGCCGTCGACCAAGGCGGCCCTGGCCACGCTGACCAAGCTCACCGAGGCCCGTCGGGTCCTGGTCGTGCTGAGCAGCACCGACGAGCTGAACTGGGTGTCGCTGCGCAACGAGCCGCGCGTGCACCTGATCGAGTCCGGCCAGCTGAACACGTACGACGTGCTGGTGGCCGACGACGTGGTCTTCACCAAGGACGCCCTGGACGAGTTCCTGGGCGTGCCCGCCGAGACCACCGAGGAGGGTGGCAAGTGAGCACCATCGCCGACCCGCGCGACATCATCGTGGCGCCGGTCGTCTCGGAGAAGAGCTACAGCGAGCTGAACCGGAACTGGTACACCTTCCTGGTGCACCCGGACGCGAACAAGACCGAGATCAAGATCGCTATCCAGCAGATCTTCAACGTCCGCGTCCTGACGGTCAACACGCTCAACCGCCAGGGTAAGCGCAAGCGCACCAAGACCGGCTTCGGTCAGCGCAAGGCGACCAAGCGGGCGATCGTGAAGCTGGCTGACGGTGACCGTATCGAGGCCTTCGGCGGCCCGGTCAGCTGAGGGGTGTAGACAATGGCTATCCGTAAGTACAAGCCGACGACGCCGGGCCGACGTGGCTCGAGTGTCGCTGACTTCGCCGAGATCACCCGGTCCACGCCGGAAAAGTCGCTGCTGGCTCCGTTGCCGAAGAAGGGCGGGCGTAACGCCCACGGCCGGATCACCACGCGGCACCACGGTGGCGGTCACAAGCGTCAGTACCGTCTGATCGACTTCAAGCGGGTCGACAAGGACGGCGTGCCGGCGAAGGTCGCTCACATCGAGTACGACCCGAACCGCACGGCGCGCATCGCGCTGCTGCACTACGCCGACGGCGAGAAGCGGTACATCATCGCGCCGAAGGACATGAAGCAGGGCGACCGCGTCGAGTCCGGCCCGGGCGCCGACATCAAGCCGGGTAACAACCTGCCGCTGCGCAACATCCCGGTCGGTACCACGATCCACAACGTGGAGCTGCGTCCGGGTGGCGGGGCCAAGCTGGCCCGTTCCGCCGGCGTCGGCATCCAGCTGCTCGGCCGTGAGGGCGCGTACGCGACCCTGCGTATGCCGTCCGGTGAGATCCGGCGGGTGGACGTGCGCTGCCGCGCCAGCGTCGGCGAGATCGGCAACGCCGACCAGTCGAACATCAACTGGGGCAAGGCCGGCCGTATGCGGTGGAAGGGCAAGCGCCCGACCGTCCGTGGTGTCGCCATGAACCCGGTCGACCACCCGCACGGTGGTGGTGAGGGTAAGACCTCCGGTGGTCGCCACCCGGTCAACCCGCAGGGTAAGCCCGAGGGCCGCACCCGCCGTAAGGGCCAGCCGAGTGACCGGCTGATCGTCCGCCGCCGCTACGCCACGCGTAAGCGCGGCTGAGGGAGATAAGACATGCCTCGCAGCCTGAAGAAGGGCCCGTTCGTAGACGACCACCTGCTCAAGAAGGTGGAAGTTCAGAACGACAAGGGCTCCAAGAACGTGATCAAGACCTGGTCGCGGCGCTCGACGATCATCCCCGAGATGCTGGGGCACACGATCGCCGTGCATGACGGACGCAAGCACGTCCCGGTGTTCGTGACCGAGGCGATGGTCGGGCACAAGCTCGGCGAGTTCGCGCTGACCCGCACGTTCAAGGGTCACGAGAAGGACGACCGGAAGAGCCGTCGGCGCTGACGCCGCGGGCATACGGATAGAGGGAACAAGGGGTTACAGCGATGCCAGGAAAGGGCGACGCTCCGGTGCTTCCGGGCGCGCGGGCGGTTGCGCGGCACGTGCGCATCTCGCCGATGAAGGCGCGCCGGGTGGTCAACCTCGTCCGCGGCCTGCCCGCGAAGGAGGCGCTCACGGTGCTGCAGTTCGCGCCGCAGGCTGCGAGCGAGCAGGTGTACAAGGTGCTCGCTAGCGCGATCGCCAACGCGGAGAACAACGAGCGGCTGGACCCCGACGCGCTGCTCGTCAGCGAGGCCTTCGTGGACGAGGGCCCGACGATGAAGCGGTTCCAGCCGCGGGCGCAGGGTCGGGCGTACCGAATCCGCAAGCGCACCTGCCACATCACTGTGGCGGTCGAAGCGGTCGCGCCGGCAGCGCCGAGGAAGGCCGCGGCGAAGAAGGCCGCCCCGGCCACGGAGGCCGCACCGGCCGAAGCGCAGAGCAAGACGGAGGACGCCGAGTAATGGGTCAGAAGGTTCACCCCACTGGGTTCCGGCTCGGCATCTCGACCGACTGGAAGTCCCGCTGGTTCGCGGACAAGCTCTACAAGGACTACATCGGCGAGGATGTCAAGATCCGCCGCATGATGTCCAAGGGCCTCGAGCGTGCCGGGATTTCCAAGGTCGACATCGAGCGCACCCGCGACCGGGTCCGGGTCGACATCCACACCGCCCGGCCGGGCATCGTCATCGGCCGTAAGGGTGCGGAGGCCGACCGGATCCGCGGCGAGCTTGAGAAGCTCACCGGCAAGCAGGTTCAGCTGAACATCATCGAGGTGAAGAACCCCGAGTCGGACGCTCAGCTGGTCGCGCAGGGCGTGGCCGAGCAGCTGTCCAGCCGGGTCAGCTTCCGTCGGGCGATGCGCAAGGCCATGCAGTCGGCGATGAAGAACCCGGTCTGCAAGGGCATCCGGGTTCAGGTCTCGGGTCGCCTCGGCGGCGCCGAGATGAGCCGGACCGAGTTCTACCGTGAGGGCCGGGTTCCGCTGCACACGCTGCGGGCCAACATCGAGTACGGCTTCTTCGAGGCCCGTACCACGTTCGGTCGGATCGGTGTGAAGGTCTGGATCTACAAGGGCGACGCCGTCCCGGGCCGGGAAGCTCCGGCCGAGGCCGGTCCGTCCCGCCCGCGTCGTGGTGAGCGTGGCGACCGTCCCGAGCGTCCGCGTCGTGGTCGGTCGGGTTCGTCCGGCACCACGGCCGGTGGCACCGAGGCCGGGCGGGCTGCTGCGACCACCATCGCGCAGCAGGCCGAGACGCCGAGCGGCGAGCCGGTGGACAGCGCAGCTGTCGCCGCCGCTGCTGCTCCGGCAGAAACGCAGCAGGAGGGCTGACAGATGCTGATGCCGCGCAAGCCCCCGAAGGGCTTCCGCAAGCCGCACCACCCGGACCGCAGTGGCGCGTCCAAGGGTGGTAACCGGGTGGTGTTCGGCGAGTTCGGGATCCAGGCTCTCGAGCCGGCGTACGTGACGAACCGGCAGATCGAGTCGGCACGTATCGCGATGACTCGCCACATCAAGCGTGGTGGCAAGGTCTGGATCACGATCTTCCCGGACCAGGCCCTCACCAAGAAGCCTGCCGAGACCCGGATGGGTTCCGGTAAGGGTTCGCCCGAGTGGTGGGTCGCCAACGTCAAGCCGGGGCGGGTTCTCTTCGAGATGTCCTTCCCCAACGAGCAGACCGCGCGAGAGGCCATGCGTCGCGCGATCCACAAGCTCCCGATGAAGTGCCGCATTGTTACGCGCGAAGTGGGTGAATCCTGATGGCAGCGGGCGTTAAGGCGACCGAGCTGCGTGAGCTCTCCGAAGAGGAGCTGGTCACGAAGCTGCGGGAGGCCAAGGCGGAGCTGTTCAACCTCCGCGTGCAGGCCGCAACCGGGCAGCTGGACAACAACCGGCGGTTGCAGGTCATCCGTCGGGAGATCGCCCGGATCTACACGATCATGCGTGAGCGCGAGCTGGGGCTCTCGGCCGCGCCGACTGAGGTGACTGCATCATGACCGAAGAGACCGCCACCGCCGCCGCGCGGTCGCGCCGCAAGGTCCGCGAGGGCCTGGTGATCAGCGACAAGATGGACAAGACCGTCGTTGTCGAGGTCGAGGACCGGGTTCGGCACGCGCTGTACGGCAAGATCATGCGCCGTACGGCCAAGCTGAAGGTGCACGACGAGCAGAACGCCGCTGGCACCGGTGACCGGGTTCTCATCATGGAGACCCGGCCGCTGAGCGCCACCAAGCGTTGGCGGATCGTGGAGATCCTGGAAAAGGCCAAGTAGCGAAGGCTCGAGCTCGCCCGGCGTTGCGTCGGGCGTTGGTTCCGCCAGGCTCCGGCCGCTACGGCGGCCGGAGAACCGGCAGACATAGGAGATAGACGTGATTCAGCAGGAGTCGCGACTGCGCGTCGCCGACAACACGGGTGCCCGGGAGATCCTGTGCATCCGGGTTCTCGGCGGCTCGGGTCGGCGCTACGCGAGTATCGGCGACGTCATCGTGGCCACGGTCAAGGACGCGATCCCGGGTGCCGGTGTGAAGAAGGGCGACGTCGTCAAGGCTGTCGTCGTTCGCACGGCCAAGGAGAGGCGGCGTCCGGACGGCTCGTACATCCGCTTCGACGAGAACGCCGCCGTCATCATCAAGGACGGCGGGGACCCGCGTGGAACCCGTATCTTCGGCCCGGTGGGCCGGGAGCTGCGGGACAAGCGGTTCATGAAGATTATTTCCCTCGCGCCGGAGGTGTTGTGACCGTGAAGGTCAAGAAGGGCGACACGGTCGTCGTCATCGCCGGCAAGGACAAGGGTGCCAAGGGCAAGGTCATTCAGGCCTACCCGCGGCAGGACAAGGTCCTGGTCGAGGGCGTGAACCGGGTCAAGAAGCACACCCGCATCAGCACGACCCAGCGTGGCGCCAAGACCGGCGGCATCGTCACTCAGGAGGCCCCGATCCACGTCTCGAACGTGCAGGTCCTGGACTCCGACGGCAAGCCGACCCGCGTCGGTTACCGGATCGACGACAACGGCCAGAAGGTCCGCATCGCGCGCAGCACCGGTAAGGACCTGTGATGACCACGGCTACCGAAAAGACCCTGCCGCGCCTCAAGGAGCGGTACCGCAACGAGATCGTGGCCCAGCTGCGTGAGCAGCGCAGCTACGGCAACCCCATGCAGGTGCCGCGGCTGGTCAAGATCGTCGTCAACATGGGTGTCGGCGAGGCTGCTCGCGACGCCAAGCTGATCGACGGCGCGGTCCGCGACCTCGCCACGATCACCGGCCAGAAGCCGCAGGTGCGGCGGGCGACCAAGTCCATCGCGCAGTTCAAGCTCCGCGAGGGCATGCCGATCGGCGCGAAGGTCACCCTTCGCGGCGACCGGATGTGGGAGTTCATGGACCGGCTGCTCTCCATCGCGCTGCCGCGTATCCGCGACTTCCGCGGCCTGGACGGGCGCAAGCTGGACGGGCACGGCAACTACACGTTCGGTCTGACCGAGCAGTCGGTGTTCCACGAGATCGACCAGGACCGGATCGATCGCCAGCGGGGCATGGACATCACGGTGGTCACGACCGCCACGACCGACGACGAGGGCCGGGCGCTGCTCAAGCTCCTGGGCTTCCCGTTCAAGGAGAACTGAGATGGCCAAGAAGGCGCTGATCATCAAGGCGGCCGCGAAGCCGAAGTTCTCGGTTCGCGCGTACACCCGCTGCCAGCGGTGCGGGCGTCCGAAGGCGGTCTACCGCAAGTTCGGGCTCTGCCGGGTCTGCATCCGGGAGATGGCTCACCGTGGTGAGCTGCCGGGCGTGTCCAAGGCTTCCTGGTAAGGGCGACCGCGTCCCGGCCGTCGGCCGGGAACTCCTGCACCGATTAGGTATTGCTCTTCGCCGTAGGCCCGGGGCTGATGCCCCGGGAACCCCGGCGAGAAAGGCTGACGAAATCCATGACGATGACCGACCCGATCGCAGACATGCTCACGCGTCTGCGTAACGCCAACCAGGCGTACCACGATCAGGTGAAGATGCCCTACTCCAAGATCAAGGCGAACATCGCCGAGGTCCTGAAGGCCGAGGGTTACATCGCCACCTGGTCGGTCGAGGAGCCCGAGGAGGGTGCCGTCGGCAAGCGACTGGTCGTCGAGCTGAAGTACGGCCAGAACCGCGAGCGGAGCCTGGCCGGCATCAAGCGCGTGTCCAAGCCCGGTCTCCGGGTGTACGCCAAGTCGGACGGGCTCCCGCGGGTGCTCGGTGGGCTGGGCGTGGCGATCATTTCGACGTCCCAGGGGCTGCTGACCGACCGGCAGGCCCGCAAGCGGAGTGTTGGCGGGGAAGTCCTCGCCTTCGTCTGGTAACGGGAGACAGGTAGAAATGTCGCGAATTGGACGTAAGTCGATCCCGGTGCCAGCCGGCGTCGACATCACGATCGACGGGCAGACCGTCAAGGTCAAGGGCCCCAAGGGCCAGCTCCAGCACACCCTCGCCGAGCCGATCACGGTCGAGCGGGCCGAGGATGGGCAGCTGAGCGTCAACCGGCCGAACGACGAGCGCAAGGCCAAGGAACTCCACGGCCTGAGCCGTACGCTGGTTGCCAACATGATCGTCGGGGTCACCGAGGGCTACCGCAAGAGCCTGGAGATCGCCGGCACCGGTTACCGGGTCACCGCCAAGGGTTCGGACCTCGAGTTCGCGCTCGGGTTCTCGCACCCGGTGGTCGTCCCCGCCCCGGCGGGCATCACCTTCACGGTGGAGCGGCCGACCCTGTTCCACGTGGCTGGCATCGACAAGCAGCAGGTCGGTGAGGTCGCCGCCAACATCCGGAAGATCCGCCCGCCGGAGCCCTACAAGGGCAAGGGCGTCAAGTACCAGGGCGAGGTCATCCGCCGCAAGGCTGGAAAGGCAGGTAAGAAGTGAGCGCCACGCTGCTCAAGCGCCGCCGCGGTGTCGCCGCCAAGCGCGCCGTTGGGCGTGCGCGTCGACACTTCCGCGTCCGCAAGAACGTCAGCGGTACGGCCGAGCGTCCGCGCCTGGTCGTCACCCGCTCGCTGCGGCACATGGTCGCCCAGGTCGTCGACGACACCAAGGGTCACACCCTGGCGTCGGCGTCGACCCTGGACGCCTCGCTGCGCGGTGCGGAGGGCGACAAGAGCGCCCTGGCTGGCAAGGTGGGCGCGCTGCTCGCCGAGCGGGCCAAGGCCGCCGGCGTCTCCAAGGTCGTCTTCGACCGCGGCGGCAACCGGTACGCGGGGCGAGTCGCCGCGCTTGCCGACGCCGCCCGCGAAGCCGGGCTCGAGTTCTAACAACCCCGTCACGAGAGAGAAGGAAGGCTGCTGATGCCAGGTCAACAGCGCCGTGGCGGCGGGTCCGGTGGCAACGAGGGTGGTCGCCGCGACAACCGCCGTGAGGGCGGCCGCGGAAACGCGCCCGTCGAGAAGACCCCGCACCTTGAGCGGGTCGTCGCGATCAACCGCGTCGCCAAGGTCGTGAAGGGTGGTCGTCGCTTCAGCTTCACCGCCCTGGTGATCGTTGGCGACGGCGACGGCACGGTCGGCGTGGGCTACGGAAAGGCCAAGGAGGTGCCCGCGGCCATCGCCAAGGGTGTCGAGGAGGCCAAGAAGCACTTCTTCAAGGTCCCGCGGATCGGTCAGTCGATCCCGCACCCGGTGACGGGTGAGGACGCCGCTGGTGTGGTGCTGCTCAAGCCGGCCTCGGCCGGTACGGGTGTCATCGCCGGTGGACCGGTGCGTGCCGTGCTGGAGTGCGCTGGGATCCACGACGTGCTCTCCAAGAGCCTCGGTTCGTCGAACCCGATCAACATCGTGCACGCCACCGTGGCGGCCCTGAAGGGGCTTGAGTCCCCCGAGCAGGTCGCGGCGCGTCGTGGTCTGCCGGTGGAGGACGTCGCGCCGGCCGCCATGCTGGCGTCGCGTGCGGGGGTGGCGCACTGATGGCACGCCTGAAGGTCACCCAGCTCCGGTCCGGTATCGGGACCAAGCACAACCAGCGTGAGTCGCTGCGTTCGCTCGGTCTCAAGCGGATCAACGACGTGGTGGTCAAGGAGGACCGGCCCGAGATCCGCGGCATGATCTTCACTGTGAGCCACCTCGTGAAGGTCGAGGAGGTCGAGTAATGACGATCAAGGTGCATCACCTGCGCCCGGCGCCCGGTTCCAAGACCGCGAAGACCCGTGTGGGTCGCGGTGAGGGTTCCAAGGGCAAGACCGCTGGTCGCGGTACCAAGGGTTCCAAGGCCCGCAAGAACATCTCGGCGGCGTTCGAGGGTGGGCAGATGCCCATCCACATGCGCCTGCCGAAGATGAAGGGCTTCAAGAACAAGTTCAAGGTGGTCTTCCAGGTGGTCAACCTGGACCGACTCGCTGAGCTGTTCCCGAATGGTGGTCAGGTCGGCCCGCTGGAGCTCGTCGAGTCCGGCGCGGTCCGCAAGGGTCACCCGGTCAAGGTCCTCGGCACCGGGGACCTCGGCGGTGTGGCGCTCCAGGTGTCCGCGCACGCGTTCAGTGCGTCGGCCAAGGAGAAGATCGCTGCCGCCGGTGGCTCCGTCACCGAGCTGTAAGGCGTACGACCATGGCGCCCGTCCAGTTGAGAGCAACTGGCGGGCGCCACGGTCTGCCTGGGGCGTGAGCGCCCGGTAACATCGGAACCGATTTATGTAGTCGGGCGCATCTGCCCGGACCGGGGTGAGGCTGTTAGAGTCCCATCCCAGCCATGGATTGCGGGCACTCGCCCGTGATCCACCCCGACCCGCCAGGGATCACCGGCGGCCCGCCTCGCGCAGGAGGAAGAAGTTGCTGTCCGCCTTTCTCAGTGCGTTCCGTACGCCTGACCTGCGCAAGAAGCTGCTGTTCACAGTAGGCATCATCGCGGTCTACCGGCTGGGTGCAACGCTCCCCAGCCCGGGCGTCTCGTACGGCAACGTGCAGAAGTGCCTCGACACCATCCAGGGTGACACCACCGGGGTGGTGAACCTTCTCAACCTCTTCTCCGGCGGAGCGCTGCTACAGCTCTCGGTCTTCGCGCTGGGCATCATGCCCTACATCACCGCGTCGATCATCCTGCAGCTGCTGACCGTCGTGATCCCCCGCCTGGAGCAGCTCCGCAAGGAGGGCCAGGCCGGTCAGGCGAAGATCACCCAGTACACCCGCTACCTGACGCTCGGTCTCGGTGTGCTGCAGGCCTCGGCGTTCGTGGCCCTGGCCCGCTCGGGCCAGCTGTTCCAGAACCGCTGCGACCAGTTCCCGATCATCCCCACCGGCACCGGCATCCCGGACTGGCTGACCCTGGCCATCCTGGTGATGACGATGACCGCCGGCACCGGCATGGTCATGTGGCTCGGTGAGCTGATCACCGACCGCGGCGTCGGCAACGGCATGTCCGTCCTGATCTTCACCTCGATCGCGGCGCGGCTGCCCAGCGAGGGCTGGCAGATCAAGACCAGCAAGGGCTGGGACATGTTCGCCCTGGTCATCGCGCTGGTCCTGGTGGTCATCACGGCAGTCACCTTCATCGAGCAGGCGCAGCGCCGGATCCCGGTGCAGTACGCCAAGCGGATGATCGGCCGACGGATGTACGGCGGCACCTCGACCTACATCCCGCTCAAGGTCAACCAGGCCGGTGTGATCCCGGTCATCTTCGGCTCGTCGCTGCTCTACCTGCCGCAGTTGGCGCTGCAGTTCTTCGACCAGACCGACCCGGGCAAGACCCAGTCGTGGATCCAGAACAACCTGGTCAACCCGAGCAGCCCGATCTACATCGCGGTCTACTTCCTGCTGATCATCTTCTTCACGTACTTCTACGTCTCGATCACGTTCAACCCGACCGAGGTCGCGGACAACATGAAGAAGTACGGCGGGTTCGTGCCGGGTATCCGCCCGGGCAAGCCGACCGCCGACTACCTGGACTTCATCCTCAGCCGGATCACCCTGCCGGGCGCGCTCTACCTCGGCGTCATCTCGATCCTGCCGAACTTCTTCTTCATCTGGCTGGACAACCAGCAGTACCAGAACTTCCCGTTCGGCGGCACCGCTGTGCTCATCATGGTCGGCGTCGGTCTGGAGACCGTGAAGCAGATCGAGAGCCAACTCATGCAGCGGAACTACGAAGGGTTCCTGCGGTAGATGAGACTCGTTCTGGTTGGCCCGCCGGGCGCGGGCAAGGGCACGCAGGCCGAGTTCATCGCCGCGCACCTTTCGGTGCCGAAGATTTCGACCGGAGACATCTTCCGGTCGAACGTCACCCAGGGCACGCCGCTCGGTGTCGAGGCGAAGCGCTACATGGATGCGGGCGAGCTGGTTCCGGACGAGGTCACCATCAACATGGTCCGGGACCGGCTGGCCGAGCCCGATGCCAGCGAGGGTTTCCTGCTCGACGGCTTCCCGCGGACGACTCCGCAGGCGGCCGCTCTGGACAAGCTCCTGGCCGATCTGGGCACCGCCCTGGATCTGGTCCTGGAGCTGGTCGTGGACGACGACGAGGTGATCCGGCGGCTCTCCGGCAGGCGTACCTGCCGGGGCTGCGGCAAGATCTGGCACGTCGAGTTCGACGCCACCACCCGGCCCGGCATTTGTGACCGATGCGGCGCCGAGCTGTTCCAGCGCGACGACGACAAGCCGGAGACGATCGCCACGCGGCTTCGTGAGTACAGCGAGAAGACCGCACCCCTGGTCGACTACTACGGCGCTCAGGGCAAGCTGGTCGGGATCGACGCCACCGGGCCGGTGGAGGACGTCACCACCCGGGCCATCGACGCGTTGCGGTCGTACGGCGGCTGAGGTCCGGCCGGGCCACGGCGGATAGAGTGCGAACAGCGGGGTACGCGTTATGTGCCCCGCTGTTCGGCAACGAAAGGTAACCGCTCCATGCGTCGTCCCCAGCTGGACATCCAGCTGAAGACCCCTGACCAGATCGAGAAGATGCGGGCCGCCGGGCTGGTGGTGGCCGAGGCGCTGCGCCGGATGCGGGAGGCTGTCGCCCCCGGTGTGAGCACCGCCGATCTGGACGCCATCGCCGAGGCGACCATCCGCGAGGCGGGCGGCGTTCCGTCGTTCAAGGGCTACCACGGTTTTCCGGCGTCGATCTGCTCCTCGGTCAACGAGCAGGTCGTGCACGCCATCCCGTCACCGAAGCAGGTGCTCCAGGCCGGTGACCTGATCTCCATCGACTGCGGCGCGGTGCTGGACGGGTGGCACGGCGACTCCGCGATCACTGTCGGGGTCGGTGACGTCGACCCGGCGCTGCTGAAGATGGCCGAGGTCGCCGAGGACGCCATGTGGGCCGGCATCGCCGCCGCAGCGCGTGGTGCGGCCAGCGGCAAGGGCCGCCTCACGGACATCTCGCACGCCGTGGAGACCGCTGTCCGCAAGGGCGGCCGGTACGGCATCGTCGACGGCTACGGCGGGCACGGCATCGGCACCGAGATGCACCAGGACCCCCACGTGCTCAACCACGGTCGGCCGGGCAAGGGTCCGCGGCTGGTCCCCGGGATGGCCCTGGCCATCGAGCCGATGATCACCATGGTGTCCCCGCGTACCGCCGAGTTGGCCGACGGGTGGACGGTCGTCACCCGGGACGGCTCGGTGGCCGCGCACGTCGAGCACTCGATGGCGCTGCTGCCGGACGGCGTGTGGGTGCTCACCGCGTTCGACGGTGGCCGGGCCCGCCTGGGCGACCTGGTAACGGCACGCCAACCCGCAGCCAGCAAGACCCCCTAGCCCCGCCCCGGCCCACCTCGACCCGGTTGATCATGAAGTTGTTGCGCTGACACGCCGGTGAGGCTGGCAACAACTTCATGATCGACAGATGTTCGGGGTAGGGCGGGACTGGCGCGACGGTGGCATGCTTGCCGGCATGGACGGGCGCGACGGGATGCGAGCCGCGGACTCGGACCGTACGGCGGTGGCCGACCGGTTGCGGGTCGCCCTCGACGAGGGCCGACTGGATCTGCACGAGTACGACGAGCGGTTGCAGCGGGCCTACGCGGCACGCACGTACGCCGACCTTGAGATCCTGCTCACCGACCTGCCGCCGGTGACGCCGGCGCAGCGGTCGGGCCTGGCGCCGGTTGCCGGGCCGACGGTGAGCCTGCTGGGTGACCAGCTCGATCCGGCCGCCAGCAGGGGCGCCCACGGCCCGCTGGTTGGCCGAGGTGTGGTTCCCGTACCTGCGGGTGATCGCCATCGTGGTGACCATCTGGGCGGTGACGTCGGCGCTCAGCCAGGACCTGCTCTATTTCTGGCCGGCCTGGGTGGCGGGGCCGTGGGGTGCGGTGCTGGTGGTCCGCACGGTCAGCGGGCTGGCCGCGAAGGAGCCCCAGCGTCAGGCGGTCAAGCGCCAACGTCGCCGAGAGCGCAAGCAGGCAAAGCGCGCCCTCAAACCGGGCGACCAACCCCCGATCTCCTGAACCACGCCACGTCCCCGGGCCGGCCCACCACCTCGCCCGATGATCATGAAGTTATCGCCACCTTCTCCGGCGTGTCCTGACAACAACTTCATGATCAACGGGGCTGGGGGTGGGGTCGGTGGGGGCGACGCGCGGGTTGGTGGGTGGTCGGTTTGGCGGGGGACTGCAGGCCGGCGTACACTTTCAGATCGGCGCACAGCGTCCACTCCGGCATGCCCACCCTGCGCTTCGGTGGGAGCTGGAGCCGCGGCTGGCGCGGGCTTCTGATTCTGATCAGATTTCCGTGTAAGACGTTGTGGGCCGCCCGGAGCAATCGACGTCAGGACAGCGGAGGACATGCCGAAAAAAGACGGAGCCATTGAGATCGAGGGTCGGGTCATCGAGCCCCTGCCGAACGCCATGTTCCGGGTGGAGCTCGCGAACGGCCACAAGGTGTTGGCTCACATCAGCGGCAAGATGCGGCAGCACTACATCCGCATCCTTCCGGAGGACCGGGTCGTCGTCGAACTTTCGCCGTACGACCTGACCCGCGGGCGCATCGTCTACCGCTACAAGTAGTCCTGACGACGGCCGGGAAGTCCCGTGTCCGTCTTCGACGTCCGATGTCGCGTAGAGCGCGTCCCCGGGCCAGATGGGAAGTAAGGCAACCGTGAAGGTCAAGCCGAGCGTCAAGAGGATCTGCCAGAAGTGCCGGGTTATCCGCCGGCACGGCCGGGTCATGGTCATCTGCAGCGACCCGCGCCACAAGCAGCGCCAGGGCTGACTCAGCCCGTCCGGCCGGAGTACGGCCGGGTGGCGTTGGTCCAGGTGGATCCCCAGCGACACACACATCACACATGCTCGTCCCAGCCGCGAGCGGTACGCCAGACGTACCTCTGCGTGGCTGACCCCCGGTCGGAGGCCGGGGCCCGCTTGGGCAGCGACCGATCCCGGTCGCCGGCGCTGAACGCGTCGGAAAGACGGGACGGCCGGTAGCGGGGTGGGACGGGTCCACACCTCCGCCACACATCACGAGGAGTACGCCCGCACATGGCACGTCTAGTCGGCGTGGATCTCCCCCGCGAAAAGCGGTTGGAGATCGCGCTCACCTACATCTTCGGGGTCGGTCGCACCCGCGCCCTGGAGACACTCGCCGCCACCGGCATCTCGCCGGACAAGCGCGCTCGGGACCTCACGGACGAGGAGCTCGTGCAGCTCCGCGACCACATCGAGGGCAACTACAAGGTTGAAGGCGACCTGCGCCGCGAGGTCGCCGCTGACATCCGCCGCAAGGTTGAGATCGGCTGCTACGCCGGCATCCGGCACCGCCGGGGCCTGCCCGTGCGTGGCCAGCGGACCAAGACCAACGCCCGGACCCGCAAGGGCCCGAAGCGGACCGTCGCCGGCAAGAAGAAGCCCGGCAAGAAGTAGTTCTTGACCGGATGACGGGGCCGGCCGCCACCGAGGTGGGTCAGGCCGCAACCCAATCCGGAAAGTCAACTAGGAGCGCACAGACTTATGCCACCGAAGGCTCGTGCCGGAGCCGCTGTAAAGAAGGTCCGGCGCAAGGAACGCAAGAACGTCGCCCACGGGCAGGCGCACATCAAGAGCACGTTCAACAACACCATCGTGTCCATCACGGACCCGACCGGTGCGGTCATCTCCTGGGCCTCCGCCGGCCAGGTCGGCTTCAAGGGCTCCCGCAAGTCGACTCCGTTCGCTGCGCAGCTGGCCGCCGAGGCTGCCGCGCGTCGCGCCATGGAGCACGGCATGCGCAAGGTCGACGTGTTCGTCAAGGGCCCCGGCTCCGGCCGGGAAACCGCCATCCGTTCGCTGCAGGCCGTGGGCCTCGAGGTCGGGCAGATCGCCGACGTCACCCCGCAGCCGCACAACGGATGCCGTCCGCCGAAGCGTCGCCGGGTCTGAGAGGTAGAGAGAGATGGCTCGTTACACCGGTGCAGACTGCCGCCGTTGCCGGCGGGAGAAGATGAAGCTGTTCCTCAAGGGCAGCAAGTGCGATGGTCCGAAGTGCCCGTTCGAGTCCCGGCCGTTCCCGCCCGGGCAGCACGGCCGCGGCCGCACCAAGGAGACGGAGTACCTGCTCCAGCTCCGTGAGAAGCAGAAGGCCCGTCGGGTTTACGGCGTGCTGGAGAAGCAGTTCCGCGGTTACTACGAGGAAGCCGTTGGCAAGCAGGCCAAGACCGGTGAGGTCCTCCTGCAGATCCTCGAGTCGCGGCTGGACAACGTCGTTTACCGGGCCGGCTACGCCCACTCGCGGGACATGGCCCGCCAGCTGGTCAAGCACGGTCACTTCACGGTGAACGGCAAGAAGGTCGACATCCCGTCGTACCGCGTCAAGGAGCACGACATCATCGAGGTTCGGGGCAAGAGCAAGGAGCTCACCCCGTTCATCGTCGCGCAGGCTCAGGCCGGCTCGAAGACGGTTCCGGCGTGGCTCGAGGCCATCCCGAGCCAGATGAAGGTGCTCGTGCACTCCCTCCCGGCCCGGCAGGTCATCGACACGCAGGTCCAGGAACAGTTGATCGTCGAGCTCTACTCCAAGTAGTCCGAGCTCGTTCGGTGGCCCGCCCTTCGGGGCGGGCCACCGGAACAGTTTGTGTCGTGGGCGTCAAATAGCGGGCGCCCCGGAAGAGAAGAGAAAAGATGCTCATCAGCCAGCGACCCTCCCTCTCCGAGGAGTCGATCAACGAGACCCGGTCCCGGTTCGCCATCGAGCCGCTGGAGCCGGGCTTCGGCTACACCCTGGGTAACTCGCTTCGGCGTACGCTGCTGTCGTCGATCCCGGGCGCGGCCGTCACCTCGATCAAGATCGACGGTGTGCTGCACGAGTTCACCACGATCCCCGGTGTCAAGGAGGACGTGGTCGAGCTCGTCATGAACATCAAGGAGCTGTGCGTCAGCTCCGAGCACGACGAGCCGGTCAGCATGTACCTGCGCAAGCAGGGCCCGGGCGACGTGACCGCGGGCGACATCCAGCCCCCGGCCGGCGTCTCGGTGCACAACCCGGACCTCAAGCTCGCCACCCTGAACGGCAAGGGCCGGCTCGACATGGAGCTGACCGTCGAGCGGGGCCGGGGCTACGTGACGGCGGCGCAGAACAAGCAGTCCGGCGCCGAGATCGGCCGGATCCCGGTCGACTCGATCTACTCGCCGGTGCTGAAGGTGACCTACCGCGTCGAGGCGACCCGTGTCGAGCAGCGCACCGACTTCGACCGGCTGATCATCGACGTCGAGACCAAGCCGTCGATGGGTCCGCGTACCGCGCTGGCCTCCGCCGGTTCGACGCTGGTGGAGCTGTTCGGGCTCGCCCGGGAGCTGGACGAGACCGCCGAGGGCATCGACATCGGGCCGTCCCCGCAGGACGCCCAGCTGGCGGCGGACCTCGCTCTGCCGATCGAGGAGCTGGACCTCACCGTCCGCTCCTACAACTGCCTCAAGCGCGAGGGCATCAACTCCGTTGGTGAGCTCATCGGGCGTACCGAGGCCGACCTCCTCGACATTCGCAACTTCGGTCAGAAGTCGATCGACGAGGTCAAGATGAAGCTCGCCGGGATGGGTCTCGGGCTGAAGGACTCGGCTCCGAACTTCGACCCGGCGCACGTCGTGGACACCTTCGGCGAGGCCGACTACGACACCGACGACTACCGCGAGACCGAGCAGCTCTAGTCCGCGCTGCCGCCACAACTGAGGAGCACCAAAAATGCCCACGCCCACCAAGGGCCCCCGCCTCGGCGGCAGCCCCTCGCACGAGCGGCTGATGCTGGCCAACCTGGCGACCGCGCTGTTCCAGCACGGGAAGATCCAGACCACCGAGACGAAGGCCCGGCGGCTGCGCCCGCTGGCCGAGCAGCTCATCACCAAGGCCAAGCGCGGTGACCTCGCCTCGCGGCGTCGGGTGCTGGGTGTCGTCAAGGACAAGGACGTGGTCTACGCCCTGTTCGACCAGATCGCGCCCCGGTACTCCAACCGCCCCGGCGGTTACACCCGGATCGTGAAGACCGGTCCGCGCAAGGGTGACAACGCGCCGATGGCCATCATCGAGCTGGTGGAGGAGCTTCAGGTCGCCGAGCCGAAGGTGAACAAGAAGACCGCCGCCCGCAAGGCCGCGCAGCAGGACAAGGTCGAGGCGCTCGCCCCGGCCGACGAGGCCCCGAAGTCGGCTCCGGCCGACCAGGACTCCGAGGCGCCGGTGTCGGCGTCCGGTGACACCGACGCCGCCCGCGAGGACAGCGACGAGGCCACCGAGAACAAGGCCTGATCAAGGGCATTGTCGGGCCCGGCACCCCATCGGGGTGTCGGGCCCGCCCCGTAACAGGAGGTACGAGGTGGACGAGCGGATCCGGCTGCGGCTGGACGTCTCGTACGACGGCACCGACTTCTCCGGCTGGGCGGCCCAGCCGACCAGGCGCACCGTCGCGGGGGTGCTCGTCGAGACCCTGGACCTGGTCCTCGGCGTCGGTACGGCCACCGGGCTGACGGTGGCCGGGCGGACCGACGCGGGAGTGCACGCCACCGGGCAGGTGTGCCACGTGGACCTGCCCGTGGACGTGTGGCGGCAGCACGAGGGACGGTTGCTGCGTCGCCTGGCCCGGCTGCTCCCCACCGACGTGCGGGTACGGGCGATGACCGAGGTGCCGGCCGACTTCGACGCCCGGTTCTCGGCCACCTTCCGGCGCTACGAGTACCGGGTCACCGATGCGCCCTTCGGCGCCGAGCCGTTGCGCCGCCACGAGGTGCTGGCCTGGCCGAAGCCGTTGGACCTGGCCGCGCTGAACGCCGCCGCGACCGGGCTGGTGGGGGAGCACGACTTCGCCGCGTACTGCCGGCGCAAGGAGCACGCGACCACGCTGCGCGAGGTGACGCGGCTGGACTGGCGTCGCGACCCGGACGGCATCCTGGTCGCCACGGTGCAGGCCGACGCGTTCTGCCAGGCGATGGTGCGAAGCCTGGTGGGCGCCATGCTGGTGGCCGGGGACGGCCGTCGCCCGGTCGAGTGGCCGGGAACCCTGCTCAGCCAGCGGGAGCGGTCCAGCGAGGTGACGGTGGCCCCCGCACGCGGGCTGACCCTGGTCGCCGTCGGCTACCCGGCAGATCCGGCCGAGTACGCCCACCGCGCCACCCTCACCCGCCGGTTGCGGGTTCCGATCGAGGGTTGACCGTCCGTACTGTCACTCGCCCGGCAGATCGCCCTGGTTGGCGCTGCTGCCGGTGGGTGCCGCGGTCGGTTGCGCGGCGGTGCCACCGTCGGCCCGGCTCTGCAGCACGCCCCGGCTGAGGTGCAGCTCGATCATGTCGAACAGGATCTCGCGGACCTTCGCGTCACCCGCCTTGACCGCCGCACCGTCCTTGCGGACCACCAGCGCGTACGCCAGGTAGTGGCCACGGACCTGCCAGCCGACGCGTGCCGGCGCGTTGGCCAGGACATCGGTGCCGTCGCCGTCGTCGGCGGTGAGGCCACGGAAACGGCCCTGCCGGTCGTCGAGCAGTTGCCGGAGCCGGTCTCGGGCTCGTTCCGCGCTGACCTTGTCGGTGAGGTTGAACAGGCCGGCGGTGACCAGGTGGCTGTTGTCGGGCGTACTCAGCGTGGCCCGGACGACCTGGTTGCAGCCGAGCCGGACCAGCAGGTCGGCGACCTCGTCGGTGGCGGCGACCGCGCAACTGCCGCTGGACTGTGTCTTGAGTACCTGGTAGCTCGGCTGGCCGGCGGTGAGCGTCAGCTCCTTGCCGGGGAAGAGCTCCTTGGCGGTGAGCGGCGCCTGGTCGGTGTCCCGGGAGTCGAGGGCCAGCCGTTCCGCCGGCGCCGATGTCGGGGCGGCGTTCGGCTGGTACGTCGGGTTGCTCTGCGGCTGCTCGCCGCGGTCGATGAGCAGCGCGGCGGCGCCGAGGCCGCAGAGGGCGAGCAGCACCAGGACGGCTGCGCCGCCGATCAGTACCTGCCACAGTCGGCCGCCGCCGCGTCGGGCGGGCGGCTCCGCCGACGTCGCCGAGGTGTAGATCTGGCTGCGTGGCGGGGCGGGTGGGATGTCGGCACGTGTCGGCAGCGGCTGCGACGCATCGGCGCGGGCGCCCGGCCCGGGCTGCGGCACATCGGCACGAGCCGGCGCCGGTTGCGACGAGGGCAGCGAGAGCTGGTTCGGCCGGGGCAGCGACGGCGTGGGGAAGCGCGACGGAGAGGGCCCGGCCGCCGGGGGCGGACCGGCGCCGAGCACCGACAGGTCGGACCCGGGCTCCGGGTACTCCTCGAAAGCGTCCTCATCGGACTGGTACCGATACACCATGTCGCCCAGAGTAGGAGCCATTGTCCCTTTAGGGGGTAATATCGGGGAAATGTGCGTGTGGGCCGTGTCAGGTCCGCCCCGGACCGGTGCGAGAATTGCCGGGTGACCGGCGACCACTACTTCACCGCTCAGCCCACCAGCGACGCCCCGGCGCGCGAGGTCGAGTTCTCCGTCGCCGACCGCGACTACCGGCTCACCTCGGCCGGCGGGGTCTTCTCCGCCAGCCGGCTCGACCCGGGCACCGCGGTACTGCTGCGCAAGGCCGAGCTGCCCGCCGCCGACACCACCGGCGACCTGCTCGACCTCGGCTGCGGGTTCGGGCCGATCAGCTGCGTGCTGGCCGACCTCGCGCCCACCAGCACCATCTGGGCCGTCGACGTCAACGCCCGGGCCCGCGAGCTGACCGCCGCCAACGCGGCTCGGGTCGGCGCCGCCGACCGGGTCCGGGTCAGCGCGCCGGACGACGTTCCGGACGGCGTCCACTTCGCCCAGATCTGGTCGAACCCGCCCATCCGGATCGGCAAGGACGGGCTGCACGACCTGTTGCTGCGCTGGCTGCCCCGACTCGCCCCGGACGGCGTCGGCTGGTTGGTCGTCGCCCGCCACCTCGGCGGCGACTCGCTGCAACGCTGGCTCACCGAGCAGGGCTGGCAGGTCGAGCGGTACGCCAGCCAAAAGGGCTTCCGGGTGCTGCGCGTCACCCGGTAATTGGATGTACCCCCCGACCCTCGTTGGGGCAGGATCCCGGCGTGGGATACGTGGACGTGGCAGCGGTCGGGCACATCCTGCCCGACGGTCGGGAACTCTTCGCCGACGTGTCGTTCCGGGTCGGTGAGGGCAGCAAGGTCGCCCTGGTCGGGCCGAACGGCGCGGGAAAGACGACGCTGCTGAGGATGGTCGCCGGCGACCTGCCGGTACGCAGCGGCGTCGTCGCAAAGGCCGGCGGGCTGGGTGTGATGCGCCAGTTCATCGGCATGATCGGTGACGAGTCGACCCTCGCCGACCTGGCGTTGTCGCTGGCTCCGCCGGCGCTTCGCGACGCCGGCCGGCGGCTCGGCGAGACCGAGGCGGCCATGCGGGCGGCCGAGGCCCACGGCAAGTTCAGCAACGCAGCGGGCAAGGCCCAACTGGCGTACGCCGATGCGCTCGGCGCCTGGGGCGAGGCCGGCGGGTACGACGCCGAGGTGCTCTTCGACACCGTCGCGACCATCGTGCTCGGCAAGCCGTGGGACGCCGTACGGGACCGTCCGGTGCGTACCCTCTCCGGCGGCCAGCAGAAGCGCTTCGCCCTGGAGTTGCTGCTGCGCGGCCCGGACGAGGTGCTGCTGCTCGACGAACCGGACAACTTCCTCGACGTGCCCGGCAAGCGCTGGCTGGAGGCGCGACTGCGCGAGTCGGCGAAGTCGGTGCTCTACGTCTCGCACGACCGCGAGCTGCTGGCCCAGAGCGCCGACCGGGTGGTCGCCGTCGAGGGTGGTAGTGCCTGGGTGCACCCGGGCGGCTTCGCCAGCTGGCACGAGGCTCGGGTGGCTCGACACGCCCGCCTCGACGAGCTGCGTCGGCGCTGGGACGAGGAGCACCAGAAGCTGCGCGAGCTGATGCTGATGTACAAGCAGAAGGCCGCGTACAACGACGGGTTGGCCTCGCGTTACCAGGCCGCGCAGACCCGGTTGCGCAAGTTCGAGGAGGCCGGGCCGCCGCCCGTACCGCCGAAGGACCAGGACATCCGGATGCGGCTCAGCGGCGGGCGGACCGGCAAGCGAGCCGTCGTCTGCGAGCAGCTCGAGCTCGACGGCCTGACATTCCCCTTCGACCTGGAGATCTGGTACGGCGACCGGGTGGCGGTGCTCGGTGCCAACGGCACCGGCAAGTCGCACTTCCTGCGGCTGTTGGCCCGCGGCGGCACCGACCCGGACCCGGCGAACGGGCCGGTCGACGGCGCTGGCGCGCTCGCTCCGGTGACGCACGAGGGTACGGCCCGCCTCGGTGCCCGGGTCCGTCCCGGGCACTTCTCCCAGACCCACGACCGGCCGGAGCTGATGTCGAAGACGCTTGTCGAGATCCTCTGGCGGGGCGACGAGCACCGCACCGGGATGGACCGGCACGCGGCAATGGGTGTGCTCAGTCGCTACGAGCTGGCCGCGCAGGGCGACCAGCGCTTCGGCACGCTCTCCGGCGGGCAGCAGGCCCGGTTCCTGGTGCTGCTGTTGGAGCTGTCCGGGGCGACCCTGCTGCTGCTCGACGAGCCCACCGACAACCTCGACCTGGCCAGCGCCGAAGCGCTCGAAGCGGGCCTGAACGCTTTCGAGGGGACGGTGATCGCGGTCACCCACGACCGTTGGTTCACCCGCTCGTTCGACCGGTTCGTGCTGTTCCGAGGCGACAGCGAGGTGGTGGAGACCCCGGAACCGGTCTGGGACGTCGGGTGATCCCCACCGACCTGCCCGACCGCCTGTGCGCCGTCGAGGGGGTGGTCGCCGTGGCGCTCGGTGGCAGCCGGGCTCGCGGCGAGCACCGCCCCGACTCCGACTGGGACCTGGGCCTGTACTACAAGGGTGGGCTGGACCTGCCGGCGTTGCGGGCGGTAGCCGCGACGGTCGCCGATGACCCCGAAGTGGTGCTCACCGCCCCGGGTGGTTGGGGGCCCTGGGTCGACGGTGGTGGTTGGCTGCGAATCGGCGGGGTCGCCGTGGACTGGATCTACCGGGATCTCGACCGGGTGCACCGCGCCTGGGCGGACTGCCAGGTCGGCCGGTACGAGGTCGGCGTGCAGGCCGGGCACCCACTCGGTTTCTACTCGTCCGCCTACGTCGGCGAAGTGGCGCTGTGCCAGGTGCTGGCGGATCCGACCGGCCAGCTGACCCGGCTGAAGGAGCAGACCCGGGACTATCCGCCCGCGCTGGCCGACGCGCTGGTGGCCGGCGGCTGGGAGGCCGGTTTTCTGCTCACCGGCGCGGCCAAGGCCGCCGTCGGCGGAGACAGCGGGTACGTCGCCGGCTGCCTGTTCCGGACGATCGGGGTGCTCGCCCAGGTGTTGCACGCCCGGGCGGGCCGGTGGTTGGTCAACGAGAAGGGGATGATCGCCGCCGCAGGGCGGCTGCCCGGTTCCCCGCCGGACTTCGCGCAGCGGGCGCAGGCACTGCTCGGTGGCGTCGGCCGCAGCCCGGCCGAGTTGGCCGCGACCCTCAACGCCGCCCGTGAGCTGGTCACCGAGGTGGTCGGCTGAGCCGCCGCCGAGGTGGCCCGCACCGAGCGGGCATAGGGTGGATCTCGTGACTGACATGACCTATCGCCGGCTGGGCGACTCCGGGCTCGTGGTGTCCGTGGTCGGCATCGGCTGCAACAACTTCGGCCGCAAGCTCGACCTCGACGGCACCCGGGCGGTGGTGGACGCCGCGCTGGACGCCGGGATCACCCTGTTCGACACCGCCGACATCTACGGCGAGCCGCAGGGCAGCTCCGAGGAGCTGCTCGGCCAGGCGCTCAAGGGCCGCCGGGACGACGTGGTGGTGGCCACCAAGTTCGGCATGGACATGAACGGCCTCAACGGGCCGGACTACGGCGCGCGTGGTGCGCGGCGCTACATCGCCCGCGCTGTGGAGGCGTCGCTGCGCCGGCTCGGCACCGACCACATCGACCTGTACCAGATGCACGAGCCCGACCCGGGCACCCCGATCGACGAGACCCTCGCCGCGCTGGACGACCTGGTCCGCGACGGCAAGGTCCGCTACCTGGGCAACTCGAACTTCGCCGGCTGGCAGATCGCCGACGCGGACTGGGTCGCCTCGTCCAACGGTCGGTCCCGCTTCATCAGCGCGCAGAACCACTACAGCCTGGTGGAGCGCTCGGTGGAGGCCGAGGTGATCCCGGCGTGTGAGCGGTTCGGCCTCGGCATGCTGCCGTTCTTCCCGCTCGCCAACGGTCTGCTCACCGGCAAGTACAAGCGCGAGGCTCAGCCGCCGGCCGGCAGCCGGCTCTCCGGCGGTGGCCGGTACGCGGAGCGGCTCGCCGCAGCCGACTGGGACACCATCGAGGCGATCGAGGCGTACGCGGCCGAGCGGGGTCTGACGATGCTCCAGGTGGCGATCGGCGGGCTGGCCGCCCAGTCGGCGGTGACCTCGGTGATCGCCGGTGCCACCACGCCCGAACAGGTGCGGGCCAACGCTGCCGCCGGCGTCTGGGAGCCCAGCGACGACGATCTGGCGGCGCTGCGCGCCGTCCTCTGAGCGCGCCGAGGCGTGCGCGGGGCGCGCGCGGGGCGCGCGCTGCGTCGTGCGCCACCATGATCCACTCGCGTTCCTTGAAGTCGGGGTGACCTGCGGTCCGGGAAGCCCCGACTTCAAGGATGCCGAGTCGATCACCAGCCGATCGAACGACACCGGGCCGGGCCGCTCGTCGCGGCCCGGCCCGGTCCTGTGCATGGGCGCCGGAGCGCCGGTCTATCAGCTGGTGCGTCGGTCGGTCTAGCTGGTGCGGCGGCGGCCGAACAGCATGGCCACGCCCATGGCGGCGGCCACGAGCACGAGACCGGCCGCCGCGAACGGCCACCAGTCCGCTCCGCCGCCGTCCGCCGGCTCGGTCACCGCGACCGGCTTGGGCGCCGGCGGCGACTGCGCCGCCTTCGCCTGCACCGTGGCGGTGGCCTTGCTCTGAAGTGGAGCGGGGGAGCTCACCGACACCTTCCACGTGCCGGTGGAGAGCACCGGGCCGCTGCTGTAGAAACCCTGCCCCTCGGGCTGCGGTTCGAGCTGCACCGGCCCGACCCGCTGCCCGTCCGGGCCGGTGGCGGTGAGGACCAACCGCACCACCTGCTCCAGCCGGCGACCATCGGCGTAGGTGGCCTGGATGGTGACGCCCTGAGCCCCGTCGCCGGCCACGGTGAGTTTGAGCTTGTCGGCCTGTGCCGCCGGGGCGGCCTGAGCAGCCCGCGCCGCCGGGGCGGCCTGAGCGGCCTGCGCCGCCGCCGGGGCGGCGGCGGACAGGGTCACTGCCAGTCCGACGAACACGGCGGCCAGCACCTTGCGGATACCCGTCACGGACATCTCCTCCCTACCGATGAGGGAGGCCCCTCCCCGACGCCGCAGCGCCGGGGAGGGGCCTCGTCGGATCAGAGCTGACGACCGGGTGCCAGCCGGGTGGCATCGCCACCGAGCCGCCCGGTGCCCTTTACCGAGTCGCCGTCGTTCGCCTTGACCCCGGCCTTGCTGGCCGCGCCGCCGAGCCGAACGATCATGGCGTCGGCGTCCCGGATCAGGACGTCCCGGACCTCCGCCTCGGGCACCAGCGTGGCGTCGCTGGCGAGCGTCCGGAACGCGGTCAGCTGCCGGACGGCAGCCTTGTCGTCGCCGGCCGCCTCGGACGCGCGAACAGCGTCGAGCTTGTTCGACAGCTGCTTGTGCGCCTTGGTCGAGAGCCGCCCCGTCGCCTTGAACCGGTCCAGCAGACTCTGCATGTCCCGGAACGAGGTGGTGACGAAGAACCGGACCGTCGAGGTGGTCTTGTTGCCCGCCTTGTCGGTAGCGGTCACGGTCAGCTCGTGCAGGCCGAGCGACAGGTCGTACATGGCCTGCAGAGTGCCACTGGTGTACGCCTGGCCGTCGAGCTGACCGACCACGCTCGCGATGCCCGAGGTCGGGTCAACGGCCTGCCAGGCCACCCGGACGTCCTGGCTGTCGCCGTAGAGCTGGCCGTCGGCCAGCCCGGACACCAGCAGCGTCGGCTTGGTGCCGTCGATGCGCAGCACCGCCGACTTCAGCGTCTCGACGTTGCCCGCCTTGTCCGCCGAGCGGAACAGCAGCTCGTGCTGCCCGTCACCGGTGACCTCGATCGGCGTCGAGTACGGCGCCCACGCGCCACCGTCCAGCGACCACTCCACCGTCTTGACGCCGGAACCGGCGTCGGTGGCGGCCAGCACGACCGGGATCGTCCCGTTGTGCCAACCGGCGTCGTTCGCCGGAGCGAACGTCGCCGAGGTCACCGGCGCGGTGGCGTCGATCTTGACCGAGACGGTCTTGGTCGCCTCCACGTTGCCGGCCTTGTCCGTCGAGCGGAACCGGAGCTCGTGCTCGCCGTCCCCGCTGACCGCCACCGGAGCGGTGTACGCCGTCCAGGTGGTGGCCCCGTCCAGCTGGTACTCCGTACCGGCGAGTCCGCTACCGCCGGCCTCGTCGGCACCGGTGAGCGTGATCGTCACCGGCCCGGTGTGCCACCCGTCGGTCGGGGTGCCGGAAACCGCCGAAGTGGTCACCGGCGCCGTCTCGTCGGCCACCTTCGTGCTGAGCCGGAAGTAGTCGAACGAGGCAGTCTTCGACGCCGTCTGGTTGGCGCCGAGGGTGAACAGCCCGACCTTCGGGGTTGCCCCGACCGCGCTGTTGGTCAGCGCCGTCAACGCGGTCCAGGTCGTTCCGTCGGCCGAGTACGACGCGGTGAACGTGTCGCCCGTGCGGGCCAGCCGCAGGTGCCACACCGCCGAGGTCAGGTTGCCCGCCTCGGGCTGCGGGTTCTGGACCACCCCGGCGATCTCGCTGCGGAACTCGATCCGCCGCGTCACCGCCTGGCCGGCCTGGTTGTCCGCGATGAAGTCGAGCTTCAGGTAGTTGTCGTCGTCCGCCTGCACCAGCAGACCGGCCTGCTGGTACTGCTCGTTCAGCAGGCTGCCGTCGACCTTCGTCTCCAGGGTCCAGTCGCCGGACGGCGCGGTCTGGAGGATGAAGTTCTTCGGCCCGGTGTTGTCGGTGCCGTAGATGTCACCGTTGGGCACGTCGATCCGCAGCGCACCATCGGTGACCCGGTAACCGCTCGGGTCCTCCCGCGTCACGGCGTCCCACCGGCACTTGTCGAGCGTGCTGCCGGTGAACTCGTCCGACGGGTCGACCGGGCCGGCCGGAGCGTCCGGCGTGACCTGGAACGAGTCGAACGCGGCGTCGACAACCGGCGCCTCGGTGCCTCCGTTGAGCGCGAAGACCCCGATCCGCGGGTTGGTGATGCCGGCGAGCGCTGCCGAACGGCCGACCGGGGTGAAGGTCTGCCCGTCGCCCGAGGCGGACGCGGTCAGGTTCGTCCCGTCGCTGGTGATCCGCAGGTACACGGTGTCACCCGCCGGTGCGTTGGTGGCGTCGGCGGCCTCGTTGCGAGGCGTGGCCGCCGTCTCCCTGATGAACTCCACCCGACGGCTGCCGTTGTACAGCAGGTCCACCTTGGCGTAGTTGTCGTCGTCGCCGTACACCAGCAGGCCGGCCTGCTGGTAGTTGGCAGTCACCGGCAGGGTGACCTTGGTGGTCATCTCCCATGCGCCGGTCGGGGCCGCCTGGAGCACCAGGTTGGTGGCGTCGTTGCGAGCGCCGTAGAGGTCACCCACGCCGGTGGGCAGCCGCAGCGCACCGCCACTCTGCGAGTAGAGCTGGTTCTCCCGGACGACGCTGGTCCAGCGCTCCTTGTCGAGGCTGTTGCCGTTGAAGTCGTCCGAACGCGCCCCGAAGCAGGACGTGTCCGGCGCGTCGACCCGCACCGGCACCGTGGCGTACGACTTGGCGCCCTTGCTGTCGGTCACCGTGAGGGTGGCCGTGAAGGTGCCCGGGCTGGTGTAGGTGTGGCTGGCGTCCAGTGTGGTCGCCGAGCCTCCGTCACCGAAGTCCCAGGCGTACGTCAACGGGGTGTCGCCCTCGGCGTCGGTGGCCGTGCCGTCGAAGGCGACGGTGACCGGTGCGGTGCCGGTGGCCGGGGTGGCAGTGGCACTGACTGCTGGCGGCCCGTTCTCGGTGACACCGCGGCCGACGAAGTCCATCCAGTTGACGTTGAACAGCGAACCCGTTCCGCCGTTCGGATCGCGCGCCACGAAGTACAGCGAGCCGCTCGCGGCACCGGTGACCGGTGCGCTCACGTCCGTGTACGTCTGCCACGCGCCGGTCGACGGTACGACGGCCGTGGCGACCACCGGTCCGTCAACCGCACCGGCGTGGACCTCGATCCGACCGCCAGCGGCGGCGGAGGCGGCCCGGAACCGGATCTCGGTGATGTTGGTCAGGTTCGCCGGGGCGACCGACCACCAGTCACCGTCCTCGATGAACGCGATGCTCTGGCCGCCACCGGCGGTGTCGGCGCCGGCCTCCCGCTGCACGCCGGCGTCTCCGCCGCCGGTGCTCACCGGGGCACGCCCGGTGGCGGTGAAGTACTCGGCCTGCTTCTGCTTCGGCTGAAGGACCTCGATCTGCCGGCCGGTCAGGGCGCCGGCACCGCCGGCACCGCCCTCGTCGGTGTAGGTGGCCTCGAAGACCGCGAAGACGTTCGCCTCGGCGCCGTGCCCGGAGGCGAGCGACGTCTGGACGGTGCCGGTGCAGCCGGTGTGCTGCTCCAGCGGGTGGGCGTGCTCGTCGTGACCGAGCAGCACCTGCAGCCCCACCCGGTCGCAGTCGATCTCCCCGTCCTCGGGGTCGGTCACCTTGATGGTGTACCGGACCTGGTCGCCCCAGTTGAAGAACCCGCCGTCCGGCGGGAACTCGATGGCGACCGTCGGGGCGGTGTTGCCCACGGTGACCGGCACGTTGGCCACCGCCGTACGACCCTTGGGGTTGGTGACGGTGAGCTGGGCGGTGAAGTTGCCCGCCGTCGCGTACGTGTGGGTCGGGTTGGCCTCGGTCGAGGTCTGCCCGTCGCCGAACGTCCAGGCGTAGGTGAGCGTGCCACCGTCCGGGTCCCGGGAGCCGGCGCTGGAGAAGGTGACAGTCAACGGCGCCGGACCCGAGGTCGGGTTGGCGGACGCCGCCGCGATCGGGGCGCGGTCACCGGCGGTGTAGTCGATCCGGTAGACGCCCGAGTTGTCGTTGTTGCCGCCGAAGCCGCTGCCCCACTCGATCAGGTACAGCGCCCCGTCCGGGCCGAACTCGAAGTCCATCGGCCGGATCATGCTCATGCCGGTGAGCAGCTGGTTGATGTCCACCAACGACTTGCCGTCGGCGGTCACCTGCAGGGTGTACATCTTGTTCTGGTTCCACTCGCCGAGCAGAGCCTTGCCGTCGTAGTACGCCGGCCACTTGCGGTTCGAGTTGAGGTCGGCGTCGTAGCGGTAGACCGGGCCGCCCATCGGGGCGCCGCCGCCACCGATCTCCGGGTAACGCGCGTCACCGGCGTACCCGTAGTCGACTGTCGCCGGGACCACCGGCGGGAGGTTGGTCAGGCCGGTGTTGTTGGGCGAGTTGTTCACCGGCGCCGCGCAGTCGAACTTCGCGCCGCTCGGGCCGGACGGGAACGTGTAGTCGTTGTACGCCTCGTTCGTGCCCGTGCAGTACGGCCAGCCGTAGTTGCCCGGCGTGACGATGTTCCACTCGACCAGGCCGCGGGGGCCCCGGTTCGGGTTGTCCGTGTTGGCGTCCGGCCCGTAGTCGCCGACGTACAGCGTGTTGGTCTTCGGGTCGGTGCCGATCCGGAACGGGTTACGGAAGCCCATCGCGTAGATCTCGGGACGGGTCTTCTCGGTGCCCGGAGCGAAGAGGTTGCCCGACGGAACGGTGTACGTCCCGTCGTCCTCCGGGTGGATCCGGATCACCTTGCCGCGCAGGTCGTTCGTGTTCGCGGAGGTGCGCTGCGCGTCGTAGTCCTGGCGGCCCGCCCGCTCGTCGAGCGGCGAGTACGAGTTCGACTCGAACGGGTTGGTGTTGTCACCGGTGGCCAGGTAGAGGTTGCCGTCGCCGTCGAAGGTCATGCTGCCGCCGGCGTGGCAGCAGGTGTTGCGTTGGGTGTCGACCCGCAGCACCTGCTTCTCGCTGGCGAGGTTGATGGTGTCGCCGGTGACCGTGAAACGGGACAGCAGGTTGCGGGTGACCCCGTCGTTCGGGGCGTAGTACAGGTACACCCAGTTGTTTGTGGCGAAGTCCGGGTCGAGCCGGATGCCGATGAGACCGTCCTCGTTGCCGGTGAAGACGTCCAGGTCGACGGCGGTGACGGTGTTGCCGGTGTCCGGCTTCACGATCTGCACGCGACCGTCGCGCTCGATGTAGAACACCCGCCCGTCGGGGGCGATGTCCAACTCCATCGGGTTGCTGGTGTTGCTGTCCAGCGTGACCTTCTCGAAGTTCGAGGTCTTCGAGGCGCCGCAGTCGGCGTTCTCGACACCTGCCGCGGTGCGGATGCCGCCGAGCAGGTGGGAGAGGAACTCGGGCTCGGCGTACGACTCCCGGGTGTGCCCCAGGCCCGTGTACCAGGAGCGGCCACCGTCGTAGTCCTGACACCAGGCGACCGGGTGGTCCGCGCCCATCGCACCGGCGCCGGGGGTGTAGCTCTTCTCGTCCAGGCTGGCCAGCACGTGGACGTCCGGTCGGGGGTTGGTCTGGTAGTTGTACCACTCGTCGAACCGGGACCAGCGGTCCGGCAGACCGGCAGTGGACGGGTGGGCGTGGTCCTCCACCTTGACGGTGGCCTGCTGGTTCTGCGGGTGGTTGGCGAAGTACGCGCCGACCAGGTCGCCGTACCAGGCCCAGCTGTACTCGGTGTCCGACGCGGCGTGGATGCCGACGTAACCGCCGCCGGCCTTCACGTAGCGCTCGAACGCCGCCTGCTGGTCGGCGTTGAGCACGTCACCGGTGGTGGAGAGCCAGATCACCGCCTTGTACTTCGCCAGGTTGGCGTCGTTGAATGCGGCGCCGTCCTCGGAGTTGTCAACGGTGAATCCGTTGGCCACGCCGAGCTGCTGGATGGCGGCGATGCCGGTGGGGATGGAGTCGTGCCGGAAGCCGGCGGTCTTGGAGAAGACGAGGACGGAGAAGGGATCGGCTGCGGCCTTTGGCGCCTTCGGCGCCACCTGGCTGACCGGGGCTGCGGCTTTCGCATCCCGTGGGGGGACCTGGGCGGCCGCCTGGGCGGGCGCGCCGAACAGGGTGGTCGAGGCCATGGCCAGGGAGATCAGGGTTGCGGTGATGGGTAAACGGGCACGACGAGAACGGGACACGCCGCCTCCTGTGTCGTAGTGACAGAGATCGCGGGAGTCGGCTCGCCGAAGGCCGTCCCTGATGGAGCCGGTGGTCACACCCTGCCAAGGTGCCTCCACCGACATTTTGTCGAATCGCTGAACAAATTAATTCGGCTGGCTCGATGTCGGGCAAGATGCGGACGGGTAACGGTTCTGCAACGGGGGGCGACATTCCGAACAGGACCGTATGAAGTGCCCCATTGGATCTCGGTCGTTTTGGCGTGGCCCGGTCGCCGGTCGCCGCCGACCCCGCGCCTTGGCAGGCCGGCCGATCTGTCGTACGGTGACACGCAAGTAACCCACGGGAGCCCGGTGTACCGGGCTGAGAGGGGGGCTGACAGCCCCCGACCGTTGAACCTGATCCGGGTAATGCCGGCGCAGGGAGGAGCGTTGCCGTGCCGTCCCTGGGGCGATTGCATCTCATCACCGACACCCGAGAAGGTCGCGACCCACTCGCCGTGGTTCGCGCCGCCCTCACAGTGGCCCACGCCGAGCTGGTGGTGCAGGTCCGGGTCGAGGATTCCGCCACCGACCGCGAGGCGTACGACCTGACCCGGCGGGTGCTCGCGCTCTGCGCGTCGTACGGGGCGACCTGCCTGGTCAACGACCGGCTGCACGTGGCGCTGGCGGTGGGCGCCGCCGGTGGGCACGTCGGCGCCGACGACCTGCCGGTCGCCGCCGCCCGCCGGGTGCTCGGCCCCACCGGCGTGTTGGGCGCCACCGCCCGCGCCCCGCTTACGGCGAGCGAGGCCGTCGCGGCGGGCGCCAGCTACCTCGGCGTCGGGCCCTGTCACACCACCAGCACCAAGACCGGCCTGCCGGACCCCATCGGGCCCGCCGGGGTACGCGCCGTCGTCGACGCCGTCGACGTCCCGGTCATCGCAATCGGCGGAGTGACCGCCGCCCGGGTGCCGGCGCTGCGGGCCGCCGGAGCGTACGGGGTGGCGGTGGTCGGTGCCGTCTCCGCCGCAGCCGACCCGGCACGGGCGACCGCCGAGCTGATCGAGGCCCTGACGTGCTGACCGGCCGGTCCCCGTCACCGCCGTCGAGCGACCGGGTCCGGCCGGACGTGGCAGTGGTGGGGGCGGGGCCGATCGGGCTGGCGATCGCCTGGCGTTGCGCCGCGCGCGGACTGCGGGTGGCGGTGCACGATCCGGCGCCCGGGTCGGGGGCGTCGGCGGTGGCCGCCGGCATGCTCTCCCCGGTCGCCGAGGCGTACTTCGGTGAGCGGCAACTGACCGGGTTGCTGCTGGCGTCCGCGGCCCGCTGGCCGGCGTTCGCCGCCGAGCTGACCGAGACGACCGGAGTCGAGATCGGCTACCGGACCGAGGGCACACTGATGGTCGGGCTCACCGGCGACGACCTGGCCGAGGCGCGCCGGCTGTGGGCGTACCAGCAGGGGTTGGGTCTGCCCGTGACGCCGCTGCGCCCCAGCGAGCTGCGCGACAGCGAACCGGCGCTCGCCCCACGGGTGCGCGGCGGCGCGCTCGCGCCCACCGACCATCAGGTCGACCCGCGGCTGCTGGTGCCGGCGCTGCGCACGGCCGCGCAGCGGGCCGGAGCGGTGCTCGTGCCGCAGCCGGTCCGGTCGTTGTCCGATGTGGACGCGTCGGTCACAGTGGTCGCCGCCGGCTGCGGGGCCGCAGCGCTCACCGGCCTGCCCGTGCGGCCGGTGAAGGGTCAGATCCTCCGGCTCCGCGCGCCCGACGGCGTCGCGCCGGGCTTCCGGCACGTGATCCGGGGGTACGCCGACGGCGAGCACGTCTACCTGGTGCCCCGCGCCGACGGTGAGGTGGTGCTCGGCGCGACTGTCGAGGAGCGCTCGGACACCACTGTCACCGCCGGCGCCGTGCAACGGCTGCTGCGCGCCGGGGTGGACCTGCTGCCCGAACTGGCCGAGTACGACCTGGTCGAGGCGGTCGCCGGGCTGCGTCCGGGCACCCCTGACAACGCGCCGATCCTCGGGCCGTTGCCCGACCGACCGGACGTCCTGGCCGCCACCGGGCACCACCGGCACGGCATCGTGCTCACCCCGATCACCGCCGACCTGATCGCCGACCTGGTGCTCGGCTGCGTACCCGACCCGCTGCTCGCGCCCTTCCGGGCCGACCGCTTCGGCGGTGCCGCGGTGGCCGTGTCGGGCGGACCTGAACCGACGTTGGAGGGGGACCTGTGGAGTTGACTGTGAACGGGGCCGGGCGCAGCGTCGCCGCCGGCGCGTCAGTGGCGGACCTGGTCCGCGACATCGTGGCGCACCCGCGCGGGGTGGCTGTCGCTGTCAACGGCGAGGTGGTGCCCCGGACCGGCTGGCCGGCCCGGGCACTGCGCGACGGTGACCGGGTCGAGGTGCTCACCGCGGCGCAGGGCGGGTGAGCGGCGTGACCTTCGAACTGGGTGGGGAGACCTTCACCTCACGGCTGATCCTCGGCACCGGCGGCGCCTCGAACCTGCACGTCCTGGAGCAGGCGATCCGGGCGTCCGGCACCGAGCTGGTCACGCTGGCGCTGCGCCGCGTGGGCACGGCGCCGGGCTCCACCGGTGGGCTGCTGGAGCTGCTGGACCGGTGCGGCGTACGCCTGCTGCCGAACACCGCCGGCTGCCACACCGCCACCGAGGCGGTGAAGGTGGCCCGGTTGGCCCGGGACGCGTTCGACACCGACTGGGTGAAGCTGGAGGTGATCGGCGACGAGCGGACGCTGCTGCCCGACGGGGTGGAGCTGCTCCGCGCCGCCGAGGAGTTGGTCGCCGACGGCTTCACTGTGCTGCCGTACACCAGCGACGACCCGGTGCTCGCCCGTCGCCTCGCCGACGTGGGCTGCGCCGCGGTGATGCCGGCCGGCTCCCCGATCGGTTCGGGGCTCGGCATCGGCAACCCGCACCACATTCGACTCATCCGGCAGGGTGTGGACGTGCCGGTGATCCTCGACGCCGGCATCGGCACCGCGTCCGACGCGGCGCTGGCCATGGAGCTGGGCTGTGACGGGGTGCTGCTGGCGAGTGCTGTCACCCGGGCGGCCGACCCGGTGGCGATGGCCACCGCGATGCGGTACGCGGTCGAGGCGGGCCGACTGGCGGCCCAGGCCGGCCGGATCGAGCGCCGCTTCCACGCGCTCGCCTCCACCCCCGACGAGGGAAGACCCGAGCTGTGACCCCGCCGTCCGGGGTTGTCGTGTTGACCGACCGGCTCGTCGCGCGGTGCGGGCTCGACCGAGTGGTGGCGGGAGCCGTGGCCGGGGGAGTGCGCTGGGTGGTGCTGCGGGAGAAGGACCTGCCGCGCGCCGAACGCGCCGCCCTCGCCGCCGACCTGCGCGCGATCCTCGCCGACGTTGGCGGAACCCTCATCGTGGCCGGCCCCGACCCGCTCGGCGGCGACGCCGTGCACCTGCCCGCCGCCGGCCCGTACCCGCCGCCAACCCACGGCCTGGTCGGCCGTTCCTGCCACCACCAACCCGAGCTGGACCGCCTGACCACCGAGCACTACGCCACCATCTCCCCGATCTGGCCCACGAAGACAAAACCGGGTTACGGCCCACCCCTGGGACCGGACGGCCTGCGAAAGCTTGTCGAGACCAGCCCCGTGCCGCTGCTGGCCCTCGGCGGAGTGGAAACGCCAGACCACGTAACCGCCTGCGTCGAGGCGGGAGCCGCCGGGGTGGCAGTGCTCGGCGCACTCATGCGAGCCAAAGACCCCACCGAAACAGCCGCCACCCTGACCAGCGCCTATGTCGAGGCGGTCACCCCTGAGCTGACCCAAACCCGGCGCGGTGTCACCCAGGTCTCCCCTGTGCTGACCCAAACCCGGCGCGGGGTCACCCAGGTCTCCACGTCAGGGCTGCGGCCGACCGTGCCCACGCAGGGATCAAGCCTGACCGCCCGGAGTGGACACGGTCGGCCGCAGCCCCCAACCGCAACCAAAGGCCAGGGAAAATGACCCCGCGAACACTGCTGACAATCGCCGGCTCGGACTCCGGTGGCGGCGCAGGCATCCAGGCCGACCTCAAGGTCTTCGCCGCGCTGGGCGCGTACGGCACCAGCGTCCTCACGGCGGTCACCGCGCAGAACACCAGGGGTGTCGACGCGGTGCTGCCGCTGCCCCCGCGCACCGTCACCGAGCAGTTGGACAGCGTGCTCACCGATTTCACCGTCTGCGCCGTGAAGACGGGGATGCTCGGCACCCCGGCGATCGCGGACGTGGTGGCCGAGGCCGCCCGGGACGGCCGGCTGCCTCACCTCGTCGTCGACCCGGTGCTCGTCGCCACGAGCGGTCACCGGCTCGGCGTGGTGGGCGCTGTGGAGCGGCTGCTGCCGTACGCCACTGTGGCGACCCCGAACTGTGCGGAGGCCGCGGCGATCACCGGACGCCCGGTGGACGACGTGGCCGCGATGGTCGTGGCCGCCGAGGCCCTGGTGGCCGGCGGCCCGGAGTACGTGGTGGTCACGGGCGGTGACCTAGACGGGGGCGAGGCGGTCGACGTGCTGCACGGCGGCGGCGTCACCACGGTGTTGCGCGCACCCCGGGTGACCACCCGGCACACCCACGGCACCGGGTGTTCGTTCTCGGCGGCGATCGCGGTGCGGCTCGGTCTGGGCGATCCGGTGCCGGCCGCCGTGGGGGCCGCCAAGGAGTACGTGCTCCGTGCGCTGACCGGCGCGCGGGGCTGGGAGCTGGGCGCGGGGCGTGGGCCGCTGAACCACTTCGGCTGGTCCGCTTGATCACCAGGGAGGCTGTCATGCACGCACGAGGCAAGGTGTACGTCGAGGGTTCGCGGCCGGATGTCCGGGTGCCGTTCGCGGAGGTGGGGCTGACCGGGGACCTGCCGCCGGTGCGGCTCTACGACACGTCCGGCCCTGGTTCGGACCCGGAGGTGGGGCTGCCGCCGCTGCGCGGGCCGTGGATCGCCGAGCGGGGCGACGTGGCCCCGGTGCGGGGTGCGGGCACCCCACTCGCCGGGGTGGACGGTCGTCGGCCCACCCAGCTCGCGTACGCGCGGGCCGGTGTGGTGACGCCGGAGATGGAGTTCGTGGCGATCCGGGAGAACGTCGACCCGGAACTCGTGCGGGCCGAGATCGCCGCCGGTCGGGCGGTGCTTCCGCTCAACGTCAACCACCCGGAGTGCGAGCCGGCGATCATCGGTAAGGCGTTCCTGGTCAAGGTGAATGCCAACATCGGCACCTCGGCGGTCAGCTCGTCGGTCGCGGAGGAGGTGGAGAAGCTGACCTGGGCCACCCGCTGGGGCGCGGACACCGTGATGGACCTGTCCACTGGTAAGCGGATCCACGAGACCCGTGAGGCGATCGTGCGGAACTCGCCGGTGCCGATCGGGACGGTGCCGATCTACCAGGCGTTGGAGAAGGTCGGCGGCGACCCGGTGAAGTTGAGCTGGGAGGTGTTCCGGGAGACAGTGATCGAGCAGGCCGAGCAGGGCGTGGACTACATGACAGTGCACGCCGGGGTGCTCCTGCCGTACGTGCCGCTGGCAGTGGACCGGGTGACCGGGATCGTGTCCCGCGGCGGTTCGATCATGGCGGCGTGGTGCCTGGCGCATCACGAGGAGAACTTCCTCTACACGAACTTCGAGGAATTGTGCGCGCTGCTCGCGCGCTACGACGTGACGTTCTCCCTCGGCGACGGGCTGCGCCCCGGGTCGATCGCCGACGCCAACGACGAGGCGCAGTTCGCCGAGCTGCGCACTCTCGGTGAGCTGACGAAGATCGCCTGGGCGTACGACGTCCAGGTGATGATCGAGGGCCCCGGTCACGTACCGATGCACAAGATCAAGGAGAACGTGGACCTCCAGCAGGAGTGGTGCCACGAGGCACCCTTCTACACGCTAGGTCCGCTGACCACCGACATCGCGCCCGCGTACGACCACATCACCTCGGCGATCGGCGCCGCGATGATCGGCATGTTCGGCACCGCGATGCTCTGCTACGTCACACCGAAGGAGCACCTCGGCCTGCCGGACCGGGACGACGTGAAGGCGGGCGTGATCGCGTACAAGATCGCGGCACACGCGGCGGACCTGGCCAAGGGGCACCCCGGCGCGCAGGCCTGGGACGACGCCCTGTCGAAGGCGCGGTTCGAGTTCCGCTGGGAGGATCAGTTCAACCTCTCGCTGGACCCGGAGACGGCGCGCTCGTACCACGACGCGACCCTGCCGGCCGAGCCGGCGAAGACCGCGCACTTCTGCTCGATGTGTGGCCCGAAGTTCTGCTCCATGAAGATCACCCAAGAGCTCAAGGAGTACGCGGCGCGCGGCATGAAGGACAAGTCGGAGGAGTTCGTCTCCGGCGGGAGCCGGGTCTACCTACCGCTCGCCTGACCCCTCGCGGGGTGATTGATCGACTCGGGTTCATTGATGTCGGGGTGTCCGGCGGTGTGGGAAAGCCCGGTATCCGTGAACCCGAGTCGATCAAGCGACCGGTCGGTGTGCCTGTGCGCTGCGTGGTGGAGTCGGTCGCGGTGGGTCGGTCGCGGTGGGTCAGTCGCGGTGGTGTCGACCGGTGGAGCGCAACGACCGGCGGCCGTTCTCCTGCTCAGGCTCGTTGTCCGACACCGGCTTGCTCAGACCGGCGACCCAGTCGACGAATTCCTCGTCCTGGGACGCCAGCGGCTCGGCTTCATCCGATGTCTTCGGGCTCTCCTCGTCGGCGCGGGACCGGTTGCGGCGGAACAGCCCACCGAGCCGCCCTCGCCGGGAGGGCTGTTCCGCCACCTTCGGGTGCGTCGGTTTTGCCGACGTGGTGTCGGTAGGCGCCACATCGCCGGTGCCGGTGCCGGTGCCGCTGTCGGTGGTGGCACTGGTGGCGGCGGCACCGGAGGGCGCGCCCAGCGTGCCCGGGAACTCTCCCGCAGCCGGGTGTGCGACCGGAGCTGTCGTCTCGCCGGCTTCGGTCGGCGCTGTCCGTGCCGTCGAACCGTCCTGCGGTTCCGCCGACCCGCGGCGCCGTGAGGTGTCGAACGCGTTCCAGGTGCCGGCCCGGCTCAGGTCCGGCAACGGTGCCCGATGCCGGGGTCTGGGCGTCGGCCCGGTCGGCGCGTCGGGCCTGCTCGACCCCTCCGACGCCGTTGCCTCCGGCTCGGAGGCCTGCGGTGGCACCGTCCACGTCGAGGTGACCGGCCAGGCCGACGGCGCGGGTGTCCACCGGTCCGCGTCCGGGTCATTGGCGGCGGTGGCCCCGAACAACCCGGCGGCGGGAACGTCCCCGGCGGCGGGCCGCGCGCTGTCGGTGTCACGAGCCCCGGCTATTGCGGAATCGCTGGTCGGGGAGGTCGTGTCGGCCCGTGCTGCCTTGCTGCCCGTGCCGGCCTTCGGGGCGAGCGGGATGGCTTCCGCGCCACCCTGGCCGGCCGCGGTGCTCGGCGCCGCCGCTGCTCGCGTCGCGCCGGTTTCGGTGGCCGGTGCTGGTGCCGACCCACCCACGGTGGTTGCTGCTGGTGTCGTCCCGGTCCCGGTCCCGGTGCTCGGGATCGGTGTGGCGTCGGTTGCCGTGGTCGCAGGCTCCGGGTTGGCCGGCACCTGCGACGTGCCGTTTCCGGCGGTCGTCGAGGCAGCCGGTGCTCGCTTCGAGCCGGTGGCGGGGGTGGCAGGTGCTCGCTTGGCGCCGGTAGCGGTGATCCGGGTTGCTGCCGTGTCGGAGGCAGCAGCCGAGGCGACCTCGGCGGTCGAACTCGACAGCTCACTCAGGCTTCCCGGGCTGGGCGCCGGAGTGTCGGTGGCCGCGTCGGAGGCGGTGCTGGCGGCGGACCTGCCCGGCCGGGTGCCCTTCGTGGCTCGGCCAGTGGTCGTCCCGCTGGTGGTCGTTGCTTCGGTGGCCGTCTCGCGGGTGGTCGTTGCGCGAGTGGTCGTTGCGCTGGCGGTCGTCTCGCTGATGGTTGCCGAACCGGTAGGGGACGTGTCGTCAGCCACGTCGGAGGCGGTGGCGTCCGGGTTGGCTTTCGACTTACGGCCGCGTCGCGGCTTGATCGTCAGCGGCGCCTCGGGCGTGCCGTGGTCGGCATTGCCCGCGCTGCTCGCCTCCGTGCCCGTGCCTGACCCCGTACCCGTCGAGGCCGTGGCGGCGGGACTGGGAGCGTCCGAGCCGGTCGGGGCTGCGCTGGCCGCCTCGGTGCCATTGCCCGTGCTGGTCGGAGCCGCGCTGGTCGGAGTCGCGCTGGTCGCGGCGGCGCTGGTCGCGGCGGCGCTGCTCCGGGCCGTGCTGCCGGTCGCGTCCGAGGTGGTCGGCGCGCTGGTTGCGTCCGCGCTGGTTGCGGCCGCGCTGGTCGTGCCGGAACCGGGTGCACCCGTGCCGCTCGGAGTGGCGGCGGACTTGCGGGTGGTGCGCCCACCGGTCGGCCTGCCACTGGTCGCCATGCTGCCGCTCGTGTCCGTCGCGGTGCTGCCTGTCGGCTCGTCGACTGCTCGGCCGCCCGTCGGGGTCGCGGCGTCGGCGCGTCCGGCCGTGGTGCCGGTCGCGGTGGCGTCGCTGGCGTTGCTGACGTTGGTGCCGGTCGAGGGCTCGGTAGTGGTCAGGACATCATCCTGACGCGGGGGCGTCTGCCCTGCGGCGGTGAACTCACCTGTCGGCGCGGTCAGCCAGGCTGCGGGCTGTGTCGGGGCGGCGGGGTTCGGGGCGGCGGGAGTCGCAGTCGTGGGAGCCGGACCGTGTTGTCCGCTCGCGGTCGTCTCCGGCCAGTCCCAGTGGGCCGGGACGGTGCGTACGGCATCGGGGTCGCCCGTCGCCCACGGACCGGCAACGACGCCGGCGGGCTTCGTGCCGGTGGCCAGCTCGGCGTTTGTCGTCTCCGTGTCGGTGCGCTCGGCACCGTCCCGGTCGTTCGCCGCGCTGTCCCGGTCGTTCGCCGCGCCGGGCAGTGCCGGGCCGGCGGGCAGCGGGCGCAGGATGGCGGTGGGCTCGATCGCCTGCGGATCGGCGGTACGGGTGCCCGTCGGCCAGCGCAGCAGCGCGGCGGCGGCCGCGCCGAGCGCTCCGGCGAGGATCGCGATCAACGAGCCGTAGTAGGGGGCGGTCTGGTAGCGGTCCACCGCGTCGCCCGGACCGGCGGTCAGGTAGGCGAACGCCACCAGCACCGGACCGGCCACCCCGGTGGCCCCGCTGACCAGTGGAGCCTGGCCCCGCGAGCGAGCCAGCCCGGCGGTCGCCGCGCCGGCCAGCAGCGCCACGATGGGCAGCAGGAGCAGCGCCAGCCGCTGTGCGGCGGCGTCGTCGAGCCAGCTCGGCTCCAGTACGCCGAGCCGGACGGTCGGCAGTGGGCCGGCCGTGCCGAGCGACGGTAGGACGGAGATCAGCGCGAGCAGCCAGACCACGCCGGCCACGACCGCCATGTTCCACCCCAGCTCGGGCCGGAACAGGACGGCGATCGCCGCGCCCGCCCCGATCACCGCACCGACCATGGCGCAGATGCCCACCGCCCAGACCGGGTCGACGGAGATCAGCTCCGCGGCGCGGGCGGGCTGCATGCAGAGCGGGGCGATGACCGTGGCGCCGAGCGCTGCCGCGCCGCCGACCGCCAACTGCCGGCCGGTGCTGGCCGCCGGGGCGTCGCGGTGAGCGAGGCGTCCGGTCAGGACGGCACCGGCGACGGCTGCGTTCGCGGCGAACCAGCCCACCCAGACGAGCTGGGCCGGCCACTGGTTGACTGTCGTGCCGGTGAATGCGCCGGTCAGGCGGACGATGCCGAAACCGTACGCGACGCCGAGCTGGCCGGCTCCGGCCAGCACGCTCACCCCGAGCGCCGTGAGCAGCAGTCTGCCCCAGGTCCGAAAGGCCATGTCCGGCACGTTACGCACCTGGTACACCCGATCGCCACCGGCGCGCCGCGCGGCACGCCGGTGGCCATCGGCGGGTCTACTTGAGTTCGACCAGCCGGGCCAGGTAAGTCGTATCCCCGACATTGGTCAACATGTGCACCGCGCCCGGGTCCCGGTAGACCACTCCGCCGGTGGGCTCGTCGGCGTCGATCAGGGTGCCGTCGATGGTCTGTACGACGTTCTTGGCGCCCTCGATCGCCACCACCAGGTAGGGGTGGTCGTGCCGGTGCAGCGGTTGCCGCTCGCCCGGCTCGAGGCGGATGTGCCAGACCCGGACCCGGTCGTTCTCGTACACGATCTCCTGACCCACCGGTCCGAGTTCGGTTCCGTCGATCACGTCGGTCATCGTGCTCCGTCCAGTTGGGGCAGCACCTCGGCGGCGATCAGCTCGAGGTGGTCGAGATCATCGAAGTCGATCAGGCGCAGGTGGACCCGGGTGGTGCCGATCGCGGCGAACTCACCGAGTCGCTGCACGAGCTGCGCGGGGGAGCCGACCACCGGGTCCTCCGGTGGCAGCGCGCTCTTCTCGTGCAGGGGCGCGGCCCGACGCTGGGCCTCCGCGTCGGTCCGGCCGATGGCGACGACGATCCCGGCGGACAGCACCAACGGGGCGCGCCCGGACTCCGTCCGTCCGGTGCGCTCACACGTCTCGCGCACCCGGTCGTACGCCTCGGCGGTGGCGGGCACGGACTTGAACGGCATGTTGAACTCGTCGGCGTACCGGGCGGCCAGTTCGGGTGTGCGCTTGGGGCCACGCCCGCCCACGATGATCGGCGGGCCGGGCACCTGCACCGGCTTGGGCAGGGCGGGAGCGTCCACCAGTCGGTAGTGGTCGCCGGTGAAGCTGTACGTCTCGCCGGGCGGGGTGGCCCACAACCCGGTGATCACCTCGAGCTGCTCGGCCAGCCTGTCGAAGCGCTCGCCGACCGCCGGGAACGGGATTCCGTACGAGGTGTGCTCGCGCTCGTACCAGCCGGCGCCGATGCCGAGGTCGACCCGGCCACCGCTCATCTGGTCGACCTGGGCGACCATCACCGCGAGGGGGCCGGGCAGGCGGAACGTGGCCGACGTCACCAGGGTGCCGAGTCGGATCCGCTCGGTTTCCCGGGCCAGCGCGGCGAGGGTCAGCCAGGCGTCAGTGGGGCCGGGCAGGCCCGGGTCGGCGCCCATCGACTGGTAGTGGTCGGCGCGGAGGAAGCCCTCGTAGCCGCAGGCCTCGACCAGCCGGGCGAACCGGAGCTGGGTGTCGTAGCTGGCGCCACGGTTCGGCTCGGTGAAGACCGACACCCGCATGGTCAGTGTCCTTCCGCGCCGGCGGTGGCCGGCTGTTCGCGTTCCATCAGCAGTTCGTGCAGGTCGGCGCTGACCTGGGCGACGTCGGCCAGGTGGGCGTTGCGGCCCAGGGTGCGGGGCCGGGGGATGGCCACGTCGACGACCTTGCGGATCCGGCCGGGGCGGGGGCTCAGCACGACCACCCGGTCGGCGAGCAGCACCGCCTCGTCGATCGAGTGGGTGACGAAGACGATGGTCGGCTTGTTCTCCATGTGCACCCGCTGGAGTTCGCCGGAGAGTTCCTCGCGGGTGAGCGCGTCCAATGCGGAGAACGGCTCGTCCATCAGCATCACCCGGGGCTCACCGATCAACGACCGGCACAGCGACACCCGTTGCTGCATGCCGCCGGAGAGTTCGTGCGGCAGCCGCTTCTCGAAACCGGCCAACCCGGCGACGTCGAGCAGTTGCTGGGCCCGCTCCCGGTGCTTGGCGCGGCTCCAGCCGAAGATCTCCACCGGCAGCAGGACGTTGTCCAGCACTGTGCGCCAGGGCAACAGCGCCGGCTTCTGGAACAGCATGGCGATGTCCTGGCGGGGGCGGGTGATCGGCGTACCGGCGACGGTGATCTCACCGGCGCTCAGTGGGAGCAGCCCGGCGATCAGACGCAGCAGTGTGGACTTGCCGCAGCCGGAGCGGCCGAGCACGGCGACGAACTCGCCCTCGGCGACGTCGAGGTCGATGCCGCGCAGCGCCTCCACCCGGCCGGATCGGCCCTCGAAGGTACGGGACACCCCGGACAGTCGGATCATCTCCGGCGTACCTCCGCTGAGTGGACGGTCAGGAATCCGACAAAGGCTAACTGCCCTGTCGAGGTATGACACCGGCTGGGGTGGTCGTCAGGTTGTATCCGTTCCGCAACCCGATACGCCTGGCGTCGCAACTGTGGGTTTCTCGTACGCTGTGCCCGCGAAGAGTCCCCCCACGACGGCGGCGCCCGGCTTCCACCCCTCCCGCCGGCCCGTCACGACAACCCCCTCCGGTGGCCTGTCGGCCCCGGTCGGAAAGGACATGGTGCACTGATGAGAAGGCTGACCCGTACGGTCGCTACGGCCGCGCTGGCCACCGCCCTCGCCCTTGTCTCCGCCTGCAGCAGCGGGTCGGATTCGGCCGACGATGCCAAGGGCGGCGACGGCAAGACGCTGCAGAAGGTGACCTACCTCACCTCGTTCGGTAACTTCGGCCGTGACTCCTACGCCTGGGTGGCGAAGGACAAGGGCTTCTTCAAGGAAGCCGGCTTCGACGTCGAGATCAAGGCGGGTCAGGGCACCGGTGGCGTGATCCAGACCGTCGTCGGCGGCCAGGCCGACTTCGGCCCGATCGACCTCACCGGCGGTCTGCTCCAGCTCGGCAACGGCCAGGCCAAGGACTTCACCGCGGTGGCCGCGATCCAGCAGCGCACCATGGCGGGTATCGCCACCGTCGAGGGCAAGAACATCAGCTCGCCGAAGGACCTGGAGGGCAAGAAGCTCGCCGACACCCCCGGCTCCGTGGTCCGCAACCTCTTCCCGACGTACGCCCGGCTCGCCGGTGTGGACGCGACCAAGGTGACCTGGGTCAACGGTGAGGCGCAGAACCTGATCGGCACGCTGGCCTCCGGCTCGGTGGACGGCATCGGTCAGTTCGTCGTCGGTCAGCCGACCATCGAGGCGGTGGCCAAGAAGAAGGCCGTCATGCTGCCGTACAGCAACGTGATGCAGGACCTCTACGGCAACGTGCTGATCACCTCCTCGAAGACCGCCAAGGAGAAGCCCGAGATGGTGAAGAAGTTCACCGCGGCGCTGCTCAAGGGCCTGGAGTACAGCCTGGCGAACTCCAAGGAGGCCGCCGACATCCTGAAGAAGAACGTCGACGCCACCAACCCGGTCTCCGCCGCCGCCGAGCTGGAGCTGATGGCCGCGTACGTCCGTTCCGGCAACACCGGCACCGCGATCGGCACCCTGGACAGCGGTCGGGTAGCCAAGAGCATCGCCATCCTGCAGGGCGCGGGCGCGCTGAAGCAGAACATCACCCCCGAGCAGATCATCGACTTCAGCCTCGCGCCGAAGGCCTGATCGTCCGGTCGTCATCAGGGGGTACGTCCCGCCGATCCCGGTGGGACGTACCCCCGTCGCTCGTCGGCCCCCGGCGGGCCGTGGGATTTCGAGGAGGACAGAGATGACCGACGTCCGGTCAGCGGACCCGGCGGTGGCGGAACTCCCGCCCCCGGGTGCCGGCCCCGAGGCGGGACGCACGGGTCGAGGTGCCGGTCTCCGGGCCGGGGCCGACGCGGTGCTGCCCGCGGTCGGCATCCTTGTCGCGCTGGCGGCGTGGTGGCTGATCGCCCGACTGGAACTGGTCCACCCTTTCGCCCTGCCGCCGCCCGGCGACGTGTTCAGCGCGTTCGTCGACAAGCCCGCCCAGATGCTGGAGCACACCTGGGACACCACGCTGGAGATCCTGACCGGGTTCGCCCTCTCGGTGGCCGCCGGTGTGCTGATCGGGCTCTCCCTGGCCAGTTCCCGCACCGTGGAGCGGATGTTCACGCCGCTGCTGGTCGCTGTGAACGCGGTGCCGAAGATCACGCTGGGCCCGCTGCTGGTGGTGGCGCTCGGCTGGGGCCAGAAGCCGATCCTGACCATGGTGTTCCTGCTCTGCTTCTTCCCGATCGTGCTCTCCACGGCGACCGGGCTGACCACCACGCCGGCCGACCTGGCCGAACTGGTGCGTTCCTGGAACGCCTCCCGCTGGCAGGCGTTCCGTAAGGTGCGCTTCCCGGCCGCGCTGCCGCAGATCTTCGTCGGGCTCAAGGTGGCCATGCCACTGGCCGCGATCGGCGCGGTGATCGGTGAGTTCCAGGCCGGCGAGAGCGGCCTCGGCTACGTCATCACGCAGTACGCCGGCATCGGCGACGCCGCCACCGCCTGGGCGGCGATCATGCTGGTGGCGCTGGTGAGCATCCTGCTCTACTCGGCGCTCCTGCTGATCGAGCGGATCGCCCTCCCCTGGGTGAGAGAAACCACCAGCAGCCGCTAACCGAACAAAAGAGATCAACGACCAGCACCAAGACACACATCAAGATCAACACCAAGATCAACACCCAAGAAACGCGAAGGGCCGGCCTCCACTTGGAGGCCGGCCCGTTCCGTCAAAGCCGCAGGCGAGAAGGGTGTGGCCGACCGTGCCCGGCGGAGGGATCAAGCCTGACCGCCCGGAGCCGGGCACGGTCGGCCACACCCCCCACCCGGCACCCCGACGAACCCGCCGGGCTACACGAGGCCCAGAAGCGTTACCCCGCCAACCGCCAGCGACCATTGCGGGCGACCAGCGTGGTGAGCGCCTGCGGCATCAGGCCGCTGTGGTTGTCCGGCGTCATGCGGATCGGGCCGGAGAGGCCGTCCATCTGGGACGTCTCCAGCACGTCCCGGATGCCGTTGCGGTCCACCTTCCCGATCTCACCGCCGGCGCGCAGTTCGGCGTCGGCGATCAGCTGGACGGCGTCCGCCGCGAACGACGAGGACCCGTTGTAGCCACCGAAGCGGGCCGTGTAGTCCTGGAACCATTGCCGGCGTGCCGCCTTGGCAGGCGTGGTCGCGATCACGTCGTCGATCACCATGGTCTGCGTGAAGATCAGCGTGGCCTTCTCGGTCGCCTTGGCCGCCGCCCCGAGGAAGAGGTCCCCGGCCGCTGCCGCGTCGAAGTAGATCGACCCACGGAAGATGGTCTGCTGCACGCTGGTGGCGGCCAGCGTCGCCTGCTCCGGCGGGGTCCAGAAGACCATCGCGTCGGGCTTGCCCGATGCGAGCTGCTGGACCTGCTGGCTGACGTCGGTGTCGGTGGTCTTGATCCGCTGCTGTCGGAGCGTGATCCTGGCCTTGTCCAGCTCCCTCTTGAGCGCGGTCGCGCCCTCCTGGCCGTAGTCGTCGTCGCTGACCAGCATCCCCACCTTGCGGATGTTGTTGCGGCGCAGTTCGGCGGTGAGTGCGGCGGCGCTGTCCGGGGCGTTGGGGCCCAGCTTGAACACGTAGCGCCGTTCAGCGGCCGGCGCGGCGATCGCGCCGGAAGCGGCTAGCGCAATGGTGGGAATCCGCTTCTCGTTGATGGTCCCGACCGCTCCGACCGCGCATTCGTTGCAGCCGCCCATGATGATGGCGCTGACCTTCGAATCGCTGCTGAAGTCGACGATGTTGCGAAGTGACTCGGCCGAGTCGGAACGGTTGTCCTTCACCTTCAGGTCGATCTTCCGGCCGTTCAGTGCACCGGAGGCGTTCAACTGATCGACCTTGAGTTCGAGGGCGCGCTGGTATGTCCGGCCAACAGTGGCTGCGGCGCCGGAGAGTTCGAGATCGGCAGCGATCACGATCGGACTCGTGTCCTGTTCCGCCTCGCCAAACTGGCAGCCGGTGAGCGTGGTGGCCACTACGGCCGATGCGAGCGCCGCGATGGTCGCGGAGCGGATGGGGCTCAACTCAGTCCTCCAGGTGCGGGCGCGGGCGCTGCCCGGTCACCGCCGCTAATCCGTCCTCAGTGGAGGACGGGATCTCCTCTGCCGTACGGTGTGCGCGAAGCCTGCAAAACCTTGCCAATGGCCGGCGCTGTGGTCAAGCGCGGACCCCGGCAGCATTTTCGGGACGGCCATCCCACATGCTGGGGTAACGCAATGTTTGCAAAAGCTCACTTTGCATACACGCGTGACCACTCTGGAGTTACATGCCCTGTTCAGGGGCTTGCGGAAATGAAGGTATCAGTTGCCCGGATCACGGGATGCGCTCCGTCCGACCGTTTCCTACCTCACTGCGGCTTCCCAAACACGATCATCTCTGATGAAATCGCGGCCGTGCCGCGCGTGGTCCCCTCCGCTTACGGCATGGCTCGGCGGCTCAGGCGGGGAAGAAACGACGGAGGCGATGTCGTGAGCACCGGACCGACGACCCTGCCCGCGCTCGGCGACAGCGGTCGGCCTGCGCGCCGCCGGATGCCGAGACTGCGTGACGCCCGGATCCGGTCCAAGTTGGCGTTGATTCTGGTCGTCCCGGTGGCGGCGGTGATCGCGCTGGCCACGGTCCGCCTGATCTCCGTCGGCGAGGGCGCGTTCGACGCCACGCGGGCCCGGTCACTGACGGCCCTCTCCGTCGACGTCAGCGCCCTCACCCAGGACCTCCAGTCCGAACGAATGGCAGCGGCCGCCTACCTGGCCGCTCCGCAGCAGCCGGCCGACGCGTACAACCTGCGGGTCCGCCAGACGCAGCAGCGGGTGGACGAGTACCGCGCCGAGCGGGGCCGGATCGGCGACGTGCCGGCCGCCCTGCGGGACCGGTTGGCCGCCATCGACGACCACCTGGCCACCCTGGACGGCACCCGCCAGGAGGTGCTGGACCGCCGGCAGATGGCTGTCGCCGAGGCGGTGCTCCGCTACGGAGTCATCCTCACCGACCTGGTCTCCTACGGTGACGGCCTGGCCCAGCTGCCCGGCGACGAGAGCCTGGCGGACAGCCGCCGCGCGGTCGCCGCCTTCGCCCGCGCCAAGGCCTCCGTCGCGGAGGAAGAGGCCGTCGCCTTCACCGCGCTGACGGCCGGCCAGCTCGACTCGGAGCAGTTCTCCTCCTTCGTGGCAACGTTGACCGGTCAGCAGGAGGCCCTGGTCGCCTTCTCGCTGGCCGCCGACCCGGTGCAGCGCGCCCTGGTCGACAGCACCGTCTCCGGCGACGCGGTCGGCCTGGCCGACCGGGTGGCCACCGACATCACCCGCTCGGTCGGGCAACGCCCGCTGGTCACCGCGCAGGACGCCACCGCGGCGATCGGCGCCGTGAACGACCTGATGCGCTGGGCGGAGATCCAACTGCAGGACCGACTGCTCCAGCAGGCCGACCAGGCCCGCTCGGACGTCATCCGGCAGGCAGTGGTCGAGTCGATCCTGGTGCTGTTGACCCTGATCATCGCCGTGTCGCTGGCCGTGGTGCTGGCCCGCTCGCTCAACCACTCGCTGCGCCGACTGCGTGAGGGCGCCCTCTCGGTGGCCAACCACGACCTGCCCGACGCCGTGCAGCGGCTCCAGAACATGGGCAGCGTGGGTGACGGCGGGGTGGACGAGATCGTCCGCCAGGTCCGGGACCCGATCCAGCTCAACACCCGCGACGAGGTCGGTCAGGTGGCGTTGGCCTTCAACGTCGTCCACCGGGAGGCGGTGCGGGTCGCCGCCGAGCAGGCGGCTCTGCGTACCAGCGTCTCGGCGATGTTCCTCAACCTGGCCCGCCGTAGTCAGACCCTGGTCGACCGGATGATCGGCGAGCTGGACGCGATCGAGCGCGCCGAGGAGGACCCGAAGCGGCTCGCGCAGCTCTTCGAACTGGACCACCTGGCCACTCGAATGCGCCGCAACGACGAGAACCTGCTGGTCCTGGCCGGCGCCGACTCCGCCGCACCGCGTCACGACAACGCGCTGGTGGTGGACGTGCTGCGCGCCGCCCAGTCCGAGGTTGAGCTCTACAACCGCATCGAGTTCGGCACTGTCGACACCGACATCGAGGTGGCCGCGCACGCGGTAAACGACGTGGTACGTCTCGTCGCCGAGCTGCTCGACAACGCCACCCGGTTCTCGCCGCCGAACACCACTGTGGTCGCCGACGGCCGCCGGATCCGCGACTACGTGCTGATCCAGATCGAGGACCGCGGGCTCGGCCTCACCGACGACCAGCTCGACTCGCTCAACCGGCGGCTGGCCGCCCCGCCGAGCGTGGACGTCGCCGCGTTCCGACTGATGGGTCTGGCCGTGGTGAGCCGACTGGCCTCCCGCTACGGCATCCGGGTGGAGTTGCGCCGCAACGTCGAGGGCGGCACCGTCGCCCAGGTGACGTTGCCCGCCGCCACAGTGGTGCTGCCCAGCAACCGGGGCCGCGAGCAGGTGCTCACCCGGCCGCGTCAGCCGATGGCCGTGGAGCAGACGCCGCTCACCACCGCCGGCCACGCCGAGCAGTTCGCCGGTGCCGCGACGACGGCGGCGACGCTGCCCGACCAGTGGCGGACCAGCCCGCCGGCACCCGCCCAGTGGCAGTCGCCGCTGGACTCCCGCGACACCACCCCGGCCGTCCAGGCGGGTGGCTACACCGGTCCGCGCTCGACGATGCCACCGGCACCCGCCGCCCCCGCGCCGGCACCCGCCGCCCCGCTTCCGCCGGCCCGGCCTGCGTACAGCAACGGCGCGGGCGCCTCGCTGGGCAGCCCGACAGTGGCGTACCCGACCGTCGACCCGCTGCCCCGACGCGGCTCCACCCCGGACGCCCCGGACACCGCTGACAGGCGCGGCGCCCAGGGCCTCCCGGTCGGGCCGGTCGCCGGGCCGGGCGCTGTGGCACCACCGGCCGTTCCGTCGGTGCCCGCCGCACCGGTCAGCGCCCGGCCCGACTTCCCGGCCGAGGCTCCGATCTTCCGGGAGATGGAAGCCGTCTGGTTCCGGTCGCACGGCGACGACGCCACAGCGATCTTCACCCGGCCCAACTTCGACGAGCCGCCAGCACCCGCCACCACCGCGGCGGCTGACGCCGGCCTGCGCACCGGCAACGGCGGCCAGCCGAGCGCCGGGGCGGTGCCGGCCGCGTCGCCGGCCCGACCGAAACTGCCGACCCGTACACCGGGCAGCTCCGGCACCGACGGCACGGCCACCCCGGGCGCCGACGGGCTCGGCGCCACAATGGACGGGTTCGGGGCACGGCCGTCGGCGCCGCCGACGTACGCCCCGCCCCCGGCCGCCCGGCCGGCTCCGGCCGCGCCCGCGCCCGCCTCCGCCTCCGCCTCCGATCCGGGTGCATGGCGTACGGCGGCGGACGAAGGCTGGTCCCGGGCCAGCCGGGCTGCCGAGCCGGCTCCCGCCGGGACCACCCGCTCCGGGTTGCCCAAGCGGGTGCCGCAGCAACAGCTCGTGCCGGGTGGCATCGAACCGAAGAGCGGCCGGGACCGCAGCCGGCGGACCCCGGATGAAGTACGTGGTCTGCTGTCGGCCTACCACCGCGGTGTGCAGCGCGGTCGGACGGCCGGAACGGACCTGAACAGCACCTCGACCAAGGAGAGCCGATGAACAGGCCAGCTGCCATGCAGGACATGGGTTGGCTGCTCACCAACTTCGCCGACAGCGTGGCGGGCATCGCCCACGTGGTGGCGGTGTCCGCAGACGGGCTGCTGCTCGCGTCCTCCCGGGATCTGCCGGGGGACCGGGCGGACCAGCTCGCCGCGATCACCTCCGGGGTGGTGAGCCTGACCGAGGGCGCGGCCCGGATGTTCAGCGCGGGCGGGGTGTTGCAGACAGTCATCGAGATGGACAGCGGGTATCTCTTCCTGATGTCGATCAGCGACGGCTCCTCGATGGCCGTGCTGGCCGCGCGGAGCTGCGACGTGGGCCAGGTGGGCTACGAGATGGCGCTGCTGGTCGAGCGGGTGGGTGCGGCGCTGGTGCCGCTGCCGCGCGACGCGGTGCGCTCTTAGCACCGGAAGGCGGCGCTCGTTCCGAGCGCCGGACCAGGGATGAGAGGCGGCACAGTCCGGCTCCGCAGGGGACGAGGAGGTGATCGGGAATGGACCAACGACGCGCTGACCCGCGTGGCGCGCTGGTGCGTCCGTACGCGGTCACCCGTGGTCGTACCGAGCCCCGGCAGGACATCGCCCTCGAGGCCGTCCTCACCGCCTCTCCCACCCAGGTCGCCGAGTCCCGCTTCGCCGGGCACGACAAGCACCGCATCGCCACGGTCTGTGAGGGCCGAGCACAGTCGCTGGCGGAGATCGCCGCGTATACCCGGATGCCGCTGGGCGTCGCCCGGGTGTTGGTCGCCGACATGGTGGCCGAGAGCCTGCTGACGTTACACACTGCTGCTCCCGCCGAGGGGTTCGAGGAGCGGATGGAACTGCTTGGAAGGGTGCTAAGTGGACTTCGCAGGCTATGACCCCGCAGGGGGGCGGCCGGGCCGGGGAATCGTATCCGCGAAGATCGTCGTCGCGGGCGGCTTCGGCGTCGGTAAGACGACACTGGTCGGGGCGATCTCCGAGATCACACCGCTGACCACAGAGGCGTTGATGACCGCGGCGGGTGTCGGCATCGACGATCCGTCAAAGGTGCCGGGCAAGGAGACCACAACGGTCGCCATGGACTTCGGCCGGATCACCATGGCTCAGGACCTGATCCTGTACCTCTTCGGTACACCGGGTCAGACTCGGTTCTGGTTCATGTGGGACGAGATCATCCGTGGGGCGGTGGGTGCCGCCGTGCTGGTGGACACTCGCCGGATCACCGACGCCTTCGCCCCGCTGGACTACTTCGAGAACCGCAACCTGCCGTACGTGGTGGCGCTGAACAAGTTCGACGGCGCGCCGCAGTACGAGGCCGAGGAGGTCCGCGAAGCGCTGGCCATCTCGCCGCAGGTGCCGCTGGTGATGACCGACGCCCGGCAGCGGGACTCGGTCAAGCAGGTGCTGGTGACCGTGGTCGAGCACGCCATGCTCCGGCTCCAGTCCGAGCACGGACGGGGCTTCCCGACGCCGGTCGGCTGAACTGTCGCGTCACGGCCGGCTCGCGACGGCCGGCCGTGACGCCCTCAGTCGACCCGGAGCCGGTAGCCGCGCTTCACCACTGTCTGCACCACGCGGGGCGCGCGCAGGCCGGCCCGTAGCCGGGCGACGGCCATCTCTACGGCGTGCTCGTCCGCGCCCCGGGGCAGCGTCCGCAGCAACGCCGTGCGCGACAGCACCCGACCCGGGGACTGGGCCAGCGCCCGCAGCACGGCCATCGGCGCGGGCGCGAGTGGCCGCAGCTCGCCGTCGATCACCGCGGCGTGCCCGCGCAACGTGAGCAGGTGCCCGGCGGCCTTGAACGTCACGGTCCGGCGGGGCAGCTCGTCGACGATGGTCCGCACCAGCGCGCCCAACCGGGCCCGCCCCGGCGCGCTCACCGGCACCCCGCGCCGCAGCAACGGCTCGGCGGTCACCGCGCCGACACAGCTGGCCAGCACATCGCTGCGTAACGCGGACAGCACCGCGTCGGTGCGGTCACCGGCGGCCCGCAGCAACGCCTCGACCGCCGGGGCCGAGGTGAACGTCACCGCGTCCACCAGCCGGCCGGCGATCAGGTCGATCAACCGGTGCAGCGGCGCCGGATCGGTCGGCGGCGCCCAGCGGTAGACCGGCACCTCGATGACGGTCGCGCCCGCCGCCTCCAGCGCGAGCGTGCACTCGGGTTGTCGCTCGCCGTGCAGCTGCATGGCGATGACCTGCCCGGCTACGCCGCGCCTCCGTAGATGGTCGACCACCTCGTCGCAGCTTTCCGAGGCGGGCGACCACTGGTCGTGCAGCCCGGCCGCCCGGATCGCGCCGCGTGCCTTCGGGCCGCGCGCCACCACGTACGAGCTGGCCAGCACGGAGCGCAGCGGCTCGGCCAGCCCCCAGCCCTCGGCCGCCTCCAACCAGCCGCGCATCCCGATGCCGGTGTTGGCCATCAGGATGTCCGGCGGCTGGTCGAGGCAGGCGCGGGTCGCCTCGCGCAGCTCGGTGTCGTCGGACAGCGGCACGATCCGCAGCGCCGGGGCGAGCACCACCCGGGCGCCCCGTCGTTCGAGCAGCGCGGCCAACTCGTCGCGCCGCCGGTCGGCGGTCACCCCGATGGTGAAACCCGCCAGTTCTTCCCGCATCAACCCTCCTGTCGCAGCCGCACCTCGACCAGCCCGTTGCGGCAACGTGCGTCGTGTCGGGCCACGGCCACCCCGGGCAGGTCGAGGCAGTGCCCGCTGCGCAGGTCGTACACCTGCTTGTGCAGCGGTGAGGCGACCGTCGGCACTCCGCTGCGGCTGCCGACGATGCCCCGGGACAGCACGTACGCCCCGGAGACCGGGTCGCGGTTGTCGATCGCGAACAGCTCGTCGGCGGTCCGGAAGAGCGCGATCTGCACCCCGTCGACCAGGGCGGCGACGCCCCGGTCGGGCTCCAACCGGTCGAGCAGGCAGACGGTGGTCCAGGTCAGCGTGAGGGTCTGTGTCATCGCCGTACCTCCGGTAGGCCGAGGGTGACCGGTTGCCGACGGTGACCGTTCGTCGGCTCGGATCCGGTCGGGGACTGGTCGCGTACGGGGACCGGCTGGCCGCGTTCCCGGGTGAAGGTGATCGACGGGTCCGGTACGTCGGGGGCGTTGACGAAGGACGTGTAGCGGCGCAGCCGATCCGGGTCGTCCAGGACGTCGCGCCACTCGTCGGAGTACGACGACACGTGCCGGGCCATCGCCGCGTCGAGGTCGGCGCAGAGCCCGAGCGAGTCGTCCACGATCACCGAGCGCAGGTGGTCCAGGCCGCCGTCCATCGCCTCGATCCAGCCGGCGGTGCGTTGCAGCCGGTCGGCGGTACGGATGTAGTAGATGAGGAACCTGTCGATCAGCCTGATCAGCGCGTCAGTGGACAGATCGGTGGCGAACAGGTCGGCGTGCCGGGGGCGGAAGCCGCCGTTGCCGCCGACGTAGAGGTTCCAACCTGTCTCGGTGGCGATGATGCCGAAGTCCTTGCTGCGTGCCTCCGCGCACTCCCGGGCGCAGCCGGAAACCGCCGACTTGAGCTTGTGCGGCGCGCGCAGCCCGCGATAGCGCAGCTCCAGCGCCACGGCCAGTCCCACCGAGTCCTGCACCCCGTACCGGCACCAGGTCTCGCCCACGCACGACTTCACAGTGCGCAGCGCCTTGCCGTACGCGTGCCCGGACTCGAAGCCGGCGTCGACCAGCCGCCGCCAGATCTGCGGCAACTGCTCCACCCGCGCCCCGAACAGGTCGATCCGCTGCCCACCGGTGATTTTCGTGTAGAGCTGGAAGTCCCGGGCGACCTCGCCGATCACGATCAGCTTCTCCGGGGTGATCTCGCCGCCCGGGATCCGGGGCACCACCGAGTAGCTGCCGTCGCGTTGCAGGTTGGCCAGGAAGTGGTCGTTGGTGTCCTGCAACGACGCCTGTTCGCCGTCGAGCACGTGCCCGCTGCCCAGCGAGGCGAGAATGGACGCCACCACCGGCTTGCAGATGTCGCAGCCGCGGCCCCGACCGTGTTCGGCGACCAGCCGGGAGAAGGTGCGGATGCCGCGGACGCGGACGATCTCGAACAGCTCCCGCCGGCTGACGTCGAAGTGCTCGCAGAGCGCGCTGGACTGTGCCACCCCGGCCGCGTCCAGGAGCTGCTTCAGCATCGGCACGCAGGAGCCGCAGCTCGTGCCGGCCCGGGTGCACGCCTTCAACGCCGGCACGTCCGCGCAACCGTCGGCGATGGCGGCGTCCACGTCGCCCCGGGTCACCGCGTTGCAGGAGCAGACCTGCGCGGCGGCGGGCAGCGCACCGGCGTCCGCGCCGCCGCCGTCGGGGGCGAGCAGCGCCAGCGGCGCGGCCGGCAGCGGGCCGCCCACACTGGCCCGCAACGTCGGGTACGCGCTGGCGTCACCCACCAGCACCCCGCCGAGCAGTGTGTGCGCGTCGTCGGAGAGGACCAGCTTCGCGTAGACCCGGGTGGCCGGGTCGGTGAACGTGACGTCCAGGCAGCCCTCGGTCGTGCCGTGGGCGTCGCCGAACGAGGCCACGTCGACGCCGAGCAGCTTGAGTTTGGTGGCGGTGTCCGCGCCCGGGAAGGTCGCCGCGCCGCCGACCAGCCGATCGGCCACCACCTCGGCCGTCGCGTACCCCGGCGCGACCAGACCGTGGCAGGTGCCGTCGACCGCCGCGCATTCTCCGACGGCCCAGATCCGCTCGTCGGCGGTGCGACAGGTCGCGTCGACAAGCACCCCGCCGCGCGGGCCCAGCGGCAGACCGGCGTCCCGGGCCAACTGGTCGCGGGGCCGGATGCCGGCGGCCACCACCACCAGCTCGGCGTCGAGGGCGGTGCCGTCGGACAGTTCCAGGGCCGCGACGCCGCCGTCCGGGCCCTGACGGATCGCTGTGGTCGCCACCCCGAGATGGGTCCGTACGCCCAGCTCGTCGACGTAGCGGCGGAGCATCGCGCCGCCGGCCTGGTCCACCTGCACCGGCATCAGCCGGGGCGCGAACTCGACCACGTCGGTGCTCAGGCCGAGCAGTCGCAGGGCATTGGCGGCCTCCAGACCGAGCAGCCCTCCACCGATCACCGCGCCGACCCGCCGGCCCCGCGCGTACGCCCGGATCGCCGCCAGGTCGTCAAGGGTCCGGTAGACGAAGACCCCGGGCAGTTCCGTGCCGGCCACCGGTGGCACGAACGCGTACGACCCGGTGGCGAGCACCAGCGCGTCGTAGCGGTATTCGCCGACGGCGGTGGTCACCACCTGGCGGTCCCGGTCGACTGCGGTGGCCGGCTCGCCGAGTCGCAGCCGCACCCCGTCGTGGGGGGTGTGCAGGTTGAGTTCGCTCTCACTGACCCCGTCGAAGTACGCCGAGAGCCGCACCCGGTCGTACGCCGGGCGCCCCTCCTCGGCCAGCACTGTCACCCGCCAGGTGCCCTGGGGGTCACGGGCGTGCAGCGCGTCCACGAAGCGCTGCCCGACCATGCCGTTGCCGATGACGACCAGTTCGCCGCCGTTCATCGCGTCACCTCCACCGATTCCGCCTGGCTCAGCCAGTCGACGATGCCGCTCACCGCGTCCCGGCATCCGCCGCATCCGGTGCCGGCCCGGGTCGCGGCCACCACCGCATCGACAGTCCGGGCGCCGGAGCGCCAGCTTCTGACCAGTGCGCCCTTGCTCACCGTGTTGCACTGACAGACCGTGGCCGCGTCCGGCATCAGTGCCGGTGAGGCGGCCGGGGTCGCGCCTACCGCGCCGAGTGCCCTGCCGAGCAGCAGCGCCCGTCGGTCACTCGGCACCGGCTGACCACGGTCGAAGAGTTGGATCACAGTGCCGACCGCCGGGTTGTCGCCGAGCAGGATCGCTCCGATCAGCCGCTCGTCCTGGATCCGCAACCGGGCGTAGGTGCCCCGGGTCGGGTCGGCGAAGGTCAACTCCTCGCCCGGCCCGCCACTGGCCGCGTCACCCATCGAGGCCAGGTCGATCCCGGCGGCCTTCAGCCGGGTCACCACCGGCCGGGGCCGGTACCGGGCCAGGGGGTCCGTCCCGGTCAGCACGTCCGCGAGCACCTGAGCCTGGGCCCAGGCGGGCGCGACCAGCCCGGTGAGCACGCCGTCGTGCTCGGCGCAGTCGCCGATCGCCGAGATGGACCGGTCGCTGGTGCGCAGCCGGTCGTCCACCACCACGCCGCGCCGCACGGTCAGGCCGGCGGCCTGCGCGAGGGCGGTGTCCGGGCGTACGCCACAGGAGAGCACCAGCAGGTCGGCGCGGAGCGACCGGCCGTCGGCCAGGTCGAGGCGGACACCGTTGGCGTCCGCTGCCACGCCGGTCGCCGAAACCCCCAGTTGGACGGTGACGCCGAAACCGGCGAGCGTGCCCGCGAGCACCGCGCCGGCAGTCGGGTCCAGTTGACGTTCCATCAGGTGCTCTCTCGGGTGCACCACAGTGGTGGCCAGCCCCCGGGTGGCCAGCCCTCGGGCGGCCTCCAGGCCGAGCAACCCGCCGCCGAGCACCAGCGCGCTGCGGGCGCCGTCCGCCGCCGCGAGGATCCGCCGGCAGTCGTCGAGGGTCCGGAAGGGGACCACCCGCTCCGGCAGGTTCGCCGGGTCGAGGCCGGGCAGTGGCGGCACCACCGCGCGGGCGCCGGTGGCGAGCACCAGGTGGTCGTATCCGATCCGTTCGCCGTCGTCGGTGCGGACCTCCCGGGCGGCCCGGTCGACGGCGGTCACCGGTACGCCGCTGCGCAGGTCGACGCCGTGCCCGGCGGCTTCGGTCAGCTCCACGTCCGGTTCGTCGATCCGGCCGGCCAGCAGGGTGGAGAGCAGGATCCGGTTGTACGCGCGGTGCGGCTCGGCCCCGAGCACAGTGACCTTCCGGTCTCCCTCCCGGGCGTGCAGCTCACCGGCGAGGCGCGCGCCCGCCATCCCGTTGCCGACGATGACCACCCGGGCGGTCATGCCTTCTCCACCCGGACCGCGCAGATCTTGAATTCGGGCATCCCGGAGATCGGGTCCACCGCGTCGTTGGTCACCGAGTTGGCGCGTCCCGCCCCCGCGTAGTGGAACGGGGCGAACACCGTGTCGGGTCGGATCCCGGCGCTGAGCCGGGCCGGAGCGCGGAACTCACCTCGGCGGGAGGTGACCCGCACCGGGTCGCCGTCGTCGATGCCCAACCGGGTGGCCAGGTCGGGGTGCAGTTCGACGAACGCCTCCGGGGCGGCGCGGCGCAGCGCGGCCACCCGTCGGGTCTGGGTGCCCGACTGGTACTGCGCCAGCACCCGACCGGTGGTGAAGTGCAGCGGGTACGTGGCGCAGATCTCCTCCGCGGCCGGGCGATGGTCGACGGGGTGGAAGCGCGCCCGGCCGTCCGGGGTGGCGAACCGGTCGGCGAAGAGTCGGGGCGTGTCCGGCCCGTCCTCGGTCGGGCAGGGCCAGTAGACCCCGTCGTCGGCGTCGATCCGGTCCCAGCTGATGCCGGCGTAGTCGGCGGCACCACCGGCGGAGGCGCGGCGCAGCTCGGCGAAGACGACAGCCGGGTCGGCCGGGAACCGAGCCGCCGCGACGGCGGCCGGTCGCACGCTGGCCGGGTTGGCGTCGGCCGGGTCGACGTCCGCCGAGTCGGCCTCGGCCAGCCGTGCCGCCAGGTCGGAGATGATGGCGAGGTCGGTCCGGACGCCCGGCGGGGGCGGCCGTAGTGCGCGCCGACGCAGCACCCGACCTTCCAGGTTGGTCATGGTGCCGTCCTCCTCGGCCCACTGCGCGGTGGGTAGCACCACGTCCGCCAGCGCGGCCGTCTCGGAGAGCAGGAGGTCCGCGACGACCAGCAGGTCGAGGTCGCGCAGCCGGCCCTCGATCCGGGCCGCCCGGGGCGCCGAGACCACCGGGTTCGACCCGAACACCAGCAACGCGCGCGGGCCACCCGGGGCGCCGAGCGAGTCGAGCAGTTGGTAGGCGGGCACTCCCGGGCCGGGCAGTTCGTCGGCCGGTACGCCCCACACCCCGGCCACGTGCTCCCGGGCCGCCGGGTCGTCGATCTTCCGGTAGCCGGGGAGCTGGTCGGCCTTCTGCCCGTGCTCCCGGCCGCCCTGGCCGTTGCCCTGGCCGGTGAGGCAGCCGTACCCCGAACCGTCGCGGCCGGGCAGACCGAGGGCGAGGGCGAGATTGACGTACGCGGTGACGGTGTCCACCCCCTTGGCGTGCTGCTCGGCGCCGCGCGCGGTCAGGATGATCACGCGACCGCCGGTGCCCAGCGCTCGGGCGGTCGCCTCCAGGTCGGCCACCGGCACCCCGGAGAGCTGTTCCGCGCGGGCCGGCCACCAGGCGGCGACGCCTCGGCGGACCGCGTCGAACCCGGTGGTGCGGTCGGCCACGTAGGCCCGGTCGACCCAACCCTCGGTGAGGGCGATGTGCAGCAGCGCGTTGGCCACCGCCAGGTCGGTGCCGGGAAGCGGTTGCAGGTGCAGGTCGGCCTGGCGGGCGGTGGCGGTGACCCGTGGGTCGATGACGATCAGTTTTCCGCCGTTGCGGCGCTGCTCGGTGAGCCAGCGCACCAGCGGCGGCATGGTCTCCGCCGGGTTCGCTCCGACCAGCAGCAGGGTGTCGGCCCGGCCCAGGTCGGCGAGGGGGAACGGCAGCCCGCGGTCGATGCCGAAGGCGCGCATCCCGGCGGCTGCCGCCGAGGACATGCAGAACCGTCCGTTGTAGTCGATGTGCCTGGTGCGCAGACCGATCCGGGCGAACTTCCCCAACGCGTACGCCTTCTCGTTGGTCAGGCCACCACCGCCGAAGACGGCGACCGCGTCCCGGCCGGCGTCGTCCTGGACGGCGCGGATGCCGGCGACCACGCGGTCGAGCGCGGCGTCCCAGCTAGCTGGGTGCAGTTCGCCGGTGGCCGCGTCGCGCACCAGCGGAGTGGTCAGCCGGTCCGGGTGGTCGAGCAGTTCGGCGGCGGTCCAACCCTTCTGGCAGAGTCCGCCCCGGTTGGTGGGGAACTCGCGCGGGTGGACCGTCACACCGGCGTCGTCCGCGCGCAGCGTCATCCCGCACTGCAGGGCGCAGTACGGGCAGTGCGTCGCCACTTCCCGGGGCGTCAGCCCCAGTGGAGTCGCCGACCGTGCACCGTCTGTCATGTCGGGAAAGCGTGCCGCCGGGCGGTTTCCGGTCCGGGTCCCTTCTGTTTCGGTCCTGTCAAGTGGGGCTCACACCGCACCGGGGCAGCGAGCGTGTTGGAGGGTGCGAGTCGGAGCCTGTGGAGCTGAATCGCTGACGACATCGGCGGTTGATTCGTTTGTGACATCAGCTCCGAAGCGGCAGCGCACTTCACCTCGCGGGGGCGGTCAGCGCAGGTCGGCGCGGTGTGGTCGGCGGGTGAGGGACAACCAGCCCAGGAACCGGGCGTGGAGTGCCCGCGGGTCAGGGCGAACGCCCAGGGCGTACAGGTCGTCAACGGCGTCTTGCATGTTCGCCGCCAGATAGAAGGCCAGAGCGATCGAATGACCGTAGAACTCGGTCGCGAGGTGAAGCTGAGCCGGCGCACACGGCCAGGGAGCAGCGCAGTTACGGCAGAGCCACGCCGGGCGCATCGGAAGGTGCGGGCGAGGGCGGCGGGTCATCCGACCCTCACCGGACCGCGTCTGACGGGCGTGCGGGTGGTTGGGCGACGGGCCGCCGGGGCGGGCGGGTTCGGCCAGATCAGGCCTGCGGGCATCACGAACAGGGACCGGCGCGCGATCGCATCGCCATTCGTGGCCAGCTCGTAACCGTCAATCCACAGCCACCCGTCGTACGTCGGCCAGTCGAGAACGCGAATCACGCGAACGAAGATCGGGCGCATGAACTGCACACTCGCGGTGCGGGTCAGGTGTAAGACCTCACCCGTGTGCGGCCTCCGCGGTGTGGGCTCGGGCTTGGGTGTCCGATCGGTCGGCTCGTCGGGCACGGTGCTCTCCCTTGGTCGTCACTTTGGGAAGGGGCCGCCCCGTGCTGCTCACCAGTGGAGATCTTGGACAGTTTCCGTTCTCGCGTAACGGAAACTGTCCAAGATCTGCGGCAGGTCAGGGGCGGCCCCAGCACGAACGCGTCCGCCGGGTCTCGGGTCCCTACCGGCCGCGCCGTCTGCCGGTTACATTGCCGAGAGCGATGGGATCAGTACACGACGTAGCTCTATTCCCCGGGACGTTCGGGACGTTCATCTTGGAGGCAGGATGAATCACGCACTTCAAACGGCCATGGCCGAAGCTGGCGAGACAGCCGAGAGCCTGGCAGCTCAAACGGGGGTAGATCCGAAAACGGCAGCGCGGTGGATAAGCCCGGGACGCGTGCCGCAGCCCCGTCGGCGCGCAAAGCTGGCCGCGCTCCTCGGGAGGGACGTTCGACAGATCATTGATGCGTGAGCAGGTCGCCCATCTTGCGCAGTGCGCGGCACTACCCGCTGTGCAGGTGCTCGTAGTGCCGCAAGAAGTCGGGATGTATCCGGGCCTTGGCGGCGGCTTCATCGTGGCCGAGCTACCCGACGGCGGGCAGGTCGCCCATATCGACAGCCAGGTGCGGGCGCAGATCCTAAATGGAGCTGCGGACGTTGCTACGCTTAATCGCAGGTGGGAACGCATCAGAAGTGAAGCTTTTTCCCGTCAACAGTCCCTCGACCTGATCAGGAAAGCAGCGGGATCATGGACTTGACCGGCGCGCAGTGGCGCAAGAGCACCAAGAGCGGAAACAACGGGGGCTCGTGTGTCGAGGTTGCCGACAACCTCCCCGGCGTCGTCCTCGTCCGCGACACCAAAGATCGCGACGGCGGGACGCTGACCTTCGGGCCGGCGGCGTGGGCCGGCTTCGTCGACCTGGCGAAGGCGATCGGCCCCGTCGGCTGACCAACGCAGCACGACAGCCCCCGGCTCCTAGAGCGCCGGGGGCCTTCGCATGTCGGGGTCAGGAATCCGGCGCGAGACGGGGACCGCCGCCACCGGCTGATCGGCGGTCACTGTTCGTCGGCGCGGCGCAGTTCGTACGCCTCTTCGCGCGCGCGGACCGGCGGCGCGGGGCTGGCTTTGGCGCGGCGGATCAGCGCCCGGACAACATCCCATCGAACCCACCCCGCCCCCGCGCCTCCCCGCGCGCCGCCCTCTCTCTGCGGCGATCTTGCAGTTTCTGAGGCGGCATAAAGGATGAGTACGACAAAACGGCGACCGAAAGTGCAAGATCGGCGAGGGCTTGGTGGTCACTTACCCCTCGTCGAGCGTGCCCTTGAGTCGCCCAGGGGTGACGTCGATGATCCGTGGGCGGCCGTGCGCCGAGCGGTGACTCCGCGGTGACTTCGCGTGCGACGGGTGGTGTTGACCGAAGCCTTTGGAGCTGAATCGCTGACGACATCAGCGTCCGGCGGTGCTTATAATGTGGGAAATCTGTCTCAGTGTATGGGAGTCCGCGATGAGCGTGACGGACGTCTTCGACGCGGTGGCCGGCACGTACGACGAGGCGCGCAGGCGGTTGATTCCGTGCTTCGACGCCTTCTACGGCACCGCCGTCCAGGTGGCCGCGCCGCCGTTGCGGGCCGCGCTCGCCGCCGGGCGTACCCCGGAGGTGTTGGATCTGGGCGCCGGCACCGGCCTGCTCTCCCTGCTGCTGTCCGCAGCGGTGCCCGGAGTCCGGCTGACCCTGGTGGACGGAGCGCCGGCGATGCTCGCCCGCGCCACCGACCAGTTGGACGCGCGGTCCGTGCCGCACCGGACGATCCACGCCGACCTGGCTGACGAGCTGCCGCGGGGCCGGTACGACGCGGTGGTCAGCGCGCTGGCGATCCACCACCTGGACGACGCCGGCAAGCGCGCGCTCTACCGGCGGGCCGCCGCCGTGCTGGGACCGGGCGGGGTGTTCGTCAACGCCGAGCAGGTCGCCGGCCCGACCCCGGAGCTGGACCGGCGCTACGACGAGGTGTGGCTGGAGCGGATCACCGAGCTGGGTGCGTCCCCCGACGAGATCGCGGCTTCCCAGGAGCGGATGCGCCACGACCGCCCGGCCACGGTGGCCGACCAGTGCCGGTGGCTCGCCGAGGCGGGCCTGGTCGACGTCGACTGCTACTTCAAGGAGTGGCGCTTCGCGGTGTTCGGCGGCCGGGTCGGATGAGCCCGACGGAATGTACGTTTCGCCGCCCGGGGGCGAGCCGGTGAGCGCGGGGATGACTGTTGGTCACACCGCTGGGTAATCTGCTCGGCATGACTGCCAAGGTGACTCTCTCGTTCACGGACGAGACGATCGAGGAGGCGCGGAGGTTCGCCAAGCGCGAGGGGCTGTCGCTCTCCGCGTGGATGGACCAGGCCGCCCGGGAGAAGGCGCTGCGCGAGGTCTTCACCGCGCACGCCGCCGCCGTGGGCCGCGCCAGCCTTGATCTCGAGTCCGCCGCGCTCGCCGACGCCCGCGAGGTGGGCATGGTCAACGACCTGTTCTCCGGCGGACGGCCGCGTGCTGCGTAGGGGTGAGATCTGGCGCATCGAGGGCGCCCGGGAACGCCTCGGCCTCGTGATCAGCTCGGACGTCTACAACTCCACCGACGTGCCCATCGTGATCGTGGTCGAGGTGGTCGAGGAGTCGCTCCTGCGGGACTCGCCGCTCGCCGTGTCGATGGGCCGGTACGTGGTCATGCCCGACCGGATCTCCTCGCCCATGAAGAAGTGGTTCACCTCGTGCGTGGACGTCGCCGACACCGACACCATGCTCCGGGTCGGCCGCGCGCTGCGCATACTCCAACAGCTCTGACCGGAAGCAGCGACCGACCACGGAAGCAGCGCTCTGGTGGCGTGCTCACCATCGCCGCCGGCCCGTGGTGCGATAGCCGTTTCCGGCCCGACCCGCGACGGGCACTGCCAGGTAACCGGGCGTTCCTAGCGTTTCCCCTCGTCACATCGACGAGGAGGAGCCGCCGTGAGCACGCTCACCAGCACCGTAGTCACCGCCGAGCCGCCTGCCGTCACCGGTCGCCGGCAACCGCTGCACGACTGGCGCCCCGAGGACCCGGACTTCTGGCAGGCCACCGGCGCGCCGATCGCCCGACGCAACCTCTGGGTCTCGATCTTCGCGGAGCACGTCGGCTTCTCGGTGTGGAGTCTCTGGTCGGTCACAGTGCTCTTCCTCGGCCCCGCGTACGGCATCGATCCGGCCGGGAAGTTCCTGCTCACCGCCGTGCCGGCTGCCCTGGGCGCGGTGCTGCGGCTGCCGTACACGCTGGCGGTGGCCCGCTTCGGCGGACGACGCTGGACGATCATCAGCGCACTGCTGTTGCTGGTGCCCGCGGTCCCGATGACGGTGCTGCTGGAACCCGGGGTGTCCTACACCACCCTGATGGTGCTCGCCTGCCTCACCGGGGTCGGTGGCGGCAACTTCGCCTCCTCGATGGCGAACATCAACCTGTTCTACCCGCAGCGGCTCAAGGGGCGGGCGCTCGGGCTCAACGCCGGTGGCGGCAACCTGGGCGTACCCGCCGTGCAACTGGTCGGCCTGGCGGTCCTCGCCACCGCGGGCGCCGCGTACCCCCGGTTGGTGCCGGCGGTCTACCTGCCGCTGATCGTGCTGGCCGCGCTGGCCGCGGCCCGCTGGTTGGACACCGTGCCCGGGGCGCGCAACGAGCCGGGGGCGTTGCGGGAGGCGGCCCGCGACCCGCACACCTGGGCGATGTCGCTGCTCTACATCGGCACCTTCGGCTCGTTCATCGGCTTCGGTTTCGCCTTCGGTCAGGTGCTCCAGCTTCAGTTCGCCGAACGGTTCCCCACCCCTGTCGACGCCGCCTGGCTGACGTTCCTGGGCCCGCTGGTCGGCTCGCTGATCCGGCCGCTGGGCGGGCACCTCGCCGACCGGTTGGGCGGGGCACGGGTGACCTTCTGGAACTTCGTGGCGATGGCGGCCGGCGCGAGCACAGTGCTGTACGCGGCCCGGGAGCGCTCGTTCGGGCTCTACCTCGCCGGGTTCCTCGCCCTCTTCGTCTTCTCCGGCGTCGGCAACGGCTCCACGTACAAGATGATCCCGGCGATCTTCCGGGCCCGGTCGGCGGACGCGGTGGCCACGGGTCAGCGTGATCCGGAGGCCGCCGCGCGGTGGGCGCGGCGGATGACCGGCGCGTTGATCGGCATCGCGGGTGCGATCGGCGCCTTCGGCGGGGTGCTGGTCAACATCGCGTTCCGGCAGTCGTTCCTCAGCTCGGGCAACGCCGACGCCGCCTACCTGGCCTTCATCGGCTGGTACGCGTTGTGCTTCGCGGTCACCTGGGCGGTCTACCGCCGTCCGAGGGCCGGTCGACTCGCCAACGTGTGAGCTGAGACACCCTCGGCGCGTCGCCGCGCGGGGCCGCACCCCCGTTTTGACCTGCGGACGGGGCGCCGGGTATCGTTGCCTGCTGTTGTACGACATCCAGAGGCGTGCCCCTTCAGGTACGCTTGGTCGTTCGTGCGCGCTGGTCCGGCCTGCTAGATCTGGTCACCTCGGCGCGCGACCCCAGACCGACGACGAGACAAGGTAGACCTGTGCGTACGTACAGCCCGAAGCCGGGTGAGATCGAGCGTCAGTGGCACGTCATCGACGCCTCTGATGTCGTGCTGGGCCGCCTGGCCACCCACGCCGCCACGTTGCTGCGTGGTAAGCACAAGCCGACTTTCGCGCCGCACGTCGACACGGGCGACTTTGTCGTCATCGTGAACGCGGGCAAGGTTGCGTTGACCGGCAACAAGCGCCAGACCAAGGTCGCTTACCGCCACTCCGGTTACCCGGGTGGTCTGAAGCAGATCGGCTACGACGAGCTGCTGACCAAGCGTCCCGAGCGGGCCATCGAGCTGGCCGTGAAGGGGATGCTCCCGCACAACAAGCTCGGCCGTCAGCTGATCAAGAAGCTGAAGGTCTACGCCGGTGCCGAGCACCCGCACCTCGCGCAGCAGCCGGTGCCGTTCGAGATCAAGCAGATCGCGCAGTGAGCGCGGGCGAAGGAAGCAGCATGACCGACATCATCGAGACCGAGGTCGCCCCGGAAGCCCCGGAGGCCCCCGAGGCCACCGAGGCGCCGGCGCCCGTTGCCCGCGCCCCTCGTGGTGACCGGCCGATCCAGACCGTGGGCCGCCGCAAGGAGGCCATCGTCCGGGTCCGCCTCGTCCCGGGCACCGGCAAGATCACCTGCAACGGCCAGGACCTCGAGGCGTACTTCCCGAGCAAGGTGCACCAGCAGCTCATCAAGGACCCGCTGGTCACCGCCGAGAAGCCCGAGCAGTTCGACGTCATCGCCAACCTGCGTGGCGGCGGCACCACCGGCCAGGCCGGTGCGCTCCGGCTGGGCATCGCCCGCGCGCTGATCATCAACGAGCCGGACGACCGCCCGGCCCTGAAGAAGGCCGGCTTCCTCACCCGTGACGCCCGCGTCAAGGAGAGCAAGAAGTACGGCCTCAAGAAGGCCCGTAAGGCTCCCCAGTACTCGAAGCGCTGATCTTTTCCAGCGCGTTGTACTTCTGACGGACGGCCGGTCCGCCTCCCCCTCGGGGGAGGCGGGTCGGCCGTTCCGCTTTCTCCTCACTGGCAGTGCTCTTTCGGAGGTTGGCGGGTATGGGTCGGTTGTTCGGCACGGACGGCGTACGCGGGCGGGCAAACGCGGATCTCACCCCGGAATTGGCGCTGGCACTCGCGGTGGCCGCCGCGCACACACTCGCCGAGACGGACCGCAGTCATCCGCCGCTCGCCGTCGTCGGTCGCGACACCCGCGCCAGCGGCGAGATGCTGGAGGCGGCAGTGGTCGCCGGGCTGACCAGCGCCGGTGCGAACGTGGTGCGGGTCGGCGTGCTGCCCACTCCGGCGGTGGCGTTCCTCACCGCGGAGGCCAAGGCCGACCTGGGGGTGATGCTCTCCGCGTCGCACAACCCGATGCCGGACAACGGCATCAAGCTCTTCGCCGCCGGTGGGCACAAGTTGCCCGACGAGATCGAGATGCAGATCGAGGCGGCCGTCGAGACGAACGCCACCACTGCCTGGGACCGGCCGATCGGTGCCGGCGTCGGCCGGGTGCACGACCTGCTCGACGGCGCCGACCACTACGTCCAGCACCTGGTGGGCACCGTTCCGCACCGGCTCGACGGGATCAAGGTAGTGGTCGACTGCGCCAACGGCGCCGCCGCCGAGGTCGCCCCCGTCGCCTACCGGGAGGCCGGCGCGGAGGTCATCGCCATCCACGCGGAGCCCGACGGGCTGAACATCAACGACGACTGTGGCTCCAACCACATCGAGGCGCTGCGCGCCGCAGTGGTCGAGCACGGCGCCCACCTGGGCATCGCCCACGACGGCGACGCCGACCGCTGCCTGGCGGTCACCGCCGACGGCGACGAGGTGGACGGCGACCAGGTCATGGCGATCCTCGCGCTGGCCATGCGGGACGCCGGCACGCTCACCCAGGACACCCTGGTGGCCACCGTGATGAGCAACCTCGGGCTGCGGCTCGCGATGTCCGCGCAGGGCATCCGCCTGATCGAGACCAAGGTCGGCGACCGGTACGTGCTGGAGGAGCTGCGCGCTTCCGGGCTGGCGCTCGGCGGTGAGCAGAGCGGCCACATCGTGATGCCCGCGCACGCCACCACCGGCGACGGGGTGCTCACCGGGCTGCACCTGATGGCTCGGATGGCGGCCACCGGCCAGTCCCTCGCCGAGTTGGCCTCGGTGGTCACCAAGCTGCCCCAGGTGCTGATCAACGTGCCGGTCGGCGACCGGACCATCGGCGCCGCCGCACCCGCCGTACGCGCCGAGGTCGAGCGGGCCGAGGCGGAGCTGGGGGAGACCGGCCGGGTGCTGCTGCGCCCGTCGGGCACCGAGCCGCTGGTCCGGGTGATGGTCGAAGCGGCCACCGAGGCGACGGCCCGTGAGGTAGCCGAGCGGATCGCCGAGCTGGTTCGCACCGCGAGCCCGGTCGGCTAGCTCTGTCGGACGCTGTGGAGCTGAACCGTTTACGGCATCAGCTCCACAGCCGCCCGGAGTGCCGGATCGACGTCAGCGGCTCGAGCCCAGAGCGTGCAGCCGGCTGACCGCCTCGGTCAGCACCTCCGGGCGCTTGCAGAAGGCGAACCGGACCAGCCGCCGGCCCGCGTCGACGTCGTCGTAGAAGACCTGGGTCGGCACCGCCACCACACCGCAGCGCTCCGGCAACGAGCGGCAGAACTCCACCCCGTCCCGGCCGCCGAGGGCGGTGATGTCGGCGGTGACGAAGTACGTCCCCTCCGAGTCGAGCACCTCGAACCCGGCGTCGGTCAGACCACCGACGAGCTGGTCACGCCGCTGCTGGAGACCGTCCCGGAAGCCGGTGTAGTAGCCGTCCGGCAGGGCGAGCGCCACGGCCACCGCCGGTTGCAGCGGCGCGGCGTTGACATAGGTGAGGAACTGCTTCACCCGGAGCACCGCCGAGACCAGCGCCGCGGGGCCGCTCGCCCAGCCGACCTTCCACCCCGTGCAGGAGAACGTCTTGCCGGCCGACGAGATGCGCAGCGTCCGCTCCCGCATCCCGGGCAGGCTGGCCAGCGGCACGTGCGGGCTCGCCGCGTCGGTGAAGACCAGGTGCTCGTACACCTCGTCGGTGACCGCGTACGCGCCGAACTCCTGGCACAACTCGGCGACCTGCGCCAACTCCGCCGGGGTGAAGACCTTGCCGGTCGGATTGTGCGGCGAGTTCAGCAGCACCAGCCGGGTGCGCGGGCCGAACGCCGCACGCAGCGCCGCCGGGTCGAAGGCGTACCGGCCGTCGGCCGAGGGGCGCAGCGTCACCGGCCGGCGGACCGCGCCGGCCAGTGCGATCGAGGCGGCGTACGAGTCGTAGTACGGCTCGAAGCAGACAACCTCGTCGCCCGGTTCGCAGAGCGCGAGGATGCTCGCCGCGACCGCCTCGGTCGCGCCCGCCGTGATCACGATTTCGCTGTCCGGCTCGTACCCCAGGTCGTAGAACCGCCGCTGATGCGCCGCGACGGCCGCGCGCAGGGCGGGGATCCCCGGGCCGGGCGGGTACTGGTTCTGCCCGTTGCGCAGCGCCTCGGCGGCGGCGGCCAGCATCTCCGGCGGGCCGTCGGTGTCGGGAAAGCCCTGCCCGAGGTTGACCGCGCCGGTGCGCACGGCGAGGGCGGACATCTCGGCGAAGATCGTCGTGCCGAACGGCCGCATCCGGGCCACCAGCGGGTCGACATCGGTGCTCGTCGTCACCTGCGCCAGCCTACGGCCATACCCGGCTCGGACCCCAGCCTCACTCGGGCGCGCACCTGGTCGACCAGTACCCCCGGGTCTTGTCGACGACCGGCTTGCCGACGCCGGTGACAGTGACTGTGCAGTCGAGCGGTTTCTCACTCTCGTCGTCGGCCCATCTGGCCTCCACCATGACCCGGCTCTTGCCGTTGGTTCGGATGGTGGTCCGCCAGGGCAGCTTCTGGCCGTCGACGTGGATGAGGTCACTCTCGGCATCGAAGTACGCGAGGTCGACGACACCCGAACCGCTGAGCTCGTAGACCACAGTCACTGGTGCCGGTCCTGAGGTCGGTCGGGTGATCGGCTTCTTGCTGGGGCTGGGATACGCGGTCGGCGGCTGCGGCGCCGTGGGTCGCTCGGGGATGACCGGCCCAGCGCTGGGCTCCGTCCAGCCGTCGTCGTCGGGGACGACCCACGGCTCCTCGGCGATCGGGTCCGGGTTGGCCTGGTCGAGCCACAGGCCACCCACGCAGAGGCAGCCACACACGAGTAGGACGAGTGCCACGACGGCCGCGACGACGATCCCGACGATCCGCCCGCTGCTCGTGGTCGGCTTGCCGGGGACCTGTGGATACCCGGGGTAGGCGTACGGCGGCGGATAGCCGGGCGGCGGCCAGCCAGCGGCCGGGAGTTGCCCGCCAGGCATGTGCCACCCCGCTGGCGGTGGCGATCCGGCCGACGCCGGGCCTGAGGCGTCCGGCGACCACGGGGGCGTCTGTGGGTCGGGCGTCCACGGCGTCGCGGACGTTTGTGGCGTCCACTGGGTGGCGGGCGGAGACGGCGTCCACGGCGCGGCCGGCGGGGCGGGTGCCCAGGGGGCCTGCGGTGCCCACGGCTGGCCCGGAGCCAACGGGTCGGTGGCCGGAAACGGAGCCGAGGACGGCGGCGCCGTCGGATCCGGCCCGGGTGCGGGGGAGGCCGGATCCGGAGCGGATGAGGGGGTCGGGTCGGGCGACGGCGCATCGGACATGGCTGCTCCGGGCGGGAGTGGGTATGGGACGAACGGGCCGTGGACGGGAGCGCCAAACCCGCCGAGAGACTGTCGCACCCGAAGGCGTGTCGCAACCCCGCCCAGCGGAGCGGGCGCGAGCGGCCTGTGACGCTCGTCCCGTTGCGACCGCGTAGGTACTGATCGCTCAGATCCGGTGATTGATAACCCGACTTTCGAGCAACCAACATGAGTGAAACTGGGTTAGGCTGCGGGCCATGTGTGGAATCGTGGGATACGCGGGCGCGCGCCCCGCACTCGGCATCGTCCTCGACGGGCTGCGGCGGCTGGAATACCGTGGCTACGACTCGGCAGGCGTCGCGATCGTCTGTGACGACCAACTGCTGACCGAGAAGAAGGCCGGCAAGCTGGCCAACCTGGAAAAGGTGCTGTCCGAGCGGGCCGCCGACGACCCGGCCTCCTGCGCGGCCAGCCCGATCGGCATCGGTGACGGCACCACCGGCATCGGGCACACCCGGTGGGCCACCCACGGCGGCCCGACCGACCGCAACGCCCACCCACACGTCGCCCCCGACGGGCGGGTCGCGGTGATCCACAACGGCATCATCGAAAACTTCGCCAAGCTCCGCACCGAGCTGGAGGCCGACGGCGTCCAGTTCACCAGCGACACCGACACCGAGTGCGCCGCACACCTGCTCGCCGCCGCGCTGGCCGACCTGCGCGCCGCCGGCCAGCCGGACAGCCCGCAACTGCTCGCCGCCGGCATGCGCGTTGTCTGCCAACGGCTGGAGGGCGCGTTCACCCTGCTCGCGGTGGACGCCGCGGTGCCCGGCGCGGTCGTCGGCGCCCGGCGCAACTCGCCACTTGTGGTCGGCCGCGGCGACGGGGAAAACTACCTGGCCAGCGACGTGGCCGCCTTCATCGAGCACACCCGGGAAGCGGTCGAGCTGGGCCAGGACCAGATCGTGCTGATCACCGGCGACAGCATCGAGATCACCGACTTCGACGGCCAGCCCGCCGCCGGCAAGGACTTCCACATCGACTGGGACTCCTCGGCCGCGGAGAAGGGCGGCTACGACTGGTTCATGCTCAAGGAGATCGAGGAGCAGCCGCAGGCCATCGCCGACACCCTGCTGGGCCGGCTCACCGAGAGCGGCGAGATCGCCCTCGACGAGGTCCGCCTCAGCGACCAGGACCTGCGCGACGTCGACAAGATCTTCATCGTGGCCTGCGGCACGGCGTACCACGCCGGCATGGTCGCCAAGTACGCCATCGAGCACTGGACCCGGATCCCGTGCGAGGTGGAACTGGCCAGCGAGTTCCGCTACCGCGACCCGGTGCTCGACCGGTCCACGCTGATCGTGGTCATCTCGCAGTCCGGCGAGACGATGGACACCCTGATGGCGCTGCGCCACGCCAAGGAGCAGAAGGCCCGGGTGCTGGCGATCTGCAACACCAACGGCTCGACCATCCCCCGCGAGTCCGACGCCGTGCTCTACACCCACGGCGGGCCGGAGATCGCCGTCGCCTCCACCAAGGCGTTCCTCACCCAGGTCGTCGCCTGCTACCTGATCGGCCTGCACCTGGCCCAGGTGCGCGGCATCAAGTTCGCCGACGAGGTGGGCGCCGTGGTCGCGCAGTTGCAGGAGATTCCCGGCAAACTGCGTGAGCTGCTCGACCGGATCGAGCCCGTCCGCGAGCTGGCCCGGGAGCTGAAGTCCGAGCCGACGGTGCTGTTCATCGGCCGGCACGTCGGCTACCCGGTGGCCCTCGAGGGCGCGCTGAAGCTCAAGGAGTTGGCGTACATGCACGCCGAGGGCTTCGCCGCCGGTGAGCTGAAGCACGGCCCGATCGCACTGATCGACAAGGGCACCCCGGTCATCTGCGTGGTGCCCTCGCCGGTGGGCCGGGGCATGCTGCACGACAAGGTCGTCTCCAACATCCAGGAGGTCCGGGCTCGTGGCGCGCGGACCATCGTGATCGCGGAGGAGGGCGACGAGGCGGTCGTCCGGTACGCCGACCACCTGATCTACGTGCCGCGTACGCCCACCCTGCTGGCCCCGCTCGTCACCACTGTGCCGTTGCAGGTGCTCGCCGCCGAGATCGCCGCCGCCCGGGGGCACGACGTGGACCAGCCCCGCAACCTGGCCAAGTCGGTCACCGTCGAGTAAGCCTCAGCGGCCCAGCACGACCCGGGCCATCCCGTCCAGCGCGGGATTGCCCGGGTCCCAGTAACCGGTGTGCCCGCCTCGCCCACTGCCGAAGACCCGACCGCCGAACCCCGGGTCCGACGGGTCGTGCCCGAACCACAGTTCGTGCCCGGTCTGACCCGGCCAGCCCAGCACGGCGGCCAGCGGAGCCGCGCCGAACAGGGCTCGTCGGCCCAGCTCCTCCGGTGACCGGGCCGCCCGGATCACGTCGTCGGGGGCGCTGCTCGCCCAGACCTCCCCGGACGGCACGCCCAGCTCGGTGGCGTGCGACGCGCCGACACCGGGGGAGCCGACGAAGACCAGCGCGTCGGCGGCCAGACCGTGCTCCCGGGCGGCCACCCCCACCACCAGCGACCCGTAGCTGTGCCCGAGCACCGTCTGCCGAGCCGGCGGCCCGTCGTGGCTGACCCGCAGCCCCTCCTGGAAGCGGTGCAACGCCGGGCCGGCGTCGCGGGCCTGACCCGCCGAGGCGGCCTCGGTCAGCAGATCCGGAGCGTCGTAGTCCAACCAGAGCACCGCCGCGCTGCGCTCATCCGGGGCGAGCGCGGCGCACCGCTCCAACACCCGGGCCGCCCTGCCCAGCTCGCCGGAGGCGTCGTCCAGGCCGGCGGTCATCCCCGGCACGTAGGTCAGCACCCGGTCGGCGTGGTCCGGGTCGCCGAGCGCCACCACCGTCCGGCCCTCACCCGCCGGCTCCAACCCGATCAGGTACGCCCGCGGCGCCTCGCCGGCCGTCAGCCGCCCGACCAGCGCGTCCAGACCGGCCAGCCGTCCGGCCACCCCGCGTAACCGAATCAACGCGAGCGGCCCGGGCGGCACTTGGGACAGCAGCCGTCGCCGCTCGGCCAGCAGCTCCGCACGCCAGGCGTCGAGCCGTAACCGGTTGGCCTGGTCGCGGGCGGCCACCGGCAGCCCGTCCAACCGGCCGACGAGGGTCGGCTCGCGCCCGACCAGCCACCGTCGCTGTGCCGGGGTCAACCCGGACCACCAGGCGCTGACCAGCGTGGGCGCGGCACCGAGGGCCGGTCGGCCCGGTGCGGGCGGGGACGCCCAACCGGTGCCGGCGGCCCTCGCCAGGTCGTCCAACCGGTCGGCGGCGACCCGGTCCGCGGCGGCTGCCCCGTCGAGCGCGGCCCGCAGGGCCGCGGCCACCCCAGCCGCGGCGACCCCGGCCCGCTCGGTAGGCCGGAACCGGGCGGGATCGACCCGCACCCCACCCGAGCGGTCCACGAGCAGGCCGGCCGCATCGGCTTGGGCGACCGCCTGGGACAGCCGCGCCTTCGCCACGGCCAGCGCACCGGCCAACTCGGCCAGCACCTGGTCGACCTCGATCAGCGCGGGAGCGATCGAGGCCAGCTCGTCCCGCAGCCCGCCGAGCCGAGTGTCCGCCGCGGTGGCTGCCGCACCCGACCAACCGCCCCGCAACCGCCCGGTGGCAGTGCTCAGCTCGCCGAGGCGCCGATCGAGTGGCCCGACCAACCCCGCCCACGCCGCCCCGGCGGCCCGCCACCCGCCGGGATCGACAGCCCACAGCTGTCGGTAACCGACGCTGCTCACCGGGGTAGGGAGGCGAACCGGCCGGCGGCCCGGTCGTCCACCGTCTCGTACGCCTCGGCCGCCACCCGGACCCCGCCGGAGGTCGCCGCGACCCGGGCACCCAGCCGGCAGAACCAGGCGTGCCCGGCCGCCTCCAACCCGGCCAGCGCCGCGCCGGCTCGCCACTCGGGCGCCGCCACCACCAGCCCGGGCAACCCCGCGAGGCCCAACGCCAACCGGCGCGCCTCGTCGTCGAGCAGGACGGCGACCGCCCGTAACTCCTCCGGCTGGACGGCGAACGGCTCGTCGGTCATGACCACACCCCCGTGGACGATCGGCATCGACGCGCTGACGCTAGGCACGTTCCGGAGGCCGCGCGGTGCCCTGTGGACAGCCGACGTCGAGGCGTACCCCGGGGTGTCCACAGGCGTTGCCCAGCGCGAGCCCGACGGCTAATCTGCGGCCTCGACCGCCGGTAGGGTGGTGTGGTGATCGTCGCTGTCGGCATCGACGTCGTCCTGGTCGACCGGTTCGCCCGGGCCCTGACACGGACGCCGCTGCTCGCCGACCGGCTCTTCACCGAGGCCGAGCGGCACACCCGCTCCGGCAGCCCGCGCTCGCCCGAGTCGCTCGCCGCCCGCTTCGCCGCCAAGGAGGCGGTGGCCAAGGCGCTCGGCGCCCCGGCCGGGCTCAACTGGCACGACTGCGAGATCGTGCCCGACCCGGACGGCAGGCCCTGGTTGGCCGTCTCCGGCACTGTCGCGGCGGTGGCCGACGCACGCGGGGTCAACCACTGGCATCTCTCGTTGTCGCACGACGGCGGGATCGCGTCGGCGATGGTGGTCGCGGAACGATGACGTCGGCCGGGAGGGCCGGTCAGGTCCGCCCGCGAACGGAATGGGACACGGTGGCATGAGAGCGGTGTGGCGGGTGGCCGACGTACGGGCGGCCGAAGCGGGGTTGATGGGCACGCTGCCGGAGGGGACGCTGATGCAGCGGGCCGCCGCCGGCCTGGCCCGCCGAGCCGCGCTCCTGCTCGCCGAGCGGGGCGGGGTCTACGGAGGCCGGGTGCTGCTGCTGGTCGGCTCCGGTGACAACGGCGGCGACGCGCTGTACGCGGGGGAGCGGCTGGCCCGGCGAGGTGTCCAGGTGTCCGCCCTGCTGCTCACCCCCGGGCGGGCGCACGCCGCCGGCCTGGCCGCGCTGCGAGCCGCCGGCGGCCGGGTCGTGCCGGATCCGGCCGGCCCGGTCGACCTGGTCCTCGACGGCATCGTCGGCATCGGTGGCACCGGCGGGCTGCGGGCGAACGCGGACGAGGTGGTGCAGCGCCTCGGCGAGCTGCGCGGACGCGACGGGGAACGGGCGACGGTGCTGGCGGTCGACGTGCCCAGCGGGGTCGCGGTCGACACCGGCCACGTGCCGCTCTCCGCGTCCGGCCGGCCCACAGCCGTCCGCGCCGACGTGACGGTGGCCTTCGGCGCGCTGAAGCCCGCCCTGGTGGTCGGGCCGGCCGCCGCGCTGGCCGGGCAGGTCGAGCTGGTCGACATCGGGCTGCGGCCGTGGCTGCGCGGCACCCCGGCGCTGCGGGTCACCGAGTGGTCAGATCTGGTCGACTGGTGGCCCCAACTGGGCCCGGCGTCGGAGAAGTACACCCGGGGCGTGGTGGGGGTGGCGACCGGCTCGGCGACCTACCCCGGTGCGGCGGTGCTCTCCGTGGGCGGTGCCCTGGCCGGGCCGACCGGCCTGGTCCGCTACGCCGGCAGCGCCCGCGCCGAGGTGCTGCACCAGCACCCCTCGGTGATCGCCAGCGGGCGGGTCGCCGACGCGGGCCGGGTGCAGGCCTGGGTCTGCGGCTCCGGGCTGGGCACCGGTGCCGACGCGGCGGCAGAGCTGCGCGCCGTACTGGCTGCCCCGGTGCCTGTGGTGCTCGACGCCGACGCCCTGACCCTGCTGGTGGACGGCTCGCTCGCCGATCGGCTGCGGGGTCGGGACGCGCCCATCGTGGTCACCCCGCACGACCGGGAGTTCACCCGTCTCTGCGGGGAGGAGCCGGGCGCCGACCGGGTCGGCGCCGCGCTGCGGCTGTCCGCCTGGATGAACGCTGTGGTGCTGCTCAAGGGCGATCGCACTGTGATCGGCACGCCGGACGGTCGGGCGTACGTCAACCCGACCGGCACCCCGGCGCTGGCCACCGGCGGCACCGGCGACGTGTTGGCCGGGCTGCTCGGCTCGCTGCTGGCGGCCGGGGTGCCCGCCGATCGGGCCGCCGCCTCGGCCGCGTACCTGCATGGGCTCGCCGGGCGGGAGGCGGCCCGGGGTGGGCCGGTGACCGCGCCCGACGTGGCGACCGCGCTGCGTCCGGTGTTGGCCCGGCTGGGCTGAACGGGGTGGTTCCGGGTGCGATGACCGGGTCGCCGAGTCGGGACGTGCGTCGCCGCCCGCGGTGATCACGGCGGAAAGTAGGCTGGGCACATGTGGCAGGCCGAGGTACGCGTCGATCTTGACGCCATCCGCGAGAACGTGAGCAGGCTCCGCTCCGGCACCACCGCCGAGTTGATGGCAGTGGTGAAGGCCGACGGGTACGGCCACGGCATGCTTCCGGCCGCCCGCGCGGCGCTCGACGCCGGCGCTGACTGGCTCGGTGTCTGCACCCTCGACGAGGCGCTCACCCTGCGGCGGGCCGGGGTGACGGTGCCGGTGCTGGCCTGGCTGCTCGCCCCCGGGTTGCCGCTGCACGAGGGGGTCGCCGCCGGGGTGGACCTGGGCGCGGCCAGCCTGGCGCAACTGGACGAGATGATCGAGGCGAGTCGTCTCGCCGGGCGTCCCGCCCGCCTGCACCTCAAGATCGATACGGGGCTGTCCCGTGGCGGCGCGACAGTCGCCGACTGGCCCGCGCTGCTGGACGCCGCCGCGAAGGCGCAGGCCGATGGCCTGGTCGAGGTGGTCGGCGTGTGGAGCCACTTCGTGTACGCGGACTCGCCCGGCCACCCCACCACCGACCGCCAACTGGCCGTCTTCCACGAAGGGCTGGCCATGGTCGAGCGGGCCGGGCTGCGACCGCGTTGGCGCCACCTCGCCAACTCGGCCGCCACCCTCACCCGCCCGGACACCCACTTTGACCTGGTCCGCCCCGGCCTGGCCATCTACGGGCTGTCCCCGGTGGCCGGCGAGACGTACGGGTTGCGGCCGGCGATGACCGCCCGCGCCCGGGTGATGCTCACCAAGCGGGTGCCCGCCGGCACCGGCATCTCCTACGGGCACGCCTACACCACGGAAGCCGACGCGAACCTGGCCGTGGTGCCGCTCGGGTACGCCGACGGGGTTCCCCGACACGCGTCCAACACCGGCCCGGTGCAGCTCGGCGGCGTACGCCGGACGATCTCGGGGCGGGTCTGCATGGACCAGTTCGTGCTCGACTGCGGCGACGACCCGGTGGCCGACGGCGACGTGGCGACGCTCTTCGGCAGCGGCGTCGACGGCGAACCGACAGCTGACGACTGGGCCGAGGCGGTCGGCACGATCAACTACGAGATCGTCACCCGGTTCGGCGGCACGCGGGTGCCCCGGGTCTACGACGGCGAGAAACCATGAGTTATCGCATTCCGCGTCCGCGGACGGCCGCGGGCCGGGTGGCCGGGATCGTCGGCGCGGCGGTGGGGGTGGCCGCGGCAGGTCTGGCGGCGGGCGTCGCGACCGAGCGAACCCTGGTCCGCCGGCTCAAGGCCGACCCGGCCGACCGCTACGCGCACGAGACGTTCGACAAGCAGCGGTACGACGAGGCGTTCCGTTTGGAGCTGCCGGACGGCACGGACATCCACGTCGAGGTGGTCGAGCCGACCCGACCGGTGCCGGGGCGACCGACTGTGGTGCTGGTGCACGGCTTCTGCCTGGACATGGGGACGTTCCACTTCCAGCGCCAGATGCTCGCCGCCCGCGGCGACTATCGGATCGTGGCGTACGACCAGCCCGGTCACGGCCGGTCCGGCCGGCTGGAGACCGGGGAGTACGACCTCGCCGTGCTCGGCCGGACGCTGCGCCAGGTGATCGACCGAACCGCCCCGGACGGGCCCCTGGTGCTGGTCGGCCACTCGATGGGCGGCATGACGATCATGGCGTTCGCCGAGCTTTTCCCGGAGCTGTTCGGTGACCGGGTGGTGGGCACCGTTCTGATGGCCACGTCGGGCGGGCTCGTCGCGGAGACCAAGCTGGTCGCTCCCGCGCTGCTCGGCCGGGTCGGTGGCCCGGTGCTCTACATGGTCAGCAACGCCACCCGGTACGGCGGGCCGGTGATCGACAAGGCCCGCAAGTCGACGTCGAACGTGGCCTGGCTACTGACCCGCAAGTACGGCTTCGGTACCCGCAAGCCCAGCCCGTCGCTGGTGTCCTACGTGGAGATGATGAACTCCCGGACATCGGCCGACACGGTGACCCGCTACCTGCGGACCCTGGCCACCCACTCGCGCTTCCCGGCGCTGGCGGCGCTGGCGGCGACTCCGGTGCTGGTGGTGGTCGGCGACAAGGACATGATCACGCCGGTGACCCACTCCGAGGAGATCGTCCGCCGGTTGCCGCACGCCGAGTTCGTGAAGATCAAGGACAGCGGTCACGTGGTGATGTTGGAGCACGCGGACGAGGTCAACGCCGCCCTGGCGCGGTTCCTGGAGTCATTGCAGAGCGTGGAGGAACGGTGAGTCACGTCGTCAAGCTGCCGACCGTCGAGGACACCCGGGACTTCGGCCGACGGCTCGCCGGGCTGCTGCGCGCCGGCGACCTGGTGCTGTTGACCGGCCCGTTGGGCGCCGGCAAGACAGCACTCACCCAGGGCGTCGGCGCCGGGCTCGGTGTCCTCGGGGACATCACCTCGCCGACCTTCGTGATCGCCCGGGTGCACCGACCCGACCCGGCCCGGGGCGGCCGGGTGGCGCTGGTGCACGCCGACGCGTACCGGTTGGGTGACGCCACCGACCCGCGCGCCGAGATCGACGATCTGGACCTCGACGCGTCGGTGGACGACTCGGTGACGGTGGTGGAGTGGGGTGACGGCCTGGTGGAGCAGTTGGTGGACGCGCACCTGCGGGTTCGCATCGACCGCCGCGACGACGACACCCGCGTCGTCGAGCTGGACCCGATCGGCGGTGACTGGGCCCGCCGGCTCGCCGACCTGGGCTAGGTCGGCGGCTGTCGTACCCGATGCCTAGAGTGCGGGGGTCCGACCCGCGCTGTGAGAGGTTCCCGATGCCCGACGACGCTCCCGCCCTGGATCTGCTGGCCCTGCTGCCGGAGCAGTGGCGCACAGTGCTCACCCCGCACCTCGACCCGGCACGCACCGCCGCGCTGGGCGAGTTCGTCGCCCGGGAGTACGCGACGCAGACGGTCTTCCCGCCGCTGGAGGATCTGTTCTCGGCATACCGGCTCTGCCCACCGCAGGGCACTCGGGTGCTCATCCTCGGGCAGGATCCCTACCACCGGGCCGGGCAGGCACACGGGTTGAGCTTCAGCGTCCGCGACGGTGTGACGGTGCCGCCGTCGTTGCGCAACGTCTTCAAGGAGCTGGGCGAGGACGTGGGCGTCCCCAAGCCGCGCAGCGGCAATCTCGACGGGTGGGCCGCACAGGGGGTGCTGCTGGTCAACGCGGTGCTGACCGTCCGGCAGGCCACCCCGGGCTCGCACGCCAACGCCGGCTGGGAAGAGTTCACCGATGCGACCATCCGGGCACTGGACGCGGCACCGGACCGGGTGGTCTTCCTGCTCTGGGGTGGCTACGCCCGTAAGAAGGCCGCGCTGGTCACCAATCCGCAGCACGTGGTGTTGGAGGCGGGTCACCCCAGCCCGATGAACCCGCGCGGCTTCCTCGGCAGCCGCCCGTTCAGCGCCGCCAACAAGGCACTCGCCGACGCCGGCCTGCCCACGATCGATTGGGAGCGCACCGCCGGCTGAGCCGCTCGTCGACGTCCTGCTGCTGGTGTGGACCGGCGCTGGCTCAGCCGGCGCTGGCCAGCTGCCGGTCCCGGTAGCGGCGCAGCAACTCGGCGGCGCGTGGCTCGCTCAGTTCCAGCTCGACAAGCGGCACCACCTGGTAACTCCGCCCGCCGTGGCGCACCTCGATGGTCTCGGGCAGCTCGTCGCACATGGTGGCCCTGATCTCCCCGTACCGGGTCGACCACAGGTGTTCGCCCGGCTCTTCGGGCTCCAACCACACCCCGCCGAACTCACCCCAGCGGGCGTTCCACCGCTGGCCGTAGTTCGTCTCCAGCCAGCGGGTGAACAGCTTGGAGTCCTGCCAGCGCAGGGCGATCTCCAGCGTGTCGGCCGGCACCGGTGCACCCTGTAGCAGCGCCGCGGCGCACCCGGTGATCACCTGTGGGAAGTCGGTGAGCCGATCCAGCAGTCGATCCAACCCCAGCCCGTCGATCCGCTCGGCGATCGGCTGGGCGGCCAAGCCGTCGATCCGGGCGTCGAGGTGCGCGTCCAACGGCTCGACCCCGATGACCAACTGCACATCCATCGCTGCAAGCAACCGCTCCAGCACGGCGATCGTAGGCGCTCGCTCACCGCGTTCGAAGCGGGCCACCGCTGCCTGGTCGACCTCGGCCAGCGCGGCCAACTGACGCTGACTCAGGTCGCGCAGATGTCGTTGCTGCCGTACGGCAGCGCCGAGAAGGGTGACAAGGCGACTGGAGGACATCCGGGCATGGTGGACCAAGGGCGAGACGTGCGCGATCCCGTTGCGGCAGATCGGCGACTTGCCGTCGATCCGCCCCCGAGAATCGCCCGGCGCATGGCGGGCCTTATTTCAATGAGCGTGATGTCTGTGAGTCATCACGATGACTCACAGACATCACGCTCATTGGAGGACGTGGCGCCACCGCTCTCCGCCGGTTCGCCGCCCGGCCCGGCCCGGCCAGGGCGGGGTCAGGCGGTGGAGTGAGGGGGTGGGTGAGGCGTTCCCGGGGGCGGTGGCGGGGCGTGACCGGGGGCGGTGGCGGGGCGTGACCGAGGGCGGTGGCGGGGCGTGACCGAGGGCGGTGGCGGGGCGGGGCGTGACTGAGGGCTGCGGCGAGGCGGCTAGGCTGGCTTACCGTGCTCGTACTCGTGGTGGACAGCTCGACCCCCGCGGTCACCGCGGCGCTGGTGGAGGTCTCGGCAGACGGCGTGGCGTCGCGTGCGCACCGGTGCACGGTCGACGCCCGCGCGCACGGTGAGCTGCTCGCGCCCCAGGTGGACGCGGTCCTCGCCGACGCTGACGCGCGCCCGCGTGACCTGGCCGCCATCGTCGCCGGGCTCGGCCCGGGTCCGTTCACCGGGCTACGGGTCGGCCTGGTCACCGCCGCGACGATGGGTCAGGTGCTCGGCATCCCCACGTACGGCGTCTGTTCGCTGGACGCCATCGGTTACCCGGCGGCGTCCGGCGCGCCGGTCCTGGCCGCCAGCGACGCCCGGCGCAAGGAGCTCTACTGGGCCGTCTACGACGGTGCCGGCCAGCGGATCGTCGGGCCCGAGGTGTCCGCGCCGGCGGTCGCCGCCGCGCGCGCCCGCGAACTGGGCGCGACGATCGCGGTCGGTGACGGGGCACACCGGTACGCCGAGGTCCTGGACCTGCCCGTTCGGGTCGAGCCGCGTTACCCGGACGCGACAGTGCTGGCGTTGCTCGCCGCCGAACGGATCCGGGCGGGGGCGCCCAGTGAGCGGCTCACCCCGCTCTACCTGCGCCGCCCCGACGCGGTGGCGGCGACCGGCCGCAAACCGGTCCTGCCATGACGGCGGTACGGCTCGAACCGTTCCGCTGGTGGCACATCGACGACGTGCTGCCGATCGAGGCGGACCTCTTCGGCGCTGAGAAGTGGTCGCCCGCCATGTTCTGGAGCGAGCTCGCCAACGGGCACCACTACCGGGTCGCCGTCGACGCGGACGGGTCGATGCTCGGCTACGCCGGGCTCGCCGGCGTTCCGCCGGACGAGGTGTGGGTACAGAACATCGCCGTCCGCCGGGACGCCCAGCGGCGCGGCGTGGGCCGCGCCCTGCTGGAGGAGTTGCTCGCCGAGGCGGCCCGGCGCGACGCCCGCAGCACCCTGCTGGAGGTCGCCGTGGACAACGCCGCAGCTCAGCGGCTCTACGCGACGTACGGTTTCGAGCCGATCGGGGTGCGGCGCGGCTACTACCAACCGAGCAACACCGACGCGCTGGTCATGCGGCGCGACGCCGAGCCGACCGGGGACGGACCACACGACCATGGCTGACGAACCACTGATCCTGGGTATCGAGACCTCCTGCGACGAGACCGGTGTCGGCATCGTGCGGGGGCACACCCTGCTGGCCGACGCGCTCGCCTCCAGCGTCGAGGAACACGCCCGGTTCGGGGGTGTGGTGCCGGAGGTGGCCAGCCGGGCACACCTGGAGGCCATCGTGCCGACCATGGACCGGGCTTTGACCGAGGCCGGCGTCACGCTGGCCGACATCGACGCGATCGCTGTCACCTCCGGGCCAGGGCTCGCCGGTGCGTTGCTGGTCGGCGTCGCTGCCGCCAAGGGGTACGCGGTCGCCGCCGAGAAACCCATCTACGGCGTCAACCACCTCGCCGCCCACGTCGCTGTGGACACCCTTGAGCACGGCCCACTGCCCGAACCCGCCATCGCGCTCCTGGTGTCCGGCGGCCACTCGTCCCTCCTGCTCGTGGACGACCTGGCCCGGGGTGTCACCCCGCTGGGCGCCACCATCGACGACGCGGCCGGGGAAGCGTTCGACAAGGTCGCCCGGCTGCTCGGTCTGCCGTTCCCGGGCGGTCCGCCCATCGACCGGGAGGCCCGGGCCGGCGATGCCGCCTCGATCGCCTTCCCCCGCGGTCTGACCGCCGCGAAGGACCTCGCCGCCCACCGGTACGACTTCTCGTTCTCGGGCCTGAAGACGGCGGTGGCCCGGTGGGTCGAGGCCCGTCAGCGTGCCGGTGAGCCGGTTCCGGTGGCCGACGTGGCCGCGTCCTTCCAGGAGGCGGTCTGTGACGTCCTGACCAGCAAGGCGCTCGCCGCCTGCCGGGCGCAGGGCATCGAGACCCTGGTCATCGGCGGGGGAGTGGCGGCGAACTCGCGGCTGCGGGCGATGGCCGAGCAGCGAGCCGAGAAGTACGGCATCCAGGTCCGGGTACCCCGGCCGAAGCTGTGCACCGACAACGGCGCGATGGTGGCCGCGCTCGGTTCGCACCTCGTCGCCGCCGGGGTCGCTCCCAGCCGACTGGACCTGCCAGCCGATTCGGCACTGCCGTTGACAACGGTCAGCGTGTGACGGGAGCGGCGGACATGATCGTGCGGATGTGGGAGGCGCGCGCCGAGGCGTACGGAGTCGCCGACCTGATCACCTGGGTGTGCGACACCGCCCTGCCCGAGTTGGAGCACGACCCGCTCCACGTCTCCAGCGAGGTCTTCTCCTCCACCGACCACCGCGTGGTGGTGATCTCCAAGTGGCGCAGCAACCCCCGACCGCTGCCGGACCCGCCAGCCATGCTGGTGGCCCGCGCCCCGCACTCCTGGGACTTCACCCAGGTAGACCGCTGACGCGAGCCACCATCCAGGCCGCTGGCTGACTGGTCAGCTGCGGCGCAACATTCGGTAGGTGGCGATTCCGCCTGTGCCCAGCGCGGCGAGGAAGACCAGCCAGACAACGGTGCTGCTGACTCCGACCTGGGGGCCGGAGTTGGCGGAGGCGGCGGCCAGGAGCCCGTCCTCACCCGGGGCGGGCAGCGCGGCCGGCGGCAGCTCCGGCCAACGGACCAGGCCGGTGCTCTCCAGCATCTGCATGTGGTGCTGGACGAACGTGTTGGCGTCCTCGCAGAGCTTGCGGACGGTGGCGTCCCGGGTGCTGGCCCGGACCGCGCCGATCACCGGGAAGATCTTGCCGTGGGCGACCCGGAGCCGGGTGACGAAGATCTGGTCGAACCGGGCGCCGGACGCCTTCTGCATCTCGGCCAGCCAGCCCTTCTGCTCGGCGGTCGGCTCGCTGGGGATCGTCGCGCCCAGCTTGTTGGCCGCGTCGACCACGAGCTGGTCGAGCTTCTGGTGCTCACCGGCGATGCCGGCGCCGATCTCCCGGACCTTCGCCGACTGTCCCTTCTCGGCGGCCATCTGACCGGCTGGCATCTCCCACAGCCCGGCCAGCCGCACCCCGTTGAGCAGTGTCATGTCGGCGGCGTTGAGCTGCTGACCACCGGCGGGCGCGGCGACGGCCACGCCGGGCAGGACACCGACCCCCGCGATGACCGCGATGAGCAGCATCGCCGCTCGGTGGGTCCGGTTGCCCAGTCGGCGATGGGCGGATCTGAGCGATGCCATGTCTGTGGTGCCTCCTCGGTCCGGACCGGAACGCGTCTGGACCGGGCAGCCGTACCCTGCCGGTTGCCCGTCCGCCCACTGGTACGGACTGATCGCGCGATCAGTTCATCGCGGAGCGACAGGGATCAGCGGGTGACGGCGAGCAGGCCGCCGAGCAGCAGCAGGGTGATCGCCGCGGCGGCGAAGACCATCAGCAACTCCTGACGCCCGCGCCCGACCGGGCCGGCGTCGACGACCGAGGTGGGCAGGGCCGGTAGATCGCGGGTCAGCGCGGCCAGGTCACCGAGGGTGCGCGCCGTCCACACCGCACCGGCGCGATCGGAGAACTCGTCAAGCGTCAGCCGGCCCGCCGCGGTGTGCTGGTGCAGCGCGGCGACCACCCGGTTGCGGTCGTCGTCGGAGGCGCGCAGCTCGACATCCACGCCGGACAGCGTACGCGGATCAGCCCACGTCGAGGGGGTCGGCGAGGAGCCGTTCGAAGGCCAACTCGGCGGCACCGATCAGGGGCGCGTCCGCACCCAGTTTCGGCGTACGCAGCCGGACGTGCTCCAGGCAGGCGCCGAGCGCGTTGGAGTTGAGTCGGCTGCGGATCTGGGCCGCCGCAGCGAGGTAGAGGTCGCGCATCGTGCCGCCGAAGATGACCATCTCGGGGTTGAAGATGTTCACCAGGTTGGCCACCCCGAAGCCGAGCCAGTCGCCGGCCTGGCGGACCGCCGTCTGGGCGCGGGCGTCACCCCGGTCGGCGGCGTCGAAGACGGCCAGCAGCGCGTCGCGGCCCCGGGCGTCGGAGCGTCCGGCGGCGCGCAGCAGACCGTGCTCGCCGATCTCGGTCTCCCAACAGCCCCGGGAGCCGCACTCACAGGGCCTGCCGTCGCGGACCACCTTCATGTGGCCGACCTCGCCGCCGTACCCACCGTGCCCGGTCAGTCGGCGCCCACCGGCGATGATGCCGGCACCCACGCCCACGTCGCCGTACAGGTAGAGGACGTTGTCGCAGCCCGCCGCCACACCTCTCGCGTGCTCGGCGAACGCGGCGACGTCGGCCACGTTGCCCACTGTGACCGGTACGTCGATGCCCAACTCGTCGGCGAGGGCCGCGCCGATCGGCTCGTCCACCCAGCCGGTGGTGGGGCCGAGTCGGACCAGGCCGTCGTCCCGGCGGACCATGCCGCAGACGGCGACGCCGGCACCGACGCAGATCGCGTCCGCCGGCGCCAGTTGCTGCATCTCCTTGACCGCGCCGGCCAGTAGTGGCGCGGCCTCCGCGGCCAGCAGCCCGCGCGGCCGGTCCAGATCCCGGCGGTCCAGGACCGCGCCACCCAGCCCGATCCGGGCGGCGCGCAGCCGGTCCACCTCCACTGAGTACGCGTACGCGTAGACCCGGGCCGACTCGGGCCGGACGACCAGTGACGGTCGTCCGGCTCGGCCGGTTTCCTTCGGTGCCCCTTCGCTGACCAGCCCCACCGCGGACAGGTCGGCGGTGAGCGCGCCGATGGTGCTGCGGTTGAGGCCCAGCGTGGTGGTCAGTTCGGCACGCGTGGTCGCCCCGTGGACGTGCACGTGTCGCAGCAGGGCCCCGAGGTTCTGCCGTCGGACGTCATCCTGGCTCGGTCCTGGCCGCATGCTGGTGCTACCTCCCGCGCGGTCAGCGGGTGCCGGTGGCTGCCGCGCGGCGGCGGGAGAGCGCGTCGACGCTCGCGGCGAGCAGCAGTACGACGCCCGTGACCACGTACTTGACTCCCGCGGTGTACCCCATCAGGCCCATTCCGTTCTCGATGACCGCGACCACCGCGCCGCCGAGGACGGCGTCGAGGACGCGGCCCTTGCCACCGAAGAGGCTGGTGCCGCCGATCACCGCTGCGCCGACCGCGTAGAGCAGTACGTTACTGCCCCCGGTGTTCGGGTCGACCGAGTTGGCCCGGCTGGCGGCCACGATGCCACCGATGGCGGCCATCGACGAGCAGATCACGAAGACGGAGATCCGGATCCGGTCGACTCCGATGCCGGCCCGGCGGGCCGCTTCCCGGTTGCCGCCCACGGCGTAGATGTGCCGGCCGTAGCTGGTGCGCTGTAGTACGAACGTCCAGACGACAAGCAGCACCGCGATGATCGGCACCACGATCGGCACACCCTTGAGCGAGACGATGAGGACGTTGCGGCTGCGCTCCAGGTTGAGCACGTACACAGCGGTGCCGAGGATGACGGCGAGCCCGCCGATCCGTAGCGCCACCACCGCGAGCGGGTCGGTGATCAGACCGCGGGCCGCCCGGTTGCGGTGGCGCAGCAGTTGCACCGCCGCGTAGCCGACGACGGCGAGGGCGGTCAGCGCCCAGCCCAACGTGGGGCCGAGGTTGCGGTTGGCGATGGCGACCAGCACGTCGTCGCGGACGGAGATGTTGGTGCCATCCTTGACGAGCAGCAGCACGACGCCCTGGAAGGCGAGGAAGCCGGCGAGGGTGACCACGAAGGACGGAATGCCGATCTTCGCGACGAGCATGCCGAGCGTGGTGCCGATGACCACGCCGGTGGCGACAGCGGCGAGCACGGCGACCCACCAGGGGTAGCCGAGCACTGTGACGACATTGGCCAGCACCGCCGCGCAGACGCCGCTGGCGAAGCCGGCGGACAGGTCGATCTCGCCGAGCAGCAGCACGAAGACCAGGCCCATCGCGATCAGCGTGACCGCCGCACCCTGGGTGAAGAGGTTGGCGAAGTTGCCGGCCGACAGGAACGACGACGGCCGCATGATCGCGAAGACGGTGCAGAGCACGATCAGGCCGAGTACGGCCGGTAGTGCGCCGACATCGCCACCGCGTACCCGACTGAGGTAGTTGCGGAAGTGGCCTCCGACGGTCGGCGTCGGTGTGACGGCGGCGGGGCCGTCCTTCCGCACGGCGGTGGTGGTCATCGGACGCCTCCTGAGATCGAGTCGGCCGCCTGCGGGCCGTCGCCGTTGCTGCCCGGGTCGGTGGCGAGGCCAAGCCCGCCCGAGCGCCCGGCGGTGATCAGCTCGACCACCTGGGCGTGGGTGATGTCGGTGGTCTTCACCTGGGCGACCATCTGTCCGAGGTACAGCGCGGCGATCCGGTCGGAGACGGCGAAGACGTCGTTCATGTTGTGCGAGATGAGCACCACGGCCAGGCCGTTGTCGGCGAGGCGGCGAACCAGTTCGAGCACTTGGGCGGTCTGTGCCACGCCGAGTGCCGCAGTCGGCTCGTCCAGGATGACCAGCTTGCTGTTCCACAGCACCGCCTTGGCGATGGCCACGGTCTGGCGCTGGCCACCGGAGAGGCTGGACACGTGCTGACGCAGCGAGGTGACGGTGCGGATGGAGAGCCCCGCCAGGGTTTCGGCGGCGAGCTGTTCCATTGTCGGCTCGTCGAGGACGATGCCGCTGCGCCTCTCCCGGCCGAGGAACATGTTCTGCACGATGTCCAGGTTGTCGCAGAGCGCGAGGTCCTGGTAGACGACCTCGATGCCGAGCGTGGCGGCGTCGCGGGGGCTGCCGATGTGCACCGGTTCACCGTTGAACAGGAACTCGCCAGCGTCGGTGGGGTGGATGCCGCTGATGCACTTCACCAGGGTCGACTTGCCGGCGCCGTTGTCGCCGACCAGTGCGGTCACTTCGCCCGGGTGGACGGTCAGGGCGACGTCGCGGAGCACCTGGACAGGACCGAAGCTCTTGTCGATCCCGCGGAGTTCCAGCAAGGGGGTCGCGGACACGGGGGTCTCCTTCTCAAGGGAGGGTCGGGGCCCGTCCGGCGGGCGCCGCCCGGCACGGGGAGGGTGCTCCCGTGCCGGGCGGCGATGGTCGTTCCGGCGGGTACTGCGGCGTCGGTCAGCTGATGCCGGCTTCGGCGCAGAACTTGGCGTAGGCCCCGGTGCAGACCTGCTCCTTGGTCGCGTAGCCGTCGGCGATGACGTCCTTGACGTTGTCCTTGTAGATGGCCTTCGGGGTGAGCAGCACCGAGGGGACGTCGCGGTCGCCGTCCTTCACCGTCTGGCCGGTGTCCTTCTTCTCGCCCTTGGCCAGCGCGATGGCCAGGTCCGCCGCGGCCTTGGCCTCTTCCCGGACCGCCTTGTAGACGGTCACGCACTGGTCACCGGCGAGGATGTTCTGCAGGCCCTCCACGCTGGCGTCCTGGCCGGTCACCGGCACCTTGCCGTTGAGCTTGTTCTTCTTCAGGATCGAGATGGCGGCGTTGCCGAGAGTGTCGTTGGCGGCCAGCACGCCGTCGATCTTGCCCTTGGTCGCGGTGAGCTGCTGCTCGAAGATGGTCGCGGCGGTGGGGCCGTCCCAGCCCGGCACGGCGTCGTCCGGGCCCTTGGTGTATTCCTTGGAGTCGAACTTCGGCTTGAGCACCGAGTCGTAGCCGGCCTTGAACAGGGTGGCGTTGTTGTCGGTGGGGGAGCCGTTCAGGTACGCCACGACGGGGTTCTTGGCGCCCTTCTCGGTCAGGCACTTGGCCAGACCCTCGCCCTGGAGCTTGCCGACGGTCTCGTTGTCGAAGCTGACGTAGTACTGGGCGGAGCCGCCGAGGGTGAGCCGGTCGTAGTCGATGGTGGCGACGCCCTGCGACTTGGCCTTGTCGAGCACGGCCTTGCCGGTGCCGGAGTCCAGGTTGACGATCATCAGGGCGGTGACGCCGCTGGTGATCATCTGGTCGGCGATGGTCTGGAAGGCGCTCTTGTCGTTCTGGGCGTTCTGGATGTCGTACTGGACGCCGGCAGCCTTGAACGCCTCCTCCAGGAAGCGACGGTCCGCCGTCTCCCAGCGGGGGGAGGACTTGCTATCCGGAAGGATCACGCCGATCTTGGGAGTCTTTTTGGAGTCGGCCGAGCCGTTGCCGGAGTCGTCGCTACAGGCGGTCAACCCGCCGGTCGTCAGCAGGCCCACGGCGGCGATGGTGAGGATCCCCTTACGCATGTGCAGGGTCCTTTCGGGGTGGGGGAGGTGTTGTTTTGTTGTGTCCGGCAACGTATTTCGCGTCACACCGGCTCCACAAGACCGCGCAGGTGCATAGTTTGTTGGGAGCGATAACAATTCAGCAACGCGACTGTTACTCCCTGGGTATCCCACGGGGAACTCGACGTAACGACTGTCGTCAGTGGGTCTGCAACGGCGCGGTGCGGGCGTCGGTCAGCGCCACCAGATCCGCAGCGGCCAGTTCAAGTTGCAGACCACGCCGACCAGCCGAGACGTAGATCGTCGGGAGATCCAGCGCGGATTCGTCCAGCACCGTGGGCAACCGTCGACGCTGCCCGAGCGGGCTGATCCCACCGCGTACGTAACCGGTGGCCCGCTCGGCGACCGCCCGGTCGGCCAACGCCGCCCGCTTGCCGCCGACCGCAGCCGCGAGCGCCTTGAGATCCAGCTCGCCGGTGACCGGAACGACCGCCACTGTGAGCGCACCGTCGACCTCGGTCACCAGCGACTTGAACACCCGCTCCGGTGCCACGCCGAGCGCCACCGCCACCAACCCGCCGTAGTTCGGGGCGTCCGGCGACACCCGGTACGGATGAGTGCGATGCGCCATGCCGCGCTTGACCAACAGTGCCGTTGCCGGCGTTCCCTGTCCCGCCACACCGGCGACGCTAGTCGACAGGCCTACCGATCAGCACCGTCGGTGCGCCGTCGACCCGGGTGAGCACCAGACTCGCCGCCGCGTTCCCGGCCAGCCGCAGGTCCCGCCGGAGCTGCTCCGGTGTGAGCGCCGAACCCCGCTTGAGGATCTCCACCCGGCCCACCCCGCGGTCGCGCAGCAGCGCCCGCAGGCGCTTGAGCGAGAACGGCAGCACGTCGGTGATCTCCAGGCAGCGCGCGTACGGGGTGCGGATCGGCTGGTCGGCGTACAGGTAGGCGATGCTCGGATCGCCCAGGGTGGCGTCCAGTTCGGTGGCCAGCTCGGCCACGAGGTGCGCGCGCACCACCGCCGGGTCCGGGTCGTACAGGTAGCGACGCGGCGGCCCGACCGGCGCCTCGTCGGCACCCGAGCCGGTGAGCTGGTGGCGGTGAGCCTCGGCGCCGCGCTGGCGGTAGAGAGTGGCGCGGCGGGGCACCTCCGCCAGCTCGCCGCACCAGAGCGCTGCCTCGACCAGGTCGCCGTCCACGCCGACCCACTCGGCCTCGGCGCCGGCCGGAATGAGCGCGTGGTCCAGGCCCGGCGCCACCTTCACCACTGTGCGCGGCACCCGCTCGGCCAGCCCGGTGACGAAGTCCCACGGCGGCGAGTAGGCGCGCGGGTCGAAGATCCGCCGCCCGGTGCCGGTGGTGCGGCGGGCCGGGTCGCAGAAGACCCCGTCGACCCGTGACACGTCGAACCCGGTCGCGTCGCCGCACTCGACAGTGAACAGCTCGGCCAGCCCGGCCGCCTCGGCGTTGGCGGCGGCCATCGCCGCGGTCACCGGGTCGGCTTCCACCCCGTACACCCGGATGCCGGCGCTGGCGGCGGCCAGCGCGTCCGCCCCGAGCCCGCACCCGAGGTCGGCCAGGGTGCGCACGCCGGCCGCGGACAACCGGGCGGCCCGGCGGTCCGCGACCACCCGGCGGGTGGCCTGCTCCAGGCCGGGACGGGTGAGGAACATCCCAGCGGCGGCCGGGCCGAACTTGCCCACCGCCCGGTGGCGCAGCTCGGCCTGGGTGAGGGCCGCCGCGGCCAACGTCGGCGGCACCCCGGTCGCGCGCAGCGCCGACGCCGCGACCAGTGGATCACCGCCGGCCAGGTCGGCCGCCGCCGTGAGCGCGGCCGACCCCTCAGGGGTACGCAGCGCCGCCAGCTGATCGAGATCCACCCGGCCATTGTCCCGGCCGACCCGGAAATCCTGGCTGGCGGGGCGCGACGCGCTGGCACTCTCCTTGACGGAGTGCTAGCCACGGAATAACCTGCGATTAGCACTCTCACCCTGAGGGTGCCAGCTTCCGGGTCTCGCGACCCGGGTGCGCACGCCAGGCGGACCGGCACCCGCGACGACGGCACCGCCCGGTGGCATGAGGCAGATTGACGCTGGTCAGCCCCGCTGGCCAGCAACGAAACCAGTACCCCAGGAGGGTATGCCCGTGACTACCGCGACCAAGGTTGCGATCAAGCCGCTCGAGGACCGCATCGTGGTCCAGGCGAACGAGGCTGAGACCACCACGGCGTCGGGCATCGTGATCCCCGACACCGCCAAGGAGAAGCCGCAGGAGGGCACCGTCCTCGCTGTGGGCCCGGGGCGCGTCGACGACAACGGCAACCGGGTTCCGGTTGACGTGCAGGTCGGCGACACCGTCCTCTACTCGAAGTACGGCGGCACCGAGGTCAAGTACGCCGGCGAGGAGTACCTGGTGCTCTCCGCCCGCGACGTCCTCGCGGTCATCGAGAAGTAAGCAACCGATCAGTGCCACTGCCCCGGTCCGGCTCGCCGGGCCGGGGCAATGGCGCTTCGAAGGGACATTAATGGCGAAGATCCTGAGCTTCTCGGACGACGCCCGGCACCTGCTGGAGCACGGTGTCAACGCCCTCGCGGACGCGGTCAAGGTCACCCTCGGCCCGCGCGGGCGCAACGTCGTCCTGGACAAGAAATTCGGTGCGCCGACGATCACCAACGATGGTGTGACCATCGCCAAGGAGATCGAGCTCACCAACCCGTACGAGAACCTTGGCGCGCAGCTGGTCAAGGAGGTGGCGACCAAGACCAACGACGTCGCCGGCGACGGGACCACCACCGCGACGGTGCTGGCCCAGGCGATGGTTCGCGAGGGTCTGCGCAACGTGACCGCCGGGACCAACCCGGCCGGCCTCAAGCGGGGCATCGACGCGGCGGCCATGAAGGTCTCCGAGGCGCTGCTCGGCCGTGCCGCCGAGGTCACCAGCAAGGAGTCGATCGCGAACGTGGCGACGATCTCCGCGCAGGACTCCACGATCGGCGATCTGATCGCCGAGGCGATGGAGCGCGTCGGCCGCGACGGTGTCATCACCGTCGAGGAAGGCTCGATGCTCACCACCGAACTGGACGTGACCGAGGGTCTCCAGTTCGACAAGGGCTTCATCTCGCCGAACTTCGTCACCGACCTGGAGGGTCAGGAGTCCGTCCTTGAGGACGCGTACATCCTGGTCACCACCCAGAAGATCTCGGCGATCGAGGAGCTGCTGCCGCTGCTGGAGAAGGTCCTGCAGAACAGCAAGCCCCTGCTGATCATCGCCGAGGACGTGGACGGCCAGGCGCTCTCCACCCTGGTGGTCAACTCGCTGCGCAAGACCCTCAAGGTCTGCGCGGTCAAGGCCCCGGGCTTCGGTGACCGGCGCAAGGCAATGCTCCAGGACATCGCGATCTCCACGGGCGCCGAGCTGGTCGCCCCGGAGCTGGGCTACAAGCTCGACCAGGTCGGCCTGGAGGTGCTCGGCACCGCCCGGCGCGTCGTGGTCGACAAGGAGAACACCACGATCGTCGACGGCGGTGGCCAGAAGGCCGACGTCGCCGACCGGGTGTCTCAGATCCGCAAGGAGATCGAGGCCTCCGACTCCGACTGGGACCGGGAGAAGCTGGCCGAGCGGCTGGCGAAGCTCTCCGGTGGCATCGCCGTCATCAAGGCTGGCGCGGCCACCGAGGTCGAGATGAAGGAGCGCAAGCACCGCATCGAGGACGCCATCGCGGCGACCAAGGCTGCGGTCGAGGAGGGCACCGTGCCCGGCGGCGGCGCCGCCCTGGTGCAGATCCTCTCGGTGCTCGACGACGACCTGGGCTTCACCGGTGACGAGAAGGTCGGCGTCTCGGTCGTGCGCAAGGCGCTCGTCGAGCCGCTGCGCTGGATCGCCCAGAACGCGGGTCACGACGGCTACGTCGTGACGCAGAAGGTCGCCGACCTCAAGTGGGGCAACGGCCTCGACGCCGCCAAGGGCGAGTACGTCGACCTGGTCAAGGCCGGCATCATCGACCCGGTGAAGGTGACCCGCAACGCGGTCACCAACGCCGCCTCGATCGCCGGTCTGCTGCTCACCACGGAGAGCCTCGTGGTGGAGAAGCCGGAGCAGGCCGAGCCGGCCGCCGGCGGCGGGCACGGCCACGGTCACGGTCACCAGCACGGCCCGGGCTTCTGATCCGGTAGCAACACAGGTTCCGGGGCGCACCGCCGTACGGCGGTGCGCCCCGGCTCGTTCTTGCGGGCTGGTAGGTCATTACCGAACGCTGACGTTGTTGGCGACCGGGCAAGATGATCGCGCACACTGGGCCGATGAGCACCACGTCACGGCGGTACGCCGCGTTGGCCGGAATCACCGCCGCCGCCGTCGCGATCGGGATCGCCGAACCGGTCGCGGTGTTGACCGGTCCCCGGTCGGCGCCCCTGGTCGCGGTCGGCGGGGTCATCGTCGACGCCGTCCCCGAGTCGCTGAAGCAACTCGCCATCGACCTCTTCGGCACCGCCGACAAGATCGCGCTGCTGGTCGGCACGGCCGTGTTGCTGGGAGGCTTCGCCGCGCTCTTCGGCGTACTGGCGGTCCGCCGACTGGCACTCGGCCTGGCCGGCATCGCCGCGTTCGGCGCCATCGGCGTGGCCGCCGCGCTGACCCGCTCCGGTGCTGACCTCGCCGACGCGCTGCCGTCCCTGGTCGGCGCCGGTCTCGGCGCCCTGGTGCTCTGGCTGTTCATCGGCGGACCGTTCGAACTGGACCCCTGGTCGTGGTCACCACCCACGCCACCCGCTGGCCCGGTGCCGCCGGCTGGCCCGGCGTTACCGGCTGGCCCGGTGTCGCAGGCTGGGCCGGTGTCGCCGGGCGAATCGGTGCCGGTGTCCCCGGCAGGGCCGGTGCCGGTGACTCCCGCCGGGCCGACGGCGGCGGCCGAACCGGTCGGGCCTGCCGAAGTGGACCCGGAGTCGCGGCGGCGGTTCCTCACCGGCAGCGGGGTGCTGCTCGGCACGGCCGTGGTGGCCGGCCTCGGTGGGCGCTGGCTGGCGGGGCGGCGCGGCGTGTCCGCAGCCCGCGACGCGATCCGCCTGCCCGCGGCGGTCGCCCCCGCACCGGCCGTACCGGCGGGCGCGGACCTCTCACTGGCGCAGCTCGCGCCGTACGTCACCCCGAACTTCGGTTTCTACCGGATCGACACGGCGCTGGTGGTGCCCCAGGTCGACCCGGACACCTGGCGGCTGCGGATCCACGGACGGGTCGGCAGGGAACGCACCTACAGCTACGCGGATCTGCTGGCCCGACCGCTGGTCGAGCGGTACGTCACGCTGGCCTGCGTCTCCAACGAGGTGGGCGGGGACCTGATCGGCAACGCCCTCTGGCTCGGCGTACCCCTGCGGGAACTGCTCGACGAGGTCGAACCGGACGACGACGCCGACCAGGTCGTCGGCCGGTCGGTCGACGGCTGGACCTGCGGCACCCCCACCGCCGCGCTGCGCGACGGACGGGACGCGCTGCTGGCCGTCGGGATGAACGGCGAGCCGCTGCCGGTCGAGCACGGCTTCCCGGTCCGAGTGGTGGTGCCGGGCCTCTACGGCTACGTGTCGGCCTGCAAATGGGTGACCGAACTGGAGCTGACCCGGTTCGCCGACTTCGACGCGTACTGGGTGCCGCGCGGCTGGTCCCCCCAGGGGCCGATCAAGACCCAGTCCCGGATCGACACGCCCAGGGGACGTAACCGGCTGACCGCCGGCCCGGTGACCGTCGCCGGGGTGGCCTGGGCGCAGCACCGGGGGATCCGCCGAGTCGAGGTACGCGTCGACGGCGGCCCGTGGCAGGAAGCCGCGCTGGCCCCGACCGTGTCGGTGGACACCTGGGTGCAGTGGTCCTGGCGCTGGGACGCCACACCGGGGGAGCACCGGCTCCAGGTCCGCGCGACGGACGCGACCGGTGAAACCCAAACCGAACGTACGCAGGACGTCGTCCCGGACGGCGCCACCGGCTGGCACACGATCACCGTCACCGTCCGCTGATCCCCGCCATGGCATCGCTGCCGGGCTGGGTCCGGGGCCTGCTCTCCGGGTGAGCGGGCTGGTTCGCGACTGCGTTGTGGGTCGGCGGGCCGGTTCGCGACCTGCTGCGCGGGTCGGCGGGCCGGGTCGCGACCTGACTGCGGGTTACCCGCGACTCTCCTTCGGGTCGGCGGGTCGGCGGGTTGACCGGTGGTACCCCAGAACCCTGTCCGCAGATCTTGGACACTTTCCGTCAGGGCTGGACGGAAAGTGTCCAAGATCTGCTGACAGCCACCGACCCGGGCCGCGCCATCCGCCTCCGGCGGGCACCCGACGTCGCCGCCATCCGCGACCAGCGACATGCGCCTGCCGGACACGGAAACGGAAGTGCCGCTGGCCGGCACCCCGGTTTGCGGGTGCCGGCCAGCGGTCGGTGTCGTGCGGTGGTGTTGCCGTGCGGTGGTGTTGCCGTGCGGTGGTGTTGCCGTGCGGTGGTGCTGCGTGCTTGTTTGCGATGGTGCTGTGGTGCGGGTCAGCTGTTCCAGTGCTGGGCGACGAGGTCGGTGGCCTGCTGCTCCCACTGGGCGTAGGCGTCCGGGTAGGCCGAGACCTGCACCGTCTGCGCGGCGTCGGTCAGCGCCATGTCCTGCCACCCGTCGACCTGCTTCAGACCCTTGAGGAACGCGGTCGTGGAGTAGGCGGGGTCGGTGATCTGCTCCGGCGTACCCCAACCACTGGACGGGCGCTGCTGGAACAGGCCCAGCGAGTCGTGGTCGTTCATGTCGCCCAGGTGACCCAGGTTCTCCAACTTCGACTCCTGCAGGCTCGTCGCGATCGAGATGACCGCGGCCCGCTCGGGCAGACCGGCCTTCTTCGTGGCGGCGATGATCGCCTTCACGTTCGCGGTCTGCTCGTCGTTGAGGTTGATGTGCGACTGGTCGCCCTGCGGCTTCGGCGCGTTGGTCTGCACGGCCACCGCAACCGGCTTGGCATCCACCGGGTTGGCGTGGGCGGCGATCGGGCCGGCGAACACACCACCGGCGAACGCGAGACCAGCAACGGACAGCATGCTCTTACGCATGATCGTGTTCATGGGGGTAGCTCCTTCGGGGGTAGAACACCCGCACCGCCAAGGGGGGCGGCGGTGATGGGTGTGAGCACCTCGTCCGGCGCTGCACAAACAAAGGGGGGAAAGTCTGAGGGGGTGACGCCCATCGGGCGTCGGGGTCGGCGACCTGCCGAGCGGGGGGGCTCGTGGCGCCGGGACCCTGTGTAACGACCGGGGGGCCAGGGTCATTCCGGGGTCGGCCCATCCACCGGCACCCTCATCGTGGCAGTGCCTGCGGTCGTTCGTGGGGACTGACTGTAACCATCGGGGGCCGGGGTCATTCCGGGGTGGCCCACCCCGTCGGCACCCTTGTCGTGGCGGTGCCAGGTGGTCGTTCGTGGGGACTGCAACGACCGGGTGGAGGCTGGCATTCCAGCCTGCGCGACCAGCCCCTCAAGCATTCGGCGGCGGGTCGGTGGTACTGCGATCGTCAGGGGTATGTAACGACCCCGGCCCGGCCATGATTCCGCCCCACGAGTGCATCCAGTCACCGGACAAAGGCCGCGTACCTCGCAGGAGCTTAAGCCGCGCACCCGGCCTGAATGCCCCAGACCGGACAAAACTCCTCAGGGCGCCTCTTCTGCCTGCCCCTCGGACCGGACACTTGGCTTGATCCACTCGAGGTCATTGAAATCGGGGTGTCCGGGCCGGCGGGATGCCCCGACATCAAGGAACCCGTGTTGATCACGGCCTTGTCGGCGGCGGCGCGGGGGCTGGCCTTGGTGGAACCGCACGAACGACACGAAACCGCGCCCTCCGGGTGAGGGCGCGGTTTCGCGGATGTTGGGGACGCGTCGGGTCAGGCGACGTTGCGTTGCGCCGGGACCGTCGACTTGTGCGGGCGGCCCAGTCGGGCCTCCAGCCGCGCGACGTCGACCCGGGCGTGCCGACGGTCTGCCAGGTCCTCCCAGCCGACGGCGAGCAGTCGCAGGCGCTCCGACTCGCTGAAGCCGCCCCACACGCCGTAAGGCTCCCGTACCGACAGGGCGTGAGCGGCGCACTCGGCGCGAACCGGGCAGGCGCGGCAGACCGACTTGGCGGCGGACTCGCGACGCAGCCGGGAAGAACCACGCTCACCGTCGGGGTGGAAGAACTGGGCGCTGTCGCGCCCTCGGCAGGCACCGAGTCGCTGCCAGTCCCAGAGATCGACGATGGGTCCGGGCAGTCTACGTACGTTCGACATCAGCACCCCTCCTCCCGCGCGGCTCCGCGAGAATCCTTATGGCCGGCATCCGGGCGGCGGGCCGCGCAGGCGCACCGTTCCCGGCCTGGATCTCCCGGTACCCGGGCTGTCGTCAACTCACACGTCTGTGATCGAAAACGTCCGGGAAATTGCGGCTTTTGCCCCATCTGTCGGAAAAGTTCGAAGGATTGCCGGGAACCCCCTCCCCAGCCGACCGCGTCATGGTCTGCTCGTTGGCGGAGAGGAGACCACAGTGCGTACCGTTCTTGTGTGCGTTCGGACACCACTCGCGGCCCAGCACCTTACTTCTGCTGCCGCGCGGCTGGGGTTGTCCGCGATCGTTCGTACCGCCGTCTCTGATCCCGAGGTGATGCTGCGGCTGGCCGAGCGGCCGGCCGACGTGGTCCTGGCCGACACGGCCCTCACCCGGCCGGACAGCGCCGGCTTCGTCCGCCGGGTGTTGGCGCGTGCGCCGCAGGCGGCGGTGCTGCTGCTCGGCACCGAGGAGTCCGAGGCCGCGGCGGCCACCATCAGCGCCGGCGCCCGGGGGCTCATCCAGAATGTCGACCATGACCTGACCAGCGCTGTGGCGAAGGCGCTACTGCTGCTCACCGCGCCTGGTCGAGCCTCCCGGCAGCGGATCACCGATCCCGCCCGCGACGCGGCGGCGGTGGGTGGTTCCGGCCGCTCCGGGCCGTCGCCGCGCGGTTCCGGTGAGCCCGGCTGGGCGGCCACAGCCGCCGACGGGCCGGCCGGGGTGGCGTCGGTGCCGGTGCAGCGGGGCGACGACGAGGCGGAGGCGGGGACCGGCGAGTCGCCGGCGCAGACCGACCCGGGCCGTCCCGCTCCGAACGCCCGACCCAGTCGGGCGTCGATCGGCCTTACCGAGCGTGAGCTTCAGGTGCTGCTCGGCATGGCCGAGGGCAAGAGCAACGCGGAGATCGGCCGGGAGCTGTTCGTCTCGGAGGACACCGTCAAGACGCACGCCCGCCGGTTGTTCCGCAAGCTTGGTGCCCGGGACCGGGCCCACGCCGTGGCGGCGGGCTTCCGCGCCGGTCTGGTCGCCTGACATACGCACGTCGGGCGGCCACAGGGCACGCCGCGCGGCAGCCGGGCACGCCGCGCGGCAGCCGGGCACGCCGCGCGGCAGCCGGGCACGCCGCGCGGCAGCAGGGCACCCGGAGCGCGCGGCAGCAGGGCACGCCGTGGGGCAACGAGGCACCGGGCCGCGGGGCATCTGGGGCGCGGCAGTGGGTACGTCGCGCGGCAGCGGAGCACCCGTGACGCGCGGCATGCGGGTGTACCCGCCGCCCGGCGGTGTTACGTGGTGGCGGTCGGGGCGCCCGGCTCGTCCTCGGTGCCCTCGGACAGGGTGTCGTGCACCCCGTCCGCGTACCCCCGGGCGTAGTCCCAGGTCACGTAGTGGTCCGGGTCCGGGTCGTAGGCGGGCTCGTGCACCCGGGGTCGGCCCGAGTTGAGCAGGTGCCGCAGGTTGCCGCGGAGCAGGTCCCAGTCGAAGTAGTGCGGCTCGCGACAGTCCTCGCATTCGATCACCAGCCCGCGGACCCCGATCGGGGCCAGCAGAGCCTGGTAGATCTCCAGGTCAGCGAGGTCTTCCAGCACATCCTGCCGCTCGACGTCGGTCAGCGGATCCGGCGTCGCGTCATCGCCCGGGTCATCCAGACCCGCTGTCGGATCGGCCGGGTCGCCATTGAACGGGTCGATGGGCTCGTCGTGCACCCCCTCACCGTAGACCCAACGCGGCGCGAACGTCCGCCCCCCGGCCTCCGCGCCGGGCCGGCCTGCCACGGACGGGTCGCCCAGCTCACTGGGTACGATGAGGCGACGTGCCGGCATCGTGGCGCGCTCCGGTGCCCGCCCGCGCCACCTCGCTGAAGCCCATCCGAGCAGCTCAGGGGAGCAATCGTGGAAAATTCGCCCAGCACCGATCTTCCGGCCGGCGTCGAGCACGCCGACCTGGGCGGCCACCTGCCCGAGCTGCCGGCCGGCTCCGCCCGGGTGGTTCCGCTCGGCCTCACCTTCGACGACGTGCTGCTTCAGCCGGGCGAGTCGGACGTGGTGCCCAGCCGGGTCAACACCCGGACGAGGCTCACCCGCAACATCGAGTTGTCCATTCCGCTGCTGTCCAGCGCGATGGACACGGTGACCGAGGCCCGAATGGCGATCGCCATGGCCCGCCAGGGCGGCATCGGTGTGTTGCACCGCAACCTCTCCCTGGAGGACCAGGCCCTCCAGGTCGACCTGGTGAAGCGCTCCGAGTCCGGCATGATCACCAATCCGGTGACCGCCAGCCCGGACGACACGCTGCGCGAGGTCGACGAGCTGTGCGGGCGTTACCGCATCTCCGGCGTTCCGGTGGTGGACGGCGACGGCCAGCTGGTCGGCATCGTCACCAACCGGGACATGCGTTTCGTCTCCGAGCCGAACACTCCGGTTCGGGAGATCATGACCCACACCCCGCTGGTCACCGCGCGGGTCGGGGTGAGCAAGGACGACGCCCTGGCGCTGCTGCGTCAGCACAAGGTCGAGAAGCTGCCGATCGTCGACGACTCGGGCCGGCTGCGTGGCCTGATCACCGTCAAGGACTTCACCAAGAGCGAGCAGTACCCGGATGCCAGCAAGGACGACGCCGGCCGGCTGCGGGTAGCCGCCGCCATCGGTGTGGGCGAGGACGCGTACAAGCGGGCCCGCGCCCTGGTCGACGCGGGCGTCGACGTGCTGATCGTGGACACCGCGCACGGTCACCAGCGGGCCGTGCTGGACATGGTCCGGCGGCTCAAGGCCGACGTGGCTGTCGACGTCATGGGCGGCAACGTGGCCACGTACGCCGGCGCCAAGGCGCTTGTCGACGCCGGCGCCGACGGCGTCAAGGTGGGCGTGGGTCCGGGCGCGATCTGCACCACCCGGATCGTCGCCGGGGTCGGCGTGCCGCAGGTGACCGCGATCATGGAGGCGGCCCGGGCCGCCCGCCCGGCCGGCGTGCCGGTGATCGGCGACGGTGGCATCCAGTATTCCGGTGACATCGCCAAGGCCCTGGTGGCCGGCGCCGACACGGTGATGCTCGGCAGCCTGCTGGCCGGCTGCGAGGAGAGCCCCGGTGAGCTGATCTTCGTCAACGGCAAGCAGTTCAAGACGTACCGCGGGATGGGGTCGCTCGGCGCGATGCAGTCCCGGGGTCAGGCCAAGTCGTACAGCAAGGACCGTTACTTCCAGCAGGACGTGCTCAGCGACGACAAGCTGGTCCCCGAGGGCGTGGAGGGTCAGGTGCCCTACCGGGGGCCGCTGTCCCGGGTCGCCCACCAGCTGGTCGGCGGGCTGCGGCTGGCAATGGGGTACGCCGGTGCGGAGAACATCCCCGATCTGCACCGCCGGGGCCAGCTCATCCGGATCACCGCGGCTGGTCTGAAGGAGAGCCACCCGCACGACATCCAGATGACCGTCGAGGCGCCCAACTACCACACCCGCTGACCCAACACCCCCAACCACCTGGAGTCCCCCATGCGTGACGTGGTCGAGATCGGGCTGGGCAAGACCGCGCAGCGCGGCTACCACCTGGACGACATCGCCATCGTGCCGAGCCGCCGTACCCGCGACGTCGACGACGTCTCGACGTCGTGGCAGCTCGACGCGTACCCGTTCGGCATTCCGTGCGTCGGCCACCCCTCCGACGCCACCATGAGCCCGGCCTCGGCAGTGCGGCTCGGTCAGCTCGGCGGCCTCGGCGTGCTCAACGTCGAGGGGCTCTGGACCCGCTACGAGAACCCGACCAAGGTGCTGGACGAGCTGGCCGGCCTCGACGAGGAGGCCCGCGCCACCAAGCGGCTCCAGGAGGTGTACGCCGAGCCGATCCGCCCGGACCTGATCGCGGAGCGGGTCCGCGAGCTGCGCGCCGGTGGCGGCACGGTGGCGGTGCGGGTCTCCCCGCAGCACACCCTCGCGCTGGCGCCGGTGATCCTGGACGCCGGGGTGGACATCCTGGTCATCCAGGGCACCATCGTCTCGGCCGAGCACGTGTCGACCACCGACGAGCCGCTGAACCTCAAGGAGTTCATCGCCGACCTCGACCTGCCGGTGATCGTCGGTGGCTGCACCGACTACAAGACGGCGCTGCACCTGATGCGTACCGGCGCGGCCGGCGTGATCGTGGGCATCGGTGGCGACGAGTGGTCGACCACCGAGTCGGTGCTGGGCATCCGGGTGCCGATGGCCACCGCGATCGCCGACGCCGCGGCGGCCCGCCGTGACTACCTGGACGAGACCGGCGGCCGGTACGTGCACCTGATCGCCGACGGTGACATCCAGACCTCGGGCGACATCGCCAAGGCGCTCGGTTGCGGCGCCGACGCGGTGATGCTCGGTGAGCCGCTGTCGCTCTGCGACGAGGCCCCCGCCGGTGGTGCCTGGTGGCACTCGGCGGCGAGCCACCCGTCGCTGCCCCGGGGTGCCTTCGAGGTTTCCGGTGAGCCGCTCGGGTCGATGGAGCAGTTGCTCTTCGGGCCGGCCGACGAGGCCGACGGCCAGCTCAACCTGTTCGGTGGGCTGCGTCGGGCCATGGCCAAGTGCGGTTACCGCGACCTGAAGGAGTTCCAAAAGGTCGGTCTGGTCCTCGACCGCTGACCGATCCGTCAGACGCCGGAAGGCCGGCCCCGCCTGGCGCGGGGCCGGCCTTCGTCGCGTTCAGCGCGGAGTCACTTCTCCACGTAGATGGTCAGGTCGGACATGTTCTGGTAGCTGGTCGCCGCGAAGTCGAGCGACTGGCCCTTGTTGTCAGCGCCGCCGGGGGCGGTGTCCATCTCCCAGTTGGCGTGGTGGAAGTTGCGCTCGCCGATGGTCTGGAAGAACTGCTGGAAGTTGAGGTCGCCGTCGCCCAGCGGGGTCATCTGGTACCCGTTGGGCACGCTGGTGTCCCGGTCGCCGTCCTTGGCGTGGAAGAGCGGGAACCGGGTGGTCCGGTCGGCCACGGTGAGGATCGGGTCGAACAGGTCGGTCACCTCCTGGCCGGCCGGGTTGACGTACTTCTGGTGCTTGTAACGGGCCACGTAGGCCCAGTAGATGTCCAGCTCGAAGAAGACGTACCGCGGGTCGGTGATCTCGAAGAAGTACTCCAGCCGGCGGATGCCGGAGGACCGGGTCTGCCGGCCCTGCGCGTCGCGCGGGCCCCGGTCGATGAGGAAGCTGTACGCGGCGTCGTGGTTGTGCGTGTAGAGACGCATGCCCCGGGCCTTGGCCTGCCGGCCCAGCTCGTTCCAGATGTCGGCGGCGGCGTCCCACTCGGCCTTGTAGGCGCTGCTGGTCGGGTCGCTGCCGGTGCCGATGTTCTTCATGCCGAGTTCCTCGGCGATGTCCAGTTGTTGCTGGAAGGTGGCCGGCTGGATCGAGGCGTGGGTGCCGTTGGCCACCAGGCCGTTGTCATCGAGGATCTTGCGGATCTCGGCGGGGGTGATCTGCCGGCCCAGGATCTCGGTGCTCTGGGTGTAGCCGGCGAACTCGATCTCCTTGTAGCCGATCTCGGCGAGTCGGGCGAGGACGCGCTCGAAGCCGTACGGCACCCCGCTGTCGTCGGGCGCGGCGGTGATCCGGTCGCGGACGCTGTAGAGGATGATGCCGCGGTTCCTGGCCGGGATCAGCGGCTCCACCCGCAGCTTGCTCGCGTTGCCGGGGTTGGCGAGCGCGGGGGTGCCGGTGGCGAGGACGGGTAGGCCCGCCGCGCCGATCGCGGCGGCGGCGCCGGCGGAGGCGGCGAGCAGGGATCGGCGGCTGAGCCGGCCCGTGGGGGTGGCGTCGGGGGCGGTGTGGTCTGGCATGGTTCCACCTTTCGCGACGGTGGTCGGAGACAGACACTAACGTCGGTCTAAGTCGAAAGAAAGGTTCGATCGACGGCAGCTTTTGTTCGATCCGACGAAAGTCACTGATGATCGTCGATGCCGGCCGCGCGGCCCGCGATGCTGACTACGCTCGTCCTGACCGCAACGCCGCAGAAGACCGCAACGCCGCAGAAGACCGCAACGCCGCAGAAGGCCGGGTGCCGCAGGAGGGGTGGGCATGGTCCTGACCGGACGGAGACTGCGCGTCGCCGCGCTGACCTGCGCGATCGGGCTGGCCGCCACCGGCTGTACCGGCGACGGCCGCGACGGCTTCCGGCCCGGTGCCGCCGACGTCGGCGACCCGTACGTGCCGGGGCACGGCAACGGCGGTTACGACGTCGGGCACTACGGCCTCGACATCCGCTACGACCCGTCGACCGACCGGCTGACCGGTCGAGCCGTCATCACTGCCACCGCCACGCAGGACCTGTCCCGGTTCAACCTGGACCTGGTCGGCCTGGACGTCCGCGCGGTCAGCGTGGGTGACGCGGAGGCCGAGCATCGGCGCGGCGACGGCGAGTTGGTGGTGACCCCCCGCGACGGACTGCCGCGCGGCCGGCAGTTCACAGTGACCGTCGAGTACGCGGGCGTCCCCACTGCCGTCGACGACGGGGCGTTGGGCAGCGGCGGTTTCCTGCACACCGCCGACGGCGCGGTGGCGCTCGGCCAACCCGACTCGGCCGCCACCTGGTTCCCGGTCAACGACCACCCGTCGGACAAGGCCACCTACGACCTGGCGGTGACCGTCCCGGACGGTCTGGCCGCGCTGAGCAACGGCGTACCCGGGCCGAAGAGCAGCGCCGACGGCTGGACCACCTGGCGCTGGTCGGAGCGCGCCCCGATGGCCAGCTACCTGAGCACGCTCGTGATCGGTGACTACCGGGTGGTGACCGGCACGCACGCCGGCCGGCCGATGGTCACGGCGGTGGCCGCGAGCCTGCCGGCGACCGGGGGCGCGGCCACCTCGCTGGCCCGCACCGGAGCGATCGTCGACTTCCTGGCCAGCCGCTTCGGCCCGTACCCGTTCGACTCGTACGGGGGGATAGTGATCGCCGACGACCGGGTCGGGTACGCGCTGGAGACCCAGTCCCGGCCGGTCTACGGGCCTGGCTTCTTCGCTGACGACCGGCCGAACCCGAGCGTCGTCGCGCACGAACTGGCGCACCAGTGGTTCGGCGACAGTGTGTCGCTGACCAGGTGGAGCGACATGTGGCTCAACGAGGGCTTCGCCAGCTACGCCGAGTGGTTGTGGGAGGAACACGACGGCGGCCGGACCGCCCAGCGCAACTTCGAGACCCAGTACGCGGCGACCGACTGGACGCAGCCGTCGGTCGAGCCGGGCCGGGAGCAGATGTTCGGCACTGCCGTCTACAAGCGCGGGGCGCTCGCCGTGCACGCGTTGCGCCGGACCGTCGGTGACGACCTCTTCTTCCGCATCCTGCGCACCTGGACCAGCGAGCGGGCGGCGGGCAACGCGACCACCGCGGACCTCGTCGCGCTGGCCGAGCGGGTCGCCGGGCGGCAACTGCGCCCGCTCTTCGACGCCTGGTTGGTGGGTGGGTCGGCCCCCACACTGCCGTGACCCCGCCCCGCTGCCCGGTCGATATGCTGCCGCCTGCGAACGGCGGGTAGGCGCCCGTTCGCGCGGGACGGCGGAGGCCGTGACCGGCCACCGTGCGGAAAGGGTGTGGGATGCGGGCGACGCGGCACAGACTGCGAGTGGCTGCCAGCCTGCTGGTGACCGGTGCGCTCGCACTGTCCGGATGCGACTCGGCGGGCCCGGAGACGGCCCTACCACCGAGCGCGTCGCCCACGCCGGCGCGGACGTTCGCCGCAGGCGCCGACGGGGTGGGCGACGCCTACTTCCCGACCTACGGCAACGGCGGCTACGACGTCGGTCGGTACACGGTGAAGGTGCGCTACGACCCGGCCAAGGACCAACTGACGGGTACGACCACGGTGCGGGCCACCGCGACAGCGGACCTGTCGACGTTCAACCTCGACCTGGCCGGCCTGACCGTCAGCGCGGTCACCGTGGACGGCGCACCGGCGACCCACAGCCGCAAGCGGAACGAGCTGGTGATCAAGCCGGCTTCCGGCCTGATCAACGGCAACGGGTTCGTCGCCGAGGTCACCTACGCCGGCAAGCCGAAGCCGCTGAAGAACGAGACGCTCGGTGACGGGGGCTTCCTGCACACCGCCGACGGCGCCATCGCGCTGGGTCAGCCCGAGTCGGCCAGCACCTGGTTCCCGGTCAACGACCACCCGTCGGACAAGGCGGCCTACGACTTCGAGGTCACAGTTCCGGACGGCCTGACCGCGATCAGCAACGGCGTTCCCGGCGGGAAGACCAGCACTGGCGGTTGGACCACCTGGAAGTGGTCGGAGAAGTCGCCGATGGCCAGCTATCTGAGCACGCTGGTGATCGGCAAGTTCCGGATCACCACCGGCGAGCACAAGGGCCGCCCGGTCTACAACGCGGTCACCACCACCGAGGCCAAGGGCAACGCGGACGCGTCGATCGCGCAGACCGTCGCGGTGGCCGACTACCTGGAGAGTGTGTTCGGGCCGTACCCGTTCGACGCGTACGGCGGGGTGGTGATCTCCGACAGCCGGATCTCCTACGCCCTGGAGACGCAGAGCCGACCGGTCTACGCGGCGAGCTTCTTCCGGCGGGGCGAGAACACCGAGGTCGTCGCCCACGAGCTGGCCCACCAGTGGTTCGGCGACAGCGTCGCGTTGGCCAAGTGGGAGGACATCTGGCTCAACGAGGGCTTCGCGACGTACGCGGAGTGGCTCTGGGCCGAGCACACCGAGGCGTACACCGCCAAGGAGGCGTTCGACAGACGGTACGCCGAGATGTCCGCGCAGGTGTGGAGGACGCCGCCGGGCAAGCCGGGGGTGGAGAAGCTGTTCAGCGAGTCGGTCTACCAGCGCGGCGGGATGACCCTGCACGCCCTGCGGGTGGCCGTCGGCGACAAGGCGTTCTTCGAGATCGTCAAGACGTGGGCGGCGGAGAAGCGCGACGGCATCGCCACCACTGCCGAGTTCGTGGCAGTGGCCGAGCGGATCTCCGGCAAGCAGCTCGATGCGATCTTCGACGCCTGGCTCTACGGCACCAAGAAGCCCGACCTGCCCAAGCGGCTTTGAGTGCCCGTCAGTTCTTGACGACCAGTTTGGGGTGGGCGGCCAGGTAGGCGTCGGCGCGGCCGGCGCGGAGTTCGGTGAGGAACTTCCGGCCCTCGCTGGTCAGCTGTTCCCCCCGGTACGCGCTGCCCTTGCCGACGCCGGAACCGGGCAGTCCGACCAGCGTGAAACGGTTCTCCGGCAGGCCACCGAGGGCGTACGCGATGTCCACGATCCGGCGTCCGCCCACGTAGACCAGCGTGTCGCCGAGCGCGGAGACCACCTGGTCGACGCGCTCGGGTTGCCGGGCGAGGCCCTCGTCCAGGATCTTGCGGGTCATCGCTCGGATCAGCTGCTGCTGGTGACGCTGCCGGGCGTAGTCACCGCCGGTGATGTAGCGCTGCCGCGCGTAGTCCAGCGCCTGCCAGCCGTTGAGGTGCCGGTCGCCCTTCTCGTAGACCTGCTGCGGCCCCTTGTAGCCGCCCGGCGCGCTCTCCCGGTACTTGCCGTCCGGTCGGCGGTGCAGCGACTCGACCCGCTGGTCGACGTAGATGTCGACCCCGCCCAGGGTGTCGACCAGCCGGTCGAACCCGTTGAAGGTGAGCACCGCGCCCGCGTCGATGCGCAGACCGGTGTAACCGCTGACAGTGCTGCGCAGCAGCTCGTACCCCTGGGCGGTGCTTGGTTGTTTGGGTTTGCCCGGCACCCGGCTGCCGAAGCTCATCGCGTGCGTGAGTTTGGTCTTGCCGCCCTTGTAGCCGGCCTTCGGGAAGGCCGGGATGTCCACCAGCAGGTCGCGGGGGAGCGAGAAGAGGTACGCCCGATCCAACCCCTTGGGGACGTGCAGCACCAGCACGGCGTCCGAGTGCGGCTCCCACCCGGGCACGCTGACCCGGGTGTCCACACCGACCAGCAGCAGGTTGAGCGGGCCGGTGATGTCCGCGCCCGGCGGTGGGCCGCTGGGGCTCGGCGTCGGCGTGCCGATCGGCGACGGGGTCGGTGAGCCGGCCACCGGAGCGCCGCCCGGCTTGTTGTCGCCGGTCAGCCGGGTGATCACCACGGTGCCGGCCGCGATCAGCGCGACGACGGCGAGGGCCGCCAGCCCCAGCAGCAGCCACCGTCGGCGCGGCGCCATCGACCCGAGAACCATGTTGGATTCCTTCCACCCGTCTGGTGAACAACGCTCCGACGGGTGCTCCGGGTTGCGGCCGGGAGACGCCGGGTCGGTCGGCCGGAGCATGATCGCGCGAAAAGTGCCGCTGGCGCGAGCGCTACTCGCGAGTAATGATGCGTCCATGCGGTACGACGTGGTCGTCATCGGGTCCGGCTTCGGTGGCAGCGTCACCGCGCTCCGACTGGCCGAGAAGGGCTACTCGGTGGCGGTGCTGGAAGCCGGCCGCCGCTTCGCCGACGACGAGTTCCCGCAGACGTCCTGGCGGGTTCGCCGGTTCCTCTGGGCACCGAAGCTGGGCTGCTACGGCATCCAACGGCTCACCCTGCTCCGCCCGGCCGACAGGCGATCCGGCGGCGGGGTGCTGGTGCTCTCCGGCGCCGGTGTGGGCGGCGGTTCGCTGGTCTACGCGAACACCCTCTACGAGCCGCTGCCGGCCTTCTACAGCGACCCGCAGTGGCGGGACATCACCGACTGGCGCGACGAGTTGGCCCACCACTACGACCAGGCGAAACGAATGCTCGGCGTCACCACGTACCCGGTGCACACCGGCGCGGACCGCGCCATGCGCGCGGTGGCCGAGCGGATGGGGGTGGGGCACACCTTCCACGCCACCCCGGTGGGCGTGCACATCGGCCGGCCCGGTGAGCGGATCGCCGACCCGTACTTCGGCGGTGCCGGCCCGGAACGCACCGGCTGCCTGCACTGCGGCTCGTGCATGACCGGCTGCCGACACGGTGCGAAGAACACACTGGTGAAGAACTACCTCTGGCTCGCCGAACGGCTCGGGGTCACGGTCCGTCAGTTGACCACTGTGACCGCCGTCCGGCCCGCCGACGGCGGTGGGTACGAGGTACACACCGAACGCACCGGCGCCTGGCTGCGCAAAGGCCGGCAGGTCATCCACGCCGACCAGGTGGTCTTCGCCGCCGGGGCGCTCGGCACCCAGCGACTGCTGCACGGGATGCGGGCCGACGGTGCGCTACCCGGGCTCTCGCCCCGCCTCGGCGAGCTGACCCGGACCAACTCGGAGGCCATCCTCGGCGCTTCGGTGCCACTGCAGCGGGCCCGGTCCGAGCGGTTGGACTACACCGAGGGGGTGGCCATCACCAGCTCGTTCCACCCCGACCCGCAGACACACATCGAGCCGGTCCGCTACGGGCGTGGCTCCAACGCGATGGGGTTGCTCCAGTCGCTGCTGGTCGACGGCGGCCCGCACCGGGTACGCCGCTGGCTGGGCAGCATCGTGCGGCAGCCCCGGTTGGCGGCGCGGATGCTGTCGGTACGCGGCTGGTCGGAACGGACGGTGATCGCCCTGGTCATGCAGTCGGTGGACAACTCGCTGACCACCCGGTGGCGGCGTGGCCCGCTCGGCCGCAGGTTGGTCACCGGCCCGGGCCACGGCACGCCCAGCCCCACCTGGATCCCCGCCGGCAACACCGCCGCCCGAATGCTCGCCGACGAGATCGGCGGCACCCCCGGCGGCTCGCTCACCGAACCCTTCGACATCCCGATGACCGCGCACATCCTGGGCGGGGCGGTCATCGGCGCCACCCCGGCCGACGGGGTGATCGACCCCTGGCACCGGGTGTACGGGCACGTCGGGCTGCACGTGGTCGACGGCGCGGCGGTCTCGGCCAACCTGGGCGTGAACCCGTCCCTGACGATCACCGCGCAGGCGGAGCGGGCGATGTCGTTCTGGCCCAACAAGGGCGACAGGGACCCCCGCCCGGCCCTCGGTGCCCCGTACCGCCGCCTCACACCCGTACCCCCGCACCACCCGGCCGTCCCGGCGGACGCCCCGGGTGCGCTGCGTTCCTGAACCCCGCCGGCCGCCACGGCGAGCCGGTGCCGGCAGCGCCCGTGACTGTCGGTAGGCTTCGTGCACATGAGCCTGCCTCGCCCCGTCCTCGTGGTGGACTTCGGAGCCCAGTACGCCCAGCTCATCGCCCGCCGGGTCCGTGAGGCGAAGGTCTACTCCGAGATCGTGCCGCACTCGATGCCGATCGCCGAGATGCTGGCGAAGAACCCCGCCGCGATCATCCTCTCCGGTGGCCCGGCCAGCGTCTACGCCCCGGACGCGCCGCAGATCGACGCGGGCGTGTTCAGCGCCGACGTGCCGGTCTTCGGCATCTGCTACGGCTTCCAGGCGATGGCCCAGGCGCTCGGCGGCACAGTCACCAGGACCGGCAACCGTGAGTACGGTGGCACTCCGCTGCGCCCCCGCCTCCTCGACCCCGGTGTGCTGCTGCGTGACCTGCCGGCGGACCTGCCGGTCTGGATGAGCCACGGCGACTGCGTCACCGAGGCCCCCGAGGGCTTCACGGTGACCGCCGAGTCGGCGGGCGCGCCGGTCGCCGCATTCGAGGACCTGGCCGGTCGCCGGGCCGGCGTGCAGTTCCACCCGGAGGTCGGGCACACCGCGCACGGCCAGGAGATGCTGACCCGCTTCCTCTACGACATCGCCGGCATCGAGCCGACCTGGACTCCCGAGAACATCATCGACGAGCAGGTCGCCCGGATCCGCGCCCAGATCGGCGACAAGGAGGTCATCTGCGGCCTCTCCGGCGGGGTGGACTCGGCGGTCGCCGCGGCGCTCGTGCACAAGGCCGTCGGTGACCAGCTCACCTGCGTCTTCGTCGATCACGGCCTGCTGCGCGCCGGCGAGGCCGAGCAGGTGGAGAAGGACTACGTCAGCGCCACCGGCATCAAGCTGAAGGTGGTCGACGCCACCGACCGGTTCCTCGGCGCGCTCGCCGGAGTGACCGACCCGGAGCAGAAGCGCAAGATCATTGGTCGGGAGTTCATCCGGGTCTTCGAGGCCGCAGCCCGCGAGATCGCCGCACACGGCGACGTCGAGTTCCTCGTCCAGGGCACCCTCTACCCCGACGTGGTGGAGTCCGGCGGCGGCACCGGCACCGCCAACATCAAGAGCCACCACAACGTCGGCGGCCTCCCGGAAGACCTGAAGTTCGCGCTGGTCGAGCCGCTGCGCACCCTGTTCAAGGACGAGGTCCGGACGCTCGGCCTCCAACTGGGCCTGCCCGAGGCGATGGTCTGGCGGCACCCGTTCCCCGGCCCCGGCCTGGCCATCCGGATCATCGGCGCGGTCGACCAGGAGCGCCTCGACCTGCTCCGCCAGGCCGACCTGATCGCCCGCGAGGAGCTGACCGCCGCCGGCCTCGACCGGGGTGTCTGGCAGTTCCCGGTGGTGCTGCTCGCCGACGTGCGCAGCGTCGGCGTGCAGGGAGACGGGCGCAGCTACGGGCACCCCGTGGTGCTGCGCCCGGTCTCCAGCGAGGACGCGATGACCGCCGACTGGTCCCGGCTGCCCTACGACGTGGTGGCCCGGATCTCCACCCGGATCACCAACGAGGTCGCCGAGGTCAACCGGGTCGTCCTGGACGTCACCAGCAAGCCGCCGGGCACCATCGAGTGGGAGTGAGCGCCGCTCAGGCCGCCGGCGGCGGGCTGAACGGGATCGTCGGCGTGCTGGACGGGGTAGTCGGCGTGCTGGACGGGCTCGTCGGCGGGTAGGGCGGCGTCGAGGCGTACCCCTGCGGTGGCCCGCCGGGCGCGGGCCCGGCGGTGGGCGGCGGGCCGGTCTGCGGCGCGACGCCCGCGGTGTGCGGCCAGGCCGGCGCGCCGCTGGGCTCCTCCGGCATCAGGAACCACATGATCGGGTACGCGAACAGCGCGAGCCCACCGGTGAGCAGGCCGGTGACCGCGAAGATCACGCGGACCAGTGTGGGATCGACGGCGAAGTAGCGGCCGACGCCGCTGGCGACCCCGGCGACCATGCGGTCGGTGGTGGGTCGCCGAAGCTGCTTGTACGGGGCACGGGGAGCGGTGGTCGATGTCATACCCCCACGGTCCGCGCTGGTGCCCGGCCTGCCCTCGGTGACCGCCCGGATCCTTACCCTGACCAATCCCTGACCGGGACCAGATAGTCAGGAATCCGACTCTTTTCCGTTCCGGTAACCCGGCCCGGGGAGAATTTGCTTCCGTGACCACCTTGCTCAAGCCGCTCCGCAGGATCGCGGCATACGCAGTTTGTGCTGATACGAGCGGCCGAGTCTTGCTGGTCCGCGCATCGGAGCGCTCCGGCACCCCCGGCGCGTGGTCGCTGCCCGGCGGGGCGGTCGACCACGGCGAGGACCCGAACCACACAGTCGTTCGCGAGACCGCCGCCGAAACCGGCCTCTCCGTCGCCGTCTCCGGCCTGGCCGACGTGCTCGCCGACATGCGGGCCCTACCGGACCGCGGCATCACCATCCACACCGACCGGCTGATCTACCGGGTGGTCGTGCGCGGTGGCACCCTCGCCGACCGGGTCGGCGAGCGCCCCACCGACCTGGCCCGGTGGTACACCCTCGACGAGGCGCGCGAGCTGCCGCTGCGCTCGTTCACCGCACGCGCCCTCGGGCTGCCCGCCTCCTCGGCCGACGTGGTGCCCGACGAGGCACCCGAGTTCCCCTCCTTCTACGCCGTGCCCGGCCCCGACGGGCTGCACCGGGCCCAGCGCTTCGCCGCGTACGCGGTCTGCACCGACCCCGCCGGCCGAGTCCTGCTCACCCGCATCTCCGACGGCTACCCCGGCGCCGGCTGCTGGCACCTGCCCGGCGGCGGCACCGACTACGGCGAACAGCCCGGCGCGGCACTCATCCGAGAGCTGATCGAGGAAACCGGCCAGGCCGGCCGCCTCGTCGAGCTGCTCGGCGTCGCCAGCCACCGCGACGCCGCCTCACTCGGCCCCGAGGGCTACCCGATCGACTGGCACGGCGTACGCGCCTTCTACCGCGTCGTCGTCGACCAGCCCAACCCACTGACCGTGGCCGACGTGGGCGGCTCCACCTGCGAAGCCCGCTGGTTCGGCCGCGAGGAGTTGGGCGCCCTCCCCACCGACCGCCTCACCGAGGTGACCGCCGAAGCAGTCCAAGCCGCCCAACTCACCTGACCCCGACCGGTCCGCGAGGGCCAGCGGGGCACCGCGCCGCCGGCCGTGCCTCGGGCGTCGTGCCTCGGGCGTCGCGCGTCGGGCCTCGGGCCTTGGGCGTCGCGCCTCGGGCGTCGGGCCTCGGGCCTCGGGCCTCGGGCGTCGGGCGTCGGGCCTCGGGCCTCGGGCCCCGCGCCCCGCGCCCCGCGCCCCGCGCCCCGCGCCCCGCGCCCCGCGCGCCGGGCGCCGGGCCTCGCGCGTCGCGCCTCGCGCCTCGCGCCTCGCGCCTCGCGCCTCGCGCCAAGATCGCGCAACATCCAGGATGTAGTGGCCTCACCGATGCGCCGATGCCGCTACATCCTGGATGTTGCGCGATCTTGAGCTCGGGAGCACCCCCCGCTGAGGGTTCCGCCCGGGCCCCCGGGGCGGGGGTTCTGAGCGCCACCCAAGGGGTCATCGGGCTTCTGTGAGGTTGGTGCCTTCAGCCCGTGATCAACTCGGGTTCCTTGAAGGCGCGGTATTCCGGCGCCCGGGATACCGCGCCTTCCTTGAACCCGAGTTGATCAAGCGTTGGTCTCGACTCCCGCGACGCGAATGGACTCCACAATGAGGGTTAATGGGATGAAGCGGGCTGGCCGCAAAGCAGGCTGAAGGGGTCTTGAGGGGCTAATCGGTCGTCGTCAAGGGCCGGCTACCTCGGCTCGAACGCGCCGGCTCGCCAAGCTCGGCGGGTTCCCCGTGAACCGCCTCGCGTTGATCATGAAGTTATTGTCGGAACGCGAGATGGATGGCGATAACTTCATGATCAATAGTTGTGGGTGCGAAGCGGGGGGCGAGCAAAGGTGCAATTCACGCGGCGAGTCGGGGCCTACGGGCTTCTGTGGGACTCGGGCCGGGTCTTGGTGGTTCGAGACGGGGCGGAGGGTGAGTTTCCCGGGGCCTGGCGGTTGCCCGGCGGCGCCGTCGGGCATGCCGAAGACCCGGAGCGCGCCGTGGTCCGCGAGGTCGCCGAGCAGGCCGGGCTGACGGTCGCGGTCACGCGACTACTCGCGGTGGTCGCCGATGTGGCCAACCTCCGGAGGGCAGGGCCGCGCTGCACACCGACCGGCTTCTGTTCGAGCTCAGCGCTCCCCGCGACGCGCTGTCCGACGGTGCGGGGTCTGAGAGCGCACTGTCCACGCGGCGGTCACGCGAGGACGATCTCTCCAACGGCGCACCGGCCGATGGGGCGTCGCACAAGGGCGCGCTTCCCAGCGGCGCGGGGCCTGAGACCGCGGGGCCTGAGGCCGCGGGGCCCGAGGCCGCGGGGCCCGAGGCCGCGGGGCCCGAGGCCGCGGGGCCCGAGAGCGCGGGGCCCGAGGCCGCGGGGCCCGAGGCCGCGGGGCCCGAGGCCGCGGGGCCCGAGGCCGCGGGGTCTGAGAGCGCGCGGCTCGGGGGCGGGTCGCGGGGCGTCGGGGCTGGACTGGTCGATCAAGCTTGCTGGCTGTCGCTGGCGGAGGTGGCGCAGTTGCCGCTGCCCCCGTTCACCGCCGAGGCGCTCGGCCTGCCGGTCACCCCACTGCCGCCGGCAGCGCACCGTTCGCGGGACCTGTTCCCGCCGCAGCACCCCGACCGTCGGCTGCGCTTCGGGGCGTACGGGCTGGTCACCGACCCTGCCGGGCGGATCTTGCTGACCCAGATCGCGGAGGGCTACCCGGGGGCCGGCCTGTGGCATCTGCCCGGTGGTGGCACTGATCACGGCGAGCAGCCAGCCACCGGGTTGCTGCGGGAGCTGGTCGAGGAGGGCGGGCAGGTGGGCCGGGTCGTGGAGCTTCTCGGCGTCAACAATCTGCACAATCCCGCCGCGCTGGGCCCGGAGGGCCGACCTTTGGACTGGCATGGCGTACGGGTGATCTATCGGGTGCTGGTGGACGTACCCACCGACGCGGTGGTCACCGAGTCCACCGGAGGGTCGACGGCGAGGGCGGGGTGGTTCACCCGCGAAGAGGCGACTGACCTGCCGTTGAGCGACATCGCTGCCGTGGCAATCGGACAGAGTGGCCGATAGCACCCCGCTCGATGAGCCGACTTGGTGACCCTCCGGTACAGTCAATGGCGGGAATGATGGAGGAAACGGGCGATGAAGCCCGGGATGGGAACAAGCGAGCGGTTCGAGCGGTTTAAGCCAGATATAAGTACCGCCGGCAGCTATCGCCAAGCCATGTTCCCCTATGCGATGGTGTACTCCGCAAAACGGCTGCCGGGCCATGCAAGGTCCGGCACGAGACAGCCGGACACCCGCCACTTGGCGGTCAGCAGATCCGGTGATGGAGGAAACGTGCCGAGAGCCCCATGGCGCCGGCGTCGTACTACTGACAGTCCGCGCCCCGCAGGGCGTCGCTGGGCGGGCCGGTTGCGCCGCAGCAGCACGTTCGCCCGCCAGGTGCTGTTGGTCCGGGTCGGTCGCCGCGACGGCGACCTGCACCCGACCGACCTGGCCCCGACCGAGCACCGGTACGCCGATCGGCAGCGCCGTCGCTACGGCCTGGACCGGCTCAGCCGGCCGACATTGGGCGTGGACCCGACACTGGGCCTGGACCGAGCCCACGTCGACGCGGTCATGCCGGTCAGTCCGGCGATGCCGCCAATGACGCAGACCGACGAGGCCCACTCGATCCCACTGCTTCCCGGCGAGCGCACCATGGCGCGCCGGATGAAGTTCGCCCTGGTCAACGCCTGCACGCTGGCCAGCCTGATGCTCGGCATGCTGGCCATCTTCCTGGCCATGCAGGGCGAGGTGCGCATGGCGGCGCTCTGCCTGATCGCGTGCGTCGGCTTCGACGGTCTGGACGGCGCGCTGGCCCGACGGCTCGGGGTGGCCAGCCCGTTCGGCGCACAGATGGACTCCCTGGCCGACATGTGCTCGTTCGGTCTCGCCGCGCCGGTAGTGGTCTACGCCTCGCTCGCCGGCTCCGTCTCCACGGCGGCAGCGGCGGTGGCGTGCGCCCTGGTCGCGGCGTGTGCCGCGATTCGACTGGCCCGCTTCAACGTCTCGCCGAAGGACGGCAGGTTCTTCTGCGGGGTGCCCACCACCATGGCGGCCGCGGTGCTCGCCGTGACGGTGGCGATCGGTCTGCCGGTGCCCGGTGCCGTGCTGGTCGCCGGGGTGGCGCTGCTGGCCTTCGCGATGGTTTCGAGCTTCCCGTACGCCAAGCTCGCCCGCCTGGTGAAGTTGCCGCCGTGGCTCTGGCTGGCCCCGGTGATCGGCGCGCTGGTCGACATCCGGCTCACGTTCGCCCTGATCGTGGTGGGCTACCTGGTCAGCGGGCCGGTTCTCTGGCTGCGGCAACGTCGTACCGCATGATGTGAGCAGAAAGAACGGGGCGCCGCGGACAGCGGCGCCCCGTTCCTCGTTTGCGGGTCAGCGCCAGCGGGCGATGACAGTGGACCCGCCGACCACCTTGTCGCCCGGCCCGACCAGCGGGTCCGCGGCCTCGGCGGGCAGGTAGACGTCGGTCCGGGAACCGAACCGGATCAGCCCGAAGCGCTCGCCCTTGGCCAGCAGCGCGCCGATCGGCGCGCGCTGCACGATCCGGCGGGCGATCAGCCCGGTCCGCTGCGCGACCACCACCGTGCCGCGAGCGGTGTCCAGCACCGTGTACGCGGCGACGTTGTGCTCGGCGTCCGGCTTCATCGCGTTGACGAAGCCGCCATCGGCGACGAAGTAGTCCACCACCTTGCCGGCGACCGGGGTGCGGTTGACGTGCACGTCCAGCACCGACAGGAACACGGCGATACGCAGCCACTCGCCGTCGCCGAAGCGCTCGTCGTGCAGCCGCTGCACCGACAGGACCTTTCCGTCCGCGCTGGCGACCACGGCACTCGGGTCCTCCGGCACGTCCCGTTCGGGATCCCGGAAGAACGCGGCGACCGGCCCGGCGGCCAGGGCCGGCAGCAGCCACAACTTGGACGACGGACGCGTCACCCGGGCCAGTGCCGCGAGGCCCAGCGCGATGCCCGCCGCGGCCACGCCGTTGGAGTCGATGTGCATGCCCCGGGTCACCGGCACGCTCGACGGCCGGTACGCGGGGGCCAGGCTGTCGGCAGTGGCCGGGCTGGCCGGGGTGAACCGCAGTCGGTAGACCCGCACCGGTGGCGAGTTACGCAGCACCAGATCGGCGCCGACGCCGTAGAGGGCGTCCTGTCGAGCCAGCTCGGCGGCGGCACCCTCGGTGCGGCCGGGCGTGGCGACGGTCGCCACGCTCAGCACCGCCCCGTCGGTGAGGTACTTGGCCAACCCCTCGACGCCGCTGCGGGTGGCCTCGGCGGTGCCGGTGAACGCCTCACCGGCGATGACGACAGCGGCGGCCTCGGCTTCGGCCAGCGAGTCGACGACGCTCACCCGGTCGGCGACCCAGCGGCCCTGGGCTGTGACGTGCTCGAGCAGCGCCGCAGCGCCGAACGGCTCGGCGGGCACCACGGTGAGCCGGTCACCGGGGAGCAGCGCATCGACCGCCGCGGCCAGCACCGCGGAGTCCGGGGTCACCCCGACCAGCAGGGCGGCCTTGGGGTCGTTGATCCGGGCCAGCTCGGCGACGAGGGTACGGGCGGCTCGCTCGCCGATGCGGACCGGACCGGACCGGCCGGTGGTACGCACGGCGGGGGACTGGGTCATGTCGGGCGGGCTCCTGACGGGGGTAGAGACGGGAATCGCGGCGGGACCGCCATGGGCGGGACGGGCCGGCCGGCGGAGGCGAGATCTCCACCAGCCAGCATATGCGTCCGTCCGCGCCGGCCGCACCGCCGTGGGGATGCGGTGGACCGACGCGGACAGCTGCCCGAGGTCAGGCTTCCCTGCGCGGACCCTCCCGCTCGTCACCCGGCTGGTCGCCGAGGGCCTCGACCGGTTGGTCGGATCGGGTCGGCTCGTGCCCGTCCGACGAGACCGGGCGGTCGAGGTTTCCGACGGTCGGCTCGTCGTCTCCGTTGCCGGGTTTGCCGGAGATGGGCTCGGTCGGCGACTCCGACGGCGCATGTGCCAGCCAGGCCGGGTGGATCACGTCGGTGGCCGGCACGTCCTGCGCCCGCACCTCAGTGGTCGGCGTCTCCAACGTTCGGTCCGAGACGAGCGTCGGGTCCGAGGAAGGCGTGTCCCAGGTGGACCGTTCGGCTTCCCAGACCGGCAGGGCCGTGCCGGACGTCGACGTGGCGGCGCCGGAGACGGGTGCGCTGGAGACGAGTGCGCTGGAGACGGGTGCGCCGGAGACGGACGTGCCGGAGACGGGGGCGACCGACTCGGCGGCCCCGGCCTCGGCAAGCGGCTCCGGCTGGTTCGGTCGGCCCGAGCGCAGCGCGCCGACCAGCCCGAAGACCCCGATCAGGATGAGGGCGCCGGCCAGGAACCAGCCGACCGGCGGCAGCGCGAGCCCGAGCAGTTGGGCGAGCAGCCACCAGGCGGACAGCGCCAGGAACACGAGCCCGAAGGCGAACGACACCAGATCCGTGCGGTGAGCCTTCACCGGGTCACCTCCAGGTTGCCGGCATTGACATGGATGTAGAGGCGCAGGGTCCCGCCGCCGGGCCCGTCCGCGCCGACGTCGGTGGATTCCCGCAGGCGGCCGTCCAGCCCGCCGGAGCGGTTGCCGAAGACGGTGGCGTCACCGGCGTTGACGTCGGCCACCGTGGTGACGTCCACGTTCGGCGGCACGACCACTGTCGCCTTGCCGAAGTTGACGGCCACCGTCACCTGGCTGTCCCGTTTCGCGAAGTCGATCCCGCGCAGGTCGAGCACGGCGTCACCGAAGCTGTTCTCGTACCGGTCCGCCAGGTCGCGGTAGTCGGTGGGCGCCCAGGTCACCGCGCCGTCGACCCCCCGGATCCGGTCGTAGGACTCGGCGACGGTCGCCGTGCCCAGCGCCGCCGCGGTCACCAGACCGAGCGCGATGAGCCAGCGTGCCCGCCCGAACCACGTGCCGACCAGCAGGCCCAGCGCGATCGTGGCCAGCGCGGCCGCGAAGTACGCCGAGGCGCTGATGGCGAAGACGTCCAGCAGGTCGAGCAGGGCGACCAGACCGAGCACCAGGAAGATCAGCGAGAAGGTCACCGCGCCGAGCGGCGACCGTTCCTTGGGGCGCTTCGGCGGCTTCGGGGGCTTGGGCGGAGGAGGCGGGGCCGGTGTCGGCGAAGCGTACGGGCCGTGCGGCGCGAACGGAGGGCGGTAACCGGAGGGTGGCGGGGCGGTCGGATAGCCGGCCGGGGCGGCGGGTGCGCTGCTCACCGGTGGCGACGGCCAGCCGGCGCTGGGCATCGCGGTGCTCGGCCAGCCGGGCTGGGCAGCCGTCGTGCCGGCCGGTTGCCCGGACACCGGGCCGGCCCCGGACACCGGCTGCGTCGCCCTGGTCGGAGGCGCGTCGTACGCCGGGATGGTGACGCTGGGCGTCGCCCCCGTCGTCGCGGTGGCGTACCCCGGAGCGGTGCCGAACATCGGCGGTGTCGCCGCTGGGCCGGTCGACGGCGCCGCGCCGTAGGACGGTGCGGGCCAGGTCACCGGTGGGACGACCGGCCCGGCCGGATTCCCGGGCGGTGCGGCGGGCGGCGGACCACCCGGCGTGCCGGGCCGTGGATTGCGGCCGTCCCGGTTGAGCAGGAGCGCGCCGGCGACCAGGATGGCCGCGCCGAGCAGCACCGCGCGGAAGGCGTCGGTGACGATGTACGCGAAGCTGGCCGCGACCAGGATGCCCAGGACGATCACCGTCACCGGGGACATGCTGGAGCGACCACGACCGAGCATGGACTCGACGGGGGACGCGGTGTCGCCCTCGTTCGGGATGATCAGCCAGGCGGCGACGTACACCAGGATGCCGATGCCCCCGAAGAACCCGAGGACCGCGAGCAGCACCCGCCAAAGCACCGGATCGGTGTTGGTGGCCCGCCCGATCGCCGCGCAGACACCGGCCAGATACCGCCCCTCGCGCGGCCGGACCAGCCCGTACCGCGAGGTGAAGCCGGTGCCGCCCAGCGGCGGTGGCGGCGCGGACGGACCGGGACCACCCGGCCCGGGTGGCGTGCCGCCCGGGCCGTAGCCGGTGCCCGCCGCGAACCCCGGGCCTGGGCCGTAGCCCGCCGTGGGCGGCGCGTAGCCGTCGGCCGGCTCGTTGGGCGCGGTGCCGGCGGTCGCGTCGGTGCCGGCGTGCGGATCGAACGTGCTGGGCTCGGTCCATTCGGCGGGCGTGGTGGTGGGCGGGGGCGGTGCTGAACCGCCCGGCTGTGCCGACCCCGGTCGGGGCGGCGGGGCAGCTTCCTCGGTCATGCTTCGATCCTGCTGCCCGGTCCACCCGAACGACCTCAGGACCCGACCCTGACCCCACCCTGAGATCCGGCGGCCGGAATGTCGGGGGCGTCCCCGTGGTCGCGGACGCCGCAGCGTGTGACGATCGAGTCACCGACCTCGACCTGTCCGCCACAGTGACCAGGGAGCCTCCGATCAGCACCGTGACCTCGCCCCCGCGCCTCTACCGCGCCCCGGAGCACCGGATGGCCGCCGGCGTCGCCGCCGGTATCGCCGACCATCTCGGCATCTCGGTGCTGCGGGTGCGCGTCGCGTTCATGGTCCTGCTCGGGCTGAGCGGGCTCGGCCTGCTGCTCTACGCGGCCTTCTGGGCGGTGGTGCCGCTGCGTCCCGGTGACACCGCGGTGCCGCCCCGGCGGGACGTCGCCCAACTCCTGCCGTTCGTGGGGATCGGGCTCGGCGTCCTGTTGATCCAGGTGATGGTCTTCGACTCGGTCGGCGCGGCAGGCACAGCCGGTTGGTTGGTGGCCATCATCGCGGTCGGCGCCGGGGTCATCTGGCACCAGTCCGCGCCCGAGCGGCGGCGACAGTGGGGCGAAGCGATGCCGGTGCCCTGGCTCGGCGCGGTCGTCGAGGAGAGCGACCGGCGGGCCTTCGTGCTGCGGTTCATCGGCGGGGGAGTGCTGGTCGCGGTCGGCATCATCGGCGTCGCTGCCGTCTACTCGCCGGCACAGAACTTCGACGCGGTCATCAATGGCGTGATCTTCGCGTTGGTCGGGCTGGCGGGCGTCGGCGTGGTTGCCGCGCCGGTGCTCTGGCGGACGTACAGCCAGCTCCGCTCGGAGCGCGAGGGGCGCATCCGCGAGCAGGAGCGGGCCGAGTTGGCCGCGATGGTGCACGACCAGGTGCTGCACACGTTGGCCCTGATCCAGCGCAACGCCGGCGACGTCAAGACGGTGCAGCGGCTGGCCCGAGGGCAGGAGCGTTCGCTGCGCAACTGGCTCTACAAGCCGACCGCTTCGCCGAGCGAGCGCTTCGCCGCCGCTCTGGAGCAGGCCGCGGCCGAGGTCGAGGACACCTTCGCCATCAGCGTGGAGACGGTGGTGGTGGGGGACCGGGAGACCGACGAGAAGGTCGGGGCGCTGGTCGCTGCCGCGCGGGAGGCGTTGGTGAACGCGGCCCGGCACGCCGGCGTGCAGACCGTGTCGCTCTACGCCGAGGTGGAACCGGATCAGGTCAGTGTCTTCGTCCGGGACCGGGGGAAGGGCTTCGATCCGGATACCGTGGAGGACCACCGGCACGGCGTACGCGGCTCGATCATCGGGCGGATGAAGCGGCACGGCGGACGGGCCGAAATACGGTCCGGCCCGGGGGAGGGGACCGAGGTCCGGTTGATCCTGCCGATCTCCCGGGACTCGTCCGCAGCGGAGAGGAACAGATGACCATGGCCGAGCAGTCGACCGAGCACCTCGACCCGGCGGATGCCCGCCCCGAGCGGCTGCGGGTGTTCCTGGTGGACGACCACGCCATGTTCCGAGCCGGGGTGCGCGCGGAGTTGGGTGCCCACGTCGAGGTGGTGGGCGAGGCGAGCACTGTGGCCGAGGCGGTCACCCGGATCGCCGCCGTCGGCCCGGACGTGGTGCTGCTCGACGTGCACATGCCCGACGGCGGCGGTCGCGCGGTGCTGGAGGCGATGCGGCGTACGCACCCGCAGGTCAAGTTCCTCGCGTTGAGCGTCTCCGACGCGGCGGAGGACGTGATCGGGCTGATCCGTGCCGGTGCCCGCGGGTACGTCACCAAGACCATCTCCCCGGACGAGTTGGCTGCCGCGATCCGTCGCGTGGCCGACGGGGACGCGGTGTTCAGCCCTCGGCTGGCCGGGTTCGTGCTGGATGCCTTCGCGGCCCGGCCGGACGCGCCGGTTGCCGACCCGGAGCTGGACCAGCTCACCAACCGTGAGCGGGAGGTGCTGCGGCTGCTGGCCCGGGGGTACGCGTACAAGGAGATCGCCAAGGAGCTGTTCATCTCCATCAAGACGGTGGAGACGCACGTGTCGAACGTGCTGCGCAAGCTTCAGATGTCCAACCGCTACGAACTTTCCCGTTGGGCGGCGGATCGCCGCCTCGTGTGACGGCGCGTCGGCACCGGCGAGGATCAGAGAAACGTCCGGCGCGCCCTCGTACACCCAGCCGGTGATCGTGCCCGGGTAGCCGTGGGGGCCCTCATCCGGATGGGTCGAAACGTGAGTGGTGACGGACGTCCCACAGCGCTCGGGTGACCTCGGGGCTCGCGCACGGGCCGAGGCCCGTTGCTCGGGTGGCGCAACGTATTTCCTGGTCAGTGCCGCCCGCGTCGGGCGTTTTATGATCATTTTTCAAGTATCGGCAACGTGGCGGGCAACTAACGGCTTGATAACGGCACCTTCACGGAAGAGGCCAGTGGGTGTCACAGTGGCAGCACCTCACCATCGGTGTGTGGCACTCCGTACGCCCCACGTCCACGATTCTGCCGATCCCGGCGGCCCGTGGGTGTGTCGATTGCGTCGTGCCGCGCCTCTTTGGTGAGGGAGCCCGGCGGATCGGAACATCAGGGGTGTCCCCAACTTCCCTGTGGTCCCGGCGACCCGCGCCCCGGGGTGGTCGGGCGGTGTCACCCCCAAACGTGCGTGAAACCCACGACGGAACCTGGTTAGAAAGAGGAGGCCCCTCGGAATGAGAGTCTCGAAGCGGGCGACGAGCGCCATCGCGCTCAGCGCGGCTGTCGCGCTTGTCGCGACCGGTTGCTCGAGCGGCGGTGACGGCGACACTGCCGCCAGCGCGGACGGCTCGATCGTTGTTCACGGCGTCCAGCCGGAGAACCCGCTGGTCCCGTCGAACACCACGGAGACCGGCGGCGGCAAGATCATCGACTGGCTGTGGACCGGCCTGGTCGAGTACCCGAACGACGGTGGGGCCCCGCGTAACGCGCTGGCGGAGTCCATCAACACCACGGACTCCAAGGTCTTCACGATCAAGATCAAGGCCGGTACCAAGTTCCACGACGGTACCGAGGTCAAGGCGAAGAACTTCGTCGACGCCTGGAACTGGGCCGCCTACTCGCCGAACGGCGCGCAGAACGGCACCTTCTTCGCGGACATCGCGGGCTTCGACCAGACCTACACCTCGGACCCGGATGGCGCGGAGGGCCCGAAGAAGGCTCCCGCCCCGTCGGCCAAGGAGATGTCCGGCCTGAAGGTCATCGACGAGCAGACCTTCGAGGTCACCCTGGCAGCGCCGACCGCGGTCTTCCCGACCAAGCTCGGCTACAGCGCCTTCATGCCGCTGCCGGACGCGTTCTTCGCCCAGAAGCCCGAGGAGTTCGGCCGCAAGCCGATCGGCAACGGCCCGGTGAAGTTCGTGTCGTGGGACGACAACGCCCTCATCAAGCTGACGCGCTTCGACGACTACAACCTTCGCGACAAGATGAAGGTCAAGGACGTCGACGTCAAGCTCTACCAGGACGACAACGCCGCCTACGCCGACCTGCTGGCCAACAACCTCGACTTCATGGAGGTTGTCCCCACCTCGGCGCTCGCCGGTGACAAGTGGAAGACCGACCTCGTTGACCGGGGCCGCTCGACCGTCACGCCGTCGACCGCGTTCATCGCGTTCCCGATCTACGACAAGCGCTTCCAGAACCCGAAGCTGCGTCGTGCGGTGTCGCTGGCGGTCAACCGGCAGGAGATCTCGGACAAGATCTTCTTCGGTACCCGCAAGCCGGCCGACAGCTGGGCGAACCCGCTGACCCCGGGCGCCAAGCCGGGCAACTGCACCGCCTGCAAGTTCGACCCGACCACTGCCAAGCAGCTGCTCGCCGAGGCCGGTGGCTTCACCGGTGAGATGGTCTTCTACTACAACGCGGACTCCGCCCACAAGGACTGGATGGACGCCGTCGCGCAGCAGGTCAAGACCAACCTCAACATCAACGCTCGGGCCGAGGGTGTGCCGACCTTCGCGGTGTTCCGCCAGAACATCAACGCCCACGCGATGAAGGGCCCGTACCGTGCTGCCTGGCAGCAGGACTACCCGGACGTCGAGAACTGGGTGAACCCGCTGTTCGTCACCAACGGCTCCTCGAACGACGGCCTCTACACCAACCCCGAGGTCGACGCCCTTGCCAAGCAGGCCAGCGGCGCTCCGAGCCTGGAGGCCTCGCACGAGGCGTTCGCCAAGGCGGTCGAGAAGGTCGACCAGGACGTCCCGAGCATCCCGGTCTACTTCTACGGTCAGCAGTCCGGCCACTCGGAGAAGATCAAGAAGCTCGAGATCAACAACGTCGGCGAGATCGACATCACCTCGGTCGAGCTCTGATCCGAACGGTCTGACCCCGGGTCGGGCTCGCCACATCCGGTGAGCCCGACCCGGGGCCGTTCCGCGATTGGGTGTTACAACACTCCACTCGCACGTTGTCACCACCGTGTCGGCCGTCCGACGCGCCCCCTGTCTGGAGGACCATCCCATGGGCCGTTATCTGTTGAGACGGCTGCTCCAACTCGTGCCTGTCTTCATCGGTACGACGTTCCTGATCTACTGGCTCGTCTGGGCCGTCCCGGGCGATCCGTTCGCTGGTAAGTGCGGCGAGCGTCGCTGCCCGGACCAGTACATCAACTTCATGACCGAGAAGTACCACCTCGACCAGAACGTCTTCGTGCAGTACGGCAACTACATGAAGAACCTGCTCCAGGGCGACTTCGGTCAGACGTTCCAGCAACGCGAGATCAGCGACATCATCCTGACCGCGTACCCGAACACGCTGAAGCTGGCCCTCGTGGCGCTCGCCATCGAGGCGATCATCGGCCTCGGCGCCGGCGTGCTGAGCGGCCTGCGGCGTAACGGCTTCCTGGACAACCTGGTCCTGGTCTCCACCCTCTTCCTGATCGCGCTGCCGGTCTTCGTGGTCGGCTTCGTGCTCCAGTGGCTGCTGGGCGTGCAGTGGGGCATCATCAAGCCGACCGTCTCCTCCGAGATGCGGTGGTCCGAGCTGATCGTGCCGGGCTTCGTGCTGGGCAGCGCGTCGGTGGCGTACATCGCCCGGGTGGCGAGAACGAGCATCGCGGAGAACCGTCGCGCGGACTACGTGCGTACCGCCATCGCCAAGGGCCTGCCGATGCGCCGGGTGGTGGGTGTGCACCTGCTGCGCAACTCGCTCATCCCGGTGGTGACCCTGCTCGGCACCGACCTCGGTGCCCTGATGGGTGGCGCGATCGTCACCGAGGGAATCTTCGGCATCAACGGAATCGGCCGCCAGGTCTTCCGGGCGATCATCACCAAGGAAAGCGCCACGGTGGTAGGAATCGTGGTCGTCCTGGTGCTGGTCTATCTCGTGATGAACCTGCTGGTTGACCTGCTCTACGCCGCCCTGGACCCGAGGATCCGTTATGAGTGACCCGAGTACCGCATCGATCGTCAGTACCCCTGGCGCACACCCCACCGACTCCGCCGCCCCCGCCACCGCGGGCCAGCCGCAGAGCAACGAGAAGCCGCGCGGCCTGCTCGGCGACGCCTGGCGGGACCTGCGGCGCAAGCCGCTGTTCTGGATCTCGGCCACGCTGATCGTGATCTTCCTGCTGATGGCGGCCTTCCCGGCGCTGTTCGCCCCGGGCGACGCGGTCAACGGCTCGCTCTCCCGCAGCCTCGACAAGCCGTCCGCCGATGGCTGGTTCGGCTACGACGTGCAGGGCCGCGACGTCTACGCCCGGGTCATCTACGGCGCACGGGCCTCCATCGTGGTCGCCGTGCTCTCCGTGCTGGGCACCCTGCTCATCGGCGGAACCATGGGCATCATCTCCGGTTACCGCGGTGGCTGGGTGGACGCACTGCTCAGCCGGATCGCCGACGTCTTCTTCGGTCTGCCGTTCGTGCTCGGCGCGATCGTCATCCTGACCACCTTCAACGGGTCGGGCGCCGGCAACAGCAAGGCCCAGATCATGGGCCTGGTGACCGCGTCGCTGATCGTGCTGAGCTGGCCGGTCGTGATGCGGCTGATGCGCTCCTCGGTGCTCGCCACCAAGGAGGCCGACTACATCGTGGCGGCCCGCGCGCTGGGTGCCGGCACCGGTCGAATCATTCTCAAGCACCTGCTGCCGAACTGCCTGGCCCCGCTGCTGGTCTACGGCACGATCATGGTCGGCTCGTTCATCGGCGCCGAGGCCACCCTGTCGTTCCTCGGCGTCGGTCTGAAGTCGCCGGTGGTGTCCTGGGGCATCATGATCAGTGATGGGCAGAATTTTGTCCGGGTCGCGCCAGGGCTGGTGTTCTTCCCCGCCGCGTTCCTCGTCACCGCAGTGCTGAGCTTCGTGATGCTCGGTGAGTCGGTCCGCGAGGCCCTCGATCCGAAACTCCGCTAGGGGAGATCCAGTGTCCGACATTCTCGTGTCCGAGCAGTCAGCGCCGGGACCCGGCGGGTCCCGGCGTCCCTCCGGCCGGCTGCTCGAGGTCGACGACCTGCGGGTGGAGTTCCGTACCCGGGACGGCGTCGCAAAGGTCATCAACGGGGTCACGTACCACGTCGACGCGGGGGAGACCCTCGCCGTGCTCGGCGAGTCCGGCTCCGGTAAGAGCGTCACCGCGCAGACCATCATGGGCATCCTCGACACGCCGCCCGGGTTCGTGACCGGTGGGCAGGTCCGCTTCCACGGCAAGGACATGCTCCGCATGTCCGACGAGGAGCGGCGCCGCATCCGCGGCGAGGGCATCGCGATGATCTTCCAGGACGCGCTCTCCGCGCTGAACCCCGTCTTCACCGTCGGGTTCCAGATCGCCGAGCAGTTCCGGGTCCGCCGGGGCATGGGCCGCGCCGAGGCCAAGAAGCGCGCGATCGACATGCTCGACCAGGTCAAGATCCCGAACGCCAAGGGTCGGTTCAACAACTACCCGCACCAGTTCTCCGGCGGTATGCGCCAGCGCGCGATGATCGCGATGTCGCTGGCACTCGACCCCGAGGTGCTGATCGCGGACGAGCCGACCACCGCCCTCGACGTGACGGTGCAGGCCCAGATCATGGACCTGCTGGCCGAGCTTCAGCGCGAACGGCAGATGGGCATGATCCTGATCACCCACGACCTCGGTGTGGTCGCCGACGTCGCGGACCGGATCGCGGTCATGTACGCGGGCCGGATCGTCGAGGAAGCCGACGTGTACGAGCTGTACGCCAAGCCGGCGCACCCGTACACGCTGGGTCTGATCGACTCGATCCCGCGCCTCGACGAGAAGGGGCAGCAGCTCCGGACGATCAAGGGCCTCCCGCCGAACCTGATGAACATCCCGCCGGGCTGCCCGTTCAACCCGCGGTGCCCGATGGCTCAGCCGGTGTGCCGGGAGAAGGTCCCGCCGCTGCTGCAGGTCGGCCCCGCCCGGGCCAGCGCCTGCCACTTCGCCGAGGAGCTGGTGAACCGTGTCTGAGAACATCCTCGAGGTCAATGACCTGGTCAAGCACTACCCCGTCACGCAGGGTGTGGTGTTCAAGAAGACCGTCGGCCAGGTCAAGGCGGTCGACGGGGTCTCGTTCGGTCTGCGCGCCGGTGAGACGCTCGGTGTGGTCGGCGAGTCCGGCTGCGGCAAGTCGACGCTCGCCCGGGTGCTGATGAACCTGGAGAAGCCGACCGCGGGCAAAGTGGTCTACAAGGGTCAGGACATCTCCAAGCTGTCCGGCGGGGCGCTGCGGCGTCTGCGCCGGCAGATCCAGCTGGTCATGCAGGACCCGTACACCTCGCTGAACCCGCGGATGACAGTCGGTGACCTGCTCGGTGAGCCGTTCGAGATCCACCCGGAGGTGGCGCCGAAGGGCAGCCGCCGGGCCAAGGTCCGCGAACTGCTCGACCTGGTCGGGCTCAACCCCGAGCACATCAACAGGTACCCGCACCAGTTCTCCGGCGGTCAGCGTCAGCGCATCGGCATCGCCCGCGCGCTCGCCCTGCGGCCCGAGATCATCGTCTGCGACGAGCCGGTGTCGGCTCTGGACGTCTCCATCCAGGCCCAGGTCATGAACCTGCTGGAGCAGCTCCAGGGCGAGTTCGGTCTCTCGTACGTCTTCATCGCGCACGACCTGTCGGTGGTCCGCCACCTGTCGGACCGGGTCGCGGTGATGTACCTCGGCAAGATCGTCGAGATCGGCACCGAGGACGAGATCTACGAGCGACCGACCCACCCGTACACCCAGGCTCTGCTCTCCGCGGTGCCGGTTCCGGACCCGACGCAGCGGAACAACAAGACGATCATCCGGCTCACGGGTGACGTGCCGTCGCCGATCAGCCCGCCCTCAGGCTGCCGGTTCCGGACCCGCTGCTGGAAGGCGCAGGACGTCTGCGCCGAGCAGGTCCCGCTGCTGGAGATCCGTCGGGACTCGGACCACCCGAGCGCCTGCCACTTCGCGGAGAAGCGCGAGATCGTCGCCACCCACGAGGTGTGAGTCACCGAAACCGCCTGCCGCCGTCACCACGACGACGGCAGGCGGTTTCGTCTGTCAGTGACCCGGATCGGCCGCGCGGCGCCTGGCCGCCCACGCGGCGTCAGCAAGCACGACGGGCGGTGCGGCTCACCAGGTGACCGTGGCCCGGTTCAGCGCGGGCTGGGGCGGCTCACAGCGGGCCGCGGCCCGCGCGGAGCAGCAGCAGGGCCAACTGGGTGCCGTCGGCGCCGAGCGCGACCCGGAAACGCTCCAGGATCTCCCGTTCCCGGGAGAGCACCAGGCGGGTTCCACCGGACGCCATCCGGGTCACCCCGACCTCCTGGGACAACGCGGCCCGCTCCTGCCAGAGCGTGATCAACGCGTGGTCGATCTCGTCGATCCGTTCCCTGATCTGCACGATCCGCGCCGAGGCGGACGGCTCCTGGGTGCCGGTCTGCTGCTCGGCCGGCTCGGCGTCCGCACCCGTCGGTGGTGTGGCCACCGCCGGCTCAGCGCCCTGCGCGGCGGGCTGCCCCGGTCGGATCGGGCTGCCGCTCTGCTCCATCACGTCTGTCATCATCGGGTACCTCTCGCACTGTGGTGCCCGGTGCCCGGAACCTGGGACGGAAAAAGCCCCGGACTCCAGGAGCCCGGGGCTTTAGCAGGTCTGAATCGATCAGGCGCGACCTACGGCAGCCGGACTCCCGGTGCCATAGTAAAAGTAGAAGCGCGCAGCGATCACGCCGTCGAGTATGCCCACGTCGTTGCCGGGTGCGCAAGCATTCCGCGTCGCGAAGGGCACCGGTACCCCCGGTGGGCGTGCCGGTTGGTGGTGCGCGCGGTCGGGCACGAGCTGCTGAGCGCCAGAGGCGCAGTGTCCGGCCCGCGGCATAGACTTGTCGGGCGATGCATCCTCTCTTCGACATCCCCGCGTCCCCGCCTGCGCCGGAGTCCGCGCCGGCCCGCCCGCACCGACCCGGGGCGGCCGCCGCGCGCCTCGATCCGCAGCAACTGCTCGCCGGGCTGAACGGGCCGCAGCGCGACGCCGTCAGCCATGCCGGCTCGCCGCTGCTGATCGTGGCCGGCGCCGGGTCCGGCAAGACCCGGGTGCTCACGCACCGGATCGCCTACCTGCTCGCCGCTCGGGACGTGCACCCCGGTGAGATCATCGCGATCACCTTCACCAACAAGGCCGCCGGCGAGATGAAGGAGCGCGTCGCCGCTCTGGTGGGCCCTCGGGCCCGCCTGATGTGGGTGTCGACGTTCCACTCGGCCTGCGTGCGGATCCTGCGTGCCGAGCACGAGCACGCCGGCCTCAAGTCGACGTTCTCGATCTACGACGCGGACGACTCCCGCCGGTTGATGCAGTTGGTCACCCGCGAGCTCGATCTCGACCCGAAGCGCTACCCGGCGCGTGGGCTGGCCGCCCAGGTCTCCAACCTCAAGAACGAGCTGGTCGACCCGGAGCAGTTCGCGGCGCGGGCCACCGGGCCCAACGAGCGGGCGCTGGCCGAGGCGTACACGCTCTACCAGCGCCGGCTGCGTGAGGCACACGCCCTGGACTTCGACGACCTGATCATGACCACGGTGCACCTGCTCCAGTCCCACCCGCACGTCGCGGAGAGCTACCGCCGACGGTTCCGGCACGTGCTGGTGGACGAGTACCAGGACACCAACCACGCCCAGTACGTCCTGATCAAGGAGCTGGTTTCCGGCACCGACGGGCTGGAGCCCGCCGAGCTGTGCGTGGTCGGCGACGCCGACCAGTCGATCTACGCATTCCGGGGTGCGACGATCCGCAACATCCTGGAGTTCGAACGGGACTTCACCGACGCGCGGACGATCCTGCTGGAGCAGAACTACCGCTCCACCCAGACCATCCTCAACGCTGCCAACGCGGTGATCGACCGCAACACCTCCCGCAAGCCGAAGCGGCTGTGGAGCGAGGCCGGCGCCGGCGAGCAGATCGTCGGCTACGTGGCCGACACCGAGCACGCCGAGGCCGACTGGGTGGCCCGGGAAATCGACCGGCTGGTCGACGCCGACGAGACCCGCCCCGGCGACGTCGCCGTCTTCTACCGCACCAACGCGCAGTCCCGCGTCTTCGAGGAGGTGTTCATCCGGGTCGGCCTGCCCTACAAGGTGGTCGGCGGGGTGCGCTTCTACGAGCGCAAGGAGGTCCGCGACGCCCTGGCGTACCTGCGTTCGGTGGTCAACGACGACGACACGGTGAGCCTGCGGCGAGTGCTCAACACTCCGCGCCGGGGCATCGGTGACCGCGCCGAGGCATGTGTCGAGGCGCTCTCCAGCCGCGACCGGATCTCCTTCGGCGCGGCGCTGCGCCGGGCCCGGGAGGCGCCGGGCATCTCCAGCCGGGCGGCCAACGGCATCGCCGACTTCGTGGGCCTGCTCGACGGCGCCCGCGAGCTGGCCGAGACCGGCACCCCGGAGGAGGTGCTGGAGGCGCTACTGACCCGCTCCGGCTACCTCACCGAGCTGGAGGAGAGCCTGGACCCGCAGGACGCCGGCCGGGTGGACAACCTCCAGGAGCTGGTCAGCGTTGCCCGCGAGTACACCGAGCGGATCGAGGCGCTGGGCGAGGAGGGGGAGCGGGCCACCCTGGCCGGCTTCCTGGAGCAGGTGGCGCTGGTCGCCGACGCCGACCAGATCCCCTCCGACGACCCCGACCATCAGGGCGTGGTCACCCTGATGACGCTGCACACCGCCAAGGGGCTGGAATTCCCTGTGGTCTTCCTGTCCGGGCTCGAGGACGGCGTCTTCCCGCACCTGCGCTCGCTGGGCGACACCCGCGAGTTGGAGGAGGAGCGCCGACTGGCGTACGTCGGCATCACCCGTGCCCGACAGAGGCTCTACATGTCCCGGGCGGTGACCCGCTCGGCCTGGGGGCAGCCGTCCTACAACCCGCCGTCGCGCTTCCTGGAGGAACTGCCGACCGAGTTGGTGCACTGGGAGCGCACCGAGGGGTCGTACACCTCGTGGGCTGGCGGGGGCGGTGGCGTCGGTGGCCGCGCGGACCGCGCGCCCGGCGTGCGTGGCAACTTCACCGGGGGTACGCCGAAGGCGGCGCAGCTGGCGCAGCGGCTCGGCGTGGACGCCAGCCGGCTGACCACCGCCAGCGAGCTGCCGCAGGGGCCGAAGGTGTCCGCGGGCGACCGGGTCAACCATCAGCGGTACGGGTTGGGTCGGGTGCTCGCCGTCGAGGGGCACGGCCCGGGCGCCCGCGCGCAGATCGACTTCGGCGACCAGACCATGTGGCTGGTGCTCCGACACGCCCCGGTCGACAAGCTCTGACCCCGGCACGCCTGGAGATCATGGTCGCCGCGCGGTGCTCAGGCCGTCGCGGACGATCGTGAGCATTCGGTCTCGGGCCGCCGGGGCAGCGGCGTCGCGCTCCCGGACCGCGCAACCGACCAGGAACGCCTTCAGGTCGGCGGCGTCGACGTCGGGACGGACCGCGCCTGCGCGCTGAGCGGCGCTGAGCAGTTCGGTCAGAACGTGATTGAGGTCGTGTTCGCCCTTTGCCGCCGCGGCGGCGATGTCGAATCCGGTACCCGAGAGCGCGTCGGCCAGTGCGCGGTTCGTCGCGCCCTCGGCTGCCATGCTGGCGAGAAATTCGAACAGAGCCGGGCCCGCCTCGCGAGTGGCACGCAGCTCGGTCGCCCGGCTGACCAGGCGTTTGGCCACGCTCTGCACGATCGCCTCGTAGAGCGATTCCTTGGTCGGGAAGTGTCGACTGACGGTGCCGGTGCCGACACCGGCGCGGCGGGCGATCTCGTGGATCGGCACCGCCGGCCCATCCGTGGCAAACGCGTCGATCGCGGCGTGCAAGACCTTCGCCCGGTTGCGTACGCCATCGGCGCGCGGCTTGCGTTGCTCGGCGATCTCAGACTCCTAAACGGGATGGCCATCCCGTATGGTCAAGCGGGATGGCGGTTCCGATTATAGGTGGTGGGCACATTGTCCGAACATCCGCATGCGCCACGCGACCTGGGTCGGTGGTTGATCGCGCTGTACGTGGCGTTCGTCGTCGAGCACGCCTACGGCGCGGCCCGGTACGGCACCCCGGTCAGACTCGTCGGTCTGCTGCCGCTGGGGCTCCTGCTGGTGCTGGCACTGGAGCTGCTCGCGCGACATGCCCGCACCGGCAGCCGCCTGGCGCTCTCCACCGGCGCGATAGTGGTCGCCGTGGCGTTCGTCGGCTTGGCCGGCCTCGTTGAGGGTGGGTTCAACCACGCCCTCAAACTCGCGTTCCACGTCGTGGGCATGCCCGATGACAGGTTGCGGCAGGTGTTCGGTGGGTTGAATTTCGCGGTCCCCGATGACGTGGTGTTCGAGGGGATCGGCACGGCAACGCTGGGCCTGGCCGCGCCGGTGGCCTGGCGGCTCGCCCGACTGCTGCGCTCCGCCCGGTTGCCGGACTCCAACGCGCCGGTCCGGCGCGCCGGTGTGGCCGTCCTGGTCGCGGCGGGGGCGCTGCTCGGCGCGTACGTCACCGAGCCGCTCGGTCATGCCGGCCTCATCACGCTCGCCGTCCTTGGCGCAGCCCTCGGGTTCGCGCTCACAGCGGTGTCCAAAGTGGTTGGACAAGCGGGACGCACGTCCCGTATCGTCCACTGTAACGGGATGCGCGTCCCGCTTAAGTGGTGAGGGGAGTCTCCGTGAAACTGTCGCTTGTTCTGAAGGCTGTCGCGGTGCTCGACATCGTCGTCCTGGGTGCGGTGTGGCTCATCGCGCCCGGGACCGGCCTTGCTGACCACCCGGATGCCCGGTCGCTGCTGGTGGCACGGGCGCTCGGCACCGATCTGGTGGTCGTCGGGATGATGAACTGGATCATCAGTAGCCGCGAGGACCCAGTCATGCGGCCGTTCCTGCTGCCGAACATCGTGATGCACGTGGTGCCGGCGGCGATCATCGTCACCCTGATCTTCAGCGGTATCTTCGGTGCCGCGGACTGGCTTGGCGCCGGTCTGCACATCGCACCGGCAGTGCTGCTGACCTGGTGCCTGATATCACCGACGCAACGCCGCGCGGCGCGCGCCCAGGCCCACGCCTGAACGGCGCGCCGGTCGCCGTGAGCGGCGGCCGTGTGGACCGCATGCCCGAGGGTCGGCGGTGGACCGCGGCGCTCAGCTCCACGCCGCGATCCTCGCCCGCTGGCTCAGCAGCCCAGGTCCACGCCGTGCGCCCGCATGAACGGGGCCGGGTCGATCTGGTTCCACATGCCCTGGTGCACCTCGAAGTGCAGGTGCGGGCCGGTGGCGTCGCCGGTGGCGCCCTCGTAGCCGATGACCTGGCCGGCCTTGACCTTCTGGCCGACGGTGACCGCGATGCGGCTCTGGTGGGCGTAGTGGGTCAGGTAGCCGTTGCCGTGGTCGATGAAGACGGAGTTGCCGTACCCGTCGGAGGCGTCGCCGGCCTGGGTCACGGTGCCGGCGGCCGCTGCGTGGATCGGCGTACCGGAGGGCAGCGCCAGGTCGATACCGGCGTGCAGGGTGCCCCAGCGCTGCCCGTAGCAGGACGTGACGGCTGCGCCCGGCATCGGGTCGACCCAGGCGGGCGTGGGCCTGGTGGTCTTCTTCGGCTTCGGCTTGGCCTTCGCGGCGGCCGTCTTCGCGGGGGTCGGGCTGGCGCTGACCGCCGACGGGCTGGGCGTCGGGCTGAGCGAGGGGGCGACCGGGGTGCTCGACTCACGGACCGAGCGGTCGGCCCGGCTCGCGGCGTCGGCCCGGGCCTGGGCGTCGAGGGACACGGCGGCGGGTGCCGGGTGGTCGGTGCCGCTGGTGGCGACGGCGACACCGCCGAGGCCGAGGGCTACCAGGGCGGCAGCCCCGAGCACGATGAGGCGGTTCCGTCGGCCGGTGCGCTGCGGCGGCGCGGTCTCGCTGGTGTCGGGGGTGTTCTCGTTCTGGACGGGGCTGTCTTCCTGCACGGCGGACCTTCACAGTCGAGGGGCACTTGACCTCGAAATACTGGTGTCGGGCCGAGGCGGGGCAGGCGCGGGGACCGAACCCTCGGACGGAGAGTGGACGGCCGGGTGCCCGGATATGACCCGCTGTGCGGCGCTACATCCGGAAAAGTGATCATGTTGCTGGGTGCCGTCGGTCACATTCGACGCTGTGACCCGGGATACATCCGCAAGGACCGTGGAATGCAAAACCGCCCGGATCGACAGATCCGGGCGGTCAACGGTCGTGACGCATCGTCAGGAGGCGGCTACCTCGCTGTAGATTGCCTCGACTTGCAGCTTGATGTCCACTCCGCGCTCCTGGAGGAACGGCACCGGGTCGATCGGCTGCCCCTTGACATGGATCTCCAGGTGCAGGTGGGTGCCGTACGCGTGGCCGGTCTGACCCACGAGGCCGAGCTGGTCGCCCGCCTTGATCTGCTGGCCTTCCTTGACGCTCACCGCGGAGGAGTGGCCGTAGATGGCCTCGCTGCCGTCGGCGTGCTGGACGATCACCGCGTTGCCGTACCCGCCGAACCAGCCGGCCTTGGTGACCAACCCGTCGTGGATCGCCACGTAGGGCGTGCCCTCGCCGGCGACCAGGTCCACGCCGGTGTGCATCTTGCCCCAGCGGACGCCGTACGGGGAGTTGAAGTCGTATCCCTGCAGCGGCAGCAGCCAGACCTCGGGCTCGGCGCTGTCCTTGCTGCGGCTGTCCCGGGAGGCGCGGTCGGCGTTGTCCGCACGGGCCGCGGCGTCCTGGCTGGTGACCGACGCCTGCTTGAGCTCGTCGAGGACGGTCGGGCTGACGTCCTTGGCGTCCGGCAGGGCGCTCGCGCCGAGGGCCACGATGCCGGCACCGACGAACGCGGTGGTGACGACAGCGGCGTAACGGCTGCGGGGTGGGGTGGGTACGCGGCGGCGACCGCGATATCGATCGGGCTCAGACGACAGGCGCTGGCGCACGCACACCCTCCGTTGTCGGGGTTCCGAAGCGGCCGGTGGGCGTCCCCCGAAACTCCGGTGAGACGTCCGCTGACCGCGTCGTCACCCGTCCATGGACCTGATGACAACCGTGGACACGTTAGCCAACCGCCAGGCGAGTCACAAGCTAGACCGAAAAATTGGCGTGTCGATCTGTCCGTTTGCGTCCATGATTGTCATGCATCGCGACGCCGAACGGTGCCCCCGTCGCTGCCCGTTCGTCGCCGAGCGTGACCGTTCCGGCGGAGTCGTCCGGCTTGACTCTGGACGGTGCCGGGATGGTGTTCCTGGCCCTGCCAGCGGCGCGGCCGTGGCGACGCCGGGACGGCACCAGGTCGGACCTCTCCGGGTTGCGCGGTGGACACGCCGGGTAACGACGGGTGGCAGAGCCCGGATTTCTCGGGCCCGGCCCGCCGGGTTACCGTTCGTTAAGGTGAAGGCGGTCAAGCCGGTGAAAGGTGTGCGCTGATGAGCTCTCGGATTCGGGTCGTCGTCGCGAAGCCTGGCCTGGACGGCCACGACCGGGGTGCGAAGGTCGTCGCGCGCGCCCTGCGGGATGCCGGGATGGAGGTCGTCTACACCGGCCTGCACCAGACTCCCGAGCAGATCGTGGAGACCGCCATCCAGGAGGACGCCGACGCGGTCGGCCTGTCAGTGCTCTCCGGCGCGCACATGACGCTCTTCCGGCGGGTGCTGGAACTGCTCGGCGAGCGGGACGCCCGCGACATCGTCGTGTTCGGTGGCGGCATCATTCCGAACGGCGACATTCCCGAGTTGGAGAAGCTGGGCGTCGCGAAGATCTTCACGCCGGGCGCCACCACCCAGGCGATTGTCGAGTGGGTCCGACAGAACGTGGCCCAGCCGGTTTCCTGAGGCACGCCGATCTGCTGCGCCACCGATTTTGGGCACGGGGGAGGGGCCGGACGCACCCCTCACACGTCCGGCCCCTCTATGCACGATGCCCCGCCGCCACCCCTCGACCGACAGGGCATCGGCCGTATCCCGTCTTTGCGCTGTTCGGCGCTCCGACATCTGACTCAACGACGCCCCCACGGCAGGGTTACGCAAGCCGGACAACATCGCCCGGACGGTGGATGCCGCCCGAGTCATGGCCGGAAACCGGCCACACCTGATGTCCGGTTGTGCATTACCGCACACCGTGCACCCGCTCGGTTGCCGGTGGTGCCGACCTCGCTAGGCTGCGGCCAATGGCCTGTTTCAACTGATGACAGGCGTCAAACTGTTTTTCGAACGCTGGTGGCGGCGCGACGGCGCGCCGCGGAGACGGGACGGGACGCGCAATCGTGGACCTGTACGAGTACCAGGGGCGGGACCTGTTCGAGCGGCACGGCTTGCCCGTGCTGGCCGGCGGCGTCGCCACTACCCCGGAAGAGGCCCGCGCGATCGCCGAACGTCTTGGCGGCCGTGTGGTCGTCAAGGCGCAGGTAAAGGTCGGCGGCCGAGGTAAGGCCGGCGGCGTCAAACTGGCCGAGGGCCCGGATGAGGCGGTGGCCCGGGCCACCGACATCCTCGGCATGGACATCAAAGGTCACACCGTCCACAAGGTCATGATCACGGTGACCGCGGACGTGGCCGAGGAGTACTACTTCTCCTACCTGCTCGACCGGGCGAACCGCACCTTCCTCTGCATCGCCAGCGTCGCCGGCGGCATGGACATCGAGCAGGTCGCCGCCGAGACCCCCGACAAGGTCGTGAAGGCCCCGATCGACGCCGTGAAGGGCGTGGACGAGGCCAAGGCCCGCGAGATCGTGACCGCTGCCGGCTTCCCGGCCGAGGTCGCCGACCAGGTGGTCGAGATCGCCGTCGGCCTGTGGCAGGCGTTCGTCGCCGAGGACGCCACCCTGGTCGAGGTCAACCCGCTCGCCAAGAACGGCGACGGCCGGATGCTGCTGCTCGACGCCAAGATCAGCCTGGACGAGAACGCCGCGTTCCGGCACCCGGACCACGAGGCGCTCGTCGACCAGGCCGCCGTGGACCCGCTGGAGCAGGCCGCCAAGGCCAAGGACCTCAACTACGTCAAGCTCGACGGCGAGGTCGGCATCATCGGCAACGGTGCGGGTCTGGTCATGTCGACCCTCGACGTGGTCGCGTACGCCGGTGAGCGGCACGGCAACGTCAAGCCGGCCAACTTCCTCGACATCGGCGGTGGCGCGAGCGCCGCGGTGATGGCGAACGGGCTGGAGATCGTGCTCTCCGACCCGGCCGTGAAGAGCGTCTTCGTCAACGTCTTCGGCGGCATCACCGCCTGCGACGAGGTCGCCAACGGCATCATCCAGGCGCTGGCCCTGCTCGAGCAGCGCGGCGAGCAGGTCACCAAGCCGCTCGTCGTCCGTCTCGACGGCAACAACGCCGAAGCTGGCCGGGCGATCCTGGACAGCGCGAACAACCCGCTCGTGCAGCGGGTGGACACCATGGACGGTGCGGCCGAGCGGGCCGCCGAGCTGGCAGCTGCGGGGGTCTGATCATGGCTATCTGGCTGACCAAGGACTCGAAGGTCATCGTCCAGGGGATGACCGGTTCCGAGGGTTCCAAGCACACCCGGCGGATGCTGGCCGCCGGCACCAACGTGGTGGGTGGCGTCAACCCGCGCAAGGCGGGCCAGACTGTCGACTTCGACGGCACCGAGCTTCCGGTCTTCGCGTCCGTCGCGGACGCGATGGCCGAGACCGGGGCCGACGTCACTGTCATCTTCGTGCCGCCGCAGTTCACCAAGGCCGCAGTGGTCGAGGCGATCGACGCCGCGATCGACCTGGCCGTGGTGATCACCGAGGGCGTCCCGGTGCACGACACCGCGTCGTTCTGGGCGTACAACGTGGCGCAGGGCGAGCGGACCCGGATCATCGGGCCGAACTGCCCGGGTATCGCCTCGCCGGGCGCGTCCAACGCCGGCATCATCCCGGCCGACATCACCGGCTCCGGCCGGATCGGCCTGGTCAGCAAGAGCGGCACGCTGACCTACCAGATGATGTACGAGCTGCGCGACATCGGTTTCTCCACCTGCGTCGGCATCGGCGGTGACCCGATCATCGGGACCACCCACATCGACGCCCTCGCGGCGTTCGAGGCCGACCCGGAGACCGACGCCATCGTCATGATCGGTGAGATCGGTGGCGACGCCGAGGAGCGGGCCGCCGAGTTCATCAAGGCCAACGTCACCAAGCCGGTGGTCGGCTACATCGCCGGCTTCACCGCTCCGCCCGGCAAGACCATGGGTCACGCCGGGGCGATCATCTCCGGCTCCGCCGGCACCGCCGAGGCGAAGCAGGCGGCGCTGGAGGCCGTCGGCGTCAAGGTCGGCAAGACGCCGACCGAGACCGCGAAGCTGATGCGGGAGATCATGTCCGGCAACTGAGCCGGTCAGGCAATACGAAGGGGGTCGACCGGTAACGGTCGACCCCCTTCGGCGTACGCGTCAGTCGTTGTTCCAGAACGGGTAGTTGCCGGTCGAGCGCAGGATCGCCCCGCCGATGATGTTGATCACGCCGAACGCGATGGCGAGGTAACCGAGCAGCGGCGACTGCCCGTACCGCCGGGCGTCGCGGATGGACAGGTAGCCGAAGACGATGCCGAAGATGCCGCAGCAGATCAGCCCCAGCACGATGCCCAGCACGCCCCAGAGGGTGGTTCGGTCGCGTCCTCGGGCCGGTGGTGGTGGGGGAGGCGGGTATGGCGTCGTCACAGCTTCCTCCGAGCGGTCATGGGCGACGTGCCGGCCCGGACCGCGACCGGCGGGCCCGTCCCGGGTGGCGGCGACTCGCGCCGCCTCAGGGCCGAGGCTAGACCGGCCCGGGTGGGCAGGACGTCGGTTCGGTGAACTCGCCGACCTTAGGAGGGGTTAACGGACTGCCACCGCCCGCGCGACGTGCCAGAGTAGAGCGGATGTCCCCCGTCACCCCTGACCGTCCCAGCCGTCCCGGCGGTGTGAGCGCCGACGACCGGCCGGTCGACCGCGCCGCACCGGCCCGGCGGGTGCCCGCGCCTCGCGCGGGCGGGTCGCCGCGCGGCCGGGCGCCGTTGCCCGTCGCCGCCGGGGTGGCCGCCTGCTGGGCCGGCCTCACCTCCTACCTGCCGGTCGCCATCGTGCTCGGCCTGGTGCAGCTCGGCGCGGACTCCACCACGGTGACCGGCACCCTTCGCACCGCGTTGGCCGGCTGGCTGCTCGGGCACGGCGTGCCCCTGCACACCGAGACCGGGCCGCTCGGGCTCGCCCCGCTGGCGTTGACAGTGCTCGCGCTCTGGCGGCTGACCCGCGCCGGCGTGCACGTCAGCCGCGCTATCGGTGCTCGCGACACCCGCTCACCGCGCCGGGCACTGCTCGCCGCGGTCGCGGTCGGCATCGCGTACGCGCTGCTCGGCGCACTCGCGGCGGTGCTGGTCGGCACGGGCGGGCCGAATGTGTCGCTGATCCGGGCGGGTGCCACGTTCGCGGTGGTCGGCACCCTCGCCGCGCTGGTCGGCGCGGTCCGGATCACCGCCGTGACCCGGCTGCTCGTCACCCGGCTTCCGGGCCCGGTGCGCGACGGCGTTCGCACCGGCCTGGTGGCCGTGCTGCTGCTGCTCGGTGCGGGCGCGGGCGCGGCCGGCCTGGCGGTGGCCACCGGCGGCGGCGACGCGGCCGACATGATCGGGGCGTACCGGACCGGGGTCGCCGGGCAGGCCGGCATCACGCTGGTCAGCGTCGCGTACGCGCCCAACGCCGCGGTCTGGTCGACCAGTTACCTGCTCGGGCCGGGGTTCGCGGTCGGGACCGACACCGCGGTCCGTACCAGCGAGGTGTCGGTCGGCGCGCTGCCGGCCGTGCCGCTGCTCGCTGGCCTGCCGCGTGGCCCGGTGGACGGCTTCGGCGCCCTGCTCCTCGCGGTGCCGGTGCTGGCCGGGATGGTCGCCGGTTGGCTGCTCGCCCGGCGGGTGGCTCGACTCGCCGTGCCGGAGCGGGCTGCGCAGCGTTGGGCCGAGTTGCTGGCGCCGGCGGTGCTGGCCGGGCCGGTGGCCGGGGTGGTGCTCGGTGCGGCCGCTGCGGTCTCCGGCGGGCCGCTCGGCGCCGGTCGGCTGTCCCAGGTCGGGCCGGTGGGTTGGCAGGTCGGGGTGGTAGCGGCCGGTGTCATAGCGGTCGGCGCGCTGCTCGGCGCCGCCGCCACCCGGGCGCTGACCCGCAGGCCCGCGCAGTAGAGCCGCCGCCGCCACCCGGGCGCTGACCCGCGGTCCCGTGCGGTAGACGAGCGCGGGGCGCCCCGGGGAAACCCGGAACGCCCCGTCGAATCCGAGCCCGTCAGGGCTGGGTGGGCAGGTTGACCTGCGCCACGACGCTCAGGATGAGCAGCAGGATGCCCAGCCCGACGCCAACCGCGCCGCAGATCAGACCGGCCTTGGCCTGGCCGGCGTTGTTGGCCTGGCCCTGGGCCACCTTCTGCTTGGCGAGGTAGCCGGTCACGATGCCCGCGATGCCGACCGGGATGCCCAGGTACAGGCAGCAGACCAGCGGGATCGACGCGATACCGAGGATCATCGACACCAGGCCGAGGGTGTTGTTCTGCCCCTGTGCCTGCGGGTACCCGGCGTTCGGGTAGGTCGGGCCGGCGCCGTACGGGGGCTGCTGCTGCGCGTACGGGTCCTGGTACGGCGGCTGCTGACCGTACGGCTGCCCCGAGGTGGGCTGCTGACCGTACGGGGCCTGCGGCGCGGCGTACGGGTCCTGCGGCTGCTGACCGTACGGCTGGCCGGAGGTGGGCTGCTGGCCGTACGGGGCGGCCGGCGGCTGGGGAGCGGTCGGGTCCTGGTTGGGCTGCTGGCCGTACGGGTCCTGACCGGGGTTACCGGGCTGCATTCGAGAAGCTCCTTGGACTGGTTCCGTCAGTTGGTGCTCTTTGTTTCCATCCATGATCGCGGTCAGTCCTCCCAAAGCCCAGTACAGCAACAGGACGACATCTCTCCCAAAGCAGGCAAAAAGGCCCTTGTCGACCGCTTCGTGTGCCGGATCAGGGGCGGTGTGTGGGCCGGCGCGGCGTTCGGCCCGAGCGAGCGGCAGCGTACCGGGTCGACGCACGTCGGCACTGTCGAAGATCGGCGCACCGCCCGGTCGAAGGGCGTCCCTGACCTGCCCGATAGGGTGGCCCGGTGACCGAGCCCGCGCCTGTCGCCCGCATCGTCGTCCTCATCTCCGGCTCCGGGAGCAACCTTCAGTCGCTGCTGGATGCCGCCGCCGACCCCGCGTACGGCGCACAGGTCGTCGCGGTCGGCGCGGACCGCGACGGCATCGCGGGCCTGGACCGGGCCGACACGGCGGGGGTGCCGACCTTCGTCGAACGGGTCCGCGACCACGACACCCGGGAGGACTGGGACCGCGCGCTCACCGCGCACGTCGCGAAGCACCAACCCGACCTGGTCATCTCCGCCGGTTTCCTCAAGCTGGTCGGCCCGCACTTCCTCGCCGCCTTCGGCGACCGCTACCTGAACACCCACAACACGCTGCTGCCGGCGTTTCCCGGCATCCACGGCCCGCGTGACGCCCTCGCCTACGGCGTGAAGCTCACCGGAGCCACCCTCTTCTTCGTCGACGCCGGCATGGACACCGGGCCGATCGTCGCGCAGGTCGCAGTGCCGGTGCTGGACGACGACGACGTCGACACGCTCACCGAGCGCATCAAGGAAGCCGAGCGACGCCAGCTCGTCGAGCAGGTCGGTCGGCTGGTCCGCGAAGGCTGGACCATCACCGGAAGGAAGGTCACGGTTCCGTGAGTCCCACTCAGGACGGGCGCCGCCCGATCAGGCGGGCGCTGGTCAGCGTCTACGACAAGACCGGGCTGGTGGAGCTGGCCCAGGCCCTGCACGCGGCCGGTGTGGAGATCGTGTCCACCGGCAGCACGGCGGGCACCATCGCCGCCGCCGGAGTGCCGGTGACGCCGGTGGAGACGGTGACCGGGTTCCCCGAGGTGCTCGACGGCCGGGTGAAGACCCTGCACCCGAAGGTGCACGCGGGTCTCCTCGCGGACCTGCGCAAGGACACGCACGTGGCACAGCTCGACGAGCTGGGTGTGGCGGCGTTCGACCTGCTTGTCTCCAACCTCTACCCCTTCCAGGCGACCGTCGCCTCCGGCGCCGACGTCGAGGAGTGCGTGGAGCAGATCGACATCGGTGGCCCGGCCATGGTGCGGGCCGCAGCCAAGAACCACGCGTCGGTCGCCGTGCTCACCGACCCGGCCGGGTACCCGGCACTGATCGGCGCGCTCGACGAGGGTGGCTTCACTCTGGCCCAGCGTCGCGCGCTGGCCGCCCGGGCGTTCGCCGACATCGCCGAGTACGACGTGGCGGTGGCCCAGTGGTGCGCCCAGGAGCTGGCCCCGGCCGACGACTCCTGGCCGGCGTTCGCCGGGCTGGCGCTGCGCAAGTCGGCGGCACTGCGGTACGGGGAGAACCCGCACCAGCCGGCCGCGCTCTACACCGACCCGGACGCCCCGGCGGGGCTGGCCCAGGCCGAGCAGCTGCACGGCAAGGAGATGTCGTACAACAACTACGTCGACGCCGACGCCGCCTGGCGGGCCGCCAACGACTTCGCCGACCAGCCGGCGGTGGCGATCATCAAGCACGCCAACCCGTGCGGCATCGCGGTCGGCGCGGACGTCGCCGAGGCGCACCGCCGGGCGCACGCCTGCGACCCGGTGTCGGCGTACGGCGGCGTCATCGCTGTCAACCGGTCGGTCTCGGTCGAGCTGGCCCGGCAGGTCGCCGACATCTTCACCGAGGTGGTGGTCGCCCCCGGCTTCGACGAGGGTGCGGTCGAGGTGTTGCAGGCCAAGAAGAACATCCGGCTGCTGCGGGCGCCGGCCTGGAAGCCGGCGCTGGTGGAGTTGCGGCCGGTGACCGGTGGCGTGCTGGCCCAGGTCGCCGACCGGGTGAACGCCCCCGGCGACGACCCGGCCAACTGGCAGTTGGCGACCGGCGAAGCCGCCGACGAGGAACTGCTGCGGGACCTCGCGTTCGCCTGGCGGGCGGTCCGCGCGGTGAAGAGCAACGCGATCCTGCTCGCCAAGGACGGCGCCACCGTCGGCGTGGGCATGGGTCAGGTCAACCGGGTCGACTCGGCGCAGCTCGCGGTCAGCCGCGCCGGCGCCGACCGTGCCCGCGGCTCGGTCGCCGCCTCGGACGCGTTCTTCCCGTTCGCCGACGGCCCGCAGATCCTCATCGACGCCGGCGTCCGCGCCATCGTGCAGCCCGGCGGCTCCATCCGCGACGAAGAGGTAATCGAAGCGGCCAAGAAGGCCAACGTGACGATGTACCTGACCGGCACCCGCCACTTCTTCCACTAACCCTGGGGCTCGACCCCGTCGATCATGAAGTTATTGCCCTGCACGTCGGCGTGTCAGGGCAATAACTTCATGATCAACGGCAGGGTCTGGCGTGGTCAGGCCGGGGTGGTTGGGCGGAGTTCGGCGAAGTGGCAGGCGGACGGGTGGGGGTCCGCTGCCCGGGGAACGGTCGCCGGGTCTTCGACGGCGCAGATGTCCTGGGCCTTCCAGCAGCGGGTCCGGAAGTGGCACCCGCTCGGCGGGTCGGCCGGGCTGGGCACGTCGCCGACCAGCCGGATCATGTTGCGCTGGTCGCGGGCCTCCGGGTCCGGCACCGGCACGGCAGAGAGCAGAGCCTGGGTGTACGGGTGGGTGGCCCGCTCGTAGATCTCGTCCTCGGTGCCGATCTCGACGATCCGGCCGAGGTACATCACCGCGACGCGGTCGGCGATGTGCCGCACCACCGACAGGTCGTGCGCGATGAAGATGTACGAGAGTCCCAGCTCGCCCTGTAGCTGCTTGAGCAGGTTGATCACCTGGGCCTGGATGGAGACGTCGAGCGCCGACACCGGCTCGTCGCACACGATCACCTCGGGCTTCAGCGCGAGGGCGCGGGCGATGCCGATGCGCTGACGCTGACCGCCGGAGAACTGGTGCGGGTACCTGTTGATGTGCTCCGGGTTGAGCCCGACCAGGTCCAACAGCTCCTGGACCCGCTTGGCCTTGCTGCCCTTCGGCGCGGCATCCGGGTGGATCTCGAACGGCTCGCCGATGATGTCGCCGACGGTCATCCGCGGGTTCAGCGAGGTGTACGGGTCCTGCATCACCATCTGCATGTTGCGGCGCAGCCGGCGCAGCTCACCCCCGGAAGCCTTGAACAGGTCCTTGCCCTCCAGGGTGGCGCGTCCGGAGGTGGGCGTCTCCAGCCGCATCAGCAGCCGGGCGAGGGTGGACTTGCCGCAGCCGGACTCGCCGACCACGCCGAGCGTCTCGCCCCGACGCAGCTCGAAGCTCACCCCGTCGACGGCCTTCACCGCCCCGATCTGCCGCTGGAACAGCACGCCCTGGGTGATCGGGAAGTGCTTCACCAGGTTGTCGACGGAGAGGATGGTCTCGCCGCGGACCTTGGCGGGGCTAGCGGGCGACGCTGTCATCACGGACCTCCTGCGCGAAGTGGCAAGCGCTGGTCCGGCCGTCGCCGAGGACCAGGTCGTGCGGCACCTCGTCCACGCAGACCTGCTGGACGTACGGGCACCGGGGGTGGAACGGGCAGCCGGACGGGATGCGCATCAGGTTCGGCGGCAACCCCTTGATCGTCGACAGTTCCTGGCCGCGAACGTCCAGGCGCGGGATCGACTCCAACAACCCCTTGGTGTACGGGTGGGCGGGTGCCTTGTAGAGCGAGCGGACGTCGGCGTGCTCGACGATCCGGCCGGCGTACATGACAGCGATCCGGTCCGCGACACCGGCGACCACACCAAGGTCGTGGGTGATCAGGATCATCGCCATGTTGAGTTCCCGGCGCAGGTCAGCCAGCAGGTCCATGATCTGGGCCTGCACTGTCACGTCGAGGGCCGTGGTGGGCTCGTCGGCGATCAGCACCTTCGGGTCCAGCGCCAACGCCATGGCGATCATGACGCGCTGCCGCATGCCGCCGGAGAACTGGTGCGGGTAGTCGCCGATCCGCTTGGCGGCGCCCGGGATCTTGACCAGATCCATCAGTTCGACGGCCCGACGTCGCGCGTCGGCTCGGGACATGCCGGCGCGCTGGCGCAGCGTCTCACCGATCTGCCAGCCGACCGGGAAGACCGGGTTGAGGGCGGAGAGCGCGTCCTGGAAGATCATCGCGATCTCCTTGCCGCGTACCTGCCGGCGCTGCTCCTCGGAGCGGGTCAGCAGGTCCTCGCCCCGGTAGAGGATCTGGCCGGAGCGGACGAACGCGGGCGGGGTGTCCAGGATGCCCATGATCGCCTGGGCGGTGACCGACTTACCCGAGCCGGATTCGCCGAGCACGGCGAGGGTCTCGCCGGCGTCCAGGTGGTACGACACACCGTTGATCACCCGGGCGACACCCTCGTTGGTGCGGAACTCGACGTGCAGGTCCCGCAACTCCAGCAGGTGACCGCCCTCGGGTGTGGCAGAGGCGGGAGTTGGATTGACGGTCATGGTGTTCTCACCGCAGCTTCGGGTCGAAGGCGTCACGGATCGCGTCGCCGAGCATGATGAACGCCAGCACGGTCAGGGCCAGGAAGGCCGACGGGACGATCAACGGGGTGGCCGCCTCCCGCATGTGGATCCGGCCGGTGTCGATGTCCTGCCCCCACGAGATGGTGGGCGCCTTCAGGCCGATGCCCAGGAAGGAGAGCGTCGCCTCGGCCGCGATGAACGAGCCGAGCGCGATGGTCAGTACGACGATGGCCGGGGCCAGCGAGTTCGGCAGAATGTGCCGCCACATGATCCGGCTGTTGCCGGCGCCGAGCATCCGGGCCGCCGCGACGTAGTCCTGCTCCTTGGCGGTGATCACCGAGGACCGGACCACGCGGGCGGCGGTGGTCCAGCCGAGGAGGGCCAACACGAAGACGACGGCGCCGATCCGAGCCGCCTGGCTGTCACTGGACACCCGCTTGAGCAGCACGATCGCGGCCAGCAGCAGCGGAATGCCGAGCACCACGTCGATCACCCGGGAGAGCACCGCGTCGACCCAGCGGCCGAAGTAACCGGCCAGCATGCCGACCACCAGCGCGATGATGCCGGTGCCGAGCGCGGCGAGCGCGCCGACCAGCAACGACGCCCGGGTGCCGTAAACCGCCCGGGAGTACGTGTCGCAGCCCTGGAAGTCGTACCCGAAGATGGCCCCGCCGGACGGCCCGGCGTGCTGCCGGGAGAGCAGGCAGTCGTTCGGGCTGTTGGCAGTGAAGACCCCGGGGAGCAGCGCCATCAGGGTGAAGATGACGACCAGCGCCAGCGAGATCCAAAAGATCGGGTTGCGGCGCAGGTCGCGCCAGGCGTCCCCGGCCAGGCTGCGGGGCTTGTTAGCGGCGCCGACCTGGTTGGGTGTGCCCGGCTCACCCGAGGGGCCACGTCGCGCGGCCTGGTTCTCGGTGGCCGCCACAGTCTCAAAGTCACTCATAGCGGATCCTCGGGTCGAGTACGGCGTACAGGACGTCCACCACCAGGTTCGAGACCAGGTAGACCACGACGAGCACGCTGACGATGCCCACCACCAGGGGGCCGTCCTCGGTGCGGATGCCGCGGAAGAGGTTGAAGCCCACGCCGGGGATGTTGAAGACGCCCTCGGTGATGATCGCGCCGCTCATCAGGTTGCCCAGTTCCACACCGAGGAAGGTGACAACCGGGATCAGCGAGTTGCGCAGCACGTGGACGACGACGATGCGCCGCTTGACCAGGCCCTTGGACCGGGCGGTCCGGACGTAGTCCGCGCGCAGGTTCTCCGCCACCGAGGCCCGGGTGAGTCGTAGGGCGGTCGCCAGCGACAGCGAGCCGAGCACGATGCCCGGCAGCAGGAGCGCGTAGAACGTCGGGTCGGAGCCGGCGGTGGGTGGGAAGAGCTGCCACTTGACGCCCAGGAAGTACTGCGCCAGCGGCGCCAGCACGATGGTCGGGATGCCCAGCACCAGCAGGGTCAGCACCAGCGTCGAGTTGTCGAAGATGCTGGCCCGGCGGATGCCGGCGAGCACCCCGGCGGTGACGCCGAAGATGATCGCCACGGCGAGCGCGATGAGCGCGAGCCGCACGGTGACCGGCCAGGCCTGCTGGAGGATGTCACCGATGCTCCGGCCGGTGAGCGACTCGCCCAGGTTGCCCTGGAGCAGGTCCTTCACGTAGTCGAAGTAGCGGTAGAAGAAGCCGCCGACGCCCGTCTGATCCAGGTTGTACTTCTCGGTCAGGTAGGCCCGTTGGGCCGGCGTCACCGGCCGCTCGCCGGCGAGCGCCTGGATCGGGTCGCCCTGTCCGGCGAATGTCAGCGCGTAGACGATCAGGGTGGTCCCGAAGAACGCCAGGACCATCTGCAGTAGGCGCCGCAAGATGTAGCGGAACATGCTTAGCAGTCTCTCCGGAAATGTGCGAAAGGGTCGCAGGACGGCATCTCTGGTCGTACCCGAAATATCCGAGACGTGCCGTCCGGCCCGGGGGAGCCGGCACCACCGACGCCGGGTCCGCTGCTGCGGCCCGGCCCCGGTGGTGCGGTCCGGGCCACCCGGGCTTCGTCGCCCGGGTGGCCCGCACCATGGTCAGCTCAGTTGGCTGCTTCGATCTTGACGAGGTTGACCCGCTGGAACAGGTCCATCTCCACGTTCTTGACCTTGGACGAGTGGCCGAACACGTTCTCGCCGAAGCGGAGCGGGATCACCGGCATGTCCTTGGCCAGGATGTCCTCCGCCTGCTGGTACTTGGCGATCGCCTCGTCCTGCGTCTTGGCGGCGGAACCCTCCTTGACCAGCTTGTCGAACTCCGGGTTGCTGTAGCCGTAGTAGTTCGACGAGCCGTTCGTGCTGTACAGCGGGCCGAGGTAGTCCTCCATGGTCGGGTAGTCCATGACCCAACCCATCCGGAACGCACCCACCGGCGTCTTCTTCTCGACCTTGGTCAGCAGGTCGGCGAACTTCGGCTCGGCCGAACCGACCGCGTCCACGCCCAGGTTGGCCTTGAGCTGGTTGACAGTGGCGTCGACCCAGTCCTTGTGCCCGCCGTCGCCGTTGTACGAGATGACGATCTTCGACGGACCGCCGGCGGCCTGGTAGAGCTTCTTGGCCTCGGTCGGGTTGAACTCGCCGGCCTTGCCCGCGGTGTTCTCCCGGTAGCCCGGGAGGACCGGCGAGACGAAGGAACGAGCCGACGTCTGCGAACCCTTGAAGACCGACTTGGTGATCTCGTCACGGTCGATCGCCATCGAGATGGCCTTACGCACGTCCGGGCTGCTGTAGTCCTTGTCGAACGTCGGGAACGCGAGGAACTGGAACGACGACATCGGGCTGGTCTTGTACCGGTCGCCCAGGTCGCTCGGCGCGGTGCTCAGGCTCTCGGTCGGGATCGTCGGCAGCACGTCCAGGTTGTCCGCCAGGACGTCCGCGTAGGCCGCGGTGAGCTGCTGGTAGATCCGGAACTCGATGTTCTTGACCTTGGGCTTGTCGCCCGGGTACGCGTCGTAGCGCTCGACGTCGATCTTGCTGTCGTGCTGCCAGGCGCCCTTCATCTTGAAGGGGCCCTGCCCGATCGGCGCCTGCTCGTAGGAGTCCTTGAGCACGCCCGGAGCCGAGAACGCGGCGTCCGGCATCGGGTAGAACGCGTTGTAGCCCAGCGTCGTCTTGAAGTCGATGTACGGCTCGGAGAGCGTCGCGGTGAAGGTGAGGTCGTCGACCTTCTTCAGACCGGACATCTCCTTGGCCTTCGGCGCCTTGCCCTGGAGGTCGGCGTAACCAGCGATCTTCTCGAAGAAGAAGTTGCTGTCCTGGCCGTTCGGGGCGTACGCGCCGTAGTTCCACGCGTTGATGTAGTCCTCGGACGTGACCTTCTCACCGTTGTGGAAGGTGAAGCCGTCCTTGAGCTTGATCGTCCAGACCTTGTTGTCCGACGAGGTGATCGACTGCGCGGCGACCTCGTACGGCTTGTTCTGGGCGTCGTAGTCGACGAGCGGGCTGAACAGGCCGGCGAGCACCTGCGACCCGGACGTCTCGGTGGTGTTCGTGGGAACCAGGTGCTTCGGCTCGGCGATCTGGATGCTGACCACCGAACTGTCGCTGCCACCGGATCCACCGTCTCCGCCGCTGCCGCAGGCCGCGAGGCCCAGCGTCACCGCGAGCGGGAGGGCGGTCCAGGCGGCGAGTCTACGAACTCGCATTGAGCCTCCTCATCTCCTCACGCTGCGCAGTCAGGCCCGACGCTGGGTTACGCTGCGCAACAAGCGGTAACGGTAGGTCGGTGACGGGCCTTCGACAACGACGCGGTTGCGGGTGGGTAACGGTCCGGGGTTGCCCATCTTGTCGGGGGCGAGTGAATCTGCTAGACCAAATCGGGTTTATCGACGTTGACCTGCGGAAATCGTGACAGTCGACGGCGTGTTTGGTTCCGCCTAGCCGCCTCGGTGGCGTCTGCGGTGGCCGTCCCGTCTCGGTCGTGCCGGCCCCGCCTGTCTGGTTCGACAGTGATCGAATCCACAGATTGTCACCGAAAGTGACTAGCGACACCTCACACACGGTGACTCCAGTGGTTGTCCCCCCACCGTGGCCCGGCCCGCCGACGGCCGCCCCAGCGCAGTTGGCGGCGGACGGCCCGAGCGAGGTCGTCTGATCCGCGGGCGGTGGCCGTGAGACGATCTGGTCGTGACGGCGACGCTTCTGGACGGCAAGGCAACCGCGGCGGAGATCAAGGACGAGCTGCGCATCCGGGTGAAGGCACTCGCGGAACGCGGGATCATCCCCGGGCTCGGCACGGTCCTGGTCGGGGCGGACCCGGGCAGCCAGGCGTACGTCAACGGCAAGCACCGCGACTGCGCCGAGGTGGGCATCGCCTCGATCCGCCGCGAACTGCCGGCCGACGCCACCCAACAGCAGGTCGACGACGTACTGGCCGAGCTGAACGCCGACCCGGCGTGCCACGGCTACATCGTTCAACTGCCGCTGCCGGCGCACCTGGACACCCAGCGGGTGCTGGAGTTGATCGACCCGGACAAGGACGCCGACGGCCTGCACCCGGTCAACCTGGGTCGGCTCGTGCTCGGCTACGACGGTCCGCTGCCGTGCACGCCACGCGGCATCGTCGAGCTGCTCCGCCGGCACGACGTGGCGCTGCGCGGGGCCACCGTCGCGGTGGTCGGTCGTGGCAACACTGTTGGTCGACCGCTCGGCCTGCTACTCACCAGGCGCAGCGAGAACGCCACTGTCACCCTGTGCCACACCGGCACCCTCGACCTCGCCTCGCATACCCGGGCCGCCGACATCGTCATCGTCGCGGCCGGCGTACCGGGTCTGCTCACCGCCGACATGATCAACCCGGGCGCGGTGGTGGTGGACGTCGGCATCACCCGCGTGATCGGCGCGGACGGCAAGGGCCGCTACACCGGCGACGTGGACCCGGAGGTGGCCGAGACGGCCGGCGCCCTGGTCCCCATGCCCGGCGGCGTGGGCCCGATGACCCGGGCCATGCTGCTCACCAACGTCGTCGAGCGCGCCGAGCGCGGCTGACCCACGCATCGGTGGCGCCGAACCAGGACGGCGGTGACGTTCGCCCCATCCCGGCGATGGCCGCCGCCCCTGGCCTGATCGGTGCCAGGATGACTGATACGGTCCGGAAAACCGACTGGTATCAGGGAGTGGGACGACCATGGGTAAGAAGGTCACTGTCGTCGGGGCTGGCTTCTACGGCTCCACCACCGCACAGCGCCTGGCCGAGTACGACGTCTTCGACACCGTAGTGATCACTGACATCGTGGAGGGCAAGCCCGCGGGCCTCGCGCTCGACCTCAACCAGTCCCGGGCCATCGAGGGCTTCGAGACCAAGGTGGTCGGCGTGACCACCGGCCCCAATGGTGAGGGCTACGAGAGCATCGAGGGCTCCGACGTCGTCGTGATCACCGCTGGTCTGCCGCGCAAGCCCGGCATGAGCCGGATGGACCTGCTGGAGACCAACGCCAAGATCGTCCGCCAGGTCGCCGAGAACGTCGCCAAGTACGCCCCGAACGCCGTCGTCATCGTGGTCTCCAACCCGCTGGACGAGATGACCGCGCTGGCCCAGCTCGCCACCCAGTTCCCGAAGAACCGGGTGCTCGGCCAGGCCGGCATGCTCGACACCGCCCGGTTCAGCAACTTCGTCGCCGAGGCGCTGAACGTGCCGGTGGCCTCGGTACGCACGCTGACCCTGGGCTCGCACGGCGACACCATGGTCCCGGTGCCGTCGAAGAGCACCGTCAACGGCAAGCCGCTGCGCGACGCCATGCCGGCCGAGCAGATCGAGGAACTGGTCGTCAAGACCCGCAACGGTGGCGCCGAGGTGGTCGCGCTGCTCAAGACCGGGTCGGCCTACTACGCCCCGTCCGCCGCCGCGGCCCGGATGGCGAAGGCCGTCGCGGAGGACTCCGGCGAGGTCATGCCGGTCTGCGCCTGGGTTGACGGCGAGTACGGCATCTCCGGTGTCTACCTGGGTGTCGAGGCCGAGATCGGCGCCGAGGGCGTCAAGCGGGTCGTCGAGACCGACCTGGACGCCGACGAGCGCGCCAGCCTCCTGGAGGCTGCCGAGGCCGTCCGCGCCAAGCAGGGCGACATCTCCAGCATGTAGTTCCCCCGAACCACAGCACCAGCGAAGGGCGCGCCGGCAAACCCGGCGCGCCCTTCGCCGTCCCCGCCCTCAACGGGGGTGGGGGGTGAAGGGGGTGCCGAGGTGGGGGGTGGCCAGGACGGTGGGGGAGTGGGTGCGCAGGGCGGTCAGCCGGGAGGTGCGGGCCAGTTCCGGGTCTTCCTCGTGGGCGTACGCCAGGTCGGAGTCGACGAGTTGCACCACGTGCACCAGCAGGTCCCCGGTGAGCAGCATCCGTTCGTCGGCCGAGGTCAGGAGCACCGACTGGTGGCCGGGCGTGTGGCCCGGGGTGGGCAGCAGACGTACCGCTGGGGTGAGGGCGGTCTCGCCGTCGACCACCCGGAGCTGGCCGGCGGCGCGCAGGGGCGCGATGAGGCCGGCCGGAAGCCCGGGGTTGAGCGTCTCCGCCGCGTCGAGTTCGGCGCGCTGCAGCAGGTAGCTCGCGTTCGGGAAGTACGGCTGCCCCGGCGTGCCGGTGACCGCCCAGCCGATGTGGTCGCTGTGCAGGTGGGTCAGGACGACGGTGTCGACATCGGCGGGGTCGATGCCCGCGGCGGCCAGCTCGGCGGGCATCCGCCCCGGAACGGGCGCCCAGCTCGCGGCGGGTGCGTCGGCTGGGCCGATCCCGGCGTCGACCAGCGTGACCGGCCCGTCGCCGGCCCGGATCGCGAAGCTGCGAAACGGCAGCCACCACCGCCCGTCGGCGGTCACCGAGCTGGGGTCACGCCGGTCGGCCTCCGCCCAGTGCGTCGCCGTGGCCTGCGGAAACGCCTCCGCGCGGGGCTGAAAGAAGGCACCCTCACCGTCGGTGAGTGCGGTGACCGTGATAGACCCGAGGGTGCGGTTCAGTGGCATCGGACGATGATTCCAGGGCATTCCTGTTCCGCGCAGCCCGGTTCCGCCGGCCGGTCGAGGCCGGCTGGGGGCTGCCGGCCCAATTGCAGTACGCTCGTACTGCTTGAGCACGTGTCCCCCGAGAGGAGCGCCGGCCGATGGCGAAGATCAAGGTAAACAACCCGGTCGTAGAACTCGACGGCGACGAGATGACCCGGATCATCTGGAAGCAGATCCGGGAGCAGCTGATCCTGCCCTACCTCGACGTCGACCTGCACTACTACGACCTGTCGATCCAGCACCGCGACGAGACCGACGACCAGGTCACGATCGACGCCGCCAACGCCATCAAGGAGCACGGCGTCGGCGTCAAGTGCGCGACCATCACCCCGGACGAGGCCCGGGTCGAGGAGTTCGGCCTGAAGAAGATGTGGCGGTCGCCGAACGGCACCATCCGCAACATCCTCGGCGGCGTCGTCTTCCGTGAGCCGATCATCATGTCCAACGTGCCGCGGCTGGTCCCCGGCTGGACCAAGCCGATCATCATCGGCCGGCACGCCCACGGTGACCAGTACAAGGCCACCGACTTCGTCGTCCCCGGCCCGGGCACGGTGACCATCACCTACACCCCGGCCGACGGCGGCGCGCCGATGGAGATGGAGGTCGCCAACTTCCCCGGCGGCGGCATCGCCATGGGCATGTACAACTACGACGAGTCGATCCGGGACTTCGCCCGGGCGTCGTTCCGGTACGGACTGGACCGCAACTACCCGGTCTACCTGTCCACCAAGAACACCATCCTCAAGGCGTACGACGGCCGGTTCAAGGACATCTTCGCCGAGGTGTTCGAGACCGAGTTCAAGGCCGAGTTCGCCGCCGCCGGCATCACCTACGAGCACCGGCTCATCGACGACATGGTCGCCGCCGCGCTCAAGTGGGAGGGCGGCTACGTCTGGGCCTGCAAGAACTACGACGGTGACGTGCAGTCCGACACCGTCGCGCAGGGCTTCGGCTCGCTGGGTCTGATGACCTCCGTCCTGCTCTCCCCGGACGGCCGGACCGTCGAGGCCGAGGCCGCGCACGGCACTGTCACCCGGCACTACCGGCAGTACCAGAAGGGCGAGAAGACCTCGACCAACCCGATCGCGTCGATCTACGCCTGGACCCGGGGCCTGGCCCACCGGGGCAAGCTGGACGGCACCCCGGCGGTCACCGAGTTCGCCAACACCCTGGAGCAGGTCATCGTCGACACCGTCGAGGGTGGCCAGATGACCAAGGACCTCGCGCTGCTCATCTCGCGCGACGCCCCGTGGCTGACCACCGACGAGTTCATGAACGCGCTCGACGAGAACCTGGCCCGCAAGATCGCTGCCTGATCCAGGCGTACCGCGTCATCGGAGCCCGCCGGCACCCCTGCCGGCGGGCTTCGGCGTGTCCGGCGCCGCCGCGCCGATCGGCGTCACTGCGACCGGCGCGCCTCGTTGACCAGGATGGACGAGATGCCAGTCGCGTCCAGGAAGGTTGACCACGGTCGACCCGCGGCACCCGTGCGCCGATCAGCCAGCCTTCCCGGCTGTGCCGTGCACAGCCAGCCGTCCCTTCCCTGCGGGGGGCCCTGTCCCGGGCCCCCCGCGCCCTGTTTCCCGCCAAACTCAAGCCACGCGCACAGCAGGGCTGATGCGAGGCCGTTCCCCGAGGCCAGGTTGGTGCAGAGCACGACGGTGCCGGCCGGCGGACACTTCTGAGAGCGTGATGTCTGTGAGTCATCGTGATGACTCACAGACATCACGCTTCCTGCCGTGTGGGGTGGGAGGTCGGGCCGCGCTCACGGCCGTGCCGAACGTCCGCGAGCCCGAACGCCCGCCAGCCCGAACGTATGAGGTTGGCGGCCGGGGCGTTCAGGCGGCGCGCAGCAGGTCGGCGGCGCGTTCCGGAGCGATGTCGTTGATGAAGACGCCCATCCCGGACTCGGAGCCCGCCAGGTATTTCAGCTTGTCAGTGGCCCGCCGGATGCTGAAAAGCTGTAGGTGCAGGTGGCCCAGCTCGCGGTCGACCCGCACGGGAGCCTGGTGCCAGGCCGAGATGTACGGCATCGGCATGTCGAACAGGCCGTCGAAGCGGCGCAGCAGATCCAGGTAGAGCGGCCCGAAGGCGTCCCGCTCGCTGTCGCTGAGCGCCGGGATGTCCGGCACCACGCGGTGCGGCGCGACGTGCACCTCGAACGGCCAGCGGGCGGCTGCCGGGACGAACGCCGTCCAGTGTTCGTTCTCGGTGACCACCCGGTCACCGGTGGCGCGCTCGGCGGCCAGCACGTCCGCGTACAGGTTGCCCCCGCCGGTCCGCTCGGCGTGCCGGCGCGCCGCGGCCAGCAGCGCGCGGGTGCGCGGCGTCACGAAGGGGTACGCGTAGATCTGGCCGTGCGGATGGTGCAGCGTGACACCGATTTCGACGCCCCGGTTCTCGAAGCAGAAGATCTGCTCGACGCCGGGCAGCGCGCCGAGCACCTCGGTGCGGTCGGCGAGGGCGTCCAGCACGGTGCGGACCCGGCGCGGGGGGAGGCTGGCGAAGGAGGCGTTGTGATCCGACGTGAAGCAGACCACCTCGCACCGGCCGAGGCCCGGCCGGACCGGTGTGAACGGGGTGATCTCCCCGGGCTCCTCGGCCACCCGACCGCTCAGCGACGGAAACCGGTTCTCGAAGACCACCACGTCGTAGTCGGATGCGGGGATCTCGGTCAGCCGGTCGCCCACCGACGGGTCGAGAGGGCACTCGTTCGCCGGCGGGAGGAAGATGCGGGTCTGCCGGTGCACGGCGACCGCCACCCACTCGTCGGTCAACGGGTCGTAGCGCAGCTGCGACGCGGGGGGAGGCGGCGGCAGGTCCCGGCGGTCCGGCTGGTCGCGGACCGCGTCGTCGCGCTCGTCGAAGTAGATCAGCTCCCGGCCGTCGGCCAGGTCGATCGCGGTGCGCTTCACGGCGCCGTCCCCTCGGTTGTCGGCGTGCGCGTCGCGCGGCCCGCCCCTGTTGCCTTGACCATGATCAGTTCGCCCACCTGTTCGCCGAGTACCCGTCGTGCGGGTGGAGGCAACCGGTCGTCGCTGACCAGTACGTGGGCCGCCGCCAACCCGACGATCGAGGAGATGCCGACAGTGCCCCACTTGGTGTGGTCGGCGAGCACCACCAACTGGTCCGCCGCCGCCACGAGCGCCCGGTCGGTCTCCGCCTCCATCAGGTTCGGGGTGGTGAAGCCGGCCCGCTCGGTGATGCCGTGGACGCCCAGGAAGAGCAGATCCAGGTGCAGTGACCGGACAGCCCCGACCGCGAGCGGGCCGACGAGCGCGTCCGACGGTGTGCGTACGCCGCCGGTGAGCACCACCGTCTGGTCCGGGCGGCCACCGGCGTGCATGATCTCGGCCACCGGCAGCGAGTTGGTGACGACGGTCAGCTCGGGCACGTCCACCAGCCGGCGGGCCAGCTCGGCCGTCGTGGTGCCTGCGGAGAGCGCTACCGCAGCTCCTGGTCGGACCAGCTGAGCCGCCCGGTCGGCGATGGCGGCCTTCTCCGGCAGTTGGCGGACCGACTTGGCGCGGAAGCCCGGCTCGTCGGTCGAGCTTGGCCCGGTCGTGGTGGCGCCGCCGTGCACCTTGGCCAGCAGACCGCGCTCGTGCAGCGCATCGAGGTCACGCCGGACGGTCATGTCGGACACGCCGAACTCGCCTGCCAACTCGCTGACCCGTACGCCGCCGGTCGAGCGGACCCGCTCCAGGATGGCCGCCTGCCGCTGCTGAGCGAGCATCCGCCGTGCCTCCCCGGACGTCCACGTACCCTCACGCGGTCAAACGTGTTCCAACAAAGATGAACACTAGCGCGTGCCGCTCAGCGGTGGAAGGAACGGGTACGGCGACGCCTCAGGCGGTGGCGATCTTCAGCTCCACCCAGCCGGTCTCGGTCAGATGGTGCAGCACTGCCTGCACCGCGTCCGCCACGCTCACGTCGGTGGTGTCGAGCACCAGATCGGCGTCGGTCGGCTCCTCGTACGGGTCGTCGATGCCGGTCATCCCGGTGAGCAGGCCGGCTCGCGCTCGCGCGTACAGGCCCTTGCGGTCCCGCCGCTCGCACACCTCCAGCGGGGTGGCCACGTGCACCAGCACAAAACCCGATCCGGCGGCGAGGGCCATCTCCCGGGCGGTGGCCCGGGCCGCCGCGTACGGGGCGATCGGACAGCAGATGCCCACCCCACGGTGCCGGGCGATCTCGGCGGCCACCCAGCCGATCCGCCGGACGTTGAGATCCCGGTCGGTCTTGCTGAAGCTCAACCCGGCGGAGAGTTCCCGGCGCACCACGTCCCCGTCGAGCAGGGTCACAGTGCGGTCGCCGCTCTCCCGTAACGCGTCCGCCAGCCCTCGGGCGATCGTCGACTTGCCGGAGCCGGAGAGGCCGGTCAGGAAGACCACCAGCCCTCGCTGCCGACGCGGCGGCCGGGCCCGGGCCAACTCCCGTGCCACAGCGGGCGGGGTGTGCCACTCCGGCAGCGGGAAGCCCCGGTCGAGCAGGTCGTCGATCTCCGGTTGGGTCAGCGCGAGCCGGCGGTTGCGCGGTGGGATGTCCTCCCGCCAACGCCACTGCCCGTCCCGGTTGTCGTAGGCGAGTTCGCGCGGCACCAGCACCCGCAGCCCGGCGCCGGAGAGCATCTCCCCGGTGGAGAGCAGGTGGGTGACCCCGTACGCGGCCGAGACCCGGGCGCGCAGCAACGCGTCGCTGATCTCCTCGCGTCGGTGCGACAGCGGCACCGCGATCAGGGTCGCGGGTGGCATCCGGTCCCGCGCGGCGAAGATCGTACGGACCAGTGCCTCCGGCGGGAGCCCGTCCGCGCCGCCCTCGCCGACCGGGATCATCACGAGCAGATGAGCGGCCAGGGTGCGGGCAGCGTGGGCGATCTGGGCGAGCTGTGGACGGTGCAGCGGCCGGTCGGCGATCACGCCGAGCACCCGGCCCGGGGGCAGTAGCGCGCGGACCTCCTCCGGGTTACGCCGCAGTCGCTGGAACGGACCGTGCCCACCGTCGCCCAGCCGCCGAACCTGGCCGCCCACTCCCGCCACGCCCTCGCGGACCGGCCAGACGTCGGCCACGTCCAGGGCGGCCACCGGGGCGCCCTCCCCGTCGGTCAGCACGAGCGCCCGGCGAGCCGGGTCGCGCGGATCGAAGCTCTGCGCCAGTGCGGCCGGCACCTGGAGAACGACAGCGACCTGCCACGGTGTGCCGTCGGCCAGCCGGGCCCGTCGGCTGACCGAGACCAGGTCGGCGCGGGTCATGAAACCGGTCAGAGGGGCGTACGCGCCGGTCAGCAGCAGCTCCAGATCCGCGAGCTCACCGGGACGTGGCGTGTACGCCGGTGCGTCCCGCAGCACCTCGTCGGGCAGCACCCAGCCGTTGCTCATCCACACCCCCCACTCGCTGACCGGCACACAGTTTCGCAGCCGACCGCCCATCGGTCGAGGGCGCCACTCCAAGACCCTCGCGGGCGGATCAGCGCTTGATCCGTCGGCCTACCGCCGACCGCACCCGGTTCCACACCTTCCGCTCGTCGCGGATCCGAGGTCGCGAGCCGTCGGCCCGGCAGATGAACACCAGAGGCAGTCGCGCGTCCTCGGTCCAGCCCACGTTGGTGATCCGGGCCTTGAGCTGCCAGCTTCCCCTGGTCCGGCCGCCGTTGAGGGCGGCGAAGTCGATCGTGGCGGTGGCCCGGTGCACCAGGTGGACGGTGTCCGCTCCGGTCGTACCGGTGATCCGCTCGGTCTGGAAGGTGTTCGGAAGGAAGATCTCGGCACCGGTCTCCCGGTGGCGGGCCACCAGGTCCAGGCGGGCCTTGCGCACCTGCGCGGTGGCGTCGAGCACCTCGGCGGTGACCTCCTCCATCGGGAGCATCAGCACGTCGCGGCCATCGTCGGCGCGGAACCCGACCGGCTGGTCCGCGGCGCGCAGCTCGGCGGCGACGGTCACAGTGACGGCGTGGTCGACACGTTGGATCTCATCGACAGTGCCGTGTGCGGCGATGCCCGCCTCCCAGCGGGCAAGTTTGCGCAGGTCCGCGACGCGCCCCTGCTCCGCCAGGTACGCCACGGCTCGCAGCAGGGGCGGCAGACCACCGGCGACGCCCGGGGCGAAGCGCTCCTGGATGATCTTCTGGATCTCCAGCGCGACCTGCTCCAGCCACGCCTCGCGGGCGTTCAGCAGGCGCTTGCCACGCAGCCGGCTGAGCATCTCGTTGCGCAGCCAGCGCCGGTGCAGCCGGTCGCGCAGCGGACCCGGCTCGGTGTTTGCGTCCACGACGTCCAGCGCCTCCCGCACGCTGGCGAAGTAGCTCGCCGGGTCCAGCTCGCTCGCGGTGACGTTGCGCGCGTCGCCCCGCTGGACGTGGTGGTAGCAGACGTAGTCGGACAGCACTGAGGTGCGTCGGGACAGGAAGTAGGCCCGGATGACCAGCGAGTGGTCCTCCAGCCGACGCTTGCCGCCCTCCGGGAACCGCAGACCATGCTCGTCGAGGAACGAGCGCCGGAACAACTTGTGACAGGTCAGGCTGTCGACCAGGGGGGAGTTGTCGAGGGTGGCGTCGAAGCGGTTCTTGCGGAACAGCTCCCGCGGCACGGGGCGTCCGTACCCGGCCATCTTCCCCACCACGATGTCGGCGTCGTTCGCCTTCGCGCAGGCGTAGAGCCGCTCCAGTGCCTCGTCGGCGAACCAGTCGTCGTCGTCGGCGAAGAAGACGTACTCGCCGCGGGCGTGGTCGACGCCGAGGTTGCGCGGACGCGACGGCCAGCCGGAGTTCTCGATGTGCAGCACAGTGATGTGCGGGTGCTCGGCGGCCAGCCGGTCCAGCCGCTTCGCGGTGTCGTCGGTCGAGCCGTCGTCGACGAAGATGGCTTCGAACTCGTCGGCGGGCAGTGACTGGCGCAGCAGCGAGGCAGCGAGCTTCTCGATGTGTGGGCCGCAGTTGTACGCCGGCACCACGACGCTCACCTTGGGGACGCCCACCTCGGCCATCAGGATCCCTCCCGCGTCGTCGGTCGATCACCGGGCGGGTCGATGCCTGGTGAACGGGAGGTGAATGGTGTCACCCTGGACGGGTCTTTCCCAAGGCGGGGTCGGGTCGAACGCGGGACCGGCGGAAACGTCGCGGGGGCCCTCAGCGGGGACCTTAGGGGTCCGGTGGGGAAAGGATCAGGGGAGTGCCGGGGGCGTGCCGGTGTCCCTGCTGGGCATCGACTCCCTACGCTGGGCGCGTGACACTGATCGCGACCCAGTCGCTCACCAAGACGTACGGAGGTCGGGTCACCGCGCTGGCTGACCTCACCGTCGCCGTCGAGCCCGGGATCATCGGCCTGGTGGGCGCGAACGGCGCCGGAAAATCCACGTTGATCAAGATCCTGCTCGGCCTGATCGCACCAACCAGCGGTCAGGTCTCGGTGCTCGGCATCGACCCGACCGCAGACCCGGCGGCTGTCCGCAACCGGGTCGGCTACATGCCGGAACACGACTGCCTCCCACCGGACCTGTCCGCCGCCGAACTGGTCACCCACCTTGGTCGAATGAGCGGCCTTCCCCGCACCGCGGCTCGCGAGCGGGCCTCGGAGGCGCTGCGGCACGTGGGGCTCTACGAGGAGCGCTATCGCCCGGTCGGTGGCTACTCGACCGGCATGAAACAGCGCGTCAAGCTGGCCCAGGCGCTGGTGCACGACCCCGACCTGCTGTTGCTGGACGAACCGACGAACGGCCTGGACCCGGCCGGCCGTGACGCCATGCTGGCCCTGGTACACCGGATCGGCACCGAGTTCGGCATCTCCGTGCTGGTCTGTTCGCACCTGCTCGGCGAGGTGGAGCGGATCTGCGACACGTTGATCGCCATCGACGGCGGCAAACTGCTGCGTGCTGACAACATCTCCGCGATGACCACGGCCACCGATGTGCTCGCCGTGGAGGTCAGCGAGGGCATCGAGGAGCTGGCCGCCCGACTCGCCGAGCTGAAACTGCCTGTCGCCCGGGACGGGCGACTGCTCCTCGTGCCGCTCGCCGACGACGGCACCTACGACCTGATCCTCGGTGCGGTCGCCGAACTGGACCTGCCACTGCACCGACTGGACCAGCGCCGGCACCGGGTGGCCGAACTCTTCGCCACGAGGGAGCTCACTCATGCCTGAGCCGTCCACCGCCGCCGTGCGCACCACGCCGACCGGCGTCATCCACGACATCGGCTACCAACGCTACGAGGGTCCGAGGCTCGGCCGCCGACAGGTCTTCGGCGCGCTCTACCTGCACGGTCTGCGCACCGCGTTCGGCTTCGGCCGCAGCGCCAAGGCCAAGATCTTCCCGTGGCTGGTGGTCGGCATCGTCACCCTGGTCGCGGTGGCCCTGGCCGCGGTACGCAGCCAGATCGGCGAGCCGGTCGCCACGTACGCCCAGTTCGCCGACGCGATGAGCTGGCTGGTCATCTTCTTCGTCGCGGTCGTCGCTCCGGAGTTGGTCTCCCGAGATCTGCGCAGCGGCGTGCTGCCGCTGTACTTCTCCCGGCCGCTGCCGCGCAGCGACTATGCGCTGGCGAAGCTGCTGGCGCTGGTCACCGCCCTCTGGCTGCTGCTCGGCGGGCCGCAGCTGCTGATGTTCCTGGGTGCCGCGTTCACCACCAAGCAGGGCATGCGCGGGGTGTGGAACGAGCTGCTCGACCTGATCCCCGGGCTGCTCTACGCCGGGCTGTGGGCGGTGGTCTTCGCCTCGGTCGGCCTGCTGGTCGCGTCGCTGACCGGCAAGCGCGCCTTCGCCGCCGGTGGGGTGGTGGCGGTCTTCCTGATGACCACCCCGATCGTCGGGGTGCTGAGCATCCTGCCGTCGCGCGCCGCCAACGAGCTGGCCGGGCTCGCCTCGCCCTCCACGCTGGTGCAGGGGGTGGGCATCTGGTCGCTGGGTGACCTGCTGGTCGAGGGCGATCCGGGCGAGATGATGATCGGCGGGTTCGGCCCGGTCTACGCCCTGGCCGCGGTGCTGCTGGTCGCCGGCGCGACCGCCCTCCTGCTGGCCCGCTACCGGAAGGTCGCCTCCTGATGAGCACGCTGAGCCTGACCGGGGTGTCCCGGTGGTACGGCAACGTGGTCGCTGTCAACGACATCAGCATGGCCTTGGGGCCGGGCGTGACCGGGCTGCTCGGCCCGAACGGCGCCGGCAAGACCACCCTGCTGCACATGATGGCCGGTTTCCTGTCCCCGTCACGCGGCACTGTCACGCTCGACGACGAGCCGACCTGGCGCAACCCCGACGTCTATCGGCGGCTGGGGTTGGTCAGCGAGCGGGAGGCGGTGCAGGGCTTCCTCACCGCGTACGAGTTCGTGCATGCCAGCGCGAAGCTGCACCGGCTGCCCGATCCGGCGGCTGCGGCCCGACGGGCGATCGACCTGGTGGAGCTGGAGTCGGCGCAGGACCGCCGGATCGGCACGTACTCCAAGGGCATGCGCCAGCGTGCCCGGGTGGCCGCCGCGCTGGTGCACGACCCGCAGGTGCTGCTGCTCGACGAGCCGTTCAACGGCATGGACCCGCGCCAGCGGCTGCACATGATGCAGCTGCTGCACACCCTGGGTGACGCCGGCCGAACGATCCTGTTCAGCTCGCACATCCTGGAGGAGGTCGAACAGGTCTCCGGAACGGTGCAGGTGATGGTGGCCGGCCGGTTGGCCGCCTCCGGCGACTTCCGGACCATCCGCCGGTTGATGACCAACCGCCCGCACGTCTTCGCGGTGCGCTCCACCGACGACCGGGCGCTGGCCGTCGCGCTGATCGCCGAGGCGTCGGTGAGTGGGGTCGAGTTGGACCAGACCGGCTTGACAGTGCGGGCCGGTGACTACGGCGCGTTCACCCGGGCGCTGCCCCGGATCGCGCTGAACAAAGGCATCCGGGTACGCCAGCTGGTGCCGTCCGACGAGTCCCTGGAGAGTGTCTTCTCCTACCTGGTGGAGGCCTGACATGTCGACAGTTACCTGGATCACCGCGCGCGGGTTGTTCGGCCGACGTCGGTTCCTGCTGCTGCTACCGCTGCCGTTGGTGCTGCTCGGGCTGGCCGTGCTCTGCCGGTCGCTAGGGGTGGACCCGGGCCAGTGGGGGCCGCCGGTGCTGGTCGGCCTCGGGCTGGCCGTGGTGCTGCCGGTGGTTGCGCTGATCATCGGCACGGGCGTGCTGGGCGCCGAGATCGACGACGGCACAGTGGTGCACATCCTGACCAAGCCGCTGCCGCGCTGGCAGATCGTGCTGCCGAAGCTCGCGGTGGCCGCCGGGGTCACCGCGGTGACCGTGGCGGTGCCGCTCTACGTGGCGGGCGTGCTCGCCGATTCGGTACGCCTCGGGCTGGCGCTGGCGGTCGCGGCGGCGCTCGGCGCGCTGGCGTACTCGGCGTTGTTCCTCGCGCTCAGCCTGGTCACCAGACGGCCGGTGCTGCTCGGGCTGGTCTACGTGCTGATCTGGGAGGGGCTGCTGGGCAACTTCGTCAGCGGCACCAAGGTGCTCTCCATCCAGCAGTACGTGATCGCCCTCGCCGACCGGATCGCCCCCACCGGGCTGCTGGAGACCAGCGTGTCGGTGCCGGTGGCGTCGGTGATGACCGCGCTGGTCAGCGTCGGCTTCACAGTGCTCGCCATCGACCGCCTGCGTTCGTTCAGCGTGGCTGGCGAGACGAGCTGACAGCCGTGCGAGACGCTGTTCCGGCCAGCCCCCGCGCGGCGGTAGGGCTGGCCGGATGGACCGGTCGGGCCACCTCGGGCCAGGCTGGTGGGCGTGAGCGTCGAAGCGGAGCGGACGTCGTTGGCTGAGCCATACTCCCGGAGCAGCCGGCCGTGGCTGACCAGCCTGGCCGTCGCCGGGCTGGCCTGTGCCACTGTCGCCACGGCGGCTCAGGGCAGCGGCCAGTTCCACTGGTGGGCGGTGTTCATCCTGATCCCGGCCGCGTTGATCGCGGCCAGCGGTGGGCCGTTGCTGGCTCGCGGCGGCGGCCGGGCCTTCGCCGGGTACATGCTCGCCTGCGTCGGCACGATGGTCTTCGCGGTCGGCGCGCTGCTGATGTTCGGCGTGATGGGGCGAGGTTGGCCGCTCATGGTGGTGCTGCCCTGCCTGGCGGTGTTCGGCACCTACGGCTGGCGAGCGGCCCACCCGCTGGCCCGGGGCCTGCACCGGGCGGTGGCCCTGCTCGCGCTGACCGGAGCGCTGCTCGGTTTGACCCTGCAACTGATCCGGGTGGATCTGATCCACCTGGAGACCGGTTGGTGGGGCGCGTTCCTGATGCTGGCCGGGGCCATCGTGCTGGGCAACGCGGGCGAGCTGACCCGGCACCGGATGCCGTACCGCCTCCAGGCGATCACCCTGCTGGTGGGGCCCGCCGTGATCGCGTTCCTGCTCGGGCTGCGCTTCCTGCGCGGCTGGTGACCCGCCGGTCCGCCGCCGCCCGAGCGGGCGGCGGCGGACCCCGGTCAGAACGCGCAGGCGATGACCAACTCCGGGGTACGGTCCGGGAGCAGGTCGAGTTTGCCGATCCGGCCCGCCGCCCGTAGGTCGTCGGCGACCAGCGTGAGCTGCTCCAACAGCGCCGCCGGGCCGAGCGCCTCCGCCAACGGCACCTCAGCCTTCATCGACAGCTTCCGCTCCGACTTGGCCCGTCGCACCTGGCTCAACGCGTCACCGGCGAGCCGCAGCAGCGCCGGCTCACCCGAGCCCTCGATCGTCCGGGCCACCTCGTAGGTGGTGGGCCACGGCGCCTGGTGCACAGAGCCGTACCGCCACCACGACCAGACCTCCTCGGTCACGTACGGCAGCACCGGGGCGAACAACCGCAGCTGCACCGACAGCGCCGCGGCCAGCGCCGCCCGCGCGGAGTCCGCCGCCGCGCCGGTGCCGTAGGCCCGCTCCTTGACCAGCTCGATGTAGTCGTCGCAGAACCGCCAGAAGAACGCCTCGGTGACCTGCAGGGCCGCCGTGTGGTCGTACGAGTCGAAGGCGGTGCCCGCGGCGGTGACCACGGTGGCCAGCTCGGCGAGCATGGCCCGGTCCAGTGGTGTTGTCGCCGGGGCGCGCAACGCGTCCGCGGCGCCCAGCCCGAGCGCGAACTTGGACGCGTTGAGCAGTTTGGTGGCCAGTCGCCGGCCGACCTTGATCTGCGCCGGGTCGAAGGCCAGATCCATGCCGGGCTTGCCGCTCGCCGCCCAGTAGCGCACCGCGTCCGAGCCGTGCTGCTCCAACAGGGCCAGCGGCGTGACCACGTTCCCCTTGGACTTGGCCATCTTCTTGTGGTCGGGGTCGAGGATCCAGCCGGAGAGCACCGTGTCCCGCCAGGGCAGCACCCCGTGCTCGAAGTGTGAACGGATCACGCTGTCGAAGAGCCAGGTCCGGATGATCTCCTGCCCCTGCGGGCGGAGGTCCATCGGGAAGACCCGGGCGAACAGGTCCGGGTCGGTCTCCCAGCCACCGACGATCTGCGGGGTGACCGAGGACGTGGCCCAGGTGTCCAGCACGTCCGGGTCGCCGATGAAACCGCCGGGTCGGCCGCGTTGCGACTCGTCGTAACCGGGCGCCGGATCGCTGGATGGATCGACCGGCAGCGCGGACTCGTCCGGCGTGAGAGGGTGGGACCAGTCCGGCTCGCCAGTGTCGTCGAGCCGGTACCACACCGGCACCGGCACGCCGAAGAAGCGTTGACGGCTGACCAGCCAGTCCCCGTTGAGGCCGCCCACCCAGTTGTCGTAGCGGTGTTTCATGTGCGCCGGCACCCAGTGCAACTGCTCGCCCCTGGCCAGCAGCGTGGCTCGCAGCGCCTCGTCCCGGCCGCCGTTGCGCAGATACCACTGTCGAGTCGAGACGATCTCCAGTGGCCGGTCGCCGCGTTCGTAGAACTTGACCGGGTGGGTGATCGGGCGCGGCTCGCCGATCAGGTCGCCGGCGTCGGCCAGCATCCCGACGATCTCCCGGCGGGCGCCGTTGACGGTCTGCCCGGCCAGCGCCGCGTACGGCTGCGCCGGCACCCCGTGCGGCGGCTCGGGGAGCAACCGACCGTCCCGGCCGATCACCACCCGGGTGTCCAGCCCCAGCTCACGCCACCAGGTCACGTCGGTCAGGTCACCGAAGGTGCAGACCATCGCGACGCCGGTGCCCTTGCCGGGCTCGGCGAGGGGATGGGCGTACACCGGCACCTCGACGCCGAACAGCGGGCTGCGCACGGTGCCGCCCACCAGGTCGGCGTACCGCTCGTCGTCGGGGTGACAGACCAGCGCCACACACGCCGGCAACAGCTCGGGCCGGGTGGTGTCGATGAGCACCTCCCGCCCGTCGGCAGTGGTGAACCGCAACCGGTGGTAGGCGCCGGGGCGCTCCCGGTCCTCCAACTCCGCCTGGGCGACAGCGGTGGCGAAGCCGACATCCCAGAGGGTCGGCGCCTCCGACTGGTACGCCTCGCCGCGGCGCAGGTTGCGGACGAACGCCCGTTGGCTGGTGGTCCGGGCGATCCGGCCGATCGTCGTGTACGTCAGGGACCAGTCGACCGAGAGCCCGAGCCGCCGCCACAGCGCCTCGAAGGCCTGCTCGTCGGTGACAGTCAGCCGTTCGCACAGCTCGATGAAGTTGCGCCGGGAGATCGGGGTGGGGTCGCGGCGGGCCGCGTCGTCGACCGGAGCCGCCGGTGGCCGCCACACCGGGTCGTACGGCAGCGCCGGATCGCAGCGCACCCCGTACACGTTCTGCGCCCGACGCTCGGTGGGCAGGCCGTTGTCGTCCCAGCCCATGGGGTAGAAGACGGCCTTGCCGCGCATCCGCTGGTACCGCGCGGTGGTGTCGGTGTGCGTGTACGAGAAGACGTGCCCCATGTGCAACTCGCCCGATACGGTCGGCGGCGGGGTGTCGATCGAGAACACGTCGCTCCGCTGCTTCGAGCGGTCGAACGCGTACGTGTCTTCCTCCTGCCAGCGGCGTGCCCAGCTCTCCTCGAGCCCGTCCAGGGTCGGACGCTCGGGAACGCCGGCGCGGGCCGTCCTCGCCGTATCGGTCATCTTGCGATCGTAGGCACCTGCCGGGTGCGGGGCGACGTAGTTGCGGCCGAACACACCGGCCGGCGGTGGTGGCGCGACGGGGCGGCCGGCTAGATCAGCGAGTCACGCCACTGGCGGTGCAGGGCGGCGTACCTGCCCTCGGCCTCGGCGAGCACGGCGGGTGGGCCGTCCTCGACGACAGTTCCGCCGTCGAGGACGAGCACCCGGTCGGCGGTCTCCACCGTGGAGAGTCGATGGGCGATGACCAGTGCGGTGCGGTCGCGCAGGATGGTGCCGAGTGCCCGCTGCACCAGACGTTCCGTCGGCACGTCCAGCGACGACGTCGCCTCGTCCAGGATGAGCACTGTCGGGTCGGCCAGGAACGCGCGGGCGAACGCGACCAGCTGCCGCTGACCGGCGGAGAGCCGGCCACCGCGCCGGTGCACCTGGGTGGCGTACCCCTCGGGTAGTGCGGCGATGAAGTCGTGCGCGCCGATCGCCCGCGCGGCGGCCTGGACGGCGGCGTCGTCGGCCCCCGGGCGACCGAACCGGATGTTCTCCGCGACGGTCCCGCTGAACAGGTGGTTCTCCTGCGTCACCAGCACCACCGCGCGGCGCAGGTCGGCGTCGCGTACGTCGCGCAGGTCGACCCCGTCCAGCCGGACCGTGCCGGTGTCGGGGTCGTGGAACCGGGCGACCAGCTTCGCGATCGTGGACTTGCCCGCCCCGGTGGGGCCGATCAGCGCCACTGTCTGCCCGGCCGGCACCGTCAACTCCAGCTGGCAGAGAATCGGGGTGTCGGCCCGGTAGCCGAAGCCGACCGCGCGAAAGACCAACTCTCCACGGCCGGGACCGGTCGGCAGCGGTGTGGGCCGGGCCGGTTCGGCGACGCCCGGTCGTTCGTCGAGCACCCCGGCCAGCTTCTCCAGTGCGGCGGTGGCCGACTGCAACGAGTTGTAGAACTGGCTCAGCTCCTGCATCGGCTCGAAGAAGCGGCGCAGGTAGAGCAGGAACGCGGCGAGCACACCGATCTCGGTCTGCCCGCCGAGCACCCGCCAACCGCCGTAGCAGAGCACCACAGCCACTGTGACGTTGCCGATCAGCTTGATCGCGGGGGAGTACGTGGCAATCAGCCGGAACGCGTGCAGGCTGCTCCGGCGGTAGTCGTCGCCGAGCGCCACGAAGATCCGTTGGTTGCGAGGCTCCCGGCGGAACGCCTGCACCGCCCGGATGCCCCGCATCGACTCGACGAAGTGCACGATGACCAGCGCGACAGCGTCCCGGGTCCGCCGGTACGCGCTGGCCGACGACCGGGCGAACCAGCGGGAGAGCCAGAACAGGAACGGGAAGGCGAACAGCGTCACGGCAGCCAGCGGCAGGTCCAGCCAGAGCAGGATGGCGGCCACCGACAGGATGGAGAGCCCGGCCAGCACCAGGCTGTCGATCCCACCGTCGACCAGCTCGGCGATCGAGTCCAGGTCGCTGGTGAGTCGGGAGACCATCCGGCCCGACGTGTACCTCTCGTGGAAGCCCACCGACAGCCGCAGGAAGTGCCCGAACACCCGCTGCCGCAGGTCGAGCAGGACGGCCTGGCCGATCCGGGCGGAGAGGGTGAGGAAGCCGCGGCGGGCCGCGTACTCCGTCACCGCGGCCACCGCGAACGCCCCGGCGACGGTGACCAGCGGGCCGGCATCGCCGGCGCGCAACGGCGGGATGGCCCGGTCGATGCCGATCATGACCAGGTACGGGCCGGCCATCGCGGCGGCGTTCTGGGCCAGCAGCAGGGCGACCGCCGCGGCGAGACGCCTCCGATGCGGGCGGAGCAGGTCGCCCAGCAGGGTGCGGCTGAGCCGGCGTAGCCGGGCCACCGCCTCGGGGCTGGTGTCCTCGGCTCGACTGCGGTCGGCCTCCGGGTCGGTGGCGGTTCCGCGCCAGCGGTTGAGCTCGGGCTCCTCCTCCGGAGGTGGGTCGGCCTGCTCCGGCACGCTCACGAGCGCACCAGCCCCCACCCGTCCGAAGGGGACGAACTCGGGCCGCTGGCCCCGGCCGGCGGTGGATGCCCGGCGGGCGGCTCGGCGGCGAGCAGCGCCCGGTACGCCGGAACGGTGGCGAGCAGGTCGGAGTGTCGGCCGGTCGCGGTGATCCGTCCGTCCTCCAGCAGGGCGACCCGGTCGGCCAGCGCGATCGTCGACGGCCGGTGCACCACCAGCAGCGCGGTGCTGTTGCGCAGGACCCGCCGTAGCGCCGCTTCGACAAGGGCCTCGGTGTGCACGTCGAGGGCGGAGAGCGGGTCGTCCAGCACCAGCACCGCCGGTCGGCCGAGCACGGCCCGCGCCAACGCGAGCCGTTGCCGTTGCCCGCCGGAGAGGGACAACCCCTGCTCGCCCACCCGGGTCGCCAACCCCCAGGGCAGGTCGTACGCGAAGTCGGCCTGGGCCAGCGCGAGGGCCGCGCGGATCTCGTCGTCACCGGCGTCAGGGCGACCCAGTGTGAGGTTCTCCCGCACCGACATGGAGAAGAGGGTCGGCTCCTCGAACGCCACGCCGACCAGCCGACGCAGCGAGGCCAGCCGCAGCTCGCGCAGGTCGTGCCCGTCCAGGGTGATCCGGCCGGTGCTCACGTCGTGCAGGCGGGGCACCAGGGAGAGCAGCGTGCTCTTGCCGGAGCCGGTGGCGCCGACCAGGGCCAGCGTCTCGCCCGGCTCGATGGTCAGGTCGATCTCGCGCAGCACCCCTGTGGTGGCACCCGGGTAGCTGAACGAGACCCGCTCGAAGCGCAGCCGACCGTTCACCGCGTCGCGCGGCAACGCGACAGCGCCGGCAGAATCCACGATCTCCGGTGGAGTGTCCAGAACCTCCTGGATCCGGTCGGCGGCGGTGGCCGCCTCCTGACCGTTGGCGATGATCCAACCCAGCGACTGCACCGGCCAGATGAGCATCAGTTGGAGGCTGACGAACGCGACCAGCTCGCCGATGGTGAGCGCGCCCTGCGCGGCGGCGGCCGCCCCGGCCGCCAGCACCACGCCCAGGGTCACGTTGGGCACCAGGTCGAGCAGCGCCGAGGTGTTCGCCAGCAGCCGCCCCTTGCCGACGCCCGTGTCGTGCAGCCGCCGGGCCGCACCGGCGAAACGAGCGGCCAGTTCGGGCCCCCGCCCGTACGCCTTCATGGTGCGCAGGCCCTGCGCGGTCTCCTCGACCAGCGTCGCCACGTCGCCCTGCTGATCCTGCATCCGGCGCGACGCGGCGTGGTAGTGCCGGCCGAACCGGCGACTGATCAGCAGCAGCGGCACCGCGCTGGCCGCGACCAGCACCCCGAGCGCCGGGTGCAGGTTGATCAGCAGCACCACCACTACCAGGTACGTGGTCAGGTTGAGCACCAGGAAGAAGACGCCGAAGGAGAGGAACCGGCGGATCACCGACAGGTCGCTGGTGATCCGGGAGAGCAGCTGGCCGGACTGCCAGCGGTCGTGGAAGCTGGTCGGCAGCCGTTGCAGGTGGGCGTAGACGTCGGCGCGCAGCGCCGCCTCCATGCCCACCGCCGAGGACGACTGCACCCACCGGCGGATGAAGATGAGCACCGCCTCGACGACGCCGAGCAGCAGCGCCAGGCCGCCGAGCTGAAGCAGCCCGGCCGGTTCGTGTCGGGCCACCGGCCCGTCCACCACCCGCTGCACCACCAGTGGTACGGCGATCCCGGCCGCGGTGCCGGCGAGGCCCGCGACGAGCAGCCAGGCGAACTCGGCAGCGTACGGGCGCAGGTAGGGGCGCAGCCGCCAGAGGTTGTGCACGGGGTGGGTGCCCGCGGCGGCCCGGGCGGCCGGGTCGCCGTCGCTCTCCACTGGCACTACCAGACGGTAGCGTCAATGAGTGTCGATGTTCCTGTCAGCTTGTTGTCAAGCGTCGCTCATGACCGAGAAGCCACTTCTTCACGTCCAGCCCCCAGCGGTAGCCACCGAGCGTGCCGTCGGTGCGGAGAACCCTGTGGCAGGGCACGAAGAGGGCTGCCGCGTTCCGGGCGCAGGCGGCGGCCGCGGCTCGGACCGCCGGTGGTCGACCGGCCAGCGCGGCGTACCCGGTGTAGGTGACCGGGGTGCCCGGCGGCACCTCGCGCAGCACCTGCCAGGCGTGCGCCATGAACTCGCCACCGGTGCGTTGACGCACCGGCACGGTGTCGATGGCGGCGAGGTCACCGTCCAGGTAGGAGTGGACCGCCGCAGTGACCGGGCCGAGGTCGGCCCGCTCCCGTAGCGGTGCCCGCAGGGTCGGGTGGACCAGGGGCAGCAGCGCCGCCGGGTCCGGGGTGAAGCCGGCCGCCCGTACGTCACCGTCGGGGCCGGCGAGGATGCTCAGTGGGCCGGCCGGTGTGCTCAGTACGGTGCTGTCGATGTTCATGCCGCTCTCCAGAGTCTGATCGTGGCGTAGGACCGCCAGGGCCGCCAGCGCTCGGCGTACCTGTCGAGGGTTGGTGGGGTGTCGGGCAGGCCGAGCGCGGCGGCGCCGCGCCGGACCGCGAGGTCGGAGCTGAGGAGGATGTCGGGGTCGCCGAAGGCGCGCATGGCCAGGTAGTTGGCGGTCCACGGGCCGATGCCGGGCAATGCGAGCAGCCGCCGAACGGCCTCCTCCCGATCCACCCCCGCCGCGAGGTCGACGGACCCGTCCACGACGGCCCGAGCCAACCCCCGCAAAGCCTCCCGCCGCCCCAGAGGCATCCCAAATCCCGAGTCCGGCAGCCCCAAAAGGTCCTCCGCGCTCAAAAACCCCCGTAGCTCACCCCATTGATCATGAGGTTGACCTGGGGTTCGATCTTCATCGACCTCGTCAACCTCATGATCGACGCGGTGGGAGAGGAGGCGGGTGAGGGTTGTTCTTGCGGACGTGACCGAGACCTGCTGGCCGATGATGGCGCGGACGGCCTGCTCGAAGCCGTCGACCGCGCGAGGGACCCGGATGCCGGGTTCGGCGGTGATCGCCGGGGCCAGTGCCGGGTCGGCCGCGAGCGTGGCGTCGATGGCCGCCGGGTCCGCGTCCAGGTCGAGCAACCGGCGGCAGCGGGCCACCGCCGGCGCCAGGTCGCGCAGGTCGGCCAGCCGCAACGTCGCCGCCACGTGCCCGTCCGCCGGGGTCAGCGCCACCTGGCCGGTGCCGTGCGGCAACCGCAGACCCCTGTGGTACGTCCCGTCGCGGACCGCCTCCACGCCGGGCAGCGCCCGCACCGCGAGGAAGTCCAGCAGCGCCCGGGCGTGCAGCGGCGGGCGGTACGCCAGCCGGAGCGAGATGGTCCCCGCACCGGCCGGCGCCTGCTGGCGGCCACGGGCCGTGCGCAGGTCCGACGGGGCGCTCGCGTACACCTCGCGAAGGGTGTCGTTGAACTGCCGCACGCTGCCGAAGCCGGCGGCGAACGCGATCTCGGCCATCGCCAGGTCGGTCGTCTCGATCAGGATCCGGGCGGTCTGGGCGCGTTGGGCCCGGGCCAGCGCGAGCGGCCCGGCGCCCATCTCGGCGCTCAACATCCGGTGCAGGTGCCGCTCGGTGTAGCCCAGCCGGGAGGCCAACCCCGGTACGCCGTCCCGGTCGACAACCCCGTCGGCGATCAGCCGCATCGCGCGACCGACCACGTCCGCGCGGACGTCCCACAGCGGTGAGCCGGGCGCGGCGTCCGGCCGGCAGCGGCGGCAGGCGCGCAGTCCGGCGCCCTGCGCGGCGGCGGCGGACGGAAAGAACCGGACGTTCTGCCGCTTCGGTGTGATCGCCGGGCAGGACGGCCGGCAGTAGATCCCGGTGGACGTCACACCGGTGTAGAACCAGCCGTCGAACCGCTGGTCACGGCTGTCCACGGCCCGGTAACACCGCTCGAAGTCCATCTCCATGTCACCGATGATGCCCCGCTCGACCGGTCATCGGCTGGCGGGAATCGGACCTGGGTGTGCGCGGGGGCGCGGGCCCGCCTCGGCGTCAGCGGCGGCGTCGGTGCGGCTGACCGGACCGGCCGGCGCGGGAGCCCTGACTGGTTCGGTCGGCCTGGCCGGCGCGGCTGGACCGGTCCCCCTGACCGGCGCGGTTCGCCTGACCGGTCAGCAGGGCCGATCGGAACACACCGTCCGGGTCGTACCGCTTCCACAGCCGCCGGACCCGGGCCCCGGTCTCGCCCGGGTAGATCCGGGCGAACGCGGCCGGGTCCGGCCGGCTCTCGAAGTTGACGTACGCGCCGTCGGCGCGTGCCCCGGCGGCCCGCCACGCGGTGTTCAACGCGGCGTCGGCCTGCGGCGGAAACACCGAGGCCACGATCAGCGTGTCCTGGTGGCGATGCGGGTACGCGGTCGCGTCGGAGGCGACGTCATTGACCGCCCCACCCAATGAGCGGAGCTGGATCACCGCCCGCCCCGGCCCGGTCACCGCTCGCGTCACGGCCCGCGCCCCGGCGTCGTCCAGCGCGGGGAACAGACCGTTCGTGGTCGTGCCACGCTGCTGCCCGACGTTGGGGTTGAGGTGCGCGGTCGGCACCAGCGTCGGGTAGGGCAGCAGGTCGGTCCGGTGTTCGAGCACCTTGCCGATGGCGAGCAGCGGTTCCACCGCCGGTCGGGCCCGGCGCAGGCTCTCGGCGGCGACCACGGCGGTGATGGACATGAGGACCGATCGACCCTCCGCGAACACCACGGCGGCGGCGGACAGCTCCCGTGGCGCCTGGGCGAGGTAGCTCGTCCACTCCCGGACGGTGCGACCGTCGGGATGCGCCTCGACGACGAGCTGCGCCACGCCGACATTGCGCTGCTCGGCCGCCTCGATCTCGAAGGCCACCACGATGCCCGCGCCGGCCCCGGCGCCACGGACCAGCCAGAACAGCTCCGGCTCGTGGTCGGCGTCCGCGCGTACCACCGTCCCGTCCGCCAGCACCACCTCGACGGCGCGGACCCGGTCGATGGTGAGGCCGTGGGCGCGGACCAGCCAGCCGACACCACCGCCGGTGGCCAGGCCGCCGACGCCGACGCCGCCGTAGTCACCCGAGCTGATCACCAGGCCGTACGGGGCCAGCGCCTTCGCCACGTTCGCCCAGCGCGCGCCGGCCTCGACCCGGACCAACCCGGCCCGCTCGTCGATCACCTGAACCCGGTCGAGCATGGACAGGTCGATGACCACCCCGCCGTTGTTGGAGGAGGCTCCGGAGAGGCCGTGCCCGCCGCTGCGGACCGCGATGGGCAGCCGCTGCTCCCGCGCGTAGCGAAGCGCGTCGACCACCTGCGCGGTGGTCTTCGGCAGCAGTACCGCTGCCGGTGACGCCGACCTGGTGTACGTCGAGCGCAGTTGCGCGTACCGGCGGTCGCCGGGCGTGACGATCTGCCCCCGGAGGGAGTCGGGCACCCGGGCCATGGCGGTGCTCATCGGTGCCCCCGCAGCTCGTACCTCGGGCGTCCGGGATCGGTCATGGCCCAAGAATGAGCGGGCATGCCGGCCTCGACAAATTCGGTGGACCGGTGCCCGCCGGCCGCTGCGACGCGCGGCGCTCGCCGGTACGGGGAGCGCCGCGCGAAGGTGACCGGAATCTCCTGGGTTGACCGGTCAGACCGGGGCGGTTCTGCTCAACGCGCCGGGCTCAACGCGCCGGGCTCGGCACGACAGTCGGCCGGCCCGGCACACCGCCCGGGGCCGGCGGAGTCGACGGGGTTGGCGTGACGGTCGGCCGGCCCGGCACACCGGGCGGGCCCGGCGGCGTCGACGGGCTCGGCTTGACAGTCGGTTGACCCGGTACGCCGGGTGGGCCCGGCGTGATCGACGGGTCCCCGGGCGCGCCCCCGGGGCTCGGCTCGGCCGTCGGCACCGTCGTGGGCGCGGACGGGGTGGGCACGGGTGGGCTGGGCACGGCCGCCGGGCCGGCCGGGCTGGGCACGGCCGGGGGAGGTTCGTCCGAACCGGTCGCGGCCAGGGCGATCGGGGTGGCGATCAGGATCGCAGCCAGGGTGCTCACCGCCCCCACCGTCACAGTGGCGCGGCGTCTGTTGCGCACCAGCCGTTCCGCTCGGCTCAACTGGTCATGCACGATCGGTGCCTCCTCGGCCAGGTCGGTGAGGGTGGAGCGGATGAGGTGCTCGAAGGGTTCGGTCATCGCCGTACCTCCAGCCTGTCGACGTCCGGCAGCAGGTCGCGCAGCCGTTTCACCGCTCGATGGGTACGGCTGCGTACGGTCCCCACCGAGCAGCCCAGCAGCTCGGCCACCCGGGCTTCGGGCAGGTCCTCGTAGTAGCGGAGGACCACCACCGCACGTTGTGTCGGTGGCAGGTGACGCAGCGCGGCCCGCATCGCCAACCGCACGTCGGTGCCGTCGCTAGGGTCGCCGCCGACCGGTTCGTCGGCCGGGTTGAGCGGTGTCTCCCGCCACCGGCGAAGTCGCCGCCACCAGCTGATCTGCTCGCGGTACATCACCACCCGCAGGTAGCCCTCGGGATCGGCGTGCCGAATGGTCCCCCACTTCGGGATGGTCCGCGCCAACGCCGACTGGAACAGGTCCTCGGCGGCGTTTCGGTCCCCGGTCAGCAGGTACGCGACCCGCATCAGCGCCGGAGTCCGGCTGCCGACGAACTCGGCCAGCCGTGCGCGCTCGTCCTCGTCCACCCACCACCCCCGTTTCGTTGTCACAGATACAGACGTCCCAGGTCATCGTCGCTATCCACGATCGGTGGGGTTTTTCGGCCCGAAAGTGTCGGTCGTGCCGGGTAGCGTCCGGCCACCAACTGAAGAAGGGGTGCGGCGGATGACGAGCGTGGCGGGTTGGGCGGCGGCGTCGACACCGGGTGCGTTCCCGCCGCTGCCCCGCGCGGTGGCGCAGTCCTTCTACCGCCGGATGCGGGCCGTCGCGCCGGCCGCCGTGGGCGCCATCGAACGGGACCGGGCGGGCGGCCCCGAGCAGAGCTTCCCCGACACGGCCTGCGGCCGGTTGGCCGGCTCCCTCGACGACGCGGGCCTGCGGGCGCTCGGGATGTGGACGCACCACTGGTGCATGCGCTTCTACGACGACGACACGAGCGTCGGCCGGCGGTTGATCGGCGAGATCGCCGCACGGCCGGGGCTGGGCTGGACGGCCGACGAGGTGCGTTGGATGCTGCGCGAGTCGGTCTCGGTCGGGCCGGCCGCCGCCGACCGGTTCACCCTGCCCCGCGCCGCCGCCGGGCAACTGCCCCCGGCCGACCGTCGAGCCCTGGGCCATTGGCCCGAGGTCGAGGTGCCCCGCCAACGGCGGCCCGACCAGTCTCGTTGATCATGAGGCTGGCGGGGTCCGACCGCCATCCACGGGTGGCGGTCGGGCACCACACCGAGCGGGCGGACGACCGGCTACGGCAGGATGGACGGAGCACCGCCTCCGACGCAAGGACGCTTCGATGCCCGCCAACGAACCGACCATCATCGCCACCAGCATGGGCTTCTTCCGGGGCAACCGCGGGCCCTACGACCTGCGCCCCGGCCCGGTCTTCGACCTGGCGGCCGAGTTGGCCGAGGCAGGTCCGCAGCCGCGGGTCTGCTACCTCGGGCAGGCCGTCGGCGACCAGCCCACCTCGTTGACCGCCGTCTACGGCGCGTTCGCCGACACCCGGTTCCGGCTGTCACACCTCGCCCTGTTCCCGATGCCGAACGTCGAGGACGTCCGCGCCCACCTGCTCGCCCAGGACGTGATCTGGGTCGACGGTGGCAGCGTGGCCAACCTGGTCGCGGTGTGGCGGGTGCACGGGCTCGACGAGATCCTGCACGAGTGCTGGCAGGCCGGCGTGGTGCTGGCCGGCGTCTCCGCCGGCTCGATCTGCTGGCATGTCGGCGGTGCCACCGACAGCTTCGGCCCCCGGCTGCGCGGCTTCACCGAGGGCCTGGCCTGGCTGCCGTACGGCAACGGGGTGCACTACGACAGCGAGGGCCAGCGCCGCCCGCTCATGCACGAGCTGGTCGGTGACGGCACGCTCCCCACCAGCCACTGCACCGACGACGGCGTCGGCCTGGTCTACCGGGGCACCCGGCTGGTCGAGGCAATCGCGGACCGCGAGGGCGTCTCGGCGTACGAGGTCAGCCGCGGCGCGGACGGCAGCGTTCGGGAGGCGGTCATCGCCCCTCGCCGGCTCGGCTGAGCGTCACGCCTCCTCGCCCGGCTGTCGGCGGCGCAGCACCGCGTCGAAGACCTGGGCCAGCTCGGCGGCGTCCTCCCCGGCGTGGTGCGTGTGCGGCATGTCGTGCAGGCCCAGCTCGTCCTTGATCGTGCCCTGGTGGATCTGGGCCCACTCGCCGCCGGTCAACCCCATCCAGTAGCTGCGGAGATCAACGCCGGAGCCGGTCGCACCGAACGGGCTGTGCCCGACGAAGCGGACGAAGTACCAGTGCACGAACATGCCGTCCCAGACGGCCGGGGCGGCCAGGAAGACCGGGCGGCCGATCCGGCGCAGCCCATTGACCCAGGCCGCCGCGGCGGACATCGCCTCCTGCGCGGCGGGCGCCTCCCGCAGCAGCCGGTCCCGGTCCAGGCCGGAAACGGCCAACGCCGCCGGGACGAACTCGTCGGAGATGGGACGCAGTTCCGTGTAGAAGGTGAGGTCCGGGCGACCGGCCACGGCCATACCCAGCGAGATCATGCTGTACGGCCCGGGGATCGGCCCGTCCGCCTCCACATCGACGGCGATGTACAGCTCAGGCAACGTCGAGGTCATCCCACCTCCAGCAGCGGAACATCGAACCGGGAGATTAGCAACGCCTGACGGGGCCCGGTGGGAGCGACGAGCGACCACCGGCGCGGCGTCGAATCGGAGCCGCCTGGACCAGCCCGGCCGGGACCGGCGTAAGCTGGCCCGTCGTGAGTCTCACCATCGGCATCGTCGGCCTGCCCAACGTCGGCAAGAGCACGCTTTTCAACGCGTTGACCAAGAACGACGTGCTGGCGGCGAACTACCCGTTCGCCACCATCGAGCCCAACGTCGGCGTGGTCGGGCTGCCCGACGAGCGGCTGGGCAAGCTGGCCGAGATCTTCTCCTCGCAGAAGGTGCTGCCGGCGCCGGTGTCGTTCGTCGACATCGCCGGCCTCGTCCGCGGCGCGTCGAAGGGGCAGGGCCGGGGCAACGCCTTCCTGGCCAACATCCGCGACGCCTCGGCGATCTGCCAGGTCGTGCGGGCCTTCTCCGACCCGAACGTGGTGCACGTCGACGGCAAGATCTCCCCGGCCGACGACATCGAGACGATCAACACCGAGCTGATCCTCGCCGACCTGCAGACCCTGGACAAGGCGCTGCCCCGGTTGGAGAAGGAGGCCAAGCTCCGCAAGGACCGGGCCGCCGCTGTCGCCGCCGCGAAGGCCGCGATCGAGCTGCTCGACGGTGGCACCACCCTTTACTCCGGGGCCGCCGCCGCCAAGATCGAGCTGGAGCACCTGCGGGAGCTGCACCTGCTCACCATCAAGCCCTTCCTGTACGTCTTCAACGTCGACGAGGCCGAGCTGGCCAACGAGACGTTCCTCGACGAGCTGCGCGCCCTGGTCGCCCCCGCCGAGGCCATCTTCATGGACGCCAAGATCGAATCTGAGCTGGTGGACCTGCCCGAGGACGAGGCCCGCGAGCTGCTGGAGTCGATCGGGCAGAACGAGCCCGGCCTCAACCAGCTCGTCCGGGTCGGCTTCCGCACCCTCGGCCTCCAGACGTACCTCACGGCCGGCCCCAAGGAAGCGCGCGCCTGGACCGTCCCGGTCGGCGCCACCGCGCCGGAGGCCGCGGGTGTCATCCACAGTGACTTCCAGCGCGGCTTCATCAAGGCCGAGGTGGTCTCGTACCACGACCTGGTCGAGCACGGTTCGATGGCGGCGGCCAAGGCGGCGGGCAAGGTCCGCATCGAGGGCAAGGAGTACGTCATGCAGGACGGCGACGTGGTGGAGTTCCGCTTCAACGTCTGAGTCCGGCCTGTCGACGGTCTCGGGCGAGGGTGACGCGGCGGGGCGACAAGGTTGAATGTCCGGCAGGACGCTTACCTTGTCGCCCTGACCACGTCACCGACGAGGCGTGAGGCTGGACGTCAGGTGATGTTTTCGCTCTGACTATCATCAATCCGGTCAGTGCACCTATTCGGCGGCGCAAATCGCCATTGTTGAATAGTGGCGCACGCCACGTGTCAAGCCAGCTACCTCACTGTTGGCGTGCTAGTTGTAGTGGGCGAACTCGGTGTAGTCGTTCCAGATCCAGCCCTTGACGCCGGTGCAGCAGTCCGAGTGCCACCACAGGTTTCCGGCATCGTTCACACAGCGCTTGTCGATACGGAACAGCGTCTTGGACTTCCAGTGGGCGATCACCGTGGACGATCCCGAGTAGCTGGTGTGCACCGCGGCGCTGCCGACGATGACCCGCCTCATGTGCGGCGTCCAGTTCGAGCAGGAGGCCAACGTTCCGACCTCCGCCGGCACCTCGCCCATGTCGCTCACCGATGCGCTAGGGCCGGGCTCGGCCGCTGCTGCCGGTGCCGCGATCGGAAGAATGCCGGCAAACGCGAGCGTGAGTGCGCCACCCGCCGCTGCGAGTCTCCTCGACGTTGCTTTCCTCATAGAGTTCTCCATATCTGTAAGGGCTCTGAGTTGGACCGTATAGCTAAGGCCATCTCTGCGAAGTCCGGTCTTGGTAACGGATAGATAAACGTGGCTTGATCTGGACTTCTATTGGTAGATTCGAGTAAATGGAGCCAGCGAGCCTCGTTTGTGTGTGGTGGCCCAGGCGCAGCCGATGTCCACAAGCGGCGGGTAGGTTGACCGCATGACGGAACAGTTGCTCCGGTCGTCGTTCGGCGCGGCGGCGACCGCGTACGCCGAGCACCGCCCGGATTACGCGCAGGCCGCGGTGCGGTGGGCGCTGGAGATTGCTCCCGGCCTACGCGTGCTCGACCTGGGCGCCGGCACCGGCAAGCTGTCCGCGACGCTGGTGGCGGTGGGAGCGGACGTCGTGGCGGTCGAACCCGACCCGGCGATGCTCGCCGAGCTACGCCGTGCGGTGCCGGCCGTTCGTGCCCTGCCGGGTAGCGCCGAAGCCATCCCGTTGCCGGACGGGTCCGTCGATGCCGTGCTCGCCGGCAACGCCCTGCACTGGTTCGACATGGCCGTCGCGGGGGCGGAGATCGCCCGGGTTCTCGCGCCCGGCGGCGTCCTGGCCGGTCTGTGGAACATCATGGACGACCGGATCGACTGGGTTGCCGGGCTCGAACGGGTCAGCGGGAGTGCGGCCATCGGCCCGCGTGACACGTTGGGAAGTTGGCGCGCAGCGACGGCGGGCATGCTCGTTCCGGGCACCGGCCTGATCACCCGGTTCGGGTCGGCGGAGCAGGTCGAGTTCCCGCACGGTCAGCGCCGTACCGCCGACTCTCTCGTCGCGACGCTCGCGACGCGGGCCGGGATGCTGGTCATGCCGGAAGAGGAGCGAGCGGCCACGCTCGACCGGATCCGCACCTTCCTCGGGAGCCGACCCGAAACCGCGCACGGCGAGTTCACGCTGCCGATGCTGACCGGCGTGCTGCGCGCCCGCCGGCGCTGACGGCCGGCGACCCGGGGCGTTGAAAGCTGTGCTGGCGGGCGCCGAGGTGGTGTTGGTGGGCCTGTTCTCGGCGAAGGACAAGGAGTCCGAAAACAAGCTCGATCTGCTCGCCAGCCTGGTGGAAGCCCACGGTGGCCAGGTCGTGGGCCGGCACGTGCAACGGCGGGGAGTCTCCTCGGGCGGCGCGGACAAGATGGGCGACCCGTTCTCGCGACGGACGTTGCTCAGCCCCGGTAGGGCCCGCGAAGTCGCCGATGCCTGCCGGCAGCGCGGGGCCGGCGTCGTGGTCTTCGCGAACCCGCTGACCGACCACCAGCGGGCCGTCCTCACTGACATGTTCGGCTGTCCCGTCCTGACTGGCGAGGACCTCCGACAGGTCAGGGACGGCCGGCCTTCTCGCCATGGACGGTCGCGTACTCAGCGGCGAGCCAGGGCCCGAGATCGTCGATGAGCTCGCGGAGCACATTCGGAGCTGGCGAGGGCGTGCGGCCGATAACGGCAGCTCTCCGCATCTGCAGGGCGCGTTGTGGATAGTGGAGCCCGAACGCCTCAGCGGACTCGGTGAGGTCGCTCGTCCAGCCTCCCCACCGAGGCATGATCAGCGTGAATCCCGTCCTGACGATGCGACGAGCGACGAGCCGGCTGAGGGCCTTACGCTGCTGGTCGGTGGTCGCTTCGGCTGCCTGACGGCGCCAATCCGGAAGCGCAAGGGACAGGTCACCGTTCGTCTCGCGGGCGAGCAGGGGAGTGGGCAGGTAGCGGGGGAGCTGGTCGGCGAGGTCGTCACCCAGCAGCGGAGTGCACAGGCAGGCGACGAAGAAGCCGAGGTCGTGCCGCTCAAGCTCGCTGAGCAGCGTACGTGCACTGAACAGCAGGATGCCCACGCCGTCGATCTGCGGAAAGGACCGGTCGAGGTCCTGCTCGATCCTGGTGGCTGCCGCCCGGTCGGCCTCGGTTGGTTCGGTGCGCAGGGCGAGGAGCAGGTCGAGATCGGAGAGGCCGAGGGTGGGGGTGCCACGCGGGATGCTGCCGTAGATGTAGGCGCTGTGCAGCAGTCCACCGTCGAACGACTCGGCTATCCGAGCGCGTGCCGTGTCGACAACACCGGCGAAGGCCGCCGGGACCCGGCTCAGCGCACCCTCACGCGCAATCCATCCCTCGGCGTCCAGTCCTCTTCCGGCCATGGGGACACTCTGCCGGAGTTGGCGACGACGATCAGCCCCGCCCGACCTCGGCGTCCTACTGCTCGGCCCAGGCGCCCAGCTCGTTGCCGCTGGGGTCGGTGAAGTGGAACCGCCGGCCACCGGGGAACTCGTAGGGCCCGTTCACCACCTGGCCGCCGGCCTCCTTGACGGCCTGCACGGATCGGTCCAGGTCGCTGGAGTAGAGCAGCACGAGCGGGCCGCCCGCCCGAACCTCCTGGTCCATGCGGAGACCGCCGACCTCGGGCGCGGCGTCGCCGTGTGGGCTGCGGATGCCGGCGTACTCCGGCCCGTAGTCGTTGAACTGCCAACCGAACGCGTCGGTGTAGAAGCGCTTGGCCACGGCGAGGTCGGTCACCGTCAGCTCGACGTAGTCGATGGAGTGGTGTCGGTGCGGCGATGGCTCAGACATGCGCCGATCGTGCACCCCGGGTACGACGAAACCGCGAAGTGCAACGAAAGGTTGCGCGATGGACGCGGGCTGTCATAGGTTTAGTGCAACCAAAGGTTGCGAAAGGTTGTGGGCATGGAACAGGGAACGATCGAACGAGACATCCACGTCAACGCGTCCCCCGAGGTCGTCTTCGAGGTGGTCAGCCAACCCGAGCACATCCGGGAGTGGTGGCCCGACGACGCGCGGTTCGAGTCCGTCGCCGGCGCGCCCGGCGAGCTGGTGTGGCGCGACGCCGACACCGGCGAGACGAAGACCGTCGCGCTCGCCGTCGTCGAGGTCGACCCGCCGAAGCGGTTCTCCTTCCGGTGGTGCTTCACCGAGCCGGACCGGAGCGGGCAGGCGCTCTTCGTCACCTTCGACCTGGTGCCCAGCGGCGCCGGGACGCTGATCCGGATGACCGAGACCGGGTTCCGCGAGCTGGGTTGGGAGGTCGCTGTCCTGGAAGAGCAGTACCGCGACCACGAGAACGGCTGGGACCACTACATGCCCCGGCTGGGCGAGTACGTCGCGCGGCTGGTCGCGACCCCGTGAACACGGCGGTCGACGACGAGCTGTGGTCGGCGATCGGCGACCCGATCCGGCGTACCATGATCGACCTTCTTCTCGCCGACGGGCCGGGCACTGCCACCTCGTTGAGCAGACAGCTACCCGTCACCCGCCAGGCCGTCTCGAAGCACCTGGCGGTCCTCGACCGGGTTGGGCTGATCCACGCCGAGCCGGCCGGTCGCGAGCGTCACTACCAGGTGGACGAGGCGCAACTCGCCCGCGCGGTCGCCCAGTTGTCGGCGGTCGGCTCCACCTGGGACGCCCGCCTCCGTCGGATCAAGCGCATCGCCGAGACGATCGAACGCCACCGCACCAACAACAAGGGAGGCTGAAAATGGTCGACATCCTGCACCAGGTCGGCGTCGTCGCTCCACTCGCCGACGTCTACCGTGCGCTGGCAACCCCCGAGGGCGTCGCCGGCTGGTGGTCGGTCGACACGACCGGCAAGAGCGAGGTCGGTGGGTCGCTGGCCGTCCACTTCGGTGACGAGGGCGGGTTCGACCTGGAGATCCTTGAGCTGGACCCGGCTGGCCGGGTGCGGTGGCGGGTCGTCGGTGGCCCCGAGGAGTGGATCGGCACCGAGATCGACTGGCGGCTCGGCCAGCGAGGTCGGTACACGATCGTCGACTTCACGCACTCGGCCTGGCGCCAGCCGACCGACCTCATGCACGAGTGCAGCACCAAGTGGGCGATCTTCCTGATGAGCCTCAAGGAGCTGGTCGAGACGGGGCGCGGCCGGCCGGCGCCGGACGACGTCCAGATCAGCGACGGGCACTGACCTCGGTGCCCACCGAGAGACGGAGGTCGACTCGGGTTCCCTGAAATCGGGGGATCAAGGGCATCTCGGCACCCCCGGTTCAAGGAACCCGGGTCGATCAGGCCTTGCCTGTCCGTCAGGTCGGACGGCCCGAGGGCCGGACTTACCGCTCCGGGCCGTCGTTTCCGCGGGCAGCGCGGGAGGACGAGCCGATGCTCGCCACAATCGAACCCACCGAGGCGAGCGACACCGCCACCGTGCCGGCCGTGTCGACCCCGCCGTCCCCGGTCACCTTGAGGATGATGCCGGTGACCATCAGGACGACCGACAGGGCCAGGACCACCTGGACGGCTCGTCTGCTCATGGCGGCACCCCACATTCGGTCGGCGGAAGATCGACTCGGGTTCCTTGCAGTCGCGGTGATGACATCTCGACTTTCCGGAACCCGAGCCGATCAAACCGCTACTCCGCCCGGTAGACGGAGATGTGCGACGGGCTGTCGGCCTGGAACGGTCGTCGGTGCCAGTCGGCGTACCGCTCGGTGAGCCGGAGCCCGGCCTGCTGCGCCATCTCGTCGATCTGGTGCGGCCAGGCGTAGCGCATGGCGAACGGCTTCAGGTGCACACCGTCCGCGTCGAACGTGATCGTCTGCCGGATGAACCGCTGCGCCGGCCTGTCGTACCGGTGCAGTCGGATCGTCGCGGAGTCCTCGGTCACGGCACGTACCTGCACCTGCTCGTCCGAGTCGAAGCTGCGCGGGTCGGGCACGAACGTCTCGATGACGAACGCGCCGCCGGGCGACAGCACCCGGGCGACGTTGCGGAAGCAGTCCGCCTGCCGCTCGGCATCCACCAGGTTGAACAGGGTGTTGAAGACCAGGTACGCGAGCCGGAACTCACCGGCCACCGGCACGTCGGCCATGTCGGCTACGACCACCGGGATCTGGTCGCCGCCGGGTTTCGCCCGCAGCTGCGCGAGCATCTCCTCGGACGCCTCGACGCCGTGCACGGCGAGGCCACGTTCGGCCAGCGGCAGCGCGACCCGGCCGGTGCCGATCGCCAGTTCGAGAACCGGACCCCCGTCGGCCAGGTCGGCCAGGAAGTCCACCGCTGGCGCGGGGTCGGGGTTGCCTGGGCCGTCGTAGTCGGCGGCCCAGAGCCGGCCGAAGAGGCCGGGATCGTCGAAGACCGACATCAGCGGCCTCCGGGGTTGGGGTCAGTGGCGCCCAGCAGCGCCGGGGGAACAGTCCTGCTCACGAAGTCTCGATTCCTCGGGTCGGAGAACGGTTGGTTCGGGGGACTTCGTCGTGTCGGGCATGGTGGCTGCTCCCTTCGCGTGGCTGTCGACCGAGGACACCAGAGACGCCGCGGGCCCGGCAAGGCAATTACGCCAGCCGGGCCCACGACGGGACGTGCCGTCAGGAGATGTGGTGCAGGATCACGTTGTGCACGTGGTGGCTCTTCTGCGCGCCACGGAACTCCACCTCGTACGTGTGCGTGCCGACGTGGATGGCGATGGCGCCGGTGGAGAAGAACGAACCACCCCACGACTTGTTGCTGACCACGCTCACGCTGGTGATCTTCGAGTACGGGATGCTGGTGATCGCGAACCGCTTTCCGACGAAGGACCGGTCCTGGATGATCACGCGGCGGTCGGTCAGCCCGATGAACCCGGTGCCGGTGCCGACGGCGTCGTAGACGGCGATGATCTGCTCGCCTTCGAGGAGGCCACTCTCGATCTGCTGGACCTGCTCTTTGCGGTCGTACGCGATGTTCGCCATGTGTTCCAGGCTAGAAAACCGGCGCCAGCGTGCCCACCCGGGCGACGACCACGAACTCGCCGTCGCCGTGGCCGACGGGCTCGCCGCGCCAGCCCCCGTGAACACGGTCCACAATGAAGCCCGCCCTGGTCAGAGAGGTGCGCAGCTCGACCTCGGTGCGGAAGCGCAGGCTCGCCGAGCTGAGGAGTTCCTCCCCGTCGTCGAAGTGGTAGTGGTGGGTGAAGTCGACCACTGCGTCGCGTACCCCGGTGACCTCGGTCCACGCGCGGACCTCGCCGCCGTCGGGCAGCGCGACCAGCCGGTACGAATCCACCGGGTTCCACCGCTCCCAGCGACGGTCCGCCGGGTCGCGGGCGTCGAACACCAGCCGGCCGCCGGGCACGAGCGTCCGGGCCAGGTCGGCGAGGGTACGCGCCCACTCCGCATCGTCCACGAAGAACTGCGCGACGTGGCTGGCCAGCACCGCCACGTCGAACGCCCGCTCCGGCAGCAGCGCCGAGGTGCCCTCGAGCCAGGTCACCCACTCACCACCCGGTTTGGCACGGGCGGCGGCCACTGACGCGCCGGCCGGGTCCACACCGGTGACGGTGTGCCCGGCGGCGGCGAGGGCAACCGTCAGCCGGCCGGTGCCGCAGCCGAGGTCGAGCACCCGGGCGGCCGGGGTCTCGTCGACCACCGCCCGGAAGAAGTCGTCGTCCGGCCCCCACCGGCACTCCGCGTCGTACACCTGGACCAGCCGGTGGTGGCGGAACTCGGCGTGCCTCATCGGGGGTTCGCGTCGGTAGCGGCGCTGACGAACTCGCGTACCCGGGCGGTGGTGTTGCTGGGCAGCCAGACCGGCCCTCGTTCGATCGGTGGCGCGTCGTGGATGGGCACGTAAGCCACGTCGGGGCGCGGGTAGTAGCGCCGCGTGTGCTCGCCCACCGGCAGGACTCCCCGGCCCAGCGCGACCACTGACAGCATCTCGGAGAAGGTGTTCCCGGCGGGCCCCTTCGGCACCGGCCGGCCGGACGGGGTGCGCTCCGGGGTGCGGTCCCGCTTGAACTCCACCGAGGTCACCGTCGGGTACTGCACCACCGGATGGTCGGCGAGCACCTCCAACGACACCGACCGTTCCCGGGTGAGCGGGTGACCGGCGGCCACCGCCAGCACCCGGGCCTCGGAGAGCAGCGCCGGGCCGGTCGCCATTCCGTCGAACGGGTACGAGGCGATCAACACGTCGGTCGAGCCGTCGAGCAGCCCGGAGCGGGTGGTGGACAACTGCGCCTCGTGCACCTCCACCCGACAGTCGGGGTGCCGTTCACCGAACAGGGCCACCGCCCGGAGCAGCACCGGCGCGGTCCACTCGCCGAGGAACGCCACCCGCAGCGTCCCGGTCACGCCCCGGGCGGCGTCGGTCGCGCGGTCGACGGCCTCGTCCATCCCGGCGACCAGCGGAGCCAGCTCGTCCGCGAGCTGCCGGCCGATCGGGGTGAGCCGGACGACCCGACTAGTGCGGGCGAACAGCGGTGCGCCGATCCGGCGCTCCAGCTTCTTCACGATGTGGCTGACCCGGCCGGTGCTGACTGTCAACCGCTCGGCGGTCCGGCCGAAGTGCAGCTCGTCCGCGAGGGTCAGGAACGTCTCGACCTCGTACCGCTCCAGCACGCTGTTCCCATCGTTGACCTGTGGGCAACGATCGTAGCGGCATCGGGGCTTGGTCGGCGTCCCTCGTCCGGGGATCGTGAACGCGGCAGGGAACATCGAGCGAAAGGCTCTGACGTGAGCATTGACGACTACCTGGCCGGCCTGGCCGGCCCACAGCGCGAGATCGGCGAGAAGCTGACACCGATCATCGCGGAGGCCCTGCCCAGGGCGACCGGCGCGATGTGGCACGGGCACCCGGTCTGGAGCCTGGGCGACCGGCCCGGCCAGCACCCGGTCTGCCTGATCAAGGCGTACGGGTCGTACGTCACCTTCGGGCTGTGGCGCGGGCAGGAGATCGTCGACCCGTCGGGGCGGCTGATCCCCGGCGCGCGGGCGATGGCGGCGGTGAAGCTGCGCGAGATCGCCGACGTCGACCCACCCCTGTTCAGCGACTGGCTGCGCGCGGCGGCCCACCTGGAGGAGGCGTGAGCGCGGTGCGGGTAACCGGTTTCGATCACCTGGTGCTGACCGTCGCCGACGTGGAACGGTCCCTGGACTTCTACTGCGGCCGGCTCGGGCTGGCACCGGTACGGGTCGACGAGTGGCGCGCGGGCACCGTCCCGTTCCCGTCGGTGCGGATCAGCCCCGACAGCATCATCGACCTCGTCCGCGGTGAGCCGCAGGGCGCGAACGTGGACCACTTCTGCCTGGTGGTGGCACCACTGGACTGGACACAGGTGATCGAGTCGGGGGTCTTCACGGTGCTGACCGGGCCGGTCAGCCGGTTCGGGGCCCGCGGCTCGGCGACCTCGATCTACGTGCGGGACCCGGACGGCAACTCGGTGGAGCTGCGCTGGTACCCGCAGGACGCCGGAGCGGGTCCGGAGACGGTCGTCAGGCCTCGGTGACCGCCCGGTAGGCGTCCTCGATGCGGGCGGCCAACAGCACCTCGCCCTCGGTCAGCGGGTCGCCGCTGCCGTGCCCCACCCGGATCTGGGTGCTGTCGGCCCGGCGGCTGATCTCGGGCCGCAGATGCAGCGCATCCGCGACGACCTTGACCCGTTCAGTTAGTGCGGCGTGTTGGGTATCGTCGATCACGAGCGTCCGTCGGATCTGCTCGCCCTCGCGCGTCCAACCAGATAGCAAGGTCAACGCGTCGGAAAGGTAGTCGTGCTTGGCCCTGCTGTTGAACAGCACGCGCATCACCGCACCCCCCAAGCGCCGTTGCCGGCTTGTGGCCAAATCGTCGCCATCCCGTGTCTTGTCGGTGTCTCCTAGTCTCTCGCTGCTCGGAGGGGGTGTCCACGCCCACACTTCCGTGTCTTGTTGGCCTAGCGGACGGCTACGGTACCCAAACCGCCGATTGATCTGGCACCCTGGACGCCCGTGCGGACCGAACGGGCGAATGATGGCGGGCAGGCCGAACGACGGGACCTGAAGGTGATCGTCGGTGCGGCGATCATCCGGGACGGGCGGGTGCTCGCCTGTGCGCGTTCCGCCCCACCCGAGGTAGCGGGCATGTGGGAGTTTCCGGGCGGAAAGGTCGAGCCGGGGGAGGCCGAAACCGACGCGTTGATCCGTGAGTGCGCCGAGGAGTTGGCCGTACGCGTCGAGATCGGCGACCGGGTCGGCCGCAACGTACGGATGGCGCACGGCCGGTCGGTGCTCAAGGTGTACGCGGCCCGCCTGCTCGGCGGCGACCAGCCCCAGGCGCTGGAGCACGAGGCGCTCCGCTGGCTCACCGCCGACGAACTGGACTCGGTCACCTGGCTCCCCGCCGACGCCCCCATCGTGGCCGCCCTCCGCCCCCTCCTAACCCCAACCCCGTAACCCATCTACGCCTCCGGGCCCCGACCGCGGGCCTCCCTACGCCCGGGTGATCAAGAGGTTTCGGTCATCTGCAGGCGTGATCGTGACCGGAACCTCTTGATCACCGGGGTGATGGGGGTGGGGTGGGACGTGGGACGGGGGCCGTGGCTGTAGCCACGGCCCCCGTTGTTGTTCGGGTGGTTAGTGCTTGTTGTCCTGCTCCGGGTGAGCGAAGTTGAGGTGCTCCGGAGGCAGCGGGAAGGTCACGTCGTCGCCGAACGGCGACGGCGCGGCGGCCCGGTCGAAGGTGAGCTCGGTCAGCGGCAGCTTGCCCCGGTCGTCGACCGCCGGAGCGGTCGGGTGGGGCACCTCCCGGTGCCAGTTGACGCCGCTCTGCGCCTGCGCCTCAGCCCGCGAATCGTGGGAGCCACCCGCGTGCGAGTGCACCCCACCCCGGGCGGAGCCCGGCGTCGCCGAGCCCTGACGGGCGGTGGTCACGCTGGTCTGGGGCGTCTCGCCCCGACGGAAGATCTTGCTACCAAGCCACACAAGGGGATCGTACCTGCGGTCGACGACCCGTTCCTTCATGGGGATGATCCCGTTGTCAGTGATCTTGATGTGCTCGGGGCAGACCTCGGTGCAGCACTTGGTGATGTTGCAGAAGCCGAGGCCCTGTTCGGCCTGCGCGTACTCCTTGCGGTCGGTCCGGGCGTCCAGCGGGTGCATGTCCAGCTCGGCCGCCCGGATGAAGTACCGCGGACCGGAGAACGCCTGCTTGTTCTCCTCGTGATCGCGGATCACGTGGCAGACCGTCTGGCACAGGAAGCACTCGATGCACTTGCGGAACTCCTGCGAGCGCTCCACGTCGACCTGCTGCATCCGGTAGTCACCCGGGGCCACGTCCGCCGGAGGGGCGAACGCCGGGGTCTCCCGTGCCTTCTCGTAGTTGAACGAGACGTCGGTGACCAGGTCCCGGATGACCGGGAAGGTGCGCAGCGGGGTGACAGTGACGGTCTCGTCGTCGCCGAAGGTCGACATCCGCGTCATGCAGCCCAACCGCGGCTTGCCGTTGATCTCCATGGAGCAGGAGCCGCACTTGCCGGCCTTGCAGTTCCACCGACAGGCCAGGTCCGGCGCGTCGGTGGCTTGCAAACGGTGGATGACGTCGAGGACGACCTCGCCCTCGTTCACCTCCACCATGTAGTCCTGGAGGTCACCGCCGCTCTCGTCGCCCCGCCAGATCCGGAACTGACGCTTCGCGCTCATCGGTTGTCCGCCTCTCCAGCGTCGGCAACGAGGGCGTCGAAGTCGGCGATCTCCTCGTCGGTGAGGTACTTGGCCAGCTCGGCCCGGTCGAAGAGGCCGATCAGCTCCGGCCGCATCTTCGGCAGCGGCTTGCGGGTCAGCTGCACCGTGTCGCCGTCCAGTGCGCAGACCAGGTTGACCTGCCGCCACTTCGGCTCCATCGCCGGGTAGTCCTCCCGGGTGTGCCCGCCGCGCGACTCCTGCCGCTCCAGCGCCGCCTTCGCTGTGCACTCCGAGACCACCAGCATGTTGCGCAGGTCCAGGGCCAGGTGCCAGCCCGGGTTGTAGCGTCGGCCGCCGGCCGCGCTCACCTTGGCCACCCGCTCACGCAGCTCGGCGAGCCGGACCAGCGCGTCGGCCAGCTCACCCTCCCGGCGGATGATGCCCACCAGGTCACCCATGACCGCCTGGAGGTCCTGCTGAAGGGTGTACGGGTTCTCACCGGTGTCCCGTTGCAGCGGCGCGAGGGCGGTCTCCACGGCCGCCTCGACCTCGTCCACTGCCACCTTCGGCCGGGCGGTCAGCCCGTCGGCGTAGCTGGCCGCGTGCCCGCCCGCCCGCTTGCCGAAGACCAGCAGGTCGGACAGGGAGTTGCCACCGAGTCGGTTGGAGCCGTGCATGCCACCGGAAACCTCACCGGCGGCGAACAGCCCGCGTACGTGGCCGAAGGCGGCACCCGAATCCGGGTCCACCTCGACGCCGCCCATCACGTAGTGACAGGTCGGGCCGACCTCCATCGGCTCGGCCGTGATGTCGACGTCCGCCAGCTCCTTGAACTGGTGGTACATCGACGGCAGCCGGCGGCGGATCTCGTCGGCCGAACGTCGGCTCGCGATGTCCAGGAAGACGCCACCGGCGGGGGAGCCCCGGCCGGCCTTGACCTCGCTGTTGATGGCGCGGGCCACCTCGTCGCGGGGCAGCAGCTCCGGCGGACGTCGGTTGTTGTCCGGGTCGGTGTACCAGCGGTCCGCCTCCTCCTCGGTCTCCGCGTACTGCTTGCGGAAGACGTCGGGGACGTAGTCGAACATGAACCGCTTGCCGTCGGAGTTCTTCAGGACGCCGCCGTCACCACGCACCGACTCGGTGACCAGGATGCCCTTCACCGAGGGCGGCCAGACCATGCCGGTCGGGTGGAACTGGAGGAACTCCATGTTGATCAGCGTCGCCCCGGCCCGCAGCGCCAGCGCGTGCCCGTCCCCGGTGTACTCCCAGGAGTTCGAGGTGACCTTGTAGGAGCGCCCGACGCCGCCGGTGGCCAGCACGACCGCCGGCGCCTCGAAGAGGATGAACTCGCCCGACTCGCGGTAGTAGCCGAACGCGCCGGCCACCCGGTCACCGTCGAGCAGCAGCTCGGTGATTGTCGTCTCGGAGAACACCCTGATCCGGGCGTCGTACGAGCCGAACTCCCGCTGGTCCTCCTGCTGGAGCGAGACGATCTTCTGCTGGAGGGTGCGGATCAGCTCCAGGCCGGTCCGGTCGCCCACGTGCGCCAGGCGCGGGTACTCGTGGCCACCGAAGTTGCGCTGCGAGATCTTGCCGTCCTTGGTGCGGTCGAAGAGCGCACCGTACGTCTCCAGCTCCCAGATCCGCTGCGGCGACTCCTTCGCGTGCAGCTCGGCCATCCGGAAGTTGTTGAGGAACTTGCCGCCGCGCATGGTGTCCCGGAAGTGCACCTGCCAGTTATCCCGGCTGTTCACATTGCCCATCGCGGCGGCCGCGCCGCCCTCGGCCATCACCGTGTGCGCCTTGCCGAACAGCGACTTGGAGATGATCGCGGTCTTCTTGCCGGCCAGCCGGGCCTCGATCGCCGCGCGCAGACCGGCGCCGCCGGCCCCGATGACGACGACGTCGTAGTGGTGTCGTTCGATGCGAGTGGTTGTGGTCATGTCAGGGGCCCTTTAGTTGATGAACCGCAGGTCGGAGAACCAGCCGGCCGCGAGCGCCATGATGTAGAAGTCGGCCAGCGCCAGGGTGCCGAGGGTGATCCAGGCGAGCTGCATGTGCCGGACATTCAACGCCGAGACGAAGGTCCAGGCCTTGTACCGCACCGGGTGCTTGGAGAAGTGCTTGAGCCGGCCGCCGATGATGTGCCGGCAGGAGTGGCAGGAAATCGTGTACGCCCAGAGCATCACCACGTTGAGCAGCAGGATGATGTTGCCCAGCCCGAAGCCGAAGCCCTTCGGCGAGTGGAAGGCGAGGATCGCGTCCCAGGTGTTGATCAGCGAGATGATCGCGGCGGCGTAGAAGAAGTAGCGGTGCAGGTTCTGCCCGAGCAGCGGGAAACGGGTCTCACCGCCGTACTCCTTGTGCCCGTCCGGCACCGCGCAGGCCGGCGGCGACAGCCAGAACGACCGGTAGTACGCCTTGCGGTAGTAGTAGCAGGTGAGCCGGAACAGCAGCAGGAACGGCAGGGTCAGCGCGGCGTCCGGGATGATCCACCAGCCGGGCAGGAACCGGCCGAAGTGCGAGGCTTCCTCGACACACCGGTCGGTCACGCACGGGGAGTAGAACGGGGTCAGGTAGTGGAACTGGTCCACCCAGTACCACTTGTGCATGAAGACCCGGACCGTCGCGTACGCGACCCAGGCGCTGAGCCCGATCACGGTGATCAGCGGGGCGAACCACCATCGGTCGGTACGCAACGTCTTCGCCGCGATGGCGGCGCGCGCCCGCGCCCCCCTCGGCCTCGTTGCCGTTGAAGTCATTCGAGTCGTCTCCTCGACGGGCCCGTACGGGCGGGCTGGTCTCTCTCCGGTCGGCACGCGGACCGGCGAACCCGCACCCGCTGCCACGTCATGCGCACACCAACGACCACGCCGGATCGACCGACGCAGCTAAGTGACACACGTTACGCCGATCTCTGCGAGCCGTCCGCGCAAGGGAGTGTCCCGTGTGTCTGGCCTGCGGAAAAGCCCTCGACGCGCCGGTTTGGCGGGCGCTATCGAGAATTCAGCCGGAAGCCCCTCCGGTGAAGTGCCAGGACGCGAGCCGCAGCGACGGCGCCGCCCACCAGGCACCGTCCACCCGGTCCGGTTGGCGCACCGCCCGGGCCCCCAGCCCGAGCACCGCCCCCGGCCCGAGCGCCCGCGGGTACGACTCGGTGAACCGCAGGTCACGGACCGCCCGGACGACAGTGCCGTCCTCGATCAGCCAGACGCCGTTGCGGGTCAACCCGGTGACGACGAGGCTCTTCGGGTCGAGCACCCGGGTGTACCAGAGGTCGGTGACCAGCAGTCCTCGGCGTACGCCGGCCACCAACGCGGCGGTGTCCGCGTCGACGACCGCCCCGGCCGCCGCGCCGGTGGTGCTCCGGCCCACCGCGCTGGCCGGGCCCGCCGCCGCGCCGGTCAGCCGCAGGTTGCGCGGCATCGGGCCCCAGGTGGCACCGCCCGCGACCGCGTGCCCGGTGGACTCCGCGCCCGCCTCGGCGGCGGTCCGGCGATCGTGCGCCACCGCCCGGGTGGTGCCCGCCTCCACCAGCGTCAGCGCCCCTCGGCCGGTGCCCTCCGCGTCGAACGGCAACCCGGACCCGCCCAGCGGGTCGTCCACCACTGTCACCGCCCGGTCGAACTGGGCGACGCCCGGCTCGGCGAACGACTGCCGCTCGGCGTACCGCTTGCCGTTGAAGCCGTAGAAGGACAGGTTCTGCAGGAGATCCGCCACGGCGGCCGGCTCGAACACCACTTCGTAGTGCCCCGGCGGCAGCTCGACCGGGTCGGCCGCCGCCTGCGCCTTGGCGGCCGCCTGCGCGCCCAACTCGGCGCCGTCGAGGTCGGACAGCCGGTCGGCGCTGCGCCGGGCCACCCCGTCCGCGCCATCGCGGCGGGCGATGCCGTCCATCGCCGCCTCCACCGAGCGCCCGTACGCCGAGTGCCCGGCCGAGTTGGCGAACGCCGACGAGCGGTGCGCGGTGCGGCAGTAACCGGCGGTGCTGAGGCCCCCGGCGGCGGCCACGAACGCCCCCACCCGATCGGCCCGCTGATCCGGCTCGGCGTGCGCGGTGGCCTCGTCGACGGGCGGGGCGTCCGGCGTGGGCATGGGCGGGGTCAGCCCCGGCCAACCCGGGTCGGGCGGGCAGAGCCGCGCCGCGGCCAGGGTGCGCTCCACCAGGGCGGTCAACCCGTCGGCGGTGACCACGCTGCCGCCACCGGCAGCCGTCCGACCGTCGAGGTGCACCCGCAGCCGGACCCCGACGGTGGACTCCGAGACGTTCTGGTGGATGCCCGAGTTGGCGAACCGGGTCAGCGCCAGGTCCGCCCGCGTCACCACCGCCTCGGCCTGCGCGGCCGGCCCGCCAAGACGCCGAACCAGCTCCACGACCTGCCCCGCCAGCTCCAACTCGGTCACGCTGCGCCACCTTTCGTTCGCGACTGCGGGGCTCGCAGAACCGGCTCACTCCTCGCGCTCACGCGGACACCCCCACGCGGACGTTGCGGAACCGGGCCGGCGCGGTCGGGTGGCCGGTGTGCCCGATCTGGCCGGGTTGGCCCTTGCCGCAGTTGGGCGTCCCCCAGGAGACCGTCTCGCCGGAGAGCATGTCCATCGAGCGCCAGAACAGCGGGCCGATCCCGGTGTATGTGGGGTTGCGCAGCATCCGCCCCCGCCGCCCCTTCTTGATCTCCCAGCCGACCTCACAACCGAACTGGAAGTTGAGCCGCTTGTCGTCGATCGACCAGGACCGGTTGACGTCCATCAACACGCCGTCGTCGGTGGCCGCGATGATCTCCTCAAGCGTGTGTGGGCCGGGTTCCAGGCCGACGTTCGTCATCCGCACCATCGGCAGCCGGGCCCAGCCGTCGGCCCGTACGCTGCCGCCGTAGTCCAGGCTTGCCATGGCGGCGGAATCCCGGCCGGCGAGCACACCCACCCAGCGACCGTCCCGGACCGCGTCCCGCTTGACCGCCGGGGAGCCCTCGTCGTCGAAACCGAAGCTGCCCAGCGCGCCCGGGATGGTCGGGTCGATGGTGATGTTCATCAGCTCCGAGCCGTAACGCAGCGAGCCGAGCTGGGCCAGGTCCAGCCAGGACGTGCCGGCGAACGCCGCCTCCCAGCCGAGGATGCGGTCCAGTTCGATGGCGTGCCCGACCGACTCGTGGACCTGTAGGGCCAACTGCTCGCCGCCGAGGATCAGATCGGTCTCGCCGGCCGGGCAGGGCGGTGCGGTGAGCAGCGCCCGGGACTCCTCGGCGATCTGCGCGGCGTGCGCGGCCAGATCCAGCGACTCGACCAGCTCCCACCCGGTGGTGCCGTACTGGCCGCGGTAGCTCGGCCAGGAGCGGCGCTGCGTCTCGCCGTCGCCGATCGAGGTGGCCGAGATGCCGCCGCCGCACTCGCGGATGCGCTGGTCGATCCGGTGGCCCTCGCTGGAGACGAACCACTTCGCGGTATCCCAGATCTGGTACAGGCCTTCGGCCAGGTCAGCGCCGTGCTCGGCCATCGTGCGGGTCGCGTCGACCAGCAGATCGCCCTTGTCCGACAGGGGCACCCCGAGCGGGTCGATCTGGCAGCCGGAGGCCCAGCTCGCGGTGACCGCCTGGACCGGCACCAGGTCGACCGAAGGGCCCGGCACCCGCGCGCTCGCCATGGCGGTCCGCGTCGCGCGCCGGCCGGCGTCGCGGGCGGCGGCGTCCGACAGATCGGGTACGGCGTGAAAGCCCCAGCTCGCCCCGACCAACGCTCGGACCCCGAGCCCGATGCTCTCGTCCTGGGTCAGCTCCTCCACGTCACCGTTGCGCGCGGTCATCGACTCGTAGCGGCGGTGCATCACCCGGGCGTCGGCGTACCGGGCGCCCGCGTCGAGGGCGGCCTGGACGGCGGCGGCGGCCGCGTCGAACTCGGTCATGGACCGACACTAGGCCAGCCGACCGACACCCGTCAGGGGAGCAGATCCTCCGGCCGAATGGTGGCCTGCACCGGCTCGGCCAACTCCAACGCCTCGCCGACCCTGGTCGTCGACCGCTCCACGTAGTGGGCGCCCTGTAGCTGGTAGAGGTTCACGGTCAGGCTTTCCTGCTCGACGAGCAGATACCACCTGACCCCGGCTGCGGCGTACAGGTGCGGCTTCAGCACCCGGTCAATGGTGGCGGTGTGTGGTGCGCTGACCTCACCGACCAGCAGAGCCGCGACCGCCGGCACGCAGTCGGCCGTGAGATCCAGCTCGGCCGTCACCACCAGATCGGGGTTGAGGATCCGTGTGCTGTTCAGCCGCAGGTTGATCACCGGGAGCAGGGTGCGGTCCGCTGCTGCGCAGCCGGGTTCCAACGAGGCTGCCAGGCCACCGACGATCACCTGGTGCCGGACCGACGGCGGTGGTCCGACGAGCAGGCTGCCGTCGAGGAGTTCGATCCGCTGGGCGGTCTCACCAAGGGCGAGGTACTCCGACTCGGTCCATGGCAGCGCGTGGCCAAGATTGCCGGCGGGAATCACCGGCCCAGTGCAGCTCATTCCGGATCGCCGAGGTCGCACCCGACGTGCGAGCACGAGATGAAATGTCCGCTCAGACGGTTGATCGCCAGGGTTGAGCCAACAAGATCGCGCTCGATCGTAGATGTAGTGGTTCCCCGGAGCTGCGTGGCCGCAACATCCTGGTTCGAGCACGACCTTGACGCCGCCGGCGTCGCCCGCTCCCGCTCTGCCCCGCCGCCTCGCTCCGCGAGCCGCAAGATCGCGCAACATCCTGGATGTAGTGGTATCGGGGCGTCGGCGATGCCACTACATCCTGGTTCGAGCGTGACCTTGGTGGCGGTGGGCGCACCAGACCCCGCTCCAGACCCCGCTCCTGCTCTCGGGGGCGGTGTCTGTCATCAAGATCCGCGCAATATCAGGGATGTTGCTGTCTCTGGCGCGTCGGAGGCAGCAACTTCGGGGAAGTTGCGGAGATCTTGGCGCGGGGCGCGGGGCGCGGGGCGCGGGGCGCGGGGCGCGGGGCGCGGGGCGCGGGGCGCGGGGCGCGGGGCGCGGGGCGCGGGGCGCGGGAGATGAACGGGCGTGGATGGCGAGGTGACGGGGGTGCGGGGCCGATGCCGACTCGTTACGCTCGGGCCCGCTGACACGTGCCGGCTTTGTAGCTTATTTTCACCCTCGGGACTTTGCTGTAAGTTCTCTTCGTCACTGAGGGAGGTGGCCGTGGACAGCTCGGAACCCTCGCCGTCCGGGGACCCGGACGACCGCCCCGCCGTGCCGGCGCAGCGCTCCGACCAGGACGCCTACCTGCGGGTGCGTGATCTTCGGGTGCGGTTCGACACCGAGGACGGCGTGGTGCGCGCGGTCGACGGGGTGTCGTTCGCCGTCGAGCGGGGCCGCACCCTTGGCATCGTCGGGGAGTCCGGCTCCGGCAAGAGCGTCACCTCGCTGGCGATTCTCGGCCTGCACGACCCGAAACGGACCACCATCACCGGGGAGATCTCGGTGGGTGGCCGGCAGGTGGTCGGCCTCGGGGACGAGGAGGTACGCCGGCTGCGCGGCCGGGACATGGCGATGATCTTCCAGGATCCACTGTCGGCGCTGCACCCGTACTACACGGTGGGCCGGCAGATCGCCGAGGCGTACCGGGTGCACCACCCGAAGGCCAACCGGCGTGAGGCCCGCCAGCGGGCTGTCGACATGCTGGACCGGGTCGGTATCCCGCAGCCGGCGCGTCGCTTCGACCAGTACCCGCACGAGTTCTCCGGCGGCATGCGCCAGCGGGCGATGATCGCGATGTCCCTGGTCAACGACCCGGCGCTGCTGATCGCCGACGAGCCGACCACCGCGTTGGACGTCACTGTGCAGGCGCAGATCCTGGACCTGCTCGCCGACCTCCAGGCCGAGTTCCACTCCGCGATCATCCTGATCACCCACGATCTCGGCGTGGTCGGCCAGGTCGCCGACGACGTGCTGGTCATGTACGGGGGGCGGGCCGTCGAGCGGGGTAGCGTCGAGCAGGTGCTGCGAGCGCCGCAGCATCCGTACACCTGGGGGTTGCTCTCCAGCGTGCCGTCGCTGCACGGCGACGCGGACGCGGACCTGGTGCCCATCCCCGGCAACCCGCCCAGCCTGATCAACCTGCCGCCGGGCTGCGCGTTCCACCCCCGCTGCCGGTACGCGGACCGCGCCGGCAGCCGCTCCCGCACCGAGGTCCCCGAGCTGCGCCCGGCGGGGGCTGGCGATTCGGCCGGCCACCTGGTCGCCTGTCACCTGAGCGCCGAGGAGCGCGCCACGTTCTACGCCGAGGACGTCGCATCCGTGGGGGTGGCCCGATGACCGATGAACCACTGCTGCGGGTACGCGGCCTGAGCAAGCACTTCCCGGTACGCCAGGGGCTGCGCGCCACCGGCCTGGTGCGGGCGGTCGACGGGCTCGACTTCGACGTGCGCCCCGGCGAGACGCTCGGCCTGGTGGGGGAGTCGGGCTGCGGCAAGACCACCACCGGTCGGATGCTGGTGCGGCTGCTGGAACCGACGAGCGGCAGCATCGAGTTCGACGGGCGGGACATCACGCACGCCGGCCGCCGCGAGTTGCGCCCGCTGCGCCAGGACCTCCAGATCATCTTCCAGGACCCGTACGCCTCGCTGAACCCTCGGCACACTGTGGGCCGGATCGTGGCGATGCCGCTACAGGTCAACGGGATCAAGCCGCCGGGTGGGATCAAGGCCCGGGTGCAGGAGCTGCTGGAGCTGGTCGGGTTGAACCCGGAGCACTACAACAGGTACCCGCACGAGTTCTCCGGTGGTCAACGCCAGCGCATCGGCATCGCCCGCGCGCTGGCCCTGCGGCCGAAGCTGATCGTCGCGGACGAGCCGGTGAGCGCGCTGGACGTCTCGATCCAGGCGCAGGTCGTCAACCTGCTGCGCGACCTGCAACGCGAGCTTGGCCTGGCCTTCGTGTTCATCGCGCACGACCTGGCCGTGGTTCGGCACTTCTGCCAGCGGGTCGCTGTCATGTACCTGGGTCGGATCGTGGAGATCGGCGACCGGGCGGACATCTACGAGCGCCCGCAGCACCCGTACACCCGGGCGTTGCTCTCGGCGATCCCGGACGTCACCCAGCTCGGCCCGGCGGGGCGGATCCGGCTGACCGGTGACGTACCCACCCCACTCGATCCGCCGTCGGGCTGCCGGTTCCGTACCCGCTGCTGGAAGGCGCAGGACATCTGCGCCACCGAGGAGCCCGCGTTGGTCCCCCGCGACGGCGGCAACCAGGCCACCGCGTGTCACTTCCCCGAAGGGGAAGCGGCCAGCACGGGCCCCGAAGGGGAAGCGGCCAGCACGAGCCCAGAGAGTGGGGCGGCTGTCGGGGCCGATGCGATCGTCGAGGAGGTGTCGTCGTGAGCCTGTCCCCGGTGGAGGGTGTCGCGCTGGCCGAGATCGAGTCCGGTGGCGACGAGGGCGGGGCCGCGACGAAGGGCGTCGTCGGACGCTCGCCCGGTCAGCTCGCCTGGCTGCGGCTGCGCCGCGACCGGACCGCGATGGTCAGCGGCGTACTCCTGATCTTCTTCCTGCTGTTGGGGTTGGCCGCCCCGCTGATCGAGATGGTCTACGGGATCGGTCCGCGGGAGCAGTTCCAGAACATGCTGGACGGCTTCGGCATGCCGCTGGGGTACGCGGGCGGGGTCAGCGGCGAGCACTGGTTCGGTCTGGAGCCGGGGCTGGGCCGGGACATCTTCATCCGGCTGATCTACGGTCTGCGGACCTCGCTGTTCATCGCGTTCGCGGCGGCCCTGATCACCGCGACGATCGGGATCGTGCTGGGCGCGCTCGCCGGCTACCTCGGCGGCTGGCTCGACGCGGTGATCAACTGGATCACCGACCTGACCCTGGCCATGCCCTTCCTGATCATCGCGCTGGCGCTCACGCCCACCATCACGCTGCGCTTCTACGGTGAGCGGGGGCAGGTGTCTTCCGCCTTCGGGGTGGGGGTGCTGATCGCGGTCTTCGCCATCTTCGGCTGGACCAGCACGGCCCGGCTGGTCCGGGGGCAGGTGATCGCACTGCGCGAGCGGGAGTTCGTGGAGGCGGCCCGGGCCAGCGGGGCCGGGCTGGGGCACATGCTCTTCCGGCAGTTGCTGCCGAACATCTGGGCGCCGATCCTGGTGTCGTTCTCCCTGGCGGTGCCGCAGTTCATCACCAGCGAGGCGGCGCTGTCGTTCATCGGCGTCGGCCTCAGCGACGAGACGCCGAGCTTCGGCCGAATGATCTACCGCAGTCTGGACTTCCTCCAGACCGACCCGGCGTACGTGTTCTTCCCGGGCATCACGATCTTCGCGCTGGTGTTCGCCTTCAACCTCTTCGGCGACGCGTTGCGGGACGCGCTCGACCCGAAGTCGTCCCGGTAGGGGTCAAAATCATGGCGCGATTTCTGCTCAAGCGACTCTTCTCCGCCACGCTGACCCTCTTCGCGGTGAGCGTGTTGACCTTCCTGATGTTCTTCGCCCTGCCGCGCGACCCGGTCAGCAGCATCTGCTCGAAGAACTGCAACCCGGAGCGGCTGGAGCGGGTCCGCGACGACCTGGGCCTGAACGACCCGCTGATCAGCCAGTACGCCGGCTACATGAAGGGCATCGTGACCGGTCGGGACCTGGGCAGCGCCCAGGGTGGGCGGTGCGACGCGCCCTGCCTGGGCTGGTCGTACGTCACCAACGAGGCCGTCTCGGACACCATCGCCCGGGTGCTGCCGGTGACGCTGAGCATCGTGATCCCGGCGGCCATCCTCTGGCTGCTGCTCGGCGTGGGGCTCGGCATGGTGTCCGCGCTGCGTCGGGGCACCTGGCTGGACCGGTTGGCGATCGGCTTCTCGCTGACCGGCGCGTCGTTGCAGCTGTACTTCGTGGGCGCGGTGCTGCTGCTGGTGTTCGTCTACAACCTGCGGCTGTTGCCGGTGCCGAGCTACACCTCCCTCTTCGACAACCCGGCGAAGTGGGCCAGCGGGTTGGTGCTGGCCTGGGTGGCGCTGGCCTTCCTCTTCTCGGCCATCTACGCCCGGTTGTCGCGGGCGCAGATGTTGGAGACGCTGTCGGAGGACTTCGTCCGGACCGCGCGGGCCAAGGGCCTGGCCAAACCGAAGGTGTACGGGCGACACGCGCTGCGCGCGGCGATCACCCCGGTGGTGACCATCGCCGGGCTGGACGTGGGCGGGGCGCTGGGCGGGACGGTGATCACCGAGACGACGTTCGGCATCCAGGGTTTGGGGCGTACGGCGGTGGACGCGGTGCGCTCGGGCGACCTGCCGACAATCATGGCCACCGTCCTGATCGCTGCCGTCTTCGTGGTGTTGGCGAACGTTCTGGTGGACCTGCTCTACGCGGCCATCGACCCCCGGGTGCGGCTGCGCTGACCTGTCGATGTCCGGCGTGTGACCGGCGGCTGGGCTGTGGCGAAATTTATCGACAACTGTTACACAACTCGTAGGTTTTCTTCCTTACGATCCTCGGGACGTCGGCGGTTCTCGCCCCCGACGAAACCGCACGGCACATGGTGAAGGGGGTATTCATGAGACCACGCGTGGTGGCTGCCGCAGGCGGCGCGATCGCTCTGGTGGTGGCATTGGGTGCGTGCTCGAAGAACACGGGCGAGGGCACCACTGTCGACACCGAACGGCAGCAGACTGGGGTCATCGCTACCGACCCCAAGGACTCGCAGGGGCCGGCGGCCGAGGTGAGCGGCGCCGCGAAGGGCGGCACCTTCACCATCATCCGGGAGTCGCCGATCTCCCACCTCGACCCGCAGCGGACGTACTCGTTCGCCGGTCTGATGGCCAACCCGCTCTTCGCCCGCTACCTGACCACCTGGAAGGACGACGGCAAGGGTGGCCTGGTCCTGGTGGGCGACCTGGCCGAGACGCCGGGCAAGAACGTCAACAACGACTGCAAGGTCTGGGAATTCACTGTCAAGGACGGGGTGAAGTTCGAGGACGGCCGGCCGATCACCTCCAAGGAGATCGCGTACGGCATCGCCCGCTCCTTCGACCCGGACCTGTCCGGCGGCCCGACCTACATCCAGGAGTGGCTGGCCGACACCCCGCAGTTCGACACCAAGTGGGACTTCAAGAAGAACAAGACGTCGCTGCCGCCCGGCCTGAGCACGCCGGACGCCAAGACGCTGCGCTTCGAGTTCGCCAAGCCCCGCTGTGACCTGCCGTTCGCGGTCTCGCTGCCGACCACCGCGCCGCTGCCGGCCGACAAGGACACCGGCGTCGACCTGGACAAGCAGCCGTTCTCGTCCGGCCCGTACAAGGTCGCCAAGAACCAGGTCGGCGTGCAGATCACCCTGGACCGCAACACCAACTGGGACCCGAACACCGACCCGGTCCGGCACCAGTACCCGGACCAGTTCGTCTGGAGCTTCGGCCCGACCGCGGACGCCGCCAACAACCGGGTGATCGCCGACAACGGCGCCGACCAGAGCGCGCTCGCCTTCAACACGGTGCCCGCCTCGCTGGTCGCCAAGGTGGCCGGGGACGCCACGCTCAAGTCGCGCAGCATCCTCTCGCCGACCCCGAGCGCCAACCAGTTGGTCATCAACAACCAGCGGGTCACCGACCTGAAGGTCCGTCAGGCGCTCAACTACGCCATCGACCGCGAGGGCTTCATCAAGGCGATGGGCGGGCAGACCGTCGCCGCGCCGCTGACCACGCTGATGCCGCCGGCCACCATCGGCTACAAGGCGTACGACGCGTACCCGGCGGGGGCCAACGGCAACGTCGACAAGGCCAAGGAACTGCTCGGCGGGAAGACGCCGGAGCTGGTCCTCGGCGTCGCCGACAACTCCACCGAGCAGCAGCAGGGCGCCCAGCTCAAGGCCAACCTGGAGCGGGCCGGCTTCAAGATCACGCTGCGGAACATCTCCGACGACGCGAAGCTCGACGAGATCAAGAAGAAGAACAACCCCTGGGACCTGTACATCGGTAACTGGGCGGCGGACTGGCCGAGCGGGGCCTCGATCCTGCCGGTGCTCTACGACGGCCGCACCATCAAGGCCGAGGGCAACAGCAACCAGGCCTACTTCAACGACCCGGCGATCAACACCGAGATGGACCGCATCTCGGCGCTGCCCGCGGGCGAGCAGGGCCCCGAGTGGGCCAAGCTCGACGAGCGGATCATGAAGGAGCACGCGCCGGTGGTGCCGCTCTTCGTCGACGTGGCCTACAACGTGCACGGGTCCAAGGCGGGCGGGATCTTCATCTCCAGCGTCTTCGGCTACCCGTCGTTCGTGAACGCGCACGTCAAGCCGTAAGTCACACCGCAAGCCAGAAGGGTCCCCTCCCGACAGCGCCGTCGGGAGGGGATCCTTCTGTCATGGACTGGTATCCGCCCATCGAGCCGTACGACTCCGGGATGCTCAGCGTCGGCCACGGTAATGAGCTCTACTGGGAACTGTGCGGGAACCCCGGCGGCAAACCCGCGCTGTTCCTGCACGGCGGCCCCGGCGGTGGCCTGCTCCCGGACAATCGGCGGTACTTCGACCCGTCCGGCTACCGGATCGTGCTGTTCGACCAGCGAAACTGCGGTCGCAGCCGGCCCTTCGCCGGTGACCCGAAGACGTCACTGGAACACAACACCACACCGCACCTGGTGGCGGACATCGAGCGGCTACGCGAGCACCTGGGGATCGAGCGTTGGCTCGTCTTCGGCGGCAGTTGGGGCAGCACCCTCGGCCTGGCCTACGCGCAGGCCCATCCCGAGCGGGTCACCGAACTCGTGCTCCGTGGCGTGTGGCTGGTTCGCACATCAGACGAGGCGTGGGCGTTCACCCCGACGGGCGCAGCACACCTGTTCCCCGCCGAGTGGGCGGCATTTTGTGCGGCGATCCCCGTGGCGGAACAGGACGACCTCGTCGGCGCGTATGGCCGCCGCATCTCCGACCCCGACCCCGCGGTCCACGGCCCGGCGGCCCGCGCCTGGATGGGCTGGGAGCTTTCGGCCAACACCCTGCTGCCGATGACGCCACCCGGCATCGACGACACCAGCCTGCTGGCGTTCGCCCGCATCACACACCACTACATCAGCAACGGCGGCTTCCTCCCGCCGGAAGGTCTCCTGGCGGGCGTAGACCGCATTCGACACATCCCGACTGTCATCGTGAACGGCCGTTACGACATCAAGACACCGCCGAGCCAAGCCTGGGACCTGCATCGGGTCTGGCCCGAGGCGCAGTTCCACATCGTGGAGGACGCGGGCCACAGCGGCTCCGAACCCGGCACCCGCAGCCTGCTCATCGAAGCCACCACCCAGCTCCTCAAGGGCCGGCGGTGACCGTCCGTCACCTCCATCCGGGCAGATTCGGTGTGGAGCGGTAGACCTCAGAGTCATATTCATACCTCTGAGGTATGCCGCTCAACAGCACATCGACATGGGTGCCAGCCAAGGCGCACGCTGGAGGGTGTGCTCCCGGTGGGGCTCATCGCGCACGCCGTCGAGTTCCACCACGTTGTCCATGCGTTCCAGCCTCGGCGATGGCGGCGGCACGGACATACGTGCCGGGTCGCGGATCGGCAATCAGGAGGCCGGCACTGCGGACGCGCGCAGTGCGTCGGCCAGCCACTCGTACGGGAACCGTTCCGGCGGCGCGCCGTTCACTGTGGAGACCAACTCCATGTACCTGTCGAACGGCCCCTCCTGCTCCGGCGGCGTGCGGTCCCACTCCGCGCCCTTGCGCATCTGGTCGGCGGCCTGGATCCGGAACTCGGGCGTGTCCGGTATCCCGGGGCTGTCCGGCGTCGCGAAGATGCCGGTCAGCCACCCGATCCACTGGTCGGCGATCTCCCGGCCTCTGGGCGAGTCGGGCGGCACCTGCTCGCGCGCCGCGTCCATCACCGGCTGGCCGATCGTGGCGCCCTCCTCAAGGGCGTCCAGCATCGGCGAGGAGGTCATCAGCGGCCCGGCCCCGGTGGTGCACGCCTCGTGCAAGTCACGGCGTACGGCTTGGCGCACCTCGGTGTCCCGGACCAGTTCGGCCAGTTCGATCCACGCCTCCAACTGAGCTGCTGTGGGATGTTCGGGCAGCTCCGGTCGGGCCGCCCGCCACCACTCGACCATCCGCTCCGGCGGCTCCCAGCCGGCGGAGACCTCGGTCCAGAACTCGTCGATCAGCCGGTCGCGTTCCTCGTCCGACATGCCGACCAGTTTGTGCATCAGCGTGACCTGCTCGGCCGTGGAGTCCTGCCGCAGGATGGCCGACAGCACCGCGCGCCGGCTGCGCAGCCGTGCCTCCTGCCGTGCCAGCACTGCCAGGTGGGTGGTGGCCAGCTCGCGCAGCGTCGCCTCGCCGGCCAGCACCCGCCGGATCTCGTCCAGGCCGGCGTCGAGTTCCCGTAACGTCCGGACCAGTTCCAGCCGGGCGATGGCCGACACGTCGTACAGGCGGTGGCCGGCCGGGGTGCTGGCGGCCGGCGTGACGACACCGGCGTCCGCGTAGTACCGGACGGCACTGACGCTCAGGCCGGTCCGCCGGGCGACATCCCCGATGGCGTACAGCTCTTTTCTGTCCACGACGCCCACTATGCGATCTCAAGCGGCTTGAGATACAAGCACTTCATCGAGCTTCCGCGGCGGCGGGTCAGGGGACGATCACCACGCCGCCGCGCACGCCGCCTCGGGTCAGCCGCTCGTGGGCGGCCGCCGCGTCGGCGAAGGGGTACACGTCAGCGACCCGGAGCGGGATATCGCCGCTGGTGACGAGTTTGACCAGTTCGCCCAGCCGGGTTCCGTCCGGTAGCACCTCCAGCGCGACGGTCCGGATTCCGCGCACCGGCTCCGGGCGAAGCGGGGGTGACGCGGCCACGTAGCCGCCGCCGTCCCGAACGAGGTCCAGCAGCGAGGAGCCGATGACCGCCAGGTCGATGACCGCGTCGAACGTCCCCGTCGGATCGTCGTCGCGCGACAGGTACGCCGCACCCAGCGACTCGACGAACGCGCGGTCGTTGGCTCCGGCAAGTCCCGTGGCGTGCAGACCGGCCGCCCGGGCCAACGCCAGAACGAACCCACCGACCTGCCCGGCGGCGCCGGTGACGAGCACTGTCGAACCCGCCGGGAGCGCGAGCAGATCGAGCGCCTGGGCGGCGGCGAGGCCATTGGTCGGCAGGGTCGCCGCCTCGATGGCGGGGACGCCGACGGGCGCGGAGGTCAGCCAGGCGGCGTCGAGGACCACGTACTCCGCGTGGGCGCCGACAGTGGTTTGCAGCCACGGCGAGAAGCCGATGACCTCGTCGCCGATCGTGAACTCCTCGACCGACGGGCCGACCGCGTCGACACTGCCGGCGACGTCCCAACCGGGCGTGTACGGCAGCACGGTCGGCAACGGGGCCGGGAACCGACCGGAGCGGACCATCAGATCGACCGGATGGACAACCGACGCCGCGACCCGCACGCGCACCTGCCCCGGCCCCGGCTCGGGCACCGGCACCTCGGCCACGTGCAGGACTTCCGGCCCTCCGAACTCTGCATAGCTGACTGCGCGCATCGCCGTCTCCTTCGTGGGATTTCGTGATCACCACGACCGTACGAATCTTCGGCACTATGAGAAAGTAGGTACCTTAAAGTGCCTAGGGCACCAAGGAGGAAAAGATGGCGACGTCGACCGCAGCGCAACGCCGCGAACAGGCCAAACGCGACTACGACGCGTTCCTGGAACAGTGCCCGACCCGTGAGCTGCTGAGCAGGCTCACCGACAAGTGGGTCGCCCTGGTGATCCCGGCGCTCGTCAACGGCCCGCAGCGGCACGGCGAGCTCGCCCAGCGCATCGCCGGCGTCAGCCAGAAGATGCTCACCCAGACCCTGCGCACCCTGGAGCGCGACGGCCTGGTCACCCGCACCGTCACCGCCTCGGTACCGGTCCGCGTCGACTACGAGCTCACCCCGCTCGGCCATGAACTGTTCCCGGTCATGATCGCGATCAAGAACTGGGCGGAGACGCACATGGACCGCGTCTTCGAAGCCCGGACCCAATACGACGCACGCCCCTGAGAGTCGGCGGCGCCGATCACGTCGGAGTCGGCCGCGACGTATCCGCCCGGAGTTGCTGGCGTGGGCGGACGGCCCGGGCGTCGCCGGAGATCGGCCGGGCAAGGCCGGTGATGCACCGACGGCTCGCCAGATTGTCGCTGGCGGAGGCTAGGGTCCGCGTCGTGCACGACACCTCGACGGCCCGGCAGGCCGCCCACGCCTACGTTGATCTCTTGGAGCGGCGCGACTGGTCCGGGTTGGCCGCCCTGCTCACCGATGATGTGGTCTACGAGATGCCGCAGACTCGCGAGCGCATTCGCGGCACTGACGCGTTCCTGCGGTTCAACACCGAGTACCCCGGCGACTGGCACCTGCGGCCCCGACGGGTGGTCGCCGACGGCCGTCTCGCTGTCCTGTTGCTCGACGTCCGCGTCGGCGTCGAGCAACAGGACGCGTGCGTCTGGCTTGAGATGTCCGAGCATGGGCTGATCAGCAAGATCATCGACTACTGGCCCGAGTCGTACGATCCGCCACAGGGCCGGGAACACCTCGTGGAACGGTGGTGATTGCGGGCGTCTACAGCAGGTGGGTGCGGAGGAAGTCCAACTCCAGGGGGAGCAGCCGCTCGGCGGTGCCGTTCGCGGCCAGATGGGTGGCCCCGGTCAACGGCAGCACGGCGTGCGGCCGGCCGGTGCTCAGCAGGGCAGCGGAGAGCCGGAGCGTGTGCGCTGCCACCACGTTGTCGTCGGCCATGCCGTGCACCAGCAGCAACGGCCGGGCCTGGTCCGGGCTGGTGACCGGCTCGGCGGCCAACTCGACGAGCGAATGGTGCGCGTAGATGTCCTGGCCGTCTTCCGGCAACCCCAGATAACGCTCGGTGTACGCGGTGTCGTACAGCGCCCAGTCGGTCACCGGGGCACCGGCGATCCCGCACCGGAACAGCTCCGGGTGTCGCAGCACCGCCAACCCGGCCAGCCACCCGCCGAACGACCAACCGCGCACCCCTACCCGGCCCAGGTCCAGGTCCGGGTGCTTGCCGGCGAGCGCGGTGAGGGCGTCGATCTGGTCGGTGAGGATCACGTCGGCGACCCGCCGGTGGATCGCCTTCTCGAACGACGGCGCCACGCCCGGCGTACCCCGGTTGTCGATGGTGACCACCGCGAACCCGGCGTCGGCCCACCACTGCCGCTCCAGCCACGCGGCCCGCGCCGCCACGACCTCCTGGTGCCCCGGGCCGCCGTAGATGTCCAGCAGCACCGGCAGCCGCCGACCCGTCACGTGGTTGTCGGGGTAGAGCACCGCCGCCGGCAGCCGCCGGTCGGTCACTCGTTCCAGCAGTGGCAGCGGAGAGTACGGCGGGGTGGCGGCGAACGAGCGCAGCTTGGCGATCTCCTGATCGCCGCGGCGCACCGTCCAGCGCACCCCGGCGTGATCCAGCGACGCGACGCCGACGGCCAGCACGTCCCCGCCCACAGCGGCGGTGTACCAGCCGGAGTCGGTGGTGAGCCGGCGCGCGTCCACCCCACCGCCGATGGTGGTGCGGACCCGGAACAGGTGCCGCTCGCTCGGCTCGCCGTCGCTCGCCTCCACCAGCAGGTCGGCCGGGCCGGCGGCGGCCGGAAGCCGACCCACCACCCGTCGTACGTACAGCGACGGCGGGGTGAGCAGGGTGCCGTCCGCGAAGAGGCACCGGGCGTCGTACCCGTCGTGGGCCAGCTCCCCACCGACCAGCACCCGGCCGTCCGGCAGGTGCGCGGGGGTGCCGGCGATCGGCTCGACCCAGCGCGGATCGGCCAGCTCGGCGTGCACCTGCGTCTCACCCGTGCGCGGGTCCACCGCCAGCACCAGCCCGTGCTGCTGCGAGCGGCGCAGCACGGTGATCAACGGACTGCCCTCACCCCAGCTGACCCCGGTCAGGTACGGGTAGGTCTCCCGGTCCCAGTGCACGTCGACCCAGCCGTCGTCCAGGTCCAGCAGGTGCAGGCTGACCTCCGCGTTCGGGCCACCGGCCCGGGGGTACGCGACGGCGGTCGGCGGGCTCGCCGGCTCGGCCGGGTCGTGCAGGTGCCACCGCTCCAGGCGGGACTCGTCGACCCGGGCGGCGAGCACCGAACGGCTGTCCGGCGCCCACCAGTACCCCCGGAACCGCCCGAACTCCTCCGCCGCGATGTGCTCGGCCAACCCCCAGCTCACCCCGGCGTCCTCGCCGGCCAGCAGGGTGTCGGTGCCGTCAGGGTCGATCACCCGCAGCTCACCCCGGCGCACACCCTCGGCGGCGTCCGTCACGTACGCCAGCCGCTGCCCGCTCGGGTCCGGGCGGGGGTCCAGCACCGGGCCGACGGCCGCCACCTCCACCACGTCGCCGTGCACCAGATCGGCCCGGAACAACCGCCCGGCCAGCGCGAACACCGCAACCCGACCGGCCGCGTCCAACGCGTACGAGCCGATGCCGGCGGCGCTGAGCCGCAGCCGCTCGCGGAGCGCGCGTTCGCCGGGGGAGAGGGAGCGGACATCCCCGCCCTCGCCCAGCAGGGTGGCCGGGTCGGCGACCAGCCGCTCCTCGCCGGTGGCCACGTCCAACAGCCAGAGCGCGTCCGCCGGATCCTCGGGGCCGGCGGAGCGCAGGAAGATCACCCGGGAGCCGTCCTCAGCCACCGAGACAGCGCGTGGCGCGCCGTGGCTGAACCGGCGGGTGCGGGCGGCCAGCTCCGGAAAGTCCACAGCCCAAATCGTAGAGCGGGAGCGGGGGTGATGTGGCCGACCTGGGCGGACGCGTCAGCGTCGGCTGGGGGAGAACCGCCAGTTAGAGTGACCGTCGTGACGATGCTGCCCGACCGCCGCCTGCTGCTGGTCCACGCGCACCCCGACGACGAGTCGATCGGCACCGGCTCGACGATGGCCCACTACGCCGCCGACGGCGCGCACGTCACGCTGGTGACCTGCACACTCGGCGAGGAGGGCGAAATCCACGTGCCCGCGCTGGCGCAGCTCGCCGCCGCCGAGGCCGACCAGCTCGGCGGATACCGCGTGGCCGAGCTGGCCGCCGCGTGCACCGCGCTCGGCGTCAGCGACCACCGTTTCCTCGGCGGCGCCGGCCGCTACCGCGACTCCGGGATGATGGGGCTCGCGACAAACGAGCACCCCCGGGCGTTCTGGCAGGCCGACCTCGACGAGGCCGCCGGGCACCTTGTGGAGATCTTGCGAGAGGTACGCCCGCAGGTGCTCGTCACGTACGACCCGAACGGCTTCTACGGCCACCCCGACCATATCCAGGCGCACCGGGTGGCCATGCGCGCCGTCGAGTTGGCCACCGCCGAGGGCTGCGCCCCGCTCAAGGTCTACTGGACGGCCATGCCGCTCAGCGTCCTGGAGGCCGGCATGACGCACTTCGCCGAGTCGTCCGACAACCCGTTCAGCGGCATCGAGGACATCGCCGACCTGCCCTTCGGCACCCCAGACGCCCAGATCGCCGCCCGGATCGACGGCACCGACCAGCACACGGCCAAGGAGGCCGCGATGCGGGCGCACGCCACCCAGATCCCGGCCAACTCGTGGCTCTACTTGATCGCCGGCAACTTCGGTGGCGAGTTCATGGGCGTGGAGTTCTTCACCCTCGCGGTCGGTGAGAAGGGCCCGGGCACCGGGCCGTACGGCTGGGAGGACGACCTCTTCGCCGGCCTGCCCGCGGAGACCGCCCCGGACCGGTCCCCGGTCGCGGCGGCGGGTCTCCGGTGACGGTGCCGGCCGCACCGATGACGGTCGTGGAGGACCAGGAAGCCCCGCCCCCGGCGGGGCCACCGCCGCGACTGCTGGACCTGGGCGTCCGACTGGTCGGTGGGATCGTCGTGGTCCTCGCCGGTGTGCTGACCGGCGTACTGGAGCTGCTGCTCGCCACGCTCCGCGTCGGCGGGCAACTGGTGGGCGTGTCGGTGCTCCTCGCCATCGGTGCCAACATCCTGCTGAGCTGGTTCGCGTACGAGGCGGTGGGCCGTCGCTGGGCGGTGGCGCTGCCGGCGGTGCCGTGGTTCGCGCTGATGGCGGTCGCCGCCATCCGGACCAACGAGGGCGACCTGCTGCTGGCCGGCGACAACTGGGTCGGGCTGGCCATGATCGTGGCCGGCGCGATGACCTTCACGGTGATGGGCTTCCGGCAGATCCTCGCCCCGCAGCCGCCCATGCTCGGCAGCTGACGCCGGGCTGGTTCTGGTTGCTGCCGGGTGATGACGGCTCCCAGGTAAGGGTGGTAGATATTCCTGCCAGGGATGCGAACCCCGCGACGGGGCGTACGGCAGGAGGGTCCGGCGATGGACAAGCGGTGGCGTGACCTCGGGGTGCTCGTAGCAGCGCTGTTCGCGGTCAACGTGGTCGCCCGACTGATCACCCGGTTCGGCTTCGACGGTGACGAGACCGCCGCCGACCGGGTGTCGCTGGCGATGTTCACGGTGATTGGCCTGATCCTCGCCGTGGTCGCCTTCCGCTGGGGCCGACGCCGGCCGCTGGCGGGCTGGGCCGCCGACATGGCCCTCGTGGTGCCGGTGGCGATGCTGCTGACCGTGCTGGTCGGGCCCCTGCTGGTCGGTCACAACCCGTTCGCCGGCGGCGCGGCGACGTTCTTCGCTCAGATCTGGCTCTACCTGCTCGCCACCGGCGCCGGGTTGCTGATCGGCTACCTGGTGCTCACCGCGCTCGGCCGTGACTACCGCTCCCAGCAGCTCAAGCGGTACGCGGAGGTCAAGGCCGCGAAGCCTCGCCGCGTCGTCCGCCGCTGATCACCGCACAGCCTGGCCGTCCCGACGTCTTGATCGACTCGGCTTCCTTGAAGTCGGGGGGTCCCGGGCGCCTGGATGCCGCGACTTCCTGAAAGCCGAGTCGATCAAGCACCCGGCCGCCGCGCCCCGCCGCCGCGCGAGTCAGTTCGGGGCGACCCGGGTCAGGTAGGTGTGGTGGGTGGCGAGGCCGAGCCGCTGGTAGAGCGCGACCGCCGCCGTGTTGCGCTGCTCGACCTGGAGAAACGCGTGCGTCGCGCCGGCCGACACGCCCCAGCTGGCCAGTTCGTGGATCACGCGGCGGGCCAACCCCTGACGGCGGGCCGCCGGTAGGACCTCGATCAGGCTGAGGCCCAACCAGCGCCCCTGGCCGGTCACCGTGGCGCGGCCGACGGCCACCAGGGCGTTGTCGGCGTACACGTGGGCGAAGCGGACCTGGTCCACGGCGGTGAGGACGTGCCGGGCAGCGTCCGGCAGGCCGCCCTTGCGGCCGGCGGCGATGGCCAGCCACTCGTCGCTGGGCGCGGTGGCCAGCTCGACGACCGCACTGCCCCACCCGTCGGCCTGGCCGCCGGCGGGCGTCGGCGCCGGCAGGGGCAGCGGCGCGGTCTGCACCAGCGTCGGCGGGCGGGTGCCCCAGCCGCGGGCGTCCAGCTCGGCGCCGACCGGAGCGGCGAGGGGTAGTGGCGTGTTGATCAACGCGGGTTGCCCCAGCTCGGCGTACCAGCGCTCCACCGCGTCGACTGCGGCGGCCAGTGGTCGGTCCGGGTCGCCGATCGGCAGCGCCGAGTTGGCGCGCCCGGTCCAGCCCTCGGCCGACCGGAGCAGCCAGTCACCGAGTCGGCCCCGGGTCGGTGCCGGCCAGGCCTCGTCGGCGGCCCGCTCCAGCGCCACGACCGCCGCTGCGGTCGGCCGACGGGTCGGCGGAACGCGCTTGGCGCGGTGGACCTGCGCCACCGGCACCCGGAGCGGCCCCTGAGCGGTGGCCAGCGTGAGATGAGTCTCGCTCAGCTCGACCAGCTCGCCGAGGGCATCGGAAAATTGCGGGCGGCCTTCGCGAATCCCCACAATCCGGCGGACCACGATTCGGTGTCCCACATCCTGCTGTCGGAGCACGATCGACCCCCTCCCCGGCGAGATACTAGGCTCTTACCGTCGCGGGAGATCGCGGCGAGTCTTGCGGAGGAGAAGACCGGTGACCTACATCATCGCCGAGCCGTGCGTAGATGTGCTCGACAAGGCATGCATCGAGGAGTGCCCGGTCGACTGCATTTACGAGGGCAATCGGATGCTCTACATCCACCCCGACGAGTGCGTCGACTGTGGTGCCTGTGAGCCCGTCTGCCCCGTGGAGGCGATCTTCTACGAGGACGACGTCCCGGAGCAGTGGAAGGACTACACCGGCGCGAACTACGAGTTCTTCGAGGACCTGGGCTCGCCCGGTGGCGCCTCGAAGGTCGGCAAGGTGGAGAAGGACGCCACCTTCGTCGCCGCGCAGCCGCCGCGCGGCGAGGGCCACTGAACCGGCCCGCGCCGGTCTCGTCGCGGCTGCCCGAGTTCACCTGGGACACCCTGGACGCCGCGGCCACGTTGGCCGCGGCGCATCCGGAGGGCCTGATCAACCTTTCCATGGGTACGCCTGTCGACCCGGTGCCCGAGGTGATCCGGCGGGCGTTGGCTGACGCGTCCGATGCTCCCGGTTACCCGCTCACCGCCGGCACGCCGGCGTTGCGGGCCGCAATCGCGGCGTGGGTGTCCCGAACCTGTGGCGCCGGCGTCGACGGTCTCGGTGTGCTGCCGACCATCGGCTCGAAGGAGCTGGTGGCCTGGCTGCCCACGCTGCTCGGCATCGCCCCGGGTGACGTGGTGGTGGTGCCGTCGATCGCGTACCCCACCTACGAGGACGGCGCCCGGCTGGCCGGCGCCACAGTCGTTCGTACCGACTCGCTCACCTCGCTCGGGCCGACCCCGCGGGTCCGGTTGGTCTGGGTCAACTCGCCCGGCAACCCGACCGGCCGGGTGTTGCCAGCGGCGCACCTGCGCAAGGTGGTCGACTGGGCCCGCGAACGTGGCGCGGTGGTCGCGAGCGACGAGTGCTACCTGCCCCTGGGCTGGTCGGCCGAGCCCGTCTCGGTGTTGTCTCCGCAGGTCAGCGGGGGCAGCTACGCCGGGGTGCTGGCGGTGCACTCACTCAGCAAGCGGTCCAACCTCGCCGGCTACCGGGCCGGCTTCGTCGCCGGCGACCCGGCGCTCGTCGCCGAGCTGCTCAAGGTCCGCAAGCACGCCGGCATGATCGTGCCCGCGCCGGTGCAGGCGGCCATGGTGGCCGCGCTGGAGGACGAGCGACACGCCGAGGAACAGCGGGAGCGTTACCGCGCCCGGCGGGAGGTGCTCGCCGCGGCGTTCACCGGTGCCGGGTTCACCGTCGAGCACTCCGAGGCGGGCCTGTACCTCTGGCTGACCAGGGGTGAGGACTGCTGGCAGACGGTCGACTGGCTGGCCCGACGCGGCATCCTGGTCGCCGCCGGCGTCTTCTACGGCCCCACGGCCGCGCAGCATGTCCGGGTCGCGCTGACCGAGTCCGACGAGCACATCGCCGGCGTCGCGGCGCGCCTCGCCTGATTGCGGTCCGGGCGGTCGAGCATGGTGGACAGGTCAGGCGCGCGGGTGCGGGCGGCGGTCGTCGGCACCGGCCTGATCGGTGGCTCGGTGCTGCTCCGGATGGTCGCCGCCGGCATCGACGTGGTCGGGTGGGACCCGGACGAGGCCACCCGGCGGGAGACCCGCCGGGTGGGCGTACCCGCGCCGGACCGCCTGGTCGAGGCGGTGGCCGACCGGGACGTGGTCTTCCTGTGCGGGCCGTTGCCGACCCTCCCGGCGACGCTGGTCGAGGTGGCGGCGATGACCGGTGAGCGTTGTGTGCTGACCGACGTCGGTAGCACCAAGGAGCACGTGGCGGCGTTCGCCGCCGCGCAGGGGCTGACGCACCGTTTCGTGCCCGGCCACCCCATGGCGGGCACCGACCGGGCCGGTTTGACGGCCGCCCTGCCCGACCTGCTCACCGGCGCGGCCTGGGTGCTCTGTCCGGCGCCGGGAACGGCCACCACCGCGTTCCGTTGGCTGGCCGAGCTGCTGGTGGAGGTCTTCGAGGCCCGGGTGGTGCCGATGTCCGCCACGGAGCACGACTCGGCCGCCGCGCTCGCCTCACACGTGCCGCACCTGCTCGCCGGCGCGCTGGCCGGCGCCGTGCAACGCGCACCGCTGCGCGACGCGATCCTCGCGCTCGCCGCCGGCAGCTTCTCCGACGGCACCCGGGTCGCCGGGACCCCGGCCGATCGGACCGCCAACATGCTGCTCGGCAATCGGGACCGGGTGCTGCGTGAGCTGGCCGAGGTCACCGCGTTCCTGGACGACCTGACCGCCGCGCTGCGCGCCGACGACGCCCCGGCGCTCACGGCCCGCTACGACGAGGCGCGGGCCTCCCGGGTGGCGCTGCGCGACCGGCGGTTCGACGCGTACGACCGGCAGTTCCCGGCCGGTGGTGACCACGCCGCAGAGGTGTCCTGGTTGCGCGAGCTGGGGGTGGCCGGCGGCTACCTCACCGGCCTGCACGCCGACGCGGACACCGTCTCCTACGCGGCGCTGCGCCCCGTCGCTGACTAGGCTGAGGGGCATGGTGGTGGACGGTCCGGTGGTGCAGGTGCGCGGCGAGGCGTACCGGGAGGTGCCTCCCGAGCTGGCCCGGTTCGCGGTCACCGCGACAGCCCGCGACCGGGACCGGGAGGCGACGCTGACCCGGTTGGCCGAGCGGGCTGCGGCGGTCCGGGTGCTGCTGGACGGCTCCGGGCCGGCGGTGGCGCGGCGGGAGACCGGCGACCTGCGGGTGCGGCCGGAGACCCGGCGTTCGGGTGAGCGGGTGGTCGCCTGGCACGGCAGTGTCACCACCACCGTCACCGTCACCGACTTCACCGCGCTGGGTGAGCTGATGCTCCGGCTCGCCGACCAGGACCAGGTCGAGGTGGCCGGCCCGTGGTGGGAGCTTCGTCCGGACAGCCCCGCCCATCGTGCGGCCCGGCACGCCGCGATCAGCGACGCGCTGTTGCGGGCCCGGGAGTACGCGGAGGCGCTGGGCGCCCGGGTCACCTCGTTGATCGAGCTGGCCGACGCGGGCCCCGCCGACCGGCCGATGTTCGCCCGTGCGGCCTTCGCCGGGGGTGGTGGCGCGGGCGGTGGTCCGCCGGAGCTTGAGCTGGACCCGCAGCTGCAGACGGTGCAGGCCGCGGTGCAGGCGCGGTTCACGATCAGCGACCCGGTTCTGGGCTGATGCCGCCGGCCCGGGTGCTGTCCGCCGACGAGTTGGTGGCGCGGGCGTTGGTGCTCGCCGAGGCCGGCCCGCGACAACTGCTCGGCATCGCCGGCGCACCGGGCGCCGGGAAGTCCACCCTGGCGGAGCGGATCGTCGCCGAGGTCGGGTCGGCCGCCCGCCTGGTGCCGATGGACGGCTTCCACCTGGCGCAGTCGCAACTGGTTCGCCTGGGCCGCGCCGACCGCAAGGGCGCCGTGGACACCTTCGACGCCAACGGGTACGTCTCGCTGCTGCGCCGGCTGCACCGGTTGGAGCCGACGTCGGTCTACGCGCCGGAGTTCCGCCGGGAGCTGGAGGAGCCGGTGGCTGGCGCGATCGAGGTGCCGCCGTCGGTCCGGCTGGTGGTGACCGAGGGCAACTATCTGCTGTTGCCGGATTTCCCCTGGCAGGAGATTCGACCACTGCTGCACGAGGCGTGGTTTCTCGACCTGGACGCGGAGGTGCGGCACCGCCGGCTGACCGCCCGGCACGAGGCGTTCGGTCGGTCTCCGGAGCAGGCGCGGGCGTGGGCGCTGGGCAGCGACGAGTCGAACGCCGCCCTGATCACCCCCACCGCCGACCGCGCCGACCTGGTGGTCCGCCTGTCGGATCCGCCGACGGTCTAGCCGAGTTCGCGGACCGGCCGGGCCGGGTTGCCGACGGCCACCACGTTGGCGGGCAGGTCCCGGGTGACCACCGCGCCCGCGCCGACGACGGTGTCCGCGCCGATCGTCACGCCGGCCAGCACGATCGCGCCACCGCCGAGCCACACGTTGTCACCAATGGTGATCGGCTTGGCCGCCTCCCACTTGTCCCGTCGCGGGCCGGGCTCGACCGGATGCGTCGGGGTGAGTAGCTGCACGTTGGGGCCGACCTGGACGTCCGCGCCGAGGGTGATCGGAGCGACGTCGAGGAAGACAGCGTTGTAGTTGACGAAGCTGCGCGGGCCGATCCGGATCTGCCAGCCGTAGTCGCAGTAGAACGGTGGGCGGATCCAGGTGTCCTCGCCCAGTTCGCCGAGGAGTTCACGCAGTGCCGCGATCCGGGCCTGTGGATCGGCCGCGGGACTCGTGTTGAAGCGCTCCATCAGCCGGGCGGCCCGGTCCAGGTCGGCGATGATGTCGGGATCGTCGGCGATGTATGGCTCGCCGGCGAGCATCTTGTCCTTCATGGAGGTCACCGCCCGATCATGCCGGCCCGGTTCGTCGGCTCGTGGCAGGTCCGTCACTTTTCGGCCTTCTTTTTGCATACTCGGTATGCAATTCTGGGTTGTCAATGTGACTCCATCCATCAAGACGCTTGACCAGGAGGATCCGTTGCACCAGGGAAGAAGATCGGCCGCCCTCGGCCTCGTGTTCGCGCTGGCGCTCTCCGCGCCGGCTCCCGCCTCAGCCGCACCCGCCGTGCCCGCCCCACCGGTCGGCACCGGCCCACAGTCCACTCCGGGTGGACCCATCGCCAACCGCTCGGCCACCGTCACGCTGATCACCGGTGACCGGGTCACCGTCACCACGTCCGGCGCCTCGGTCCGGCCCGGCGCCGGCCGCGAGGACGTGCAGTTCCTGGTCCAGCGCGAGCGCGGACGCCTCACCGTGACGCCGACGGACGCGGTGCCGTTGCTGCGCTCCGGTCGGGTGGACCGGCGACTCTTCGACGTCACCGGGCTGGTCGAGGCGGGTTACGACGACGCCCACCGCAACACCCTGCCGCTGCTGGTGGCGTACGGCCCGACGGGTACCGCCCGGCGTGCCTCGGCCGCCCTGCCCGGCACGCGGCTGACCCGCGACCTGCCGGTGATCCGCGGTGCCGCCCTGAGCAGCGACAAGTCCTCCCTCGGCGCGGTCTGGGAAACTGTCGCAACCGGTCCCGCTGGGGCCCGGCTCGACGCGGCGGGGGACGTCGAGCGGATCTGGCTGGACGGCCGTCGACGGGTGACCCTCGACCACAGCGTGCCGCAGATCGGTGCGCCAGCCGCCTGGGCGGCCGGGTTCACCGGCACGGGAGTGTCCGTCGCGGTGCTGGACACCGGCGTCGACGCTACCCACCCGGACCTGGCCGGCAAGGTGGCCGAGGCGCGCAACTTCACGGAGGTCCCCGACGCTCGGGACACTGTCGGTCACGGCACCCACGTGGCGTCGACCATCGCCGGCACCGGCGCCGCCTCCGGCGGCAAGTACCGGGGTGTGGCGCCGGACGCGACGCTGCTGGACGGCAAGGTCTGTGAGGACGCCGGCTGCAGCGACTCGGCGATCCTCGCCGGCATGCAGTGGGCCGCTGTGGAGAAGAAGGCCGCCGTGGTCAACATGAGCCTCAGCGGCTGGGACACCCCGGAAGTCGACCCGATCGAGGAGGCTGTGCAGACCCTGACCGCGCAGACCGGCACGCTGTTCGTCCTCGCCGCCGGCAACGACGGCTCGGACGGCTCGGTCGGCTCCCCGGCCAGCGCCGACGCCGGGCTCGCCGTCGGTGCGGTGGACCGCGACGACGAGTTGGCCGAGTTCTCCAGCCGGGGCCCGCGGGTCGGCGACGACGCGCTGAAGCCGGACATCACCGCGCCCGGCGTCGACATCGTCGCCGCACGGTCCGCCAACGGCGTCATCGGCGACCCGGTGGGGGACCGCTACGTCACCCTCTCCGGCACCTCGATGGCCACCCCGCACGTGGCCGGTTCGGCCGCGCTGCTGGCCCAGCAGCACCCGGGATGGCGGGCCGACCGGCTCAAGGCCACCCTGATGGCCGCCGCCAAGCCACACCCGGACCAGACCGCCTACCAGCAGGGCGCCGGGCGGGTCGACGTCGCACACGCGATCACCCAGCAGCTCACGTCCGACCCGGTCAGCGTCTCGTTCGGACGTACGCTCTGGCCGCACGCTGACGACGCCCCGATCACCCGTACGGTGACCTGGCGCAACGATGGTCCGGCACCGGTCACCGTGGACCTGAGCATCGAGGGTGCCGGCCCCGGCGGTCGGGCGCTGCCGGCCGGCCTCTTCCAGTTGGGCGCCAGCCAACTCACACTGCCGGCGGGCGGCACGGCCGCCACGACAGTCACCACTGACACCCGGCTCGGCGACGCCGACGGGTACTGGACCGGGCGGATAGTGGCCCGGTCCGGTGCGGCGGTCGCTGTCACCCCGCTGGCCGTGAACCGGGAGGTGGAGAGCTACACGCTCACAGTGGAGCACCTGAACCGGGCCGGCGCGCGCACCGCTGACCACTGGACCCTCCTGGTCGGGACGGACACCTTCGGCTTCTGGGACCTCGTCAGTTCCGACGGGGTGGCCACCGTGCGGGTGCCCAAGGGGCACTACGGCCTCAGCGGCCTCGTCTTCGAGCCCGGTCCGGAGGATGAGCAGCCCGGGATGTCCATGTTGATGCAGCCCGAACTGACCATCGAGCGGGACACCCGGATCGTCGTGGACGCCCGCCGGGCCAAGCCGGTGCGGACGACAGTGCCGGACCGGGACGCCGTCCCGCAACTGATCGACGTCAGCGGCAACTTCACCGCCGACGACGGCAGTGCGTACGGCGTCGGGCTCTGGGCGGAGACGTTCACCGGCCTGACCAGCGGTCAGATCGGCAAGCCGGTCTCCGCCGACAAGTTCGTCGCCACAGTCAGCAGCAACTGGACCAAGCCGGATTCGGCCAACAGCCCGTACCTGTACGCGTTGGCCGAGGCGATCCCTGGCCGGATGCCCACGGGGTTCGTCCGCGACTACGCCCGACGGGACCTGGCTACGGTCGTGCACCAGTTTCGGGGTGGCTACCCGGGCATGGCCGCTGAGCGGCTCGTGCTTCCCGAGTTGGAGTACAACGTCGGCTACTCGGCCGTGATCCTGCCCACCGTCGTGCCCGGTCAGCGGGTCGAGTACTACAACACCAAGGGCGTGAAGTGGGAATCCGAGGTCCTCTTCGGAACGGTGGACGAGGAAGGGTGGTTGATTCCGAAGGCAGCGCTCTTCTCCACCCCCACCGCGTACCGGGCCGGGCGGACGGTGCAGGAGATCTGGAATCAGGCGCCGTACGGGCCGTCCTTCCCGAAGCCACGCTGGCCGCACCAGAGCGTCAGCCGGGTCGGCGACATCATCATGGTTGACATGCCGATGTTCAGCGACGCGGCCGGGCACCCGGGCGGCTCGCTGAGCGACAGTGAGCACACCAAGCTCTGGCGTGACGGCAAGCTGGCCGGCGAGAGCGAGTACGCCGGCTACGGCGAGTTCACGGTGCCGCCGGGCGCGGCGGACTACCGGCTCGTCACGTCGTCGAAGCGAAGCTTCACCGACCTGAGCACCGCTGTGGAGTCCAGCTGGACCTTCCGGTCCAGGCACGTCGCCGGTGAGACGCCGGCCCGACTGCCGCTGTCGGCGGTGCGCTTCGCGCCGCCGCTGCGGGTGGACAACAGCGCGCCGGCCGGGCAGGGCTTCGTCGTACCGGTCCGGGTGCAACGGCAGCCGGGCGCGCCGGCCGCCCGGGTGGACAAGCTCACCGTCGACGTCTCGTACGACGGCGGGAAGACCTGGAGCAAGGCGAAGCTGGTACGCACCTCTGCCGACGGCTGGTCGGCACTGTTGCGGCATCCGGCCGGCCCCGGCCACGTGTCGCTGCGGGCCACCGCTCGGGACACCGCCGGCAACACGGTGACCCAACGGATCATCCAGGCGTACCGGTTGCGCTGAGGCGTACCCCGTCCGGGTCCGCGGCCGAACGCCGCGGACCCGGCGGGTCCGTCAGTCGTTGGCGTGCAGGGCGGCGTTCAGCTCGATGCCCCGGCCGGTGCGCGGCCGGGCCTCCAGCCCGCCGGTGACCGAGTTGCGCCAGAACAGCAGGCCGTCGACGCCGGACAGCTCCCGGGCCTTGACCACCCGGCCGTCGGGGAGCGTGATCTTCGACGCGGCGGTGATGTAGCAGCCGGCCTCGACCACGCAGTCGTCGCCGAGCGAGATCCCGACGCCGGCGTTCGCGCCGACCAGACTCCGCTCACCGATGCTGATCTTGTCGGTGCCGCCGCCGGAGAGGGTGCCCATGATGGAGGCCCCGCCGCCGATGTCGGAGCCGTCGCCGACCAGCACGCCCTGCACGATCCGCCCCTCGACCATCGAGGTGCCGACGGTGCCGGCGTTGAAGTTCACGAAGCCCTCGTGCATCACGGTCGTGCCGGCGGCCAGGTGCGCGCCGAGGCGGACCCGATCGGCGTCGGCGATCCGCACACCGGAGGGCACCACGTAGTCGGTCATCCGGGGGAACTTGTCGACCCCGTACACCGCCAGGTGCCGACCGGCGGCCCGCTCGATCACCCGCAGCTCGTCCACCCGCTCCGGGGGGCACGGCCCGGCGGACGTCCAGGCCACGTTGGCCAGCTTGCCGAAGATGCCGTCCAGGTTGAGCTGGTTGGGTCGCACCAGGCGGTGCGAGAGCAGATGCAAACGGAGGTACGCGTCGGACGCGTCCTTGATCGGGTCGTCCAGCGAGCCGATCACCGTGACCACCTGCACGGTACGCAGACCGGGCAGGGACCGGTCACCGAGCGCGGCCGGCGGCAGGTCGAGCACGTCCGCCTTGTCCTCGCCGGCGACCAGCGGCAGCTCGCCCAGGCCCAGCTTGCCGGTCGGGTACCAGGTATCGAGCACCTGCTCGTCTGCGGTGACCGTAGCCAGGCCGATGCCCCAGGCGGAATCTGCGGACGTCACTGTTACACCTCTCGGTCACTGCCGGGCCGACCTCGGCTCGCTCCTCGCGCTGACAGACCTGAAGGTACCGTGCGAACCATGGAGAACCCGCTGACCCCCGAGGTCCTCGCCGATCCGGTGCAGCTGACCCGCGCTCTGGTCGACATAGAGTCCGTGTCCCTCAACGAGAAGGCGATCGCCGACTGTGTCGAGGAGGTGCTGCGGGGCGTACCGCACCTCACCACCCACCGGCACGGCAACACGGTGATGGCACGTACCGACCTCGGTCGGTCGCAGCGTGTCGTGCTGGCCGGGCACCTCGACACGGTGCCGTTGAACAACAACTTCCCGTCGACCATGCGCGGCGACCTGATGTACGGCTGTGGCACCTCCGACATGAAGTCCGGCACCGCGTACGCGCTGCACCTGGCGGTGACGCTGCCCGAGCCGCGCTACGACGTGACGTACTTCTTCTACGAGGCCGAGGAGATCGAGTCCCGGTACAACGGGCTCAACCTCGTCGCCCAGGCGTTCCCGGAGTGGTTGCAGGCGGACTTCGCGGTGCTGCTGGAGCCGACGTACGGCATCGTCGAGGCGGGCTGCCAGGGCACCATGCGCTCGGTGGTCACCACGACCGGCGTACGCGCCCACTCGGCGCGCTCCTGGCACGGGGTCAACGCCATCCACGCCGCGGGCGAGGTGCTGCGACGCCTCCAGACGTACGAGGCGCGCCGGGTCACCATTGACGGCTGCGACTACCGCGAGGGCATGAACGCGGTGCGGATCAACGGTGGGGTGGCCGGCAACGTGGTTCCCGACCTCTGTGAGGTCGAGGTCAACTACCGGTTCGCCCCGGACCGCACCCCGGCCGAGGCGGAGGCGCACCTGCGTGAGGTGTTCGCCGGCTTCGAGGTGACAGTCACCGACACGGCTGCCGGTGCCGCGCCAGGGCTCGACGCGGCCCCCGCGAAGGAGTTCCTGGCGGCGGTCGGCGCCGCGCCGATCGGCAAGCTGGGCTGGACGGACGTGGCCCGGTTCGCGGCGATGGGCATTCCCGCGTTGAACTTCGGCCCGGGCGACCCGAACCTCGCCCACCACCCCGACGAGCACGTCGAGATCAGCAAGATCCGCGACGGCGCGGCAACCCTGCACCGCTGGCTGGCCCCGGCCTGACCCTGGTCGCCCCGTCGCGTCCGGTCGCCCCGGTGATCAAGAGGTTTGCGTCAGCCTGGCCCGTTGTCGGCGACGCAAACCTCTTGATCGGCTCCGGAGGGAGTGGGGGAGGTGGGGATCGGGTTCTGCTGGCGGGTGCGGCGGCGTTCGGCCACCACGTCTCGGATCCGTCGCTGCATCTGGCGACGGATCCGGATCATCTCGTTGTTACTGATCACGCTGTCTCCTCCCCCGAAGGCGCGCGCCGGGGCATACCCGGTATGTGAATAGTAAGACGTACGGGAGCGCCGAATAGTTGCCCATGATCCCGAACAATTTCTCGGCGTCCCCGCCCCGCGCACCCGGCCGGTGCTGCTCCACTACGGTTGCCCCATGAGCCAGAACAACGGGCGGGAGGCCGGTCGCGGTCCGGGACAGGAGCGGCATCGCGGTGCGGTCACCCTGCGCAGAGGGTCGATCCCGAGCAGCACCGCCGACCAGCGACTGCTGGATTCACGGGGGCGGGGCGACTGGAAGACCAAGGACGCCTGGCGCGCGCTGCGCATCCTCGCCGAGTTCGTCGAGGGTTTCGACACCCTCGCCGACGTGCCGTCCGCGGTCAGCGTCTTCGGCTCCGCGCGCAGCGCGCCGGACAGCGCCGAGTGCCGGTTGGCCGAGCAGTTGGGCGGTGCGCTGGCCCGAGCCGGCTACGCGGTGATCACCGGAGGTGGGCCCGGCGTGATGGAGGCCGCCAACCGGGGCGCCAGCGAGGCCGGTGGGCTCTCCGTGGGTCTCGGCATCGAGCTTCCGTTCGAGCAGGGCATCAACGACTGGGTCGACCTGGCCATCGACTTCCGCTACTTCTTCGCCCGCAAGACGATGTTCGTCAAGTACGCCCAGGCGTTCGTCGTGCTGCCCGGCGGGTTCGGCACCATGGACGAGTTGTTCGAGGCGCTCACCCTGGTGCAGACCGGCAAGGTCACCCGGTTCCCGGTGGTGCTCATGGGTGTCGCCTACTGGCAGGGCCTACTGAACTGGCTGCGCGACACGATGGCCGCTACCGGCAAAATCGGGCCGGTCGACCTGGACCTGATCTGCCTCACCGACGACGTCAACGAGGCGGTCCGGTACATCGTCGAATCGGAGGCAGCGCTCTCCGCCGAGCAGGAGGCGGTCCGCGAGGAAGCCGTCGCGCGCACCGGCGCAGACCAGCAGGCCGCAGCCGAGCAGGCTCGGGACCACGACTGATGGCGGCGATCTGCGTCTTCTGTGCCTCCTCTCGTACCCTCGATCAGCGCTGGTTGGACCTGGCCGCCGAGACCGGCGCGGAGCTGGCCCGGCGCGGGCACACGCTGGTCAGCGGTGGTGGCTGCGTCGGCATGATGGGCGCACTGGCGGACGGCGCCCGATCCGCCGGTGGGCGCACCGTCGGCGTGATCCCGCAGTCGCTGGTCGACCTGGAGGTCGCCGACCTGGCCTCGGACGAGCTGCTGGTGACCGACTCGATGGCCAGCCGCAAGACCCTGATGATCGAAAAGTCGGATGCCTTCCTCACCCTGCCCGGCGGGCTGGGCACCCTGGACGAGTTGTTCGAGGTCTGGACCACCGCCACCCTCGCCCTGCACACCAAGCCGATGGTGCTGATCGACACCGACGGGTTCTACCGCCCCCTGCTGGACTGGCTCGACGCGCTGGCCGACCAGACCTTCCTCAAGCCCGCCGGCCGCGACCTCCTGACGGTCACCACCACCGTCACCGAGGCCCTCGACGTCCTGGAATCCCACCTGACCTGACCACCCACCCCCACCCCACCCCGGGTGAGCCTCGGTGATCATGGGGTTGGCGTGGCCGCCATCGGCGTGTCGCGCAGCTAACCTCATGATCGACGGGGGTGGATGGGGTGCGGTGTCGGGGTGGGGTTTGGGTGGGTGGGTGTCGTATGGGTCTGATGGGATGAGCTGATGCAGGCGTACCGGTTGGTGCGGCGGCCCGGTGGGCCGGCGCGGGGGGACGGGGCGACGCCTGACAGTGCTTCCGTGCTCGCCAGCGGCGGCCCGTCCGGGGGCGCTGTCGGCGCGTCGAGTCGGTCTGATGGTGTGGCCGCGCCCGAGCTGGCCGTCGACGGCGGCGGGCGGGCCGATCCGGTGCAGGCCGAGGTGGTCGGGCACACCGACGGGCCGATGCTCGTGCTCGGCGGCCCGGGCACCGGCAAGACCAGCACGCTGGTCGAGGCCGTCGCCGCCCGGGTGGCCGAGGGGGCCGACCCCGAACGGATCCTGGTGCTGACCTTCGGCCGCCGAGGCGCCACCGCGCTGCGACAGCGCATCGAGGCCCGGATCGCACAGGACGGCCACCGGGTGCTGCGCGAGCCGCTGGTGCGCACCTTCCCGGCGTACGCCTTCGGGCTGCTCCGCCGCGCGGCGGCCGAGCGGGGCGAACCCTCGCCCCGGCTGCTCACCGGCCCTGAGCAGGATCTGATCATCCGTGAGCTGCTGGACGTGGTGGGCGAGGAGCCCGAGGACGACCCGGTCGGCTGGCCCACCGACCTGCGCCCCGCCCTGCGCACCCGGGCGTTCGCCGGCCAACTGCGCGACCTGCTCATGCGCGCCGCCGAGCGCGGCGTGGGCCCGATCGACCTGGCCCGACTGGGTGAGAAGCTCGGCCGCGCCGACTGGCCGGCCGCCGCCCGCTTCCTGCGGGAGTACGTCGCCGTGCTCGCGTTGCGCGACGTGAGCAACCGGGGCTCCATCGCGTACGACCCTGCGGAGCTGGTCCGGGCTGCCACCGGGCTGCTACGCGACGACGAGGAGTTGCTGGCCGCCGAGCGTCGTCGGCTCGCGTACGTCTACCTCGACGAGTTGGCCGACACCGACCCCGCCCAACTGGAGCTGCTCTCGGTCATCGCCGGCGGTGGCAAGTCGCTTGTCGCGTTCGCCGACCCGGATTCCTCCACGTACGCCTTCCGGGGCGCCGACCCGGCCGGGGTGGCGACGTTCCCGCACCGGTTCCGGACGGCGTCCGGTGCGCCGGCCGCGCAGGTGCTGCTGACCACGTCGTACCGGGCCGGGCCGGGTCTGCTCGCGGCGATCGCCCGGCTGGGTCGCCGGCTGCGGGGTCCGGCCGCGCACCGCCGGCTGCACCCCCTGCCGGACGCGCCGCCCGGCGTGGTCGAGGTGCACACTTTCCGCTCGGCGACCAGCGAGGCCGCCTGGCTGGCCCACGCGCTGCGCTCGGCTCACCTGCTCGACGGCGTGCCCTGGTCACGGATGGCGGTGCTGGTTCGGTCCACCGCGTTGCAGCTGCCCACCCTGCGACGGGCGCTGCACGCTGCCGGCGTACCCACAGTGGTGCACGGTGAGGATCTGCCCCTGCACCTGCAACCGGCGGTCGCGCCGCTGCTGCTCCTGTTGCGCTGCGCGCTGGAGCCGGAACGACTCGACGAGGAGGCGGCCGTCGCGCTGTTGCACTCGCCGCTCGGCGGGGCCGACCCGCTGGCCGAGCGGCGACTGCGGCAGGGCCTGCGCGCGCTCGCGTTGGCCGGCGGTGACCGACGCCCCTCCGGGGAGCTGATCGTCGAGGCATTGCAGGACCCGGAGGAGTTGGCTGGCATCGAGCGGCGCTGGGCGGAGCCGGCGCAGGCGGTGGCCGGGCTGCTGGCCATCGCCCGCGAGGCCGCCGCCCGGCCGGGTGCGACCGCCGAGGACGTGCTCTGGGCCGTCTGGCACGCCAGTGGTCTCGCCGAGCGGTGGGCCGGCGCGATCAACCAGGGGCGTCCGGAGGCCGGCGAGGGCGACCTGGTCCGGCGTCGGCGGGCGGAGGCTGCCGACCGCGACCTGGACGCCGTGCTGGTCCTCTTCGACGCGGCGGCCCGGTTCACCGACCGGCTGCCCGGTGCCCGCACCGAGGTCTTCCTCGACCACGTGCTCGCCCAGGACCTGCCGGCCGACACCATCGCCCCGACCGCCGACCGGGGTGCGGCGGTACGCCTGCTCACCGCGCACGCCGCGAAGGGCCTCGAATGGGACCTGGTCGCGGTGGTCGGCGTACAGGAGGGCATCTGGCCGGACCTGCGGCTGCGTGGCAGCCTGCTCGGCTCCGAGCGACTGGTCGACGTGCTGGCCGGCCGGTCGGTGGACGGCGCGACAGCGGCGAACGTGGTGGGTCAGACCTCGGCGTTGCTGGACGAGGAGCGTCGGCTCTTCCACGTCGCCATCAGCCGGGCCCGGCACCGGCTGCTGGTCAGCGCCGTGGCGTCGGCCGCCGTCGGCGGGGACGACCACGAGGAGCAACCCAGCCGGTTCCTGCACGAGCTGGGCCCGAGCACACCGCCGCCGAACACGCCGCCCACCCCGCCGAGCACGCCACCGCCCACCCCGCCGAGCACGCCGCCGACAGCGCCCGGCCCGCCGCCAGGTCCCCGCACCGAACCGTCCTCCGGCGGCACCGGCGGCACCGGTGGTGCTGCGGCGGGCGAGACCGGCGCCGAGGAGCCGGACCGTCCCGGGGCACTGCCGGTGACCCGTCCACCCCGGGCGCTCACCCTGCCGGCGTTGGTGGCGGAACTGCGTACCGCCATCACCGACCCGGCCGCCCCGGCGGCCCGGCGGCGCGCCGCGGCGGCCGAGCTGGCCCGGCTCGCCGCCGCCGGAGTGCCCGGCGCGCACCCCGACGACTGGTGGGGGTTGCGGGTGCTCTCCGACGACCGGCCGCTCGTCGACGACGGCGACCCGGTGCGGGTCACCCCGTCGGCCATGGAGAGCGCGCTGCGGTGCAGCCTGCGCTGGCTGCTGGAACGGCACGGCGGCAGCGGCCCGACCAGCACCGCGCAGGGGGTGGGCAACCTGGTGCACGCCGCCGCGATGCTCGCCGAGGACGCCAGCGCCGACCGGGGCGCGCTGCTCGACTACGTGGCCGCCCGGTTCGACGCGATCGAGCTGGCGGCCCGGTGGATGGCCGGGCCGGAGCGGGAACGCGCCGAGGCGATGGTCGACAAGCTGCTGCGCTGGCTGGCCACCAATCCGCGCCGGTTGCTCGCCATCGAGCACGAGTTCGCCGTCCGCCTGGACGACCCGAACCGGCCCGTCGACCTGGCCGGCCGGGTCGACCGGCTGGAGGTCGACGAGGCCGGGCGGCTCGTGGTGATCGACCTGAAGACCGGCAAGTCCACAGCTGTCACCGGCACCGACCTTGCCGAGCACCCGCAGCTCGGCGCCTACCAGGCGGCGGTGGAGGCGGGGGCGTTCGCCGAGTTCGGTGACGAGTCCGGTGGCGCCGCGCTGGTGCAGCTCGGAACCTCCGCCAAGGACGCCAGGGAGCAGAATCAGCCGGCCGCCAGCGAGGGCCCGGCGGCCGGTTGGGCGACCGCGCTGGTCCGGCGGACCGCCGATACGATGGCAGCCGCCACGTTCGCCGCGGTGGCCAACTCGAAGTGCCGGGTCTGCCCGGTGCGCACCAGCTGCCCGGTCTCCGGGCAGGGTCGCCAGGTCGTCGAGCCGCCCACCGTCCGACGCACAGGTGAGGGCGAGGAGTGAGCTTGCGAGCCCAGTCGCGAACTGAGACGGCACGGTGAGTCAGCCCACCCTGTTCGGCGCGGGCCACGCGCCGACGCCCCGAATCGCGGACTCCGGCCCCCGGTACACACCGGTGGAGCTGGCCAAGCTGCTGCGGTTGCCGGCACCCACCCGGGAGCAGGCCGCGATCATCGCCGCCCCGGTGGAGCCGCTGCTCGTGGTCGCGGGCGCAGGGTCGGGCAAGACCGAGACGATGGCCGCCCGGGTGGTCTGGCTGGTGGCCAACTCGTACGTGCGGCCGGAGCAGATCCTCGGGCTGACCTTCACCCGCAAGGCGGCCGGCGAGCTGGCCCATCGGGTACGGACCCGGCTCGACCAGCTGATCCGCCGGCTCGGCCGGCAGGGGCGGGACCCGCTGGACGATCCGCTCGCGGGTGAGCCCACCGTCTCCACCTACCACTCGTACGCGGGGCGGATCGTCACCGAGCACGGGCTGCGAGCCGGCTACGAGCCGTCCACCCGGCTGCTCACCGAGGCGTCCCGGTGGCAGTTGGTCGACCTACTGGTGCGCAACTACGACGGCGACATGTCCGAGGTGGACCGGATGCCGAGCACCATCACCGACGCGGTGCTGGCGCTGGCCGGGGAGCTGGACGAGCATCTGGTCGCGCCGGACGACCTGGCGGCCTGGACCGGTCGGTTCTTCGCCGAGGTGCAGTCCCGGCCGGGTCGGGTGTACGCAGACGTGCGCAAGGCGCTCACCCTCCAGCAGACCCGGTTGCGCCTGTTGCCGCTGGTGCGGGCGTACGCCCGGCGCAAGGAGGACTTCGAGGCGATGGACTTCGCCGATCAGCTCGCCCGTGCGGCCCGGGTGGCCCGGGACCACCCGGGGGTCGGCGTGATCGAGCGGGACCGCTTCCGGGTGGTGCTGCTCGACGAATACCAGGACACCAGCCACGCCCAGGTGGTGCTGCTCAACGCGCTGTTCGGTGGCGGGCACCCGGTGACCGCTGTGGGCGACCCGTGCCAGTCGATCTACGGCTGGCGGGGGGCCAGCGCGGGCACCCTGGACCGGTTCCCCACCGAGTTCGCCCGCGCCAACGGTGAACCGGCCCCGGCGCTGGGGCTCACCACGAGTTGGCGCAACCGCCCGGAGATCCTCCGGGTGGCGAACGCGCTCTCCACCCCGCTGCGGGCGGCGGGTGCCCGGGTGCCGGAGCTGCGCTCCGCGCTGACCGTCCGGGACCCGATCCCGCACCGCAGCCCGGGCGGCGCGGCCGGCGGCACCGTGCACTGCGCGATGCTGACCACGTACGCCGACGAGGCCGACTGGATCGCCGACAGCGTGCTCGCCGCCTGGCGTGGGTCCGCCGGGATGCCGGGCGCGGCCCCGGAACACATCCCGGTGGACCGCCGTCCGACGACCGCCGTGCTGGTCCGGGTGCGCAGCCAGATCCCGGCGATCGAGTCGGCGCTGCGTGAGCGGGGCCTACCGGTCGAGGTGGTCGGGCTGGGCGGCCTGCTGGACACCCCCGAGGTACGCGACGTGGTCTGCACGCTGCGGGTCCTGGCCGACCCGACCGACGGCGCCGCGCTGCTGCGGTTGCTCACCGGCGCCCGTTGGCGGATCGGGCCACGTGACCTGGTGTCGTTGCACCGGCGAGCGCGGGCCATCGCGAACGCCCGGCGACAGGTGGCCGCCGACGAGGCCTCGGAGATCAGCCCAGACCTGTTGGACGAGGCGACTCTGGTGGAGGCGTTGGCCGACCTCGGGCCGGCCCAGGCGTACTCGGCGGAGGGGTTCGCGCGGCTGCGCGCGTACGGCCGGGAGTTGGCGCTGTTGCGCTACCGGCTGGACCAGGCGCTGCCGGACCTGATCGCGGACATCGAGCGGACCATCGGCCTGGACGTGGAGGTCGCGGTGCGGGCCGGCCGGGACGGCGCCGGCGACGCGGGCCTGGCCCGGGGGCACCTGGACGCGCTCGGCGACGTGGCGGCCCGGTTCAGCGGGGAGACGCCCGGCGCGACCCTGTCCGGGTTCCTGTCCTACCTGGCCGCCGCCGAGGATGAGGAGCGCGGTCTGGCGCCGGGCGAGGTCGAGGTGGTGGAGGGCGCGGTGCAGGTGGTCACCGCGCACGCCGCCAAGGGCCTGGAGTGGGACGTCGTTGCGGTGGCCGGGCTCAGTCGTGGGCTGTGGCCGGGGCCGGTCCGCAACTCCGACCACTGGCTGGGTGGGCTGGGCGTGCTGCCGTTCCCGCTGCGCGGCGACGCCGACGGGCTGCCCGAGTTGGCACTCGACGAGGCGGGGGACCAGCGGGCCGTGGCGCGGGCGGTGACCGACTTCACCGACGCGTGGCGGGCCCACGACGAGCGGGAGGAACGCCGGCTGACGTACGTGGCGGTCACCCGGCCGCGCCGGCTGCTGCTCTGCTCCGGTTACTGGTGGGGGGAGGGCACGAAGCGACCGCGAGGTCCGTCGGTCTTCCTGCGTGAGGTGTACGACGCCTGCCTCGACGGCGGGCCGGGGCACCTGATCGACGCCTGGGCGCCGGAGCCGACTCCCGACGCGACGAACCCCACGGCAGAGGTGGTGCTCCGCGCGGAGTGGCCCGCCGACCCGCTGGGCGGTCGCCGGCCGGCGTTGGCCGAGGCGGCCGGGCTGGTGCGTCGCCTGATGGCCGACGGTCCGGCGGCGGCGCTCCCCGGGCCGGTCGGGCCGGTGCTCCCCGGGCCGGTCGGGCCGATCGGATCGGAGGTCGAGCCGGTCGAGCCGGTCGAGCCGGAGGTGGATCCGGAGGTGGCGCGTTGGCAGCGCGAGGCGGACCTGCTGTTGGCGGAGCGCGCCGAGCTGACCCGGCTCTCCGGTGCGGTCGAGGTGGCGCTGCCCGGGGCGCTGAGCGTCACCCAACTGGTAGCGCTGCGGCGCGATCCGGCGGCGCTGGCCCGTACGCTGCGTCGCCCGGTGCCGGCCGAACCCAACCCGTACGCCCGTCGAGGCACCGCCTTCCACGCCTGGTTGGAGCAGCGCTTCGGCGCCGACCGCCTGTTGGACCTGGACGAGCTTCCCGGCGCGGCCGACGCCGATGCCGCACCCGACGAGGCGCTGGTCGAGCTTCAGGAGCGGTTCCTGGCCAGCGAGTGGGCCGACCGGTCACCGGTGGAGGTGGAGGTGCCGTTCGCCACTGTGATCGCCGGAGTGGTGGTGCGGGGCCGGATGGACGCGGTCTTCGCCCGACCGGGTGGCCGGTTCGACGTGGTCGACTGGAAGACCGGCGCGCAGCCCACCGGGCCGGCGGCCGACGTGGCCGCCGTGCAACTCGCGGTGTACCGGCTGGCCTGGGCGGAGTTGGCCGGCGTGCCGGTCGACCGGGTGGGCGCAGCGTTCCACTACGTCCGGCACGGGGTGACCGTCCGGCCCGCCGACCTGCTGGATGTGACGGGCCTCACGGCCATGATCGCCCAGTTGCCCGAGGATTCTGCCCAACATTGACCATGGCGGGGAAAACCGTGGTAGGTTGACCGGGTTGCAGTTTTGGTTACCAGAGACTCTGTGTGCGCCTGGCGGGATTGTGGCCCCAGGCGCTCTTTGTTGTGTCCGGAGTTCTCCGGGCGGGGCGACCAGAAGCGACAGGCGATTCGCGCATCCCCGCGCGGAGCGCTCCTCTTCGGGCGCGCAACAAGTGCGTGTCCGACGTTCCGTCAAGGAGACGAAACACATGGCTATTGGCACCGTGAAGTGGTTCAACGCTGACAAGGGCTTCGGCTTCATCACCCCGGACGGCGGCGGCGCTGACGTCTTCGCCCACTTCTCGGCGATCCAGTCCTCCGGCTACCGGAGCCTGGACGAGAACCAGCGGGTCGAGTTCGAGGTGACCCAGGGCCAGAAGGGCCCGCAGGCGGAGAACATCCGCCCGCTCTGATCTTCGGATCGGTCAGCATTACCTGTCGCGCCCTCCGGGCGCGACGGTGACGGGACCGGCCCGCCCCGCCGCCGCCTGCTTACCCAGGCGGCGGCCCGGCGGCGGGCCGGCCTGTACTCCCTTTCGGTTCGTGCTTGTGAGTCCTGGCTGCCTTTCGCCGCCGGTTGACAGCGCCGACTTCGGCGCCCTCCCTCGACACGTGCCGCGTCGAGGAAGGCTTCCGCATGACCACAGTTATTCCGTCGTTCGCTCATACCGGTCTGGCACCGGCGCTGCTCACCGCGCTGACCGCGCAGGGCATCACCGAGCCGTTCCCGATCCAGACGGCGACGCTGCCCGACTCGCTCGCCGGCCGGGACGTGCTGGGCCGGGGTCGTACCGGCTCCGGCAAGACCCTCGCCTTCGGGCTTCCGCTGCTGTCCCGCACCGCCGGCCGTAAGGCCCGGCCGGGTCGCCCGCTGGCCCTGGTGCTGGTGCCGACCCGCGAGCTGGCTCAGCAGGTCACCACCGCCCTGGCCCCGTACGCCCGCGCCGTCGGGCTGCGCTGCGCCACTGTGGTCGGCGGCCTGTCGTTGCAGCGGCAGGCGGACGCCCTGCGCGCCGGCACCGAGGTGGTCGTCGCCACCCCCGGCCGGCTGCACGACCTGATCAACCGTGGCGACGCCCGGCTCGACCAGGTCGAGATCACCGTCCTCGACGAGGCCGACCAGATGGCCGACATGGGCTTCCTGCCGCAGGTCACCAAGCTGCTGGAGCAGGTCGCGCCGCAGGGGCAGCGGATGCTCTTCTCCGCGACCCTGGACGGCGGCGTGGACCGGCTGGTCCGCCGCTTCCTGAGCAACCCGGTCACCCACTCGGTCGACCCGGGCACCGCGACTGTCACCGCGATGACCCACCACGTGCTGCACGTCGACGCTGCGGACAAGCCCGACGCGTTGACCCGGATCGCCGCCCGTGAGGGGCGCACCATCCTGTTCATGGGCACCAAGCACCGCGCCGACCGGCTGGCCCGCCAGCTGCTCTCCAAGGGCGTACGCGCGGCCGCGCTGCACGGCGGCAAGTCCCAGCCGCAGCGCACCCGGATCCTGGAGCAGTTCCGCAACGGTCAGGTGACCGCCCTGGTCGCCACCGACGTGGCGGCCCGTGGCATCCACGTGGACGGCCTGGACATGGTGGTCAACGTGGACCCGCCGACCGAGGCGAAGGACTACCTGCACCGGGGCGGCCGTACCGCCCGGGCCGGCGAGTCCGGTTCGGTGGTCACCCTGGTCCTGCCGGAGCAGCGCCGGGACGTGTCCCGGCTGATGGCCACCGCCGGTATCCGGCCCGAGTCGGTCCAGGTGCGCGCGGGTGACGGAGCGCTGGCCCGGGTGACCGGTGCTCGCGAGCCGTCCGGTGTGCCGGTGACCATCGTCGCTCCGCCGGCGCCCGCCTCTCGGGCCCGTACCTCCGGCGGTTCGGCCGCCGACGGTGGCGCCCGTCCGGCGCACCGCGCGTCGGGCCGGTCCCGTCGGCCGCGTCGCCCGCGTACCGTCTGATCTTCTGCGCGTCGACCGACCCGTCCCGCTTCGGCGGGGCGGGTCGGTTTTGTCTGCGCGGTGTTCCGAGCCGGTCGGCTGTCCGTGCGGCCCGACCGGTCAGCCGGCCGCGCCGGGTGGCCCACTCTGCTGAGTCGGTAATCAGCCTCTCCTGGGTCGGCTGGCCGACTGCGCCCCGGCCGGTAGTGGTCGAGGCTGACCGACGGGGGATGTCGGGCGGGGGGCCCGGCACGGGAGGGGTGACCATGGCGGGCGAAGCCGGCTCGGGCGCACTGCGTGAACTGATCCTGGTGGTCGCGGTCGCGCTGGCCGGGTTGTTGCTCGCCATGGTTGCGGCCTTCGCGCCCTGGCATGCCACCCCGGCGGGTAACGCTCCCGCCGGTCTGGTGGAGCTGCACAGTCCTGGCGACCCGGGCCTCGGCCCGGCGACCGCACACGTGGGCTGAGCAGCGACCGTCCTATCGGTGCCGGCGGAGGGGCAGGCCCGGTCAGGATCGGTACGAGATGTGGTCGGGTCGGCGGGGCACCGGCCCGGCCACATCGCGCCTTCGCGCCCTCCTCGGCGTGCCCGAGCACGACGCCGGCCCAAGATCGCGCTCGATCCAGGAAGTAGGCCCCTCGCCGGGCGGCGAGGCCACTACATCAATGATCGAGCGCGATCATGCGAGCGGTGCGTCGGTGCTGACCGCACTCGGGGCGTGGGTGAGCAGGTCGGCCAGGGTGGTGCTGTCGACCACGGTGGCGATCGCCCCGTGCACCGCCAACCAGACGTCGGTGAGCCCCGCGGCCACTCCGTGATAGCCGGCCCGCTCGGCCGGCAGGCCGCGCACTGTGGTGAGCGACCCGCCGACCGCACGCAGCACGTCTCCGACGGTGATCTCGTCAGCCGGGCGGGTCAGCGAGTACCCGCCGTCGGCACCGCGATGGCTGTGCAGCAGACCGGCCCGGCGCAGGTCGAGCAGGATGCCCTGGAGGAAGCTGAGCGGGATGTCCTGCACCTCGGCCAGGCTGGCCGCCTTCACCAACTCGCCGACCCGGTCGCCGTCGCCGCCACCACCGGCGGCGACGGCGAGCATCGCCCGGAGCGCGTAGTCGCTGCGCGCGGAGACGAACACGTCACTGACCAGCCTGGTCCAGTACGCCCCAGCGGCGCCTGATCGCCTTGTCCGCAGCGCCGAACGCGGTGTCCACGAGAAGCCCGACGACCAGGATGACGATCATGATGGCCATCAGTCGTTCCGCGTCCGAGAAATCCCTCGCGTAGGTGAGCTGAGCGCCGATCGACGTTCGCGCGGCGATGACCACGAGCAACTCACCGGCCATCAGACTGCGCCACGCGAAGGCCCAGCCCTGCTTGAGGCCGGCGACGATCGCGGGCAGCGCGGCTGGCGCGATGACGTACCGGTACAGGTTCAGACCTCGGGCACCCAGGTTGCGGCCGGCGCGCTGCAGCAGCGGCGGGACGTAGTCCACGCCATGGATGACACCGTTGGCGATGGACGGCGCGGCGCCGAGCACCACCACGAAGAAGATCGCCTGTTCGCTGAGTTCGAACAGCAGGATCGCCAGGGGGAACCAGGCAATCGACGGCATCGTCTGCAGTGCCGTGATCATGGACCCGATGGCGGCCCGGAGCACCTTCGACCGAGAGACGCCGAGGCCGAGCAGCAGCCCGACGGCCACTGCGGCGGCAAAGCCGATCACCGCACGCCGTGCCGTGGTGGCCAGCCCGTCCCAGAGCGCTTGACTCAGGAAGTAGTCGGCGAGGTCGGCGAAGACCGGCCCCGGGCCAGGCAGGGCCCACGGGTCCTTCCACCCGGTCCAGACCACGGCCTGCCAGATGCCAATGGCGATGGCCAGCGCGGCGAGCTTGGGCCAGGTGGCCGCCCAGATCCGGGCGCCCCGGGAGACCTCCTTGTCCCGGCCTGCGATCTCCAGCGCGTCGAGGCCGGTGATCTCCGCGTCGCTACGCGCCGAACTGGTGAGGGTGTCACTGGCCATGGCGGCCCACCTCCGTACGGAGCCGCTCGGTGACCTCGGCGGCGATGGCGGCGACCTCGGGGGAGTCGATCCGGCGAGGGCGCGGGATGTTCACCTCGGTGGAGTAGATGATCCGGCCGGGTCGGCTGGAGAGCAGGATGATCCGGTCGGCCAGCCGGGCCGCCTCGCGGACGTTGTGCGTCACGAAGAGCACCGAGAGCTTGCGCTCGGACCAGATCCGTTCCAGCTCGTCGTGCAGGATGTCCCGGGTCATCGCGTCCAGCGCGCCGAACGGCTCGTCCATCAGCAGCACCGGAGTGTCCAGGGCCAGCGTGCGGGCGAGCGCGACCCGTTGCCGCATTCCGCCGGAGAGCTCGTGCGGGCGCTTGCGGCCGAAGTCGGCAAGGTGCACCGTGCGCAGCAGCTCGGCCACCCGCTCACGGCGTTGGGCCCGGGGGAGCCGACGCAGCTTGAGGGGCACCTCCACATTGGCGTCGACGGTCAGCCACGGAAAGAGCGCCGGCTCCTGGAACATCAGGCCCGGGTTGGCGTCGCCGGCCAGGGTGATCTGCCCGCCGCTGACCCGGTCCAGCCCGGCCACCAGGTTGAGCAGGGTGCTCTTGCCGCAGCCGGATGCGCCGACCAGGCAGACGAACTCGCCGGGCGCGACGTTCAGCGAGACGCCGTCCAGGGCCAGGACGGCGTTCGCCCCGCGCCCGTACACCTTGGTCACGCCGGAGAGCGCGACCGCGGTGGTCGCGCTCTGCGGCGTCGTCGTGGTCGACGTCATGGCTGGACGACCTCGGCCTTGCCCTGCGCCTTGAGCGCGTTGTTGAGGTACTTCAGGTCGTACAGGCCCTTGAGGTCGACCGGCTCGGTCAGCCCGACGTCGACGGCGTGGTCGAGCCCGGCCTTCAGGGAGGACGAGATCGGGTCGTTCGTGAACTCCAACGTCGGCCACGCCTGCTTGATCAGCTTCAGGTCCAGCGGCTTGCCGGTGATCTTGCCGATCGCGTCGGAGATGGCCTGCTGCGCCTCGTCGGGCTTGCTGTTGACGAACTCGTTGGCGGCCACCTGGCCGTCCACCAGCTTCTGCACCACGTCCGGGTGTGCCTTGAGGAACTTCGTGCTCACCAGCAGGTTGGTGATGACGAACTTCTTGTCCGGCCACAGGTCGCGCTCGTCGACGAGCACCTTGCCGCCGGCGTTGACCAGGCGGGAGACGAACGGCTCGGGCACCCACGCGCCGTCGATCGCGCCGCTGTTGAACGTCTCGACCGTCTGGGCGTTCTCCTGCGGCACGATCTTGACGTCACCGCCACCCTCCTTGGTGGTGGTGAGGCCCTGCTGCTTGAGCCAGTACCGGATCGCCACGTCCTGGGTGTTGCCCAGCTGTGGGGTGGCGATCTTCTTTCCCTTCAGGTCCTGCGCACCGGTGATGCCGGGCTTGACCACGAGCGCCACGCCGCCGGACGCCGCGCCGGAGACGACCCGGACGGCCTCGCCCTTGGACTTGGAGAAGGCGTTCACCGTCGGGTTCGGACCGATGTAGGTGGCGTCCAGCGCGCCGGAGAAGACCGCCTCGATGGCGGCCGGGCCGGCGTTGAAGGTCTTCGGGTCCAGCTTGACGTTGGTGCCGAGCTTCTCCGCGAAGATGCCCTTTTCCACGCCGACGACCGCCGGCGCGTGGGTGATGTTGGGGAAGTAGCCGAGGCGCAGCGTCACCGGGCCGGAGCTGCCGCCCGCGCCCTCACTGTCGTCGCCGCACGCGGCGGTGCTGCCCAGGGTCGCCGCGCCTACCACGGCGAGGGTGGCCAGGGTGACCATCCGGCGCAGGGGGAGCCGTCTCATCGTCCATCCAATCCGCAGTATTCCTACTTAGTTGGTAGGAAGAGTGGGCCAGGCTGCGGTCAGCGTCAAGGCCCATCCACATGGCGGGATGGCGCGTCTCAGTTATGTCGGCATTTCCTACCAGCTTGCTAGGGTAATCGGCATTCGGTCACCGGCAGAGAGGCGACTTCGCGATGACCTTCCACTGGTTCCTGCCCACCTCCGGCGACGGCGACCAGGTCGGTGCCGCCACAGTCACCGCGGGCGCCGCGAGGCACGACCGGGCCGCGACAGTGGCCTACCTGGCCGAGGTTGGCCGGGCCGCCGAGACCAACGGGTTCACCGCCGTTCTCACCCCGGTCGGCGCCGGCTGCCCCGACCCGTGGATCGTCTGCGCGGCGGTCGCCCAGCACACCGAGCGGCTCGGCATGCTGGTCGCGGTCCGGGCCGGTTTCGCGCTGCCCACCCTGATCGCCCAGCAGGCCGAGGCGTTCCAAGCAGTCTCGGGTGGCCGGCTGTCGCTCAACATCGTGACCGGGGGCGACCCGGCCGAGCAGCGGGCGTACGGCGACTTCCTCGGGCACGACGACCGCTACGCGCGCACCGGCGAGTTCGTCGAGGTGCTCCGCCGCGCCTGGGCCGGCGGACCGTTCGACTACGCCGGAAAGCACTACCGGGTCGACGGCGGCGGCCTGGCCACCCCACTCGCCGCGCCGCCGCCGGTCTACTTCGGCGGCGCGTCCCCGGCTGCCGAGACGGTGGCCGCCCGGCAGGCCGACGTGTACCTGATGTGGGGTGAACCACCGACGTCCATCGCGGCCCGGGTCGCCCGGGTCCGAGCGCTCGCCGCCGAGCAGCGCCGTACCCTGCGCACGGGCCTCCGGCTGCACGTCATCGCCCGCCCGACCAGCGCCGAGGCGTGGGCCGAGGCCGACCGGCTGCTGGCCGGGATGAGCCCGGAGCGGATCGCCGCCGCCCAGGCCCGGTTCCACCGGATGGACTCGGTGGGTCAGGCCCGGATGGCCGCGCTGAACGCCGGCCGCACCGACGGGCTCACCGTCGCACCGAACCTCTGGGCCGGCGTCGGCCTGGTCCGCGAGGGCGCCGGCACCGCGCTGGTCGGCAGCTACGCCGAGGTCGCGGCACGCATCGACGAGTACGCCGCGCTCGGCGTCGACGAGTTCATCCTCTCCGGCTGGCCGCACCGCGAGGAGGCCGAGCGGGTCGGCGCCGAGGTGCTGCCTTTGGTGACGGCCCCGGTCGCGGCGGCTCCGGGAAGGTCGCGGGTGGCGGAGGTGTCGACGCGCTAGGGTCGACTCCGTGGCGGCGCGGAGATCCAGAATTCCAGCGACGAAGTATCCGGTCGAGCGGTTCACCCTCGACAACGGCCTGCGGGTGGTGCTCACCCCCGATCGCAGTGCCCCGGTGATCGGGGTGGCGGTGGTCTACGACGTCGGCATCCGCTCGGAGCCGGAGGGGCGTACCGGCTTCGCCCACCTCTTCGAGCACCTGATGTTCCAGGGCTCGGAGAACCTGGAGAAGCTGGCCCACTTCCGGCACGTGCAGGGCGCGGGTGGCACCTTCAACGGCTCCACCCACCTGGACTACACCGACTACTTCGAGACGCTGCCGAGCAACGCGCTGGAGCGCGCGCTGTTCCTGGAGGCGGACCGGATGCGTGGGCCCCGGCTGACCGAGGAGAACCTGCGCAACCAGGTCGACGTGGTCAAGGAGGAGATCCGGGTCAACGTCCTCAACCGTCCGTACGGCGGCTTTCCCTGGCTGACTCTGCCGCCGGTCATGTTCGACACCTTCCCGAACGCCCACGACGGCTACGGCTCCTTCGACGACCTGGAGTCGGCGACCGTCGCCGACGCCGCGGACTTCTTCCGCCGCTACTACGCCAGCGGCAACGCCGTGCTGGCCGTCAGCGGGGACATCGACGTGGCCGAGGCGACCGAGCTGGTCACCCGACACTTCGGCGACGTACCGGCCCGGCCGGCACCGCAACGGCCCGACTTCACCGAGCCCGACCTGAGCGCCGAGCGGCGCACCTCGTACACCGATGCCCTGGCGCCGCTGCCGGCGGTGGCCGGCGCCTGGCGCGTGCCCGACCCGGTCACCGACTTCGCCGGCTACCTGCCGTACGTGGTGCTGGCCGAGGTGCTCACCGACGGCGACGCGTCGCGGCTGGTCGAACGACTGGTGCAGCGGGACCGCACGGTGACCAGCCTCGGCGGATACCTCGGTTTCATGGGCGACCCGTTCGACGTCCGTGACCCCACCGCGCTGCTGTTGCAGGCGCACCTGCCGCCCGGTGGCGATGTGGACAAGGTGCTGCGCACCATCGACGAGGAGCTGGACCGGCTGGCCACCGACGGTCTGACCGACGGCGAGCTGGCCCGCACCCAGGCCCGGATGGCGACCCACCTGCTGCGGGACACCGACGCGGTGCTCGGTCGGGCGCTGCGGATGGCAGTGCTGGAGCAGCAACGCGGTGAACCGGGTCTGCTCAACGAACTGCCCCGGCTGGTCGGCGAGGTCACCGAGGAGCAGGTCCGGGCCGCCGCCGCCACAGTGCGCCCGGAGCGCCGGGCCGCCATCGAGGTCATTGCCGGAGGCGCCCGATGACGACCACCACTGCTCAGGTCGGGCCGCGTACGCTGCCGCCGCTCGGGCCAACCCGCAAGCTCAAGGTGCCCAAGCAGGCCGAGCGCACGCTGCGCAACGGTCTCACCGTGATCGCCGTACGCCGGCCTGCCGTACCCCTTGTCGAACTGCGGCTCTGGGTGCCGTTCGGCCGGGTCCACCTGGCCCGCGGCGCGATGCTCTCGCAGACGATGCTCTCCGGCACCGAGTCGATGACCAGCGTGCAGATCGCCGCCGAGTTGCAGAAGGTGGGCGGCGGGCTCTCCGCGGGCGTCGACCCGGACCGGCTGATGCTCTCCGGCGCCGGCCTGGTCACCGGTCTGGACCGGATGCTGGAGCTGCTGGCCGAGGTGCTGACCGGCGCCAGCTACCCCGGTGACGAGGTGGCCACCGAACGGGACCGGCTGGTCGACCGGATCCAGGTGGCGCAGAGCCAGCCTTCGCACCTGGCCCGGGAGGCGCTGCTCAAGCGGATCTACGGCCGGCACCCGTACGCGACGCAGACGCCGGAGCCCGGCCAGATCCGTGCCGTGCGACCGGCGGCGCTGCGCACCCTGCACTCGGAGCGGGTCCACCCGACCGGCGCGCAGTTGGTGCTGGTCGGTGACGTACAGCCGGAGAAGGCACTGGACGCGGCCGAGCGGGCGCTCGGCGGCTGGTCGGGTGCCGGGCGTGTGGCCGAGTTGCCGGCGACCCCGCCGCTGGAGCCGGGGCCGCTGCTGCTGGTCGACCGGCCCGGCTCGGTGCAGTCCTCGCTGCGGATCGCGCTGCCGGCGGTGTCGCGCACCGACCCGGACCACGCCCCGCTGCAACTCGCGAACCTGATCTTCGGCGGCTACTTCTCCTCCCGGTGGGTGGAGAACATCCGCGAGGACAAGGGCTACACGTACGGCCCGCACTCGGTGATCGAGCACTCCGTCGCCGGGTCGGTGCTGGTCGCCGCCGCGGACGTGGCCACCGAGGTCACCGGCCCGGCGCTGCTGGAGACGACGTACGAGCTGGGTCGGTTGGCGTCGCTTCCGCCGAAGCCCGAGGAGTTGGAGCAGGCCCGGCAGTACGCCCTGGGCACCCTCCAGCTCGGCATGTCCACGCAGGCCGGGTTGGCGGCGTTGACCAGCGCGTACGCCGGCAACGGCCTGCGCCTGGACTTCCTCGCCGAGTACGCGGCGAGGTTGGCGAAGGCGAGCATCGACGACGTCGCGCAGGCGGCGGCCCGCTACCTGGCCCCGGCCCGGGCGGCGATAGTGGTGCTCGGCGACGCGGATCGGGTCACCCCGGGGCTGGCCGCGCTGACCACTGTCACTGAGCAGAAGGCGTGAGCGAGCGGAGCGCTGGCGTGAGCGAGCGGAGTGAGCGAACCATGGGGCTCAGCAGCGGAGCGGCGGCGTGAGCGGGGAGGCGGCGCCGCCGTTGGCGCGGTCCACGCTGGATCGGGCCGCGCACCGGCGGGGTGACTCGCAGTGGCTGACCGAGGCGTGGTTGCGCGCCCGGGTGCTGCTGCTCGACTCGACCGACGAGGGTCGGACGCTGGCCCGCACCGAGACGTCGCCTCCGACGTTGGTGCTGTTCGGGGCGGCTGACGTGCCTTCCGGGTCGGAGTCGATGGCGATGTTCCTGGGTGTCGAGCCGGACGGGGTGCCGGTCTTCGCTGTCGACGCGCCGCTTCCGGCGATCCCGGGGACCCGGGCGGTCCACCTCCGGGAGGTGGGTCACCTGCTCGCCGACCGGGAGGCCGGCATCTTCACCACCGCGTTGGCACTGGTCAACTGGCACACCCGACACGGTTACTCGACGAGCACCGGTGCGCCGACCGCGATGGACGAGGCGGGTTGGTCGAGGGTGGACCGCAATGGTGGGCGGATCTGGCCGCGTACCGACCCGGCGATGATCGTGCTCGTCCACGACGGCGTGGACGGCCCGGACGGCCGCTGCCTACTCGGCAACAATGCCGGCTGGCAGGGCACTCCGGGTGGTCGTCGCTACTCCTGCCTGGCCGGCTACGTGGAGCCGGGGGAGTCGGCGGAGGCGGCCGTGCTGCGCGAGGTCCGCGAGGAGGTGGGCATCGGGGTCGAGCGCATCGGGTACGTGGGCAGCCAGGCCTGGCCGTTCCCCGGCTCGCTGATGCTGGGCTTCCTGGCCACCGCGAACCCGACCGAGCCGGTGCGGGTCGACCCGTCCGAGATCGCGTACGCCAGGTGGTTCTCCCGCCGGGAGATCGGGGCGGCGTTGGCCGGGCAGACGGTGGACGTGGGCGACGGGGCCCGACTGATCCTGCCGCCTCCGTCGTCGATCGCGCTGTTCCTCATCCACCGTTGGCTGGACGGCTGGGTGGACGCCGACCGCTGAGCACGGTCCCGACCCGTGGCCGCCGTTGCCGCGGCGGTCACGGGCCGGGAACACGGGCCGTCGTGGTCGGCGGGTGCGAGTAACGCGGCGGGGGAGCCGGTCCGACCACGACGGACGACCTGTGAAATCAGGTGCCGGTGCGGCCCGGTCTGTGTCGGAAGGCGGGCCGCGACTCGATCAGCGGGAGGACCTTGACCCGTTGTTTGCCGGCACGGACCGCGCCGACGGTGGCCAGGGCCCGGGCCAGCAGCAGCGCGGCGTCCCGGTCCTCGGCGTGCACGATCTGCCGGCGCGGCTCGGGCGTGGTCGTCTCGTCGCGAAGTCGGTGGCCGTCCGCCCAGGCAGCGGCGATGTCCCCGTCAGCGACGGCGCGGATGTCGGTGCGAACGATCAGGAACCGCATGAGGGTCTCCGGATGAACCGCGACGGATGAGCCAGTGTGGAAGTTCCACGTACTCGAGGGTCATGTTACGCCCCGTGTTCGTCCCAGCAACTGAAACGCGCCTATCGGTTTCGAGCCTCGTCCGATCGGCGGATGGCTGCTCAGCAGGGTCGCCGGGTCGCAAAGCGACGGAGTCGGCGGGTACGACGCGACGGGGCCGCCGGCAGTGCGCCGACGGCCCCGTGCCAGTCACCGAATCAGTTCAGATCGAACTGGCCCTTCTTCGCCCCGGTGATGAAACCGAGCCATCCCGCGCGGTTGAACAGCAGCACCGGGCCGCCCCGGTCCTTGCTGTCGCGCAGGGCGACCGCCGACGGGCCGGTGGCCAGTGGGGCGACCTCCACGCAGTTGGAGGTCTGGCTGCGTGTGCTGGTACGCCACGGGGCGTCCGCCAACGAGTGGGCGGAGACGGACGGCGTGTTGCGGATTTCGTTCATGGTTCTGCTCCTGATGTGCAGCGATCCGATGGGACGAGTGGTGCCGCACGTACCGACGGAGGGTCCCCCGTGGATCACCGGTCCGTCAGTCGCCCTGATTCCCGGCGGCGTTGGGCCGGCGCCGTTGCCGGCCCGAACGCCACTGTGGATGGGGGCGTCGCCTCGGTCAGCCGTCCCGCCGCCTCGATCAGCCAGGAGAGGGTGTCCGAGGCGTTAAGTGCCGCCGTGCATAGCCACTCGAACACCACTTTATAGCGATTTAGCGTGATTGACTCGGTCGACATGACGTCGGTGAAGCCACCTTCGATGGCCAATGTCTCCGGATCGAGGGGATCGGCGAACCGATAGACCGAGAAGGCGGTCGGCGGAAGGAACCAATTGCCGATCTGGGTGTCCCGGGGCAGCACGTGCAGGGCCACGTTGGGCAGCAGTGCCAGCTCGCAGAGCTGGAGCAGCTGTTCGTGCAGCACCTCCGGTGGCCCGGCCCGGCGGCCGAGAGCCGCCTCCTCCAACACGGCGGTGTAGCGGGGAGCGTGCGGCTCGCGGGTCAGCAGCGACTGGCGGGCCAACCGCGCCTGCACCTCGGTCTCCGGCTCGTCGCCGGGCTCCGGCTCGCCCGCGCCCGCGTTCACCTGCCGGGCCGACACGATCCGGAGCTGGGCGTACCCGGGGGTCTGCAACAGGCCCGGCACCAGCACCGGGTTGTACTCGGAGATCTCCGCGCAGCCCGCCTCCAACTCGGCCCAACCGCGCTGTTGCTGCGTCATCACCGGGAAGTTCTTCAACCAGCCGCGCATGTCGCCGGCCTCGTTGGTGATGCCCAGCAGCTCGTCGTGCAGCGCCGGGTCGGCGCCGTAGAGGTCGAGCAGGTCGCCGACGTCCTGCGGGTCCGGTCGGCTGCGGCCGTTCTCCAAGCGGGACAGTTTGGACGCGGAGGCCCAACCGATACGCTCGATGACCTGATCGCCGGTGAGGCCCGCGGCCTCACGTAGGCGGCGCAGCTCGACGCCCAACCGGCGACGACGCAGGATCGGGCTGGGTGCGGCAGGAGGCACAGTGTCCTCTTTCCCGTCGACCGCCGCAGACGCGACGGTAACTGTATGAAATTCGCCCCCCACGGTCAGTATGGACGGCGCGACCGGTGTCGGAGGTTCCGGCGAGGGCGTGTCTTGCGAAAATCGCACCACGGGAATGCCGGATGACGACGGACCCGCGGTCGCGGCCCGTCGACCTCGCCCACCTGGGCAGCCATCCCGCCGGAGGGACCCATGCGCACGATCCTGCGCCGACCCGACTTCCGCCTGCTCTTCGGCGGCCTGCTGGCCAGCATGACCGCCGAGTCGATCCTGCTGCTCGCACTCGCCATCTGGGTCAAGGATCTGACCGGCTCGAACGGGTTGGCCGGTGCCACGATCTTCGCGGTCATCGCGCCGATGACGCTGGCGCCGCTGGTCGGCTGGGTCGTCGACCGCTACCCGCGCCGACCGTTCTTCGTGGCCGCGAACGTGCTGACCGCAGCCCTGCTCGCCCCGTTGTTCACCGTCCGCGACGCGGGCGACGTCTGGGTCGTCTACCTGGTGGCCGCCCTGTACGGGCTCTCGTCCATCACGCTCGGGGCGGCGCTCAGCGGTCTCATCCGCGAGATGGTGCCGGTCGAGTTGCTGGCCGATGCGAACGGCGTGCTCCAGACCGTACGTCAGGGGATCCGACTGGTCGGCCCGCTGGTGGGCGCGGCGCTCTACGCGGCGCTCGGCGGGTGGGTGCTGGCCGGAATCGGCATGGTCGGATTTCTGACCGCGGCGGCGGTGGTCACCGCGCTGCCCACCCCGCAACAGCTGCCACCGGCCGTACGACTGCGGTGGCCGGCCGAACTGGGCGCCGGTCTGCGGCACCTGGCCGGCGAGCCGGCCCTGCGACGGGCCCTGCTCGGCTACGGGCTCGGGTCACTGGTGATGGGCTTCAGCGAGTCGCTCATCTTCGCCTACGTCGACCAGGGGCTGAACCGGGATGCCGCGTTCGTGGGGGTGCTGGTCACCGTGCAGGGCATCGGTGGGTTGCTCGGTGGACTCTGCTCACCGACGCTGGTCCGCCGGCTCGGAGAGGTCGGCACGCTGGCCGCCGGAGTCGCCTTCTTCTCCCCGGCCGCGCTCGTGCTCGCGTTCCCCGATCTGTGGCTCGGGTTCGCGGCGGTGCTGCTGGCCGGGGTCTCGCTCCCGCTGACGATGGTGGGTCTGCACACGCTGATCCAGCGACGCACGCCGCCGTCGCTGGTCGGGCGAGTCGCCGCTGCCACCCAGGCGGTGGTCAGCGGGCCGCAGGCGGTCTCCATCGGGGCGGGTGCCCTGCTGGTCGGGTTCCTGGACTACCGGCTGCTGTTCGCGCTGGTCGGGGTGGCCACCCTCGCCGCCGGCAGCTACCTGTGGCGGGGCCGGCACCTGAGCGCGCCGGCCGGGGCCCGCCCGCCGACGCCGCCCACCCGCCCGACGCTCCCGGCACCCCGCCGTCCGGCCGAGGACGCCGACCGACAGGGGCTTCCGACACCCCGCCGTCCGGCCGAGGACGCCGACCGACCCGGGCGTCCGGCACCCACCGACAGTGGCCACCGTGACCCGTTGCCGAACACGACGAGCGGCCGCCCCGGGTGGGGCGGCCGCGCACCGAGAATGAACCGGCAGATCAGGCGTTGAGCGTCTCCAGGTGCTGCTTGACCTGGGTGATCGAGGGATTCGTCAGGGCGCTGCCGTCGGCGAAGCGCAGCGTCGGCACCGTCTGGTTACCGCCGTTGACGCTCATCACGAACTCGGCGGCCTTCGGGTCCTGCTCGATGTCGACCACCTCGTACCCGATGCCCTCCCGGTCGAGCTGCGACTTCAGCCGGTGGCAGTAGCCGCACCAGGGGGTGGAATACATCGTCAGCATGGTCGGATCCTCCAACTGCTCCGGCCGCGGCTTGCGGATCAAGCCGAGGCTGTTCGCTGCAACGCTAGGGGGAGCTGAGATGATTCCTGGTTGTGGTGGTTCACTCAGCGTCGGAACAGGTGCTCGCCGGGCTGGACCCGGAGCAACGCTCCGCCGTGACCGCACCTGCCGGCCCGGTCTGCATCCTGGCCGGCGCCGGCACCGGCAAGACCCGGGCGATCACCTCCCGAATCGCCCACCGGGCGCTCTCCGGGGAGATCTCTCCCCGGCACGTGCTCGCTGTCACCTTCACCGCCCGCGCCGCCGCCGAGATGCGACACCGTCTCACCCTGCTCGGGGCGCACGGTGTCCAGGCGCGGACCTTCCACGCCGCCGCACTGCGCCAGGTGCGGTACTTCGCGCCCCGGCTGCTGGCCGGCCGCGCCATGCCCGAACTGCTGGACAGCAAGGTACGACTGGTCACCCTCGCCGCCGCCCGGGTCGGCCTGCGTACCGACCGGGCCGCCGCCCGCGACCTGGCCGGCGAGATCGAGTGGGCGAAGTCGTCGCTGGTCGAGCCGACGGACTACGTGGTGGCCGCCGCCCGGGCGCTGCGCGACACACCGCACGAGCCGACGAAGGTCGCCGACGTGTTCACCGCGTACGAGCAGCTCAAGCGCTCGAACGGCGTGATCGACTTCGAGGACATGCTGCGGGCCGCGGTGTGGGGCATCGAGGAGCACCCGGACGTCGGCGAGCAGATCCGCACCCAGTACCGGCACTTCGTGGTCGACGAGTACCAGGACGTCAACCCACTCCAGCAGCGGTTGCTGGACGCCTGGCTGGCCGGCCGCAACGACCTGACAGTGGTCGGCGACGCCAGCCAGACGATCTACTCGTTCACCGGGGCGACCTCGGCGTACCTTGTCGACTTTCCCCGCCGGCACCGCAACGCCACAGTGGTCCGGCTGGTCCGTGACTACCGCTCCACACCGCAGGTGGTCGGTCTGGCCAACGCGGTGATCTCCCAGGCCCGGGGCACCGAGGCGCGCCTGCGGCTGGAGTTGAGCGGGCAACGCCCACCCGGCCCCGAGCCGGACCTGCGGATCTTCACCGACGAGCCGGCCGAGGCGAACGCGGTGGCCGCGCGCTGCCGGTCGCTGATCGACGCGGGCACGCCGGCGAAGGAGATCGCCGTGCTGTTCCGCGTCAACGCGCAGTCCGAGGCGTACGAGAAGGCGCTCACCGAGGCCGAGGTGCCGTACGTCGTGCAGGGCGCGGAGCGGTTCTTCGAACGCACCGAGGTGCGCCAGGCGATGGTCGCGCTGCGCGCGGCCACCCGCTCGATCCCGGGGGAGACACCGCTGCCGGCCGCCGTCGTCGAGGCGCTCACCGCCGTCGGCTGGGCCCCGGACGCGCCCCCGGCCGGCGGCGCCGCCCGCGAGCGGTGGGAAGCGCTGTCCGCGCTGGTCCAGCTCGCCGAGGAGTACGCGGCCACCCCCGAGGTCGTGCCGATCGGCGAGGCCGCCTCGGTGGAGCGCCCGGTCACCCTCACCGACTTCACCGAGGAGTTGGCGCGCCGGGCCGCCCAGCAGCACGTGCCGACGGTGGACGGGGTGACGCTGGCGTCCCTGCACTCGGCCAAGGGGTTGGAGTGGGACGCGGTCTTCCTGGTCGGCCTCGCCGAGGGCACCCTGCCCACCGTGTACGCCAAGACCGTCGAACAGGTCGAGGAGGAGCGTCGGCTGCTCTACGTCGGGATCACCCGCGCCCGGGAGTGGTTGTGGCTGTCGTACGCCGCCGCGCGCTCGCCGGGCGGACGGGCGCGGCGGCCGTCGCGGTTCCTGCCGCAACTGGACCGCTCCGGCGGCACCGAACGGGCCACCGGCGGCGCCGGTCCGGCCCGCAGTCCCGAGCGACGGCGAACCCAGATCGTCTCCTGCCGGATCTGCGGCGCCACACTGCTCGCCGGCCCGGACCGCAAGCTCGGTCGTTGCCCCACCTGCCCGTCCGACATAGACGATGAGCTGCACGAACGGCTGCGCGAGTGGCGACAGCGGGTGGCCGGTGCGCAGAAGGTCCCGGCCTACGTGGTCTTCACCGACGCGACGCTTGTCGCGTTGGCCGAGCGGCGACCGGGCCGGTCGGAGGAGTTGATCGCCATCGCCGGTATCGGCCCTCGCAAACTGGGTCTCTACGGAGAGTCGGTGCTGGCCCTCGTGGCCGGTGCCGGGGTGGACGATGTCTGCCCGGAGAAAACTTTCGAAATCTCGTCGTAAATTCGTTTGCCCTCGCCCCGGCGCGAGGAATAGCCTCAGGACACACCACGCGAGCGGCGCCATTCCGGCTGCTCACGAGGTCGGTCCAGTCGATTCGAGGAACGTGAGGGAGGTGGCACCCGTGAAGATCTTCACCTATGAGCGTCTGGCGGCGATGCCGTCTGTCTGCGCTCCGCTGTCGGCTGTCCGGGTGGCCCTTGCGGCTGCACGACCGTCGGTTCCACAGGTGCACCAGGTTCAGGCCGAGCTGATCCTGACCGTCGCGCCCGCTGGAGTCGAGGGGACCAGTGGCTTCACGGGCAATGGCATCCAGGTCGCCAAGAAGCGCATGGATGTCCGCGGCGTTCCACCTCGAGGTAAACCGGTCTGACCATCAGACTCCGGCTCACCTCGAGGCCGCGGAACCCGCTTACCGGGATCCGCGGCCTCAGTTTTTTGCCCGCCGTAAGTACGTCGGAATGCGATCCACGAGATCGAAGTGAGAGAGAGGTGACCGGGAGATGAGTCTGGCGTTGGCCCCCCTCGACATGAGCATCGAGATGGAGGCGAACCTGCCCTGCCGGAAGTTCGACCCCGACCTGTGGTTCTCCGACTCGCCCACCGAGCTCGAGCTGGCCAAGTCACTCTGCGGGGACTGCCCGCTGCGTGTCGAATGCCTGGCCGGAGCCGTTGAGCGAGCGGAGCCGTGGGGCGTCTGGGGCGGCGAGATCTTCGAGCGTGGCGCGGTTGTCCCGCGTAAGCGGCCCCGTGGCCGTCCGCGTAAGGAGGACGTCGCCCGTGACGCCGAGCTTCGGGTCGAGGCCGAGGCGCGCCTGGCGGCCAGTGGGCTGTCCGAGGTGCGTGGCGCGGTCCGGCTGGCAGCCTGACGTGTTCCCGACCCGTTCCAACTACGCCGGTGGCACACCGGCAGTGAGTGAGAAAACGATGTTGAACGTTCCGAGTGGAGCCTTCGAGATGCAACTACTCCACGAAGCGTTGACCCGGGCTCGAATGCGCCGGCCTCAGGCCGGTCGTACCACCACGAGCACTGAGGCAACCCGATCCGCCCGTACCGTCGCCATGACCGGCCGCAACCAGGCGGCTCGCGACCTGGGTGTTCTCTAGTACCACCCCACGCAGAAGGGCGGGTGCCGACCGGCACCCGCCCTTCCCCATGTGGTCAGCCGCCCGGCCTCGGCGTGGTCAGCCGCCCGGGGCTCGACGGTCAGGCGACCGGGGCGAAGCCGGGCAGCCAGCGCTCCAGGATGCTCCGGTAGGGGGCCTTCGCCTCCAACTGGCAGAGCACCCCGATCGACCCGAGCGTCACCCGGTGGATCAGCAGGTACGACGGTGGCAGGTTGAGGCGCTTGCTCAGCTGGTACGTGGGGGAGCGGGGGCTGGCCAGTCGCCCCGCCTCGGCCCGTAGCCAGGCCCGGGTGAACCGGAAACCGTCCGCCGCGATGGGCTCCAGCATGGGGCGGATGAAGTCGAGCACTCCCTCGGCGTCGATCTCCTCGGCCGAGCCGATGAACCCCTCCGACCGTAGCCCCGCCACGACCTCGTCGGCGTCGCCGCGCAGGGCCATCGCGGCGATACGACCGATCGGCTCCGGGGTGCCCTCCGGCATCCGGGCCACCGCACCGAAGTCGATCACCCCGAGTCGACCGTCCGGCAGTAGCCGGAAGTTTCCCGGGTGCGGGTCGGCGTGCAGCAGCCCGGCCCGCTGCGGCGCGGAGAGGTGCAGCGTGGCCATCAACCGACCGGCCTCGTCCCGCTCCTCCTCGGTGCCCTCGCGGATGATGTCGGCCAGCGGGGTGCCCGTCACCCATTCGGTGACCAGCACCCTGGGCGAGGCGTTTACCACTTCCGGGATGAAGATCTCCGGGTCGTCGGCGTACGCGGCGGCGAAGGTGCGCTGCGACTCGGCCTCCAACTCGTAGTCCAACTCCTCGGTGATCCGTTCGCGCAGCTCGGCCAGGAGTGGCTTGACGTCCAGGCCGGGCTGGATGGCCCGGAACATTCCGCCCAGGCGGGAGAGCTGCTTGAGGTCGGCGAGCAGGGCGTCACCGGCCCCCGGATACTGGATCTTGACCGCCACGTCACGGCTGTTCGGTTCGCCCGACTCGTCGAAGCCCGGCTCGCGCCAGCGCGCCCGGTGCACCTGGCCGATGCTGGCCGCGGCGGCCGGGACGTCGTTGAACTCGACGAACAGGTCCCGCCAGTCGGGGCCGAGCTGCTCGGCCAGCACCTTGTGCACGCTGGCGACCGGCAGCGGTGGCGCCGCCTCCTGCAACTTCGTCAGCGCCTGCCGGTAGGGCGCGGCGATCTCCTCCGGCAACGCGGCCTCGAAGACCGACAGCGCCTGGCCGAACTTCATCGCCCCGCCCTTGAGCTGGCCCAGCACGCTGAACAGCTGCTCGGCGGTGCGCTGCTGGATCTCCGCGGAGATCACGTCGGAGGCCAGCCCGGTGACGCGCTTTCCCATCCCGAGAACGGTCCGGCCGGCGAAGCCGAGCGGCAGGGCGGCGAGCTTGGCGGTGCGGGACACGGCGCGGCGCGGGATGTCGGTCACCCGGTCATTGTTACCGACCGGAGGGCCCCGCTGCTGCTCTGCGGCCGGGCTGGTGCGGACACTCGGCCTCGCGAGCACCCACACGCCGGGTGTGGCGGCCAACCCCGACGACGGAAACGGCCGGCAACGGTGATCTCCATGGCACCGCCGAGCGTCTCCGGCTGGCCGCCGTCGAGCTGCGTCAGCGCCTCACCCAGGGCGTACCCGCAGGCGACGAGCAGCGTGCCGGCCGTTGCGGCGGCCACCGGGTCGGCTGCGGCGAGTTGCGCGGCGAGCCGGGGCCAGTCCGGGTCGCGGTCGGCCCGGTGCAGCTCGACACAGTGCAGGCAGGGCCCGGCGGGTGGGCGGACCAACGGCCCGATCACCGGTACGCCTTCGCGCAGTGTGACCAGCAGGTGCGGCTGCCGGCGCTGGGCGAGACCGGCGGCGAGCAGCGCCGGAGGCCGGTCCGTGCCGAGCTGGATCACCAGGTCGATCCGCCCCGCGCGGCTCGGACGGGTGCCGGTGCCCGGTGCGACGCGGTCGACGGCAGCCCGCACCGCCGGTGCGAGCGGCCGACCCAGTTCGGCTGCGGGGATGCCCGTGCCGATCAGGTCGACGGGGCGTACCGAGCCGCTGAGCTGGGGACTAACCTGCCCCACGCCGGACTGGGCCAACGCCACGGTCAGCGGCCCGCCGAGTGCCCCGGCGCCGGTGAGCAGGACGCGGGCCGCCCGCCGCCTCCGCAGGACCTGCGCGGGGGTGCCGGGCAGCCGGGCGGCGGCCAGGGCCAGCGCGCCCGCCTCCGCCGCGAGCCGGGAGCGGACCGGGCCGGTCAGGTCGCGGGGGATCAGGCTGTGCGCGGGCACCAACAGGCCGGCGGCCCGCAGGGTGTCGAGCAGGGTACGCGCGTCGTCGGCGCTGATCTGGGCGGACGCCGCCTGGATCAGCACGGTCCGCTCGCTGCGGGTGCCGTCGAGCAGGTCGAGCAGGTGGGCGGCGCGGGGGTTGGCCAACTCCAGGAGGGCGGCCGGCCCAGGGCCGACGCCGAGTTGGAGGGTGTGCCGGTCCCGCCAGAGTCGGTTGAGACCAGGCAGCAGGGTGGGGCGGGGCAGTACGGTGCGGCTCATGGTCACGAATCGTGACCACGTCTTCGCGTTCAGTCGATCGTTGTCCACAGGCGGTCAAGCCGCTGTCCAGCGCTATCCACAGGATTTGACGGGTTTTCCACAGCCCCTCGCGCCTGTTGTCGGCCACCCGACAGGGGCTACCGCAGCGGTGGCACGCGCTCCCGATTCGGCAACCGGGGGTGGGGTGGCCACCCGGCCACCCCACCCCCGTTCACCCGTTCGGGTCAGACCTTGGCCTTGCCCAGGATGCGGTTCACTGTTGTACCGCATACCGGACACTTGCCCTTGGCCATGTTCATTCCGGTCTTCGAGACCTCGACGTGCCCCTCGAAGTCCCGCTTCTCCTTGCACTTCACGCAGTAACCGTTGTAGGTCGTCTGGGCCTGGTCGGCCACGGTGCCCTCCTCGTCTCGTCCGCCGGTCAATGCCGTTCCGGCGGGGTGCCCGGCGGCGGGCCACACGGGGCGCCGGCGCTGGGTCTCACTCCGCGGCCACCTTCGTGACCGCTGGTCCGCGGACCCTACCCAGGTCTGGGCAGTTCCATGTCAGCTGTGCATCGACACTGTGAGCAAGTCGACGTCGAGAGTGTGCATGGCGAAATAGGTCGGATAAGTCAGTTTGGCGGGGACACGCCGACCAAACCCTGACAGCCACCCGTGCGAGTGCCCCCGCGGCGGCATCCGGGGCGGTGATCACCTACGGTGGAGACGGGCCACGTACCGGTGCCATCAGCGTTCACCAAGGGTGACGAGATGGCGCGATGACGCCGCGGTCAAGAAATTTTCGGGACGGCTGGCGACCAATCACCATTTTCCGGGCGCGTGTCGCGCGGTTGACTCTTGCGGACCCCTGGTCAGTGGGCATTAGCTTGCCTTCGTGACACGTAGTCGAGGCTGCGCGGGCCAGTGATGGCGGGGACGCGCAAGCCGGTCGTCGAGGTGCGGCGCAGTCAGCGTCGACGACGCACGGTGTCCGCGTACCGTGACGGTGAGCGAGTGGTCGTCCTCATCCCCGACCAGTTCTCCCGTGCCGAGGAGAGCGAGTGGGTCGACCGGATGCTCGCCCGGCTCGCCGCCCGGGAGGGGCGCCTCGCCCGGTCCGACGCCGAGCTGCTGGCCCGTGCCAATCGGCTCATCGACCTCTACCTCCCCGGATACGCCACGAAGGCGGTGCCGGCCAGCGTCCGATGGGTCACCAACCAGAATGGCCGGTGGGGCTCCTGCACGCCGGCGGACCGCAGCATCCGAATCTCGCACCGCGTCCAGGAGATGCCCGAATGGGTGATCGACTACGTGTTGCTGCACGAGTTGGCGCACCTCATCGTGCCGAGCCACAACGCCCGGTTCTGGGCGTTGGTCGCTCGCTACCCCAAGGCGGAACGGGCCCGCGGCTACCTCGAAGGGGTCGCCGCCGCCTCCTCCTGCGCACCGCTCCCCACCTGATCCACACGCCCTGAGCCGCTGGGCGCCGCGCGCCGAGATCGACTCGCCTTCCTGAATACCGCGCTGTCCACGCCGCCGGGACACCGCGACTTCAATGAAGCCGAGTCGATCATGCCGTCGAGTCCGTCCAGGACGGCCTGAGGCAGGTGGGTGGTCGGGTTGGTCGGCCTCAGGCAGGTGGGTCGGGGCGGGTGGGGTGGCTGCGTGGGGTGGGGCGCTAGGGTCGGGGGATGGCGCGACGGGTGGTGGTGGCGTTGCTCGGGCCGGTGCACTGGTCGCCGCCCGGCGTCGACCTGGCGCAGTGGCGAGCGGCGCTCGCGGAAGACGTCATCGACCTGTTCGCCACGCTCAACGAGGTGGAGGTCGCGGTCGCGGTGACCCCGGCCGACCGGGCCCTGGCCGATGCGCTGGTGTGGCCCGGTACGGCGGTGTACGAGGTGGCCGAGCCGACGCCGAACGCCGTGTTCGCCGCGCTCGAGGGGTACGACCAAGCGGCAGTGCTGGTCAGTGACGTGCCTGACCTGCCCGCCCTGACCGTCGGCAAGCTGCTCCGCCCACTCACCAGCCGGCCGGTCGCGGTGGCCCCGGTCGAGGGCGGCGGCCCGGGTCTGCTCGGGGTCGCGGTACGACTGCCCGCGCCGGACTGGCTGCCGACGCTGGAGCTGGACACGGCGACGCCGGCCGAGGCGCGCGGCAACGCCCCGCGCCCGGGTGACGTGGCGGTCACCACCGGCTGGCGACGACTGCGCGGCCCGGCTGACCTGGCCACGCTGGACCCGGCCTTCGAGGGTTGGGAAGCGACCCGCGCCCTGCTCTCCGGATCGGGCCGACCCACCTGAATCGACGCACCTGACGAACGCGCCCGGGTGCCCGCTGTCGATCTGCGGGCACCCGGGGCGCAGGCCGTCGAAGCGCGGACGTCAGGACTTGGTGTCGCCCTCGCCGTCGGTCTCGTCGGGCTGACCCGACTGCCCCGACGGACCGGACTGCCCCGACGGACCGGACTGATCCGACTGGCCGGGGGCCGTCTCCTCCACCCCGCTGGGGGCGGTGAAGTCGAAGCTGTCCAGCTCGCTGAGGTCCATGTCGTTCATCGCGAAGGCGACCGGGTCGGCGAAGTCGTCGTCCGACGGGAGCAGGTCCGGGTGGCCCCAGACGGCGTCGCGGCCCTCGATGCCACGGTGCTGCGTGAGCGCGGCCCAGAGCGCCGCGGCCTCGCGCAGTCGGCGGGGGCGCAGTTCCAGACCGACCAGCGCGGCGAAGGTCTGCTCGGCGGGACCGCCTGCGGCCCGGCGGCGGCGGAACGCCTCGCCCAGCCGGACGACGTTGGGCAGCCGGTCGCTGGCGGCGCTGTCGACGACGTGGCACACCCAGCCCTCGACCAGGGCGAGTGCGGTCTCCAGGCGGGCCAGTGAGGCCTTCTGCGCCGGAGTGTCCTCCGGGGTGAAGATGCCCTCGAGGGCGATCGCCTGCATCGACTCGGGGTCGGTCGGGTCGACCCTGCCCATCGCCTCCTCGATCGCCTCCCGGTTGACCCGGATGCCGGAGGCGTACATCTCGACCGCGCTGAGAACGTGCCCACGCAGCCACGGGACGTGCTGGAACAGCCGCTGGTGGGCGGCCTCGCGCAGCGCCACGTAGAGGCGGACCTCGTCCTCGGGCAGCTCCAGGCCCTCGCCGTACGCCCGGATGTTGGCCGGGATCAGCGCGGCCGTGCCGGCCGGGCCGAGCGGCAGCCCGATGTCGCCGGCGGAGAGCACCTCCGCGGCGAGCGAGCCGAGGGCCTGGCCCAGCTGACCGCCGAAGAGCGCGCCACCGAGGGAGGCCACCATCGACTGCATCGGGCCGAGCTGGGCGCGCGCCTCGGGTGGCACCAGGTCGCCCATCGCACCGACCATCCGGCTGGCGACGGGGTCGCACAGCTTGCGCCACACGTCCAGCGTCTTGAAGATCCACTCGTTGCGGTTCCACGCAACGGGGTTCTGGATGCCGGAGGGCCACGCCGAGGCGGGCTCCAACCACAGGTCGGCGAGGCGCAGCGCCTCCTCGACCGCGTTGCGCTCGTACATCGACACCGCCGGGTCACCGGCGGCCGCGAGCTGGCTGGCTGCTACCTGCCGGGCCAGGTCCCAGTTGACCGGCCCGCTGCCCGGCGCGGAGAGCAGGTGCTGCAACTGCGACATGAACTGCTGCATCTGCGCGGGATCGTTGGGGTCTGGTGGCTGCCCACCCGGAAGCGCGAAACCGAACGGAATATCAGGCACGACATCTACGGTACGCGGACCGCGCCCCAGGTAGCCGCCGCTGGCGTTGCGCTGAGGGCGAAGTCGCGCGGCGCATCCGGCGGGTGACCCACGGCCGGTCGGTACGCTCTGCGGCATGAGACGTCGTGGCCTGACGGTCCTGCTCGGTGCCCTGTTCACCGCCCTGCTGAGCATCGGGGTGCTCCGGGTGCCGATTCCGTACGTTGTGCTGGGCCCAGGGCCGACTGTCAACACCCTCGGTACGACCGACGGCAAGGAGGTCATCCAGGTCTCCGGTCGGGAGACCTCGACCTCGGCCGGCCAGTTGCGGCTGACCACGGTGGGGGTGCAGCCCACCGTGCGGTTGCGGGGGGCGATCGCCGGCTGGTTCTCCGACGACGAGGCGGTGGTGCCGCGTGAGCTGGTCTACCCGCCGGGTGAGTCGACGGAGCAGGTCGAGCAGCGCAACGCCGAGGACTTCAAGGCGTCGCAGACCAGCGCGGAGACCGCCGCGCTGCGGGAGTTGGGCTTTCCGGTGCAGGTGGTCGTCAAGACGGTGGCCGGGGACGGCCCGGCGGCCGGGGCGCTGAAGGCCGGCGACGTGATCACCTCGGTCGACGGCCAGCCGGTGCCGGTGGCGGCGAAGGTCACCGAGCTGGTCCGGGCCAAGCCGGCGGGCACGGCGTTGACCATCGGCTACACCCGGGACAGCGTGCCGGCCACCGCGACGGTGACCAGTCAGGAGCAGGACGGCCGACCGCGGATCGGTGTCGAGATCGATCAGCAGCAGCCGCACCCGTTCACGCTCGGCATCGACCTGGGGGACATCGGTGGGCCGAGCGCCGGTCTGATGTTCGCCCTGGGGATCGTTGACAAGTTGACCCCGGCCGACCTCACCGGCGGCAAGGTCATCGCCGGCACCGGCACCATCGACGACGAGGGCGTCGTCGGCCCGATCGGCGGGATCGCCCAGAAGCTCGTCGGCGCCAAGCGCGCCGGGGCGAAGGTCTTCCTGGTGCCGGCGGACAACTGCGCGGAGGCGGTCCGCAACCCGCAGCCCGATCTGCCGCTGTTGCGGGTGGGCTCGTTGGACGAGGCGATGACCGCTCTGGAGACGTTGCGCGCGGGTGGTCAGCCGACGCGTTGCTGACCGGTGTGACCGTGCCCCGACACGCTCAGGAACACCCCGTACTCTGGGTGCCTGGTCGGAGCCGATCATATCGAGCGTGCGGAGCCAACAGTGGTCATGCGTAGCAGCAGCCCCCTCCCGAGGATGAGCCGGCGCGGGCGCGTCACCATCGCGGTCCTGGTCGGGGTGTTCGTGCTCTTCACCCTGCTCGGCTGGGGTGTCCAGGCGTGGACCGACTGGCTCTGGTTCGACGAGGTCCGCTACACCGAGGTCTTCACCGGTGTCCTGCTCACCCGGCTGGTGCTCTTCCTCGCCGTCGGCCTCGGCATGGCGCTGATCGTCGGCGGCAATCTGTGGCTGGCCTACCGGTTGCGCCCGCGAATGCGTCCGCACTCGGTGGAGCAGGCGACCCTGGAGCGCTACCGGATGGTGCTCAGTCCGCGTCTCGGCACCTGGATCTCGCTGGCCGCCGCTGGGGTCGGGCTCTTCGCCGGTCTCTCCGCGCAGAACCGGTGGAACCAGTGGCTGCTCTTCCGCAACGGCGGTGACTTCGGCATCAAGGACCCGGAGTTCGGGGTCGACATCGGCTTCTACGTCTTCCAACTGCCGTTCTGGCGTTACCTGCTCGGGGTCGCCTTCACCGCTGTGGTGCTGGCCGTGATCGGCGCGCTGGCGGTGCACTACCTCTTCGGCGGGGTCCGCCTGCAGGGCGTCGGCGACCGGATGAGCAACGCGGCCCGCGCGCACCTGAGCACCCTGGTCGCGGTCTTCGTGCTGTTGAAGGCGATCGCGTACGTGTTGGACCGGCGGGCAATGCTGCTGGAGTACAACGAGGGCGCCAAGTTGTACGGCGCCGGCTACGCCGACGTCAACGCGTTGCTGCCGGCGAAGGAGATCCTCGCCTACATCTCGATCGTGGTGGCGATCGCGATCCTCGTGTTCTCCAACGCCTGGATGCGGAACCTGGTCTGGCCGGGGATCTCGCTGGCGCTGCTCGGCGTGTCCGCGGTGGCCATCGGCGGCATCTACCCCTGGGCGGTGCAGACCTTCGAGGTCAAGCCGAGCGCCAAGGACAAGGAAGCGCCGTACATCCAGCGCAGCATCGACGCGACGCGGGCGGCGTTCGGGTTGGGGGCCACCGAGACGACCCCGTACGCGGCGAACAACCTCACCCCACCGGGGAACCTGGCCACCGACACCTCGGTGGTGTCGAACGTGCGGCTGCTCGACCCGCAACTGGTCAGCGAGACGTACACCCAGCTCCAGCAGGTGCGTGGCTTCTACGACTTCGGTCCGAAGCTGGACATCGACCGGTACGGGGTGAACGGCAAGGTCTCCGACTACGTGGTCGGCGTCCGCGAGATCAACTACGGCGAGCTGACCGACCAGCAGAACACCTGGATCAACAGGCACACCGTCTACACCCACGGGTACGGGCTGGTGGCCGCCCCGGCCAACCAGGTGGTCTGCGGCGGGCAGCCGTTCTTCGTCTCCGGCTTCCTCGGCGAGAAGACCCAGGAGGCCTGCTCCTCGCAGACCGAGCAGATCCCGGCCAAGCAGCCGCGCATCTACTACGGCGAGCGGATGGCGGCCGACGACTACGCCATCGTCGGGCAGTCCGACCCGAACAAGAAGGCCGAGTTCGACAGGCCGGTCGGTGAGGGCGGCGGCGAGTCCTACACCTACACGGGTGAGGGCGGTGTGGAGATCGGCTCCTTCACCCGGCGACTGCTGTACGCCATCAAGGAGCAGGAGTCGAACTTCCTGCTCTCCGAGGCGGTCAACAAGGACTCCAAGCTGCTCTACGTGCGCAACCCGCGCGACCGGGTGGAGAAGGTAGCGCCGTTCCTCACCCTGGACGGCGACCCGTACCCGGCGGTGGTCGACGGTCGGGTGCAGTGGATCGTGGACGGCTACACCACGGCGGCCTCCTACCCGTACGCGGAGAGGGTCAACCTGCAGACCGAGACCACCGACGAGTTGACCAACCGGGGCACCTTCCAGCTGGCCCGCGAAGACGTCAACTACATGCGCAACTCGGTGAAGGCAACCGTCGACGCGTACGACGGCACTGTGAAGCTCTACGAGTACGACGACACCGACCCGGTGCTCAAGGCGTGGAACAAGGCGTTCGGCGGTGACCTGGTGCTGCCGAAGGCGGAAATCCCGGTCGAGCTGACCGAGCACCTGCGCTACCCGGCGGACATGTTCAAGGTGCAGCGCAATCTGCTCACCAAGTTCCACGTGACCAACCCGGGTGACTTCTACTCCGCACAGGACTTCTGGCAGGTGCCCAACGTGCCGGACGCCCCGGACAGCGGCCAGAAGCAGCCTCCGTACTACCTGTTCACCCAGTTCCCCGGGCAGGAGAGCCCCCGGTTCCAGCTCACCTCGGCGGTCACCCCGAACGGCCGGCAGAACCTCGCCGCGCTGATCTCCGGGTCGTACGTCGAGGGGAAGCCCCGGCTGGAGGTGCTGGAGTTGCCGGACCAGACCCGGATCTCCGGCCCGGTGCAGGTGCACCAGCAGATGACGAACAACGCGAACATCCGTCAGCAGCTCAACCTGCTCTCCAGCAACCAGGCGCAGGTGCAGTACGGCAACCTGCTCTCGTTGCCCTTCGCCGACGGCATGCTCTACGTGGAGCCGGTCTACGTGAAGAGCAACCAGCAGGACGCGTACCCGCTGTTGCAGAAGGTGCTGCTCTCGTACGGTGACGGCGGCTCCTTCGTGGCGCTCGCCGACAACATCAACGACGGCATCAAGCAGTTGGTCGAGCAGGGCAAGAAGGCCGGGCAGGGCACGTCGCCGCCGCCGACGACCGGGGGCAACCCGACGACGCCCACGCCGACGCCTTCGGGCACGGCGACGCCAGCGCCGACGGCGACCCCGAGCCCCGGCACCCCACCGCCGACCGGTGACCTGGCTGCCGCCGCGGATCGGGTGCAGACCGCTATCACCGAGGTCCGGGCCGCGCAGACGTCGGGCGACTTCGAGCGGTACGGGCGTGCGCTGAAGGCCCTCGACGAGGCGCTCACCGCGTTCCAGCAGGCGCAGCAGGCCGCTGGTGCGCCGGGTGCCAGCCCGAGTGCCGGAGGCTGACCCGCCACCGCACAGTTTCTCCCGAGCCCCCGTCGCTCGGACCGCATCAGGTCCGAACGGCGGGGGCTCGGCCGTTGTCCTGATCTGTGCGTATCTGTCACGTCACCGACAGCACCCTCCACCGCCGCAACCTGCGACGCCGGTCCGCCGTCCTCAATGCAACGGGGTGGGGACGAGGGGGAACAGTCGTGCGGGACGCGCAGAGCTTCGATGACTTCTACCGCAGCACCGCCCGGCGGACGCTGCGGTACGGCTATGCGGTCGCTGGCGACCACAGTGAGGCGCAGGACCTGGTGCAGGAGGCGTACACCCGGGCCTGGCGGCAGTGGGGGCGACTGTCGTCGCATCCGGCGCCGGAGGCGTGGCTGCGACTCGTGGTGGCCCGGCTGGCCACTGACCGCTGGCGGCGCCTGCACCGTTGGCGGGTGGTGCTGAGCCGTTCCGGACCACCGGCGGTCGCACCCCCGCCCAGCGAGGACGGGGTGCTCTTGGTCGGAGCGCTCCGGCAGTTGCCCGCCACGCACCGGCAGGCGCTGGCCCTGCACTACCTCTTCGACATGTCCGTCGAGGAGATCGCCCGGGAGACCGACGTCCCGGTCGGCACCGTGAAGTCCTGGCTGTCCCGAGGTCGGTCCCGGCTGGCCGCGCTGCTGCCCGACCTCAGCGCCGTGGAGTTGGAGGCGAACGATGTCAGTTGAACTCTCTGACCTGTACCGGTCGCTCAGCACCGTCGCGGACGGGCACGAGCTGACCCGTCCCGAGTCACTTCGGCGGTTCGCCGACCGGCGGGCCCGAGCCCGGGTAGCCGGTTCGACGCTCGCGGTGGCGCTGCTCGTGGGCGGGGTTGCCGTCGGTGGCCGACTGGCGTACCCGGCGGACGGCTCCGCACCGCTGCCGCCGCCTGCCGACACCCCTGGCCCGCTGCCGACCGGGGCGCCGGCGACCTTCCCGCCGTCACCCACGCCGACTCCGGTGTCGACACCCTCGTCCGCGCCGCCGTCGCGGACCACGCCGAGTGGTACGCCGTCGCAGCCGGCCACCGGACCGGCGGCACCTCGGCCGCCCACCTCGATCCCGGACCGCGCCTTCTTCGTGCTGGCGGCCCCGAATCGGACCGGACTGGAATCCTCGGGGGAGGGTCCGGCACTGCCGACGCTGTGTGGGACGCGCCTGTCCAGCGACTCGGCAATGGTCCAACGCCGTGGCCGCTACCTGGCCTACAAGTTGCCGGAGACGCCGACGGGGCACGTCCCGGACGGCAGCTACCGGCACACCATCACCATCTACCGGGCCGGCCGGGCCGACGACGCGTTGCGGGAGCTGCGGCAGGCGGTGCGCGGCTGCCCCGACCAGAAGCTGTCCGACGACAACAGGACGTGGCGGCAGCGGCTGTTGACCTCGGGGGTGTACGGGGACGAGTCGGTGCTGTTCGAGATGCGGGCCCCGATGCCGGACGGGATGGACGAGCCGGGTACGGAGGAGGTTCGGCTGGTCCGGGCGGTCCGGGTCGGCGACGTGGTGACGGTGCTCTGGGAGCAGGGTTGGGAGCACACGGCGGCCGCTCGGTCCCAGGTCGATGCCGACAGTCGACGGGCGGTCGCGGCGATCGAGAACTGGCTCGACTGACAACGGCCCAGGTCAGGGGTGTCGGCGAGTGCGGTATCGGCGTCGCTTTGCGGTGTCCCGGGTCGGTGCGCTACGGTTATCGAGCCGACGCGGGGTGGAGCAGCTCGGTAGCTCGCTGGGCTCATAACCCAGAGGTCGCAGGTTCAAATCCTGTCCCCGCTACGAGAGAAAGCCCGTCCTGGGAAACGCCGGGGCGGGCTTTCGGCATTGTCCGGCACGTCGGGCATCGTCGAGTACGGGCGCCCGCAGCGGTTGGTGACCCCGCTGATCATTGCCCGGAACGGGTGAGTTAGTCTTAACCAGTCGACGCGGGGTGGAGCAGCTCGGTAGCTCGCTGGGCTCATAACCCAGAGGTCGCAGGTTCAAATCCTGTCCCCGCTACCACTGAAAGTGATACGAGTCCGGCCCCCACAGTGTGGGGGCCGGACTTGTTTGGTGCCGATGTCAGGAACGAGGGCCCCCGGAGGGGCCGGCACCTCGTCGGCGCCGACCCCCGGCGGGTTCTACCGCAGGCCGAAGGCCCGGGTGACGGTCTGGGTGACACCGCCACCGTTGCGCTGCTTGGCGGTGACCCGGATCGACACGAAGTCGGCCCGGTGCGGCGCGTTCAGCGACGCCTGCCAGGTGCCCTTCTTCTCCCGCAGGTCCTGCCGCTGCCAGGTCGCCCCGTCGTCGTAGGAGATCTCCAGCTGGAGTGACGAGACGGCGTCCCGAGCCGCGGTGCTGCCCACCACCACGGGCGTGATCGAGAAGTCGGTTCGGCGCTTCGTCCGACCCGCGACGTCCACGTCCGTTCCGTAGTCCAGCTGGACCAGCGGGATGGCCTGCACCTCGGTGCTGCCGCCGGAGACGAAGCTCCACTCGGTGTGCGTGGCGGTCGAGTACGGGCTGAACTCGGGCTTGCCAGTGGTCTCGACGACCAGGCGGTACGGCAGCTTCTCCGGGGACAGGTCACCCGCGCCGACCTCCGGCCAGCCGTCGAACTGGGTGAGCTGCTTGTCGCCCTGATAGAACGTGGCGATCTGCGACATGCTGGCCCCGCCGCTGTGGGCGGCGCCCGCGTCGCCGAATCCCTGGATGTAGGCGCTCATGGCGGTCTCGCCACGGAACGGGATCTCGGTGCTGAGCAGCCGCGGCCGGGTGATGGGCCCGAACCAGCGATCCTTCTGGACGCTGCCCGGCCGGTACGCGATGGCCTCCGTGTTGGACCGCGCCCAGTCGGCGACGTCGGCGTACTGCATCCACTTGATGCCGCCACCCGCGGAGACCCAGTCGGTACGCGGCCCCGGCGCGACCGGCTCGAACGGGAACGGCCGTGCCGCCGCGTACTCGTACGGCGGGAAGTCCATCCGGGTCTCGCTGGACTGCTTCCCCGGGGGCGGGGAGAAGGTGAGATCGATCCGGGCGAGGTTGCGCGGGTCGGTCTTGGCGGACGGGTCCTTCGGCACCCCGCCGATGTGGTAGTCGACCAGGTCGTACAGGTACTTCGCCCTGGGGTGGGCGACCACCACCAGTCGTAGCGGGCTGCGGCCCGCGGCGGTGATCTTCTGGATCAACGCCTCGCCCTCGTCAGTGGTCACCGAGGCCACCGGGATCGGTCCGGTCGTCGCGGCGTCGGGGTTGCCGTACCAGTCGCTCTTACGACCCGCGCGGTCGTTGACCACGACGAGCATCGCGGCACCGGCGGTGTGCGCCGCCGCCGCCTGGTCCGTGGGGGCCACCGAGTCGTCGCCGCGGACGACCACTGCCTTGCCGCGGGCGGAGAGGCCGGCGTAGTCGGCGTCGCCGCCGATTCCCGCGAAGACGGCGTCCAGGCGCGAGGTGCCGTCGGGCAGCGGCGGGGACCCGGGCTGCGCGAGCGGGTCGCTCAGGTGCCTTCCCTGGTAGCTGATTGACAGCGGCGTCTGCTCGGCGCGGATCCGGGTGGTGAAGACGAAGCTGCCCTTCCGCACCTTGTCGGTGGTCGGCAGGGCCCACAGGCTGTCGTAGGCGGTGCCCGGCCAGAACGTCTCGCGGAGGGCGCTCCAGTCGGTGGGTGTCGGCTCGCTCGAGGTGAAGGAGCGGTAGACGTCGATTCTGCTGTTCACGACGGCGGTCGGCTGGGGTGTCGCCACCTTCACCTGGCGGGCCCGCGCGGCGTCGAGTTCCACGACCCGGTTGGTCGTCAGGTCGACCTCGGGAGCGGTCAGCATCGCGAGCCCGAGGGAGCGGGGCCCGTGCAGCCCCTCCACGTCCGTCGCCGTGACGACGGTGTAGGAGCCGGGCGCCAGGCGGGCGGTGAGCTTTCCGTCCGGCACCCACATGAAGGCGGAGCCGGTCTCGGCGTTGACGACCTCCACCTCGCCGCTCATGGGCAGGCCGGAGCGGTCCTTCAGGCGGATGGTGAGGTCGTACTTCTTGGACTCGACGGCGACCCCGACGGCCGTGTGCACCTCGCCGCCGGCGAAGCGGGCCGTGACCTGGGCGGAGTACCTGCCGGCGGTGAGGCCGGCCGGGGCCACCACGACGTCGACTGTCGCGCTGGCCCGGGCGGGCACCGTGACGCGGTCGGCGGTTGCCGTGAACGTCTGCGCGGGGGCGGTGCCGTGGTCGACGGAGAGCTCCACCGCGATCGGGCTGTCAGTGGTGTTGGTGTAGGTGATCGTCCGCCTGATCGGCTGTGGTGCGGTGCCCCAGCCGACGAGTCCGGCGTCCACCGACCCGGACGCGACGACCTGGTCCTGGTGGTAGGCGGCGGCGACGTTCAACCGACCGCTACCGGCCTGGTAGGCGTCGTAGTCGGGCGTGCGGACGCTGGTGCTCATCAGCGCGTCCTTGATCTGCCGCGCGCTCCAGGTCGGGTGCTTCTGCACCAGCAGGGCGGCGGCCCCGGCGACGTGCGGCGCTGCCATCGAGGTGCCACTGTCGGTGTAGTAGTAGCCCTCACCCCAGGGGATGTGCTGCGAGCGCGCCGCCAGCACGTCCACCCCGGGAGCGGTCATGTCGGGCTTGAGGGCCTCGTCGTTCATCCGGGGCCCGACGCTGGAGAAGCCCGCCAGGTGGTCGGAGGTGTCCACCGCGCCGATGGTCAGCGCGGCGTCCGCGGTGCCCGGCGCGCCGAGGGTGTACGGGTCTGGTCCGCTGTTCCCGGCGGCCACGACGAACAGCGCACCCGTCTCGGCGGTCAGCTGGTTGACGGCCTGGCTCAGTGGGTCGTCCTGGGTGTGCCAGGCGCTCACGCCGAGGCTCATGTTGATCACTTTGGCGTGCTCGGACCGTACCGCCCACTCCATGCCCGCGATGATCCCCGAGATGGACCCGCTGCCGTACTCGTCGAGGACCTTGCCGATCACCAGGTCGGCGTCGGGGGCGACGCCCCGTTCCTTGCCGCCGGAGGCGGCGCCCGTACCAGCGACGGTGGAGGCGGTGTGGGTGCCGTGCCCGTTCCGGTCGATCACGTCCTGGCCGGGGATGAAGCTCCGGGAGGCCACCACCTGGTCGGCGAGATCCGGGTGGGTGGTGTCCACCCCGCTGTCCAGGACGGCGACCCGGACACCGCTGCCGGTGCCACCCGCGGCCCACGCAGCGGGCGCGCCGATCTGGGCGGTGGTGTCGGCCAGGGTGGCCTTCGCCTTGCCGTCGAGCCACACCTTGTCGACCCCGGCCGCGAAGGAGGGTGCCGGGGTGGCAGCGCTGCGGCCGGTCGGCGACTGTCCATTGGTGAGGGCCGACCAGAAGTCCGCGGCCTGCGATCGACGGGTGCGGATCGCCTCACCTCGGACGGACGGAAGCTCCAGCGTGGTCTGCGCGCCGGGCAGCGTGGTGCCGGTCCTGAGCTTCGCCGCACTCGTCGTGCGGGTGACGATCAGGGGGAGTTCGGCGGCCCGCGCGTCGTCGTAGCCCTGGGCGACGAGCTGGGTGACGTCGAACAGTTGCTTGTCGAGTCGACCGGTGGCGAGGTACGGCAACGCCTCGTCCGGGTACACGTAGGTGTCCCGGCCCTCAGTGGAGACGCGTACGGAGCCGGTGGCGCCCGGGGCGCGCTCGACATCCACCGATCCGGTTGCGCCGTGGACGCCCGGGGTCACCGTCACCCGGTCGCCGGTGATCAGCGTGACAGTGACGGGTGTGCGATCCGCGTTGCCGCTCGGAGCGGGTCTCGTCGGCGGCGGTGTGGGCGGTGGGGCGCCGTGCGCCGCCGTGGGGGTGAGGAGAGCGGCGACGAGGGTGACGCCGACCGCTGCCGCCGCAGATCTTCGGGTGCGAGAGATCCGCGCACTGTCTACAGAGTTGAGCATGAGGCGAATCCGATCACCTCGAGAGATTCATGTAAAGATCATCATCTTTGCCGGGACGTTGCGAGCGCGTTGCGCCCGGCCGGAAGCTTCCGGACCATCCGGTCCCGTGATTCGGCGTGGACCGACGTGCCGAGGTTGCGCCCTTCGGCGAGGATGGGCACATGTCTTCATTCGGAAAGTGGTGGGGCCGCCTGAGCGCGGTCTTCGGTGCCGTCGTGCTGGCGGTGTTCGTGCCCGTCGCGGCCTGGGCGTCCACGGGCACCGGCGAGCTCGTGGTGGAGGCCGCCCGGCGGCGAGGCCGCAGTGGCTTCGGGGTGCTTCCGCTGCTCTGCTGCCTGGTGGTGGTCGCGATCGTCGTGTTCCTGGTGTTGCGTCTGATGCGCAACCGTCGGGGTGGCCCACCGCGCTGACCGGGCCCCGAGGCGCCGGCGGGTCACCAGCGGCCGGCTCCGGGGCCGGCCGCCGGTGGTCAGACCGCCAGGGCGGCGATGGCCTGGGACAGGAAGCGCGCGGTGGCCTCGCGGGTGCCGTCGCGCTTGACACGGATGCGCTCGGCGGCGGTGACCAGCAGGGTGCGCACCTTGGCGTGCCCCTTCGGCGGCGGCGCCGGCGCCGGCCCGAGCAGGTCGGCGATGCTGGCGCCGAACTCGGCGGCACGTCGCTGGGCCGGGTCGGTGATGCTGCCCTCGGCGTAGCGGCGGACCGCGGCGCTGGCGTTCAGCCCACGCTCGTGGCCGAGAACGGCGCCAACCTCACCGTTGGTGGTCAGAAAGTTGATCACGTCGGCGACCGCGTCCGGGTGGCGTGTGCCCCGGAACCCCGCCCAGTACATCGACGCTCGCGCCCACTGAGCCCCCGTCGGGCCGGGAAGGCCGACGATGCCCAACTCGGACTCGGTGAGTCGTTGCAGCTCCGGTAGCTGGTGCGACCAGGCGAAGGACGCCGCCGTCACCCCGTTCACCACGAGCTGCCGGGCCGGCTCGCCGCTGTCGGCCTGCTCGACCAGGGCCGCGCTCGGCGTGGCCCGGCCCCGGCGGGCCCGCTGCCACAACTCGAACCACGCGATCAGCTCGTCCGCGCCGAAGCCGAGCTGGTTGCCCCGGTAGAACTCGCCGCCCTGCGACCGCAACCAGAGCCAGAGCGCCCGGTAGTCGCCCGACCCGTCCATGGTGCCGGCCACCCGGCGGTCGCTGGCCTCGGTGACCTGCGTGGCCCAGGAAATGTAGTCGGCCCAGGTCATCCCGGCGCGGGGCTCCGGCATCTCCAGCTCCCGCAGCAGGTCCCGGTTGAACACCACCACGGCGTGGGTCTGCCCGGCGGCCACCGCCATCGTCCGCCCCTCCACAGTGCCGTAGCGGATCAGACCCTCCGGCAGGCCCCGAAGATCCAGGTGGTGGTCGGTGAGGTCGAGGATGACCTGACGTTGGGTGTACTCGGTCAGCATGGAGTCGTCGATCTGGATCAGGTCCGGTACGTTCCCGCCGCCCGCCTGGGTGGCCAGCCGGTCGTAGTAGCCGTCGGCGCCCTGCCAGGTGACCCGGAAGGTGACCCGGGGGTTGCGATCCGAGTAGAGCCGCAGGGCCTTCTCGGTGAGCTCGGCCCGCTTGGTGCCACCCCACCAGAAGACCGACAGCTCGACGGGCCCGTCCTGGGTCGACGTGGCCGCGCCGTCGCTGCACCCCGCCAGCCCACCGGACGCGAGCAGAGGTGCGCCGAGCAGCGCGCTGAGCAGTCGGCGCCGGCCCGGGTCGGCGCCGAGGCGGTCGAGCGGGGGTCGAACAACGGGCACGGTGCTCTCCTGGACCTACGGGGGTGGCGGTCGGACCATTCACGCAGGCAGCGCACGAAGGTGTCAACGTCCGTCCGGTCACCCTCGGCGAGGTGGTCGACTCGGCCGCTCCGATGTCACATGGTGTACTAGGGCGCGTGGAACTTCTGCACTCAGGCAAGGTTCGGGACATCTACGCCGACGGCGACGACCTGATCCTGGTGGCCTCGGATCGCATCTCGATCTACGACGTGGCGCTGCCGACGCCGATCCCGGACAAGGGTCGCCTGCTCACCGCGCTCTCGCTCTGGTGGTTCGAGCAGCTCGCCGACATCGTGCCGAACCATGTCATCTCGGCCACCGACGTGCCCGCCGAGTTCGCCGGGCGGGCCATCCGCTGCCAGCGGCTGAACATGCTCCCGGTCGAGTGCGTCGCTCGCGGCTACCTGACCGGCGGCGGCCTGCGGGAGTACGAGCAGACCGGCGCGGTCTCCGGTGTACCACTGCCGCGAGGGCTCGGCGAGGCGTCGATCCTGCCCGAGCCGATCTTCACCCCGTCGAGCAAGGCGCCGATGGGCGAGCACGACGAACCCATCACGTACGACGACGTGGTGGACAAGGTGGGTCAGGCCACCGCCGAGCGGCTCCGGCAGATCACCCTCGACGTCTACCGGCGCGGCGCCGAGCTGGCCGCCGACCGGGGCATCCTGGTCGCCGACACCAAGCTCGAGCTGGGTTGGGCGCCGGACGGCACCCTGGTCCTCGCCGACGAGCTGCTCACCTCCGACTCGTCGCGGTTCTGGCCGGCCGAGTCGTACCAGCCGGGCCGGGTGCAGTTCTCCTACGACAAGCAGTACGTGCGGGACTGGGCCACCGGCAGCGGCTGGAACAAGCAGGCCCCCGCCCCGGACATGCCGGCCGAGGTGGTCGAGGCGACCCGGGCGCGCTACATCGACGTCTACGAGAAGCTCACCGGCAACCGCTGGGAGTGAGTGACCGCGGGCCGGCGCTCACTCCACCCAGTCGAGGGTGCGCTGCACTGCCTTGCGCCACTGGCGCAGCTCCTGCTCGCGCAGGTCCGTGGCCATGGCCGGCTCCCACTGCGCGTCGGAGCGCCACTGCGCCCGCAGGGTGGCCAGGTCCGGCCAGAAGCCGACCGCCAGACCGGCTGCGTACGCGGCGCCCAGGCAGGTGGTCTCGGTGATCCGGGAACGGACCACCGGCACGTCGAGCACATCGGCGAGGAACTGCATGAGCAGGCCGTTCGCGGTCATCCCGCCGTCCACCCGGAGACGGCGCAGCGCCACATCCGAGTCGGCGTTCATCGCGTCGACCACCTCGCGGGTCTGCCACGCCGACGCCTCCAGCACCGCCCGCGCCAGGTGCCCCTTGGTGATGTAGCCGGTCAGGCCCGCGATCACCCCGCGGGCGTCACTGCGCCAATGCGGGGCGAACAGCCCCGAGAACGCCGGAACCACGTAGCAGCCGCCGTTGTCGTCAACTGTGCGTGCCAACTCCTCCACCTCGGCGGCCGTGGAGATCAGCCCGAGGTTGTCCCGCAGCCACTGCACCAGCGAGCCGGTGACCGCGATGGCGCCTTCGAGGGCGTACGCCGGCGGTTGGTCCTTGATCCGGTAGGCGACTGTGGTGAGCAGGCCGTGCGTCGACGGGACCGGGCTGGCGCCCGTGTTGAGCAGCAGGAAACTGCCGGTGCCGTAGGTGCACTTCGCCTCACCCGGCTGGAAGCAGGTCTGCCCGAACAGGGCGGCCTGCTGGTCGCCGAGCGCACTGGCCACCGGCACCCCGGCGAGCACCCCGCCGGCCGTGCCGTACACCTCGGCAGAGCAGCGGATCTCCGGCAGCATCGCCGCCGGAACACCCATCGCGTCCAGCAGCTCCGGGGCCCAGTCCAGGGTCGTGAGGTCCATCAGCATGGTCCGGCTGGCGTTTGTCACGTCGGTGACGTGCTCGCCGGTCAGCTTCCAGATCAGCCAGCTGTCCATGGTGCCGAAGAGCACCTCGCCGCGCTCGGCGCGCTCACGGAGGCCGTCGACCTCGTCGAGCAGCCAGCGCAGCTTCGGCCCGGCGAAGTAGGTGGCCAGCGGCAGGCCGGTGCGGGCCCGGAACCGCTCCTCGCCGTACGCCGTCGCAAGCTCGCGCAGCAGCGGCCCGGTCCGGGTGTCCTGCCAGACTATGGCGTTGGCCACCGGGCGGCCGGTGGCCCGGTCCCAGACGACTGTGGTCTCCCGCTGGTTGGTGATGCCGACTGCGGCCAGCCCTGACGCGTCGGTGCCGGCGGCCCGCAGCGCCTCGGCGACCACCTGCTCGACGTTGTCCCAGATCTCCTCGGCGTCGTGCTCCACCCACCCCGGTCGGGGGAAGATCTGCCGGTGCTCACGCTGGGCCACGGCGACGATGTCCCCGGCCCGGTCGAAGACGATGCACCGCGAGGAGGTGGTGCCCTGATCGATGGCGGCGACGTACTGGGGGGTCACCGCAGCACCGTACCCGGACGGCGGCGCGGCGCGACAGGCGTCACGGCGGGTTCCGGCCCGCCGCCGTCGGCGGCCGTCCGCTTCCCCTACGATGTGCGAACGTGCGCGACATCGCAGTTTTCAGTGGAACCGCCCATCCCGACCTGGCTGCCGAGATCTGCGCCCACCTGGGGGTGCCGCTGCACCCAGTGCGGGTCTCCCGGTTTGCGAACGACTGTCTGGAAGTCCAGTTGCAGGCCAACTGCCGGGAGCGGGACGTCTTCCTGATCCAGCCGTTGGTGCCGCCGGTGCAGGAGCACCTGGTCGAGCTGCTGCTGATGATCGACGCCGCCCGGGGCGCCTCCGCCGGTCGGATCACCGTGGTGCTGCCGCACTACGCGTACGCCCGGTCGGACAAGAAGGACGCGCCACGGATCTCGATCGGCGCGCGGCTCGTCGCTGACCTGCTCACCTCGGCCGGGGCGGACCGGGTGCTCGCCATGACCCTGCACTCGCCGCAGGTGCACGGCTTCTTCAGCGTCCCGGTGGATCACCTGCACGCGCTGCGGGAGCTGGCCACCCACTTCCGGCGCTACGACCTCAGCAACACAGTGGTGGTCTCGCCCGACCTGGGCAACGCCAAGGAGGCCGCGGCCTTCGCCCGGTTGCTCGGCACGCCGGTCGCGGCCGGGGCGAAGCAGCGGTTCAGCGACGACCTGGTCAAGATCAGCGCGGTGATCGGCGACGTGGCAGACCGGGATGTCATAGTGCTGGACGACGAGATCGCCAAGGGCAGCACCGTGGTCGAGCTGATGGAGCATCTGCGCGGCCTGAAGGTCCGGTCGATCCGGCTCGCCTGCACGCACGGCCTCTTCTCCGGCGACGCGTTGCAGCGGCTCAGCGACCAGGACGGCGTCCTGGAGATCGTCTGCACCAACACGGTGCCCATCCCGGACGCCAAGCGGGTCCCCAAGTTGCAGGTCCTGTCGGTGGCCCCCGCCCTGGCCGAGGCGACGCGCCGGATCCACAACGGAGAATCCGTTTCCGCCCTCTTCGCCTGACCCGCCCCCGCGCCCCTCACCCCGCGCGATCTTGCGGTTTCTGTCGCGACATAAGGGATTTTCCGCTCATCCCGACAGCCGAAACCGCAAGATCGCCGGAACGCCTGGGCTGACCTGCGTCGATCATGGAGTTGTGGTGCCTCGCATAAGGGGCGCATGTGGAGCTGTCGCCCACCACGACTTCATGATCGACTGGCGAGGCGAGGCGAGGCGAGGCGAGGCGAGGCGGGGCGGGGCGGGGCTCGGCGGGGCGGGCGGGGCTCGGCGGGGGTTAGCGCGGGGTGTGGTTTTGGGTGGTGAGGCCCGTCGTGATGCGGACGGTGGTGCCGGCGGTGCCGGTGACGACCTCCATCGCGTCGGTCAGCTCGCGGGCCAGCCAGAGGCCCCAGCCGCCGGCGGTGTCCGGGGCCGGCCGAGTGCGGTCGCCCAGCCGTTGCGGGCTGATCCCGTGCCCGTGATCGGCGACCTCGCAGACCAGCACACCCGACTCGTGCCAGAGCCGCAGCCAGCCGCGCCCGCCGCCGTGTCGCACCGCGTTGGTGATCAATTCATTGATCGCGAGCACGAAGTCGTCCAGCCGTTGGCCGCTGAGACCCGAGGCATGCGCGCAGGAGGTGACCGAGTGTCGAATCTCGGTCACCTGGGCCTGGTCAAAGGCTTCGGCGATCAGGAGGGCAGGTTCGATGGGCACAACCGTACGCGGTGCGTGCGGATCTGCGTTCGTCATGGGCCCGTCCCGGCGGCGCATCTCGGAGTATTTCGCGGCTTTTCCACCGTACGTCAGGGTTTCCCGAACCGCACTCGCTGCTCGCCGTGCGCCGGCCCGGTTGTGGCATCCTGACCGCCATGCCGTCGCCGCCGGGTGGGTTCGAGGTGCCGCTGTGGCGTGCGCTCACCGTCTTCAGGCTGGCCTCCCTGGCGTACGTCTGCGCGCTCGCCGTGCGCGACGCCGACCGGTACGCCCACCCGTACGCCGTCGGCGCCCTGATCCTTCTGATGATCGTCTGGACCGGCGCGACAGCGATCGGGTATGCCCGGCCGGCCTGGCGGCGTTGGCCGCTGTTGCTGGCCGACCTCGGAGTGGTGGTGGCCATCGTGCTGGCCACCCCGTGGGTGGTCGGCCGGACGGCGCTCGCCCACGGCGTACCCACCCTGGGGGTGGCCTGGATGGCCGGCCCGGTGCTGGCCTGGGCCGTCTCCGGTGGCCGGCGGCGGGGCACCGTCGCCGCGCTGCTGGTCGCCGGCGCGGACCTGGCCACCCGGGAGCGGATCGGCCAGTCCTCGTTCACCGGGGTGATCCTGATGCTGCTCGCCGGAGTGGTGGTCGGGCACGTGGCCCGGCTCGCGGTGAGCGCCGAGGAGCGGTTGCAGCGCGCTGTGGAGCTGGAGGCCGCCACCCGGGAGCGGGAGCGGCTCGCCCGGGACATCCACGACTCGGTGCTCCAGGTGCTGGCGCTGGTCCAGCGGCGCGGCGCCGACCTGCCCGGGGAGGCCGGCGAGCTGGCCCGGCTGGCCGGCGAGCAGGAGGTTGCCCTGCGGGCGCTGATCGCCGGGGCCGGCCCGGCCGCGGCGAGCCTCCCGGACGGCGGCGAGGCGGTTGACCTGCGGACCCTGCTCGCCCGGTACGCCTCGGCGGCGGTGGCGCTCTCCGCCCCCGCCACCCCGGTGCCGCTGCCCCGACGGGTGGCCGGAGAGTTGGCCGCCGCGACCGGCGCGGCCCTGGACAACGTGGGGCGGCACGCCGGAGGGCGGGCCTGGGTGCTGATCGAGGACGAGGGGGCGACGGTGACAGTGTCGATCCGCGACGAGGGGCCGGGCATCCCGGACGGTCGGCTGGACGAGGCGGCCGCCCAGGGTCGGCTCGGCGTGACCCAGTCGATCCGGGGCCGGGTGGCCGACGTGGGCGGCACGGTTCGGATCGTGTCCGCCCCCGAGGCGGGCACCGAGATCGAGCTGAGCGTGCCGAGGTGAGCGCGGTGAACCCGATCCGGGTGATGGTGGTGGACGACCATCCGATGTGGCGGGAGGGCGTGGCCCGCGACCTGACCGAGGCCGGTTTCCTGGTGGTGGCGACCAGCGGCGAGGGACGACAGGCCATCCGGGTGGCCGCCGCCGCCCGACCCGACGTCGTCGTCCTCGACCTGCAACTACCCGACATCTCCGGCGTCGAGGTGATCCTGGGGTTGCGCGCGGCACTGCCCGCCGTACGGGTGCTGATGCTCAGCGCCAGCGGCGAACAGCAGAGCGTGCTGGACGCGGTGAAGGCCGGGGCCACCGGTTATCTGGTGAAGTCGACAGCGCCCGCCGAGTTCCTGGAGGCGGTGCACCGCACGGCTGCCGGCGACGCGGTCTTCACCCCTGGCCTGGCCGGGCTGGTGCTCGGCGAGTACCGCCGGCTGGCCGCCGGACCGGGGCGGGGGACCGGCCCGGCCGGCGCTGCCGAACCCGCGACGCCCCAGCTCACCGAACGGGAGACGGAGGTGCTGCGGCTGGTGGCGAAGGGGATGTCGTACAAGCAGATCGCCCAGCGGCTCGGCCTGTCGCACCGCACTGTGCAGAACCACGTGCAGAACACCCTGGGCAAGCTGCAACTGCACAACCGGGTCGAGCTGACCCGGTACGCCATCGAACGCGGTCTGGACGACTGAGCGGACGTCAGACCGAGCGCGGCGGCTCCGTCTCGTGGATGGCCAACTCCTCGGCTGTCGCTCCGCCCCCGGCCGATCCGGCGTCGTACGCCACCGAGTCGGTCTCCTGGTCGGTGTGCGACCCCTCGTCCGGTTCCACCAGCCGGCCCACTGTGGCGTCGGCCACCGTGCCGAGCTGACCGTGGTCGTAGAGGGAGACCGGTGAGTTCGGGTCCGAGGTCGGCCCGGGGTCCATCACGTCGGCGTCCAGCTGAGCCTCCGCCGCGGCTTCCAGGTTGTCCGCCTCGAAGGCGATCTTCGGGTCGATGGTGCCGGCCAGCGGGTCGTCCGCCGGGCGCTCGTAGACCTCGCGGTCGAGCTTGTAGTCCAACGACTCACCGTCGAGCTGCTCCTCGGCGGTCGTTCCGAACCGGTCCACCGCCACCGGCGTGCGATCGCCGGGCAGTTGGGCCGGGTCCGGGCCGTCCGCCTCGCGCCCTGTGAGGACGTCGTCGTTGGCGCTCGAGTCGTCATCGGCGGTGTCGGGCAGCCCTTGCGCCTCGGTGTCGGACAGGGGGGTCGGGTACTCGTTGTCGCGCATGTCTGATCACTACCCGCTGCCCTGCCGCCATAACCGGGCGGCCTCCGGCGGTACGTCGCCGAATCGGGCGCCGATGGCGAAAGCCCCCGTCAGGCGGCCTCGTCGTCGGGGTGCAGCACACACCAGACGACCTTGCCGTCCGGTACGGCGCTGCTGCCCCAGCGACGGGTCACCGTGTCGATCAGCAGCAGGCCCCGGCCGCCGGCACGGTTCGGTGGGGAGATCCCGGCGAAGGTCGGCTGACGCGGGGAGTGGTCGCGAACGGCCAGGTGCAGGGTGCTCTCCTGAGGCGCCAGCCGAACCGTCATCGGGGTCCGCGCGTGTGCCACCACGTTGTTGACCATCTCGGTGATCGCGATGCACGCCGGGTCGGTGAGGGTCGGCATGCCCCAGCGCTCGCAACCGGTGGTGACCAGCTCGCGCGCCTGCCGGGCGGCTCCCACCGCCGGGGCCAGTTCGGCGGTGAGCACCGCCGCCAGTGGTGTCGCCGCCACAGCGGCCAGCGCCCCGTCGAGCGTCGGCCAGGCCGGCACCCCGGCGAGCGCGGCGTCCGGACGGGCGGGCCCGTCGACCGCCGGGTCACACAGCAGCAGGTCCGCGGCGGGCCAGTCGGCGACCTCCCGGCGTACGTCGGCGAAGACGCCGCGCCCGGCCGGGTCGACGACCCGCAGGCCGGTCACGTCGGCCACCACCGGGCCGGGCCGGGCCAGCAGACGGGCGAGCAGCGCGCCGCGTAGCGCCTCGGCGCCGGCGGCATCGAGCACACCGGTCAGCCTGACCACCGCTGACGACTCGTCGATTTCCACGAGACAGCTCGACATGATCGCCCCATTGTGCGCGCCGGTGACGGTCAGCGCATTCGGGCGCTCGACATCGGCCATCAGCGGTCCGACCGGGAGCGGCGGTTGATGGCCGCCAGGGTGCCGACAGCGGTGCCCGCGGCGGCCAGACCGAACGCGGCGGTCATCCGCACCAACTGTCGCCGCCGACCGTGCCAGCCACCGTCCTGGCTTCCCTGAGCATCGCTGTGGAACACGTTGCCGCTGCTGTCCGCCCGGGCACCCGGACCGAACTGGGTGCGGTGGGCGTACCAGCCGAGGGTGCGCTCCACCAGCGCGGGCGCCAGCCGCCACTGGAGGCCGATCAGCCGGGCCGCGCCGCCGGCGTACGCCTCGCGGCGGGGTCGGCGCAGCAGCCGGACGATGGTCTCGGCGACCACCTCCGGCGGGTAGATCGGTGGAGGCGGCACCAGCTCCCGGCCGCTGTGGTTGCCGGTGTGCCGGAAGAACGGGGTGTCGATGGTGGCCGGCAGCACGGTGCAGACGGAGATGTGACCGCGGCCGGTGACCCGCAGCTCCTGCCGGACGGTGTCGGCCAGCCCGCGGATGCCGTGCTTGGTGGCGTTGTACGCCGACTGGTACGGCATGGCCACCTCGGCCAGCACCGAGGCGTTGTTGACCAGCACACCACCACCGGCCGCGCCCAGGTAGGGCAGGGCCGCCTTGATGCCGTGCACCGCCCCGAGCAGGTTGACCTCCAGCACCCGGCGGAACTCGGCGACCGGGATCTCGTCGAACAGCCCCACGGCGCTCACCGCGGCGTTGTTCACCCAGGCGTCGATCCGGCCGAACTCGGCCGCCGCCTGCTCGGCCAGTCGTCGCACCGACTCCAGGTCGGTGACGTCGGTCGGTACGGCAAGCGCCTGGCCGCCCAACTCCCGGCAGCGCTGCGCGACCTGTAGCAGGGCCGGCTCGCTGCGGGCGGCCAGCACGACGGCGGCACCCCGGCGGGCCAGTGCGTAAGCGGTCGCCGTGCCGATCCCGCTGGACGCGCCGGTGATCACCACGGTCGAATCGTCGAGACTGCGGGTCAGCGGCATTCCTGAGCGGTACCCCCGGCCGGGCCTGGTCACACCGGCGACGGCTTGTCGATCATCGTCGAACCGTGCTGTCGCGGGTCAGGTGTGCTTGCCGTGGCGCAAGTGTCGGTGGCACTCGCGCGGACTCTTCCTGATCTGCCAGGTTTCGGCTCAGCGTCGCGGGGTTAATGGGACGCTCTGACCGGGAGGACCACCGCCGAGGAAAGATCGCAGGGAGGTGACCCATGCGCGTCGGCCTCGTCTGCGCGCACGCCAGTTCCTACCGCCACGCCGACGGACCGCCGGTCGGCACCCGACAGCACACCGCGAGGGTCGCCGCCGAGCTGGCCGAGCGAGGCCATGACGTCCGGCTCTACGTGCGCCGGGACGACCCGACGCTGCCGGCGACGACGAACGTCGACGGCTACCAGGTGCACCAGGTGCCCGCCGGCCCGCCCACCCCGCTACCCACCGTCGAGCTGATCCCGTACGTGACCGAGGTCGGCCGCTGGCTCGCCGACGAGTGGTCGGGTTCCTGGCGGCCCGAGGTGGTGCACGGGCACTACTGGGTCGGTGGCCTGGCCGCCGCGCACGCCGTTCGGGAGACCGACATTCCGGTGGTGCAGACGTTCCACTCGCTCGGCATCGAGCAGCTGCGTCACCTGGGCGGCCACTACGACGGGCCGGGCCAGCGGATCACGCTGGAGCGCGCGTTGACCCGGGCTGTCGACATCGCCGTGGCCCAGTCCAACGACGAGGTCGACGAGCTGACCCGGATGGGTCTGCAACGCAGCTCGGTGGCGTTGGTGCCGGCCGGCGTCGACATCGACCTGTTCCATCCCGACGGCGAGGCGGCACCGCGCGAACAGCGGCCCCGCATCCTCTCGGTGGGCTCGCTGGCCGCCGGGCACGGCCAGGAGGACCTGATCCGGGCGATGCGGCTGGTCGGTGACGCCGAGCTGGTGATCGCCGGTGGGCCGCCGGCCGACCAGTTGGCCAACCACGCCGAGGCGCGACGGCTGCGCGAGCTGGCCGAACAGCTCGGCGTCGTCGACCAGGTACGGCTCGTCGGCGCGGTCCCACACGACCAGATGGCCACCTGGTACCGCTCGGCGGACGTGGTCGCCTGCACGCCGCACTACTCCTCGGCCGGGCGGGTCTCGTTGGAGGCGATGGCCTGCGGGGTGCCGGTGATCGGCTACGCGATGGGCGGCCTGGCGGACGCCGTCGTCGACGAGGTGACCGGCCGCCTGGTGCCCCCCGGTGACGTACGGGCGCTCGGGGTGTCGCTGCGCCGGCTGCTCGCCGACAACGCCGGTCGGTTCGCGTACGGGCACGCCGCTGTGGACCGGGTGCGCAGCAGCTACACCTGGGAGCGGACCGCCGGTGCGTTGGAGCGCCTCTACGAACGGGTGGTGAGCCGCCGCAAGCCGGTCGAGGCCTGAGTCGGCGGTGCTGCGACACCTCTGCCGTGGTGCGGTGCCGGACGGTCAGCCCGGCCGGCCGGCACCGACCATGGCGGGGTCCCGACGGCGTGCCACCGAACGGTGTTGCTGCGGTTCGGCGTACCGGGTCAGGCCGATCACCGCGGCCAGGGTCACCAGGAAGCCGACAGCGGCCAGCCACTCCCGCCCCGGCCAGATCTTGTCGTTGAGCAGCAACAGGCCGACGATCGCGGCCGGCACCGCGCCGGCGGCGTCCATCGCGGCGACAGCGGCGGTCGTCGAGCCGCGCTGCATGGCCAGACCGAGCAGCAGCTGACCCACTATCGAGTGGGCGATCAGCAGGTAGAACAGCGGGTCGGCGAGGAACGCCTCGGCGGACGGCGCGGATGCCAGTGGTCGGGCGGCGACCGCCGCCGAGCTGAACGCCAGCCCGGCCAGTGAGCCGAGGGCCACCGAACCCGGCGCCCCGTGCAGCCGGACGGCGAAGAAACCGAGCACCGCGATCACGCCCAACGCCACCAGCAGGGCGATCGAGCCGGCGGTGCCGAGCTGCTTCGACGGCGCCGGCCGGGCGGACAGCACCAACGCGGTGATCCCCGCGAAGAGCAGCGCCAGCAGCACCACCTCCGCCGCCGGCAGCCGCCACTTCAGCACCAGCACCCCGAGGATGGCGGTCACCCCGAGCCCGGCGGCCACGCTGGCCTGCACGAGGAACAGCGGCAGGTCCCGCCGGGCCAGGAAGGCGAGCACGAAACCGCCGATCTGACAGCCGAGGCCGACCAGGTACGTCCGGTGCCCGGCGAGGCGCAGCAGCAGGCCCGGATCGAAGGTGTGGTGGACAGTGGTGCGGGCCGCCGCCACCGACTGGAGCAGGTTGGCGAAGCCGTACGCGACGATCATCGCCGCGAGGAAGCACCAACCGGAGGAGACCACCTGGCGAGGATAGAGGTTGCCGGGGGTCAGCGCTCGGCTGGTCGATCGAGGCGGGCGAGGATGTCGGCGTGCAGCACACCGTTGGTGGCCACCACGCTGCTGTCGGTGCCCGGAGCGCCGGCGGGGGCCGGTTGTCCGGCCAGATCCGTGACCGTGCCACCCGCCTCCGTGACGATCGGCACCAGCGCCGCCACGTCCCACAGCGACAACTCCGGCTCGGCCATCACGTCCAGTGCCCCCTCGGCCAACAGCATGTAGCCGTAGAAGTCGCCGTACGCCCGGTTGCGCCAGCTGTGCCGCATCAGGTCGAGCACCGCGTCGAGCCGCCCGGCTTCCTCCCACCCGTTCAGTGACGAGTAGCAGAAGCTGGCATCCGCGATCCCCCGCACCGCTGACACGCCGATCCGCTCGCCGGCCGCGGGGCCCGGCCCGGCGTACGCGCCCGCACCCGCGCTGGCCCACCAGCGTCGTCCGAGCGCTGGCGCGGACACCACGCCGACCGCCGGCAGGTCGCCGTCGTAGAGCGCGATCAGGGTGGCCCAGATCGGCACGCCACGGACGAAGTTCTTGGTGCCGTCGATCGGGTCGATGATCCACCGGCGACCGTTCGGGTCGGCGGACGACTGCGCCCCGTACTCCTCACCGAGCAGCCCGTCGGCCGGTCGGTGCTCGGCCAGCAGGGCACGGATCTCCCGCTCCACTGCGGTGTCCGCGTCGGAGACCGGGGTCAGGTCGGGCTTCGCCTCGACGCGCAGGTCGAGCGCGCGGAACCGGGCCGTGGCAATGGCATCGGCCCGGTCGGCGAGCAGGTGGGCGAGGGCGAGGTCGTCGGCGTACCCGGTCATGCCGGCAACCTAGCCCACGCCCTTCGGGTCACTCGTCGGGGCCGCGCCGGTCACCCTCGCCGGGGCCGCGCTGGTCGCTGTCGGCGCGCGAGTCACCGTCGCCGGCCCGGGAGGCGAGCAACCGGCGGTACGAGGCAAGCCTGCGCGGGTCGGCCTTACCGGCGGCCACCCAGGCATCCAGCCCACAGTCGGCCTCGTCGGCCGTGTGGGGGCAGTTCGGTGGGCAGTCGACGGTGCCCTCGACCAGGTCCGGAAAGCCGTGCAGCAGGCTGTCGGCCGACACGTGCGCCAAACCGAAGCTGCGGATCCCGGGGGTGTCGATGATCCAGCCCGGGTCGGTGTCGATCCCGGTCACCGGTGGCAGCCGCAGCGCCACCGCGCTGGTCGAGGTGTGCCGGCCCCGGCCGATCGCGCTGACCACGCCGACCGCGCGCAGCGCGTCCGGGACGAGACGGTTGACCAGCGTCGACTTGCCCACGCCGGAGTGCCCGACCAGCACCGACACCTTGCCGCTGAGCAGCGCACGGAGCGCGTCGAGGTCTGAGTCGGGGCGGTTGAGCACGTACGGCAGCTCCAGCTCGGTGTAGTAGCCGAGCACCTCCTCCGGCCCGGCCAGGTCGGCCTTCGTGAGGCAGAGCAGCGGCTCGACGTCCGCGTCGTACGCGGCCACCAGGCAGCGGTCGATGAACCCGGTGCGCGGCGGTGGGTCGGCCAACGCGCTCACGATCACCAACTGGTCCGCGTTGGCCACCACGACCCGTTCCAGCCGACCCTCGGCGGTGGTCTCGTCGTCGTCGGCGGTGCGGCGCAGCACCGAGCGACGCTCGGCGATCCGGACGATGCGGGCGAGCGCGCCCTCCGCGCCGGACGTGTCGCCGACCAGGCTGACCCGGTCACCGACCACCACCGACTTGCGGCCCAACTCGCGGGCCCGCATGGCGGTGACCGTTGGCAGCTCGGCCCCGACCACGCCGCGTTCGGCCCCGGAGAGCACGCAGGTGTAGCGCCCCCGGTCGACGGCGATGACGAACCCGTCGACCGCGTCGGCGTGCTGCGGGCGGGTGCGCGTACGCGGGCGCGACGACTTTCCGGGCCGGACCCGCACGTCGTCCTCGTCGTACTCCCGCCGTTTGGTCGCCAGGACCTGTCCTCTTCTCGCGTCAGTTCTTGCCGGTCACCATCGCTGACCATAGTGCCGGGAACTCGGGCATGGTCTTGGAGGTACACCCCACGTCGTCCACCTCGATGCCCGGAACGGCCAGCCCGGCCACCGCTGCGGCGTGCGCCATCCGGTGGTCGTGGTAGGTGCGGAAGACGCCGCCGCGCAGCGGTCGGGGCCGGATCTCCAACCCGTCCGGTGTTTCGGTGATGTCCGCCCCGAGCCCGCCGAACTCGCGCGCGAGCGCGGCGAGCCGGTCGGTCTCGTGGCCACGGATGTGCCCGACGCCGGTGAAGACCGACGGCGAGTCGGCCAGCATTGCCAGCGCGGTCAGCACGAGGGTCAGCTCGCCGACGTCGGAGAGGTCGGCGGTCAGACCGTGCACCACGCCGGTGCCACGGACGGTGAGCCCGTTTGTGGAGAGGGTGACCTCGCCGCCCATCCGCTGGAGCAGCGAGCGGAGTTTCTCGACCGGCTGAGCGCTGCTGTGCGGCCAACCCTGCAAGGTGACCTCGCCGCCGGTGACCAGCGCGGCGGCGAAGAACGGCACCGCGCCGGAGAGGTCCGGTTCGACGTCCCAGCCGCGCCCGGTGAGCGGGCCGGGCTCGACGGCCCAGACGTCGGGGGTGCTGTCGTCGACAGCGGCGCCGGCGGCCCGCAGCATCTGCACCGTCATCCGAAGGTGCGGCGCGGAGGGCACCGGCGGGCCGACGTGGCGGACCACGACGCCCCGGTCGAAGCGCGGGGCGGCCAGCAACAGCCCGGAGACGAGTTGGCTGGAGGCGGACGCGTCGATCACGACCTCGCCGCCGGTGACCCGGCCGGTGCCGAACACTGTCAGCGGCAGGCTGCCAGTGCCGGTGACGTCGATCCGGACGCCCAGCGAGCGCAGCGCGCCGACCAGCGGGCCGAGTGGGCGGGTGCGCACGTACGGGTCACCGTCGAAGGTGACCTGCCCGTCGGCCAGGCCCGCCACCGGTGGCACGAACCGCATCACGGTGCCGGCCAGCCCGACGTCGACGTGGGCGGGGCCGGCCAGCGGGTGCGGTCGGACCAGCCAGCGCTCGTCGTCGCTGATCGAGACGTGCGCGCCCATCGCCCGCAGGCCGGCGGCCATCAACTCGGTGTCGCGGGCGCGCAGTGGCCGGGCCAGCGTCGACGGGCCGGCGGCCAGCGCGCTGAGCACCAGGGCCCGGGCGGTCATCGATTTGGAACCGGGCAGGCGCAGCGTCGCCGCCACCGGGTCGGATGCGGTCGGTGCGGTCCACGGCTGCGGCGGCCGGGTCGCGGTCAGGTTGCCCACGGTTACATTCTGCCGTGTCGGCTGGCGGGCGGCGGCGCCCGGCGCTCGTACTCCCGGTTGGCGGGACAGCCGACGGGGCCTCCGACGCGTTAGCGTGTGCCCCATGTGCGGCAGGTACGCGACGACCCGGAGCTCCGGCGAGCTGAGCGCGCTGTTCGAGTCGTCCGACGACTCCGACGGCCTGGTCCGGGCGGACCACAACGTCGCGCCGACCGATCCGGTGCCGCTGGTCCGGGTCAGCCCGGAGGGGCACCGCAGCCTCTGTGTCGGTCGCTGGGGTCTGCTGCCGCACTGGTCCCGGTCCGCCTCGGGAGCCGCCCGGATGATCAACGCGAGGGCGGAGACGGTGGCCACCAGCCGGGCGTACGCCGGCTCCTTCTCCCGTCGCCGCTGCCTGGTCCCGGCCGACGGCTGGTACGAGTGGGTCCGGCTGCCCGACGGCGGGCGACAGCCGTACTTCATGACCCCCCGGGACGGCTCGGTGCTCGCGCTTGCCGGCATCTGGTCGGTCTGGGAGTCCGACGCGGAGACCCGGCTCACGTTCAGCGTGCTGACCACCGCGGCGCTCGGCGACCTGGCCGAGGTGCACGACCGGATGCCGGTGCTGCTGCCACCTGAGCGTTGGTCGTCGTGGCTCGCGCCGACGGACGAGCCGGGGCGGCTGCTCACTCCGGCGTCGGCGGAGCAGTTGGCGGGGTTGGAGATCCGCCCGGTGGGCGCGGCGGTGGGAGACGTTCGTAACGACGGGCCACAGCTGACCGCGCGGGTGGCGGTGGCGTCGACTGTGTCGCCGCAGGAGCTGACTCTGTTCTGACGCCGCCGTGCATTGTCGGCCACCGATTTGCCAGGATTCCGCGCGATTCGTCTCCTGGCTGTTCAGTCATGTTCCCGGCAGACCCTTGTCCCGGTGTTGTGAAGTGCGATAGAACACAGCGCCGGTAGTGGCTGTCGGTCCGCACGGGGCGGACGACGTCCACAGCTTTTGCCGGTCCCACGGGGGAGGTGGGTGGATGACACGGGCACGAATGCCGCGCCCGCACGAGGTGGCAGCGGCGCGGCGAGATCCGCGACTGCTGCGGGCCGTGCGCGAACGGCGACAGGACGACGCATGGCGTACCAGAGGAACCTGCCAGAGCGTCGATCCGGAGACATTCTTTCCGGCACCGAACGAGCCGGCGGACGCCGCCGTCGCGCTGTGTCGCAGTTGTGACGTGCAGGGGTCCTGCTTGGCCTGGGCCCTCGACGTCGGTGACTGCCACGGCGTGTGGGGCGGCACCACGCCACGGGAACGACGGGCGATGCTTGTCGCCTGGCGCGGCGAGGTCGAACCCGATCCGGACGCCATCGACGATGCGGGCCCGCCGGTGCGCGATCGCCTGCTGGCCCTCGTCCCGCTGAGCTGATCGGCGGCCCGATTCGCACCCGACGCCCGTCCGGCGGCGCAGAATAGGCCGGTGCCAGCCAGCAACGAGATCGACACCCCGCGCGGTCCGGCGTGGATCGACACCGACCTGCCGGTCCGCGCGGCCACCGCACTGCTCGTCCTCGGGCACGGCGCGGGCGGCAGCGTCGACGCGCCCGACCTGCTCGCGGTCCGGGACGCGTCGGTGGCGGCCGGCCTGGCGGTGGTCCGGGTGACGCAGCCCTACCGGGTCGCCGGTCGACGTGCGCCGGCACCGGCAGGTCACCTCGACGAGGCCTGGACGGCGGTGCTCGCCGAGCTGCGCGACCGGCACGCCGACGTGCCGACGGTGGTGGTCGGTGGGCGTTCCAGCGGCGCACGGGTGGCCTGTCGGACGGCCCGTGCGGTGGGCGCGGTGGGTGTGGTCGCCTTGGCCTTTCCACTGCACCCGCCCGGCCGGCCGGAACGCTCGCGCGCCGCCGAACTGGGCACCGGCCTGCCGACGTTGGTCGTCAACGGCGACCGGGATCCGTTCGGGACGCCGGAGCCGGGCCCGGCCGTGGAGGTGGTGAGCCGTCCCGGTGAGACGCACGACCTGCGCCGGGATCCGGCCGGCACCGCGGCCGCCGTGCGCGACTGGCTGTCCGCCCAGGGCTGGGCGGCCGGCTGACCCGTCGCGGCCGGCTCGCCGGGGCGACCGTTTCCGGCGCGGGCACGGGTCGTTGCATCCGTTGGTGCCGCCGGCCCGAGCAGGGCCGGTGACGCCAGTCCTCCCAGGCCCTTCCTGGTCCCAGCGCCGGCCGCCGTCGGGGCCGGGACCAGGAACGGGGAGGGCCGGCCGGAATGCCCCAGTGGTCATCTCGCGTTACTACCCCCGGACGACTTTTCTGTGAGGGGGTGACCGGTGCCAACCGAGACACGAAGCCTGGAACGGGACGAGCGGGACGCCCGGCAGCTGAAGCGGCTGCTGGATGCTCCGGAGTGGCCCGCGACGGCGGGACCGGGCGGGGTGGGTGGTGCGGTGAGCACGGGCACACCGGCCGGAAGTGAATCTGCGGGCAGGTCCGTGCGCGTATCCTCGGCGGGAAAGCATCCGACGCGAGGGGATGTGCGGTTGACCACCGAGAAGACGGACGAGCGCAGGGCCCGATTCGAGCGGGACGCGATGCCATTCGTCGATCAGCTCTACGCTGCTGGGCTGCGGATGACACGCAACCCGGCGGATGCCGAGGACCTGGTCCAGGAGACGTACCTGAAGGCGTACGCGGCCTTCCACCAGTTTGAGCAGGGCACGAACCTCAAGGCCTGGCTCTACCGGATCCTGACCAACACCTACATCAACTCCTACCGCAAGCGGCAGCGCCAGCCGATCCAGGCGCCCACCGAGGAGATCACCGACTGGCAGCTCGCCGAGGCCGAGTCGCACACCTCCAGTGGGTTGCGCTCGGCCGAGACGGAGGCACTGGACCGGCTGCCGGACAGTGACGTCAAGGAGGCCCTCCAGCAGTTGCCGGAGGAGTTCCGCCTGGCCGTCTACCTCACCGACGTCGAGGGCTTCTCCTACAAGGAGGTCGCGGACATCATGGGCACGCCGATCGGCACCGTGATGTCGCGTCTGCACCGGGGCCGTCGTAATCTGCGCAAGCTGCTCGAGCGTTACGCCGGGGAGCGGGGCTTCAGTGCGGCCCGCTCGGCAAAGGGCTCGACCGCCGCTGCCGGCCGGGAGGTGTGACGTGAGCTGTGGGGAGCCGCACGAGACGGACTGCCGCGAAGTGCTCGCGGAGGTGTATCTCTACCTGGATCTGGAGTGCGCCGACGAGCGTCGCTCGCTGATCCGGCACCACCTGGACGAGTGCGGGCCCTGCCTGCGCGAGTACGGGCTGGAGCAGGAGGTGCGGGCGCTGGTGGCGCGTTGCTGTGGCAACGAGACAGCGCCGGATCAGCTGCGTGAGCGGCTGCGGGTCAAGCTCACCGAGCTGGTGGTCTTCGAGACCAGCGACTCCCGTGAGCTGGCCGACTGATCGTCTGAGCCTGCCGATTGAGCGTCGGCGCCAGCTGGCAAGACCGGTGGCCCGGGTCGATGTCGACCCGGGCCACCGGTGTACCCGGCCTGGGCCGGCTGAGCGGCGACGGGCAGTGGGCCCGTCGACCCGTTCAGGAGTTGGGACGCTTGCCGTGGTTCGCGGCGTTCTTCTTACGAGCCTTCTTCTTCCGGGACTTCTTCGCCATGCTGACCTCCTCGTGATGGGTCGGATCCGTCCTGCGCACGACCTCGGCGCGGATGCGGCCACCGGCGGTCCGGCGTCGGGTCCGACCCGCTGATGGTAGTGCGGTCGACACCCGCCGCCTTCCCCAGGGCGGGCCTGTCATCCCGGCTGTGCCGCTGCCCGCCCGTCGCCGGTCCACGCATGATTGGATACATCGGCAGGCACGTCGCGAAGAGGGAGGGCCTGGACATGGCCGAGGAGATCCGCGCCGAGATGGTGGCCAACGTCTGGAAGGTCGTCGCCACGGCGGGTGACACGGTGACCGAGGGCGACACCCTGGTGATCCTCGAGTCGATGAAGATGGAGATCCCGGTCGTCGCCGAGTCCGACGGTGTGCTCCAGCAACTCGTCGTCAACGAGGGCGACGTCGTGCAGGACGGTGACCTGATCGCCGTGATCGCTTGAGCGGGTTGCGGGTCCGTCCGGCCGAGTCGGCCGACTTCCCGGCGGTGGCCCGGCTGACAGTGGCCGCGTACGAGGCGGACGGCCAGCTCAAGGGTGAACACGGGTACGGCGAGGTGCTGGCCGACGTGTCGACCCGAGCCGCCAGCGGCGAGGTGCTGGTCGCTGTCGACGAGGTGACCGGGGCGCTGCTCGGCTCGGTCACGTTCGTGCTGCCGGGCACCCCGTTCGCCGAGCTGGCCGGGCCGGGCGAGGCGGAGTTCCGGATGCTCGCTGTCGACCCGGGCGCTCAGGGGCGGGGTGTGGGTGCCGCACTGGTCGAGGCGTGTGTCGACCGGGCGACCGGGTTGGGTTGCACGGCGGTGGTGATCTGCGTCCGGGCCGGGATGGCCGATCCGGCGCACCGGCTCTACTCGCGGCGCGGCTTCGTCCGTTCGCCGGAGAAGGACTGGACGCCGCTGCCGGGTGTGGACCTGCTCGGCCTTCGGCTGGAGCTGACGCGCGGCTGAGCCGGCGACCGACGAGCCCGGGCCGCCACGATCACGCCCGGTCAGGCGTCGGGCTGCGTGCCGATGGCGGCCAGCAACTCGTCCGCCACCTCCAGGGCGAGCTTGCGGCGTTCGTCGTCGCTGATGTGCGGCGCGCGGACCGCGAACCAGCTGGTGTGCACCGCGAAGATTGACAGCGCGGCGCGCAGTTGGGCGGCGGGGGAGTCGTCGCCCCGGCAGAGCGCGTCGGCCAGCTCCAACATCCGACCGCGCATCTTCTGCCCGGAGGAGAGGCTCTTGAGCGCGGTCTGGTTCTGCTCGAAGAAGCGCATCACCGACGGCTGAGTGCCGTCGAACATGGTGTCGGCGTACCGGGAGATCAGCTCGCGCCGGGTGGACAGGGTGGCGGGTTGGGTGGCGGCCCAGGCGATCAGTGCGTCCATCCCCTCCAGCCGGTCCTCGACGAAACTGGCGACGATGTCGTCCTTGCTCTTGAAGTGGTAGTAGAGCGCGGCCTTGGTGACGTTGAGGCGCTCGGCGATTTCCCGGAGCGAGGTCTTCTCGTACCCCTGCTCGGTGAAGAGTTCGAGCGCGACGGCCTTGATCCGTTCCCGCGTTCCGCCGCCTGTGCTCTCGCTCACGCACGCCCTCCAAATGGCTTGACCGTTGCTTGTACCCAACTTACCGTGCGGCTAGTAAGGTGACTAGCCGGGCGGCAAGTAAGTACGGCAATCTTCGGGGGGAGCTTACCCATGACTCAGGCAACCCAGGCCGGCACGCGACCCAACAACATCAGGGTCGTGCTGTTCGGGCTGATGATCGCGATGATGCTCGCGATGCTCGACAATATGATCGTCAGCACCGCGTTACCGCGGATCGTCGGCGAGTTCGGCGGGCTCAACCACTTCACCTGGGTGGTTACCGCGTACGTCCTGGGCACCACCGTCTCCACCCCGATCTGGGGCAAGCTCGGTGACCTTTACGGCCGCAAGTCGGTCTTCCTGACCTCGGTCGTCGTCTTCCTGGTCGGTTCCGCTCTCTGTGGCATGGCCGGCTCGGGGATGCTCGGCGGCCCAGAGGACGGCATGGTCCAGCTCATCGCCTTCCGGGCCGTGCAGGGCCTCGGCGCCGGCGGCCTCATGGTCGGCGTGATGGCGATCATCGGTGACCTGGTCCCGCCCCGCGAGCGCGGGCGCTACCAGGGCATGATCGCCGGCATCATGGCCATCGCCATGGTCGCCGGCCCGCTGGCCGGCGGGTTCATCACCGACCACCTCTCCTGGCGCTGGGCGTTCTACGTGAACCTGCCGCTGGGCGGAATCGCGCTGCTCGTGCTGATCACCACCATGCACCTGCCGAAGTACCGCACCGAGCACCGGATCGACTGGCTCGGCGCCGGGCTGCTCTCTGTCGGCATCACCGCGATCGTGCTCATCACCACCTGGGGTGGCAACGAGTACGACTGGACGTCGCCGCAGATCCTTGGCCTGGCCGTGCTGGCCGTCGTCGCGTTGGTGGCGTTCGGCCTTGTGGAACGCCGGGTCCAGGAGCCGATCCTGCCGCTGGCGCTCTTCGCCAACCGCAACTTCGCGCTGATCTCGGTGATCGGCTTCCTGCTCGGCTTCGCGATGTTCGGCGCGATGAACTTCCTGCCGCTCTACCAGCAGACAGTGCAGGGGGCGTCGGCCACCAACAGCGGTCTGCTGCTGCTGCCCCTGATGTTCGGCATGCTGGTCGTCTCGCTGGTCATCGGTCGTGCGATCACCCGCAACGGCAAATACCGGGCGTACCCGATCATCGGTGGCGTGGTGATGACCGCGGGCATGGCGCTGCTGTCCATGCTCGACACCGACACCAGCAAGCTGATGTCCTCGCTGTACATGATCGTGCTCGGCGTCGGCATGGGCTTCCTCATGCAGACGTCGATGCTGATCGCGCAGAACAGCGTGGAGCAGAAGGACCTCGGCGCGGCCAGCGGCGCGGCCACCTTCTTCCGGTCGATCGGCGGTTCGTTCGGCATCTCGCTGTTCGGCGCGATCTTCGCCAACCGGCTGGCCAGCTCCGAGGGCGGTCGGGCCTTCGGTGGCGGCGAGGCCGGCGCCGGGATGGACCTGGAGAAGCTCAAGGAACTGCCCGCCCAGGCGCGCGAGGCGGTGCTCGGTGGTCTCTCCGACGCCATCTCGCACGTCTTCCTCTGGGCGGTGCTGTTCACCATCGTGATCCCGGTGCTCGCCTGGTTCATCAAGGAGATCCCGCTGCGCACCGCGAACGAGGCGCCGCCGCAGGCCACCCCGGAGGAGGACGCCGAGGTCGCCCTCGGCAAGGCCCCGGTCGCCTGACCCAACCGCACGACACGCGCCGCGTCGACCGTCACGGTCGGCGCGGCGCGCCCCTGCTCAGACGTTGCCAGAGGCGGCGCAGAGGGTTGCGGGGGCGGGGAAGCCGGGGGGAGTGGGTGGCCAGCAGTTCGCCTGCCAGTGCCGCCGTCTCCGGATCCAACTGCGGGGCGGCGAGTGCCAGGTGAGCCAGCGAGGCGGCGATCGGGACCGGTCGGCTCCGCGCCACGGCAGCCGCGTCGGCCAGCCGCTCCGCCACCACCCGGGCCACGTCCGACCGCACCGAGGGGTCGACCCAGGCGGCGGTGACCAGGGCGAACAGTGCCGCCTCGGTGACCCAGTCCTCGACGCCCCAGATCAGATCGAGCAGCACCCGGCGCCGGGTCGAGCCCTCCCACGGCTCGTCGGTGCGGTGGTGCAGCAGCCCCAGACAGGCCCACACCTGCACTCCGCGAACCCAGACCGACGGGTCGTGGGCCGCCAGCAGCCGACCCACCGCGTTGGCCGGCGCCGCCGGCGGGTGCACCAGCAGACCGAGCAGGTCGCCCAGGTCGAGGCCGGCCAGGCCCACAGCCGCGTCGTACGCCGCCGGTGGGTGTGCCCACGCCGGGTGGGCGATCTGCCCGATTCGTTCGACAGCCGTCGCCGAGGGCGCCGCCAGCGCTGGTGTGGGGACCGCGTCCGCGTAGTGCCACAACCGCGCAGCGGACTCCCGCCGGGGCTCGCGCGGGTCGGGCTCCGGCGTGCCGACGACCTCGATCCGCAGCCCGGGGGCGGTGGAGATCGCCGTCCCGACCGCGCTCGGCGGGGCGGCGGCGGGTAGGCGTACGGCACCGCCGAGACCATTGTCGTCATCGGCCACCGCCTGGCGCATTGCGTCGATGAGGGGCCCACCGGCCGGGGTGAGTTGGCCGAGCCAGGGCCGACCTCGGCAGCACTGGGCCAGGTCGCCGTGCTCGTGGCTGTCGTCCGGGTGGTCCCGTACGAAGTCGGCGAGCGCGACCAGATGGGCGAGGTCACCGTCGCGCAGGTGCCGCAGGCGGTGGGCGGTGTGCACAGCGCAGTCGAACGACGGATCGCGCGCCAGCGCCCGCTCGGTCCACTCCAACGCCTCGTCCAGCCGGCCGATCTCGGCAAGGGTGCCGGCGATGTCCGCGTAGATCGCCAGGTCGTCGGGGTCCAGCTCGACGGCCCGACCGAGGGCCGCGAGGCCGTCGCGGGTCCGGCCCGAGCTGCGGTACGCGTACCCGAGCCACACCTCGCCCATCTTCGAGGGCTGTGCGCGTACCCCTCGGGTGGCCCAGCGGACCGCCAGCTCGACCTCGCCGAGGCGCCGGGCCAGCGCGGACGCCGCGCCCAGCAGCAGGCCGTGTTCGGGGTGCACGGTGGCCGCGTTGCGGGCGAGCGTGAGGTACGGGGTCAGCGGAGCCCGGCCGATCCGCGGCACCGGGTCGGGCAGTGCGGCGCAGACCTGCATGAGGACGCGGGCGATGTGCTCCGGTTCCAGTCGTTCGGCCAGCTCGGGGGCGGTGACCCAGGGCACTCCGGCCCACTCGGTGCCGGGCGCGTACGACGTCGCCGCGGCCAGCAGCTCCAGCCCTTCGGCGGGGCGCCCGGCGGTGGCGAGGAGGTGGGCGCGGGCGACGACCGCACCGACGAAGGTGTGGTGGTTGATCGGGAAGAGGTCGAGGCCGCCGCCGCTGGACACGGCGAGCCGGGCCAGCGTCTCGTGCACCTCCGGCAGGGTGGGGGCCCGCGCCAACGCGCCGGCGAGGTGGCCGGCGGCGTGGTGCAGGTCGCCCTCGTCGAGTGCCAGCCGGGCCAGCGCCAGCTCCTCCGTCGCGGAGAGCGCGGGATCGTCCGTTCCCTCGGGCACGTCGTCCTCTCGTGGCAGTTAGACCGGGTGCAACGGGTAAAGCTTAGTTGATATTGAGATCAACTGGTGATCAGCTGCGCAGTCCTGCTCGTTCGATTGCTGAGATACGCTTAAAAGTGCAAGACTGAGCAAGAATCGCGCGGCAATCGCGCAGGGGGAGGGTTTTCCGTGACACGTGCAGGGGCTGGAATGGCCGCCGACATCGACGAGCAGCCGGCTGGCTACGCGCGCCTGCTCTCCGCTGCCAACGCCGCCGAGATCGCCCGGGTGGCGGCGGTCATCGCGGAACGTCGGCCACGGCACGTGGTCTTCACCGCCCGGGGCACCTCCGATCACGCGGCGCTCTACGGGGCCTACCTGACCGAGATCCGGCTCGGCCTGCCCGCCGGGCTGGCCTCACCCAGCGTCGTCACCCTGTTCGGGGCCCGCCCCGACCTCTCCGACGCGCTGGTCGTCGGGGTCAGCCAGAGTGGCGGCTCGCCCGACCTGGCCGAGGTGCTGCGCGCAGCCCGAGCCTCCGGTGCGCTGACCCTCGCGGTGACAAACGCCCCCGACTCGCCGCTGGTCGACGTGGCCGAGCTGAGCGTCGACATCGCCGCCGGGCACGAACGGGCGGTGGCCGCCACCAAGACGTACACCGCCGAGCTGCTCGCCCTGCTGATGCTGGTGGAGGGGATCCGGGCCGGCGACGGCGTGCTCCCGAAGGACGAACGGGAGGCGCTCGACGCGCTGCCCGACCTGGCCGCCCGCACCCTGGCCGACGGCACCCCGGCCCAGCTCGCCCCGCGCTACCGGTTCGCCCGTCAGCTGGTCACCACCGGCCGGGGATACGCCTACCCCACCGCCCGGGAGGCCGCGCTGAAGCTGATGGAGACCTCGTACCTGCCGGCGCTCGCCTTCTCCGGCGCCGACCTGCTGCACGGCCCGCTCGCGATGACCGACCCGGAGGTCCCGGTGCTCGCAGTGGTCGGCTCCGGCCCCGGCGGCCGGTCGATGGGTGAGGTGCTGCCCCGCCTCGGCGAACGCCGCGCCGACGTCGTGGTGGTCGGCTCCGCCGACGTGCCGGGCGCCACCCGGCTGGCCGTCCCCGAGGTCGACGAGCGGTACGCCCCGCTGCTGGACATCCTGCCGATGCAGCGGTTGGCGCTGGCCCTGGCGCTCACCCGAGGCGAGGACCCGGACGCGCCGCGCGGGTTGAAGAAGGTCACCGCGACGATGTGAGGCGCGGCGTGGCACCCTGGTCACCGTGTCCACGCTGCGCGACCTTGCCGAGGAGCACACCCATCTCCGTCCGGCCGACATCGACCACCTGCACCGGATCGCCGGCGACTGGCAACTGCTCTCCGATCTGTCCTTCGCTGACCTGCTGCTCTGGGTGCCGGTCGACGCCGACGGCACGTTCCTCTGCGTCGCCCAGGTGCGCCCGACCACCGCACCGACCGCCTACCAGGACGACCAGGTGGGTCGGATCGTCGGCGGGCCGGAGGTGGCTCACCTGGGGGTGGCGTACTCCCAGGGTCGGATCTGGCGCGAGGGCGACCCGGTCTGGTACGGCGACGTGCCGGCCCGGCACGAGGCGATCCCGGTTCGGCTGCGTACCGCCGAGGGGGAGGCCGGCGAGGTGATCGCCGTGGTGGGGCGGGACACCAACCTCTCCACCGCGCGTACGCCCAGCCAGTTGGAGCTCAACTACCTCACCACCGCCGACGACCTGGCGCAGATGATCGCGGACGGCACCTTCCCGCCGCCGCGGCATCCGGGCGAGACCACCTCGGCGCCCCGGGTCGGCGACGGCCTGGTCCGGCTCGACGCCGGCGGCAAGGTCACCTACGCCAGCCCGAACGCCCAGTCCGCGTACCGCCGACTGGGCTACGCCTCGCACCTGGTGGGGGAGGACCTGGCCGCGTTGCACCGCCGGCTGGCCGGTGACCCGCTGGACGGCACCGAGGCCTCGAACGGCATCCTGGCCGCGCTGCGCGGTGAGGCGCCACCCCGTCGAGAGATCGACGCACGAGGTGCCACGATGCTCACCCGGGCGCTGCCGCTGATGCCGGCCGGGGTGCCGATCGGAGCGTTGGTGCTGGTTCGGGACATCACCGAGGTCCGCCGCCGGGACCGGGCACTGATCACCAAGGACGCCACCATCCGGGAGATCCACCACCGGGTGAAGAACAATCTCCAGACGGTGGCCGCGCTGCTGCGGTTGCAGGCCCGCCGGGTGGCGATGCCGGAGGCCCGGGTCGCGCTCGAGGAGTCGGTCCGTCGGGTCGCCTCGATCGCCCTGGTGCACGAGACACTCTCGATGTCCAGCGACGAGGCGGTGGAGTTCGACGGCATCGTCGACCGGGTGGCCAGCGCGGCGACCGAGGTCGCGGCGACCGAGGTGAGCGTCGGCATGCGCCGGCGGGGCAGCTTCGGCGTACTGCCGGCGGAGATCGCCACCTCGCTGGTGATGGTCCTCAACGAGTTGCTGCTCAACGCCGTCGAGCATGGCTTCCCGCCGGCCGACGAGACGGAGGAGACCCCGGTGGCCGCAGCCTCCGGCATGGTGCCGGTCGCTGCTCCCGAGGTGGACCCGTCGCTGCGGCCCGAGGTGGTGGTCTCCGCACACCGGTTCCGCAAGATGCTGCACGTCTCGGTGACCGACAACGGGCGCGGCCTGCCCCCGGACTTCGACGCCGAACGCGGCAGTCGGCTCGGCCTCCAGATCGTCCGAGCCCTGATCACCGGGGAGCTGCGCGGCACCATCGAACTGCGGGCCGGCGCCAACGGTGGCACCGAGGCCATGCTGGTCGTACCGCTGGCCCGCACCACCCACGACGGCCGCTCGCAGGCCTGAGCCGCCGCCCGGTCTGCCCATGAACGGACCGGTCAGCGGCCGGCACGGCTGGTCAGCAGGGCGACGGTCAGGCCGGGGCGCGGCCAGACCTGGGTGACGGTGAACTGTGCGCGCAGCGCGTCGCCCTTGGCACCCGACACGGCGGCCAGCGGCTCGGCGTGCCGGCCGGACACGACGAGCCACACCCGTGTCGTACCGGCGAGGCACGGTGCTGGCTGCGGGCACTCGGCGGCCCACAGGTCGCCGCGGCGGACCTCGTCCTCGGTGACCAGCACGTCGCGTGGTGGGTCGCTGAGGTGGTACTCGATGCCGAGATCGAGGAAGAGCCAGCTGTGCCGGGGCGAGTAGACCACCGCGTCCCCCGGGCGTTGGCCGTCGGCGATCACCCGGGCCGCCCCCGCGTAGTCCACCGGCGCGCTGCGCGGCCACTCGTGGGTCCGTCGCAGCGCGGCCTGGTCGGGTAGGCCGAGCAGCCCGGCCAGGACCACCACGACGAGCGCGGCCGGAGCGGTCACGGCGGCCAGCGCCGCGCCCGCCAGCAGGCACGCGAAGGGCACCACGAAGACCAGGTACCGGGGCACCCACAGCGGTACGACGGTGCCGGCGGCGAAGAGCAGCAGTACGGGCAGCAGCACCGCGCTGACCGGCAGTAGGGCGCGTCGCCCGAGCCGGGCCGCGCCCAGCGCGGCGACCCCGACCAGCAGGCCACCGACCACACTGCTCTGGGCCACGCCGCCGGGCAGCGCGGTCAGGTCGTCCAGCCGGGCCAGGTGGACCCAGTTCAACTGCCGGGACTGCTGGGTCCGGGCCTTGACCAGCAGCGGGCCGGCCAGCAGCGCTACCGGCACCACGGCGACCAGCCACCGCCACACCCGCCGGTCCCGCTCGGCGTCGGGCTGGGCCGGAGTGGCGATGCCGGCCGGGGCCGGGCCGCGCCACCAGGCGACGAGGACGACCAGCGCGTGGGCGGCGAGCACTGTGAGCGCGATCAGGTGGATGAGCCCGAGAGCGGCGACGGCGGCGGCGTAACCGGCCCAGCGGGCCCAGCTCGGTCGACGCAGCGCGGTCACCAGCAGCACCGTGGCGAGCACGGCGAGCATGGTGGCCAGCGCGTACGGGCGAGCCTCCTGCCCGTAGCGGGAGGTGCCGGGAAGCACCGCGAACAGCAGCCCGGCGAAGAGGCCACCGCGCCGGTCGACGAGCCGCGCGCCGAGCACGGCGAGCAGGCCGGCGGCCACTGTCATCGCCAACACGGCCGGTACGCGCAGGGCGATGGTGGAGTCGCCGAAGACCCCCGTCCAGAGGTGCATCAGCAGGTAGTACGGCCCGGTGGCGGCGTCGATGGTGCCGGCCAGTCGGGCCAGGTCGCCGGGCGACCGGGTGGCCGCGCTCCAGGTCGCCAGTTCGTCGCGCCAGAGCTGGGCGGAGCCCAGCCCGGTCACTGTCACCGCCAGTGTCAACAGCGCCGGGGGGAGCCAGACCGGCAGGCGGCGCAGGTGCTCCCACGCCGTCCCGGCCGACCTCTCGGACAATTGCCCCACGGTCCGAGCCTGCCACGGCCAACCCCTCCGTGGGCGTCAGCCGGCGGCAGGTGGCGGGCGCCAGGCAGGCATCACGTCGTTCGGCCGCGCGGTCTTCGCCGGATCACGCTCCACGAGTTCGTCGAGAACGGCGTCGATCCGGGCCATCAGCTCGTCGTCGAGCCGTACCGTGGCGCCCTTTGCCGTCTCGGTGAGCTGCTCGGGCCGTGACGCGCCGACGATCGCGCCCGCGACCGTCGGCCGGCGCAGCACCCACGCCACCGCCAACTGGGCCATAGTGCAGCCGGCGGCCTCGGCGATCGGCCGGAGCTGGCGTACCCGGGAGAGCAGCAGATCCGAGGAGTAGCGGGCGATGAACGAGCCACCGAAGCCGTCGGTGGCCCGGGAGCCGGCAGGCGGACGTCGGCCAGGTTCGTACCGACCGGTCAACACGCCCATCGCGAGTGGCGACCAGGCGAGCTGACCCAGGCCGAGGTCAGCGCAGGCGGGGGACACCTCGGCCTCCACCACCCGCCACAGCATCGAGTACTGCGGCTGGTTGGCGATGAACGGGATGTGCAGCTCGGCGGCGAGCCGCAGGCCCGCACGTAGTTGCGGGGCGGTCCACTCGGAGGCGCCGACGTAGAGCACCTTGCCCTGGCGGACCAGGTCGGCGAAGGCGAGCATCGTCTCCTCCAGCGGCACGCTGTCGTCGTACCGGTGCGCCTGATAGAGGTCGAGGTAGTCGGTGCCCAGCCGACCCAGTGAGGCGTGACAGCCCTCGATGATGTGCTTGCGGGACAGCCCGGCGTCGTTGGCCCCCGGCCCGACCGGCAGGCACACCTTCGTGCACAGCTCGATCGAGCTGCGCCGGACGCCGCTCAACGCCTTGCCCAACACCTCCTCGGCCCGACCCCGGGCGTACCGGTCGGCGGTGTCGAACGTGGTGATGCCCGCATCCAGGGCGGCGGCCACGCACGCGGCCGCCGCACTGTCGTCGAGCTGGTTGCCGTGGGTCACCCAGTTGCCGTACGCGACCGCGCTGACGCGCAGGCCCGACCGGCCCAGTTGCCTGAACTCCATTCCAGGATCCTCGGGCCGCCCCGCGCTGTCGCCGAACCGTTCGAACGTGGTCGAATCCGTGGGTGATCGAGGTCCGGTTCTCGCCCGACGACCTGAGCCGGGTCCGGTTCGTGCATTCGCCGATGGCCGAGCTGGTGGCCAGCTCCTGGGCGTTACGCAAGCCGGCGAAGTACTGGATGCACCGGCCGTGGCGGGAGCGCGCGGAGCGGCTGCTGCCCGATGCCGGCCTGGAACCGCTGTTGGCGGTGCTCAAGTCGGCCAACGGCTACGTGCCGGATTTCCTCACCCCGATCGGGATCGCCCCGAACCTGGCCGCCGAGTTGCGGGCGGTCGCCGCCACCCACCCGTCCCGGGTGCGCCGGCAACTGGAACGGGCCGGCGCACCCCGGCTGGCCCCGGACGAGCTGGTCGCGCAGCTCTACCGGTACTTCACAGTGCTGATCGCACCGGACTGGCCCCGGCTGCGGGCTCTCGCGCTGGCCGACATCCGGCGGCGGACGTTGCTCGCCGCCGAGCAGGGCGGGCGAACCCTGCTGCGCGAGGTGCACCCGTTGATCAGGTGGGACGGCGGTGCGCTGCGGGTCGCCGTCGGCACGACAGTGCCGGCCGGCCTTGACGGACGCCCGTGGACGCTGCTGCCCACCGCGTTCTCCGGGCCGACCGTGCACGCGATCATGGAGGGCGACGCGGGGCCCGCCCTCTGCTATCCGCCCGTCGGGTTGGGCGGGCTGTGGGATTCGCCGGCGCCCAGCGCGGCGCTGGGCGCCCTGCTCGGCGGTACCCGGGCGGCGGCGCTCTCCCTGCTCGACTCGCCGCTGAGCACCGGGGAGCTGGCCGCGATGCTGGGTCTCGCGCCGGCGACGGCGTCGCACCACCTCACCACGCTGCGGGACAACGGCCTGATCGTCGGCGTACGACAGGGACGGGTGGTGCGTTATGCCCGAACTGTCCTTGGTGACCAGCTGGTCGGTTGAGCCCTGGCCCGTGATGTGGGATCCAGCACGTGGACATTGGCCGGCCCCCTTGGGGTGTGGCAGCATGGGGCCCATGACCGCCGCAGTCGTCCGCCGCTTCGTGGCACGTCGCCACGTCGATTACGGCCGCGTGCGCAGCGCGATCTGTCCGGCCTACTGACGACGCCCGACCATTCTGTCTCGGGCGCGCTCCGCGCCGGCTGTCTGAAGACACCGTTGTCCCGCCCGCTTCGCCGGGCCGGCCGCCGCGCCCCGCGTAACCGAGGCACAGCAGACAACGGAGGACGCCGCGATGGCGGTCAGCAGCATCCCGGCCCGTTCCGAGGACCCGACGGCTCGCCCGACCCGAGCGCCGCGCCGGCCACGGGGTGAGGGTCAGTGGGCGCTCGGCCACCGTGAGCCGCTCAACCCCAACGAGCGGATCAAGAAGGACGACGACCCGCTCAACGTCCGGGCCCGCATCGAGACCATCTACGCGCACCGTGGCTTCGCTTCGATCGACCCGCAGGACCTGCGGGGCCGGTTCCGCTGGTGGGGCCTCTACACGCAGCGCAAGGCGGGCATCGACGGCGGGCGTACCGCAGTGCTGGAGCCGCACGAGCTGGAGGACGAGTTCTTCATGCTCCGGGTCCGCATCGACGGCGGGCAGCTCAGCCTCGCCCAGCTGCGGGTGATCGCAGACATCTCCCGGGAGTTCGCGCGGGACACCGCCGACATCACCGACCGGCAGAACATCCAGTACCACTGGATCCGGGTCGAGGACATGCCGGAGATCTGGCGTCGGCTGGAGTCGGTCGGTTTGCAGACCACCGAGGCGTGCGGCGACTGCCCGCGGATCGTCCTGGGCAGCCCGGTCGCCGGGGTGGCCCGCGACGAGCTGCTCGACCCGACCCCGGCGATCGACGAGATCGTCTCCCGGTACGTCGGCGACAAGCAGTTCTCCAACCTGCCCCGCAAGTTCAAGACGTCGATCTCCTGGCTGGTGGACACCCCGTACGAGTCGAACGACATCGCCTTCCTCGGTGTCGACCACCCGGAGCACGGGCCCGGCTTCGACGTCTGGGTCGGCGGGGGCCTCTCCACCAACCCGATGCTCGCCAAGCGGCTCGGCGTCTGGGTGCCGCTGGCCGAGGTGCCGGACGTGTGGGCCGGGGTGGTCGGGATCTTCCGCGACTACGGCTACCGCCGACTGCGCAACCGGGCCCGGTTGAAGTTCCTGGTGGCCGACTGGGGCGTGGAGCGCTTCCGCGAGGTCCTGGAGAAGGACTACCTCGGTCGTACGCTGCTCGACGGCCCGGCGCCGATCCTGCCGTCGAAGCCGGTCGACCACGTGGGCGTGCACGAGCAGGCCGACGGGCGGCACTACGTGGGCGCCGCCCCGGTGGTCGGGCGGGTCTCCGGCGCGCAGCTCAGCCAGCTGGCCGACGTGGTCGAGGCGCACGGCAGCGACCGGGTGCGGCTCACCCCGTACCAGAAGCTGCTGGTGCTCGACGTGCCGTCGGAGCGGACGGAGTCGCTGATCGACGCCCTGCGCGGGATCGGCCTGGAGGCCCGGCCGTCGGCCTGGCGGCGCGGCACGATGGCGTGCACCGGCATCGAGTACTGCAAGCTCGCCATCGTCGAGACGAAGGCCCGCGGCGAGGAGTTGGTGGCCCGGCTGGAGCAGCGGCTGCGCGACTTCGACGCGGACATCTCGATCCACATCAACGGCTGCCCGAACGCGTGCGCACGCACCCAGGTGGCCGACATCGGGCTCAAGGGTCAACTGGTGGTCGGTCCGGACGGGCGGCAGGTCGAGGGCTTCCAGGTGCACCTGGGCGGCGGGCTGGGCATGGCCCAGGGGCAGACCGCCGGTTTCGGCCGCAAGCTGCGCGGCCTGAAGACCACTGCCGACGAACTTCCGGAGTACGTGGAACGTCTGGCCCGTCGCTACCTGGCCGGTCGGAGCGAGGGCGAGACGTTCGCCAACTGGGTGATCAGAGTCGACGAGGAGGAACTGCGGTGAGCAGCGAGAACCGAGCGGCACCTCTGTACTGCCCGTACTGCGGCGAGGAGGACCTGCGGCCGCACGAGGCGGGTCACGGCGCCTGGGAGTGCCACGCCTGCACCCGGGTCTTCTCGGTGAAGTTCACCGGGTTGCTGAGTCGGGCGGTGACCTCATGAGTCTCGTCTCGGCCGCGAGCCTGCGCCTGGTGGGCCCGGGCGGCTCGACGCCGGCCGACCCGGCCCGACGCGACCCGGACGAGCTGCGGGCCCTGGCCGAGCAGGCCGCTCGGGACCTGGAGGGCGCCCCGGCACTGGAGATCGCCCGCTGGGCGGCGCAGACCTTCGGTGAGCGGTTCTGCGTGACCAGCTCGATGGCCGACGCCGTGCTGGCGCACCTGGTCTCCCGGGTGGCCCCCGGGGTGGACGTGGTCTTCCTCGACACCGGCCTGCACTTCCCCGAGACGCTGCGGGTACGCGACGAGGTCGCCCGGACGCTGCCGGTGAACGTCAGGTCGATCCGGCCCCGGCTGACCGTCGGCCAGCAGGACGGCCAGTACGGTCCCCGGCTGTTCAACAAGTCGCCTGACGACTGCTGCCAGTTGCGCAAGGTGGAGCCGCTGGAGCGGGCGCTGACCGGGTACGACGCCTGGGCCGCCGGTCTTCGCCGCGACGAGTCGCCGAGCCGGGCCAACACACCTGTGGTGACCTTCGACGCGCGTCGGGGCAAGGTCAAGGTCAACCCGATCGCGGCCTGGTCGCAGAAGGATGTGGACTCCTACATCGCCCGGTTCAACGTGCCGGTCAACGAGCTGTTCAAGCAGGGTTACGGGTCGATCGGCTGCTGGCCGTGCACCCGCCGTACGAAGGCCGGCGAGGACGCGCGGGCCGGCCGGTGGGCCATGTTCGAGAAGACCGAGTGCGGGCTGCACGTCTGACCTCCCCGGCGACGACCCTGACCGGCCTCGATGCGGCCGGCGGGGCGGACCCGGTGGTTCTGGTCGCGCACGGCAGCCGTGACCCACGGGCGGCCGATGCCACCCGGGCGCTGGCCCGGGCGGTGTCGGCGGCCCGGCCGGGCACACCGGTGTGGGCGAGTTGGCTGGACCACACCGAGCCGGGTCCGACCGAGGTGCTGCGGGACCTGGCCGTGGCCGGTCATCGCCGGGCCGTGCTGGTGCCGCTGCTGCTGACCGCCGCGTACCACCATCGGGTGGACATTCCGGCGGCGGTCGCCGCGGCGGCGCGGTCCGGGCCACCCCTGTCGGTACGGGTGACCGATGTGCTCGGTCCGGCGGACGACACGCCCGATCCTGCGCTGCTGGCCGGGCTGTGCCGTCGGCTGGGTGAGACGCGTCCGGGCCGCTTCGACGCGTTGGTGCTGGCCGCGGCGGGCACCCGGGACGCGCGGGCGCGACGATCGGTAGGCCGGGTCGCCGATGCGCTCGGCGTGGAGTTCGGGGTGCCCTGCCGGGTGGCGTACGCGTCGGCGGCTCCACCGGCGGCCGGTGTGGCGGTGTCCCGGTTGCGGGCGTCCGGCGCGCGCCGGGTCGCGGTGTCCGCGTACTTCCTGGCGCCGGGGCTGTTCCACGACGCGGTCACCGAGGCGGCCGGGGTGGCGGGTGCGGTGTCGGTCGCCGCGCCGCTGACCGACGCACCGGAGTTGGTCGAGTTGGTGCTGCGTCGGGTCGACGACCGGCCCGTGCTGCCGTCTACGGGCTGACCCGTTCCGGCACGGGGTCGTCCGGCCCATGCCGGCACTGTGTGATCCGGTGCCGGACAGCAGAACGCCCCGGTGGGCGAACCCACCGGGGCGTACAGCTGTGTGTTGGGGATCAGGCGGAGTGAGCGCGCAGCACCCGGAGACCGCCGCGCCGCTTGACGGCGCGCCGCTCTTCCTCGCTCATTCCGCCCCAGACGCCGGCGTCCTGACCAGACTCGAGTGCCCACTGAAGGCACTGGTCGGTCACGGAGCAGCGCCTGCAGACGGCCTTGGCCTGCTCGACCTGCAGCAGAGCCGGTCCAGACGTCCCGATCGGGAAGAACAGCTCTGGGTCCTCGTCGCGGCAGACACTATGGTGACGCCAGTCCATGGCGGCAACACTCCTCATTCTGGATGGGTGGCGAACAATTGCTTGTCGTGCTTTTCCTATATGCATCCGCAGTGCCGATGGTGACAGTTAGCGTCCGTCCATTCGGCAGTGCGTGAGCAGGCGTTCAGCGCCGGGGACCTGCTGGAACAGCTCAACCTGACGAGCATATCCAGGCAATGTCTCGGTAACTCAAGTCCGCTTGTGAATACTTTCACGAACAGTCGCGATGTCAAGGGTGACGCTCGGAAAAACTCCGGGCGGTGAGCAAGCCCACAACCCATTTGTCCGGGTTCCAGCGCTTTCCTGGTTACCCGCCGTGCCACAGTCGAGGATCAATATAGTACAGTCCGCGTGACATTGCTGACATTTCCGGCACCTGCCCCTCGGTGTGGCGGCGACCAAGTCGATCGGTTGTGGCCACCGTGTCGACCAAGGGCAGTACCCGAGACCTAGCAGATTACTCTCAGTGCGGCGGGAACGGAGGTGAATCTGACTTTCTCCCGCTCGCCGAGATAGTCCCCATCCAGCTGGAACGCCTGCGGACGGCTGGAGACCAGCGTGAACTCCGCCGTGTCATGGAGTCGTAACACCTGCCGGCCGCGTGGATCCGGTTGCCGGGACAGGAACTGCGTCACTGTCCGTGTTGTGCTAGCCACCCGCAGCTGACGCAACGCCAGCACATCCAGCCCGAGATCGAACGACGCCGCCGGGTTCGGGTTGACCTCCCGGTCGCCCAGGTACGTCCACGGTGCCGTGTTCTGGATGATGACGGTGGCCAGCTCGGCCTCCGCCGGCTCGCCCGGACGCTCCAGGACGATCGCCGGGTGCCGCCGGTCCGAGGCGAAGAAGTACTGATTCATGATCGAACGCAGATAGAGCGACGGCGTGGAGACCCGCCCCTTCCGCCGGGCCTGCTCCACCCGGTGGATCACCGCGGCGTCCAGGCCGAAGCCGGCGCAGAAGGTGAAGTAGCGGTCGTCGGCGAGGCCCAGCCCCACCGTCCGGCTCCGGCCCAGCCGCAGCCCTTCCAGGATCATGCTGGTCGCCTCCGGCCACTCCCGCGGCAGACCCACGGCGCGGGCGAACACGTTCGTCGAGCCACCGGGGACGGTCGCCAGCGCGGGCAGTCGCTCGGCCATCGGCGCGTCGCCGGCGCGAGTCGGCGGTTCGGCCGTCATCAGGCCGTTCACCACCTCGTTCACAGTGCCATCGCCACCCAGGGTGACGACCAGGTCGACGCCCTCAGTGGCTGCCTCCCGGGCCAGCGCCACGGCGTGCCCGCGCCGACGGGTGTAGCGCACGCTGAGATCGACTTCGCTGCGCAGCGCCCGGACGAGCACGTCCCGGCTGCGTTCGCTGGTGGTGGTGGCCTTCGGATTGACCACCAGGACGGCCCGCATGGGCGGCACTGTACCTTCCGGCAGCCCGGGTATCGTGGCGCGCGTGACCATCGACTCGGACCCGATCCCCGTCACGCTCCGCTGGGCGGTCCGGCTGCTGTGGGCGGAGGCGGCCGTCGTCGGGCTGATCGCCGTCTGGCTGGTGTGGGCCGACCTCACGGCCACCCGCACCGACCTGCTGGCGGCATTGCTGGTGACGGTGTTCGCCATCGGGGCGGCCGTCGCGCTCTGGGCCCTGGGTCGCGCGCTGCTGCGTCGTCAGGCGGGCGCACGAGCCCCCGCGATAGTGCTTCAGCTGATGCTGCTGCCGATCGGGTGGTTCATGATCCAGGCCGGCCTGGGCTGGCTGGGCGTGCCGCTGATGGCGCTCGGCCTGGGCGTGGCCTGGCTGCTGATCTGCCCTCCGACGACCCGCGCCCTCGGCTTCGAGTGACAGCGCCGGCGCGTCGAAGCGGTCAGTAGCCGCCGGAGCGGCGGGTGAGCAGCGCGATCGTGGCCCGATCGTCGGCGGAGGTGGCGGACGCCGAGGTGGTCAGCGCGGTGAGCACCTTCCAGGCGAACGACGACTCGCCGGGCAGTGTGGCACCGCGCACGGTCGGCACCGTCACCTCGACGGTCAGCGCGTCCTCGGTGACCGCGAAGCGGCACTCCAACTCGGCGTCTCGGGTGGCGATGGCGAGCAGCATGGCGCACGCCTCGTCGACAGCGATCCGTAGATCCTCGATCTCGTCGAGCGCGAACTGCAACCGGGCCGCGAGACCGGCGGTGGCGGTGCGGAGCACGCCGAGGTAACCGCCGTCGGCAGGCACCGTGAGGTGCACCACGTCGTCGTCGGTCGCTGGCTGGCCAGTCAGTTGAGTCACGCCTCATCCCCCCGGTCGGGGACTCTACCCGGTCGGTCGCCCATACGCGTGCCGGCGGTGGTGGCGTGCTCGGCCAGCTCGCGGAGCGCGGCGCCGCTGAGTCGGTAGGGAACCCACTCGCTCATCTGTTCGGCGCCGATCGAGGCGTAGAAGCCTGCGGCCGGATTCCAGTCGATCATCCACCACTCCAGCCGCTGGTAGCCGCGTCGTACGCAGATGTCGGCCAGCGCGGCGAGCAGCAGTCGACCGGCTCCGGTGCCCCGGGCGGCCGGCCGGACGTAGAGGTCCTCCAGGTGGATGCCGTGCACGCCGGCCCAGGTGGAGAAGTTGAGGAACCACAGCGCGAAGCCGACCGGCTCGTCGTTCGCGTCCACAGCGACGTGGCCGAAGAGCGCCGGAGCAGTCGTGAAGAGCGCCGAGGTCAGTTGCTCGTTGGTGAGGTGGCACTGCTCCGCGGCACGCTCGTACTCGGCCAACTCGTGCACCATGGCGACGACGGCCGGCACGTCCTCGGGACGTGCCGGCCGGATCGTCGGGATGACCGGGGAGGTCACGCCTTCTTGGTCTCCCAGAAGATCTTCGAGATCTCGTCGATCTTCGCGAGAAGCTTGTCGGCGGTGGCCGGGTCGAGGCTGCCCTTGACGCCACCGGCGCCGGCGAGCTTGGTGGCCTCGTTGAACAGGCTGTGCAGGTTCGGGTACTTCTCGAAGTGCGGCGGCTTGAAGTAGTCGGTCCACAGCACCCAGAGGTGGTGCTTGACCAGCTCGGCGCGCTGCTCCTTGATGATGACGGCGCGGGTGCGGAACTCCGGGTCGGTGTTCGCCTGGTACTTCTCGCAGATCATTTTGACCGATTCGGCCTCGATCCGGGCCTGAGCCGGGTCGTAGACACCACACGGCAGGTCGCAGTGAGCGCTCGCGGTGACGCGGGGCGCAAGGATGCGCGGAAGTCGCATCGGGATCCTCCATGGGAAGTTTGCGATGATCAAAGGCGACATTACTCCTGGGAATGCTCCCCGAACCGGGTGGAGGTGAAACCAGTGGCCGCCGATCACCCGGCTGAGGTGCCCCGGTTGCGTAGGCCGCTGACCGCCGTTCTGGTGACCGGCCCGTCCATGGCCCCGACCCTGCGGCACGGCGACGCGGTGCTGGTTCGCCCCGGTGGCCGCCCGATCCGCGCCGGCGACGTGGTGGTCGCGGTCTTCCGGACCCGGCCCGATCTGCTGGTGGTGAAGCGTGCGGTCCGGCCCCAGGACGGCGGCTGGTGGCTGCGCGGTGACAACGACCTGATCACCGATGACTCCCGGGCGTACGGGGTGGCCGACGTACGCGGACGGGTGGTGGCCCGCTACTGGCCACGCCCCGGACGGGTACCTCGTCGTCAGTTATGACCCTGCTCACATCCGGGGGGTGGTGCCGACACTATGCTCGGAAAGTGCCCGGGTGACCCCCCGCACCGCGTGCCACCGCTCGCCGCCCACCTCGCGGCGGCGCCGGCCGCCTCACATCTGCTCGACAGATCCTGGAGTCACCACCATGTCTTCGTCCACCGTGGACCCCGCTGATCCCGTCTTCCTACTGCACCGGGGCGGCAAGATGGCCGTCACCTCGACAGTGCCGCTCACCAGCCGGGAGGACCTCTCCCTGGCGTACACCCCGGGGGTGGCCCGGGTGTGTGAGGCGATCGCCGCCGACCCCGCCCTGGTGGACGACTACACCTGGGTGTCGCACACGGTCGCGGTGGTCACCGACGGCTCGGCGGTGCTCGGGCTGGGCAACATCGGTCCCCGGGCCGCGCTGCCGGTGATGGAGGGCAAGGCGGTGCTGTTCAAGCAGTTCGCCGGGGTGGACGCGGTGCCGGTGTGCCTGGACACCCAGGACGTGGACGAGATCGTCGCTGTGGTGCGGGCGCTGGCGCCCTCGTTCGGCGGGATCAACCTGGAGGACATCAGCGCGCCGCGTTGCTTCGAGATCGAGCGTCGACTCGACGAGGCGCTGGACATCCCGGTCTTCCACGACGACCAGCACGGCACCGCCATCGTGGTGCTGGCCGCGCTGCGCAACGCCGCGACGTTGCTCGACCGCAAGCTCGGTGACCTGCGGGTGGCCGTGAGCGGCGCGGGCGCGGCAGGAGTGGCAGTGACGAAGATGCTGATCGCCGGGGGCGTCAACCCCGACCAGGTGGTGGTCTGTGACTCCAAGGGGATCATCGGCCGACACCGCGCCGAGCTGACCGGCACCAAGGCCGAGCTGGCGGCGAGCACCAACGCCGAGGGCCGCCACGGCGACATCACCGAGGCGCTGCGCGGCGCGGACGTGCTGGTCGGGGTCTCCGGCGGGCAGATCCCCGAGGCCGCGGTGGCCGGGATGGCGCCCGGCGGGATCGTGTTCGCGCTGGCGAACCCGACCCCCGAGGTGCACCCCGAGGTGGCCGCCCGGCACGTCGCTGTGGTCGCCACCGGACGTAGCGACTATCCCAACCAGATCAACAACGTGCTGGCCTTCCCCGGTGTGTTCCGCGGCGCGCTGGACGCCGGTGCCACCCGGATCACCGAGGCGATGAAGGTGGCCGCCGCGGACGCCATCGCCGGTGTGGTGGCCGATTCCCTGACCGCCGACGCCATCGTTCCGTCCCCGCTCGACCCGCGCGTCGCGCCGGCCGTGGCCGAGGCGGTCGCCGAAGCCGCCCGCCGCGACGGCGTCGCCCGCCGCTAAGCGCACGCGTAGGCCGGGGGCGCTCCGGCGCAGCATGCGCCGCCGGTGTGCGCGCACGCGTGGGCCGGGGGCGCTCCGGCGCAGCATGCGCCGCCGGCCTGCGCGCACGCTTCTTAACGAGCGCTCAGCTTGTTACCGTGCCGATCATGCGTGCTGCCTTTGCCTCCCGTTTCGACGACGCCGATCCGCTCGCCGCGCTCACCGTCGGCGAGCGGCCCGAGCCGACCCCTCCGGCCGACGACTGGGTGACCGTGCAGTTGCGGGCCACCTCGCTCAACCACCACGACCTCTGGTCGCTGCGCGGGGTGGGTCTCACCGAGGCCCAGCTGCCGATGATCCTCGGCTGCGACGCGGTCGGGCTGGACCCGGAGGGGCGCCCGGTGGTCGTGTACCCGGTGGTCGTCACGCCGGGTGACCCGCGCGGGGTTTCCATCCTCTCCGAGCACTTTGCCGGGACGCTCGCCGAGCGGGTGGCCGTACCCCGATCGAACCTGATCCCGCTGCCCGACGGCATGGCGGCCACCGACGCGGCGTGCCTGCCCACGGCCTGGCTGACCGCGTGGCGGATGCTGACCACCAAGGGCCGCGTCGCGGACGCCGACAGCGTGCTGGTCCAGGGCGCGGGCGGTGGCGTGGCCACCGCGGCCGTCGCGCTCGCCGTCGCGATGGGCAAGCGGGTGTACGCGACCAGCCGCGACGCCGTCAAGCGGGACCGGATCTCGGCGCTCGGCGCCATCGCCGTGGAGCCCGGTGCCCGGCTGCCGGAGCGGGTGGACGTGGTGATCGAGACGGTCGGCGCGGCCACCTTCGACCACTCGCTGAAGTCGGCCGCGCCGATGGCCCGGATCGTGGTCTCCGGCGCGACCGCCGGGCACGAGCCGTCGGTCAACCTGCGCCGGGTCTTCGCCATGCAGCTGGAGATCCTGGGCACCTCGATGGGCACGCCCGGCGAGCTGTACGAGCTGCTGGCGTTCTGCTCCGACAACGAGGTGCGCCCGGTGGTGGACAGCGTCATCCCGTTCAGCCGGGTCGAGGACGCCTTCGCCCGCCTGCACTCCGGTGACGCCTTCGGCAAGGTCGTCATCGACCACACCGCCTGACACGCGTCGCGCCGCCGCCGCGGCTGCGGCGGCTGCGCCGCTGCCGCCCGGCCCGGCCCCGCCGCAAGATCGCGCAACATCATGGAACTAGTGGCCTCCGCGTCGTGGGAGGCCACTACTTCCTGGTTACTGCGTGATCTTGCGGCGGCCGGAGCGGCCGGAGCGGCCGTCAGAGGTGGTCGTCGAAGGTGGCGATGTCGCCGCGCGTCGCGTCGGTGGGGATGCGCTTCTTGGCGTCCGCGTCGCCGTAGAGCGACCAGCGCAGGAACTCGACAGACGTGTCCGAGACGACCCGCAGCGTCGCGCCGTCGCTGAGCAGCGCCCGCCCGTGGTCGCCCTTGGGCAGGCTCAGCATCGCCTTCGGCCAGGGCACCTTGTCGTACGCGGCCCTGCCCGCCGCGTACTCGACCACCTCGTCCAACTCGCCGTGCACGAACAGCTGCGGTGCGGCCGCACCGGCGAACGCGGTGCCCACGCCGAGCGCCGTGCCCGCGAACACCACACCCGCGTCCAGCCGCTCGTCCCGGCTCGCGGTGAACAGGCCGATGGTGGTCACCCCGCCCGCCGAGTGCCCGGCCGCGGCCACCCGCTCGCCGTCCAACCGGCCGCGCAACGCGTCGCCGGCCTTGCCGTCCAACGCCAGCACCTGGTCCAACGCGTACGACACGTCGGCGGGCTGGTTGAGCACGTCGAGGACGTTGTTGTCAGCGCCCCGCGAGGTGTGCGGGAAGGTCGGCGCGGCCACCACGAAACCCGCCGCCGCCCAGCGGGTCAGCAGCGTGGCGTAGTCGTCAGGTCGCCCACCCAGGCCGTGACTGAACATCACCACCGGGAATCGGCCCTCCGCCGCCGTCGCCGACCGCTTGGCCTGCCCGGCCGCCGGGTACCAGAGCGTCGTCGGCAGCGCGCGGCCGTCCCGGTTCAGCTTGAGCTGGCGTACGCCGACCGCGAAGGCGCGCTGCGGGGCCTTGCCGGCGGGCACCTGCGGTGTCGGCGTGGCGACGGACGGTGGTTCGACGGGCGCCTGCTGACCCTCGGTCTTCCTGGCGTCCGCTGAGCAGCCGACCAGACCGGCCATCAGGACGGCGCTGGCCAGCAGGGCGGGGGTGACGCGACGTGGCATGAATCCGATTGTGCCTTGCCCCGCTGACGTGCCCGGTGGACTTCGACGCGGTGTGCCCGTCGACTCACCCAGCGCTGCGCGGCCGGTATCAGGCCGCAGCACGTTCGGCGAGCGGGCGTCGCCGTCGTGCGGTGTCGGTCAGCGCGGGCGGAGGGAAGGCGGCGTTGGGGTCGTACCGGTTCGTTCCGGGCGGAACGATCTCGTCGATCCGGTCGAGGGTGGCGTCGTCCAGGGTGAGCGTCGCGCCCTTGAGCAGGTCCTCCAGTTGCGGCATGGTTCGCGGTCCGATGATCGCCGAGCTGACGGCTGGGTGGGCCACGGTAAAGGCGATGGCGAGTTGCGGAAGCGTGCAGCCGATGCTCGCCGCGAGGTCGACGAGCTGTTCCACGATGTCGAGCTTGGCCGCGTTCTCGGCGATCGTGGGGTCGAACTGCGCCGGCCGGAGCACGGCCCGCCCGGTCGACAGGTCGATGGGCTGGTCCCTGCGGTACTTGCCGCTGAGGAACCCGAAGGCGAGCGGGCTCCAGACCAGCACCCCCATGCCGTAGCGCTGGCAGACCGGGAGGGTCGACGCCTCGACGCCGCGGGCCAGGATCGAGTACGGCGGCTGCTCGGTGCGCAGGCGTCCGAGGCCACGACGCTCGGACACCTGGTGCGCCTCGACGATCTCCTCGGCCGGGAAGGTCGAGCAGCCGAAGGCGCGGATCTTTCCCTCGCGGACGAGGTCGGTGAGCACCGAGAGGGTCTCCTCGATCTCGGTCGAGGGGTCGGGACGGTGAATCTGGTAGAGGTCGATCCAGTCGGTGTTCAACCGCCGCAGGCTGCCCTCGACGGCCTTGAGGATCCACCGCCGCGAGTTGCCACCCTGGTTGGGCCCCTCGCCCATCGGAAAGTGCACCTTGGTGGCCAGCACGACGTCATCCCGGCGCCCCCGCAGCGCCTTGCCCACGATCTCCTCGGACTCACCCCGGCCGTACATGTCGGCGGTGTCCACGACGTTGACGCCCTGGTCGAGGGCGGTGTGGATGATGCGGACGCAGTCGTCGTGGTCGGGGTTGCCGACGGCACCGAACATCATGGTCCCGAGGCAGTGGGTGCTGACCTTGATGCCGGTGCCGCCGAGCGTGCGATAGCGCATGCCGATGCTCCCTTGGGTGATTCAACAATGATCAACTGACACGCACCCTAGGAGCTTGAGTCGGCTCGAGGTCAACCCCTCGTTACCCTGCTCGGCATGGCTGAGGTCACCGCGAGTCTGAGCATCGGACAGATCGCCGAACGCACCGGCTTGAGCGTGCACACCCTCCGCTTCTACGAGCAGGAGGGCCTCTTCGTCAGTCCCGTACGCCGAGGGCCGGGCGGGCGTCGCAGCTACACCCAGGACGACGTCGACTGGCTGACCGTCTGCGTCATCCTCCGCGCCTCCGGCATGCCCCTGCCCGTGCTCCGCCGGTACACCGACCTCGTCCGGGAAGGCGCCGGCAACGAGGAGGAACGGCTCGCGCTCATGCGCGAGCACCACGGTCACGTCACCTCCCAGATCGACAGGCTCACCCAGAGCCTGGACCTGATCACCTTCAAGGTCGGGGTCTACGAGGATCTGCTCGAGCAGGACCGGCGCGCAGCCGGGCCAGGTCGTCGGCGTCCTTCGGGCGGCGGGGGCGTTCCGGCATCCAGACCGGGTACATCTGCTTGAACTCGATCTGGGCCGCCACCGAGATGGTCGGCGCGGTGAGCGGGCCGATCCGGCCGGGTGGGGCGTCCAGCATCCCGGCTGGCAGCGGGGTGCCGGCCCAGGGCCCGGCACCGACCGTCGGTCGGCCGGCGTCATCGCGACCCAGGTACGCGAAGCTGACCTCCACGTCGGCGGCGAACAGGTCGAGCTGCGACTCTAGCGGCATCCGCGGGTCGGGAAGCCAACCCCGGGCCAGCAGCAGGTTGCCCAGCCGGTCGGCGTCGTCGCGCCAGCAGTACCAGTCGACGTCGACGTGCGGGCGGGTCACCGCGCCGAGCTGGAAGTCCATCGCCCAGCCGCCGCGCAGCCACACCGGAATGCCGTCCGCCCCGGTCACCGCGATGACCTCGGCGATGCTCGCCAACTGCCGGCGCGCAAGCTCGTCCACCGCAAGACCGTACCGTTGCCGGTCGGGTCAGTGGGCCGGGCGGGACTCGTAACGGGTCAGTGTGGGGGAGTGGGCGTCGGCGGGGAGGCGGGCACCGGCGGCCCGGTCGCCGTAGAGGGTCCAGCGCAGGAAGTCGGTGGTGGTGGCGAGGACCGGGGCGAAGCCCGGGTGGCCCGGCGTGAGGTACGCGCCGTGGTCCTGGCCGAGCAGGCTGAGGAACGCGGCCGGCCCGGGGGTGCGCGCGTACGCGGCCCGGCCGACAGTCACCGGCACCACCGGGTCGGCCGTACCGTGCACGAAGAGCACCGGCGCGGCCGGCCCGGCGAAGCTGCCCGGCAGCCCACCGCCGGCGATCACGATCCCGGCGCGTAGCCGGGCCGGGTGGCCCTCGCTGAACATGCCGGAGGTGGTGAAGCCACCCGCCGAGTGCCCGGCGGCGGCGACCGAGGTCAGGTCGAGGTGCCCGGCGAGGGGATCGACAGGGCTCCGGTCGAGGTCGCCCAGATATCGGATCAGTCGCCAGGCGTCGGCCGGCTGGTGGCGTACGTCGGCCCGGGTGAAGTTCGCGGCACCCTGCCGGGTGTGCGGGTACGCGGGTGCGGCCACCACGAAACCGGCCGCCGCCCAGCGGGTGGTCAGGTCGGCGTGCAGCTCGGGTCGGCTGCCCAGCCCGTGGCTGTAGATCACCACCGGGAACCGTCCGGCCGCCACCTGATCGGTCGAGGCCGGGTACCAGATCGTCACCGGCAGAGGGCGCGCCGAGCGCGGATCGAGGGTGAGCGTACGACCCCTCGGGCGCCCGACGCGCCGACACCGTCCCGGTGGCCCCGCCGGCCACGGCTGTGGCCGGCGCGCAACCGGCCAGCAGCGCTGTCGCCAGTACGGCCATCAGCCGGCCCGCCCCCATCGTTCCACGGTAGGTGCCCGGGCGGGCGTAGCGGCCCCGCCGTCCGGCTCGGGTGCGCCCGCCACCCGGTCGGGTCACCTCCGCCGGCCGGGTCCACCCCTGGGACGCCGCGGTCCGGGGACGGTGCCGCGTGACCAGCTTCGCTAGGGTCACCGGCATGCCTGAGAACTACACGGACCCCAGCGGCAACACCGAGGCGTTCCGCGCCTTCAACCAGACGCCGGAGGTTGCGGCGCCGACGGAGGCCCCGTCCCGCCTGCCGCTCATCATCGGTGCGGCAGTGGTCGTCGTGGTGCTGGTGGCACTCGTCACCTGGCTGGCGACCGGCTGATCGAGTCGTCTGGCTGGCGTCTCGCCGATCGAGTCGCCTGGCTGGCGCCCGCACTGAACGTGCTCCACCGACTCGCGCGCACCCTCGGGCCTCCCGGGGGTGCGCGCCTCAGTGGCGTCAGGCCGCCCCGACCACGTCCCGGGTCTGCCGGGCAATTTCCCGCTCCTCGTCGGTGCGGATGACGCAGACGCTGACCTCGGCGCCGTCGGGCGAGATCAACCGGTCGCCCTCGCCGTCGTTGCGGGCGTCGTCCACAGTGATGCCGAGCCGGCCCAGGCCGGCCAGCGCGGCGGCTCGCACCGGCGCGGCGTGCTCGCCGACCCCGGCGGTGAAGGTGATCGCGTCGACCCGACCGAGCAGCGCGTAGTAAGCCCCGACGTACTCGGTGATGCGCCGGCAGTACACGTCGAAGGCCAGCGCTGCCGCCCGGTCACCGGCCGCCCGGCGTTCGAGCACCTCGCGCATGTCGTTGGCGCCGGTCAGCCCGAGCAGGCCGCTGCGGTGGTTGAGCAGGTCGTCGATGTCGTCCACCGACAGCCCGCCCTCGCGGCGCAGGTGGAAGATCACGGTCGGGTCCACGTCGCCGCTGCGGGTGCCCATCACCAGCCCCTGCAACGGGGACATGCCCATCGAGGTGGCGATGCTGCGACCGTTCGCCACCGCGCAGGCGCTGGCCCCGTTGCCCAGGTGCAGGGTGATCGTGTTGACCTGCTCGTACGGGCGGCCCAGCAGCTCTGCGGTGCGCCGGGACACGTACGCGTGTGACGTGCCGTGAAAGCCGTACCGGCGGATGTCGTACCGCTCGGCGGTTTCTCGGTCGATCGCGTACGTCGCGGCGGCCTCCGGCAGGGTGTGGTGGAACGCGGTGTCGAAGACGGCGACCTGTGGGACGTCCGGCAGCGCCGCGCGGGCCACCTCGATGCCGGCCAGGTTGGCCGGGTTGTGCAGTGGGGCGAGTGGCACCAGATTCTTGATCGCGGCCAGCACCGCGTCGTCGACGAGTACCGGCGCGCTGAACGTCCGGCCACCGTGCACCACCCGGTGTCCGACCGCCGTCAGCCCGGTCAGGTCCAGCCCGTCCAGGATCTGCCGGACCGCCTCGGCGTGGTCCGCCGGGCCGCCACCGGGCTCACCGATCCGCTCGACGGTGCCGTGGTCGAGTGCCCGCTCACCGTCGTAGCGGCGCCACTTCACCGACGACGAACCGCAGTTGAGCACCAGTACCCGACTCACGACGCCTCCTCGGTGGCCGCCTGGATGGCGGTGATCGCCACGGTGTTGACGATGTCCGGCACCGTGGCGCCCCGCGACAGGTCGTTCACCGGCCGCCGCAGGCCCTGCATGACCGGGCCGACGGCGACCGCCCCGGCCGAGCGCTGCACCGCCTTGTACGTGTTGTTGCCGGTGTTCAGGTCCGGGAAGATGAAGACCGTGGCGTGCCCTGCGACGGGGCTGTCGGGCAGCTTCGTGGCCGCCACTGCCGGGTCGATCGCCGCGTCGTACTGGATGGGCCCCTCGACCAGCAGGTCGGGCCGGCGCTCCCGGACCAGCGCGGTGGCCGCGGCGACCTTCTCCACGTCGGCGCCCGCGCCGGAGCTGCCGGTCGAGTACGACAGCATGGCCACGCGGGGTTCGATGCCGAACCGTGCGGCGGTGTCGGCCGACGAGATCGCGATGTCGGCGAGCTGGGCCGCGTCCGGGTCGCGGTTGACAGCGCAGTCGCCGTAGACCAGCACCCGGTCGGCGAGCAACATGAAGAAGACGCTGGAGGCCACCGAGACGTCCGGCAGCGTACGGATGATCTCGAACGCCGGCCGGATGGTCGCGGCGGTGGTGTGCGTAGCGCCGGAGACCATGCCGTCGGCGCGGCCGGTGGCCACCATCAGCGTGCCGAAGTAGTTGGGCTGCGCGACGATGTCGTGGGCCAGCTCGGCGGTGACGCCCCGGTGGGCGCGCATCCGGGTGTATTCGGCGGCGAAGTCGTCGCGCCACTCGCTGGCGCCCGGGTCGACCACCTGCACGTCGCCGAGGTCGATGCCCAGCTCCCGGGTGCGTCGGGCGATGTCGTCCGGCCGGCCGAGCACCGTCAGCTCGGCCACTCCACGCCGTAGCAGGATCTCCGCCGCGCGCAGGATCCGCTCGTCGGTGCCCTCCGGCAACACGAGGTGCCGGGGTTTCGAGCGGGCACGGTCGATCAGCTCGTTCTCGAACATCAGTGGCGTGACCCGCGTCGACCGGCTGACCCGCAGCCGACGGGCCAGGTCGTCGGTGTCCACACAGCGCTCGAACGCGCCGAGCGCGGCCTCCACCTTGCGGGGATTGGTCGCGCTGGGCCGGCCCTCGATGCGACTGGACGCGGCCACCGTGTCGTAGCTGTCGGTGCGCACGGATAGCACTGCCAACCCGGTGTTGAGCCCCTCCACCAGACGCATGACCCTCGGGTCGGGCTGCTCGCCGAGGGTGAGCACCAGCCCAGCCACCGACACCTGCCCGGCCACGTGCGCGGCGCTCGCGGCGACGAGCAGGTCGGCCCGATCCCCGGGGGTGATCACCAGGGCGCCCTCGGTGAGGTGGCCCAGCAGTGTCGGCACGTGCGCCGCGCCGACCACGAAGTCCAGCACGTCGCGACCGAGGGCGGCGTCGTCCCCGGCCAGCAGGGTGGCGCCGAGCGCCGCCGCCACCTCGGCCACCGTCGGCGCGGACACGCTCGGCACCTCCGGGATGGCGTACGCGGGGACCGGCAGCTCAGGCAGCGTCATCGGCTCGGTCACCCGGTTGGCGATCACCGCGAGCACAGTCGCGCCGAGGTCGGCCAGATCGTGGTACGCCCCCCGCATCGCCGACGCGACCGCCGCCGGCTCCTGCCCGAAGCCGTCCACGACCGGCACCACCACGCTGCCGAACTCGGTGGCCAGCCGGGCGTTGAAGGCCAGTTCCCGGGGGTGGGCCGGGTCGCCCGGCTCGTCGAAGTCACTGCCCACCACCACCACAGCCGGGCACTGCCGCTCCACCGCCCGGTAGCGCTCGACGATGGCGGAGATGAGCTGCTCCCGTCGGCCGTCGGCGACCAGCGCCGAAGCCTCGGCGTAGCTCGCGCCGGCCAGTTCGGACAGCGGCACCTCGACCCGGTAGCGCTCGCTCAGCAGGGCGAGGATCGGGTCCTGGCCGGTGTCGGCCACCAACGGCCGGAACACGCCGATCCGCCCGACCTGGCGGGACAGCAACTCCGCCAACCCGAGGGCAATCGTCGACTTGCCCCCGCCGGACCCCACGCTGGTGAGGTAGACACTCCGAGCCACGTTCCCACCCCCTGCCCGTTGATCAAGAAGTTTGCGTCAGCTCCGGCCCCCATCGTGACCGAAACTTCTTGATCACCGGGTGCGGAACGGGGTTAGGCGTCTTCGTCGTCGGGGTCGTCTAGGCGAGCTAGGTAAGTGGCCAGGCGCTCGATGGGGGTTTCGAAGTCGGGGTTGAGGTCGACGAAGTCGCGCAGGCGCTCGCCTAGCCACTCCAGCGTGACCTGCTCTTCGCCCCGGCGCTCGACCAGCTCCTCGATGCCACGGTCGGTGAAGTACATGGGTACGTCCTTGTGCTCGGCCCGGTCCGGCTAGGGCGGCCGGGCGGGTGCTGGGTGGATGGTCGGCCGGCCGGCCGGCGGGCGAGCCGGCGGGACCTACGAGAGCCGGGGCAGGACCGCTGTGAAAACGGCCCTGCCCCGGCTTCCGTGCTCAGGTCAGGTCACGGGCGGGGGAGAGCCGCCTCGATCAGCGCGTTCTGCTCGACCTCGTGGGTCTTGGCCGAGCCGACCGCCGGGGCGGCCGCGGCCGGGCGGGAGATCCGCCGCAGCCGAACGTCGGTGAGGTGCTCCAGCAGGTTGAGCGCGACGAACGACCAGCCACCCTGGTTGGCCGGCTCCTCCTGCACCCAGGCGAAGTCCTCCGCGTTCGGGAACTGCGCGAGGGCGGACCGGATCTCCTCCACCGGCAGCGGGTACAGCTGCTCCAGCCGGAGGATCGCGGTGTCGGTGACGCCGCGCTCCTGCCGGGCCTGGAACAGGTCGTAGTAGACCTTGCCGGAGCAGAGCAGCACCCGCTTCACCGCCTCCGGCGCCGGGGCGGCCGTGTCGCGCAGCACCGGCTGGAAGGTGCCGGTGGTGAAATCCTCCACCGACGAGACGCAGAGCTTGTGCCGCAGCAGCGACTTCGGCGTGAACACCACCAGCGGCTTGCGCTTGGGCGACAGGGCCTGGCGGCGCAGCAGGTGGAAGTAGTTCGCCGGGGTCGTCGGGATGGACACCCGCATGTTGTCCTCGGCGCACATCTGCAGGAACCGCTCCGGCCGGCCGGAGGTGTGGTCCGGGCCCTGACCCTCGTGGCCGTGCGGCAGCAGCAGGGTGATGGCGGAGCGCTGGCCCCACTTCACCTCACCGGACGAGATGAACTCGTCGATCACCGACTGGGCGCCGTTGACGAAGTCGCCGAACTGGGCCTCCCAGGCGACGAGGGCGTTGATGTTCTCCACCGAGTAGCCGTACTCGAAGCCCATCGCCGCGTACTCGCTGAGCAGCGAGTCGTGCACGAAGAACCGGGAGCGGTCACCGTCGCCGGTGAGCGACTTCAGCGGCAGGTAGTCGTCGCCGGTGCGGGAGTCGACGACGGAGGCGTGCCGCTGGACGAACGTGCCGCGACGAGAGTCCTGCCCGGCGAGCCGGACGGTGACCCCGTCGTGCAGCAGCGCCCCGAGCGCGATGATCTCGCCGAAGCCCCAGTCGATGTTGCCTTCGACGGACATCTTGGCCCGCCGGTCCAGCAGCTGCTGGATCCGCTTGTGCGGGGTGAAGCCCTCCGGCAGGTTGATGTGCGCCTCGCCGACGGCCTTGACCACCGACGCGTCGGTGGCGGTGTCGACCTGGGGCTCCGGCTCCTCCTCGCGGCGCGGCCGGTTGAGCTGGCGCGGTGCCGAGGCGGCGTCCCGGGTGGCCTTGAAGACCTTCTCCAGCTGCGCCTGGTAGTCGCGCAGCAGCTCCTCCGCGTCCTCCACGGTGATGTCACCGCGACCGATCAGCTCCTCGGTGTAGAGCTTGCGGACCGAGCGCTTCGAGTCAATGATCTTGTACATCTGGGGGTTGGACATCGACGGGTCGTCGCCCTCGTTGTGCCCGCGCCGGCGGTAGCAGACCATGTCGATCACGACGTCCTTGTTGAACGTCTGCCGGTATTCGAAGGCCAGCCGGGCCACCCGGACCACTGCCTCCGGGTCGTCGCCGTTGACGTGGAAGATCGGCGCCTGGATCATCCGGGCCACGTCGGTGCTGTAGAGGCTGGACCGGCTGTACTCCGGGGCGGTGGTGAAGCCGACCTGGTTGTTCACCACGACGTGCACGGTGCCGCCGGTGCGGTAGCCGCGCAGCTGGGACAGGTTGAGCGTCTCGGCGACCACGCCCTGCCCGGCGAAGGCGGCGTCACCGTGCACCGCCAGCGGCAGCACTGTGTAGCCCTCCAGCTTGAGGTCGATCCGGTCCTGCTTGGCCCGGACGATGCCCTCCAGCACCGGGTCGACGGCCTCCAGGTGCGACGGGTTGGCCACCACCGACACCTTGACCGCGTGCTCGCCGTCGGGGGTGGTGAACTTGCCGTTCTGACCCAGGTGGTACTTCACGTCGCCGGAGCCCTGCGTCGAGCGCGGGTCCAGGTGACCCTCGAACTCCGAGAAGATCTTCTCGTACGGCTTGCCGACGATGTTCGCCAGCACGTTGAGCCGACCCCGGTGGGCCATGCCGATGACGACCTCGTCCAGCCCGTTCTCGGCGGAGGACTCCAGCACCTCACCGAGCAGCGGGATCAGCGACTCGCCGCCCTCCAGCGAGAAGCGCTTCTGGCCGACGTACTTCGTCTGGAGGAAGGTCTCGAACGCCTCGGCGGCGTTGAGCCGGTTGAGCACGTGCTTCTGCTCGTCGGCGGACGGCTTCTCGTACTTGCGCTCGATCCGTTCCTGGACCCAGCGCCGCTCCTCCGGGTCCTGGATGTGCATGTACTCGATGCCGACCCGGCGGCAGTACGAGTCGCGCAGCACGCCGAGGATCTCGCGCAGCTTCATCCGCTGCCGGCCGGCGAAGCCGTTGACCGGGAACTCGCGGTCCAGGTCCCACAGGGTGAGCCCGTGCTGGAGGACGTCCAGGTCGGGGTGCTTGCGGATCTTGAATTCCAGCGGGTCCGTGTCGGCCATCAGGTGACCGCGCACCCGGTACGCGTGGATCAGCTCGTGCACCCGGGCGGTCTTGTTGATCTGACCCTCGGAGTTGACAGCGACATCGCGCATCCAGCGCACCGGCTCGTACGGGATGCGCAGCGCGGTGAAGATCTGGTCGTAGAAGCCGTGCTCGCCCAGGATCAGCTCGTGCATCACCTTGAGGAACTCGCCGGACTGCGCGCCCTGGATGATCCGGTGGTCGTACGTGCTGGTCAGCGTGATGATCTTGCTGACCGCCAGCTCGGCCAGGGTGGCCTCGGACATCCCCTGGTAGGGCGCCGGGTACTCCATCGCGCCGACGCCGATGATCGCGCTCTGCCCCTGCATGAGCCGCGGCATCGAGTGCACGGTGCCGATGCCACCCGGGTTGGTCAGCGAGATCGTGGTGCCGGAGTAGTCCTCCATGGTCAGCTCGTTGCGCCGCGCCCGTCGGACCACGTCCTCGTACGCCTGCCAGAACTGCCGGAAGTCCATCTGCTCGCAGCCCTTGATGGAGGGGACCACCAGGTTGCGGCTGCCGTCCGGCTTGGCGAGGTCGATCGCGATGCCGAGGTTGACGTGTGCCGGGCGGAGCACCGCCGGCTTGCCGTTGGCCTCGGTGAAGGAGTTGTTCATCTCGGGGTGCTGGACCAGCGCGCGCACCATCGCGTAGCCGACCAGGTGGGTGAAGCTGACCTTGCCGCCCCGCCCACGGGCGAGGTGGTTGTTGATCACGATGCGGTTGTCCACCAGCAGCTTGGCCGGGACCGCGCGCACGCTGGTAGCGGTGGGCACGCTCAGCGAGGCGTCCATGTTCTGGACGATCTTCGCCGCGACGCCCCGCAAGGGCGTGGTCTGCGGGCCGTCGGCACTCGGCGCGGCGGCCTTGGCGGCCGGCTTGGCCGGCGCGGTCTTCTCGGGCGCGCTCTTCTCCGGGGCGGTCTTCCCCGGGGTGGCCTTCGTGGCCGGAGCGGCGGGCTTGGCCGGCGCCGGTTGGGCGGCGGCCGGCTTGCTCGCGGTAGCGGGCTTGGCCGGGGCGCTCGGCTGGGCGACGGTGGCGGCTGCCTCCGGCTGACCGTCCGGCTCCGGGGCGGCGGCCGGCTTGTCAGACGATTCGGCGCCGCGCGGGGTGCCCGCGCCCGGTGCCGGTCGGTAGTCGGCGAAGAAGTCGTGCCAGGCCGAATCGACGCTCGATGGGTCGGCGAGGTAGCGCTGGTACATCTCCTCGACGATCCACTCATTCGGGCCGAAACCCGCCAGTGGGTTCTCCTGCGAAGTCTGCTGGGTCGACACGGCCGGTAATCGCCTCTTTCACGCGGGTTTGTGTGGCACGCGGTGGGTCCGTCGCGCCCGATTAGGAGCACGGACTAGACGGCTCCCAGGCTACGCCGTACCGATCCCGCAGGCATTTCCGCCTCGGTCCCGTGGCCGGTTTCACAGAAGATGCCAGAAGTTCAGCAACGCCTGCGCGCACCGTGTCGAACTGATACCACTCGGCCGGTCGCCGCGGGTGACGCCCCGGCCCCGGGGCGGCCAGCGTGTGGTCGCCGCCCCGGGGCCGCAGAGGCCATCAGGCGATGTCGCGCCGCCGGGTGAGCAGGATTCCGGCGATTCCGCTGACCAGCGCGTAGCCGATCAGCACCAGGGCCCCGACCCACCAGGACGGTGTGAACTCCGAGGTGCCCTCCGTGATCATGACCTGGGACGCCACAGCGGGCCAGACCACCTGCCACTTGAGCACCGCCTGGCTGTCGAGCACGTTCGACAGGAGCAGGAACAGCAGACCCACCACCTGGGTGCCGATCAGATAGAGCACCGCCGCCGTGATCACCGCACCGAGCTGGTTGGTGATCAGCGTGCCGATGCCCACCCCGAGGATCGTCCAGATGGCGTAGGCCAGCAGGTTGAACAACAGCGCCCGCTGCACCGGCCACTCACCGAGCTGAGTGCCGTAGTCGTTCGCGGACAGGAAGATCGCGCCGGCGGCCAGGTCGATGAGCGTGGTCGCCAGCCAGAACATGAAGCCGAGCAGGCTGGCCGCGACGAGCTTGCTGACGATGACCGACGTTCGCCGGGGAGTCGTCAGGAACGTCGTGGTCGCGGTCTGGTGGAAGAACTCGTTGGTGACCATCAGGATGCCGATGAGCATCACGAACATCAGCCCGAGGTACTGGCCCGAGGTGTAGAGGTTCGCCGCCTGCGCCGGCGCGGTCGCCTGCTCGGCGCTGACGCCGATCTCTTCGGCGTCGCCGCCGAGCGTCGTGACCAACAGCCACGCGTTGATCGCGAACGCCAGGGCGATCGAGAGGAACGCGCCGAGGGCCAGCCACCACCAGGTGCTGGTGGTACGGATCTTGAGTAGCTCGGATCGGACCAGGTTCATCGGATGCCCGCCTTTCCGGCCGTCAGCTCCAGGAAGACCCGTTCCAGATCGGGCCGTTCGGTGGTCAGTTCGTGCAGCTCGACCCCGGCCGCGAGGGCGGACCGGCCGATCGTCGGGGCGTCCACCCCGCCGACCAGCAGCACACCCTGCTCGTCGGTCTCGATGGTCGCCGACTGCGCCTTGAGGGCGGCGGTCAACGCCTCGGCCTGCGGGGTGCGGACCCGGACCCGGGCGCCCTGGGCCATCGACCCGAGCACCTGGTCGACCGGACCCTGCCGGACCAACTGCCCGGCCGCGATGATCACCACGTCGTCGGCGAGGAGCTGCATCTCCGACAGCAGGTGGCTGGAGACCAGCACCGTACGACCCTCGTGGGCGAGGTTCTTGAGGAACCCACGCATCCACCGGATGCCCTCCGGGTCCAGCCCGTTGGCCGGCTCGTCGAGGATCAGCACGCGGGGGTCACCGAGCATCGCGGCGGCGATGCCGAGCCGCTGCTTCATGCCCAGCGAGTAACCCTTGAACTTGCGCTTCGCCGCCGGGGTCAGCCCGACCAGGGCCAGCGCCTCGTCGGCCCGCTGCTTGGGCAGCCCGGCCGCCGCGCAGATGACCCGGAGGTGGTTGATGCCGGTGCGGCCCTTGTGCGCGCTGGACGCCTCCAGCACCGCGCCGACCTGCCGCAGCGGGTTGGCGAGGTCGGCGTACCGCTGGCCGCTGATGGTGGCCGTGCCGGCGGTGGGCGTGACCAGATTCAGCAGCATGCGCAGCGTGGTGGTCTTGCCTGCGCCGTTCGGGCCGAGGAAGCCGGTCACCCGTCCCGGCGCCACTGTGAAGGACAGGTTGTTCACCGCCCGGACGTTCTTGTACTGCTTCGTCAGACCGGACACCACGATCTGACCGTCGCTGGTGGGGCTTCGCTGCCCGTCAGTCATCGTTCTCCTCCCGTGTGTGGCGTCGAGGTACGCCGTGGCACAGCGTGACGGCCCGTGGCAACAAGGTCAATCAGGCGCGGTCGCTACGTTTGCCTCCGTCGCGGGGCGGACGCGACTCATCCCTGCGGACTACGGCCCTGGGTCAGCGGGCGATCCAGGTTGCCCGCGCCGCGCCGAGCAACGACCCGTCCGGGCCGTACAGGCTGGTGTGCACGAGCGCCTTGCGCCCATCGACGCGCAGCAACTCCCCGGTCACCACGCACTCGTCGCCCGGCCCGGGCAGCGCCGCGACCGCTGCGGCGATCCGACCCAGCAGGTACGGGCGGCCCGGCGCGAGCACCGCCCAACCGCCGGGGCAGTCCAGCGCGGCCCAGACCGTGGCCGCGCTGACCTGAGCGGGCGCGCGGAACGGCGCGGCGGTCCGGCCGTCGGGCAGCCGGCCGGGGAAGATCCGCAGCCCGTCGGCCCGCTGCGGCCCACAGACGTAACAGCTGGGGAACGGATGCTCGACCAGGCCGGGGTAGCGGGTCGCGGCGGCCACCGCCGTCTCCAGGTCGACAGGGGGTACGACGGCATCGATCACCTCGGCCGGGCGCACCTCGGCCACCAGCTCGCCGGCTGGGTCCCGGACCTCGCCGTCGACCAGCGTCAGCTCGGTCTCCAGCGGCGGTGGCCGACGCAGTGTCACCTCGACCGGCCCGCTGCCGCCCGCCTCGGCGGCGAAGATCCCCGCGCTCCAGCCGCCGTTGCCGGAACCGGCGGGCCCGTTGTAGCGGGTTTCGATGCGCATCGTCGACCTCCGGTGGTGCGGGTCGGCGCCTTCGCCGGCCTGGTCCGGCAGCCTCGCACGGTCCACGGCGGGCGTCGCTAGCGGTCTCGCCTGCCGGCGTTCATCCGATCGACACCGGTGGTCCCCGTGGATGGCAACCCGGGCACCTACACAGATCCCATGGCCGTTCTGCATGCCGCTGGCGCACCCCTGAAGACCAGCGGATACACCCTGCTGATCGCCGACGACCCCACCCAGGTCGCGGCCGCGCAACGCCTGCGCCACGAGGTGTTCGCCACCGAGCTCGGCGCCACCCTCCTTCCCGGCGAGGCCGGGTTGGACGTGGACCCCTTCGACGCGTACTGCGACCACCTGATCGTCCGCGAGGACAGCACCGGCGAGGTGGTCGGCACGTACCGGCTGCTGCCGCCGGGGCGTACCACCCGGCGCTACGCCGAGGACGAGTTCGACCTGAGGCCGCTCGACCCGCTCCGCGACGACCTGGTCGAGGCGGGCCGGTCGTGCGTGCACCCGGACCACCGCTCCGGCGCGGTGATCAACCTGATGTGGGCCGGCATCATCCGGTACCTGCACCTGCGCGGCTCCCGCTGGCTCGGCGGCTGCGCGTCGGTGCCGGTGGCCGACGGCGGGCGGACGGTGGCCGAGGTCTGGACCCAGGCCCGGGCCCGGCACCTGTCGCCGCCGCCGCTGCGGGTCCGCCCGTTGCGGCCCTGGTTCACCGAGGCGGCTGCCGCCGGCCCGGTCGCCGCCGCCCCGGCCGGTCGCGTGACGGTTCCGCCGCTGCTGCGTGGTTACCTCCGGCTCGGCGCGTGGATCTGCGGCGAGCCGTCGTACGACAGCGACTTCGGGTGCGCGGACTTCTACGTCCTCTTCTCCCTGGACCGGATGAACCCGCGCTACCTGCGGCATTTCCTCGGCGGTGAGCAGCGGTGACCGCCGTGCCGCGCGACCTGTGGCGGCCCTGTTCGGGCTGCGACGACAACTGCCTGCCGGCGACCGGCGAGGTGCCCACGGTGCCGGTGGCCCGCCGGGTGCTCCGGCTGGTCGCCGCGCTCGGCATGCTTCTGGCCGGGATCCCGGTGGTGGCGCTGCTGCCAGTGCTCCCCACTCGGGAACGGCAGGCGCTGCTCAGCGGCTGGGCGCGGGCCACCGCGCGCGCCTTCGGCGTCCGCCTCCTGGTCCGGGGTCGGTTGCCCCGGCGGCGCGCGCTGCTGGTCGCGAACCACGTCTCCTGGCTGGACATCCTCGCGGTGCTGGCGGTCGCACCCACCCGGATGGTGGCGAAACGGGAGATCCGCTCCTGGCCGGTGGTCGGTCTGCTGGCCGCGGCGGCGGGCACCGTCTTCGTGGACCGCGCCCGGCCGCTGGCGCTGCCGAGGACCGTCGCCCGGGTCGCCGACGCGCTGCGCGCCGGGCGGTCGGTTGCGGTCTTCCCGGAGGGTACGACGTGGTGTGCCGGGAACGGCGCCACCGACTGCCGCCCCGGCGGTGGGTTCCGACCCGCCACGTTCCAGGCGGCCATCGACACGGGCAGCCCGGTGGTCCCGCTGCGGCTCACCTACAGCTGTGCGGCCACCGGGTCGACCACCACGGCAGCCGCCTTCCTCGGTGCGGACACCCTGTTGCGCTCGGTGGCGCGGGTGGTCGCGGCGCGGGAGCTGGTGGTCTCGGTGACGATCGCCGCCGCGCTGCATCCGGCCCGTGACGCCGACCGGCGGTTGCTGGCCCGGGCCGCCGAGTCGGCCGTACACCTGGTGCCGACGGCGGGTGCCGTGGCGCGGGCCCGGCTGCTGTCGGTGCCGACGGTGACCAGGGCCGTTCCCGTGCCGGCTCCGCTTGCCGATCGGGAGCTGGACCTGGCGGCCTGAGGGGGCACGTCGAGCCGGCGACCAACTCGCGACCTGTCTTGTGGTGTCGCGATGTATCGCGTTACAGTCTCCTCCTGTTCGGCGTGCCTCCCGCGCGTCGTCGAGAGGGGGACGCCATGGCCGGATGGACGGTCGAGAGCCCACAACGGCTCACACTGGACGCTCCGGTCGTCCGCCTGGACGTTCGACTGATCAGTGGGCGGCTCAACGTGGTCGCCACCGACGGGCCGACCCGGATCGACGTGACCCAGGTCGGCCGTCGGCCGGTCCTGATCGACCACACCGACGGTCGGCTCAGCATCCGTCAGGAGCGCGGGCGGGGCTGGTCGGACGTCCTGCGCTGGTTCCGGATGATCCACCGCTACCCCCGGGTGGACGTCTCCGTCGCAGTGCCCGCCGACGTCCTCGCCGATCTGGGGCTGGTCGCGGGCTCACTGGTCGCCTCCGGCCTGCGCCGGCAGACCACCGCCAACGTCGTCGCCGGCCAGATCACCCTGATGGGGCTGCGCGGCAGCACCTCCGCGAAGCTCACCTCGGGGCCGGTGGAGGCTCTCGGCGTCCGCGGCGACCTCACGGTGGAGACGGTCTCCGGGGAGGTGATCCTCGCCGACAGCGCCGCCGACCGGGTACGGGCACAGACCGTCTCGGGCGCCATCACCTGCGACCTGGACAACCCGAGGCGCAGCGAGATCCGGTTGACCACCATCTCGGGCAGCATCACCGTCCGGGTCCGCGCGGACAGCGACCTCGCCGTCCAGCTGAACACCGCCTCCGGCCGGATCACCAGCGGCTTTCCGCAGCTGCGCACCTCGACGTTCCCACTGCCCAGCAGCGAGGGAGTGCTCGGCGCCGGCGACGGTAAGCTCTGGGCTTCCGCGACCTCGGGGAGCATCGCCCTGCTCGCCCGAGCCGTCGACGACGATGGGGAGGAGCTGCCGTGACCGCCGTGTTCAGCCACGGGCGGCTCCGGCTCTACCTGCTCAAGCTCCTCGACGACGGCCCGAAGCACGGCTACGAGCTGATCCGCCTGCTGGAGGACCGCTTCCTCGGGCTGTACGCGCCCAGCGCCGGCACCATCTACCCCCGCCTGCAACGGCTGGAGGTCGAGGGTCTGGTCAGCCACACCGCGGCCGGCGGCCGCAAGACGTACGACATCACCGACGCCGGCCGGGCGGAGCTGCGCCAGCGGGCCGATGAGTTGACCGCGTTGGAAACGGACATCGCGGCCTCCGTGGCGGACCTCTCCAGCCTGGCCGGCGAGATCCGCAGCGAGGTACGCGGATCCGCACGCGACCTCAAACGGGAGTTGAGCGAGGCCACCCGGCAGACCCGGCGGGCCCGCTGGGAGGCGCCCGCACCGCCGCCCCGGCCGGCGTCGACCGCCGGGCCGCAGGCCGAGCTGCTCGACGAACTCGACAAGCGGCTGGCCGCGTTCACCGCCGAGGTGGGCCGGCTGATGCGCGCCCGACAGTTCAGCGACACCCAGCTTCGCACCGCGATCCGGCTGCTCGACGGCGCCCTGGACGGGCTGCGTCGCCTGCTGCGCTGACCGGCGCCGCCGGACGGTCGGCGACTCACAGCCTTTTTGCAGGAAGCGTCCAGCGCCGGCGCAGTGACGTCACCGATGATGGGCGCATGCCCGCTACCCAGACCGAGGCGCGACTGCTCGTCGTCGAGGACGACCCCAACATCCTCGAACTGCTCTCCGCGAGCCTGCGGTTCGCGGGCTTCGACGTGGCCACCGCGACAAGTGGAAGCGCGGCGCTCAACGCCGCCAAGGACCACCGGCCCGACCTGGTGGTACTCGACGTGATGCTCCCCGACCTGGACGGCTTCGAGGTCATCCGGATGCTCCGCGAGGGCGGCACGCGTACCCCTGTGGTGTTCCTGACCGCCCGGGACGCCACCGACGACAAGATCCGTGGGCTGACCCTGGGTGGCGACGACTACGTCACGAAGCCGTTCAGCCTGGAGGAGCTGACCGCCCGGATCCGCGCCGTGCTGCGCCGCACCACTACCGGCGAGCAGGCCCCGTCCCGGCTCACCTTCGCCGACCTGGAGTTGGACGAGGAGACCCACGAGGTGCACCGCGCCGGCCAGCGGGTGCAGCTCTCGCCGACCGAGTTCAAGCTGCTGCGGTACCTGATGCTCAACGCCAACCGGGTGCTGTCCAAGGCGCAGATCCTCGACCACGTCTGGAACTACGACTTCCGGGGCGACGACAACATCGTCGAGTCCTACATCTCGTACCTGCGGCGCAAGGTCGACACCACCCAACCCCGGCTGATCCACACCCTCCGCGGCGTCGGGTACGTCCTGCGCAAGCCGGCGGCGTGAACGCGGTCCAGCAGGCGAAGGGGCGGGTGCGCAGCGTTCCGTTGCGGGTGAAGCTGGTCACCTCGGTGCTCGCGCTGGTCGCCGTCGCGCTTCTGGTGATCAGCTCGCTGACCGCGTACTTCCTTCGCAACTACCTCGAGGGCCAGGTCGACGGGCAGGTCCGGTCGACCGCCCAGGGCCTCGGCCAGGTGCTTCTTCTGAAGCTGCGCAGCGGTGAGGTCGGCGCGGTGCTGCCCAGCGACTACGTCGTGATCGTGGCCGACGAGCGGCGGGTGTACGACCCCCAGTACGACAAGCGCAACTTCAACCCTGAGCAGCTGCCCACGTTTCCTGCCAGCCGTAAGGACTTCGAGGCGGCGGAGGGCGAGCCGCACACGGTCGTCTCACACGATCGACTCACCCGGTGGCGGGTCTACTACGCGGCTCAACCGGACGGCTCGGTGCTGGCCGTGGGTCAGCCGCTGACCGAGGTGGACCGGGCGGTGAAGCAGCTCGTCTGGATAGACCTCCTGGTCGGTGGCGCAGTGCTGATCATGCTGGCCTCGGTCGGCGCGGCGATCGTCCGGACCAGCCTCAAACCCCTCGTCGAGATCGAACAGACCGCCGCCGCGATCGCCGGCGGTGACCTGACCCGCCGGGTGCCCGACCCGGAGGAGGGCCAGGCCGAGCCAACCTCGGAGCTGGGCCGGCTCTCCCGTGCGCTGAACGCGATGCTCACCCAGATCGAGGCGGCGTTCACCGCCCGAGCCGCGTCGGAGACCTCGGCCCGGTGGGCGGAGAGCGCCGCCCGGGATGCCGCCGCCGCCGCTCAGGCGTCCGAGGCGCGGGCCATCCGCTCCGAGGAGCGGATGCGGCAGTTCGTCGCCGACGCCTCGCACGAGCTGCGGACTCCGCTCACCACCATTCGTGGCTTCGCCGAGCTGTACCGGCAGGGTGCGGCAAGTGCGCCGGAGCAGACCGCCGGCCTGCTGCGCCGGATCGAGGACGAGGCCGCCCGGATGGGGCTGCTGGTGGAGGATCTGCTGCTGCTCGCCCGGTTGGACATGGAACGGCCGCTCTCGCTGACCCCGGTGGAGCTGCCGGTGCTCGCCTCCGACGCGGTGCAGGCGGCGCGGGCGATGGCACCGGACCGGCGGATCGAGCTGGAGATCGCGCCCGAATCCGGCCCGCTCGTCGTCTCGGCCGACGACGCGCGGCTGCGGCAGGTGATCGGCAACCTGGTCACCAACGCGCTCACCCACACCCCACCAGAGGCCGAAGTTCGGGTACGGCTGCGCGCCGAACCGGGTGGCTCCGCCGTCGTGGAGGTGGCCGACACCGGCCCCGGCCTCTCGGCCGAGCAGGCGGAACGCGTCTTCGAGCGGTTCTACCGGGCCGACGCGGCCCGTACCCGGCGGGCCGACGGCAACACCGGCACCGGCCTCGGCCTGGCGATCGTGGCGGCGCTGGTCGCCGCCCACCACGGCTCGGTCGAGGTGGCCGAGACGCCCGGTGGCGGTGCCACGTTCCGGGTTCGGCTGCCGCTGCTGCCGCAGGTCGACGGAGCGGGCGAGTGACTTTCAGCCAACTTCCAGGACGGTTCCAGGTTGATTGCAGTGCGGAGGGAGAAGGTAGTGCCATGACCGAGTTCGAGTCCGACCCGCAGCGCCGGCCGGCCCCCACCGACGCCGAGCCGTCGCACCCCACCGCCGAGCTGCCGCGCGACGAGCGCGTGCAGTCCGACTCCCCGACCACTCCCGTACCGGTCGTCTCGACCGGCGGCGACCCGACGGTCGCCTCCACCACCGGTGACGCGGACGCCACCGCCGTCACCCCGACCGCCGCGCCGGTCGGGTACCCCGGTTCCGTCGCGCCAGTCGGCCAGTCGGCCGCCGCTTCGCCGACCGGGTACGAGCCGTCGACCGGCTACGAGCGCCCGGCCGCCGCCGCGTCCGCGCCGCCGTACCCGGTCTCCGGTCACCCGGCGCCCGGCCAGTCCGGCTACCCGCAGCCGGCCGCCGGCCACTACCCCGGTGCCCAGTGGTACCCGGGCCAGCAGTCCGGCTGGGCCGGCGGGGGCCAACCGGGCATGCCGTACGCCCAGCACCAGCAGCACCCCGGGCAGCACGCCCAGCACCCCGGGCAGCACCCGCACCACCCGGGCCAGCCGGTCCCGCCGTGGGGCCCGCAGGTCGCGCCGCCCGGCAGCGGCCCCCGGCCGGGTCGGATCGCCAAGTTCGCCGGTGCCGGTGTCGCGGTGTTCGCCCTGATGCTCGGTTCCGGCGTGGCCGGTGGGGCGCTCGCGCTCGCCCTCGACGGCGACGGCGGCGGCATCACCCGCACCTACTCCGCGGCTCCTGTGATCAATGGCGCCGACCTGCCGAAGATCGCCGCGTCGGTGCAGGACAGCGTCGTCTCGATCACCACCGACAGCGGTGAGGGCTCCGGGGTGGTGCTCAGCGCCGACGGGTACGTGCTGACGAACAACCACGTGGTCGCGTCCGCCGCCGGCGACGCCGTGCGCGTGGTCTTCGCCGACGGCAAGACCGCCGACGCGAAGATCATCGGCACCGACCCGAAGACCGACCTGGCCGTGGTGAAGGCCAACGGGGTGAGCGACCTCAAGCCGGCCAAGTTCGGCGACAGCGACGCCATGCAGGTCGGCGACCAGGTGCTCGCCCTGGGCAGCCCGCTCGGTCTGCAGGGTTCGGTGACCTCGGGCATCCTCAGCGCCCGGGACCGCACCATCCGGGCCGGTGAGGGTCAGCCGCAGGACCCGACCCAGCAGCAGGGCCAGCCGGTCAGCTCGATCTCCGGCCTGCTCCAGACGGACGCCCCGATCAACCCCGGCAACTCCGGCGGCGCCCTGGTCAACACCCGGGGTGAGGTGATCGGCGTCAACACCGCCATCGCGACCTCCGGGCAGAGCACCGGCAACATCGGTGTCGGGTTCGCCATCCCCAGCAACAAGGCCAAGGACGTCGCGGGCAAGCTCCAGCGTGGCGAGAAGGTCAGCCACCCGTCGCTCGGAGTCGGCGTCAACCAGGCCGAGGGCGGCGGCGCCCTCGTCGCGTCGATCACCCCGGGCAGCCCGGCGGAGAAGGCCGGCCTCCAGCGCGGCGACGTCGTCACCCGGTTCGGGGACAAGCCCGTCAACGACTCGGACGACCTGGTCGGCGCGGTGCAGGCCGGCAAGGTCGGCGACCGCGTCGAGGTGCAGTTCAAGCGCAACGGTGTCGAGAAGTCCGCGACCGTCACGCTCGCCGAGACGTCCTAACCAGCTATTTGTTCCTGCTTCCTCCCTCCGGCGGCGGGTGGCGGGGCCGAGGGGGTCGGCTCCGTCACCCGCCGCTTCTTTCCGCCCGGACGGCGGTTCACCCGGATCGGGTGAACCGCCGTCACCCGTCCGCCCGGCAGGTTTCGAGGGCGACGACCGGAACCGGGGGGTGGGGTGCCATGACCGAGGTGGTGGGTGTCCGCGACGACCAGCGGATCCAACGCGACGTCCTGGCCGAGCTGGCCTGGGACGCCCGGCTGCAACCGAACGAGATCGGGGTGACAGTCGACCAGGGCGTGGTCACCCTGACCGGATTCGTGGACGGTGCCGCCCGCGGCTGGGCCGCGACGCGGTGCGCGCAGCGGGTTCGCGGCGTACGGGCGGTGGCCGACGAGATGGAGGTGCGGCTGCCCGGCACTCCGGGGCGTACCGACGCCGAGGTCGCCAACGCCGCCACCCGCGCCTTGGAGTGGGACAGCTTCGTGCCCGCCGAACGGCTCGACGTGACAGTGGCCAACGGCTGGCTGATGCTGCGCGGTGAGGTCGAGTTCGGGTGGCAGCGGCGGGCCGCCGAGGGCGAGGTGCGCCGGCTCGACGGCGTACGGGGGATCACCAACCTGATCGAGGTACGACCCGCGGCGCCACCGGCAGCCGAGCGGCTGCGGCGGGACGTCCAGCGGGCGCTGCTGCGCACGCTCGGCGGCGAGCGGGTGACAGTCGAGGTGGACGGCGACACGCTGGTCCTCGCGGGCGTGGTCCGTTCCTGGTGGGAACGCGATCAGGTGGAGCGGGTGGCGTGGTCCGCGCCCGGGGTGCGGGTGGTCCACGACCAACTCCTGGTGGGCGGGTGATCGTCCGCCGTGTCCGGTTTACCTGGGACGCCACCGGGAAACCGCGGCCGACCGGCGGTGCCGCCGCACCGGGGAGCATCGGGGAGGACTCGTGGCCGTGAACCACTCGCCTGCGGGCCGCCCCGAGGAGCGGTCGCTGCGCATCGCGATGGTGGTTCCGCCGTGGTTGTCCGTACCGCCGCCCGGCTACGGCGGCCTTGAACAGGTCGTCGCCGCCCTGGTGGACGCGCTCTGCGGGCAGGGGCACTCGGTGACCCTGTTCGGCGCCGGAGGTGACCACGGCACGGCGGCCGACGGCTTCGTCTCCACGGTGGCCGAGGTCCAGTACGAGCGGCTCGGCGAGTCACTGCCCGAGCTGGCCCACCTGGCCCGGGTGAATCGGCTGATCAGCCCTGCCGACTTCGACGTGATCCACGACCACACCACCATCGGTCCGCTGGTCGCCGGCCGCCGGGCCGTGCCCACCGTCGCGACGGTGCACGGCAACCCGGTGGGGGAGTACGGCGACGTGCTGAGCGACATCGACGCGGGCGTCGCGCTGGTGGCCATCTCGCACGCCCAGCGCCGGCTGAACCCGAACCTGCCCTGGGCCGGCACCGTGCACAACGCGCTCGACATCCGCGGTTTCCCGCGCAAGCACACGCCCGGCTCGGGGCCGGTGCTGTGGCTGGCCCGGTTCAGCCCGGACAAGGGCCCGGACACCGCCATCCGGGCATGCCGGGCGGCGGGACTGCCCCTGCTGTTGGCCGGCAAGTGCAACGAGCCGGCCGAGCGCCGCTACTACGAGCAGGTCGTCGCGCCGATGGTCGACAAGGACGTGACAGTCGTGCTCAACGCGGACCGCGCGACGACGCTGCGGATGCTTGTCGACGCGCGCTGCCTGATCATGCCGATCCAGTGGGACGAGCCGTTCGGCATGGTGATGCTGGAGGCGATGGCCACCGGCACGCCGGTGGTGGCACTCGACCGGGGTGCGGTGCCGGAGCTGGTGCGGCCGGGGCTGACCGGGCTCGTCGTCGAGCGGTCTGAGGAGCTACCCGCGGCGTTGCTCGCGGCGGAGCGACTCGATCCGGAGGACTGCGTGGCGCACATCGCCCGGAACTTCTCGGTCGAGCGGATGGCGAGCGGCTACGCCGAGGTCTATCGGCGCTTCGCTCTCGGCCGGCACGACGTCCGTGAACCGGCCCGGGTGCCGGTGCGCTGACCCACCGGTGTCGCCGGGTCAGGCCCCTGTCGCGCCCAGCTCGGCGATGGCGGCGTCGAGCCGAGAGGCGTACGCCGGGCTGATGCCGCCCTCACCGAGACGGACGGCGACCTTCGCGCGCAGCCGGGCCACCGGCGGCGCCAGCTCTTCGCGGCCGGAGCTGACCGCCACTGTCAGGTTGCGCAGCTCGTTGCGCAGGTCAAGGGCCACGTCGTCGCGGATCTCGCCGGCGTTCAGCCCAGCGCCGATCAACCCGTCGACCCGGTTCGCGACCTCCGTGAGGGTGCCCGGGTTCGAGGTGGGCGCTCCGGTGGTCGGCTTCGTCGATGGTGCCGCGGTCGGCGGGGTCGACGTGATCGGCGCGGACGACTCGGGGGCCGGCGGGTCGGTCGACGCTGTCGTCGCCGGCCCTGCGGACGGCTGAGCCCGGCGGGTCGGCTGCTGTTCGGGCAGCAGGGTCACCCCGGCCACTGTCACCCCGACGGCCAGCACCAGCAGCAATACCAGCCGCCGTCGCGACCAGCCCGACCCGGTCGCCGGCTCGCCCGCGCCGGAGGAGGCTGCGCCGTCGGGGGTGTCTCCGTCCAGTCGCGCCTCCGCCGGGGCACTGACCGTCCCGACGACCGGCGACTGTGGTGGCAGGGGTTGGGTGGGCACCCGGATGGTCGCCGTCGGGGGCTCGGCGGGCAGCGAGTGGTCGCGAAGCGCGGTGGCGACCTGCCGGGCGGTCGGCCGCTCGGCCGGGTTCCGGGCGAGACTGCGCAGGCAGATCTGGGCCACCGGTGCGGGCAGGTCCGGTAGGTCGGCCAGCGTCGGCGGCGGACCACTGGCCAGCGCGGCGCTGAGCTGCTCCCAGGTGTCCGCCGGATACGGGACCCGGCCGGTGAGCGCCTCGTGCAGCAGCACGCCGAGCGAGTACACGTCGGTGGACGGTTGGGCCGGCGCACCGTCGAGGCGTTCCGGCGCGACGTACGCCGGGGTGCCGAAGGTCTCGCCGTCCTCGTCCTCGTCGGGCGCGCCGATCCGGGTGGCGATGCCGAAGTCGAGCACCTTGACGCCCGTCCCGGTCATCATCACGTTGGCCGGGGTGATGTCCCGGTGCACGATGCCGAGCCGGTGTGCGGCGGCCAACGCGTCGGCGACCTGCGCGCCCACCTGCACCGCCTCGGTCCACGGCAGCGGCCCCTCGGTGAGCCGCAGCTTCAACTCCTCGCCGCTGAGCAGCTCCATCACCACGAACGAGGTGATCGAGCCGTCCGGGTCGACAGTCTCGCCGTAGTCGTGCACCGAGGTCAGGTGCGGGTGCACCAACTGGGCGGCGGCCCGTGCCTCCTCGCGCACCATCCCCCGGAACCGCGCGTCCGCGGCGAGTGACGGTGCGAGCACCTTGAGCGCGACCACCCGGTCCAGGACCTCGTCCCGGGCACGCCAGATGACCGACATGCCACCGGCGCCGATCTGGTCCAGAAGTCGGTATCTGCGAGCCAGCAATCGGCCCGGATGCAGCGCTGCCTTCAACGATCGCACCTGCCTCAGGGGTGGGAGCGGTATCAGGTTGCGCGAATGCGTCCTGCCTGTCAACGCCGTCGCCACCGGCCGTCGACGGACGGTGCCTGCCGCGCGCCGACCGCCGGTCGACAGCGGCCCACCGGTCGGCGGCGGGCCCGTGCCAGGATGAGAGACATGGCGGGGGGACCGGTGGCGTTCGTGCTCGGCGGCGGGGGAGTGCTCGGCGCGGTCGAGGTCGGCATGTTGCGTGCCCTGTTCCGGGCCGGCATCCAACCCGACATGGTCCTCGGCACCTCGATCGGCGCGGTCAACGGCGCGCTGGTCGCCGCCGACCCGTCCGAGGCGGTGACCGACCGGCTGGTCCGGCTCTGGGCCTCACCGGAGGCGAGCGAGGTGTACGGCGACTCGGTCGCCCGGCAACTTCGCCGCTTCGCCGCCCGCACCCACCTGCACTCGCCCCGGCCGCTGCGCCGCCTGCTCGAGAACGAGTTGGGGGTGGACACCACCTTCGCCGACCTGCGGGTGCCGTTCCGGTGCTGCGCCGCCCACATCGAGCGGGCCGCCGAGCACTGGTTCGACAGCGGTCCGGTGGTGCCGGCGGTGATGGCGTCCGCCTCGGTGCCGGGCCTGCTCCCGCCGATGGAGATCGATGGCGCGCACTACGTGGACGGCGGCATCGTCAATTCCATCCCGATCGGCGAGGCGGTGGCCGTCGGCGCCCGCCGGATCTACGTCCTGCAGGTGGGTCGGATCGAACGGGAGCTGACCCCGCCCCGTCGGCCGTGGGAGATCGCGCAGGTCGCGTTCGAGATCTCCCGCCGGCACCGCTTCTTCCGGGAGCTGGCGGCGCTGCCGGAGGGGGTGGAGGTGCACGTCCTGCCGACCGGCGGGCTCAACCCCCGCGACGACACACCGTGGGCGTACCGGGACATGGCGGCGGTGGGACGACGGATCAGCCGCGCGTACACCGCCTCCCGGCGCTACCTCGCCACCCACCAGGAGCGTTGATGCCGCTGCCTCCCCGGTGGCTACGTCGGCTGCTGATCGCCCCCGCCGTCGTGCTGCTGGCCTTCCTCGTGGTCACCACGTTGCCGATCTGGGCGCTGCTCGCCGCAGCCGCGTCCCCGCTGGTCCCGGGCCGGTTGCGCCCGCTGCGACTGCTCTGGATCGGCTGCTTCTACCTGGTCTGGGACGCCGCCGCGCTGCTCGCGCTCTTCCTGCTCTGGGTCGTCTCCGGCTTCGGCTGGCGGGCCCGGTCACCGGCCTTCCAGCGAGCGCACTACGTGCTGGCCGGCTGGTTCCTGCGGGTGTTGTTCTGGCAGGCACGCTGGACTCTGCGCCTGAGCATCGACGTGGTGGGCACCGACCCGGACACGGCGCTGCCCGGCCGGCCCGAGCTGGTGCTCTGCCGGCACGCCGGGCCCGGCGACTCGTTCATCCTGATCCACGGGCTGGTCAACTGGTTCCACCGTGAGCCTCGGATCGTCCTCAAGGACAGCCTCCAGTGGGACCCGGCGATCGACGTGCTGCTCAACCGGCTGCCCAACCGGTTCATCGCGCCGACCCCGGAGCGCGGCGAGGAGACGGTACGCCAGGTCGGGCACCTCGCCGCCGGCCTGGACGACAACGACGCGTTCGTGATCTTCCCCGAGGGCGGCAACTTCACCCCCGTGCGACGGCTGCGCGCCATCGCCCGGCTGCGCTCCCTCGGCCTGGAAAGGATGGCCCTGCGCGCCGAGCGGATGCGCCACGTGCTCGCCCCGCAGCCCGGTGGGATGCTCGCCGCACTGGACGCCGCACCGGACGCCGGTGTCATCTTCGTCGCCCACACCGGGCTGGACCGGATGCTCACCGTCGCCGACGTGTGGCGGGAACTGCCGATGGACAAGCGGATCGTGATGAGGTTCTGGTCGGTGCCGCCGGAGGACGTACCGACCGGACGGCAGGAACGCATCGACTGGCTCTTCGATTGGTGGGCGCAGATTGATGCCTGGATCGCCGCTAATCGGTAGATGTCCGCGTAGGGTGCGGGCGTGGACGAGATCTGCGTGGTGACAACGGTGGTGGACGCGCGTTCGGTCGCCGACGTGCTGGCGGCTGCGGCCGTCGCCGGCAGGCTCGCCGCCTGCGCCCAGGTGGGTGGTCAGGTGGACAGCACCTACTGGTGGCGGTCCGGGATGGAGACGAGCACCGAGTGGTCGGTGCAGTTCAAGACCGCACCGGATCGGCTCACCGCGTTGCTGGACCAGATCCGGGTCAGCCACCCGTACGAGGTGCCGGAGATCCTGGTGTCCAGGGTGGAGAGCGGCAACCCCGACTACGCCACCTGGGTGTACGAGCACACCCGATCCTGAGTACGCGCACTCTGGGTCGCACCCCGGTCGGTTGTCGATGATGACCGGGTGGACGACACCCGTTACCCCTGCCCCGCCTGCGGTGCTCCGGCCGATCTGAGCGCCGGTTGCTCCGGCTGCCGCCGCGCGCCCGACCCGATCGCCGCTGAGGTGGTTCGGCTGAGCCGGGAGGTCGCCGAGCTCGAGCCGCAGGTGGAGCGGGCTCGCCGCACGTACACCGAGCTGGCCGGACGGCTGTCGACAGTGTCCGGGCGGCGGGCCGAACTGGCCGCTGTCGTCCGCGCCGGGTTGGCTTCCTCGGTCGTGGCGCGCCCGGCGCCTGTCGTCGCCCCGACGCCGTTCATCGGCCCGGGCCCCGGGGTCGCGACGGGTTCGCGCCCGGGCGCTGCGGAAACCTCCACCCGGACGGTCCAGGGTCTGCTCTTCGTCCTCGGTGGACTCCTGCTGGGCACCGCGGCGGTGGTGTTCACCGCTGTCGCCTGGGCGGCGGTGGGGGTCGCAGGGCGGGCGTTGATTCTGGTGGCGTTCACCGCGCTCGCGCTGGGCGTACCGCTGCTGGCGGTCCGCCGGGGGTTGCGCGGTACGGCGGAGACGTTCGCCGCTGTGGGGTTGCTGCTGGTGGTGCTGGACGGTTACGCGGCCTGGTCGGTGGACCTGGCTGGCGTGGCCGGCTGGCCGGGCAGCCGGTACGCCGCGCTGGTCGGGGGGGCCAGCGCGGCGGTCGCCGTGGCGTACGGCCGGTGGAGCGGGTTGACGGGGCCCTGGTTCGCCGCCCTGGTGGCTGCTCAGCCGGTGTTGCCGCTGCTCGCCGCCGAGGCGGGGCTGGGTGCGGCGGGGTGGGCGTTGGTACTGCTGGGGGTGGCGTTGCTGAACCTGGCCGTGCTGGCGGCGTTGCGTGGTCGGGGAGGGGCGGCGCAGCTCGTCGGCCGGGTGTTGGCCGGCGCCGGTCACGTCGCCGCGCTGGTGGGCGCCTCGGCGTGCGCTGTGGTGCCGCTGGTCGGTGGGCGGGCGGGGGGCTCGCCACTGCTGGCCGGGGTGCCGCTGCTGCTGGTCGCGCTGACCGGGTTCGGTGCGGCCTGGCTCGTCGGGGGGCGGGCGCTGCGGGCGGTGGCGGCCGGGCTGCTGGTGCCGGTGCTCGCCGCCGCCCTGCTGCGTCCGGTGGCGGAGCTGCGGCCGTCAGTGCTGTTGCTCGCGGCGGCGGCGGTGGCGCTGGGGACGGCCGCCGCCGTGCGGCTCCTGCCGGCGGCGGTGGACGGTGGCGGCGGTTGGCGGACCGGTCCGCGGGCCGGCGCGCTGGTCGTCGCGGCGGGCACGGCGCAGGTCACCGTGTTGATCACCATCGGGCTGGCGGTCGCCGCGGTCGGCCGGTCGCTGCCGCCCTGGGGCGGGGCGGGGACGGGGCCGGACCTGCGCTGGGGTTGGCAGCTGGCACCCGCGGTGGCGCTGGCGATCGGCGCCACTGTGCTGCTGCTCCCTCGGAACACGCGTGCGGTGCTCGCCACGGCCGGTGCGATGACGGTACTGCTCGCCGTACCTGCCGGCTGGACGGCCTCCTGGCCTCAGGCGGTGCCCATCGACCTGGTCGGCGGGGTTGCGCTGCTGCTCGCCGTGCTGGCCCGCCCGAGCACCCCGTCGGTCGCCCTGCGCACCCGTGCGCTCGGCGCTGCCGTCCTGCTCGGGCACGGGCTGCTCGTCGCCCTGGCTGCCCCGAGCGGTGCCCTGGTGGCGCTCGGCGTGCTCGCCGTGGTCGGGCTGGCACTGGCCGTCCGACGGGGGGCCGGCGCGTACCGGGAGGTGGCCGGTGTGGGTCTGCTGGTCGGGCAGCTCGCGCTGCCCGGGATCGCGGCGGTGGCGATGTTCGCCGCGGGCGGGCCGCCCTGGTGGCAGGCCCGGCTCGCGCTGGCCGCCGCCGGGCTGTCGCTGGTCGCGGCGCTCGCGGCCCGCCGCCACCGGGTGGAGCTGATCGGGTACGCGGTGACCGGCGCCGTCGTGGCGGTGGCGGTGCCCGGCCTCGCGCCGCTGGTCGGGGCGGGCGACGAGCCGCTCGCGCCGTACGCGGCGCTGGCCGCGCTGGGTGTCGCATTTCTCGCCTGCTGGCTGCCGTCGGCGAGCGCCTCCGGCCAGGCGGCCCTCGCGGACCGGCCGGCCGCCGACGGGCGCGAGTCGGCCCGGGCGGCACTGTTGCTGGCGGCCGGCGGAACGCTGGCGGCGGTCGCCGTCCTGGCGGCCCTGCCGACGGTGCTGACCGCGCTCGGGTCGCCCTACGGCGGCGGGAACCGGGTGTGGTCGGGGGTGCCCTTTGTCGTCGCCGACCCGACGGTGCTCCCGGTCGGGTTCGCGCTGGTAGTGCTGGCGGTGGCCGGCGCGCTGGCCGGTCGACGGGTCGGCCTGGCGGTGCCGCTGGCGCTGCCGTTCGTCGCGGCGGCGCTGCCGGTGCTGCTCATCGCGATCGGAGCGCCGTGGCCGGTGCTGCCGGCCGCCGTTCTGCTCGCCGGCCTGGCGGCTCTGCTGTTCACCGCGCTGGCCGCCGCCCGACCGGCGCTCACACCGGTCGCCGTGCCGGTGGGCGTGGTGCTGGTGGCCTCCGGTGTGCTCGGTCTGCTGGCCACCCGGGCCGGGATGCTCGCCGCCGAGGGGGCGCTGCTGGTGGCGGCGGCCGCGGTCGCCGTTGGGGCGCGCCGGTTCGAGGTACGGGTCGCCGGCTGTCTCGCCGCCGTGGGCGCGGCGTCCGCGTTGGCGGTGACCGCCCCGCTCGCCGGTGGGTTGCCCTTGCGGGCTGCCACGTACCCACTGTTGGCGGTGGCCGCGTTGGTGCTGGCCGCCGCGGCGGTCACCCCGGCGCGGGTCCGGCTGGGACTGGTGCTGGACGCCGCCGCGCAGGCCGTCGTGCTGGTGGCGGCGGTGCTCGCCGTCGAGGCGGCGCGGCACCTCGCCACCGTCTGCGTGCTCTGGGGAGTCGCCGTGGCGCTGCGGCTGCTGCGCCGGGGTGAACCGACCGGTCGGCGGTGGGCGTTCGCCGGGATCGCCGCCGGCAGCGAGCTGCTCGGGGCCTGGGTGCTGCTGGCCGCCGGTGGGGTGACGGTGCTGGAGGCGTACACCCTGCCGGCCGCGGCGCTCGCCGTCGGAGCGGGTCTGCTGGCGCTGCGCACCCGGCCGGGGCTGACCAGTTGGCCGGCCCTCGGCCCGGGGCTGGTCGCGGCGTTGCTGCCCAGCCTCGTGTCGGTGCTGGCCGGGGCGGACCCGCAACCGTGGCGGCGACTGCTCCTCGGCGTGGCGGCGACCGGCGCGGTGCTGGCCGGCGCGACCCGCCGATGGCAGGCGCCGGTGCTGCTCGGCGGCGGGGTGCTGACGCTGTTGGCGCTGCACGAGGTGGCCCGGGGGTGGGATCTGCTGCCCCGGTGGATCTACCTGGGGGTCGGTGGGCTGGCGCTGGTCGGGCTCGCCGCCACCTACGAGCGGCGTCGACGTGACCTGGCTCGACTGCGCGCCGCGGTGGGCCGACTGAGCTGAGTCGAACCAGTGGGGGTAGGGCCTGCCCTACCCCCCATTCGGGGGTTGTCGGGTTTCCTCAGGGCTACCCCGATCGGGACACTTGACATTAAGCCCGAACCACCCCGGTACGGGCGCAAGCGGAACGGGAGCAGCGATGGCGCTCGGAGCGGTGGCGGAACCGCCGGTACGACGGCGAGGCAGTGACTACGCACAGTTGTCCCGACGGATCAGCCAGGCGGGCCTGCTGGAGCGGCGCCCCGGCTGGTACGTCACCCGCATCGTGCTCACCCTCGGTGCGTTCGTGGCCGGCTGGGTGGCCGTGTTCCTGCTCGGCGACTCCTGGTGGCAGCTTCCGCTCGCGGCCCTGATGGCAGTGGCCACCACCCAGGTCGCGTTCCTCGGTCACGACGCCGGGCACCGCCAGATGTTCCGTCGGCGTGGCCCCAGCGAGTTGGTGGGGCTGCTCGCCGGCAACGTGGCGGTGGGGATCAGCTACGGCTGGTGGGTCGACAAGCACAACCGGCACCACGCCAACCCGAACCACGAGGACGAGGACCCGGACGTCGGCGCGGGGGCGCTGGTGTGGACGCCCGAGCAGGCGTTGGAGACCCGGGGGTTCGGCCGTTGGATGGCTCAGCGGCAGGCGTACTTCTTCTTCCCGATGCTGCTGCTCGAGGGCCTGAGCCTGCATGTGGCGAGCATCCGGGCGATCGTCGGCCGGGAGAACGGCAAGTACGCCGTCCCGATGCGGCACCGGGCGGTCGAGGCGGCGTTGCTCGTCGCGCACACCGCCGCCTACGTGGCGCTGCTGTTGGCGGTCATGTCCCCGGTCAAGGCGCTGCTCTTCGCGGTCGTGCACCAGGCGCTGTGGGGCCTCTACATGGGCTGCGCGTTCGCGCCGAACCACAAGGGCATGCCGATGCCGACCGCCGAGGACGAGCTGGACTTCCTGCGTAAGCAGGTGCTGACCTCCCGCAACGTGCGCGGCAGCCGTTTGGTGGACACCACGCTCGGCGGTCTCAACTACCAGATCGAGCACCACCTCTTCCCGAACATGCCCCGCGCCAACCTGCGCCGGGCCCAGCCGATCGTCCGCGCCTACTGCGTCGAGCAGGGCATCCCGTACGCGGAGACCGGGCTGGTCGAGTCGTACCGGCAGGCGCTCGGTCACCTGCACGAGGTGGGTCGGCCGCTGCGCGGCTGAACGGAAACGGCCGCTGCGCGGCTGAACGGAAACGGCCGCTGCGCGGCTGACACGACATTGATCGGCGGGGCGGCATCTGATGATGCCGCCCCGCCGTCGCGTCCGGCCGGCACCGCTCGCCGGAGACCCTGGACTCGAGGGAGCGCTTCCGGTCAGCGAGCCGCCCCACCGGTAGGGTCTGGTCATGGCAGACCTGCTCACCGCGGACGCGGTGCGAGAAGAGCTGAGCCGGTTGCCCGACTGGTCGGGTGATCCGACCGGCATCGGTCGTACCGTCCAGCTCGGCAGTTTCCCGGTGGCCATCGCTGTGGTGGACCGGGTGGCGACGGTGGCCGAGGAGCTCGACCACCATCCCGACATCGACATCCGATGGCGGACCCTGACCTTCCGCTGTGTCACGCACTCGGCCGGTGGGATCACCCACCGGGACATCGAGCTGGCCCGGCGAATTGACGACATCGTCCGGAGTGCGGCATGAGATTCGAGATCAGCAAGGTTCTGGATGCCATCGAGGGTCGGGTCTGCACGGACCCGTCACTGGCCCGAGCCGTTGTCGACCTGGCCGAGGTGATCCGCTACCAGGACATCGACGGTGGCCGACCGGCCAGCCTGCTACGCCTCGGCATGGTCATCGACGCGCTCTCCCGTGAGCTGGAGGAGGACAGCGTCCAGGTCTACGCGGTGGTGCACCGGGCGTTGCTCTCCGACGCCGACCTCACCTCGAACGAGCGGATGGTCGTCCGCCGCTGGGCCGACGACGGGCTCGTCGAGGTGCTCGACAACCCGGGTGACCGGATGTTGGAGGTCGCGGACCTGCTCGGTCTGCCGGTGCTCAGCCGGGTCCGCTTCGACGGCTTGCGCGGTCGGTTCCCCTGGCTGGTCGAGCAGCCCGGTCGGGTGGTCGCGCCGGTGCCGGGCGCCGGCGGGCCGGTGTTCATCGCGCACGTCGGTGGTGGGCACTCGCCGGTGGCCGGCAAGCGGTCGCCGACCGGCGTCAAGCTGCTGGCCCGCCAGTGGCGCTGCCCGGAGTCGGGCTGCGCTTTGTTCGGCGGCGGTGGCGGGGGTGGCGCGTTCGCCGACCTGGCCGGGGGTGCCGACCGCAGCCCCGCGGCGCAGCCGCCGCCCGCGCTGCGCAACGGCGTGCCGACCTGCCCCCGACACGGGGTACGGCTCGGTGACGCCGGCCCGCGTCCGCGTACCGAGGTGCTCGCGGTGCGCGTCGGCGGCCTGGTCCGGCGGCGGTTCGTGCTCAGCGAGGAGCAGCCGATCGTGGCCGGCCGGGCGCCCGAGCAGGACGGCGGGATCATGCTCGGTCAGTGGCTCAACGACGAGGCCCGGCGCTGGATCAGCCGTGGTCACGTCCACTTCGAGCTGCGCGTCGGCGAGGTCATCGTGACCGACGTCAGCACCAACGGCTCGGGCATCCGCCCGGCCGGTTCGATGACCGAGTCCGACCGGATCCCGCTGGCGCCGCAGCAGTCCCGGGTGCTGGGGGAGAACGACATGGTGGAGCTGTACCCGGGGGTGCAGATCGGTCGGGCCGAGGAGCTGCCCACCGGTGCCCCGTTCACTCCCACCTCGGTGATGGCAGAGGCCCCGACGATGGCCATGCGCCTGCCCCGCCCCTGACGGCAAAGGCGGGCGTCGGAACCCCGACGCCCGCCTTTCACCACGTTCCCGGGTCAGCCGGCAAGCACCTCGGCCAGCTGGGTCACCGCCAGGTCGATCTCCTCCTCGGTGATCACCAGCGGCGGGGCGAGCCGGATGGTGGAGCCGTGGGTGTCCTTGGCGAGGACTCCGCGCGCGGCGAGCCGCTCACACGCCTCCCGACCGCTCATCAGCGCCGGGTCGATGTCCAGACCGGCCCACAGGCCACGGACGCGCACCCCGACGAGACCCTTGCCGAGCAGCCCTTCCAGGCCGGCCCGCAGCCGCTCACCCAGCTCGGCCGAGCGGCGCTGGAACTCGCCGGTGGCCAGCAGCCGGACCACCTCGATCGCCACCGCGCAGGCGAGCGGGTTGCCGCCGAAGGTGGAGCCGTGCTGGCCGGGCTTGAGCACGCCGAGCACGTCGGCGTTCGCGGCCACCGCGGAGACCGGCACGATGCCGCCGCCGAGCGCCTTGCCGAGCAGGTACATGTCCGGCACGACGCCCTCGTGGTCACAGGCGAAGGTCGCTCCGGTACGCCCCAGACCCGACTGGATCTCGTCGGCGATGAACAGCACGTTGCGTTCGGTGCAGACCTGGCGTACGCCCGGCAGGTAGCCCTCCGGCGGCACCACCACGCCCTGCTCACCCTGGATCGGCTCCAGCAGCACGGCCACCGTGTTCTCGTCGATCGCGGCGGTCAGCGCGGCCAGGTCGCCGTACGGCACGACGGTGAAACCCGGGGTGTACGGCCCGAAGTCGGCGCGGGCGTCCTCGTCGGTGGAGAAGCTCACGATGGTGGTGGTCCGCCCGTGGAAGTTGCCCTCGGCGACCACGATGTTGGCCTGCCCGGCGGCCACGCCCTTGACCTGGTAGCCCCACTTGCGGGCCACCTTGATCCCGGTCTCCACCGCCTCGGCGCCGGTGTTCATCGGCAGCACGAGGTCCTTGCCGCACAGCTCGGCCAGCTCCCGGCAGAAGTCGGCGAACTGGTCGTGGATGAACGCCCGGCTGGTCAGCGTCAGCCGGTCCAGTTGGGCGTGCGCGGCGGCGATCAACTGCGGATGCCGGTGACCGAAGTTCAGCGCGGAGTAGCCGGCCAGGCAGTCCAGGTAGCGGCGGCCGTCGACGTCGGTGAGCCAGGCGCCCTCGGCGGACGAGATCACCACCGGCAGCGGGTGGTAGTTGTGCGCGGTCCAGCGCTCGGCGTCCCGGACCGCTCCCGGCGTACGCAGCTTGTCATCCACTATCACTTGCTTGCCTTTCCCTGACGGAGTCGCAGCGTGCAGCACTTCGGTCCGCCGCCGGCCTTACGTAGCTCGGACAGGTCGACCCCGATGGTTTCGTAGCCCCGGTCGCGCAGCTTGGCGGCCAGGTCGGTGGCCTGCGCGGGCAGCACCACGTGCCGCCCGTCGCTGACCGCGTTCAGCCCCAGCACCTCGGCGTCGGCCATGGTGGCGTGCACCGCGTCGGGGAAGAGCCGGCGCAGCACCGCCTGGCTGCCCGGGGAGAACGCCTCCGGCAGGTACGCCACGGTCCGCTCGTCGAGCACTGTCAACGCGGTGTCCAGGTGGTAGAAGCGCGGGTCGACCAGTTGCATGGTGATCACCGGGTAGCCGAAGACCTCCTGCAACTGGGCGTGTGCGGCGTGCGCCGTGCGGAAGCCGGTGCCGGCCAGCAGGTGGTCACCGGCCAGCAGGACGTCGCCCTCGCCCTCGTTGACGTGCTTCGGGTCGTACATCTCGAAGCCGGCGGCCTCGAACCAGGCCCGGTACGCGGGCGCCTCGTCGGCGCGCTGCGGGTCGCGGAACTGCACGGCCATCGCCTTGCCGTCGATCACGGTGCCGCCGTTGGCGGCGAAGACCATGTCGGGCAGGCCGGGCACCGGAGTGATCTCCTCGACGGTGTGGCCCAGGTCAAGGTACGTCTGGCGCAGCTGCTCCCACTGGCGGACGGCCAGCGCGGCGTCGACCGGCGCGCTCGGGTCCATCCAGGGGTTGATCGCGTAATCGACGGCGAAGTACGTCGGCCGGCACATCAACAGGCGCTGGCTGGTGGCGTCCATCGTCATTGTCCTGCTCCCAGGGGTCGGGCGCGCCCGGCCACCGTGGCCCACGGGCTGGCGCCGTTGCTCAACGGTATGCGGGGTCAGCGGCAGGATCCACCACCGAGAGTTGCGCAGACCGAAGATTCGTTGCGTCTGGGAATGCTGGAACTGCGAATCGTTGCGTTGGGGGCCAACCGGGGCGGGGCTCGTGTTTCGGGCCAGGCCCCGGACACACTTCAGGGGCGGCGAACCGCCGCCCCTGAAAGGGTGTCGCCCGGCCGGTGAACCACCGGATGGGATCGGGCTGCCGGCGAACCGCCGGCTGTTCGCCGGTGCATCACCGGCGAGCGGAACAGTGCCCGCTAGAAACGATCCACAAACTGTGAGTCGAGCCACTCCCGGAAGCGCTGCACCCAGTCGCCGTCGGTGGTCGGCCAGTCGAACTGGCCGGTCATCGCGAGCACTCCGATCACGACAGCGGCCAGCCCGATCAGCACGCCGAAGAGCGCGTCGGTCTTGCCGGCGACGTGCCGACGACGGGTGGCCATCAGGCCGAGGACCGCGAGCACCGCACCGAACGCGCCGAGCCCGATGCCGTACCCGGCCAAGGTCCCGGTCAGCACGAACATCGCGCCGGCGACCGAGACGATCAGGCCGAGGGTGGCGAGCAGGCTGGCCCGCGGCTTCGGGCCACGCGTCACCGGCGGCTCGGGGGTGTCCACGCCCGGGGTCGGGTCGACCGGCCGGTCCGTGGTGACCCGGTCCGTGGTGTCGGGCCGACGGGTGGTGCTGTCGAGGTCGGCGTCCCGCTCGGCGGCGCGTGCCGTGGTCGGGGCGACGGTGGGCCGGGACTCGGTCTCCACAGTGTGAGCGGTGCGGGGCTCGGGTGTGACCGGGCTGGACGCGCCGCTCACCGGCTCGGGTGCGACGGGGCGGGTCGTGCCGTTCACCGGCTCGGGTGCGACCGGGCGGGCGGTGCCCCGCGGCTCGGTCTCCGCCGGTCGCCCGGTGGCGGCTCGGGCAACCGCCGCCCGCTCGTTGGCCCGCCGCTCGGCCTCACTGGTCTGACCGCCGGTCGCGCCGGCGCTGCGGTACGTCGTCTGGTCGGCGTCCCGGTCGGTGACCACCGGGCGGCCGACGCCGTCGTCGGACTGACCGGTCTCGGTGACCGCTGTGTCGCGGCCGTCCACGCGGCCGTCGAGGTTCTCGTCCCGCGTCGGTGCCGGCTCGGACCGGCGGGACAGCGAAGGAATCCTGACCACTACACACCTCCTGATGAATGCGTGGTGGCCGACGGAAAGGGTGGCACCCACGCGGTGTCGGCCCTCAAATACCCACCTGGGCGTTTCCTGACACCAATCCTGGGTACGGACGCCGAGACCGGCCTTGACCGGCCTTGACCGGCCTTGACCGGCCTCGCCGTCTGGCCCTGCCTCGGCCCGGCCCCGCCGCTCGGCCCGGCCTCGGCTCGGCCTCGGCCCGGCTTGGCGTTGATCGACTCGGTTTCCTGGAAGTCGCGGTGTCCCGTCTCCGTGGACACCCCGGTTTCCTGAAACCCGAGTCGATCACCCCGGCGGGGACCGGGCCGATCGGGGCGGCGGCGGGCCCGAGCCGATCAGCGCGGGCCGGTCGGGTGGGGCTGGCTATCCTTGGCACCTGTGCCAGAGGGACACACGATCCATCGCCTGGCGGCCCGGCACGCCGAGCTGTTCGCCGGGGACAAGCTGCACGCCGCCAGCCCGCAGGGCCGCTTCGCCGAGGGCGCCGCCCGGCTCTCCGGGACCGTGCTGGAGGGCACCGAGGCGTACGGGAAGCACCTGCTGCACCACTACGCCGGCGAGCTGACGTTGCACGTACACCTCGGGTTGTACGGCAAGTTCACCGACGGGCCGGGGGAGCCGCCGGAGCCGGTCGGTCAGGTGCGACTGCGGCTGGCCAGCGACAGGCACTGGCTCGACCTGCGCGGGCCGACGGCCTGTGAGCTGCTCACCCCGCCCGAGGTGGCCGCGCTGCGGGACCGCCTCGGGCCGGATCCGTTGCGCGCCGACGCCGACCCGGAGCTGGCGTACGCCCGGATCGCCCGCAGCCCCACCCCTCTCGCCGCGCTGTTGCTGGACCAGTCGGTGGTGGCCGGCACCGGTCTGATCTTCGTGACCGAGGCGCTGTTCCGGGCGGGACTGCCGCCCACGATGCCCGGCCGACAGTTGAGCAGGACCGGTTGGGACGCGCTCTGGGCCGACCTGGTCGTCTTGATGCGGCTCGCGGTCGGGCAGGGCCGGATCGACACGGTCCGCGACGCGCACCTGCCGGAGGCGATGGGCCGGCCGGCGCGGGTGGACCGGCACGGCGGCGAGGTGTACGTCTACCGCCGCCCGGGAGCACTTTGCCACGTCTGCGGCACCGAGGTCAGTCGCGGCGAACTGGCCGGCCGCAACCTGTACTGGTGCCCCACCTGCCAGACCACCTAACCCGCCCACCCCGCGCCCCCGCGCCCCGCGCCCCCCAACCCCATCTCGCGCCGATCTTGCAGTTTCTGTTGTCGAGATGAGTGGATATGCGCAGTAGGTCGGGACAGAAAGTGCAAGATCGCGGGAGCGGGGGTCGGGCAGCACCACCCCGTGATCGCCGAGCCGGGCCTCAGTCGGTGTCGAGCAGCCAGCGGACCACTTCGATCTTCTCGGGGAAGACCGTCTCGTCGGCGACGCTCCAGGACAGCGTGTGCCCGATCGTCCAGCCCCGGACCCGTTCCCGGTCCAGGCCCAGTTCGGTGCTGAGCCGGTGCAGTCGATGCCGGACGGCGTCCGGCGAGTGGCCCAACTCCGGGCCGCGCACCATCGGCACTACCGAGAACTCGCGTTCCCCGATCAGCGGCTTCGGGTCGATCGCCAGCCACGGCCCTCGGCCGGCTGCGAGCGTGTCGGCGGCGAGGATGTTGCCGGCGTGCAGGTCCTGGTTGACCAGCACCTGCTCGCCCTGGCTCGACGCCAGGCCGGTGAGCAGGTCGAGCGCCGCCTCCAGCAGCCGTCGCTCGTACGGCCGGCCGGCCCGTTCCCACGACCGGGGCATCCGGTCGATCCAACCGGCGGCCTCCTGTGCCAGCGGAGTGAACGGCGTGCCGGCCGGTCGCCAGAGCCGGGGGAGCAGTCCGACCAGCACGTCCAGCGCTCGGTCCGGCGGAAGGTCGTGCAGCGGGGTGCCGGGCTGGCAGCGTTCGAGCAGCAGGGCACGCCGCCCGGGGTCGTGGGCGAGCAGACGGATCGCCGCGTCACCGTCCCAGTGGGCCAACGCGTCGGCCTCGTGCCGGCTCTCCTCGTCGGGGTACTGGAGCTTCAGCACCGCCGCCGTACCGTCGGGCAGGTGGACGGGAAGCGCCAGTGACGCGTACGCCTGCCGGAAGGGCGGGCCGACCCGCAGTGACCAGCGCTCGGCGCATTCGTTCAGCCACGTCGGGAGTGCGGCCAGCCAGGCACGACCGGCCTGTGATCCGCGTACCCAGTCGAGTCCCTCGGGCAGATCCATCCGGCGCTCCTGAGTCGTGCGGCGATTCGTGCCGGCTGCCAGCTGATTCAGCCGGGCCACGGCGTTCACACGCCGGTCCACAGTGGCTAGCGTGGACGGGTGCAGATTGGTGTGAACGTACCGAACTTCGCTCCGGGCACCGACCCCGACGTGCTGCGTCGGTGGGCGCAGACGGTGGAGGGTCTCGGCTTCGACCTGTTGATGGTCTCCGATCACATAGTGGTGACCCCGGACGTGGCCGAGCAGTATCCGGCGCCGTTCTACGAGCCGTTCACCACGCTGTCCTGGCTGGCCGGCGTGACCAGTCGGGTTCGGCTGGGCACCACTGTGCTCATCGTCCCGTACCGGCACCCGCTGCTCACGGCCCGGATGGCGGCGAACCTCAACCGGCTCAGCGGCGGCCGGCTCGTCCTCGGTGTCGGCGTCGGCTGGGCCCGGCAGGAGTTCGAGGCGCTCGGCGTGCCGTTCCGGCAGCGCGGCGCACTGACCGACGAGTACCTGCACACCATGCGCGAGGCCTGGCAGGACACCGACGACTACGACACGGCGGCGATCCCGATCTGGGTCGGTGGCAACAGCGAGGCCGGCATGCGGCGCGCGGTACTGCTCGGTGATGCCTGGCACCCGCTGCGGGTCACGCCGACACGGCTGGCCGAGGCGGTCGGACGACTGACGGACATCGCCGACGAGCTGGGTCGCCCGGTGCCCGCGTTGGTGCCGCGGATCGCGCTCCAGGAGACCCGAGAACCGATCACCGACCCGGACCGCCTCGCTGGTGTCGGCACCATCGATCAGATACTCGGCGACCTGGACAAGCTTCGTGCGCTCGGCGCGGAGACGGTGGTGCTGGACCCGTTCAACGACGACCTGACCGAGATCCGCCAGCCCGAACGCGCCTGGCGGACCCTTGCGGCAGTGGCCGCACATCACGCAACCCAGGAGGACCGATGACCCCGGACGACGAGAAGTTTCTCCGCCACGCAGTGGAAATCGCCAGGCGGGCGGGAGCTTCCGGCGAACGGCCGTTCGGCTCGTTGCTGGTCGACGCGGCCGGCGTCATCCTGATCGAGGACCACAACACAGTGGTGTCCGACGCGGACATCAGCGCCCATCCGGAGTTGAAGCTGGCCCGCTGGGCGGCTCGGGAACTCTCCCCCGAGGTGGCCGCCGGCACCACGATGTTCACGAGTTGCCAGCCCTGCTCGATGTGTGCGACGGCGATCGACCGGTCCGGCCTCGGGCGGGTGGTGTACGCGCTGTCCACCGAACAGTTCGAGGAGGTCAAGCCGGCCACCCCGCCGCTGCCCCCGGTCCGCTACGAGGGGCCGGCGCTGTTCGACGAGGCACGCCAGCCGATCGACGACTACTACTGATCGAAGCTGCCCCGGGGCGGTGTGACGCAGCCGGAATTGACAGTCGGCCGGCTGCCGGAGCAGGGTTGAGCGGTGACAACGATGTCAACGGGCAAATGGGAGGAAAAGCCTCCCGCCGCGTGCCGGCCCTGGCCAGTCGATTCGTGGCGTACCGTTGGCGGTTTTGCGGCGCGGACCCGGTCCGTCGCCGATCCTGGCCGTATGTCCCTTTCCTACCCGACGGTGACCAGCTGAGATGACCGACGTGCCCCGACCCGACGCCGTAACGACCCCCACTCCGGCGGGGTCACCAGACCTGCCCGATCTGGACGAGTTCCTCGTCGACCAGACCCGGACGCTGCTCGACACCGCCCGCCGCTCGGTCCGGCCCGAGGGCGGCTTCTGGTGGCTCACCGACGACCGCACCCCGGATCGCGGCGAACCGATCCACACCTGGATCACCTGCCGGATGACCCACGTGGCCGCCCTCGCCCACCGCAACGGCGACCCGGACGCCGCCGTCCTGGTGGACCACGGGATCGCCGCGCTCAGCACGCTGCTGCGTGACGACCGGTACGGCGGCTGGTTCGGCGCGGTGGACCAGCAGGGAGTGCCGGTCAACGACCGCAAGGCCGGCTACGACCACGCGTTCGTCCTGCTCGCCGCCTCCAGCGCCGCGCGCGCCGGACGGCCCGGGGCGGACCGGCTGCTCGCCGACGTGCTGGCCGTCGTGCGGGACCGGTTCTGGGACGACGACGCCGGCGCGGTCCGCGAATCGTGGAACCGGGACTGGACGGTCACCGAGGACTACCGGGGCGCCAACAGCAGCATGCACATGGTCGAGGCGTTCCTCGCCGCTGCCGCCGCCACCGGCGACCCGAGCTGGGCCGACCGGGCCCTGCGGATCGCCACCCACCTCGTGCACGGTGAGGCGGCCCGACACGACTGGCGGCTGCCCGAGCACTTCACCACCGACTGGACGCCGCTGCCCGACTACAACCGGGACCAGCCCGCCGACCCGTTCCGGCCGTACGGCTCCACTATCGGGCACTGGCTGGAGTGGGCCCGGCTGCTGCTGGAGTTGGAGGCGGTGCTGCCGCAGCCACCCCGCTGGCTGCTCGCCGACGCCCGCACCCTGTTCGCCGCCGCCGTGCGTCGTGGCTGGGCGGTCGACGGCGCGGACGGCTTCGTCTACACCATCGACTGGGACGACCGGCCGGTGGTGCGCTCCCGGATGCACTGGGTTCTCGCCGAGGCCATCGGCGCGACGATCACCCTGCACCGCCGTACCGGGGACACGGTCTACCTCGACTGGTACCGGGTCTTCTGGGCGTACGCCCGCCGCAGTCTCATCGATCAGACCGGATGGCGGCACGAGTTGGACGCGCAGAACCTGCCCGCCGACACGGTCTGGCACGGCCGACCGGACGTCTACCACGCCTACCAGGCGGTACTGCTGTCCCGCGCGGCCGACGGGCTCGGCGGCCCCGGCCCGCTCGCACCGGGGGAGGTGACCGCGTGATCGTCGTCGCGGGTGAGGCGCTGATCGACCTCGTCGTCACCGCCGAGGGGCAGCGGGCCGTGCCCGGCGGCTCCCCGGCGAACGTCGCTGTCACCCTGGCCCGGCTCGACCAGCCGGTACGGCTGCTGGCCCGACTCGCCAGCGACGAGTACGGACGGCAACTCGTCGAGCATCTGAGCGCCAACCGGGTGGACCTGGAGTGGGCGGTACGCGCCGAGGAACCCACGTCGGTGGCCGTGGCCACCCTGAACGCCGCCGGGCAGGCCAGCTACGAGTTCCGGCTGGCCGGCGCGGCCGACTGGCAGTGGACGCCACAGGAGCTGCCCGAGCTGGCCGGCTCACCGGCGATCGCGTTGCACACCGGGTCCCTCGCGCTCGCGTTGGCACCCGGCGCGGACGCGCTGGAGGGCCTGCTCGCCCGGGAACGCCAGCGCGACGGGCTCACCGTCTCCATCGACCTCAACCTGCGCCCGAGCATCGTCACCGATCGGGCGGCGGAGCAGGAGCGGGTACGCCGGCAGATTCGCCTCGCGCACCTGGTCAAGGCCAGCGACGAGGACCTGGCCTGGCTCTACCCGGACCGTTCGGTGGCCGACGTGATGACCGAATGGCGTACGGCCGGTGTGTCCTGCGCCGTGGTGACCCGGGGCGGGGACGGCGCCTGGCTGCTCGCGCCCGACGGCTCGCTGCACGAGGAGCCGGCGGTCCGCACCACGGTGGTCGACACCGTCGGCGCGGGCGACTCGTTCACCGGTGGCCTGCTGGCCGCGCTGGCCGACCTCGACGCGCTCGGCGACCGGCCGGCCGACCGGCTCGCCGCGGTGACCCCGCAACAGTGGGCGGAGGTGCTTCGACAGGCCGCCACGGTGGCCGCACTGACCTGCGCCCGCCGAGGCGCCAACCCACCAACCCGCGCCGAGGTAGCGAAACTCCTGAGCCCCGCAAGCTGAACCGCGGCCCCGCCGATCTTGCACTTTCTGTTGCGACAAAACGCGCACAACACGCAAGTCGACGACAGTAAGTGCAAGATCGCGGGGAGAGGGGGTCAGGCCAGGCCCCGCCTCAGGAGTCTGGTGGGGAGGACCGTCGTTGACGGGGGAGTGTCGTCGCCGGCTATTCGTTGGAACAGCCGCTCGGTGGCGACCCTCGCCAGCTCCCTCGTGTCGTACGCGACGACGGTCAGCGGTCGAGGCATCAGGTGGGCCAGCTCGAAGTCGTCGAAACCGACCAGCGCGGCGTCACTGCCCCGGCGGTGCAGCTCCTGCAGCGCGCCGACGGTGAGCCGGTTGTTGGCGCAGAAGAACGCGGTGGGCGGCTCCGGAAGGTCGAGCAACGCGGCGACCGCCCGGCCGGCCTCCTCGGGAGCGATGAGCCGCTCACGGATCAGCGACTCGTCCGGCTCGACCCCGGCGGCGTCCAGCGCCGCCCGTGCCCCGGCCAGCCGCTCCCGCATCGTGGGCACGCTCGGCGCGCCGAGCAGCAGCCCCACCCGTCGGTGTCCCTCGTCGAGCAGCGCGCTCACCCCGGCGTGGCTGCCGCCCCGGTTGTCCAACAGCACGGCGTCGGCTTGCAGCCCCTGCGGCGGCCGGTCCAGGAACACCACAGGCATGCCCAGCTCGACCTCGCGACGCAGGAACGAGTGGTCGAGGCCCGCCGGCACCACCAGCAGGCCGTCGACCCGGCGCTGGGTGAAGTCCTGGAGCAGGGCCCGTTCCCGCTCCGGGTCCTCCTCCGACGAGGCGGTGATCAACATGGTGCCGTGGGCCGCGGCGATCTCGGCGGCGACGCTGGCGATGGTCGCGTAGAACGGGTTGGCGATCTCCTCGATCAACAGCCCGACGGTGGCGTTGAGCTGCCGGGAGCGCAGGTTACGAGCGATGTCGTTGCGCCGGAAGCCTAGCTCGGCGATGGCGGCCAGCACCCGGCCGACCAACTCCTGCCCCACCGGCTCGTCGTTGACGACCCGGGAGACCGTCTTCAGGCTGACGTCGGCCCGCCGGGCCACGTCGACCATCGTGGGACGCCGACGCACGGTCGGCCGGGTCGGGGTCTGGGTCACGGGGTGGTCCTCCACGGCGGGCGCGGGTCAACGGTCGAGGGCGGTGAGCGCGTCGACCGCTTTTCGGGCGGCGATGAGCACCGGATCCCAGACCGGCGCGTACGGCGGAGCGTAGCCCAGGTCCAGCTGCGTCATATCGTCCACCGTCATGCCGTTCCACAGCGCCACGGCCAGCGAGTCGATCCGTTTGGCCGCCTCGGACCATCCGACGATCTGCGCGCCGAGCAACCGCCCGCTGGGGCGCTCGGCGATCAGCTTGACGGTCATCGGCCGGGCACCCGGGTAGTAGCCGGCCCGGTTGGTCGACTCGGCGATCACCGAGACGAACTCGAAGCCGGCAGCCGTGGCGTCGCGCTCGCGCAGACCCGTCCGACCCACCTCCAGGTCGCAGACCTTCGTCACCGCCGTGCCGATCACGCCCGTGAAGGTGGCGTACCCGCCACCGATGTTGATCCCGGCGACCCGGCCCTGCTTGTTGGCGTGCGTGCCGAGCGGCACGTGCACCGGCAACCCGCTGACCCGGTGCAGGGTCTCCACGCAGTCACCGGCCGCCCAGACCCCGGGATGCCCGGGCACCCGCATCCGCCGGTCCACCCGGATCGCGCCGGTCGGCCCGAGGGGCAGCCCGGCCGCCTCCGCGAGCGCGGCGTTGGGGCGTACGCCCAGACCCATGACCACGACGTCGGTCGGGATTGGCCCCTCGGCGGTGACCACGGCGGACACCCGGCCGTCCCGCTCCTCCAGGCCGGTCACCGGCAGGCCGCCGCGGATCGTGATGCCGAGGCCGCGCATCGCCTCGGCGACCAGCTCGCCCATGTCGCTGTCGACAGTCGACATGGGCTGCTCGCCGGCCTCCACCAGGGTCACCGAGAGGCCGCGTTGGATGAGGGCCTCGGCGATCTCGACGCCGATGTACCCGCCGCCGACCACCACGGCCCGGCGCGGCTGCGGGTCGGCGTCCAGCCAGTCGCGTAGCGCCGCACCGTCGTCGAGGGTCTGCATGCCGAACACGCCGCCCGCGTCGGTGATCGCCCACGACGGTTTCACCGGCACCGCGCCGGTGGCGTACATCAGGTCGTCGAAGCGCTCGCGGACCTCGCCGCCGCCCTTCAGGTCCCGGGCCACCACCTCGCGGCGTTCCAGGTCGATGGCGGTGACCTCGTGGCGCATCCGGACGTCCATCGCGTACTCGGTGCGGAACGTCTCCGGGGTCCGGGCGATCAACGCCTCGGGGCCGGGCACCAGGCCGCTGATCCAGTACGGGATGCCGCACGCCGAGTAGGAGGTGAAGTGGCCCCGCTCGAAGACCACGATCTCCAGGTCGCCACTGTCACGGCGGCGTCGGGCCTGGGACGCCGCCGACATTCCGGCGGCGTCCCCGCCGATGACGATCAGCCGTTGCGTCACGGGTTCATCCTGTCACGCGGTGATCAGCCGCGGGTCTGCCGTGCGACGTCCTGCACCACGTCGGTGAGTCGGCCGGTGCGCTCGAACACCGCACGCTGCCGCGCCGCGCCGCTGCCGTGCCGGCGCAACCCACCCAGCAGGTCGGTCACCTCGGCCCAGTCGCCGTGCTCCTCCAGCGCCGGCCGCATCCGCTCCACGAACCGGTCCAACAGCTCCCACGCCGGCCGCAGCTCACCGTTCGTGACGTCGACGGCCTCGCCTTCCAGGCCGTCATGGGCGGCCCGCCAGTGCGCGCCGACCAGCAGGTGGTGGTCGGTCTGCAACGCCGGCCGGCCGGCCTCGACATCCGCCATGGCGGTGGCCACCAGCGCCCGGACCAGCGCGGCGACCAGCACCGCGTCGTCCACCGACGGGCAGACGTCGCCGATCCGCAGTTCCACGGTCGGGTACTTCGCCGACAGGCGGGCGTACCAGTAGAGCATCCCCTCGTCGAGCATCACTCCGCTGGAGATCAACTGGCGGATCAGCCGCTGGTAGTGCTCGTGCGACTCCAGGAACGGCGTCGGCGCGACCGACGGCCAGCGCTCCCACTCCACCGAGCGCCAACTGGCGTAGCCGGTGTCCTCGCCCCGGGAGAACGGCGAGTTGGTGGTCACCGCGTGCAGCATCGGCAGCCATGGCCGTACGTGGTTGAGCACCTGCACGCCGGTGTCCGGGTCGGGCACCCCCACGTGCACGTGCATTCCGTTGTTGCCGGGGCCGGGGACGAGCAGCCGGAACCGCTCGATCATCCGGTCGAAGCGGGGCTTGTCCACCACTGGCGGCACCGGGCCGTCCACCGGGCCGGTGCCGATGGCGAGCAGACGTACGCCGGCCCGCTCGGCGGCGTCGGAGAGCGCCCGACGCAGTACGCCGAGGGAGTGCCGGATCGACGAGAGTTCCAGGCCGGGCGGGCTGCCGATCTCGATCTGACTGGTCTGGAACTCCCGCTCCACCTGTCCGCGAAGTTCGGCCGGCACCTGCTCCATGACCAGGTCCACGGCCGGCACCGCGGCCCCGGTGTGCGGGTCGACGAGCAGGAACTCCTCCTCGACACCCACGGTGAGCAACCCGGTCGCCGCAGCCATGTCGCCGGGCGCCTCCGCCACCTGACCCGTCATCACATCACCCGTCCGTTCCTACCGTGAGCGGTCCGTCCGCGTCGGTCCGCCGTTGGTTACCCAACGTGGCGATGCCGGGAAACGTGGCGGCGACCCGGCGTACTCGGGGCGGCCCGCCGAATTCGGCCGGGCGACGTGACGGCGGGTCCTATGCTGAGCCCGTGCCGGTGCTGCTGGGCTATGTCGGGGTCGCGTGGATGTCCGCGTTCGCCCAGCTCACTCTGCTCGCGGGCCGACCGGTCGACCTGCTGGCGGGCGCCGCGATGACCGCCCTGGTGCTGCTCGCGGTGGTGCTGGCGGCCCGGGTGCACGACCGGGCGGGCGCGCCCGGTGCCGGGCCGCGGTCGGCCGGGCTGCGGGCCCGCTCCCGAAGCCGGCGGATGCCTCGCCAGATCGACCCGGATGCGGCCGGTCGTCCCCGTCCCCGTGCTCCGGGGGACCCCTGCGCCGCGTAGCGCCTCGCCGCCGCGCGGCCGATCCCGCCGTCACCGGCCCCCCTTGCTGAGCGGATACCGCCCGGGGGAGGGCCTCACCGGAATCGGACCGAGGGGTTTCCCATGCTTGCCTTCGCACCACTGCACGACGCTGTCGCCGCTGCCGGCAGCGCGCTGTCCTGGCTCACCGAGCTGCTCGAACCACTGGCCGGCGGCGGAGCGACCGCCGCCGCCATCGTGCTCTTCACGATCGCCGTCCGCCTGCTGATCTCGCCGCTGACCGTCGCGCAGGTTCGCGGCGAGCGGCGCCGCGCGGCGCTCGCCCCACAGGTGCGTGACCTCCAGAAGCGGTACGCGGACGACCCGGCGACGCTTCAGCGCGAGGTGTTCACGTTGTACCGCGAGGCCGGCGCGAACCCGATCGCCGGCTGCCTGCCGCTGCTCATCCAGGCGCCGTTCCTGCTGGTGCTGTACCGGTTGTTCAGTACCAGCGAGGGTGGTACCGGGTTGCTGGACGAGCGGTTGGCCGGCGTGCCGCTGGGTCACCATCTCAGCGACGGGCTGGCCGGTGCGGCCGGACCGCTGTTCGGCGTACTGCTTGTGGTGTTGCTGGTGGTGGCCTGGTGGTCGTCCCGGCGGGCCCGCCGTGCGTCGGCGGCGGTGGGCACTGTGGCCGGTACGCCGACCGAGGGGCCGGGGGCGGCCACGCTCGGCCGGTTGCTGCCCCTGCTGCCGTTCACGACGGTGCTGGTGGCGCTGGTGCTGCCGCTCGCCGCGGTGATCTACCTGGTGGCGACGAGCGTGTGGTCGGCTCTTGAGCAGGCGGTGCTGCGCCGCCCGCAGGCGGTCCCGACGCGCCCCCTGGACAGAAACAGTTAACTGTCTTAATAATTGGCAGCAACGTTGACGTCCATAAATGCCCGTCCGGGCCCGGAGGGTCGCATGAAACGCTCCAGATCCCTTGTCCTGTCCCTCGTCGCCGCCCTCGCGGCGACACTCGGCGCGGCCTGGGTGGCGCTGCCCGCGTACGCCGCCGGCGCCACCGCCAGCTTCGTCAAGACCGCCGACTGGGGCTCGGGTTGGGAGGGGAAGTACACCATCACCAACGGCGGCAGCTCGACCGTCAACGGCTGGAGCCTCGCCTTCGACCTGCCGTCCGGCACCACCCTCGGCAGCTACTGGGACGCGTTGCTCAGCTCGTCCGGCCAGCGGCACACCTTCACCAACCGATCCTGGAACGGCGCGATCGCCCCGGGCGCGTCGGTCTCCTTCGGCTTCCTGGCCAGCGGCTCCGGCTCACCGAGCGGCTGCCAGCTCAACGGCGCGTCCTGCGGCGGCGGCACCCCACCCACCACGCCGCCACCCACCACGCCGCCACCGACGACGCCCCCGCCGACCACCCCACCGCCGACCGACCCGCCCACCGGTGGGTTGCCGAAACACCTGCTCACCGGTTACTGGCACAACTTCGACAACCCCGCCGTCGAGCTGCGGCTACGCGACGTCCCGGCCGAGTACGACCTGGTGGCGGTCGCCTTCGCCGAGGCCACCGCGACCCCCGGCGCGCTCACCTTCGGCGTCGACCCCGGGCTGGCCGCCGCGCTCGGTGGCTACACCGACGCGGACTTCACCGCCGACGTGCGCACCCTGCACAGCCGGGGCAAGCGGGTGATCCTCTCCGTCGGTGGTGAGACCGGCCGGGTCACGGTGAACAACACCGCGTCGGCCACCGCGTTCGCCGACACGGCCGCCGCGTTGATCGCCCGGTACGGCTTCGACGGGATCGACATCGACCTGGAGAACGGGCTCAACCCGACGTACATGGCGCAGGCGCTGCGCGCGCTGCGGGCAACTGTCGGGTCGGGGCTGATCATCGCGATGGCGCCGCAGACCATCGACATGCAGAACCCCGCCGGCGGCTACTTCAAGCTGGCGCTCGACATCAAGGACATCCTCACCGTCGTCAACACCCAGTACTACAACTCCGGTGCGATGCTCGGCTGCGACCAGAACGCCGCGTACGGCCAGGGCACAGTGAACTTCATCGTCGCGTTGGCCTGCATCCAGTTGGAGGCCGGGCTGCGCCCCGACCAGGTCGGCCTCGGCCTGCCCGCCGGAGCGGGGGCCGCCGGCGGCGGCATCGTCGCGCCCAGCGTGGTCAACGCCGCCCTGGACTGCCTGGCCCGGGGCACCAACTGCGGCAGCTTCCGCCCGCCGCGCACCTACCCCGGCATCCGGGGCGCGATGACCTGGTCGGTGAACTGGGACGTCAGCAACGGCAACGGCTTCGCCAACACTGTGGGCCCGCACCTGGACACCCTGCCCTGACCGCGCTCGCCGGCGTCCGGTCCGGACGCCGGCGGTCGGCGGTAAAGCGGATCAGCGACCGGCGGTCACCGACCGCCGGTCGCCGCGGTCCCGACGCTTACGAACCTTGCGGATCACCCAACTGGCCACCATCACGACGAAGACCGCGACGATCGCGTAGTTGAACCAGTCGCTGTAGCGCTCGACGTCCTGCCAACGGCTCCCGAGCGCGTAACCGGCGCCCACGATGAGACCGTTCCATACCCCGCTGCCGATGGTGGTGAGCAGGATGAACTCACCCAGCGGCATCCGGTTGGCCCCGGCCGGCACGGACACCAGGCTGCGGACCACAGGCACCACCCGACCGATCAGCACCGCCCACCGACCGTGCCGCTCGAACCACTTGTCGGCCTTCTCCAGGTCGTCGCTGTCCACCAACGGAATGTGGTCCAACCAGCGCTTGAGCCGTTCCTCGCCCAGCGCCGCGCCCAGCCAGTAGAGCACCAACGCGCCGACCAGCGAGCCGACCGTCGCGGCCAGCACCACGAGGAAGACGTTGAACTTGCCCTCGTGCGCCAGGAAACCGGCGAGCGCCAGCACGATCTCGCTGGGGATCGGCGGAACGATGCTCTCCAGCGCCACCAGCAGCGCCACTCCGACCGGACCCATCGTCTCGATCACCGTGGCCACCCAGCCGGTCAACCCGGTGAACTCGGACGGGTCGCCAGCCTGGGCGTACGCCATGGGTCGTCCTTCCGGTCGGCTGTCGGGGATCGGAGGGTCATACCCAGCAGGCCCCGACCTACACCTGCGCTCAGTGCTCCGGGTGCAGCGCCGTGTCCGCCGGACCCTGCCGCCAACCGGTGAACACCACGGTCAGGCCGGCGCGGGACGGCGCGCAGCAGAACGGGCCCGCGAGGGCATCGACCGTCGGGTCCAGCGGGGCGAGGCGGACCAGTCGCCACGGCTCGTCGTCGACGCGGGCGCGGACGGTCAGCGCGTCGCCGGCCCGGCTGACCCGGACGGTCACCTCCCGGCCCGCCCACTCCGGCACCGGCCCCACCGACCAGTCGGAGAACTCCCGGGTCACCACCGCGCCGAGCTGCGCCTCGCCGTCGCTCACCTCCACGCCGGCCTTGGTCCAGGTGCGTTCGTCGACGCGGACGAACGCGCCGGCCTGGTCGAACTGCGCCGAGAAGTCGAGCCGGAAGCTCACCTCCATGGCGGCGCCCACCGGCAGCGGCGCCAGCAGGGCCGGGCCGTTGTCGTGCACGAAGCCGTAGCTGGTCCGCCGCCAGAAGTCGCTCTCCGCCGCCGGCTCGACGACCAACTCACCGGCCGGGCCCTCCTCGACGCGTACCGGCGGGTGCAGCCAGCTGCCCCGGGACCAGTCCAACAGTTCGCTCGGCGGTACGAGGTCGTTCTCCATGGCGGCACGGTAACCAACACCGCCCCGCGCCCGCCGCGCGCCGCCTGCCGGACGGGGTTTGCCGCGGTGGTCGAACGGAGATGTTCCTTCGGCATGGGTGACCGTTGGTATTCCGAAGCCGTCGTCTACTGCCTCGACATCGACACGTACGCCGACTCCGACGGCGACGGGGTCGGTGACATCCGTGGGCTGATCGGGAGGCTGGACTACCTGGCCCGGCTCGGGGTGACCTGTCTGTGGCTGCACCCGATCCACCCGTCGCCCAACCGTGACGACGGCTACGACGCCACCGACTTCTACAACGTGGACCCGCGCTTCGGCACGCTGGGCGACTTCGCCGAGCTGCTGCACCAGGCGCAGAACCGGGGCATCCGCGTGATCATCGACCTGGTGGTCAACCACACCTCCGACGAGCACCCGTGGTTCCAGTCCGCCCGATCCTCCCCGGACTCGCCCTACCGGGACTGGTACGTCTGGTCCGACACCGAGCCGGACGACAGGCACCAGGGCATGGTCTTCCCCGGCGAGCAGGACGAGACCTGGAGCTACGACCGGACCGCCAAGGCGTGGTTCTACCACCGGTTCTACAAGTTCCAGCCGGACCTCAACTTCGCCAATCCGCAGGTCCGGGACGAGATCAAGAAGATCATGTCGTTCTGGCTCCAGCTCGGCGTCTCCGGCTTCCGGATGGACGCGGTGCCGTTCATCATCGAGCTGACCGAACCGGGCAACCCGAACTCCCCGAAGGACTTCGAGTTCCTCACCGAGATGCGCCAGCACGTCCAGTGGCGTCGCGGCGACGCCGTCCTGCTGGCCGAGGCGAACGTCGAGCCGGACCAGCTACCGACGTTCTTCGGCGACGCCAGCGGTTCCGGCAACCGGATCCACATGCTCTTCGACTTCATGCTCAACGGGCGACTCATGCTCTCCCTGGTCCGGAAGGACCCGGAGCAGTTGATCGACGCGTTGCACGACACCCCGAAGCTGCCTGTCGGTGGGCAGTGGGCCACCTTCCTGCGCAACCACGACGAGATCGACCTGTCCCGGCTGACGACCGAACAGCGCAACCAGGTGTACGCGGAGTTCGGCCCGGACGAGAACATGCGCATCTACGACCGGGGCATCCGTCGCCGGCTCGCCCCGATGCTCGGCAACGACCGGCGGCGCATCGAGCTGGCGTACGCCCTCCAGTTCTCGATGCGCGGCACGCCGGTTCTGCGCTACGGCGAGGAGATCGGGATGGGTGAGGACCTGTCGCTGCGCGGTCGGGACGCGATCCGTACCCCGATGCAGTGGTCGTACCAGCCGAACGCCGGCTTCTCCACGGCGGACCCGGAGAAGCTGATCCGCCCGGTCATCGACAAGGGTGAGTTCGGCTACCAGACGGTGAACGTCACCGCCCAGCGGGGCGACCCGAAGTCGCTGCTCGCCTGGTTCGAGCGCATGATCCGTACGCTGCGGGAGGCGCCGGAGATCGGCTCCGGCTCGACCAGCCACATCGACGTGCCGGTGCCACCCGGCGTGCTGACGCACCGGGCGGACGGGCCGACGGGGACGATGGTCTTCGTGCACAACCTGGGCACCGACGACGTCGAGGTGGACCTCAGCAGCCTCGAACCGGAGGCCGACCTGCCGATCGACGTGCTCGCCGACCGTGGCTACGGAGAGTTGGGCAAGCTCGGCGCGGTGAAGGTCTCCGGCTACGGATACCGGTGGATTCGCCTATGCCGAGGGTCGGCCTGTTGAGGTTAAGCTCCTCCGATCGACCCCAAGTTACCGGGAGGTAATCATGTCGGAGGAGTCCCGCGTCGCCATCGTCACCGGAGCCGCACGCGGCATCGGCGCGGCCACCGCCCGACGGCTGGCCGCCGACGGAATGGCGGTCGCCGTGGTCGACATCGAGGAGGCGGCGACCAAGGAGACGGTGGACGCCATCGCCGGCGCCGGCGGTCGGGCGCTCGGGGTGGGCGCCGACGTGTCCGACCGGGACCAGGTCGAGGCGGCGGTGAGCCGGATCGCCGCCGAGCTGGGCGCGCCCACCGTGCTGGTCAACAACGCGGGTGTGCTCCGCGACAACCTGCTGTTCAAGATGACCAACGCCGACTGGGACACGGTGATGGGGGTGCACCTGCGCGGCGCGTTCCTGTTCAGCCAGGCCGCCCAGAAGCACATGGTGGACCGGAAGTGGGGGCGGATCGTCAACCTCTCCAGCACCTCCGCGCTGGGCAACCGGGGCCAGGCGAACTACGCCGCCGCCAAGGCCGGTCTACAGGGCTTCACCAAGACGCTCGCCATCGAGCTGGGTCCGTTCGGGGTGACGGTGAACGCTGTCGCGCCCGGCTTCATCGTCACCGACATGACAGCGGCCACCGCGGCCCGCATGAAGGTCGACTTCGACGACTTCCAGAAGCACGCCGCCGCCGAAATCCCGGTCCGTCGCCCGGGGCGGCCGGAGGACGTCGCGCACACCATCTCGTTCCTGGCGAGCGAGGGCGCAGGCTTCGTCTCCGGTCAGGTCATCTACGTCGCCGGCGGCCCACGGGACTGACCCGTACTCCCGACGAGGGCGCTCCGGCAGGTGAGCCGGCGCCCTCGTCGCCGGGTCCGCGCCCGGTCGGGCGGGTGCGCGGCGGGCCAGCGGTGTGGCGGGTCAGGCGGGGGCGCGGCGGGTGCGCCAGAGCCAGATCAGGCCGAGCACCGGCAGCACCAGGGGGATGTAGCCGTACCCGCTGCCGAACTGCGACCAGACCGTCTCGTCCGGGAAGAGATCCTTGTCGACCAGGCTCAGGATGCCGACCGCGACCACCCCGACCAGCTCCACCGAGCAGCACGCCAGCGCCACCCGACGGCCGGTGTGCCCGGCCCGGGCCAACCCCACCGCCGCCACGATGTAGATGAGCGCGGCCACCCCGGAGAGCAGGTACGCCACCGGCGCCTCGTCGAACTTGGTGGCGAGTTGCAGACCCGCCCGACTCGTCGCCGCGATGGCGAAGAGCAGGTAGACCGCGATCAGCAGTCGACCCGGGCCGGAGTTCGTACGCTGCCGAGCCGATCCCGTCTCAACCACCGAGCACCTCCCAGGTCTGCTGCAACCGGACCACCACCACCGGGGTCACCAGGCAGACCGCGCACACGATCGCCGAACCCCAGCGGGTCGGTTCCATCCGGGCCAGCACCCAGGCCAGTGGCGGCAGGCACACCAGCGTGACCAGGTAGCCGAAGAAGGCGCCGGGCTCGCCGGGCCGATCCCCGCCGCCGACCGCGACGAGCGCCAGCACGCTCAACACCAACAACGCCACTTCGAGTACGGCCAGACCGACGAACTGCACCCGGTCCGGCGGCCGGTGGCGCACCGCTGCCACCAGCGCCCACACCGCCACGAGCAGCGACAGCACGATCGGCACCGTCGCGACGATCCCGTCCACCGGCGAATCGGCGCCCACGCTGGTCACCGGCACCACCCGGTCGTTGCCTCGGTCACCGGCACAGCCTACTAACCGTCGTAGTAAAGGGGTGCCCTGCCTCTCCGCGTGTGACGCGCGCCCGTCCAGGGGTCCGCAGCCCCGGTGCCCACGCTTCTCGGGCGGGCGTCAGTCGTCTGCTGGCAGCCAGTAGACGGAGATGGCGAGGAGCGGGTCCGGTCCGTCGTTGCGAATCTGGTGCGGCACCCTGCTGTCGAACGCCGCGACGTCGCCGGCCCGCAGGACGCTCGTCTGGTCGGCGAACGTCACGGTGCCGACTCCGGAAACGATGATCCACACCTCACGAGACCGATGGACGTCGAGGTCGTTGGAGGTGTTCGGGGCCACCGACCAGCGAGCAACCTCGAACGGGGCGGGCGCCGTGGGCGGGAACGGCAGCAGCGCGCGGTGCACGGGGCCGCCCTCGGTGAAGTCGTGCCAGTGTTCAAACGTCACGACACCGCTGGTGATCGCTGGATTCGTGCTCTGCATGCCGTCGAGACTGCCTCGCCGCACCTGGTGCGTCTGGCGGCGATCGGACCTGACGCTACCGAGAGCGATGCCGGCCGACCACCGGCGGACCGCTGCACCGACAGTCGGCCGGGTTGCTCGACCGTCGACCCGGAAATGAAGGTGAGCTGTTTCGATTGGTCGAACCCGCCGCCGTCATGGCCGCCCGGGCGACTAGCGTGGATCACGTCCGTGGCGTTGTCGCGGTGCGGGGAAACAGCGGAGGTACACGTGCTGCGGTTCGGCTTGTTCGGCACCGGTCACTGGGCGATCGAGACGCACGGGAAGGCGCTGCACGCACATCCCGACGCGGAGCTGGTCGGGGTGTGGGGCCGCAACCCGGAGCGGGCCTCCGCGCTGGCCGAGCGGTACGGGGTGCCCGCCTACGCCGACGTCGACGCGCTGATCGAGCAGTGCGAGGCGATCGCCGTCGCCCTGCCGCCGGACATCCAGGCCGACATCGCGGTCCGGGCCGCCCGCGCCGGCCGTCACCTGCTGCTGGACAAGCCGCTGGCGCTCAGCGTGGCCGACGCCGACCGGGTCGTGGCCGCCGCCGAGGAGTCCGGGGTCGCCTCGGTCGTCTTCTTCACCCAGCGGTTCCAGCCGAACGTGACAGCGTTCCTCGCCGCCACCGCCGCCGCCGGGGGCTGGCAGCACGGCCGGACCACCGCGTTCGCCTCGATCTTTCAGGACGGCAGCCCGTACGGCGGCTCGTTGTGGCGTCGCGAGCACGGCGCGCTCTGGGACATCGCCCCGCACGCGCTCTCGATCCTCCTGCCGGTGCTGGGCCGGGTGACCCAGGTGGCGGCGATGGACGGGCCTAACGGGATGGTGCACCTGCTGCTCACCCACGAGGGCGGCGCCACGAGCAGCGCGTCGCTGTCCCTGGACGCCCCGACCGAGTCGATGGCCCGGGAGTTCGTGTTCTACGGCGAGAGCGGCATCGAGAACGTCCCGTTCGGCGAGAACGACGCCGCCACCGCGTTCGGCGTCGCCATCGACCAGCTGGTCGAGCAGGTGCGGGCCGGCACCCGGGACCACCGCTGCGACGTCCGCTTCGGCCGCGAGGTCGTCACCATCCTCGCCGCCGCCGAAACCGCCCGAACCGAATCCCGCACCATCCCCCTCCCCTAACAACCCCCACCCAGCCCCACCCCCAGCCCCACCCCCCACGTCGGCCCCCGGTGATCATGAAGTTAGCGGCGCGACACGCCGTGTCGGACGGCAATAACCTCATGATCAACCGGGCTGAGGCGGGGCCGGTCCGGGGCGGGGCTGGGGTTAGGTGGCGGTGGAGAGGGCGGCGCTCAGTTCGTCGGGGGAGTTGAACTGCTCGGGTGGTAGGGCCTGGAGCATCTGCAACATCGCCGTGCTGGCCCCGTTCTCCTGACCCCATCGGATCAGGTCCTCCCGGGAGACCGGGTAGTCGAGCCCGGCCAGGTACTCCTGCAACTGAACCCCGGTGACGGTCATGTCGGCCGGCTACCCGCTCGCGGTGGTCGTACACCGGCTTGGTGAGGGCCCACGACGGCCCGGCGGCCGGCGTGTCGGCCCACGACGCGCGCACGGTTTGCCGCAGCGGCGGCCGGGTAGCCGCTGGCATGCTGGTTCAGCGGCTCGGCGCGCCGAGCGATTTCGACCCGTTGCTGGAGCGCGTTCGCAACGCCAGGGTGGTGATGATCGGTGAGTCCACCCACGGCAGTTACGACTACTACCGGTTGCGCGAGCAACTCACCCGCCGGTTGATCGCGGAGTGCGGTTTCTCCTTCGTCGCGGTGGAGGGTGACTGGCCCGACTGCGACCGGGTGCACCGTTCGGTGACTGCCGCGCCGGGCGGCGCGCTCGAACCGCAGCTCGCCCTCGACCAGTTTGAGCGATGGCCGACCTGGATGTGGGCCAATGCCGAGGTGGCCCGGTTCGCGAGCTGGTTGCGGGCCTGGAACGTGGAGCGGCCGGAGGAGCAACGGGCCGGGTTCCACGGCCTCGACGTGTACAGCCTCTGGGAGTCGATGCAGGCGATCTTCGACTACCTGGGGGAGGAGGACCCGAAGTCGCTGGAGGCGGCGCAGGACGCGTACCGGTGCTTCGAGCCGTACGGCAAGAGGGTCGAGGAGTACGGCGCGGCCAGCCGGTTCGTCTCCGCCCGGTGCGAGGAGGAGGTCGTCCGGTTGCTCGCCCGGACCCGCGAACACGCCCTCTCCGACGGCCCGGACCGCTTCTCTGCCTGGCAGAACGCGGAGGTGGTGGCCGGCGCCGAGCGCTACTACCGGGCGATGGTGGCCGGCGGGCCGGACTCGTGGAACATCCGCGACACCCACATGCAGGACACCCTGGACCGGCTGTTGGACCGGTACGGCCCCGACGCCCGGGGCATCGTCTGGGCGCACAACACGCACGTCGGGGATGCGCGGGCCACCGACATGGCCGCCGACGGGATGGTCAACATCGGGCAGTTGGCCCGGGAGCGGCACGGCGAGGACGCGGTGGCCCTGGTCGGCTTCGGCAGCTACCGGGGCACTGTGATCGCCGCACCCCGCTGGGGTTCGCCGCCCGAGGCGATGGTGGTGCCCCCGGCGCGGGAGGGCTCGATCGAGCGGCGGTTGCACGAGCTGATGCCGGAGCGGGCGGTGCTGATCTTCGGCGGTGACGACCAGCCGGGCTGGGTCACCGAAAGCGTTGACCACCGGGCGATCGGGGTCGTCTACGACCCGTCGTTCGAGTCCTGGGGCAACTACGTGCCCACCCGGCTCGGCGACCGCTATGACGCCTTCATCTGGTGCGACGACACCACGGCCCTGCACCCGCTACCGGTGCCGGCGGTCCCCGGCGAGATGGAGACCTACCCGGCGGGCGTCTGACTGGGCCGAACAAGCAGCGGAGGTGTGGTGCCCGCCGGGCACCACACCTCCGCTGTCGGGTGGGTCAGACGTGCGTCGGGGTGCGGTCTTCGAGGTGGTTGCGCAGGCCCTCGCCTTCGATGTCCACGTTGGGCAGGGCGCGGTCGAGCCAGCGGGGCAGCCACCAGGCGCGGTCACCGAGGAGCGACATCACCGCCGGGACGATGGTCATCCGGACCACGAACGCGTCGATGGCGACGCCGACGGCGAGCGCGAAGCCCATCGACTTGATCACCGGGTCCTCCAGGAAGACGAAGCCCCCGAAGACCGAGATCATGATCAGCGCGGCGGCCGTGACCACCCGTGCGCCGTGCCCCATGCCGCTGATGGTGGCCTGTCGGGCGGTCTCACCGTGGACGAAGTCCTCCCGCATCCGGGACACCAGGAACACCTCGTAGTCCATGGCGAGCCCGAACAGGATGCCGATCAGCAGGATCGGCAGGAAGCTGATCAGCGGGCCGGGCGTGTCCAGGCCGACCAGGTCGGCGAGGTGTCCCTGCTGGAAGACGGCCACCGTGATGCCGAACGTGGCGGCGACGGTGAGCAGGAAGCCCAGCGCTGCCTTGATCGGCACCAGCAGCGAGCGGAACACCAGCATCAGCAGCAGCACCGAGAGCCCGACCACCAGCAGCAGGTAGATCGGTAGCGCGTCCGAGAGCTTCTCGGAGACGTCGATGCCGATGGCGGTGACGCCGGTGAGCAGCACGTCCGCGTCGGGGATCCCGCTCACCGCGCCACGGATGTCGTGCACCAGGGTCTCGGTGGCCTCGTCGGTCGGGCCGGTCTTCGGCACCACGCCGAGCAGCGCGGTCCGGCCGTCCGGGCTGAGCTGGGGCGGCGCCACCGCGAGGACGTTCTCGGTGCGCTGGAGCAGGGCGGTGACCTGCGGCACGGCGGCCGAGGTGGCCTGTGGCGTGTCGCCGGCCACCACCACCGCGAGCCGGCCGGTGAAGCCCGCTCCGAAGCCCTCGACGGTCAGGTCGTTCGCCACCCGGGCGGGTGAGCCGACGGCGGCCGTCGCGGCGCCCGGCAGGGCCAGCCGCATGTCCGGCGTGGGCAGCGCGAGCAGCCCCAGGCCGAGCAGGCCGACCAGGATGACCGGTACGCGGAACCTGGTGACCAGTCGCGCCCAGCGGAAACCGAACCGGTTGCGCTCCTCGGTCGTGGTCGTCGTCGCCGCGGCTGGCCGGTCGGCGACGTCCGAGTCGTCCTCGTCAGCGGCGGTGGCGTCGGCGGCGCTGCCGTCGGTGGGGACGGAGCGCAGCCGGCGCGGGAGCACCCGGTTGCCGGCGAAGCCGAGCAGTGCGGGCTGGAGGGTGATGGCGACCAGTACGGCGACGGTGACGGTGCCGGCGGCGGCGAGACCCATCACGGTGAGGAACGGGATGTCCACCACGGCGAGCCCGGCGAGGGCGATGACGACTGTGGCGCCGGCGAAGACCACTGCCGAGCCGGCGGTGCCCACGGCCCGGCCGACCGCCTCCTCTGGGGACAGGCCGTCGAGCAGGTTCTGCCGGTGCCGGGAGGTGATGAAGAGTGAGTAGTCGATGCCGACCGCGAGACCGAGCATCAGCGCCAGGATCGGCGCGGTGCTGGTCAACTCGATGACACCGCTCAGCGCGAACAGACCGGCCATGCCGACGCCCACGCCGATCAGCGCGTTGAGCATCGTCATGCCGGCGGCGACCAGGGAACCGAACGTGATGATCAGGACGATCGCGGCGACCAGCACACCGAGCGCCTCGGTGGAGCCGATCTCCGGCTCACCGCCGAGCACCTCACCGCCGGGGGCGACCTGCCAACCCTGCGCCTTCGCCGCTGCGCCGACCTGCTCGTACGCGGTGCGTTGCTCGTCGGTCACGTCGTCCGCGCCGGTGGCGAACTGGACCTGGACCAGCGCGTACCGGCCGTTGGGTGAGACCGCGCCGACCTGGAGCGGGTTGACCGCGCCGACCACGCCGGGCAGTGCCGACGCCTGCTGGACGAGCTCCTGCACCACTGCTTGACCCTGCGGGGTGGCCAGTTGGCCGTCGGCGGGCGCCTTGACCGTGATGGTGCCGGTGGCGCCGCTGGCCGCGGGGAACTGGTCGGCCAGTAGGTCGAGCGCGCGCTGGCTCTCGGTGCCGGGCATTGTGAAGTTGCTCGCCGTCGGGCCGCGCAGGGTCGCTGCGGCCAGGCCGGCGACGACGAGTACGACGAGCCAGAGCGCGACGACGAGCCGTCGCCGGCGCAACGCGCCCCGGCCGAGCCGGTAGAGCAGGGTGGCCATCAGGAGTCCTTGTCCTCGGTCGTGGGTGGATGGGGCAGGGGTGCGTCGACGGGTTCGACGGCCCGCCGGGCGAGGGTGAGCAGGGCGAGGCGCAGTTCGTCGTCGGGGATGTCGGCGAACTCGGCGCACGCCTCGGAGATGCCGGCGAGCAGCACCAGCGCGGCGATCCGGGCGACTGGCCGGTCGGAGTGCCCGGCCAACGCGTCCCGCAGGCGGTCGGAGATCTCCTGGATGTGGGCGAAGGCCGGCTGGCACAGCAGTTCCGGGAACTCGCCGCGCAGTACCGCGATCTCCTGCCGGAACCGGACCGCGAGGTCGACGAAGCCCTGTGCGGCAATGTCCTGTGCGGCTGCTCCGGTCAGGCCGTTGAGCCGGTCGTCGAGGCTGCGGAGCACGTCGATCGCGGGGGCCATCAGCTCGGCGAGCAGGGCTTCCTTGTTGGCGAAGTGGTAGAGCACCGTGGCCTTGGAGCAGCCGACCTCCCGGGCGATGTCCTGCAGGGAGGTGCCCCGGTAGCCGGTCACCGTGAACTGCCGCGCCGCCGCGGCGAGGATCTCGCCGTGCGTGTCGGGTACCGCTCTGACCATTCCCGGTCCACCTCCCGCAGACCAGCATGCCTGACCGATCGGTCAGACCCTGACCGATCGGTCAGATGGAAGCGGTGGCGTTCACCACACCCAGGCGGGTTTTATCCGGCGTGCTGGGCGTCGTACCTGGTCCGCGCCTCGGCGATGGCCCGCCGGTGCCGCTCGGCCCAGCTGGTCAGCGCGACCAGCGACTCGTAGAGCTCCAGCGCCATCGGGGTGGCGGTGTATTCGACCTTGGGCGGGACGGTCGGGTAGACCGTGCGGTGCAGCAGGCCGTCCCGCTCCAGGTTGCGCAGCGTCAGCGTGAGCATCCGGCGGCTGATCCCCTCGATGTGCCGCTCCAGCTCGGTGAAGCGCACCGGCCCGTTCGAGGCGGCCACCAGGATGCCGATGCTCCATTTGCCGCCGACGCGGTCGAGCACCTGGCGGACGGTGCACGCCCGGGCCTGGCCCGGGGTGAACGGCACGTTCTCGGCCGTGCAGGTCAGCTCGGCCTCGACCAGCGCGGACACATCGCTGTTCCTCTGGGACATCAAAGTGCCTCCTTCCGCTCCGGTTCATGGTCACAGACGATGACCTCGGTAACAAACCGTGCACCAAGGAGGGTTTCGTGGAGCGTGTCGTCCCATCCCGTTGGCCGGCGCTGCTGGTGCTCTGCGCCGGCAGCCTGATGATCATTTTGGATGGCACCGTCGTCGCGGTGGCGCTGCCCGCCATCCAACGCGACCTGGGCTTCAGCGCCCCCGGCCTGGCCTGGGTGGTGAATGCCTACCTGGTCGCGTTCGGCGGGTTGCTGCTGCTCGCCGGCCGGCTCGGTGACCTGCTGGGCCGGCGCAGGGTCTTCCTGGCCGGCGTCGCGCTGTTCACGCTGGCCTCGCTGGCCTGCGCGGTCGCCACCGGGCCGGCAGTGCTGGTGGGTGCCCGGTTCGGGCAGGGCGTCGGCGGGGCGCTGGCCATGGCGGTCAGCCTCGGCATGATCGTCCGGCTCTACCCCGAAACGGCCGAGCGGGCCCGCGCCATCGCCGTCTTCAGCTTCACCGGCGCGGCCGGCGCGTCGGTCGGCACTGTCGCCGGCGGCGTGCTCACCCACGCCGCCGGGTGGCGGACGATCTTCCTGGTCAACGTGCCGATCGGGGCGGCCATCCTCGTCGCTGCCCTTCGCCGGCTGCCGGCCGAACGAGGGATCGGCCTGCGCGCCGGCCTGGACCTGCCCGGCGCGCTGCTCGCCACCGCCGGGCTGATGGCCGCCGTGTTAGGCATCGTCGGCACAGGCGAGCATGGCTGGACCAGCCCTCGGACGCTCGGCGCGGTGGCCCTCGCGGCGCTGCTGCTCGGTGGGTTCGCGCTGCGCCAACGGGTGGCGGCGGCCCCGCTGGTGCCGTCCCGGGTGCTGCGCGTCCCGGGTCTGGTGGCGGCGAACGCCGTGCAGTTCCTCATGGTCTGCGCGTACTTCGGGTTCCAGTTCCTGCTCGCCGTGGAACTGCAACTGGTGCTGGGGTTGGACGCCGCCGCGACCGGCTGGGCCTTCCTGCCCACCCCGGTCGTGATCGCCGTGGTCTCGCTCGGCCTGGCCGGTCGGCTGATCGCCCGCTTCGGTGCCCGGATGGTTCTGCTGGTCGGGCTCGGTCTGGCGACCGTCGGCTTCCTCCTGCTCGCCCGGCTGCCCGCCGACGGCGCCTACGCCGCGGACGTACTCCCCGCGATGTTGATTTTCGGGGTGGCCGGTGGCCTGACCCTGCCGGCGGTCACCACACTGGCCATGGCCGGCGCGACCGACACCAACGCCGGGCTCGCCTCCGGCCTCGCCAACACCACCCAACAGGTCGGCGGGGCGGTCGGCCTGGCCGCGCTGGCCACCCTGGCCGCCACCCGCAGCGACGGACTGCGGGCCGCCGGCTGGACCGAGACCGCCGCGCTCGCCGGCGGCTACCGGACCGCGTTCGCCGTGGCCGCCGGTCTCGTGGTCGCCGCGTGGCTGGCGGCGCTGACCACACTGCCCCGTCACCCGGCCCGGCCGCCGGTCTCCGATCCGTCGGGCCCAGCCGGGGTGGGTGCCGGAACAGATCCGTACCGGAGCGCCGCGTCCAGTTGACCGACGGCAGCGGGGCCGGGAGGGTGGTCGGGTGAGCAAGGCTGACGAGACCCGGGACGGCGTGGCCCTGACCAACCTGGACCAGCCGCTGTCCGACCGCGATGACGCGACGAAGCGTGACCTGGTCGACTACCTCGACGCGGTCCGGGACCGGCTCCTCCCGCAGTTGCGGGGCCGACCGCTGTCGGTGATCAGGGTCCGCCCCGGCCAACCGCCGTTCATGCAGAAGAACCTGCCCCGCTACACCCCGGACTGGGTCCGCCGGGCGCCGGTCTGGGCGGAGGCGTCGCACCGGGAGATCTCGTACGCCCTCTGCGACGACCGCCGCACCCTGCTCTGGTTCGCCAACCAGCGGGCGGTGGAGTACCACCCGACGCTGGCCACAGTGGCGGATCTGCACCGCCCGACCCACCTGATCCTCGACCTGGACCCGCCGGACGGCGACGGCTTCCGCGCGGCGGTCGACGCCGCCCTGCTGGTCCGTCAGGCGCTCGCCGACGCTGGTTTGGCCGGCGCCGTCAAGACCAGCGGCGCCAAGGGCGTGCACGTCTTCGTCCCGGTGACCGACGAACCCACGGCCGAGGAGTTGGCCGCCGCCACCCGGGCGCTCGCCGTCCGCGCCGAGCGGCTCGACCCGGCGCTGGCCACCACGGCGTACATCAAGGAGGACCGGGGTGGCCGGGTCTTCGTGGACGCCACCCGTGCGGGCGGGGCGACAGTGGCCGCCGCGTACAGCCCTCGGCTACGCCAGGGGATGCCGGTCTCGTTCCCGGTCGACTGGGCGGACCTGACCGAGGTGACCCCCGCCGACTTCACCATCCGGACCGCGCCCGCACTGCTCGCCGACGGCGACCCGTGGGCCGCGCTGATGCCCGCCCCCCAACCGCTCCCCGCCGACCTGGTGGCCGAGGGCCGGACCATCCCGGTGGCCCGGGTGCAGGCCATGCACGAGGGGAAGCGCCGGGCCCGCGCCCGCCGCGAGGCCGGCTGACCAGCTCGTCGGCCCCCCGCCCGCGCCCGGCGAGCGGCGGATTGTCGGTGGGTTGTGGCACGATTTCGCAGGTGAGCAGCAAATCCGACGCGACCCAGCGACTGGCCGACCTGGCGCGGCTGCGCCGGGTCCGCGACCGGATCGACAGGGAATACGCGTCTCCGTTGGACGTCGAGGCGCTCGCCCGTGGCGCGCACATGTCGGCCGGGCACCTCAGCCGCGAGTTCCGGCTCGCCTATGGCGAATCTCCGTACAGCTACCTCATGACCCGACGGATCGAGCGGGCGATGGCCCTGTTGCGCCGTGGCGACCTGAGCGTCACCGATGTCTGTTTCGCTGTCGGTTGCTCGTCGTTGGGCACCTTCAGCACCCGCTTCACGGAGCTGGTCGGTGTGCCGCCAAGCGTCTACCGGCGGCAGGCGGCGCAGGCGACGGCCGGGATGCCGTCGTGCGTGGCGAAGCAGGTGACCAGACCGGTCAGGAATCGAGAAGCGCGGGTCGCCGTGCCGCAACTAGCGTGACCAGCATGGACATCACCATTCACTCGAGTTTCCTGCCGCACACCGACCCGGAGGCCTCGCTGGTCTTCTACCGCGACATCCTCGGCTTCGAGGTCCGCCTCGACGTCGGGTACGAGGGGATGCGGTGGATCACTGTCGGGCCGGTCGGCCAGCCCAGCACCGCCATCGTCCTGCACCCGCCGGCCGCCAACCCCGGCATCACCGACGACGAGCGGCAGACCATCCTTGAGCTGATGGCCAAGGGCAGCTACTTCGGCGTCAACCTCGCCACCACCGACCTCGACGCCACCTTCGCCAAGCTGGAGGCCAGCGACGCCGAGGTCGTCCAGGAGCCGACCGAGCAGCCGTACGGCGTGCGCGACTGTGCCTTCCGGGACCCGGCGGGCAACATGGTCCGCATCCAGGAAGTGCGCTGAGTCCTGCGCGCCCGACAGATGGAGACACGATGAGCACGGCCATCCAGCCGTCCGCGCCGCACGTCGCCGACAGCCACGACCTGATCCGGGTGCAGGGCGCCCGGGTGAACAACCTCAAGGACGTCAGCGTCGAGATCCCGAAGCGGCGGCTGACGGTGTTCACCGGTGTCTCCGGCTCCGGCAAGAGCTCGCTGGTGTTCGGCACCATCGCGGCCGAGTCGCAGCGGATGATCAACGAGACCTACAGCGCCTTCGTGCAGGGCTTCATGCCGACGTTGGCGCGGCCCGAGGTCGACCTGCTGGATGGCCTGACCACGGCGATCATCGTGGACCAGGAGCGGATGGGCGCCAACTCCCGCTCCACCGTCGGCACCGCCACCGACGCCAACGCGATGCTGCGCATCCTGTTCAGCCGGCTCGGGCAGCCGCACATCGGCTCGCCCAACGCGTACTCCTTCAATGTTCCCTCGGTGAAGGCCACCGGGGCGATCACAGTCGATCGCGGCGCCGGCAGGACGAAGACCGAGAAGGCGACCTTCAACCGTCTCGGCGGCATGTGCCCGCGGTGCGAGGGCATGGGTGCGGTGACCGACATCGACCTGTCGGCGCTCTACGACGACAACCTCTCGCTCAACGAGGGCGCGATCACCATCCCGGGTTACAGCATGGAGGGCTGGTTCGGCCGGATCTTCCGAGGCTGCGGCTACTTCGATCCGGACAAGCCGATCGCCAAGTTCACCAAGCGGGAGCTGCACGACCTGCTCCACCGGGAGCCGACCAAGATCAAAATCGACGGGATCAACCTGACGTACGCGGGCCTGATCCCGTCGATCCAGAAGTCCTTCCTCGCCAAGGACATCGACGCGTTGCAGCCGCACATCCGCGCCTTCGTGGAGCGCGCGGTGACCTTCACGACCTGCCCCGAGTGTGCCGGCACCCGGCTCAGCAAGGAGGCCCGGTCGTCGAAGATCAAGGGCAAGAACATCGCCGACGCGTGCGCGATGCAGATCAGCGACCTGGCCGCCTGGGTGCGCGGGATCGACGATCCGTCGGTGACCCCGTTGCTGGCCGGCCTGCAACACCTCCTCGACTCGTTCGAGGAGATCGGGCTGGGCTACCTGTCGCTCGATCGACCGTCGGGCACCCTCTCCGGCGGTGAGGCGCAGCGCACCAAGATGATCCGCCACCTTGGCTCATCGCTCACCGACGTCACCTATGTCTTCGACGAGCCGACGATCGGGCTGCACCCGCACGACATCCAACGGATGAACGAGCTGCTGCTCCAACTGCGCGACAAGGGCAACACGGTGCTGGTCGTGGAGCACAAGCCGGAGGCCATCGCCATCGCCGACCACGTCGTCGACCTCGGGCCCGGCGCCGGCACCGAGGGCGGGACCGTCTGCTACGAGGGCACAGTGGAAGGTCTGCGGTCCAGCGGCACCATCACCGGCCGCCACCTCGACGACCGGGCGGCCCTCAAGGAGACGGTGCGGACGCCCACCGGCAAGCTGGAGATCCGGGGCGCCACTGCCAACAACCTCCAGGACGTGAACGTCGACGTACCCCTCGGGGTGCTCGTCGTCGTGACCGGTGTCGCCGGCTCCGGCAAGAGTTCGCTCGTGCACTCCTCGATCCCGGCGGGCGCGGGCGTGGTCTCGATCGACCAGGGCGCGATCCGCGGCTCACGGCGCAGCAACCCGGCCACGTACACCGGGTTGCTCGACCCGATCCGCAAGGCGTTCGCGAAGGCCAACGGGGTGAAGCCGGCGCTGTTCAGCGCCAACTCCGAGGGTGCCTGCCCGAGCTGCAACGGCGCTGGCGTCATCTACACCGACCTGGGGATGATGGCGGGCGTCGCCGCCCCCTGCGAGGACTGCGAGGGCAAGCGGTTCCAGGCATCGGTGCTGGAATACCGCTTCGGCGGCCGCGACATCAGCGAGGTGCTCGCGATGTCGGTGACGGAGGCCGAGAAGTTCTTCGGCGCCGGCGAGGCACGTACGCCGGCGGCGCACGCCATCCTCGACCGGCTCGCCGACGTCGGGCTCGGCTACCTGAGCCTGGGGCAGCCGCTCACGACTCTCTCCGGCGGTGAGCGGCAACGGCTCAAGCTGGCCACCCACATGGCGGAGAAGGGCGGCGTCTACGTCCTCGACGAGCCGACCACCGGCCTGCACCTGGCCGACGTCGAGCAACTGCTCGGCCTGCTCGACCGCCTGGTCGACTCCGGCAAGTCGGTGATCGTCATCGAGCACCACCAGGCGGTCATGGCGCACGCCGACTGGATCATCGATATCGGCCCCGGCGCCGGTCACGACGGTGGTCGGATCGTCTTCGAGGGCACACCCGCGGACCTCGTCGCCGCCCGCTCCACCCTCACCGGCGAGCACCTGGCGGCGTACGTCGGCACCTGACGCCGGCGTTCACGCCACCGGTGGTCGGACGCGGCGTGCCGTCGTGGTGGCGAGGACTCCGCAGGTGGCGGCGACCAGACCGAGGCCAACCGTGCCCGGGGTGACGTACCCGGGGACGGACGAGGTGACGTAGGTGCCGCCACCGCTGAGACGGCACTCGAAGCGCAGCGGTAGAAAGCTGACGTCGTAACCGACGACCAGGCTCGCCACCTGTGGTCCGGCCTCGCGACAGGGTCCGACCGGGGCGGACCCGGCGCCACCGTCCTCGGCCTGCATCACCGCGTAGCCGAGGTTGAGCAGGCCCCAGGCGTACAGGGCGACGGCACCGGCGCCGACGAGCAGCGCCGCGGTGCGCAGGCGATCCGACCGTTCGCTCTTCCTGACCATCGCGCGGAACCCGCGGACGGTGAGGACTGTCGCGATGACCGCCCCACCCAACGCGGCGAGGAGCAACCCGAGAAACAGCACTGTGTCATTCTTGATCATGCGGGGTCACGGGTCTTCGCCGGATGCGGAAGTACGGCGGCTGGCACTGTCTGACTTTCCGGGTCGGGAGGGCGACCCGGGCAACACGCGACGCGGGGTGCCTGGTGGTCGTTGCACCGGGCGTGATCCCTGTCCCTACCGACTCGTCCACCGCCACCCGCTGGGGACGGCGGGTCGTCATCGGCCTCACAGTGGCCGCGTTCGGCCCGTACCTCGCACCAGGCCTCCGTACCGAGCAGGTGGCCGTCTACGCTGCCGCCACCCTCCTGTGCCTGGCCGGGTTGTGGATGCGCCCCCGCTTCACCGGCACCGCCGTCTGGGCTCTCGGTGCGCACCTCAGCCTGGTTGCGGTCGCCACCATCGGGGTGGTCCTCCCGCCGCAGAACCACACGATGCACGAGGCAGGGGGCGTCGCCGCGGGCTTCGACAACATCGTCCTGCCGCTGGTGGTCGTCGCGATCGTCGCGATGCTCGTGGGAGCCGGCGCGGACCCGGCCGGGATGCTCCGGGCGGTGTGCACGGTGACCGTCCTGGCGATGGCTGCCAACGCCCTCATCGCCGTCTCCTCGGCTGCCGGTGTCGAGAGCGATCTGCTGGTCCGATTCCGGCTCTTCGGAGAGGCGGAGAGCGTCGCCGACCGCGCCGAGCAGCTGGGCCGGTACTCGGGGATCTTCAACCAGCCGGCCGAAGCCGGCGTGCTGTACTCGGTGGCCGTCCTCGCCGCCCTCTACCTCTATCAGCGGCAGGTCGGCAGGCTCACGGTCGTGCTGCTGCTGCTCAGCGTCGGCGGGGTCCTGTCCGTCTCGAAGATCTTCCTGCTGGTCGGCGCACCGATCGGGATCGCGTACGTCATCCTCGCCACCGGCCGGCTGCGGCGACTGTCGGCCGCCGCCGCGGCGAGCGTCGCCGCCTGGTTCGCCGCCGACGCCTACCTGGATCAGTGGGACGGGCAGCAGTTCGCCATGCGACTGTTGCCCGGCAGCGGCGGCGACGACCAGCTCGGCCTCTACACCGCCGGCCGACTGGGTGGTCAGTCCAGCTTGCAACAGGCCGTGGACCTTGTGACCGCACTGTCTCCGGCGTCCGGGATGGGCTTCGGCGGGCTGCGGGTCGCCTACGACAACGGCTGGGTGGAGGCGCTCGTCGTCGCGGGCTTCATCGGCGTCGTCCTGCACACCGCCGTCCTGGCCGCGCTCGGCATCGGATGGTTGCGCACCCGGAGTCACCGCCCCGAGTCGCCGTTCACCGGCGCGCTGATACTGATGCTCATCGGTGCCTCGGCCGGATTGCCCGCCCTCACCGCCAACCGCTGCGCGACGATCGTCTGGCTCCTGCTCGGGCTCCTGCTGCTGGTGAGAGCCGACGGCAGGGCCGGGACGTGGTGGCAGCGCCCCGACCGTGGGCAGCATCGGAGACAACCGGCGTCCGCCCCGACCCGGGTGGCGGCTGTCCCCCCGGCGGGGCGTTCGGCAACACGATGAAGGCTCCTGACCGAAATCCTGGTCAGGAGCCTTTGGTGCTGGTCGAAACTCTTGGCAAGTGTGCCCCCGGCAGGATTCGAACCTGCGCCCCCGCCTCCGGAGGGCGGTGCTCTATCCCCTGAGCTACGGGGGCTCAGCGACTGGAGAAGACTAGCAAACCTCCCCTGCGTACGCCGAATCGGTATCGGGTGAGCCGATCGTGTCGGACCGGCCCACCCGGTGCTCAGGCGGCTACCGCCCGCCCGCAGCTTGGCAGCGGGTGCAGGACGATTCGCCGAGGGAGCCGGCGCGGCCACTCGTTGCGCGGCCAGGAGCCGTCCACGATCAGGTGGACGGTGCGCTGCTCCTCGCCACTGAGGCGCAGCACGAAGTCGCGGGGGAGCGGCGGATCCACCGTCGGCGTAGTGATCATGAAGCGGACCCGACCGCGGGACGAGACAGCGGAGATCACGTCGGCGGCCGGCATCGTGCCGCGCAGCCGGACCCGGCCGATCCAGTAGACCTCCGCGAGGTGCTCCTGGGCGGCCCGGGTGATCGCCGGGTACTCGCTGCGGACCCAACGCTCGACCGCGCTGACGCAGAGCCCGCAGGCCCGCTCACGCGGCTCCCGCGGACCCAACCCCCAGGCCCGCAGGTACGCCCCGACCGCGCCGGTGTCCAGCGGCAGCTCGAAGCGCCGCTGGATGAGCGTGGTGAGGCTCTGCCGCGTCCACAACTCCTCGTCCAGGCCGAACTCGTCGGGATGGACGCCCCGCAGCGTGTCGATCAACTCGAGTTCCTGTTCGCGGCTGAGCAATCCCGGCTCGCCCTGCCGCTGTCCGCGACGGACGGCTGCCACCGCCCCGTCACCACCGATGGTGTGGCGTCGGCACCAACTGGTGACCGAACGCCGTGCGTCTCTGAGTGCAACCCCCACGTCTTGGGCAACGAGCCCGAATCGCAACTGGTCACGATATGTGGGGAGAAAACTCTCTAAGCAACGTAATCGCCTGTGCCTCGCAAAACGCCCACAAGGGATCAGAGGGACTTTCAGACCATACGCGACGGGTTCGGCGACCTTGATCGACTCGGATTCCTGGAAGTCGGGGTGTCCCGGTCGCGCGGACGGCGCGGTTTCCTGGAAGCCGAGTCGATCACGGCCGGGGCTTGCGGCTGGGCCCCGGCCGGGGGCTCGCGTCGGTGGCGGCGCGGGTCGAGCGGCGGGTGCGTTGGCCTCGGCATGGTGCGGCCCACGTCACCGCCACGGATCGGCGGGGACGCGGGCCGGGTGCGCCCGTCCGATCGGTCAGCCCTTGGCCTGCGCCTGGAGCTGCCGGAGGTTGTTCAGTTCGGTCTGCTGGGTGTTCTTCATCGTCTGTGCCACCCGCACCACCTCGGCGTTGTCGGTCGCGCCGAGCGCCGCGTCGATCATGTGGATGCCGCCCAGGTGGTGGTCGTACATCAGGGTCAGGAACTGCCTGTCGACCTCGAGGCCCTGAGCGTTGCGCAGGGCGGTCATCTGTTGCGGCGTGGCCATGCCCGGCATCAGACCGTCCTTCACGGTGGCTCCGTCGGACATCCACGACATCGGCGGCTTCGACCCGGTCGGGCTGAGGCCCCATTCGCGCAGCCAGGTCTGCATCGCGCCGATCTCGCCCTGCTGCCCGGTGGCGATGTCGACAGCGATCTGGCGCACCTCGGGGAGGGTCGCCGACCGGTACGCGATCAGGCTCATCTCCACCGCCTGCGCGTGGTGGGTCGTCATGTCCCGGGCGAAGCCCGCCTCGACCGAGGCGTCACCGGGTCGGGTGATCCGTGGGGTGAGCAGACCGCCCGCGTACCCGAGGAGGAGCCCCACCACCAGCATGATGGCGAGCGCCAGCACGCCGTAGCGCGACGCCGGGGCCCGGCCGCCCTCGTCCGGGGCGGCCGGGATCTCGTCGTACTCGCTGTCGGTGGTTGCCGGAGCGGTCATTGCCGTCCTTACTGGGTGGGCTGCTGCTGTTGCTGGAGCTCACGCGGCGTGGTGCCGGTGGCGGTGATGCCGGTGTTGCAGAGCGCCGTCGGGCCCTCGACGGAGGCGTTCACCCGCAGGTCCTTGATGAACTCGTCGATCCGCGAGTCGTCGGCGTTGTCGACCTTGAGCTGGTAGCCCCAGGCCTGCAGCGAGATCGGCTTGTCCAGGCCCTCGTACGGGCTCATCAGCGTCTTCTCGACACCGCGCACCTTGCTGGCGAGCTTGTCGACCTGGTCCTTGGGCAGGTCCGGGCGGTAGGTGACCCACACCGCGCCGTGCTCCAGGCTGTGCACCGCGTGCTCGTTGGCGATCGGGGCGTCGTACACGTCGCCCATGCAGTTCTGCCAGGCGGCGTTGTGCACCCCACCCACCGGCGGCGAGTAGTTCCAGGTCAGCGGGCCCGACTTGTGCGACTCGTACTTCAGGCTGTCCGGGTCGGACTTGCGGATGTTGCTGATGCCGTCGATGGCGTTGGCCCGCTTGTCCCACGGCTTGGAGCCCTGGAACGACGCCCAGGCGCCGTAGCCGATGATGCCGGCCGCGAGTACGCCGACCGCGACGAAGAGCGCGATCGGCCCCCACGCGCGGCCCTGGCTCACCTTGACCGGGGTGACCGGCTTGCGCGGGCCCTTGCCCCCGGCCCGGGGGGAGCCCGTCGGCTTGCCGGAAGCGGCCTTGGCGCCGGACGCCGGCCGGCCCGCGGCCGGCTTCTTGCCGGTGCTGACCACGGTCGGGCGGCGCTCAGGGCCACCCGGGGTGCTGATGCTCATCGTGCCTCGTCAAGTCGGTCGGTCAGGGGAGTGGCGGGCCGGATGACGCGCAGGGGAGCCGCCGAGTGCCCGAGTCTACCCCCGATAACATGGTTGGGTGACTCCTGCAGAACTAGCCTCGGTCGTCCTTGCCGCCGCCCACGCCGTCTTCGAGCAGCGTGGGCTCGACCGCGCCGCGTTGCCGGCGAGCACCGTGGTGGAGCGACCGCGCAACCCCGAGCACGGCGACTACGCCTCGACGCTCGCGCTGCAGTTGAGCAAGAAGGTGGGCGTCCCGCCCCGGGAGTTGGCGACGGCCCTGGCCGACGAGCTGGGCCGGGCACCGGGCGTCAAATCGGTGGAAATCGCCGGGCCGGGCTTCCTGAACATCCGGCTCGACGCCGCAGCGGCCGCTCAGCTCGCACGGGTGATCGTGGAGACCGGCGCTGAGTACGGCCGCAGCGACCGGCTCGCCGGCGAGAAGATCAACCTGGAGTTCGTCTCGGCCAACCCGACCGGGCCGGTGCACATCGGCGGGGTCCGCTGGGCGGCCGTCGGTGACGCGCTGAGCCGGCTGCTGCGGGCCACCGGCGCCGACGTCGGCACGGAGTACTACTTCAACGACGCCGGTTCGCAGATCGACCGGTTCGCCCGGTCGCTGCTCGCCGCCGCCAAGGGTGAGCCGGCGCCGGAGGACGGCTACGGCGGGGCGTACATCGCCGAGATCGCCGCCGAAGTGCAGGCCCGCCGGCCGGAGGTGCGCTCGCTCGACGACGACGCCGCCCAGGAGGTCTTCCGGGTCGAGGGCGTCGCGCTGATGTTCGACGAGATCCGCACCTCGCTGCGTGACTTCGGGGTGGAGTTCGACACCTACTTCAACGAGAAGGACCTGCACGACCGGGGTGAGCTCGACCTGGCGTTGAACCGGCTGCGCGAGCAGGGGCACCTCTACGAGTCCGAGGGCGCCACCTGGCTGCGCACCACCGACTTCGGCGACGACAAGGACCGGGTGCTGCGCAAGTCCAACGGCGAGTGGACGTACTTCGCCGCGGACTGCGCCTACTACCTGGACAAGCGCGAGCGCGGCTTCGAGCGGGTCGTGATCATGCTGGGCGCCGACCACCACGGCTACATCGGCCGGATGAAGGCGATGTCCGCCTGCTTCGGCGACGACCCGGAGCGCAACCTGGAGATCCTCATCGGGCAGCTGGTCAACCTGCTGCGCGACGGCGCGCCGATGCGGATGAGCAAGCGGGCCGGGACCGTGATCACCCTGGAGGACCTGGTCGACGCGATCGGCGTGGACGCCTCCCGGTACGCGTTGGCCCGCTACTCCAGCGACTCCCCGATCGACATCGACATCGAGCTGTGGACCCGGGCGACCCGCGACAACCCGGTCTACTACGTGCAGTACGTGGCAGCCCGGACGGCGGGCGTGGCCCGCAACGCCGCCGAGGTGGGGCTGGTTCCGGGCGACGCCGACGCGTTCCGCCCCGAGCTGCTCGACCACGAGAAGGAGAACGAGCTGCTCAAGGCGCTCGCGCAGTTCCCCGCTGTGGTGGCGACGGCCGCCGAGCTGCGGGAGCCGCACCGGGTGGCCCGCTACCTGGAGGAGAGCGTCGCCGCCTCCTACCACCGGTTCTACGACAACTGCCGGGTGCTGCCGCTGGGCGACGAGGAGATCACCGACCTGCACCGCGCTCGGCTCTGGCTCAACAACGCCACCCGCACGGTGATCGCCAACGGCCTCTACCTGCTCGGCGTCTCCGCACCCGAGAGGATGTGACATGAGGGCTCATGAGGCTGGTGCGCTGCACGCGGACATCAGCAACCAGGGGCCGGCCTGGCTGCGTGCCCCGGCCGACGTCAACGCCCTCGTGCCGGCGCTGTGGCCGCGGTCGGTGACGCGCGGCGCCGACGGCGCGGTCGCCGTCGCGGGCCTGAGCGTCCGCGACATCGCGGCCGAGTTCGGCACCCCGGTGTACGTCCTCGACGAGGCCGACCTGCGCTCGCGCTGCCGCGACTTCCGGGCGGCCTTCCCGACCGAGGACGTGTTCTACGCGGGCAAGGCGTTCCTCTGCCGGGCGGTGGTCCGGATGATCGCCGAGGAGGGGCTGCACCTGGACGTCTGCACCGGTGGCGAGCTGGCCACCGCGCTGTCGGCCGGAATGCCGCCGGAGCGGATCGGCTTCCACGGCAACAACAAGTCGGTCGCCGAGCTGGGTCGGGCGCTGGACGCCGGGGTGGGCCGGATCATCGTCGACTCGTTCACCGAGATCGACCGGCTCACCGCGCTGGCCCGTGAGCGCGGGGTCCGGCCCCGGGTGCTGGTCCGGGTCACCGTGGGCGTCGAGGCGCACACCCACGAGTTCATCGCTACCGCCCACGAGGACCAGAAGTTCGGCTTCTCGCTGGCCGGCGGCGCCGCCGCGAACGCCGCTTTCAAGATCCTCGACGAGGGCGTGCTGGAGCTGCGCGGGCTGCACTCGCACATCGGCTCACAGATCTTCGACGCCAGTGGCTTCGAGGTCTCGGCCCGGCGGGTGCTCGCCCTTCAGGCGCAGATCCGCGACGCGCGCGGGGTGGAGCTGCCCGAGCTGGACCTGGGCGGCGGCTTCGGCATCGCGTACACCACCCAGGACGACCCGGCGACCCCGCAGGATCTGGCCAAGCGGCTTCGCAAGATCGTCGATTCGGAGTGCGCGGCGGAGAACCTGGCCGTGCCGCACCTGTCGATCGAGCCGGGTCGGGCCATCGTCGGGCCGGCCGTGTTCACCCTCTACGAGGTCGGCACGGTCAAGGACCTCGACGGCCTCCGGACGTACGTCAGCGTCGACGGCGGGATGAGCGACAACATCCGCACCGCCCTCTACGACGCGTCCTATTCGGCGACGCTGGCCTCGCGGGCCTCGACGGCGCAGCCGTTGCTCGCCCGCGTGGTGGGAAAGCACTGTGAGTCCGGGGACATCGTGGTGAAGGATGAATTCCTGCCCGCCGACGTGCAGCCCGGAGATCTTGTCGCAGTGCCCGGCACCGGTGCGTACTGCCGAAGCATGGCCAGCAACTACAACCATGTGCCTCGGCCACCGGTGGTCGCGGTGCGCGACGGCCAGGCGCGCCTGATCGTCCGGCGGGAAACCGAAGAGGACCTGCTCGCATTGGATGTTGGATGACGTCACCTGTGCGCTTGGCGCTGCTCGGCTGTGGCACTGTCGGCCAGGAGGTGGTCCGGCTGCTGCACGAGCAGTCGGCCGACCTCACCGCGCGGATCGGCGCTCCGCTGGAGATCGCCGGCATCGCCGTCCGTCGGCTCGGCCGCGACCGAGGTGACCTGCCGGTCGACGAGGACCTCTTCACCACCGACGCGCTCGGCCTGATCAAGCGCGACGACGTGGACGTGGTGATCGAGGTGGTCGGCGGCATCGAACCGGCCCGGAGTTGGCTGGTCGAGGCGCTGCGCGCCGGCAAGAGCGTGGTGACCGCCAACAAGGCGCTGCTCGCCGAGGACGGCGTGGCCCTGCACGAGGCGGCGGCCGAGGGCGGCGGCGACCTCTACTACGAGGCGTCAGTGGCCGGGGCCATCCCGCTGCTGCGTCCGCTACGGGAGTCGCTGCACGGCGATCGGATCAACCGGGTCACCGGCATCGTCAACGGCACCACCAACTTCATCCTCTCCGCGATGGACGCGACCGGTGCCGGCTTCGCCGAGGCCCTCGAAGAGGCCACCGCCCTGGGGTACGCGGAGGCCGATCCGACCGCCGACGTGGAGGGCTTCGACGCGGCGGCGAAGGCGGCGATCCTCGCCTCGCTGGCGTTCCACACCCGGGTCGGCGCCGCCGACGTGCACCGCGAGGGCATCACCGAGGTGACCGCCGCGGACATGGCCAGCGCTCAGGCGATGGGCTGCACGATCAAACTGCTCTGCATCGCGGCCCGGGGTGTCGACCCCACCGGCCGCGAGACGGTCAGCGTCCGGGTGCACCCGGCGATGATCCCGCGCAGCCATCCGCTGGCCAGCGTCGGGGACGCGTTCAACGCGGTCTTCGTGGAGGCGGACGCGGCCGGGCAGTTGATGTTCTACGGTCGGGGCGCCGGCGGCGCGCCCACCGCCAGCGCGGTGCTCGGTGACGTGGTCGCGGTGTCCCGCAACCGGCTCGCCGGGGTGCGCGCGGCCAGCGAGAGCGCGTACGCGGACCTCGCGGTCCGGCCGATGGGTGAGGCGTTGACCCGCTACCACGTGAGCCTCGACGTCGCCGACCGTCCGGGTGTGCTGGCCTCGGTGGCGAGCGTGTTCGCCCGGCACGACGTGTCGATCGCGACGGTGCGGCAGGGCTCGGCGGGCGGGCCGGCGGGCCGCGACGGCGACGCCGAGCTGGTCATCGTCACGCATGTGGCACCGGACGCCGCGCTCGCCGCGACCGTCGGCGAGCTGCGCGGTCTGGACATCGTCCGGTCGGTGACCAGTGTGCTGCGGGTCGAGGGCGACGCCTGAGTCGTTGCATCATCGACGGGACGGCCCGCGCGTCCCGCCAGGTGGGTAGGCGGGGGTGTGCCATTGACCACTCCGACAGGCTGGTTCAAGGTGGCCCTGACAATCGGGTGGGCGCGGCGGTAGAGGCGAGGAGAGCGACATGTGGCGGGGTCTGATCGAGGCGTACCGGGATCGGCTGCCGGTCACCGCGGCCACGCCGGTCGTCACGCTGCACGAGGGCAACACCCCGCTGTTGCCGGCGCCGGTGCTGTCCGCCCGGCTCGGTTGCGACGTGCACCTCAAGGTGGAGGGCGCCAACCCGACCGGCTCCTTCAAGGACCGGGGGATGACCCTCGCGGTGTCCAAGGCGGTCGAGGCCGGCAACAAGGCCATCATCTGCGCCTCCACCGGCAACACCAGCGCCTCCGCCGCGGCGTACGCGGCCCGGGCCGGGTTGACCTGCGCCGTGCTGGTGCCGCAGGGCAAGATCGCGCTGGGCAAGCTGGCCCAGGCGCTGGTGCACGGCGCGAAGCTGCTCCAGGTGAACGGCAACTTCGACGACTGCCTCGCGACGGCCGCCAAACTCGCCCAGGACTACCCGGTCGCGTTGGTCAACTCGGTCAACATCGACCGGTTGCACGGCCAGAAGACCGCCGCCTTCGAGATCGTCGAGGCGCTCGGTGACGCGCCCGACATCCACTGCCTGCCGGTCGGCAACGCCGGCAACATCTCCGCGTACTGGATGGGATACGGGGAGGAGCTGGCCGCCGGCGCCACCACCCGCACCCCGAAGATGTACGGCTTCCAGGCCGCCGGTGCGGCCCCGATCGTGACCGGCCAGGTGGTGCCGGAGCCGTCCACCATCGCCACCGCGATCCGGATCGGCAACCCGGCGAGCTGGACCAAGGCACTGGATGCCCGAGACGCCTCCGGTGGCCTGATCGCGTCGGTGACCGACCGGGAGATCCTCTCCGCGTACCGTCTGCTCGCCCGTGAGGTGGGGGTCTTCGTCGAGCTGGGCAGCGCGGCCAGCGTGGCCGGCCTGTTGCAGCAGGCAGCGGCGGGCGCGGTGCCGCCCGGTTCCACTGTGGTCTGCACGGTGACCGGCCACGGGCTGAAGGACCCGGAATGGGCGATTTCCACAGCGCCGGCGCCGGTGACCATCGCGAACGACCCACTGGCCGCGGCGCGCGCCCTCGACCTGGCCTGAGCGCGCCACCGTCCGGGTGATGATCGACGGCGGGTAGCTGAGCGGCGCGACGGCCCGGGGGCGGCGGGGGTCGAGGTATGCGAGTCCGGCACACTTTCGGGTATCCCCGCCCGCATTCTCGTTCAGGAGTGAGCCAGGCCGATGTCGCTGCTCGCCAGATTCAGCCTCGCCAACCGAGGGCTGATTGCCCTCATCGCGGTGGTGACCACGGTGTTCGGAGTGTTCGCCGTGCCGTCGCTGAAGCAGCAACTGCTGCCGTCGCTCGAGTTCCCGGCCGCGTTCATCGTGGCTCCCTACCCCGGCGCCGGCCCCGAGATCGTCGAGTCGCAGGTGACCGAGCCGATCGAGAACGCCCTCCAGGGCATCCCGGGTCTGGACCAGGTCACCTCCACCTCCCGCGAGGGGGCGGCCACCGTCCAGGTGACGTACGAGTTCGGCACCGACCTCGACGACGTGGTCAACAAGATGCAGACCGCGTTGAGTCGGATCGACGCCCAGCTGCCGGAGGGCGTCGACCCGCAGGTCATCGCGGGTAGCACCGACGACCTGCCGGCGGTGGTGCTGGCCGCGGCCGGCACTGCGGACGAGCGGGCGCTCGCCGAGAAGCTGCGCGCGACAGTGGTGCCGGAGCTGGAGGGCATCGAGGGGGTACGCACTGTCGAGGTGACCGGCACCCGCGACGACGTCGTGGTGGTCACCCCGGACCCGGCGAAGCTGGCCGCCGCGAAGATCCAGCCGACGGCGATCGGCGCGGCGCTGAAGACCAACGGCGTGGCGGTTCCGGCCGGCGCGGTGACCGACGGCGCGTTGGCCCTCCCGGTGCAGGTCGGCACGCCGATCTCCACCCTGGAGGACCTGCGCGGCATCGTGGTCGCCCCGGCCGCGGCACCCGTTCGCCTCGGTGACGTGGCGACTGTCGAGCAGCAGCTCGCCCCGGCCACGGCGATCACCCGGACCAACGGCAAGGACAGCCTCGGTATCGCGGTCACCGCGGCGCCGGACGGCAACGCCGTGGAGATCTCGCACGAGATCCGGGATCGGCTCGACGACCTGAAGGACGCCTCCGGCGCGGAGCTGACAGTGGTCTTCGACCAGGCGCCGTTCGTCGAGAAGTCGATCGAGTCGCTGACCACCGAGGGTCTGCTGGGCCTGGTGATGGCGGTCATCGTCATCCTGGTCTTCCTGCTTTCGGTGCGCTCGACGGTGGTCACCGCGGTCTCCATCCCGCTCTCCGTGCTGGTGGCACTGATCGCCCTGTGGATCGGTGACTACTCGCTCAACCTGCTCACCCTCGGCGCGTTGACCATCGCGGTCGGTCGGGTGGTCGACGACTCGATCGTGGTGTTGGAGAACATCAAACGACACCTGGAGTACGGCGAGGAGAAACGGCACGCCATCATCACCGGCGTCCGGGAGGTCGCCGGTGCGGTGACCGCGTCCACCCTCACCACGGTGGCGGTGTTCGCGCCGATCGCGCTGGTCGGCGGGTTCGTGGGCCAGCTCTTCGCGCCGTTCGCGATCACCGTGACGGTGGCCCTGCTCGCCTCGCTGCTGGTGTCGCTGACAGTGATCCCGGTCCTCGCGTACTGGTTCCTCAAGCCGCGCGGCGGCACCGCTGACGACGAGGCGATACGGCACGCCGCGGAGGAGAAGGAGCTGCGCAGCCCGTTGCAGCGGGCGTACCTGCCCGTCATCGGGTTCGCCACCCGCAAGCGGTCGACCCGTTGGATCACCGTCGGGCTGGGCCTGCTGGTGCTCTTCGGCACCTTCGGTCTGGCGCAGAAGTTGGAGACCAACTTCCTGGACGACTCCGGCCAGGACACCCTCAACATGAGCCAGGAGCTGCCGGCCGGCAGTGGTCTGGCGGCCACCGACGCGGCGGCCAAGCAGGTCGAGTCGGTGCTGTCCCGCACCGACGGCGTCGAGACGTACCAGGTCACCGCGGGCGGTGGCGACAACCCGTGGGCGGGCGGCGGCGGCAACAACGTCGCCAGCTGGTCGCTGGCGCTCGACGGTGACACCGACGCGAAGCAGATGCGTGAGGTGCTGCGCAAGGAGTTCGACAAGCTCGGCGCCGGTGTGGGCGAGATCAGCTTCGGTGGCGGGCAGGAGGCGTCGACCAGCCAGCTGGAGGTGATCGTCCAGGCCAGCGACCCGGAGGCGCTGACTCGGGCCGCCGAGGAGGCGCGGGCCGCGATGGCCGGCGTCCCGGACGTCGAGGACGTCTCCACCAGCCTGGCCGCGCGGGTGCCGCGGGTCGACGTGGTGGTCGACCGGGTCGCCGCGGGTCGTGTCGGGCTCACCGAGGCCGCCGTGGGGCAGCTCGTGTCGCAGGCGTTCCGGGGAGCGCCGCTGGGTCAGGTAGCGCTCGACGGCCAGCAGCAGAACGTGGTGCTGCGGTTGGGCACGCAGCCGCCGACGACGGTGGAGCAGCTGCGGGCACTGCCGGTTGGCCCGGTGAAGCTGGGCGACATCGCGCAGGTCACCCAGGGCGAAGGCCCGCAGCAGGTCACCCGGATCGACGGTGAGCGCAGCGTGTCGGTGACCGGCGCGGCGACCGGCTCGAACCTGGGCGCGACCAGCCAGGAGCTGCAGAAGCGGCTGGACGGCATCAACGTGCCGGGTGCCAGTTTCACCATCGGTGGTGTCAGCGCGGATCAGGCGGACGCCTTCGCGGACCTGGGCCTGGCGGTGCTGGCCGCGATCGCCATCGTCTTCCTGATCATGGTGGCCACGTTCCGCAGCCTCACCCAGGCGCTGATCCTGCTGATCTCCATCCCGTTCGCGGCGACCGGTGCGATCGGTCTGCTGTTGGTCACCGGGACGCCGCTCGGTGTGCCGGCGCTGATCGGTGTGCTGATGCTGGTCGGCATCGTGGTGACCAACGCGATCGTGTTGCTCGACCTGATCAACCAGTACCGGGCGCAGGGCATGGGGGTCCGGGAGGCGGTGGTCGAAGGTGGCCGTCGCCGGCTTCGCCCGATCCTGATGACGGCGGTCGCGACCATCTTCGCGCTGCTGCCGATGGCGTTCGGGTTGACCGGTGAGGGCGGCTTCATCTCTCAGCCGCTGGCGGTCGTGGTGATCGGTGGTCTGCTCAGCTCGACGCTGCTCACGCTGATCCTGGTGCCGACGCTGTACACGATGGTGGAGCACACCAAGGAGTCGCTGCGGGGTCGGCGCGCACGGCGGCGCTCCGGAGGGTCGGCGGTGACCACGACGGAGACCGACGAGGTGCCAGCGCCGAATCAGGTAGCGGTGCCGAGCGGCGCGCCCGCCCCGGTAGCGGCCGAGGGTGTGCAACCGGCCGGGCGACCCGCGCCGTCGGCCGCGTTGGTGGAGGGCACGGACCAGTTCGAGGTGCTGCGGCTGCCGCGTAGCCGTACCTCGCCGCTGCCTCCGGCGGAGCCGACCGAGTAGGTCGCAGCGCGTTTCGGAACGCCCCCGGCGGATTTTCGCCGGGGGCGTTTCAGGTTCATTCGACCGAGAACACTCCGACTCGCCCACCCCATGCTTTGTGTAACTTCTTGCATACTCCTCGTAGACGAGTGGGGGTGTGGGTGAAGCGGGGCGGGCGGATGGCCGAGGGCGCGAGCGGGTGGGGGCGGCGCGATCTGCTGCGCCGTGGCCTGTTGGTGGCGGGCGGTGTGGCCATCGGCGCGGGGACGTCCGAGGCGTGGTGGATCACCCATCGTCGGATGCCGATCGCCGGCGGCCCCGCCAGCACCACCCTCGGTAACGGCCAGCAGGATGTCAGCTCCGGCGCGCTGGAGGTCGTCTGGTCCGGGCGGACCAACCAGCGCCTGGTGGCCCTCACCTTCGACGACGGCCCCGCACCACAGTGGACTCCCATGGTGCTCGACACCCTGGCCCAGCACCGGGTTCCGGCCACCTTCTTCATGGTCGGGGCGCAGGTCCGCCGGCACGCCGACGTCGTCCGCGACCGGCTCGCCGGGCACGAGGTGGGAAACCACAGCTGGGAGCATCGGGACCTGGCCGAACTGAACGCCGCCGAGGCGTACGACGACCTGCGCCGCAGCCACGACGCGATCGCTGACCTGACCGGGGTGCCGCCGACGATCCTCCGCCCGCCGTACGGCCACCTGGGCGGGGCGGTGCTGCACGCGGCGGCCCGGCTGGACTATCGGCTGGTGCTCTGGTCGTTGCAGATGGTGGAGCGCGAGTTCCCCGACGATCCGGCCGGTCACGCCCGACGGATCGTGGCCGAGGTCCGACCGGGAACGATAGTGCTCGGCCACGATGTGGGTGCGCGCCGGCGGCTGGTCGCACTGCGGGGCCTGACCGACATGATCAACGGGCTGCGGTCGCGCGGCTACACCTTCGTCACGGTCTCGGCGCTGCTGGGAGCGGGTATGGCTTCGACGACGACCAGGTAGGGTCGCGCTCCGTGGCATCCACCCTCTCGGTTCTGACCGGCAATCGGAGCTTCCGCAACCTGTTCCTCGCCGAGCTGGTGGTCTTCGGCGCCGACTGGTTCGTCATGGTGCCGCTGCTGGTGCTGCTGCCGCACCTGACCGGCAGCGGCGTGTGGGGCGCGCTGGTGTTGGCGGTGGACACCGGCATCGTGGCGTTGCTGCTGCCGTACACCGGCACGATCGCCGACCGCTTCGATCGCCGGAAGATCATGATCGCCGCGAACGTGGCCGCGCTGGCGGGCGTGTTGCTGCTGCTCGGAGTGCGGAACGCCGGAACGGCGTGGCTGGCGCTGGTCGCGATCGGTGTGGTGGCGGTCGCCAAGGCGTTCTACTCGCCGGCCGCCCAGGCCGCGCTGCCCAACGTGCTGGAGCCGCACGAACTCGCCGCGGGCAACGCCGTCGCCGGCTCGGCCTGGGGCACCATGACAGTGGTCGGCGCCTCGCTCGGCGGCGTGCTCAGCACCGCTGCCGGCCCGTACGTCTGCTTCTGGGTGGCGGCGGCGGGCCTCGCGGTGGCCGCGACCCTCGCCACCCGCATCCGCCGGCCGTTGCAGGCGCCCCGCGACGCTGACCAACCGGCCCAGCGGACCTGGTCGGCGGTCCGCGAGGCGCTCGGCTACATCGGTCACCGCCCCCGGGTGCTCGCACTGGTCACTGTCAAGTCCGCGGTGGGCCTCGGCAACGGCGTGCTGACCGTGTTTCCGCTGCTGGCCGGCGTGTACGGTGTCGGCTCGCTCGGCGCCGGCCTGCTCTTCGCGGTACGCGGCGCGGGAGCGTTGGTGGGGCCAATCCTGATGCGCCGGGTGTTGACCAACCGGGCCTGGCTGCTGCCCGGGCTCGCGCTGTCCATGTCGCTCTACGGCCTGTCCTACCTGGGCACCTCGGTGGTGCGATGGTTCCCGCTGGTGCTGTTGCTGGTCTTCGTGGCGCACTTCGCGGGCGGCAGCAACTGGGTGATGTCGAACTTCGCCCTTCAGGGTGAGGTTCCGGACCGGTTGCGGGGCCGCGTCTTCGCCACCGACATGATGCTGGCGACGCTGGCGATCTCGGTGAGTCAACTGGCGGTGGCCCTGGTGGTGGACTCGGTCGACGAACGGGTGGTGCTCGCCGGCTGCGGTCTGATCACCCTCGTGTACGCGGTCGGCTGGCGGATCGCCACCCGCCGGCTGTCGCTCACCGATCCGGCCGTCGAGCCGGTCCCGGACCCGGCCGGCTGAACTCGGCGATCCCAGGCAGCGGGCGCGGGACCGGTTCGTCGGTCCCGAGCCCTAGCATGAGCGCGTGCCGACGAACTTCACCGCCGAGCCGGTCCGGGTCCGCGTCCCGGCGACCAGCGCCAACCTGGGCCCGGGCTTCGACGCGCTGGGTCTCGCCCTCGGGCTCTACGACGACGTGGCCGCCGAGGTCGCCTCGGGTGGTGTCCGGGTGACAGTGACCGGGCAGGGCGCCGGTGAGCTGCCCGACGACGACCGGCACCTCGTGGTGCGAGCCATGCGCGCCGCGTTCGACGTGCTCGGAGCCCACCCGGCGGGGCTGAGCGTGGAGTGCGTCAACCGGATCCCCCAAGCACGTGGGCTGGGCTCCTCGTCCGCCGCGATCGTCGCCGGAGTGCTGTTGGCCCGTGCCCTGGTCGTCGATGGGGAGCGCCGCCTCGACGACGCCGGCGCGCTGCGACTGGCCGCCGAGATCGAGGGCCACCCTGACAATGTGGCGCCGTGCCTGCTCGGCGGTTTCACAGTGGCCTGGTCCGAGCCGGAAGGCGCCCGGGCGGTCTCCCTGCCGGTCGCCGCAGCGGTGCGGCCCACTGTTTTCGTCCCCGCGGAACGCGGTTTGACCGCGACCGCGCGGGCCGCTCTGCCGGCAACCGTGCCGCACTGTGACGCCGCGTTGACCGCCGGGCGGGCAGCGCTGCTGGTGCACGCGCTCACCACGGACCCGACCCTGCTGCTGCCGGCCACCGTCGACCGGCTCCACCAGGATTACCGCGCCGCCGGGATGCCAGGCACGTCTGCCCTGGTCAGCGCGTTGCGAGCGGCCGATGTGGCAGCTGTGGTCAGTGGGGCGGGGCCGACTGTACTGGCGCTCAACCAGCCTCCAGCGGGCTTCCCAGTGGGAACAGACTGGGAGATCTGGCAGTTACCGATAGACGTCAGCGGCGCACGGGTCGCCCGGGGTAGACTTGGACACGCCGAGCGGGACCCTGTTGCCGCAGGTCGGAAGAGTTGATTACGCTCTAGACCTAGCACAGCCGCGAAGCACGCGATCTCCTGCGGGGCGGCGCACCCCCGAAGCTCTCGGCGGTCAGCCCGTCTACCCCTGCCAAAGGCCCACGCCGCACCGCAGTTTCCACAGGTCGCCGCAGACGGCGAGACCTGCTCACCGACGTTGGTGAGTCGGGATACCGACCGGCTGCTGTGTCACAGACTCCCGCGACGCGTCCTTGCGAGGCGGGTGCACCGAGGCCGCCCGGCCACCTGAGCTCCGACTCCGGGCAGTCCCGGCCTTATCGAGGGAAGGAATCCATTGAGCGACACCACCGACGTGACGTCGGATGTTTCCAACGTCGCTGGCGATGCCACCGCAGCCGCTCCCGCCCGTCGTCGGCGTAGCGGCACCGGTCTGTCGGCGATGCTGCTGCCAGAGCTGCAGAGCCTGGCTGCGTCGCTCGGCATCTCCGGCACGGCTCGCATGCGCAAGGGCGAGCTGATCGCCGCGATTTCCGAGCGGCAGGGCGGCAACGCCGCCGGGACCCCTCGACCACGGGCCGAGGTCGCGGCCGCGGCCGCCCCGACCCGTGAGGGAGTGCGCGCCGAGGTGCGGGAGACCGCCGACCGGCCGGCAGCCGAAGGACGCGGTGCCGAGCAGGCGCCGGCCGAGCCGGCCGCCGAGACCGAGGGCCGTAGCCGCACCCGGCGGAGCCGGACCGCAACTGCGGAGACCCGTACCATCGAGGCTCGCCCCGCTGAGGCTCGGGCGACTGAGGCTCGGGCGACTGAGGCTCGGGCGACTGAGGCTCGGGCGACTGAGGCTCGGGCGACCGAGACGCGTACCGACGAGGCGGATGCCGGCGAGCGGGCCGACCGTGGCGAGAACCGCCGCGACCGGGCCGAGCGTCCGGAGCGTGGCGAGCGTGCCGACCGGGGCGAGCGTGCCGAGCGGGGCGAGCGTGGCGAGCGTGCCGAGCGGGGCGAGCGTGCCGAGCGGGGCGAGCGTGCCGAGCGGGGCGAGCGTGCCGACCGGGGCGAGCGGACCGAGCGTGCCGACCGGGGCGAGCGGACCGAGCGTGCCGATCGTGGCGAGCGTGCCGATCGTGGCGAGCGTGCCGACCGGGGCGAGCGGACCGAGCGGACCGACCGGGGCGAGCGGACCGACCGGACCGAGCGCAACGACCGGGGCGAGCGTGCCGATCGTGGCGAACGTGCCGAGCGCAACGACCGACCCGACCGCGGTGACCGCAACGACCGCAACGACCGTGGTCAGCGTGTCGAGCGGGACGGCGACGACGACGACGAGGGTGGCGGCCGGCGCGGCCGGCGCAGCCGTTTCCGGGACCGTCGCCGCGGGCGCGGCGAGCGCACCGAGACCGGTGCCGACACCGGCGGGCGTGAGCCGCAGGTCAACGAGGACGACGTGCTCGTCCCGGTGGCCGGCATCATCGACGTGCTCGACAACTACGCCTTCGTGCGGACGACCGGTTACCTGGCCGGCCCGAACGACGTGTACGTCTCGATGTCCCAGATCAAGAAGTACGGCCTGCGCCGCGGTGACGCGATCACCGGTGCGGTGCGGGCGGCCCGAGAGGGCGGCAACAGCGGCGACCAGCGGCGCGACAAGTACAACCCGCTGATGCGGCTGGACACGATCAACGGGATGGAGCCTGAGGAGGCCCGGCGTCGTCCGGAGTTCTACAAGCTCACCCCGCTCTACCCGCAGGAGCGCCTGCGGCTGGAGACCGAGCCGCACATCCTGACCACCCGGGTCATCGACCTGGTCATGCCGATCGGCAAGGGCCAGCGGGCACTCATCCAGTCTCCGCCCAAGGCGGGTAAGACGATGGTGCTGCAGGCGATCGCGAACGCGATCACCCGCAACAACCCGGAGTGCCACCTGATGGTGGTGCTGGTGGACGAGCGGCCTGAAGAGGTCACCGACATGCAGCGGTCGATCAAGGGCGAGGTCATCGCGGCCACGTTCGACCGTCCGCCGCAGGACCACACCACGGTGGCGGAGTTGGCCATCGAGCGGGCCAAGCGCCTCGTCGAGCTCGGACACGACGTCGTCGTGCTGCTCGACTCGGTGACCCGGCTCGGTCGGTCGTACAACCTGGCGGCGCCGGCCAGCGGCCGGATCATGTCGGGTGGTATCGACTCCACAGCGCTCTACCCGCCGAAGCGCTTCCTCGGCGCGGCCCGCAACATCGAGAACGGCGGGTCGCTGACCATCATCGCCACGGCGCTGGTGGAGACCGGGTCCATGGCGGACACGGTCATCTTCGAGGAGTTCAAGGGCACCGGCAACGCCGAGTTGAAGCTGGACCGGAAGATCGCCGACAAGCGGACCTTCCCGGCCATCGACATCAACCCGTCCGGTACGCGTAAGGAAGAGGTCCTGCTCGCACCGGAAGAGTTGGCCATCATCCACAAGCTCCGGAAGGTGCTGCACTCGCTGGACTCGCAGGCCGCGATGGATCTCCTGCTGGACCGGCTCAAGCAGTCCCGCACGAACATCGAGTTCCTGATGCAGATCGCGAAGTCGACGCCGGGGGAGTAACCATCCCCGGGTGACGACGAAGGGGCACGGCCATCGCGGCCGTGCCCCTTCGTCATGCCCCCGGCCCGACACCCGCAGTCGGCGGGAGGCACAGCGGGCGGGAGATGACGCCCGCGCCGTGAGTTGATGGAATTTTCCTTCGGTTTAGTCGACAGGTATTGAAACTTCTATTCAGTGCCGGGTTGACTGTCGTCCATGCGTACACGCAGACGATCCGCCCGCCGCACCGGCGTCCTGCTGCTGACGCCGCTGCTCGCCCTGGCCCTGTCGCCGCCGGCCACCGCCGCACCCACCATCGCCCCGCCCACAGTGGCCTCACTCACCATCGCCGAGGACGCGCCGCCCGCGTCCTCCGGCCCGGCCGGCTCGGTCAGCCTGGCCGCCACCCCGACAGTCGCTACCGCCCCGACCGCCGACGCCGGTGGTCTGGAGCCGGCCGGCGGGCTGGAGACCACCACTGCCACCCGGCCGGTCGCGCCGGGCGTGCAGCTGACGTCCTTCGACAGGTACGACGCCGAGGGCTGGCTGCGCGCCGACGCGCTCACCACAGACCTGGCCGGCGGCTCCACCGTCGACTACGTCAACTCGGGCGCGGTCAGCCGGGCCGAGCCGCTGCGAAGGGCGGTGGACCAGTCGCACGCTGTCGCCGCTGTCAACGGCGACTTCTTCGACATCAACAACTCCGGCGCCGCCCAGGGCGTCGGCGTCCGCGACGGTGAGCTGATCCAGTCGGGGGTCAGCGGTCACCGCAACGCGGTGGCGGTCACCACGAACGGGCTCGGGCGGGTGATCGAGGTGAACTTCGACGGCAGCGCCACCCTGCCCACCGGGCCGGTCCCGCTGACCCAGTTCAACAACATGGTGCAGGCCGACGGCATCGGCGCCTTCACCGAGCTGTGGGGGACGTACTCCCGGCAGCGTGCCGTCGAGGGCGCGGCCCGGGTGGTCGAGGTCACAGTGACCGGCGGTCGGGTGGCCGCTGTGGGAAGCGTGGCCGGCAGCGGCCCGATCGTCGCGGGCAGCACCGTGCTGCTCGGCCGCGACCTCGGCGCGGACGCGCTGGCCGGCCTGCGCCCCGGTGACCCGGTGGCGGTGGCCTGGCGGCCGAAGCCCTCCGACGGCAGCACCCTGCACGCGGCGGTCGGAGGCGGCAACGTCCTGGTCCGCGACGGCGTCGTGCAGAGCATCGCCGACCCGACCCTCGCCCCCCGCACCGCCGTCGGGTTCAGCGCCGACGGTCGCAAGATGATCATGCTGACGGTGGACGGCCGTCAGGTCGACAGCCGCGGCGTGACGCAGACCGAGATGGGCCGGATGATGGCCGAGCTGGGCGCCCACCACGCGCTCAACCTTGATGGTGGAGGATCGTCGACGCTGCTGGCCCGGGAGCCGGGCGCACCCGCCGTGCAGCTGGAGAACGGCCCCTCCGACGGCAGTGAGCGGGCCGTGCCCAACGGCCTGGCCATCTACGCGCCGAAGGGCAGCGGGCGACTCGCCGGCTACTGGGTCGAGACGGCCAGCGACCCCACCGCCGCCCCGGGCGTCTCACCGGTGCGAGGTGGGCGGCCCGACCGGGTCTTCCCGGGGCTGACCCGCACCCTCACCGCGTCCGGCTACGACGAGACGTACGGCCCGGCGGCCGGCGCCCCCACCTGGCGGGCGACCCCGGCGGTACGCGGCCATGTCGGCCGTGACGGCGTGTTCCGCGCCGGCGCGCCGGGGGCCAGCACGGTCACCGCCGCACGGGGCAGGGTCACCGGCTCGCTGAACCTCACAGTGCTCGGCCCGCTGGCTCGGATCGGCACCACCACGCCGCGGGTCGGGCTGACCGGCCGGGACGGTAACGCCCTGGTGGGCGTGGTCGGGTACGACGCCGAAGGCAACACCGCGCCGATCGAGCCGGCCGACCTCACAGTCGACTACGACCGGGACCTGCTGCGGATCACCCCCACCAGGGACGGCAACCTGTCCATCGCCGCGTTGCGGGACACCGGCGCGGGCCTGGTGACCGTTCACGTCGGACGCACGAGCGCTGTCCTGCCGGTCACCGTCGGGCTGACCGACGTGCCGGTAGCCGGTTTCGACGACGCCGCGTCCTGGCGGTTCAGCCAGGCCCGTGCCAGCGGTTCGGTGGCGCCGGCGCCCGGGCACACCGGCACCGGCCTGCGAATGTCGTACGACTTCAGCCAGTCCACCGGCACGCGGGCCGCGTACGCCGATCCGCCGGCCTGGATCGAGGTGCCCGGTCAGCCGCAGGCCTTCGGGATGTGGATCCACGGCAACGGCAGCGGGGAGTGGCCGAGCCTGCACCTGCACGACGCCCAGGACACCCAGCACGTGCTGCGTGGCCCACTGATCACCTGGACCGGCTGGCGGTACGTGGAGTTCGCGGTGCCGGCCGGGGTGCAGTACCCGGTGCGGGTACGCCGCTTCTACGTGGCCGAGACGAACGCCGCGGCGCAGTACTCCAGCGAGGTGATCATCGACGACCTGGTGGCGAAGGTGCCCCCGACCGTCGACGTGCCGGAGGTGGCCCCGCGTACCGATCGGGTGGTGGTCCGCGACCGCACTGTGGACGGCGCGCCGTGGCGGTTCGCGGTGCTCTCCGACGCCCAGTTCGTCGCCGCCGACCCGGACAGCGACCTGGTCGCCCAGGCCCGGCGGACGTTGCGCGAGGTGCGGGCGGCCCGGCCGGACTTCCTCCTGATCAACGGTGACTTCGTGGACACCGCCTACCCGGCGGACTTCGCGCTGGCCCGGCGGATTCTCGACGAGGAGTTGGGCGACGCGCTGCCCTGGTACTACGTGCCCGGCAACCACGAGATCATGGGCGCGCCGATCAGCAATTTCGCTGCCGCGTTCGGTGCCACCTCCCGGGTGTTCGACCACAACGGCACCCGGTTCGTCACGCTGAACTCGTCCACCGGGACGCTGCGCGGCGGCGGCTTCGACCAGGTACGGATGCTCCGCGAGACGCTGGACGCGGCGGCCACCGACCGGCGCGTGGGTTCGGTAGTCGTCCTGCACCACCACCCGCCGCGTGACCCGAGCCCGGCGCAGGCCAGCCAGCTCGGCGACCGCAAGGAGGCGGCGCTGCTGGAGCAGTGGCTGGCCGACTTCCAGCACCGCACCGGCAAGGGCGCGCTGTTCGTGGGCGGGCACGTCGGCACCTTCCACGCCGATCGGGTGGACGGGGTGCCGTACGTGATCAACGGCAATGCGGGCAAGACGCCGTCCACCCCCGCCGACCAGGGCGGCTTCACCGGTTGGACGGAGTTCGGCGTGGACCCGGTGACCCCGGCCGAGGCCGACCGGGCCCGCCGTGACCCGCTCGCCGAGGGCCCGCGCTGGGTGGACGCGGAGTTCCACGCGCACACCGACCGCCTCACGGTGACCGCCCCGGCCAGCGTCGCGGTCGGCACCACCGCGGCGGTCACCGCCACGCTGACCCAGCCCGGCGGGCGTACGGTCCCGGTGGTCGCACCGGTCAGCGCCGACTGGTCGGCCTCGCCGGGAGTGCACGTCGGCTCGGCGGCCGGGGTGCGTCCCTGGCACACCGCCCGGTTCGACCCGGCCACCGGCGCCCTGACGGCACTGCGGCCCGGCGCGCCGATACGCCTTACGGTCGAGGTCAACGGCGCCCGTGCCGAGGCCACCATCACCGTCACCGGGTGAACTGTCCGGACGGGCCCTCATGCGCGGGGGCCCGTCCGGCCACCTCAGAAGTCGCCGTCGGCCACCTGGAAGACGGTGAGGCCGAGGGATCGCCACATCTGGACCACCTGGACGCGGTCGTCGAAGACACCGGCCACCCGGTAACGGTCCCGGATCTCCCGGTCGTAGATCTCCCGCTTGACGATCGAGTCCTTCCGGGAATCGCCGACGGCCCGCAGGTGCAGGCCCAGGTAGGGCACTCGGACGTGTCGGGCCAGCCACGCCTCGGTGGCCGCGCGGGCGGAGGCGTCCCGCCCGGAGCAGAAGACCACCCCGTAGCCGGCGGCGTGCATCGCCCGGACCGCCGCGATCACCGCCGTGTTCGGCTGGTCCTGGCCCACCCTGGTCATGTCGTACGGGCTACGGGAGACGGCCAGCGCGACGGTGCCGTCGATGTCCACCAGGACGATCTCCGGTGGCTCGGCCGACGGCGGGTGCACCACGGCGGGGCGTCCGGTGCGGGCCTGCGGCACCAGCAACGGCAACTCCCGCCCCTGGAGGTACCGCTCGTGCAGCCGGCGGATCGCGTCCGCGCCGACCTGATCGGCGGCCGGGCGGGCGGCGTCGCGGCGCAGGCACTCGTCCAGCGGCACGTCGGTGAAGTCGTGCACCTCGAAGTCCGCGCCGTGGCGGGCGGCCAGCTCGGCCCAGTCACGCAGCGTCCGTGAGCGCAGGTTGGTGTCGTCCACGCAGACGTCCGCGCGGGCCCGCAGCAACGCCTCGACCTGGGCCCGCTGCACGGCGGTCACCTGCGCCTCGGCCCACTGGGTGAACAACCGTTCACCGTGCAGCATCCGGCGCAGATCGTCCCGGTTGACCCGCGCCACTGACGGTTGGAGCGTGCGGGCGAACGTCGTCTTGCCCGAGGCGGGCAGTCCCCGGGTGGCGATCAGGCGGGTCATCGACGCACCTCCGGCTCGACGGGCGTACCCCGGCCGGGGTACCTGGCGGCGGTCCGCCGGGTGCGCGAATGCCCCGCCGGGCGGCGGGAATGCGGACGGGTAGGCACGTGTTGACGATGCCGGACGAGGTGTGCGGCCCGATTACCGGGTCGGCTCAGGCCCATGGCACACTGGTCAATCGGCCACCGGTTCCGGTTCACGCCCGAGCCCGTCGCGTACGGCGCGACGAGCGATGACGGCGACCCGGCGACCACCAACGAGAGGACCGAGGCGATGAAGGCAAACATCCACCCGGAGTACGTGACCACCGAGGTCAGCTGCTCCTGTGGCAACACGTTCACGACCCGCAGCACCGCCAAGGGCGGGGCGATCCACGCCGAGACCTGCAGCGCCTGCCACCCGTTCTACACCGGTAAGCAGCGCGTTCTCGACACCGCCGGCCGGGTCGCGAAGTTCCAGCAGAAGTACGCCAAGGTTCAGGCCAAGAAGGCCAAGTAACTCCTCGTTCGGCGCCCGCGTCCGGTTTTTCACCGGACGCGGGCGCCGTCCGCGTTTTCCTCCACTTCCGCCCGGCCGTTGGCCTCCCGGCCCCGGCCCGGTCGTCGCGCACCGTCGAAGGAGCATCCGCAGCATGAGCAGCGAGCGTCTGGCCGGCCTTCTCGACGAGTACGCGGAGCTGGAGAAGCGGTTGGCCGATCCGGCCATCCACGCCGACCAGGCCACCGCGCGCAGGGTCGGTCGCCGGTACGCCGAGCTGGTGCCGCTGCACAAGGCCGCCGACGAGTTGGAGCAGGCCCGCGCCGATCTGGCCGCGGCTCGCGAGCTGGCCGCCGAGGACCCGTCCTTCGGGGCCGAGGCGGACGCCATCGCCGGGTCCCTGCCGGTGCTCGAGGAGCGGCTCGCCGAGCTGCTCATTCCGCGCGACCCGCACGACGCCAAGGACGTGATCGTCGAGATCAAGGCCGGTGAGGGCGGCGAGGAGTCTGCGCTGTTCGCCGGTGACCTGCTGCGGATGTACACCCGCTACGCCGAGCGGCACGGCTGGGTCACCGAGGTGATCGACGCGCAGGACTCCGACCTCGGCGGGGTCAAGGACGTCTCCCTGGCGATCAAGACCAAGGGTGTGCCGGACGGCGGCAACGGCGTCTGGTCGCGGCTCAAGTGGGAGGGCGGCGTGCACCGGGTGCAGCGTGTTCCGGTGACCGAGTCGCAGGGCCGGATCCACACCAGCGCCGCCGGGGTGCTGGTGCTGCCGGAGGCCGAGGACGTCGACGTCACCATCGACCAGAACGAACTGCGCATCGACGTGTTCCGCTCGTCCGGCCCGGGTGGCCAGTCGGTGAACACCACCGACTCGGCGGTGCGGATCACCCACCTGCCGACCGGCATCGTCGTCTCCTGCCAGAACGAGAAGTCCCAGTTGCAGAACCGGGAGCAGGCGATGCGGATCCTGCGGGCCCGGCTGCTCGCCGCCGCCCAGGAGCAGGCCGACGCCGCCGCCTCGGACGCGCGCAAGGCGCAGGTGCGCACCGTGGACCGCTCGGAGCGGATCCGCACCTACAACTACCCGCAGAACCGGATCACCGATCACCGGATCGGCTACACCGCGTACAACCTGGATCTGGCGCTCGGCGGCGAGCTGGACGGGGTGCTGGACGCCCTCACCGAGGCCGACCGGGCCGCCCGGCTCGCCGGTGACACCGAGCTGACCCGCCGCTGACCGCGGCCACCGAGCTGACCCGCCGCTGACCGCGGCCACCGAGCTGACCCGCCGCTGACCGCGGCCACCGAGCTGACCCGCCGCCGGCCGGGGGTCAGCTCGCGCGGGGGCGGGTCTTGGCGCGGAGCATCTCGCGGTCGGCCTGCTCGAACGCGACGCTGAGCGCGTCGCGCAGCCCGCTGCCACCGGAGACCTCGGCGAAGCCGATGCTGACCCCGACCGGGGTGCCCGGGACCAACGACTCCCAGTCCTCCAGGCGGACCGCGGCCTCGATCCGGCGGGCCACCTCGGCGGCCTCGGTCATGCCGGTGTCCGGCAGCACCACCACGAATTCGTCACCGCCGTAGCGGGCCACGAAGTCGCCCCGGCGCATCACCCGGTTGATCACGCCGGCGATGCGTTGCAGCACCAGGTCGCCCGAGTGGTGCCCGTGCCGGGTGTTTACCGCCTTGAAGCCGTCCAGGTCGCAGACGCCGATCACCACTCGATCGCCACGGGTGACCACTGCCGTGATGTAGCGCTCCAGCCGGCGGCGGTTGGGCAGCCCGGTGAGCGGGTCGGTCAACGCCTCGCCCTCGAAGCGCGCCGCCTCGCGGCGCATCTCCTCGTGGTCGATGCGGGCGGCGATGCCGTCGATGTAGACGTCGCGCAGCCGGTCGTTGCGCTGCGCGGCGAGCCGGAACGCCAGCCGGTCGGCCCGGTGCGCCGCCAGGTGGTCCCCGGCGCGGGTCAACGCGATGCTGCGCAGTCGGGCCGGCTCGGCCGCCCCGAGCGTCTCGTTGGAGACCTGGACGGTGTCCAGTCTGGCGACCGCCTCGATCGGCCGGCCGTCGGCGACGGCGAGGCACACCTGCCCGAGCTGACGCAGGTCGCGGGCGCGGGCGCTGTCTCCGCCGTGGGTGATCAAACGGGCCGGCTCGGGGCCTTCGGTCGCCACCTGATCGCCGAGCGCCGCCTGTCGGGCCGCCGCGTAGCCGTACGCGGCGAGGCTGCTCGGGCGTAGCTGCCCGGCCCGCCCGGCGCGGACGAAGCGGGTCAGGTCGGCGGCCACGTCCCGGAGCACCCGCAGACAACCGTCGCTGTCGCCGTTGTGGTCCAGGGCCACGGCGTTGCGCAGCCGGATGCCCGGCGCGGCGAACGTCTCCTCCGGGATCCCGGCGGTCAGCCCGAGCTGCCGCGCCCGTTCGATGGCGCCCAGGGCGTACCCGTGGAAGCTGAGGTAGCTGTAGGCCATGGCCAGGTCGTGCCAGCCCCAGGCGGTGTCCCGGTCCGGGTCGGCGACGGCGCCCAGCGCCCGGGCGGCCCGGACGAGGTGCATGACGCAGCGGTCCAGTGCGCCCTGGTGGTGCGCGGCGAGCGCGGCCAGCGCGTTGAGGTGACCGTGCAGATAGGGCTCGGCGAGGTCGCGGACCGCCGCCGACGCCTCTTCGATGGCCCTGGTGAACTCCGCGGTCCGACCGAGATTGATCAGCGCGGAGAGGCGCTGCACCATCGCGTCCGCTCGCGCCGCCGGGTCGTTGGTGGTGCGGATCACACGCTCCAACAGGACGTACGCCTCCGCGGAGCGACTGGCCTCCTGCAACGCCCGGGCGCGCGTCAGGGCGTCAACCTGGTCATCGACCCGGTCGAGCCAGCCCACCCGCCAACCTCCTGTCGTGCGCGCCTGGGCGCACCTGTTCGTCACGCCGCCCGCGACGCTTCATGATTATGTCGTGAGTACTTTGCCGCAACACCCCCCCGAAGGGACAGGCCCCATCCGGCCGTCCGCCGCGGTGGCCCGAGCGGCCCGCGCGCTCGCCGCCGCCGGGGTCGGCTCCGCCCGGGTGGAGGCCGAGTTGCTGGCGGCGTACGTGCTCGGGGTTTCCCGGGGTCGGTTGGCCCTCGCCGACGACCTGAGCGACGACCAGCTGGTGCGGCTCGACGAGTTGACGCGCCGCCGCGCCGCGCGCGAGCCGTTGCAGCACCTGACCGGTCGGGCCGGGTTCCGGCACCTGGAGCTGTCGGTCGGCCCGGGTGTCTTCGTGCCCCGGCCGGAGACGGAGCTGTTGGCCGGCTGGGGTGTCGAGCAGGCCCAGGGCCGACCCGACCCGGTGGTGGTCGACCTGTGCAGCGGCTCGGGCGCGATCGCGCTGGCGGTGGCTCAGGAGCTGCCGGGAGCGCGGGTGATCGCTGTGGAGCGGTCCCCGGCGGCGCTGGCCTGGCTGCGGCGCAACGCGGCGGAGCGCGCCGCGGCGGGGGACCGCCCGATCGAGGTGGTCGAGGCCGATGTGACGGCGCCGGACCTGCTGGCCGAGCTGGTGGGCCGGGTGGACGTGCTGCTCTGCAACCCTCCGTACGTGCCGGACGACGTGGTGGTCCCGCCGGAGGTGGCCGGGCACGACCCGGCGGAGGCGGTCTTCGGCGGCGCTGACGGTCTGGTGGTGATCCGGCCGGTCGTCGCCCGGGCTGCGGTGCTGTTGCGCCCGGGGGGCGTGTTCGGCGTCGAGCACGACGACACCCACGGCGCGGCGGTGCCCGAGCTGCTCGCTCAGGACGGCGGCTTCACCGCTGTGACGGAGCATCTGGACCTCACCGGGCGTCCCCGCTACGCGACCGCGTCCCGACGGGCGGACGGCCAGCACGCCCCGATCGGGGCGGCGTGGCAGACTGACTCCTCGTGATGCTCTACGACTGCCGGTCGCCCGCCGATCGGGACCGCGGCATCGCTGCGGCGATCGAGGCGGTCAAGAACGGCGAGCTGGTCGTTCTTCCGACGGACACCGTGTATGGGATCGGCGCTGACGCGTTCACCCCGTACGCGGTGAAGGCGCTGCTCGATGCCAAGGGCCGGGGTCGGCAGATGCCGCCGCCGGTGCTGATCGGCTCGCGGCACACCCTCGACGGGTTGGTCTTCTCGCTGCCCACTGCCGCACGGGACCTCGTGGAGGCGTTCTGGCCGGGTGCCCTGACGATCGTGGTCGAGCACTCGCCGAGCCTCCAGTGGGACCTGGGCGACAAGACCGGCACCGTGGCGGTGCGGATGCCGCTGCACCCGGTGGCGTTGGAGGTGCTGCGCGAGACCGGCCCGATGGCGGTCTCGTCGGCCAACAAGACCGGCCAGCCGGCAGCGGTCACCGCCGACGAGGCGCGTGACCAGCTCAGCTACTCGGTGCGGGCCTATCTGGAGGCCGGCCCCTGCCCGGACCCGGTGCCCAGCACGATCGTGGATCTGACCGGTGAGGTGCCGCAGCTGTTGCGGGCCGGGGCGATCCCGCTGGAGAAGCTGCGCGACGTGGTTCCGGATCTCGTCGACGGTCGGGCGGTCTGAGTGCCCCCGTTCACTGTTCTGCACGTCTGCATGGGCAACATCTGCCGCTCGCCGATGGCGGAGCGGCTGCTGGCCCTGGCGGTGCGGGAGCGGCTGACCCGGCGTTCGCAGGACCCGGCCCAGGCCGAGGAGTTGGTGCACAGCCACAGCGCCGGCACGGGTGGTTGGCACGCGGGCGAGGAGATGAACCCGCCGGCGGCACGGCAGGTCACCGGCCGTGGTGGGGACGTGGCGGGGTTCGCCGCGCGCAAGCTGCGCTCGGACCACATCGACGCCGCCGACCTGGTCCTGACCGCCACCGCCGACCAGCAGGAGTACGTGGTGGCGCTTCGTCCGGACGCGGCGGCCCGCACGTTCGTGCTGGGCGAGTTCGGCCGGCTGCTGGCCGCTGTGGACGCCGCAGCGCTGCCGCCGGGTGACGCCACCCCGGAGGCCGTCTACGCCCGGGGGATGGCCCTGGTGGCCGCGGCTCACGACGCGCGGCTGGGCGCTTCGGCGCTGGCCACCGATGATCTGGACGACCCGTGGGGTCGTGGCGACCAGTGCTTCAGCCGGGTCGCCGACGAGATCGAGGAGACGGTCCACCCGCTGGCCGCCGCGCTGCTGCCCTGAGCGTGGTGCGAGTTTCCTCCGGGTTTGGGGAAAACCCAGGGCTAAAGGGGCGTTCCGGGTCATTCTGAACGGGTCCTAGCGTGACCGGCTCCTGCGGGGAGAGCTGATGATCCGGGCCCAACTCGACAAACTGCTGACCGTGGTGATCGCCGGAGTGCTGGCCGGGTTGGTGCTGGCCGCCGCAGCCCTACCCGCGGCCCTGGTCTTCGGGATCGGCTTCAGCGCCCTGTCGACGCCGTACTCGGAGCTGCCGAACACACTCCGGACGCCGCCCACCGCGCAGCGCTCCAACCTCTACGCCAACGACGGCACCACGCTGATCACCTCCTTCTACCAGGAGGACCGGGTGGACGTGCCGCTGCACGAGGTGGCTCCGGTGATGCGCCGGGCGATAGTGGCCGCCGAGGACGTCCGGTTCTACCAGCACAGCGGGGTCGACCTGCGGGGCGTGGTGCGCGCGTTCACTGTCAACAAGCGCGACGGCCAGACCCGGCAGGGCGCCTCGACGCTGACCATGCAGTACGTCCGCAACGTGCTCAGCAACGACCCTCGGCTGACCGAGGCGCAGCGGGACGCCGCCACCGAACTCACCACCGTCCGCAAACTCCAGGAGATGCGGTACGCGCTCGCGTTGGAGCGGGAACTGGACAAGGACGAGATCCTGACCCGCTACCTCAACATCGCCTACTTCGGCGCCGGGGCGTACGGCATCGCGGCGGCCAGCAAGCGGTACTTCTCCCGGTCCCCGGCCGAGCTGACCCTGGCCCAGGCGGCACTGCTCGCCGGTCTGGTGCGTTCGCCGGACAGCGACGATCCGATCAACGGCGACGCCGACAGCGCGGTGGCCCGGCGGTCGTACGTGTTGGAGCGGCTGGTGGAGACGGGGCAGGTGCCGGCGGACGCGGCGGCGGCGGCACGCGCCGAACCGTTGCAACTGCGGCCCAGCGAGACCCCGAACGACTGCACGGGCGTACCCGACGCGCACAACGACTGGGGCTTCTTCTGCGACTGGTTCACCCGCTGGTGGAGCAGCCAGTCCGCGTTCGGTGCGACAGCCGACGAGCGGCAGCGCGTCCTGCGCCGGGGCGGCTTCTCCATCGTGTCGTCGCTGGACCCGGGGGTGCAGCGGGCGACCACCGAGCAGGTGCTGAAGATCTATCCGACGACCAGGGCCGAGGCGGCGCCCACCGCTGTGGTGCAACCGGGCACCGGGCGGGTGCTGGCGATGTCGGTGAACCGCGCCTACAGCGTGGCGGACAACCCGGTCGGGCAGAAGAACCGCCCGAACACCGTCAACCAGTTGATCGCCGGCGGCGGCGCGATCGAGGGGTACCAGGGCGGCTCGACGTTCAAGCTCTTCACCCTGCTGGCCGCGCTGGAGTCCGGCCTGCCGCTGTCGACCGACTTCGTGGCGCCGACCCAGTTGCTCACCCGCTTCCCGGTGACCGGGGGGGCGAGCTGCGACGGACGGTGGTGCCCGGCGAACGCCAGCCCGTCGTCGATGGACGGCCCCCGCACCATGTGGAGCGCGTTCGGCCGCTCGGTGAACACGTACTTCGCCTGGCTCACCGAGAAGGTCGGCGCCGACCGGGTGGTGGAGATGGCCGAGCGGCTCGGCATCGTGCTGCGGGCCGAGTCCGACGCCAAGCTGGCCCGCTACGGCGCGAAGGACTGGGGTCCGTTCACCCTGGGCGTGGCCGCGACCACCCCGCTGGACCTGGCCAGCGCGTACGCCACTGTGGCGGCCGAGGGGACCTGGTGTGCGCCGCTGCCGGTGGTCTCGATCACCGACTCGGGCGGCCGGCCGGTCGACGCCGCCAAGCCGGACTGCCGACAGGTGCTCGACCCCGACGTGGCGCGGGCGGCCACCGACGCCGCCCGCTGCCCGGTCGGTGACCAGTCGATGTACGGGCGCTGCGACGGCGCCACCGCACCCGGGTTGCGGGCGAAGCTCGGCCGCCCGGTGGCGGGCAAGACCGGCAGCTCGGAGCGGTACGAGACGGAGACGGTGGTGGCGTTCACGCCGCAGCTCGCGGTTGCCTCGATGGCCGCGAACCCGGACGACCCGCGGGACGCGGTCGGTCAGGCGGTGCAGGCCCAGCTGGTGAACGCGGTCGGTGAGGTGCTCGCCTTCGCCCTGCGCGACCAACCGGTCCGCGACTTCGTCCCGCCGAGCGGACGAACCGCCTTCCAAACCCAACCCCAAGCCGGCAACTGACCTCCACCCCGCGCTACCTACCCCGCCCCACCCCGCCGATCTTGCACTTTCTGTTGCGACAAAAGGTGCTGAGGCCCGCAAATCGGCAACACAAAGTGCAAGATCGCGGGGAGCGGGGAGCGGGGAGCGGGGAGCGGGGAGCGGGGAGCGGCGAGCGGTCAGGGGGTTTGTTCGGCGTTGCGGGCTATGTTGCGGGCCATGCCGCCGAAGACCACCGCGTGGAACGGGGCCACCGACTTCCAGTAGGCGTGCCCCGGCAGGCCCCGGGGCAGGAAGACGGCGCGCTGCTGGTAGCGGCTGCGGCCGTCGTCGGCAGGCACCACCCGCATCTCCAGCCAGGCCCGGCCGGGTAGCCGCATCTCGGCGCGCAGTCGCAGCAGCTCGCCCGGGACGATCTCCTCGACCCGCCAGAAGTCCAGCGCCTCACCGACCTGGAGGCGGTGCGGGTCGCGTCGACCCCGTCGCAGCCCGACCCCGCCGACGAGCCGGTCCAGCCAGCCCCGGATCGACCAGGCGAGGGGGAACGAGTACCAGCCGTGTTCGCCGCCGACGCCTTCGACGACTCGCCAGAGCGCCGCTGGTGGCGCGTCCACCGCCCGCTCCCGGACATCGGTGTAGGCGGTGCCACCGGACCACACCGGGTCGGTGGGCAGTGGCTCGGCGGGCGCGTCCGGGCCGCTCGCGGTGGACCAGCGGGTCTCCACCTGGGCGTCGCGCACCTTGGCCAGCGCCAGCGCCACCGCGTCGTCGAAGCCGGTCAGCCCGCCGGGCGGGTCCGGGACGTAGCGGGCGATGTCGTGTTCGTCCGCTACCGCCTCCTGGATCAGGCTCTCCACCAGCGGACGGGCGATCTTGTTCGGCACCGGGGTGATCAGACCGACCCAGTGCGAGGAGAGCGACGGGGTGAGCACCCGGACCGGCACGATGATCCGCCGGCGCAGCCCGGCCACCCGGGCGTAGCGCTGCATCATCTCGCGGAAGGTGAGCACGTCCGGCCCGCCGATGTCGAAGCCCCGGTTGACCTCCTCCGGCAGGGCGGTGCAGCCGACCAGGTAGCTCAGCACGTCGCGGACGGCGATCGGTTGGATCCGGTTGCGCACCCAGCGTGGCGTGATCATGGCGGGTAGCCGCTCGGTCAGGTACCGCAGCATCTCGAACGACGCCGAACCGGAGCCGATGATCACCGCGGCGCGGAGCACCGCCGTGGGCACCCCGCTGGCCAGCAGGATCCGGCCCACCTCGGCCCGGGAGCGCAGGTGCGGCGAGGGGACCGCGTCGGTCGCCGGCAACGGGCCGCCCAGGTAGACGATCCGCCGTACGCCGGCCGCGCGCGCCGCCGCCGCGAAGTTGGTCGCCGCCGTTCGGTCGACCGCCTCGAAGTCGGACCGGCCCAGCGAGTGCACCAGGAAGTACGCGACGTCCACGTCGGCGAACGCGGTGGGCAGCGTCTCCGGTCGACTCAGGTCTCCCTCGACGATTTCGGCCGCCGAGGCCCAGGGCACGTCGCGTAGCCGCACCGCCTTGCGGGCGAGGCAGCGCACTGTGTGTCCGTCGGCGAGCAGCAGCGGCGTCAGCCGCCCGCCGATGTAGCCGGTCGCTCCGGTGACGAGGCATCTCACAGGTCTCAGTCTGCGGCCCCCTAGACTCGTTCGCTGTGGAGACCGAGACGAGCACCTTCTGGGGGCCGGATTTCGCGCAGCTCAGGGCCACCGACCCGGAGATCGCCGCTGTGGTCCTCGGCGAGTTGGACCGGTTGCGCGGTGGCCTGCAGCTCATCGCCAGCGAGAACCTGACCTCGCCGGCGGTGCTGGCCGCGCTCGGTTCGACGCTGACCAACAAGTACGCCGAGGGTTACCCGGGTCGGCGCTACTACGGCGGCTGCGCCGAGGTGGACCGGGCCGAGGAGATCGGCATCGCCCGGGCCAAGGAGCTGTTCGGGGCCGAGCACGCCAACCTCCAGCCGCACTCCGGGGCGAGCGCCAACCTGGCCGCGTACGCCGCGTTGGTGCAGCCGGGGGACACGGTGCTGGCGATGGACCTGCCGCACGGCGGGCACCTCACCCACGGCAGCCGGGTGAACTTCTCCGGCAAGTGGTTCCACCCGGTCGGCTACCCGGTCCGGCCGGACACCGAGCAGATCGACTACGACGAGGTACGGGATCTGGCGCGGGCGCACCGACCCAAGCTGATCATCTGTGGGGCCACCGCGTACCCGCGCCTGATCGACTTCGCGCGGTTCCGGGAGATCGCCGACGAGGTCGGCGCGTACCTGATGGTGGACGCGGCGCACTTCATCGGCCTGGTCGCCGGTCGGGCGATCCCGTCCCCGGTGCCGTACGCCGACGTCGTCTGCGCCACCACCCACAAGGTGCTGCGCGGGCCACGCGGCGGCATGATCCTGTGCCGTGAGTCGCTGGCCCAGCGGATCGACAAGGCGGTCTTCCCGTTCACCCAGGGCGGCCCGCTGATGCACGCGGTAGCGGCCAAGGCGGTCGCGCTGCGCGAGGCCGCCCAGCCGGAGTTCCAGACGTACGCCCGGCAGGTGGTCAGCAACGCCCAGGCGCTCGCCGCCGGGCTGGCCGACGAGGGGATGCGCCCGGTGTCCGGTGGCACCGACACCCACCTCGCCCTGATCGACCTGCGGGAGCTGGGTGTGACCGGCACCGAGGCCGAGCGCCGCTGCGACGCCGCGTCGATCACCCTGAACAAGAACGCCATCCCGTACGACCCGCAGCCGCCGATGGTGGCCTCCGGCATCCGGGTGGGCACACCGAGCGTCACCACGCAGGGGATGCGCGAGGGGGAACTGCGCCAGGTGGCGACGCTGATCGCTCGTGCGGTGCGCACCGATCCCGGTGCTCCGGGCGGGGCTGACGAGTTGACCCGGCTCGGTGCCGAGGTGTCCGAGCTGGTCGCGGCGTTCCCGGCGTACCCCCGTGGCTGAGCCCGGGCTGGTCGAGCCGGACACCGACCGGCGGTGGCGGCTGCGGCACCTGCCGGTGCTGTTGGGCGCGTCGGCGGCGCTCGCTGCGGTCGCCGCAGTGGTGGGCGGGGTGACCGGCGGTGTGACGGCCGCGCTCGGCGCGGCGGCCGGCGTGGGCGTCACGGTGCTCAGCTACACCCTCACCACAGTGGTGTTGGCGCGGGCCGACCAGGTCAACCCGCAGTTGCTGCTGCCGCTCGGGGTGGGCCTGTACGTGTTGAAGTTCAGTCTGCTGGGTGTGGTGCTGGTGGCGGTGGCGTCGACCGGTTGGCCCGGTTTGATCCCTCTCTGCCTCGGCATCGTCGCCGGGGTGGCAGTGTGGACAGCGGTGCACCTCTGGTGGCTGACCACGGTGCACGCTCGCCGGCCGCGCGGCTGACCTGGCGGTCGTCCCAACCAGCGGACGCGCCGCAATGTGTCGGCCTCCGGTCATTTTCCGACGGGCGGAAGGGGAGTAGCGTGCCCACAGACGACGGCGCCCACGAGAAGCCCACACAACGACGGTTGTGCGGGGGGTGAGGCACAGCCTCGTCTTCCCGGCTGATATCGTTCGCCCCGTCATGGCTGGTGACCAAACCCCCCGTCCCGCCGGTGAACCGGACGATTATCCGTCCGGCGCCGGTCAGGGTTGGACCGCGCTCAGCTACCTCATCGGAGGAATGCTCGTGTGGGGTTTCATCGGCTGGCTGGTCGACCAGTGGCTCGATACCGGTGGCGTCGCCACCGGGATCGGCGTCGTGCTCGGCGTGACCGGGGGGATCATCCTCGTCGTCCGTCGGCTCGGCACGCCTACTTAGGAAGGGACACGGTGTTCGGACAGGCGAACGTTCTGGCAGCGGGCCAGGCGGCATTCCCACCCAGTGTGGACGACTTCTACCTGCCCGCGATCGTGCCCTGGGGTGTGGAGAACGCCCCGTGGTTCACCAAGTTCACGCTGATGATCTGGGTCGCGGTCGGCTTCCTGATCATCTTCTTCCTGGCGACCTATCGGAACCCGAAGTTGGTGCCGACCAAGAAGCAGTGGTTCGCCGAGTCGATCTACGGCTTCGTCCGGAACAACATCTCGGTCGACATGATCGGTCACCAGGGCGTGCGGTTCGCTCCCTACTTCACGACGTTGTTCTGCTTCGTGTTGGTGACGAACGCGTTCGCGATCATTCCGCTCTTCCAGATCTCGCCGAACTCGCACATCGCCTTCCCGGCGATCCTCGCGGTGATCAGCTACGTGCTGTTCAACTACATCGGCATCCGGCACCACGGCTTCGGCAAATACTTCAAGCACGCCCTGATCCCCCCGGCACCGTGGTACATCCTGCCGCTGCTGATCCCGATCGAGGCGTTCTCGACCTTCATCATCCGGCCGTTCTCGCTGGCCGTCCGTCTCTTCGCGAACATGTTCGCCGGCCACATGCTCCTGCTGGTCTTCACGCTCGGCGGCTTCGCGATGCTCAACGCCAACGCCTGGCTGGCGCCGATCTCGGTGGTCTCCTGGGTGATGACAGTGGCGCTGACCCTCCTCGAAGCGCTGGTCATCGTCCTGCAGGCCTACGTCTTCACCGTGCTGAGCGCCAGCTACATCCAGGGCGCGCTCGCCGAAGAGCACTGATCCACGCACCAACCGTTGTCGTCCCGCGTGAGAGTCACGCGTGATAACCAGGAGGAACCACACCAATGGACGCTAGCGTTCTCGCCGAGGTCACCGGTAGCACCGCTGCCATCGGCTACGGTCTCGCCGCCATCGGCCCGGGCATCGGCGTTGGCCTGGTCTTCGCCGCCTACATCCAGTCGACCGCCCGGCAGCCCGAGTCGTCGCGCATGACCCTGCCGTACGTCTGGATCGGCTTCGCCGTCATCGAGGCGCTCGCGCTGTTCGGCATCGCCTTCGGCTTCATCTGGGCCGGCTGATCCCGCCCCTTCCGACCGGGAGGTCACCCATGTTGTTCCTCCTCGCCGCCGAGGGTGGTGAGTCAGACCACAACCCGATCATTCCGATCTGGCAGGAGATCGTGGTCGGCACGGTCGCCTTCGCCGTGCTCTGCTTCGTCCTGATGAAGTTCGTCTTCCCGCGCATGGAGCAGACGTTCCAGGCTCGGGTCGACGCCATCGAGGGCGGCATCAAGCGCGCCGAGGCCGCCCAGGCCGAGGCGAACCAGCTGCTCGAGCAGTACCGTGCCCAGCTCGCTGAGGCCCGGACCGACGCCGCCAAGATCCGTGACGACGCGCGGGCCGACGCCGAGGGCATCCGCCAGGACATCCTCGCCAAGGCGCGGGAAGAGTCCGACCGGGTCATCCAGGCGGGCAAGGACGCGCTCGCCGCCGAGCGGGCCACCATCGTGCGCGAGCTGCGCGCGGAGGTCGGCACCATCGCGGTGGACCTGGCCAGCAAGATCGTTGGCGAGTCGCTGGCCGACGAGGCGCGGCGTAAGGGCACCGTCGACCGGTTCCTGAGCGGTCTCGAGAGCACGGGGGCCCGCTGATGCAGGCCGCCAGCCGGGAGTCGTACAAGGTCGCGGCCGAGCGCCTCGACGCGTACGTCCGCGGCGCGGAGCCGTCAGCGGTGGCCTCCACCGCCGACGCCATCCTCTCCGTGGCGACCCTGCTGCGGCGTGAGCCGCGGCTGCGCCGGGCGCTCTCCGAGCCGTCCCGGTCCGGCGAGGATCGCGGTGCTCTGCTCGGCGACATGCTCGGCGGGCGGATCGGCGCGGACGCGCTCGACCTGCTCGTGGTCCTGGTGTCCGGCCGTTGGTCGGCACCGTCGGAGCTGCTCGACGGCGCCGAGCGGCTGGGCGTGGAGGCGCTGCTCGCCAGCGCCGACAAGTCCGGCGAGCTGGGCGAGGTCGAGGACGAGCTGTTCCGCTTCGGTCAGGTAGTGGCCGGTCAGTCGGCGTTGAGCAACACGCTCGCCGACCCGGTCGCCCCGGTCGAGCAGCGGGCCACCCTGGCCCGCGAGCTGCTCGCCGACAAGGCCCGTCCGGTCACCGTCCGCCTCGTCGAGGTCGCACTCGGCGGGTACGGGGGGCGCTCCTTCACCGGTGCGCTCACCCGGCTGGTGGAACTCGCCGCCGAGCGACGCGACCGGCAGGTGGCGTACGTGACCGTCGCGGCCCCGTTGAGTGACGAGGACGAGCGCCGGCTGGGTGCGAGCCTCGGCGCGATATACGGTCGAGAGGTCTCCGTCAAGCAGACGGTGGACCCCCACGTCCTGGGTGGCGTGAGCGTGCGGGTCGGCTCCGACCTGTACGACGGCACCATCCTGCGCCGCCTCAACGAGACCCGCAACGCGCTCGCGAAGCGCTGATCGGCTTCGCCGCCCCGCGGCTGAGCGGCTCCGCCGCCCAGCGTCGGGGTGGCTGGACCACTCAGCGCCCGGAATGACAGACGCCATTCGGACCGGTCGGTACTAGGTATCCCGGGCCCCTGAATTTTAAGGAAGCAGAGGATGGCCGAGCTGACCATCTCGACGGAGGAGATCCGCGGCGCCCTGGAGCGCTACGTCTCTTCCTACTCGTCCGACGTCTCCCGCGAGGAGGTCGGCACCGTCGCCGACACCGGCGACGGTATCGCCCACGTCGAGGGCCTGCCCTCGACCATGACCAACGAGCTCCTGGAGTTCGAGGACGGCACGCTCGGCGTGGCGTTGAACCTCGACGTCCGGGAGATCGGCGTCGTCGTTCTCGGTGACTCCGCCAAGCTGGAGGAAGGGCAGCGCGTCAAGCGCACCGAGCGGGTTCTCTCCGTTCCGGTCGGCGACGCCTTCCTCGGCCGCGTGGTGAACGCGCTCGGTGAGCCGATCGACGCGCTCGGCGACATCGCCAACGAGGGCTTCCGCGAGCTGGAGCTGCAGGCTCCGAACGTGATGTCCCGGCAGTCCGTCGACGAGCCGCTGCAGACCGGCATCAAGGCCATCGACGCGATGACCCCGATCGGTCGGGGTCAGCGGCAGCTGATCATCGGTGACCGGAAGACCGGCAAGACGACCGTCGCCCTGGACGCCATCCTCAACCAGCGGGACAACTGGCGCACCGGCGACCCGAAGAAGCAGGTTCGCTGCATCTACGTCGCCATCGGTCAGAAGGCCTCCACGATCGCCTCCATCAAGGGGCAGCTCGAGGAGGCGGGCGCGATGGAGTACACCACCATCGTCGCCTCCCCGGCCTCCGACCCGGCTGGCTTCAAGTACCTCGCCCCGTACACCGGCTCGTCCATCGGACAGCACTGGATGTACGGCGGCAAGCACGTCCTGATCGTCTTCGACGACCTGAGCAAGCAGGCCGAGGCGTACCGCGCCGTGTCGCTGCTGCTGCGTCGCCCGCCGGGCCGTGAGGCGTACCCGGGTGACGTCTTCTACCTGCACTCCCGCCTGCTGGAGCGCTGCGCGAAGCTCTCCGACGAGCTGGGTGGCGGCTCGATGACCGGTCTGCCGATCATCGAGACGAAGGCCAACGACATCTCGGCCTTCATCCCGACCAACGTCATCTCGATCACCGACGGCCAGATCTTCCTGGAGACCGACCTGTTCAACCAGGGCGTTCGTCCGGCGATCAACGTCGGTACCTCGGTCTCCCGGGTCGGTGGCGCCGCGCAGGTGAAGCCGATGAAGAAGGTCGCCGGTTCGCTGCGGCTCAACCTGGCCCAGTACCGCGAGCTGGAGGCGTTCGCCGCCTTCGCCTCCGACCTGGACCGGGCCTCCCGTGCCCAGCTGGACCGCGGTTCGCGCCTGGTCGAGCTGCTCAAGCAGCCGAACTACTCGCCGTTCCCGGTGCAGGAGCAGGTCGTCTCGGTCTGGGCCGGCACCGAGGGCAAGCTGGACGACATCCCGGTGGGCGAGGTCCGGCGCTTCGAGGCCGAGTTCCTCCAGTACCTGCGGCACAAGCACCAGGGTGTGCTGGCCGGCATCGCCGACAACCAGTGGAACGATGACATCATCGGCTCGCTGGACAGCGCGATCGCCGAGTTCAAGCAGGTCTTCCTCAACAAGGAGGACGAGCGCAAGGTCAACGACGCGCCGGCCGCGCCGCTCGAGGGCGACGAGAACCGCGAGACGGTGACCCGCTTCCGCGACGGCGCGACCGACCGCCCGGCCGAGAGCTGATCCCGTGGCGGCCCAGGTACGCGTTCTTCGTCAACGGATCCGCTCGGCGAAGTCGATGAAGAAGATCACCAAGGCGATGGAGCTCGTGGCGACGAGCCGGATCGCCAAGGCCCAGGCCCGGGTGCAGGCGTCCCTGCCGTACGCCCAGGCCATCACCGGTGTGCTCACGGCGCTGGCGTCCAACGCGCGGATCGACCACCCGCTGCTCACCCCGCGTGAGCGGGTGCGGCGGGCCGGCGTCCTGTTGGTCACCAGCGACCGTGGCCTGGCCGGCGGTTACAGCTCCAACGCGATCAGGATGGCGGAGTCGCTGATCGCGCGGCTCAAGGCGGACGGCAAGGAGCCGGTGCTCTACGTCATCGGGCGTAAGGGCGTCGGGTTCTACCGGTTCCGCGAGCGGCCGATCGAGGCGAACTGGACCGGCTTCAGCGAGCAGCCGTCGTTCGAGGACGCTCGTACCGTCGGTGAGACGCTGATCAAGGCGTTCACTGCCGGTGCGGACGACGTCGACGGCGGCGCCGGAGCGGACGGGGTGCTCGGCGTCGACGAGTTGCACATCGTCTACACCGAGTTCCACTCGCTCATGACGCAGAGCCCGGTCACCAAGGTCATCGGTCCGATGCAGGTGGAGGACCGGCCGCGCTCCGAGGGGTTGCTGCCGGCGTACGAGTTCGAGCCGGAGGCGGAGGCGCTGCTCGACGCGCTCCTGCCGAGGTACATCAACACGCGGATCTACGCGGCGTTGATCGAGTCGGCGGCGAGTGAGTCGGCGGCACGGCGGCGGGCGATGAAGAGCGCCACCGACAACGCCGAAGAGATGATCGAGAAGTACACGCGCGAGATGAACTCGGCTCGCCAGGCCGGGATCACCCAGGAGATCAGCGAGATCGTCGGCGGCGCCAACGCGCTGGCCGCGTCGGGAAGTGAAGTGTGATGACTGCACCAGTAGAGACCAAGACGGCCACGGGTCGCGTGGTCCGGGTCATCGGCCCGGTCGTCGACGCCGAGTTCCCGCGCGACGCCATGCCGGCCCTGTTCAACGCCTTGAACGTGAAGGTGAACCTGTCCGGCGGTGAGAAGACGCTGACCCTGGAGGTTGCCCAGCACCTGGGCGACAACCTGGTCCGTGCCATCTCGATGCAGCCGACCGACGGCCTGGTCCGTGGCGCCGAGGTGCGCGACCGCGGCGAGCCGATCACGGTGCCGGTGGGCGACGCGGTCAAGGGCAAGGTGTTCAACGCGATCGGCGAGGTGCTCAACCTCAAAGAGGGCGAGACGTTCGAGGCCGACGACCGGTGGGGCATCCACCGCAAGGCCCCGGCCTTCGCGGACCTCGAGCCGAAGACCGAGATGCTGGAGACCGGCATCAAGGTCATCGACCTGCTCGCCCCGTACGTCAAGGGCGGCAAGATCGGCCTGTTCGGCGGCGCGGGCGTGGGCAAGACGGTGCTCATCCAGGAGATGATCACCCGGGTTGCCCGCAACTTCGGTGGTACCTCGGTCTTCGCCGGCGTGGGTGAGCGCACCCGTGAGGGCAACGACCTCATCGCCGAGATGACCGAGTCCGGCGTCATCGACAAGACCGCGCTGGTCTACGGCCAGATGGACGAGCCGCCGGGCACCCGGCTGCGGGTGGCGCTCTCCGCGCTGACCATGGCCGAGTACTTCCGGGACGTGAAGAAGCAGGAGGTGCTGCTCTTCATCGACAACATCTTCCGCTTCACGCAGGCCGGTTCGGAGGTGTCCACCCTGCTCGGCCGTATGCCGAGCGCCGTGGGTTACCAGCCGACCCTGGCCGACGAGATGGGCGAGCTCCAGGAGCGGATCACCTCCGTCCGGGGCCAGGCCATCACCTCCATGCAGGCGATCTACGTGCCGGCGGACGACTACACCGACCCCGCCCCGGCCACCACGTTCGCCCACCTGGACGCGACCACCAACCTGGAGCGGTCGATCTCCGACAAGGGCATCTACCCGGCCGTGGACCCGCTGGCGTCCTCGTCCCGGATCCTCGCCCCGGAGTTCGTCGGCGCCGAGCACTTCCAGGTTGCCACCGAGGTGAAGCGGATCCTGCAGCGCTACCGCGACCTGCAGGACATCATCGCCATCCTCGGTATCGAGGAGCTCTCCGAGGAAGACAAGATCACCGTGGCTCGCGCCCGGCGGATCGAGCGTTTCCTCTCGCAGAACACCTACGCGGCGGAGCAGTTCACCGGCGTGCCGGGCTCGACGGTCCCGATCAAGGAGACCATCGAGGCGTTCCGCAAGATCAGCGAGGGTGAGTACGATCACTTCCCCGAGCAGGCGTTCTTCATGTGCGGCGGTCTCGAGGACCTGGAGCGCAAGGCTGAGGAGCTGATGAAGGGCTGACCAGCCCCATCGATCCCGTAGCAAAAAGACTGCCCCGGCAATGCCGGGGCAGTCTTTTGTTCATGTTCGCGCCTTACCATCGTCGCGGTCCGTTACTCGTGGTCGTCACTTCTGCGGCACCCGAGCTACGGTTCGTTCCGCGCTCACCTGAACGAGCGTTGATCTTTGCAACCTTTCGACGACGTGCGCCCGTCTTCCTCGTCGTGGGCGTAACGAACGGAGCTGCTCGTGGGTAAGGCCGGCAAGAGTGGCCGCAAGCCGTCCCTCTGGCGAGGTGTGCCGCGGTGGGCCAGGCTCTGCACGGTGTTCGGCACCGTGCTGACCGTGCTCAGCGGCGCGGTGCTGGTCGGCACCGAGGTGCTGATGGCCCGCTACGAGGGGTCCGTCGGCAAGGCCGACCTCTTCGGCGACCAGGCGGCGGGCGCCCAGGTGAAGAAGAGCGACATCAAGGGTCCGCTCAACATCCTGCTCGTCGGCATCGACCCGCGTACGCCGACGGCCGCGCCGCTTGCCGACTCGATCATGGTGCTGCACGTGCCGGCCTCGATGGACCGGGCCTACCTGTTCTCGCTGCCCCGCGACCTCTACGTGCGGATCCCGGCGTTCAAGCGGGCCGACTTCCCGGGCGAGACCACGAAGATCAACGCCGCGATGTCGTTCGGCAGCAGGGTGCCGGGGGCCAACCCGGACGCGGCACGAGGCTTCGAGCTGTTGGCCACCACGGTGCAGAACGTGACCGGCATCAAGCGCTTCGACGCCGGCGCGATCATCAACTTCACCGGCTTCCAGAAGATCGTCGACGCCATGGGCGGTGTCGACATGTACATCGAGCGCGACGTGAAGTCCGAGCACAAGCAGCCGGACGGCAAGGCGCGGCCGGGCAACACCCGTGGTGAGGGCTACGTCGGCCCGCAGGCGATCTACAAGAAGGGCAACCGGCACCTGAGTGGGTGGCAGGCGCTGGACTACGTCCGGCAGCGCTACCCGAAGAACGGCGTTCTGGATTCCGACTACGGTCGGCAGCGCCACCAGCAGCAGTTCGTCAAGGCCATGGTCGGCCAGGCGTTCAGCGCCGACGTGGTGTCCAACCCGATCAAGCTGGACAAGGTGCTCCGCGCCGCCGGCCAGTCGTTGATCTTCAGCGGCCGGGGCAACAGCGTTGTGGACTTCGGGCTCGCCCTGAAGGACATCCGCCCGAACACCATCGAGATGATCAAGCTGCCCGGTGGTGGGGTCTTCGAGGGTCAGAAGTACCTGGGCGAGAAGTTCCAGGACGGGGTTCCGGACTTCTTCACCGCCCTGCACAACGAGCAACTCGACCCGTTCCTGCTGGAGCACCCGGAATTCGTCAACAAGGCCAAGTAGTCGGGTCGGCGTTGTCCCCACCCGCGTTGGGCGCGCCGCGTCGTCAGGCTAGACTTTCGGCAATCCGTAGCCGCAGCAAGGAGACAGCGTGGCACAGCAGCTTCACGTCGAGCTCGTCGCCGTCGAGGAGAAGGTTTGGTCCGGTGACGCCGAGATGGTCGTCGCCCGGACGACCGAAGGCGAGCTCGGTGTCCTGCCGGGGCACGCGCCGCTGCTCGGCCAACTCGCCGAGCCCGGCCAGGTACGCATCAAGCTCGCCGGCGGCGAGCAGGTCGCCTACGAGGTGGCCGGCGGCTTCCTCTCGGTGAGCGCCGACGGTGTCACCGTGCTGGCCGAGAGCGCAACCCCGGTCTCCGCACCGAGCCGCTGAGCCATACCGGGGATGGAGATCGTCGAAGGATTCGGAATCGGCGTTGTCGTCATCCTCGGCGCGCTTCTGACACTCTTCGTCCGGCGAGCTCTCGTCACCCGCAGCGGTGGCATCATCCGGCTCAGCGTCCGGGTCTCCACCATGCTCGACGGCCGCGGCTGGTCGCCCGGCTTCGGCCGGTTCGCCGGTGACGAGCTGCGCTGGTACCGGATGTTCAGTTTCGCGATCCGGCCCAAGCGAGTGCTGTCCCGCAAGGGGCTGGCCGTGGAGCGCCGTCGGTTGCCCGAAGGTCAGGAACGGTTCTCCATGCCGGCCGACTGGGTGATCCTCCGCTGTACCAGTAACCACGCACCGGTGGAGATCGCCATGGCGCGATCGACTGTCACCGGTTTTCTCTCCTGGCTCGAGGCCGCCCCTCCGGGGGCGGTCTCGCCGCGTATGGCCTCCCAGGACTGGCCGGCTGCCTGAGGCTCGCTTTTGGTTGCTCTTCTGGGTTTCCGGGGGAGCCCGCCCGGCTCCGGGCGGTCAGGCTTGATCCCTGCGCCGGGCGGGCGCCCCCGGAAACCCTTCGTTGGGCACTGTCCGCCGGTTAGCGGCGGGCTTTGATCACCTGCCGTTACCTGTGCGGCTGACTTCTGCCTCCTCGGTTCGCGCAGCGCGCCGGCTCCGCGCAGCGCGCCGGCTCCGCGCAGCGCGCCGGCTCCGCGCGCAGCGCGCCGGCTCCGCGCAGCGCGCCGGCTCCGCGCGCAGCGCGCCGGCTCCGCGCAGCGCGCCGGGCTGGGAGGCGGGCGCGTCGGGCTGGTGATCCACTCGGTTTTCTTGATGTCGGGGTGTTCTGGTGGCTGGGAGGGCCCGACATCAAGGAACCGGAGTCGATCTAGGTGCTGGTCGGTCGGGCTCGCCGAGGAGTCAGGGTGCTGGTCGGCTTGGCTTGTGGAGGAGTCGGCCCTGGCCACGCGTGGTGGCGGGCAGAGTGGGAACCCAGACCTCGACGTGGTGCGGAGCGCCGACGTTCAGCGCTTGCCGCCCGGCACCCATAGCACGTCTCCTGCCGGATTTGCCGTTCTTGACAGGATAAAGAGCAGATCGGAGAGCCGGTTGAGATACTTTGCCGGGAGCGTGCTGGTTCGTTCCGGATCGTGGCTCACCAGCGCCCACGCTGCCCGTTCGGCACGCCGGGCGACGGTCCGCGCCACGTGCAGCAGCGCCGCACCTGCGGTGCCGCCGGGGAGGATGAAGGAGTCGAGCTTGCTCAGGCGTGCGTTGTACTCGTCGCACCAGCCCTCCAGGCGCTCGACGTACGCCTCGGTGACCCGCAGCGGCGGGTACTTCGGCTCCGGCTCGACCGGGGTGGACAGGTCGGCGCCGACGTCGAACAGGTCGTTCTGCACCGACCCCAGCACGCCGCGAAGCTCCTCGTCGAGGTTTCCCAGCGCGAGCGCGACGCCGATCGCCGCGTTGCACTCGTCGACATCCGCGTACGCGGCGATCCGTGGATCGGTCTTCGGCACCTGCTCGTTGTTGCTCAGCCTGGTCATGCCGGCGTCGCCGGCCTTGGTGTAGATGCGCGTGAGGTGGACGGCCATGACGCACAGCCTACGGATTCCCGACCTGACGATCCCGGCGCGGCCGGAGAGCACCGCCGGCTGGCCGGTGGTGGTGGGCCCCGGCGACGCCAGCGATTCGGCGGTCAACGATGTCGACGTCATCCGGGTACGCGGTGACGCCCGACTGTCCGGCACCGTGCACGTGGTCGGTGCCAAGAACTCGGCGTTGAAGCTGATGGCCGCCGCGCTGCTCGCGCCGGGCCGCAGTGTGATCACCAACGTCCCCCGGATCACCGACATCGCGATCATGGGGGAGGTGCTGCGTCGGCTGGGCTGCGACGTCCAGTTCGATGCGGACGACCCGGTCGACCCGATGGTCGCCCGTGGCGGCGTGGCCCGGTCCCGGTCGGTGACGATCGACGTACCCGAGCAGCCGGGCGCGGAGGCCGACTACGACCTGGTCCGACGGTTGCGCGCGTCGATCTGCGTGCTCGGCCCGTTGCTGGCCCGCCGGGGGTACGTGCGGGTGGCCCATCCCGGCGGCGACGCGATCGGGTCGCGAGGGTTGGACATGCACATCTCCGGGCTGACCCGGATGGGCGCGGAGATCTCCGGTGAGCACGGGTTCGTCATCGCCTCCGCCCCGCACGGGCTGCGGGGCGCGGACATCCTGCTGGATTTCCCCAGCGTCGGCGCGACCGAGAACCTGGTGATGGCGGCGGTGCTGGCCCAGGGCACCACGATGATCGACAACGCGGCCCGGGAGCCGGAGATCGTCGACATCTGCACGATGCTCAACCAGATGGGCGCGCGCATCGTCGGCGCGGGCACGTCGATGTTGCGCATCACCGGTGTGCCCGGTCTGCGTCCGGTGCGCCACGCCACGGTGGGGGACCGGATCGTCGCCGGCACCTGGGCGTTCGGCGCGGCGATGACCCGGGGCGACGTGACGGTGACCGGGCTGGACCCGGCCTTCCTGGAGGTCGCCCTGGACAAGGTGGTGGCCGCCGGCGGGCTGGTGGAGACCCGGGGAGACGGCTTCCGCGTACGGATGGACGACCGGCCCCGGGCGGTGGACGTGGTGACGCTGCCGTACCCCGGCTTCGCCACCGACCTGCTGCCGATGGCGATCGGGCTGGCGGCCGTCAGCGACGGCGCCTCCCTGATCACCGAGAACATCTTCGACGGCCGGTTCATGTTCGCCAACGAGATGATGCGGCTCGGCGCGGACATCAAGACCGACGGGCATCACGCTGTGGTCCGGGGCCGGGCTCGGCTCTCCGGTGCCCCGGTGCGGGCCACCGACATCCGGGCCGGAGCAGGGTTGATCATCGCCGGACTTTGCGCGGAGGGGGTCACCGAGGTCTCCCACGTGCATCACGTGGACCGGGGCTACCCGGACTTCGTGGCCGACCTGCGTGCGCTCGGGGTGGCGGTCGAGCGGGGCACTACGCCGGAGGAGCCGGCACTGGAGATCTGAGGCCCCCACGACCCGTCCCGACCGCCACTTAGCCATCGTTCAGGCTCGCCGACTAGGGTGCAGGCAGGCACTCAATCGCAGCGAGGGAGAAGCAGATGGCGGGTCGACTCGCGGTCGTCGGGGCCGGGTTGATGGGTTCCGGCATCGCCCAGGTGGCGGCGCAGGCGGGCTGGCAGGTGACGCTGCGCGACCTGGACGACGCGGCCACCACCCGGGGTCTCGGCGGTATTCGGAAGTCACTGGAGAAGTTCGCCGAGAAGGGCAAGATCGAGGCGTCCGAGGTCGAGGCGACGCTGGCTCGGATCACCCCGACCACCGACCTGGAGGCGGCGGCGGACGCGGACATCGTGGTCGAGGCGGTCTTCGAGCGGCTGGAGATCAAGCACGAGGTGTTCCGCGCCCTGGACAAGATCTGCAAGTCGGACGCGGTGCTCGCCACCAACACCTCGGCGATCCCGGTCACCCAGATCGCCGCGGTGACCGAGCGGCCCGAGGCGGTGGTCGGCACCCACTTCTTCTCCCCGGTGCCGATGATGCAGCTCTGCGAGCTGGTGCGCGGTTACAAGACCAGCGACGCCACGCTGGACACCGCGCGGGCCTTCGCCGAGGAGATCGGTAAGACGGTCGTCGTGGTCAACCGGGACATCGCCGGCTTCGTCACCACCCGACTGATCTCCGCCCTGGTGATGGAGGCGGTCAAGCTGGTCGAGTCCGGGGTGGTGTCCGCGGAGGACCTGGACACCGCCTGCCGGCTGGGCTTCGGGCACGCGATGGGCCCGCTGGCCACCACCGACCTGACCGGCGTGGACGTGCTGCTGCACGCCTCGAAGAACATCTACACCGATACCGCCGACGAGAAGTTCTTTCCGCCGGAGCTGCTCCAGCGGATGGTCACCGCCGGTGACCTGGGCCGCAAGACCGGCAAGGGCTTCTACACCTACTGAGACCGGCAGCCGCGGGGGCCCGTTCGTGGGCCCCCGCGGTCGGCTCAACCCGGGCCGGGCGGGGCGGCCAGCGCTGTCGCGACGAAGTCGAGGGCAGCGGGTATGACCGAGCCCCAGTACCGGAAGTCGTGCCCGCCGTCGGCGTACTCGGCTCGGGCGGCCGGCTCGGGGAGGGCCCGCTCCAGCGCCTGCACGTCGGCGAGGAGGTCGTCCTGGCGACCGCACCAGAGGCCCAGCGGAGTGCCGCGCAGCCTGTCGGCACCGACGAAGACGGCATCACCGGGCGCGACGGCGGGGGAGAAGGCCGCCACCGCCCGGAGCGACCCCGGCCAGGTGGCGGCGAGCAACAGCGAGCCGAAGCCCCCCATGGACCAGCCCCAGGCCGCCAGCCGGGTGGCGTCGAAGCCCCGCTCGGCGCACCAGGCCGGCAACTCCTCACGCACCATCCGCTGCGGGTCGTCCCGGCCGGCGGGGCGCCAGGAGAGGCGGTCGCCGGTCGCCCCGGCGAGCACGAACGGCGGCGCACCCCGACGCACCGCGTCGGTCAGGAAGCGCCCCAGGCCGAGCCCGGGAAAGTCCCGTGCGGTGGTGGACGCGCCGTGCAGCACCAGGCAGACCGGCAACCCCTGACCGTCGCCGTGCCCGTCCGGGACTGCTGTGTAGAAGTCGACCGAGCGGCCACGTGCGGCGGACGTGCGGCTGACCAGTCGCTCGTCGCCGGCCGGCGCGTCCGGGGGGACGGGTCGCGTCGGCGACGGGCGGATCAGGTGGCGGGCCGTCCAGCCGACCCCGACCGCCAGCGCCGTCGCCCCTGCCCCCGCGAGCAGGAGCCCGCGCCGGGTCGGTCGAGCGGTCATCATCAGAGTCTGGCAGCCACGGGGCGGATCGGGGACCCTCGGAGAGGGGTCAGCCGTCGCGCTTGGTGGTCCAGCGGAAGGTGGTCAGGCAGAGCACCACACCGATCACGCACCACAGGGCCAGCACCACCGCTACCCGGCCCAGCTCGAACGAGCCGCCCGGCTCCTGGGCGCCGAAGCTCTCCGGCAGGAACACCGACCGCAGCCCCTGGCACATCCACTTGAGCGGGAACACCGCCGCCACCTGCTGCATCCAGGTGGGCAGGTCGGTGAAGACGAAGAACACGCCGGAGATGAACTGGAGCACCAGGGCCACCGGGGTGACCACCGCCGAGCCGCTGCGGGCGGTGCGGGCCAGCGACGAGATCGCGATGCCGCACAGCGTGCACGCCGTCACCCCGAGCACGGCGACCCAGCCGAAGGTGAACCACTTCGCGGCGGTGCCCGGCAGGTCGAGGTCGAACAGCGCCACAGCGACGGCCAGCAGCAGCACCGTCTCGGCGATCCCGATCGCCACCACCATGATCACTTTGCCAGCGAACCAGACCCACTTCGGCATCGGCGTGCCCCGGTAGCGCTTGAGCACGCCCCGGTCCCGCTCGATCGGGATCCAGATGCCGAGGTTCTGGAAGCTCACAGTCATCAGGCCGGTCGCGATCATGCCGGTGATGAAGTACTGGGTGAACTTGACCCCGCCGCCGATCGTGCCGTCGAAGATCGACGCGAAGATCAGGATCATGATGATGGGGAAGCCCATCGTGAAGACCACCGACTCCCGGCTGCGCAGGAACTGGGTGATCTCCAGTCGGCCCTGGCGCAGGGCGAGCGCTCCGGCACCCGGCCGCCGGCCGCGAGTCGCGGTGACCGGCGTCGCCGGCTTCGTCGTGGTCGTCATCGCGCGTGTCCGATCATGGTGAGGTAGACGTCCTCCAGGGTCGGCCGGGTCACAGTGAGCCCGGGGACCTCGCCGCCGTAGCGCGCGGCCAGGTCGGCCACGAAGGTCGTCGGCGTCTCGCTCTGCGCGCTTTCCAAAGCCCCTTCCGGGGTACGCCAGGAGACCGTCGCGAGGGCTTCCTGCCGATTGCCCAGCCGGTTGGGGGCGGCGACCTCGACCAGCCGGCCCCCGGCGATCACGCCGACCCGGTCGGCGAGGGCTTCCGCCTCGTCCAGGTAGTGGGTGGTGAGCACGATGGTGGTGCCCGCTGCGGCGAGATCGCGGATCAGCTCCCAGAACTCGCGGCGGGCCTCCGGGTCGAAACCGGTGGTCGGCTCGTCGAGGAAGAGCAGCTCGGGACGGCCGATGATGCCCAGGGCCACGTCCAGGCGGCGCTTCTGCCCACCGGAGAGGGTGTGCGTCCGGGCCTTCGCCTTGTCGGCCAACCCGACCCGCTCGATCACCTTGTCCGGGTCGTCCGCGCCGGGGTAGAAGCCGGAGAAGTGCCGGATCACCTCGGCCACTGTCAGCTCGTCGAACTCGCCGGTGCCCTGGAGCACGATGCCGACCCGGGAGCGCCAGTCGGCATCCGGGTGGGCAGGGTCGACGCCGAGGACGCTGACCTCGCCGGCGTCCCGGCGGCGGTAGCCCTCCAGGATCTCCACCGTGGTGGTCTTGCCGGCGCCGTTCGGGCCGAGCAACGCGAACACCTCGCCTCGGTGGACGTCCAGATCCACACCCGCCACCGCCACGTTGTCGCCGTACGCCTTGCGCAGCCCTCGGACGGAGATGGCCAGCTCGTCATCCATGCCGTCCAGTGTGCGTCCTGGCCTGGGCCCCGTGGTGCCCGGGGTGTGGCGGTCCGCGCCACTGCGGGCGCTTGCCACCCGGACGTCCCCGACATGGACCTGTGTGGTTTTCCACAGCTCCTTTTACTGAACGGTAACTTAGACTCCGGCCATGGATGAGACGGCATTCCCGGGGCGACTGCCCGAGCGGGACCGCCCGTGGGTGATGCGCACCTACGCCGGCCACTCGTCGGCCGCGGCCACCAACGCCCTCTTCCGCCGCAACCTGGCGAAGGGGCAGACCGGCCTGTCGGTCGCCTTCGATCTGCCCACCCAGACCGGGTACGACCCGGACCACGAACTCGCCGCCGGCGAGGTCGGACGGGTCGGCGTGCCGGTGGCCCACCTCGGCGACATGCGGGCGCTCTTCGACGGTCTTCCGCTCGCCGACACGAACACCTCGATGACCATCAACGCCCCGGCGATGTGGCTGCTCGCCCTGTACGGCACCGTCGGGCTGGAGCAGGGCGCCGACCTGGCCCGCTGCGCCGGCACCACCCAGAACGACATCATCAAGGAGTACCTGTCCCGGGGGACGTACATCTTTCCGCCGGCGGCGTCGCTGCGGCTCACCGCCGACGTGGTGGCGTACACGCTGCGCGAGATGCCCCGGTGGAACCCGGTCAACATCTGCTCGTACCACCTCCAGGAGGCCGGCGCCACGCCCGTGCAGGAGGTCGGCTTCGCGCTGGCCACCGCGGTCGCCGTGCTCGACACGGTCCGGGACTCCGGCCAGGTGCCTGCCGAGCGGATGGGCGACGTGGTCCAGCGGATCTCGTTCTTCGTCAATGCCGGGGTGCGCTTCGTCGAGGAGATCGCCAAGATGCGCGCGTTCGGCGTGCTCTGGGACGAGATCACCCGGGACCGGTACGGGGTCACCGACGCCAGACAACGGCGGTTCCGCTACGGGGTCCAGGTCAACTCGCTCGGCCTCACCGAGGCGCAGCCGGAGAACAACATCCAGCGCATCGTGCTGGAGATGCTCGGCGTGACGATGTCCCGGGACGCCCGGGCCCGCGCCGTCCAACTGCCCGCCTGGAACGAGGCGCTCGGCCTGCCCCGCCCGTGGGACCAGCAGTGGTCGCTGCGGATGCAGCAGGTCCTGGCGTACGAGTCGGATCTGCTCGAATATCCCGACCTCTTCGCCGGCTCGCACGTGATGACCGCGCTGGTTGACGAGGTCGTCACCGGGGCGCGGGTCGAGCTGGACAAGGTGCTGGAGCTGGGCGGCGTCGTCGCCGCCGTGGAGACCGGCTACCTCAAGAGCGCGCTTGTAGCGTCGCTGGCCGAGCGCCGTCGGCGGATGGAGTCCGGTGCCGACGTGGTGGTCGGGGTCAACCGGTACACCGCTACCGAACCCTCCCCGCTGACCGCCGCCGGCGCGGACGCCGTCGAGCAGGTCGATCCCGCGGTCGAGGCGGCCGCCGTGGACGGCGTACGCCGGTGGCGGGCCGACCGGGACGCGGCCGTCGTCGACGCGGCGCTGGCCCGGCTGCGTGCGGACGCCGCGACCACCACCAACCTGATGTCGGCCACCCTTGAGTGCGTGCGGGCCGGGGTGACCACCGGCGAGTGGGCCGGCGCGCTGCGCCAGGTCTTCGGCGAGTACCGGGCACCGACCGGCCTGGCCGGTGCCACCGGCGGCGGTGGGGAGCCTGGCCTCGTGGCGGTCCGTGAGCGGGTCACCGCCACCGCGCGGGAGCTGGGCAGCGGCCGGCTGCGGCTGCTGGTCGGCAAACCCGGCCTGGACGGGCACTCCAACGGCGCGGAGCAGATCGCGGTACGCGCCCGAGACGCCGGCTTCGAGGTCGTCTACCAGGGCATCCGGTTGACCGCGGGGCAGATCGTCGCCGCCGCCGTGGAGGAGGACGTCGACCTGGTCGGGCTCTCCGTGCTCTCCGGTTCGCACCTGGCCGCCGTGCCCGCGGTGCTCGACGGGCTGCGCGCCGCCGGCCGGGCGGACCTGCCGGTGGTGGTGGGCGGCATCATCCCGGCCGGTGACGCGGACACCCTCCGGGCGGCCGGTGTCGCCCGGGTCTTCACCCCGAAGGACTTCGCCCTCACCGGCATCATCGACGACCTGGTGACGGTCATCCGTCACGCAAACGACCTGCCCTGACCGACCGCTGCCCGGCAGGTCGCCGGACAGCGGTCGATGGTCAGCGGCCGGCGTAGGTCATGCAGTCGGCCATGTCGTTGTCCGGGCCGACCCTGATCGACGCCGCGTGGCACTCCAGCTGTTCGTTGTGCCGGCAGTCGGCGCGCTGGCAGGCGCCCACCTGCGCGATCAGGTTCTCCACGCCGCCCCGGACGGGCGACTCGACGAAGGTGTGGCAGTGGGCGTGATCCATGCTGCCGATGGTGATCGCGAAGGCGTGGCAGTCACCCGACTGGTTGTACGCGCACGCGGCGACCACACATTCCTGGACTCGGGGCATCTCCAACGCTGCGGTCATGCCGACCTCCTCTAGGCTCTTGCCCCGATACTAGGCTTTTGTCGACCAGTGGAACCCCGGTATGGCGGGCCGCCGATCCACCGCGTCAGACGCGGAAGCCGGCGGCGCGGGCGGCCTCTCGTTCGCGGCGTCGTTCGGATCGACGACGGAAGAACCAGAAGGTGAAGAACGCCAGGCCGACCAGGGCGACGAGCACCAGCACCGGCAGGATGATCGCCACCAGGGAGACCACCACGCTGGTGGCGTCCTCGGCGGTGCTGGCGACCGGGGCGCCGATCCCGGCGGTGGTCGCGTTGATCACCGGGCGGGCCGCGGACTTGAGCAGGTGCACGCCCAGCGCCAGTAGGACGCCGGTGACGACCGGCACCCACTGGTGGGAGGAGAAGAAGCTCCCCGGGTCGCTGACCGTCACCGTCTCCGACGAGGAGCCGGCGCCGAAGGCCAGGCCACCGGCGGTGGGTCGGACCACTGTCTGCACCACGTCGTTGATGTGGTCGACCACTGGCACCTTGTCCGCCACCATCTCCACGGCGAGCAGCACGGCCATGATGGCGATGACCCAGCCGTTGCCGAGCCAGGTCCAGCCGCTGGGCAGGTCGATCAGATCGGTGTAACGGCCGAGCAGGCCGAGGATGAGCAGGGGTATGTAGGCGTTCAGCCCCGCCGAGGCGGCGAGACCGGTGCCGGTGAGGACTTCGAACACGGTCTCAGCATCGCATCGACGCGCCAGTGCCGCTCGCTGGCGACCGGTGGGTGCTCGGCTACCCTCGTCGGGTGCGGTTGGTCATTGCGAAGTGCTCGGTGGACTATGTCGGACGGCTCTCGGCTCACCTGCCGCTGGCCACCCGGTTGCTGATGGTGAAGGCGGACGGGTCGGTGTCTATTCACGCCGACGACCGGGCGTACAAGCCGTTGAACTGGATGAGCCCGCCGTGTCGGTTGGAGGAGGCCCCCGGTGTGTGGCGGGTCGTCAACAAGGCTGGCGAGGAGCTACGGATCACCCTGGAGGAGATCTTCCAGGACACCTCGTACGAGCTGGGTGTGGATCCGGGCCTGCGCAAGGACGGGGTGGAGGCACACCTCCAGGAGTTGCTGGCCGCCAACCCCGGTGCCCTGGGTGAGGGGTTCACGCTGGTCCGACGCGAGTACATGACGGCCATCGGCCCGGTCGACCTGCTGTGCCGGGATGCCAACTCGGGTTCGGTCGCCGTCGAGGTCAAGCGGCGTGGCGACATCGACGGCGTGGAGCAGTTGACCCGCTATCTCGAGCTGATGAACCGTGACCCGCTGCTCAGCCCCGTCGTCGGGGTCTTCGCCGCCCAGGAGATCAAGCCGCAGGCCCGGGTGCTCGCCACCGACCGGGGCATCCGGTGTGTGGTCGTGGACTACGACAAGCTGCGCGGCATCGTGAAGGACGAGCTGACGCTCTTCTGACCGGCGTCCTACCCGGTACGCACCGCGATCAGTGACTTCGGCAGACCGAACACCCGCTCCACCAGCATCGTCGAGTCGGGGAAGTAGTGACGCATCTGCGAGCGGTCCAACAGCTCGGTCCAGAGCACCTGGTGGATGGCGGCGTCGTGGCTGCGGGTCGGCTTGTGTCCCAACGGCCAGCGTCGGGCGAACGCGGTGCGCAGTCGTACCGGCAGGAACTGCATGCCGGGCGCGATCCAGTGTGGCTCGATGGGGAAGTAGCGGTAGGGCGTCTGCACCCAGTGCCGGTCGGCCAGTGAGCGGGCGGCGGCGGCGAAGCGAATGCGGCGTTCGTGCCCGCCCACGTGCTCCAGCACCGAGTTCGAGAAGACCAGGTCGAAGCTGCCCTTGGTGAGGCGCGGGGGCAGGTCGCAGGCGTCGGCCTGCTCGACGTGGGCCCAATCCGGGACGACGGCGGGCGGCTGCTCCAGGTTGACGACTGTCACCCGGGCCGGCCGGACGGTGGCGCGGTGCCAGGTGCCGAGCCGACCGCCGAGGTCGACCACGTGCATGTCGCCGATGTCCGGAAAGGTGCGCGCCAACCAGTCCGAGCGGTGCCGACGCCGTCGGGCGCTCCACGACTGGTCACTGTCGACAAGGCGGTAGCGCAATCGATTGGGGCCCATTTAACGCAATGTACCGCCGTGACCACGGTGTATAAACATGTGGATACACCGATCCTTGTTGATGATCGGTTATCCGACACTTACCTCCCGTACATGACCTTGATGGCCTTCACGAGTCGGGCCACGTCGGCGGGGGTGCGCTCGAAGGTCATCGACGGCAGCAGCGACCGGGCACGACGTCGGGTGATCGCCTTGGACCGACCGAACTCACGCAGGCCGTCCTCCCCGTGGATCCGCCCGAAGCCGGAGTCGCCGACACCGCCGAACGGCAGGGTGGACATGCCGGCGAAGGTCAGCGTGGAGTTGATCGACGCCATCCCGGAGCGCAGTCGCCGGGCGATGGCCACCGCACGCCGCCGGCCGAAGACCGAACCCCCGAGGCCGTACGACAGGGCGTTGGCGCGGGTGACGGCCTCGTCGGCGTCGCGGACCCGGCTGATGGTCAGCGTGGGACCGAAGGTCTCCTCGCGGACGGCAGCCGACTCCTCCGGTACGTCCACCAGCACCGTGGGGTGGACGTACGGCGGTTGCACGGCGCTCGGGCCGCCGAGCACGGCACGCCCGCCGGACGTGATCGCGGCGTCGATGTGCCGGCGGATCACGTCGATCTGCGTGGGCATCGTGATCGGGCCGATGTCGGTGCCCTCCGGCCCGACCGTCAGCCGACCGGCACGGGTCACCACCTTGTCGACGAAGGCGTCGAAGACGGCGTCGACCGCGTACACCCGCTCGATGCCGATGCAGGTCTGGCCGGCGTTGGTCATGCCGCCCCAGACACACGCCTCGGCGGCCGCGTCCAGGTCGGCGTCGCTGTCCACGATCATGGCGTCCTTGCCGCCGCCCTCGATGAGCACCGGGGTCAGCGTCTCGGCGCAGGCGGCCATCACCTTTCGGGCGGTGGCGGTGGAGCCGGTGAAGGCCAGCTTGCCGACGCCGGAGCGGCACAGCGCGGCGCCCACGTCGCCCAGCCCGTGCACGGCGGTGAACACCGGCTGCTCGGGCACCACCTCGGCGAAGCTGTCCACCAGCCACTGGCCGACGGCGGGCGTGTACTCGCTCGGCTTGAGCACCACGGCGTTGCCGGCGGCGAGGGCGTACGCGGCGGAGCCGATCGGCGTGAAGACCGGATAGTTCCACGGCCCGATCACGCCGACCACGCCGTACGGCTGGTATTCGAGGTGCCCGGAGAACTCGGCCAGGATGAGCCGGGACCGCACCCGACGTGGACCGAGCACGCGGCCGGCGTTGCGGGCGGCCCAGTCGATGTGCTCGATCGCCGTGACGATCTCGACGATGGCGTCGGCGACCGGCTTCCCGCCCTCGACGTGCACCAACTCGGCCAACTGCTCGATGCGCTTGGCGAGCAGGGCACGCCACCGCAGCATCCGCTGGCGGCGGCCGGTGAAGCCGAGGCCCGCCCACCACTCGCCGGCGGCGCGGGCGCTGTCGACGGCCTGCCGCACGTCGGCGTCGGTGGCGACCGGGAGGCGACCGGCCTCGGCGCCGGTCGCCGGGCTGGTGGAAACCAACTGACCCGCGTCGATGACCGGAACGCCCGGGGTATGCACTGCCGTCATGGCGGAAGTCTAGACCCGAGGATTACTCACCGGTAGGGTCCGCGATTCGGGGCCGGGGGAGCGGCGTCGCACCAACCCGGCCGATCGTTGATCAGTGCAGGTCAGGGCGTTGGTGACCGATACGGCCCGCCCGAATCGTCGAACGGCAGGTGGCCGGGAGGTGACGAGAGGCTGACCGGCCGGTCGGTATTGACGACTACCGTCTGATGGCAAGCTGACGCGCGGAGTGACGGTGTGGGGTGGAGGGCTGACTGTCCATGGAGGAACATCCGGAACTGATGCCGCTGTTGACGGTCGCGGGTGGACCGATGCGCGGCGCGAGCTTTCGTATGCGAGCCGAGATACAGGTGATCGGCCGAGCGCCGACCGGTCAGGTGGTCATCAACGACCCGCACCTGAGCCGTCGCCACGCCGAGGTGTGGCTGGCGCCGGAGGGCCCGTCCCTGCGGGACCTGGGCTCCACCAACGGCACCTGGCTCAACGACCGGCGGATCACCGAGGTGGAGCGACTCTCCGACGGTGACGTGATCCGGCTGGGCCGTACCGAACTGCGCCTGTTCGACCCCGGGGTGGCGCTCACCGACCCGGTGGGGCTCAGCTTCGGCCCGTCCCGACGCGACGTCCGACCGACGTTGCCGTTGCCGCTGGCCGCGCCACCGGGCTCGCGTCGCTGAACGCCTGGCGGCCTGCCACACCGGGCAGCGCCGTTGGGTGGCGGTCCGACACCTGGACCGGCGGGGACGCCCGTGGCACCATGCCGCGGATGGAGACCGAGCAGCGGAACGTGACGGCCAACGGCATCACCCAGGCGGTACGGGTCGCCGGCCCGCCGGACGGCACACCGGTGCTGCTGATCCACGGCAACTGCTCGTCCGCGCTGTTCTGGGAGCCGCTGGTCCGCCGTCTGCCACCGACGCTGCGGGTGGTCGCCCCCGACCTGCGGGGGTACGGCGACACCGCGACCGCCCCGGTGGACGCCACCCGGGGCCTGCGGGACTTCGCCGACGACGTGGCCGCACTGCTGGACGACCCGACGCTCTTCGCCGCCGACGCGCGCCCGGTGGTGGTCGGGCACTCCCTCGGCGGCGGGGTGGCGATGCGCCTGCTGGTCGACCATCCGCACCGGGTGGGGGCGTTGCTGCTCGCCGCGCCGGTCTCCCCGTACGGCTTCGGCGGCACCCGCGACCTGACCGGCACGCCGACCACAGCCGACTTCGCCGGCACCGGCGCCGGCACGGCGAACCCGGACTTCATCGCCCGCCTCGCGGCCGGCGACCGGAGCACTGACGCGCCGGCCAGCCCGCGCGCCGTGCTGCGCGCCACCTACGTGGCCGACCCCGCCTCGCTGGGCACTGACGAGGAACTGCTGCTGGACACCGTGCTCTCCACCGCCACCGGTGACGACAACTACCCGGGCACCGCGGTGCCGTCGGAGAACTGGCCGGGCACCGCGCCGGGGGAGCGCGGGGTGCTCAACGCGCTCGCGCCGACCTGGTTCCGGCTCGCCGACGAGCTGGTGGCCGTCGCCGAGAAACCGCCGGTCACCTGGGTACGCGGCGACGTCGACGTGATCGTCTCGGACACCTCGCTCTTCGACCTGGCGTACCTGGGTTCGCTGGACCTCGTGCCCGGCTGGCCCGGCGCGGACGCCTGCCCACCGCAGCCGATGGTCGGCCAGACCCGGGCGGTGCTCGACCGGTACGCGGCGGCCGGCGGCGCGTACCACGAGGTGGTGCTGCCCGGTTGCGGGCACAGCCCGCACCTGGAGCGCCCGGCGGAGTTCGTCGCGGAGTTGTTGGCCCTGACCAGCGTCGCGGCCGGGTAGCGGCACCGCTGAGCCGTGGGTGAAATATGCCACGGCGTCTCGACAACTCACCGTCACGTGGCAGACTCGCGCGCATAACTTAGCGGCCGTTCAGTGGCCGTGCGGAGTCTCTGGGGAGGCCGGTCGTGGCGCGCGAGTTCAGCACCGTTGGTGTGGTGGGGCTGGGCACCATGGGTGCCGGCATCGTCGAGGTCTTCGCCCGCAACGGCATCGACGTGGTGGCAGTGGAAATCTCCGCGCCCGCGCTGGAGCGCGGTCGAGCCACCCTGAAGGGCTCCACCGACCGGGCGGTCGCCAAGGGCAAGCTCGCCGAGGCGGACCGCGACGCCCTGCACGAGCGGGTGCACTTCGCTGTCGGGCTGGACGCGCTGCACTCCGTCGACCTGGTCATCGAGGCGGTGCCCGAGCACCTGGACCTCAAGCAGCGGATCTTCGCGGAACTGGACCGGGTCTGCCGACCGGAGACGATCCTCGCCACCAACACCTCGTCGTTGAGCGTCACCGAGATCTCGGTCGCCACCAGCCGACCCAACCAGGTGATCGGCATCCACTTCTTCAACCCGGCCCCGGTGATGAGGCTGGTCGAGGTGGTCCGCACCGTCGTCACCGCACCCGAGGTGGTCGCCGACGTGGAGGCGCTCTGCGCCCGGCTCGGCAAGGTCGACGTCACCATCAACGACCGGGCCGGCTTCATCGCCAACGCGCTGCTCTTCGGCTACCTCAACCACGCCGTCGCCATGTTCGAGTCGCACTACGCGACCCGGGAGGACATCGACGCCGCCATGAAGCTCGGCTGCGGCCTGCCGATGGGCCCGCTGGCGTTGATGGACCTGATCGGCCTGGACACCGCGTACGAGATCCTGGACACCATGTACCGGCGCGGCGGGCGGGACCGCCGCCACGCCCCGGTGCCGCTGCTCAAGCAGATGGTGACGGCAGGGCTGCTCGGCCGGAAGTCGGGCCGGGGCTTCTACACCTACGAGCGGCCCGGCGCCCCGGTGGTCGTACCGGACGAGGCGACGCCGCCGGCCACTGACGCCGCGCTCGCCGACGGCGCGCGCGCCATCGCGAAGGTCGGCGTGGTCGGCTCCGGAACGATGGCCACCGGGATCATCGAGGTCTTCGCGAAGGCCGGCTACGAGGTCGTCTCGGTGACCCGCGGCATGGAGAAGTCCGCGAAGGTCTGCGAGGCGGTCAAGACCTCGCTGAACAAGGGCGTGGTGCGCGGCAAGCTCGCCGAGGCCGACCGGGACGCCGCCCTGGGCCGGATCAGCTGGTCCGCCACGCTCGACCATCTCGCCGACGTCGACCTGGTGGTCGAGGCGGTCGTCGAGGAGCTGAGCGTCAAGAAGGCCCTGTTCGCCAGCCTCGACGAGATCTGCAAGCCGGGCGTGGTGCTGGCGACCACCACCTCGTCGCTGCCGGTGATCGACGTGGCGATGGCCACCCAGCGGCCGGCCGACGTGGTGGGGCTGCACTTCTTCAACCCGGCCCCGGTCATGCCGTTGGTCGAGGTCGTCCGCACCATCCGCACCTCCCCGGAGGCCACCGCCACCGCCCGCGCCGTCTGCGCCGCGCTCGGCAAGACCGGTGTGGTCTGCGGCGACCGGTCCGGCTTCATCGTCAACGCGCTGCTCTTCCCGTACCTGAACGACGCGGTGAAGATGCTGGAGGCCAGCTACTCGACGGCCGACGACATCGACCACGCCATGAAGTTGGGCTGCGGCTACCCGATGGGCCCGTTCGAACTGCTCGACGTGGTCGGGTTGGACGTCTCCCTGGCCATCCAGCGCGAGCTGTACCTGGAGCTGCGCGAGCCGGGCTTCGCGCCCGCGCCGCTGCTGGAGCACCTGGTCACCGCCGGCTACCTGGGCCGCAAGACCCGCCGCGGCTTCCGCGACCACTCGCACCGCTGACCGGTGTCAACAGTGGGCGCCGGTGACGGCGTCTGAGTGGTGTGACCTTCGAGGAATACGTCAGCACTCGCGGGCCGGCGCTCGTCCGGCTGGCCCGGCTGCTGACCGGTGACGAACACCGGGCCGAGGACCTCACCCAGGACGTGTTGGCGCGCGCCTACGTGCACTGGCGGAAAATCGCCCGTGCCGACCACCCGGACGTCTACGTGCGCCGGATGATGGTCAACGCCAACACCTCCTGGTGGCGCCGCCGATCCAGCAGGGAGTTGGCCACCGCCGAGTTCGCCGACCGGCCGGGGCGCGGGGACCTGGGCGGCGATGCGGCCGACCGGGACGAGATGTGGCGGCTGATCCTCGGCCTGCCCGACCGGCAGCGCGCGGTGCTCGTGCTGCGCTACTACGAGGACCTCGACGACCCGACGATCGCCCAGATTCTCGGCTGTTCCCCGGTCACCGTCCGCACCCACGCGATGCGGGCGCTCAGCCAGCTGCGGGAGCGCCACGGCGTTCCCACGACGAACGGGAGCCGGCCGTGACCGACCTCGACGAGCGGATCGCCCGGGCACTCCGGGAGCAGGCCGACGGGCCCGTGGACACCGACAGCCTGCTGATGGCAGCGGTGAACGGGGGACGGGCCCGTCGGCGGCGGCGACGTGCCGTCATCGGGGCAGCCCTCGGCGTCGTGGTGCTGCTCGGGGCCGGTGTGGCACTCCGTACGCCGTCGGCCGCGCCGCCGCAGCCGGCCGTCACGCCCAGCCCGGTAGTGGTCACGCCGCCCCGGGCACCGGGGATTCCGGGGGCAGCGGAGCGCCCCGCCCTGATCGGCACGGACCCGCGGTTGCTGCACTTCGGGGTCGATCCGACAGCGGCGAAGCCGGTCGCCTGGCGCTCCGCGGCCCAGGTCGAGAGCATGCGACTGGACCTGGGTGACGGCGTGCAGGCGATGGTGATCGTTGCCGCGGACCCACGGACCGCCGAGATCGGTGATCCGAGCCAGCTTCGTGACATCGGCCCCGACAGAGCGGGCGCCGTCACCAGCGACAAGGACCTTTCCTCGCCCGGCCAGGGCCTCGACGCCGCATCGAGGTACAACGGGGTGATCCGTCAGCTCGACACGGTCACGAAGGGTTGGGTGCTGCGCTGGCAGCCCGTCCCGGGCCTGTACGTCCGGGTCGCGGCTCTCGGGGAGACCGGCGCCGAGGTCCGCCGGGCGGCGGCGGCGCTCCGGTTCGACGAAGCCCGCCGCTGTGTCGCGCCGATACAACTGACCGCTCTGCCCCCGGGTGCCCGGATCAGCGCGTGCGAGGTGGCGGTGCGGCAACTGTCCTGGCCCCGCATCGTGACCGTGGGGGGAATGACGACGCCGACGCAGATGGCCGTTGCGGCTTCGGACCACACCGAAGCGGCGTTGACTGTCGCTCTCCAGGGCGCGGCCACCTTGCCGGTGCGGCTCACCTACTCACCCCGCCCGTCCTCGCCCGACCGGGCCAAGGCCAATCGCACGATCGCCGGCAGGCCGGTGTTCGACATGGGCGACTTCTGGAACGTGCTCGGCATTCCGAACACCCTGCTGTCCATGGGGCACGAGAACCGCTGGGAGCGGTCGCCCACGGACGCGGAGGTCAGCACGGTTATCGGCGGGCTCCGGGTCTCCGACGACCTTGGCGAGCCGGTGAGCTGGGAGTGACCGTAACCTTGGTGACTGTGAGCCCTCGTCGCAATCGCCCTCGCCGGGACGAGAACGCCAACCTGGACGCCGACCGGGTCCGGCAGGGCGTCGCGTCGGTGCAGCAGTGGACCGACGGCGCCTGGCAGGTACGCGGCATCGGCGCGGGCGCGTCGGTCAAGACGTACCGCTGCCCCGGCTGTAACCAGGAGATCCCGCCCGGGGTGGCGCACCTGGTGGCCTGGCCGGCGGACGGCCTGGGTGACCTGACCGACCGGCGGCACTGGCACAGCGGCTGCTGGCGGGCCCGGGAACGGCGCGGCCCGGCGGTGCAGCGTGGCCGGGGCTCCCCGCGCTACTGAGCGACATGGGTCACCCTGTTCGTGCCTGGGCGGGCGGCGGCGGCGGCTTCGCGACAGACTTGGGCGGTGAGCACAGCGATCCGCGCGTCGTCGATCCTGCCCGGCCGCCGGGAGGACATCGAGCTGCACACCGCCGACGGTCTGCGGCTGGTCGGTGAGCTGGCCCTGCCGGCCGACCGGCCGCCGGTGGCCACCCTGGTCTGCCTGCACCCGCTACCGACCCACGGCGGGATGATGGACAGCCACGTGTTCCGCAAGGCGGCCTGGCGGCTGCCCGCGCTGGCCGACCTGGCGGTGCTGCGGTTCAACACCCGGGGCACCAGCAGCGTGCGCGGCACCAGCGAAGGAGCCTTCGACGGCGCGGTGGGCGAGCGGTACGACGTGGCCGCCGCCATCGAGTACGCGGAGTTCGCCGAGCTGCCCAACATCTGGCTCGTCGGTTGGTCGTTCGGCACCGACCTGGCGCTGAAGTACGGCTGCGACCCGGCGATCGCCGGGGCGATCCTGCTCTCCCCGCCGCTGCGCTTCTCCGCCCCCGAGGACCTGGCCACCTGGGCCAACTCGGGTAGGCCGCTGGTGGCGCTGGTGCCGGAGTTCGACGACTACCTGCGCCCCACCGAGGCGCGGGAGCGGTTCGCCGCCGTGCCACAGGCCGAGGTGGTCGGGGTGCCGGGCGCCAAGCACCTGTGGGTGGGCGACGCGGAGACGGTGCTCGACGAGATCGTCCAGCGGGTCAACCCGGCCGTCGAGGTGCCGCTGCCGACGACCTGGGACGGCCCGATGGAGGCCGGCGACGTCAGCGCGTACGCCGACCGGACGGTGGCCGCCTTCGCCGACACGCCCGTCCCCGGCCCGGCCGCCACCAAGGCGGACTGACCCGCCCGTCCGCGGCCTGGTCGCCGGTCAGGTGGGCTGACGCTCAGCGGCGCTCCTGGCGGGGCAGCACCACCTCGCGCAGGATCAGTTGCAGCGCGGCCACCGTGGGGATGGCGATCAGCGCGCCCACCACACCCAGCAGCGCCACTCCGAGCAGCGCGGCCAGCAGGGCGGCCACCTCGTTGACCTCCACCGAACGCCGCATCACCTTCGGGTAGATGAGGTAGTTCTCCACCTGCTGGTAGATCAGGAAGAAGACGGCGCAGGCGATGCCGGTGGGCAGGTCGGCGGCGAAGCCGACCAGACTCACGATCACCGCGCCCAGGGTGGCGCCGATCTGCGGGATCAGGTCGGTCACCGCTACCACCACGGCCAGCGCGAACGGGTACGGCAGGTCGACGATCAGCGCGAAGACGAAGGTGGTCGCGCCGGCCAGCACCGCGATGCTCAGCGCGCCGACCATGTACGAGCCCACCTTGGCGAGGATCTCGTCACCGATCAGCTGCACCCGCTGCCGCCGCGACCGGGGCACCAACGAGTAGCCCAGCGAGCGCAGCTTGTCGAAGTACGCCAGGAAGTAGATGGTCAGCACCAGCACGGTCAGCGTCCGGAACACCGTGCCGAAGATCAGTTGTGCGCCGCCCAGCACCCCGCCGAGCGCCCGTCCGACCGTCTCCGCGTTGGCCGCGCCCTGCACCCGTTCCACCACGTCGTACCGCTCCACCAGGTCATTGACCGTCGGGTTGCGGCGCAACTCGTCGAGCAGGCTCGGGATCTGGTCGATGAACTGCCCCGACTGGGTGACGATCGGCGGGACCAGCGCCACGATGCCGCCGCAGAGCAGCAGCACCACAGTCAGGGCGACTCCCGCCACCGCCAGGCCGTGCGGCACACCCCAGCGGCCCAGTCGGACCACCGCCGGGTTGAGGCCGACCGCGAGGAAGAGCGCGATCACCACCAGCACGAGGATGCCGCCGGCATTGCGAATCCCCAGATAGAGGGTGTACGCCAGCAGCACGCCCAGCGCACCGGTGAAGCCGAGCAGGAAGCTGCTGCGGCGCAGTGGCCGCCCGGGTGTGCCGAACTTTCCGGACGGGACCGCCGGCGGCTCGTCCGGGTCGACCCCCGGGACGGGGACCGGCACCGGCGGTGGCATTTCCGCTGCCGGTGGCGGCTGCGCCTCCGTCGGCTGCGCTTGCGCCGGCGGTGGCGTTTCCGCCGGCTGTGGGGTTTCGGCTGGCGGGGGACCGGGGGTCACGTCCGGCTCGTCGCCGGACGGGTCGTGCTGTGGCACCAGGGACCTCCCGGCTCAGGCCGTCGGACGACGGGCGACGGCCACGAACGCCCGCCACGCGGCAGGCGCGAACACCAGCACCGGACCGGCCGGGTCCTTGCTGTCCCGCACCCCCACGACCCCGGGCAGGTTGTCCGCCACCTCGACACACTCACTGTTGCCGCTGCGAGTGGAGGTGCGCCAGAGCGCGCCGGTCAGGTCCATGAGGTCACAACTTCCTTCATCAGTTCGATCGACTGGCGGCGAGACAACGCGCCGTTTCTGATCATCTCCCAACGCGCCAGCAGCGTAGCCACCTCATGGTCGCCATCGACCATGAGACCGTCAATCTGATGCTCAATGTGCCCCACCCAACCACCGTCGGCGCCTCGGGCCGAATTGAACGGTCCGGAAAGTCGACCCCACGCCCCAGCGGCTCGGGCCGTACCCAGTGGTTGTCCGACCCTGCGGCGCGCGGACGCCGCCCACCGCGCTGCGACCCGTGTGGTGCTGCCGGGCCGACGGCCGGCCGTGGCCCTGCGCGGATGCCCGGCTGGTGCAGGGCGGAGTTCGACGAGGACCCCACCCACCCCTGACGTCGCCCAGGCCCGTCGAATCCGTGCAGATCTTGGACAGTTTCCGTCAGGCCGTGACGGAAACTGTCCAAGATCTGGTGGTGGGGCGGCGCTCAACGACGAAAGCTGTCTGAATGCTGCCCGCCGATGACGCCGACGCACTCGACTGGCTCGCCTTCGAGCAGGCGGGCGTGCTGACGACCGCGCAGGTCGCCGGGTTGCTCAGCGAGGGGCGGGTGCGGGGCCGGATTCGCTCCGGTCGGTGGCGGTCGATCTGCCGAGGGATCCTGCTGACCGGCAACGGCCGACTCACCCACGACCAACAACTCTGGGTGGCGGTGCTGGCAGCCGGGCCGGGGGCGGTGCTGGCCGGGGTGTCCGCCGCCGCCGAAGCCGGGGTACGGGGACTGCGACGCGAGCCGCTGCACGTGCTGGTGCCGGCAGCCCGCCGTGCCGCGCGGGCCACCCTGCGTCGACTTCCGATCGACATGCCCGCCGTCCTGATCCACCGCACGACGGTCCTCCCCGAGGCCCATCTCCAACGTGCCCGCCCACCGCGTACCACCACGGCGCGGGCGCTGGTGGACGCGGCGGGCTGGGCGGCCGGCGTGGACGAGGCGCAGTCGGTGCTGGCCGCTGGTTGCCAGCAGCGCCGGGTACTGCCCGAGGAGTTGCAGGCGGTGCTCGACGTCCTCCCTCGGGCCCCCCGTCGGCGGCTGATCGGGCAGACCATCAGCGACATCGCGGGCGGCGCGCAGGCGCTCTCGGAGATCGACTTCCTGCGGCTGTGCCGCAGACACCGACTGCCCGCTCCGGACCTGCAGGAACACCGGGTCGACGCGGCCGGCCGGAACCGCTGGCTGGACGCGTACTGGCGGGAGTGGCGGGTGCAGGTGGAGATCGATGGCGCGCACCACATGGACGCCAAGCAGTGGGCGGCCGACATGCGTCGGCAGAACGACGTCTGGACCACCGGCGACCGCATTTTGCGCTTCCCGGCCTGGCTGGTCCGCGCCCGCCCGGACGAGGTCGCCGACACCGTCCGCCGCGCCCTCGTCGCAGCCGGCTGGACCCCCACCGCGCCCCTGCGCCACCTGACGCAAAAATGAATCTTGGACACTTTCCGTCAACGGCTGACGGAAAGTGTCCAAGATTTCGAAGCTTCGACGGACGGGTGCCCGTCACTCCTTCTCGATGGTGACCTTGCTGGGCTTGGCGCTGCGCTCGTCGGTGGTCGGCTTGGTGGGTCGCTTGCCGTTCTCACCGGTGCTAGTGATCTTGGTGGGTTTGGCGCCCCGGCCACCCTCGCCCGGAACGGCGGCCACTGTCGGCTCACCGTCCACCCCGGCGCTCGCCGTGCCACCGTCCACCGTGGTCATCGGCTCGGCCACCGGCCGCGTCGTGGACTGCCCGGGCTCCTCCGCACCGGCGTTCACCGGCTGCCTGGTGTCGGCGGGCTCCGTCGTCAGCCCGGCGCCCGCACCCGGCCCGGAGGCCGCGCCGGCAGTAACGCTCACGCCGTCGTCCCCACCGCCCGGCACGCCTTCGCTCGCGCTGGCCTCTCCGGCCGGAGCGGTCGGGCCGTCGATCGGACCGGCGACACTCTGCAACCGCAGCTCGGACATCTGACGCTGGAGCTCGTCGGACTCCTGCCGGGCCTTCCAGGTCTCCTGCCGCAGATCCGCCAACTGCTGCTGGGCCTGGGCGATTTCCAACATCACCTGGGCCAACTGCTGACGGCCCGCCGCCGACTCCTGCTGGGTCGCCGCCAGGTGCTGCTGGGTGGTGGCCAGGTGCTGCTGCGTGGTGGCCGCGTACTCCTCGAACTGCCGTCGGGACGCCGCGACATGCTCGTCGGCCTTGCGGCGCTTGTCGCTGGCCTCGGCCTCGGCCCCGCTCAGCAGCTCGGCGGCCTCCGCCTCGGACCGCTGACGCAACGCCGCCGCGTCCTGCTCGGCCGCCTGACGGACGCCGGCCGCGCCCTGCTCGATCTCGTTCTTGCGAGCCGTGTACTCGGTCTCCAGCTCGTTCTTCCGGGTGGAGTATTCGGTTTCCAGCTCGTCCCGACGGGTGGTGAACCCGTTCTCCAGCTCCTGCTGACGGCTGGCGAGCCCGGTCTCCAGCTCCTGCTGGCGCGCCGCGTGTTGCTTGTCCAGCTCGTCCCGGCGCTTGGCGAACTCCTGCTCGGCCGCGGACCGTCGCTGCGCCAACTCCCGGTCGGCCGCCTCCCGACGGGAGTTGACCTCCTGCTCCACCCCGGCCCGCCACGCGCCCAGCTCCTGTTGGGTCTGCGCCCGGGTGTGCTGCACGTACGCCTCGGTCTCGGTGCGCATGCGCTGCACGTACGCCTCGGTCTCGGCCCGGCTGCGCTTCGCCGCCTCGGTGGCCTGCGTCGTCAGCCGCTCGGCCTCCTGCTGCGCCTTGGCGCGGGTGGCCCGACCGGCCATCGACGCGTCGTCGATGATCTGCTTGGCCTCCTGCTGCGCCTTGGCGTGGGTGGCCCGCCCGGCTTCGGTCGCGGTGTCGGTGAGCCGCTTGGCCTCCTGGAGCGCCTTGGCGTGCACCTCCTTGGCGGCATCGCGCAGATCGCTGGCCTCCTGCCGGGCGTTGGCCAGCGTTTCGCGGGCCGTCTCGCGCAGCTTGGTGGCCTCCTGCTGGGCCCGGGTGTGGATCTCCTTGGCGGAATCCCGCAGCTGGGTGGCCTCCTGCTGGGCCTTCGCCAGAGCGTCCTGCGCGGTCTTGCGCAACTGCGCCGACTCGTCCTTGGCCGACCGCAGGGCCGCGTTCGCCTCGGCGCGCTGCGCGGCGCTGTGCCGCTCCTCCTCCGCGCGTCGGGCGGCGAGGGCGATCTCGAAGTCCTTCAGAGCCCGCGCGGCCTGCTCGCGGGCCTCCTCGATGATGTGCTCGGCAGCGGCACGACGGGCCTCGATCTCCCCGTTCGCGTCGGCGAGGATCTGCTCCGCCTGCTCCTCGGCGAGAGTGAGGATCGACTCGACCCGCGGACCGAGGTGCCGGAACGACGCCCGGTCGACGACGTTCATCTGCTTGCGCACCTGGGTCAGGTCGCGCTGGAGAACCTCGACCTGGCCGGCGAGCTTGTGGATCTGTGTGTACGCCTGTTCCCGTTCGGAGGCGAGGGTCGCGATCTCGTGCTCAGCACGTGCGACATAACGGTCGACCTGTTTCTTCTCGTACCCCCGCAGAGCGGACTCGAAGCTGGGCTCCGTCGTCACGTCCCCGCCGAGAGCGAACAGTTCCTCGCCGTGCGACATGCCCCCATCCTCACACGCAACGGCCCCTGCTGGGGCGATACGGACGGGCCTTGTGGGAGCTACTTCACTCCGTTGCGGCCAACGGATACCAGGGGTTAGGAAACGCATACGGCGCGAGGTGGCACCGGTTACCCGGTGTCACCTCGCGCCGTCGATGCCCCAACCTGACGCCTCGCGTCAGCCGGCGGTCTCCGCGGGCACCCGCTCCTGACCACCCTCGTTCTTCTTTGCTGCTTCCGGCTTGGCAGCCGGAGCGGCCTGCGCCGGCATTCCCGGAACGATGCCGGCGAGGCCGGAGAGCATCTGACCCAGCTGCGACGTGACAGCGTCCTTCTGCCGGGTGAGGTCCTCGACCTCGCGGCGGGCGGCCTGCGTGGTCAGCTCCGCCTCGGTGCGAGCCTCGGTGAGCAGGCGCTGCGACTCGGCCTTCGCCTCGTTGAGCGTCTTCTCCGAGTGGGCCTTGGCCTTGTCGACAGTCTCGGCGGCGTTGCGCTCCGACTCGACCCGCCGCGCCTCGGCGCGCTGCTCGATCTCCTTGGCCCGCTCCTGCGCGGCCCGGGCACGCTGCTCGGCCTCGCTGACCATCTTCTGGGTCTGCGCGACCTGGGCGGCGTGCCGCTCGGACTCCTCGCGCTCGGCCTTCTCCCGCCGCTCGGCCAGCTGGAGCTCCAGGGCCTGCAGGTCCTTGTCGCGCTTGTCCCGCGCGTCGGTGAGCAGCTTGGTCGCCTCGGCGCGCTTCTCCTCGGCCTCGCGGGCGGCCTTCGCCCGCTGCTGGGTGATCTCCCGCTCGGCGGTGGCCCGCAGGGTGGCGACCTCCCGCTCGACTGTCGACTTCAGCTCGGCCACCTCGTGCGCGGTGACCGTACGCAGCTGCTTGGTCTCCCGGTCGGCGTCGGCGCGCAGCGTGTCGGCCTCGCGGCGAGCCTGCACCCGGACCTCGGCGGCCTCGCGCTCGGCGGCCGTGCGCAGGTTGCCCGCCTCGCGCTCGGCGCTCGCCTTCATGGCGGCGGCCTCGGCGCGGGCCTTGTCGGTGATCTCGCGGGCCTCGAGGCGGGCGGCGGAGAGGATGCCCTCCGACTCGCGCTTGGCCTCGTTGCGGTGGTCGTTGGCCTGCTCCTCGGCGAGCCGGAGGATCTGCTCGACGCGCGTGCCGAGCCCGGAGAGGGTGGGTCGGCTGTTCTCTTCGAGCTGCTTGTTCGTGTCGGTGAGCTTCTGCTCCAGCGCACTCATGCGCTGCTCGGCCTGGCGGAGCCGACGCTGGGCGTCGTTCATCCGCTGCTCGGCCTCGGCACGGGCCTGCTCGGACTGGGTCAGCGCGGCGGTCATCCGGCCGAGGAAGTCGTCGACCTGATGGGTGTTGTATCCGCGCAGGCCAACGGTGAAATCTGGCTGCGAGTTCGCGTTATCGAAGAACGCGAGAGGGGAGGACTGCTGCTGGGGCATTGGGACATACTGGCAGACGCCCCAGGGTGCTTCGCAAGAGCGGTGCGAAGCTTTCGTGCCCTCTTTACATGGTCAACTCCCGCGATCGGCGAGGTTGGACCAATCGGCGATCTTGGCAGGTCCCGGCGGGTCGGACGCCACGCAGCGTGACGCGGAAAAGGGCCCCGGGGTTACCCCGAGGCCCTTTGTTCGATCCGGGTGGCTTATCCGCTAATGGGGGCGGAAGAACAATGAGCGATCAGCGCAATGGTCATCCAGCGTTCCACCGTCCGGCCGGGACCCGCCCGGCGCTCCGGATGCCGGTCGGTGACCCCGGGGACCGGCGGTGCCGGTCGGTGACCCCGGGCCGGCGGCCGGTCAGTGACCCCGGAACCGGTTGATGGCGTCCTCGTGCCGGGCCCGCAACTCTCCGTCGCGCACGCCCAGCCCGTCGGTGGGTGCGAGGCAGCGCACGCCGACCTTGCCCTGGTGGGCGTTGCGGTGCACCTCGTACGCGGCCTGGCCGGTCTGCTCCAGCGGGTAGGTGCGGGACACCGTCGGGTGCACCTTGCCGAGCGCGACCAGGCGGTTGGCCTGCCACGCCTCGTGGTAGTTGGCGAAGTGGCTGCCCACGATCCGCTTGAGGTGCATCCACAGGTAGCGGTTGTCGTACTGGTGCAGGAAGCCGCTCGTGGAGGCGCAGGTGACGATGGTCCCGCCGCGCCGGGCCACGTAGACGCTGGCGCCGAACGTCTCCCGGCCCGGGTGCTCGAACACGATGTCCGGGTCCTCGCCGCTGGTCAGCTCGCGAATCCGTTCGCCGAAGCGCCTCCACTCGTCCGGGTCCTGGGTCTCCTCGTCCTTCCAGAAGCGGAAGCCCTCGGCGGCCCGGTCGATGACCAGCTCCGCGCCCATCCGGCGGCACAGCTCGGCCTTCTCCGGTGAGGACACCACGCAGACCGGGATCGCGCCGCCGTTGAGCGCCATCTGGGTGGCGTACCCACCGAGGCCGCCGGAGGCGCCCCAGATCAGCACGACGTCACCCTGCTTCATGTTGGCGCCGTGGTGGGAGACGAGCTGCCGGTACGCGGTGGAGTTGACCAGCCCGGGACTGGCCGCCTCCTCCCAGCTCAGGTGCCGCGGCTTGGGCATCAGCTGGTTGGCCTTGACCACGGCCAGCTCGGCCAGCCCGCCGAAGTTGGTCTCGAAGCCCCAGATCCGCTGCTGCGGGTCGAGCATGGTGTCGTCGTGCCCGGCCGCGTCCTCCAACTCGACGGAGAGGCAGTGCGCGACCACCTCGTCGCCGGGGGCCCAGCGGGTCACCCCGGGGCCGGTGCGCAGCACCACGCCCGCCGCGTCCGAGCCGACCACGTGGTACGGCAGGTCGTGCCGGCGGGTCAGCTCGGAGACCCGGCCGTAGCGCTGGAGGAACTTGAAGGTGGATACCGGCTCGAAGATGCTGGTCCACACAGTGTTGTAGTTGATCGCGCTGGCCATCACCGCGATCAGCGCCTCGCCCGGCGCCAGCTCCGGCGTCGGCACCTCCTGCACGTGCAGGGCCTTGCGCGGGTCCTTGTCCCGGGTGGCCATGCCGTCGAACATCCGGGCTTCCTCGGCGCGGACCACCACGCCCCGGTAGCTCTCCGGTACGGGCAGCCCGGCGAGGCCGGCGAGTTCGCGGTCCGGATCGTTCGATTCCTCCGCCGCCATGATCGCTTCGAGGATGTCCTGCACGGTGACCTCCGGTTCATCCGCACCCGCACGGGCCCGGGTGCTGCCATCGTCGGCGCCGGTGGGCACGACCGCCATGTCGGCATTCGACACATCCGGCACCGGTCGCGCTCCTGTGGGGCCGGACGTTACTGAACGGTAGCTAGGCCGGGAAGTCCTCTGTGAAAAACTGCATCCGCCGATGCGTGAAGGTGTCCAACCACCCCGCCAACCGCGCACTGACGTGCGCGCACCGGGCCTCCAGCGGCCGCCACGCCTGTTGATCAAGAGCTTTCGGTCGTCTGCGCGGCGCGGGATGACGCAAACCTCTTGATCAACAGGGGTGAGGGTGGGGTCGGAGCGTCAGTGGGGGGTGGGGGCGGGTTGGACCAGTTCGACGAGGACGCCACCGGCGTCCTTGGGGTGGACGAAGTTGATCCGGCTGTCCGCGGTGCCACGCCTCGGAGCGTCGTAGAGCAGGCGCATGCCGCGCTCGCGGAGCGCCGCGCAGGCCGCGTCGATGTCCACCACGGTGTACGCGACCTGCTGCACGCCCGGCCCGTTGCGGTCCAGGAACTTCGCGATCGTCGACTCCGGGGTGAGCGGGGCGAGCAACTGCACGCAGCCGCCCTCGGTGGTCGGTCCGACGGCCAGCATCGCTTCCCGGACGCCCTGCTCGGTGTTGGTCTCCACGTGTACGCAGCGCATCCCGAACGTCCGCTGGTAGAAGTCGATAGCGGCGTCCAGGTCGGCCACGGCGATCCCGACGTGGTCAATCTTGCGAAGCCCGATGTCTGTGACGTAGTCCGCACCGGGCTCGACGGGGGAGTTCTCTGCCATGGCGCTAGTCTGGCCGAACAATCGTTAAGGCGTACAGCTCGGCACCCCCTCGGAGGCAGGCATGGCTTCGGTGATCGTCAGTGGCGCGCGGACCCCGATGGGCCGGCTGCTGGGCAACCTCAAGGACCTTCCGGCCACGAAGCTCGGCGGGATCGCCATCAAGGCGGCGTTGGAGCGTGCCGGCGTCAGCCCGGACCAGGTCCAGTACGTGATCATGGGGCAGGTGTTGCAGGCCGGCACCGGTCAGATCCCGGCTCGGCAGGCGGCGGTCGAGGCCGGCGTGCCGATGTCCGTGCCGGCGCTGACCATCAACAAGGTCTGCCTCTCCGGCCTGGACGCGATCGCCCTGGCCGACCAGCTGATCCGCGCCGGCGAGTTCGACATCGTGGTGGCCGGCGGCATGGAGTCGATGACCAACGCCCCGCACCTGCTGATGGGCCAGCGCACCGGCTACAAGTACGGCGACGTGGTGGTCAAGGACCACATGGCACACGACGGGCTCAGCGACGCCTGGGACTGCTGCTCGATGGGCGAGTCGACCGAGCGGCTCGGTGCCAAGCACGGCATCTCCCGCGAGGAGCAGGACGCCTTCGCCGCCGCCAGCCACCAGCGGGCCGCCGCCGCGCAGAAGAACGGCCACTTCGCCGACGAGATCGCCCCGGTGGTCATCCCGCAGCGCAAGGGTGACCCGCTGGTGATCACCGAGGACGAGGGCATCCGCCCGGACACCACTGTCGAGTCGCTGGCCAAGCTGCGCCCCGCCTTCGCCAAGGACGGCACCATCACCGCCGGCAGCTCGTCACCGATCTCCGACGGCGCCGCCGCGGTGCTCGTGATGAGCAAGGCCAAGGCGAAGGAGCTGGGGCTGACCTGGCTGGCCGAGATCGGTGCCCACGGCAACGTGGCGGGCCCGGACAACTCCCTGCACTCGCAGCCGTCCAACGCGATCAACCACGCCCTGAAGAAGGGCGGCCTGAGCGTCGCCGACCTGGACCTCATCGAGATCAACGAGGCGTTCGCGCAGGTCGGTGTCCAGTCCACCCGGGACCTCGGGATCAGCCCGGAGAAGGTGAACGTCAACGGCGGCGCTATCGCGCTGGGGCACCCGATCGGCATGTCCGGCGCGCGCCTCGTACTCACCCTCGCCCTGGAGCTGAAGCGGCGCGGCGGTGGCACCGGCGCGGCCGCGCTGTGTGGCGGCGGTGGCCAGGGCGACGCGCTGATCATCCACGTGCCGGGCAAGGCCGAGACCAGCCAGTGAGCGCGAGGAGTGAGCCGGTCTTGCGAGCCTCGCAGTCGCGAACAGGGATGGCGCAGTGAGCGAGGCTGAGCACGTCCCGGCAGCGGGCACCACGTCGGTGCGCCGCAGCCGGGACGTACCGCTGCTGGTCGAGCGGGCCCGCACGGGCGACCCCCGCGCGGTGGCTCGCCTGATCACGTTGGTGGAGAACGGTGACGCGCTGTTGCCGGAGATCGCCGCGGCGCTGGCGCCGTACGCCGGGCAGGCCCAGGTGGTCGGGCTGACCGGTTCGCCCGGGGTGGGCAAGTCGACCACCACGAACGAGCTGGTCCGCGCGCTGCGGGCGCGCGGGCACCGGGTGGGCGTGCTGGCGGTCGACCCGTCCAGCCCGTTCACCGGCGGAGCGATCCTCGGCGACCGGGTGCGGATGCAGGACCACGCCACCGATCCGGGCGTCTACATCCGGTCGATGTCCAGCCGGGGGCACCTCGGCGGGCTGGCCGCGGCCACGCCGCAGGCGGTCCGGGTGCTGGAGGGCGCCGGCTGCGACGTGGTGCTGGTGGAGACCGTCGGCGTCGGGCAGGCAGAGGTGGAGGTCGCCTCGCTCGCCGACACGACGCTGGTGCTGCTCGCACCCGGGATGGGCGACGCGATCCAGGCGGTCAAGGCCGGCATCCTGGAGATCGCCGACGTGTTCGTGGTCAACAAGGCGGACCGGGACGGCGTCGACGCCACCGTCCGTGACATCCAGGGCATGATCGCGCTCGGTGAGCGCGGGCCGGGGCAGTGGCGGCCCCAGGTGGTCCGGTCGGTCGCCGCGCGGGGTGAGGGCATCGACGACATCGCCGCAGCCATCGACAAGCACCGGGGCTGGCTGGTCGAGCACGGCGAGCTGCGCCGCCGCCAGGAGGCGCGGGCCGCCGCCGAGATCGAGGCGATCGCGCTCGGCACCCTCCGTTCCCGGATCGGCTCACTGCGCGACGGTACGGAGTTGGCCACGCTCGCCACCAAGGTCGCCGAGGGCGCTACCGACCCGTACACGGCGGCGGACGAGTTGCTCGCCCAGCTCGCGCGCTGATTCGGTCACCCGCCGGCCGGCGCGTCCACCTGGAGGAACCCGGTCGGCACTGTCCGGTGCGGACCGACGCCGCCGCTCGTGCGCGCCGCCCGCCAGCAAGCGAAGGTCGCTCTGGTTTTAGTAGGCTCGCCGCGCGTGGCCGCAAGCAGGGCTTCCGTGAAGCGGGCTGACGAGCCGGTCGGTCCACAATGCACCGGGACCAGGGGAGATGTGATCATGACGGACGCGGTGGAGAACGCCGGTGCAGTGCAGCCCGCGACGGGCGCGGCCCGGGGCGTCACGTCGGTTTCCGACGAGGTCGTGGAGAAGATCGCCGGTGCGGCCGCTCGTGCCGTGCCCGGTGTCGCCGATCTCGGCGGTGATGTTTCCCGGTTCTTCAACAGCGTGCTGGACAAGATCGGCCTGGACGAGGTTGGCGACGCTCGGCGGGGCGTGTCGGCCGACGTGAAGGGCAGCTCGGCAGTCATCAACGTGGTCCTGGTGATCGACGCCGGGCACGTCGTCGCCGACGTGACCGAGGCGGTGCGAGCCGCGGTGATCGAGGCGGTGGAGAAGTACGGCCTGACTGTCACCCAGGTCAACGTCACTGTGGACGACATCGAGCTGAACCAGCCCGGGGCGGCAGCCGGAGCCTGAGGCGTGGCTGCGCGACAACCTGACGGCTGACTCGGTGGTGTGAGGAGCAGGGAGCGACTGTGGACCTGGAAGCAACGCGGGAGCTGACCAGGGCGTCGGTGCCGGCCGGCGGGACGACGCAGGTCGCCGACGAGGTGATCGAGAAGATCGCCGTCGCGGCGGCCCGCGCAGTGCCCGGCGTGGCCGATCTGGGCGGGGACGTCGCCCGGTTCTTCAACGCGGTTCTCGACCGGGTCGGGCTGGACCAGGTGGGTGACGCCCGGCGGGGTTGCTCGGCCCACGTGACCGGGGACGCCGCAGTGGTCAACCTGGTGTTGGTGATCGAGGCGGGTCGGCCGGTGGCAGAGGTCAGCGGTGAGGTGCGCGCTCGAGTGACCGAGGCGGTCGAGGCATTCGGGCTGCGGGTCGACGAGGTCAACATCCGGGTCGACGACCTGGCGATGGGCGGGCCGACCCCCTAGCGCGCAGGCGGGACGTCCAGATCGCACGTTACCCGCCGGTACGGCCTGACTTAGCGATCGTTCAGGTAGGGGCCTTACACTCGACGTGCAGTCGAGGACCCGAGGAGGAGCCCTGCTCATGGACGCCGACGAGATCGACGCCGGACGGGCGCGCTGGCAGGCCCGGTACGACGCCGCGCGCAAGCGGGACGCGGACTTCACCACGCTCTCCGGCATGCCGGTGGAGCCGGTGTACGGGCCGCCGGAGGGCGCCACCTATCCGGGCTTCGAACGGATCGGTTGGCCGGGCGAGTATCCGTACACCCGGGGTTTGTATCCGACCGGCTACCGCGGTCGGACCTGGACGATCAGGCAGTTCGCCGGCTTCGGCAACGCGCAGCAGACCAACGAGCGCTACAAGATGATCCTCGGCGCCGGCGGCGGCGGGCTGTCGGTGGCGTTCGACATGCCGACGCTGATGGGCCGCGACTCGGACGACCCGCAGGCGCTCGGCGAGGTCGGCCACTGCGGCGTGGCCATCGACACCGCCACCGACATGCAGGCGCTCTTCGACGGCATCGACCTGGCCGGCGTGACCACCTCGATGACCATCTCCGGCCCGGCCGTGCCGGTGTTCTGCATGTACCTGGTCGCCGCCGAGCGGCAGGGCGCCGACCTGTCCAAGCTGGACGGCACCCTGCAGACCGACATCTTCAAGGAGTACATCGCGCAGAAGGAGTGGCTCTTCGACCCGGAGCCGCACCTGCGCCTGATCGGCGACCTGATGGAGTACTGCGCCCGGGAGATCCCGCGCTACAAGCCGCTGTCGGTCTCCGGCTACCACATCCGTGAGGCCGGCTCGACCGCGGCGCAGGAGCTGGCGTACACCCTGGCGGACGGCTTCGGCTACGTCGAGCTGGGTCTCTCGCGTGGGCTGGACGTGAACGTCTTCGCGCCGGGGCTGAGCTTCTTCTTCGACTCGCACCTCGACTTCTTCGAGGAGATCGCCAAGTTCCGCGCCGCCCGTCGGATCTGGGCCCGCTGGCTGCGCGACGTCTACGGCGCGACGAGCGAGAAGGCCCTGTGGCTGCGGTTCCACACGCAGACCGCGGGGGTGTCGCTGACCGCGCAGCAGCCGGTCAACAACGTCGTACGGACCGCCGTCGAGGCTCTCGCTGCGGTGCTCGGCGGCACGAACTCGCTGCACACCAACGCGCTGGACGAGACCCTGGCGCTGCCCACCGACGAGTCGGCCGAGATCGCCCTGCGTACCCAGCAGGTGTTGATGGAGGAGACCGGTGTGGTCAACGTGGCCGACCCGCTCGGCGGCTCCTGGTACGTCGAGGCGTTGACCGACAAGATCGAGGCCGAGGCGGAGGAGATCTTCGCCCGGATCCGGCAGCTCGGCGGGGACGGGCCGCACCAGATCGGCCCGATGACCTCGGGCATCCTGCGCGGCATCGAGGACGGCTGGTTCACCGGGCACATCGCCGAGTCGGCCTTCGTCTACCAGCAGTCACTCGAAAAGGGTGACAAGAAGATCGTCGGGGTCAACTGCCACACCGGCACCGTTGCCAAGGAGCTGGAGATCCTGCGCATCTCGCACGAGGTGGAGCTGGAGCAGCGCCGGGTGCTCGCCGAGCGCAAGAGCGCGCGGGACGAGTCGGCGGTCCGCGCGGCGGTGGCCCGGATGATCGAGGCGAGCCGTACCGACGAGAACATGATCCCCGCCATGCTCGACGCGGTCCGCGCCGAGGCGACCCTGGGCGAGATCTGCGACGCCCTGCGCGCCGAGTGGGGCACCTACCGGGAACCAGCCCGCTTCTAATCCGCTGCCCTCACCCCCACCCCCCGCGATCTTGCACTTTCTGCGCCGACATAAGGCATGAATGCGGCGTACCGGCGACAGAATATGCAAGATCGCGGGGGGTGGGGACGGGGCGTGAGAGTTGCAACGTCGGGGTTGCGGGTGAGCTGAGATCGGGGGCTCACGTGCGAGACTAGGTAACCATGAGCGACCCACGGATCACCTCGTCGATCTTCACCCGCGGCGCGGTCGACCTCAGCACGCTGCGTGGCCCCGCACCAGCAAGTACCCGCCCCGGCACGCCCCCGCAGGGCGGCCCGTCCAACGGCGCCCCCGGCGCGCCCACCGCCGGCGGTGACACCGCCATCGTGGACGTCACCGAGGCGACCATCCAGTCCGACGTCCTCGAACGCTCGATGGCCACGCCCGTCGTCGTGTTCTTCGGTGCGGCCGGCTTCCCGGAGAGCGACGAGTTCGCCCCGGTCCTGGAGCGGCTGAACGCCGAGGGCGGCGGCACCTGGGTGCTCGCCCGGGTCGACGTGCAGGAAAATCCCCGAATCGCCCAGATGTTCCGGGTGCAGGGCATCCCCATGGTCTACGCGGTCGTCGGCGGCCAGCCGGTCGACGCCTTCTCCGGAGTGGTTCCCGAGGCGCAGCTGCGGCAGTGGCTCCAGGCCGTACTCAAGGCCGGTGGCGTGGCCGTCGCCGAGCCGGAGGACCCCCGCCTCGACGAGGCGGACGACGCGCTGATGAGCGGCGATCTGGACGCCGCCGAGCAGGCGTACAAGAAGATCCTCGCCGACGCCCCGGCGGACGCCGCGGCAACGGCGGGGCTGGCCCAGGTCGGAGTGGCCCGCCGGGTGGCCGGCGCCGACCCGTCCGCCGCGCTGGCCGCCGCCGAGAGCGCCCCCGACGACGTCGCCGCCCAACTGCTGGCCGCCGACATCGAGGTGCTCAGCGGCCTGGCCGAGCAGGCGTACGCCCGGCTCGTCGGTCTGGTCCGGCGCACCACCGGTGAGGACCGTGAGACGGTTCGCCAGCACCTGGTCTCGCTCTTCTCCATCGCCGGCCCGGACGATCCGGCGGTCGCCTCGGCGCGTCGGGCCCTGGCCAGCGCCCTGTTCTGAGTTCGTAGCACGCCAGCGCGGGCCGGCGTTCCGGCCGGCCCGCCCGACCACCGAGGACGGGAGCTCACCATGCGCCGGATCGCCGTCCTCGACGCGCCGACAAATCTCGGTCTACGGCCGCCGACGCCCACGTCGGTCCCGGGTTGCGCCAAGGCCCCCGGGGCGCTGCGCGACCACGACCTGCTGGCCCGGCTCCGCGCCCGCGACGCCGGCTGCGTCACCCCCGCCCGGTACGACCCGGGCGACTGGCGGCCCGGCGACGGGGTGTGCCACGCCCGGGAGATCGCCGACTACTCGCTGGCCCTCGCCGAACGCATCGGCTCGATCATCGACCGCGGCGAGTTCCCTGTGGTGCTGGGCGGCGACTGCTCGGTGCTCCTCGGCTCGGCCCTGGCCATGCACCGCCTCGGCGAGGCCGTCGGCGGGCGGATCGGGCTGGTCTTCGTCGACGGGCACTCCGACTTCCGGCACCCCGGCAACGCCTCCTACGTCGGCGCCGCCGCCGGTGAGGACCTGGCCCTGGTCACCGGGCGAGGGCAGGCCGACCTGGCCGCGCTGGAGGGCCGCCGGCCCTACTTCCGCGACATCGACGTGGTGGTGCTCGGCATCCGCGCCCAGGACGAGTACCGGCTCGACCTCCAGGCCGCCGGGATCACCACCCGACCGGTGCCGGCGCTTCGTGCCGAAGGCGCAGCCCGGACGGCCCAGTGGGCGCACGAGCAACTCGCCGACTGCGCGGGCTACTGGGTGCACATCGACGTGGACGTGCTCGACCCGGCGGTGATGCCCGCCGTGGACGCCCCCGACCCGGGTGGAATCGCCTTCGCCGAGCTGGAGATCCTGCTCGCCGGCCTGGTCGACACCCCGCACTGCCTCGGCGTGGAGCTGACCGTCTTCGACCCCGACTACGACCCGGACGGCTCGTACGCGGCCGAGATCGTCAACACGGTGGTCGCCGGTCTGGCACCGGTGACCGCCCCGGAAGCCGTGCCGCCCCGACTGCTGTCCGCGCGGCCCACGCCCTCCCCGCGGCGCGGCAACGGCCGGGCCGCGACCGCCACCGAGCGTCCCGACCGTGCCGAGCGTCCCGACCGTGCCGAGCGGCTCGACGGGCTGACTGGGCTTGACGGGCTCGACCGGGCTGAGCGGGTTGCGCGGCTTGAATTCCCCGCTGGCATCGACTCCGCTGGCATCGATCCCGCCGACGTTGATCCTGCTGCGCTCGGGTCTGCCGATGTCGGGCCTGCCGGCGTCGGTGTCCCCGGCGTCGGTTCGTCGGTGAGCGCGGTGCCGTACGACGTCCCGGCCGAGGGGGAGTCACCCGGCACGGGCGGACGGGTCCACTCCGAGCCATCGGGCGTCGCGGCCAGTATCGCGCCCCTGGCCGAGCGCGAACCGGTCGGCCCGCCGGCGTCGGCCGGCCCAGGTCTCCTTCGACGCACCTCCCCGTCGCCCCAGAACCCGCCGGAGAGGCGCGACGCCGACACCGCCTGACCCGGCCCTCGGCCCCCGGCCTTGATCGACTCGATTTCAGTGAATCCGGGGTGTCCGAGTGGCGCGGACACCGCAGTTTCAGCGAAACCGAGTGGATCAAGGCCGGGTGCCCGGTGGCCCAGGGTGGTGGGGTCAGGGGGTTGGCAGGGCGCGGAGGAAGCGTTCGGCCATCGGGACGGCCGAGGCGGTGCTGGCCCCGCCCTTCTCCACGAAGACGGCGAACGCCACGTCACCCCGCCAGCCGACGAACCAGGCGTGGGTGTGCGCCGGGTTGTCGTCGTACTCGGCGGTGCCGGTCTTGCCGTACACCTCGCCCGGCACATCCTTGAGCGCGCTGCCGGTGCCGGCGGTGACCACCTCGCGCATCATCGTGCGCAGCGCCGCGACGGACTCTGGCTTGAGTTGCTCGCCTGCCGGGGCCGGCTTGGCCGGCGCCGGGTCGAGCAGCAGCTTCGGCTGCTCGAAGCGGCCGCGGGCGACGGCGGCGGTGGCGCCGGCCATGGCGAGCGGGCTGACCAGGGTGGTGCCCTGCCCGAACGACGCGGCGGCCTGCTCGGCCAGGCTGCCGCCCGTCGAGACCTTGCCGGTGAAGGCGTCAGTGCCGAGGTCCCACTGACCCTCCAGGCCCAGCGAGCGACCGGCGGCGGCCAGCCCGTCGCCGCCGAGCTTCGGAGCCAGCGCGGCGAACGCCGTGTTGCAGGACTTGGCGAAGTCGGTGCGGAACGGCACCGAGCCGAGCTCGAAGTTGTCCGAGTTCTTGAAGGACCGGCCGTCCACGGTGAAGGTCTTCTTGCAGTCCACCGGCCCGTCCAGCGTGACCGCGCCCCGGTCCAGCAGGCCCAGCGTGCTGACCATCTTGAAGGTGGAGCCCGGAGGCACCTGGGCGTCGAAGGCCAGATTTTCCCCGGCCGGACCGGGGCCGTTCGCGGCGGCGAGTACGGCGCCGTCGCTGATCCGGAGCGCCACCAGGGCGGACCGGCGCGACTCGGCGCGCAGTGCCCCGTCGGCCGCGTTCTGGACGGCGACGTCCAGCGTCGTCTTCAGCGCCTGCCCGGGCTGCGGCTCCCGGCGGAACAGTTCAGCGCCGGTGGGTTCGAGTTTGCCGCCCTCGGCCGGACGTTCGACCACCACGGTCAGCCCGGGGCCGCCGCGCAGTCGTTCGTCGTAGCGGCCCTGTAGCCCGCCGTGCCCGACCAGATCGCCGACGACGTACCGGTCGGGGTGAGCGGCGATGTCGTCGGCCTGCGCCTGGTCGACACTGCCGAGCAGCGCACGGGCGAACTCACGGGTGGGCGCCAGGTCGATCTTGTCGGAGACGAACTTGGTGCCGGGCAGGTCGTAGATCCGGGGCTTGATCTGCCGGTACGCCTCCTCGCGGAGCGACACCACCTCGACGAAGGCGCCCGGCTCGGCCTTGGCCACCCGGTCGGGCAGGTCGGCCAGGTCGACGCCGGGGACCAGCGCCGGGCGGATGGCCTTGAACGCCGCGTCGAGGTCCTTGACGAGCTTCTTGAGGTCGGTGACCCCGTTGGGCTGCACACCCACCCGGACCACCGGGCGTGGGGTCACCAGCGGCTTCCCCGCGTTGTCCAGCACCGCGGCGCGGGCACCGGCGTCGCGACGCAGCGCCAACCGGTCGCCCTTGGTGAGCTGCTCGTGCACCACCTTCGGCTCCCAGATCACCTGCCACTGGTCGTCGTCGCCGCGGGCGAGCCGCACCTCCCGGTCGTACGCCCAGCGGGTCTGACCGGGCAGGGCCCACTCCACCTGGACGGTAGTGGTGGCGATGTCCTTCGTGATCTTCGGCTCACCGCGACGCGTCAGCGTGGGCGGGGTGGCCGCCAGCTCACCGGAGAGGTCCTTGATCTCGCGCGCCACGTCGGCCGCCGGCAGTTTCGAGCCGAGCGGGTCGATCAGACCGACCGCCTGGAGGTCACCGCTGCGCCAGCCCGTGAGGAAGGCGTCGACGGTGCGCTGCGGCCCGTCGTCACCGGAGCAACCGACCAGGACACCCGCCGCGAGCAGCGCCGTGGTGAGGGCGGCGGCGAGCCGACGGGCGGGGTTCGGCCGGTGGGGCCGGGGGTACGACAAGGGCATGAAGCTGGTCCTTCCGATCTCGGACTGCCCTCGCACGGTAGTACGGGAACGCCGTCCCCAACGTCCCCCAGGTGCTCGGCCGCGCTCAAAGACGGGCCGCGCCAGTGTGATGAACATCGCGTGGCGGGGTATCCCGCAGCCAGCCAACCTCGGACCCGCAACGGGTGAAAGGACAAAGTCCCGATCCGGACGTCTGGCCAGTGGTCCGCCGACGAAGGCGCACAACGGCAGGGCCTAGGCTGGGCGGCAGAGTGACCCACAACGCGGTGGGTCGAGGGGAGTGGCACCGATGGACCGGCGTCCGGCGATCAAACCGGAACCCGACCTCCGGCAGGATGACTCCGGCCGGGACGATGACAGCTTCGATTCGGCGACCGACGGGGACGGCTACGGCCGGCTCGACACGGGAGTCACCGGGCTGACCGGGTCGAGCATCGACACCATCTACGATCTGGGTCTGCCAGCCGAGGCGCTGGCCGACGACGTGGAGGACGCCGAGCTCGACGAACCCGTCCCCAATGCGGAGCGTCTGGTGGCCCAGGCCGTCGCGCTCGCCGGGGACGACCACGACGCGGCGACACTTGTCGGCCGTTTCTGGCGGTTCGCCCCGGACGAGGAGCTGGTCGGCTTCACGGCGGAAGAGATGCTCGACGCGGCCCGGGCACACCGGGATCTCGCCCAGCAGCGGGTGCCGGGCGAGTTGAAGCTGCGGATCCACGAACCGCACGCCGACCAGCACCACACGGTCGTCGAAATCGTCACTGACGACATGCCGTTCCTGGTCGATTCGGTGACGGCGCTGCTCAACTCGTACCACCTCGACGTGCACCTGCTGGTGCACCCGCTGGTGGTGGTGCGGCGGGAGCCGCTGGGCCGACTCACCGAGGTCTCCGCGGATGTGGAACCGGACGACGCGATCGCCGGCGACATCATCGAGAGCTGGATGCGGATCGAGATCGACCCGGTCCGGGACGCTGCCGAACGGGACCGGTTGCGCCGCGAGTTGCAGCGGGTGCTCACCGACGTGCGGGAGGCGGTGGAGGACTGGCCGAAGATGCGTCAGCGTGCCCTCGCGCTCGCCGACGAGCTGGCGTCCGCCCGTACCTCCGACAACCGCCCACCGGTGCCGGAGAAGGACATCACCGACTCGGTGGAGCTGCTGCGCTGGCTCGCCCAGGACCACTTCACCTTCCTCGGCTACCGCGAGTACCGGTTGGTGGACGCCGACGGCGGGGACGCCGCCGACCCGGTCGACGGCAAGGCGTTGGAGGCGGTGCTCGGCACCGGTCTGGGCATTCTGCGCTCCGATTCGCCGGATGCGCGGTCGCTGTCCTCGATGACGCCCGAGGCGCACGAGAAGGTGCTGGAGAAGCGCCTGTTGATCATCACCAAGGCCAACTCACGGGCCACCGTGCACCGCTCGGCGTACCTCGACTACATCGGCTTCAAGATCTTCAACTCCGCCGGTGAGGTGATCGGTGAGCGGCGCTTCCTGGGCCTGTTCTCGACGGCCGCCTACCGGACCAGCGTCCGTGAGCTGCCTGTGGTACGCCGCAAGGTGGCCGAGGTGCTGGACCGCTCCGGCCTGAGCCAGCGCAGCCACTCGGGCAAGGATCTGATCCAGATCCTGGAGACCTACCCGCGCGACGAGCTGTTCCAGATCAAGACCGACGACCTGTACCACGCGGTGGTCGGCGTGCTCCGGATGGCCGGCCGCCGGCAGCTGCGGGTGTTCCTGCGTCGGGACGCGTACGGGCGGTTCATCTCCTGCCTGATCTACCTGCCCCGGGACCGGTTCACCACCCAGAACCGGCTGCGCATGCAGGACATCCTGCTGCGTGAGCTGAACGGTGTCGGGGTGGACTACACCACCCGGGTCACCGAGTCGATGCTGGCTCGGGTGCACTTCATCGTCCGTACCGACCCGACGCGGCCACCCGGCGACATCGACGCCGACCTGCTCGCCGAGGAGTTGGCCGACGCCACCCGGCTCTGGGACGACGACTACCGGTTGGTGCTGGAGCGCAAGCTCGGCGACGAGCAGGCCAAGCACCTGTTCACCCGGTACGCCGACGCGTTCCCGGAGGGCTACAAGGACGGGCACACGCCGTACGAGGCGATGAAGGACCTGGCGAAGCTGGAGCTGCTGGAGGAGCCCGGCCAGCTGGAGATGCACCTGTTCCGCAAGCAGTTGGCGCCCCGGCCGGGCACCCGGGTGCCGGGAGCCGACCTGGCCGAGGCGATGGACGTCCGGTTCAAGGTCTACCGGTACGGCGAGCCGATGATGCTCTCCGCAGTGCTGCCGGTGCTGCACTCGCTCGGCGTACGGGTGGTCGACGAGCACCCGTACGAGGTGGACCGGATCGACGGTCGGGTCTACCTGTACGACTTCGGCCTCATGCTGCCCGAGGGACATCACGAGCTGGCCGAGGTGCGCCCGCACGTGGAGAACGCCTTCGCGGCTGCCTGGCGCGGCGAGGCCGAGGTGGACCGGTTCAACGAGCTGGTGCTGCGCGGCGGGCTGACCTGGCGGCAGGTGGTGGTGCTGCGGGCGTACGCGAAGTACCTGCGGCAGGCCGGCACCGTCTTCTCCCAGGACTACATGGAGCAGACCTTCATCGCGTACCCGAAGCTCGCCGCGTTGCTGGTGGAGCTCTTCGAGACCCGGTTCGCGCCGGGCGAGTCGAGCACCGAGCAGCGGCAGCAGCGCAGCGGTGAGCTGGTGGAGACGATCCGGGGCGCGTTGGACGACGTGGCGAGCCTCGACCAGGACCGGATCCTGCGCTCGTACCTGACGCTGATCGAGGCGACCCTGCGGACCAGCTTCTACCAGAAGCGCGCCGACGGGCGGCCGAAGGCGTACGTGGCGTTCAAGCTCGACCCGCAGGCCATTCCGGACCTGCCCGCGCCGCGACCGAAGTTCGAGATCTTCGTCTACTCGCCGCGCTTCGAGGGCGTGCACCTGCGGTTCGGGCCGGTGGCCCGGGGCGGGCTGCGCTGGTCCGACCGTCGGGAGGACTTCCGTACCGAGGTGCTGGGCCTGGTCAAGGCGCAGATGGTGAAGAACACGGTGATCGTGCCGGTCGGCGCCAAGGGCGGCTTCGTGTTGAAGCAGAAGCCGGGCGACCGGGACGAGGCGGTCGCCTGCTACCAGGAGTTCGTCGGCGCGATGCTGGACGTCACCGACAACATCGTCAGCGGGCAGATCGTGCCGCCCGAGGACGTGGTCCGGCACGACGGCGACGATCCGTACCTGGTGGTGGCGGCCGACAAGGGCACCGCGACGTTCTCCGACATCGCCAACGAGATCTCCAAGGCCCACACCTTCTGGATGGGCGACGCGTTCGCGTCCGGTGGATCCGCCGGCTACGACCACAAGAAGATGGGCATCACCGCCCGGGGCGCCTGGGAGTCGGTCAAGCGGCACTTCCGGGAGTTGGGCCTGGACACCCAGACCCAGGACTTCACAGTGGTCGGCGTCGGCGACATGTCCGGCGACGTGTTCGGCAACGGAATGCTGCTCTCCGAGCACATCCGGCTGGTGGCCGCCTTCGACCACCGGCACATCTTCCTCGACCCGGAGCCGGACGCCGCCACCTCGTACGCGGAGCGTCGACGGCTGTTCGACCTGCCCCGTTCCTCCTGGGAGGACTACAACCCGGAGCTGATCTCGGCAGGTGGCGGCATCTTCCCGCGTACCGCGAAGTCCATTCCGATCACGCCGCAGGTCCGGGCGGCGATCGGCCTGGACGACGACGTCACGCAGTTGTCGCCGCAGGACCTGATGAAGGCGATCGTGACCGCCCCGGTGGACCTGTTCTGGAACGGCGGCATCGGCACCTACGTCAAGGCCTCCACCCAGACCAACGCCGAGGTGGGCGACAAGTCCAACGACGCGATCCGGGTGGACGGGCGCAACCTGCGCTGCCGGGTGGCGGGCGAGGGCGGCAACCTGGGCTGGACCCAGCTCGGCCGGATCGAGTACGCGTTGACAGGTGGCCGGATCTACACGGACTTCATCGACAACGCGGCCGGTGTGGACACCTCCGACCACGAGGTGAACATCAAGATCCTGCTCAACACCGCGGTGGCCGATGGTGAGCTGACCATGGCCGACCGGGACGAGCTGCTGGCCGGGATGACCGACGAGGTCGCGGAGCTGGTGCTGCGGGACAACTACGACCAGGCTCGGGCGATCAACAACGCCCAGGCCCAGGCCGCCTCGCTGCTCCCGGTGCACCGCCGGATGATCAACGAGCTGGAGCGTTCGGGCGGGTTGGACCGCGCGTTGGAGGCGCTGCCGCCGGACGAGGAACTGGCGGTCCGCAGCGAGTCCGGGCTGACCGCGCCGGAGTTCGCCGTGCTGCTCGCGTACGTGAAGATCGTCCTGGAGCGGGAGATCCTCACCGAGGGGTTGGCCGACGAGGAGTGGACGACCGAGGTCCTGGTCAACTACTTCCCGACGCCGATGCGCGAGCGGTTCGCCGACCGGATGGGCCGGCACCGGCTGCGCCGGGACATCGTCACCACAGTGCTCGTCAACGAGGCGATCAACCGGGGTGGCATCTCGTTCATCTTCCGGGTGGTCGAGGAGACGGCGGCCAGCGCGGCAGACGTGATCCGGGCGTACGTGGTGGTCAGCGAGGTGTTCGGCCTGCGCGACCTGTGGGACGCGGTCGAGGCGCTGGACAACAAGGTGGCGCCGGAGCTGCAGACCAGCGTCTACCTGGACACCCGTCGGCTGCTCGACCGGGCGGTGCGGTGGCTGGTCTCCAACCGGCGTTCGCCGATCGACGTGCCGGCCGAGATCGCCCGGCTGCGCGACGGGGTCACCCGGCTGCTGCCAGGGCTGGAGGAGCTGTTCTACGGCAACGAGCGCCAGGGCATCGCCGCGCACATGGACTCGATGACCGAGCGTGGGCTGCCCCGCGAGCTGGCGGAGCGGGCGACCCGGCTGATGTACAGCTTCGGTCTGATGGACGTGGTGGAGACCGCGAACGCCAGTGGGCGGGACGTCAGCGAGGTGGCCTCGGTCTACTTCGTCCTGTCCGACCTGTTCCGGGTGGACTCGCTGCTGTCGAAGATCTCCCTGCTGCCGCGGGAGGACCGCTGGCAGACGCTGGCCCGGATGGCGCTGCGGTACGACCTGTACGCCGCGCTGGCCGCGCTCACCGCGGAGGTACTCGACTCCACCCCGGGCAACCTGCCACCGCACGAGCGGGTGCAGCAGTGGGAGCAGTCGAACGCCACCTCGATCCACCGCGCCCGACGGGCGATGGGTGAGTTCGACGAGTCGCGGGCGGATCTCGCCGCCCTGTCGGTGCTGCTGCGTCAGATCCGCACCCTGGTGCGGACCTCCGCAGCCGCCTGAGTCAGGTACGCCGGACGCGGTCCGGCCGGTCGGGGTGACCCGACCGGCCGGACCGCGTTCCGTTTCGTCGCGGGTCAGGCCGCCAGGGTGGCGAAGACGACGATGTTGTCCGGGTAGCTCTTCGCGGCCTGGTCGAACACACCGCCGCAGGTGACAACCCGCAGGCTGGGCCGGTCACTCGGTCCGTAGACCAACTCGGTGGGGAAGGCCGTCTTCGGGTACGACTTCACCGAGTCGACAGTGAAGGTGGCCGGCACTCCGTCGGCGCGGCGCACGGTGACGGTGTCGCCGGGGGTGAGAGCGCCGAGGTCGAAGAAGACGGCCGGGCCGAGCACCGCCGAGTCCACGTGCCCGACGATGACGGCGTTACCCGTCTCGCCGGGGCTCGCGCCGGGCTCGTACCACCCGGCCTGGTCGGCCTTGTCCAGCGGAGGGACCTGGACGGTGCCGTCCGGGTTGGTGCCCAACGACATGATCGTCGCGTCGACACCGATCCGGGGGATCTCGATGCTGGTCGGTGCCGAACGGGCCAACCCCGCCGCCGCCTGACCGACCGGCTGCCCATCGACCGGCGGGGCATCGTCGGCGGTGCTCGCCGGCCCGGTCGCCTCGGGGCCGGCCTGGGCCAGCGGCTGCGGCGGTCGGGGACTGGGTGTGGTCTTCAGGGAGGCGCCGATCATGCCGGCGCCGATCATGGCCATGGTGACGACGACGGCCGTGCCGGCGGCACGCCACGGTTTCCCGTGGCGGCCGCCGGCCGGTGTCGCCGTCACGTCAGACGAGCGAACCATCGGTCCGCCGACGACGCATCAGCACGATCCCGCCCAGCGCGGCAGCGCCGAGGAGGCCCGCCCCGCCGGTGGCCAGACCCCGGTCGGTACCGGTGCTGACGCCGCCGTCACCGCCGTCGACACCGCCGTGCGGCAGCACGACGAGCTCGCCCTCGCCGCACGAGCCCTTGAGCTCGTAGCGACCCGGCTTGGCGTCCTTGTCGACCTTGGCTTCGCCGTAGTAGACGAACTCGCGCTCCTCGTCCCAGTCACGCTCGTCCGAGTCGCGCTCGTCCTTGCCGTGGCCGCCACGCTCGTCCGAGTCGTGCTCGTCCTTGCCGTAGCCGCCACGCTCGTCCGAGTCGTGCTCGTCCTTGCCGTAGCCGCCACGCTCGTCCGAGCCGTGCTCGTCCTTGCCGTAGCCGCCACGCTCGTCCGAGCCGTGCTCGTCCTTGCCGTAGCCGCCACGCTCGTCCGAGCCGTGCTCGTCCTTGCCGTAGCCGCCACGCTCGTCCGAGCCGTGCTCGTCCTTGCCGTAGCCGCCACGCTCGTCCGAGCCGCGCTCGTCCTTGCCGTAGCCGCCACGCTCGTCCGAGCCGCGCTCGTCCTTGCCGTAACCGCCACGCTCGTCCGAGCCGTACTCGGAGCCGTGCTCGTCCTTGTTCTCCCAGCCCTTGTCCGAGCCGTATTCCGAGCCGTGCTCGTCCTTGGACTCCCAGTCCTTCTTGTCCTCGTCCTTGGAGTCCCAGTCCTTCTTGTCACGGCCCTCTTCGGCGTCCTGGCCGTGCTCCTCGCCCTTCCAGTCCTTGCTGCCCTCGTCGCCGTAGGCGTCGGCGGCAGCGCCGCCACCCTGGCCGCCCTTGCCGTTCTCGTCCTTGTGCTCGTCCTTGCCCTTGTCGTCCTTGCCGTTCTCGTCCTTGCCGTGCTCGTCCTTGCCGTTCTCGTCCTTGCTTTCGTGGTCCTTGCCCTTGTCGTCCTTGCCGTGCTCGTCCTTGCCGTTCTCGTCCTTGCCTTCGTGGTCCTTGCCGTTCTCGTCCTTGCCCTTGTCGTGGTCGGAGGAGTTCTCCTCCTCGCTCCACTCGCGGTCCTCACCCCGGTCTTCATGCGCCGGCTTGAGCTTGACCTTGCCGGTGACCTTGGACCACACGTACGCGTGCTCCTGCCGATCCGGGCAGATCTCGAGGAGCTTGACCTCGTCACCAGCCTTGACGACGTGCGGCTTGGCGTAGACCTTGCCGTCGTCGTGGCCGTCGGCGAACGCGATCCCCGGTGCGAACACCAGGAGCGACGCGCCGCCGAGCGCGGCGCCCGCAACGACCTTCCCGAGCATCTTCTTAGCCATGACCTGCGTCACTCCATCCCTGTTGTCCTGAGCTCGGCGACAACCGAGCTAAGACCGACGTTAGACCGTTTCACGACTTATGAAGTGAAAGATTCGCGTTTTACCTTTGATCCAAGTAAGAGGTGAAGGGGTGGTACGCGGCTTTCGCCGCGCCGAGCGTCGTGTCGGGCGGCCCGGGGCCCTCTGGGTGTGCCACGGTGTTCGGCGCTCCGCGTTCCCGGCCTGCCTGGGTCATCCGCTAGCGGCGGGTCCGAGCGGCGCGTGCCGGTCGGGCGGACTCGGAGGTATCGTCCGGAACGGCTCCGGCAACGCATCGAGCCATTGCCATGGAAGCGCTCCCATGCAAGAATCGGCGAACGCGGTTCAGAGAGCCACACCGTGCAGGCAGGGGAGTCGAGGGCACCCGGTTTCACCGGGCGACGCACCCGCCGCCGATCGACCGGCTGACGCATGGCCGGGCACCACCACCACCATCGCCCGTCCGGGTCGGGCGCCCCCCAAAAAATCCCGTGGCGCCGACGGCCGTCCGTGCAGGACGCCCATCGGGCCGTCCCGCCGGGCCGTACGTGGGCCCGGTCTCGCCCAAGGAGATCAGTGGCATGAATGTGTGGAGAAGGCTAACCGGCCCACGCCGGGCCCTCGCGCTCGTCGGCGCGGGCGCCCTGGTCGCCGGTGGGCTCGTAACGATTCCGGGTACCGCGGCGCAGGCCGCGACGCAGTGCGACATCGCGTACACGAGCAACGAATGGCCCGGCGGATTCACCGCGAGCGTCACCATCAAGAACGTCGGCGACCCGCTGAACGGCTGGACGCTGGGCTGGACCTTCGCCAACTCCAGCCAGCGGGTGCAGCAGGGCTGGTCGGCCACGTTCACCCAGTCCGGCAGCCAGGTCACCGCCCGGAGCCTGTCCTACAACGGCACCCTGGCCACCGGCGCCTCGACGAGCATCGGCTTCAACGGCGCGTGGAGCGGCAGCAACCCGAAGCCGACCTCGTTCACCCTGAACGGCGTGGTCTGCAACGGTGGCACCACGCCGCCGACCACGCCCCCGCCGACCGACCCGCCGCCCACCACGCCTCCGCCCACCGACCCGCCGCCCACCACGCCGCCGCCGGGCACCAAGGTCGACAACCCGTACGCCGGGGCGCGCGGTTACGTGAACCCGGAGTGGAAGGCCAAGGCGGACGCCGAGACCGGCGGAAGCCGGGTCTCCAACAACCCCACCGCCGTCTGGCTGGACCGGATCGCCGCGATCAACGGCACGCCGGACAGCAGCTCCAACGGCGCCTTCGGGGTCCGTCAGCACCTGGACGAGGCACTGCGCCAGGGCGCCGGCTACATCCAGTTCGTGATCTACAACCTGCCCGGCCGGGACTGCTCCGCGCTCGCCTCCAACGGTGAGCTGGGCCCGGACGAGCTGCCGAAGTACAAGGCCCAGTACATCGACCCGATCGCCGCGATCCAGGGTGAGTCGAAGTACAGCAGCCTGCGGATCATCAACGTCATCGAGATCGACTCGCTGCCGAACCTGGTCACCAACACGTCCGGCCAGCCCGGCGGCACGGTCATGTGTGACACGGTCAAGGCCAACGGCGCGTACGTCAACGGTGTCGGCTACGCCCTCGCCAAGCTGGGCGCCATCGGCAACGTCTACAACTACATCGATGCCGGACACCACGGCTGGCTCGGCTGGGACTCCAACTTCGGCCCGACCGCCGACATCCTGAAGACCGCCGCGGTCGCCTCCGGCAGCACTGTCAACAACGTGCACGGGTTCATCACCAACACCGCGAACTACTCGGCGCTGACCGAGCCGTACTTCAAGGTCACGGACAACGTGAACGGCCAGACGGTGCGGCAGTCCAAGTGGGTCGACTGGAACTTCTACGTCGACGAGCTGTCCTTCGCCCAGGCGTTCCGTACCAAGCTGGTCTCGGTCGGCTTCAACTCCAACATCGGCATGCTGATCGACACGTCCCGCAACGGTTGGGGTGGCTCCGCGCGGCCCACCGGGCCGGGCGCCACGACCAGCGTCGACACGTACGTCAACGGGGGTCGCATCGACCGTCGGGCCCACCTCGGCAACTGGTGCAACCAGGCCGGCGCCGGCCTCGGCGAGCGGCCGCGGGCCAACCCGGCGACGGGCATCGACGCCTACGTCTGGGTGAAGCCGCCGGGTGAGTCGGACGGCTCCAGCAAGGAGATCCCGAACAACGAGGGCAAGGGCTTCGACCGGATGTGCGACCCGACGTACGGCGGCAACGCCCGAAACGGCAACAACCCGTCCGGAGCGCTGGCCAACGCACCGATCTCCGGTGCCTGGTTCTCCGCCCAGTTCCAGGAGCTCATGCGCAACGCCTACCCGGCGCTCTGATCGGGTAGCTCACGCACCAACCCGCTGCCAGTGGTTGGTGAGGCACTGTTGGCAGCAGGTTCCCCCCGGGTCCCCGGTTCGACCGTCACAGGTCGGGCCGGGGACCCCCCTTGGGGCCGATCAGGGCACTGTGCGTTCGATCGCCGCACGGCCCTGCTCGGCCAGGTCACGGCGCGCCTTTTCCAGGTTCTCCGGTGTCAGATCCTGCCCGCGGGCCATCACCAGGTCCTCCGGCTCCCAGGGCTGCTCGCCCCCGGTGCGGATGTTGTCCCCGCCAGCGCCGGTGCCCGTTCCGGTCGCCCCGGTCCCGGCGGCGTACGGGTCGCCGATCAGCTCGTCGGTGTCCGGTGCGAGGTCGTCCGGTCGGCTGCGGGGTTCGGCGAAGCCCGGTGTGTCCCGGTCCGGGCCACCTCCGGTCCGCAGTTGCGGCACGGTGGCGTCATCGTCCACCGCCGAGGCCACCTCGGGGCTGTCCTCCAGGGGCGGTTGGCGATCGCGATCGGTCATGGTGCTGCCTCCTGTGTCCGACACGGTGCCTGATTTCCCCCACGTACCCCTTCGTGCCGCGCTCATGCCGCACGGCCCGGCGCTGGCGCCCGGCCGTGCTCCTGCAACGCGGTCAGACGGTCAGGCGTCGGGCTGCTGCTCGTTCGGGGCCGGCGCTTCCGCTGGGCGCCACCACTGCCAGAGCAGCATGAGCAGACCGAACACGAGCATCGCCAGCCCGGCCCACAGGTTGATCCGTACGCCCTCGGCTTTGTCGATCTCGGCCCGGCTGTCGAAGATGCCGATCAGCGTCACGATGACCCCGTACGCGACGAAGAGGCCACCGATCACCCGGCGGATGTCGAACAGCCGGGCCGCTGCGGAACGCCGCTGCTCCGCCTGCGCCTCGTCGATCAGCGGGTCCTGTGCCGGCTGGCCATCGTTGCTCATCTGCCGACCCCTTTCCTCAGAAGACCGGAATGTAGAAGAGGGCGGCCAGCGCGACCGCGATCAGACCGAGCAGCACCGGGGAGCGGTACCAGGCGGCGTCCCCGGCGAGCACGTCGCCCTTCAGGTCGACGCCGCCCATGCCGTACACCAACCCGCGCAGCTCCTCGTCCCGCTTGGGTGAGGTGAGCGGGGTGACGATCGCGGCGACCACCACCGCCGTGACGAACGCCAGACCGGCACCCCAGAAGCTCTCCTCCAGGTCGGAGTTGAAATGGACCACACCGCCCTTGTAGAGCAGGTAGAGGCTCAGCGACACCAGGGTGCCCAGCAGCAGCGACCAGAAGCCGGCCAGCGCGCTCATCCGCTTCCAGAACATGCCGATGATGAAGGTGGCGAACAGCGGCGCGTTGAAGACGGAGAAGAGCGCCTGGATGTAGTTCATGATGTTGCTGAACCCGGCCGCGATGAACGCGGTGCCGATCCCGATCACCACGGCGGCGACCGTCGCCCACCGGCCGACCCGCAGGTAGTACTCGTCCGACCGGTCACGGCGGATGTACGCCTGCCAGATGTCGTAGGTGAAGACGGTGTTGAAGCCGCTCACGTTGGCCGCCATGCCGGCCATGAACGAGGCGAGCAGGCCGGTGACCGCCACCCCGAGCACGCCGTTGGGAAGCAGGTCGCGCATCAGCAGCGGGATGGCGTTGTTGTACTGCAGGTCGCCGCTCTCCGCGCCGAGGCCCTTCACGGTCACCAGGGCCACCAGGCCGGGGATGACGGTGACCAGAGGGATGAACAGCTTCGGGTACGCGGCGATGATCGGCGTACGCCGGGCGGCGCTCATGTTCTTGGCCGAGAGGGCCCGCTGCACCTCGGCGAAGTTCGTCGTCCAGTAGCCGAACGACAGCACGAAGCCGAGGCCGAAGACGATGCCGATCCAGTGCGCTCCCAGCGGGTTGGCAGTGCTGCCGGTGTCCTGCCACGCGTGCAGGCCGGCCTCGCCGAGTTTGGTGTCGCCGACCGCGTCCATCAGGCCGTTCCACCCGCCGACCTTCACCAGGCCGATCACGGTGACCGGGATGAGGCCGGCCAGGATGACGAAGAACTGGAGCACCTCGTTGTAGATCGCCCCGGACAGGCCGCCGATGGTGATGTACGCCAGCACGATCGCCGCGCCGACCACGATCGCCGTCCAGAGCGGCCAGCCGAGCAGCGCCTGCATGACGAGGGCCAGCGCGTACAGGTTCACGCCGGCGATCAGCACCTGGGCGACGGCGAAGCTGATCGCGTTGAGCAGGTGGGTGGGGCGGTTGAACCGCAGCCGCAGGTACTCCGGCACGCTGCGGACCTTGGAGCCGTAGTAGAAGGGCATCATGACGATGCCCAGGAAGACCATCGCCGGGACCGCGCCGATCCAGTAGTAGTGGACCGTCATCACGCCGTACTGGGCACCGTTGGCGGCCATTCCGATGATCTCCAACGCTCCCAGGTTCGCCGAGACGAAGGCGAGACCGGTCACCCAGGCCGGCAGGGAGCGGCCGGAGAGGAAGAAGTCGACGCTGGTCCGGATGGCCCGGCGCGCGGCGAAGCCGACCCCGAGGACGGTGACGAAGTACAGCGCCAGGATCAGGTAGTCCAGGCCGTTCATGTTGAGCCGAAGACCGTCGCCGTCCATCCCGTCACCCCTCGTCCCGACGCCGCGCTGATTGGTGCGCGCGCGCCCTATTACCCAGTGCGCGCGGTTTCACTCCCGGAGGTAGAAACCGCGGTGTTCGGGCCCTGTCGGGCGGTCTGGTGGGCTGGCGACGGTCGGCACGCAAGAGGGCGCCCCGGCCGTTGCGGCCGGGGCGCCAGTGGTTTCGGGGTGACTCAGCGACCGAGTACGCGGTCCAGGAAGTCCCTGTAGTTGCGGACCGCCATCCGCAGTTGCTCGGTGTCGGCCGAGCCGGCGTCCTGCCACCCGCCCAGCGTGCTCTTCTGGGCGGCCAGCGCCGAGGAGAGGGCCTGGATGGCCTCCTCCACCAGTGACTGCGCCTCGCCGGCAGCCGCCTGCGGGTCGTCGACGAAACGCAGCTGCACGTCCCGCCAGCGGTCCCGGAAGCCCTGCGCGGTGTCCGTGTCGAGGAGCGTGGCCGGCTCGGCCGCGACCGTCGACCCGGCGGATCGGGACGTTCCGGCGGACGCCAGCGTCGGGCTGGTGTCGTCGCCGGGGACCGGTTCGCCGTCCGCGTCCGGGTCGACCATCTCCGGTGTCGCGCTGCCGTAGCCGGCCGCGCCCGCCGCGGCGGCGTCCCGGTCGCCGGTCAGATCGCCGCGCCGCTCGGGGTCGCCGTCAGTGCTCCCCGGCGGGACGACGGTCCGCGCGGACGTGTCCGCGTCGGTGCGGTCGTCGAGATCGGTGCGGTCGTCGTCGTCCGCGCTGTCGTCGACGTACGCGTCGCGGCGGTGCAGCTCGGCGGTGGGGTCGGCGCGCAGACCCTCCCGCTCACCGTCCTCGGCGCCGTCGCCCGGCTGGGCGGTCCGCTCGGCCCTCGGGTCCGGCTGATCCTGTGGGTGCGGGCTGGCCAGCGCGGAGGCGGCCACCGCGTCGGCCACCGTGGTGGCGCCGAACGTCGTCGGCAGCGGCCCCGGCTCGTGGAAACCGCCCTCGTCGGTGGACCTGTCGTCGCGCCGGTGGCGCGGGTCGGAGTCGTCGGTCAGCTCGTCGTCGGCCGGGTCGTACGCGGTGTCCCGGTCGGTGTCGTCGGCCCGCTCGTGGACGGCGGTCTGGTCGTCGAAGGTGCCCCGCTCGTCGAAGGTGCCCCGGTCGTCGAGGGCGTCCTCCGGGACGTCGGAGCGGCCGGCACCGTCGCCGGCCGGGGGTACCGGCACGGGCGCGGACCGGACGGCCTCCGGGTGGTCGTTGCTCACCTGCTGCTCTTCCTGGCGCATCGGTGGCCTCCTCAGCGGCTCGTGGCGTCGTGGTCCGGGTGATGGCGCTGTTCGGGCGTGTGGTGGCCGACCGGCTCCTCGCCCAGCAAGTCGGCGAAGAGTGCGCGGTAGTGCACGACCGCCTGCCGCAGCTCCTCGGTGTTGGCCTCGCCCCGGGAGTTGCGCAGGTGGATCTCGTGCGCGTCCCGGTAGTTGGTCAGGGTGCGGGCGTGCTCGACGGAGAGGTGGGCGATCTGGTCGGAGAAGTCACCGGTCGGGTAGCCCTGCTCCTCGATGAGCCGGGTGACCAGCTCGTCCGCGTCACCCACGGTCTCGCCGGGGGAGTCGATGAAGCGGACCTGGAGTTCCTCCCAGGCGGCGGCGTACCGGGCCCGGGACTCCGGGGTGAGTGGGGTGAGCGTGAGCTCCGCATGCCGGCGTTCCCGGTCGCGCAGTTCGCGCTCCGCGGCGGACCGGCTGTCCTGTTCCGCCACCACCCGGTCGTACTCCGGTCCGAACCGGTTGCGCAGGGCCCGACGGTTGTTGAGCGAGCGGGCGGCCACGGCCAGCACCGCGACGATCACCAGCACGACGAGCACGATGACGACTATCTGCGTGGGCGACATGGGCTCCTCCTTCGTCATCTGCTATTCCCTCCGCGCAGTGATCGCCAATCCCGATCCGAGACACTTTCCTGACGAGGGGCGCAACTACTCACCGGCCAAAACCTGATTCGTCCCAGAAGAGGCGCTTGGGTGGGTAGAGATACGGGCGGTAGTGAAACAGCCTCCGATTACGTATCCTGCCCAAGGCGCCCGCGCCGGTGCCCGGCGACGCGGCCGGGCGCGCAGCCGGCAGGCGCGGTGCCCGGCGGTGCCGGCACCCCTCCTGCCACCCTGTACGGGCGAGGTCTGATGAAAACCCGCGACTGGCCGATCCGCTCGAAGCTGACCGCGTTGGTCGTCGCGCCGGTGACCGCGCTGCTGGCGTTATGGATCTTCGCGACCACGCTGACGTTCGGTCCCGCCCTGAACCTGCTCTCCGCCCGCACCCTGCTGTACGACCTGGGTCGCCCCGGCGAGACAGTGGTCACCGAGCTGCAACGGGAACGCCGACTCTCGGTGGTGCAGCTCGCCGGCAGCACCGCGCTGCCCGCCCTCGCCGAACAGCGGGGACGCACCGATCGGGCGGTCGCCGAACTGCGCCGCCGGGTGGACGGGGAACCGCTGCGCGACGCCGCTGACGACCTGCTGGAAACCCGGGTCGACCAGCTGGTCAACGCCCTGGCGGCGCTGCCCAGCGGGCGGAAGTTCATCGACGACCGCAAGGTGGACCGGGCCGGCGCGATCGGCCTGTACAGCGGCATGGTCGCTGCGGCCTTCCAGGCGTTCGCCGGCATGGCGACCCTGACCGACCCGGACATCAACCGGCAGGCCCTGGCGCTCACCGCGCTGGGCCGCTCCCGGGAACTGCTCGGCCAGAGCGACGCGCTGCTGGCCGGCGCGCTGACCGCCGGACGGTTCGCCGAAGGGGAGCACACCCAGCTCGTACAGGCCATCGGCAACCAACGGTGGCTCACCGAGAGCGCTGTCGCCGACCTGCCCGAGAGCAGCCGGGTCGCGTACCAGCGCTTGACCGAGGGCGAGGCGTTCACCCGCCTGCGCAGCATGCAGGACGCGCTGGTCGTACCCAACCGGTCCGGCCGGCCGACCGTCGACGCGGCGTCCTGGCAGGCCAGCCAGGACGCGGTGCAGCAGCAGTTGCGGGACTTCGAACTGTCCGAGGCCGACGCTCTCACCGACCGTTCGGTGCCGATGGCGGTCCGCATCCTGGTGCGGCTGGCCGCCGCCGGCGTGCTCGGGCTCGTCGCCGTGGTGGTCTCGGTGCTGGTGGCGCTACGGGTCGGCCGCACCCTGGTCCGCCGGCTCAGCGGCGTCCGCACCGCCGCGCTGGAACTGGCCGAGCACCGGCTGCCCGAGGTGGTGGCCCGGCTCCGCCGTGGCGAGCAGGTCGACGTCGCCCGGGAGGCGCCGCCGCTGGAGTACGGCCACGACGAGATCGGCGAGGTCGGGCGTGCCTTCACCGAGGTGCAGCGCACCGCCGTCCAGGCCGCTGTCGACGAGGTCACCCTGCGTCGCGGGCTCAACGAGGTCTTCCTCAACATCGCCCGACGGAGCCAGAGCCTGGTGCACCGTCAGCTGCACCTGCTGGACCGGATGGAGCGGCGTAGCGAGGACCCGGACGAGCTGGCCGAGCTGTTCCAGGTCGACCACCTGGCCACCCGGCTGCGCCGGCACGCCGAGGATCTGGTCATCCTCGCCGGCTCCGCGCCCGGACGGGGTTGGCGGAACCCGGTCGCGATGGTCGACCTGATCCGCGGCGCGATCTCCGAGGTCGAGGCGTACGAGCGGGTGGACGTCAAGGCCGTGCAGCCGGCCGGCGTGCTGGGGCGGGCGGTCGGCGACATCATCCACCTGCTCGCCGAGCTGGTCGAGAACGCCACCGCCTTCTCCCCGCCGGACACCCGGGTCACCGTCACCGGGGCGCAGGTGGCCAACGGGTACGCCCTGGAGATCACCGATCAGGGGCTGGGCATGTCCGACTTGGCACTGGAGACCGCCAACACCCGGCTGGCCAGCTCGCCCGAGTTCGACCCGGCGCAGAGCGCCCGACTCGGCCTGTTCGTGGTGGCCCGGCTGGCGGCCCGGCACGGCGTACGGGTGCGGTTGCGCCCGTCCGGGGAGGGTGGCGTGACCGCCGTGGTGCTGATCCCCGGTGACCTGGTCACCACCGAGCCGCCTGCCGGCCCCGACCCCGCCACGCTCGGTACCGCGTCGGCCGACCCGAGTCGGCGGCTGGCTCGGACGGCGCGCCGGGGCGCCGTGACCCGCCCCCGTACCCGCCCGCCGACGGCCCCGACCGCCAGCACGGCCCCGCCCGCCCCGCCCACCGGAGCGCCGACCTCGGCCATCGCGCCGGCCAACGGGCGCGACGAGGGGCCGGCGACCCCCGACGAGCCGGACGACGAGCTGGATGGCCTGCCCCGCCGGGTGCGACGTCGTACCCCCGCCGCCCAGCCCCGGTCGACAGTCACCGACACGCCGTCGCCCCGCTCGCCCGAGGAGGTCCGCCAGGTGATGGCGGCCCTCCAGGCCGGCACGGCGCGCGGACGCGCCACCGCCATCACCCCGTCGGCGTCAACCGCCCCGTCGGCGTCAACCGGCCCGGCGGTCCAGGCGGCGCCCACCGACCCGCCGACGACCCCCGAACCCCCGACCGTGACTGAGAGGGACGCCTAGTGCGGCATTCGACGAAACAGAGCGCCGGCCTGGACTGGTTGCTCGACGAACTGGTGCAACGCGTACCGGCCGCCCGCGAGGCGGTGGTGCTCTCCGCCGACGGCCTGCTGCTCGGCTGCTCGGCCGAGCTGGAGCGCTCCGACGCCGAGCACCTCTGTGCGCTCGCCGCCGGCTTCTCCAGCCTCGCCCGGGGCGCCAGCCGGCACGTGGACGGCGGCCCGGTCCGGCAGACGGTGGTGGAGATGGAGGCGGCGTACCTCTTCGTCACCGCCGCCGGGCAGGGTGCCTGCCTGGCCGTGGTGAGCGACGCCGACGCGGACATCGGGCTGGTCGCGTACGAGATGGCGATGCTGGTGATCCGGGTGGGGGAGAGCCTTGCCGCGCCGGCCCGATCGGCAGCGGGTGCCGGAGATGCGGACTGAGCCGCCCGGGCCGCAGCACGAGTGGCTGGACGGTGAAGCCGGCCCGGTGATGCGCCCGTACACGCTCACCGGAGGCCGGGTACGCTCCGCCGTCGGCGATTTCAACCTGGTCGCGTTCGTGTTGGCCGGTTCGGACGTCGACGCGACGAGCCATGCGCATCTGCTGCCGGAGCATCGACGGCTGGTGACGTTGGCCCACCGGCCGGTGTCGGTGGCCGAACTGGCGGCCGAGCTGGACCTCGCGGTCGGCGTGGTCCGGGTACTGCTCGGTGATCTCCTCGCCGAGGGCCTGGTCGCGGTGCACGAGCCGCCGGCCGCCGGCATCCTTCCCGACGACGACATCCTCAAGGCGGTGGTCAGTGGACTCCGTGCGCTATGACCAGGTGGGCACCAGCACCACCATCCCGCTGGCACTGAAGATCCTCATCGCGGGAGGCTTCGGCGCTGGCAAGACGACCTTGGTGAGCGCCCTGAGCGAGGTCCGTCCGTTGCAGACCGAGGAGGTGCTCACCGGTGCCGGGATCGGCACCGACGACATCTCCGGCGTGGAGGGCAAGTCCACCACCACCGTGGCGATGGACTTCGGCCGCATCACCATCAACGACGACCTTCAGGTCTACCTGTTCGGCACGCCGGGCCAGGACCGGTTCTGGTTCCTCTGGGACGAGCTGGCCTTCGGCGCGCTCGGCGCGGTGGTGCTCGCCGACACCCGGCGGTTGGCCGACTGCTTCCCCTCCATCGACTACTTCGAGCAGCGGGGTATCCCGTTCGTGGTGGGCGTGAACTGTTTCGACGACTCCCGCCGGTTCAATCTGGAGACCGTACGCCGAGCGCTCGACCTGGACCCGGACGTGCCGATGGTGCTCTGCGACGCCCGGGACCGGCAGTCCGGGAAGATGGTGTTGATCTCTCTGGTGGAGCACGTCGCGCGACAGCGCGGCGAGCCGGTGCCGGCGGCCTGAGATCGGGGCCGGAAAGCCGGTTAACGGGCGGGCATCGCGGGCAGCCTCTGGTTGGATCAACGAAGGATGCCGGCGGAGGAGTGGGGCGTGAGCGGTCAGGGTGAGGTCGTCCACATCGGGGGTTACACCGCGCAGAGCGGCGGGCGGGGCAGCGGCATCGTCGCCGCTCGTCGCGACCCGAGGACCGGGGCGCTGACCCCGCTCGGCACCGTGGCGGTCACCCCGTCCCCCTCCTTCCTGGTGCGGCACCCCACCCAGCCGGTGCTCTACGCGGTCAACGAGCTGCCGGACGGCGAGATCAGCGCCTGGCAGGTCGGGGCGGACGGCGCGCTGGACCCGCTCGGCAGCCGGTCGACCGGCGGTGCCGAGCCCTGTCACCTGGCGGTGCTGCCCGGCGGGAGTCACCTGCTGGCGGCCAACTACGGCAGCGGCAGCATCGCGGTCTTCCCGCTGGACCCGCAGGGCGTGCCCGGCGAGCGCACCGACCTGGTGGTGCACGAGGGGCACGGCCCCGACCCGGAGCGCCAGGACCACGCCCACGCCCACATGGTCTCGCCCGGGGCGGGCCAGGGGCCGATCTTCGGCGTGGATCTCGGCACCGACTCGGTCTACCGGTACGACCTGGACGAGGCGACCGGACGACTGGTGCCGCGTGCGCCCCGGATGCGTACGAAGCCCGGCACCGGCCCCCGGCACCTGGCCCGGCACCCCGACGGACGGCGCTGCTACCTCGTCGGTGAGCTGGACGCCTCGGTCACCGCCTACGACCTGACCGACGACGGCGCGTTGCACCAGCGCGGGCGGGTCGAGGCGAGCGAGCGCGCCGGTCACGTCCAGCCGTCGGAGGTCGCTGTCGCCCCGGACGGCCGGTTCCTCTACGTCGCCAACCGTGGGGTGGGGACGGTGGCGGTCTTCTCCCTGGCCGGGGAGCTGCCGGAGCTGGTGGCCGAAGTGGACACCGGCGGGGAGTGGCCTCGGCACTTCGCCCTCGTCGGGGAGCACCTCTACGTCGCCGACGAGCGGGCGGACATGGTGCGGGTGTTCCGTCGCGACGCCGACACCGGTGTCCTGGAGGCGGTCGGCGAGCCGGTACCGGTGCCGAGCCCGACGTGCGTATTGCCCTGAACGATGGTTTAAGAGACGTGAGGGCGGCACTGGTTTGGCAACGCCGCGAGGCTGCTCTGTCACTCTGTGTTGCAAAAAGGTGGTCAACTGTTTCTCCTCCGTAACTTTAGTCCGAACGGATGTGGCAGAGACGGCACCTAGTACGCAAGATGGTCACCGTGTCAGCAGGCCGCCATCGCATGCGTTCGAAACTCCATCTAGCCGCCGCCGCCGCAACGGCGGGGGTGCTCGTCGTGACGACGGGCGCGTGGTTCGGCTACCAGGAGTTGATCCAGCCCAGCTGCTCGGGAGAGATCCGACTCGCAGTGGCGGTCGCCTCCGAACTCGCGCCAGCGGTGGACGCCGCCGCGTCCCAGTGGGTCAAGGATGGCGCCGCGGTGGGCCCGACCTGCATCCGCGTCGACGTGTCCGCGTCCGACCCGGTCGACGTGGCGGCAGTGGTGGCGGCCAAGCACGGCGCTGTGCTGGCCGGCGTGGGGCAGGCCAGTGGCACCGCCGTCAGCCCGGACGTCTGGGTGCCCGACTCCTCGACCTGGCTGCTGCGGTTGAAGAAGGACGCGACAGCGTTCGCTCCCACCAACGGCGCCTCCATCGCGCGCAGCCCGATCGTCGTCGCGATGCCCGAGCCGATCGCCACCCGACTGGGTTGGCCGGACAAGAAGTTCAACTGGACCGACCTGCTCAAGCAGGTAAACAACACGAGCGCGCCGCTGCGGACCGGGATCGTCGAGCCGACTCGCGACGCGGCCGGCCTGTCCGGTCTGCTCTCGCTGACCGCCGCCGCGAACGGCGCCGGCGGCGACGCCCAACGCAACACCGTCGGCGCGCTCCGCGCACTGGCCACCGGGCGCTCCTCGCTCCGCAACGACCTGCTGGCCCGGTTCCCCACGGCCAACGACTCGACGTCCATCGCCAGCGGTCTCGGTGCGGCGGCCCTGTCCGAAGAAGACGTGATCGCGTACAACAGCAAGAAGCCGCCGGTGCCGCTCGCCGCGCTCTACATGGAGCCGGCGCCGATGCCGCTGGACTACCCGTACGCGGTGCTGCCCGGCATCGAGCCGAGCAAGGCGTCGGCGGCCAAGGTGCTGTTCGAGCTGCTCACCAGCCCGACCTTCCGTAACCGGCTCGCCGCGCAGTCGCTGCGCGCGCCGGACGGCAACTGGGGCGAGGGTTTCAAGGCGCCGCAGGGCGCTCCGAGCCCGTCCGGCGGCGCGCCGACCGCACCGGCGAACGGCGGCACCGCGGCGGGCGGCCTCGACCCGGCCGCCATCCAGCGGGTCGTCTCCAGCTGGTCGATCGCCACCCAGTCCGGTCGGATGCTCGCCGTCATCGACGTCTCCGGCTCGATGAAGGACCCGGTGCCCAGCGCCAACAACCGCAGCCGGGAGGAGGTCACCGTGGACGCGGCCCGCCGCGGCCTCGGCCTCTTCGACGACTCCTGGTCGATCGGCCTGTGGACCTTCTCCACCAAGCTCATCGGCAACCGGGACTATCGGGAGCTGGTCCCGATCGGGCCGCTCTCCGGCCAGCGGGCCCAGCTGGAGGGCGCGCTCGCCACCGTCAAGCCCTCCAGCGGCGACACCGGCCTCTACGACACCATGCTGGCCGCGTACCAGGCCGTGCAGGAGAACTGGCAGCCCGGCCGGGTCAACTCGATAGTGCTGTTCACCGACGGCAAGAACGAGGACGACAACGGTCTCAACCAGCAGCAGTTGCTCGCCAAGCTCAAGCAGGTCGCCGACCCGGAGCGGCCGGTCCAGGTCATCATGATCGGTATCGGCGAGGGCGTCAGCAAGGCAGAGCTGGAGTCGATCACCAAGGTGACCGGTGGCGACGTCTTCGTCACCAAGGACCCGAGCGAGATCGGCAGCATCTTCCTCAGCGCCATCGCACGGCGTCCACCAGCGCCACGCTGATCCGACGCTCAGACGTCCAAGGGGCCTGCCGTACCGTCGATTCGGTGTGGCAGGCCCCTTTTCGGCCACCAGGTTGTTGAAGAAAAGTGACGGCAATACGTCGGAAGCAATCGGCAGTCATAGTTGTCAAGGCAGGATGTCGACTGTTCCGGCATAGTCGGTCCGCCTCCGGTCCGACCCGTCGGCCGGGGCCATCCTGTACAGAGTGGGAGGGCCGGTGAGCGTGGCGACACTGTTGACCCCCGCCACGTCGGCGGCGCCGGACGGTCGACGCGCCGGGTTGGTGGCGCGCGCCGACGAACGGTCCTACGTCCGGGTCCTGGTGGTGCTGGACACCACCATCCTCATCATCGCGCTGCTGATCGGGTACGTCGCCCGTTTCGGTGACGACGAGCCGACCGGCTCGGAGATCCCGTACGTGCTGGTCGCCCCCGGGTTGGTGCTGGCCTGGCTGATCTCGCTGAAGGCGCTCGGCTGCTACGACGACCGGGTGATCGGTTACGGGGCGGACGAGTACCGGCGGGTCAGCTCCGCCAGCCTGCGCCTGGCCGGGGCGATCGCCATCATCGGCTACATCGCCGACGTCGGCGTCTCCCGGGGCTTCCTGGGCATCTCCTTCGCCGTGGGCACCGTCGGGCTGGAGGTGGCTCGGTTCGCCGCCCGCAAGCGGCTGCACCGGGCCCGCTCGGTGGGCGCCGGCTGGTCCCGCAAGGTGCTGGTGGTCGGCGATACCGCCCACGTGTTGGAGTTGGTCCACACGCTTCGCCGTGAGCCGTACGCCGGCTACCAGGTGGTGGGCGCCTGCATCCCGGACGCGCTGCTCGCGCCGGTGGCGCAGCGGCTCGGTGACGTGCCGGTGGTGGGGTCGTTCCGGGGTATCCCGGAGGCCGCCACCGCGATCGGCGCGGACACTGTCGCGGTGACCGCCTCCGGTGAGCTGACCGCGACTCGGCTGCGCCGCCTCGGCTGGCAGTTGGAGGGGACCGGCATCGACCTGGTCGTGGCACCCGCGCTGACCGACGTCGCCGGCCCGCGCATCCACACCCGCCCGGTCGCCGGCCTGCCGCTGATCCACGTCGAGGCGCCCGAGTTCCGCGGGGTCCGCAAGCTGGTGAAGGGTTTCGTCGACCGGTCCGTCTCGTCGCTGGCGCTGGCGGTGCTGCTACCGCTGATCGCGTTCATCGCGCTGGCCATCAAACTGGACAGCCGGGGCCCGGTGCTGTTCCGACAGGTCCGGGTCGGCCGGGGCGGGCAGGAGTTCGGCGTGTTCAAGTTCCGCACGATGGTGGTGAACGCGGACGCGCTGCTCGCCGAGTTGACAGCGCGCAACGAGACCGACGGCCTCATGTTCAAGATGCGCCACGACCCCCGGGTGACCCGCGTCGGCCGGCTGCTGCGCAAATGGTCACTGGACGAGCTGCCGCAGCTGGTCAACGTGCTGCTGGGGCAGATGAGCCTCGTCGGGCCCCGCCCGCCGCTGCCCTCGGAGGTGGCCCGCTACGACGGTGACGTGGCCCGGCGGCTGCTGGTCAAGCCCGGCATGACCGGCCTGTGGCAGGTCAGTGGCCGCTCCGACCTGAGCTGGGAGGACGGCATCCGGCTCGACCTCTACTACGTGGAGAACTGGTCCCTCGCCGCCGATCTCACCATCCTCTGGAAGACCTTCGGCGCGGTGCTGAACGGCCGGGGCGCGTACTGACCATCGGTCACGGTTGCGGGCCGGTCCAGTCCAGGCAGACGACCACCGCGTCGTCGACCAGGTCACCGGCCACGAACGCGCGCAGATCACCGATCAGCGACCGGACGGCGTCCAGGGGTGCCATCGGCCCGGTCCGCCGCAGGAACCGGTCCAGTGCCGTCTCGCCGTAGCGCATGTGCTGACCGGTGGCCTCCACCACCCCGTCGCTGACCACGAAGACCCGGTCGCCGCGTTGCAGAGGGAACTTCTGCTCGTGGTAGTCGGTCGCCTCGAACATGCCCAGCGGGAACTGCGCCTCCAGTGGCTGCTCGGTGACGTCCCCGTCACGGAGCAGGACCAGTCGGGGCGACCCGGCGTCCACCACTGTCATCATCCCGGAGCGCAGGTCCAACTCCATCAGCAACGCGGAGAGGTGCTGTTCGCCCCGGTACAGGTCGTAGATGGCCTGATCGGCGAGGGCAGCCTGGTCGGCCAGGCTCAGCCCGGCCCGACGCGCGTTGCGCAGCGCGTGAGTGGCCAGCGAGGTGAGCAGGGAAGCCGCCACCCCCTCACCGGTGCCGTTGATGGTGGACAACCAGACCCGTTCCCCGTCGTCGGACCAGTCGAAGCTGTCGCCGCGCACCGCGTACGCCGGCTCCAACTGCCCGGCCAGGCTGAACGAGGGACGGATCCGGCTGCGGCCGGGGAGCAGGTCCCACTGCATCTCGGCGGCCAGGGTGAGGCGTTGGGCACGCCGGGCCGCCAGATAGACGTCGGTGCCGGCGGAGACCGCCGCCACCTCGTGGGCGAGCGCGGTGGCGATCTCGGCCAGCGCGGCGACGACGTCCCGGTCGTCCGGAACGGGTGACAAGCGCAGCACCCCTCGACGCTCGCCACGCATGGTGACCGGGAACCAGGCGGTGCCGTCGGCCAGTATCGGCGACTGGTGGTCGAAGGCGCGCCAGGCCGGGTGCCCAGGGCTCGTGATCGGGTCGTCGTCGCCGAGTGGCAGCAGCTCCGCGATGCGGTAGTCGACCTGGAAGAGCTCGACGTCGGTGATCCCGTACGACTGGGCGAGCACGTCCCCGATACCACCGACGAGCCGGTCAGCTGGTGTCTCGTTCAGGGCACGTCGTGCCCGATTGACCGGTTCGCTCATCGTCAGTCCTTCACTGAAAGCTCGACCACCAGGAGGTTCGGAGTACTCTCGGGCCACCATGGCCGAACTGAACCGTCCGACGGACCCTGAGACGAGTATGGCTGCCGCGCTGGATGCGGCGGCCGCTGCCCTGCTGGGCATCTGGGAATCTGCCCGGGAGGGGACCGCCAACCGCGTGTCCGGTGCCCAGTTGCGAGCGGTGATGGTGGTGGAGCAGTACGACGGGATCAACCTGCGTCGGCTCGCCACCCGACTCGACATGTTGCTCAGCTCCGCCAGCCGTCTCTGCGACCGGCTGGTCGCCGCCGGCATGCTGGAGCGTGAGCCGGGCCGCTTCGACCGGCGGGAGATCTCGCTGCACCTCACCCCGGAGGCCCGCCGGCTCGTCGCCGAGCTGCGGGCCGACCGCCAGGGCCAGATCGCCGCCGTGCTGGCCGGGATGAGCCAGGAGGGCCGCGACGCGCTGCTGCACGGAATGCGGGAGTTCGACGAGACCGCCCGCCGCCAGCAGACGCAGAACCTGCCGGCGTCGGATGAGTCGACGGGCCAGGCGGACTGGCCGAACGACCCGGACCGACCCGGTGGGCGGTCGGGTGACTCGGGTCGGCAGACCCGAACGGGGTGGACGGGTTCGTCGGACGCTCCGGAACGATCGATCGGCACCACCAGGGAATGGCCGGCCGGCGGCCCGCCGGTGGCGCGTACCGCCTGATCGAGCCGGTCGGGCGGTCGCCCGTCGGTCATGCCGAGGCGCCCACGGCCAGCATCGCGATGTCGTCGTGGGCCTGCCCGCCCAGCCAGTCGTCCACCGCGCGGAGCACCCGGTCGATCAGCGCCGCCGGCGGTTGCCCGGCCGCCGCCGCGAGCGCGGCCCGCAGCCGCGCCTCGCCGAACATCGCCGCGTCGCGCGGTCCGCGCGCCTCGGTCACCCCATCGGTGTACGCGAGCAGCAGATCGCCCGGATCGAGGTGCACCCGGGTCTCGGCGAACCGTGCGGCCGTCAGCGCCCCCACCGGCATGCCACCGACCGGGACCGGGGTGACGGTGCCGTCGGCGGTGACCAGCAGTGGCGCCGGGTGACCCCCGCCGGCGATGCGGAGGTCCAGCCCGGTCGGCCCACGGTCCAGGGAACCGAGCAACAGGGTGGTGAACTGGTTGCGCCGTGCCGCGTCCGGCGCGTCGAACAGCGCCTGGTTGAGCAGGTGGATCAGCTCCAGCGGGCGTTGCTCGACGAGCCGCAGCGTCTGCAACGACTGGCGGACCCGGCCGGTCAGCACCGCCGCGCCCACTCCCTTGCCGGACACGTCGCCGAGCGCGAACAGGGCGCCGCGCGGATGCGGAAAGACCTCGTAGAAGTCGCCGCCGATGCGCAGGGTGTCGCCCGCTGCCCGATAGCCGCCGGCCAGGCTCACGCCGGGCACGGCGGGTAGCTCGGGCGGGAGCAGACTGGTTTGCAGCACCCGGGCCAGGTGGGCCTGCTCACCGTGCAGGTCGGCGGTGGCCAGCGCGGCACCCGCGCGGGCGGCGAACTCCCGCGCCAGTTCCACGTCGCGCCTGTCGAAGCCGACCCGCCCGGACCGACGGATGAGCAGCAGCGCACCGGCCGACCCGCTGGCGCTGAGCAGCGGGCTGACCAGCACCGTGCCCGGGGGGCCGAACTCGGGCGGCAGCAGGTCGGCCAGGTCGGTGAGCGGGGCGTCCGGCCAGGGGCTCGGCTCGGCCCGGCCGCCGGCCAGCGCTTCGGCCAGCCCGGGCACGACGCTGGTCAGCGCGGGGCCGGCCAGCCCGGTGATCGGGGCGGGCTCGCCGTCGGCGTACCGGATCCATCGGGGGTGCGGCTCGACCGGCGCGGTCGGTCGGGGCAGTGCCACGGCGACGTCGGCCAGGTAGGGAACGGCGAGCGTGGTGGTGGCCAGGAGGACCTGGTCCCGGTGCAGGGCCAGCGCCAGCCGACTGCCGGCCTGGGCGAGGAACGCGGTGCGGGAGCGTTCGGCGAGCAGGGCGTCGGCGCGGGCGTGCTCCTCGGTGACGTCGCGGACGTACCACGCCCACCGGGAGCCGGCGAGTTGCCGTCGGACGCCGCGCAGTCGCCGGCCGTGGTGGTCGGCGTCGAAGCGGTCAGCGCCGCCGGCGACCGCCCGGGCCAGGGCTGCGACCGCGCAACCGGCCAGTTCGGTGCCGGCGTGGATCTCCGGGATCAGCTCGGCCGCCATGGCGTTGACCAGGGTGACCCGACCGGTCCCGTCCGTTGTCAGCACGGCCTCGGCGAGCCCGTCGAGCAGCTCCCGGGCCAACCGTTCGTCGGCTGGCAACGGGGTGCCGCCGGGTTGCTGGGTCGTGGTCACCGCCGGACGCCGGCTCGCGTCTGACGACGTGTGCGCATGCTGCTTCTCGACTCCTCACCGGGGATCGTTGCCTGAGAGCAAGGGTACCGATTCTCTCCGACAGCGGCGCACGGCGCGGGGTGGCGATCAGCCGGCGCGGGCCAGCCAGCCGGCCGGCTGGGCGACGATCCGGCGGACCACCGAGCCGGCGGCGCCTACCGCGGCGGCCTCCGCGCCGAGCGTCGAGGGGCGGACCGTGACGGGCGACCAGGCCGCGGTGAGCACCCGGGCACCGATCTCGGCGAGGACCGGAGGGCACAGCCAGGGTGCGAGCGCCGCGTAACCGCCGCCGAGCACCACGGTGTCCAGGTCGAGCAGATTGACGACGCCGGCCACCGCGACGCCGAGCGCCGTTCCGGCGTCGTGCAGCGCCCGTAGCGCGTCGGCGTCGCCGGCCTCGGCCAACTCGGCCAACCGGGCCGTCGCGGTGTCCGCGGGAAGCTCCGCCCGGGCCAGCCCGGCGGCGGCCACTATCGCCTCCTGGCCGGCGTACTGCTCCAGGCAGCCCTGCCCGCCGCAGCGGCACGGACGGCCCTCGGGGTGCACGGGAAGGTGCCCGATCTCGCCGCTCCACCCGCGTACGCCGCGAAACAGCGCGCCGTCCAGCACGATGCCGGCGCCGATGCCCACCTCTCCGGAGATGTGCAGGAAGCTGGACGTGCCGTTTGGCTGCGAGTGCAGCTCGCCGAGGGCCGCGAGATTGGCCTCGTTGTCCACCACCAGCGCGGGGACGCCGGGCACCTGCTCGATCAGCGGAGGGTGCTCGGCGAGCAGCGCGGGCACCGGCACGTCACGCCAGCCGAGGTTGGGCGCGAGCCGGACCAGCCCGGCGTCGTCCACCAGGCCGGGCACCGCGAGCGCGGCCCCGACCAGGGTGAGGCCGTGCCGGGCAGCGTCCTCGCGGGCTGCCCCGGCCATCTCGACCAGGCGGGCCAGCGCGTCGGCGGGGGCCACCGGGCGCAGATCGGCCCGGTGCACGGTGCGGTGCCGGACCTGGCCGGCGAGGTCCACCACGCAGACCGCCAGGTAGTCCACGTTGACCTCCAGGCCGAGCCCGGCCGGCCCCTGATCGGCCAGGACCAGCCCGCGCGCCGGGCGGCCGGCGCCCGAGCGGGGTGCGGGGTCGGACTCACTGACCAGTCGGCCGGCGAGCAGGTCCTCGACCACCGCGGACACTGTGGCTCTGGTCAGGCCGGTGGCGGTCGCCAGGTCGGCTCGGGAGGGGGGTCGGTCGGCGGTGGCGATCCGGCCGAGGACCAGTGCGAGGTTGAGCTCGCGCAGGCTGCCCTGACGGACTGCGCCGGCCGGGGCGTGGGTGAGGCTCACCCCTTGACAGTGCCATAGGGTGGGCAAATAATTCAATCGCTGAACAAATAGCGGACAACACCACCCGGAGGTCGCTCATGGCACCCCGTCCCACCCCCGCCGACAAGTTCTCCTTCGGGCTCTGGACCGTGGGCTGGCAGGCCCGCGACCCGTTCGGTGACGCCACCCGTCCCGAGCTCGACGCGGTCGAGGCAGTGCACCGGCTCGCCGAGCTGGGCGCGTACGGCATCACCTTCCACGACGACGACCTGATCCCGTTCGGCGTCGACGCGGCCACCCGTGACCAGCACATCGCCCGGTTCCGCAAGGCCCTCGACGAGACCGGCCTGGTGGTGCCGATGGTCACCACCAACCTCTTCACCCACCCGATCTTCAAGGACGGCGGCTTCACCAGCAACGACCGCGACGTCCGCCGGTACGCGCTGCGCAAGGTGCTGCGTCAGGTCGACCTGGCCGCCGAGTTGGGTGCCAGCACCTTCGTCATGTGGGGTGGCCGCGAGGGCTCCGAGTACGACCTTGCCAAGGACGTCCGCGCCGCCCTGGACCGCTACCGCGAGGCCGTGGACCTGCTCACCCAGTACTCCATCGACAAGGGCTACAACCTGCGGTTCGCCCTGGAGCCCAAGCCCAACGAGCCGCGTGGCGACATCCTGCTGCCGACCATCGGGCACGCGCTCGGTTTCATCTCCCAGCTGGCCCACCCGGAGCTGGTCGGCCTCAACCCGGAGGTCGGGCACGAGCAGATGGCCGGGCTCAACTACGCCCACGGCATCGCCCAGGCGCTCTGGCAGGGCAAGCTGTTCCACCTGGACCTCAACGGCCAGCGCGGCATCAAGTACGACCAGGACCTGGTCTTCGGCCACGGTGACCTGATGAACGCGTTCGCCCTGGTGGACCTCCTGGAGAACGGCGGCCCCAACGGCGGGCCGGCCTACGACGGCCCCCGGCACTTCGACTACAAGCCGTCCCGCACCGAGGACATGGACGGGGTGTGGGCCTCCGCGGCGGCCAACATGAGCACCTACCTGCTGCTCAAGGAGCGGGCGGCGGCGTTCCGCGCCGACCCCGAGGTGGTCGAGGCGCTCGCCGCCAGCAAGGTCGGCGAGCTGAGCACGCCGACGCTCGGCGACGGCGAGAGCTACGACGAGCTCCTGGCCGACCGGTCCGCGTTCGAGGACGTCGACGTCGACGCGGTGGCCGCCCGGGGCTTCGCCTTCGTCCGGCTCAACCAGCTCGCCGTCGAGCACCTGCTCGGCGCCCGCTGAGGCCCGGCCATGCCGTTGGTCGCAGGCGTCGACTCGTCCACCCAGTCCTGCAAGGTGGTGATCCGGGACGCGGAGACCGGCACCCTGCTCCGGCAGGGCCGGGCACCGCACCCGGACGGCACGGAGGTCGACCCGGAAGCCTGGTGGCAGGCGCTACGTAGCGCCGCCGACCAGGCCGGCGGGTTGGCCGACGTGGCGGCGATCTCCGTCGCCGGCCAGCAGCACGGCATGGTGTGTCTCGACGAGGACGGCCGGGTGGTCCGCCCGGCGCTGCTGTGGAACGACACCCGATCCGCCGACGCCGCCGCCGACCTCATTCAGGAGGCCGGCGGCGGCTCGGCCGGGAGTCGGTTCTGGGCCGAGGCCACCGGCAGCGTTCCGGTGGCCAGCTTCACCATCACCAAGCTGCGGTGGCTGGCCAGGCACGAACCCGAGTTGGCCGCCCGGGTGGCCGCCGTCTGCCTGCCACACGACTGGCTGACCTGGCGGTTGGCCGGCGCGCCGGGGCTGGGCGCGCTGCGTACCGACCGGGGCGACGCCAGCGGCACCGGTTACTGGTCGCCGGCGACCGGCGACTACCGACTGGACCTGCTGGAGCGGGGCTTCGGTCGACGGTTGGTGGTGCCCGAGGTGCTCGGTCCGGCCGAGTCGGCGGGCAAGCTCGCCGACGGCCTCGGCGGGCCGGGAGGGGCGCTGCTAGGCGCGGGCACCGGGGACAACGCCGCCGCCGCGCTCGGCGTCGGCGCCGGCCCGGGTGACGTGGTCGTCTCGATCGGCACCTCCGGCACCGTGTTCAGCGTCGCCGACGTGCCGGCCGCCGACGCCAGCGGCACCGTCGCGGGCTTCGCCGACGCGTCCGGTCGTTTCCTGCCCCTGGTCTGCACGCTCAACGCGGCCCGGGTGCTGGACGCCGCCGCGGCGATGCTCGGCGTCAATCTGGACGAGCTGGCCGAACTGGCGCTCGCCGCGCCGGCCGGGGCGGACGGGCTGGTCATGGTGCCCTATCTGGAGGGTGAGCGGACGCCGAACCGACCGCTCGCCACCGGTGCGGTGCACGGCCTGACCCTTCGCACGTCGACCCCGGCGCACCTGGCGCGGGCCGCCGTGGAGGGCATGCTCTGCGCGCTCGCCGACGGGCTGGACGCGTTGACCGCGCAGGGCGCCACCGCCCGCCGGGTCATCCTGGTCGGCGGCGGGGCCCGGTCGGCGGCGGTGCGTCAGATCGCCCCGCAGGTCTTCGGCTGCCCGGTCGTCGTCCCGCCGGCCGGGGAGTACGTCGCCGACGGCGCCGCCCGCCAGGCCGCCTGGGTCGCCCTGGGCGGCGCTACGCCGCCCGTCTGGACGGTCGAGGGCACCGAGGAGTATGCGGCGGCGGCCGTCCCCGCTGTGCGCGACCAGTACGCCGCGGCGCGCGGGTTGGTGCTCGACCGGCGCTGACCGTCGGGATCGACGCGAATGGGTGCCGGTCGACGGTGACCGGCACCCACCCGCGTGACGGCCTCCTTCACGCGGTCTGGTTGGCTGCCGGTCATGACGGTGACCAGTGGCGGGCCCGGCCTGCGCCCGCACGGTCGGGGCGGTGGGCCGGCGCACCGGTTGTACAGCGTGGTGGTGTTCGTGCTGCTCGCCTCACTGGACAACGTGGCGATCGGGCTGGTCCCCCCGCTGTACGGCCCGATCTCCGACGCGTTCGACGTGTCCGGGCGGCTGCTCGGCGTGGTCACCGCGGTCAGCTTCCTGGTCAGCGCGGTCGCGGCGGTCGGTTGGGCGTACGTCGGGGACCACACCAACCGCAAACCGCTGCTCATGGTGGGCACACTGCTCTGGGCGGCGGGCACCGGTGGGAGTGCGCTCGCCGGCGGCTACCTGACGTTCCTGGCCGCGCAACTGGTCGCGGCGGTCGGCCTCGGCGCGGTCGGCTCGGTGGGATTCTCAGTGGTCACCGACCTGATCTCGCCGACCCGGCGCGGGCTGGTGATGAGCTTCTGGGGGCTTTCCCAGGGGGTCGGCACCCTCGCGGGCACCCTCGTCGGTGGGCTGCTCGGGGCTGCCGACTGGCGGCGGCCGTTCCTGCTGCTGGCCGGTGTCGGCCTGGTCGCCACGCTGGCCTACCTGTTCACGTACGACGTCCGGCGTGGCCAGAGCGAGCCGGAACTGGCCGGCAGGTTGGACGCCGGCGCCGAGTACGACTACCGGATCAGCCGGGCCGACCTGCCGCGCATCCTGGCCCGGCGGACCAACCGGTGGCTGATCCTGCAGGGTCTGACCGCTCAGGCCGCGTTCGGCTCGCTGGTCTGGCTGCCGGTGCTCTTCGCCGAACGGGCCGAGGCCCAGGGTTACTCCACGTCGACAGCGGTGGTGGTGGGCAGCGTCTTCGCCACCCTGTTCCAGCTCGGTGGGGTGCTGTCCATCGTGGGCGGGCTGATCGGTGACGCCGTGCAACGGCGTACCCGGCGAGGGCGGGCACTCGTCGCCTCCATCGGCGTCCTCGCCGCGCTGCCGTTCTACCTGGTGTTGTTCTTCGTACCGGTGACCATCGACGTGCCGGACGGCGCGAGCGGCGGCGCGGTGGTGGGTGCGGTGCTGGCCAGTGTGTTCACCGAGCCGTCGGTCGGGCTGAGCCTGCTCACCGCCGTCGTGGCGCTCGCGTTGACGTCGGCCAACTCGCCGAACTGGTTCGCGTTGATCGCCGACGTCAACCCGCCGGAGCACCGGGGCACTGTCTACAGCCTGGGCAACCTGGTCAACGGTGTCGGTCGCGCGGCCGGCAACGGGCTGGTCGGGGTGGCCTTCCAGGCGCTTCGAGCGGCATTCCCGCCACCGCTGAACTTCGCCGTCGGGTTGGCCGCGTTCCAGCTCTTCTTCATCCCGACCGGTGTCATGTACTGGCTCGCCTCGCGAACCTCACCGGCGGACATCGACAACGTGCACGACCTGCTGCACACCCGAGCCGACCGCCTCTGACCTGATCGACGGCGGGCCTGATCCGCGCACCATCAGGGAAGGTGCTGCCTCGGGCGGGCGTGAGGGGCCAAGATCCCTGATGTTGCGCGGATCCTGGCCCCCCGCGCCCCCGTGTTGGGCTGGGTCAGCCGTGCAGCCAGACGGTCACGTCGGCCGGGACCGCGCCGTCGTCGTCCAGGGGCGCGCTGGCGGCGAGCACCTCGGCGCCGGCCGGCACCGGCACCGGCACGGCACCGAAGTTGGTCAGCACTGTCAGCTCACCGTTGCGGAAGCTCAGCACCTCGTCGCCGGAGGACAACCACTCCAGCGTGCCGCGACCCAACCCGTGGGCACGGCGCAACCGCAACGCCGTGCGGTACAGCTCGTACGTCGAACCGGGCACGTCGCGCTGGCGGTCCAGCGCGTACTCCGCCCAGAGCGCGGGCTGCGGCAACCAGCTCGCGTCGGTCGGCCCGAAGCCGTACGACGGGGCGTCGGCCTCCCACGGGATCGGCACCCGGCAGCCGTCCCGGCCGCGCTGGGTGTGCCCGCTGCGCGCCCAGGTCGGGTCCTGCCGGGCCTCGTCGGGAAGGGTGGTGTGCTCGGGCAGCCCCAGCTCCTCACCCTGGTAGAGGTACGCCGAGCCGGGCAGCGCCAGCATCAGCAGGGTGGCCGCCCGGGCCCGGCGCAGACCGAGTGCGGCGTCCGGCTGCGGGTCGCCGATGCCGATGCCGTTGGGGCGTACGGTGCCGACCGGCAGACCGAGCCGGGAGGCGTGCCGCACCACGTCGTGGTTGGACAGCACCCAGGTGGTCGGCGCGCCGACCGAGTCGGTCGCCTCCAACGAACGGGTGATCACCGCGTACTGGGCCGGTGCGCTCCACGCGGCGAGCAGGTACTCGAAGTTGAACGCCTGGTGCATCTCGTCCGGGCGGACGTAGCGGGCCAGCCGCTCGGCCGGTTCCACCCAGGCCTCGGCGACCAGCACCCGCTCGCCGGGGTAGCTGTCCAACACCTGCCGCCACTGCCGGTAGATCTCGTGCACGCCGTCCTGGTCCCACATCGGCGGGCGGGGCTTGTCGATCTCGTTGCCGGAGAGGATCTCCTGCGGCTCCTGCCAGTCGGCCAGGTCGGCCTGCTTGATGAGGCCGTGCGCCACGTCGACCCGGAAGCCGTCCACGCCGCGGTCCAGCCAGAAGCGCAGCACGTCCAGGAACTCCGCGTGCACCTCCGGGTTGTCCCAGTTGAGGTCCGGCTGCCCGGTGTCGAACAGGTGCAGGTACCACTGGCCGGGTTGTCCGTCGGCGTCGACCGTCCGGGTCCAGGCCGGACCACCGAAGACGCTCTGCCAGTCGTTCGGCGGCTGGTCGCCGGCCGGACCACTGCCGTCCCGGAAGATGTACCGCGACCGTTCCGCGCTGCCGGGCGCGGCCGGCAGCGCGGCCTGGAACCAGCGATGCGCCGAGGAGGTGTGGTTCGGAACCAGGTCGACGATCACCCGCAGGTTGCGGGCCCGGGCCTCGGCGATCAGCTTGTCCGCGTCGGCGAGGGTGCCGAACAGCCTGTCGATGTCGCGGTAGTCGGCCACGTCGTAGCCGGCGTCGGCCTGCGGCGAGGGGTAGAAGGGGGAGAGCCACACCGCGTCCACGCCCAGCTCGACCAGGTGGTCGAGGCGGGCGGTGATGCCGGGCAGGTCACCGATGCCGTCCCCGTCCGAGTCGGCGAACGAGCGGGGGTAGATCTGGTAGATGGCGGCCTCGGTCCACCAGCCGGTGGCCTGGTGACCGGAGGGGGTCTGCTGCGTCGGGTCGGTGTTCAGGGTCGTCTCCCGTGTTGCGGTGTGTGGATTTCAGTGTGCCCGGGGCGGTGCTGTCGAGTCCCGGACCACCAACCGAGTGGGCAGGACCACCGGAGTGTCGCAACCGGCACCCCGTTGACTGACGATGGGCCCCGCCGGTCGGGCCCCGAGCGGGTCGAGCAACATCTGGGCGGCCAGCCGGCCCTGCTCGGCAGCGGGCTGGGCGACGGTGCTGAGCCCGAGCACACCGGCCAGGTCGTGGTCGTCGATACCGACCACGCTGACGTCCTGCGGCACCCGCAGTCCGACGTCGCGCAGGGCGGTCATCGCGCCCATCGCCATCTCGTCGCAGGCGGCGACGATCGCTGTCGGTGGCTCGCCGCGGGCCAGCAACTCGGCGGTGGCCCGGTTGCCGCCGTCGATGGTGAAGGTGGACTCGATGTCCAGTGTGGGGTCGGGGCGCAGGCCGGCGGAGCGCAGCGCCGCCTGGTAACCCCGGCGTCGGTCGAGGTGGGTGGTGAAGGCCAACTCGTCATCCGGGTCGCCGGAGATGTGGGCGATCCGGTGATGGCCGAGGTCGATCAGGTGCTTGGTCGCGGCCCGCGCGGCCGCCACGTCGTCGATCCGTACGCACGGCCAGTTGGGCACCCTGCTGCCCGAGCTGATGGTGACGCCGGGCAGGTCCAGCGTGGCCAGCGCGGTCAGGTCGGCCGGACGTAACGGTGTGGCGACCAGCATCATGGCGTCCACCCGCTTGTGCAGGTTGGCCGTACGCAGGACCCGCTGGCGGACCTGCTCCCGGCCGCCCAGGTTGTAGAGCAGCAGGTCGTAGCCGGACTGGTGGAGGTACTCCTCGACCGCCTCGACGACGGTGCTGAAGAACCAGCGGGTGATCCGGGGGACCACCACCGCTACGGTGCCGGTCCGGCCGCCGGCGAGCCGGGACGCGCTCGGCGAGACCTCGTAGTCCAGTTGCTCGGCGGCGGCGAGTACCCGGCGTCGGGTGGCGGCCGAGACCGTCGGTAGTCCGCGCAGCGCCCGCGAGACGGTGGCCGTGGACACTCCGGCCAGCCGGGCCACATCATCGATCCTCGTCACGGTTTCCCCCGCTCGGTGCCCGGAGCGCCCGCCGCCGCCCGAGGGGCCAGGCGGCGGCGGACGCGCGGGTCAGCCCTTGACGCTGCCGGCGAGCAGACCTCGCACGAAGAAGCGCTGCAGGGACAGGAAGACGATGAGCGGTACGACGATGCTGACGAACGCACCGGCGGTGAGGCGCTGCCACTCGTTGCCGCGGGTGCCGGCCATCTCGGCGAGCCGGACGGTGAGCGGGGCGGTCTCGTCACCGCCGCCCGCGAAGATCAGCGCGACCAGCAGGTCGTTCCAGACCCAGAGGAACTGGAAGATGCCGAACGCCGCCAGTGCCGGGGTGATCAGCGGCAGCACGATGGTGCGGAAGATCTTCGGGTGGGTGGCCCCGTCGACCCGGGCCGCCTCCATCAGGTCCCCCGGCAGTTGCGAGATGAAGTTGTGCAGCAGGAAGACGGCGAACGGAAGCGCGAAGCAGGTGTGGGCGAACCACACCTGGGCGAACTTCTGCTCGTCGACCAGGTCCCAGGCCGGCATCAGTGTGACGCCGCCGAGGCTGACCCCGGTGGAGAAGAACCTCAGCAGTGGCACCAGGGCCATCTGCAGCGGCACGATCTGCAACGCGAAGATCGCGATGTAGACCCAGTCCCGGCCACGGAAGTTGATCCACGCCAGCGCGTACGCGGCGAGGGCCGCGAAGGCGAGCGGGAAGAGCACCGACGGGATGGTGATCGCCAGCGAGTTGATGAAGGAACCGGCGAGCTGCCCGGAGGACGCCGAGCGCCCGAACAGGACCTGCTGGTAGTTCTCGAAGGTGAACTGCGGGTTGGTGAAGGCCGTCCACCAGCCGGTGGTCTTGATCTCGTCCTCCGGGCGGAGGGAGGAGATGAGCAGACCGAAGGTCGGGATGGTCCAGACCACCGCGATGACGATCGAGACGAGCGTCGCGGTGCGGCTGTTCAACCGCTTGCGGACCCGGCCGGCCGCGCTGATCGGGGTGCCGTCGGTCTTCTGGGTGCCGGCGGCGACGGTGGGCGTTGCGGTGGTCATCTCAGCCCTCCCGCTGTTGACGGAGGTTACGGATCTGGTAGATCACGACCGGGATGACCAGGATGAAGAGGAAGACCGCGAGCGCGGAACCCCGCCCGTTCTCGCTGTACCGGAACGCCTGGTTGTACATCTCGTTGGCGATCACGCTGGTGTCGTAGTTGCCGTTCGTCGAGGTCCGGACGATGTCGAAGACCTTGAGCGTGGCGATCGTGAGGGTCACCATCACGACGATCAGCGCCGGTCGGATGCTCGGCATGGTGATCTGCCAGAACATCTGCCACGGGCTGACCCCGTCGAGCCGGGCGGCTTCGACGATGTCGCCGGGGATCGCCTTGATCGCGGCGGAGAGCACCACCATGGCGAAACCGGCCTGGATCCAGACCATGATGACGATCAGCAGCAGAGTGTTCAGCGGTGATTCCAGCAGCCACGCCTTCGGTTCGCCGCCCAGGCTGACCACGATCTGGTTGAGCAGACCGATCTGGTCGCCCTCGCCCCGGTAGGCGTAGACGAACTTCCAGATGATGCTGGCGCCGACGAAGGAGATGGCCATCGGCAGGAAGATCAGTGACTTGGCCACGGCCTCGAACCGGGCCTTGTCCACCAGTACGGCGTAGATGAGGCCGAATCCGGTCGCCACCAGCGGGACCAGGAGCACCCAGATCAGGGTGTTGATCAGGACCCGGACGATCGTGTCGTCGGAGAACATCCAGCCGAAGTTGTCCAACCCCACCCACTCGGTGCTGGTCCTGTTCATCAGGGAGAGCAGCACGGTGCGGATGGCCGGCACGACCAGACCGATGGTGAGCAGCAACAGGGTCGGCAGCAGGAAGAACAGCGCGAAGATCCCCTCCCGCTGCTTGAGTCGACGGGGAAGTGGAGCACCACTCGCCGAGGCGGCGACGAGCTGCGCCTCCCGTCGGCGGGCGAACCAGGCCGGCACCACGTCGAGCAGCAGGAGCAGACCACCCACCACCAGCACGAAGGCGACCAGCCCGTACATCAGCATGAGGAACTTCGGCTGCTGATCGGCGAAGTCGAACTTCATCAACCCTCCCTTCCGGGTCCACCTCGGCCGGTGGCCCGGTCCGCATCAGCGGACCGGGCCACCGCCGGGATCACTTAGGCCAGCTGCTCTCGATGCCCTGGAGCACCGGGGCGGTCGGCTTGCCGTTCAGCCACTCGACCATGCCCTTCCAGAACGTCCCCGCGCCGACGGCGGCCGGCATCAGGTCGGATCCGTCGAAGCGGAAGGTGCCGGTCTTGTCCTGGAGGATCTGGACGGAGAGCTTGTCGATCGGGCTGGCCACGTTGGCGATGTCCAGCTTGTTGTTCGCCGTGACCCAGTTACCGAGCTTCGCGCGGCTGTTCACGTACTCGGCCGAAGCCAGGTAGGTCTGCACCGCCTGGACCTCGGGACGGTCGGCGTAGCCGACGACGAACTCGCCCGCGCCCAGCACCGGCTTGCCCTTGGCGGCGTCGATGGCCGGGAAGTAGAAGGCGAACGCGTCGCCGTCCTCGGCCACCTTGGTGCCCTCGGGGAACTGGTTGGCGTAGAACGACGCCTGACGGTGCATCGCGCACTTGCCGGTGGTCACCGGCAGGCCCGCCTCCTGGAAGGCGGTGGTGGTGATGCTCTTGACGCCGCCGAAGCCGCCGTTCATGTACTTGTCGTTCTTGAGGATGCTGCCGGCGCGGTCGACCGCGTCGACGATCTTCGGGTCGTTGAACGGGATGGCGTGGGTGGTCCACTGGTCGTAGACCTCGGGGCCCTGCGTACGCAGGACCACGTCCTCGATCCAGTCGGTGGCCGGCCAACCGGTGGCGTCACCGGACTCGACGCCCGCGCACCACGGCTTCATGCCGCTGGCGGCGATCTTGTCGCTCAGGGCGATGAGCTGGTCCCAGGTCGTCGGAACCTCCCAGCCCTTCTCCTTGAACGTCTTCGGCGAGTACCACACGAAGGACTTCACGTTGGCGCCGAGCGGCACGCCGTAGAGCGTCCCGTTCACGGTGCCGTACTTCAGCCAGTCGGCCGGCATGTTCTGCTCGGCGAGAGCCTTGGTGTCGGCGCTCAGGTTCTTCAGCTTGCCGGCGTCCGCGAAACGCTTCACGAGGCCCGGCTGGGGCACGAAGGCGATGTCGGGGGCGTTGCCGCCGTCGACCCGGACGGGGAGCTGCGCCTCGAACTCGCCGCTGCCCTCGTAGTCGATCTCGATGCCGGTGCACTCGGTGAACTGCGACCACGAACGCTCCAGCAGGTCGGCCTCGGCGTCACGGATGGACGCGTAGATGGAGACCTTCTTGCCGTCGTGGCCGTCGTACTTGTCGTATGCGGCACACTCCGCGGAGCCCGCGTTGTTGCTCTTCTTGTCGTCGCCGGTACCGCAGGCGGTGGCGCTGAGCGCCAGCCCGAGTACGCCGGCGATCACGAAGGCCTGGCGTGGTCTGGTAAAGACCGCCATGCCGTCCTCCTTCCTAGCCGGCGCGGTCGTGCTGGTGACCCGTCGCCGGTCCGATTGGGCGTGCACACATGTAAGCGCTTGCATCCGGCGCGGTCCACCCCCTGTCAGACACGAGCGAGTAACAATCCGGAAACCTGCGGGCTGCCTGGTGGGCGCGCTCCCGGGGCCAAGCTGGGGGCTCTTTCGAAGATTGACGATATCTGTCAGGCTGAGCGCACCGGATCGAAGGTTTTCGACATAGGAGGAGCTGTATGCGAAAGCGGTGGATCAGCCTGCTGGTGACGGGTCTCTTCGTCGGGGGAGCGCTGGTGCCGGCGACCCCGGCCCTGGCCGCGCCGACCTTCAAGGTGCCGTTCCCGTGCGGCCAGTCCTGGTCCGGGCAGACCCGGTCGGACCACAGCCCGGCGTACGCCGTCGACTTCAACCGCACCGACGACCTCGGTGACCCGGTGGTGGCCAGCGCCCCCGGCACCGTCGACCGGGTGACCGACCTCGGCGGCACCAGCTACGGCAAGTACGTCCGGATCAACCACGGCGGCGGTTACAGCACCTACTACGCGCACCTCAACGGCTTCAACGTCTCGGTCGGGCAAACGGTCGGGTACGGCAAGGTGCTCGGCTGGGTCGGCAGCACCGGCGGATCGACCGGCCCCCACCTGCACTACGAGCAGCGCCTCAACGGCGCCGACATCCAGGTCCGCTTCAACGGCACCCTCGCGCTGTACTGGGGCACCAAGAGCTACACCAGTAACAACGGGTGCGCCTCGGGCAGCGGCAACGGCACCGTCGACACCAGCGGCACGCCGCTGACCGTCCGCTCCGGCCCCGGCACCGGCTACGCCTCGGTGGGCACCGTCGCCGACGGCACCCGGGTGACCATCGCCTGCCAGACCAGCGGCACCACTGTCACCGGCACGTACGGCACCAGCTCGATCTGGGACCGGATCGGCTCCGGCCGCTACATCGCGGACGCCTACGTCTACACGGGCTCCGACGGGTACATCCCCGGCGTGCCCCGCTGCTGATCAGAGGCGACGTGGTCTCCGGCGGGCGGACGCCCGTCGGAGACCACGTCGGTCAGTTGTTCAGCTGCCAGATCGACAGGTTCAGCGCGGCGGCGAAGGTGACCCAGGCCCAGTACGGCAGCATCAGCGCCGCCGCCACCCGGGACACCCGGGCGAAAAGCACCACTGTGAGCCCGATCGCCAGCCACATCAGCACGATCTCGGCGAACGCCAGCCCGTACTGCCCCGCGCCGAAGAACAGCGGGGTCCAGATCGCGTTGAGCACCAGTTGGGCGGTCCACGCCCAGAGTGCGGGGGAGAAGCCGACCCGGCGCCACACCAGCCAGCCGGCCACCGCTATCAGCGCGTAGAGCAGCGACCAGACCGGGCCGAAGAGCCACGAGGGCGGGGCCCAGCCGGGCTGCCGCAGGTTCGCGTACTCCTCGGTGGTGCCCTGCACTCCCAGCCCGCCGATCGCGGCCGCGACGAAGACCGCCGCCGCGAAACCGGCGAGGGCCCACCATGCTCGCCGCCCGGAGGTCGTCGGCGCGTCCTGAGATATCTCCATGGTCGAGATATTTCCTCTCGGGGTCGGCTCAAACCGCCGAGCGGGAGGACGGTTCACGGGGCTGGCCACGCACGAAAAAGCGCCGGGATCGCCACGGCCGGTGCTTCTGTCGGGAGGACGAAGCTCCGGTCGCGGCGACCCCGGCGGGTCCCGGTGTTAAGGCGTATGAGCGCTAATTGAAAATGCTGACACCACCCGGGCCGACCAACAGCCCGACGACGATGAGGACGATGCCCCACAGGATCTGCCGGCGGAACAGCGCGAGGATGCCGGCGACCACGAGTACGACTGCGAGAATCCAGAGAATCAGCTCCATGACCTCTGACTACCCGACTGGCCGATCGGGGAAACCTGGTCGGTGTCGAGTTGATCGCCAACGTGAAAGACGCTGTACGCCTGCTTGATCACCGGGTGCGCGACGTTGCGGACGCGTACCCCGCCGGGGGTCGTGCCGCGCTCGGTGCCGGCGTGCGCGTGCCCGTGCACGGCCAGCGCCGTGGGCGCCGAGTCGATCGCCTGCCCCAACTGGTACGACCCCAGGAAGGGGTAGATCTCCAACGGCTCGCCGGCCAGCGTGTCCGGCACCGGCGAGTAGTGGGTGAGCGCGACCAGCATGTCGCAGTCCAGTGAGCGCAGCGCCGCACCGAGACGGTCCGCGCTGTCGGTGGTGGTCCGTACGAAGGCCTTCATCTCCGGCTCTCCGAAGTCACTGGCGCACCGCCCGGCGAATCCGCCGCCGAAGCCCTTGACGCCGGCGATGCCGAGCCGGCCACCCGCGCAGTCCAGCACGACGCCGTTTCCCTCCAGCACTGTGATGCCCGCGTCCTCCAGCACCTTGACCACCTGTGGCACCTGGTCACACTGGTGGTCGTGGTTGCCCAGCACTGTCACCACCGGTACGGCCAACCCACCGAACTCCTCTGCCACGCAGCGCGCCTCGGCCTCGGTGCCGTGCCGGGTCAGGTCCCCGGCCAGCAGCAGCACATCGGCGCACTCCGGCAGCTCCTCCAGCGCCGGTCGGAACCGGCCGACCACGTCCTCGTCCAGATGCACGTCGCCCACAGCGGCAATCCGGATCACCATGGAACCTCCCTCAGGGCAGTTGCTCGATCTCCGTGGGCGCTTGGGCGCGGATCACCCCGATGTCGCTGGTGACCGGCACGTCCGGAAAGCGCTCGGACACCCGACGCAGGATCTCCTCCCGCCGGTGCGGACTCTCCACCTCGCCGTAGAGCACGAGGGCGCCTTCCCGTCGAACGACTGTGATCCCCTGTTCGGCGACGGCGGGGTCCTCGACGAGCAACCGTTGGATCTCCGCCTCGACGTACTCGTCCGGTGGCCCGGCGTCGATGTCGCGATGGTGGGTCACGATGTCCCCTCTCCTGGCTGGGTGCCGGCGGCCGGCACCACCTCCAGCCGGTCCAGCAGCACCAGGAACGCCTCGGCGTACGGCGAGTGCTGCGTCTCCTTGCGTACCCGTTCCCAGTCGATCTGCTCCCGCAGCGAGCGGGCCAGCGGCAGACCCCGCGCGAAGTCGCAGTAGTGCTGGGAGAAGCTGAGCAGTTTGTGCACCATCAGCTGGGTCGCGGACAGCACCGGCATGCGAATCGCGTCCACCGGTCGGATGACAGTGTCGGCGAACGTCTCCTCGGTGACCGGCGTCTCGATCGGCCGGTGGATCAGGTCCACCATCCGGCCGTCGTCGAAGACCTTCACCAGCCAGTCCTCCGGTGGACGCTCGGCGACGAAGCCGGCGGCCACCAGGGCTTCCAGTGCCTCTTCCACGTCGGCCTCCCGGATCAGGAAGTCGACGTCGTGATCGCTGGAGTGGCCCCCGTGGGCGTAGACCGCGAAGCTGCCGCCCAGGGCGAACGGAATCTCGGACTGCTTGAGCACGGCGGCGACCTTCTTGAGGGTGTGCACAAGACTCTCGTCTCCGCGCTCAGCCATCTGGTTCCTCCGTCGTCGTGTTGGTGGACCGGCGGTTGGATTTCAAACTCCGGTACCCGGCATTCCGGTCGTCCACACCTGCTGGTGTCTCGGTCGGGCGTCAACAGGGATGAAGCACCACAAACCTCGCGGACCAGGTGCGTGGGTCGGATAACCTGTGGAGAGTGGCCAGATCATCGGGGATGCGACGACGCAAGGCCCGATTGCGCACCGTCGCCCTGATCGGGATCGACGGTTCGGGCAAGACCACTCAGGCACACCGGCTGGCCGACGCGCTGACCGCCGCCGGACGCCCCGCCACCTACCGCCGCAACGCCAGTGGCCGCCGCTGGCTCGGTCGGCTCGCCCAACGCCTCGGCCGGCCGGACGCGCAACGGCTCGTCGGTCGCGACGGCGTGCTGGCCGTGGAGTCGGTCCTGCGCTGGCTGGCCATCGCCATCGCCCTGCTCAGCTGTCTGCTCACCGGCCGGACGGCGGTGATGGACCGCTACTCGGCCTGCCAGTACGCGAGCATCCGGGCGCACGGCGGGCAGCGCTGGGAGCGGCTCGCCCGGGCCGGCTACCGGCTGTTCCCGACGCCGCAGGTGACCTTCCTGCTCGCCGTCGACCCGGCGGAGGCGTACCGACGCATCGAGGAACGCGGCACCGACCACGAGACGATGGGGTGGCTGACCGCCGCCGACACCGCCTACCGGGCACTGCCCGAGTACCCCAGCTTCGTGCTGGTGGACGCGGGCCGCCCGGCCGAGGAGGTGACCGAGCAGATTCAGGCGCACCTGGAGACCTGGCTGCCGCCGTCCGCATCGGGCGGAGAGGGCGTCGGCCCGGTGGTGGCTCAGGCCCGCCCGTAGACCGGCACCGTGGCGCCACTGGTCGGGGCGGAATCGGCCGACGCGAGGAACCGGATCACCGGCGCGATCTCGGCCGGGGTGACCCAGCGGGAATGGTCGGCGTCTGGCTGGGCGGCCCGGTTCGCCGGGGTGTCGATGACGCTGGGCAGCACCGTGTTGCAGCGCACGTTCTGCGACCGGTACTCCACAGCTACCGCGTTGGCGAAGGCCAGCACCGCCGCCTTGGCCGTCGAGTAGCCGGCCGCGCCGCGGAACGGGGTGACCGCCGCGCGGGCCGAGACGCAGACCACAGCGCCGCCGCCGGACGCCACCAGGTGCGGGAGCGCGGCCTGGGTGACCAGGTAGGTCGGCCGCAGGTTGACGGTGAGCATCCGCTCGAACTCCTCGACCGGGGTCTCGTGCACCAACCCGCCGCTGGCGTACCCCCCGACGAGGTTGACCACCGCGCGCAGCGGCGCCGCCGGTTCGCCGGCCGCGACCTCGACCGCCTGCGCCGCGCCCGCCGGCTCGCCCAGGTCCGCGACCACCCGGACCAGTCCGGCCGCCGCCGGCTGCGACCCGGGCCGGGCTTTCCGCTCCGGTACGACCACCCGCCAGCCCGCCTCGACGAACGCGGTGACGACCGCCCCGCCGAGCCCGCCGGAACCCCCGGTCACCAACACGCTGCGCTCTCCCATGCGTCCCACGCTAGTGCCCCCGCCCCGCCGGGCCCCTCCGTCGATCATGAAGTTGTTGCCGCGACACGCCGAGGTGGGTGGCAACAACTTCATGATCACGGTCTGCCGTGGGCAGAGCGGCTGGCCGAATCGACTCGCGGCGGCGCAGGATCGGCGGATGCGGATCCTCATTCTGGGTGGCACTCGATTCCTCGGCCGGGAGACGGCACGGCTCGCCGTCGAACAGGGTCACGAGGTGACCTGCGCGGCCCGGGGCGTGTCCGGCGCGGTGCCGGCCGGGGCGCGGTTCGTGGCGGCCGACCGCGATGATCCCGAGTCGCTCGTCCCGCTCGCCGCCGAGGGCTTCGACGCCGTGGTCGACGTGACCCGCCAGATCAGCCACGCCCGGCACGCGCTCGCCGCGCTCGCCGACCACGTCGGCCACTGGTCGTTCGTGTCGACGATCTCGGTGTACGCGGACCACACCACCCCGGGCCAGACCGCTGCGGACGCGCCGATCCTGGCGCCGGCCCCGCCGGACGTGGACGGTCCGGTCGGCCCGGACCACCGCTGGTACGGCGAGTGCAAGGTGAGCATCGAGGAGCTGGTCCGGGAGCGGGTCGGCGTGGACCGTTCGTTCATCTGCCGGGCCGGGCTGATCGTCGGCGCGGAGGATCCGAGCGACCGTTTCCCGTACTGGGTGCGGCGGCTGTCGGCAGGTGGCGAGGTGCTGGCCCCCGGTCGCCCGATCGACCGGGTGCAGTTCGTGGACGTCGCCGATCTGGCACGTTGGCTGCTGCACGCCGCCGGCACCCGCCTCGACGGCACGTACGACGGCACCGGTCCGGCGATGTCCCGGGTCGACCTGTTGGCCGGTGTGGCCGCCGGTCTGGGCGTCGCCGATCCGGCCCTCACCTGGGTCGACCAGGAGTTCCTCCTGGCCCACGACGTACGCGAGTGGTCGGGGGAGCGGGCGCTGCCGCTCTGGGTGCGGCTGCCGGAGACCGCCGGCCTGATGGACCGGGACGCCCGACCGGCCCTGGAGGCCGGTCTGACGGTCCGTCCGCTGGCCGATACCGTTCGGGCGACCGCGTCCTGGATGGCCGCACACCCCGCGGCCGTCCGGCAGGGTGGACTCGACCCGGCGGATGAGGCGGCGATCCTGGGAAAGTGGCAGGCTGTGCGGGACCGGTGATCCCGGCGCTCGAAGTTTCCCCCCACCTCGGACAGTCATAGTTGACGCTCACGCCTGCTGAAAGTAAGTTTCATCCGTGGCGAAGAGTCCGAAGATTTCTGCGAGTCACGAGCCCGGTGGGCTGATCGTCCACATCAGCGGGCTGTTGCCATCGCTGTCGCCCGCCGAGCAGCGGGTCGCCCGGCTGGTCGTGTCCGACCCGGCGGCCGCCGCCCGGCGGACAATCACCGACCTCGCCACCGCAGCCGAGACATCCGAGGCGACAGTCATCCGGTTCTGCCGTTCGGTGGGCATGGACGGTTACCCCCAACTGCGCATCCGCCTCGCCGCCGAGGCCGCCCGCCGGATCGAGCCACCCGACGCCCGAGTGGTCGGCGGTGACATCCCGCCCGGTGCCGACCTCGCCCAGATCATCGCCACCATCGCGTTCAACGACGCCCGCGCCGTCGAGGAAACCGCCGAGCAACTCGACCCCGCCGTCTGCGAGCAGGTGGTCGAGGCGATCAGCGGCGCCGGTCGGATCGACATCTACGGCGCCGGCGCCAGCGGGTTCGTCGCCTCGGACTTCCAGCAGAAGCTGCACCGCATCGGCCGGATCGCCTTCTACTTCCCGGACGTGCACACCGCGCTGACCTCGGCCGCCCTCCTGGGCCGGGGAGACGTGGCGATCGGCATCTCGCACACCGGCACCACCTCCGACGTGATCGAGGTGCTGGAGCAGGCCCGTACCCGCGGTGCCGCGACAGTGGCGCTGACCAACTTCCCGCGCTCGCCGATCACCGACGTGGCGGACTTCGTGTTGACCACGGCGGCCCGGGAGACCACCTACCGCTCCGGCGCGACGGCCAGCCGGCTGGCCCAACTCACAGTGGTCGACTGCCTCTTCGTCGGGGTGGCCGCCCGCAACCGGGCCCGGGCCCGCAAGGCCCTGGAGGCGACCGCCGAGGCGGTCCAGTCGCACCGGGTGGGTGCCAACCGGAGGCGGGCATGACGGCCGGTGCGGAGATGCCCGCACGGCCCGCTCGCCCCACGGTCCGGGTGGGTGCGCCCACCGAACGGCGTAACCCGCTCAGCGTCGACCTCGACCTGATGTCGACCCGGGACGTGCTCACCGTGATCAACGAGGCGGACCGGCGAGTGCCCGCGGCGGTCGCCGCGGTGCTCGACGAGATCGCCACCACCGTCGACCTGGCGGTCGCGGCGCTACGCGGCGGTCACCGGGTGCACTACTTCGGGGCCGGCACCTCCGGCCGACTGGGCGTGCTCGACGCGGCCGAACTGGCCCCCACCTTCAACTCGCCCCGACACTGGTTCTGCGCGCACCTCGCGGGAGGCCCGGACGCCATGTGGCGGGCCGTTGAGGACGCCGAGGACGACGACCGGGGCGGCGCTGTCGAATCGGCCAGTTGTGTACGGGCCGGGGACCTGGTGGTTGGTCTGGCGGCCAGCGGACGCACCCCGTACGTCCTCGGGGCGCTTGCCGCGGCCCACGCCAAGGGCGCCTCGACGGTGCTGCTCTGCGCCAATCCGGAGGCGGAGGCCGCCCGGTCGGTCGACGTGTTCATCGGGGTGGACACCGGACCCGAGGTGGTCACCGGGTCGACCCGGATGAAGGCGGGCACAGCGCAGAAACTGGTGCTCAACACGTTCTCGACCGCCGTCATGGTGCGCCTGGGGCGGGTCTACTCGAACCTCATGATCGACATGGTCGCCACCAACGCGAAACTCCGCGGACGAATGATCTCGATTCTGGTCGAGGCCACCGGTTGCTCGGAGGAGCTCTCCCGGCAGGCCCTCACCGAGGCCGACGGGGACCTGAAGACCGCGCTCGTCGCCCTCGTCTCGGGCGCCGAGATCGACGCCGCCCGGGCCGCGCTGGCCCGCTCGGCCGACCAGGTGCGCGGCGCCCTCGCCCTGCTCGCCTCATAGCGTCGCCCGCACCGGGAAGCGAACCGACCCTCGGATTGTTCATCTGGCCGGGGGGTAATAACACCCCCGTGAATGAACCGACCGGCTCACCGGTGCGTATCTGGCAGTGACCAGGATCGCATCGCGGTGGTGACCCGGGTCGCTGTGCCCCCACGGCGGGCGGTGTTGCCATGGTGCGGTAACCCGTACGTGGTGCCCAGTGGCGAGCCACCCGATGGGGTGCTGACAGCAAACATGGACCGTGCTCTCAGCTACTACTCAGGCATTCGTGACACTTTCGACTCACGACGAGGAATCCCCGACACGTCTCATCTGTTGTGTAGGTGTCAGCACCGATGGGCACAGCAGAAGTTACCAGGGGCTGACAGGTGTGGGGAATGGCAAGGAACCGGGCAACCGGCGCGAGCGAGGGGACCGTGGGCAACGTGGACAAGAACATCGGCATGCGAACCGACGAGGTTGCCGAGGAGCGCGACCTGGTCGGCGTCTACCTGCACGAGATCTCCCGGACGCCACTGCTGGACGCCGCCAAGGAGGTCGATCTCTCCAAGGCGATCGAGGCCGGCCTCTACGCCGAGCACCTGCTCGGTGAGGAAGCCGTTCCCGCCGGTGTCGACCGGGCCGACCTGGAGTGGCTGGTCGTCGAGGGGGAGCGGGCGAAGGACCTCTTCATCCGCGCCAACCTCCGACTGGTCGTGTCGATCGCCCGGCGCTACGTGCGCTCGGGGATGCCCATGCTGGACCTGATCCAGGAGGGCAACACCGGCCTCGTCCGGGCGGTCGAGAAGTTCGACTACGAGCGCGGCTACAAGTTCTCCACCTACGCCACCTGGTGGATTCGGCAGGCGATCAGCCGGGCGATCGCCCAGCAGGAGCGCACCGTCCGTCTACCGGTGCACCTGGTGGAGGACGTCAACAGGATGCGCAACGTGGCCCGGCAGCTGACCCGTGAGTTGGGCAGCGACCCGGAGCCGGAGCAGATCGCCAACGCCCTCGGCGTCACCGTCGAGCGGGTGAACGAGCTGCGCCGCTGGTCGCAGGACACCGTTTCGCTGGACACCCCGGTGGGCGACGACGGCGACACGAACCTCGGTGACCTGGTCGCCGACAGTGACGCGCCGTCGCCGGAGGACATCGTCCTCAGCGGCCTGGAGCGGCAACGCATCGAGGGTCTGCTCAACCACCTCGACGACCGGTCCGCCGGCATCATGCGGGCCCGCTACGGGCTGGAGGACGGCCGGGAGCACTCGCTCACCGAGGTAGCGTCCCGCTTCTCGCTGTCCCGCGAGCGGATCCGGCAGCTGGAGATCCAGGCCCTCGGCCGGCTCCGCGAGCTGGCTCGGGCGGAGGGGCTGCAAGCAGCCTGACCTGCTAGTAATGACGGCGAACGGCCGGCGTCCGATAGGGGGACGCCGGCCGTTCGCCGTTTCGGGTCGTGGTTAGCGCACCCGACCGTAACCCTGGATGGACATCATGTTCATGCCACGCTTGAGCACGTTGCGACCGGCGCTGGGCGCGTCGATCACCTGACCGTCGCCCACGTAGAGGGCGACGTGCCCGAGCCCGCTGTAGAAGACCAGGTCACCTGGGCGTAGTTCGCCGCGCCCGATGTGGGCGACAGCGCTCCACTGCATCCGGGTGTTGTGCGGCAGGGACTTCCCGGCCGCCCGCCAGGCCGCCGAGGTCAGGCCGGAACAGTCGTAGCCGTTCGGGCCGTCGGCCGCCCAGACGTACGGCTTGCCGATCGCGCCGAACGCGTAACGCACAGCCGTTCCGGCAGCGCCGGACACAGCGGGCACGTTCTTGGCCTCGGTCGTCGCCGCCTTGGGCTCGGGTCGCTCGGTGGCAGCCCCGTACGCCTGCCGGCGCAGCTCGTACAGCTTGGCCAGGTCCTGCTCGATCTGCTTCTTACCCGCGGCGAGCTGACGAGCCTGTGCGGCCTGCCGGGTCAAGGTCGCGCCCAGCCGGGCCTTCTCGTCGAGCAGCCGCTGCTGGTCGGCCGTGAAGCCGGAGATGCGCTCCTGCCGCTGGCGGGTCAACTGCTCGATCGCGCCGAGCCGGTCCAGCAGCGCGGCCGAGCCGCCCGGGCGCAGCAGTGCGTCCGCCGTGCGCAGGCCGCCACTCTTGTACGCGGTGGAGGCGAGCTCCGCCACGTCGGCCCGGCTCTGCTCGACCTGCTGTTCGAGCGGGCCGATGCGGGTCTGTAATCGGGCCACGGCGGCCTCGTTTGTCTTGATCTCCTCACGCAACTTGTTGTACGACTCGACGACCCGCTCCAACTCGGCCGAGGACGTCTCGATCCGGCGGGTCAGGTCGGCGGGGGACGGCTCGGCCTGGGCCACCGCCGTCGGGGCGATCAGCGCGGCCGAGATGCCGACCAGCGCCACGGTGCGCAGCAGATTTCTCAGGGATGACAAGAGCGGAAGGCCCCTCTCCCACGGCCGCCGGGGCTGCTGACGCCCTCGACGACACCGGCCGGGGCCATCCGGGCGGACGGCACTGGGCCGGACCGGCTCGCCCAACCTAACCCGGGACGGATGTCGCTCGCAGTTGAAGCAGGGGCGAAAGTTGGGAGAGTTGCGGGTTGGGCCCGTGGGTTGGGTGACGCCATCGTGGCTGATGACACCTGCGAACGAGGGAACATCGCCCTTTTCGCGGCCTACTGATGGATATACGACTTTCGTCGTTCCGGGCGTATGCCGCCGGATTCCTGGCTGCCATAACCGATAAAAGCTGAAATGGATGCTGTTTCTCGGCGATGTCACCCGGTCGTGGCGAGCTGTCGGGACCCGGTAAATGCCCAGGTCGACTGGCGGCGCCCCAACACAATGAAGTCCGGAGCCGGGAATCCCGTCGACAGGCAGCGATGACTGTCGCCAACGGGTCCACTCGGCCAACCGTCCCCTTCGGGAGGAACCGTGAATCGTGAAGGCGCAAAGACGCGACCGCCGCGAACGGTGCCGGGCGCCCGGTCGACCCTGCTCTACGCGCGGCCCGGCATCATCGTGACCGTCGACCGGTTCACTGTCGGTCGGAACAGCTACCGGATCGTCGACCTGACCCATCTGCGTACCACCCGGGGTCCGCACGACCGGATCGCCGTCCGGGCCGTGGCCATCACCGCCAGCATGCTCGGCGGTGTGGGGGTGCTCCTCGGCTTCACCGGCGGTCTGCACCGCCTCACCGCCGGGGCGTACCTGATCCTCGGCGCGGTGTTCCTGCTCCCGGCCGCTCTCGCCCTGGTCGGCGACCGCTGGCGCCCACCGCCGCACGAGCTGTGGGGGTGGTACCAAGGTTCGGAGGTGCTGCTCTTCAGCGCCGACGACGAACGGCAGTTCGGCCAGGTCACCCGGTCGCTGCTGCGGGCCCGGGAGGTCAACCGCTACGGCAGTTGGGTCGACCCGCTCGCCGAAGCGGACCCGTGGCGGCCCAACCGCTGACTCGGCGCGACCGGCCCAGGGGGCCCCTGGCGGGCCGACCAGTCTGTGCAGTGCAGACCCTTACGCCCCAGCCGGCCGTAATTCGGCCGTTGACGCACCAGGCGTGAACTCACTGATCTTGAATATTGATAACTGAGTATCGGCTCAGTATGTTGAGCGCGCCGCGGAGGCGGATCGATCAACACGGGGGCTGTTAATGGTCGTTCATGGTGGGCGTCGCACGCCCTTTTGGGGCATTCGTCATCGCAGTTCGGCGCTATTGGTCATGGCATTGCTGCCGGCCTCGGTGCTCGTCTCACCTGCCGCTCCGGCCCAATCAGCCGCGCCCACGCCCGCCGCTGCCTGCGTCGACGTCCAACCGAACGCCAAGAGCGCCCGTGCGATGCTCGCCACCTGCGGCCGGCAGGTGGAGATTCTGTCTGAGCGCACCGAGTACGCCCAGACGTTCCTCAACCCCGACGGATCGCTCACGCTGGAGCAGGGCGTCGAGCCGGTGCGGGTACGCAAGGGTGACTCCTGGGTGCCAGTGGACACCGTCCTCAAGGCGACCTCGGAGGGACTCGCCCCCAGGGCGTCGGTGCTCCCGATGGTCTTCTCCCCAGGAGGCGAGAGCGCGCCGCTGGCTCGGCTCCGCGACGGTGCCCGCGAGTTGACGATGTCCTGGCCCGGGCGGTTGCCCGCGCCGGTGCTTGACGGGTCCACCGCCATCTACCGGAATGTGCTGCCCGAGGTCGACCTGCGGGTGACGGCCGGCGCCCTCGGCTTCTCCGAGGTGTTGGTGGTGCACACCCGGAAGGCAGCGGCCAACCCGAAGCTCAGATCCCTGCGCTTCGGTCTGGCGGGCAAAGGGGTGACGGTCAGTCCGGCGCCCGGCGGTGGTCTGGCGGCCCGCGACGCCGGCGGCCAGAACGTCTTCAGTGCGCCCGCCCCGCTGATGTGGGACGCCACGGTCGCCGGCGCGGAGCCGGACCTCGCTGGCCAAGGTGCCCGATCGACCGACGCGCCCGCCGGCACTGCCGGGGTGGCCCGGCGCGCGGTGATGCCGGTGAAGGTCAGCCGCGACTCCCTGACCATCGTGCCGGATCGGGCGATGCTGGACGATCCGCGGACCAAGCTGCCCATCTACATCGACCCGTCGTGGACCGGGGGGATAGCCAGCAACGCCTGGACATCGGTGTGGAGCAAGCACAAGACAAGCTCGTTCTGGCAGAACTCCACCGCCCTCCAGCGGGCGTCCACCTACGGCGCTGCCGGGGCAGGTCGTACCGAGGACTGTGACGGATGCGCAGACCACATCATCCGATCCCTGTTTCGGATGAACACCAGCGCGGTCAAAGGCAAGATCATCAGCAAGGCGGAGTTCCGGATCGAGCAACTCCACTCCTGGACCTGCAACCCAAAGTCCAACGCGAAGCTCTGGCTCACCGGGAGCATCTCATCCTCCACGACCTGGAACAACCAGCCGATTTGGGACAGTAACTACACCGCTCAGACGGCGGCGAACCGCAAGATTGGTGCGGCACACGGCTGTCTGGGGACCGGGACGATCGAGTTCGACGTCACCCGAATGGTCGACCGGGCTGCGAAGAGCGGCTTGGCCGACCTGACGGTGGGGCTCCGGGCGGTCGACGAGGGCACCAAGAACCAGTGGAAGCGGTTCAAGCACTCGACGCCGAAGCTGTCCATCACCTACAACACCAAACCCAGCCCACCGTCAGGACACCAGTCGGACGGTAAGCCCTGCGCCGTCGGCAACTCCCGACCGTACGTGTTGAACACCACCCCGTACCTGTCGGTCAGGCAGTCCGACCCGGACAGCTCGCAGCAGTCCCTGACGACGTGGTTCTACTGGTGGCCGCTCGGCGGCTCGCGCAACGAGACCAACAAGGTCTCCCAGGCGTCGGGCAACCCGTCGGCGGTGTCGAAGCAGATTCCGGCCGGCAGGTTGGTGGATGGCACCACCTATGTGTGGCAGGCGCGTACCTGGGACGGCTCGGTCTACGGCGACTGGTCTGGCACGTGCGAGTTCACAGTGGACGCCACACCGCCGAAGGAACCCGGCGGCCTCACCTCGACCACCTACAGCAGCGACGGTACGCCGCGCGGTGGGGTCGGCGTAGCGGGTGTGTTCACCGTGGCGCCGCCGACGCAGCGTCCGTACGAGGTGAAGGAATACGCCTGGACCCTTGACTCGGGCGTGCTCACCGCGGCGCCGAACGTGCCGGCCCGGTCGGACTTCAGTGCCTCGATCAGCGTCATGCCGTTGCACGACGGGGTGAACACCCTGCGCGTCTGGTCCCGGGACCACTCCGGTCGGTACTCGCTCATACCGGCGACCTACACGTTCTCCGTACGGGCCGGATCTGGTCCGGCGGCCCGTTGGACATTCGACGAGACCGGAAACACGGCCGCCGACGCTACCGGGCACGGCAACACACTCACCCTGGCTCCAACGGGAACCCGGACGCCGGGTCGAGCCGGTGTCGGCACCGCGCTCAGTCTCAACGGCAGCACGACGGGTGCGCTCACGGGAACGGTGGTGACCCCGAACCCGGACACGGGCGCGGCCATCCCGGTGCGTACCGACGGAAGTTTCACGGTGGCGGCCTGGGTTCGGCTGCCGACCGTGCCGACCGCCGGCTACCAGGCCGTGCTCAGTGCCAACGGCACTCAGACGCACGCCTACAGTCTGGGCTACTCCGGCGCGAGCCAGCGGTGGCGATTCACCATGTCGGCCTCGGACACCATCGACACCGCGCTGCATCATGTCCTGTCCAACTCGGCGGCCACCGCGGGGAAGTGGACTCACGTCGCGGCGACCTACGACGGTGCCACGAAGAAGATGACTCTCTATGTCGACGGGGTGGCTCAGACCGCGACGACGACGCTGGTCGGCGGCTTCCACGCCACCGGCTCGATAACCGTCGGCAAGCGCAGGTGGAACGGCGCCGACGACGGCCTCTTCACCGGCGCCGTCGATGACATCCGGGTCTACAACCTCGTCGAGACCCCGACCAAGCTTGCCGAGTTGGCCGTGCCCTTGCAGCCGGTGGTGTCATTCCCCAACGGCACCGAGGTGACGGCCGGAGGGCAGCTCCAGGTCACGTTCAACGCTGGTGGCGACACCAACGTCACGAAGTTCCGGTACAGCGTGGGCGACACCGCGTTGGGCAGCACGGTGAATGCGACAGTCGCCGGGGGGACCGCCACGGTCAACGTCAGCGTCGGTGCCGTCACGGGTGAGCGCCTGATCTACGTGGCAGCCCAGGACGACGGTGGCCGACTCGGAGGAACATCCCAGGCGTCGTTCACCGTCAAGGTCACGGCGTTCGTCTACGGCACCGTCTACGACGACAACTGGCTGCCGCTGGCCGGCGCCACGGTGCGGCTGGAACCAGGTGGGGTGCAGACGACCAGTGGCCCCGAAGGTGGGTTCAGCCTCGCCGGCTTCCCGCCCGGGGTCTACACCCTCGTCGGCTCGTTCGGCGGCCGTTGCGGGCTGACCGGCACCAGCGGTCCGTGGGAGATCGACGGCCAGGGGCTCGGTGTCGATCTCCTGATGCAGAAGTATCGGGACGACGAGGGGCACACCTGCGGCACGTCGGCGAAACCGTTCATCGCCGCCGACACCGTGTTGACGTTGACCGGCGACGATGCGGTCGGTGAAGTGGCACTGCCCTTTGTGTTCCCGTTCTATCGCCACGCGTACCGAAGCGCCTGGGTGGACACCAACGGTCTCGTCTCCTTCACCGACCCGGGTGGATCCCACCCGTACACCGGGGGCGCTCTGCCTGCCATGGCCGATCCCAACGGGTTGCTTGCTCCGTTCTGGGACGACCTGGTTGTCGATGCCTCGGCGAGCGTACGCACGGGGACGGTGGGGACTGGTGCCGGCGAACAGTTCGTCATCGAATGGCGAAACGTGCATCGGAAGTCGTCGACCGCGCAGCGGATCTCCTTCCAGGTCCTGTTGGCCGCCGACGGGACCGTCACCACCAACTACGACCAGCTCGACAACGACGCTGAACGTGGGGCCAACGCGGTGGTGGGGATGGAAGCACCCGCTGGCGACGACGGCCTGGTGTATTCAGCCGCGACTCCGGCACTGGCCACCGGTCAGGCGATCACCTTCGCCGTTCCGTCAACGGCTGAGCCGTTGGCCAAGCATGAGCTTTCCGGCACCCTTGTCGACCCGTCGGGCAACCCGGTGATCGGCGCGACTGTCACCCTGGATCCGACCGGTCTGGCCACCACGACCGGTGCGGACGGGGCATGGCGCTTCAGGAGCGTGGTGGCCGACAGTTACACCATCACGGCGGCGCAACACAATCGGTGTGGCCCGTCGGTGGAGAGTCAGGTCGACCTGACCGAGGACACGGTACGAGCGCTGCAACTCACCGTCGACTACGGCAGTCTCGGCTACGCCTGCGCCGTCGGTGCGTCCGGCCATGTCACCGCTGACACGCCGCTGGCTTTGACCAACGGCACATCGCAGGTGACCCTGCCGTTCCCGTTCACTCTGCACGGAAAGACCTACACCACGGGCTGGGTGGACGAGAACGGGCTGATCAGTTTCGACGCAGCTCCGATCACGATCATCAACCCCAACATGCCGAGGGCCGACGCGCCGAACGCGATAATCGCCCCGTTCTGGGACGACCAGCTCGGCATGGGACCCAGCAGCGCGATCCGCACCAAGACCATCGGTACCGCACCAAACCGGACCTATGTCGTCGAGTGGTCCAGCATGGTGCTGCAGACGTTCACCGCGACCTACAGCGTCAGCTTCGAGGCGATGCTGCACGAAGACGGTCGGATCTCCTTCCACTACGGCACTCTCACCAACCTCGTTCAGAAGGGCTCCAGCGCCACCATCGGCATCGAGAGTGCCTCCGGCGCCGTCGCGGAGCTCTACTCCTTCATGGAGCCGGCGGCCGTCAGCAACGGGTCCATCACCTTCACTCCGGCGCCGCCGGGCTCGATCAGCGGCACCCTGACGACCGCCGGAACGGGTGAGCCGATTGCCGGCGCCACCGTCACCCTCGACCCGGGAGGACGCACGACTGTCACCGCGGCGGATGGCGGCTACCAGTTCGCCAACGTGCCCATCGGAGAGCAGGTGGTGGCCGCGGTCGGCGCCGACAACCGGTGCGTCGGGCAGTACGCCCGCCAGTTCGTCAACCATCCCGGCGGTGGCGTCCAGGACCTCGACCTTTCGGTGATGTCCAACGGCGACGAGTTCGGCTACTCCTGTGAAGCCGGACCGGTCACCTTCATCCCCGGTGACGTGGTGGAGACGTGGCGCGGCGACGACAAGGTCTGGCAGAAGACCGCGCCATTCCCGATCAAGCTCTATGGGGAGACCCACACCTCCGCCTGGATCAGCTCCAACGGCTTGATCAGCTTCAGCAGCCTCGAAGGCATCGACACCGACACGCCAATGCCAACCCCTCTGCCGTACGACGAGCTGGGCGGGACGATCGACAACGCCGTGTACGCGTTCTTCGACGACTGGGGGGTCGACGCCTCAAGCGCGATCGCCACGAAGCTCAGTGGCGCGGCGCCAAACCGGCAATGGGTGGTCGAATGGCGGAACGTGTACCGCTCCGGAAACAAGGCGTATCGCGCGTCGTTCGAGGTCATCTTCAACGAGAACGGCGACATTTCACTGGCCTACGCCGACATCGACCCTGCTGACGCCCGGGAACGTGGAGGTCAGGCGACCATCGGCATCGAGAACGCCGCCGGCAACGTGGCCTTCCAGTACCTGCACCGGGAGGCGCGGCTGACCAGCGGCCAGGGCGTCACCTTCCGGCCCAGCCCACCAGGACTGGGTACGGTGACCGGCACGGTCAGTTGCCAGGGAGCACCGGTGGCTGACGTGACCGTGGCGGTCGGCGGGAAGACCGCCGTCACCTCAGCCACGGGCAGTTACCAGGTCACGAGCGTTCCCAGTGGCTCGTATGCGGTGATCGCCACCAGCCCCACCGGCACCTGCCGCGGCTCCTCGGTGCAGCACGCCACCGTCGGTGCTGGTACCAGTCGGGTCGTCAACTTCGCAGTGGGGGCAACTCCGGCCGGTGCCGGCTACACCATCGCCGAACAACCGATCACGTACACCCCCGCCGACGGCACGGTCCTGTCCCTCACCGGTGACGACCGGGACACACGAGTCGACCTGCCGTTCCCCGTCACGCTGTACGGGCAGTCGGTCAGCTCGGCCTGGGTGGACACCAACGGGCTGGTCAGCTTCGCCAACCCGGAGGCGCCGTCCCCGTACCCCTATCCGATCCCGTCGGCGGGCAGCCCGCCCAACGGCATCTACCCGTTCTGGCACGACTGGGTGGTCGACTCCTCGGCCAGCGTGCGGACCGCGCTCCGAGGTGCGGCACCGAGCCGGCAGTTCGTCATCGAGTGGCGCAACGTGTCCTCCTACGAGGACCCCAACATTCGGGTCACCTTCCAGCTGATCTTCGACGAGGCGGGCGGATACAGCTTCGTCTACGCCGATCTCGACGGGACGTTCGTGGAGCGCGGTGGTGCGGCGACCATCGGCCTCGAGGGTGCCGACGGCACAGCAGCCCTTCAGTACACACACCGGCAACCGGTACTCCGTGCCGGCCTTGGCCTACGGATCAATCCACCAACTTCCTGACCACAGCCGGTTCTGCCCACTGCCGTCGCTCCTCGGACCCCTCTCGGAGGTAACCCGGTGCAGTCGAGCCTGTCCACTTACCTGTTCGTGTCGTCGTCCAAACCCAGCCGAACCAGGACGCTCGTGGTGATGCTTCTGGTGGTGACGTTAACTGCCACGACGTTGTTCGTACCGCCAGCCCGAGCATCGGCACCGGAACCCTTCACCGCACCGAAGGCGGCGACGGTCAAACCGGTACCTGTGGGTACCGTGTCCGCCGGCAAGGTGGCGGCCAAGGCGGCCGTGCCGGAGGCGGCCGCGCAACCGGCCCCCCAATGGCCGTCCGCGGGCACCGCCGAGGTCGACCTGCCCACGGCAACGACGCAGGGCAGAGTGGCTTCGCCCGCCCGAGCCGGGGCGCTGCCGGTGCGGGTGAACCGCCCCGAGGCCTCCGCGCGCGGTGCCAGCTCGGTGCCGAGCCGGGTCCGGGTCAGTGTGCTCGACCAGCGGGCCGCCGAGCAGGCGCGGATCCGAGGACTCCTGATCCGGGTCGCCCGGGTCGACGGCGCCGCCGACCGGGGCACCGTCGAACTCGGCGTCGACTACCGGGCATTCGCCACCGCCTACGGTGCCGACTGGGCGAGCCGGCTACGCCTGGTCTCCCTGCCGGCCTGTGCCCTCAGCACACCGGGGCGTCCGGAGTGTGCCGGCACCGTCCTGCCGACTCGCAACGACCTCGCCACGCGTACGGCGACTGCCTCCGTTCCGGTCGAGCCTCGGACGACGGAGAAGGGCAGCCTCGACCTGGCGGCGCAGGGAAGCCTGTTCGCCCTGACCGCCGGCACCTCCGGTGCGGCCGGTGACTACGGCGCCACCAGTCTCTCGCCTTCGGCGACATGGTCGGCCGGTACCAGCTCCGGCGACTTCACCTGGTCCTACCCGATGCGCAACCCCCCAGGGCTGAACGGGCCGACCCCGGAGATGAAGCTGTCCTACTCCGCGCAGAGCGTCGACGGCCGGCACGCGGCCTCCAACAACCAGCCATCCTGGGTGGGGGAGGGGTTCGAGTTCGTTCCCGGTGACTTCATCGAACGGCGTTACCGGTCCTGCGGGCAGGACATGGATGGCGCCGACAACAACAATGGGAGCAAGACCGGTGACCTGTGCTGGGAGACCAACAACGCGACGCTCTCGTTGGGCGGCGCGGGTGGTGAGCTGATCTACAACGCCACCGACGGATACTGGCACCCGCGCCGGGACGACGGCACTCGGGCCGAGCGCATCGTCGGTGGAACCTCGTACGGCAACGGTGACAACGACGGTGAGCACTGGAAGGTCACCACCACCAACGGCACCCAGTACTGGTTCGGTCGGCAGAAGCTGGCCGGTTGGACCACCGACAAGGCGGTGACCAACTCCACCTGGACGGTCCCGGTCTTCGGTAACGACCCCGATGAACCCTGCCGGGGCTCCACCTTCGCCGCCTCAGACTGCATGCAGGCATGGCGGTGGAACCTGGACTACGTCGTCGATCCGCATGGCAACACCATGTCGCTCTGGTACGCGAAGGAGTCCAACGGATACGCCCGCAACAACACCGCGGACGACGTGGCCTCCTACACGCGGGGCGGCTATCTGACCCGGATCGAGTACGGCACCGACAACCGCACCACGGTCGGCGGTGTCCGCACCGACTCGCTCTATCGTGGCGTGGCCGCACCGATGCGGGTCGACTTCGCCGCGGCGGACCGGTGCCTGAACGACTGCTCCAAGCACGATGCCGCCCACTGGCCCGACACCCCCTGGGACCAGGAGTGCACCGGCGACTCCTGCCTGGTCGGTGCGCCCACCTTCTGGTCCAAGAAGCGGCTGTCGGCGGTGACCACACAGGTCCGCGACGGTAGCGCCTACCGCAACGTGGAGCGATGGACCCTCACCCACACGTTCCCCGACCCGGGTGACGGCACCAGGGCGGGTCTGTTCCTGAAGAAGATCTCCCACGAGGGCCTGGTCGGCACCACGGCCTCGGTACCGGCAATCGAGTTCACCGAGACGCAGCTCAGCAACCGGGTGGACACCATCGACCACTCGGCCGCGATGAACTGGATGCGTCTCGCGGCGATCCGCAGCGAGAGCGGTGGCACGGTGAACGTCACCTACTCCAAGCCGGACTGCATCGCCGGGTCCCGGATGCCCAGTGCCCCGCACAACAACACGATGCGCTGCTTCCCGGTCCGCTGGACACCGGAGGGCTACACCAACCCGGTCACCGACTGGTTCCACAAGTACGTGGTGACCACCATCTACGAGATCGACCACACCGGTGGCGTACCGCCGAACGGCAGCCCGCGGACCGCCTACTCGTACAGCTACCTCGGCGACCCGGCCTGGCACTACGCCGACGACGACGGGCTGATCGGGAAGAAGGACAAGACCTGGTCGGTGTGGCGGGGCTACGAGAGGGTCGGCGTCACGGTCGGCGACCCGGGCGAGCAGACCTACGTCGAGACGAAGTACTTCCGCGGCATGCACGGCGACAAGCAGCCGACCGGGACCCGGAGCGTACCGGTGACGGGGACCGGTGTGCCGACGGTGAACGACGAGGACGCCTACGCTGGCATGGAGCGGGAGAAGACCACGTACAACGGTCCCGGCGGCGCGGTGATCTCCCGGGAGGTCAGCGAGCCGTGGCAGTCCGCCGCCACCGCCTCCCGAACCATCAACGGCGACCTTGTCCAAGCGAGATTCGTAGACGTCTCCGGACGGCACAACCGGGTGACCCTGGACGCCGGGCGCGGCGAGCGGGTCACCTCGCAGTACACCACCTTCGACGGCGACGGGTTGCCGACTCGGGTGGACGACCGGGGTGACACCGCCAAGACTGGCGACGAGCAGTGTGTGAAGACCGAGTACGCGAACAACACGACGAACTGGCTGATCGGTAGCCCGCACACCCGGTCCACCTACGCGGTCGGCTGCGCCGATGCCACCAACCCGACCACCCTCACCGCGGACAAGGTCATCTCGGTCGACCGGATCTCATACGACGGCAACGCTCACGGTGTCGCGCCGACGCGGGGTGAGGTCAGCCGGAACGAGGAGATGTCGGCCTGGACCGCGGGTGTCCCGTCGTTCGTGACCGTGTCCCGGGCGGCGTTCGACCCGTACGGCCGGGTCACCGAGACCTGGGACGCGATGGACTTCCGGTCCACCACGGCCTACACGCCGACAAGCGGTGGTCCACTGACCCAGATGGTGGTGACCAACCCACTCGGTCACACCACGACCAGCGAACAGGAGCCGGGGTGGGGGCTGGCCACAAAGGTCACCGACGCCAACGGCAAGGTGACCCAACTAGGTTACGACGGACTCGGTCGGCTCACCGGCGTCTGGAAGCCGGGCCGGAACAAAGCGACGCAGTCGGCAAACACCAGCTACGAGTACCTGATCCGAGCCGATGCCCCGTCCGTGATCACGACCCGCGCGGTCAATCCCGCCGGTAATCAGGTCACCGCCTACGAGCTGTACGACGGGTTGTTGCGCAAACGACAGACCCAGGCGGCCTCTCCATCAGGAGGGCGGCTGTTGACCGACACGTTCTACGACACCGCCGGCAGGGAGGCGACGTCGTACAGCGCCTACCATGCTTCCGGCACGCCGGGTACGACCCTGGTCACCGCCACCGAGAAGGCGTTCGTGCCGAGCCAGATGCGCACGGAGTACGACGGCGCCGGCCGAGCGATCGCATCGATCTTCCAGCCGTACGGGTCCGAGCGTTACCGCACCCGCACCTACTACGCCGGCGACCGGGTCGACACCACGCCGCCGTCCGGAGGAACGGTTACCTCCAAGGTCGGCGACGCGCTGGGGCGCACCGTGGAGCTGCGACAGTTCCGTGGCTCCACGCCCGTCGGCAGTTACGAGTCGACGTGGTACCGATACGACGCCAAGGGTCAGTTGGACCGGGTGACCGACCCGGCCGGTAACCACTGGACGTTCGGGTACGACGCGCGCGGCCGTCAAGTGAGTCGGAACGACCCGGACAAGGGCTCGACGACCATGACCTACGACAACGCCGACCGGGTCACCTCAAGTACCGACGCCCGCAACCAGAAGCTCGTGCACCTGTACGACCCGCTGGGTCGTAAACGGGCCACCTACGAGAACCAGGTCGGCGGGTCGCAGCGGGCGGCGTGGATCTACGACACCCTGGCCAAGGGGCAGCTCTCACAGAGCACGCGGATGGTCGGTTCCGCTGCGTATCAGGTGAAGGTCATTGGTTACACGGACGGTTACCAGCCCACGGGAACGCAGGTGATCATCCCCACCTCGGAGACTGGGCTCGACGGCACCTACAACTTCAACTACACCTACAACGTGGACGGCAGCGTCGCGTCCTCGGCCTATCCCCAGACCGGCGACCTGCCAGCCGAGACGCTGTCCAACCACTATGATCCGGTCACTGGTCTGCCGAAGCGGCTGACCACGCTCTACGGCGCGCAACCGGAGTCCAGCTACGTGGCGGACACGGACTACAACGCCCTCGGCAAAGTCGATCAGTACGAGATGTACACCGGCCTCTTCTCGGAGACCGGGTCACGGTTCTTCCGCTCCTTCACCTACGAACTCGAGACCGGACGGTTGACCGGTAGTCGGACCGACCGGGACTCGGTCGCGCCGCACACCATCACCGATGTCCGTTACAGCTACGACGAGGTCGGCAACATCAAGAAGATGTCCGACCTGGCCGCGGTCGGCGGGGCGGATCACCAGTGCTTCAGCCACGACTTCCGCGGGCAGTTGGCTGAGGCGTGGACGCCGTCGAACGGCGACTGCGCCGCCGCACCGACGCTGGCCGCGCTCGGCGGTCCCGCGAAGTACTGGCTGAAATGGGACATCGACGCGGCCGGTCGTCGGCTGACGGAGATCGATCGTGCCGCGCCCAACGGTGAGCGGACGACCAGCTACACCTACGGATACCCGGCCGGCGGCGGGTCCCTGCCGCACGCGCTGAACGGCACCAGCACCAAGGTCAATGGTGTTGTCACCGAGACGGCCGCCTATACGTACGACGAGGCGGGCAACACCCTGACGCGGCCGACGCCGACGGCAGGAAAACAGTCCCTGACCTGGGACCCAGAGGGGATGCTCGCCACCAGCACCGACAGCACCGGCACCACGAGCTACGTCTACGACGCGGACGGCAACAGATTGATCCGCAAGGACCCGACCGGCAAGACGCTGTACCTCGCGGGCCAGGAACTGCGGTACCGGACCTCCGACCAGAGCCGGACCTGCACGCGCTACTACACCTTCGCGGGACAGGCAGTGGCCTCACGTACCACCGCCGGCCTGGTCTGGCTGGCAAGCGACCACCAGGGCACCGCCCAGGTCTCGGTGAAGGAGAGCGACCAGCAGTTCACCGTACGTCGACAGACCCCCTACGGCACCCCGCGCGGCGGTCAGCCGGCCTGGCCGAACAGCAAGGGCTTCGTGGGCGGGACGGTCGACAATACTGGCCTTGTCCACCTCGGGATGCGCGAGTACGACCCGCTGGTTGGCCGCTTCGTCAGCGTCGACCCGGTGTTCAACGAGGACGCTCCGGAGCAGATGAACGGATACGCCTACTCGGGTAACAGCCCCATCACCCACTCCGATCCGAGCGGGCGGGAGCCGGGCGGCAGCTGGATGTACGTCGGCAGTGATCGTTGGACCAGCACAAAGGGTGGTTACCGCTACCACTTCCGGGCTGACTACTACCTGTTCTGCCGCTACGGCGGATCGCAGTGTCTGGGTGGGGTCGGCGGCACGGCGTACTGGATCCCGATGCAATACGCCGGCCTACCCGGCGTTTGGCTGGTAGCCCGCGTGGTGGTGAACGTCTGGCGGGTGGCACTCAACTTCTCCGGGCCGGTGGCTGGCCCGGCCAGTAGTCCGAAGCCCAGGGTGCAGATCCCGACGACGCCGGCCTGCCCGACAGTGCCGGTGCCGGCGAAGCCCGAGGGTGAGCTGGACGGGCCGACGTGCAAGTTCCGCGACTTCAAGTGTCTGTTCAGCGGTGGTGAGGGCGCCAAGAAGTGGTGGCGGGGCAACCGCGACTGGGTTACCGGCACCGTCGGTACGATCGGCGTGGGCGTCTGCATCGTCGCCACCGCGGGGGTCTGTGCGGTCGCCGGTGCGGCCGGCCTCGCCGTCGCCCTCGGCGGTCGGGCTCTGGACGTCCAGTCGTCGAAGAGCGGTTGGACCCAGGACAACGTCGAACGGATGTTCGCCGGAATGGCGATCGACTATGCCTCATCCAAGATCCCGGGTGTGCGGCTCTTCAAGACCACCCGCTCCGGGGCGACAGTCCATGCTCCACGCAGCGCACGCAACCCTACCCAGGACTACAGCCAGACCTGGGGACAGCAGTTCAAGCCGGGCGGCACCTGGGACGGCAATGCGATGCTGGCGGGCGGAGGTCGGACTGCCGGACAACTCGGCTGGTGGGGGGTATCGGCACCCGGCGGCATCGCACCGTGGCAGCAGGACATTCCGTTCACCGATCCGCTGAAGTGGTGAACTGCGGTCAGTAGTCGAGGCCCGGTCGGGGTCGTGGCGGCCCCGGCCGGGCTATCGTGAGTCCCTCGATAGGGAGGCGTGGATGGGAAAGCAGCGAGTTGGCGTTGGTACGCGCGGCAGCGGCGCCGGGCGGGTCCGATTCAAGGTCGGCCTGATGGCCGGTGCCTTCCTGCTGGCAGGCATTGCCCTGCTCGGGGGCTCGCTCGGTTTCCGGTGGCACGTCTCGTCCGAGGCTGATCGGTTGCAGAGCGCTGGCGTGCCGACCACGGCTACCATCTCCGACCGCTCTGGCGGCGGTGGCCGAGGCAGCGGAATCGACCGTATCGAGATCAATTATTTGTTCGACGGGGTGCAGTACGAGAAGTGGATCCCCTGCGCTGGCCTGACGGGTTGTCACAGCACGCCGGGGCCGCAGGTGACGATCCGGGTCGACCCCGCCGACCCGGAACGATTCGTGGCCGAGAACGGACACACGAACGGTTCACTGTCGTTCCTCATGTCCTGGACGCTGATTCCGATCGGTCTGGTGTTGACCGTCATCGGGGCCGGTCTGCTGTTCGTGGTGCTGAAGGACAAGGACAGCTGGGCCTGAGCCAGTTTCGGGGCCCCGTCGAGAGAGGAAACCAATGGCGCGACAGGTCAGGCAGAGCGGCTGGCGGCCGCCAGCCGCTCGCAACCCCAAGGCGTTCATCGTGTCTGTCGCAGGGGCGGTGCTGGTCCTGGTGGGCCTGCTGACCGACTCGATCGCCCTGGCCGCAGTCGGCGCTGCTCTGGCGGTGGCGGGGTGGCTGATCGCCCGCCGTGCCCGCTGACCGCCGCCCTCCTCAGCCGGCGACCGTCTCCGGCGTGCGCTCCGCCGGCCGGGTCAGCCACCCGCTGACCCGGCGCTCGGCGTAGAACGAGACGAACGGCACCGTGCCGGCCAGCATCACCAGCAGCATCCGCTTCAGCGGCCAGTCGGCTCGGCGGCTCAGGTCGAACGCAGCCACCAGGTAGATCATGTAAAGGAAACCGTGCGCCGGCCCGATCGTCTCCACGACGACCGGGTTGTCGAACGCGTACTTCAGCGGCATGCCGATCACGACCAGCAGGATCAGCACCACGCCCACGATCCAGGCGATCACGCGGTACCGGGTAAGGGCAGCGCCCACCTTCGTCCGTCCTTCCGAGCCCGGCTCAGCCGGGATAGTCACCGGGCCGGGCGCCCGGATTGGCGTTCAACCATGACAGGTAGTGGTTGTAGGCGGCCAGGTCGGTGTCCTCGACGACGTCGCCGGTGGCCGGCACCCGGGACACCCGCACCGGGCGGCGTACCCCCGGTCGGGACCCGGTGGTGACCGCCGGCGCCGGCTCGACGGCCGGATCCGCAGGCGGCGCGTCAGCCTCCGCCGCCTTGCGGCGGGCCAGCTTCACCTCACGCCACCAGACGTAGACCACGAAGCCGGCGAAGATCGGCCACTCGACCGCGTACCCCCAGCTCAGGCTGTTGCCGGCGGCGGCCCGGCTGATCTGCCACCAGCCCAGCCCCAGGAAGCCCACGACCAGCACGACCATGGCCACGTGGCGTGCGATCCACGCCGGGGTCCAGAGCCGCCTCATGACATTGAGGGTACCGGGGGCGCTACCGGTCTCCGACACCGTGTCGTAGTCGTCGCCTCGCCGGCGTGGTTTGGCATCACCGCGCCTGGGCAATCGTCTAGACGCCAGCCCAAACGAGATCAAGGGGGGCGATCATGACCGGATCGGTACGTGAGGACGGCTTTGCGTCCAGCGGCAGTGCGGATATGAGCCCGGAGCAGCGGGTGCCCGAGTGGGGCGGCGATCAGCTCGCCGACCCGGCCGGCGCTCCCGGCCTCGACGGCGACCTGCTCGGCATCGACCCGACGGAGCTGACCGACGAGGACCTGATCCGCGAGATGCACAGCCTGCACCGGACCCGCCTGGACACCCTGCGGCACGCGGCGGACTCCGCACTCGCGAACCACCTACGGCGCACGGCGGAGCTGGAGACCGAGTACCTGGCCCGCCACCCGGGTCGCGAGGTCGATCCCAGCCGCCTGCGGGACGCGTGATGCCGGCGCGCGCCGTGCGCGGAATGTCCGCGCCACCCGAGGTGGTCTTCAGCACTGCCACCGACCCCGACCGTGCCTCGGCCTGGCTGCCGGAGCCGCTGCGCGGCGACGGCAGCCCCGCCGCGGAGATCAGCGGCGAGGAGTTGCGCGCTCGCTGGGGCGACGGCGACGCCGACGACTGGTCCGCCGAGATCCGGGTGGAGCCGGCGGATTCCGGCGGTGCCCGGATCCAGCTCGACCTGGCCGACGGGTCCGGCGGGCCCGGTCCGGACCAGTTGGCCGACGAGGCGCTCACCAACCTGGCACGCGAGGTCGCCGACAACCTCCAGGCCGGCTGAGCCGGCCGCGCGGGACGCCATTCCCGCACCACCACGACAGTTGAGGAGATCGGGTGAGCGACACTGGCCTGCGACAGAAGGCGGCCCGGCTGCGCCGGGCGTACGCGCCACACGAGCACCGGCCGCTCGGCGGCTACCTGGTGGCGATGGGCGCCTACGCCGGGGTGACCGGGGCTCTCGCCGGGCTCGTCAAGGCGACCGGCCGGCCCGTGCCGGAACGTCCCGCGCCGTCCGACGTGGTGCTGCTCTCCATCGCCACGCACAAGCTGAGCCGGTTGCTGTCCAAGGACGCGGTGACCAGCCCGTTGCGGGCGCCGTTCACCCGCTACGACCGTCCGATCGGCAGCGGCGAAGTGATGGAGCAGGTCCGCGACTCGGGCAGCCCCACCCGGCACGCCATCGGCGAACTGCTGAGCTGCCCGTTCTGCCTGGCGGTCTGGGTGGCCACCGGGCTGACCGGTGGCCTGGTGCTCGCACCCCGGCTCACCCGCCTGGTGGCCACCGCGCTGACGGCGGTCGCCGCGTCCGACTTCCTCCAGATGGCGTACGCGACGGCGCAGCAGGCCGCCGAGGGCGGGCACCGCGACGACGACTGACGACCAAAACGCGAAAGGGGGGCCGGCAGACACCGGCCCCCCTTTCGCGTACGCCTCAACGTTGCATGCCGGACCAACCGTGCGGCGACTCCGGCTCCCGTTCGTCCTCGTCCGCCCCGGTGATGATGTCCCGATCCACCGCCGTACGGTCGTGCTCGTTGGCGAAGTCCGGCTCGGGCGTGGTGTCCCTGCCCTTCGGGGGCTGACCCAGCGCCGGCACCTTCTCGTCGTGGTCCTCGTGGTGCGTCATGTCGGTGTCCCTCCTGCGGTCGTTCGCGCGATGGTGCCGCCCAGGTCGCTCAACCGATGGAACCGCCCAGCAGGTCGCTGGCCTCGTCCACCGCGTACTCGCCCTCGGGAAGCGCGTCGATGCGGGCGAGTAGGTCCGGTGGAAGCTCGGCGGCCACCGCCCGGCGATAGATCTCCGCCTGGGTGACCCGCTCCTGCGCCCGGAAGATGTCGTCGAGCAGGTCGTCGAGGGCCTGGGTGTCCGGCTCGTCGGCCACGGATGCGTCGTCGGTCACGTCGATCAGCTACCCGGGGCGGAATCGGTCAAACGTCACGCTGTCGGCGCGGGTGACCAACCGCTGTCCGCTTCCGCATGAGGCGGTACAGACAGCGCCGCCCCCGGCCTTGTGGGCCGGGGGCGGCGCTGGTGTCGGTGTGCAGGTCGCCTCTCGGCGAGTGGCACTACGCGGCTCCAGCCGGACGGTATTCCGCGAAGGCTATTTAGGTGAGGCCCGGGGACACTGGACACACCGACACCCCAGTCAACGAGCCGACCCCCGTTCGTGTTCCGCGGGTAGTGGTGTCGGCGGTCACACCGTCGTCGGCAGTGTGGCCCGACGGGCCCGCACGGCCGAGGCGAGGTGGTCGAGCACCTCGGCGGTGTCGTCCCAGCCCAGGCAGGCGTCGGTGACCGACCGGCCGTACTCCAGCTCCCGGGTCGGGTCGAGCTCCTGCCGGCCGGGCAGCAGGAAGGACTCCAGCATCACGCCGGTGATCCCACGCTGGCCGCCGGCCAGTTGGGCGGCCACGTCCGCGGCGACCAGCGGCTGGTTGCGGTGGTCCTTGCCGCTGTTGGCGTGACTGGCGTCGATCACCAGCCGCTCCGGCAGGCCGGCGGCACGGAGCAGATCGAGTGCCCCGGCGACCGACTCGGCGTCGTAGTTGGGCCGGCCGCCCCCACCGCGCAACACCAGGTGCCCGTCGGTGTTGCCCCGGGTGTGCATGATCGCCGGGGTGCCGGAGAAGTCGATGCCGGGGAAGACGTGCGGCACGCCGGCGGCGCGGATCGCGTCCACTGCCGTGCCGATGCTGCCGTCCGGGCGGTTCTTCATGCCGATCGGCATGGACAGGCCGGAGGCGAGCTGGCGGTGCACCTGGCTCTCCACGGTGCGGGCACCGATCGCGCCCCAGGCCACCGTGTCCGCGATGTACTGCGGGGTGATCGGGTCGAGGAACTCGCAACCCACCGGCAGGCCGAGGCGGAGCACGTCGAGCAGCAGCGCCCGGGCCAGCCGCAGACCGGTGTTGACGTCCCCGCTGCCGTCCAGACCGGGGTCGTTGATCAGGCCCTTCCAACCGACAGTGGAGCGCGGCTTCTCGAAGTAGACCCGCATGACGATCAGCAGGTCGTCGGCGAGCCGGTCGGCTGCCGTCCGAAGACGCTGCGCGTAGTCCAGGGCGGCGGCCGGGTCGTGCACCGAGCAGGGACCGACCACCACCAGCAGGCGGTCGTCCTCGCGGTCCAGCACGCGACCGACCGCGCGGCGGCCGGTCAACACGGCCGACGCGAGCGGGGCGTCCAGGGGCAACTCGTGGTGCAGCAGGGCGGGCGTGGTCAGCGGCACGACACGGTCGATCCGCTGATCGCTGACCCGATCGGTCTCCGGGGTCGTCACGGTGGGCATCCTTCCGCCGACCGTGCCCGGGGCCGGTGCCCGGGACGAGCCGGCTGCTCGTACGCAAAAGGGCAGGAACGACAGCTCCTGCCCAGCCGGCTCGGTCCGTGGTGACGTCAGTTCATGGTGAAGTCACCGGCGTGCGAGCCGGCTGCCTAAACCATCGATAGGAACGCGTCACCGGGCCAGCGTACCCGACCGGACGCGGTCAACCGTCCTGTCGTCCCAAGATGCGGGGCGAAGATCGCGTGCCGGCGGGGCGGTCGGGGTAACAGGGGTGCCATGACACACGAGCAGAGCGATCAGGAGCGGGTGGAATCCCGCGCGCACCACCTCCTGCCCGAGGAGAAGGCGGTGGGCAGCGACGACCCGGAGGCGCAGGCGGAGGCCATCCTCGCCGACTCGGACATCCGCGAGGCGGACCAGAACGCCGCACCGGACACGGTGCTGGAGCGTCGTACCTCGGATCAGACAGTGGTGGCTGTCGAACCGCCGGACTGAGCGGTCGCCCCACGGGCCCGGCGCGACCCCCGGTAGGTCTGGTCGCGCAGCCAGGCCAGCGGACCTGCCACCCGCAGTTCGGGTGGCAGGTTGCGCACCGGGTCGAACGCGAGCGCCGCGTCCTCCTCGGCGCTGAGCTGGGCACCGAGACTCACCTGCCCGACCAGCCGCCACGGCCCCACCGCAGACGCGACAGCGAGCACCAGGCGCGGGGTGTCCGTCCGGGTCGCGGCGACCGCCGTGGCCAGGCTGCGACCGAGGTCGGCCGAGTCGGGGTCGGCCAGCGCGGCCAGCCAGAGGCGGCGCCGACCCGCGCGGTAACACGTGATCGTGCTGTACGTGCCGGAGAAGCGGCGTCGGGCCAGCGGCAGGTTCCGCAGCACCGGGGCCGCGCCGCTGGAGCTGACCAGCAGGTCGAACGGCCGGGCAGCGTCGCGGTGCAGGCGCAGTGCGAGGCCCAGGACGTCGGGCCAACTACCGGGCGTGGGCGTCCCCTTGGAGAGCCGGACGGTGGTCCGGTACCGGCCGGAGTGGTCCAGCAGAGCGACCCCGGTGGGCGGTCCGGGCGTACCCCAGATCACCGTCTCGCCGACGAACGAGCGACCGGCCGGATGCAGCAACCGGCCTCGGCGCAGCCGGCCGAGAGCGGTGCTGGCGCGTTCGACGGCGGTGGCGGCCCGGCCGGCGGACCGGGACGGAGGCGGGGTGACGGTCATTGCTCTCCGGTACCCCACGCGGCGGCTCCGATGCCGCCCGGGTCGGCTCGCCGACCGACCACACGTCACCTTTCCGCCTTCGAGATCGGATAGCGTCGGGGGCATGCCCGACAGCGGTTACCCCTGGCCCATTCAGACGTCCCGACTGGACAACGGCCTGCGCGTGGTGGTGAGTGAGGATCGCACCGCGCCCGCCGTGGCCGTCAACCTCTGGTACGACGTCGGCTCCCGGCACGAGCCGGCCGGGCAGACCGGGTTCGCCCACCTCTTCGAGCACCTGATGTTCGAGGGCTCGGTGAACGTGGCGAAGACCGAGCACATGAAGCTGATTCAGGGCTCCGGCGGCTCGCTCAACGCCACCACCAACCCGGACCGGACCAACTATTTCGAGACGGTCCCGGCCGAGCACCTGGAGCTGGCGCTCTGGTTGGAGGCCGACCGGATGGGCGGTCTGGTCCCCGCCCTCACCCAGGAGACGCTGGACAACCAGCGGGACGTGGTGAAGAACGAGCGCCGGCAGCGCTACGAGAACGTGCCGTACGGCGACGCCTGGCTGCGGTTGCTGCCGCTGCTCTACCCGCCGGGGCACCCCTACCACCACGCGACGATCGGCTCGATGGCCGACCTGAACGCCGCCGACCTGGCCACCTTCCAGGCGTTCCACCAGACCTACTACGCGCCGAACAACGCGGTGCTCACAGTGGTCGGCGACGCCACCGCCTCCGACGTGTTCGCGCTCGCCGACAAGTATTTCGGCGCGCTGCCCGCCCGCGACGACATCCCGCCGGCACCGGACGGCCGCGACGTCCCCGCCACCGGGCAGACGGCCGTCGAGTCGGTGAGCGCCGACGTGCCGGCGCCACGGGTCTACATCGCCCACCGCAGCTACCCGTTCGGCAGCCCGGGATACAACGTGATCACCGTGCTCGCCACCATCCTGGGCAGCGGTCGGGGCAGCCGGCTCTACCAGCGCCTCGCTGACGGGGAGCGGATCGCGCAACCGGACCTGGTCGGGGCGTACGGGGTGGACCTCGCACACGCCCCGGCACCGCTGATCGCCACCGCCACCGCCCGCCCCGGAGTGAGCGCCGAGCGGCTGGCCGAAGGGCTGGCCGAGGTCGTCGACGAGCTGGCCACAGTGCCGGTGACCGCCGCCGAGCTGGATCGCGCCAAGGCGTTGCTCAGCACCGGTTGGTGGCGTCAGCTCTCCACCGTCGACGGCCGCGCGGACCTGCTCGGCCGGTACACCACGCAGTTCGGTGACCCGGCCCGCATCGCCGAGCAGTTGCCGGCCCTGCTCGCCGTCACCGCCGAGCAGATCGCCGAGGCCGCCGCCGACGTGCTCGCCACCGACCGGGTGACCCTGACCTACCTGCCCGAGGAGACCTCATGACGCTCATCGCCGACCGTCCCGGCCCGGGCGCCGCCCGCCCGTACCGGTTCCCGCCGGTGGTCCGCCGCGCCGCGGCCGGTGGTCAGGTCGTCGCCGCGCACCTGCCGGGGCAGAACCTCGCCGTGGCCCTCCTGTTGCTCGACGTGGGCGCGGGCCAGGAGCCGGTCGGCAAGGAGGGCCTGTCCGGCGTGCTGGCCAAGGCGTTGGAGGAGGGGACCGCTCAGCGGGACGCCGCCGCGTACGCGCTCGCCGTCGAAGGGCTCGGCACCGCTCTGTCGACCGGTCTGGACTGGGACTCGTTCCAGGCCAGCGTGGTGATCCCGGTGGACCGGCTGAGCGCGGCAGTGGAACTGCTCGCCGAGGCGGTCCGGACGCCCAGGCTCGATCCCGCCGACGTACGCCGGGTCCGCGACGACGAGGCGACCGCGCTCCGGATGGACTGGGCCAACCCCGGCCCGCGCGCCGACGCCGCGCTGCGCGCCGACCTGTTCGGCGCGCAGAACCGCTGGGGACGGCCCATGCACGGCGACCCGGAGTCGGTCGCCGGGTTGGACGTGGAGGACGTGACCGTTTTCCACTCGGAGTGGTTCCTGCGCCCCGGCACCCTGATCGTCGCCGGTGACCTGGACCGGATCGACCTGGACACGCTGGCCGCCGCGGCGTTCGCCGGCACCGGTGGTGGCCCCGCCGAGCGGGGTGGCCCCATCGAGGTGCCGCTGCACAGCGGTCGGCGGATCATCCTGGTGGACCGGCCCGGCTCGGTGCAGTCCACGCTGCGGCTGGGCCACCCGTCACCACACCGGGCGCACCCCGACCACGTGCCGATGACGCTCGCCGGCACGGTTCTCGGCGGGGCGTTCACCTCCCGACTCAACCACCTGCTGCGGGAGGTGCACGGCTACACCTACGGCATCCGGGGCGACTTCGCCGCGTCGCGGCGGTTCGGTCGGTTCGCTGTCAGTTCCGGCGTGCAGACGGCGGTCACCGCGCCGGCCCTGGTCGAGGCGGTGGGCGAGATCACCCGTACCCAGGCCACCGGGGTGACCGAGGACGAGCTGGAGGTGGCCCGCTCCTGGCGGGCCGGGCAGCTCTCGGTCGAGTTGCAGAGCCCTCGGGCGATCGCCTCCGCGCTGACCACCCTGGTGGTGCACGACCTGCCGGACGACTACCACGCGCGGTTGCGCGAGTCGCTGCTCTCCGCCGACGTGGACCAGGTCTCCGCGGCGGCAGCCACCCACCTGCACCCGGAAGCTCTCACCCTGGTCATCGAGGGCGACGCCGCAGTGATCCGCGGCGACCTGGAGGCCGCCGCCCTAGGAGATCTCCTCCCCTGACCCCCGGACGAACGCCGTTGATCAAGAGGTTTGCGTCATCCGGAGCACGGTTCCTGACGCAAACCTCTTGATCGACAGCTGTAGGGCGGGGTGTGAGGTGGACCCGGGGGGTGGGAAAGGGGTCCCGGTTTCGGGGTTGGGGTCGGTAGCCTCGCGGGCATGAGGATCGGCATTGTGGGGGCCACCGGCCAGGTCGGTGGCGTGATGCGGCAGGTGCTGGCGGAGCGGGAGTTCCCAGCGGAGCAGGTGCGGTTGTTCGCCTCGGCGCGGTCCGCCGGGCGTACGCTGCCGTGGCGCGACGGCGAGGTGACAGTCGAGGACGCCGCGACCGCTGACTATTCCGAGCTGGACATCGTGCTCTTCTCGGCCGGGAAGGGCACCGCTCGCGAGTTGGCGCCCCGGGTCGCCGAGGCCGGCGCCGTGGTGATCGACAACTCGTCGGCGTTCCGGATGGACCCGCAGGTGCCGCTGGTGGTCGCCGAGGTCAACCCGCACGCCGCCCTGGACCGACCCAAGGGCATCATCGCCAACCCGAACTGCACCACGATGGCCGCGATGCCGGTGCTGCGTCCGTTGCACGCCGAGGCCGGCCTGGTCGGCCTGGTCGTCTCCACCTACCAGGCGGTCTCCGGCGCCGGGCTGGCCGGCGTCGCCGAGCTGGACGAGCAGGTCCGCAAGGTGGCCGAGCACGCTGCCGGGCTGGCCTTCGACGGGTCGGCAGTGGAGTTCCCCGCGCCCCGCTCGTTCAGCCAGCCGATCGCCTTCAACGTCCTCCCGCTGGCCGGTTCGATCGTCGACGACGGCTCGTTCGAGACCGACGAGGAGCAGAAGCTGCGCAACGAGAGCCGCAAGATCCTGGAGATCCCCGACTTGAAGGTCTCCGGCACCTGTGTCCGGGTGCCGGTCTTCACCGGGCACTCGCTCCAGATCAACGCCCGGTTCGCCCGGCCGCTCACCCCGCAGCGCGCCCACGAACTGCTGGCCGACGCGCCCGGGGTGGCACTGACCGACGTCCCGACGCCGTTGCAGGCCGCCGGCCAGGACCCGACCTACGTGGGTCGGATCCGCGCCGACGAGACCGTCGAGTACGGGCTGGCGCTGTTCTGCTCCAACGACAACCTGCGCAAGGGCGCCGCGCTGAACGCTGTGCAACTCGCCGAGCTGGTCGCCGCCGAGCGCCGCTGACCGGCGCGGTCGCCGACACACCGAACTCTCACCGAGCCCTCGCCGTCCGTCGGCGAGGGCTCGGTGCCGTTCCGGTGGTCGCCCTGCCGTTCCCGGGTGGTCGCCCGCGGCGGCTGGCAGGTCGTGCTTGGATGGGTCGGAGACGATCGTCCAACCTGGAGGACACCATGCCGGATGACCGCACCCAGCAGGCGTTGACGGATCTGGTGGCCGGCCGCTCGATGGGCGTGCTCGCCACCATCAAGCGGGACGGGCGTCCGCAGCTGTCCACGGTGCTCTACTCCTTCGACAGGGAAGCGGGCCTGATCCGGGTCTCGGTCACCGACGGCCGCGCCAAGACCGCCAACCTGCGTCGCGACCCGCGTGCCAGCTTCCACGTCAGCAGCGAGGACGGCTGGGCGTACGCGGTGGTCGAGGGTCGCGCCGAACTGACCCCGCCGGCCACCGAACTCGGCGACGCGACCGTCGAGGAGTTGGTGGCGCTCTACCGGGGGCTGAGCGGCGAACACCCCGACTGGGACGAGTACCGCCAGGCCATGGTCGACGAGGGACGGATCGTGCTACGCCTGCACGTCGAGCGGCTCTACGGGATGCCGCCCCGAGGCTGACCCGCCCCGAGGCTGACCCGCCCCGAGGCTGACCCGCCCCCAGCCGATCAGCCCGGCTCGATCACCGTCACGCCGGGCCAACGCTGCGCCGGCCGGTGCCTGGCCAACCGCTGCCGCGAACGGGCCACGTCCACCCGGGCCGGGTTGTGCCGCCACACCCCGGCCAGCAGATCCGTCAGGCCGTACGGGGCGCAGACCTTGAGCCGACCGGCCGGGTCCAGGCGAACGGCCACCGCCGTCGCGTACTCCGGCCAGGTGGCGACCGCCTCGGCCACGCTGCGGTACGGCTCGATCGGGTCGCCGCCGAACGTCGCCGCGTACCAGGTGTGCACCGCGGCCTGGTTGCGTGCCTGCCAGGGCGGCTGCGGCCACATCCCCACCAGCCGGGCGGTGGCCCCGTCGTCGTCGGCGCGGGTCAGCTTCGCCGGGTCGAAGAAGACCACGTCCACGTCGCGGACCCGAGCCGGGTCGAACCCGTCGCCGTACCGCTCGCCCCAGACCAGGTCGCGCAGGGCGCCCGCGCCGATCCAGGCGTCCGGCAGCTCGGAATCACGCACCACTGTCAGCGCCCGGGTCAGCCAACCGCTGCCGGCGATCAGGTCCCGCAGCTCCTCCTCGCCCGTCATCATCCGCCCACGGTAGGCAGCGGAGCCGACGCGCGCCGCCGGTAGACGGGTGTGCCGACCTTCGGCGGGTATACCGCGCTGATTCGTCGTTGCGGGACGTCGGGGAGGGGGTGGGCGATGGGCGCCGGCACGAGCAGCGACGAGACCCTTCCCGGTGGCCCGCCCCTGCGGCGGGAAACCTCCCGGCTGTTGTCGTTCAGCGACGGGGTCTTCGCCATCATCATCACGCTGCTGGTGCTCGACCTCCAGCCTCCCCGGGTCGGCCGCGGTCAGATGCTGCACGCGCTGGTCGAGCAGTGGCCCGCGTACCTCGCCTACGTCACGTCGTATGTGTACGTGGCGGTGAACTGGCTGAACCACCGAGCCGCCTTCAACCGTGTGGTGAACAGCGGAAAGGCCCTCCAGTGGTACAACCTCGCAGTGCTGTTCAGCACAGCGCTGCTGCCGTTCGCCACCTCGGTCGTCTCGCAGGCCATGCGGGAAGGCGACCAGGCGGACCAGCGGACCGGCGTGGTCGTCTACGGCCTGGTCGGCGTGCTGGTCTCGGTGAGCTGGCTGGGGCTGTACCACTACCTCGCCCGGCACCACGACCTGCTGGACCAGACGGTGCCGCGTCGGTTCTTCCCGGCCGAACGGGCCCGGGCCGCTGTCGGCCTCCTGGGATACGCGCTGGCGATCCTGGTCGGATTCCTGACCAGCCCGCTGATCGCGCTGGTGATCTTCCTGCTGTTGCCGGCGTTCTACAGCCTGACCAGCAGCGGCCTCTACGAAATTCGACGCCTGCGACACCCGCGCGGATAGGCCGGGGCCGTCGGCGTTACCCCCTCCCGCGCGGCGGGTAGACGGGCCGTGCCGACACCGAGAGGGGAGCACCATGACAACGGTCGGAGAATTCATGACGACCCGGTTGGTGACGATGGACGGCAACGACACGCTCATCGCAGCCGCTCAAGAGATGCGTGACAGCGCGATAGGCGATGTGGTGGTGACCGACGGCGACAGTGTTGTCGGCATCGTCACGGACCGGGACATCACGGTCCGAGGTGTCGCGGAGAACATGGACCCGGGCTCGACCCGGTTGAGCCAGATCACCACTCGCGACGTGATCACGGTGAGTCAGTACGACGATGCCGTGGCCGCCGCGGACCTGATGCGGACGTACGCCGTACGCCGACTTCCGGTGATCGACGACGGGCGCCTGATCGGCCTGGTGTCGATGGGTGATCTCGCGGTCGAGCGCGAACCGCAGTCGGTCCTGGCCGACATCAGCGCCGACGACCCGAACAACTGACCCGTCCGCCGCGGCACGCGCCGGCTCTCCCTTGCGGGAGGGCCGGCGCTGTGGCGTCTCCACCCCTCGGTGATCACTGGCGGCTCACCCGAATTGGGCGAGGTTGGCCGGGGGAGCGGCGGGGACCCGTGCGGGGACGTGCAACGCCGGCCGTCCGTGCGACGCGAGCGCGGTGGGTGGGATCCCCGGCCCGGCAACTGGGAGGAGTGGACCCGATGGTGGACGCGACCACGAGGTTCTTCGAGGACCTGGACCGGCGGGGGTACGAACCCCTGCTGGCCAAGACCTCCGGGACGCTGCGGATCGACCTGCACGAGGGGGCGCAGACCCGGCACTGGCTGCTGAGGATCGACCACGGCCGGCTGAACGTCAGTCAGGAGGACCAGGAGGCCGACACGGTGATCGGCGCGAGCCCGGTCCTCTTCGACGACATCGCCTCGGGGCGCGAGCACGGCCTGGCCGCGCTGCTGCGGGGGGACATGACGGTGACCGGTGACGCTCGTCTCGTCGTACAGGTGGAGCGGATCTTTCCGGGTTCCCCGGACGCCCGTGGGCCGCGTCGGCGATTCGCCGGGGAGGTGCACTGATGGGGCAGAGCAACACGGTCCGGATCCTGGACGGCAACACGTTCGTCGTCTGCGAGGACACCGGTGACATCGAGGCGACACCCAGCGAGCCCACCGGGCTCTTCTCCATCGACACACGGTTCCTGTCGACCTGGGTGCTGACAGTCAACGGTGAGCGACTCAACTCGCTCTCCTACGACGACCTGCAGTACTTCGAGTCGCGATTCTTCCTGGTCCCGGGGATGGCCACGCACTACGTGGACGCGAAGCTGTCGATCATCCGGGAGCGCGCCGTGGGCGGCAGCTTCTGTGAGCAGCTGACCATCCTCAACCACGACGAGAAGCCGGTCGACCTGGAAGTCCGGATGGACGCGGCGTCGGACTTCGCCGACCTGTTCCAGGTCAAGGACGAGATCCTGAACAAGAAGGGCGAGATCTACACCGAGGTGGAGTCGGACCGGCTGCGGCTGGGGTACCGGCGGGGCAACTTCCAGCGGGAGACGATCATCTCGTCGTCGATGTCGGCCCGGTACGACAGCAAGGGCTTCGCGTACACGGTGCACCTGGAGCCCAACGAGCAGTGGAATGCCTCGATCGACGTCCAGACCCACGCGGTCGGGCCCGGCGGCCGGGACCTGCGGTTCGGGCTGCGCAAACACGGCACCGAGCGCCTCGCTCTCCAGCACGACCTGGAGAAGTGGATCGCCGACGCGCCGAAGGTCAACAGTGAGCACGGCCGGGTGGCCAGCACGTACCGGCGCAGTCTGATCGACCTGGCGGCGCTGCGCTTCTCGCCGCTGTCGCTGGGTGGCGCCACCCTGCCCGCCGCCGGTCTGCCCTGGTTCATGACCATGTTCGGCCGGGACAGCATCCTCACCTGCCTGCAGACACTGCCGTTCACCCCGCAGTTGTCGAAGACGACGCTGCGCATCCTGGCGTCTTTGCAGGGCAGCCGGTTCGACGACTTCCGGGACGAGGACCCGGGGCGCATCCTGCACGAGATGCGCTACGGCGAGACCGCGGCCTTCGAGGAGCAGCCCCACTCGCCGTACTACGGCTCCGTCGACGCGACGCCGCTGTTCATCGTGCTGCTCGACGAGTACGAGCGGTGGAGCGGAGACGTCGCGCTGGTCAAGGAGTTGGAGCAGGAGTCCCGGGCGGCGCTGAGGTGGATCGACAACTACGCCGACCTGGTCGGCACCGGCTACATCTGGTACGAGCGACGCAACACCGACACCGGCCTGGAGAACCAGTGCTGGAAGGACTCCTGGGACTCGATCTCCTACTCCGACGGCACGCTGCCGCCGTTCCCACGTGCCACCTGCGAGGTGCAGGGGTACGCGTACGACGCGAAGGTCCGCGCGGCGCGGTTGGCGCGCGAGTTCTGGGGTGACCCGGAGTTCGCCGACCAGTTGGAGCGGGAGGCGGCAGAGCTGAAGGAGCGGTTCAACCGGGACTGGTGGGTGGAAGACGGCGAGTACTTCGCCCTGGCCCTGGACCCGGACGGCCGGCAGTGCGACATCCTCAGCTCCAACATCGGCCACCTGCTGTGGAGCGGGATCGTCGAACCGGAGCGGGCGGAGAAGCTCGCTGCGCACCTGGTCGGGCCGAGGCTCTTCTCCGGCTGGGGGGTGCGCACCCTCGCCGAGGGGGAGGCCCGCTACAACCCCATCGGCTACCACAACGGCACGATCTGGCCGTTCGACAACTCGTTCATCGCCTGGGGCCTGCGCCGCTACGGCTTCGCCGAGGAGGCCGCGACGATCGCCAACGGCATCCTGGACGCGGCCACGTACTTCGACGGCCGGTTGCCGGAGGCGTTCGGCGGCTATCCGCGGGAGTTGACCAAGTTCCCGGTGGAGTACCCGACGGCGTGCAGTCCGCAGGCCTGGTCGACCGGTACGCCGCTGTTGCTGCTGCGCACCATGCTCGGTCTGGAGCCGCACGAGGGTCACCTGTCGGTCGAGCCACGGCTGCCGGTGGGGATGGGTCGCATCGAGGTGCTGGACATCCCCGGTCGTTGGGGCCGGGTGGACGCGTTCGCCCGGGGTCGACTGGACCTGGACAGACTCTCCGACTGACCGACTGGACCGACGAACCGGCGGCGGTGCGCAACCCGCGTCGCCGCCGGTCGCCACCCAGCCGATCCCCAGCCGGTCAGGGTAGATTCTGCGAATGCCGGAGCTCGTGTACCCGCCCGTTATCGCCGCCGCCAAGACGCTGTTCCGGGTCCTCGACCTGAAGATCACGATCGAGGGCGCCCACCACGTACCCCGCACGGGCGGGGCGGTGCTGGCCAGCAACCACGTCAGCTATCTCGACTTCATCTTCGCCGGTCTGGGCGCGAACGCGTCGGGCCGGCTGGTCCGCTTCATGGCCAAGGATGCGGTCTTCACGCACAAGATCTCCGGCCCGCTGATGCGCGGGATGCGGCACATTCCGGTGGACCGGCAGGCCGGCGCGGCCTCGTTCCGGGCCGCCGTGGGCGCGCTCAAGCAGGGCGAGGTCGTCGGCGTCTTTCCCGAGGCGACGATCAGCCGGTCGTTCACCGTCAAGGAGCTCAAGAGCGGCACGGTTCGGATGGCACGCTCGGCGAAGGTGCCGGTGCTGCCTGTCGCGTTGTGGGGCACCCAGCGCCTCTGGACCAAGGGCCGCCCGCGCACTCTGACCCGTCGGCACACGCCGATCACCATCCTGATCGGCGAGCCGATCAACCCGGCGGACTTCCCGGACCCGAACGTGCTGGCCGCCGAGCTGACCACCCGCCTCAGCGCCCTCGTCGACCGGGCGCAGCGGGACTATCCGGACACCCCCGCCGGCCCGGACGACACCTGGTGGCAGCCCGCGCACCTGGGCGGCAGCGCGCCCACACCGGAGGAGGCCGCCGCTCTGGACGCCGCCGCCGAACACCGCGCTCCCAGCGCCTGACGCCGGGGGCCTCGACACGCGCCGAGTTGGCCGGATCGTTCCGCACCCGGGCAGGATGGTGTCTGCCGGCGCGAACGCCGTCCGACCAGGATCGACGTCATGAGCAGAGCAGCACTCGTCGTGATCGACGTGCAAGAGTCCTTCCGTCAGCGCCCGATCTGGGCGTACGGCTCCAACCCCGACATGGTCCGCCAGGTCGACCGGCTGGTGACTGCCGCTCGGCAGCGCGGCGACCTGGTGGTCTGGGTCCTGCACTCGGAGCCCGGCACGGGCGGGTTGTTCGACCCCGCCGTCGGATACGTCCGGCTGATCGACGGGCTGGTCCCCGCCGAGGGTGAGCCGACGCTGGTCAAGACCGCGCACAACGCGTTCACCACGACGAACCTCCAGCAACTGCTCACCCAGGCGGGCATCACCGACATCACCGTCTGTGGCATCCGCACCGAACAGTGCGTGGAGACCACCACCCGGGTCGGCGCGGACCTCGGCTACCGGATGACCTTCGTCACCGACGCCACGCTGACCTTCCCCATCCCACACCGGGACCTGCCGGAGACCGCCACCGTCGCGGAGATCCTCGCCGACCCGCGCACCCTGACGAACGAGGAGATCGTGACCCGCACCGAGTACGCGCTGGCTGGCCGCTTCGCGACCATCCGCACCGTGGACGAGGTCACTGGCGCGACCCTCGCCGGCAGCCGGGGCTGACGTCGTGACCCGGGTCGTCTTCCTGCTGGTCCCACAGCTGCACCTGCTGGACCTTGCCGGGCCGGCCCAGGTCTTCTCCAGCGCCGCCGACCTCGGGTACGACTATCGGCTGCACTACGTCGCGGAACGCGAGCAGGTGCCCACAGTGCAGGGCGTACCGCTGGTCGCCGAGACCCGGTGGCCCGAGCTGGTCCCGGACGACCTGGTGATCGTGCCCGGTTGGCGGCCGGCGGCACACGGGCCGCAGGGGCCGGTGTCGCCCGGCGACCTGCGGCGGCTCGCCGAGCACCACGCGGCCGGTGGCACGGTGGCCAGTGTCTGCGCCGGGGCGTACGCGCTCGGGCGGGCCGGGCTGCTCGACGGCCGACGCTGCACCACCCACCACGAGGTGCAGGACGACCTGGCCCGCCGGCATCCGGCGGCCCAGGTCGTCCGTGACGTCCTGTACGTAGTGGACGACCGGGTGGTCACCTCGGCGGGCATCGCCAGTGGCATCGACGTGGCGTTGCACCTGGTGGCGACCCGGCACGGCCCGGCGACCGCCGCGAAGATCGCCCGCACGCTGGTCGTCTACGCTCGCCGCAACGGGCACGAGCCGCAGGCCAGCGCGTTGATGCGGCACCGCTCACACCTGTCCGACTCGGTGCACCGGGTGCAGGATCTGATCGACAGCCGGTACGCCGAGCCCCTGCCGCTTGCCGAACTGGCCGCCACCGGCGGTGTGGCCGAACGCACCCTGACCCGGCTCTTCCGGGCGAGCACCGGCCTCACCCCGCTCGGCTACCAGCAGCTGCTCCGGGTGGAACGGGCCGAGCACCTGATCGGGCACGGCACCACAGTGGAGGCCGCTGCGCGGGCTGTCGGTTTCACCGATGCCCGGATGCTGCGCCGCCTGCGAGCCCGCCCCACGAGGTCGGATCCGGTCTCGAACGGTAGTAGTCGTCCCGGGAGTGGAACTCCACAGGCAGCGAGCCGGGCAGCGTGATCCGGGTGTCGCCGGCGAGCAGACCGGGGCCGGCCCGCAGCAGCAGCACGTCGCGCTCCTGGGCCGAGAGGTCGACCAGTTGTGGACGGTTGAGCCGGAACATGGCCACCGCCCGGCGGACCTGCCGGGCCAGCGCCACGACCTCGGCTGTCGTTCCGCTGAGGGCCAGCGCCGGCTGCTGAATGGTGCGCAGTGCGTCGCAGACGATCAGCAACTGCGCCGGGGCGTCCGGCGCGCTCGTCGGCAGCTCCAACCGGGACGGCCACTGCCAGCGGATCTGACCGCTCATCAGGCCGTTCACGCGAGCCGGCGGTCGGGCCCGGTGCGTGCCGTCGCCGACCAGCGAGAGCTGTGAGCCGCTGCCCACCCAGCAGATCCGCTGGTCGGTGACTGTCACGGCGACCGGCTCGGGCAACTGCCACCGGCGTCGCACCTCGCTCGGCCCGAGCAGGTAGCCCGCGACCAGCAGTTGGTGTCGCCCGAGCAACCGCTCGCCGGGCATCGGTCGCAGGTTGTAGCGGCGGTCCAGGGTCGGGCCCACGTCGTCGTCGGGGGCGTCGAACCGGTGGGGACCGATGAAGAAGGGGGACGCGTCGGCGTGCATCGTCACGACCTTCCGGTCAGCTGGCTGTGTACTGAAGCCTTCCGGACCGGAGCGCCCCTGTCATGACGCCTGTTAGGGGGTCGGCCGGTCGTGTGTCGCCTGTGACCGGTAGATGCCGATCTCCTCCGGGCGGACGAGACCGTCCTCGATCGCACGGGCGAGTAGTGCCGCCTTTGTGGCGGCTGGTCGCCCCGCCCGGGTGTACTTGATCCGTGCCCGGTCGACGTACTGCTTCACCGTGTGCTCGCTGATCTGCATCCGCCGGGCCACCGACGCCTTGGACATCGACTGGAACCAGAGCAGCAGCGCCTCACGTTCCTTGTCGGACAACATCGGCCGGTCCGGCCGTGGGTCGCCGACCATGGCACCGGCCAGCGCCGGCGGCACGTACGGGCGGTCGCTCGCGGCGGCCAGCACCGTTTCCACGCAGTGTTCCCGACCCTCGTGCTTGGCCAGGAACGCCACCGCCCCGGCGTCCAGCGCGGCGAGCATCGTCTGCGGGTCGGTGTGCTCCGAATAGACCACCACCCGCCGGCCGGCGGCGCTCAGCTCGGCCAACTTGTCCAACGCCATCCGCCCGTGCAGTCGCAGATCGAGCAGGACGACGTCGGCGTCCGGCGCCGCCCGCAGCACCGCGTCCGGGTCGTCGCCGGTGGCGAGCACCGTCAGGCGAGGCTCGGTGGCGAGCCAGGCGCGGACCCCCTCGACCACCACCGGATGGTCGTCGACGATCGCCACCCCGACCGGCCGGTCGCCGGTCACCGCCGCCACCGGGTCTGCGCCCATCTGATGTTCCCGTCCCGTTCGTAGAGGTACTGCACCGGCCCGTCGTCGTGCTCCCCGGGGGGCGGGCCGGTCGACTCCGGCCCCTCCCGATCCGGGGTGACCAGGCTGACCACCACCTCGTCCGAGCCGGAGACCACTGTCAGACGCGCCCATCCCCGGGCGTCGGCGAGCGTGCCGGTGAGCGGGTCGGCCAGCCGGCGGCGGACCTCCACCGGCAGCGGCGGCGGGGTGCCGATGGTGACCAGGTCGATCGGTAGGCCGTTGCGTTCCGCCAGGTCGGCGGCGGCGCGCAACTCGTGCAACAGCGGGTCGGGCACGTCGTCGGACTCGGCGATCAGCCGGCGCAGCCGGGCGGCGGCCAGCATGCACCGGCGCTGCACCTCCGGGTCGTCCGGGTCGGCCTGGCCGGCGGCCAGGTCCCCGAGGACCCGCCCGGCCGCCGAACTGACCAGGGCGAGGCGGTCCCGGCGTTCCCGAAGGCCCCGCTCGGCGGCATCCCGCTCCGCGGCCATCGCGTGACCGGCGGCCGAGACGGCGGCCCGTTCCCGAGCCAGGCCGACGATGACGGTGCTGCCCACGAAGACCGCCACCGGAAGGGAGAACGTGCCGTAGACGTACATCACGTAGCGGGCCACGTCGGCCGGATCGGGGCCGTGCACCAGCACGGCGACCAGGGCGATCAACGCGTGCGTGCTGAGCAGCGCGATCAGCCCCACGACGCGCCGACCCCACACCGCCAGCACGAAGAACCAGCCGAGCGTGCCCCACACCCAGTTGGCGGCGGTGAACAACTGCCGCTCACCGGCTGCGGCGAAGACTGCCGCGTCGACGACCAGCAGCAGCCCGGCCAGCGGCCACGGCGGCAGTGGCGACCCTTGCAGCAGCCGTACCCCGGCCACCGCGCCGGTCACGGCGACCAGTATCCAGGCGCCGAGCACCACCGCTGGCGCGGCGAACTCCGCGCGGGCGGACAGCACCGCCGGCAGCGCGATCGCGACGTGCCAGGCCAACGCGATGGCGACGGCGGCGATCCGGGCACCCCGGTCGGACGCGTGCGCCACGGCGGCCGGCGCGGCGAGCGCCGCGGGGGAGTCCGGCTCCCGGGGCGTCGGAACGCTGGTCCTGGCCGGTGCCTCCGGCGCGTCGGTGGGGTGCGCCGGGGCGTTCAGGTCAGCCGACACCGGGCCACTCCAGCCGAATCCGGGTGCCCGCGCCGACGGCCGAGTGCACGTCGGCCCGGCCACCGACCGTCGCCATCCGGCCGCGGATCGACTCGCGCAACCCGTACCGGTGCGGTGGGACGGTGGCCAGGTCGAAGCCGGGGCCGTCGTCGGCGACCTCGACCACGATGCCGATCGCGTCGCGGGTCAGTCGCAGCGTGGCCGCGGCGCCCGGCGCGTGGCGGACCACGTTGGACAGCGCCGCGTAGGCGCTCTCGCTGATCGCGTCGGCCACGCCGACCGGGACGGCGCAGGACGCCAGGTCCAGCCGTACCGCGAGCTCGGGCAGCCGGCCGACCACCAACCGCAACCGCCCGTCGAGCGGCACCGGGCCGTCGCCGGCCACCGGGCCGACGTCGGTGAGCGAGACGAGGGTACGCAGGTCGGCCGCGCACCGGTCCCGGAAGACGGCCGAGGGCCCGGCCACCGCGCCCAGCCCCACCATGGTCAGCGTCCCCAGCACCGTGTCGTGCAGGTCGCGGTTCTGCTGGCGTTCGGCCTCGCGGGCGGCGCGCGCGACCAACGCCTCCCGGGTCAGCCGCTGGTGTTCGACGAAGGCGCGGTCCGCCCGGCCGATGCGTCGGCGCATGACCGCCGCCATCATCGCCGTGCAGGCGGTCTGCGCCAGTAGCGTGGCCGCGTGCGCCCGAGCTTCGGTGGGGTTGCCGGCGGCCTGCGCCCCGGTCACGTAGGTGGCTATCACGAGCAGCCCGGCCGGGATCGACCAGCGGGCCGAGGTCGTGGCCTGTGTGTTGATCACCGTGGTGCTGGCCAGCACGGCGATCCAACTGCCCTCGCCGGGCAGCACCTCGGGCGCCACCAACACCGGGATGAGCAGGCAGGTCAGCGCGGTGACCGCCACGTCACCGGCGACGAGGCCCGGGCCGATGCCGTGGCGCAACGCGCGGTGCGCGTACCAGAGGGACCAGCCGGTCAGCATGGCCACGGCGGGCAGCAACACCGCCTGCTGCACCGGCGGGGTCTGCACCGACACGGCCACCGCCGCGCCGAACACCCCGCAGCTCAGGCGCAGCAGCGCTGGGAGCGTGGTGAAGATGAGGCCCAGGGCCCCGCCGGCCGGGTTGTCCAGCGTGGGCGGCGGCACGGTTGGGGTGGCAACGGCCGGCATCGGGAAGTGTCCTTCCGACAACGACCCGGTCCGGGTCCACGCGGCGTAGATCGACATCGGACAATAGCATGGTGGACCGTGACGGGGTGATCATTTGCGTGCGGAGTGTCGCTAATGTGTCACTCTGTGCTGCGGGGCTGAAGGAGGTCCCAACGGTTGCCGTAGATATCGACGAACACCGCTACCGAACCGTACGCCTCGTGCCGCGGTTCCTCCAGAAAACGCACACCGGCCGCCACCATCCGGGCGTGGTCCCGGGCGAAGTCCTCCGTGTAGAGGAACAGCCCGACCCGGCCGCCGGTCTGGTCGCCGATCCGAGCCTGCTGCTCGGCGCTGCCCGGCCGGGCCAGCAGCACTGCCGTCTCCCGGGCCCCCGCCGGGCGGACCACCACCCAGCGTGAACCGTCCGGTCGGGCGGTGTCCTCCACCAGCTCGAAACCGAGGTCGCCGACGTAGAAGTCGATCGCCTCGTCGTACTCCCTGACCAGCAGCGCGACAAGTCCCAGATGTGCCATTCGGCCATTCTGCCGGCGGATGTCCCGGGGCGGGCTGGCGACGCCTCCGGCGGTCGCCCACGTCACGCTCCCGGCCGGCCGGAACCGGACGCGTTCGTCGTCCGTCTCATCCCCGGGTGGAAGGGTGGTGAGCCGGATGCGCTCGTCCCGGACGGTACTGGCGGTGGCACTGCTCGGCATGGCGCTGGGTGGCTGCGGTGGCACGGTGATCGGGCCGGGCGATCCGAGGGCGCCCGGTCCGGCCCAGATCGTCGACGGGTGGACCTCCTGTGCCAAGGCGGCACCCCGGGCCGGCGAGGTGATCACGGAGACGTCGCCACCGGCCTCGAATGAGCCGACGATCGGTCGCATCGACCCGGCGTTCACCCCGGTCGCGGCCGTGATCTGCGGGCGGGAGATTCGGCCGGGCCCCAACGGCGGCCAGGAGCAGATCGCCACCGAGCGACGCGCCGAGCAGATCGCACCGCTGGTCACCGCGCTGCGCCTGCCCAGCGAGCAGACCGGCGGGGAGGTCGCCTGCACCCTCGAGATGGTCATCCCGCCCTGGTTGGCGCTGCTGGACGACCGGGGGCGCTGGCTGCGGCCCCACATCCCGACGGACTCCTGCGGCAAGCCCCGCGCCGAGGTGATCGCCGCGTTGGCCGGGCCGCAGTGGACAGCTGTGGACAGCCGCACCATCCGGCAGGTCGAATCCGCGGCGGCCGAGGCCGCCGGTTGCGCGCAGCAGTGGACGGACATGGTGTGGGTGGAGACCCGCAACGGTAGCCCCGGACCGCCCGGACCGGGGCTACCGCCGGCCGCCGGGCCGCTGCGCCTCTGCGTCTACCAGGTGCCCGCGTCGCTTCAGGAAGGCGAGAAACCCGCAGGCGACTTCGTGTACGGCGGTCCGCTGCCAACCGAGCGCCAGGCGGGCGTGCTCCGGGCGCTGTCCAACCGCCGGGCAGTGGTCGACTGTGCCACCCCGGCGACCCGCTTCGCGGTGCTACGCCCGCTCGAAGGTGCCGGCCCCGACCGGTACGTGGAACTCGACGGCTGCCGCCGCTTCCTGGTCGCGCCATCGAGCGGCGCTGCGCAGCTCGGCCAGGGCGACGACGCACTGGTCGCCCTGCTGAAGCCGATCTGAGCCGGCTCGGCAGATCCGCGACGCGCGCCCCGTCGGGCCGGGGAACCTGGCTGCTACTTCGACAGGGCCCGCTCCAGCTCGCTCTTCGACATCGACGAGCGACCCTTGATGCCGCGTTGCTTCGCCTCGTTGTACAGCTGCTCCTTGGTGCGACCCTGGGCGCCGCTGTGCGAGCGCTTACCGCCACGGTGCCCGGACGACACGTCGTTCCGGGAGGACCGGCTCGCCGTTCGGGACTCACCCGAGCGGGCCCGCTCCTTGTTGACAGTGCGGGCCGCGATCTCCTTGGCCCGCCCGGAGGAGGCGCCGCGCTGCTGCGCGCTCTCCTTGATGTGCTCGTACTGTCGTTCTCTCTTCGGGCTTGATCCTGCTGGCATCGGTGCCTCCCACCTCCGCTGTCGGGTGCGGTCGAGGCCCGGCTCGCGCGCTTCTGAGCTGACATCGGCACATCCCGAGCCGGGTGATCCCGCTGTCTGAGCACGATGCCCCGCCGTCCGGGGGGTCAAACGAGTGCCCTCGAACCGATCCGGCTGCTTCAGGGACGTTCCACTCCGCGTCGTATAGTTGTCGCCGCAGCCGACGCGTGGGCGTCGGTCAGTCAGCGTCCAGCAGCGGGCGCCCGGGCTCGGTTGGCGAGTCCGTGCGGCGCCCCGTGCTCGCGGAGCGCCATCACCACGCGCGCTGCCGTCGCCTTCCTGCAACCGGTACGCGCCCCGGGCACGAGGACCTTGAAGTCATGGCACAGCAGCCCATTGACCCCAATGCGGCGATCTCCGAACTCGGCCAGATCAAGCTCGGCGAAACCGACCTGTCTGGAGTGTTGACCCAGGTCTCCGAGTTGGCACGGCGAACGATCCCCGGCGCCGAGGAGGTGTCGGTGACGTTGCTGAAGCAGGAGGGTGCGCACACCGCCGCGTTCAGCGGTGACATGGCGCTGCGACTCGACGAACTGCAGTACGAGCATGGTGAGGGTCCGTGTCTGGAGGCGGCCAGAGACTCCGCCGTCGTGTCCGTCCCCGACATGTCCGAAGAGGCCCGTTGGCCGCAGTGGGCGGCCGAAGCCGTGCAGGGCGGAGCTCACAGCTCACTGTCGATCGGGTTCCCGATCCAGGAGTCAGTGCTCGGCGCGCTGAACATCTACGGGGCCGACGCGGGTGCCTTCGACGACGACGCGGTCGCTCTCGCAGAGACGTTCGCGGGGTACGCCGCCATCGCCCTCGCCAACGCCCACCTCTATGACACCACCGCCACCATGGCCGCGCAGATGCAGTCGGCCATGGAGAGCCGGGCCGTCATCGAGCAGGCCAAGGGCATCATCATGGGCGAACGCCGCTGCACCCCCGACGAGGCGTTCGCCGTCCTCGCGAAGGTTTCCCAGGACTCCAACCGCAAGCTGCGGGAGGTCGCTGCCGCCCTTGTGGAACGGACCACCAGACCGCCGAGTCCCAAGCGTGATCGCGGTGCGTCCGGCAACCTACCGTAGGCGTCCGGCAACCGACCGCTGTGCCGCGGGAGGTGGTGGCCCGCCGGCGCAGCGCCGACTGAGGTCGGCCAGGAGCTGACGCGCCGAGTGGCGGCCGACTGCCCAGGCGGTTATCGTCGAGGTTGGTCAAGCCATGCGCCAATCCTGTTACGGATTTCAACAGGAGGCGTGTGCTCCTATGACTGAGCGTTCCTGGTTCTTCCAGAGCCACTTCGACAGATTCCCGACGGCACTCACCCTCGGTCAGGTCACGTCAGCGGCGCTCGCGGGCAGCCAGCGAGACGGCCGTTTCGACCTCGACTCCTCCGGGCCGTCGTTCCAGGTGACCCGCTACACCGAGCCCACGAACCTGTCCGCGACCATCTCGGCCGACCGGATGGTCGTCGCCCCGGTGGGATACGTCGACATGGACACGGCCCCACGCCTGGCCACGGCCCTGGTGAACGCGATCGACAGCCATCCCGAAGTCTGTTGCGACCTGACCGGCGTCGGCTTCTTCAGCGCCGCGGGTGTGCGCGTACTCCTGCTGGCGCGGGACCGGGCGGACCAGGTCGGCTCCCGCTTCTCGATCCGAGGCGCCGGGGGGATCACCCGGCGGGTGCTGCGGATCACCGGGGTGGAGCGCCTGCTCCTGGGTCCCGAACAAGACGCCGGGCCAGCCGCGCGGCTCGGCTGATCCGCAGCCTCGCGAGGTGGCGGCGTCACCAGGTGTCCGGGCGATCGAGATCGCGGGCCGGCTGGTACCCGCCGAGGATCGCCAAGCCCTCGGCCTCGGTGTAGCCGTCTCCCCGACCCTTGCGGAACGCCTCGACGTGGCAGGGCTCGACCACCATTTCCAGCACGTCACTGCCTTGCCGGCGAGCCCGGTAGGGCCCGGCGACAAGATCCCCGTGCCGGGCGCCGTTGCCGGCCGGGGCGAGTTGCGCCCGAACGGTCAGCCAACGGCCGGATGCGTCACCGACCACGAGAGAGCCCTCGACGAAGGAGTCCCGCGCCGACCGGCCGAGCGTGACCGAGCACTCCAGCAGCCGTCCGTCGGGCGGCAGTGACTCCAGGCGGAACGGCACGACGCAGCGGTGGGCACCATCGAACCGGACCCGGCTCGCCGTGCCGGCCGCCTCATCCCTCGTGGTCGCGTAGATGTCCACCTGGGCCCAGAGCCCGTCGGCGGGTTGCCAGCGGACGAACCACAGCTTCCGGTCGCCGGACGGATCGAACCAGGCGACCCCCGAGCGGTCGCCGACCCGCACCTCGGTCCGTCCCTGCGGTCGCCCCTGCGAGGACAACGTCTGCTGGAGCCCGTCCAGCAACCCCTCGGTACGCGCCAACACGAAACGGGCCTGACCGGTCGGGCCCCGGAACTCGACGCTCTCGATGCCGCGCCCGGTGCGCCACGACGCGAAGTTGGCATCGCTCACCAGCGCGTCGGTAGAGAAGTGCACAGTCGAGGGATCGGCACCGATCTCCTCGGGGCGTGTGGTCCCGTCGCTCTGTGCGTCCGGCAGCATCAACGCCGCGGCCGGCATGATCGGGTCATCGGTGCCCCGAACGCCCGGGATCACCAGGACCACCGAGGTGAGAGCGGCACACGCCGCTGCCACGCCGCAGGCGATCAGTCCTCGTCGCCGCAGTCGCAACCGCCGGCCGCGATGCCGGGCCCGTTGCACGATCGGCGTCGGATCGATGTCGCCGCCCGCCCGATGCTTGAGCGTGGTGGCGAGCTGCTCGTCGAGGTCACTGAACATCAGAGCTCTCCTGCCCATGCGTGGGTTGCTGCAACCTGACGCTGACGCAGCGCCGCCAGGGCCCGCCTCGCGTGTGTGCGTACCGTCCCGGTCGAACAGGCGAGGATCTCGGCGATCGACGTGTCGTCGAGATCCTCGTAGTAGCGCAGGACGATCACGGTGCGCTGACGCGCCGGCAGATCACAGACCAACCGCCACAGTGCGTCGCGCTCGGCGACCCCGGCGGCCTCGTCCACGTCGCCCGCCCGATCGAGCACCGCGGCAACGGAGATCTCCCGGCTGCTGAGCCGACGCCACCACGAGTTGTGGGTGTTGACGAGCATGCGCCGGACGTAGGCGTCAGGGCGGTCCGTCCGCGAGATGCGGCCCCACCGGGCGTACGCCCGCGCGAGGACGTCCTGAACCAGATCCTCGGCTCGGTGCTCGTCACCGGTCAGCAACCGGGCCAGCCGCACCAGCGCCGAAGTGCGAGCGAACGCGTACTCCTCGAACGTCACGCCCTATTAACGCCGTAGGCCGGCCAACCCGTAGACACCCGCCGGCACTTTGTGCGTTGCCGTCCGGGTCGGCGTACGCGCCGGCGGTGTCGTCGGTCCAGAGGATCATCGCGGCCCGCTGGCCCTGGCGCCGGCAGGACTATCTCCGTCCTCGGAGAAAATCTATGAGCGAAGCGCTAGACATTCGCGCCGTCGCCAACTAACGTTCCTGGTGTCGAGAACAGAGCAAACAAAGACGCTGACGTTGCCGCCCCGCACGAGGGCGAAGGAGTGGGGCCCAGGAACCTTGCAGGGCCTGCTCAGCTCGGCGGCAGACATTTGCCGTAGTTAGGCAGTACGCAGAAGGACGTGTGACAGCGGGTGGGGCCGACGCTTGTTCAGGGCTTCACCCGAGGTGAGGAGAGTTCGTCGTACGTGTTGGGGCCAGGAAGTCGCGTGGGGCTCGGACACCGACGGACAGCACGGAGTACGACAGAGGAAATCAGAGGCAAGGGAGGGCATTACACCGTTGGATCGCCCGCCACCAGTCGCATTCGTGGGCTGGGCGCGGACACCGCAGTTTCCCTCGAACGAGAGGTGGTCTCCGGTCACGCTTATGCGATCCTCGCACCCGAAGCCGTCCCTGACGGCTGGTGCGGACAAGACAAGCCGACGTTCTGTCGGTAGATGGTGTTCCTGACCCACAACCCTTGGGCCCCGGTGCTTCCGAGCACCGGGGCCCTCGTGATGGAGGTTCCATGGCTCAACCCGACGACATGCTTGACGACGAGGACTACCCCGCCTACACGATGGGCCGTGCCGCCGAGATCCTCGGCTGCTCGCAGGATTTCCTACGCCGACTCGGCGATGCGAAGCTGATCGACCCGCAGCGCTCCAGTGGGGGGCACCGTCGCTACTCCCGCTACCAACTGCGCCTTGCCGCGAGAGCCCGGGAGATGTGCGACCAGGGCACCGACCTGGCCTCGGCCTGCCGGATCATCATTCTTGAGGACCAACTCGAAGAGGCCCTTCGGCGCAATGAGCGCCACGAGCAGGGTTGAGCACACCCTCCGTGCGGGCCTGCCCCAAGGTGACGTGCCGTGCGATGCCGCAGACGAGATCGTCAGAGCTGTTGGACGATCTGGATCGGGTTGCCGTCCGGGTCGGCGGTCCAGGCGATCAGCAGGCGATCGAGCCACCGGTGTGGTGCGGCCAGTGCGGGGGCGCCGCTCGCCGTGAGTTCGGCGTACGCGGCCGCGGTGTCGTCGGTCCAGAGGATCACCGCGGCCCGCTGGCCCTGGGGCACGGGGTCGAGCCCGTGATCGTCGCGGGTGGAGGCCACCGAGGCGACGCCGATCTTGTAGCCATCGAGCACGAGGTCGACGTGGATCGGCTCGCCCTCGGCCGGCACCCGGAAAGTCTCGGTGAAGCCGAGGCCGGCGTAGAACTCGGCGGCACGGGAGACGTCCTCGCTGAAGAGGATCACCTGAGGAGTGCGGAACATCGACACCGCCCGAAGCTATCAGCGCACCGACTTCTCGCTCCGCGCGCTGCTGTCGGCCCGTGCTGGACGCGCCCGGCTCGACGACGCATCGAGCCGGGCGCATCAGTTGAGCTATGCCACGAAGCGGGAACGGCGTCGGCGTCCGATCAGGTAGCCCGCGCCGCCGAGGAGCAGGAGCACACTGCCGATGCCGGCCACGGTCGCGGTGTCAGCACCGGTCACGGGCAACCCACCGCCCTCGCCACCCTCGCCGCCGGGGGCACCCGGGCTGGCGGAGACGGTAAGAGTCGGTGCAACTGTCGTGGCGCTCGGTGTGGGCTGAGACGTCGGCGTCGGCGTGGGCTGAGACGCGCAGTCAAGCTCACGGGCGGCGTACAGGCCGTCGTTCAGGTAAGCCAGGTAGGCATCGACTGTCGCCTCGCCGAGCACCTTCTGCGCGGCCGCCTCCACGTTGGTGCCGGCGTCCGTCAACGTTCGAACCACACTGATCCGCAGAGCCACCGACCAGGCATTCTGCACGCCCGTCTTGAGGAATGCGCGGAGCTCATCCTCGGTGCCCTTCAGCGCATCCTGAATGGCGCCCGGCAGAACGGGCAACTCGTCGGCGTTCGCCGCGGACAGGATCTGGGCAGCCAACACCCGTACCTCCTGATCTGTGGCGGTATCCAGATCGATGGTGACAAGCTCGCGGATGTCCTTGTACACCTTGCGCTCGACCGTTTGGCAGGCCTCGTTCAGCCCGGGCGATTCGATGTGAGCCACCGCCGGTGCCGCCGGAATCAAAAAGGCCAGCGCCAATAGGGCGCCGGCCGGGAACTTCCATCGCATGTGGTCTTCCTCCCCGTTGCAAGCAAAAACACGGAGATACTACCGTCAGTGGACGGAAGAGCAAGGATGGATGCAGTGGCGGACTGCGCAATGAGCAAGGCCATAGCGGGAACCCTGCTCAAATCCCTCCACAAGGGACGACCAGCGCACCACTTCGGCCTGTGGTGGCGTTCTCGGCTGTACCGACGGCTGTACAGTTGATCTATGGCGGCGGCTGGGAAAAGGAACACCGGGCGCTTCCGCGATCCGAGGCATTGGCTGGGCGGCTTGGCTGCTGGCGAGGTCTTCGTCCGCTGCCCACGCTGTGCAGAACGTGCCTCGGTCCTTCCTTGTCCCGAGGAACTGGCCGACGGTACTCGGCATGATGTTTGGCTGCGTCGTCGGCTCAGTTGTCTCGGGTGCGCGTATACCGACCTCTGGGATGCTCCTCGCCTCGCAAACAACGCGCGCGCCTTCCCTGAACTCTCGGGTCCGAATGACCCCTACTTCGGCCTGCCACTCTGGTTGTCGACGAAGTGCCGTGGGCGTGTGCTCTGGGCGTACAACGCAGAGCACCTGAACCTGCTGGAGACGTACGTGTCCGCTCGGTTGCGGGAACGCGGCCAGCACATGGGAAGCCAGACCCTGGTCGAGCGCTTGCCGGCGTGGATCAAGAACGGCAGGCACCGCGCTGAGGTGCTGGACGCGATAGGGCAGCTTCGGGCGCTACTTGCCTGAGCGCGGCTGACCGGCAGAAGTTGCAACAGTGGCGGTGCGTGCGCCCGGCAGGATTCGAACCTGCGGCCTTGGGATTAGAAGTCCCCTGCTCTATCCGCTGAGCTACGGGCGCGTGTGGCGTGGATGCCGCGCCCAGAGGGTACCGCCGTCCCACTGCCCGACGGCGAAAAGGGTGCCCGCGTCCACGTTGCCGAGCAGAGTCTCACGTCCGCCTCGTAGCGGGCATCCGGGTTACCGCGAGGCGGCCTGGCCGCGGACCGTACCTTTGGCTGGTGTTGCTGGATTCCGACGCCGAGAGCGACGTCGCCTACGAGCTGTGCCAGGTCGTAGGTCGCGCCATCCTGCCGTACCGGTCATCGGGCGACGTCGGTACCGCCTTCTTCTTTCAGGGCGGCGACGACCCGGTGGGGGAGTCGCTGCTGACGGCGGCCGACCTGGTGGGCGGTTCGGGTGGTGAGTTGAGCCTGCGGGCGAGCGTCACCGAGCCGGCGGGGGTGGCCCCGGCCGTCATTTCCGAGACCGAGATCGTGCCCGGTTGGGCCCGCTTCGCGGGCGACGGGGTCGCGGTGTTGCCGACCGCCGGCCTGCACCGGTACGCCGGCGACGGCGGCTGGCGGTGGCGTGTCCAGCCGGTGCCGGCGGGGATCGCCGCCGGGCCCGAGGTGGTCGCCCGCCTCGGCGCCGACGCCAGTTCCGCTTTCGTGCTGGCCCATGGGGTACGCGAAGACGGGTCGCGACCGCTGGAGGTCGCGATCGAGCGGGTGGTCCGCGACGGGGACGCCGTGCTGATCACCACCGAGCTGCCGCCGGGGTACGTCGGCGCGCCGGTCTTCATCGTTCAGGCCGAACCTACCGGTGAGGTCTCCCCGTACTGCCTGGGCCTGGTCCTGCCCGGTGTCGGCGCGCACCCGGTGGCGACCTTCGACCGGATCCGTGCCGTCCTCTCGGCGACGCCCGGCGACGTCTGAACCGCGCGCCGTCCGCCCTGGTCAGCCGCCGGGCGTCGCCGCCCCCGCCGCGCCGGCCGTCTGCGCGTTGGCCGGCGCTGCGTCGGCCGGGACTGCGTTGGTCGGCGCTGGGTCGGCCGGGGCGGTGGGGCCGGCGGCGAGGAACGCCTCGGCCCAGCGGCCCACCTCGTCGAAGACCTTCGTCCGTACGGCGGGGCCGGAGAGCGTGAGATCGTGCAACCCGCCGTCGAAGCGGGCCAGTGTGACGTGGCGGCCGAGGCGGGGCGCGTAGCGGACCATGTGCTCGACGTCCAGTACGGCGTCGGCCAGTGTCGCGTTGTCGTGCCACTTGGTGCCCCGGAAGGACCGGGTCGAGCAGGCCAGCAGGACCGGCACCTGGATGTTCAGCCCGGCGCGCAGCCGGCGTTGCCCGGTGCGGATCGCGTTCAGCCAGCCGGCCCGGACCGGGAACCCGGCCAGCGGTTTCCACGCCAGGTCATAGGTCCACTCGCCGCGGTGGTCGGAGTGGATGCTCTCGCCGTACACGGTGCCCAGCCCGAACGGCAGGATGCGGTGCGGCGCCCTGCGGCCCAGCCGGGACGCGGCGGCCGCGAGGGGTCGACGGACCGCCCAGGGAGCGTTCAGGTCGAAGAAGGGGCTGTTGAGCACCAGGCCGTCGATGGTGCCGGTGTCGCGGCGAGCGTCCGCCCAGAGCGAGATGATCAGGCCGCCGGTGGAGTGACCCATCGCCAGCAGGGTGTCGTGCCCGTCGTCGGAGCGGATGATCTCGGCGGCGGCGTCCAGCTCTGGGAAGTAGTCGCTGATGTCGCGGCAGAAGTTGGGGGTCTGGGCGGGGAGCAGACTGCGGCCGTATTTGCGCAGGTCGAGCGCGTAGAAATCCCAGCCTCGCTCGGCGAAGAAGTCAGCCAGATGCGTCTGGAAGAAGTAGTCGACGAAACCGTGCACGTAGAGCACGGCCCGCCCGGTGGGGCGCTCGGCCCGCCGCCGGACCAGTGTCGCGACAACGGGTCCTTCGTCGTCGGTGCCAAGGTCGATCGTCTGCCGCTCGTAGGGCGGCCCCAACACGTCCGGTTCCACGTCCGCGACGCTACGCCGCCAACCTACCCAGCGGTAGCCCGCGCCCGCCCGCCCCCGCCAACCCCCGCGATCTTGCACTTTCTGTCCCGACACAAGGGGGCAATAGCCGCTGTTCGGGAGCCGAAAGTGCAAGATCGCGGGGGTGAGGCGTGGGTCAGGCCGTTTCCGCGTCGGCGCGGGGGGCCGCGTCATCGGACTCGTCGGGCTCCAACTGCGGCTGGGGGAGGTCGCGCAGGTGCTTGTTGTGCCGGGGCTCCTGGCGGGTCTTGGCGTCGTTGAGCCGGCGGCGCAGGTCGTCACGGACGTCGTTCAGGGCGGCGTGCAGGTCCTCCTCGGCGGAGGTGGTGACGATCTTCTGCCGGCCGGCGATCCAGCACTCCAGGGTGACCTTCTGACCACGGGCCTCCCGGTCCTTCACCGACACCTCCAGCTCGGTGGCGTCAGCGTGGAAGCTGGCGAGCCGGGCGTCGAGGGTGGCGAACTGCTCGGCGATCCAGTTGCGGTCGCCCTGGGAGAACCCGGCGCCCACCCGCAGGCACTCAGCCACGGTGGCCGGGTTCGCCACGGCGCTCATCGCTGCGCCTCGGAAGCGTTCGCGGAGCCGATGGTAGTGATCATCATGGCGCTGACCTCTCGTCGACGTGGAGCTGTCGGTGGTGCGTTGATCAAGTCCTTACCCAGTTCGGGTGGCCTGGGAAACCGTGGACGGCGGGTCGAGCGGGTCGGGCGTACCACGTCCGGGCTTGATCAGGGCGTTGTCCACAGGTGGGCTCGTCATCCACAGGTCGGGGATGGGCGCTCACGAAGGGCGTCCTCAGTGTCGATGCTCGGTGTCGAGTCGACTCGCGCTGGCAGGCCCCGATCCCCCTGGAGGGACGATGTTCGACACTTACGTGACAATCGTCGGCAATGTGCTGACTACGCCCGAGTGGCGGCGTACGACCCAGAGCAACACTCTGGTGGCCAACTTCAAGGTCGCCTCGACCGCCCGCCGACTCGATCGGGACAGCGGCCGGTGGGTTGACGGCAATTCGCTCCGCGTCCGCGTCAACTGCTGGCGCAAGCTCGCCGAGGGGGTGGCGGCCTCCGTCATGGTCGGCGATCCGGTGGTGGTCTGCGGGCGGCTCTACACCCGCGACTGGACCGACGACGGCGGTAACCACCGCACGCTCTACGAGTTGGAGGCGGTGGCCGTCGGCCACGACCTGTCCCGGGGTCGCGCCCGCTTCCTGCGCAACCGGCCGAGCATGGCGACCAGCACCGTGGAGGACGCGGAAGCCGAGAGCCGGGTGCGCGGCGAGCCCACCGAGCCGGTGCCGGCCGGGCAGACCCCCGTGCTGCCCGACGACCGTCCGCTGGACGACGACTTCGAGCTGCCCGACTACGCCGAGCTGCGAACCAGCCCGTTCGGCAACGTCCCGGCGGACGATGCCAGCTCCCCGAGCGGCGGGGTCTTCGGTGACGGCGGAGCGCCTGCGAGCGGCGGGCCGGCAGGGCAGGTCGACCCTCCGCCGGACCTCGACGACGAGTTGGCCCCTCCGCCCGAGGCGGACGACGACAACGCCGACGGTGACCTGGACATCGAGTTGGGGCCGGTGCCCGACGAGGGGCAGCCGGAGCCGGCGCAGCCCGGTCGAGGGCGGCGTGGTCGGGGCCGGATCCCGCAGCCAGCCTGACCGGCCGGCTCGGCCGTCGCGGTTGGGCGGCGGTCGAGCTGGCCGAGGCGCCGTCTCGGTCACGGGTGCTGCGGCGCCACGGCAGCACCCGGCACGGCACGGCGCGGTGCGGCACGACGGGGGCGGGGTGGCGGCGCGATCGGCGTCGTCACCCCGCGTGACGGGCGGCGGCCGGTTGGCCCGCCTGTTCACTCCACGGGTTCTCGTTGTTGGTACGGGACCGTGGGCTGGGCTGGTTCACGGGGTGCTCGTCTAGGCTGGCCGGCCGGAGGTGGTGCGGGTGCGACGGACAGCGCCGATGGCGAACGCGGTGGGGCTGCTGGCCGGGTACGCGCTGGACAGGGTGCTCGGCGACCCCCGCCGGTGGCACCCGGTGGCCGGCTTCGGGCAGGCCGCGGGCGCGCTGGAGCGCCGCCTCTACCGTCCGGACCGAACGGCGGGTACGGCATTCACCGCGTTGGCCGTGGGCGGGCCGGTGTTGCTCGGGGCGGTCGCCGCGGCGGCTACCCGGCACCGGCCGGTGACCCGGGCGGTGCTGGTGGCGGCCGGCACGTGGACAGTGCTGGGCGGTCGCACGCTACGGCACGAGGCGACAGTCATGGGTCGTACGCTGCGTGACGGTGACCTGCCCGCCGCCCGGCGACGTCTCGGTCACCTCTGCGGGCGCGACCCGTCGACGCTGGGCGAGTTGGAGCTGGCCCGTGCCACAGTCGAGTCGGTCGCGGAGAACACCTCGGACGCGGTGGTCGCTCCGCTGCTCTGGGGTGCGGTAGCTGGCCTGCCCGGGCTGCTGGGCTACCGCGCGGCGAACACCCTCGATGCGATGGTCGGGCACCGGTCGACGCGTTACGCGCGGTTCGGCACGCCGGCCGCTCGGCTCGACGACGCGCTCAACCTCGTGCCGTCCCGGCTGACCGGGCTGCTCACCATCGCCGTCGCGCCGGTCGCGCACGGGGACCGGCAGCGTGCCTGGCAGGTGTGGCGGCGGGACCGCAACGACCACCCGAGCCCCAACGCCGGTCAGTGCGAGGCGGCGATGGCCGGTGCGCTCGGGGTCCGCCTCGGTGGTCGCAACGTCTACTTCGGGCGCTCCGAGGTGCGGCCGTTCCTCGGCGACGGTCCCCGCCCGGAGGCGCGGCACCTGAAGCGGGCCGCCCGGATCTCCGGCGCGGTGGGGCTGGCCGCCGTCGGGTTGGCCGCCGCGTACCCGGTGACGCTCGGCCGGCTGGTTGGCGCGGTGAGCAGGCGTGCGCTGTTCGGCGCCGTGGGTCGGCGGGGGAGTGGGCGGTGAGCGGCGGGCTGCTGGTGGCCGGTACGACGTCCGACGCCGGCAAGAGCGTGCTCACCGCCGGCATCTGTCGTTGGCTGCACCGGCAGGGGGTGAAGGTGGCGCCGTACAAGGCGCAGAACATGTCGAACAACTCGGCGGTGGTCGTCGGGCCGGACGGGCGCGGCGGCGAGATCGGGCGCGCCCAGGCCATGCAGGCAGCGGCGTGCGGGCTCGCACCCGACCTGCGGTTCAACCCGGTGCTGCTCAAGCCGGGCAGCGACCTGGCCAGTCAGGTGGTGCTGCTGGGCGAGGCGGTCGACACGATCACTGCGGGCACCTTCCGGCAGCTGCGTCCCCGGCTCGCCGAGACCGCGTACGCCGCACTGGCCGAGCTGCGCGAGACGTACGACGTGGTGATCTGCGAGGGCGCCGGCAGCCCTGCGGAGATCAATCTGCGGGCCGGTGACTACGTCAACATGGGGCTGGCCCGGCACGCCAACCTGCCCACCATCGTCGTCGGCGACATCGACCGGGGCGGTGTCTTCGCCTCGATGTTCGGCACAGTGGCCCTGCTCGACCCGGCCGACCAGGCGCTGATCGCCGGGTTCGTGATCAACAAGTTCCGGGGCGACCTCGGGCTGCTCCAGCCGGGCCTGGGCATGCTGCGTCAGGTCAGCGGCCGTCCCACGTACGGGGTGCTGCCCTGGGCGCTGGACCTGTGGCTCGACGCGGAGGACTCACTCGCCTACGGCCGGGTGCTCGGTCGACCCGCCGCCCCGCACGGCAGTGAATGGTTGGACGTGGCCGTCGTCCGCCTACCCCGGATCAGCAACGCCACCGACGTGGAGGCGCTCGCCACCGAACCGGGCGTCCGGGTACGCCTCACCATCGAACCGGCCGAACTGGCCGCCGCCGACCTGGTCGTCCTACCCGGCTCCAAGTCCACCGTCGCCGACCTCGGGTGGCTGCGCGAAACCGGTCTCGCTGACGCGGTGGCCACCCATGTGGCGGCCGGCAAACCCCTGCTCGGCCTCTGCGGCGGCTTTCAGATGCTCGGCCGCGCCATCCACGATTCGGTCGAGAGCCGGCAGGGCAGCGTGCCGGGGCTCGGTCTGCTGCCCATCGAGATCACCTTCGACCCGCGCAAGACCGTCCGGCAGTCGGTGGGCACCGGCCACGGTGGCCTCCCGGTGCGGGGCTACGAGATCCACCACGGGTACGTCTCACAGGCCGACCCGAGTCTGACCCCGCTGCTGACCAGCGACGACGGTGTCGGAGAGGGTGCCGTGCTCGGTGTGGTGCACGGCACGCACTGGCACGGGGCGTTCGAGTCCGACGAGTTCCGCCGGTGGTTCCTCACCGAGGCGGCTCGCCTGGCCGGCCGCAGCGGGTTCCGGGTCGCGCCGGCCACCAGCTTCGCCGCCGCCCGGGAGCGCTCACTAGACCTGCTCGGCGACCTGGTCGAGGAACACCTGGACACCGTTGCCCTCTGGCGTCTCATCGAAGCCGGCCCACCCGCCGACCTGCCCTTCATCCCACCCGGCGCCCCGTCCTGACCGCCTTCACCGTCCCCTGGGGAGGGTGAAGGCGACGACCGCGCATGATCGTGCTCGATCGTTGTTGCAGGGGCCTCGTCCACGAAGGAGGGGCCTGTTTCCTGGATCGAGCGCGATCTTGCGCAGACCGACCGCCCGGAATGGCACTCGAAGGGCAAGGTCGGGGGCTCAGGGGCGGATGTCGGCGGGACGGTCGGTGGTGGGCAGGCCGGCGGCGAGCCAGGCGTCCACGCCGCCGATCATGTCGGTGGCCCGGCGCAGGCCGAGGGTCTGCAGGCTGGCGGCTGCCAGACTGGAGCTGTAACCCTGTCGGCACACCAGGATGATCTCCCGGTCGTACCCGGTGGCTTCCGGGATCCGCCAGGCGCTGGCCGGATCGAGGCGCCACTCCAGTACGGTCCGGTCGATGACGACAGCGCCCGGCAGGTCGCCCTGTTCGCGGCGCTGTAGTTCGGTGCGGGTGTCGACCAGCAACGCGCCGCCGCGGACCGCCTCGACGGTCTGCTGCGGAGTCAGTCGGTGCAGCCCGGCGCGGGCCTGTTCGAGTAGGGCGTCTATACCGGGGCTCATTACGTCTCGGAGCACCACCCGATCATGCCGATTCGGTGGCACCCCGGGCGGCGAACGGGCCGCCCGTCACCCGTCGCCGCACCAATTCCCCCGGACGTGACGGTGGCCGGCCAGGGCGGTGGCGGCATACTTCGCTCATGCACCACGGGAGGCTGCGCTGAACCCGAGAACTGGCCTGCCGACCGTGGCGGTCGTCGAGGCGTACGCCGAATTGGCTCGTCGGGTGCTCGCGGGCCCGGCGCGGTTGGGACGGACCCGGCTGGTCGCTGTCGACGGGCCGAGCGGCGCGGGTAAGAGCCGGTTCGCCGCGCGGCTCGCGGATGCCCTGGCGGGGTCGCTCGGCGGCCGACCGCCGGTGGTGCACACCGACGACCTGCTCGACGGGTGGGACGACCAGGTCACCTTCTGGCCCCGGCTCGACGAGGGGGTGCTCGCCCCGCTGCGGAACGGGGAGCCCGGCGCCTATCGGCGGTACAGCTGGGTCCGGCAGTGCTTCCTGCCCCGGCCGGTTCCGGTGCCGGTGGCTCCGGTGCTGGTGGTCGAGGGGGTCAGTGCCGCCCGGGCGGTCGTCCGGCCGGAGCTGACGCTGGCCGTGTTCGTCACCGCGCCCGCGTCGCTGCGGCTGGCTCGCGCCGTCGCCCGGGACGGTCCGGAGATCCTGCCCGAGCTGCGCCGCTGGCACGACGGGGAGCGGGCGCACTTCGCCGTCGACGAGACCGCGACCCACGCCGACCTGTTGGTGGACGGCGCGCCGACGCTGCCGCACGACGCGGACCGGTACTACGTGCGACTCCGCTGAGCGGGGCATGGACGTCGGCCACCGACTGCGGCACGATGCGGAGAGCTACGGCGAACGGGGAGCCACCATGACGGCAGCGGACGCGCCAGCGCGGCGTCGGATCACCCTCACCGGCATCAGCTCGCGAGCCTGGGAGCATCCAGCCGACCGGGGTGCCCTGGTCGCGCTGCGGGAGCTGCGCGGTTTCGACGACGTGGTGCGGGCGTTCTTCGGGATGTGGAACGAGCGGGGTTTCCGGCTGTCCGTGCTGGCCTCCGGCATCCGGGTCGACCACCGGCAGTATCCGGCCGTGTGGCAGCGCTACACCGAGGCGGCGGCGGCGCTCGACGTGGCCGAGTTGCCCGAGCTGTACGTGACCCAGTCGCCCTGGCTGGGCGCCGAGGCGGTCGGGCTGGAGCGGCCGTTCATCGTGCTGAACTCCGCCTGCGTGCAGCAACTCGACGAGGACGAGCTGCGCTGCCTGCTCGGCCACGAGTTGGGGCACGTGGGCAGCGGGCACGCGGTCTACAAGACCATGCTCATGATCCTCACCCGCTGGGCGGCCAACCTGAGCTGGCTGCCGGTCGGCGCGATCGCGCTGCGCGCCATCATCGCCGCGATGCTGGAGTGGTGGCGCAAGGCGGAACTCTCCGCCGACCGGGCCGGCCTGCTCGCCGGGCAGGACCCGGCCGCCGCGCTGCGGCTGCTGATGAAGCTCGCCGGCGGCGGTGACCTGTCCCAGGTCGACACCACCGCCTTCCTGGAACAGGCCGCCGAGTACGCCGGCGGCGGCGACCTGCGCGACAGCCTGCACAAGATCCGAATGACCGCGTGGAGCACCCACCCGGTGCCGGTGGCGCGAGCGGCGTCGCTGCGGCAGTGGATCGACTCCGGGGCGTACGGGCAGGTGTTGGCGGGGGACTATCCGCGCCGCGAGGACGACAGCTCGACAAGCGTGTCAGAGGAGATCAAGGCGGCTGCCGAGTCGTACCGGGAGGAGTTCAGCCGGTCCACCGACCCCCTGGTCGGGTTGCTGCGCCGGCTCGGCGACGGCGCGAGCGACGTCGGCGAGTGGGTGGGCGGCACCGCCGGTCGGGCCCGTTCCTGGATGGACGCCGCCACCGAGGCGGCGGGCCGCGCACACCGCGCCGGGCGGGCCGCCCCGGGCGCGCGGGCCGGCGCCGGCCCTGCGGACAGCGGTGACGGTACGGGCTCCGCCGGCACGCCCCGGTAAGGCCGGCATACGATGCCGGTCATGACCTCACCGATCATGTCCGAGTCCGAGGTGCGGGCCGCCGTCGAGCGGGAGATGCCCGGTGTCCGGGCCGACCTGGAGCGCCTCGTCCGCATCCCCGGCATCGCCTTCGAGGGTTTCGACCACTCGCACGTGGAACGCTCCGCCGAGGCGGTCGCCGAGCTGCTGCGCGGCTGTGGCCTGGACGTCGACATCGTGCGATCCGGCGGCCAACCTGCGGTGATCGGCCGTCGGGCCGCCCCGCCCGGCGCGCCCACAGTGCTGCTCTACGCCCACCACGACGTGCAGCCGGTCGGCGACCGGTCGCTGTGGGAGTCCGACCCGTTCGAGCCGGTGGAGCGGGACGGCCGGCTCTACGCCCGGGGCGCGGCCGACGACAAGGCCGGCGTCATGGCGCACGTGGCGGCGCTGCGCGCGTACGGTGACGCGCTGCCGGTCGGCGTGGTCCTCTTCATCGAGGGCGAGGAGGAGTACGGTTCCGACTCGCTGGAGCAACTGCTGGCCGAGCACCGCGACGAGATCACCTCGGACGTCATCGTGATCGCCGACTCCGGTAACTGGGACATCGGCGTACCGGCGTTGACCACCTCGTTGCGGGGCATCGTCAACTGCTTCGTCGAGGTGCGCACGCTGGACCACGCGGTGCACAGCGGCATGTTCGGCGGCGCCGTGCCGGACGCGCTCACCGCGCTGGTCCGGCTGTTGGCGACGCTGCACGACGACGCCGGTGACGTGGCAGTGGACGGCCTGGTCGGCCGGGAGGGCGCCACCGTCGACTATCCGGAGGACCGGGTCCGGGCCGAGGCGGGGCTCGCCGACGGCGTGCAGTTCATCGGCACCGGCCGGATCACCGACCGACTCTGGACCAAGCCGGCGCTGGCCATTCTCGGTGTCGACGCGCCGTCCACCGGCGAGGCGCCGAACGCCCTGGTCCCGGCCGCGAAGGCGAAGCTCAGCATCCGCCTCGCCCCGGGCGACGACCCCAAGCGGGCGTACGCGTCGGTGCGCGCGCACCTGGAGCAGCACGCGCCGTGGGGTGCGCAGGTGACTGTCACCTTCGAACACGACGGTGACCCGTGCGTGATCGACGCGTCCGGGCCGATGTTCGACGCCGCCCGTTCGGCCTTCCGGACCGCCTGGGACGGCACCGACCCGGTGGACATCGGCGTCGGCGGTTCGATTCCGTTCATCGCCACCTTCCAGGAGATGTTCCCGAAGGCAGCGATCCTGGTGACCGGCGTGGAGGACCCGCACGCCCGCGCGCACGGCCCGAACGAGAGTCTGCACCTGGGAGAGTTCGCCCGGGTCTGCCTCGCCGAGGCACTGCTCCTGGGCAACGTGGCGGCCGTGAGCAGTTAGGTGTCAGAACGGCAACTTTGGGCCTGATCTGGGAGTTTACGGCGTGTCGGATGGTCAGCTGTTATAGCCTTTCGTACATGAGTACGAACGAGGTGATGGCCCGGTTGGGGGCCGCTGTCAGCGCGCTGGGAGATGTCGATGTCTCCGCGTGGTCCGAGGACACGCTCAACGAACAGCTCGGTGAGCTCTCCGCCGCACTGGTCGCCCTCGACTCGGTGCTCTCCCGGGTCGCCGGCGAGGTCCGCGCCCGAGGGTTGCGCATCGAAGAACCCGTCTCCGCTTAGGCCCTGATCCGTCGTCCGCGTGAGTGGGCGGCACCCTGCCGACACCGCCCGGGCACGGCAATGCCCGGGCGGTGTCGGAGGTGACTGGCAGGATGACCTGCGTGCGGTTCCTCGATCTGGCAGCCACCTCCGCCGCCGTCGGCGCCACCAGCGGCCGACGGGCCAAGGTGGGGCTGCTCGCTGACGCGCTGCGCCGGCTGGACCCCGACGAGGTCGAGCCCGGTGCCGGCTATCTCGCCGGTGAGCTGCGCCAACGGCAGACCGGGGTCGGCTACGCGAGCCTGCGTGACCTGCCGCCGCCGGCCGCCGAGCCGACGTTGACGGTGGCCGCCGTGGACGCGGCCATCGCGCAGATCGCCGCGGTGCACGGTTCGGGCTCGCAGGCTCGGCGTCGGGCGCTGCTCGGTGCCCTCTACGCGGCGGCCACGGCCGACGAGCAGAGGCTGCTCACCGGCCTGTTCAGTGGCGAGCTGCGGCAGGGCGCCCAGGCCGGCCTCCTCGCTGACGCGGTGGCCCGGGCCGCCGAGGTGCCGGTGGCGGCGGTCCGCCGGGCGCTGTTGCTCGCCGGTGATCTCCGGGCGGTGGCGGTGGCCGCGCTGGCCGGAGGGGCCGCCGAGTTGGCCGGGTTCGGTCTACAGGTCGGCCGCCCGCTGGCGCCGATGCTCGCGCAGAGCGCCCCCTCGGTCGACGAGGCGCTCGCCGCGACCGGCACGCCGGCGGTGGTCGACGTGAAGCTCGACGGCATCCGCATCCAGGTGCACCGTTCCGGCACCGACATCGCCGTGTTCACCCGCAGCCTCGACGAGATCACCACCCGCGTGCCCGAGGTGGTCGCCGCGGTCCGTGCACTGCCGGGCCGGGAATTGGTCCTCGACGGCGAGGCGATCGGCCTGGACGAGACCGGCCGTCCACTGCCGTTCCAGCAGACGTCGAGCCGGGCCGCCCGACGCACCACCCCCAGCACCACCGGGCGCACACCTGTCGCTCCGGCGGTGCTCGCGGCGGCCGCCAGCACTGGCGCGACGGTGCTCACCCCGTACTTCTTCGACCTGCTGCACCTCGACGGTCAGGATCTGATCGACAGTCCCGGCCGGGATCGGTGGGCCGCTCTCGCGGGTTCGGTGGATTCGTCGCTGCTGGTCGGTCGGATGGAGGTCGACGGCCCGGAGCAGGCCGCCGCCGCGTTCGCCGCCGCTCTCGACGCCGGGCAGGAGGGCGTGGTGGTCAAGGCGCCGGACGCCCCCTACGACGCCGGCCGGCGTGGTGCCGCCTGGGTCAAGGTGAAACCGCGGCACACCCTCGACCTGGTGGTGCTCGCCGTCGAGTGGGGCAGCGGCCGACGCAAGGGCTGGCTGTCCAACCTGCATCTGGGTGCGCGTGACGCGCGCACCGGTGACTTCGTGATGCTCGGCAAGACGTTCAAGGGGCTCACCGACGAGCTGCTGCGGTGGCAGACCGAGCGGTTCCTCGACCTTGCCGTGGAACGCGGCGACTGGGTGGTCCGGGTCCGGCCGGAGCAGGTGGTGGAGATCGCCTTCGACGGGGTGCAGACGAGTTCGCGCTATCCCGGCGGGATGGCGCTGCGGTTCGCCCGGGTGGTGCGCTATCGCGACGACAAGTCCGCCGCGGAGGCCGACACCATCGACGCGGTCCGCGCCATCCACGCCGGCCGCGTGACCGGCTGACCGGGCGAGGTCAGGCGGAAGCGGTCGGCGTCGGCTCGGCGGCCCGGTCCAGCGGAGCCGGGGTGGTGCCGATGCCGGCGGCCCGGCGGGCCTCCCGACGGGCCACCCAGCCGTAGCCGAAGAGGGCCATCACCGCGAACAGCCACCACTGCACGACGTAGCCGAAGTTCTGCCAGTTGTTGGCGTGCCCGACCGGCACCGCCTTGAACACCGGATCGGCCGCCGGGGTCTGCTCGTCGAGCAGCAGGTACGCACCGTAGACCGGGTAGGGAAGCTCGCCGGCCAGCCGCGACACCCCGATCCGCCGGATCTCCAGCAGCCCGTCGCGTCGGGCCACGGCGCCGGCGCCGCTCTCGGTCTCGTGCACCCGGCCGACCACAGTCACGTCGCCGGTCGGCGCGGCCGGCACCGACGGCTGGGCGGTCGCCCCACCGGGCGCCGGCGGGATCCAGCCCCGGTCCACCAGCAGCGCCGTGCCGTCGGTGAGCACCAGCGGGGTGAGCACCTCGAAACCGACCCGGCTGTCCACCGTCCGGCCACGGACCAGCACGGTGTTCGTGGGGTCGTACCGACCGGTGACGGTGACCCGGGTCCAGACCTTGTCCTCGGCGGGGGCCGGACCGGCCGTCCCCGCGCCGCCGGCGGGAGCGCGCAGCGCGTCGGCGAGCGGCACGGGAGCCATCCGCTGGCCCGCGTCGATCCGCTCGTTGACCTCGGTGCGCCCCCGGTAGCGGTCCAGCTGCCAGTTGCCGAGGAACACCATGACGGCGGCCGCGACCATTGTCAGCGCGAGAGCGCCCAGCCAGCGTGGGCTCAGCAGGAACCGGTACACGGCACCGAGGCTACTCGTATGACCGGCGCCACTGACCTGGACCGGGCCGGACCGGGCTGCGGCCGACGGCCCGGGGCACTGCCAGGGCCGGGCCGCCCACCCCGGTTGGCGGTGCTCGCGCCTCCAGCCGGGCGGGTATCGTCACGCCGACGGATCGGCCTTGGTCGTCCCGTCGTGTACCCGCCGCCGCTCGCGAGGAGTCGATGATGACCGTCGTGCCGCGCCTGGTGCTCAGCGCGCCGTCCTCCGGGCACGGTAAGAACGCGCTGGCGATCGGGCTGCTCGCCGCCCTGGCCGAGCGAGGGGTCGACGTCGCCGGGTTCAAGCTCGGGCCGGACCACGTCGACGCCGCCTACCTCGGCCTCGCCTCCGGTCGGCCGGGTCGGGTGATCGACCCTCGACTGGTCGGCCTCGACCGGCTCGCCCCGCTGGTGGCGCACGGTGCCGCCGGTGCCGGGCTGGCCGTGGTGCAGGGCAGCATGGGGCTGTACGACTCGGTCGGTGGCCGTCCCGAGCAGGAGTCCACTGCCGCCGCGGCCGCCGCGCTGCGCAGCCCGGTGGTGCTCGTCGTCGACGTGGCCGCGATGGGCCAGTCGGTGGCGGCCCTGGTGCATGGCTTCCGCTCGTACGACGAGCAGTTGTGGCTCGGCGGGGTGATCCTCAACCGGGTGGCGTCGTCGCGGCACGAGGGGATGCTGCGCGAGGCGCTGGACGACGTGGGGGTGCCGGTCTACGGCGCGCTGCGTCGGCAGGACCTGCCGGCGGTGCTGCCGTCGCGGCGGCACGGGGTGGCGCCGGTGGTCGACGACTCGGCCGACGCGGTCCGTGCGGTCCGCCGGCTGGGCGAGGCCGTCGCCGCCACTGTCGACCTGGAACGGCTGCTCGGGCTGGCCCGCTCCGCCCCGCCGCTGCCGGCGCCGGCCTGGTCTCCGGAGGAGGCCCTCGGCACGTTCACACCCCCGGCGAACCGCCCACTGGTGGCGGTGGCCGGTGGGCCGGGCGGCAGCTTCAGCCACCCGGAGACCACCGAGTTGCTCCGGGCCGCCGGCGCCGAGGTCGTCGTCGTCGACCCGCTGCGCGACGAGGCGCTGCCGGTCGGCACCCGCGCGCTTGTCGTCGGCGGCGCGCTGCCCGAGGCGTACGCCGAGCAGTTGTCGGCCAACCGGCGGCTCTGCATCGCGGTGGCCGAGTTGGCGCGGACCGGGCGCCCGGTGATCGCCGAGGGCGCCGGGCTGCTCTGGCTGGCCCGGGAGTTGGACGGGCTGCCGATGTGCGGTGTCCTGGACGCGGTTGGCGTGAGCCGCGACGGGGTGGTGGCCGGCTACCGGGAGGCGACAGCCCAGACCGACAGCGTGGTCGCCGCCACCGGCACGGTGCTGGTCGGGCACAAGGCGCACCGTGCGGTGCTCACCCCCCGCGCTGGTCAGCGCCCGGCCTGGAGCTGGGACGGCGGCGCGCCGGAGGGCTTCGTCTGGCGCAACGTGCACGCCTCACAGCTCACAGTGCACTGGGCGAGCCATCCGGCGACGGCGACCCGGCTGGTCGCCGCGGCGGCGGCCGACCCGACGAGCGAGGTGGTACCAGCGCAGCCGGGCGGGGTGTCGGTGTGATCGGTCAGGTGGCGGTGCGCCGATTCCCGACGTTGACCGTCTCCACCCCCCGTACCGAGGTGCGTCGACTCACGGCGGCCGACGCGGCGGCGGCCGGGGAGATCTTCGCCGACAAGCTGACCCGGCGTTGGCTGCCGCTGCCCGACGACTCCGGCCCGATCGACGGGCTGGCCTGGTGCACCGATCTGGCCCGGCAGCGGCGCGACAGCGGGGAGGGCGACCACTACGCGGTGCTCCGGCGCGAGGACGACCAGGTGGTGGGCTCGCTGTGGACCCGGCGTACCGACTGGGGCGCCCGCCTCACCGAGATCTCCTACGCGATGGCGGCGCACGCGCGGGGCTTCGGCTTCGCCGCCGAGGCGGTCGACGCGGTGGCCATCGCGCTGATCCTGGAGCACGGCTTCCAGCGGGTCGAGCTGCGGGTGGCTCCCGGCAACCTGGCCTCGCGCCGGGTCGCCGAGAAGGCCGGGTTCAGCTACGAGGGTCTGCTGCGGAACGCCGGGTTCGTCAGCGGCGGCCGGGTGGATCTGGAGCTGTGGTCGTTCGTCGCCGCTGACCTGCGCTGAGCCCCGCTGAGCCGCGCCGGCTCCCGCCGAGCCCCGCCGACCTGCGTCGACTCCCGCGCCGGTCAGCCGACGATGGCGTCCGACGGTGGGGTGAACTGGCGGGTCGGGGTGCCTTTCAGGCCGTCGCGCAGGGTCTCCGAAACCGCCTTGATCGGGATCTGGGACTGCCCGTCACCGACCGCGTTGAACGGGTTGTCCGGGTCGGAGATGAAGCTCGCCGCGGCCAACTCCGGGGTGTAGCCCACGAACCAGGCCGACCGGGTGCTGTCGGTCGTACCGGTCTTGCCGGCCACCGGGCGTCCGACGGTGCCTCGCACGCTGTCGGCGGTGGACCAGCCGCCGCAGCTGCCGCGCGCCGGGGTGTCTCCGGTCGGGCAGCGGGCCGCGTCGGTGGCCGCCCGTGCCGCGTCCGCGCTCACCACCTGCCGGCAGCGCGGTTTGGCGACCTCGCGGTGCAGACCGCCCGCTGTGGCGTACGTGGCGGGCGTGCCGTCCCTGTTCATGATCGCTTGCACGGGAATGGCCTCGCAGTAGCGGCCGTCGGCCGCGATGGCGGCGTACGCGTTCGCCATCTCCAGCGGGGTGGCGTCGGAGACGCCCAGGGTGAACGCACCCCACTTCTTCGCCTTGTCCGGGGACGCGTGGTCCCGGTCGACGTCGGTGCGCCACCGCAGTCCGAGCTGTTCGGCCAACCGGACCGCCCGGTCCGCGCCGACCTTCTCCTCCAGCCACACGAAGTACGTGTTCACCGATTTGCCGAAGCCGGACCACATGGTCTGCTGACCGGTCATGGCGCCGCTGGCGTTGGAGGGCGCCCATCCGTCGTAGACCTCGGACCGGTAGCGGTAGGGCGCGTTGAACGAGGTGGAGAGGGTCATCCCCGAGTCCAACGCGGCCAGCATCGGGAACATCTTGAACGTCGACCCGGCCTGGTAGCCGGCCAGGTCACCGCCGCCGAGCAGTGGTGCGACAGTGTTCGGGTAGTTGGCCTTCACCTTCGGCCCGGCCTCGGGGTTGGAGCTCTGCGGGTTGTCGGCCAGGTCCAGCGAGTACGTCCGGTTCACCGCCATGGCCTTCACCCGCCCGGTGCCCGGCTCGGAGACCACGATGCCGTTGGCGAACGGGCTGCCGGTGGCCTCCTTGGCGCCGACGTTCTTCTCCGCCGCCGCCTGGACCTTCGGGTCGAGGCTGAGCACGATCCGGTAGCCGCCGCGGCGCAGGTTGTCCATCCGTTCCAGCCGGTTCGCCCCGAACGCGGGCTGCGCGCTCCACCAGTTCTTCAGGTAGTCGCAGGCGAAGCCCCAGCTGTTGTACTTCTCCGCCACCGCCGCGCAGTCGTGCGGCGGGGTGGTCAGCTTGAGCCGGATCGGTTCGGACTTGGCGGCGGCGGCCGAGTCGGGGGAGAGGTAGCCGAGTTGACTCATCCGGTCCAGCACGTAGTTGCGCCGCCCGGTGGCCTCCTTCTGGTCGGAGTCGGCCGGGTCGTACTCGGAGGGGGACTTGACCAGTCCGGCGAGGGTGGCGGCCTCGACGGGGGTGAGGTCCTTCGGGGTCTTGGAGAAGAAGATCTCGCTGGCGGCGTAGATGCCGTACGCCCGGTGCCCGAAGTACGCCGAGTTCAGGTAGCGCTCCATGATCTCTTCCTTGCTGATCTCCTTCTCCAGGTCCAGCGCCATCCGCATCTCCTTGACCTTGCGCAGGCTGGTCTGCTGGGTGGCTTCCTGGACCTCCTTGGGCGTGGTCGCGCTGTCCCGCAGGGCCATCCGGACGTACTGCATTGTCAGCGTCGAGGCGCCCTGGGAGCCGCCGGAGCGGGCGTTGGAGACGAAGGCCCGGGCCACGCCCTTCGGATCGACGCCGTGGTGCTGGTAGAAGCGGGAGTCCTCGGCGGCCACGATCGCCTGCTGGATGTTCGGCGACATGTCCGACAGCTTGGTGTACTGCCGGTACTCCTCGTAGAACATGGTCAGCACGGTCTTGCCGTCCGGGCCGTAGACGTACGAGGTCTCGGCGGGCAGGGCGGTCTTCAGCACCCGGGTCTTCTGGTCCACGGCGTGCGCGGTGGCCTTCGCGCCGAGCCCGGTGAGGGCGACCAGTGGATAGGCGGCGGCGGCGATCACGATTCCGGCGATCAGTCCGGCGCGGAGGAGAGGGACGAGACGACCAGCGGCAGCAAGGGGTCGGTTGCTCACCTGGTCAAGTTATGACATTTCCGATACGTACATGAGAAGAACTCTTAAACCGGCGAGTGGTGACGCGGCTTACGCTGAGATCGACTGTCCCACCGGCCGCCTTCCCGGCAGGATCGCGGACATGTCTGATCAGCCGAGCGCTGTCGCCCCACCCACGGGGGTCGAGCCGGACCTCGCCCACCACGGCGACGCGGAGGCGACCGCCGGCCTGATCGACCTCGCCGTCAACGTCCGTCGGGCGCGTCCTCCCGCCTGGCTGGCCGACCCGATCGCCGCGACCCTGACCGACCTGGCCCGGTATCCGGACCCGGCGCCGGCCCGGGCGGCGGTCGCCGCCCGACACCGCCGTCACCCGAACGAGGTGCTGCTCACCGCCGGCGCCGCCGAGGGCTTCGTGTTGATCGCCCAGGCGCTACGCGGCGTGCACCGCCCCGTGGTGGTGCACCCCCAGTTCACCGAGCCGGAGGCGGCGCTGCGGGCCGCCGGACACCCGGTCGAGCGGGTGCTGCTCGACGCCGCCGACGACTTCCGGCTCGACCCGTCCCGGGTGCCCGCCGACGCCGACCTCGTGATGATCGGCAACCCGACGAACCCGACCTCGGTGCTGCACCCCGCCCGGACGATCGCCGCGCTGGCCCGCCCCGGCCGGGTGCTGGTGGTCGACGAGGCGTTCGCCGACACCACCGTCGCCTCCGGGCACCCCGGCGAACCGGAGTCGCTGGCCGAACGCCGCGACCTGCCCGGGCTGCTCGTGGTCCGCAGCCTCACCAAGACGTGGGGCCTGGCCGGCCTGCGGATCGGCTACCTGCTCGGCGCCGCGGAGCTGCTGTCCCGGTTGGCAGCCGTCCAGCCGCTCTGGGCCGTCTCCACGCCCGCGCTGGCGGCCGCGTCGGCCTGCGCCAGCGACGTCGCGGTCCAGGCCGAACGCGCGATCGCCGCCGACCTCGCCGCCGACCGCGAGCACCTGGTCGCGCGCCTCGCCGAACTGCCAGGTGTACGCGTCGTCGGCCGTCCCGCCAGCGCGTTCGTCCTGCTGCACCTGCCGGGCGCGACAGCGATCCGGGCCGCCCTGCGCGAGCGCGGCTGGGCGGTCCGCCGAGGCGACACGTTCCCCGGCCTCGGCCCGGACTGGCTGCGGGTGGCCGTACGCGACCGAAACACCACCGACGCGTTCATCGACGTGCTGCGCGAGACCATGGAGGCATGATGCTGGAGACCACTATCGCGGCGATCCGCGCGGCGGACGAAGCGGCAATGGCCGCCGCCCGGGAGCTGCACGGCCGGCTGACCAAGCCGGCGGGCTCGCTGGGCGCGCTGGAGGAGCTTTCGGTACGCCTCGCCGGCCTGGCCGGGGTCTGCCCACCACCGCTGCCCGAGCCGGCCGCGGTGGCGATCTTCGCCGGCGACCACGGGGTGCACGCCCAGGGGGTGAGCCCCTGGCCGCAGGAGGTCACCGCGCAGATGATCGGCAACTTCCTGGCCGGTGGAGCGGTGGTCAACGCGTTCGCCCGGCAGGCCGGCGCCTCGGTCACAGTCGTCGACGTCGGCGTGGCCACCCCGCTGCCCACCGACCCGGCCGTGCTCGACCCGACGGCCCTCGACCCGACGGCCCTCGACCCGGCCGTGCCTCGGCTGGTTGTCGCGTCCGTCCGCCGGGGCACCCGCGACCTCACCGTGACCGCCGCGCTGACCCGGGACGAGACGCTGGCGGCGGTGCAGACCGGCATCCGGATCGCCGACGAGCTGATCGACGCCGGCGCCGGCATCCTGCTCACCGGGGACATGGGCATCGGCAACACCACCCCGGCCGCCGTGCTGATCGCCGCGTTCACCGGCGCCGACCCGCTCGACACCACCGGTCGGGGCACCGGGGTCGACGACCCGACCTACGCGCGCAAGGTGGCGGTGGTGCGGGCCGCGCTGGCCCGGCACACCCCCGACCCGACCGATCCGCTGGGCGTGCTGGCCGCCGTCGGTGGTCTGGAGCACGCCGCCCTGGCCGGGCTGATCCTGGGGGCCGCAGCGCGCCGCACGCCGGTGCTGCTGGACGGCGTGATCGCGGTCTCGGCCGCGCTCGCCGCCGCCGCGTTCGCCCCGGACGCGGTCTGCGCCATGGTCGCCGGCCACCGCTCGGCCGAGCCCGGTGCCACTGTCGCGCTGCGCCACCTCGGCCTCGACCCGCTGATCGACCTGGGGCTGCGCCTCGGCGAGGGCACCGGCGCGCTGCTGGCGTTGCCAGTGGTCACCGGCGCGGTCCGGGTGCTGCACGAGGTGGCCACCTTCGACTCCGCAGGGGTGGCCGAGAAGTGAGCACGCGCAGCGAACGAGCCGTCCGCCTCGGTGGTGAGGCATGACCTCCAATCCGTACCCCCTGGGTTTGCGGCTGCACGGGCGGCGTGTGGTCGTGGTGGGTGGCGGCGCGGTCGCCACCCGGCGGGTGCCCGCGCTGCTGGACGCCGGTGCGGACGTCCTGCTGGTGGCCCCGGAGCTGACCCCGGCGCTGCGCGCCCGGGTCGACGCGGGTCGGCTGCACTGGGTGCCGCGCCGGTTCGTGCCCGAGGACCTGGACGGCGCCTGGCTGGTCCAGGTCGCTGTCGACGACCCGATGGCGGCGGCCTCGGTGAGCGCCGTCGCCGCCGAGCGGCGGATCTTCTGCGTCCGGGCCGACGACCGGACGGCCGCCACCGCCTGGACCCCGGCGGTGACCCGGCATGGGCCGGTCACCGTGGCGGTGCTCGGCGGCGGCGACCCGCGCCGGGCGATGACGGTCCGCGACGCCATCCGCGACCTGCTCGCCGTGCGCCTGGCACCGGACGGGGTCGCTGGCCGGCCCGATGCTTCCACTGGGACGATCGGCGGGCGGCAGGCCGGGCGGGTGGCGCTGGTCGGGGCGGGGCCGGGGGATCCGGAGCTGATCACCGTGAAGGGCTGGCGGCTGCTCACCGAGGCCGACGTGGTGGTCGCCGACCGGCTGGTGCCCGGGCTGCTCCTCGACGAGTTGCGCCCGGACGTCGAGCTGGTGGACGCCTCGAAGATCCCCTACGGCCCGTCCCGGGCCCAGGAGGAGATCAACCAGATCCTGGTCGACAGGGCCCTGGCCGGCGCCTTCGTGGTGCGGCTCAAGGGCGGTGACCCGTACGTCTTCGGCCGGGGCGGCGAGGAGTTGCTGGCCTGCGCGGCTGCCGGCGTGCCGGTGACAGTGGTGCCCGGGGTGACCAGCTCGATCGCCGCTCCGGCCGCAGCCGGCATCCCGGTCACCCATCGGGGGGTGGCGCACGAGTTCACAGTGGTCTCCGGGCACCTGGCACCCGACGCGCCGGCCTCGCTGGTGCGCTGGGACGCCCTCGCCGGTCTGCACGGCACCCTGGTGATCCTGATGGGGTTGAAGAACCTCGCCGCCATCACGGCCACCCTGATCGCCCACGGTCGGTCGCCGCAGACGCCGGCCGCCGTCGTCCAGGAAGCCACGACGGGCACCCAGCGCGTGCTGCGGTCCACGCTGGGCGAGGTCGCGGCCGACCTGCGTGCGGCCGACCTACGCCCGCCCGCCGTCGTCGTGGTGGGCGACGTGGTGGGCGCGCTCGACGGCTGACAGGTGACCGGACGCGGCGGCGACCCGTCCGGCGGTGGACCCGGGCATCGCAGGGCATCGACACGGCAGATCTTGGACAGTTTCCGTTAGCGCGTAACGGAAACTGTCCAAGGTTGCCAGCTGCGGCGGTTGTCGGTCGCTGTGGACACAATGTCGCTCATGCTCACCGTGAAGGACCCTCACGAGACGTGGCGAACGGAACTGCTCACCCCGGTTGCGCTGCGATGTGGACGTCCCGGCCTGACCACCAGCTTCGAGGACCTCGCCTCGCGATGGCGCGACAGTCCGGTCCGGACGCTGAGGTGCGCGGACGCGGACGGCTCCTGGGCCGTCCTGGTCACTGCGGTCCGTGGCTATCGCCAACAGCCGGGCGACTCGCTCGTCGGCAACGAGTTCGGCCGTGACCCGCACACCGCGTACGACCTGGACTCGCCCGGCGACCTGGTGTACGAGCTACAGGTGACCGAGGACGACGGGTCCGACGAGCCCGAGCTGTTGGCGTTCCGGCTCTTCGGAGACCCGCAGGCGGCCGGGGCGGAGGTGCTGCGGTGGGCCGGGAAGAAGGCGGCGTACTCGGTCAGCCCGTCGGTCGAGCGGGCCGAGACACGGCAGCGCCGGGACCGTCGACAGTTCGACAATCGCCAGGCCAGCGCGGCATCGCCGCCGGTCCGGTTCGGCGTGGTGTCGGACGAGGCAGCCGCCGACCTCGACGCCCTCGACCTGTCCACATTGTGCTGGCACTTCCCGCGCGGGAACACCGGCGCCTACCTGCGGTCCGCGGTGGTCGCGCTGGCCGGCTACGGCCAGCAGCGGCCGCACCTGCGGGGCCGGTGGCTCACCGCACGGGTCGAGGGCGAGGAGCTGGTCATCGGCATCGACGACCTGATCCCGGCCAACCAGCGGCACCGCTGGGACAACGCCCGCTGGTTGTGGGACCGCCGAGCGGCGAACACCCCGGCAGGGCTTCGCTGGCAGGTCGATCGGGTCGAGCAGGCCGCCCCTGCGGTCGCGGCCGTCCGCCGTGGCGCGTTGCCCGAGGCGTTGCTCAACGCCGGGGTGGAGACGGATCCGGAGCTCGACGCGTTGCTGACCGGGGTGCCGTACCGGCTCTCCGACGCCGAACTCACACCGACCTGGGTGGCGAACCTGTACCGCGGTCTCGCCGACCTCGCGCCCTGGCGGCTGGACGCGGCGTACCGAGGGTGGCGTGACGCCCGACAGGCACAGGGGCTTCCGGTCCGGGACCCGGTTGTCCTGTTCGGCCTCGGCGGCGTCGGCGCGGCCCGTAAACCGAAGCTCGCGCTCGACCACACCGGCGACGCCCCACTACTGTGCCTGATCCACACCGGCAGCAGCGCTGTGCTGCCGTACGTGCACTGGACGGTGCCCACCGACCTCGGCGCTCACCTGTACGGGTGGCAACCGAGCCTGCCGTACCCGCAGTGACCGACGGGGCCGGAGCATGCGCTCCGGCCCCGTCGTACGAGCTGTCGACTACTGCTTGAGCATGTTGTCCAGCAGCAGGGCACAGCGGATCAGACCGAGGTGGCTGTACGCCTGCGGGTGGTTGCCCAGGCCGCGCTCGGCGAGCGGGTCGTACTGCTCGGGGAGCAGCCCGGTCGGGCCGGCGGTCAGCACCATCTGCGCGAACAGCTCCTCGGCGTCGGTGCGGCGGCCGGTGCGCAGGTACGCCTCGATCAGCCACGCCGTGCAGATGTGGAAGCCGCCCTCACGGCCGGGCAGGCCGTCGTCCCAGTGGTAGCGGTAGACGACCGGACCGCTGCGCAGGTCCGCCTCGATCCGCAGGACGGTGGACAGGAAGCGCGGGTCGTCGCCCGGAAGCAGGCCGGAGAGGCCGATCCAGAGCGACGAGGCGTCCATGTCCTCGTCCCCGTACGCGACGCTGTACGCCTCGACGTCGGAGTGCCAGCCGTGCTCCAGCACGTTGGCGCCGATCCGGTCGCGCAGGTCCTTCCACTCGGGCCGGTCCTCGCCGCCGTGCTCGCGCATCACGTGCAGCGCGCGGTCGACTGTCATCCAGCACATCACCTTGGAGAAGACGTGGTGCCGGGGTGGCAGCCGGGCCTCCCAGATGCCGTGGTCGGGCTCGTGCCAGCGGCGGCGGACCGCCTCGACCATGTTCTCCAGGACCCGCCACTCGTCGTCGCGGACCGAACCGCGAGCGTCGGCGACGGCCGCGATCAGGTCGGCGATCGGGCCGAAGACGTCCAGCTGCAACTGGTGGTTGGCGAGGTTGCCGACCCGGACCGGCCGGGAGCCGGCGTACCCGGGCAGCGTGTCGATGACCGCCTCAGCGCCCAGCTCGTAGCCGTCGATGGTGTAGAGCGGGTGCAGTCGCTCCGGGTGCCCGCCGGTGCGTTCGATGCAGCCGTCCACCCAGCGCAGCAGCGCCTCGGCCTCCTCGACGGAGCCCAGGTCGACAAGTGCGCGGGCGGTCAGCGCGGCGTCGCGCAGCCAGCAGTAGCGGTAGTCCCAGTTGCGGACGCCGCCCAGCTCCTCGGGGAGCGAGGTGGTCGCCGCGGCCAGGATCGAGCCGGTGGCTTCGTGGCAGAGCCCGCGCAGGGTGAGGGCGCTACGCGCGACCAGGTCACGGGCGGTGGACGGCAGCCGCAGCGAGGCCACCCAGTCCTTCCACGGCTGCTCGGCGGCGGCCTGCCGCTCGTGGATCGGCACCCGGTGGTGCTCCAGGCTGTGCGTGCCGAAGCGCAGCTCCAGCACCACCTGCCCACCGGCGGCGGAGAGGTCGACGATCGCCTTGGCGGTCTCGTAGCCTCCGTCGTTGCCGACCTCCCACTCCACGCCGGGGGCGTAGAGCGCGACCGGTTCGTTGGAGCCGAGCACCAGCAGACCGTCGCCGATCGGCTGCAACTGGACGGCCACCTGGCCGAACTCCGGCCTCGGCGCGAACTCCACCTTGGCCTTGCCACTGCCGGTCAGCACCCGGACCAGTGTCGAGTCGCCGGTGATGACCGCCGGGCTGTCGTCCGGGGTGGTCTCGCGGGCCGGCTTGTCCAGCCAGTCGGTGACGGTGAGCCCGGACCAGCGGGTCTCCACTGTCATCGTGCCGGAGCGGTAGCGCTGGCCCAGCGGGATGCCGCCACGTTCCGGGGCGACGCTGAAGTGGCCGGCCGGGCTGCCACCGACCAGGTCGGCGAAGATCGCCGCCGAATCCGGCTTGGGGTGGCAGAGCCAGCTCACCTTGGCCTCGGGGGTGAGCAGAGCGACGGTACGACCGTTGGCGAGCATGGAGTGCCGTTCGATCGGCACCGCCCGCTCACCGAACAGCCAGTGCCGCCGGGTCTCCAGCAGCAGAGCCAGCGCGCGGGCGGCCTCCAGCGGGTCGGCAACCCGGTAGCTGGCCTGGGTGTCGCCGGGGCCGATCTTGATGCCGAGGTCGGGACCGTGCAGGTGGCCGAACCCGTTCTCGTCGGTGACGTCGTCGCCGATGAACAGCACCGCGCTGGAGGCGAGCTGGGTCCGCAACTGGTCGAGTGCGGTGCCCTTGTGGGTGGCCACCACGGAGAGTTCGATGACCTCCTTGCCCTGGGTCACCGTGACGCCGTCGAAGGTGGCCGGACCGTTGCGGACCGCCTCGATGGCGGCGGCGGCGATCTGCGGGTCCACCCCACGGGTGTGCATCGCGACGCTCGCCGGCTTGCGTTCCAGCCGGATGCCCGGGTGCTGGGCGGCGATCTCACGCAGCGCGTTGCGGACCTGGGTCCGCACGGCGACCAGTTCGGGGGAGAGCCGCTCGACGAAGCCGATGTCGAACTCGGAGCCGTGACTGCCGACGAGGTGCACCTCGCTGGGCAGTCGCGAGAGCGCGGCCAGGTCGCGAAGCGCCCGACCGGAGACCACCGCCACTGTGGTCTGCGGCAGCGCGGCGAGCGCGCGGACCGCGGCGACCGACTCGGGCAGCGGTACGGCCGTGCTCGGGTCCTCCACGATCGGCGCCAGCGTGCCGTCGTAGTCGCAGGCGACCAGGAGTTGGGGGACCCGGGCGATCCGGCCGATGGCGGAACGCAACTCAGGGTCCATGACCCCGGTGGCGTTTGCCGCCCCATCGTTGACGGACGTGTTCACTCGGCCTCCGCCTCGGGAACTCCGAGCTCCGAGAGGAAAGACTTGGCCCAGTGGCCCACGTCGTGGGTACGCAGGTGACGTTGCATTGTCCGCATCCGGCGGCGTGCCTCGGTTTTCTCCACGTGCACTGCCCGGAGGAGGGCGTCCTTGACCGCGTCCGGGTCGTGCGGGTTACACAAAAATGCCTGGCGAAGCTCGGTGGCAGCACCGGCGAACTCACTGAGTACGAGCGCGCCACCCTGGTCGGCACGTGATGCTACGTATTCCTTCGCCACGAGGTTCATTCCGTCTCGCAGCGGGGTCACCATCATCACGTCGGCAGCAACGTACATCGCCGCCAGCTCACTGCGACTGTACGACTGATGGAGGTAATGGACCGCCGGCACGCCGACCCTGCCGAACTCGCCGTTGATCCGGCCGACCTCGCGCTCCACCTTCACACGTAGTGCCTGGTAGTGCTCCACGCGCTCGCGGCTGGGTGTGGCGACCTGAACCATGACCGCGTCGGGAACTGTCAACTTTCCGTCAGCCAGCAGCTCCCGGAAGGCCTTGAGTCGCAACTCGATGCCCTTTGTGTAATCCAGCCGGTCCACGCCCAGGATTATCGTCTTCGGGTCGCCCAACTCGGCGCGAATCTGCTTGGCCCGGGCCTGGATCGCCGGGTCGGCGGCCATCCGCTCCATCTCCCGGGTGTCGATCGAGATGGGGAAGGCGCCCGCCTTCACCTGCCGACCGTCGACCTGGATCATCTGCCCCTCGTAGCGCAGCCCGAGCAGGTGCCGGGCCAGCCGGACGAAGTTCTGCGCGGCCAGCCGCTGCTGGAAACCGACCAGGTCGGCGCCGAGCAGACCGCGAAGGATCTCGGTGCGGAACGGCATCTGCATGAACAGCTCGATCGGCGGGAACGGGATGTGCAGGAAGAACCCGATCCGCAGGTCCGGGCGGAGCTCACGGAGCATCGCCGGCACCAACTGGAGCTGGTAGTCCTGCACCCAGACCGTCGCGCCCTCGGCCGCCACGTCGGCTGCGGCCTCCGCGAACCGGGCGTTGACCAGGCGGTACGCCTCCCGCCACCGGCGCTTGTAGGCCGGCGTCTCCACCGCGTCGTGGTAGAGCGGCCAGATCGTCGCGTTGGACTGACCCTCGTAGTAGCGCTCCAACTCCTCGGCGCTGAGCGGGACCGGGTGCAGCCGGATCCCCTCGAGGTCGAACGGCTCGGGGGCGGCGCCGGTGCCACCGGCCCAGCCGACCCAGGTGCCCTTGTGTTCGGCGAGTACGGGATGCAGCGCGGTGACCAGCCCGCCAGGGCTGCGTCGCCACTGCCGGCCCTCGGGTGTGCTCACCTCGTCGACCGGCAGACGGTTCGCCACTACGACAAAGGAGCTACGGACGGTCACGATCGGCCACCTCCGGGTACTGACGGGTCCACCGCGATGAGCGTACTGAGCGTAGCTGCGGCGTCTTGTGCCCCGTGCCGGAGTCTCCTACCCGCCTCGGTGCGACCGAATCCTAAGGGTGATCTTGTCGACAGCCCGCCGGTCAGAGGTCGATGATCGGCCATTCCTTCGGCAGCACCTCGGCGAGCAGCTCACGCCGATCGGTCATGATCGGTACGAGGGGGTGGGCCGCGGCGTCCATCGCCAGCTGGGCTAGATCCGTGTGCCCGGCCATTCGGCGTGACCATCCGCCGAGAAACGAGCACATGTTCGGCTCGACCGGAGTTACCCGGATGTGCGGCAACGCGGCGAGAACTTCGAGCATCTCCCACTGGGCGGGAGTGGCCTCCTGGTGTGCACGGACGAGGCAGAGTGCCGGTACCAGCACGTGCACGCCATAGTCAGCAGCTTCCGCGATGCGGTGACCGACATCCCGTTTCGACGACGAATAGGCCAGCAGGGCGGTCGCGTCCAACGCCAAGCCGTAGTCCGTCACCGGGTGGCTCTCGCGCGTGCTGCCAAGACCTCGGCCTGGAGTTGAGCCGCCTGTTCGCGCAGTTCGGGGGTGATGCGCGCCCTCAACTGCTCCATTTCGGCGTGCACCCGCGCCACACCCTCATCAGTGATCTCGAAACCGACCCGCCGAAGGATCTCTCGTGTCTTCTCCCCGGCCACCCGCCGTCGGAGGGACTCCGCGACATAGGCAGAGGCGTTCGGCTCCTCGGTCAGCCTTTCTGCAAGATCGTCGGGCAGGCTGATGGTGATCTTCTTGGTCATACCTAAACCGTAATTTGCCTTACCGGCTCGGGCAAGGGGGCTCGCCCGCGTACTCCTGGGGCGGGGTGATGTGGGCGAAGCGCGCCGTACCTGTCAGGATTGACGATGGCGTGCGCGCGGCCGGCTCCCGGCCGGCGGCGGCGGGCGGTCCTCGCAGCCCGCGCCGCGCCGCCGATCAGCGACAGCAACCGACGGAGGTAGCCCGCACCGTGGCCCAGTACATCTACGTTCTGGAAAAGGCGCGCAAGGCGCACGGCGACAAGGTCGTGCTCGACAACGTCACGTTGAGCTTCCTGCCGGGGGCCAAGATCGGTGTGCTCGGCCCGAACGGCGCCGGTAAGTCCAGCCTCCTCAAGATCATGGCAGGGCTGGACAAGCCGAGCAACGGCGAGGCCCGACTCATGCCCGGCTACACCGTCGGCATGCTCGCCCAGGAGCCCCCGCTCAACGAGGCCAAGACCGTGCTCGGCAACGTCGAGGAGGCGGTCGCCGAGACCAAGGCCAAGCTGGAGCGGTTCAACAAGATCGCCGAGCAGATGGCCACCGACTACTCCGACGAGCTGATGGAGGAGATGGGCAAGCTCCAGGAGGAGCTTGACCACCTCGACGCCTGGGACGTCGACTCCAAGCTCGAACTGGCCATGGACGCGCTGCGCTGCCCGCCGCCGGACGCCGACGTGACCCAGCTCTCCGGTGGTGAGCGTCGCCGGGTCGCGCTCTGCAAGCTGCTGCTGGAGGCGCCCGACCTGCTCCTGCTCGACGAGCCCACCAACCACCTGGACGCGGAGAGCGTCTCCTGGCTGGAGCAGCACCTCGCGAAGTACGCCGGCACCGTCATGGCGATCACCCACGACCGGTACTTCCTCGACAACGTGGCCGGCTGGATCCTGGAGCTGGACCGCGGCCGGGCCATCGGGTACGAGGGCAACTACTCCACCTACCTGGAGAAGAAGGCCGCCCGGCTGGCCGTCGAGGGCCGCCGCGACGCCAAGATGAAGAAGCGCCTCACCGAGGAGCTGGAGTGGGTCCGCTCCAACGCCAAGGCCCGGCAGACCAAGTCCAAGGCCCGCCTGGACCGGTACGACGAGATGGCCAACGAGGCGGAGAAGACCCGCAAGCTCGACTTCGAGGAGATCCAGATCCCGCCGGGCCCGCGCCTGGGCAGCACGGTGATCGAGGCGGTCGACCTCAGCAAGGGCTTCGGCGACCGGCTGTTGATCGACAACCTGTCGTTCTCGCTGCCGCGCAACGGCATCGTCGGCATCATCGGCCCCAACGGCGTCGGCAAGACCACCCTGTTCAAGACCATCGTCGGGCTGGAGGAGCCGACCGGCGGCCAGGTCCGGGTCGGCCCCACCGTCTCGCTGTCGTACGTCGACCAGAACCGCGAAGGCCTCAACGGCGACAAGACCGTCTGGGAGGTCGTCTCCGACGGGCTGGACTACCTGATGGTGGGCAAGGTCGAGATGCCGTCGCGGGCGTACATCGCCGCGTTCGGCTTCAAGGGACCGGACCAGCAGAAGCCGACGAAGGTGCTCTCCGGCGGTGAGCGCAACCGGCTCAACCTGGCGCTGACCCTGAAGATCGGCGGCAACGTCATCCTGCTCGACGAGCCGACGAACGACCTGGACGTGGAGACGCTGTCCAGCCTGGAGAACGCGCTGCTGGAGTTCCCCGGCTGCGCCGTGGTCATCTCGCACGACCGGATGTTCCTGGACCGCGTCGCCACGCACATCCTGGCCTGGGAGGGCGACGACCAGGACCCGTCCCGGTGGTTCTGGTTCGAGGGCAACTTCGAGGCGTACGAGAAGAACAAGATCGACCGCCTCGGCGCTGAGGCTGCCCGGCCGCACCGGGTGACCTACCGCAAGCTGACCCGCGACTGACCGGCCGAGAAGGTGTCTGACCGCTTCGTCTACCACTGCACCCTGCGCTGGTCCGACCTGGACGCGTACGGCCACGTCAACAACTCGCGCTTCCTCACCCTGTACGAGGAGGCGCGGGTGGCGTTGATGTTCGCCGGCGGCCGGGCCTGGGGCGTCGGCTCGTTCGCCGACGGGGTGGTGATCCGCCGGCACGAGGTCGACTACCTGCGCCCGGTCGACTACGCGCTCGGCCGGGCCACCGCGGAGGCGGCACCCACGGTGCGGATCGAGCTGTGGGTGGAGGAGATCCGGGCCTCCCGGTTCACCGTCGCCTACGAGTTGTACGACGGTGAGGTGCTGGCCAGCCGGGCCCGTTCGGTGCTGGTGCCGTTCGACCTGACCCGCCAGGTGCCCCGGCGGATCACCACCGAGGAACGCGACTTCCTGCTCACGTACGCGCCGCAGGGCGGTGTGGCGTGACCCGGCCGGGCACCGCCGAGCCGGGCCGGACGGCGGCGTCCACCCACGGTGTCGCCGGGGTGGCGGACGCGGGCGCCTTCCTGGCCCGGCTGGTCCGGTTGGATCCGGTCGCGCCGGTCCGGCTGCGGCCGGCCGGCGCACCGGGCCGGGTCGCCCTGTGGGCCCGGCTGCCGTGGCAGGTCCTGGTGGTCCGCACGCTCGCCGGTGGGCCGGCCGACGGCGTCGCGGAGGACGTCACGGTGGCAGCCGCGGAGCTGCTCGCCGAGCTGGAGCGGGGCGGCGCGACGCTGCCGACCCGCCGGGACGCCCAGTGGCGGTGGCCGCTGCCGCCGACGCGGAGCCGCCAGGTGGAGGCACTGCCCGTTGCCGAGTTGCGACGGATCGCCGACGCGGCGGCGGGCACCCTGCGGACGGCGAGCGAGCAGGGTGTGGCCGGCCGTGCCGTGGGCCAGCGGGCCCTGCGGGACGCGTTGCTCGACCACGTGGCGGTGCTGATCACCCCGGACGGGACGCCCGCCGCGCCGGTCGAGGTGCCGCAGCGGCTGGTGCAGGGGGTGGTCCGGATGGGCTTCCTCGGCGCCGCCCACGGCTCGGCGGCTGGCGAGGGTGGGGACGCCGTTCAGGTGCGGGTGGCCGGTCGTTGGGTCGGCCTGGTGGGACCGCACGGAGCGGCTTGGTTGCAGAAGGCCACGGATCTTGCCGTGACACCCCTGAGCGCTCGTCCGAACGGATGACCCCGGATCATTCTTCTGGTCAGGGGCGGTCGTTGGGGGGGTGCTTCAACCCGGCTGTCCGGGTACCGTCCATCCTCGGATCCAACGCACCGTAGGCGACTGGATCCGCTGGGGAGTGAGGTGCGCGAGCGATGCCGTGGTGGTCATGGCGCCCCGGTCCCGCCGACGGCGGCGATCCGGATACCCGAAGCGGGATCACAGTCGATAGCGCGGTCCGGATCGGGCCGCCCAGCCCTCGCCAGCCGGGGGACGACTGCCCGTCCAACGAGCGGCCCGTGCTGACCGAGATGCCCGCCACCGTCGAGCCGGTGAGTCTGCGCCGGGTCTGTGACGCGCTCGATCTGCTCGACGTGCGTTATCTGGCCGACGGCGACGGCAACCTGCTGGCGATGTGGGAGCGGCACGCGGTGCTGGTCACCCTCGAAGGGCCGGAGGACGAGATCCTGGTCATGCGGGCACGTCCGCACGCCACGGTCCCGCCGGACTGGGCCGACCGGGCGTACCGGGTGGTCAACGAGTGGAACCACACCCGCCGGTTCTGCAAGGCGTACATCGGTGACCCGACCGAGCGCGGTCAGCTACCGATCTACGCCGAGCTTCAGGTGCCCCTGGGTGCCGGCACCCACGACGCGCTCCTGGTCGAGATGCTCGACTGCGGCGCGGCGGTCGCCACCAGCTTCGTGGACTGGCTGCACGACGAGGGCGCGCTGCTCTGACGCCGCTCCGGGTGGGGTGGGTCAGCCGCCGTTGGCCGGGTCGTCCTCGACGTTGACCATGAAGTACGCGGCCCGCTCCAGGTAGTCCCAGAGGGTTGCGGCGATCTCCGGCTCAAGGTCGAGCCGGTCCACCGCACGGCGCATGTTCCGCAGCCAGGCGTCCCGTTCGGCCGCGCCGATCCGGAACGGCGCGTGGCGCATCCGCAGCCGCGGGTGCCCGCGCTGAGCGGAGTACGTGTTCGGGCCGCCCCAGTACTGCATCAGGAACAGGGTCATCCGGTCCGCGGCCGGGCCCAGGTCCTCCTCCGGGTACATGGGTCGCAGCAGGGGGTCGGTGGCGACGCCGGCGTAGAACTCGTCGACCAGCTTGCGGAAGGTGGGTTCGCCGCCGACCGCTTCGAAGAGGGTCATCGACGCACCGGGACGGTCGGATTCACCTGCGGAAGTCACAGTTCCATCCTGCCAGGTGCGTCCGGTGCCGACCCGACCCGCACGGCGTGCGTCCGATCACGCCGGGTCGACGATCCCGAATATCGGGCACCCGGCCTGCACGGGCAGAGGTCGGTTCGACGCTCAGGTGACAGCGTGCCGGCGGTGGCCGTCACCGGCATGCGGGTCGGACGAGCCTTCCACCAGGCGGTCGCTGGCCGGGTCGCCGAGCCCGGCGGGCGGCGGAGCGGCGTTGGCCAACGAGGCGGCAGTGATCGCGTCGTCCACCGTCTGCCGGTCCGGCCAGCGCAGCGTGGCCACCGCCATCAGCACCACCCCGGCTGCGCTCCAGACCCCCACCACAATCGGAATGGGGAACCGTTCGGCGAGCATCCCGGTGACCAGCACCGCGAGACCCTGGATGACCTGGATGCCGGTGGCCATAACCCCGAAGGCGCGGGCTCGGAAGCCGTTGGGCAGAGCCTGGACGAACAACCCGTTGGCCATCGGCATCATGCCGGCGACCGCGAACCCGCAGAGCGCGGCGAGCAGCGCGACCACCAGCGGCGGAGGGTCGAGCAGCACCGGCACGAGCACCAACGGGGCGAGCACCGCGAGCGGCCGCATCAGCTTCAGTCGGCGAGCCGGCCCGAACAGGCGACTCACCAGCAACCCACCGAGGATGAAGCCGATCGGGTTGGCCACCATGATCGCCGCCTGTGCGGTGCCCGCGCTCACCGCGCCACGACCCTCGTCGTTGGCCCAGGCTGCGGCCAGACCCTCGGGAACGATCGAGAAGAGCATCGAACTGAACACCAGCACCGCGATGGCCCGCAGCACCGGTGTGCGGAACACGATGCCGAACCCCTGGCGAGTCTCCTGCAACAGGTGGCTGCGGTGCTCCGGGTTCATCACCGGAGGGCGGTGACGCACGCCCAGGCGAACCAGCAGCGCCGAGAGACCGAACGTGACCGCGTTGAACAGCAGCGCCGCCTCCGGGTCGACAGCGGCGACAGCGGCGCCGAAGACGTACCCCACGACCTGGGCTGCCTGCCCGACGCTGCTGTTCAGCGACAGCCCCAGCACCAGTCGGTCCCCGGTGAGCAACTGCGGGATCAGCGCGGACTTCGCCGCCTGGCTTGGCGGGTTGGCCAGCGTGGCGGCGAAGATGAGCACCAGCACCGCCTGGTACGGCAGGTTCGGGATGGCGATGAGCAGCATCAGCGCCATCCGGATGAGGTCGCATGCCACCATCACCCGTCGGAACGGGTACCGCTCCGCGAGCGCGGCGAGCACGGGACCGCCCAGCAGCCAGGGCAGGAAGCTGACCGCGAAGGCGGCCGCGGAGAGCGCGACGGACCGGGTCTGCTGATAGACGAGCAGGGTGACGGCGGCCTTCGCGACATAGTCGCCGATCCAGGAGAGAGCGCCAGCCACGAACACGGCCCGGAACTCGTGCTGGCCGAAGACTTCGCGGAATGTGGCGGGGCCTTCCGCGGAAGGTCGCTCGTCAGGCACCGTCGCCTCCATCGGCCCCGGCTCGGCCGCTCGTGGCAGCCCGGCCGGAAGCACTCGTCAGATCTACGGATCAGCGAGGATGTGAACACGCTTTGGTGGGAACGCGTGCTCCGGATTCTGCCCGATCGTCTGACAACTAGCTAGGTCGAACGGGCCGTTCGTCGCCTCCCCGACTGAACGAACGGACGATACCCGAGGGGCCGGCCGGCTCGCGACCCCTGAATTGCCGGGCAATGTCGGCGATGTCAGGTGGCGCCGCCCTGACCTGTCTCACCCTCGGGCAACGGTCGGGTGGACAGACCGGGATAGATGCGGGCCGCAGCGATCTGCGCGGTGATCCCCGAATTTTCCAGCGCCTCGGCGAGACGCCGACGCAGTTCCCGGCCCACAGCGAACTGCCCGTCCGCTGTCGTCTTCACCACTGTGCGGATGACAGCGCCGTCCACCGTCACCTGCTCGACACCCAGCACCTCGGGCGCCTCCACGATCTCCGACGACAGCTCCGGGTCCATCGCGACCGAGGCGGCCGCGGTCCGTAGCACCGCCGTGGCCTCCTCGGTGCTGTTGAAACCGATCGGCAGGTCCACCACCACGAGGGCCCAACCCTGGCTCTTGTTGCCCACCCGGATGATCTCGCCGTTGCGGATGTACCAGAGCACGCCACGGCCGTCGCGCACCGTGGTGACCCGCAGGCCGACCGACTCGACCACGCCCATCGCCTCGCCCAGGTCGACGTTGTCACCCACGCCGTACTGGTCCTCGATCAGCATGAACAGGCCGGCGATCAGGTCCTTCACCAGGCTCTGCGCGCCGAAGCCCAGCGCGACGCCGGCGATCCCCGCGCTGGCCAGCAACGGCGCCAGGTCGAAACTGAACTCCCGCAGGATCATCAGCAGCGCGATGCCGAAGACGAACGCGGTGGTCAGGCTGCGCAGCACCGACCCGATCGCCTCGGCCCGCTGCCTCCGTCGCTCCGGCACGAACTCGGCCGGGTCGACCGCGGCGGTGGGTACCCGCTCGCGCAGCGGCCGCAGCATCGTCGGCACCGCACCATCGGTGGTCGTTCGCACCAACCGGTTGATGGTCCGGTGCAGCGCCCAGCGGGCCACCATCGCCAGTGCCAGGATCAGCAGCACCCGAAGCGGTTTGAGCAGGATCCAGTAGCTTCCCTCGGCGAACCAGGCCGACTCGGTGATCCGGTAGATCCACTCGCAGGAGGTGCTGCCCTGGCAGCTCACCGAGACGGCGTCGGACAGGGCTAGGGGCGTCACACTGGCGGCACTCACCCTGTCTTCGTACCGCAAGGGACCCGAGCGCCCGCCGCCGACCCACCGGCCGGGTGACACCTACCGTCGAGGGCAGGATGCCCGCTGCCGGTTGCTCACCCTCTCTTGGGCAACGCGGCGCGCAGCCGTTCGTACTCGGCCTGACCACCGATCGCCGCCCGGTGTTCGGGGTGAACGACGTAGTGCCCGATCACCGCAGCGAGAAATCCGGCGTCGATGTTGTCGTTCCGCGTCGCCCTTCGGCTCTGCGGAATGCCGCGCCGCCGAACCAGTTGAGGTTCCATGATCCTCATTCCCAGCCACAGCCGGCCGTCGGCAGCCGATGGCATCTGCGGCGGCAGCAGTGCCTCCCACGGCACGGTGAGCGAGCCCAGCGCCCACGTCCGCCGTACCCCGGAGGGATGCAGCCGCACCCCGTGGCCCCGCCACGCCCACGCCACCACCAGCGCGGCCAGGACCACCCAGAGGACATCAAAGACCACGTCGAACGCCGACAGCGTGCCCTGCCTGGTCGAGCGCAGCAGTGCGTCGACGCGGGTGGACGCGGGCCCGAGGTAGCCCAGGGCGAAGAGCACCGTCCAGGCGGGCCCGGGTGTGGCGAACGCCGGGATCTGCGGCTGCACCACGAGGTAGGCCGGACGGACCCCCATGACGACGATCGCCAGGATCAGGGCCGCCAGGGAGATGAGGATCAACAGGCGCTGCCCCGCAACGGACACGGGCCCCGAGGCTGCGGCGTTCACGCCGACCAGGAGCAGCCCGAGTGCCAGGACGACGTGCCGGTGGCGCACTGTGGCGGCGGCAAGCTTGTCGATCATGCCGGTGACCATAGGGGCCGATGGCCGCTGGACCTGCTGGCCGATCGGTCGAGGCTGGGCACCGAAGCGTCGTAACGAGGTGCCTGGTGAGACCGGGGTCGATCAGGCGGCCGGCGCAGGTTCGGCACCGGTGAGACCGGCGGCGGGGGTGTCACACGTCAGTGTCCGCCCAGGCTGGAGCAGCTGCCCGTCCCGGCGTGGGTGATCCGCTTACCAGAAGAGAGATTAGTACGTGCAATCCGGGGTCCGATCAGGGACTATTGGCGCAACGGACGTCGGTGATCGGCCCGGCGTCGACCGTGTGGGCCCTTGTGCCCGGCCCCGGTCGGCGGCGGTCCCCAGCAGCCGCTGAACCGGGAGGGTGAGCGCGATGCCTGACATACGACCCACGGTGGGCTCCGGCGCGCTGGTCCTCAACGCCACCTACGAGCCGCTGTGTGTCGTGTCGGTGCGTCGCGCCGCGATCCTCGTCCTCTCCGCCAAGGCGGTCTGTGTCGCCGATGGTGACGGCATCCTGCACAGCGCCCGGGACGCGCTCCCGGTCCCATCAGTGGTCCGGCTGACGCGCTTCGTCCGGGTGCCGTACCGAACGCATGTCGGGCTGTCCCGCCGGGCGATCTTCGCCCGCGACGGGTGGCGGTGCGCCTACTGTCGGGGCCCGGCCGAGACCATCGACCACGTCTTTCCGCGCAGCCGGGGTGGCCGGCACGCCTGGGAGAACGTGGTCGCCGCGTGTGCCAGGTGCAACCACACCAAGGGCGACAAGACCCCGGCCGAGATGGGGTGGCGGTTGCACGCGTTGCCGGCCGCGCCGAAGGGCACCGCCTGGCGGGTGCTGGGCCACCGCGCCCCCGACCCCCGCTGGGCCGACTGGCTGGACCTGCGGGAGCCAGAGGCAGCCGCCTGACCCCGCAGGGCGTGGTCAGGCTCCGGATTGCGGGCGGGTTGCCCGGCGCGCTGCGCGTTCGTGGCGGTCGACAGCTCGGCGGTACGCGATCGCGAGTAGCCGGTCGATCTCGGGCAGCAGGTGCGGACCGGGCATGACGATGCTGGCGAAGCCGTACTGTGCGTAGCCCGGGTGCGGTACGAGGGTGTCCAGTCGGGCGAAGTCGAACTCGTGCCGGTGCTCCTCGAATGCCTTGGGTGGGAAGCCGAACAGCCGCTCGAACTTGGTCCGGCCCAGGTCCAGGTTGAGGCGGAAGACGCCGGGGCGGTCTAGCTGTGCGGCCTCGTCGAAGCCGGGCACGTCGTGCTCGACGATGGTGGTGAACGGCTGGCGGCGGTCCGGGCCGACGAAGAAGAACCGGTCGCCCCAGGCCGCCTCGGGTGATCCGTTCTCCTCGCTCGCCACGACCTGCTCGACGCCGGGCAGTGCGGCGATCCGATCGGCGAGCACTGCCGTGTCGACGCCGGTCGGAACGTGCAGGACCGCGTCGGCGTGGTCGATGGTGGCCCGGTCCAGGGGGAAGTAGCGATAGTCGTGCGTCCGCTGCTCGGCCGCTCCGATGTCGGACGTCGGCAGGTACCGGGGAAGGCTGGTCTCCTGCTGGAGTCGACCCTCGTAGGTGGCGGGGGCGGGTGGCCCGATGCCGAGTGCCGGGCTCGCGCCGAGGCTGCCGGCGATCACCGCGTACCGGTCGCCCAGCAGCGACGCGATGATGGCGCCGGCGCCGGCCCATGACACCTGCGTGTCGGCCAGCGTCATCGTGCTCAGGTGACGCTGGAGGTGCGTGTTGTGCGCGAAGACCAGTGTGGGCCCGCGGTGTGCCTCGGCCGATCGGATCGCGAGCAGGTTCTCGGCCATCAGCGCGTCCCGGACCGCGGCCAGGCGGGCGAAGCGTTCCTTCTGGGCCAGTGGTGCGGCGGCCGCGGCGTGGTAACGCAGCAACGCGACAGCGGCAGTGGCGTGCACGAATGCCGCCGCCCAGCCCGCTGACCTTCCCGGCGCCCGCAGGTACAGCTCGGTGAGCAGGTCGTCGGCGAGCACCCGCAGTCGCTGGGCGTCGGTCGAGCGCCCGACCGATCGGCCGGGTTCCCAGATCGCGGCAGTGTCGCTCCACCGCACCTCGTCCCCGATCAGGTCGTCGATCTCGGCAGTCCGGTCCAGGTCGAGAAACTGGCAGACCTGGGTGAGGTGCCGGCGCGGGCTCGGAGCGGCTTCCAGCTCCACCGGGGCGTCGAAGCCGTGGAACGTCAGGCGCTCGGCGGCCGGCCGTCCAGCGTTCCACTCCCGCATCCGCAGCAGCAGGTCGCGGTTGGCCGGGGCTGCCCCGAATCCGTGGCTGAACCCTTCGGCGAGCGCCCGGTCGAGCGTCACGGCGGCGACGCCCTGCACGAAGTCGTCGGCGATCAGCCCGGCCGCCCGGTCGCTCTCCACGGCGATCGAGCGGTAGCCGTGCTCGGTCAGCGACAGAAAGGCCTCGTTGCGGAGCTGGAGGAAGGCGGACTCGCCGTGCGTCGGTTCGCCGAGCGCGAGCAGGTCGGGGGATACCGCCAGCAGGTCGAGAAAAGATGGCATTCCATGAACCGTATCGTTGAACCAGCGGTTGAGACTCACGAGCGGCGGAGCGCGGTGGCAGCCCCAAAACCTTCAAACCCAGAGGTACGCCGACCGGTGGATCTCGCGCGCGCCCACGCCCTCTCCGCGCAGGCCGTGCGCAACTACGAACGAGACGGCGTCCTGCCGCCCGCCCAGCGCACTCCGAACGGCTACCGTCGTTTCACCGAGCTGCACGTCAAGGCGCTGCGTGCCTACCTCGCGTTGATCCCGGGCCACGGCTACGCGGCCAGCGGCGAGATCATGCGATCCGTCAACCGGGGTGACATCGACACGGCGTTGCGCACCATCGACCAGGGGCATGCGCTGCTCCAGCGCGATCGGGAAACCCTGGACGCGGTCGAGGCGGCGGTGGCGACGCTCACCGGAACGAGACCGCAACCGCAGAGCCAGAAAGCCGTGCCGATCAGCGTGTTGGCTCACCGGCTCGGTCTACGGCCGGCCACGCTGCGCAAGTGGGAGCGGGCCGGGGTGCTGCGACCGGTACGTGATCCGGTGACCCACTACCGGCTCTACCTCCCCGACGACGTCCGGGACGCCGAACTGGCCCACCTGCTGCGCCGCGGCGGGTACCGGCTCGACCACATCGCCGCTGTGCTGCGTCGAGTGCGCGACGCCGGCGGCGCCGAACCGCTCGCCGCCTCGCTGCGCCAGTGGCGGCAACGGCTCACCGAGCGAGGCCGGGCCATGCTCACCGGTGCCGCCCGGCTCGCCGAATACGTCGACGCCGGTCAGCCGCCTGAATGCGCCTCGACCAGCGAGGCGAGTAGCCTCGCCGTGTAGAACATTTAGTTCTACACTGTGTTCGTGGAGCGTATCGGGGTCCGAGAGCTGAACCAGAACACGAGTCAGGTCCTGGCTCGGGTGAGTGGTGGCGAGACGGTCGAGATCACCGACCGCGGGCGCCCCGTCGCCCGACTCGTACCGGTCGGCGACGACAGGTCGGTGCTGGCCAAGCTTGTGGCGGCGGGGCGGGCAGTCCCTCCAACCGGCGGTGGTCCTGTTCCGCTTCCGCCCAAGCTTGGCGCTGAGGATGTGGACGCCGCCGCGACGCTCGCCGAGATGCGGGACGAGGAGCGCTGGTGATCTATCTCGACTCCGCCGCCGTCGTCAAGCTGGTTCGGCAGGAGGAGTGCACCGCTGACCTCGTCTCCTGGCTCAACAGCCACGGAGACGTCCCGCTGGCCTCCTCCGCCCTCGTCGAGGTTGAGGTGCCCAGAGCGTTGCGCCGATCAGCCCCGCAAGCGTTGATCGGAGTGCCGGCTGCCGTCGGACGCCTCTTCCGGCTGGAGATCGACAGCACTGTCCGCGCTACCGCAGCTGCATTCGCCGAGCCGACGCTACGCAGCCTCGACGCCATCCACCTTGCCACGGCCCAGGTTCTGACAAACGAGTCGGGAACGACACTCATCGCATTCGTCAGTTACGACCGGCGACTGCTCGACTGTGCCAAGGCCGCAGGGTTGCCCGTGGCAAGCCCAGGCCAGAACTGACCTGTAGTTCCGATCTGCCTGCCCTCACCCGGCACGCGCCTCGACCAGCGAGGCGAAGACCACCACGTTGTCCGCGTAGCCGGTCTCGCCGCCGACCCACTGGCCGCCGCAGGTGATCAGTCGGAGGCTCGGGCGGCTGAAGTCGCCGTACACCTCGTCCACCGGCAGGCGGCCCTTGTCGAACTTCTCCACCGAGTTGACCTCGAAGACCGCCACCCGCTGGTCGGTGCGGGTGACCTCGATCTCGTCACCGGAGCGCAACTCGCGGAGTTTGTGGAAGACCGCCGGCCCGCTGGTGGTGTCGACGTGCCCGACGATCACGGCTGGGCCGTACTGGCCCGGGGTGGGCCCCTGGTCGTACCAGCCGGCCTCCTGGGCGCGGGCCGCGTCCGGCACGGCGATCGTGCCGTCCGGCGCGATACCCACCTCGTGTACGGGCGCCCGCACGTCGATCTTCTCGATGGCGAGGTTGGTCGGCTGGCTGGCCGGCAGCACCGGGAACTTCTTCGGCGGCGGTCGCAGTCCGGCGCTGAGCCGGTCCGGCAGCAGGCTCATTCCGGTCACCTGCTCGAAGCCGAGCATCGCCACGATCAGCACCATCAGCGCGGCGATGGCCAGCACCGGCAACCCGGGGCTCGTAGCGAACCGGTGTCGGGCCGACGAGGGCCCGGCCGGGCGCCGCGGCGGCAGCGGGCGGGCGGCCGGGTCGGTGGTGGTGACGCTGGCCGACACGGCCTGCCCGGCGACCCGGCGCAGCCGTCCGGAGACGCGGGCCACCAGCCGGCCGGACGCGCGAAGCGCCGGCCCGGCCCGGAGGCGGGCGCGGCGGTTCGGCCGCGCACGCGCGGATCTGCGGGTCATGGGTGATCCGGCTCAGGAGCCGGCTCCCGGTCGACGTCGGCCGCCGGCCATCCCGAGCACGATCGCTGTGGCCACCAACGCCACGCCACCGAGCACCAGCAGCGAGCCGGTGCCGCGCCCGCCGGCCATTCCGCCGCCACCGGTCGCCGGGCCCTTGCTGGGTGAGGCCATGTTCAGCACTGTCAGCGTGGTCGACGACGTCTGACCGTTCTCGCAGCGCAGGTCGACCGGGTAGTCACCGGCCGGCTTGTCCCTCGCGATGGTGGCCTGCGCGGTCAGGAAGCCCTTGTCCGGTTTGAGCTGCACGTGCCCGAACGCGTCGGAGTGCACGCTGGACTGCCTGTTGTTGTTGTCGTTGTCGCAGCTCGCCTTGATGCTGACGCGGCTGCCGGCCTGGGCGCTGTTCGGTGTCACCTCGACGAAGACGTTCTCGCCCGCTCGCGCCGGCGCGACCGACAACAGGACGAACGCCCCGACCAGCCCCACCAGTGTCAGTGCGGACGAGAGCGCGCGGTTGATCGTGCGGATTGCCTGCATGATTTCCCCCCAACCGGCGACGACCGCCGGAACCCTCCCCTGGGCACGCGCTGCTTTCCCGCTGGCGCGGGGGCAAACCCGAGGGGTGGGCGGGGTCAGCGCGGGCGGGGGATGGGCCCGGTGGCGGGCAGGGGGGTGACGGGGTGCCAGTTCAGTGGGGAGGAGAGGACCATCGTGCTCGACGGTTGGCCGTACGGGGCGAGACGGTCGATGACCCCCTCGAACGCGCCGATCGAGCCGGCCGCCACCTTCAGCACGCTGCACGCGTCCCCGGTGATCCGGTGGATCTCCAGGATCTCCGGCCAGTCGGCCACCGCCGGGTCGTGCAGGATGCACCGCGCGCCGTAGCAGGACATCCGGATCAGCGCGACCACGGTACGGCCGGCGCGGCTCAGGTCGACGTGGGCGTGGTAGCCGGTGATGATTCCGGCCTCCTCCAGCCGGCGGACCCGCTCCGCGACGGACGGTGGCGACAGGTGCACCCGCCGGGACAACTCGCTGAAGGAGAGCCGCGCGTCGGCCTGCAACTCGCGCAGCAGCGCCCAGTCCATGTCGTCCACGCTCAGACCTTACTTTCGTGAACCGACTTCGCCTAGTTGCCTTTGGTTTGCCAGGAGAAGCCGGCGAGAGCCGTTGATTCGGCATTCCGTAGGCCGATCCGACCGCGAGATCATGACGTCGGCTAGTCCGGGGGAGGGAGACGAGATGGTGGATCAGACGGAGCGGCGGGCGCCGAACCGCCGTGCCACGGTGCAACCGGTGACCCCCGGGCAGCGTGCCGCGCAGGCGGAGCGCACCGGCGGCGAGCCGACCCTGGAGTTCGCCGACATGGTGCCGTACGACGCGTACGTGCAGGCCAGCGCCCTGCACAAGATGCAGCACCCGCTCAGCAGCGACCCGGGCGAGATGTCCTTCCTGATGGTCAGCCAGATCATGGAGCTGTACTTCGGGCTGACCTGCCACGAGCTGCGGGAGACCCAGCGGCTGATCCGCGCCGACCAGATCTGGGAGGCGTTGGCCCCGCTGGGCCGCGCCAAGCTGCACCTGGAGGGGCTCAACGCCGCCTGGCAGGGCCTGCGCTGGATGAGCCCGGCCGACTTCAACAGGTTCCGCAATCTGCTCGGTGAGGCCTCCGGCTTCCAGTCGGCGATGTACCGGCAGTTGGAGTTCCTGCTCGGGCTGCGCGACCCGACGCTGATCCGCCCGTTCCGCCGGCAGGCCGAGGTGCATGCCGAGCTGAACGCGGCGCTGTCCACCCCGAGCCTCTGGGACGACGTGCTCGCGCTGCTCGCCCGGCGCGGCTTCGACCTCCCCGCCGACCTGCTCGACCGGGACGTGGCCGTCGAACACGACCCGCACCCGTTGGTCGAGGCGGCCTGGGTACGGATCTACGACGACGCCAGCCCGGACAATCACCTGCGGCTGCTCGGCGAGGCGCTGAGCGCTGTCGCCGAGGAGTTCGGCGACTGGCGGTGGAACCACGTCAAGGCGGTGCAGCGGACGATGGGCGCCAAGGTCGGCAGCGGAGGCTCCGCCGGCCTGGCGTGGTTGCAGCGCAGCATGGCCCGGGTGGTCTTCCCGGAGCTGTGGTCGGCCCGCACCGCGATGTGACCGGAGAGCGAGACATGCACACCCCAGAACACGAAGCGCATCGCCGTGACGAGACCGACCCCGGTCACCGGCACCTGTTCCACGTGCCGCCGGCCGACGGCGGCGACCACCCCGAGTCGGCGTACCTGGCCGGCAACTCGCTCGGCCTGCAACCTCGGGCCACCCGCGACGAACTCCTGGCCGACCTGGACGCGTGGGGGCGGCTCGGCGTGGAGGGGCACCTGGAGGCGGAGCGCCCCTGGCTGCCGTACCACGAGTTGTTGACCGGGCCGGCCGCGCGACTGGTCGGCGCCCGGCCCGCGGAGGCCGTGGTGATGAACTCGCTCACTGTCAACCTGCACCTGCTGATGGTGAGTTTCTACCGACCGGCCGGCGCGCGCACCCGCATCGTCATCGAGGACGCCGCGTTCCCCTCGGACAGCTACGCCGTGCGCAGCCAAGCCCGGTTCCACGGCCTGGACCCGGACGACACCGTGGTCCGGTTGCGTCCGCGCGCGGGTGAGGACGCCCTGCGCACCGAGGACGTGACCGACTATCTGGCCGCCGAGGGCGACCGGGTGGCGCTGCTGCTGCTCGGCGGGGTCAACTACCTCACCGGTGAGCTGCTGGACATCCCGGCGATCACGGCTGCCGGCCGCGCCGCCGGCGCGGTGGTCGGTTGGGACCTGGCCCACGCGGTCGGCAACGTGCCGCTGTCCCTGCACGACTGGGACGTCGACTTCGCCGCGTGGTGCTCCTACAAGTACCTGAACTCCGGCCCGGGTGCGCTGGCGGGCGTCTTCGTGCACGAGCGGCACCTCGGCGACGAGACCCTGCCCCGGTTCGAGGGGTGGTGGAGCACCGCTGCGGCGACCCGGTTCGAGATGACGCCGGTGTCCCGGCCGCCGGCCACAGTGGAGGCCTGGCAGATCTCCAACCCGCCGATCTTCGCGATGGGCCCGGTGCGTACCTCGCTGGAGCTGTTCGACGCGGTGGGGATGACCGCGCTGCGCGCGCGCAGCCAGCGCCTCACCGGCTGGCTGGAGTCACTGTTCGACGAGGTGACAGTCGGCCGGCCGCTGCGGGTGGTCACCCCGCGCGACCCGGCCCGCCGAGGCTGCCAGCTCTCCGTGCGCATCGGCTCGGGCAGCGCCGCCGAGCTGACCAAACGCCTACGGTACGAACACGGCGTCATCGCCGACGCCCGCGAACCCGACGTCGTGCGGTTCGCCCCGGTGCCGCTGTACTCCACGTACCTCGACTGCTGGCGGGCCGCCGCGGCGCTCGCCGCGACGGTGGGGGCGAGCTCATGACCGCGCGGCGGGACGAGATCGCGATCATCGGTGCCGGGCTGGCCGGCTGTCTGGCGGCCTGCTTCCTGGCCCGGCGTGGCTACCCGGTGGCCCTCTACGAGCGCCGCTCCGACCCGCGCGCCGGCACCGCCGAACGCGGTCGCTCGATCAACCTGGCGCTCTCCGAGCGGGGCCTGGACGCGTTGCGCCGCATCGGGCTGGCCGAGCAGGTGATGACCGACGCGCTGCCGATGCGCGGCCGGATGATCCACCCGGTCGAGGGCGAGCAGCAGTTCCAGTCGTACAGCGCGGCCGGCGACCGGGCGATCAACTCGATCAGCCGGGGTGCGCTGAACAACGCCCTGCTGGACGAGGCCGCCGCGCTGCCCGGAGTGCGGGTCGTCTTCGACCACCGGCTGGTCGGGCTCGACCCGACCGACGGCGCCCTGAGCTTCGAGACTCCGCAGGGCCCGGTCGCGGCGAAGGCGTCGGTCGTGCTGGGCGCCGACGGCGCCGGCTCGGCGGTGCGCGGGCAACTGCTGGCGTACGGGCTGCTGGACGAGAGCGTGGACTTCCTCGACTACGGCTACAAGGAGCTGACGATTCCGCCGCTGGGCGGGGACTTCGCCCTGGACCCGGACGCGCTGCACATCTGGCCGCGCGGCACCTCGATGATGATCGCGCTGCCGAACCCGGACCGCTCCTTCACCTGCACGCTGTTCTGGCCCAACGACGGCGCCGGCAGCTTCGCCTCGCTGACCAACCCGGCGGAGATCGAACGGCACTTCACCGAGCACTACCCGGACGTGGTCCCGCTGGCCCCGAACCTCGTCGACGACTACCAGCACAACCCGGTGGGCGTGCTCGGCACCGTGCGCTGCGCCCCGTGGCAGGTCAACGGGAAGGTCGGCCTGCTCGGCGACGCGGCGCACGCCATCGTGCCGTTCTACGGCCAGGGTGCCAACTGCGCCTTCGAGGACGTGGTGGAGCTGGACCGCTGCCTGGACGAGTGCGCCGACGACTGGTTGGCGGCGCTGCCGCTGTTCCAGCGGCGCCGACAGGAGAACGCCGAGGCCATCGCGACGATGGCGCTGACCAACTTCGTGGAGATGCGGGACAAGGTCGCCTCGCCGGTCTTCCAGACCCGGCGGCGGGTGGAGCACGCACTGGAACGGGCACTGCCCGGCCGGTACGTTTCCCAGTACGAGCTGGTGTCGTTCTCCACCACCCCGTACGCGGAGGTGCGCCGCCGGGTGCGCCGACAGCACCGGGTGCTCGGGGCGGTCGTCGGCGGGGCCGCGCTGCTGTTGGTCGGCGCGGTCGGTGCGGCACTGGGCCGAGGGAGGCGGGCATGACCGGCAACTGGGATCCGCGGCTGATGGCCGGCCACGCGCCGAGTGGTCCGCGGCGGTTGCGCAACTTCGTCGCCGGCGAGTTCGTCGACGGCGGAAACACGTTCGCCAAGGCCAGCCCGGTCACCGGGGAGCAGGTCTTCGAGGTGGACGAGGCGTCGCGGTCCACTGTGGACGACGCGGTGGCCGCCGCCCGGGCGGCGCTGCGGGGGCCGTGGGGCCGGATGGGGGAGCGCGAGCGCGCCGAGGTGCTGCGCCGCGTCGCCGACGAGCTGGAGCGCCGCTTCGACGACCTGGTCACCGCCGAGGTCGCCGACACCGGCAAGTCCATCGCCCAGGCCCGCACCCTGGACATTCCGCGCGGCGCGGCGAACTTCCGGGCGTTCGCGGAGATCGTGGCGACCGCCCCCACCGAGTCGTTCACGACTGTCACCCCGACCGGTGGTCGGGCACTCAACTACGCGCTGCGCAAGCCGGTCGGAGTGGTAGCGGTCATCGTGCCGTGGAACCTGCCGCTGCTGCTGCTCACCTGGAAGGTGGCTCCGGCGCTTGCCTGCGGCAACGCCGTCGTGGTCAAGCCCAGCGAGGAGACTCCCGCCTCGGCGACGGTGCTCGCCGAGGTGATGGCCGCCGCCGGCGTACCGGCCGGGGTGTTCAACCTGGTGCACGGGTTCGGGCCGGACTCGGCGGGCGAGTTCCTCACCCGCCACCCGGGCGTCGACGCGATCACCTTCACCGGCGAGTCGGCCACCGGCGGCGCGATCATGCGAGCAGCCGCCGACGGGGTGAAGGCGGTGAGCTTCGAACTCGGCGGCAAGAACGCCGGCCTGGTCTTCGCCGACGCCGACCTGGACGCCGCGGTGGCCGGCTCGGTGCGGTCCAGCTTCACCAACGGCGGGCAGGTGTGCCTCTGCACCGAGCGCATCTACGTGCAGCGTCCGGTCTTCGAGGAGTTCACGGCCCGGTTGGCGAAGCGGGCCGGCGAGCTGGCGTACGGCTGGCCGACCGACGAGGCCACCGCCACCATGCCGCTGATCTCCCACCAGCACCGGGCGAAGGTGCTCGGCGCGTACGAGCTGGCCCGCTCCGAGGGCGCCGAGGTGCTCACCGGTGGCGGCACGCCCACCTTCGGCGACACCCGCGACGGCGGGTCGTACGTGCAGCCGACGGTGCTCACCGGGCTCGGCCCGGACGCCCGCACCAACCGGGAGGAGATCTTCGGCCCGGTGGTGCACGTCGCGCCGTTCGACACCGAGGACGAGGCGTACTCCCTCGCCAACGGCACCGAGTACGGCCTGGCGGCGACCGTGTGGACCCGGGACGTGGGCGTCGCGCACCGTGCCGGCGCCCGGCTCGACGCCGGCATCGTCTGGGTCAACACCTGGTTCCTGCGTGACCTGCGGACCCCGTTTGGCGGGGTGAAGGCGTCCGGGATCGGTCGCGAGGGCGGCGTGCACTCGCTGAACTTCTACTCCGAACTCACGAACGTCTGCGTGGACCTGTCGTGAGCCGTAGCGAGGGAGCGGGCATGGAAGCTGACATCGAGGCCGCCAACCGGGAGTTGGCCGACGCCCGCAGCACCGGCAAGCCGTGCGCGCCGCTTCGGGGCCGGCTGCTGCCGGAGGGCGACGTCGAGGCCGCGTACCGGGTGCAGCAACTCCAGGCGCGGGCCTGGCAGGGCCGCGGCGAACGCCGGGTCGGCGCGAAGATCGGGTTGACCTCCCGGGCCGTGCAGGAGACCTTCGGGGTGTTCCAGCCGGACTTCGGCATGCTGACCGACGCCATGGCGGTCGGCGACGGGGTCGAGGTGCCCATCGACCGGCTGCTCCAGCCCCGCGTGGAGGCGGAGATCGCCTTCGTGCTCGACAAGGACCTCCCGAACCCGCAGCTCACCACCGTCGACCTGATCCGCGCGGTCGACCACGTGCTGCCGGCGATCGAGATCGTCGACTCGCGCATCGCCGCCTGGGACATCTCCATCGTGGACACCGTCGCCGACAACGCCTCCAGCGGGCTCTTCGTGCTCGGCACCACGCCGCGCCGGCTCGCCGACGTCGACCTGCGACTGTGCGGGATGGTGCTGGAGCACGCCGGCGAGCCGGTCTCGGTGGGCGCGGGCGCCGCCTGCCTGGGCAACCCGCTGCACGCCCTGCAGTGGCTGGCCGGCACCCTGGCCCGCGCCGGTGACCCGCTGCGCGCCGGGGACGTGGTGCTCTCCGGGGCGCTCGGCCCGATGGTGCCGGTCACCCCGGGGGCCGCGTACGAGGCCCGGATCTCCGGGCTCGGCTCGGTTCGGACATCCTTCAGCGACAGGGGCGGGCAGTGACCACTAACGTGGCGGTGCTGGGATCGGGAAACATCGGGACCGATCTGATGATCAAGGTGTTGCGGCTGAGCGACAGCCTGCGCATGGTGGCGATGGCCGGCATCGACCCGGCCTCAGACGGCCTGGCGCGCGCTCGCCGGCTCGGCGTCGCCACCACGGCCGACGGCGTGGACGGGCTCGTGGCGATGCCCGAGTTCGCCGACGTCGAGCTGGTGTTCGACGCCACCTCGGCCGGCGCGCACCGACGCCACGACGAGGTGCTGCGCGCCCACGGCCGCACTGTGGTCGACCTGACCCCGGCCGCGCTCGGCCCGTACGTGGTGCCGCCGGTCAACCTCGACGAGCACCTGCACCAGCCCAACGTCAACATGGTGACGTGCGGCGGGCAGGCGACGGTGCCGATCGTCGCCGCGGTACGCCGGGTCACCCCGGTGGCGTACGGGGAGATCGTCGCCTCGATCGCGTCGAAGTCCGCCGGCCCGGGCACCCGGGCCAACATCGACGAGTTCACCGAGACCACGGCCCGCGCCATCGAGGTGGTGGGCGGTGCCGAGCGGGGCAAGGCGATCATCGTGCTGAACCCGGCGGACCCGCCGCTGCTGATGCGGGACACCGTCTACTGCCTCTGCCCGGACGCCGACGCCGACGCCGACGCCATCGCCGCCTCGGTCGCCGAGATGGTGGCGGCCGTGCAGGAGTACGTCCCCGGCTACCGGCTCAAGCAGGACGTGCAGTTCGACACTGTCGAGGCGTACCTGCCGACGCTCGGGCGGCGGCTCACCGCCCTGCAGGTGTCGGTTTTCCTGGAGGTCTCCGGCGCCGGGCACTACCTGCCCGCGTACGCCGGGAACCTGGACATCATGACCTCCGCCGCGCTGCGCACCGCGGAGCGGCTGGTCGCCCTGCGTTCTTCGGAGGTGGCCGCGCCATGACCGACCTGTACATCCAGGACGTGACGCTGCGCGACGGCATGCACGCCATCGCCCACCAGTACACGGTCGACCACGTACGCACCATCGCCGCCGCGCTGGACGCCGCCGGTGTGGCCGCCATCGAGGTGGCGCACGGTGACGGCCTCGCCGGCTCCAGCGTCAACTACGGCCACGGCGCCGCCAGCGACGCGGAGTGGATCTCGGCGGCGGCCGAGGTGCTGACCACTGCGAAGCTGACCACCCTGCTGCTGCCGGGCATCGGCACGATCGCCGACCTGAAGGCCGCGAAGGCCCTCGGGGTGACGAGCGTCCGGATCGCCACCCACTGCACGGAGGCGGACATCTCCGCCCAGCACATCTCCTGGGCGCGGGAGAACGGCATGGACGTGGCCGGGTTCCTGATGATGTCGCATATGAACGATGCGGCCGGGCTCGCCGGGCAGGCCAAGCTCATGGAGTCGTACGGGGCGCACTGCGTCTACGTCACCGACTCCGGCGGCCGGCTGCTGATGTCCGACGTGGCGCAGCGGGTCGACGCGTACCGGCAGGTCCTCGCCCCGGAGACGCAGATCGGCATCCACGCCCACCACAACCTGTCGCTCGGGGTCGCCAACAGCGTGCTCGCCGTCGAGCACGGCCGGGTCACCGGGTCCGCCCCGGTCGGCCCCGACGCGGTGCACGGCCGGACCGTCCGTGTCGACGCCTCCCTCGCGGGCATGGGCGCGGGCGCCGGCAACGCCCCGCTGGAGGTCTTCGTCGCGGTCGCCGAGCTGCACGGCTGGAAGCACGGCTGCGACGTGTTCGCGCTGATGGACGCCGCCGACGACATCGTCCGCCCGCTCCAGGACCGGCCGGTCCAGGTGGACCGGGAGACGCTCTCCCTGGGGTACGCCGGGGTCTACTCCAGCTTCCTGCGGCACGCCGAGCGGGCCTCCACGAAGTACGGCGTGGACGTCCGGTCGATCCTGGTCGAGTTGGGCCGCCGCCGGATGGTCGGCGGCCAGGAGGACATGATCGTGGACGTGGCGCTCGACCTGGCCGACCAGGAGGCCGTGAGCGCGAGGAGTGAGCCGGGCTTGCGAGCCCCGCAGTCGCGAACGAAGGGTGGGCCAGCATGATCGGCGTGGACATCGTCGGGATCGCCGAGAAGCTGGGCGCGGCGGCCGACACGGCCACCGCGATCCCGCAGCTCGCCGCCGAGACCGGCCTGGACGTGGACACCGCGTACGCCGTGCAGGCCGCGCTGCTGCAACGCCGGCTGAACGCCGGTGAGCGGTTGGTCGGCCTGAAGATGGGGCTGACCAGCAGGGCGAAGATGGCCCAGGTCGGCGTGGACGAGGTGATCTGGGGGCGGCTCACCAACACGATGCGGGTGCCCGACGGCGGCACAGTGGACCCGGCCGCGTACATCCATCCCCGGGTCGAGCCGGAGGTGGCGTTCCTGCTGGACCGGCTGCCCGAGCCGGGCGAGCCGGTCGGCGACTTCGCCACGGCGGTCCGCGCCGTCGCCCCGGCCATCGAGTTGATCGACTCCCGGTACGCGGACTTCCAGTTCTCGCTGCCGGACGTGGTCGCCGACAACACCTCGGCCGCCGCCTTCGTGATCGGGCAGTGGTCGCCGGTGCCGGCGGGGCTGGACAACCTGGGCGTGCTGCTGGAGGTCGACGGGCGGGTGGCGCAGGTCGGCTCGACGGCGGCGATCCTCGGTGATCCGCGCCGGGCGCTCGACGAGGGCATCCGGCTGGCGGGCCGGCACGGGGTGCGGCTGGAGTCCGGCTGGGTCTTCCTGGCCGGTGCCGCCACCGCCGCTGTTCCGCTGCGTCCCGGCGCCCACGTCCGCGCCGTCGTCGAGAAGCTCGGCACGGCCTCGCTGCGGGCGTCGTCGTGACCGCCCGGGTGGTGGCCGGGAAGGCCGTCCCGCGGGGGGCTTTTCCGCACGTGAAGGTCGCCGGTGGGTTCGTCTTCGTCTCCGGTACGTCGTCGCGGCGCGCGGACAACACCTTCGCCGGTGTGGAGGTGGACGGGTTCGGCACCACCAACCTCGACATCCGGGCGCAGACACGGGCCGTCATCGAGAACGTGCGGGATCTGCTGCGTTCGGTCGGCGCGGACCTCACCGACCTGGTGCAGGTGACGACGTACCTGGTCAACATGAACGACTTCGGTGGTTACAACGAGGTGTGGGCCGAGTTCTTCGACGCCTCCGGACCGACCCGTACGACGGTGGCGGTGCACCAGCTGCCGCATCCGCACCTGCTGATCGAAATCCAGGCCGTGGCCCTTCTTCCCTCGGGAGGTCAGTCGTGAGTGAGATCGCCGAGCCGTTCAGCTTTCCGGGCTGGATCGCCGACAACCAGCACCTGTTGAAGCCCCCGGTGGGCAACAAGGAGATGTTCCCCGGCGGGGACGACTTCATCGTGATGGTGGTGGGCGGGCCCAACCAGCGCACCGACTTCCACGTGGACCCGTACGAGGAGTTCTTCTACCAGGTCACTGGCAACATGCACATCAACCTGGTCACCCCGGAAGGGCCGCGTACGGTGCACGTGCGCGAGGGTCAGATGTGGATGTTGCCGCGTAACACCCCGCACTCGCCGCAGCGGCCGGAGGCCGGCTCCATCGGTGTGGTCGTCGAGCGGGTCCGCGAGGAGGGCACGCTGGAGACGTTCCAGTGGTACTGCCCGGAGTGCGGCAGCAAGGTGCACGAGGTGGAGTTGCAGGTCCGCGACATCGCCGCCGATCTGCCCCCGGTGTTCCAGGCGTTCTACGCCGACGAGCAGGCGCGCACCTGCGCCGACTGCGGCACCCTGCACCCGGGCAAGGGCTGATGCCCGCAGGCGTTGTCGACGTGCACACGCACGTCGTACCGAAGGGGTGGCCGGACCTCGGCGCGGCGTGCGGCGGGTCCGGCTGGCCGTGGTTGCGGGTCGACTCCGAACGTGCCGCCATGATCATGGTGGGGGAGACGGAGTTCCGCCCGGTCGGCGCCGAGTGCTGGGACGCGTCGCGCCGGCTGGCCGACATGGACGCCGACGGCGTGGCCGTGCAGGTGGTCTCGCCCACCCCGGTCTTCTTCAGCTACGACCGCCCGGCCGACCAGGCGGTGAAGGTCGCCCGGATCTTCAACGACCTGACCCTGGAGGTCACCGCGGCCGGTGGCGACCGACTGGTGCCGTTCTGCCAGGTGCCGCTCCAGGACCCGGACGCCGCCTGTGCCGAGCTGGACCGCAGCCTCGCCGCCGGGCACGTGGGCGTGGAGATCGGCAATCACGTCGGCGACCGGGACCTGGACGACGCCGGCGTGGTCACCTTCCTCCAGCACTGCGCCGAGGTGGGCGCACCCGTCTTCGTCCACCCGTGGGACATGCCCGGCGGGCCGCGACTGGACCGCTGGATGGCCCGTTGGCTCACCGGGATGCCCGCCGAGACGCACCTGTCGGTGCTGGCGATGATCCTCGGCGGTGTCTTCGACCGGGTGCCCGAGACGCTGCGGATCTGCTTCGCGCACGGCGGCGGCAGTTTCCCGTTCTGGCTGGGCCGCGCCGACAACGCCTGGCACCGCCGCGGCGACCTGGTCCGGGGTGCGTCCGCCGGTCCGCCCAGCAGCTACCTCGACCGGTTCAGCGTCGACTCGGTGGTGTTCGCGCCGCCCGCGCTGCGGCTGCTTGTCGACACCCTGGGGGAGGATCGGGTGCTGGTCGGCAGCGACTACCCGTACCCGCTGGGCGAACGGCCGGCCGGCGCTGTGGTTCACGCGGCCGACTTCCTCACCGACACCCAGCGCGACAAGCTCCTGTCGACCAACGCCCTCCGTTTCCTGCACGGCTGATCGTCCGCCTAGCTCTCGACGTGAGCAGATCTTGGACAGTTTCCGTCCGGCGCTGACGGAAACTGTCCAAGATCTACAGACCGGGCAGGCCGGGCGGACGGGCGGGCGCCCGGTTGGTCCGTTTCCGGTCGTCGGCGCGTGTCGGCTGCGCGAACGACCGACTGCCGGCAGGATGACGGCATGGCCGAGCCGCACGACCTGACCGCGTTGGAACAGGCCGCCGCGATGACCCGCGGCGAGCTGTCCAGCGTCGACCTGGTCGAGCATTGCCTGCGCCGAGTGGCGGCGCTCGGCGACACGGTGGGCGCGTTCGTCACCGTCACACCGGACCTCGCCCGGCAGGCCGCGCGCGCCGCCGACGCGGTGCCGAACGAGGAGCGCGGCCCGCTGCACGGCGTGCCAACCGCGATCAAGGACCTGACGCTCACCGCCGGGGTCCGCACCACCTTCGGTTCGGCCGCCTTCTTCGACTTCGTCCCGCCGGTCGACGCCGACGTGGTCCGCTTCATCAAGGCCGCCGGTCTGGTCAGCCTGGGCAAGACGACCACCTCCGAGCTGGGCTGTTCGCTCTACTCGGAGGGCCGGGTAGCACCGCCGGCCCGCAACCCGTGGCAGTTGGCGTACACGGCGGGCGGGTCCAGCGGTGGCGCGGCGGCGGCGGTCGCGGCCGGGCTGGTCCCGGTCGCCCAGGGGTCCGACGGCGGCGGGTCGCTGCGCATCCCGGCGTCGCTCTGCGGCCTGGTCGGCTACAAGCCCAGTCGGGGCCTCGTCTCCGGCGGGCCGATCGGCTCCGGCGCGTTCGGCCTGCCCACCAGCGGCCCGCTCGGGCGGACGGTCACCGACGTCGCCGCGCTGCTCGACGTCATGGCCGTTCCGGTCGCCGGCGAGCCCTACCTGCCGCCGCCCGCGCCGCCCGGCGGCTACCTGGCCGTCGCGCGCCGGGCCGAGCCCGGCCCGCTGCGGATCGGCCGGTTCACCACGCCGATGCTCGCCGACGAACCGGTGCACCCCGACTGCGTGGCCGCCGTGGACCGGGCCGCCGCGCTGCTCGCGGCGGCCGGCCACGAGGTGGTCGAGGTGCCACCGCCGCTCGGGCCGGCGGCGTGGCCGCTGTTCGAGATCCTCTGGTACGTGCTGGCGCTCACCCCGGTGCCACCGCAGCGGGAGGCGGAGCTGCTGCCGTTGACCCGGCTGCTCCGGGCCCGGGGCGCCGAACTCTCCGCCGGCACCCTGGCCGCCACCCTCGGGGAGTTGCAGGCGCAGGTGCGCCTCGGTGCCCGCCGCACCGCCGGCTGCGACCTGCTCCTCTGTCCCACCCTGGCCACCCCGCAGGCGCCCGTCGGCTGGTTCACCGCCGACGCGGACCCGGCCGCCGACTTCGACAGGCAACGCCGGTTCTCGCCCTACTGCGCCATCTTCAACGTCACAGGCGATCCCTCCGTCTCCCTGCCACTGGGCGCCACGACCGACGGCCTGCCCGTCGGGGTGCTGCTCACCGGCCGGTACGGCGACGACGCGCGGCTTATCGCTACCGCTGCGCAACTGGAGAACTCCAGTGACGGATGGGATCGGCACCCCGCAATCTGGCGGGCCGTCGACTCCGCTAACGTGAATGGTGACGGAGTCGGGCGGTCGGCAGCGTGATCGTCCACCCGACCCGGTTGTTCAAGGTCGTCCTTCTTCCGCCTGGGGGCGTTGGGATTGTCTGTTACCGAGACGTTGCTGGTCTTCGTCGGCATCCCGTTGGCCGCGGTGCTGGTCATCGCCGGCCTGTCGTACGCCGGTAGCCGTGGGGGTGCCACCGGCGGTGGCGGTGGCGCCAAGCGCTACCGCCCGGGCCGGCCCTTCGACTTCACTCCGGTCTGGTTCCTGGGCCGTCCGGAGCAGCTGGCCGACTCGGCCGGCACCGCGCTGACGGCGGGGGCGCAGGCGCCCGCGCTGACCAGCCACAAGCTTGAGCAGGCCAGCGTCGAGGCGCCGGCCGGTGGAACCGGAGGCGCAAGTGACCGTTGGTGAGAAGCAGACCGGGTCGGAAAATCCGCCCGAGGTGCTCGACGGGCCGTTCTCGACCCGCCAGCTGCTGCGCATCGACGAGGCCCTGCGCCTGGCCGACAAGGGCACCGGCCTGGTCTTCTCGGTCTTCGTCGGTGGTCTCGACGAGCCGATCCGCGAGCACGCCCAGCGGCTGCACCGTCAGCTCGCCGAGCCCGACAAGTCGGTGCTGATCGCCGTGTCGCCCAACCAGCGGCAACTGGAGATCATCACCGGGCGGTACGCCCGCAAGCGCATCCCCGACACGTACGCCAAGCTGGCCGCGCTCTCCATGGTCGGCGCGTTCAGCGGCGGTGACCTGGCCGGCGGCATCATCAACGGCCTCGACCAGCTCGCCAGCCACGCCGGCAAGGGCTGACCGGCACACACGACGCGCGGGCATGCAAGATCGTGCCCGATCCAGGAAGTAGGGGCCTCGGCTGCGGCTGAGGCCCCTACTTCCATGGTGGAGCACGATCTTCACAAGCGGAAAACGACCCGGGGCCGGCGCGGGCTCACACCCACGCCGGCCCCGGCCGGACAACGCTGCTCAGGCGCTCTGGGCGTCCTTCGCGCGGGCCTTCAGCGCCCGCACCACACCGTCGCGACCCTCGGCCACCAGTCGACGCAGCGGGGCCGGGTGCCCGTCACCGGCCAGCCACGCGTCGGTGGCCGCGACCGTGTCGTCCTCCACCAGGTAGGTCGGATACGCCAGCTGGGCGAACTCCTGCGCCGGCTCGCTGTCCCGGGTGGCCCACACCTGCCCGACCGCCGCGAAGTACCGCTCCCGATACGGGGTGACCAGCTCCACCTGCGCCGGGTGGGCGAAGCCCTGCAACAGCGCCCGGTGCCGCCAGTTGGGCAGCGCGTCCGGGCCGGTGAGCAGGGCCCACACGGCGGCCTTGTTCTCGGCCGTCGGCATCAACGCGTGCGCGTAAGCGGCTTCCCGCTCACCGCTGGCCGTACGGTCGCCGCTCAGCTCCGCCTCGATCTCGGCGGTCCCGGCGGCACCGTTGGCCACCAGCGCGGCGAGGACCGACCAGCGCAGCTCGGTGTCGACGGTCAGCCCGGCCGGCATGCCGGTGCCGTCCAGCCAACCGCGCAGCGTGGCCAGATCTTCCTCGGAGCGGACCGCCGAGGTGAACGCACGGGCCCAGGCCAACTGGAACCCGCTGCCGGGCTCGGCGGCAGCGAGTGCGTCCCGGGCGGTACGGGCCAGGTCGGCCCAGCCGGTCGGCGCCCAGGCCGGGTCGGCGTACAGGGTGAGCGCTGTGGTCGCCTGCCGCAGGGTGGCGGTGACCAGGTTGATGTCGGTCTCCGCGGGCAGCCCGCTCAGCGTCAGCGCCACGTAGTCGCGGGCGGACAGCTCGGCGTCGCGGATCATGTCCCATGCGGCGGTCCAGCAGAGCGCGCGGGCCAGCGACGAGTCGAAACCACCGATGTGCTGCACCACCGTCGCCATCGAGCGCTCGTCGAGGCGCAGCTTGGTGTAGCTGAGGTCGTCGTCGTTGAGCAGCAACACGTCTGCCGCCCGGACGCCACGCAGCGGGGCGAGGTCAGTGTGCTCGCCGGTCACGTCCACCTCGTACCGCTCCCGACGGACCAGCCGCCCCTCGGTCAGGTCGTACAGGCCCACGCCGATGCGGTGGGTCCGCAGCGTCGGGTACGCCGCCGGGGCCTCCTGCCGCACCAGCACCTGCTCGTACGTGCCGTCCGCCCCGATCGTCACCTCCGGACGCAGCGTGTTGACCTGCGCGGTCTCCAACCACTGCGCGGCGAACTTGCGCAGCTCCCGGCCGGACGCGGCCTCCAGCTCGGTGAGCAGGTCGTCGAAGGTGGCGTTGCCCCAGGCGTGCTTGCCGAAGTAGGCCCGCAGCCCGGCCACGAACGGCTCCTCACCCACGTACGCGACGAGCTGCTTGAGCACGCTCGCGCCCTTGGCGTAGGTGATGCCGTCGAAGTTGACCTCCACGGCCTCCATGTCCGGCATCTCGGTGTAGACCGGGTGGGTGGAGGAGAGCTGGTCCTGCCGGTAGCCCCAGTTCTTCCGGATGGACAGGAAGGTCGTCCACGCCTCGGTGAACCGGGTCGCGTTGGTGTTGCACCAGTGGCTGGCCCACTCGGCGAACGACTCGTTCAGCCACAGGTCGTTCCACCAGCGCATGGTGACCAGGTCACCGAACCACATGTGGGCGAGTTCGTGCAGGATCGTGTTGGCCCGCTGCTCGTACTCGAAGTCGGTGACCTGCGAGCGGAACAGGTAGTGCGACTCGGCGTGCGTCACGCAGCCGAAGTTCTCCATCGCGCCGGCGTTGAAGTCGGGCACCCAGAGCTGGTCGTACTTCGGCAGCGGGTAGCGCACGTCGAACTTCTCGTGGAAGAAGTCGAAGCCCTGCTTGGTGATCAGGAACAGGTCGTCGGAGTCCAGGTACTGCGCCATCGACGCCCGGCAGAACACCCCCAGGTCGATGCCGTCGTGCGCGTCGCGCACCTCGTGGTACGGCCCGGCGCACATCGCCGTGATGTAGGTGCTCATCCGGGGCGACTCGGTGAAGTGCAGCGTCTTGAGCGCCTCGCCCGCCGGCTCCTCCCGCTGGACCGGCATGTTGGAGACCGCCCGCCAGTGCGCCGGAACGATGACGTGCCAGGTGTAGACGCTCTTCAGGTCGGGCTGGTCGAAGCAGGCGAACACCCGCTGCGCGTCGGCCGTCTCGAACTGGCTGTAGAGGTACGTCTCGCCGTCCACCGGGTCGACCGTCCGGTGCAGACCCTGGCCGCTGTTGGAGTAACCGAAGTCGGCGTCGACCACCAGGACGTTGTCGCTGTCCAACCCGGACAGGGTCAGGCCCTTCTCGGCGGACCAGTCGGCGAGGTCGACGGGCGTGCCGTTCAGCGTCGCGGACCGCACCGACTCGGCGGCCAGCTCGATGAAGGTACTCGCGCCCGGTTCGGAGCAGCGGAACCTGACCTCGGTCGTCGACCTGAACGTGCGGCCGTCGGCCGCCAGCACGGCGCTGGACAGGTCCAGACTGATGTCATACCCCGTCACGTTGAGCAGGCGTGCCCGCTCGGTCGCCTCGACCTGCGTCAGGTTGCGCACTCCCGGCACTGTTCGTCTCCATCCCACGTGTCGCCGTACGCCCGGCGGCGCCCGTTCGCCTACCGCTCGTGACGGCTGGCCCGATTCGAGTCTTCCATGTACGGGCAGCCCGCGGTGGCCGAGGTCACGCTCTCATTCGGGTGCCGGTCGATGCGCTGCGGGGTGAAGATTCTCCTGAGACGCCGACCTGTCGGCGCCACCCGTCGTGAAGGGATCTCACAGTGACCGAACGTGTCACCGCCGACATGTGGTTCGACCCGGCCTGCCCGTGGGCGTGGATCACCTCCCGCTGGCTGCTCGAGGTCGAGCAGATCCGAGATGTGGACATCCGCTTCCACGTGATGAGCCTGGCCGTGCTCAACGACGGCCGGGACGAGCTGCCCGAGGACTACAAGGAGTTCCTGAAGACCGCGTGGGGCCCGGTGCGGGTCTGCATCGCCGCCGAGCAGCTGCACGGCAATGACGTGCTGCGCCCGCTCTACACCGCGCTCGGCACCCGGATCCACCTGCAGAAGCAGGAGCGGGGTCCGGAGCTGTACGTGGCCGCGCTCACCGAGGCCGGCCTCGACCCGGCACTGGCCGCGGCCGCCGACAGCACCGACTACGACGAGGCACTGCGGGCCAGCCACGAGGCGGGCATGCGCCCGGTCGGGCAGGACGTGGGCACTCCGGTCGTGCACGCGCCCGGCCCGGATGGCGCCCCTGTCGCGTTCTTCGGCCCGGTGATCACTCCGGCTCCGAAGGGGGAGGCCGCCGGCCGGCTCTGGGACGGCGTGCTGCTGGTCGCCGGCACTCCGGGCTTCTACGAGCTCAAGCGCACCCGCGAGCAGAGCCCGATCTTCGACTGAGCGACGACCGCAGCGCCCCCGTCCGTGCCTCGTCAGTGGCGCGGACGGGGGCGTTTCTCGTCGGGTGCCGAGGTCGGCGGAGGGTCGTGGCGTCACCGGGAGGCGGGCGGCGTCGTTTCCCTCGGTGTCCGCCGCAGCGACCCGCAGGGCCGCACGCCGCAGTTCGTGGAGGAAAACCCCGATGGCCAAGCACCGTGCGTCCGGTGACGATCAGTTGACCCGGCAGGGGGTGATCGAGACTCCCGGCGCGGACTACTGGTCCGTCGACGACTCCCGCTGGCCGACGGTCCGCCCGGACCTGCCCGCCCACCTGGTGGATCTACTCGCGCCGCCCATCGTGGTGGGCGTGGCCCGGGTCCCGGTGACCTCCCGGCTCACCCCGCCCAGGGCGGTCGACCCACTGCCGTCGTCCGTCGACCCGGTGCCGATCGAAGCGCCGGCGCTGGTGCCGTCGGGGGCGGCACCGGCTGAACCGGCTCCTCCGCCACCGGCGCCGGCTCCTCCGCGCCCGGTGCCGACGCCGCCGCTGAACCCGCGGCCCGTTCCCACGCCTCCTCCCGACCGTCCCGTGCCGGGGCCGCCCGCGTCGCCCCGCCGCGCCCTGAACGCCGGGCCGATCGGGGCCGGTCGGCGTGGCAACGGTGGGCCGGTGAGCGCGGGTAAGCACCGCCGGGGCACCTCCGACCGCGCCGGCTGACCTGCCGGGCCCCACCGGGTGCTTTCATCTGGTGGACGCCCCGCGGGTCCCCGTCGGCGGCCACACCGTCGCCGGTAGCGTCAGTGGGCATGACGGTCGTGCATCCGATCTCCCGGGCCTGGGTCACCACTGGCGGCACCGGCGCGCAAAACTACGACGAGTTCGCCGACGACGCGGAGATCACCGCGATCATCGAGTCGAACCCGCACAGCGCTCTCGGCATCGAGATGCCGCACCGCGCCCCGCAGAGCCTGGGCACGTCGTTCCTCGACGCGCTGCCGGACGCGGTGGCCCGCCTCGCCGAGGCCAAGGCCGACGGCAGTTACACCCCCGCCGAGCAGGTGGTGGTGCTCTACCGGATCAGCGCGCCCGGCGAGGAGCCGGCGTACGGGCTGTTCGCGATGGTGGACACCGACCAGATCTCCACCCGGGCAGACGAGCCGGGCCTGGTCATCCGCAACGAGGACGTCTTCATCGCCAAGGTGCGCGAGCGGGTGGCGCTCGCCGACGCGCTGGGCCACCTGCTCTCACCCGTACTCCTGCTCCAGACCGGGCGCGGCGACGAACTGCACGCCGCGCTCGCTGCGGCGACCGACACGGCCGGCGCGCCCGCCGCGACGGACACCGACCAGGCGGGGCGCACGCACGCCATCTGGCTGCTCGGCCCCGGCCCGGAGCAGGCCACGCTGACCGCTCTCGCCGGCGGCGGGGACCTGGTCGTCGCAGACGGCAACCACCGCAGCCTGGCCGCCCAGACCGGCGGGCTGCCGCGCTTCCTGGCCGTGGTCACCACCCCCGCGTCGGTGGACATCCAGCCGTACAACCGGCTGGTCAGCGAGCTGACCACCACCCCGGCCGAGCTGCTCGACCGGCTGCGGGCCGCGGGCGCCGAGGTCGAGCCGATCGACGGCCCGGTCGAGGTCCCGGCGGCCGGCGGCACCGTGCATCTCCGCCTCGACGGCCAGGGGTACGCGGTGCGCCTGCCCGCCACCGCCTCCGCCCGCCTGGAAAACCTGGACCACGCCCTGGTCGAGCGGCTGGTGCTGCGCGACGCGCTCGGTCTGGACCCGGGCGACAAGCGAATCACCTACGTCGGCGGTGACTACCCGGCGAGCTGGCTCACCGGCGAGGTCGACGCCGGTCGGGCCGAGTTGGCCATCCTGATCGCGCCGGTGACCGTGGCGGATTTCGTCGCCGTCAACCTGGCCAGGGAGAAGATGCCCCGCAAGAGCACCTGGTTCACCCCGAAGGCGCGCGGCGGTCTGGTCGTCGCCGAGCTGCCGCGTTGAGCCTCATCCCCACGACCGTGTGACGAACCCGGCTCGGGGACGCCGCCCCTGTGACGTCCCCGAGCGCGGCCTGACAGACTGCCCGGTATGCGCGTCTACCTGGGATCCGATCACGCCGGTTTCGAGTTGAAGGTGCACCTGGCCAACCACCTGGCCATGCAGGGCTACGACGTGGTCGACGTCGGCCCGCACAGCTACGACCCGGACGACGACTACCCCACGTTCTGCCTGCACACGGGCGACCAGGTGGTGGCCGACGAGACGGGTCTCGGAGTGGTCATCGGTGGCTCCGGCAACGGTGAGCAGATCGCCGCGAACAAGGTCGCCGGCGTCCGCGCCGCGTTGGCCTGGAGCGTCGAGACCGCTCAGCTGGCCCGTCAGCACAACGACGCGAACGTGGTCGCCATCGGTGCCCGCCAGCACACGCTGGACGAGGCGACCGGCATCGTCGAGGCGTTCCTGAACACGCCGTTCTCCGGCAACGAGCGGCACGCTCGTCGGATCGCCCAGGTGGCCGAGTACGAGCGGACCCGGAAGCTGCCCGACCTGCCCTGACCGTGCGGCGCTCAGCGCGGCGAGCGGGGCAGCTCCTCGCGGGGCACCCAGTTTCGCCGGACGACCACCACCCGGGCTTCGGCCTCGGCCAGGTCGTCGTCGGTGGGGCGGGCCGCGTCCCGGGCTCGTAGCGCGGCGCTCAGCCCCACCTGGGACGAGCCGGAACCGACCAACCCGCGCAGCCCTCGCTCGCCGTCGCGCTCGTCGCCGCCCGTGCTCCTGCGTCGCGGCGGCGGCTCGACACCGTCGTGCACGCCCGGCGTGCTGATCGTCGGGCCGTCCGCACCCGGTCTGGCCGTCTCGGTGTCGGCATGGTGGCGCAGCCGTCGCCGTCGTCGGTCGCTGTCACCCATCAGCCGACCGTACCCTGGCCGGGTTCGATCCGGCACCGTCGCGGGGGGCCGCGCGTCCCGGCCGGGGTCGGCGATCGATTTGCCGGCTGGCTACCCTCGAATCAAGGCGGTGCTGTTGCCGTCGGTCAGGGGGAGGACGAGATGGCAGACCAGACGCAGCCGTGGGCGGAACGGACCGTGGAGGTGCCACCGCAGGCCGGCGTCGGGGTGCCGCCGCAGCGTGACGGGTTCCGCCGGGGGGTCGCCCCGGTGGGTGAGCGCCGCACCCCGCGGACGGAGCCGTTCCCGGTGGTCGAGCAGGAACCGACCGGCACCGGTTGGCCCGGTGAACCGGCGCCCCGCCGCTCGCTCAGCTCGCGGATGGAGCAGCTACGGCGCGGCGGTGAATGGAGCGCGGCGGCGGGCCTTTTCGCGTTCGTGTGTTGGGGGATCTGGGCGCTGTCCGGCCAGGGTGACCTGAGCGGCCCGCTGCTGGTGCTGGTGCTCAGCCTGCTGGTGGCCCTCGGCCTGTTCGCACTGTTCCGGCTGATCGGCCGGGTGGTGTTGGAGCGGCAGTTGGGCCGGGTCCGGCGCAGCGCCCGAGGCGCGCACCTGGCGACGGCGGTGTTCCTCGTCGGCCTCGGCGTGGCGTGGCTCCAGCAGACCGAGTGGGTCGTCTCGGCCTGGAACTGGATCTCCTCGAACTGACCGGTCGTGCACGGGCGGGCGGTCCAGGACCGCCCACCCGTGCACCCGGTCGTCTCCCCACCAGGCAAGGTCGCTGCTTACCCGGCCGGCCGCGGTTCATCCGTGGCCGGCCGCTCCGACCGGTACCTCATTCGTGGGCTTGCGTGATCCCGACGGTGCGGCGGTCAGTGGGTGCCGCCGTGCCCCTCGGCGTCGGCTCGGGGCGACGCGACCCGGGCGGCCGGATCCTCTACGCCGGGCTCGCCGCCGTCCGGGGCGACCGCCCCGTCGTAGTTGTAGAGCGGTCGACCATCGTCGTGCTGCTTGGTGGTCTTGATGTAGCGGTGCATCAGGCCGTCGATCTCCACCTCGACGAGTGCCTCGTTGCCGGTCTCGTGGGTGCTGCCGTCTCGGGGGCCGCCCACCAGGTGGGCCGTCGTGTTCGTGTCCATGGACGAGCCCTACCCACCAGGCACCGGGCGGAAACGGGCGAAATCCGGCCGACGGTGCCGCGCCCGACAAGCGGACGCGGCACCGGTGAGGGATCAGCCGGCAGATTCGGCGGCGGCGTAGTCGCGGGCCACCCGGACCATCTCCACCAGCCCGCCGGCGTACTCCTGGGATTCGCCGTGCGCCTCGTCGAACGGCGGCTGGAAGCCGACGCCCTCCCACTGGTTGGTCGCCGGGTTCCACCGGTCGTTGCCGACCTCGAAGTCCCAGGCGAAGATGCCCAGCTCGTAGTAGAGCTGGTCGGCCGAGTTGCCGGCGGCGGAGTAGAGAACGTCGGCGACCGGTCCGGTCTGCGACGGCCAGGTGACGGTGCCGCGCTCCTGGGCGATGGCGCCGACGATCCGGCGGGCGCTGTTGAGGAACAGCGTCGACTCGTCGATCGACGGTCGCGGCAGGGTGACCCTGCCGTCGGCCCGGTACGCCCCCGGGGGCCACATGAAGTAGCCGCCGTAGGAGTGCACGTTCATCGCGAACTTGATGTTCGGGTGGTCCTGGGCGAGCGCGATCACGTTGCCGCTCTCCGCCTCGGACAGCTCCGAGGTGCCCGCGTAGGTGCCGGACAGGCAGTTGGCGCTGGCGCCGACGTAGCCGTCGAAGTACGACCCGACTGTGTAGTTGCGGTTGATGTCGACGCCCCACGAGGTGCGGTTCTTCGGGTCGCGGGCCGCCCCGGTGCAGTGGTTGACGAGGTTCTTGCGCTGGAAGTTGAAGTCGTTGAACGAGTAGTTCGCGCCGTCCGGGTTGACCATCGGGATGACGAAGATGTCGACCTGCTCCAGCAGCTCACGGGTGGCCGGGTCGGTCCGGGCGTTGGCCAGCATCCGCTCGGCGAACTCCAGCGTCACCAGCGGCGTGGCCCACTCCCGGGCGTGTTCCTGGGAGTACGCGAGCACCCCGACCCGGGAGCCGTCCCGGTGCACGCCGAGGCGCAGCGCCTGCACCGTCCACGGCCGTGCCGGCACCTCGGTGCCCTGGAGTCCGTCGTCGAGTCGGGTGGGGCCGGCGACGGGCATCGGCAGCCCGGCCGAACCGTCCTCGACGATGGCCCGGAACCGGTCCGGCTGACGGGCGTTGATCGCCGCCGCGACCTCGTCGGTGGTGCTCACCGTCTTGCCCGCGGTGTCGGTGGCCAGTGACACGGTGAGGACGCGGTCGCGGTAACCGACGGTCAGTGGCCGGTTCGCCCGGCCCGGGTCGACAGTCCGCACCTGTACGCCGTTCATGTTCTGGTCGCCGAAGCGGACCGACTCGACCACCAGGGCGGCCACCGCCGGGTCGCCCAGGTAGCCGGCGGCGTTGCGCCGGTATCCCTGGGTCTTGTTCGGCAGGTCGATCACGTCCACCAGGTCCCGGTACTGGCGGGCCAGCCGCTTGATCCGCGCCTGGATGTCCACCGGCGTCAGGTACGCGTCGATGAAGTCCTTCTGGTAGCCGGCCGGCAGCGGCGGCGGGGAGGCGTTCGGCCAGAGCGTCGGGGTGACCGCCCGGCTGACCCCGCCGAGGCTGGAGGTGGCGCTCAGCTGAACCGGTCGGCTCGGCAGCGGCTGGGGGGCGCGTAGTGGTACTGGTACTCGCCGGAGTCCTCGAACCGGTACAGCGGGAAGGAGCCGGTGGCGCCGTCCGCCGTGCGCCAACTGACGGTGATCTCCACGTCCGGGTCGTCGGTGGCGGTGGTGGCCACCTGGGCCTGTAGGAAGGTCTGTCCGGTCGTGGTCCACCAGTACGCCTGCTGCACCTGGAGGGTGTCCACGGCGGTGGCGGCGGCGGTGGACCGCTGGCCCGCGGCCGGCGCGCGCAGCCCGGCGGCGGTGCGGGCCTGAGCCGCACGGACACTGTCGGCATAGTGCCGGTTGCCGTCCCCGGCGCGCTGCACGATCTGCACTGCCGTCGCGCCCTGCGCGGTCAGTTCGCCGAGCTGCGCGCCGCTGAGCACCAGGTCGGCGATGATCCGACCGTCCCGCGCCCGGGGCCGGTTGGCCAGGTCCACACCGCTGGCGACGAGCCGATCCAGCTGGGCCTGGTCGCGGAGCTGAACTCGGACGAGTGCGGTTTCGGTGGCGCTCAGAGCGATCGGGGCGGCCGGGTCGGCGGGTGCGGCCGCCCCGGAAGCCGGATGGGACAACACTGCGCTGAACAGGATCACTGTGGTGGCGGCAGCTGTCCACCGTCGTCGGACGATCATGTGCCCTCCTGTGACGGACGTCGATGTGTCTGGTCCTTACACCAGTGCACAGATCGACACCTGTCAAGAAGGGGTGGGGCCTCACACCTGCGGCGAGGGTGACCGAACGTGAGCGCGGTCAGTCAATTAGGTCAGATGTCCTGCTTGTTCTCGCAAGTTGTGACCGCTCTTTACAGTGCTGCCTACCGATCCCTAATGTCTGGCCCACTATCCGGGCTTGATCACGGGGGTTGCTGATGCCTGGTTGGCTTTTGCCTGCGCGTTATACGCGGAGTCGTTCGACTCTCCGACGTTCGATCGCAGTCGTCATGACGACGGCTGTTGTCGGCTCGCTGCTCGTGGCGCCGGCCACCGCCGCCTCGGCGGCGCAGCCAAAGAGCAACTCCTGCGCGGACGAACAGCCCGACGCGAACGCCGCACGGCGGATGCTGGCGGTCTGCGGACGGCGTGTGGAGGATCTCTCGAAGCGTACGGAGTGGTCGCAGACGTTTCTCAACGTCGACGGCTCCGAGACGTTGGAGCAGACCATCGAGCCGACGCGGGTGCGTAAGGGCCAATCCTGGGTCCCGGTGGACACGACGCTGAAGGTGACTCCCGAGGGCGTGGTGCCGAAGGCGACCATCCTGCCGATGGTCTTCAACAGCAAGGGTGGCGACGGTGCCTTCGCGCGGCTGCGTGACGGGTCGCGCGAACTCGCCGTCTCCTGGCCCGGAAAGCTGCCCGCGCCCGTGATCGAGGGCTCCACGGCGACGTACCGCGAAGTCCTTCCGGACGTGGACCTTCAGGTCACCGCGCAGCCTCTCGGCTTCTCGGAGGTCCTGGTCGTTCGATCCCGGGCGGCGGCGGCGAACCCGAAGCTCGCCTCCTTGCGATTCGGCCTGCAGGCCAAGGGCGTGTCGGTCGGTGCCGCCTCCGGCGGTGGGCTCGCCGCTCGGGACAGCAAGGGTGGCACGGTCTTCGCCGCACCGGCGCCGCTGATGTGGGACTCCTCGACCCCGGAGGACATGGCGGGCGGGGCACCCGAGAAGGACAAGAAGGGTGAGCGCTCCGCAGAGCCGCAGCGCAAGCCCACGACAAAGGCCGAGGCCGATGCCGCGTCCGGTTCAGCTCGGGCCGCCGAAGCGGCGCCCGACCGGGGCTCGGTGCCGGAGGCGGCCCGCCGGGCCGTGATGCCGGTCCGAGTCGACGCCGACGCACTGACACTCATCCCCGACAAGGCGATGCTGGCCGACCAGCGGACGAAGCTACCCATCTACATCGACCCGTCGTGGACCGGCGGTATCGCGAGCAACGCGTGGACCTCGGTGTGGAGCAAGTACAAGTCGAGCTCGTTCTGGCAGAACTCGTCCGCGTTGAGTAATGGCAAGACGGTGGGGTCGGCGGGCGCGGGGCGCACGGAGGACTGCTCGGGCTGTGCCGATCACATCATCCGGTCGCTGTTCCGGATGAACACCTCCACGGTGGCCGGTAAGCGCATCCTCAGCGCGCAGTTCCGGGTGGAGCAGCGGTGGTCATGGACGTGCAGTCCGAAGTCCAACGCGAAGCTGTGGATGACCGGATCCATCTCGTCCGGCACGACCTGGAACCACCAACCGACCTGGTACAGCGCCTACACCGCGCAGGCCGTCGGCAACCGCAAGTACGGCTCGGCCCACGGATGCCTCGGCACGGGAACGATCGAGTTCAACGTCAAGTCGATCGTGGAGAAGGCGGCGGCGAGCAAGTGGCCCAACGTGACCGTCGGGTTGCGGGCGATCGACGAGGGCACCAAGGACCAGTGGAAGCGGTTCAACCACGCCTCACCGAAGCTGGCGATCACCTACAACACCGACCCGAACGCGCCCACCGACCGGAAGTCGGACGGCAAGGCATGTGCCACGGGCGCGGCCCGGCCGTACGTGCTGACCACCACGCCTGTGCTCTCCGCGAAGCACTCCGACCCGGACAGCGGCCAGCAGTCGCTCACGACCGCCTTCTACTGGTGGCCGGTCGGTGGCGCGCGGAGCGAGACCAACAAGGTGAGCCAGGCCTCGGGTAACCCGTCGGCCGTGTCGCCGACCATCCCCTCCGGCAAGCTGACCGACGGCGCGAGTTACGTGTGGCAGTCCCGGACCTGGGACGGCAGCCACTACAGCGCCTGGTCTGGCACCTGTGAGTTCACAGTGGATGCGACGCCACCACCGCCGCCGGCGAGCGTCGCCTCGACCACCTACACCAACAATGGCGTCCCGAAGGGCGGCGTCGGTCTGGCCGGTGCCTTCACCATCACCGCGCCGACCACCCGTCCCCACGAGGTCAAGGAGTACGCGTACAGCCTGGACTCCGGCGTGCTGACCGCCGCGGCGACGGTGCCGGCCCGGACGACGGACTACGGCGCCTCCGTCACGGTCACCCCTCTGCACGACGGGGTCAACGTGCTCTACGTCTGGTCGAAGGACCACGCAGGTCGATTCTCGTCTCCGGTGACCTACACCTTCAGCGTCCGTGCCGGCTCCGGACCGGCAGGCGAGTGGAAGTTCGAGGAGGCCAGCGGCACCAGCGCGGTTGACGCCTCCGGGCACGGCAACACGCTGAGCCTCAGCACGGGGGTCACCCGTGTCGCCGGCCGGGCCGGGGTTGGCACGGCAATGAAGCTGTCGGGCACCGGTGCGGCCGCCAAGTCGGGCACTCTCAACTTCCCGCACCCGGACACGCTCGTCTCCACCCCGGTGCGGACGGACGCTGACCTGAGCGTCGCCGCCTGGGTGAAGCTCGATTCGTTGACCAGCGGCGCCGGTGCCCAGACCGTCGTGAGCGCGAACGGGTCCCGTAGGTCCGCCTTCCAGCTCGGGTACGTCCTCGGCAATCAGCGATGGCGTTTTGCCATGGTCTCCGCCGACGCTGACAACTCCACGATGTACAGCGTGGAATCCAACGCCGCGCCGGTCGCGGGCAAGTGGACGCATCTGGCGGCGACCTATGACGCGGCGACCAAGAAGCTGACCCTGTACGTCAACGGTGTGGCGCAGACGGCGACGGCGACGCTGACCGGTGGGTTCAACGCGACCGGCGACTTCTCCATCGGCAAGCGCAGGTGGGACGGCAACTACGACAGCTTCTTCTCGGGCACCGTCGACGATGTTCGGTTCTACAACTTCGTGGAGACGTCGACCAACCTGGCGAAGCTTGCCGTTCCGCTGCAACCGAAGATCACCTTCCCGAACGGGTCCCAGGTGACCGCCGGCGGTCAGCTCACCGTACGGTTCGACGCTGGTGGCGACACGAACGTCACGAAGTTCAAGTACAGCGTCGACGGCACCGGTCTGGGCACCACTGTGAATGCCACGGCGGCAGGTGGCACGGCGACGGTCACCGTCGCGGTGGGCAGCACCACCGGGAAGCGGCCGGTGTACGCGGTCGCTGTGGACGACGGTAACCGGACCAGCGGGATGAACCAGGGCGAGTTCGCCGTCGCGCCATCGTCGAGCCTGGCCGGCACCGTGTACGACCCGAACTGGCTTCCGCAGGCCGGGGCGATCGTTCGGCTTCAACCCGGCGGGTATCAGGCCACTTCGGGTGCGGACGGCAGCTATGCGCTGAGCAACTTCCCGCCCGGTTCGTACACGGTCACTGTCACGTTCGGCGGCCGATGTGGCTCAGCCTTCAGCCAGGCGATCGACATCGACGGCCAGGGCCTCAACCTGGACATCTTCCTCGTCGCGCTCAGTGACGACCTGGGTCATACCTGCAGCGAGCAGACCAGCGCCTTCACCGCGGCGTCGACGGTGCTGCCGCTGACCGGTGACGACGCTGTCGCGACGGTGCAGCTGCCGTTCGCCTTCCCGTTCTACGGAGGTGCGTACCGCAGCGCCTGGGTGGACACCAACGGTGTGCTGTCGTTCACCGACCCGGGTGGCTCACACCCGTACACCGGTGGGGGGCAGTTGCCCGCACCGGCGGACCCGAACGCCCTGGTCGCGCCCTTCTGGGACGACCTCGTGGTGGACGGCTCCGCCAGTGTCCGGACGGCGACCACCGGCACCGGCACCGCGCAGCGGTTCGTCGTCGAGTGGCGCAACGTGCACCGCAAGGGCGACACGACGCAGCGGTTGTCGTTCGAGGCGATCCTCGCGCCGGACGGCACGGTGACCACCAACTACGACCAGCTGGACAACGCCGCCGAGAAGGGCGACAACGCGATCGTCGGCATCGAGGCCGCAGCCGGCGAGGATGGCCTGTCCTACTCCATCGGCGATCCGGTACTGGCGAACACTCAGGCGATCACTTTCGTCCGCCCGGATGTCGCCGGCGGGTTGGAGACCTACAACCTCTCGGGCGTGCTGACCAACGCGGCCGGCACCCCGGTCGTCGGTGCCACTGTCACACTTGATCCGAGCGGGCTGAGCGCCACCACCGGCACCGGCGGGGCGTACAGCTTCACCGCTCTGGTCGCCGACAGTTACACCGTCTCGGCCAAGCTCGCCGGCCGGTGTGGTGTCGCGGTGCGCAGCCAGGTGGAACTCTCCGCCAACACGGTGCGCAACCTGCAGCTTGGTCCGGACTACGGCGGTCTCGGGTACGCCTGCGCCACCGGCACGTCCGGCTACGTGGCGGCGTCCACAGCGCTCGCCCTGACCGGCGACGACGCCACGACGTCGGTAGCGCTGCCGTTCCCGGTGCAGTTCCACGGCCAGACCTACTCCACCGGGCGGGTGCACACCAACGGTCTGGTCAGCTTCGGCAGCGCGTCGGGTGAACCGGACACGTGGGCGAACCCGACGATGCCGACGGCAACGGCCCCGAACGCGGTGGTGGCCCCGTTCTGGGACGACTTCGAGGTGGACGCGTCGGCCAGCGTCCGCACGCAGACGCTCGGCACGGCCCCGAACCGCTCCTACGTCATCGAGTGGCGCAACGTCGGGTTCCGCCCGACGAACGCCGAGCGGCTGACCTTCGAGGTGATCTTCCACGAGGACGGGCGGATCGCGTTCCACTACGGCGCGATGTCGACACCGGTGCAGCAGGGCGCCGGCGCCACCGTCGGCCTGGAGAACGCCTCCGGGTCGGTGGCCGCGCTGTACTCCTTCCAGGAGGCGGTGCTGACCGCCAACAGCTCGATCACCTACACACCTGCTGCCGCGGGCACGGTCAAGGGTGTGTTGACCACGGCCGTGACCGGTAACCCGGTAGCAGGTGCCACCGTCACCCTGAACCCGGGCAACCGGAGCACCACGACCGGCGCGGACGGCAGCTACCAGTTCAACACCGTTGCGGTGGGTGAGTACGCCCTGGCCGCCTCGACCAGCGACAACCGGTGCGCGGGGCAGTACGCCAAGGAGGTCGTCAACCACCCCGGTGGGACCTCGGACGTCGACCTGTCGGTCATGGTCGACGGCGACGAGTTCGGCTACAAGTGCACCACCGGCGCACAGACGTTCGTTCCCGGTGACGTGACCGAGGGATGGAGCGGCGACGAGACTGTGTGGCAGAAGAACCCGCCGTTCCCGGTGAAGCTCTACGGCGAGTCGTACACGTCGGCGTGGATCAGCGCCAACGGCCTGATCAGCTTCAAGGACCCGGCGTACTTCGGCTGGATCGGGTCCATCCCCGGCACCCTTCCCTCGCCAGCCACCGAGGGCTCGCCCAACGCGACCGTCTACGTGCACTGGGACGACTGGGTGGTGGACTCGCAGGCTCGGATCGCGACGAAGATCAGTGGCAGCGCGCCCAACCGGCAGTGGGTGGTGGAGTGGCGCAACGTCCACGCCTACGGCGACACCAACACCCGGGCGACCTTCGAAGTCATCTTCGCCGAGGGCGGCGACATCACCCTCGCGTACGCCGACATCGACTCGGCGAAGCCGGTCGAGCGCGGTGGCGAGGCCACCGTCGGTATCGAGAACGCCGACGGCTCGATGGGCTTCCAGTACCTGCACCGGGAGAACTGGCTGGCCAGCGGTCAGGGCGTGACGTTCAAGCCCAACCCGCCCGGCCAGGGCAGCGTCGCCGGCACCGTCACCTGCCAGGGCACGCCGGTGGCCGGGGCGAGCGTCGCGGTCGCCGACAAGACGGCCACCACCGCCGCCGACGGCACCTACCGTGTCGATGCCGTACCCGCCGGCTCCTGGGCGGTGATCAGCACCGTGCCGAGCGGCACCTGCAAGGGCTCCGACGTTCGGCAGGTGGTGGTCGGCACGAACACGCAGGTGAGCGCCGACTACGCGCTGGCCGCCACACCGACCGGCAGCGGTTACACGCTGGTCGAGCAGCCGGTGCCGTACACCCCCGTCAACACCACGGTGCTGCCGGTGACCGGTGACGACGCGTACGCGTCGGTGGCCCTGCCCTTCCCGGTGAACCTCTACGGGCAGACGTACAACACCGGCTGGGTGGACAGCAACGGTCTGGTCAGCTTCGTCGACCCCGGCGAGGCCTCACCGGATGCCTGGCCCATCCCGTCGCCGGACAGTCCCGAGGAACCCAACGCGGCCCTCTACCCGCTCTGGCACGACTGGGTGGTCGACAGCAACGCCAGCATCCGCACCGGAGTGCGGGGCAGCACCGGAAGCCGACAGTTCGTCATCGAGTGGCGCAACGTGCACTCGTTCGAGGACCCGCTCACCCGGGTGACCTTCCAGGTCATCCTCGACGAGGCCGGCGGCTACAGCTTCGCCTACACCGACAACGACGGCACGTTCCTCGAACGCGGTGGCGCCGCCACCATCGGCATCGAGAACGCCAGCGGCACCAGCGCGATCCAGTACGCCTACCGCCAGCCGGTCCTCCGGCCCGGTCTGGGGCTGCGCTTCAACCCGCCAACCCCCTGATCCACCCGCCACCATCCACTTCCTGACCCTCTGCTGATTCCAAGTTCCGGAGGCCACCGGTGACGTCACCCTTGCCATGGATATCACTTTCTGTAAAGAGACAGTTGCCAATCGTAGTTGCGGCGCGTCGCTCCTGGATCGCCGCGCCTCTGACCGCCGCCCTGGTAGCTGCCCTTCTCCACGCGCCCCCTGCGCAGGCGGCGTCGAAGGAGGCGTACACCCCGTCCTCGGCCAAGCCGGTGCCGACCGTGCCGGTGAAACCGGTTAAGGCGCAGACGGCAGCGCTGGCCAAGCAGGCCCCGTCGACCGCCGGCAAGCCGGCCGCAGTCTGGCCACGGCCGGGAGCGGAGGTGGCTGACCTGGCCAAGGCCGGTACCGACGGAGTCAGGGCCGGAGCGTTGCCGGTGACCGTGGCTGCTGCTGGGCCGACGGCGCGCTCGACCGGGTCCCCTCAGCGGGTGAGCGTCGAGGTCCTCGACCGGCCCGCGACCGAGCGGGCCGGCGTGCAGGGCGTGGTCATGCGTCTTGGCCGTGCCGACGGTGTTGCCGCGGCCGGCCACGCCAAACTGACTCTGGACTACCGGTCGTTCGCCACGGCCTACGGCGCCGACTGGGCAAGCCGGCTCCGACTCGTGGCGCTACCCGCCTGTGCCCTGACCACCCCTGAGAAGCAGCAGTGCGCCGGAACGCCGCTCCCGTCGCGCAACGACCTCGCCACCAGGTCCCTCACCGCCGAAGTGTCGGTGAGCGGAGCGCAGACCCTGGTAGCTGCTGCGGCGGGATCGTCCGGTCCCGCCGGCGACTACGCGGCCTCCCCGCTCAACCCGTCGGCGACCTGGGCGGCTGGCGGCAACACCGGTGCCTTCACGTGGTCGTATCCCATGCGGACGCCGGCTGCCCTGGGCGGTCCGGCACCCCAGATCGGCCTGTCGTACTCCTCGCAGTCGGTCGACGGCCAGCATGCCGCCTCCAACAACCAGCCCTCCTGGATTGGGGAGGGCTTCGAGCCGTCAATTGGCGGGTTCATCGAGCGCCGGTACCAGGGTTGCGCTCGTGATATGGACGGCTCGGCCAACAACGACAAGAAGACCGGCGATCTCTGCTGGGAGACCAACAACGCGGTCCTGTCCCTCGTCGGCCACTCCGGTGAGCTGATCTACAACGCTGCCGAGGGTCGTTGGCACCTGCGGGGCGACGACGGGTCGCGGATCGAACGCAAGACCGGTGCCAGCAACGGCGACAACGACGGCGAGCACTGGGTCGTCACCACCAGTGATGGTGTCCAGTACTGGTTCGGCCGCAACCGGCTGCCGGGCTGGACGTCCGGCAACGCCGAAACCAAGTCGACGTTCACCGCTCCGGTCTTCGGCAACGACCCGGGCGAACCCTGTCACGCGACGGCCTTCATCGACTCCGACTGCACACAGGCGTGGCGGTGGAACCTCGACTACGTCGTCGACACGTCCGGCAACTCGGCGTCCTACTGGTACCAGCAGGAGACGAACAAGTACGGCCGCAATCTGGACGCCGAGGATGAGGCCACCTACGACCGGGGTGGTTGGCTGGATCGGATTGACTATGGCACCCGGCAGGTCAACGGCGTCGATTCGGCGCTCAGCACGGCAGCACCCCTGCGGGTGGACCTCGGCGTCGCCGACCGCTGCCTCAACGACTGCGCGACCCACGACGAGACGCACTGGCCGGACACCCCGTGGGACATGGCCTGCTCCGGCACGTCGTGCCCGGACAAGCTCTTCCCCACGTTCTGGTCGACCAAGCGGCTGTCCACGGTCACCACCCAGATCCGTAGTGGCACCGGTTACACGGATGTCGAGCGCTGGACGCTCACGCATACCTTCCCCGACCCTGGTGACGGCACCCGCGCGGGGTTGTGGCTGGACAAGCTGTCCCATACCGGCCTCGTCGCGGGGACTGTCTCCGTTCCGGACGTGCTGTTCACCCCCGTGCAGTTGTCCAACCGGGTGGACACGATCGATTTCGCCGCCGCCATGAACTGGATGCGGATCACCAAGATCCGCAACGAGACCGGTGGAACGATCAGCGTCAACTACTCCGGTCAGGACTGCAAGGCCGGACAGGCCATGCCGACGCCGCACACCAACACCCGGCGCTGCTACCCGGTCATCTGGGAACCGGAGGGATACACCAACCCGGTCACCGACTGGTTCCACAAGTACGTGGTGACCACCATCTATGAAAATGACAACACGGGCGGCGTCCCGCCACAGGGCAGTCCTCGCACGGTCTACTCCTATGACTATCTCGATGGTGCGGCCTGGCACTACAACGACGACGACGGCCTGATCGAAAAGAAGCACAAGACCTGGTCGGACTACCGGGGGTACGGCAGAGTAGGGCTCACCGTCGGTGACGCCGGGGAGCGGACCTACACCGAGACCCGCTACTTCCGTGGGATGCACGGCGACAAGTCCTCGCCGAGCGGTGGCACGCGAACCGCGACCGTCGACGGCATCGACGACGAAGACTGGTACGCCGGTCTGCTCCGCGAGACGAAAGTCTTCAACGGTCCCGGCGGACCCGTCGTCCAGCGGGAGCTGACCACCCCGTGGGCGTCGTCGGCCACCGCCACCCGCACCATCAACGGCGACACCGTGACCGCACGCTTCACCCGGGCAGGCACGGTGGCCCGCCACACCACCCTGGACGCGGGCCGCGGCGAACGTGTCAACAAGACGGTCACGACGTACGACAGCTTCGGCATGCCACTCACCGTCGACGACCTCGGCCAGGACGGCGTGGCCGGCGACGAGCAGTGCACGAAGAACGACTTCACGCCGCGCAACTCCACCAACTGGATCATGGATCGCCTGCACCGGGTCGAGACCTACGCGGTCTCGTGCGCTGATGCGGCCAACCCCGCCACCCTCACCGAAGCGGACGTGGTCGGTGAGACGCGAACCCGTTACGACAACCAGGCGTTCGAGGCCACGCCGACAAAGGGCCTGGCCACCCACACGGAGGAGATAGCGGCCTGGAACGGCGGGGCGCCCACCTTCACAGTGGTCAAGCGGGACGCCTACGACGTCCACGGCCGGGTCACGTCCTCCTGGGACGCCATGGACAAGCAGACCACCGTCGCCTTCACTCCGGCGACCGACGGGGCCGTCACCTCGACGCTGACCAAGAACCCCCTGTTGCACGAGACCACGACGACGATGGCCCCGGCGTGGGGGCTGCCGACAACGATCGTCGACCCGAACGGCAAGCGGACCGATCTGAGTTACGACCCGCTCGGCCGGCTGTCGTCCCTGTGGTTGCCGGGCCGGGACAAGGCGACCCAGACAGCGAACAGCACCTTCACCTACCAGATCCGCGCCGACGCGCCGTCGGTGATCTCGTCCTCGCGGCTGAATGCCACGGGTGCCTACGTCACCACGTACGAACTCTTCGACGGCTTGCTACGCAGCCGGCAGACGCAGAAGCCGTCACCCTCTGGGGGTCGGCTCATCACCGAGGCGTTCTACGACTCGGCCGGTCGCTCCGTGCTGGGCTTCGAGACGTATCACGCGAGTGGTGCTCCCGGCGACACGTTGATGACCGCAACCGACAAGGCCTTCGTCCCGAAGCAGACGCGCAGTATCTACGACGGCGCGGGCCGGACCACTGGTCTGGTCTTCCAGCCCTACGGTGCTGAGCGATGGCGCACGACCACGTACTACTCCGGCGACCGCACCGACGTCACGCCTCCGGCCGGTGGCACGGCAACCTCCAAGATCACTGACGTCCGCGACAGGACGGTCGAGCTGCGGGAGTACCACTCCGCCACCCCCACCCCCAGCACTGCGGGAAGTTGGAACGCGACTCGCTACGCCTACGACCGCAGGGGCCACCTGGCCACGATGGTCGATGCGCAGGGCAACGACTGGATCTACCGGTACGACGTCCGCGGCCGACAGACCGAGACCGATGATCCCGACAAGGGCCTCACCGTCTCGACCTATGACAACGCCGACCGGGTCACGACGGTCACCGACGCGCGCGGCAAGAAGCTTGCGTACCTGTACGACCCGTTGGGACGGAAGCGCGCCACGTACGAGAACGAGGTCGGCGGCACGATGCGTGCCCAGTGGGTCTACGACACCATCGCAAAGGGCTACCTGTCGCAGTCCACGCGCATGGTCGGCTCAGCGGCCTACCAGGTCAAGATCCTCGACTACACCGACAGCTACCGGCCCGGCAACACCCAGATCATCGTCCCCGCCAGCGAGACCGGCCTCGGCGGGACCTACAACTACAACAACACCTACAACCTCGACGAGACGACCGCGTCGACCAGTATGCCGTCGACCAACACGGGCCTTCCCGCCGAGGCACTGACCTACGGCTACAGCCCACTGGGTCTGCCGACCACGCTCAGCACGTTGTACGGCACCACGAACTCGTCGTACGTCGCCGATACGGACTACAACGCTCTGGGCGATGTCGATCAGATCGAGTTGTACACCGGCACCGGTGGGCGCGTCTTTCAGAAGTACACGCGCGAACTGGAGACCGGCCGTCTGACCGGCGTCCGTACCGATCGCGACTCCGTGGCACCGCACATCGTCGCCGACACGCGGTACACCCACGACGACTTCGGCAACATCACCAAGGCCGTCGACGCCGCTCCCGACCCCGCCGACGACGTTCAGTGCTTCGACTACGACCATCTCCGCCGACTGACCGAGGCGTGGACCCCGGCCAACGGTGACTGCGCTGCTGCGCCGACAACGGCGCTGGGAGGGCCCGCCCCGTACTGGCACTCCTGGCGTTTCGATCTGCTCGGCAACCGCACCAGCGAGGTGGTGCACAGCGGTTCGGGTAACTCCACCACGACGTACAACTATCCCGCGTCGGGGAGCACGAGCGTCCGTCCGCACGCGGTCACCAGTACCTCGGGCGGCCGCAGCGGCAGCTACACGTACGACGCGACGGGCAACATGACCACCCGTCCCACGCCGGCGGCGGGCACACAGACCCTCACCTGGGATGCCGAGGGGCATCTGGAGACCTCCACTGACGCGACCGGTGAGACCCGGTACGTCTACGACGCCGACGGTAACCGGCTGATCCGCCGCGACCCGGCCGGTAGAACCCTCTATCTGCCGGGTCAGGAGATCCGGTACACCAACAGCACCGCCACGACGTCCTGTACCCGCTACTACGCCTTCGCCGGGTCGATCGTGGCGTCGCGAAAGGCGAGCGGCCTTACCTGGCTGGGGTCAGACCACCAGGGCACGGCCCTGGTCGCCATCGACGCCGGTTCGCAACAGGCGACGGTCCGCCGACAGACCCCGTACGGCACGCCTCGCGGAGGCACGCCGGCCTGGCCGAACGACAAGGGGTTCGTCGGCGGCACGATCGACAACACGGGCCTGACGCACCTGGGTGCCAGAGAGTACGACCCGGCCCTCGGGAAGTTCATCTCCCTCGACCCGGTCATGGACCTGCTCGATCCGCAGCAGATCAACGGGTACGTCTACGGCAACAACAACCCGGTGACCCTCTCCGATCCGTCCGGCCTGAAGTTCGTGGAGGAGACCGGTGCCGAGTACAACGAGCGGCTGCAGAAGCATCGGGCCAAGCAGGCCAAGGAAAAGAAGAAGAAGGACGACAACTTCCTCAAGTACCTGAACAATGCCCGCCACAAGGCGGCCCAGATCGCCGCTCGTGACCGGATCCGTAGACAGGTTGCGGACATGGGTGGTGATCCCGAGCAGGTGACCATCGAGTACTCCATACCGGATGCCTGTAAGACAAAAAGCCATAAGGGGCAATGCGGACAGCCCGGTGCGGCCGACATCGTCTACATCGATGTGGAAACCGACACGATTTACGTATGGGAGGTGAAGATCGCCCACCTGAAGGACGAGGCCGAGCGTGAGGTCAAGCACTACATTCGCAAACTCAAGGCGGACGGCCAGTTCACAAACGTCGAGCCAGGTTTCGCACTGACCTCACTCGTGTTCGCGGCGGTGCCCGGCAGTAAGGAGTCGGTGGTCGTCTACAACGGCCCCACCGAGGGGCAAGTGCTCTACCGCGCCTTCCGTTGGCGCAAACCCACCCCGCCGCCTCCGCCCAAGCCGGTGAAGGTCCCGGTCGAGGCACCCAAGCCGGTTGAGGTGCCGAAGCCCATCGTCAACCCGTGGGTGGTCACCACCGTCGTCACCGTGGGGGTGGTCGGTTTGGCCGGTGCCTGCGTCCTTGCCACCGCAGGCGTGTGCGGAGTGGCGATCGGAGTCGGCGCTGTCGGCGGTACGTTGGCCGCGTCAGGCTGATCTGCTCGTTGCCGTCCCGGCCAGTTGAAAGGACCATGTCAATGTCCCTGCAAACGTTGTTCAACGACTTCGTGAAGGGCCTTGCGGAGCAACTGGCCGGGTACGGCTTCGAACAGGGGAAGGGTCGCGTCTTCCGTCGGTATTCGGCGGCGGGCGACGCGCTCGTCATCGAGCTTCAGATGTCGGATCACTCCAGCCCGACCGAGAAGATCTTCTACATCAATGTGGGTCTGGTGCTGGCACCGGCGTGGGAGGCTGCCCGGCAGCGCTACCGCCTGCCCGAGTCCGAGCAACCTCGGCCGCTGTACGGCATCTGGAAGCACCGCGTGGGATTCACCACCTTCTCCGGTGGTGACCAGTGGCGGATCGCCGACGAGGCCACCGGAGCCGAGGTGTCGGAGCAGGTGCGCCGGCGGCTGGACGAGACACTGAGGGAACTGCTGCCGCTGCTGGACCGCGAGGCGTTCCTCGCGGTCGCCGACCGCCGGGAGTTCCTCGGGGCCGGCGGCTGGCGGGTACGGGCCTGGCTGCTGGCGGAGCAGGGGCCGTCGCCGGAGCTTGAACTGTTGCTGTTCACTGAGCGGCCGGCCCACACGCACAAGTCGGCGATGATCCAGAACATCTGGACCTACGCGAACAGCAGATCCAGGGCCGAAGGCTCGGGGTGACGTCCCGCGCCAGGGCCATCTTTGGCCGGCCGAGGCATGGCAGGAAGGACAGTACGACGATGACACAGCATGTCGGCACCCCACTCGCGCCGCAGATCTGGAGGGTCTCATCGCTCGGTCGATTCGGCGTACTCGCTCTGGTCCCTCTGGTCGGCCTGTTGTCGTGGCTGGCTCTTGGCTCCGTGCTCGCGAGCGCTCTTGCCGTCGTCGGTGCGCTGCTGAGTTGGTGGAGGTTCGCCTGGCGTCCGGCCGTGATCCTCACGGACACCGAGGTGATCGTGCAGAATCCCAACGTCTCCCACCGCATCGCTCTGCGCGACGTGGCGACGGTGGATGCGGGTTACGGCGGCATGACCATCACGACCTCGACGAACGAGCGTGTGGTCGCCTGGGCAGTCCAGAAGTCCAACCTTGCCAAATGGACCGGTAGGCACACCCGCGCCGACGATGTCACGGCGTCGATCATCCGTGCGACTCGGAGCTACGCCGAAACGTCCTAGAGGGCGATCAACTCCAGCCAGGGCACAGGGCTTCAACTCATCAGGGTCAGTGGTGAAGGACGTGGTGTGGAAAGCCGGTTCGCCGAAAAGCGCAGTCGTGACCGAGCCGTACCGGCAGCGTTGGTGACCGGGTTCGGTCGGTCATTGCTCACACTGGTGGCCGCGGTGGGGCTCGTCCTCACTGCGGCCTGCGGGGGCGGCTCCGGCACGCCGCCGGGAGCCGGCCGGAGTGGGCCGCCGGCCGGCGGGTACACCATCGATCCGGTCGCCGAGGGGTTGCAGCCGGTCTTCGACATGGACCCTGAGCTTGAGGACCAAGTCGGCAGGGTGCTGATCGCGCCGACGCTGGATGTCGACGGCCTGAAGGTTGTGCCTCAGCAGTCGCCCTACGCCGACGACGTCCTCTCGACCGTCTGTGGGATGCGTCAAGGAAACGGCGTCTACGGCACTGCTTTCGGGCAGCAGCGTGAGTGGGAGGCGCCGGATCTGCGGGTCATGCAGCTGGCCGGCGCGTGGGGTGTGACATCGGCTGCGGAGGCCGTCGAGCAGGTTCGCGGCAAGCTTGGTTGTGGCACCTATCGTGATCGCGAGGATCGTTATCGCGTTCTCGGTGAGACGCAGCTTCCTCGCCTGCCTGGTCTGGATGGGCAGCTGATGTACTGCGAGGTGATCGATGGAGCGGACCGGTCGGTGCCGACCCATATCTGCACCTTGCTGTTGGCCCGGGGTGCGCTCGTTTCGCGGATCCAGACGCTCGCCTTGGACACTGCCACCGCTGAGCGGGTGACCAAGCAGCTCAGCGTGCTCGCGGCTCAGAGCCTCACCGCCATCTCCTGAGAATCGACCTGTTGGCCATCCCGCCGGGTGCGGTCACCGCCCCGGCGGGATGGCGCGGGCGTGAATGACGCGTTGATCCCTGTGAGATCTGCGCGAGTTCCGGAGCAACCCTCCGGGCCGGACCCCGCGTGACTATCTCGAAACGGGGATCGGAGGCCTGAATGAGCGATCGCGACGAGGCGTTCGCCGAGTACTTCGCGGCACGCTCCGGTGCCATGCGCGGCACCGCGTACCTGCTGTGCGGCGACTGGCACCGTGCCGAAGACCTGGTCCAGACCACGTTCGTCAAGCTCTACCGGGTCTGGAACCGGATCTCCCGGCACGAGGTGCTCGACAGCTACGTACGCCGGATCCTGATCCGGACCTTCCTCGACGAGCGCCGCCGCGGCTGGTGGCGGCGTGAACGGGTGGGTGGCGAGGACGCCGAGCAGGTGGCCCCGCCCGACTCGCCGGAGAGCCGACTGGTGCTGCTGCAGGCGCTGGCCCGGGTGGCGCCGCGTCAGCGGGCCGTGCTGGTTCTGCGGTACTGGGAGGACCTGTCGATCGAGGACGTCGCGGCGCTGCTGGAGTGTTCTCCAGGAACGGTGAAGAGCCAAGCGGCACGAGGGCTCGACACGTTGCGCGGCCTTCTGACCCCCACCTACAGCGGGATCGAGATGGGGGAGCGATGAACGAGCAGGAGTTGCGCGAGGGGCTGCGCAGCGAGATGGCGGGGACAACCCCACCACCACCATTGAGTACGACAGCCGCGCTCGGCGCGGCACGGCGGACGCACTTCCGTCGACGCGCGCTGTGGGCGTCCCTCGGATCGGCGGCTGTCGTGCTGGCCGTCATCGGCTTCGCGGCCGTCGCCACCCCGGGCGGCCACGTCTACCAACCGGCGGGGCAGGGGCCACTTGCTTCTCCGGACACCAAGGAGCCGTGGCCGACCGGGCCGGACGGGCAACCGCAGGAGGACCGGACCGCGCGGGCCGGGTCCAGGTACGAGCAGGGAGCTCACCTGCTCAGCGAGGCTGTCTCGGTCATACCTTCCGGTTACACCACGCCGGAGGACCCGTCGAGCCAGTCCGCCGAGGAGCGGACGCTGCGGACCCACCAGGCGCAGTTCGAGGACAAGGTGGACGGCGTCGACGTGTGGAGTTACTCGTCCTCGGTGGCCGTGGCGCAGGGCAAGGGCACCGGTCGCGTGATCGTCGAGGTGCACGCCGCCGGCAACCAACTGCCGACCGAGCCGTGCGACCTGGCCCAGAAATTCTGGGGCATGCGGGGTGAGTGCCAGGTCGAGACCGTCGGAGCTTCGCGGGTCGGCGTGGTGGTCCGACCGATCGGCGACGATCGGCTCGACCAGTGGTCGGCGTACCGGCACCCGGACGGTGTGGTGGTCTTCGTGGCGCAGGGCGTGCGGCTGGACGAGAGCCGGCCGGCGTTGACGAAGCTGCCGTTCTCCGTGCCGCAGTTGGCGGCTCTCGCTGTCGACGAACGGTTTCATCTGAAGTGACACGGCGACTCGGCCTCGCCGAGTGGGTCCAGGTGCCGCCACCGTGCGGTCCACCTGGGCCTTGCCCTGTGCGCGCCAGGGGCGCGGCGCATCTCTCTCAGCGGCGCGCCGTGAGGGGCACCAGGACGAGGAGGGCAATGCCCAGCGTGGCAGCGCCCACAGCCCACCACCAGAAGAATCCCGAGAAGGCCGAGGCGACCACGAGCCCCACGCCGAGACCGGCCAGCAGGCCGAGTGCGAACAGGGCCCGCGGCGGCAGGGCGAGGTACGGCAGGCGTCGTATCACCAGCACCTCCAGCCAGGTGCCGCCCGCCGTCAGCAGCGCTGCGCCGACCCCGTCCACGGCGGACAGCCCGTGACCCTCGCTGATGGGCACGAGAACCCTGCCCTCGTCACCGGCCGGGACGAAGAGGACCAGCACACCGACGACGATGAGCAGGGCGGCAGTGACGACCTGCCTGCGAGGGGCGCCCACCCCAACGGATGACATCGCTACAGTCTCGGCCGTCCGCCATCGCCTGCACAGGAGCCGTATCGGCGAACATCGAACGTCTGGTGCCCCGGCTGGCCGGCTGTCAGCCGCGCAGTAGTCGAAGGACCGGGCCGCTTCTGCTCGTTGCCGTCCCGGCCAGTTGAAAGGACCATGTCAATGTCCCTGCAAACGTTGTTCAACGACTTCGTGAAGGGCCTTGCGGAGCAACTGGCCGGGTACGGCTTCGAACAGGGGAAGGGTCGCGTCTTCCGTCGGTATTCGGCGGCGGGCGACGCGCTCGTCATCGAGCTTCAGATGTCGGATCACTCCAGCCCGACCGAGAAGATCTTCTACATCAATGTGGGTCTGGTGCTGGCACCGGCGTGGGAGGCTGCCCGGCAGCGCTACCGCCTGCCCGAGTCCGAGCAACCTCGGCCGCTGTACGGCATCTGGAAGCACCGCGTGGGATTCACCACCTTCTCCGGTGGTGACCAGTGGCGGATCGCCGACGAGGCCACCGGAGCCGAGGTGTCGGAGCAGGTGCGCCGGCGGCTGGACGAGACACTGAGGGAACTGCTGCCGCTGCTGGACCGCGAGGCGTTCCTCGCGGTCGCCGACCGCCGGGAGTTCCTCGGGGCCGGCGGCTGGCGGGTACGGGCCTGGCTGCTGGCGGAGCAGGGGCCGTCGCCGGAGCTTGAACTGTTGCTGTTCACTGAGCGGCCGGCCCACACGCACAAGTCGGCGATGATCCAGAACATCTGGACCTACGCGAACAGCAGATCCAGGGCCGAAGGCTCGGGGTGACGTCCCGCGCCAGGGCCATCTTTGGCCGGCCGAGGCATGGCAGGAAGGACAGTACGACGATGACACAGCATGTCGGCACCCCACTCGCGCCGCAGATCTGGAGGGTCTCATCGCTCGGTCGATTCGGCGTACTCGCTCTGGTCCCTCTGGTCGGCCTGTTGTCGTGGCTGGCTCTTGGCTCCGTGCTCGCGAGCGCTCTTGCCGTCGTCGGTGCGCTGCTGAGTTGGTGGAGGTTCGCCTGGCGTCCGGCCGTGATCCTCACGGACACCGAGGTGATCGTGCAGAATCCCAACGTCTCCCACCGCATCGCTCTGCGCGACGTGGCGACGGTGGATGCGGGTTACGGCGGCATGACCATCACGACCTCGACGAACGAGCGTGTGGTCGCCTGGGCAGTCCAGAAGTCCAACCTTGCCAAATGGACCGGTAGGCACACCCGCGCCGACGATGTCACGGCGTCGATCATCCGTGCGACTCGGAGCTACGCCGAAACGTCCTAGAGGGCAGCTGATCCCGCTTGGCGGGAAAGTCTCTCAGGATTTCGTTCGCCGGGTCGGCCAACTGCGCCGCACCACAATGGGGAGGTGCGAGAGGCCCAGGTGCCGCGACCATGTGGTCCACCTGGGCCTTCGTGCGTGGATCGGGCGACGAGAATGACCTGCACGTCCCGTCGCCTCGCGTCGGGCCTCCAACGGCTGGGTCTTCCGGCTCGGCGCTACGGATGGTTCTACTGGCGCCGCGGCATCGCTTCACGTTCCACAGTTTCGCGATGTGACCAATGGACCCGGCGAGCGACTACGCTGCGCAACATGCGTGTCGGTTTCGGTGTGAGCGTCTTTTCGCAGGGGGAGGCGATCGACCCTACGGATCTCCTGTTTGCGCTGGCGCCCTTGGTGCAGAGCCGCGGCATCGAGGTACATCGGTCGGGCAACGTCCTGTGGTTCACCGGGCCGCAACTGTCGTCACTCATCGAGCTCGCCGATCCATTGGCAACGTGGTGGCAGGAAGCAGTCCGGGTCGTAGATCATCAGGTGGACTTCCGATTCGTGGGTCCCGCTGGCCTCGACACCACCTCCTACTGCCGACCTGACCTTGCTCCCGGGTTTATTCGCCACATGATCGAGCACAACAGTGGCACGCCGTCTGACGCCAGCTCCGCCGGCCTGCATCGCGTCTTCTAGCAGTCCCCATCGGTCGGACGGCGTCGTTATCGGCGTCAGTCGCGCGGGTGGAAGGCTAGAAGATCCGCCGATCGCTCAGGTCCAGCCCTGGCCGACGCCATGCCGGCCCGCTTCGCGGCGCTCTCGGGTCTGCGGTGGCGGGAGCTGGCTGCCCTGCGCCGCTGCGATGTCGACTGGACGCGGCGACCGTGCGGGTGCCTCGCGAGCTGGCGGCGCTGAGGGACCGTCTGGAATTCGGGCCGCCCAAGTCCGCAGCCCGTGAATGGCACGCGGATGGCGCGGATGGCACGCAAGATCGAGGGTGGGGGAGATGCGGAAGGCCCAGGTGCCGCGATCGTGCGGTCAACCTGGGCCTTCGTGCCTGGAGCGGGCGACGAGAATCGAACTCGCGTAGTCAGTTTGGAAGACTGAAGCTCTACCATTGAGCTACGCCCGCGTGCATCCCGCCGAAACAGGACGCGCCTACAGCGTACCCAATGTCGAGGCCCGACGCGTAACCGCGTCGCCGCCCCGCGGTGCCGCGTCGTCCGCTACCCGGCGGCACAGCGACTCAAGATCAGCACAACATCCGGCATGTAGTGGCCGCGCCCTGCGCCGAGGCCACTGCATCCGTGAAGTTGCGCGGATCTTGGAGCCGCCCGGCGGATCTTGGCGGCACGAGGGCGGAGCGAAATGGTAATTTGGGGTGATGTGTCCGGGTGGGGGATGCCCCGGCACCGACTGAGGCGTGGCGACGGCATAGACTGCACGTCGCCACGGGGTGTGGCGCAGCTTGGTAGCGCACTCGCTTTGGGAGCGAGGGGCCGTGGGTTCAAATCCCGCCACCCCGACTGTCGTCCGCGGCCGGGCCGCCCCGGGTGCCGCCCAGTGCGGTCCCCGGGCGATGCCGGAGCGTCAGGCCGGCTCGCCTACACTCGATGGGCTGAATCACGCCCAGACTCAACTGAGATCCGTCAAGGAGTACGCCTGTGAAGAGCACCGTCGAGACTCTGAGCCCGACGCGCGTGCGGCTCGCCATCGAGGTGCCGTTCGTCGAGCTCGAGCCGAGCCTCAAGAAGGCGTACCGGGAGATCGGTTCGCAGGTCCAGGTTCCGGGCTTCCGCCGGGGCAAGGTGCCGACCGCGGTGATCGACCAGCGGGTGGGCCGGGGCACCGTTCTCAACGAGGCGGTCCAGGAGGCCATCCCGGAGAACATCCTCGCCGCGGTGCGCGAGCACGACCTGAAGACGCTGGGGCGCCCGGAGGTCGAGATCACCGAGTTCAACGACGGTGACTCGCTGAACTTCACGGCCGAGGTCGACGTCCGCCCGGAGATCACCATCCCGGACGCGAGCACCATCGAGGTGACCGTCGACGAGCTGCAGATCGACGAGAGCGAGATCGACGAGCAGGTGAAGAACCTGCGGGAGCGTTTCGCGACCCTCAAGACCGTCGAGCGGGCCGCCGCCGAGGGCGACTACGTCCAGATCGACCTGAACGCCACCGTCGACGGCGAGGACGTGCCGGGCGGCCAGGCGAGCAACATCTCCCACGAGGTGGGCAGCAAGCAGCTCCTGCCGGGCCTGGACGAGGCAGTGGTCGGCCTCGCCGCCGGTGACGACACCACCTTCACCACCCAGCTGGTCGGCGGCGACTTCGCCGGCCGGGACGCCGACGTGGCGGTGACCGTGCGCACGGTCAAGGAGAAGGAGCTGCCGGAGCTGAACGACGAGTTCGCCCAGATGGCGAGCGAGTTCGACACGATCGAGGAGCTGCGCGGCGACCTGCGATCCCGGGTCACCCAGGGCAAGCAGGTCGAGCAGATCTACGCCGCTCGGGACAAGGCCCTGGCCGAGCTGGTCGCGGCCGCCGAGATCCCGGCCCCGGAGGGTGTCGTCCGCGAGGAGGTCGAGAGCCGCAAGCAGGCCATGGTCGACCAGCTGGAGCGGATCGGCGCCTCGATGGAGGAGTACCTCGCGGCCGAGGACAAGACCGAGGAGCAGATCGACGCCGAGCTGACCGAGGCGGCGACCGAGGGCGTCAAGGTCCAGCTCCTGCTGGACACGCTCGCCGACGCGGAGGACGTGCAGGTCTCCGACGACGAGTTCGGGCACGAGATCGTGCACCGGGCGCAGCGCGCCGGGATGGCCCCGCAGCAGTACTACGACCAGCTGGTGCGCTCCGGCGCGGCCGCCGCGGTCTTCGGCGACGTGCGGCGGGGCAAGGCGCTCGCGGCCGTCATGGAGAAGATCACGATCAAGGACTCGGCCGGCAACGGGATCACCCTCGACGCCCTGCGTGCCGCCAACGAGGCGGAGCACAACCACGACCACTGATCGTCGGGTGCGGCCGCCGTCCGCCGCTGAGCGGCGGACGGCGGCCGTTTCCCTTTCCGGGTAATGCCCGGGCAGCAAGCACTGCCGGGTACGCCCGGGCAGCAAGCACTGCCGGGTACGCCCGGAAGCCCGCGCCGCGGGTACGCCCGACACAGCTGCGCTGAGAGCGAACACTGCCCCGACCGGGACTCTGCCGCCCCGCACAGCGGTTAGTGTCGGGAAAGACGGTACGGAGAGCGAAGGGCTGCCATGACCGACATGCACATCCCCAAGAAGTCGCTCCGGGCGATTGACGCGCGCGGTGGCGACTCCATTGGCAACCTCGACGACTCGGTCTACAACCGGTTGCTCAAGGAACGCATCATCTTCCTGGGCAGTGAGGTGACCGACCAGGTCGCCAACCGCATCTGCGCGCAGCTGCTGCTGCTCGCCGCGGAGGACCCGGACCGCGACATCAACCTGTGGATCAACTCGCCGGGTGGCTCGGTCTACTCCGGCATGGCGATCTACGACACCATGCAGTTCATCGACAACGACGTGTCGACCGTGGCGATGGGTATGGCTGCCTCGATGGGCCAGCTGCTGCTCTGCGCGGGCACCAAGGGCAAGCGGTACGCCCTGCCCCACGCACGGATCATGATGCACCAGCCGTCCGGTGGTCTGGGCGGAACGGCGTCCGACATCGCCATCCAGGCGGAGCAGATGCTCTACACGAAGCGGATGTTCCAGGAGCGGGTCGCGCACCACACCGGCCAGAGCCAGTCGCAGATCGAGGCCGACTCGGACCGGGACCGTTGGTTCACCGCCCAGGAGGCCATGGACTACGGCTTCATCGACAAGGTGATCATCGGGGCCGCACAGGTTCCGGATGGCGCCGGGACCCTGAGCTGAGGAGCTGACGATGACCGATCTGAGCCTGCCGCCCCAGTTCGCGGCCGTGCACAACCGCTACGTGCTGCCGTCGTTCGTCGAGCGCACGTCGTACGGGGTCAAGGAGTCGAACCCGTACAACAAGCTCTTCGAGGACCGGATCATCTTCCTCGGCGTCCAGGTGGACGACGCGTCGGCCAACGACGTGATGGCCCAGCTGCTGACGCTCGAGGGCACCGACCCGGACCGCGACATCATCATGTACATCAACTCGCCGGGTGGTTCGTTCACCGCCATGACGGCGATCTACGACACCATGCAGTACGTCCGTCCGGACATCTCGACGGTCTGCCTCGGGCAGGCGGCGAGCGCTGCGGCGGTGCTGCTCTCGGCGGGCACTCCGGGTAAGCGGATGGCCCTGCCGAACTCGCGGATCATCATCCACCAGCCGGCCACCGAGGGCGGCTACGGGCAGGGCTCGGACATCGAGATCCAGGCCCGGGAGATCCTGCGGATGCGTACGCAGCTGGAGGACATGCTGTCCCGCCACTGCAACCGCCCGATCGAGCAGGTTCGCAAGGACATCGACCGTGACAAGATCATGACGGCCGAGGAGTCCAAGGAGTACGGGCTGGTCGACACGATCCTGACCAGCCGCAAGAAGGGTCTGCTGGCGGCCAACGCCGCCCGCTGAGCTGTACCGGGTCAGAGGTTGGCCGGGGCTCCGTTCCCGGCCGACCTCTGACACACCCGTTTTGGGGGTCGGAGAATGCCCCGCCAGCGGGTAACGTCGGGTCCGTACCGCTTCGCCGGTTCGGCCGGCGGCGCGAACTAAGCCGGACGGCGCGCAACGTCCGCAGGTCAGGGCCGGGTCTCCGGCCGATGAGTGCAGGGAGAACGTAGGTGGCACGGATCGGTGACGGCGGCGACCTACTGAAATGCTCCTTCTGCGGCAAGTCGCAGAAGCAGGTCAAGAAGCTCATCGCGGGCCCAGGGGTCTACATCTGCGACGAGTGCATCGATCTCTGCAACGAGATCATCGAAGAGGAGTTGGCCGAGTCCGGCGAGGTGAAGTGGGAAGAGCTTCCCAAGCCGATGGAGATCTGCCAGTTCCTCGACACCTACGTCGTGGGTCAGGATCAGGCCAAGAAGGCGCTCGCCGTAGCGGTCTACAACCACTACAAGCGGATCCAGGCCGAGGCGGCTGGCGCGCCGGGCTCCGGCAGTGACGCCGTCGAGCTGGCCAAGTCGAACATCCTGCTGCTGGGCCCGACGGGGTGCGGCAAGACTCACCTGGCGCAGACCCTCGCCCGGATGTTGAACGTCCCGTTCGCCATCGCCGACGCCACCGCGCTGACCGAGGCGGGCTACGTGGGGGAGGACGTCGAGAACATCCTCCTCAAGCTGATCCAGGCCGCCGACTACGACATCAAGCGCGCCGAGACCGGCATCATCTACATCGACGAGGTCGACAAGATCGCCCGCAAGTCGGAGAATCCGTCGATCACCCGGGACGTCTCCGGTGAGGGTGTGCAGCAGGCCCTGCTCAAGATGCTCGAGGGCACTGTGGCCAACGTGCCGCCGCAGGGTGGCCGTAAGCACCCACACCAGGAGTTCATCCAGATCGACACCACCAACGTGCTGTTCATCTGTGGTGGCGCGTTCGCCGGCCTCGACCAGATCATCGAATCCCGCACCGGGCAGGGCGGCACCGGCTTCGGCGCCCGTCTCCGGTCGGTCTCCGATCGGTCGACCGACGACATCTTCAGCCAGGTCATGCCGGAGGACATGCTCAAGTTCGGGCTGATCCCCGAGTTCGTCGGCCGGCTGCCGGTGATCACCAACGTTCGCAGCCTCGACCGCAGCGCCCTCGTTCGGATCCTCACCGAGCCGCGCAACGCCCTGGTCCGGCAATACCAGCGCCTGTTCGAGCTGGACGGTGTCGAGCTCGAGTTCGACGAGCCGGCGCTGGAAGCCATCGCCGATCAGGCGATGCTGCGCGGCACCGGCGCTCGTGGTCTGCGGGCCATCATCGAGGAGGTTCTGCTCTCCGCGATGTACGAGGTGCCGAGCAACCCCGACGCCGCCCGCGTGCTGATCACCCGCGAGGTTGTCCTGGAGAACGTCAACCCGACGATCGTGCCGCGTGAGTTCACCGGGCGCCGGGCTCGGCGCGACCGCGAAGAGAAGTCCGCCTGATCCTTTCCGCGTCACGCCGGCCGTTCGATACTGAGCGGCCGGCGTGATCGTGTTCGGCGCCGTTGGTCCGTCACCACCACCCCCGTGTCGGCCAGACGGTGACGCTGTCCGTGAGCGGCCCTCCAGCCGTACCCTTTGGTCATGCGTGTCGCCGTCTGCCAGCTGAACGCCCGGGACGACCGTAAGGCCAATCTGGCGGCCGCGGAGGCCCTACTGGAGCGCGCCGCCGCCGGCGGCGCGGATCTCGCCGTCCTTCCGGAGTACGTGGACTACCTGGGTCCTGCCGCGGGGCTGCCCGAACCGGAGCCGGTCGACGGTGAGGTGGGCAGCTTCTTCGCCGGCGTCGCCAGGCGGCTCGGGATCTGGTTGGTGGCCGGCTCGTTCCACGAGGCCGGCCCGGACCCGGACCACACCTGGAACACCTCGCTGGTCTTCGACCGTGCCGGCAGTCTGGCCGCGAGCTATCGCAAGATCCACCTGTACGACGTGGAGATCCCCGGTCGGGTCTCCTACCGGGAGTCGGCGAGTGTCGCGCCCGGGGCCCAACCGGTGGTGGTCGACGTCGAGGGGCTGCGGGTCGGCCTGTCGATCTGCTACGACCTGCGCTTCCCGGAGCTGTACCGGCTGCTCGCGTCCGACGGCGGCGCGCAGCTGCTGGTGGTTCCGGCCGCGTTCATGATGCACACCGGCCGGGACCACTGGGAGGTCCTGCTGCGGGCCAGGGCTATCGAGAACCAGTGTTTCGTGGCGGCGGCCGGTCAGACCGGCGACCACGAGCCAGGCCGCACCTGCTTCGGCCGCAGCATGGTGGTCGACCCGTGGGGGACTGTCATCGGCCAGGTGCCGGACGGTCCGGGGATCTCCGTCGTCGACCTGGACCTGGCCCGGCTCGACACGATCCGCGCCGAGCTGCCCAGCCTGGCCAACCGCCGGCTCTGACCCTCAGCCCTCCAGCAGGACGCCGATCACCGCGAACCCGGCGATGGCCACGGCGGTGACCAGCAGCGCCGTGGTCATCCGGGACCTCCCCCGTCGGGCCAGTCGTCCCACCGAGAGCACAAGTACGACCAGCACGACCGCGCCGATCACCACCTGCCAGAACGGCCCGATGAGGCCGAGCAGCGCCTCCTCGGCGAACACAGTGGCACCGTGCCCGGACTCATCCATGACTGACACTCTGGCACGTCGAGGCGGCCCACGTCCCCGGCTGCGCCAGGGAGTCGACGCGCTCGCGTTCTCGGCTTCGCCGGGGACTGGCGGGTGCTGTTCGTCCGAACCAGTGATGAACCCTGATTTGCCTTCTCCGGGCCGTC